>CAVSQM010000006.1:0-362602 GCA_963730115.1 uncultured Solirubrobacteraceae bacterium | reverse complement strand
GCCTTTGGCGGTCGTGATCACGTCGGTCGGCCGGATCGCGGTGCCGCTCAGCATGTTCTCGCAGGCCGGCAGGACGCCGGTGACCGACAGCGGGAGCCCGAGCTCGGCGATGGCTCCCATCGCTCCCACGACGGCTGCGCCGCCGCCCATGTCGGCCTTCTGGCGGACGATGTCGGACTGCGGCTTGAGGAAGTAGCCGCCCGTGTCGAACGTGACCGACTTCCCGACCAGCGCGAGCCGGGGCGCCTCCGGCGCGCCGGGCGGCTCGTGCCGCATGACGATCAGCACCGGGTCAATCGGGCTGCTGCCGCCGACGGCCGCCAGCGCGCCGAGCCCGGCCTGCCTGGCGTCGATGACCTCGGTGCGCAGCCCCGGCAGCGCCGCCGCGCGTTCCGCGAGGCCGGCCGGGGAGACGACGTTCGCCGGCGCGTCGACCAGCTCGCGGGCGGCGTTGGTCCAGCGGCCGATGAGCGCGGCGCGGTCCGCCGCGGGAGCGAGGTCGTCGCCGCCGCCGCAGATCACGAAGCGCTCGACGCCGCGCGGAGCGGCGCCGCTTCGCCACCGGCGGCCGTCGTAGCCGCCGATGACGGCGCCTTCGGCCAGCGCGCGCACCTGGTCCTCGACCGGGACGGGCAGCGACGCATCGAGCGCCCACGCGACCGTCCCGCCGTCTCGGCACGCGCGGACCGCGCGCGCGGCGCCGGTTCGCAGTCCGTCGGTACCGGGCTCGAGCGCGATGACGGCCAACCGGGCGTCGCCCGCGTACACGAGCGCCACCGGATCGGCATCCGCCACGGCGCGCTCCGGAGCACCCAGCTCCGCTGCCCGCGCCCCGGCAGCAGCGATCAGATCGGCCCCGACGGCGTGCGGATCGCCCGCGACCACGTCGACATTCATCGTCCGGAAGCTATCGGTAAAGTTCCACACTCAGATAGGAGGCACCAATGACCTGGGTAAAGCCCAAGTTTGAGATCGTCGAGCTGTGTTCCGAGGTCACGTCATACGTGTTCCATCGGTAGGGATCTGAACCGCGGCGTGGCCTCGGCCTGTGCTTGAGGCCACGTGCGCGTTCGGGTTCTCGGTTCGGCCGCCGGTGGAGGGTTCCCGCAATGGAACTGCCATTGCGACGTCTGCGATGCCGCGCGCGCGGGCGTCCGGGCCGTCCCACGCACCCAGTCGTCGCTCGCGATCCGCGGGACCGACGGGCCGTGGTTCCTGGTCAACGCCTCGCCGGACCTCCGTGAGCAGCTCGAGGCGCTCGCCGCGCCGCCCGTCGACGGCGTCCGCTCGCCGCCGGTCGCCGGCGTCCTGCTGACCGATGCGGAGATCGACCACACCGCGGGCCTGCTCCTGATGCGCGAGTCGGCGACGCCGCTGCGCGTCCTCGGCGACGCCGGGGTCGAGCGCGCGCTGCGGGTCGGGTATCCCGTCCTGCCGATGCTGGAGCGCTACTCCGGCGCCGCATGGGAGACGCTCGAACCCGGGCGGTCGCACCCGCTCGACGGCTCGAGCCTCGAGGTCGAGCCCTTTCCGACCGGCGGCGACGCGCCTCGCTACCTCGGCCCGGACGTCGAGCTCGAGGCGTGCGGGTTCGTCTTCCGCGACCGTGTGAGCGGTGGCGTCGTCACCTACGCCCCGGGCCTCGCGAGCCTCGACGACGGCGTGATCGCCCGGTTCGCCGCGAGCGATCTCGTGCTCGTCGACGGAACCTTCTGGCACGACGACGACCTCACGCGACTGGGCACCTCCGACCGCACCGCGCGGGACATGGGCCACACGCCGCTGGCGGGTCCCGGCGGGACGCTCGAGGCGCTCGCCGGGCTCGAGCGACCGCGCAAGGTGCTCGTCCACATCAACAACACGAACCCGATCCTGCTGGAGGACTCGCCCGAGCGGGAGCAGGTCGTCCGGGCCGGCGTCGAAGTCGCCTACGATGGCCTCGAGGCCGAGTTGTGAGCGACGAGTTCATCGCGCGTCTGCGCGCACAGGGGGCGCGCTACCACAACCTGCACCCGTTCCACGTCCGGATGGACGCCGGGGAGCTCACGCGCGTGGAGCTGCAGCGCTGGGTCGCGAACCGGTTCTACTACCAGAAGTGCATCCCGCTGAAGGACGCGGCGATCATGGCGAACTGCCCCGAGGTCGAGGTCCGGCGCGAGTGGGTCCAGCGCATCATCGACCACGACGGCACGGCCGAGGGGACGGGCGGCACCGAGTCGTGGCTGCGGCTGGGCGAGGCGCTCGGCGTCGCGCGCGACGAGCTGGCCTCGGAGCGCGGCGTCCTGCCCGCGGTGCGCTACGCGGTCGACGCCTACGTGAACTTCGCGCGCCAGAAGCCGTGGGTCGAGGCGGTCGCGTCCTCGCTCACGGAGCTGTTCGGGCCGGCGGCCATGCGCACGCGGCTCGAGGCGCTCGAGCGCCACTACCCGTGGATCGACCCGGCGGGGCTCGAGTACTTCCGCACCCGGCTGGTGCAGGCGCCGCGCGACGCGCAGTACGCGCTCGATCTCACCGTCGAGCACTGCCGGACAGGCGAGCAGCAGGACGCGGCCGTCGCGGCGCTGCGCTTCAAGACCGAGATGCTGTGGGCGCAGCTCGAGGCGATCGAGCGCGGCGACACGCAGCCGCCGGGGCCGGGCGCATGACGCGCCCCCGCCTGGTCACCGGCGCGCGGCTCCGCTACGACGACGTCCGCGAGGAGCACCTGCTGCTGATCCCCGAGGGTGCCGTGCACCTCAACGCGACGGCGGCCGAGGTGCTCGGGCTGTGCGACGGCGAGCGCTCGCTCGACGACATCGTCGGCGCGCTGTCCTCGCGCTACGACGGCGCGGACCTCCGCGAGGACGTCGTGGAGCTCGTCGACGCGATGGCGCAGAAGGGGCTGGTGGTCGATGCTGCCTAGGCCGTCCACGCTGATCGCCGAGCTGTCCTACCAGTGCCCGCTGCACTGCCCGTACTGCTCGAACCCACTCGACATCGGCGGCGAGCACTACCGCCGGGAGCTCGAGACCGAGCACTGGCTCCGCGCCTTCGAGGAGGCGCGCCAGCTCGGCGTCCTGCAGCTCGCGCTCACGGGCGGCGAGCCGATGCTGCGCCGCGATCTCGTCGAGCTCTGCGCGGGCGCGCGCGACGCCGGCCTGTACTCGTCGCTGATCACCGCCGGGACGCTCTTCACGCGCGAGCGGGCGCAGGCGCTCAAGGAGGCCGGCCTCGACCACGTGCAGATCTCGATCCAGAGCCCGGACCCCGAGGACAACGACCGCATCGCCGGCAACCGGTCGTTCGCGAAGAAGATCGCGGCCGCGGGTCACGCGAAGGAGCTCGACTTCCCGCTGACGATCAACTGCGTCCTGCACCGGCAGAACCTCGATCGCATCGAGGAGCTGCTCGAGCTCACGCTCGAGCTCGGCGCGCAGCGGCTCGAGCTCGCCAACACGCAGTACTACGGCTGGGCGGTCCCGAACCAGGTCGCGCTCATGCCGTCGTGGGAGCAGCTGCAGCGCGGGGAGGAGGCGGTCCAGCGGTTCCGCGAGCGCGTCGGCCCCAAGGTCGACGTCCTCTGGGTGCTCCCCGACTTCTACGAGGAGCTGCCGAAGCCGTGCATGGGCGGCTGGGGCCGGACGGCGATGGTGGTGGCGCCCAACGGCGACGTGATGCCCTGCCAGGCGGCGTCGACGATCCCTGGGCTCCAGTTCGCCAACCTGCGCGAGCACCCGCTGGAGTGGATCTGGAGCGAGTCCGACGCGTTCACGCGCTTCCGCGGGACGGACTGGATGCAGGAGCCGTGCCGGACGTGCCCGCTGGGCCGGCAGGAGGTGGACGGGGGCGGCTGCCGCTGCCAGGCGCTGCGGCTCACCGGCGACGCGGCGGCGACCGATCCGGTCTGCCAGTACTCGCCCCATCACCACACCGTCGTCGCGGCGCGCGAATCGGCGCAGAGCGACGAGTTCGTCTATCGCACGATGAAGCGTCCGGCGCGGGCCTGACTTCAGATCCCGAGCGCGCGCCGCACGACGGCCACGTTGCGGCGGGACACGGGCACCGTCTCGCGCGCGTCGCGGTCCATGATCAGCGTCAGCTCGCCCTTCGGCCCGCGGTCGATCGCGCGGACGCAGGACAGGTTGACGAGGAAGCGCCGGTGGACGCGCAGGAACTCGCCGCCGGTCAGCTCCTGCTCGAGCTTGTCGATGCCGCGAACCGCAGCCTGCAGGCGTCCTTCATCGGTGGCGAGCCAGACGTCGTTGCCGTCCGCCTCCGCGAACCGGACCTCGGGCGGGCGCAGCAGGACCATGCGCTCGCCGCTCACGCCCACGATGCGCGGCGGGGGCATCTGCGCCGGCTCCGGCCGCTCGTGCTCGATCAGGTCACCGAGCTCGGATCCGAAGAGCGCGAGCGTCCCGATCGGCTGGTCGGCGAGGAAGACCGGACGCAGGGTGATCCGGCGGGGCTCGCTGCCGAGCTCGGTCACGATCTGCGTCGAGCCGACCCAGCTGTGGTCGCGACGAGCCTGCTTGACGGCGTGACGCGCGATGTGCCGGAGGTCCAGGCCCGGCTGCCAGCGGACTGTCGGGTCCAGCGCCGGCACCCGCGCGGGGACCCCGAGGAACAGGCTGGCAACGTCGTCGGCGATGACGACCTTGCCGCTCGCGTCGAGGGCGGCGAGCGCCTGGCCGGATCTCGCTCGCGTCTGGGCGAACGCCGCCGCCAGCTCGGCGCCGCTGTCGCGCGCGCGCTGACGCAAGCCTGCGCGTGCGTTCCCGACTGCCCTGGAGAGCCAGCCGCCGGTCTCGGGCGGAAGGTGGGCGCGCCACGCCGAGACGTCGAGCACCGCAACGGCATCCTGCGTGACGGGGTCTCGAACCGCGACGCCGGCACAGATCCACTCGTCGAACCCCGTGCACCAGTGCTCGGGCCCGCTGATCAGCACCGGTCCGGGCGCCTCGAGCGCCGTGCCCATCCCGTTCGTGCCGGTCGCCCATTCCGACCAGCACGACCACGGCGCCATGTTGCTGTCGCGCGCCCGGCTGAGCGTCTGCCTGTCTCCCTGGATGGTCAGGATCCGGCCGGCGCCGTCGGTGACCGCGATGACGCCGCCGAGGCTCTCGACCTCGCTCGCGATCGACGCCGCGGCGCCGCCGAGCTGCGCGAAGACGACCTCGTGCTCGAGCGTGTGCTCGGGCGACGAGTCATCCTGCGCGGACGCCGGCGGAGCCACGGTCAGGGTCGGGTCGACGTGGTACTGCTCGCGGCAGCGATACCACGATGTGGCCACCTCGGGCCGGACGCCGCGCACACGGTCGTCGCCGGCGAGGAACCGTTCCCTGGCCGCCGTCACCGCTTGATACCGCTCCGCGTCGCCCACTCGACGCTTTCCGTCCTGGCGCATGGCGTCACCGCAGGTTTTACCTGACGGGGCGACGACTCGCATCCACGACGGGCCCCCTGGGTGAGTTTTCTCCCCCATCCGGGCATTACCTTCGGGATGCGGCGGATTCTCATCCTGATCGGCACGGTCGTGTCGGCGATCACCCTTGCCCTTGCGACGCCCGTCCACGCTGCGGAAACCACCGTCGAGCCGGTCGCGGCCGAGCAGGCGAAAAAGAAGAAGAAGCCCCGCCGCGGCGGCAAGGTGCGGGCGGCGTGGCCGCGGTCGAAAAAGGCGAAGCCGCCGAAGGACCGGCTCGCGCGCTGGCTGGCCAAGCAGGTCGGGCCGGCGCCGCGGAAGAAGGGCTCGAAGCGCTCGAGCCGCTTGAAGTCGACACCCGCCCTGTCCTCGGCGGGCAGCGGCAAGCTGTGGCTCGTCCGCTCGTTCGAGATCCCGACGAGCGACAGCGCCTACACCCGGCTCGCGAACTACTCCTGGACCTACGACAACGCGCTCGCCACCTTCGGGTTCATCTCCGTCGGGCTGAAGTCGGGCGCCGAGCAGCTGCTCGACCAGCTGCAGGCCCTGCAGCGCACCGACGGCTCACTGGAGTTCGCGTTCGACACGCAGACGGGTGACGCGGCCCCGTACTACCGCTCGGGCGCCCTGGCCTGGGTGGGGCTCGCCGCCGCCGCCTACCGCCGCAAGTACGACAGCGAGCGCTACGACGAGCTCATCGGCGGCACGATCAAGTACCTGCTGGGAGGGCTGCGCCGGTCCGATGGGCTGATCCGCGGCGGCCCCGACGTCACGTGGGTCTCGACCCAGCACAACCTGCTCGCGGTCGGGTTCCTCCGCGACATCGCCGATCAGATGTCGAGCAAGGAGACGCTCGGCGGCTACACGCGCTCGCAGCTGACGACCATCCACACCACGCTGGGGAACGCGATCGTCTCCAAGCTGTTCGTCGTCGACAGCGCGTCGCTGGCCCACTTCAAGCAAGGGCTCGACGACGCGCAGATCCCGCTCGACGTGCAGGCGCTCGGCGCCATGTTCCTCAAGCTGCGCGGCGACTCCCGCGCGACCGCGGTCGCCAACACGATCCAGTTGCAGTTCCCGCTCGGCTCGCGCAAGGTCTCCGGCGGCACGGCCGCGATCAGCGGCTTCAGGCCGTTCGTGGGCACGGGCACGCCGGAGGTGATCTGGAGCGAGGGCACGGTCGAGGCCGCGCTGGCACTCGACCGGGTCGGGATCAACAGCCCGACGGCGGACGCGGCGGTGTCGAGCATCGCCGCGACGGTGGCGGGCTCGAAGACGGGCCCCGTGGGCGCCGATCGCGACGTGGTCAGCCAGATGTACGGCGAGTACCGCACCTGGTCGACCTCGGCGGCCGCGAGCTGGCTGCTGATCGCGGCGGGCGGGAACCAGCTGCTGCTGACCCGCTAGGCGGTGCTCGGGCTCACATGTCGAGCCCGCCGTTGACCCCCCAGACCTGGCCCGTGATGTAGCCGGCGTTGTCGGAGGAGAGGAACCGGACGACGCGCGCGACCTCCTCGGGCTCGCCGAGGCGGCCGAGCGGGATCGAGTCCTTGATCCGGTCCAGCACCTTGTCCGGCACCGAGTCCAGCATCTCGGTCGCGATGAAGCCGGGCGTCACCGTGTTGACCGTCAGGCCGATCGGGTCCCCGAGCTTGTCCGCTCGCTTGAGCATGTACGCGGCCTCCTTGGCCAGCGTGTAGGTGAGCCCGAACAGCCCCGACTTCGAGGCCGCGTAGTTCGCCTGCCCGATGTTCCCCGTCGAGCCGATCACCGACGAGATGTTCACGATCCTCCCGGTCCCGCGGTCGCCCATGTGGCGCAGCGCCGCCTGGGACATGAAGAACGCCCCCGAGAGGTTCACCGCGAGCACCTTGTACCAGTCCTCGTCGGTGAGCTTGAGCGCCGTCTTGTCGATCGTGATGCCCGCGTTGTTGATGAGGATGTCGAGCCGCCCGTGCTGCTCGATGACCTCGTCGATCACCCGCCGGCAGTCCTCGGCGGAGCCGACGTTGCCCTGGTGGACGCTGGCCTCGGAGCCGTGCCCGGACAGCTCCTCGCGGAACGCCTCGGCGGCGTCCTTGTTGCTCGAGTAGCCCGTGGCCACCGTCGCGCCCTGCATCGCGAACCCGAGGCTGATCGCGCGTCCGATGCCGCGGCTGCCTCCGGTCACCAGCGCGACGCGTTCGTCGAAGCGCGGGATGTCGAGGATCTGGCTCGAGGAGGAGGTGGAGCTCTCCATGGTGGTCCTCTTTCAGGTTGCGGTGGCGGCGGCCTTTGACGGCCGTTTCGGCATGTAGAGGTCGGTGATCGTGCCCTCGGCGGCCTCCGCGGCGAAGCCGACGGTCTCGGACAGCGTGGGGTGCGGGTGGATCGTCAGGCCGAGGTCCTCGGCGTCGGCGCCCATCTCGAGCGCGTGCACCGTCTCGGCGATCAGCTCGCCGGCGTTGACGCCGACCATCCCGGCGCCGAGCACGCGCCGCGTCTCGGGATCGATCAGCAGCTTCGTCGAGCCTTCCGAGCGGCCGAGTGAGAGCGCCCGCCCGGACGCCGCCCACGGGAACGTCCCCTTCTCGTACGGGACGCCCTGCTCCTTGGCCTCGATCTCGGTCAGCCCCATCCACGCGACCTCGGGGTCGGTGTAGGCGACGTTCGGGATCGCGCGCGCGTCGAAGGCGACGTCGTGGCCGGCGATCACCTCGGCGGCGACCTTGCCCTCGTGCGTCGCCTTGTGCGCGAGCATCGGCTCGCCGACGATGTCGCCGATGGCGAAGATGTGCGGCACGTTCGTGCGCATCTGGCGGTCGACGCGGATGAAGCCGCCGTCGTCGACGTTGACGCCCGCCGCGTCCGCGCCGAGCTTGCCACCGTTCGGGCGCCGGCCGACCGCGAGCAGGATGCGATCGAAGGTCTCCGCCTCGGCGCCCTCGAAGCTGACGTGCAACCCGTCGTCGCGCGCCTCGACGCCGTCGACCTTCGTGCCCAGCCGGATCGCCTCGTAGCGCTTCTCGATCCGCTTCTGCAGCGGCTTCACGAGGTCCGTGTCGCAACCCGCGATGAGGGAGTCGAGCAGCTCGACGACGGTGACCTTGGAGCCGAGCGCGTCGTAGACCGTCGCCATCTCCAGGCCGATGATCCCGCCGCCGATCACGAGCAGTCGCTCCGGGACGTCGACGAGCTCGAGCGCGCCCGTCGAGTCCATCAGCCGCGGGTCGTCCTCGGGCATCCCGGGGAGCACCGTCGGGCTCGAGCCCGCGGCGATGATGCAGTGCTTGAAGCCGATCGTCGTCGTGCCCTCCTCGCCCTCGACGGAGAGCAGGTTGGGCGAGCTGAAGGTGCCGGTCCCGCGCACGACGTCGACCTTGCGCTGCTTGGCCAGCCCGGTGAGCCCGCCGGTGAGCTTGCCGACGACCGAGTCCTTCCACTCGCGCAGCTTGTCGACGTCGATCTCGGGCTCGCCGAAGGAGATGCCGTAGGCCGCGGACTCCTCCACGTCGCTCAGGACGCGGGCGATGTGCAGCAGCGACTTCGAGGGGATGCAGCCGACGTTGAGGCAGACGCCGCCGAGCCGCTCGTGGCGCTCGACCAGCACGGTCTTGAGCCCGAGGTCGGCGGCGCGGAACGCGGCCGTGTAGCCGCCGGGCCCGGCGCCGAGCACGACCACGTCGGCCTGGACGTCGGCGTCGGGCGCCGGAGCCTCTGCGGGCGGCTCGGCAGCCTCGGCGGCGGGCGCCTTGCCGTCGTCCGACGCGCCTCCCTCCGCCTCCGCGCCTTCGAGCAGCAGGATCAGGCTGCCCATCGAGAGCGTGTCGCCGACCTCCACCTTCAGCTCCTTGACGACGCCGGCGGCCGGCGAGGGCACGTCCATCGTGGCCTTGTCGGACTCGAGCGTGATCAGCGCGTCCTCGGGCGCGACCTCATCGCCCGGGGCGACGAGGATCTCGATGACGGGAACGTCGGTGAAGTCACCGATGTCGGGGACCTTGACCTCGATCACAGCAGCACCCTCCGCATGTCCTCCAGGATCGTCACCAGGTACTTCACGAACCGCGCCGCAGCCGCCCCGTCGATCACGCGGTGGTCGTAGGAGAGCGACAGCGGCAGCATCAGCCGCGGCACGAACTCCGAGCCGTCCCACACCGGTTTCATCGCCGAGCGCACGACCCCGAGGATCGCGACCTCGGGCGCGTTGACGATCGGGGTGAAGCTGGTGCCGCCGATCCCGCCGAGGCTCGAGATCGTGAAGTTGCCGCCCGCCATGTCGCCCGGCTTGAGCTTGCCCGCGCGCGCCGCCTTGGACAGCTCGCCCATCTCGTTGGCGATCTCGATGACGCCCTTGGAGTCCGCGTCCTTGACCACCGGCACCACGAGCCCGTTCGGCGTGTCGGCCGCGAACCCGACGTTGTAGTAGCGCTTGACGATCAGGTTGTCGCCGTCGAGCGAGGCGTTGAAGTCCGGGAACTCCTTGAGCCCGGCGACGCACGCCTTGATCAGGAAGGCGAGCATCGTCACCCGCACCTCCTGCTTCTTGTACTCCTCGTTCAGCGTCTTCCGGAGCGCCTCGAGGTCGGTGATGTCGGCCTCGTCGTTGTGGGTGACGTGCGGGATGCGCACCCAGTTGCGCGCGAGGTTCGCGCCCGAGATCTTCCGGATCCGCGACAGCGGGACGACCTCGACCTCGCCGTACTTGGAGAAGTCGATCGACGGCCACGGCAGCAGCTCGAGCCCGCTGTCGCCGCCGGACGGCGCGGCCTGCTGGGCGGGCGGGCCCTCCTTCGCCGCGCGCACGTCGTCGCCGGTGATCCGGCCCTTGCGCCCCGAGCCGGTGACCTGCGCGAGGTCGACGCCGAGCTCGCGGGCGAGCCGGCGCGTGCCGGGGCTGGCGTAGGCGGGAGCTGCGGCTTCGGCTTCCGGAGCGACGGCCGGCGCGGCGGGCGGTTCGTCGGAGGACTCCTCGGCCGGCGCCGGCTCTTCCGCCGCGGGCTCGGCCAGCGACTCCTTCGCCTGCTCCTCCTCGGCCGCGTCGGGCGCGGCGAGCGTGAGCAGCAGCGTGCCCTCGGAGACGCTGTCCCCGACGCTCACCTTGACCTCCTGCACCACGCCTTCCATCGGCGAGGGCACGTCCATCGTCGCCTTGTCGGACTCGAGCGTGACGAGCGGGTCCTCCGCCGCCACCGTGTCGCCGGGGGAGACGAGGATCTCGATGATCGGGACGTCGGTGAAGTCACCGATGTCGGGGACCAGGACGTCGGATGCGGCGGTCGCCGTGCTCATGGGCTCCTCTTCCTCAGACCCGGAGCGGCGCGGGCCGGTCGGGGTCGATGCCGTACGTCTCGATCGCCTTCTGCACCGCGGCCGGCTCGAGCTCGCCGCCGTCAGCGAGCGCCTTCAGCGCCGCCACCGTGACGTAGTGGCGGTCGACCTCGAAGAACTGGCGCAGCTTGACGCGGTAGTCGCTGCGGCCGAAGCCGTCGGTCCCGAGCACGGTGTACGCGCCCGGCAGGTAGGGCCGGATCTGCTCCGCGAAGGTGCGCATGTAGTCGGTCGAGGCGATGGCCGGCCCGCTGCGACCGTCGAACTGCGTCGCGACGTAGGAGCGCCGCGCGTCCTCGGTCGGGTGCAGCCGGTTCCAGCGCTCGGTCTCGATGCCGTCGCGCGCGAGCTCGGTGAAGCTCGTGACGCTCCAGACGTCGGCGGCGACGCCGTGGTCGGACTCGAGCAGCTCCGCGGCCGCGAGCACCTCGCGCAGGATCGTGCCCGACCCGAGCAGCTGGACGCGTGGCTTGCCCTCGACGGTGCTCTCGCGCAGCAGGTACATCCCGCGCACGATCCCCTCCTCGGCGCCCTCCGGCATCGCGGGGTGGGGGTAGTTCTCGTTCATCAGCGTGAGGTAGTAGAAGACGTCCTCCTGGTCGCCGAGCATCCGTCGCAGGCCGTCCTGGATGATCACCGCGACCTCGTGGGCGTAGGTCGGGTCGTAGGAGACGCAGTTCGGGATCGTCGAGGCGAGCAGGTGCGAGTGGCCGTCCTCGTGCTGGAGGCCCTCGCCGTTGAGCGTCGTGCGCCCCGCGGTCCCTCCGAGGAGGAACCCGCGCGCACGCGAGTCGCCGGCGGCCCACGCGAGGTCCCCGACCCGCTGGAACCCGAACATCGAGTAGTAGATGTAGAACGGGATCATCGGGACGTCGTGGTTGGAGTACGACGTGGCCGCGGCGATCCAGCCGGAGAACGCGCCCGGCTCGTTGATGCCCTCCTGGAGGATCTGGCCCTTCTTGTCCTCCTTGTAGAACATCAGCTGGTCGGAGTCCTCGGGCTGGTAGAGCTGGCCCAGCTGGCTGAAGATCCCGAACTGCCGGAACATGCCCTCCATGCCGAACGTGCGCGACTCGTCGGGCACGATCGGGACGACGTGGCGGCCGATCTGCTTGTCGCGCAGCAGCGTGTTGAGGATGCGCACGAACGCCATCGTCGTGGAGTTCTCGCGCTCGCCGCTGCCCTGCAGCTGCGCGCCGAAGGCCGACAGCTCGGGCACCGCCAGCGGCTCGGACTTCGCGCGCCGGACCGGCAGCCCGCCGCCGAGCGCGTCGAGCCGCTCGCGCAGGTAGGTCATCTCCGCGGAGTCCGCGGGCGGGCGGTGGAAGCCGCCGGCGTGGACCTCCTCGTCGGAGAGGTCGAGCTCGAAGCGATCGCGGAACGCGAGCAGCGCGTTCTCGGTCATCTTCTTCTGCTGGTGGGTGATGTTCTGGCCCTCGCCGGCCTCGCCCATCCCGTAGCCCTTGATCGTCTTGGCGAGGATCACCGTCGGCTGGCCCGGTGTGGGCGGCCGCGGCCGCGTAGGCGGCGTGGATCTTGCGCGGGTCGTGGCCGCCGCGGTTGAGCGCCCAGATCTCGTCGTCGGACATGTCCGCGACCATCTCGAGCAGCTTCGGGTCCTTGCCGAAGAACTGCTCGCGCACGTAGGCGCCGTCGCGCGCCTTGAAGGTCTGGTACTCGCCGTCGACGGCCTCCTCCATGCGCGCGAGCAGCCGCCCCTCGGTGTCGCGCGCGAGCAGCTCGTCCCAGCGCGAGCCCCACACGACCTTGATCACGTTCCAGCCCGCGCCGCGGAACACGGTCTCGAGCTCCTGGATGATCTTGCCGTTGCCGCGCACCGGCCCGTCGAGCCGCTGCAGGTTGCAGTTGACGACGAAGATCAGGTTGTCGAGCTTCTCGCGGCCCGCCATCGAGATCGCGCCCAGCGACTCCGGCTCGTCGCATCTCGCCGTCGCCGAGGAAGCCCCACACCTTGCGGCCCTGCGGTGTCGGCGATCTCGCGGCCGTGGAGGTACTTCATGAAGCGCGCCTGGTAGATCGCCATGATCGGGCCGAGCCCCATCGAGACGGTCGGGAACTGCCAGAAGTCGGGCATCAGCCACGGGTGCGGATAGGACGAGATGCCGTCGCCGTCGAAGCCGCCGTTCTCGCCGATCTCCTGCCGGAAGCGGCGCAGCTGGTCCTCGCTGATGCGGCCCTCGAGGAACGCGCGCGCGTAGAAGCCGGGGGCGCAGTGGCCCTGCATGAACACGAGGTCGCCGCCGTGGTCCTCCGACGGCGCGTGCCAGAAGTGGTTGAAGCCGACCTCGTAGAGCGTCGCCGCCGACTGGTAGCTCGCGATGTGCCCGCCGAGCTCGGAGGACTCCTTGTTGGCCTCCAGCACCGTCGCCATCGCGTTCCAGCGGATCAGCGTGCGGATGCGCCGCTCGATCGCCTCGTCGCCCGGATAGGGCGGCTCCTGGTCGACCGGGATCGTGTTGATGTACGGGGTCGTGCCGCCGAGCGGCGGCGACGCGCCGACGCGGCCGGCCTGCGCGACCAGCCGCTCCAGCAGGAAGCGGGCGCGGTCTGCGCCGTCGTTGCGCAGGACCGAGTCCAGTGACTCGAGCCAGTCGCGCGTCTCCTCGGCGTCGATGTCGGTCGTCGCCCTCCCGTTCGCCTCCGTCGAGGCCATGCTCAACCTCCCCGGTCGTGCCCGGATCAATACACGGTCTCAGCCTCCGAAGGCGGCGCGGACGTCCTCCAGTGATCCCGCGCCGTTGCTCGGCGGCGCCGTCAGCAGCTCCGCCTGCTCGTCCCCTTCGGCGACGACGATGGCCGGGTCGACCCGGATAACCGTGTAGCCGCCCACCGCGCCGGCCCCGAAGGCCGGCGTGAACACGCGCATCGGGCGGTCGATCGCGCCCTCTTGGACGGCGTCGTGGATCGCGATCGGGATGCTGGCGGCGGAGACGTTCCCGACCGTCTCGACGTCGAAGTAGAGGTCGTCGCCGTCGAGACCGGCCGCGATCGCCGACTTGGCGACCATCGACTTGTTGGCCTGGTGGGGGACGACCATCTCGATGGCGTCGAGCAGCGAGCCGCCGTCGGGTCCGTCGAGCTCGCGCAGCTCGCCCATCATCTGCTCGAGGTAGCGCTCGACGAGCGCCTTCACCTCCGGGCCGTAGACGGTGAGGTTGTTGTCGAACTCGGGGTTGGGCCAGATGATCGAGTTCACCTGGCTGACCGGGCCGCTCGCGTAGGCCTGCACGACCTCGATGTCGGGCGGCGCGCCGTCCTCGGCGGGCCCGACGACGAGCGCGGACGCCCCGTCACCGAAGATCATCCGCGAGGGGCGGACGCTGCCGATCTTGTCCGAGAACTTCTCGGCGCAGACGACGAGCACCGGCCGCTCGACCTCCTGGAGGATCCGCACCGCGTCGGCCAGGCCGTAGGGGAAGCCCGCGCACGCGGCGATGACGTCGAACGAGCCGTGCGTCTGGAAGATCCCGAGCTGCCCGGACAGCCAGGTCGCGACGGACGGGATCAGCGTGGTGCTCGTGCAGGTGCAGAAGATCACCGCGCCGATCTCCTCGGGCCGGCGCCCGGCGCCCTCGAGCGCCGCGTGGGCCGCCTGCAGGGAGATGTGCTCGAGGCGGCGCTCCGTGTAGCGCCGCTCGCGGATCCCCGTCTTCTCCTCGATGTCGTCGGCGGTCATCGCCGACCAGCTGTAGGCCGCGTTGCGGATGATGTCCTCGTTCGTGCAGACGTGCTCGCCCTTGACGACCGCCAGCGACTCGAGGCGGGGCATGTGCTCGAACTGCTCGCGGACGACCGTGGGGCGGAGCGGCGTGACCGGCTTGCGCGCCTCGTCGGGCGGCGCCGGCCGCGGCCGGGCGGGGCGCTCGGCCTTCACGCGCCGGATGAACTCGAGCACGTCGTGGCTGCGCGGCACGAACGCGACGACGAAGTCGTCGTCGCCGATCTCCCCGACCGCCTCGAGCCGCGACTGCGCCAGGTCCCACGGGTACTGGTTGTGGAGCACCATCGCCAGGCGGTGGAGCGGCTCGAGCTCCGCGACCGACTCGCTGCAGTCCAGGATCTCCTGGTAGCTGTGGGTCGGGTAGTCCGGGTCATGGTCCGGAATGCAGAAGGTGAGGTTCGCCGGGTCGCTCGTGATCTCCGCCACGGTCGGCTTCAGGGGCGGGAGCTCGGTCGCGTGGTGGCGCTTGTGCCGGAAGATGCCGAACAGGCTGCTGAAGATGCCGTCCTCGGCCTCCGCGTCCCAGGTCGCGGGGAGCTTCGCCCACGCCTCCTCGACGGCCGCCACCTTGCGGTCGCCCTGCTCCCACGGCGTCAGCAGCGGCAGGAAGACGTCGTCCCGATGGCGCGGGAGGTCGCGCCAGCGGGTCGGGCGCTTCTCGTACATCGTCATCGCGTAGCGGTTGCCCCACACGAGGTTCATCGCGAGGTCGCGCAGCAGCGGGGCGCGGGAGTCGTACTCGCCCGACTCGACCCGCTCGAGGATCTCGGTGCCGGTCGGCGCCTTCGCCTCGAAGTCGCGCTTCACCACCGCTTCCAGCTGCTCCAGGGTCTCGAGGACCGAGAAGTCCAGGTCCGCGCTGAAGTTGGACGGGAAGACCAGCCGGCCGTGGCCGTTGATGACGAAGGGCCTCATGCCGCGGAGCGGCTTTCGAGCCACTCGGCGATGTCCGGCCAGATCTCCTTGCGTGCCTTCGAGCCGGCCATCAAGCCGATGTGGCCACCCGGGCGGTCGAGATGCGTCACGTCCTCGCTGCTGACCAAGTCGAGCAGCGGCAGCGTGCCCGGGCGCGGGGCGATGTGATCGGCGCCGGCGGTGATGACGAGCGCGTTCTGGTCGATGTTGCGCAGGTCCACGCGCCGCCCGCGAAGCCGCAGCGTGCCCTTGACCAGGCGGTTCTCTTTGTACATCCAGGTGATCCACTGGCGGTAGGCGCGGCCGGGGAACGGCGGGTTGTCCGCCACCCACTTCGCCATCGACTGGTAGGCCTCGCGGTTCGCCTCGCCCTTGAGGACGTTCTGCCACAGCGTGCGGTAGGTCGTCCAGAAGTTCGTGACCGGCTTCATCATCTTGTTGGCCCAGTCGATGCCGGCCCCGGGCACGGACGGCAGCACCTCGGTGACGAACTCCGGGTCGAACGAGTCGCGCCCCACCCAGTTGGTGTACAGCCCGCCCGTCGTGTCGACCGGCGTCGTCAGCAGCACCAGGTTGCGCGCCGCGCTGTCGGGCTCGAGCGAGGCATGCATGGCGACGACCGACCCGCCGATGCACCAGCCGAGCAGGCTCAGCTCGTCCTGGCCGGACGCGCGCAGGGTCTCGCGCATCCCCCACGGCAGCTCGTCGCAGACGTAGTTGTCGATGCCCATGTCGGCGTCCTCGTCGCCGGGCACGCCCCAGTCGAGGAGAAAGACGTCGTAGCCCTCCTCGAGCAGGTACTCGACGAACGAATTGCCGGGGCGCAGGTCGAAGATGTCGGGCCGGTTGATCAGCGCGAACACGAGCAGGACCGGCAGCGCATGGGTGCGGCGGGTGGAGCGGTAGCGGTACAGCGTGGTCTTGCGGTGCGTCCACACGACGTCCTTCGGGGTGACCCCGATCGCGGCGTCGTCACGGGTCAGCAGGAGGTTGGCGAACTCGACCGCGGCAACCGGCGCGCGGACCAGTTGCTCGACGGGATTCATTTGCTCGCCGACGGCTTGGCGGTGCGCCGGCGGGTCGTGCCGTTGGATCCACTCGAGCGCTCGGTTTCGGCCAGCTGCTCCTGCAGCCGCTCGACCTCCTGCAGCACCTGCTCGAGCTTGTCCTCGGTGCGCGCCAGCTGGCGCGCGAGCGACGTCACGTCACGTCGCCCGGCCAGCCGCAGGTTGCGCACGACGAGGTCGGCGACGTCGTTGCCCATCCGCGTCACCGCGAGGATGTTCTCCGTCGCGCGCGCCAGCAGCTCGCCGAACGCGTCGCGCTTCACCAGCTCCTCCATCGCGGCCGCCGTGCGCTTCTCGGCGTCCTCGTAGAGTCGCCGGACGTCCTCGGTCGGGTCCGGTGTCTCGCTCATCCCTCGCTCCTCGTGTACCGGGCCCAGCGGCTGCTGAAACCCGTTGACGAAGCCTACGGGGCGGGGATGGCCGGGCGCTTGCGCCTCGTCTGGCTGCGCGCGTTCGACTTCGCGGCGGCGGTGTCGGCGTTCGGGCGCGAACGCGCGAAGACGGCGGCCATGATCGGCGGCCAGTGCTCGCGCAGCGCCTCCGAGCCCATGAACAGGCCGAGGTGCCCGCCGGAGTTGACGTGCTTCTCGATGTCCGTGGCCGGGGTGCTGACGTGGTCGGCCGCGGCGAACACCTGGTTGGGCGGCGTGATGTGGTCGCGCGCGCCGCCGAGCAGGAACAGCGGGCAGTCGATCCGCGCGAGGTCGACGCGCTCGCCGCCGATCTCCAGCGTGCCGTCGACGAGGCGGTTCTCCATGAACAGGTGCTCGACGATCCAGAGGTAGAAGGCGCCCGGGATGTCCTGCACGTGCTTGAACCACGTCTCGAAGTGGTGGTGGCGCTCGAGGTGCTCGGCGTCGTGCAGGTGCGTCATCAGCTGCACCTGCTTGGCGACCTCGTTCTCCGGCCTGATCATGATGAAGCCGTTGAGCATGTGGTCGCCCTTGAACACGCCGCCGCCCTGCTCGACGACCCAGCGGTAGAACGCGAGGTCGTCGCTGCCGAGCGCGTCGACCCAGTCGCCGATCACGGGGTCGCCGGCGTGGAAGTCGATCGGCGCGCCCGCGAGCGTCAGCGTGTTGACGTGCTCGGGATGCAGCGCCGCATAGATCGTGGCCAGCCAGCCGCCCTGGCAGTCGCCGATCAGGTTGACGGGGCCGCCGATGTGCTCGATCGAGCGCTCGATGAAGCTCAGGTAGTCCTCGATCCCCGCCTCGCGGGTCTCCGCGGTCGCGCCGATCCACTCGAGCGAGAACGCGCGCTCGAGCCCGGCGGCGCGGATGACCTTCATCTGGCTCTGCTCCGGCGAGAAGTCGACGATGCAGGAGTCGTGACCCGCCTGCGGCGGGAGCACGAGCGTCGGCACCACGTCGGCCTTCGAGCCCTGCGAGAAGTCGCGCAGGCGGGCGACGGGGCATTCGAGCGCGACGTCGTTCGGCGAGTACCACCGGGGGCGCTCGCGACGGCTCGCCTCGATCCACCAGCGGCGGACGTCGTCGAACACGTCCCACGGCGTGGCGCCGCGGGCCGCGGCCCCGGTCCAGTACGTGGTGGTCCCCTCGATCGAGAGGCGGGTGATCTCGGAGCCGGACTCGATCCAGCGCTCCATCAGGCGCGTGTTCATGCCGTGCAGCTTTTCAGAGCGGACAGACGAGGGCGTCGGCGGGGCAGATTCATCCCTTCGGTCGATGGCAGGGCGCGCGAGCCCGCGTAGCTTCGAGCTCCCCCCAGTTCAGGAGTTGCACATGCGCAGAACTCGCGTCCTCCTCGTCGCTGGAGCGGTCGCCGCGCTCTCGGCGAGCCCCGCACCCGCACGCGCCGACGATCAGGTGAAGATTCCCGGCCTCCGCGCCGCCGCCTCGGTGGTCCGCGACGCCGACGGCGTGCCCCATATCAAGGCGGCGAACGGCCACGACCTGTTCTTCCTACAGGGCTGGCAGCACGCCGAGGACCGGTTGTTCCAGATGGACGTGACCCGGCGGCGAGCGTCAGGCACGCTCGCCGAGCTCGTGGGTCGCAGCGCGCTGCCCAGCGATGTCCAGATGCGGACACTCGGCCTGCGGCGCTCCGCGGAGCGCACGATGGCCGTGCTGTCGCCGAAGACCCGGGACGATCTGCGCGCGTACGCCGACGGCGTCAACGCATGGATCGCCCGGAACGAGCTGCCGGGGCAGTACGCGAGCGTGCAGGTCACGAAGGCCGAGCCGTGGAGCGTGGTGGACAGCGTGCTGGCCCTCAAGCTCGTCGCGTTCGGCCTGTCCTTCGACCTCGACATCGACCGCACGACGGCTGTGCAGGCCTACGACGCGGCCGGGCTCGACGGTCGAGCCGCGGTGCTCGGCGATATCTCCCCGTTCGCGCCGTTCAACCAGGCCTCGCCGGTGATCGACGCCACGCGGCGGCCGATCACGCCCCGAACGGGCACGTCGCCGGCGCGCACCGACAAGTCGGGCGTGTCGGCGCCGGTCGCCCGGATGGCGGCGCGCTACCTGAAGCGGGCCAAGCGGGCACCGGCGATCGTCGAGGCACTCAACCGCGACGCCGATCGCGGGTCGAACTCATGGGTGATCGGCGGGGAGCACACCGCGAACGGGCGGCCGATCCTGGCCAGCGACCCGCACCTCGGCGCGGACAGCCCGGCGTTGTTCTCCCCGATCGAGCTCGAGGGTGGCGGCTTCGACGCCCTAGGCGACAGCATCGCGGGCTCGCCGTACATCATCCTCGGCCAGAACCGGGACATCGCGTTCGGCGCGACGACGCACTTCACGGACGTGACCGACACGTACGTCGAGCAGGTCCGATCCGATCCAGCGTCTCCGAGCGGGCTGTCCACGATGTACAAGGGCCGGCTCGAGCCGGTCGTGGCCCTCGACGAGACCTTCCGGGTCAACCCGCGCACGCCAGGGCGGCAGGACGCGCTCGACGTCGTGCCTGCGGGGGGCGCGATCCCCGCGCAGACGCTCATCGTCCCGCGCCGCAATCACGGGCCGCTCCTCACGGTCGACCGGGCGGCGGGCAGGGCGCTGTCGGTGCAGTACACGGGCTTCTCGCCGACCACCGAGCTCGACGCCTTCCGGCGGTTCAACGTCGCTCGCGACGTCAACGACTTCCGCGAAGCGCTCCACTACTTCGACGTCGGCACGCAGAACTTCCTCTACGCCGACCGCAAGGGGAGCATCGCTTACTTCACCAACGCGGAGGTGCCGATCCGCGAGGACCTGCAGGCCGGGAAGGTCGACGGCAACCCTCCGTACCTGCTGCGCGACGGAACCGGCGGGAACGAGTGGCTCCGGGTCGAGAACCGGCAACCTCACCAGTCGGTGCCGTACGAGATCGTGCCGTTCCGCGAGATGCCGCAGACGGTCAACCCGCGGGCCGGGTTCGTCGTGTCGTCGAACAACGATCCGACCGGGAGCTCCTTCGACAACGACGTCCTCAATCAGGTCCGCCCTGGAGGTGGCATCTCCTACCTCGGCTTCGCCCACAACGGGTTCCGGGCCGGCCGCGTGACCGACATGGTGCGGGCGGCTGTCCGCAAGGGTCGAATCACGGCGGCCGACGTCGCGAGCATGCAGGCGGACACGACCACCATCGACGGTCAGTTCTTCACACCGATCGTCACGGCGGCACTGGCCCGCAGCCGGAACAGCTCCACGCCGGAGCTGGCAGCGCTGGCGAAGGACCCCCGCATCGTCGAGGCGGTCGGCCGGCTCGGCCGCTGGAACCAGACCCACCCGACCGGCATCCGCGAGGGGTATGACGCCGCCGACCGCGACGGCCGGCTCGGCACTCCGTCGGCTCAGGAGGTCGACCACAGCGTGGCGGCCACGATCTACGTCCTGTGGCGCGGCCGGTTCGCCGTCAACGTGCTCGACAAGCACGTGCAGCAGATCTCGCCGCAGCTGCCGGTCCCCGGGGATGCCCAGACGCCGCAGGCGCTGAAGCAGCTGCTGGTGGATTTCGACGCCCGCAAGGGCGTGGGCCGGTCCGGCATCGACTTCTTCGCCGTGCCGGGCATCGCCGACGCTGCGGACCGCCGGGACTTCCTCGTGCTCAAGAGCCTCGCTGACGCGCTCGACCTCGCCGCCGGCGACGACTTCGCGCCGGTGTTCGGCGGCTCGGCCCGGCAGAGCGACTACCGGTGGGGCAAGTTGCACCGGATCACGTTCAGCTCGCCGCTGGGCGCGCCGTACACGATCCCCTCGCAGGGCAACCGGCGCACCTCGCCGCTACCCGGACTGCCTGGTCTCCCGGTCGACGGCGGGTCCCACGTCCCGGACGTGGCCGGCCATCCGCTGAGGGCCGACACGCCGGCGGAGTTCACCGTCTCGCTCGTGCCGAATCGCCGCTTCGTGGCCCAGGCCACCGCGGATCGCTGGCGGTCGGTGGACTCGCTGCCCGGCGGGGTCAGCGAGGACCTCGGCAGCCGCTTCGAGCAGAACCTGCTCGGCGACTGGCTGACCAACGAGACCTACCCGGTCCGGGACTGGTAGGCGGCGCGCCGAATGGTCGACGAGAGTCAGCCCACCGACGCGGCACTCGCGCGCGTCTACGGCGCCGCGCTCACCGTCGCCGCGAACGCCGATCTCGCGGGCGAGGCGACGGTGCGGGTCTTCGCCGGCCCGGCCCACGCGGACGTCAGGCGGCTCGTGGCGACGGCCTTGCAGCTCGCGCTGCGGGCCGCGCCGGCGGCGCCGTTCGCGGCGATGGCGCTCGCGGACGCCGAGGCCGTCGCGGTGACGAAGTACTCCGGGCTCGACGAGGCCGGCGCTGCGGCGTTCCTCGGCCTGTCGACGGCCGAGCTGCGGCGCCGGCTCGTCAGCGGCCTGAAGGCGGCGCGACCCCGGCCGGCGTGCGTCTAGGTCCGCTCGCGGTGCCGGCGCGCCACGCGCGTCGCGAAGGCGGCGGCCTCGGCGCGGTTGCGCAGCCGCAGCTTCTCCAGCAGGTGGCGGACGTGGGTCTTGACGGTCGCCTCGCTGAGGTAGAGCCGCTCGGCGATCTCGCGGTTGCGCAGCCCTTCGGCCATCAGCTCGAGGACCTCGTGCTCGCGCGGCGAGAGGTCCTCGATCGCCCCCATGCTGCCCGCGTCGACCGCGTTGAGCACCCGGCCCGCCATCGAGGCGGGGATGCGCGGCTCTCCCGAGCCCGTCTCGAGCACGGCGGTCACGAGCTCGGAGGGCGGCATGTCCTTGAGCAGGTAGCCGGCGGCGCCGACACGCAGCGCAGCCAGCAGGTCGGGCTCCTGCTCGGAGACGGTGAGGATGAGCACCCGCACGTCGTCGAAGCGGGCGCGGACGTCGGCGCAGACCTCGATGCCGCTGAGCTCGGGCATCCACAGGTCGAGCAGCAGCACGTCGGGCTGCAGCGCCTCGGCCAGCGCGAGCGCCTCCGCGCCGTCGGAGGCGAGCCCGACCACCTCGACGGCCGGGTCGCGCTCGAGCAGCGCGGCCGTGCCCTCGCGCATCAGGCGGTGATCGTCGGCGACGAGCACCCGCACCGGAGTATGGTCTTGCGTGTCCATGGATGACGTCGTGGCGCTCCCGCCGTCAGCCGAGCCGGTCCCGAGCGGACGCCTCGCCCCGGAGGTGATGGCCGGCCTCGGAGCGCTGGCGCGCGTCTCCCGCGCATTGGTCGGCACCGGAAGTCTCGCAGAGCTGGCCACGCGGGCGCTCGGCGAGATGCGTGACGCGCTGGACCTCGACCTCGCCGTGCTCTACCTCCCGATGTCCGAGGGCGACCCGTGCCTCGAACGCTTCGTCTGCTCGGCCGCCGCGGACGCGCACATGGTGGCCGCCGAGGAACTCCGCTACGAGCCCGAGGCGTGGCGGCTGGCGGTGGCGAGCGGCATGCCGATCGTGCTGCGCGAGCCCGCCGGCTGGCTGGGCCAGAATCCCTTCACCCCCGAGGCGCACGACTGGCTGGTGCTGCCGCTCGTCTCGGGGCGCCGGCACATGATCGGCGCCGTGATCGCGGCAGCCCACGACCCGGTCCGCCTCGACCCGGTGGGCGGCACCGTGCTGGCGCTGCTCGGCCAGCAGCTCAACGCCGGCATCACCACCGCGCGCCTGCGCCAGCGGCTGCAGCACGCCGAGATGGAGCGGGAACGCCGCAGCCTCGCCGCCGACGTCCACGACGGCCTCGCGCAGGACCTCGCCCTCGCCCTGCGGGAGCTCGCCGTCCTCGACGAGCCAGACGTCGACGAGCCGTCGGCTCGCGCCAGCCGCGCGCGGCTGCGCGAGGCGGTGGCGGCAGCGCACCGCCTCGTGCGCTCACGGCTGGAGGACCTTTACGTCACGGTGCCGCTCGGCGGTTTGCGAGCCGCCGTGGAGGCTGCGGTCGAGCGGTTCGAATCCGGTGGGCTGCCGGTGCGCGTCACGGTCCGCGGCGCCGCGGCCGAGCTGCCGCCGGAAGCGATCGCGATCGTCTCGCGCGTGCTCGGCGAGGCGCTCGCCAACGTCGTGCGGCACGCTCGCGCCACACAGGCGCTCGTCGACGTCCGCGTCGAGGGCGAACGGCTCGAGCTGCGCGTCGAGGACGACGGCACCGGCTTCGACCCGGCCGCCGGGGTGGATCACGCCGACGGGCACTTCGGCCTGCACATCATGCGCGAGCGCGCGCGCTCAGGTGGCGGGAGCTGCGAGGTCGGACCGCGCCCCGGCGGAGGCACTCGCGTGCTGCTGCGGATCCCTGTCCGGTGATGGACGTCTCCGGGAGCCTCGCGGACGCGGGCGTCGGCTGGTGCCCGCACCTGGCCATCCTCGTGCCGGGGCCTGACGAGGTGATCCCGGCCCTGGCCTCGTTCTACGGCCTGGGCGCGCGCCGCAACGGCTGGCTCTTCCACCGCTCGCTGCCGGGCCGCGAGGCCGCGGACCGCGCCGCCCTCGCGGAGGCCGGGCTCGACGTCGAGGCACTCGAGGCCGCCGGCCGGCTCGTCGTCGCCGAGCCCCCGCTCGAGCGGGAGCCGGACCGCTGGGCGCTGCGCTGGGTGCCCGAGCTGGAGCGCGCACTGGCCCGTGGCTTCGACGCCGCCTGGTTCTCCCGCTACCCGATCCGGCTGACCGAGGCGAACGTCACGTCGGTGTCGGCCTTCGACCGCGCGTGGGACGAGGCGTTCCACGGCCGCCCGGCCGTCTCGCTCTGCGTCTACATCGTCGAAGACACCGAGGGAGGCGAGCGCGAGCGCCGTGCCGCCGCTCTCGGGCCGATCCACGACGGCCTCATCGTGCCCGTCGCCGGCGGCGCGGAGCTGATCCGCACGCGCTCGTGAGCCCCGGGCTGACGCGCTCCGCCGCGCCGTAGCCACCGGTTGGGTGGCCCGTTCTGTTCTAATGGCAACCGATGCGTGAGCCGGCGGTACGGCTGGCCGAGCCGGGCGACGCTCCGTCGGTCGCCCTCCTGCTGCACGACTTCAACAGCGAGTTCGGCGAGCCGGTGCCGGAACCCGGCGAGCTGGCGCGGCACCTGCGCGGGCTGCTGGAGAGCGCCGCGATCACGGTGTTGCTCGCGGAGGGGGAAGGGCTGGCGATATTGCGATTTCAGCCCTCGCTGCTCAGCGAGTCGCTGGACTGCTACCTGGAGGAGGTCTACGTCGTTCCCGCGCGCCGACGGTGCCGGATCGGGACCGCGCTCATGAAGGCTGCGATCACGCACGCGCATGACCGTGGTGCGGGCTATGCCTACCTCGGGACCGGCGAGGAGGACGTCGGCGCGCGAGCCTTGTACGAGGGCCTCGGCTTCAGTCACCGAGGCGGTCACGCGAGCGGTCCCGTGAACTACTTCTATGAACGCGAGCTCTGACCGCGCGAACCGATCCTCGCTCTCGCGCGTACCGCGCCTCCACGATGCTGCCCTACGAAGCCGGAGCCTAGGCCGTGCTCGCCGACGCGCACGCGTTCTGGCTCTCCGCGCCCGGGCACGGAGAGATCCGGCCTGTCGCGCTGCCCGAGCCGGGCAGCCGCGACGTGCTCGTGCGGACGCTGCGGTCCGGCGTGAGCCGTGGCACCGAGACCCTGGTGTTCCGGGGCGGCGTGCCGCCGCGCGCGCCGTTCCAGGAGGGCGACTTCCCGGGGCCGGTCAAGTACGGCTACCTGAGCGTCGGCTCCGTCGAGCAGGGGCCGCAGGAGCTGCGCGGCCGCACGGTCTTCTGCCTGTACCCGCACCAGACGGCGTATGTCGTGCCCGCCGGCGCCGTCACCGTCGTGCCCGACGACGTGCCGCCCGCGCGCGCGGTGCTCGCCGGCACCGTCGAGACCGCCGTCAACGCCCTCTGGGACGCGGCGCCGCTGATCGGCGACCGCGTCGCCGTGGTCGGCGCCGGGATGGTGGGCTGCTGCGTCGCGCGCCTGCTCGCCCGCTTCCCGGCGGTCGAGGTCACGCTCGTCGACGTCGACGAGTCCCGCGCTCAGGTCGCGGCCGTGCTCGGGGCCGGCTTCGCGCGGCCTGAGGATGCCGCCGGCGGGTGCGACCTGGTCGTGCACACGAGCGCGACGGCGGCCGGGCTCCAGCGCTCGCTCGACCTGCTCGCGCCCGAGGGCACGGTGCTCGAGCTGAGCTGGTACGGCGACGAAGAGGTGCGGCTCTCGCTGGGCGGCGCGTTCCACGCGGGCCGCCTCGGGCTGCGCGCCAGCCAGGTCGGGACGATGTCCCCGGCCCGCAGCGCGCGCCGCACGACGGCCGACCGGCTTGCGCTCGCGCTCGATCTGCTGCGCGACCCCGCCTTCGACGTGCTCGTCACCGGCGAATCGCGCTTCGACGAGCTGCCCGGCGTCATGGCGCGGCTCGCCGAGGGGAGCCTGCCGGCGCTCTGCCACACGATCACCTACGACGGGGCGTAGCGCATGTTCAGCGTCACCGTCCGCGATCACATGCTGATCGCCCACAGCCTGAGCGGCGAGGTGTTCGGGCCCGCGCAGCGCCTGCACGGGGCGACGTACGTCGTCGACGCCACCTTCCGTCGCGCGGAGCTCGACGCCGACGGGATCGTGGTCGACATCGGCCGGGCGGCCGAGGCGCTGCGCGCCGTCGTCGCCGAGCTGAGCTACCGCAACCTCGACGACGAGCTGGACTTCAACACCACCACCGAGGCGCTCGCCAAGTTCGTGGCGGACCGGCTCGCCGAGCGCATGCGGGGCACGGGCCTCGACGGAATAACCGTGACCCTGCGGGAGTCACACGTGGCATGGGCGAGCTACGAGCGGCCGCTGTGACCGAGGTCCACGTCATCGTCCCGGAGGGCATCGACGACCCGGCACGGCCGAGCGGCGGCAACACCTACGACCGGCGGATCTGTGGCGGGCTGGTCGCGCTCGGCTGGGCGGTGCACGAGCACGCGGTGAACGGCCCCGCCGCCCTCGAGCGCACCGTCGGGCAGATCCCGGACGGCGCCGTGGTGCTGCTCGACGGGTTGATCGCGTCCCCCGCTCCCGAGGCGCTGGTTCCGCACGCGCACCGCCTGCGGCAGGTCGTGCTCGTGCACATGCCGCTCGGCGACGCGCGTGAGCGGGCCGTGCTCGCGGCGGCGGCCGCGGTAGTGACGACGAGCGAATGGAGCCGGCGGCGGCTGGGCGAGTGGTACGGGCTGACAGCGCTCGTGGCCGAGCCCGGGGTCGATCCCGCGGGCCTCGCGCCCGGGACCGCGGCCGGCGACGCGCTGCTGTGCGTCGCGGCGGTGACGCCCGGCAAGGGCCACGACGTACTGCTCGACGGCCTCGCGACGGCCACCGACCTGTCCTGGCGCTGCGCGTGCGTGGGCAGCCTGGTCCGGGACCCGGCGTTCGCCGACGGCGTGCGCCGCCGCGCGCAGGACGGCGGGCTGGGCGACCGGGTGCGGTTCCCGGGACCACGCACGGGTGCGGAGCTCGACGACGCGTATCGCGCCGCGGATCTGCTCGTGCTCGCCTCGCACGCCGAGACCTACGGCATGGTCGTCACCGAGGCGCTCGCCCGTGGCCTGCCGGTGCTCGCCACCGACGTCGGCGGGGTCACCGAGGCGCTCGGGCACGGGGAGGACGGGACCCGGCCTGGCCTGCTCGTCCCGCCCGGCGACCCGGCGGCCCTCGGCACCGCGCTGCGGACCTGGCTGGGCGACGCCGACCTGCGCGCGCGCCTGCGGCGGGCCGCCAGGCAGCGGCGCGCGTCGCTGGGCGGGTGGCCGGAGACCACGGCGGTCCTCGCCGGCGTCCTCGAGAGCGCCGGCGCGATGAGCATCGGAGCGGCGCGATGAGCGCTGCGGCCGTCCGGGTCGCCCCGGAGTGGCTCGTCCTGCGCGAGCCGGCCGACGCGGAGGCGCGCTCGGTCGAGCTCGCCGAGCGCCTCGGGCGGCATCTCCCCGCCGGCCGCGTCGTGATCCACGACCTCGGCGGGGGCAGCGGCGCGATGGGCCGCTGGCTCGCACCGCGGCTGCCCCAGCCGCAGCACTGGGTGGTGCACGATCGCGACGAGGAGCTGCTGGAACTCGCCGCGGCCGGCTTCGAGACGCGGTGCTCCGACATCACCCGCCTGACGCCGGAGGATCTCGCCGACGGGAGCCTGATCGTCGCCTCGGCGCTGCTCGACATGCTGACCGCGGACGAGCTGACCCGGATGCTCGGCGCCTGCACAGGGCTCCCGATGCTGCTCGCCCTCACCGTCACCGGCCGCGTCGCGCTGACCCCGGAGGAACCACTGGACGCGCAGCTCGGCGCGGCGTTCAACGACCACCAGCGCCGCCGCGGCCGGCTCGGTCCGGACGCCGTCGAAGCCGCCGTCGAGCAGCTCCCCGGCGAGGTGATCGTCCGGCCGAGCCCGTGGCGCCTCGACGCGGCCGACGCCGACCTGATGACCAAGTGGTTCGGCGGGTGGGTCACCGCAGCCTGCGAGCAGGAGCCCGCGCTGGCCGCCGAGGCCGACGCCTACCGGGATCGGCGGCGGGCGCAGGCGGACGCCGGCCGGCTCGCCGTCACCGTCGACCACGCCGACCTCCTGGTGCTGCCGTGACGGCCGCGGTGCGATGGCCGGCCCGCCTCGCCGTCGCCGGCGGGACGCTCGCCGTCCTGGTGTGGTCCCTCGGCACCGGCCCGTTCCTCGACGGCCTGCGCGCGGTCGACGGCGTGGCGCTCGCGGCCGCGTCCGGCCTCGCCGTGCTGACCACCGTGTGCTGCGCCTGGCGCTGGAGGATCGTGGCCCGCGGCCTCGGTGTCGACCTGCCGCTGGGCACGGCGGTGGCCGCGTACTACCGCTCGCTGTTCCTCAACGTCACGCTGCCCGGCGGGGTGGTCGGCGACGTCCACCGCGGGATCAGCCACGGCCGCGACACGAGCGACGTCGGCCGCGGGCTGCGGGCCGTGGCGTGGGAGCGCTCGGCCGGGCAGGTCGTGCAGGTCGTCCTCACCGTCGCCGTGCTCCTCGTGGTGCCGTCGCCGGTGGGGGCGGCGATGCCGTTCGTCGCGCCGGCGCTCCTCGCGGCGCTCGCCGGTGTCGCGCTGGCGGCGCGCGTGCGGCCCGCCGCCGGCCGGTCGCGGTGGGCGCGGGTGCGCAGCGCCGCGGCCCGCGACCTCCGCGAGGGGCTGCTCGCCCGGCGCGCGTGGCCGGCCATCGCGCTCGCGTCGGCGCTGGTCGTCGCGGGCCATGCCGTCACGTTCCTGATCGCCGCGCAGACCGCGGGGGCGACCGCGCCGCCGTCCCAGATGCTGCCGCTGGCGCTGATCGTGCTGCTGGCCGGGGTGCTGCCCAGCGTGGGCGGATGGGGACCGCGCGAGGGCGTGACCGCGTGGGCGTTCGCCGCCGCCGGCCTGGGCGCGGCGAACGGCGTCGCCACCGCGGTCGCCTATGGCGTGATGGTGCTCGTCGCCGCCCTCCCGGGCGCCGCCGTCCTCCTCGCGGGCTGGGTGTGGCGCACCCGGCCGGCGCCGTGGATCGAGCGCCATGCCTGAGCGCCCGTACACGATGCTCAGCTGCAGCGTGTCGCTCGACGGCTATCTCGGCGACCAGACGCCGCGGCTCGCGCTGTCCAACGAAGCCGACTTCGAGCGGGTCGACGAAGTGCGCGCCTCCTGCGACGCGATCATGGTCGGCGCGGTCACGGTGCGCACCGACAACCCACGGCTGCTCGTGCGCTCGCAGGCCCGCCGAGACGAGCGCACGGCGCGGGGCCTCCCACCGTCGCCGAAGAAGATCACCGTGACCGACCGGGTGGACCTCGACGCGCGCTCGAACTTCTTCACCTCCGGCGAGGCCGAGAAGCTCGTCTATACCCCGAGCCCGCGAGTGGCCGACGCCCGCGCGCGGCTCGGGCCGGTGGCGACGATCGTGGACGGCGGCCGGCGCGTGCGGATGCGCCGCCTCGGCGAGGACCTCGCCGACCGCGGCGTGGAGCGGCTCATGGTCGAGGGCGGCGGCATCGTGCACACCCAGTTCCTGGCCGACGACCTCGTCGACGAGCTCCAGCTCGTCATCGCGCCCTTCTTCGTCGGCGACTCCAGCGCCCCGCGCTTCGTGAGCGACGGGCGCTTCCCGTGGAACGCGGGGCGGCGCGCGACGCTCGCGGAGACGCGCCAGATCGGCGACGTGGTGCTGCTGCGCTACGCGCTTTCGCCCCGGTTCCGGGACGCATGACGGCCGCGTCGGCCCGAGCGAGCCTGACGGCTCCGGCGACCGGGCTGATCGCCCAGGTGCTGCTGCTCGACGTCCTGGCGGCGACCGCCGGGCTCGGCGTGGCGGGCTGGGTCGTCGGCGTCGCCTGCGCCATGACCATGGCGGCGACGCTGGCACGCGGCCTCGCGCGCGGTGCGGGTGGGCGGCTGGGCCCGGCGTCGTGGGTGACGCTCGCCCGGGCCACGCTCGCCGTCGGCGTGGCCGCCCTGGCTGCCGACTCGCTCGCGCACGACACCTCGGTCGCCCTGCTTGTCACGCTCGCCGCCGTCGCGCTCGCGCTGGACGCGGCCGACGGATGGGTCGCGCGGCGCACCGGGACGGCGACCGCGCTGGGGGCGCGTTTCGACGGCGAGGTCGACGCGTTCCTCATCCTCGCGCTCAGCGTCTACGTCGCGCCGGCGTACGGCGCGTGGGTGCTCGCGATCGGGGCGGCCCGCTACCTGTTCCTCGCCGGCGAGTGGCTGCTTCCGTGGATGCGCGCGCCGCTGCCACGGCGGGGCTGGCGCCTGGCCGTCGCGGCGGCGCAGGGCGTCGTGCTGACGGTCGCGGCCGCCGGGGTCCTGCCCCGGTCGCTCACGCAGGCCCTCCTCGCCGCCGCGCTCGTCCTGCTCATGGTGTCCGTCGGCGAGTGCACGTGGTGGCTGTGGCGCCGGCGCCACGCCGTGCCGGAGCGCGCCGCCGCCCGGCCTGCGAGCGGGCCGCTGCGCACGGGGATCGCCGTGGCGCTCACCGTCCTCGCGCTGCTGTTCGTCTGGGCCGCCCTCGTCGCGCCGAACCAGCCGAGCCGTCTCACCCTCGGCGCGTTCGCGCGACTGCCGCTCGAGCTCCTCGTCGTCGTCGCCGTGGCCGCCCTGCTGCCCGCGACCCCGCGCCGGGTGCTGGCGGTGGTCGCGGGTGCGGTGCTGAGCGTGCTCGCGCTCGTGAAGGTCCTCGACATCGGGTTCTTCACGGCGTTCAACCGGCCGTTCAAGCCCGTCGACGACTCGAGCTACGCGGGGATCGGCATCGAGACGCTGCGCGACGCGGTCGGCGGGTCGAGCGCGGACCTCGCGGTCGCCGGCGCCGCCGTCCTCGTCGTCGCGCTCCTCGCCCTCCCGGTCCTCGCGCTGCTGCGCGTGACGCGGGTCGCAGCCGGCCACCGCGGCTGGGCGCTCCGGGCGGCGGCGGTGCTGGGCGTGGTCTGGGTCGCGCTCCGGGTCGCCGGCGCGCCGGTCGCCTCCTCGAGCGCGGCCGCCCTGGCCGTCGACGAGGTGCGGGCGGTGCGGAGCGGCCTGGAGGATCGCGCGGCGCTCGCCCGCCGGCTCGCCGACGACCCCTTCCGCGCCACTCCCGGCGACCGGTTGCTCACCGGCCTCCGGGGCAAGGACGTCCTGCTCGTGTTCGTCGAGAGCTACGGGAGGGTCGCCGTCGAGGGCTCATCCGTCGCGCCCCGCGTCCGCTCCGTGCTCGACCGGGGGACCGCGCAACTGCGGGCCGCCGGCTTCTCCTCGCGCAGCGCGTTCCTCACCTCGCCGACGTTCGGCGGGCTCAGCTGGCTGGCGCACTCGACCCTGCAGTCGGGGATCCGCGTCGACGGCCAGCGGCGCTACGACCAGCTCGTCCGCAACGACCGCCTCACCCTGACCCAGGCGTTCAAGCGCGCCGGCTGGCGGGCGGTCGGCGTCATGCCGGCCAACCGCCGGGCGTGGCCGGAGGGCTTCAGCTACTACCACTACGACGCGATCTACGACCGCCGCAACCTCGGCTACCGCGGCCCCAGCTTCGGCCTGCCGCCGATGCCCGACCAGTACACGTTCCAGGCCCTGCACCGTCTCGAGCTCGCAGAGCGTCGCCGGCCGCCGCTCTTCGCCGAGGTCGACCTCATCTCGAGCCACGCGCCGTGGACCCGCATCCCTCGGCTCATCCCCTGGGACGACGTCGGCGACGGCTCGGTCTTCGACCGCCTCCCGGCGGACGAGTTCGAGACCGTCCGGACGGCATACGGGCGCTCGATCGAGTATTCGCTGAGCACGCTCCTCTCGTTCGTGCGGCGCCACGGCGACGACGACCTCGTGCTCGTCGTCCTGGGCGACCATCAGCCCGCGACGATCGTCACGGGCCAGGGCGCCGGCCACGACGTGCCGATCTCGGTCGTCGCCCGCGACCCGGCGGTGATGGACCAGATCGCCGGCTGGGGCTGGCAGGGCGGCATGCTGCCGAGCCCGCAGGCGCCGGTCTGGCCGATGGCGGCATTCCGCGACCGCTTCCTCACCGCCTTCGGCCCGTGAGACAGGACGACCGAGCGCCATTCGAGCGGGCGCTGCGCCGCGCGCGCGCGTCGGCGTACGCCGCCGGCGAGTTCGTCGGGCAGGAGGGCTTCATGACCGCCGGCGAGATCCTCGCCCTGGCGGAGCAGTCCGGCATCGGTCCCGGGGTCAGGGTGCTGGACGTGGGCTGCGGGATCGGCGGGCCCGGGAGCCTGCTGACGCGGGAGCTCAGCTGCGCCTACCTGGGCGTCGACTTCAGCGCGAGCGCCGTCGCCCTCGCCCGCGAGCAGGTGGGCGACCTGCCGTGCCGCTTTGCGATCGCGCAGGTCCCGCCGCTCCCCGCCGGCGCCTTCGACGTCGCGCTCCTGTTCGAGGCGATGCTCGCCATCGAGGACAAGGACGCGCTGGTGCGCGAGATCGCCGCGGCGCTCCGGCCTGGCGGCCGTTTTGCCTTCACGCTCGAGGCGGGGCCGCCGCTCACGACGGCCGAGCGGGCGCTGATGCCGGACCCCGACACGGTCTGGCTCACGCCGCTCGACGTGCTGGCGACGTCCCTCGAGCGGGCCGGGCTCGTCGTCACGTGGCAGGAGGACCACAGCCGCGCGCACCGCGCGACGGCGCAGGCGCTGGCGGTCGCATACGCCGCGGACGCCGAGGCCATCGCCGCGCAGATCGGCCGCCGGGCGCTGGAGGACCTGCTCGCCGCCCACCGGTTGTGGATCCAGTGGCTGGACCAGGGGCGGGTCCGGAAGCTGGCGCTGGTGGCGGAGCGGGCTCCTGCCAGACTTCGCGCGCGTCCACCCGCCGATCCCGAGAGAGGATGTCCATGTCCGACACGCCCGACGCGCAAGTAGGCGAGATGAACGAGCCGGCCGAGGCGGGCTGCCCGGTCGCGCACGATCGTGCCCCACACCCGACGCAGGGCGGGGGGAACCGGGGCTGGTGGCCGGACCGGCTGAACCTCAGGATCCTCGCCAAGAACCCCGCCGTGGCCAACCCGCTCGGCGAGGAGTTCGACTACGCCGAGGCGTTCAAGACGCTCGATCTCGACGAGGTCAAGCGGGACATCGACGAGGTGCTGACCACCTCGCAGGACTGGTGGCCGGCTGACTACGGCCACTACGGCCCGTTCATCATCCGGATGGCCTGGCACAGCGCCGGCACGTACCGCATCAGCGACGGTCGCGGCGGTGCGGGCGCGGGCCAGCAGCGCTTCGCGCCGATCAACAGCTGGCCGGACAACGGGAACCTCGACAAGGCCCGCCGGCTGCTGTGGCCGGTCAAGCAGAAGTACGGCCAGAAGCTCTCCTGGGCGGACCTGATGATCCTGGCGGGCAACGTCGCGCTGGAGTCGATGGGCTTCGAGACCTTCGGCTTCGCCGGCGGCCGCGAGGACGTCTGGGAGCCCGACGAGGACGTCTACTGGGGTCCCGAGACCACGTGGCTGGGCGACGAGCGCTACACGGGTGAGCGGCAGCTCGAGCAGCCCCTGGGCGCCGTCCAGATGGGCCTCATCTACGTCAACCCGGAAGGGCCGAACGGCAATCCGGACCCGCTCGCCGCGGCCATCGACATCCGCGAGACGTTCTCCCGCATGGCGATGAACGACGAGGAGACCGTCGCGCTGATCGCCGGCGGCCACACGTTCGGCAAGACGCACGGCGCGGCCGACCCGGCGCCGCACGTCGGGCCCGAGCCGGAGGGCGCGCCGCTCGAGGCGCAAGGCCTCGGCTGGAGCAACAGCTTCGGCACCGGCAAGGGCGAGGACGCGATCACGAGCGGGCTCGAGGTCGTGTGGAGCGAGACCCCGACGCAGTGGAGCAACCGCTTCTTCGAGAACCTGTTCGGCTACGAGTGGGAGCTGAGCAAGAGCCCCGCCGACGCGCACCAGTGGGTGGCGAAGGACGGCGCCGGCGCAGGGACCATCCCCGGGCCGATGGAGGACTCGGAGCCGCGGCCCCCGACGATGCTCACGACCGACCTCTCGCTCCGGTTCGACCCGATCTACGAGCCGATCTCGCGCCGCTTCTTCGAGCACCCGGACGAGCTCGCCGACGCGTTCGCGCGGGCGTGGTTCAAGCTGACGCACCGCGACATGGGCCCGATCGACCGCTATCTCGGGCCGGAGGTCCCGGACGAGGAGCTGATCTGGCAGGACCCGGTCCCCGCCGTCGACCACGAGCTCGTGACCGGCGAGGACGTCGCCGAGCTCAAGCGCCGGATCCTCGACTCCGGGCTGTCCGTCTCCCAGCTGGTCGCCACCGCCTGGGCGTCGGCGTCGACGTTCCGCGGCAGCGACAAGCGCGGCGGCGCCAACGGGGCGCGCATCCGGCTCGAGCCGCAGCGCAGCTGGGAGGTCAACGACCCCGAGCAGCTGGGGACGGTGCTGAGCACCCTCGAGCAGGTTCGCGCCGACTTCGGCAAGCCGATCTCGCTCGCCGACCTGATCGTGCTCGCCGGCTCCGCGGGCGTCGAGCAGGCGGCCCGCAGCGCCGGCCACGAGGTCGAGGTGCCGTTCACGCCGGGCCGCACGGACGCCACCGAGGAGCAGACCGACGCGGACTCCTTCGTCCCGCTCGAGCCGGTCGCGGACGGGTTCCGCAACTACCTCCGCGGGGAGCACCGGATACCGGCCGAGTACCTCCTGATCGACCGCGCGAACCTGTTGACGCTGAGCGCGCCCGAGCTGACCGTGCTCGTCGGCGGCCTGCGCGTGCTGGGCGCGAACCAGGGCGGGTCGTCGCTCGGCGTGCTGACGGAGAGCCCCGGGGCGCTCACGAACGACTTCTTCGTGAACCTGCTCCACATCGACACGCAGTGGACCGCGTCCGGTGACGAGTTCGAGGCCCGCGACGGCGCGACCGGCGAGCTCCGCTGGACCGGTAGCCGCGTCGACCTCGTGTTCGGCTCGAACTCCGAGCTGCGCGCGCTCGCGGAGGTCTACGCGAGCGACGACGCGGGGGAGAAGTTCGTGCGGGACTTCGTCGCTGCCTGGGTCAGGGTGATGAACCTGGACCGGTTCGACCTGGCGTAGACCGGCGTGTCTGAGCTGCGCGTCGCCGTCGCCGGCGACGTCATCACCCCCGAAGACGCGGGCTGGGACGTGGCCCGCACCGCCTGGAGCCTGCTCGCCGATCAGCGCCCGGCGCTGATCGTGCAGGCGGCCGATGCCGGCGACGTCGTGGAAACCGTCCGCTACGCCCGCGCGCGCGGCCTGCGGGTGGCCGCGCAAAGCACCGGTCACGGCGCCGCCCGGCTCGGGTCCTTGGCCGGGACGGTGCTGATCCGGACCGCGCGGATGTCGGATGTCGTGGTCGACCCGGCCGAGCGGACCGCGCGGGCCGGCGCGGGCGCGCGCTGGGGCGACGTGACCGCCGCGGCCGCCCCGCACGGGCTCGCCGGGCTGCACGGATTCTCGGCGGGGGTCGGCGTCGCCGGCTACGTGCTCGGCGGCGGCCTGGGTTGGCTGGCCCGCCGCTACGGGCTGGCGTCGGATCGAGTGCGCTCGTTCGAGGTCGTCACCGCCGACGGTGAGCGGCGCCACGTCGACGCCCGCCGGGAGCCGGACCTGTTCTGGGCGCTCCGCGGCGGTGGCGGCGCCGGGGTGATCGTCACGTCGATCGAGCTGGAGCTCGTCGCGCTGCAGCAGGCGTACGCGGGCGCGCTGCTGTGGCCGATGGCCCGCGCAGGAGAGATCGCCCACACCTACCGGGAGTGGGTCGGGACCGTGCCGGACACGCTGACCTCCTCGTTGCGGCTGATGCACTTCCCGCCACTGCCGCAACTGCCGGAGGCGCTGCGCGGCCGCGCGCTCGTCCAGCTCACCCTGGCCTTCCTCGGCGAGGCGCGCGACGGCGACGCGCTGCTCTCGCCGCTGCGCGCGCTCGCGCCCGAGATCGACCGCGTCGGCGTCGTCCCGGCCACCGCACTCGGCGAGATCGCCGGCGACCCCGTCGACCCGGTGCCCGACCGCAGCCACTCGCGGCTGCTGGAGTCGCTCACGCCCGACACCGTCGACACGCTGGTCGCGCTCGCGGACCCAGCCGTCACCGTGCTGGAGGTGCGGCACCTCGGCGGCGCGCTGCGACGCCCGTCGGACCCGGGCGCTGCCGGCGCGCTGAGCGCCGAGGCGCTGGTCTTCGCGTCCGGCGTTCCGGCCACCCCCGAGCAGGGGCGCGTGCTCGACGCCACCGTCGCGGCGCTCGACACGCTCGGGCCGGCCGCGGACCGCGACACGCTGCTGAGCTTCGCGCGGCGAGGCGACAACGCGCTGCCCGCCACGTCGTCGGAACGGGTTCGCGCGATCACCGCCGCCCACGACCCGGACGGGGTGCTCGGCGCGCACTGAAAGGCGCTACGCGAGGTGGCCGAGCGACTTCAGGTCCTCGGCCAGCTCGCCGACGCGGCGTCGCGGCACGCGGCCCCACCACGACGAGCTGTCCGCGCCGAGCGGCCGGGCGGCCTCCTCGGTCGCCGCGGTGAAGCGGCGGTCGTCCGCGGCGAGCGCGGCGTCGAGCTTCGCGCGCAGGCCCGGGCCCGCGCCCGCGGCGACGCGCTCGAGGCGATCGCGGACGGAGAGGTCGTTGGTGTACTCGTAGATCGAGTCGTCGTAGCCGCGCTCGACCGCGGTGACGAAGTCGCTCCAGCGGCGGAGCATGGCCCCGAGCGAGTCGTCGGCGAGCAGGCGTGCGAGCTCCTCGCGCTCGTCCGTGGTGAGTTCGAGGCCCCCGCTCATCCGCCGGTCTGCTGCCTCCAGTACTGGCTGCCGTTCTGCGGCCGGAAGTAGGTCCGGAGCACGCCGTCCGGCTTCAGGACGGCGAACTCGTTGCGGGCGGCATCGTAGAAGAGCTTGTCGCCGTTGGTGCGCGTGAACGTCTGGACGCCGCTGCGGCTCGTGAGGTCGCGGGCGCCGCGCAGGTACTCGACCGGCGACCGGTAGCCCCACTCGGCCGCATGCTTCTCGAAGTGGGGGAGCCAGCGGCCGGGCGCGAAGCGCGGCAGCGCCTTCGTGCCGGCGGCTGCGGCGTCGGCGCCGCGGAGCACGCCCGCGCCCGCCAAGCGGGTCTTGAGGCTGGCCGGCAGCTTCGCCAGCGCGCCCTTCATGGCCGCGCTCGCGCTCTTGCCGCCCGCGCCCAGGATCTTGGCGAGCCCCTTCACGAGGCCGCCGCCGACGCCCATCTCCTGGACCTCGGAGACCTTCAGCTTGCCGTCCTCGAAGTAGATCAGCGCGCCGGGCGGGATCAGCGTCAGCTCGCCGTTCTCGTCGAGCGTCAGGCCCGAGGCCGCGTCGCCGAACAGGAAGCTCTTCCAGCCGCCGGGGTTGATCTCGTCGAGGATCGCCTTCTCGAGCGAGTTCCATTCGTCCTCGCTGATCCCGATCCGCTCCCACGGCTTGGCGAAGTTCTCCTCCGTGAGCGGCTCGACGCCCTGCAGCGGATCGGTGCCGCGGGAGAACTCGTCGTCGTCGGACACGCCGTCGCCGTCGGAGTCCGCCGCGCCCGGATCGGTGCCGAGGGCGGCCTCCTCCTCGTTGTTCAGGCCGTCGCCGTCGTCGTCCGCAGTCGGATTCGCCACGGGGTCGGGGCCGCCCGCGCCGCCCATCTGCGCCGACGTCTTGCCGCCTCCGGCGATCGCGTCGATCGCGCTCGACATGCGATCGCCGAGCAGCTTCGGCAGCCCGACGATCAGCGCCGCGACGATGATCGCGACGAGCAGGAGCGCGCCCATGTACTCCGCCGAGCTCTGACCGCTCACGCCGCGGAGCCGGGCGAGCGTCCGCGCGACGGCCGGGAGCGCCCAGGCGCCTGCGGCGGCGCCGGCCGCGATCGTCGCCAGCTCGAGGAACGCCCGTCCCGGGTCGACGGACTGCACGATCGAGAGCAGCAGGCTGACGGCCGCGCACGCCGCACCGGGACAGACGGCCCCGACCACGACGATCTCCCGGCGCGTGCGGACGCCGGCGAGCGCCGCCTGCCAGGCGCCCGCGGCCCCGCCGAGCGCGGCCGCCGTGAACACGATCAGCGCGCCGGCGCCGACCTGCGTGACCGCCGGCGCGACGGGGTCGAGCAATTCGAACAGGCCGCGCAGCAGCACGAGCAGCGCCAGCAGCGCAGCCGCGACCCCGGCGCCGGTCGCCCGCAGCACCGGCCACGCGCCTGCTGATCTCACGGCCTGCATACCCGGCGAAGCTAGCGAGCGCCCTGGAGCCCGGCGAGAGGCCCGGGGCCCAACTTGGTCCTGGGTCGTCCCACATCGATCGGGTGGTTGCCGCGCGCGGACGCGGGCCTTAGGGTCGGCCGATGGGCAAGCTCGCGTCGCAGCCGGTGCCGCGCGTCGCGGAGCCGCACGAGCACTTCGTGCACCTGCCGACGCGGTTGTGGAAGTCCCTGCTCGTCGCCGGCGCGCTGACGTGGTTCGTCGCCGCCGCGATCACCCAGATCACGAAGGACAACGTCCTGGTGCCGACGGTGATCATCGTCGGGAGCTTCATGGTGCCGGTGACCGTCGCCGCGTTCGCGCTGTCCCGCCGCCGGGCGGGCTACCTGACGACCGAGGAGGTCGTGCTCGGCTTCTTCGGCGCCGGCACACTCGCGGTCGCGACGACGGCGCTCTTGGAGACCTACCTGCTGCCCGACGCGGCCGGGACGTTCATCGCCGTCGGGACGATCGAGGAGCTCGGCAAGGGCGCCGTGCTGCTGGCGGTGGCCCATCAGGTCCATCACCGCGAGCCGCGGGACGGCATCGTGCTCGGTGTGATCGTCGGCTCGGGTTTCGCGGCGTTCGAGAGCGCCGGCTACGCGCTGCAGACGATGCTCGACAACCTCGACCACCGGACCGTCGTGAGCATCCTGGAGACCGAGGCGACCCGTGCGGCGCTCGCGCCGTTCGGCCACATCACCTGGACCGCGCTGCTCGGCGGCGCCCTGTTCGCCAGCTCACGCGGCGGGCGCTTCCACGTGACCAGGCGCCTCGTGCTCACGCTGCTGGGCGTGATCACGCTGCACGCCCTCTGGGATCAGACCTACGGCTGGGCCGTGATGCTGACCAACGGGCTGGTCACGGGCGAGGGCTGGGAGCTGTTGTGGCCGAACGCGCAGTTCTGGCCCACGTCGCCGACCGCCGAGGCGACGTTCTGGTTCAACGTGTTCTACACCGCGCTGCTGGTGGTGAACTCGCTCGTCGGCGTCACCTGGCTGGTGGCCAGCTGGCGCCACTACGGCACCGGTGAGAGCGTCCGCTCCTCGAGCGCCGCGGTGTCCTCGGCCTCGTAGTCGGCGAGCAGCTGCTGATCCGGATGACACTCACTCGCGCTTCGCCCCGAATCCGCTGAGCGGGGAGCTCGCCGGGTGTCAGTAGCGGCGGGGCGAAAATGCCGTACCCGAGTACTGACGACGCCCGCCGGTGGAGGCCGGATGCTTGCCGCATGCCCGTCCATCACGTGATCCGCGAGACCACGGCGAGCGACCCGCTCGTCCTGGTCTCGACATGGCGCCCCCGGCCCGGGCGCGAGTCCGAGCTCGAGCCGCTGTTCGAGCACATGGTCGGCGGCTCTGGCGTGGTGCTGCACGAGACCGGCGAGCCCCACTACCACGTCGCGCACCGCTTCCAGGACCGTGAGGCGATGAAGCGCTGGCTGGAGTCGTCCGAGCGCGCCGCGCTGCACCAGGCGCTCGGCGACGTCGCGGACCGCGTCGGGTCGCCCGAGCGGCTGAGCGGCATCGAGCCGTGGTTCGCCGACGTCGGCAAGCCCCCGCGCTGGAAGATGTGGCTGGCGTCCTTTCTCGGCGCCTATCCGCTCGTCGTGCTCTTCCAGTGGCTCGTGGCCGGCCACGTCGTGGAGCTGCCGCTGCTCCTGCGCTCGGCGGTGCTGCCGCTGGTGCTGCTGAGCCTGATGACCTACGTGATGATGCCGCTCGTCACGCGGCTGCTCGCGGGCTGGCTCGAGGCTTCCGCATGACCGCCACCGCCTTGGTCGTCGGCGCCGGGCCGGTCGGCCTGGTGGCGGCGTGCGAGCTCGCACGGCGCGGCGTCGCTGTCCGGATCATCGACAAGCTCACGGAGCCGACGACCGAGTCGCGTGCTGTGCTCGTCCACGCGCGCAGCCTCGAGGCGCTCGCGCGCGTCGGCGTCGCCGACGAGATCATCGCGGCCGCGCGACGCACCACCGGCATGGAGATCCACGCCGACGGCGGGACGCTCGCGCGGATCTCGCTCGAGACCGTTCGCAGCCCGTACCCGTTCTCGGCCTCGCTCGGGCAGGACGAGACGGAGCGGATCCTGACGCAGCGGCTGACCGGCTTGGGCGTGACGATCGAGCGCGGGCGCGAGCTCGTCTCGATCGAGCAGGACGAGACGCGCGCGCGAGCGGTGCTCGGCGACGGCGAGGCGGTGGAGGCCGACTGGATCGTGGGCACCGACGGCGCACGCAGCACCGTGCGCCACCAGCTCGGCCTGCGGCTGGAGGGATCCTTCGCAGGGGAGCACTTCCTGCTCGGCGACGTCGAGGCCGACCACGATCTGGACCGGGAGCTCATGCACACGTTCTTCGTGCGCGACAGCGGTCCGCTGTTGGTCTTTCCGATGCGCGGCGACCGGCTGCGGCTGATCGCGCAGGCAGACGGCGACACGAAGGCCACGCTGGACGTCCTGCAGGCGGCCGTCGGCCGGTGCGGTCTCGACATGCGGCTGAGGTCTGCTCACTGGCTGACCACGTTCGAGATCCGCCACGGCCAGGTGCCGCGCTACCGCGAGGGCCGCGTGTTCCTGGCCGGCGACGCGGCGCACATCCACAGCCCCGCGGGCGGCCAGGGCATGAACACCGGCATCCAGGACGCGTTCAACCTCGGCTGGAAGCTCGCCACGGCGAACCCGAGCGAGGTGCTGCTGGACTCCTACGAGGCCGAGCGGTATCCGGTGGCCGCGCACGTCATCAAGGTCACGACCGCGGTGACGCGGGCGGGCACCCTCCAGGCATCGGTCGCGCGGCGGCTGCGCAACCGCGTCATGGGCCTCGCGACGGGCCTCGCCCCGATCGCCCACCGGCTGGCGGACGAGACGGAGGAGACCAACATCGCCTACCACGGCAGCCCGATCGTCGCCGGCCGCCGCTTCGGCCACGGTCCCCGCCCGGGGGACATCGCGCCGCCGCTCGACTCACCGGCCGACGGGCACGCCGTCCTCGCGGCCGGCGACGCCTACGGGTTCGGGCCTGCCGGCGGCATCGCGGTCGTGCGCCCCGACGGGTACATCGGGCTCCTCGCCGCCGCGGGCGACACCGCCGCGGTCGACGCCTACTTCGACACGCTCGGAGGTGCGCTCGGGGCGGCTTGATCGGTCGCTAGGTCTTGCGCGCCCGGCTCGGCGCGACCCGCGGCGGCTCGTTCGGCTGCTTCGGGTAGACGGGCGGCCACGGCGCGTCGAGCAGGCCGTCCGCGCGGTCGCGCTCGTGGAGCGCGAGCAGCGGCTCCAGCGATTGCGGGGCGATCGCGGCCCACGGGTCGCCGTCGCGCTCGACGCGCGCCGGGACGCTCGCCACCGTCAGCTCGTTCGGGTCGACGTCGTCGAGCTCGTCCCAGGCCACCGGGGTCGACACCTGCGCGCCCACGCGCGCGCGGGCCGACCACGCGCCGAACACGGTCTTGTGAGGCGCGTTCTGGTTGTAGTCGACGAAGATCCGGCTGCCGCGCTCCTCCTTCCACCAGGCGGCGGTGAGGATGTCGGGGCGGCGGCGCTCGAGCTCGCGGGCCGCGGCCACCGCCGCGGAGCGCACCTCGTAGGAGTCCCAGCGCGGCTCCAGGCGGACGTAGACGTGCAGCCCGCGATTGCCGGTCGTCTTGGGGAAGCCCGCGATGCCCAGCTCATCGAGCAGCGCCTTCAGCTCCCAGGCGGCGGTGACCGCCTCGGCGAAGCCGGTGCCGGGCTGCGGATCGAGGTCCAGGCGCAGCTCGTCGGCGTGCTCGTCGTCGTCGGCGCGGAACGGCCACACGTGGAAGCCCAGGCAGGCGAGGTTGACGGCCCAGGCGACGTGCGCGACGTCGGCCGCCACGAGCGCTCGCGACGGCGTGCCGTTGACGGTCATCACCGTCGTGGTCTCGAGCCACTCCGGCGCGTTGTCCGGCACGCGCTTCTGGAAGAACGAGGGCCCGCCTGCGCCCTGCGGGAAGCGCTGCATGAGCACCGGCCGGCCGCCCATCGCGCGCATCAGCGGCTCGGCGACGGCTGCGTAGTAGTTGACGAGGTCGAGCTTCGTCTCGCCGCGCTGCTTGAACAGCAGCTTGCCGGGCGAGGTGATCCGCACCTCGCGCCCGGCGAGCTCGAGCACCTGTGCATCGTTGCCGGCCACGTCTGCACCGTACCGACCGGCCAACGAGCCCCGGAACGGGTAAGACTGAGCGCGCACACATGGACTTCCGCTCGATCTACCAGCACGGGTTCGCCCGCGTCGCCGCCTGCACCGGGAGCGTCGCGATCGCCGACCCGCCCGTCAACGCCGAGATGGTGGTGCGGCAGGCGCGCGCGTGCTCGGAGGAGGGCGTCGTCGTCGCGCTCTTCCCGGAGCTGACGCTGACCGGCTACTCGATCGAGGACCTGCTGCTCCAGGACGCCGTGCTCGACGACGTCGAGGCCGCGCTGGCGACCGTGGTCGAGGCGTCCGCCGACCTGCTCCCGCTGATCGTCCTCGGCGCGCCGCTGCGCCACCGCAACCGCATCTACAACTGCGCGGTCGTCGTCCACCGCGGGCGCGCGCTCGGCGTCGTGCCGAAGTCCTATCCGCCGACGTACCGCGAGTTCTACGAGGGCCGGCAGCTCGCCTCGGGCGTCGGCGAGCGGGGGGAGATCCGGGTCGCGGGCCAGGACCTCCCGTTCGGCCCGAACCTGCTGTTCGCCGCCGACGACCTCCCCGGGCTGGTCGTGCACGTCGAGATCTGCGAGGACATGTGGATCCCGGTCACGCCGAGCTCCGAGGCGGCGCTCGCCGGCGCGACGCTGCTGCTCAACCTCTCGGGCAGCCCGATCACGGTCGGCCGGGCCGAGGACCGCAAGCTGCTCTGCCGCTCGGCCTCCTCGCGCTGCCTGGCCGCCTACGTCTACTGCGCCGCCGGCCAGGGCGAGTCGTCCACCGACCTGTCGTGGGACGGCCAGACGACGATCTACGAGAACGGCGTCCTGCTCGCCGAGACGGAGCGCTTCTCGGCGGGCGACCAGCGGGCGGTCGCCGACGTCGACGTCGACCTGCTGCGCCAGGAGCGACGGCGGATGGGGACGTTCGACGACAACCGGCGCGCGCACGCCGAGCGCACCGGCGACTTCCGCACGATCGGGTTCTCGCTCGACCCGCCCGACCGCGACCTCGGCCTCCTGCGCACGGTCGAGCGCTACCCGTTCGTCCCCGCCGACGTCGCCCGCCTCGACCTCGACTGCTACGAGGCCTACAACATCCAGGTCGCCGGGCTGCAGCAGCGGCTGCGGGCGATCGGGGACCCGAAGGTCGTCATCGGCGTCTCCGGCGGGCTCGACTCGACCCACGCGCTGATCGTCGCCGCCCAGGCGATGGACCGGGCCGGGCGCCCGCGCAGCGACATCCTCGGCTTCACGCTGCCGGGCTTCGCCACCAGCGCGGGCACGAAGACGAACGCGCACAAGCTGATGGACGCGCTCGGGATCACGGCCGAGGAGCTCGACATCACGCCGACCGCGCGGCTGATGCTCGAGGAGATCGGCCACCCGTTCGCGCGCGGGGAGGAGGTCTACGACGTCACCTTCGAGAACGTCCAGGCCGGGCTGCGCACGGACTACCTGTTCCGGATCGCCAACCAGCGCGGCGGGATCGTGCTCGGCACCGGCGACCTGTCGGAGCTGGCGCTCGGCTGGGCGACCTACGGCGTCGGCGACCAGATGAGCCACTACAACGTCAACAGCGGCGTCCCGAAGACGTTCATCCAGCACCTGATCCGCTGGGTCATCAAGACCGAGCAGTTCGAGGCCGAGGTCGGCGAGACGCTGGCGTCGATCCTCGACACCGAGATCAGCCCCGAGCTGGTGCCGGGCGAGGAGCTGCAGTCGACCGAGTCGCAGATCGGCCCCTACGCGCTGCACGACTTCGCGCTCTTCTACACGCTGCGCTACGGCTTCCGGCCCTCGAAGATCGGCTTCATGGCGTGGCACGCCTGGCGCGACGTCGGCGAGGGGGAGTGGCCGCCGAACTTCCCGGAGGACAAGCGCGTCGCCTACGACCGGCCCGAGATCCGGCGCTGGCTCGAGCTGTTCTGCACGCGCTTCTTCGCCTTCGCGCAGTTCAAGCGCTCGGCGCTCCCGAACGGGCCGAAGGTGTCGGCCGGCGGCTCGCTGTCGCCGCGCGGCGACTGGCGCGCGCCCTCGGACGGCTCGGCCGCCGCCTGGCTGCGCGACCTGGAGCGCTGGGACGACGCCGGCGCCTGGGCCGAGTCGTAGGCGTGGCCGTCCTCGGCCTCGGCCTCGCGGCGCTCGGCCGCCCCGGCTATCTCAACCTCGGCCACGGGATCGACCTCGGGTCGGATCGGTCGGTCGCCGCGCTGCGGGCTCGCACCGGGGCAGTGCTCGACGCCGCCTACGACGGCGGCGTGCGGCACTTCGACGCGGCGCGCTCGTACGGCCGGGCGGAGGAGTTCCTCGGCGAGTGGTTGCGCTCGCGCGCGCCCGCGGACGTCGTCGTGTCCTCGAAGTGGGGCTACGTCTACACCGCGGGCTGGGAGGTCGACGCCGACCCGCCGGAGGTCAAGCACCACGACGTCGAGACGCTCCGGCGCCAGCTCGGCGAGACGCGTGAGCAGCTCGCGGCGTCGCTCGACCTCTACGCGATCCACTCCGCGACGCCGGATACCGGCGTGCTCGACGACGGGGCGGTGCTCGACGAGCTCGCCGGCCTGCGCGAGACGGGCGTCCGAGTCGGCGTCAGCGTGAGCGGCACGAGCCAGCGGGAGACGCTCGAGCACGCGCTCGAGCGTGGCGGCTTCGACGCCGTGCAGGCGACGTGGAACCTGCACGAGCGCTCCGCCGGGCCCGCGCTCGCGGCGGCGGCCGAGGCGGGCCTGACCGTGTACGTGAAGGAGGCGCTCGCCAACGGGCGCCTGGCCGGCCGCGCGGCGCCGCCGGAGATGACCGCGCTGGCGGCGGAGCGGGGGACGACGGCCGACGCGCTGGCGCTCGCGGTCGTGCTCGCGCAGCCGTGGGCGGATGTCGTGCTCAGCGGGGCGGCGACGGTGGAGACGCTGCGTAGCAACCTCGCCGCGGCGGCGTTGACCGACGTGGACGAGCTCGACGGCCTGCGCGAGGAGCCGGAGGCCTACTGGGCCCACCGCTCCGCGCTCACGTGGAACTGACGATCTCCCGCGCGGCGCGGATGCCGCTGCGCAGCGCGCCCTCCATCAGCCCCGCCCACGGGCCGGCGGTGTGCTCGCCGGCGAAGTGGAGGCGGCCGGCGGGCGCGGCGAGGAGGTCCTCGTCGCCGCCGGCCGTGCTGTAGGCGCCGTCCGGCCAGGTGGTGAGGAGCGCGTCGGCGCCGAGCTCGAGCTCGGGGCGGAGCGCGCGGACGCGCTCGAGCCACGTGTCCTTCCCGTCCGTGACGCGAAGGCGCTCGAGCGCGGCTGGGGAGCCTGCGAAGCAGTTGAGCACGGGCTCGTCGCCTTCCGTCGTCCAGCACCAGTAGCGGTCGGGCACGCTCATGACCGCGCTCGGCGGGGCGGGCCGCGCGAGCGGGACGTGCAGCTTCGCCGCGTGGCCCATCGCGACGCGGTCGAGGGCGGCGCGCTTCCAGTCGGGCAGGGCGAACGCGCTCAGCGCCGGCAGCGAGACCGCGAGGACGACGTGGTCGTCGTCGAGCTCGTCGAGCGCGCGCACCGGCGTGCCGAGCCTCACTCGGTCGCCGAGCTCTGCGGCCATGGCCTCCGCGAGCCGCTGGTTGCCGCCGGCGACCCGGTGGCTGGGCAGCGGCTCGAACGCCGCCACGTGCTCGAGGACCTCGGCGGAGAGCCGGTCGGCGCCGAGGGCGGAGGAGATCTCGACGCGCGCGAGGACGGCCTCCGCGGCCGCGGAGGGGAGGCCGGCGGCGGCGACGACCTCCGCCACCGGGGCGGCGGGGCCGGCCGGCGCGGCGGCTCCGCCGCCGGACGCCAAGGCTTCGGCGGCCGCCCGCGCCACCGCTCGGCCCGCCTCCTGCAGCTCCTCCGTGGTCAGCTCCACCCCGCGCGGCTCGCGCACGTAGTAGCTCATGCCGGTGTCGGCCAGCTCGAGCCCGAACCTCTGCACGAGCGCGCCCATCACCTCGTAGCCCGCGAGCACGAACTCGGCGCCGCGCTCGACCACCGCGCCAGCCACGCGGTCCGACCACACGCGGCCGCCGACCCGGTCGCCGGCCTCGAGGACGCGCACGTCGACGCCGCGGTCGGCGAGCTCGAGCGCCGCCGCGAGGCCCGCGTAGCCCGCCCCGATGACCGCGACCCGGCTCAGAACTCGCGCCAGTGGGGCAGCGACTTCGCGATGTCGACGCAGACCACGCAGTAGGGCCACGGCGGGTTCCACGGCCAGCCGGTGACGTCCTTGCCGCACAGCGCGGTGTCGGGGTCGTCGGCCTCGACGAGGTGGCAGATCTCCTCGCCCTCGTGGCGCGGCCCGCGCGGCTTCGTGCGCTCCTCGGGGACGCTGGTGCTCACGTGCTCAGCGTACGCCCGCTCACCACCGACTGCGACCCGAGATCGTTGCCGTCGGCGTCGTCGTCGCGCTTCTTGATCAGCAGCCACTGCGGCTTGCGCTCGCTCCCGCGCGTGCGCACGAGCGTGAAGCCGCCGCGCAGCTTCTCGCCCTCGAGCCGGAACGACGCCTTGCCGCGCTCGAGCGCGGCCGCCATCCCGACGTCGTCGAGCGGCTCGTAGGTCCCGCGGTCCCAGATGATCACCCGCGGGCCCTCGTAGGACCCGTGCTCGAGCGAGTGGTCCTCGACCTCGACTGCGAGGCGCTTCTCGGCCGGGTCCATCGACGGGCCCTTGGGCACCGCCCAGGAGCGGAGCACGCCGTCGAGCTCGAGGCGGAAGTCGTAGTGCAGGGTCGTCGCCTGGTGCTGCTGGACGACGAACGAGGCGGCCACGCCGCGGAGGGTAGACCGCGGCGCGCGCCGGAGACCCCGCCTGGGCGCGGGGTCCCCGGGCGGCCGGGTCAGGCGGCGGTGGGGGAGGCCGCCGCGGGCGTGGCGTCGTCGGAGGGGACGACCGCCAGCATCACGAGGTAGGCGATCAGGCCGGCGCCGCTGAACAGCAGCGAGACCGCGAAGCCGACGCGCACGATGGTGGGGTCGACACCGAGATGACGAGCCAGGCCGGCGGCCACGCCGCCAAGCTTGCGATCGGTGGAGGAGCGGGTGAGGGGGGAGGTCGAGTTCATGGAGTTCAGGGTGCCGCCTCGGCGGTCTGCGCACCATTGGGGATGACCCTGAGCCGACCCTCGTCGGACCCGGAGGCGGCCGGGGGTGCCGCCAGTTCGCGGAGGTACTGCGCGACCGTGGCCGCTGCGCTGCGCTGCTGTGCTCGGAGGAGTGACTGAGCGTTGGTCATGGGGAGCCCTTCCTTGTACGATGACTGTCGTACCGTAGCAAAGTTCGATGATCGTCGTACAATTGATCCCGTGACCACTGCGACCGAGCTGACCCACCCGACCCGCGAGGAGCTCGAGCTCCCTGCCGTCCTCCACGCGCTCAGCGACCCCGTGCGGCTGAGCATGGTCCGCCACCTCGCGCGCGCGCCCGAGGAGCGCTCGTGCCGCAGCTTCGACGTCCCGGTGACGAAGTCGACCTGCACGCATCACTTCAAGGTGCTGCGCGAGGCCGGGATCATCCGCCAGCGCCCGGAGGGGACGTCGCGGCTCAACGCGCTGCGCGAGGACGATCTCGAGGCGCGCTTCCCGGGCCTCCTCGCGACGATCCTCAGCGCCGCCGAGCCCGCCGGATAGAGTCGCCCCATGGCCGGTAGCCGCGTCCGGCTCCCGTCGACGCTCCTCGCGAGGCACGCCGCCTCGCCCCGCCGTCATGCGCCGACGCTCGCCGATCACGTGCTCGCGCTCCAGCGCACGGCGGGCAACCGCGCGACGACCCGTGTGCTCGCGCGCGACCGCCGCGCGGAGGAGACGAAGCCCGCCACCGCGGTCGCCGCCAAGTTCAAGGTGGTGATCGTCGACGACGGCGCCACCGGGCTCTCGGACAAGACCCTCAAGGTCGCGCTCGACGTCGTGAAGGCCGAGATCAAGCGCGTGACCGCGCAGAGCACGGACCCCACCGTCAAGGCAGGCGTCACGGTGGAGCACACGACGACCGCGCCGGGCCGGATCCGCGAGCTCGGCAGGAGCACGTTCCTCGTCTTCCTCACGCCGAGCACCGATGCCGAGCACGCGATCGGGCTGGTGGCGCCGCACGTCGACCTCGACGAGGAGGAGCGCAAGGCGCAGCAGAAGCGCTTCAAGCGCCACGTCGCGTCGGAAGGCGGCATGCACATCGACCGCGTCGACGGCCGGCGGCGCAGCTACGGCGCGTCGCTGGTGAGCACGACGCTCGCCACGCAGATGCAGGCGAAGGAGGGCGCGGGCCCCGACTCGGCGGGCAACCTCGTCGGCGAGATCATCCTCCACGAGCTCGGGCACGCCTGGGGGCACGAGACCGAGCTCGGCAACGCCGACCACGACAAGGGCGGCATCATGACCGCCACCCGCGTCCTCGACTCGTCGCTGCGCTACAAGGCGACGCGCTTCAGCGGCGCCAGCGTGAAGATCATCAACGCGCGGCTCGAAGAGCTCGCGCAGCGGCTCGCGCGATGAGTTGCGCCCGCCGCGCGAGTCTGTAGACGTATGACCATGCTCAAAGACAGCAAGGCGTTCAGCGGCTTCGCCGCGAACGACATCGAGGCGGCGCAGACCTTCTACTCGGACACGCTCGGGCTCGAGGTGACGGAGGAGCACGGCATCCTCACCCTCCACCTCGCGGGCGGCGGCGGCCCACATCGTCTACCCGAAGCCCGACCACACCCCGGCCGACTTCACCGTCCTCAACTTCCCCGTCGACGACGTCGAGGCGGCGGTCGACGCGCTCGTCGAGCGCGGTGTCGAGTTCGAGCGCTACGAGGGCGCGCCGCAGGACGAGAAGGGGATCATGCGCGGCAACGGGCCGGACATCGCCTGGTTCCGCGACCCCGCCGGGAACATCCTCTCGGTCATCCATCCGTAGGATCGGCCGATGGCCACCGTCCGCCTCCGGCAGCCCCTCAAGCGGCTCGCGGGTGACCAGGCCGACCACGAGCTCGCCGGCGCGACGGTCGGCGAGCTGCTGGCGGCCCTCGAGCGCGCGCATCCGGCCGTCGACGGCTGGATCCTCGACGAGCGCGGCGTGATGCGGCGCCACATCAACGTGTTCGTGAACGGCGAGCGCGCCGAGCAGGAGACCCGCGTCGACGCCGCCGACCGGGTCGACGTCCTTCCCGCGATCTCAGGAGGCTGCACGTGACGGAGTTGCTGGTGGGGACCAAGAAGGGCCTGTTCGTGCTCGACGGCGAGCCGGGCGGCGGGTTCGAGGTGACCGCCCGCGCGTTCGCGGGCGAACCGGTCGAGTACGCGCTGCGCGACCCGCGCTCGGGCGTGCTGCTCGCCGCGGTCTCGAGCCCGTTCTACGGCCCGAAGGTGTTCTTCACCGACGACCCCGCCGGCGAGTGGGACCAGGCGAAGGGGATCGAGCTGCCCGAGGGCGGCGAGCAGGCGCTCGAGCGGATCTGGATCCTCCGCACCGGCGAGGCGGACGGCCAGGTGTTCGCCGGTGGCGATCCCGGCGTCCTGTTCGAGAGCCGCGACGGCGGCGCCACGTTCGAGCTCAACCGCGGCCTGTGGGAGCACCCGACGCGGCCGAAGTGGCAGCCCGGCGGCGGCGGTCTGTGCCTGCACTCGATCGAGACCTGGCCCGGCGACCCCGAGCGGCTGGCGATCGCCATCTCGGCCGCCGGCGTGTGGCTGAGCGACGACGGCGGCGAGAGCTGGCGCAAGGGCAACGAGGGCCTGAAGCCCAACTACCTGCCGGAGGACACGCCGGAGGACGAGGTCGGCCTGTGCGTCCACCGGCTGCGCCGCCACCCGCGGCAGCCCGAGCGGATCTTCATGCAGTTCCACGGCGGCGTCTATCGCTCCGACGACGCCGGCCAGAGCTGGAGCGACATCGCGCCCGGGCTGCCGTCCGACTTCGGCTTCCCGCTCGCCATCGACCCCGCCGACCCCGACAGCGCGTTCGTGATCCCGCTCGTCGCCGACGTCGACCGCGTGACGCCCGAGGGCCGCATGCGCGTGTACGAGACGCGCGACGGCGGCTCGAGCTGGGCACCGCGCGGCGACGGCCTGCCGGAGCGCCACGCGTACCTGACGATCCTGCGCGAGGCGTTCGAGCGCACGGGGGAGGGCGACGCGCTCGAGCTCTACTTCGGCACGACCTCGGGCGCCGTGTTCGGGTCGGGCGACGCCGGGGAGAGCTGGTTCGACGCGGCCACCAACCTGCCGCCCGTGTACTCGGTCGCCGCGAGTTAGATGGCCGGGCCGGGCCCGAGCTCACCCGAGACCTGGGACGCGTTCTTCAGCGACTTCTACCTGCGCGCGTACGCGGCCGACGAGCGCGAGGGCGAGGCGGAGGCGCAGGCGCTCGCCGCGGCGCGCCTCGCCGGCTGCCCGGAGGGCGGCGAGCTGCTCGACGTGCCGTGCGGGTTCGGCCGCCACTCGGTGCCGCTCGGACGCGCCGGCTACCGGGTCACCGGCGTCGACCGCTCCGGCGCGCTGCTCGACGAGGCGCGCCGGCGGACGGGGCACGACCGCTGGCCGAAGCTGGTGCGCGCGGACTACCGCGAGCTGCCGTTCGCCGACGCGAGCTTCGACGCGGCGATGAACCTGTTCAGCTCGCTCGGCTACCTCGGCGACGAGGAGGACACGCGGGTGCTCGCCGAGATCCGCCGCGTCCTGCGGCCCGGCGCGCGGCTCGTCGTCGAGCTGCTGCACCGCGACCGGATCGTGCGCGGGTTCGCGGAGCAGGACTGGCGCCTGCTCGGCGAAGGTCGGTTGCTGCTCGAGCAGCGCACGTTCGACGCCGCCGCCGGCGTCGCGCAGACGACGCAGACGCTGATCGACGGCGGCGGCGAGCGCGAGTCGCGCACGTTCTCCGTGCGCGTCTACACCGCCACCGAGCTGGTGGCGATGCTGACGCGCGCGGGGTTCACGGACGTGCGCTGCTACGGCGACCTCGAGGGCGTGCCGTTCGCTGTCGACACGCGCCTCGTGGTCGTCGCACGGCGACCATGACGGGTCTCCATTCGGTATGGAGACCCGTGGTCGTCGCGGTCAGCCCGTGACCTGGAAGGACTGCTTGAGGTCCCCCTTCGAGCTGTTGCCGGCGTAGACGTCGATCTGCCCCGGCTCCACGATGAAGCGACCGCTGTTGTCGTGGAAGCCGAAGTCGCTCTTGTCGAGCGTGAACGTCACCGTCCGCTGCTCCCCGGGTGCGAGCGTCACGCGCTCGAACCCGCGCAGGCGGCGGACCGGCTGCGACAGGCTCGCCACCGGGTCGCGGATGTAGAGCTGGACGACCTCGTCGCCCTCGGGCCCGCTGACGTTCTTGACGTCGACCATCGCCCGCACGCTGCCGTTGCGCGACACGCTGCCCCGGCTCAGCCGCAGGTTCGAGATCTCGAACCTGCTGTAGCTGAGGCCGTAGCCGAACTCGAACTCCGGGTCGCAGCTCTTGATGTCGCGGTAGCGCGAGACGTACTTCTGCGTCACGTCGCACGGCCGGCCGGTGGGCTCGTGGTTGTAGTAGATCGGCACCTGGCCGACGCGGCGCGGGAACGACACCGGCAGCTTGCCGCCGGGGTTGACCGCGCCGAACACGACGTCGGCGACCGCGTTCCCGGCCTCGACGCCGGGGAACCACGCCTCGAGGATCGCGGGCGCGTCGTCGACCACGCCCTCGAGCGTGAGCGGGCGGCCGTTGAACAGCACGACCGCGACCGGCTTGCCGCCCGCCGCGGCCTTGACCCGGCGCACCAGCTCCTCCTGCCGACCCGGCAGGTCGATCTCGCTGCGCGAGGCGGCCTCACCGCTCTGCTCGCGCGACTCGCCGAGCGCGAGCACGACCTGGTCGGCGCTCGCCGCGGCCGCCTCCGCGGCCCCGAAGCCCGCGTCCGAGCCGCACTCGTCGGCCGGCGTGTTGGCCGGCGGCTCGGTGTGGGCCAGCTCGCAGGCCTGGGTGAACGTCGTGTTCGGGTTCTGCGCCTTGATGCCCTTGTAGACGGTCACGGCGTCCTCGTCGCGGCCGCGGCCCCACCACGGGCCGAGCATCGCATGGCCGTCGTCGCCGAGCGGGCCGATGACCGCGGTCTTCTTGGTCTTGCTCATCGGCAGCGCGCCGCCGTCGTTCTTGAGCAGCACCATCGAGCGCCCGGCGGCCTCGCGCGCGGCGGCCACGGCGTCGGGCAGCATCTGCGCCGACTCGGCCTTGCTGACGTCGACGTAGGGGTTCTCGAACAGCCCGGCGCGGAACTTGATCCGCAGGATCCGGCGCACGGCGTCGTCGATCCGCCGCTGCGAGATCTTGCCCTCGGCGAGCAGTTCCTCGCCGTTGTCGCGGATGTGCTGCGAGACCATCTCGGAGTCGGTGCCGGCGTTGAGCGCAGCAGCCGCGGGCCTGCCGCGCCGTCACCGGCGATGCCGTCCGGTCTCGATCAGCTCGGAGACCGCCGTGTAGTCGCTCTCGATGAAGCCGTCGAAGCCCCACTGCCCTTGAGCAGGTCGGTCTCGAGCTCCTTGTGCGCGCACCCGGGGGTGCCGCTGATCGAGTTGAACGAGCACATCGCGGTGTCGCTGCCGGCGTCGATCGCGGCCTTGAACGGCGGCAGGTAGAGGTCGTGCAGCCGGCGCACCGACATGTCGGTGGTGTCGTAGTCGCGCCCGCCCTCCGGCTGGCCGTAGGCGGCGTAGTGCTTGACGCTGGTGACGACCTTGTCGGGCTTGGAGTAGTCACGGCCCTGCGCGGCCTTCACGCGCGCGGCCGCGAACACGGAGTTGAGGTACGGGTCCTCGCCGCCGGCCTCGGAGATGCGGCCCCAGCGCGGCTCGTGCGAGACGTCGACCATCGGGCTGTAGATCTGCTTGAGCCCGACCGCGGCCGACTCGCGCGCGCCGAACTTGTGGTCCTGCGAAGCGACCTTCGGGTCGAACGAGCTCGCGGCCCCGAGCGGGATCGGGAAGATCGTGCGGAAGCCGTGGATCGTGTCGTAGGCGAACAGGATCGGGATCCCCAGCCGCGACTCCTCGACCGCCATGCGCTGGTACTTGTTGATCAGCACGGGGTCGACGAGGCTGAACACGCCGCCGACCTTCGTCGCCTCCTCGGGCTTCTCGTTGATCTGGCCGTCGGAGATGAGCTGGATCTGGTCCAGCTTCTCCTGCAGCGTCATCTTCCTGAGCAGGCGGTCGACCCGCCGCTCGACGTCTTGACTCCCGCCATGGCGCGCCGGCTGCAGCGCAGCCTCGTCGCTCGACTGCGTCCCGGCGACCACGCCGCCTGCCACCACCGCGCTGACGCCCACCGCCAGCAACGCGGCCACGATCCTGCCCCTCATCCGAGCCTCCTCCTCACTTGACTCTCATGCGGTACCCCGGCCCGGGGCGAACGACACCGCTCAGTGCAGCGGGCAGACGAGCCGGAAGCCGCCGCTGGGCGCCTCCTGCGCGGCGGCGGCCTGGTAGGTGGCGCCGCCGGCGGCGAGCAGGCCGAGCACGAGCACGATGGCGATGTGCCGGCGCGCGCTCATGCCGGGCTCGGCGCCCAGCGCGGAGCGCGCTGCTCGTGGATGGGGAGATGGACGATCGCGGCGGCCAGCCCGAGCATGATCGACAGCCACCACATCAGCTCATACGCGCCGGTCGCCTCGTAGACGACGCCGCCGAGCCAGGCGCCGATGAACGCGCCGACCTGGTGCGACAGGAACACGAACGCCGAACAGCATCCCGACGTGGCGGGTGCCGAACATCACCGCGACGAGGCCCGAGGTCGGGGGCACGGTCGACAGCCACAGCAGGCCCATCGCGGCGGCGAACAGGAGCACGACGAGCGGCGTCTTCGGCACGACGAGGAAGAGCGCGAAGATCACGGCACGGCCGAAGTAGATGCCGCTCAGCAGCAGGCGCTTGCTGTGCGTGCCGCCGAGGACGCCGGCCGAGTAGGCGCCGATCACGTTGAAGAGGCCGATCAGCGCGAGCGACCAGGCGGCGAGGCCGGCGCTGAAGCCGAGGTCGGTCAGGTAGGGCGGCAGGTGCGTGCTGATGAACGCGATGTGGAAGCCGCAGACGAAGAAGCCGCAGGTGAGGAGCACGTAGCTCGGGTGCGCGAGCGCGCCGCGGATCGCCGCGCGCGCCGACACGTCGGGCTCGCCCGTGAGCCCCTCCTCGTCGAGGCCGCGGCCGCTGAGCGCGATCGCCAGCAGCGGCACGAAGGCCACGAAGCCGGACAGCAGCACCAGCGCGGTGACCGGGCCGTAGCCCGCGATGAAGGCGTGGCCGAGCGGCGCGAACAGGAACTGGCCGAGCGAGCCCGCGGCCGTCCCGATGCCGAGCGCCCACGACCGCTGCGCCGCCGGCACGAGCCGCGCGAAGGCGGCGAGCACGATCGTGAACGAGCCGCCGGAGAGGCCGAGCCCGATCAGCACGCCGCCGGTGAGGGCGAGCGCGGTGCCGCTCGTGCTCGAGCGCCATCAGCACCGTCCCGAGCGCATAGACGGCGCCACCCGCGGCGAGCACGCGGCCGGCGCCGTAGCGGTCGGCGACGGCGCCCGCGAACGGCTGGCCGAGGCCCCACAGCAGGTTCTGGATCGCGATCGCCAGCGCGAACGTCTCGCGGTCCCAGCCGCGCACCACCGACAGCGGCTCGGTGAAGAGGCCGAAGCTGGTCCGCAGCCCGAAGGTGATCACCGCGATCAGGCAGCCGGCCACGATCACGACGTTCGTGGTCCGGCGGAGGCGCATGCGGCGGGACCGTATCACGGTCGGTTCAATCGTTGAACCGAGACGTGTAGACTCCACGCCGATGCCGCTGGGCACCGACTACGCGGGGCAGGCCTGCTCGCTCGCGCGCACGCTCGAGATCGTGGGCGAGCGCTGGACGCTCCTCATCCTGCGCGACCTGTTCTTCGGCGTCCGCCGGTTCAGCGACCTCCAGCGCCACCTCGACGTCCCACGCGCGGTGCTGAGTGCGCGCATCGCGTCGCTCGTCGGGCGCGGGCTGATCGAGCGGCGGCCGTACGCTCCGGGGCGCGACGAGCTGGTGCTGACCGCGGCGGGCGAGGACCTCTGGCCGGCCGTCCACGCGCTGATGCAGTGGGGTGAGCGGCACTGCAGCCCGGGCGGCGCGCGCCGCCTGTTCATGCACGTGGCGTGCGGGACGGCGATCGGCCCGAGCGGCGTGTGCCCGCACTGCGAGGCCGAGCCGGGCGCCGCCGAGCTCGAGATGCGCCTCGGCCCGGGCGCGACGCCGCCGGCGCGGGACGACCCCGTCACGCTCGCGCTGCGCGAGCCGCAGCGTCTGCTGACGCCGCTGGCCATCCCGCGCTAGGCCAGCAGCGGCTGCGGCGGGCCGGCGTAGGCCGGCTCGTCGGGGAACGCGCCGGTGCGGTCGGGGAGGAGTACCTGGATCGCCTCGAAGCGGGCGACGGCGTCGCCGGCCAGGATCAGGTCGCTCTCGTCGCCGGGCGCGAACGCGGCGCCGTCCTCGACCAGGTGCACGACCTCCCACAGGATGGCGTGGGCCTGCTTGTCGGGCATGCCCGTGGTGATCGCCAGCTCGGGATGGTCATGGCTGTGCGGCAGTCCGACCGTGTAGGAGAGGCCGACGTCGTAGATCGGATGGGGCCCGAGCGTCGCGTTCTCCCGTGCGTGCTCCGGGTGATGCCACGGCCGCACGTGCTTGGCGTGGAAACCGAGATCGCGGATGTCGGCGAGCACCTTCTCGTCGCCAGGGTCCGTCGGCTTGGGGAGACGCCTCCGGAGCATCGCTGGCATGATGCCCGCCTAGTGGCGGACGAACGCATCACCCGCGGGATGACGGCGCAGCTCGGCGACGCGCGCCGCGGCCTCGACCGGGACGAGCGCCCGCTCGGCTGGAAGCTCGGGTTCGGCACCGAGGCGGCGATGAAGAAGCTGGGCATCGACGCCCCGCTCGTCGGCCACCTGCTGACCGCCAACCGGCTCGAAACGGGCGCGGTGGTGGACATCTCGAACTGGGGCAACCCGAAGCTCGAGCCGGAGATCGTCGCGCGCGCCGGCGACAAGGGCGAGATCACCGCGATCGGCGCGGCGATCGAGCTGATCGACCTCGACCCGGGCGAGAGCGACCCCGAGGCGATCCTCGGCGCCAACGTCTTCCAGCGCCACGTGCTGCTCGGGCCGGTCACCGAGGGCGCGAGCCCGGACGACGTCAAGCTGCGGGTCACGATCGACGGCGAGGAGGCCGCGGCCACCGACGAGGTGACGTCGGCCACCGGCGAGCTCGAGCCCCTGGTCAAGCACGTTGCCAAGACGCTCAAGGCGGCGGGCGCCGAGCTCGAGCGCGGCGACATGGTGATCTGCGGGTCGATCGTCGCGGCGCTCGACGTCGAGCCGGGCCAGACCGTCGAGGTCTCGCTCGAGCCGCTCGGCTCGCTCACCGTCAGCTTCGAGTGAGCGTCCGCCACCTCGACGCGATCCGCGCCGCGGTGCAGGACGCCGGCGCCGACGCCCTGTGGGTGCACCCGGCGGTCGACTTCGGCTACCTCACCGGCCTGGCGCCGATCGCGCTCGAGCGCCCGACCGCGCTCGTGATCCTCGCCCGCGGCGGGCTGCGGGTCGTCGCGCCCGACATGCTCGCCGAGGAGCTCGAGCCGCTCGGCGCCGACGTCGCCGCGTGGTCGGACGGCGACGGGCCGGACGCGGCGATCGCGCGAACCCTTGACGGCCTCGGGCGCGTGCTCGTCGAGCCGGACCTGCCGACCGGGGTCGCGTTCGCCATCCGCGCCGCGCGGCCGGCGGTCGAGCTCGACCTCGACCCGGGGATCCTCAGCGGGCTGCGCGAGCGCAAGGCGCCCGACGAGCTCGAGCGGCTGCGGGAAGCCGGTCGCGAGGCGGACGAGGCGATGGCGTGGGTGGCCGGCCTGGAGTTGGGAGGCCGCACCGAGCGCGGGCTCGCGCTCGAGCTCGAGGCGCGCTTCCTCAACCGCGGCGTGCGGCCGTACGAGGACTACGTCGTCGCGGCCGGCGCGCACGCAGCGCTGCCCCACCACGTCTCCGGCGATGCGCCGGTCGAGCGCCCGTTCCTCACCGACTTCGGCTGCAGCGTGGGCGGCTACCACTCCGACATCACGCGCGTGCACGGCGCCGAGGGCGAGGCCGCGGAGGCGTACGCGATCGTCCGGGCCGCCCACGACGCCGTGATCGCCGGGCTCGAGCCGGGGCTGCCGGCCGAGGAGGCCGACCGGCTCGCACGCACGGTGATCGAGGAGGCCGGCTACGGCGAGCGCTTCATCCACCGCCTCGGCCACGGCGTCGGGCTGGAGATCCACGAGGAGCCCTACCTGCGCCCCGGCAACCCGAAGCCGCTCGAGGCCGGCCACGTGTTCAGCGTCGAGCCGGGGATCTACGTCCCCGGCGCCTTCGGCGTCCGCTACGAGAACCTCGTGCACCTCGGGCCGGACGGCCCCGAGCTGCTCAACGCGGCTCCCGTGTGACGCGGCGCCAGGTGGAGCGCGTCACGCGCCGCCGCCGAGGCCGAGTCCGGCTCCGGTCCCGATCTCGAGTTGATCCTCGCGCGACAGCTTGGCGCCACCCGGGACGATCGCGGTCACGGGCAGGCCCAACCCTTCGACGCGCCGGATCAGGTCGCGACGCAGCCACTTCGATGTGCGTCGGGGCAGCGTCGAGATGATGATCTCGCCGAAGTCGCGTTGCCGGACCGCGGTCTGGACGGACTCGAACGGGTCGGGTCCTCCGACCAGTCCTTCGACGTTTCCGTGCGCGGCTCGGGTCAACAGCGGGAGAGCGCTCTCGAGCGTCCAGTCGGCGGCCTTGCGGTCCGTGACATCCGGGATGAGCAAGGCGAACTCGCACGGGCTCTCGGTGGCGCGGCGCCGGACCGCGTCGAGCAGACGGTGCGTGGCCGCCGTCCGGTTCGCCACGACGAGGACACGGGTGCGGGGGGCGGGCTCCATCGGCTGCTCCCTTGTTGGCTAGCACGACTGGCTGACCAACCGTCTCACCTCTCAGGGCGCACGACAAGCGCGAACCCCGCTGAGGGTTACGGGAGCGGCTTCAGCCCGCCGCCGCGCTGCTTCTCCGGGCGGTAGTCGACCTTCTCGCAGTTGCGGAACCTGTAGCCCTTCTTGCGCGAGCGGGCGACGTGGTAGATGTCGCGGCCGGGCCCGCAGTCGACGATCCCGCGGCCGTAGTGGACGGAGATGGCGTCGTTGCCGCGGCCGCCGTAGATCACGTTGCGGCCGTGCGAGCCGTAGATGAAGTCGGTGCCGTCGCCGCCGTAGATCAGGTCGTTCTGGGAGGCCGGCTGGCCGGCGGGGTCGTGGTCGCCCCACAGCACGTCGGAGCCGCCGCGGCCGCTGAGCGTGTCGGAGCCGTGGTGGCCGAGCAGCTCGTCGTTGCGGTTGCTGCCCCTGTAGGTCTTGGCCTTGCCGCCGTTGGCCTTCTTGAACTTGCCGTTGATCGTCGGCCATTCGTCGTGCGAGGCGCAGCCGGAGCAGGCGTGGCCGGGGATGTGGTTCGCGAGCGCTGCCGGGACGGCGATCAGGAGGCCGGTGAGGATGGCCGGCAGTGCGTATCGAGGCATGCGGGTCACCCTAACCGCTCATACACCGCGTCAGCAGGGCTTCCCATGACCCGCTCGGCCATCTCCCGCTTGAGCGCGTCGAGCCGCGCGACCTGCTCGGGCGCCGGGTCCGGCGTGCGCGCGAGCGACAGGAACTCCTCGCTCACGTAGCCCTCGCGCACGCCCAGCGCGACCTCGCTCCCGCGGTAGGCGAGGTGGAACACGAACCGCTCGCGCGTCCAGCCGCGCTCCGGCCGCGCGAGCGCCGCGTCGACCTCGTAGCGCCCCTCGGTGACCGCGCGCAGCACGAGCTCGAACGCGTCCCGCGCGCCCGGGCCGCCGAACGCGGTCCGCACCGCGACCTCGCGCCGCTCGACCGGCGCGTCCGGCGCGAGCAGGGGCAGCGCGAGCTCCATCACCTTGAAGCCGTGCGCCACCCCGCCCGGCGACCCGGGCCCGTGGTAGCTCATGAGGTGCTCGAACGAGAACGCGATCCGGGCGCCCCGGTCGAGCACCACGAGCTCGGCGGCCATCAGAACGTCTTCAGCGCCTGCTCCATGTCGGACTGCGCCTTCTTCAGCGCCTCCTCCGGGCTCATGGCGCCGGACAGCGCCTGGTTGACGTTCTTGTAGATCGCCTGCGAGACCTGCGGATAGACCGGCGAGACCGGGCGCGACTTCGCCTGCTTGATCGCCGCCAGCAGCTCGTCCGAGAACGGCTGCGCCTTCTGCACCGCCGGATCCTCGTAGACGCTCTTGAGCGGCGTCGCGTCGGAGAACTTGACGACGTCCTCGGTCTGCCGCTCCTCGTGCGTCATGTAGTCGATGAACTTGAGCGCGGCGCCCGGGTTCTTCGAGTACGTCGAGATGACGAGGTTGGCGCCGCCGAGGATGCCGGCCTTGCCGCCGCCCTCGAACTCGGGCAGCGGCGAGACCGCGAACTTGCCCTTGGTCGCATCCGCCCGCTGGGCCGTCGCGTAGACGTACGGCCAGTTGCGCATGAACGTCGCGCGGCCGGACTCGAACGCGCGCCGCGCCGGCTCCTCCATGTAGGTCGTCACGGCCTTCGGCGCCGCGCCGTCCTTGATCCCGTCGACCATGAACTGCAGCGCCTTCAGGTTCTCGGGCGAATCGACCTGCGCCTCCTTGCCGTCCTCGGAGAGCACCTGGCCGCCGGCCGCGAACGCGAGCTCGAGGAAGTTGACGGTCAGCCCTTCGTAGGACGCGCCCTGGTAGGCGAGGCCGTCCTGCTTGGCCGCCGTGGCGTAGAGCTCCTGCCATGTCGCCGGCGCCTTGTCGGCCTGGTCGGTTCGGTAGTAGAGGAAGCCCGCGTTCGTCTTGTGCGGCACACCCCAGTTCTTGCCCTGGTACGTGATCGTCTCGAGCGTGGACGGGATGAACTCGTCCTGGCGGCTCTCGACGTAGGGCGTCATGTCGTAGAGCCACTTCTGCTGCGCGAACTCGGCGGTCCAGATGACGTCGGAGTAGAAGACGTCGCAGTCGGGGGACTTCGCCTCCTGGCGCTGGACGAACTGCTGGCGCTGCTCGTCGGCCGACTCCGGAAACTCGACGATCTTGACCTTGATGTCGGGGTTCGCGGCGTTGAACGCCTTGATCCCGGCGGTCTTCGAGCCCGACGTGTCCTTGCCGGTGCAGAACGAGATGTTGCCCTTGGCGCCGTCCATCGACGCCGGGTCGACGACCTTGGCGCCGGTGATCTTCTGCTCCTTGGCGGCGCCGCCGCCGGAGCTGTCGGAGCTGTCGTCGCCGCAGCCGGCGACCAGGGCCACCGCGCAGGTGAGCGCGGTGGCGAGTCGGGATCCCCTCAGTTTCAGCATGGGCCTTCGCCTACCCCGATGGGGGCGCGGGCTACTCGACGGGCTTGTGCTCGAGCCGGTGGACGGCCGGGCCCTGGAGGACGTCACCCTCGGGCCTGAAGCGCGAGCCGTGGCACGGGCAGTCCCAGCTGCGCTCCGCGGGATTCCAGTTGACCTGGCAGCCGAGGTGGGTGCAGACCGGCGACACCGCGACGAGCGTGCCGTCGTCACGGCGATGCCCCGCGACCTTCTCGCCACGGAGGCGCACGATGTCGCCCTCCCCGGGCGCGAGCTCCTCGATCGGGCGTGCGCCGCGGTGCTTGACGCGATCGCCCACGAAGTGCAGGCCGGCCTTGGCGTTCTCCTCCACGAAGCGCGTTGCGGCGGCGCGCAGGTTGAGCCGGTTGGGGTCGAAGAGGTCGGCGTACGCGCTCTTCCGGCCCTGCAGCCGGGCGGCGAGGATGTGCGCCGCCGCGGTCCCGCCGGTCATGCCCCACTTCGCGAAGCCGGTGGCCATCAGCACGCGGTCGGCGCCGGGCGCGATGGCGCCGACGTAGGGCAGCGTGTCGATCGTGGTGTTGTCCTGGCTCGACCACCGGTACTCGATCGATTGCACGTCCCAGTGCTCGCGCGCGAAGCGCTCGAGCGCCGCGTACTTCTCCTCCGTGTTGCCGCCCTCGCCGGTGCGGTGCCCCTCGCCGCCGACCATCAGCAGCTCCTCGCCCTCGACGGGGATCGCGCGGATCGAGCGGGTAGGGGAGTCGCCGGAGATGTACATGCCGGGCGGCGGCTCGCCGGCGATCCGGCACACGAGCGCGTAGGAGCGCTGCGGGTGCACGCGGGCGAACGCGAACGAGCGGTCGAGGAACGGGAAGTGCGTGGCGACGACGATCGCGGTCGGCGGTCACGCGGCCGCCGGGCGTCTTGACCGTGCAGCGCTCGTCGACGTCGACATCGACCGCGTGCGAGCGCTCGTGGACGCGCTCCAAACCGTCGGCCAGCGCGAGCAGGTACATGCGGGGGTGGAACTCGGCCTGGTCGTCGAAGCGCACCGCGCCCGCGACCTCGTAGGGGAGATCGGTGTCGGTGGTGAACGAGGCCGGCAGCCCGGCCTCGGCGGCGGCCTCGGCCTCCCGCTCGGCCTTGGCGCGGTCGTCCGTCACGTACGCGTAGGAGGGGCGGCGGCGCCAGTCGCAGTCGATGCCGTCGCGCCGCACACGGTCCGCCATCCACGCGAGCGCGCCCTCGTTGGCGGCGCCGTAGGCGGCGGCCGCCTGGGCGCCGAAGCTCGAGCGCAGGCGGTCGTAGATCAGCCCGTGCTGCGAGGAGACCTTGGCGGTCGTGAAGCCGCTGACGCCACACGCCAACCGGTTGGCCTCGAGCAGCACGACGTCGACGCCCGCCTCCTGGAGCAGCAGCGCGGTGGTGATGCCCGACGATCCCGCCGCCGATGACGACGACGTCGGCCTCGACGTCCTCGCCGAGCGGCGGGCGCTCGGCGCGCGGCGGGGCGGTGTCGACCCAGATCGACGTGCGCTTCATCGCAGCGCCAGCTCCTCGAGCCGCATCAGCGACTCGGCGTTGCGGAGCTTGGTGGCGACGTGGACGACCGGGTTGAGCGTCATCACCGAGTACACGCCGTCGGGGTTCTCGGTGATGCGCACGAGCGTGCCGCCGTCGCGGGCTTCCAGCTCCATGGTCACCGTCGCGGTGCCGGCCGGGCGGCCCTTGGCGCGCAGCCTGAGCCGGCGGAGCGGCTCGGCCTCGAGCGCCACCGTGTGGTCGCGACAGCGTGAGCGGGCCCACGCCGATCGTGTGGTGGAACTTGCGTGCCGGGCGCCGGCCAGTCCGGGCTCGGCGTCGCGGATCAGCTTCGAGCCGACGACCCAGTAGCCGTAGCCCGCCGGGTCGGCGAGGACGTCCCAGACCGCCTGCGGGGGCACCGCCATGAAGCGCTCGTTCGTGGCCACGGACGCACCTTGCCCAGCTGGGGCCGTCATCATGCGCGCCGTGCAGACGCCGCCGCGCCAGGAGCTCCTCGCCTCGACGGCTGTCGCCGACGCGGAGGCCGAGCGGCTGCGCGATCGCCTCGCGGCGATCGAGGAGGAGCAGGCGACGCTCGAGGCCGAGCTCGCCGCCTTCAACGCCGATTACATGCGCGAGGTCGTGACCGTGCTGGCCGAGCTGCACGAGATCGAGGCGCAGCTCGCCGCGCTCGTCGCCAAGCGCTCCGGCACGGCGGAGGACAAGCGCGCCGCCCGCAGCGCGCGCGCTCGCGCGCGGGAGACCACCGCGGCGGTGAAGGCGATCCCGAAGGCGCCGGGGCCGCTGCCGACCGGCGACCTCAAGAAGCTGTTCCGCGAGGCGGCCAAGCGCATGCACCCCGACCTCGCGCCCGACGACGACACCCGCCGCCACGCCGAGGCGTTCATGAAGCGGCTCAATCAGGCGTTCGCGAGCTCCGACGGCGAGGCGATCGTCGACCTCGTGCGCCAGTGGGAGTCGTCCCGCCACGCCCCCGAGGACGGCGCGCGCCGCGTCAGCGCGCTGCAGGCGGCGGTCGAGCGTGCGCAGGCCCGCCTCGACGAGGTCCGCGCCTCCGATCTCGCCGGGATGATGGAGCGCGCGATGGCGGCGGCCGCCACCGGCACCGACCTGCTGGCCGAGTGGCGCGCGTCGTCCGAGGCCGCGCTGGCGGCGGCGCGGGCGCGGCTCGCGGAGCTGAGATGAACGACTTCCTCGAGGACGGCCAGGCGGCGCTCGAGTGGGTCGACCGCTACCTCGACGGCGTCGGCGAGCTGCCGGTGCTCGCCCAGGTCGAGCCGGGCGACGTCCGCGCGCGCCTCCCGGCCTCGCCGCCCGACGCGCCGGAGCCGTTCTCCGCCGTCCTGCGCGACCTCGACGAGGTGCTGATGCCGGGCATGACGCACTGGCAGCACCCGCGCTTCTTCGCCTACTTCGCGGCCAGCGCCTCGCGCCCGGCGATCCTCGCCGAGATGCTCGCCGCCGCGCTCAACCCGGTGGCGTTCCTGTGGCGCACGTCGCCGGCCTCGACCGAGCTCGAGGGCCTGACCTGCGACTGGGTCGCCCAGCTGCTCGGCCTGCCCGACGGCTGGCACGGGCACATCGAGGACGCCGCCTCGACCTCGACGCTCGCGGCCCTGATCGCCGCGCGCCACGTCACCGGGCGCAACGTCGCGGTCGGCTCCGAGCACGCGCACTCCGCGCTCGAGAAGGGCGCCCGCATGCTCGGCATGGAGCTGCGCACCGTCCCCGCCGACGACGAGTACCGGATGCGCACCGACGGGCTCGACCTGTCCGACGCCGCCATCGTGGTGGCGACGGTGGGGACGACCTCGACCGCGTCGGTCGACCCGGTGCCCGCGGTGGCCGAACTGTGCGCGCAGACCGGGACCTGGCTGCACGTGGACGCCGCCTACGCGGGCAGCGCGATGGTGTGCGAGGAGCACCGCTGGGCGTTCGAGGGCGTCGAGCGCGCCGACTCGCTCGTGGTCAACGCGCACAAGTGGATGCTCACGCCGATGGACTGCTCGCTGCTGTGGACGAGCCGGCCCGAGGACTTCCGCTCCGCCTTCAGCCTCGTGCCCGAGTTCCTGCGCACGCCCGACGCCGAGGACGCGCTCAGCTTGTCCGAGTACGGCCCGGCGCTCGGGCGGCGCTTTCGCTCGCTGAAGCTGTGGGCGGTGCTGCGCTGCCACGGGCGCGAGGGGCTGCAGCGGATGATCCGCGAGCACGTGCGGCTGGCGGGCGTGTTCGCCTCGTTCGTCGAGGCGGAGCCGGGCTGGGAGCTGGCCGCGCCGCAGCGCTTCTCGCTCGTCTGCTTCCGACGCGACGGCTCCGACGAGGAGAACGCGGCGATCCTCGAGCGCGTCAACGCGAGCGGCGAGCTGTTCATGTCCCACACGCGGCTCGACGGCCGCTACGTGCTGAGGCTCGCGATCGGCTCGGAGCGCACGACGGAGGACGACGTGCGGCGGGCGTGGGACGCGATCCGCGCGGCGGCCGCTTAGGCCGCGGTCGCCCAGAGCTCGAGCGGCCCGCGGAAGGAGATGTTCGGGTGGAACGGGATCGTCTGGTCCTCGACCAGCCGCAGCTCCGGCCAGCGCTCGATCAGCCCGCCGAGCGCGAGCTTGGCCTCGAGCTTGCCGAGGCTCGCGCCCGCGCAGTAGTGGATGCCCTTGCCGAACGCGAGGTTGTGGTGGGCGTTCTCGCGCGCCGGGTCGAACGTGTCGGGCTCGGGGAAGACGTCGTGGTCGCGCCCGGTCGACGCGAGCCAGAGGAACAGCTTCGCGCCCTCCGGCAGCTCGACGCCGCCGAGCGTCGCCGGCTGCGTGGTGATCCGCCGCCACACCGGGACCGAGGTGTCGTAGCGCAGTGTCTCGTCGACGGCGCCGGGGATCAGCTCCGGGTCGGCCTTCACGGCCTCCCAGCGCGATCGGTCCTCCAGCAGCCGCCGGATCAGGTTGCCGATCAGGTAGTTCGTCGTCTCGTGGCCGGCGAACGAGAGCGAGAACAGGATCGAGGCGATCTCCTCGTGGGTGAGCGCCTCGGGATCCTCGTCGTGGATGGCGAGCAGCGCGCTCGCGTAGTCGTCGGCGCGGTCGTCGACCTTGCCCTTGACGAGCGCGCGCAGGTACCCGCGGTAGGCGGCCATGTTGCGCGCGTGCTCGACCTGCTCCTCGGGCGCCGGGCGGCCCCAGGCGAGCGTGGCGCGCGAGCCGCACCACTCCTTGAGCTGCGCCCAGTCCTGCTCGGGCACGCCCATGAAGCTGAACACGATGGTGGCCGGCAGCGGGAACGTCAGGGCGCTCACCAGGTCGAACGGCTGCGTGTCGTCGACCGCGTCGAGCAGCTCGTCGACGGTGGCGTGGATGCGGGGCTCCATCGCCGCGACCCGCCGCGGCGTGAACGCCTTCGAGGCGGGGCGGCGCAGCCGCGTGTGCGCGGGCGGGTCGAGCGAGACCATCGACGGCTGCGGGCGGTGCCCGCCCTCCGCGAGGATCTTGAGCGCTTCCGGCTCGAGCTTGATCAGCGGCAGCTGCGCGGTCGCCGCCGAGTAGGTCTTCGGGTCGAGGAAGACCTGTTCGACGTCGGCGTAGCGCGTGACCACGTAGTAGTCGAGCGACGGCGCGTAGAACACCGGCTCGTCGTCCGGCAGCTCTGCCAGCACCGCGTACGGGTCCGCGAGGAACTCGGCTGACAGTGGGTCGAAGTCCTGGTGGACGGGGCAGCCCACGCCGCGCAAGGTAGCGCGGCGTGGGCCGGGGTGCGTCAGCGGACGGGCCGCATGAAGCGGTCGACCGCGCGGTCGCCGATCCGGCGGCCGTGCTCGATGCCCGCGTCCACGGCCTTGCGGAAGTGGAAGCCGACGAGGATGCGCGACTCCGCGTTCTCCTTCGCAGCCTGCGAGAAGCTGCGGTAGTGGCGTGACACGGCGTTCTTCTCGCCGCAGTTGCGCGCCGGCAGCGTCGTGCTGCACGTCGAGAAGCGCGCGTGGTCGGTGCGGAAGAAGCGCCGTAGGACCGCTTCGCCCGCCCCGCCCTCGACCGCGTGACCGGAGTCGTGGTCCGGGATGGGTGGCGTCTCCACCAGCGGCGTCCAGGTCGGATCAGCCGCGGTTCTCGGGTTGCCGTCCGCGTCCGCGAGGCGGATCGCGGTCACCGGCCGCCAGAACTTGTGGTGGTACTTGGCCTCGAACGTCCCGATGTAGCCGTCGATCAGGCTCATGTTGAGCAGCCCGAAGAGGCGGGCCTTCTCCCACTGGTCGAGCCCGTACGTCTCGGCGACGGTCCGCGCGATCCGGTTCCACTGCAACGGAGAGCTCTCGACCCAGAACAGGGCGATCTCCGTCTGCTCGGGCGTGCGATCGCTCGGCGTGACGATGTCGTCACCGCCCAGGCGCTTGATCTCGTTTACGTCCACCGCGTATCGCCGGCTCGTCACCGGGTATGGCGGGCCGGGGCGGAACTGGCTGCCGTCCCGGAGGACGAAGGTTGCCATCCTGCCGAGGCGAGGAGCGAAGGCGAGCGGCGTGCCGACGGTGGGGGTGAAGCGGTACTCGCCCGGCCCTGTGCCTTGCGGGTAGGCCGGATCGCCGACGAGAAGGTCCTGCGCGCCGTCGTTCGCCCGCAGCGCGAGGATGGCCGCCGCTGCGGCCTGGCCGACCGCGACGCCGCGGTTCTCGGCGCGGCCGTCTGGCACCGCGGCCAGCGCGGCGGTGTAGTCCGCCTCGACGGAGGCGACGGCGGCGTCGACGGACGCCTGCGGCACGAGGGTCGAGAGCTCGCGGAGGGTCGGGACGAGCACATCGTGGGCCGCCGCAGCCACTGCGGCATCCCGCGACGCGCGCCGAGGTCCGCGCGCGTCGTACGCGTACGGCTCCGAGCGGCGGCGGATCGCATTGAGCGCGTCGTGGATGGCGACGTGGGTCATGGCGTACAGGCGCGCCTCCGCGGGCGACGGCCCGACCGGCGAGATGCCGGTCACGACGGCCGCCTTGGCGGCGTTGGCGTTCCAGGTGCCCACCGGGTCCGAGCTCGGACGGTGAGCGCCCGCGGGCGCGACCGGCAAAAGGAGGGCTAGGCCGGCCGCGCAGGTTGCGAGCGGGACGCGCTTCATCGCGCGACGCCGATGTGGTCGTGGCGGTGGCGGTAGTTGACGCCACCCCACACGATGAGCAGGATGATGCCGCCGGCGATGCCGGCGCCGATCGCTGCCGAGGCCCAGTCGAAGCCGTCGTCGACGCTCTGCACGACGGGCGCCTCCGGCTCGAGCACGAACGCCTGGCCGGTGTCGACGCGGTCGGGCGAGGCGGGCACGGCGCTCGCGGCCGGGGCGGCGAGCGCGAGGACCGCGAGGCCGATCAGGACCAGGCGGGTGATGCGATGCGAGACCTTCATGACGGCCTCCTTCCGAGGCGGTCGTGGGTTGAGGCCGACGACGGTCTCTGAGGGCGGTATACGGCGGGTCGATTCGCGGTCTAGTCGGCGAGACTAGACCGGACGCGTTCGCTAACTGACACCTGATTGCTCATTAGTCAGCCGACGCTAGGGTCGCGCCACGGTGGACGTGCGGCTTCTAGGGCCGCTCGAGGTTCGCCTCGGGGATGGGCCCGTCGAGCTGGGCCCCCGCAAGCAGCGGGCGGTTCTCGCGATGCTCGCGCTCGAGGTGGGGCGGACGGTGTCGGCGGACCGCCTGGCGGAGGGGCTGTGGGGCGAGGAGCCGCCGCCGAGCGCGCCGAAGATGGTGCAGCTCTACGTGTCGCACCTGCGGCGGGTGCTCGACGGCAACGGCAGCATCGTCACGCGTGGCCGCGGCTATGAGCTGCAGGTGCCGGGCGAGGATGTCGACGCGGTGCGCTTCGAGCGGCTGCTCGAGGAGTCGCGCGCCCGCGAGGCGCTCGCCCTGTGGCGCGGTGACGCGCTCGCCGACGTGGCGGACGAGCCGTTCGCGGCCACGGAGATCCGGCGCCTCGACGCGTTGCGCCAACGGGCTGCCGAGGTGGCGATCGACGCCGACATGGAGGCGGGGCGGCATGCCGAGGTGATCGGCGAGCTCGAGGGGCTCGTGGCGGCGCAGCCGCTCCGCGAGCACCTGCACGCGCAGTACATGCTCGCGCTCTACCGCTCCGGCCGGCAGTCCGATGCGCTCGCCGCCTACCGGTCGGCGCGCGCCGGGCTCGTGGACGAGATCGGGGTCGAGCCGGGCGCCGAGCTGCAGCGCCTCCACGATCAGATCCTCGCGCACGACCCCGCGCTCGACCCGCCCGCGACCGCCGAGCCCGAACGCGAGCCGACCGCCAGCGGCGCGCCCCCTGCCGCGGCGGCGCTCCCGGGCACTGCTGGTGGGCGCCGCCGTCCTGGTGCTCGCCGGCATCACCGCGTTCGGGGTCATCCGCGTCCTCGGGCCCGAAGGCCTGCCGGGCATCGACGAGAACTACGTCGGGCTGATCGACCCCGACAGCGGGCGGATCACGAAGCAGATCCCCGTCGGCAAGGGACCGGCCGCGGCGACGGACGGCGGCGGATCGGTCTGGATCGCCAACGCGGCCGACGGCACGGTCTCGCGCATCGACCGGAAGACCAATCAGGCGGTGAGGATCTCGGTGGGTGGCGCGCCCGCGGCGCTCGCGTTCGGCGGCGGCTCGCTGTGGGTCGCCGACAGCGACTCGCGCGAGCGTCGCGCAGATCGACCCGGGCGCCAACAAGGTCGTCGCAGCGACACGAGGTGGGCAACGTGCCGCGCTCGCTGGCCTTCGCCGACGGCGTGGTGTGGGTCGCGTCGGGAGTCGATGGGCGCATCCGCGGTATCGATCTCGCGCAGCGGCCGCCTCAGCAGATCGATTCCCGTCGGCGCGAACCCATCCGCGATCGCGGCCGGCGGCGGCGCACTGTGGGTGGCGAGCGAGGAGTCCGGGACGGTGACGCGGATCGACCCGCGGACCCGGAGCATCCTGCCGCCGATCCGCGTCGGCAACGGGCCGAGCGCGCTCGCGTTCGGCGAGGGTGCGGTCTGGGTCGTCAACCGCCATGACGGGACGCTGTCGCGAATCGATCCCGTCGACGAACCGCGTGTCGTGGGCGGTCGGGGTGGGCAAGGACCCGACGGCCGTGGCGGTGGGAGAGGGCGCGGTGTGGGTGGCGGGCGGCGAGGACGGCACCATCGCTCGAGTGGACCCGGACGGGCCGCGCAAGGCGGAGCGATTCGAGACCGGGAGCAGTCCGGCGGCGATCGCCGTGGCAGGCGGCTCGGTGTGGGCGGCGGCGGACGCCCCGCAGAGCGCGCACCGGGGTGGGACGCTGCGCGTGCGCCTCCCATACGCGCCCGAGGCGGCGATCGTGCTCGACCAGCTGCACTGGCTCTCCTACACCACCTCGGCCACGGCGCAGCTCGACTCGCTCGCCTACGACGGTCTTGTCGCTTACCGACGCGCCGCGGGTCCGGCCGGCCACACTCTCGTCGGCGCCCTCGCCACGACGGCGCCGCGAACCGAGCGACGACGGCAAGACCTACGTCTTCACGCTGCGCTCCGGGCTGCGCTACTCCGACGGGAGGCCGGTGCGGCCGACCGACTTCAGGGCCTCGATGGAGCGCTTCCTGGTGGCCGCTCGCGACTGGCCGCCAGAGCTGGGCGTTCCCGCAGTCGTATGCCGGCATCGTCGGCGCTCCTCGGTGCATGCGGCGGGGGGCGCCGTGTGACCTCTCGCGCGGCATCGAGACCAACGTGCCGGCGCGCACGATCACGATCCACCTGAGCCGCGCCGGACGGGGATCTTCCTGCACAAGCTCACGATGCACTTCGCCTTCGTCGTGCCCGCCGGCAGCCCCGATCGTCCCACGACTGGGCCTGACGCCTCCGGGCACGGGGCCGTATCGAGTCGTCGCCTGGGACGCCGCATCGTGGCGGGACCTTCGTGCGCAACCGCTACTTCCGGTCGAGCCCGGCCCGCTCGCGCGGAGAGGGCTTCGCGGATCGCATCGAGGTCACGGTTGCACGACACACGAAACGATCGAGCGGCAGATCGAGGCCGTGCAGCGCGGTGACGCGGACCTCGCGGTGCTCGCGGATCCGTTCGGGCCGCCTCGTCTCCGCGGATCGCCTCCGAGCGCTGTCGGCTCGCGCTCCGGGCCGGGTGCACAGCGCGCCGGCGCGCGACTCGGACTGGATGTTCCTGAACACGCGGCAGCGCCCCTTCGACGACCTCGGGGTGCGAGCGCGGTCAACTTCGCGATCGACCGTGCCAGAGGTCGTCGAGCTCTCGGGAGGACCCGAGGTCGGCGAGCCGACCTGCCAGATCGTGCCGCCGGCTTCCCCGGCTACGCGCCGTACTGCCCGCTACACAGCGTCGCCCACCCGGGCGGGGGCTGGACCGCGCCCGACTGGAGCGGGCGCGCGCGGCTCGTCGCGGCGTCGGGTCGTGCGGGCGAGCACGTCATCGTCCAGGTGCCGGACTTCCGGGCCGCGGTCGGACGCACTCGCGCAGGTGCTGGACGAGCTCGGCTTCCGGACGACGGTGCGGGTGCAGTCCTTCACAATATGACGTCTCACCGGAACACGCCGGGCGCAACTGGGCTTCATCGGCTCGGCGGCCGACTACTCTCGCGGCATCGACCTTCGTCGAGGCCGACGTTCGCCTGCGCGGAACGGGGCGCGATACAACCTCTCGCGGATCTGCGACCGAAGCTGGACCGTCTGATCGACCGCGCGAGGGCGCGCGCCGCCTGCGGAGCGCCGCCGGCGCCTGGGCCGCCGCCGACCACCGCGTCACCTACCTCGCCGCTGTGGTGCCGCTGACCCGCCGTCGCTCCGCAGGTCGTGCTCGTCTCCGATCGAGTCGGCAACGTCAAGACGCACGGGCAGTTGTTCACGTTGCTGGACCAGATGTGGGTCCGCTGACGCGCCACCGCGCAACTCGACGAAGTGACCATCGGCAGCAACGGCCCGTGCGATGTCGAGGCCTCGTCATGACCCCCTCCGTGCCGAACGAGCACGTGTCGCTGACCGAGGACCCGGTCGGCTTTCGTGTGGATGGACCCCAGAATGCACCTTTTTCATGTCGCTGACCGAGGACCCGTCGGCACCTGAGTACCTGAGAGTTCCGCAGGGGTTCAGCCGGCGACGAGCACCACGGTGCCGTCGCCGGCTACCACCCACAACCCGGCGCGGGAGGGGACCAGCGCGCGCGGGTAGTGCTTCCCGAGGTCGACGGTGGCGGTGACCTTGCCCGTGTCGGCGTCGAGTCGGTCCATCGAGGATCCCCGCGGGTCGTCGCGGGTCACGAGCCAGAGACTCGTCGCCGGCGGCGGCGAGGACCGGCGTCGTGTCGCCGATCACGGGCGGCTCGCTGATCCGCAGCGAGCGTGTGACCTTGTCGCCCTCGAGGCGCAGGAGCCGGCCTGCGTCGGCGTCGGCGAGCCAGACGCCGCGGCGGTCGGCCACGAGGGCTTCGGTGGCATCGCCGTACGGGGCGATGCCGGGCACGAGTGCCGGCCAGCGGTGCTTGATCTCGCCGGTGCGGGCATCGGTGCGCGCGACCATGCCGCTGCCGCCGACGGTCCAGACCTGACCTCCGGCGGCAGCGATCCCGACGACCTGCTGGAGGGCGGTCTCGCGGACCAGGCGACCGGTCGCCGGCGAGAGCTGATCGAGCGAGTGGGTCGGGTCGTTGCGGCGCGGCGACCAGAGGAGTCCGGCGGCGACCGCGAGACCCCCGCCGTAGCGGGCCTCGAAGTCGGCGGCGACGCGGTTCGCTGCCGGGTCGATGCGCGAGATCCCGGTCACCCCGTCCCCGGTCTCGCCGCGCACCCATACGCTGCCCTCGCCGACGGCGAGGTCCTCGGCCGAGTGCCGGAGGGGGATGCGCGCGATCACGCGGCGGCGAGACGGGTCGATGCGCACGACCTGGGAGCGTGCGTAGTCGGCCACCCACAGCGACCGGTACGCGAATATGCCGTCGGCCGGGTTGCCGCCGATCAGCAGCACCTTCACGACCCGCGGCTCGGCGGTCTGCTCCGGCTGCGGCATCGAGCGGACGAGCACCACCGCGGCGATGCACAGCGCGGCGAGCGCGACCGCGCCGGCGAGGACCGGGCGGCGGCGACGGCGGCGGGTCCGCGCCGCCGAGACGTGGTGCTGGGCGTGCGCGGTCAGAACCTCGCGGCGCAGCTCGGTGACGAAGTCGCTCACGCCCGCCCTCCCATCCGGCGTCGCAACGTGCCCAGCCCGCGCGAGACGCGCTGGCGCACCGCCGCCTCCGACGTCTGTCCCGCGGCGGCGAGCTCGGCGTATGCCTCGCCGCCGACGACGTGCGCGGTGATCGCCTCGCGCTGCTCGGACGGCAGCTCGCTGAGCAACGAGAGCGCGGCGTCGTCGGCCAGCAGCCGGATCATCTCCTCGTCCTCGCCGCTCAGCCGCGGGCGCTCCATGGCCAGCGCGCGCTGGAGCTTGCGCTGGACCGCGCCGCGGCGCTGGTAGTCGACCAGGCGGCGGGCGGCGATCTGGTACAGCCACGCGAGCGCCGGCGCTCCCGTCGCCTCGTAGCGCTCCTGCGCGACGATCGCGGAGGCGAACGTCTCGGCGGTCAGGTCGGCCGCCACCTGCGGGTCGCCGGTGCGGCGCTGGAAGTAGCCGAGCAGCGTCCGGACGTGGCGGTCGTAGAACACCCCGAACGCTTCGGTGTCGTGTGAGGCGAGAAGCTCTTCATCGGTCGCGGCGTTCACATCCTCCGGAGGCATCATCGCTCGGGAGGCCCTGTTTGTGACAGTCACATTGCGCATCCGGGCAGCGATCAAGGGGGCATGACCGCACACCTCCACTCCGCCCTGGTGCACCGCTACGCCGTCCCGGCCTGGCTCGTCGCCGCGGTGCTCGCCGCCGTGATCGCGCTGGCCGTCGTGGCCGTCCTCGGCGGCCCGGCCGAGCCGATCGCGGCTCCCAGCCAGCCGGCCGCGCCGGCGAGCACCTGCCTCGACGCCGCCACCGTCGGCCACTGCTGATGCCCGATAGCGTGCGGCGGGGATGGGCCATGGCCTTGACTCGCCGCGCGCGTGGGGCATCGTCGCCGCGGCGTTCGCGGCGATGTTCGTCGCGTTCGGGATCGCTTACAGCTACGGGGCGTTCCTGGACGAGATGCGCGAGGACTTCGGCGTCGGCCGGGCGGCCGGCGCCGCGTTCTTCTCCCTGACGTCGCTGTTCTACTTCGGGCTCGGCGGGGTGAGCGGGTCCGCCGCCGACCGCTTCGGCCCGCGGCGCGTGCTGCTGGTCGGCGCTGCCTCGCTCGGCGTCGGGCTCGTGATCACCGCGCGGGCCGGCTCGTTCGGGCTCGCGCTCGCCGCCTACGGCGTCGGCGTCGGGATCGGCGTGGCCTGCGCGTACGTGCCGATGGTGGCGCTCGTCGGCGCCTGGTTCGAGCGCCGGCGCACGCTCGCGCTCGGCGTGGCGGTCGCCGGCATCGGCCTCGGCACGCTGATCATCCCGCCCGCCACCGCGGCGCTGATCGAGGAAATCGGCTGGCGCGACAGCTATCTCGTGCTGGCCGCGGCCGGCGCCGCCGCGCTCGTCCTGTGCGCGCTGGCCGCGGCGCGACCGCCGCCGGCCGCCGTCGGCGCGGTCGCGACCTCGCTGCGGGAGGCGATGCGCGACGTCCAGTACCGCCGCCTCTACCTTGCGACCGCGCTGCTCGGCATCCCGCTCTTCGTGCCCTTCGTCTACCTGCCCTCCTACGCGGAGGAGCGGGGCGTCGACCCGGTGCTCGCGGCCGGCCTGGTCGGCGCGATCGGGACCGCGAGCGTGGTCGGCCGGCTCGCGCTCGGCGCGCTGGCCGTGCCGCTCGGGCTGCTGCGCGTGTTCTGCGGCTGCTTCCTCGCGATCGCGCTGAGCTTCGCGCTGTGGTGGGTCGCGGGCGGGAGCTACGCGATCCTGCTGGCGTTCGCGGTCGTGCTGGGCGTCGGCTACGGCGGCTACGTCGCGCTCGCGCCCGCGGTGGTGGCGGCGCGCTTCGGGGTCGAGCGGCTCGGGGCGCTGCTCGGCGTGCTCTACACGAGCGCGGCGATCGGCTCGGCCGTCGGCCCGCCGGCCGCGGGGGCGGTCATCGACGCGGCCGGGTACGGGCCCGCGATCGCGGTCTCGCTCGCGATCGGGCTCGCCGCGTTCGTGGTCGCGGTGCGCGCGGCGTGAGACACTGCGGTCTCGGTCGAACTGAGGAGGAGGAGCGCCCCATGAGCGCCGGCATCGACGGGGTCCTGCAAGCGGCGGTCGACGGGGGCGTCGTGCCCCAGGTGGTGGCCATCGCCGCCGACCGGAACGGGCCAATCTACGAGGGCGCCGCCGGCCCGCGGGCGGTCGGGGAGAGCGACCCGGTCACGCCCGACACGCAGTTCCGGATCGCCTCGATGACGAAGATGGTCGCGACGGTCGCGGCACTGCAGCAGGTCGAGCGCGGCAACCTCGACCTCGACGCGCCGGTCGAGCAGTACCGGCCCGAGTTCGCCGACCTGCAGGTGCTCGACGGCTTCGACGGCGACGAGCCACGTCTGCGCCCGCCGGCGACGAAGGCGACCGTGCGCCAGCTCGCCAGCCACACCAGCGGGCTCTCGTACTGGTTCTGGAACGCGGACATGGTCCACTTCGAGGAGCTGACCGGCACGCCGAACGCGCTCAGCGGCAAGCGCGGCATGTTCACGCTGCCGCTCGTCGGCGACCCCGGCACGCTCTACGAGTACGGCATCAACACCGACTGGCTCGGGCTCGTGGTCGAGGCGGCCAGCGGCCAGACTCTCGACGCCTACTTCGCCGAGCACATCCTCGGCCCACTGGGGATGAGCTCGACGGCGTTCCTCATGACGCCTGAGCAGCGCGCCAACTCGGTGCCCGTCCACCTCCGCGGCGAGAGCGGTGAGTGGGAGCCGAGCGACCTCGACTGGTCGCAGGAGCCGGACTGGTTCGCGGGCGGCCACGGCCTCTACTCGACGCCGCGCGACTACCTGCGCTTCCAGCGCATGCTGCTCAGCGGCGGCACGTTGGACGGGGTGACGATCGTCGAGCGCGCGAGCCTCGATGACGCGTTCACCAATCAGATCGGCGACCTCGACTTCCCGCCCGTGATCGCGACCGCCGACCCGCCGAGCTCGGCCGACTTCAACGCCGGCCCGGGCTACAAGTTCGGGCTCGGGCTGCTGCTGAACACCGACGACGTGCCGGGCTGCCGCAAGGCGGGGAGCGGGGCGTGGGCCGGCCTGTTCAACTCGCACTTCTGGGTCGACCGCAGCTCGGGCGTGACCGGCGCGATCTACTCGCAGACGCTGCCGTTCGTGGAAGCGGCCGTGTTCCAGGTCTACATCGACTTCGAGCGCGCGCTCTACGCCTCGCTCGAGCAGGGCACGGTCCGGAGCGGGCGCTTCGAGCGCTCCGAGGCGGAGGTACCGCAGACGAGCTAGGGCCGCGGGACGTTCTGCAGCCGCACGCGGCCCTGCGCGACGAGCTTGCCGTCCTCGCGCGTGATGTCGCAGGCCCACAGCTGGCCGGTGCGCCCCTGGTGGACCGGCCGGGCCCGCACGTCGAGCCGTCCCTCGCGGTGGGCGCGCAGGAAGTCCGTGTGGTTGGAGAGCCCGACCGCGAACTGGCCGTTCGGGTCGGCGGCCGCTGACGCGCCGATGCTGCAGGCCGACTCGATCGCCGCCGCGTAGACGCCGCCGTGCACCATGCCCCACGGGGTGTGGTGATCCGGGCCGGCGTCGATGTGGCCGGTCACCTCGTCGCCGCTGTACTCGTCCACCACGAGACCGGCGCCCTGGACGAACGCGCTCGACGCGTCGAGCGAGGGATCCGGCAGGGAGCTCATCCGGCGCAAGGCTATAGTCGAAGCCCGCATGGCAGCCACCAGTGGCCGTGAGCGGATCCTCGAGACCGCCTACGAGCTCTTCAGCCGGCACGGGACCAAAGCGGTGGGAGTGGATCGGATCATCGCCGAGTCGGGTGCGGCGAAGATGACCCTCTACCGCAATTTCGCGTCGAAGGACGAGCTCATCCTGGCGTTCCTCGAACGCCGCGAGGAGCGCTGGACGCGTGCCTGGCTGCAGGCCGAGGCGGAGGCGCGGGCCGACACCCCGGCGGGGCGGCTGCTGGCGATCTTCGACGTCTTCGGCGAGTGGTTCGTGCGCGAGGACTTCGAGGGCTGCTCGTTCATCAACGTGATGCTCGAGGTGACCGAGCCCGAGCACCCGGTGCGCCAGGCGAGCGTGAAGCACCTCGTCGCGATCCGCGCCTACGTCGCCGACCTCGCCGAGCAGGCCGGCATCCCCGCCGAGGAGGCCGACGCGTTCGCGCGCCAGTGGCACATCCTCATGAAGGGCAGCATCGTGGCCGCCGCCGAGGGCGACCACGAGGCCGGTACCCGGGCGCGCGAGCTGGGCTCGCTGCTGCTCGCGGCCCGGGGCGTGTCCGTCTAGCTAGATCCCGAGCTCCTCGGACGCCATCTGCGCGCCCTTGATGCGGTTGGCGATCTTCTCCATCGCCACGTCGCGGGCGAAGTCGGGCGAGCCGTGCTTCGGCTTCTCGTCGCGCGAGAACGGGGAGAAGCCGCAGTCGTCGGTCGCGCCGAGCCGCTCCGGCGGGATGTGCTTCGCCGCGGCGAGCAGCCGGTCACGGACCTCCTCGGGCGTCTCGACCTGCGGGTCGAGCGGGTTGATGACGCCGATGAAGCACACCTGCGGCACGCCGTCGGCGTCGTCGCGCGAGTACTGGCCGCAGAGCTGGTAGACGTTCTCCTTGTCCTCCTCGCTCGCGCACTGGATGAGGAAGTAGCCCGCGTTGAGCTGGAACATCTTGCTCAGCAGCTTCTCGTACGGCACCTCCTTGGAGTGCACCGAGTCCATGTCGCCGCCGGGGCAGGTGTGGATGCCGATGTTCTTGCGCTCCTCGGGGGAGAAGCGGTCGATGACGCGGTTGTTGAGGTCGATGAACTCCTGGAGCATGTCCTTGTTCGTCCAGGGGTTGCGCGAGTCGTTCTTGTTCGCGAGCCGGCCCTCGGTGAAGTCGATCGAGACGCGCACGGCGCCGGCGTCGAACGCCTGGCGGATGTCCTTCTCGACCTCGTCGCAGAGGTCGTCGAGGAACTGCTCGCGCGAGTAGCCCTCGATCTCGTCCTCGAGCGGGTAGAGCAGCATCAGCATCGACGGCGCGATCACGGCCTGCTTGACCGGCTTGCTCGCGACCGCCTTGTTCTTCTCGACGAACTCCGACGCGAACGTCTTGTAACGGAACGGGCCGCCGGTCAGGCGCGGCAGCTGGCGGTGGTGGCCGTCGTCGAAGATGGCGAAGTACTGCCCGTCGCCGGCGAGGTTGTCGGCGAGCCCGGTGCCCGCGAGCGTGTCGGTGATCGGGTAGGTGGCGAAGCTCGACTCGCGCTGCTCGCCGTCGGTGACGTAGGTCTCACCGGTCTGCTCGAGGCGCTTGATCGAGTCCTCGGCCGCCTTGTCCTGCTCGGCCTGGAGGGCGGCGAAGTCGATCGAGCCGTCGTCGTAGGCCTGGTAGGCCTCCTGCAGCTTCATGGGCCGCGGCAGCGATCCGACGAGCTCGGTGGGGATGGGCATGCAGCGTCTTCCTCCTCGGCTTGGGACAGACCTGTCTCTCCTGTCCCGGAAGGTATCAGTGCTGCGCGAGCCCGAGCCGCACGCCGAGCGCGAGGAGCACGGCGCCGACGCCGCCGTTGACGGCTCGCGCGGCGCGGCGGCTCCGGCAGCGTCTCCGACAGGCGCGCGGCGAGGTGCGCGTAGCCGGTGAGCCACGCGAAGACGAGCGCGCTCATCGCCGTGACCATGGCGAGCGGGAGCAGGGCGCCGCTGTCGGTGCTCACGAACTGGGGCACGAGCGCCGTCCAGAACAGGCCGGCCTTGACGTTGAGGAGGTCGCTCACGAGCCCGCGGCGGAAGGCCAGGGCGGGGGAGAGCCCGTCCTGCCCGCCGAGGCTGCTCGCGAGCGGCTCGCCGCGCCACGCCGCCAGCAGCGCCTGCGCGCCGAGCACCGCGAGGTAGGCGGCGCCGGCGAGCTTGAGCGTGGCGAACGCGGTCGCCGAGGCGGCGAGCAGCGCCGCGACGCCGAGCGCCGAGGTCGTGCCCCACACCGCGTTGCCGGCCGCCGAGCCGGCGGCCGCCCAGGTGCCGGCCCGCGGGCCCTCGGCGAGCGACGTGCGCAGGACGACGAACGTGTCCGGCCCGGGGACCACCAGCGCGACGGCGCCGACGGCGAGGAAGCTGAGGAACGTGTGCATGGGGCGAGATCGTGCCCACGCAGTCGCTTCAGTACAAGCGATTGTTCCTGCACGGAAAAGTTGAGAGAATCTTCAACGATGCTCTCGCCCCGCCGTCTGCTCGTGCTGCGCGAGTTCGTCGCCCAGGGGACGATCGCGGGCGCCGCCGAGGCGCTGGCCTTCACGCCGTCGGCGATCTCCCAGCAGCTCGCCCAGCTCCAGCGCGAGGCGGGCGTCGAGCTGTTCCGCAAGGCGGGCCGGCGCCTCGAGCTGACCGACGCCGGCCGGATGCTGGCGGCCCGCGCCGGCGGCGTCCTGGCCGGGCTCGAGGAGCTGGAGGCGGACCTGGCGCGGGAGGCCGGCGAGGTCCGCGGCGTCGTGCGCGTGGCGGCGTTCCAGACCGCGACGCGGGCGCTGGTGATGCCGGCGCTCGAGCGGCTTGCGGCGGAGCATCCGGCGCTGCGGGTCGAGCTGACCGAGCTCGAGGCCGAGGAGTCGCTGCCGCTGCTGGCGCGCGGCGGCGTCGACATCGCGGTCGCGGAGGAGTACGAGCACGCGCCGCGACCGCACCTCGCGGAGCTGCATCGCGACGAGCTGGAGGCGGACGAGCTCCTGCTGACCCTGCCGTGCGACCACGCGCTGGCCGGGCACGACGGGCCGGTGCGGCTGGGCTCGCTGCGCGACGAGGCGTGGGCGACCGCGCGCGCCGGCACGCACTACGCCGACATGTTCGTCCGCACCTGCCGCATCGCGGGCGGCTTCGAGCCCGACATCCACCATCGCGTGAACGACATCCAGATGCTGCTCGACCTCGTCGCGGTCAGCGGCGCGGCGGCGCTGCTGCCGTCGCTGGGCCGGCCGGAGGAGGACCCGCGCGTGCTCGTGCTGCCGCTGGCCGAGGGCCCGTTCACGCGCGCGCTGTTCGTGGCCACGCGGGCGGCCGATCGCGGGCGGCCCTCGACGGCCGCCGTGGTCGACGCGGTTCGCGGCAGGGGCGATGGCCGCACGGCAGGGGCTTAGCCGCACGGCAGGTGTTCGCCGCAGACCCTGCGCGCGCCGTCGTTGTAGTGCCCGACGGCACTCCGCCGCAAACGACAGGAAGAGCGCGACGATGTGGGATCAGAGGCCTCGGCGGCTGGGCGCCACGCTGCTGATGCTGGCCGCGTTGCCCCCGACGGTCGGCGATCCGGTGCGGGACGTCGTCGACCGGTTGCCGCCGCCGGTGCGCGAGCCGGTGCGCGACATCGTCGACCAGCTGCCCGTCATCCCGCTGCCGACGCCCGCGCCCACGCCGACGCCGCCCGCCGCGGTCACCCCGGCCCCGGCCCCGGCCCGCGCGCCCTCCGCCGCGGCCACCGCGACCGCCCCGTCGGCGCCGGCGGCCACGCCCGCCGCCCGCTCGCAGCCGCGAACGGCTGCGCCGACGGCGGAGCCGACCGCGGAAGCGACGGCCCCCGCGGCGCGCCGTCAGCGCGCAGCGACGGGACCCGCCGGTGCCCGACCGGATGCGCGGCAGCGTGCGGAGGCGCCCGCCGGTGCCCGCCCCGACGCGCGGCAGCGCGCGGAGACGCCGCAACCGGCCACCTCGCGCACGCCTCCCGTGCCGGCCGGGCCGCCGTCGTTCGGCTCGGGCGTGACGGGCACGGTCGGCGAGATCGTCCGCGCGGTACCGCGGTGGCTCCTGTGGGCGCTTGCCCTGATCGCCCTCGTCGCGCTCGGCCTCGGCGTCAACGCGTACCGCCAGGCGCGGCGGCGCAGCGCGCTCGAGGCGCAGCGGGCCGAGCTGCTCGACGACATCGGCCTGCTCCAGCGCGCGCTGCTGCCCGCCATGCCCGACGACCTCGACGGCGTCGCCGTGACCGCCGCCTACCGGCCCGCCGACGGGCCCGCCGCCGGCGGCGACTTCTACGACGTCTTCACGCTCGGCGAGGACCGCGTGTGCGTGCTGCTCGGCGACGTCTCCGGCCACGGGCGCGAGTCGGTGACCCAGGCTGCGCTCGCCCGCTACACGCTGCGCACGCTGCTCGCCGACGGCCTCCGGCCCGCGGAGGCGCTGGCCCGCGCCGACACGCTGCTCGCGCGCGACCTGCAGCCGAACTTCGTGACCGTCATCGCCGGTGTCTACGAGCCGAGCAGCGGCGAGCTCACCTACGCGAAGGCCGGCCACGCGCCGCCGATCGTGCTCGGGACCGCGCATGACCCCGACGCCGAGGTGCCCGCGCCGCCGCTCGGGCTCGGCGTCGGCGACGGTTGGCCGGAGTACCGCGTGCGGCTCGGCGAGGGCGTCACGGTGTGCCTGTTCACCGACGGCCTGCAGGACGCCGTGGTGGGTGAAACGCGGGTCGGGCGGGCCGCGGTCGAGCGGATGCTCGCGGCCCACGACATCCCGGACGCGGGCCGCCTGCTCGGCGACCTCGAGGGCGTGGCGGACCGCGTCTGCGACGACACCGCCGCGGTGGTGCTGAGCCGGCAGGCTCCATAAGTCCGTCCGGACGCGTTGCTTCCATCGACGCGTGGACCTCCACGACGACGGCTGGGCGATCCGCTCGTTGCCACCGGGGCGGCGCGACCTCGGTGAGCACCACCTGTGGGAGCGATCGCTGGCCCGCTCGCTCCGGCGGCGCGAGGCAGCGGCGCACCGGCGCACGACCGCGTACCGCAAGAAGCGCGCGCTCGTCTCGGCCGCGCTGATGACGACCACCGTGCTGGCGCCGGCCAACGAGGCCGCGCGGGCCCAGGGCACCGAGGTGGCCGGCACCGCGGCCGGCGACCTCCTGCGCATGGGCAGCCGCGGCCCGGCGGTGTCGGAGCTCCAGCGCATGCTCGGCATCCCCGCCGACGGCGTGTTCGGCCGCCAGACGCGCAGCGCGGTGCGGGCGTTCCAGGCGCGCAACGGGCTCGAGGTCGACGGCGTCGCCGGGCCGATCACGCGCGGCGCGCTCGGCGGCGGCAGCTCGGGCGGCGGCGGCGCGGCGAACCAGCGGCTCCCCGCCGCGACGACGATCGCGGTCCAGCGCGCGCTCGGCATCAGCGCCGACGGCGTGTTCGGCCGCCAGACGCGGCGGGCGGTGCGCGCGTTCCAGGCCAACAAGGGGCTCGAGGTCGACGGCGTCGTCGGCCCGCAGACGCTCGGCGCGCTCGGCATCTCCGGCGCGGCCGCGCCGGTCGGGGGCGGCGGCGGCTCCGCGGTCGCCGCGGCGCGCACGAAGCTCGGCGCGCCTTACGCGCTCGGCGGCGTGGGGCCGACGTCGTGGGACTGCTCCGGCCTCACCCAGTGGGCGTTCGCACAGGTGGGCGTCACGCTGCCGCGCACGAGCTTCGAGCAGGCGAGCGCGGGCGTCCACGTCGACCGCGCCGCGGTCCAGGCCGGCGACCTCGTGTTCTTCGACGCCAACGGGCCGGGCGCGTCGCACGTCGGCATCGCCACCAGCAACGGCACCGCGATCTCGGCGACGTCGCACGGGGTGCGCGAGCACGCGCTCTCCGGCTCCTACTGGGGCAAGCACTACTACGGCGCGCGCCGCGTGGGGTGAGCCCGCCCGCGATCGAGATCTCCGGGCTGGTCAAGACGTTCGGCGAGTTCCGCGCCCTCGACGAGCTCGACCTGGAGGTGGCCACCGGCGAGGTCCACGGATTTCTCGGACCCAACGGCGCGGGCAAGTCCACGACCATCCGCGTCCTCCTCGGCCTGCTGCGCTCCGACGGCGGCGAGGCCCGCCTGCTCGGCGGCGACCCCTGGCGCGACGCCGTCGCGCTCCACCGCCGGCTGGCGTACGTGCCCGGCGACGTCAACCTGTGGCCGACGCTCTCCGGCGGTGAGGCGATCGACCTGCTCGGCAGGCTGCGCGGCGGGCTCGACCCGCAGCGCCGCGCCGACCTGCTCGAGCGCTTCGAGCTCGACCCGACGAAGAAGGGCCGCGCGTACTCGAAGGGCAACCGGCAGAAGGTCGCGCTCGTCGCCGCGCTCGCCTCCGACGCCGAGCTGCTCGTGCTCGACGAGCCGACCTCGGGCCTCGACCCGCTGAAGGAGGCGGTCTTCACGAGCTGCATCGAGGCGGTGCGCGAGGCCGGGCGGACGGTGCTGCTCTCGAGCCACATCCTCGCCGAGGTCGAGAAGTTGTGCGACCGCGTGACGATCATCCGCGCCGGCAAGACGGTCGAGACCGGCACGCTCGCCGACCTCCGCCACCTCACGCGCACCTCGATCGCGGTCGAGACCCTCGACGAGCCGCACGGCCTCGACGACCTGCCCGGCGTGCACGACCTCCACGTCGAGGACCACCGCGCGCGCTTCGACGTCGACACCACGCCACCTCGACGAGACCGTCCGCCGGCTGTCCGGCTTCGGCGTGCGCAGCCTCACCAGCACGCCGCCGACGCTCGAGGAGCTGTTCCTCCGCCACTACGGCGACCAGATCGAGGACGAGCCGGAGTGACCGCGCTGGCCGGCGCGCGCCCGCTGCTCGGGCTGGCGCTGCGGCGCGAGCGGGTGCGGATCCCGGTCTACCTGCTGCTGTTCGTGCTGCTCGTGGTCGAGACCGCCGCGGGCAGCGAGACCACCTACACGACCCAGGCCGCCCGCGCGACCTACGCGGCCACCGTGGCGGGCAACCCGGGCCTGATCGCGATGGTCGGCCCGCCCTACGACCTCGGCACCGTCGGCGGCGACGTCGCCTGGCAGATGGGCGGCTTCGGCGCCGTGTTCGCGGCGCTGATGAGCATGTTCTTCGTCGGGCGCCACACGCGCCAGGAGGAGCAGAGCGGCCGCAGCGAGCTGATCGGCGCTGCGCCGGTCGGGCGCTTCGCCCCGGTCGCGGTCGCGCTCGTCGTCGTCACCGCCGTCCAGCTGCTGCTCGGCGTGCTCGTCGCGCTCTCGATGATCGGCCTCGACCAGCCGGCCGCCGGCTCGTTCGCGCTCGGCGCCTCGCTGGCCGGCGTCGGGCTCGTGTTCGCGGGCGTCGCCGCGGTCGCCGCGCAGGTCAGCCAGACCAGCTCGTCGATGTACGGGATCACCGGCGCGGTGCTCGGAGCCGCGTACCTGCTGCGCGCCGCCGGCGACGTCGGCGACGGCACGCTGTCGTGGCTCTCCCCGATCGGCTGGGGCCAGGCCATGCGCCCGTACGCCGGTGAGCGCTGGTGGCCGCTCGCGCTGATGCTCGTCGCCACCGCCGGGCTCGTGTGGGCGGCGATCGCGCTGCGCGCCCACCGCGACGAGGGCGCCGGCATCATCGCCCAGCGCCCCGGGCCGGCGAGCGCGCACCCGCGGCTGCTGAGCCCGCTCGGGCTCGCGATCCGGCTCCAGCGCGGGGTGATCGCCGGCTGGAGCGCCGGCCTCTTCCTCAGCGGCGTCTCGCTCGGCCTGACCGGCAACGACGCCGACAGCCTGCTCGGCGACAGCGACGAGATCGAGCAGCTCCTCGGCATGGGCGCGGGCGACATCGTCGACCAGTACTTCGCGGTGACGATGCTGACGATGGCGCTCGTCGGCACCGGCTTCGGCATCCAGGTCGCGCTGCGGATGCGCAGCGAGGAGACGAGCGGGAGGCTCGAGCCGCTGCTCGCGACCGCGCTCTCGCGCGTGCGCTGGGCGGGCGCCTACGTCGCGGTCGCGATGGGCGGCTCGCTGCTCGTGCTCGCCGCCAACGGGCTCGGCGCCGGGATCGCCGACGCGCTCAACAGCAACGACGCGGGGCAGGTCCCGCGGCTGCTGCTCGCGGGCGTCGTCCCGGCGCCCGCGGTGTGGGTGGTGGTCGGCGCGGCGGTGGTGCTGTTCGGGTTCGTGCCGCGCGCGGCGGCCGCGGCCTGGGGCGTGCTCGGCGCCTGCGTGCTGCTGACCGTGCTCGGCCCGCTGCTCGGCCTCCCGGACTGGGTGCTCGACCTCTCGCCGTTCCAGCACGTGCCGCAGCTCCCGGCCGCGGAGTTCAGCGCCGCGCCGCTGCTCGCCCTCTCAGCGGTCGCCGCGGCGCTGACGGCGGTCGGTCTCGCCGGCTTCCGCCGGCGAGACCTGATGCCCTAGGGCCGCCGCGTGAAGTCCGTCTGGCAGGGCTTCGCGCCGCAGACGTCGCGCACGTTGCCCGTGAGCAGGAACTCCGCCTTCTGGCGCCGCGCGGCCGGGTCGCTGCGCGGGGCCGAGTGCGGATCCTTGCCCTCGCGTGGCGGCGTGTTCTGCAGCGGGGTCGGCCCGTTGCCGGTCGAGCCGTCGGGCCGTACCGGCCCGTTGTCGTAGTAGACGATCGCCGAGCCCCCGAACGGATCGTCCTCCAGCTTCGGGATGCCGAGCAGCGGCACGCGCTCGAGCGACCGCCCGGGCCGGAACGCCGGCTTGTAGGCGGAGGCGCCGGCCGTCCGCGCGAGCACGTCGGCCTGGTAGGTGGTGACCTGGAAGTCACCGACCGCCACCTGCATCAGCACACGGTGCCTCGGCGTGTCCGCCGGCGGGTCGTTGGTGACGTGGTGGGCCCAGCCGTTGCCCTCGCCGCGATCCCACAGCAGGTTGATCAGCGCGAGCGCGAGCGGCCGGTCGGCCTGCCGCGGGTAGCCGGGGTTGAACACCGCGCCGTAGGTGTCCCAGTTCGAGCTGCGGGTCAGCAGCACCGAGAAGTTGATCCCGGGCACGCCGAGCACCGCGCGCGTGTAGTCGGGCGCCATCGCGGTCAGCGCGGTGCCGAGGATGCCGCCCTGGCTGTTGCCGTCGTAGTACAGCCGCGACGGGTTGACGAGCCCGGCGAACACCGGGTTGGCCGTCAGCCCCTGCGGGTGGATGAACAGGCGGCCGAGGTACATCTGGTTCACGAAGCCCTGCTGGAGCCGGTCGGGGAACGACGCGAAGCCGGAGAGCTCGCCGAGCAGCTCGATCGCGTTCGGCACGTCCTCCGTCGCCATGCCGCTCCACTCCGTCGCGCAGAACGTGAAGTCGTGCTCCTGCGACATGTCCTTGATGTTGTTCTCGTCGATCTGGTTCGCCGTGCCGAGCAGGCCGTGGCCGTAGAGCGCGGCGTGCGACGGCGCCGTCGCGGCGGCGACCGGGATCGCGCACTCGAACTTCGCGGTCTGCATGTTGCCGGGGCGCTGGGCCGGCAGCGCGTCCTTGCTCTTGCTCGCGTAGTTGAAGGTCGAGCCGGGCGGGCAGCCGGGCCGGTTCAGGTAGCACGGCACCTGGAACGTGCCGGAGATCCGCTTCAGGATCCGCGGGTCGGGGTTGTCGACGACGCTCGTGATCGAGTACTGCGGCGCGCGGCCCTCGACCTTGCCGTCGGCGAGGTTGCGGTCGCCGAGCTGCGCGAACGCGTTGTCGCGGATGTGGAGCATGCGCGCGGTGAGGCCCTTCTCCGAGGCGACGGTGAAGTCCCACGCCAGCGTCAGGTCGCTCTTCTTGATCCCCGCGCGGCCGAGCGTCTTGAAGATGCCGCGGTAGCGCTTGCGCAGCCGCTGCGGCCCGTTGCCGTTCTTGAGCGCGCGGAAGCCCTTGCTCGGCTTGATCTGCTTGCCCGACGAGGTGCGCAGGTTGCGCAGCGCGACGATGTAGCGCTCGCCCTCGTCGAAGTTCTCGCCGGGATGGATCAGCAGCATCTTGTCCTCGGCGCGCTTGGCGTTGGCGTCGAGCTCCGCGTAGATCAGCTGCCGCTTGCGCGTGCGCGCGTTGATGACGACGACGCCCGCGCGGCGGGTGAACGAGCGGCCCATGTCCGAGAGCGGCACGAGCCGCGAGCGGTTGAACGCCTTCTGGTTCTGCAGGCCCTTGACGCGGACGACGATCGACTGCCCGGGGCTGAAGCCGTCGAGGCGGTTGTAGTCGCCGACCGTGATCCGCTTGCCGTCCTTGTTGGCGGGCATGGCCTTGGCGGGCAGCTTGAGCCGCAGACCGGTCGCGGTCTTGCGGTCCTTGACGGTCAGGTTCATGTCGTTCGGGAACGGCATGAGGCACGCCTTGGAGGCGAACGGGTCGCAGGCGGTGGCGGCGCGACGCTGTGCGGCCGCGGTGGGGGCGAGCGCGAGCACGAGCAGCAACGCGAGCGCCGGGGGCAGTCCTTTGCGCATGCGGCGGACCCTATCCGGGCAGGAGTTCGGCGTGCGCGCAATCGTCGTCACCCGGCACGGCGGGCCCGAGGTGCTCGAGCTGGCGGACCGGCCCGACCCCTCGCCCGGCCGCGGCGAGCTGCTCGTCGACGTCGAGGCGATCGGGGTCAACTACCGCGACGTCTACGAGCGCGAGGGCAAGGGCACGCACGTGGGCGAGCCGCCGCACCTCGCGGGCGTCGAGGGCGCGGGCACGGTCGCCGCGGTGGGCGACGGCGTGGAGCGGTTCGCGCCCGGCGACCGCGTCGGCTGGAACAACGCGCCCGGCTCCTACGCCGAGCGCGCGCTGGTCGCCGAGGACGCCGCCGTTGCGCTGCCCGACGGCATCTCCTCCGAGGCCGCTGCGGCCGTGCTGCTGCAGGGCTGCACCGCGCACTACCTCGCGGTCAGCACCTACCCGATCCAGGACGGCGACTGGGTGATCGTGCACGCGGCGGCCGGCGGCGTCGGGCTGCTGCTGACCCAGATCGCCAAGCGCCGCGGCGGGCGCGTGATCGCCACTACCTCGACCGACGAGAAGGCGGAGCTCGCGCGCGGCGCGGGCGCCGACGAGACGATCGGCTACGACGACTTCGGCGAGCGGGCGCGCGAGCTCAGCGGCGACGGCGTCCACGCGGTCTACGACGGCATCGGCGCGGCGACGTTCGACGAGTCGCTCGGCGCGCTGCGGCCGCGCGGATACATGGTGCTCTACGGCGCGGCGAGCGGGCCGCCGCCGCCCGTCGAGATCGCGACCCTGAACGCGAAGTCGCTGTTCCTCACCCGCCCGACGCTCGCGCACTACGGCCAGCGCGGCGACGAGCTGCGCCGGCGCGCGGGCGACATCCTGGAGTGGGTGGCGGCGGGCGAGCTCGACGTGCGGATCGGGGCCCGCTACGCGCTCGAGGACGCCGCGCAGGCGCAGGCCGACCTCGAATCCCGCGCTACCACGGGGAAGCTGATCCTCACGCCGTAGACTCGCCTCGTGGTGCTGTGGGCGATCTTCGCGATCGAGTTGGCCGGGCTGGTGGCGCTCGGCGTGCAGCGCAGCGTCGCCGAGCGGGCCAGCCGCCAGGGCTGGCTGATCCGGGTCGCCCGCCCGGCGCTGACGACCGCGCTGGAGGCCGGCGAGCGGCGCCAGGACCGCGACGAGCGCCTGCCGCTCGGCGAGCCCGAGGGCCGGCAGCGGCTGCAGAACGTGGCGCTGGCCGCCTCGGCGGGCCTGGCGCTGCCGGGCGCGGTCGCGGTGGTCCAGTCCGACCTCGACTCCGAGTGGTGCCTGCCGGCGTTCTTCGTCACCGGCTTCCTCGGCACCGACGTGGCGCTGGTCGTCGCGATCGTCTTCGGCCTCTGGCGCGGCTGGCTGCCGCTCCCCGACGACGGGGACGACGGCGACGACGACGACGACGTCACGCCGGTCCCCGGAGGCCCGTTCACGCGGGCGCACCTGTTCAACCTGCGGCGCTAGCGCGTCTCGGCCGCCGCGCGGCGGGCCTCGACCTCGTGCCGGTTGTTGCGGTAGCCCTCGTAGAGGTAGGACACCCACATCCGCACGTGCCGGTGCTGCGACTGCCAGACGTGGCAGAGCTCGTGCACGATCAGGTCGTCGGAGACGTCGGCGAGCGGGCGCTTGATCAGGATCAGCGGGCCGAACTCGTAGCCGTGGAAGCGCCGGAAGCCGAGGATGCGGAACAGCCACGGCGTGTGGAAGATGCGGACGTGGCGGATGCCCACCGGGCGCGGGTAGAAGTCGAGCCGGTCGATGCGTGCCTTGGCGCGGCGGATCGCGGCGCGCTCGGCCTCCGTGCGGGGCGGGATGCCGAGCATCAGCCGAGCGTGCGCAGGCGCGGCGCGAGGTCGTCCTCGAACAGGGAGAGGAAGCGCTCCTGGTCCTCGCCGGGCGCGTGGAAGACGAGGTGGTTGAGCCCGGCGGCGACGTAGGGCTCGATCTTGGAGACCGCGTCGTCAGGGTCGGTGGCGACGATCCAGCGGCTGGCGACCTGCTCGATCGGGAGCGCGTCGCCGGCGCGCTGGATCTCGAGCGGGTCCTCGAGGCCGCCCTTCTGCTCGGCGGTCAGCGCGAGCGGCGCCCAGAAGCGGGTGTTCTCGAGCGCGAGCTCGGGATCGGGGTCGTAGGAGAGCTTGATCTCGATCATGCGGTCGATCGCGTCGTGCGGGCGCTCCGCCTTCTCGAGCCCTTCGGCGACGGCCGGCAGCAGCTTCTCCTCGTAGAGCTCCATGCCCTTGCCGCTGGTGCAGATGAAGCCGTCGCCGGCGCGGCCGGCGTAGCGGGCGACCTGCGGGCCGCCGGCGGCGACGTAGATCGGCACCGGCGTCTCCGGGCGGTCGTAGACCGTCGCCTGGTCGGTGCGGTAGTAGTCGCCCTCGAACGTCACGCGCTCGTCCTCCCAGAGCGCGCGGATCAGCCGCACCGACTCGCGCAGGCGGGCGAAGCGCTCCTTGTACTCGGGCCACTCGATGCCGGTCACCGCGACCTCGTTCATGGCCTCGCCGGTACCGATCCCGAGCATCACCCGGCCGGGGAACAGGCAGCCCATCGTCGCGAACGCCTGCGCGATCACGGCGGGGTGGTAGCGGAACGTCGGGGTCAGCACGCTGGTGCCGAGCAGGACGCGCTCGGTGCGCTCCCCGACCGCGCTCATCCAGGCGAGCGAGAACGGCGCATGGCCGCCCTCGTGGCGCCAGGGCTGGTAGTGGTCGGAGACGGTGACGGTGTCGAAGCCGTGCTGCTCGGCGAGCACGGCCAGCTCCACGAGCCGGCGCGGGCCGAACTGCTCGGCGGAGGCCTTGTAGCCGATCTTGAGGGGCATCCCGGGAGCCTAGCCACGCAGATAGGGTCAGCCGCGCCATGGACGTCCCCGAGGGATTTCGCGAGTTCGAGCCGCAGGGCCCGTTCCTCGCGCACATCGGGCCGATCCAGGTCCGCGACGGCGAGGACGGCCAGGTGTTCGGTCTGCGCGCGGAGGAGCGCCATACGAACCACCGCGGCACGATCCAGGGCGGGCTGCTCTCGACGTTCGCGGACTTCGTGCTCGGCCGCGCGATCGAGGCGGGCGCCGAGGACGGCAAGGACCGCGCGACGGTGTCGCTGACCGTCGACTTCCTGCGGCCGGCGCAGCCGGGCGACTGGATCGAGTCGCGCGCCCGCGTCGAGCGGGTGGGCGGGACGCTGTCGTTCGCGGACGTGGCGCTGACGGTGGACGACCGCGAGATCGTCCGGGCGCGGGCGGTCTGGGTCGTAGCCGGCTAGGCCCGGCCCTGCCTGCGCAGCTCCTCGTTGAGCTTGGCCATCTCGGCGTCGACGCGGTCCTCGTAGGTCAGCTCCCGCGACGGCGCAGCCTCGACGGTGCGCTGACGCCGGCCGCCCTTGAGCGTGCGGCGCGCCCACAGCGCGGCGACGACGAGCGCCACGAGGATGCCGATCCACAGCACGGCCTGGATGAGGCCGGCGATCGCTCCGAAGGCGAGCCGGACCGCGATCACCGCCACGACGACCAGCACGACGATGGCGATCACGCGGGAGAGCAGTGGTGAGCGGGATTCCTCCATGGCCTGATTAGACCACGCACCCGATTTCTGTTCAGTGCGGGTCAGCCGAGCTCGTCGGCCAGCTCGGCCACCGATTCGAGGATGCGCGACGGGCGGTAGGGGAAGCGCTCGGTCTCCGCCTCGGTGGTGACGCCGGTGAGGACGAGGATCGTCTCCAGGCCGGCCTCGAGCCCGGCGACGATGTCGGTGTCCATGCGGTCGCCGATCATCGCGGTGGTCTCCGAGTGGGCGTCGATGGCGTTGAGCGCGGAGCGCATCATCAGCGGGTTCGGCTTGCCGACGAAGTAGGGCTCGACGCCGGTGGCGCGGCTGATCAGCGCCGCGACCGACCCGGTGGCGGGGAGCGGGCCGGTGGGGCTCGGGCCGGTCGGGTCGGGGTTGGTGGCGATGAAGCGCGCGCCCTCGCCGATCAGGCGGATCGCGCTGGTGATGCGCTCGAACGAGTAGGTGCGGGTCTCGCCGAGGACGACGTAGTCGGGGTCGCGCTCGGTCAGCGTGTAGCCCTCGGCGTGCAGCGCGGTGGTGAGGCCGGCCTCGCCGATCACGAACGCGCTGCCGCCCGGGCGCTGGTCGGCGAGGAAGCCGGCGGTGGCCAGGGCGGAGGTCCAGATCGACTCCTCGGGGACGTCGAGGCCGGACGCGCGGAGGCGGGCGGCGAGGTCGCGGCGCGTGTAGATCGAGTTGTTGGTGAGGAGCAGGAACGGCAGGCCCTTCTCCCTCAGCGCGCCGAGGAAGCGGTCGGCGCCGGGGATCGCCTGCTCCTCGCGGACGAGGACCCCGTCCATGTCCATCAGCCAGGAGTGGATCTCGCGGCGGGTCACCGGGTGCAGCTTAGGGCGTCAACCTTGTGTCGAATTGCAGGGGCTTCGGCTCCGACCGGCGGTCGGTGGTGGCGCGCGGCGCGGTTGCCGATCATCTCGGCATGAGCCTGATCACCAACCCTTGGCCGGTCGACGGCCGCCTGGGCGACCCCGACCTGTCCCGCCGCGCGGCGCGCCTCGCGTCGGCCCGGCTCGCGATCCAGCACAGCGGGCCGTTCGAGTACCAGGTCGTCGACCTCGACCATGGGCCCGTGGGGTGGCGGCGGACCTGGGGCGGGGCCGAGGAGCTGGCGCACCAGTACGCCGACCTGCGGGAAGCGGCTTAACCAAGCCTTTCCCCGGGGCTGGGGGGCGGTTGGCCGGGCGGTCGCCAGCATGCCGCCCCATGAAGACCACATTCCTCCTCACCATCATCGCGGCACTGCTGCTGTCGACCGGGGTCGCTTCCGCGGCCACTCGCGAGTACGAGGGCACCGTGGTGTCCGTCAACCGCGACAACCGGACGTTCCGCCTCAGCGACTCCGAGCGCGGCACCATCCGCATCAAGGTCCGCCGCTCCACGCGCTTCGAGCGCATCAACGGCTTCTCCGGCCTGCGCAAGGGCCAGCGCAACATCGAGGCAACGGTCCGCCGCGTCAACGGACGCTGGGTCGCGCTCGAGGTCGAGCGCTCCGGCGGCGGCGGCGAGCACGGCGGCGACGACGACGACACCGCGGCTCGGACGACGACTAGCGGAACAGGCCGAGCTCCCCGGCGTAGCGACGCTCGGGGGGATGGGGCCCGACCGGGCCCCTCGGCTCGTCGGGCCGCGGCTCCTCGGGTCGCGGCTCCTCCGGCCGGGCGGGAGCCGGCTCCGTGGGAGCCGGCTCCGTTCCGGCGGACCCTCCTCCGGCCCGCGCGGGTTCCCTCCCAGCGGGCAGCGACTTGCCCGCCAGCCCGCGCTGGACGATCAGCACCACGCCCGCGGCGATGGTGGCGGCGAGGATGATCCGCAGCCACCAGCTCACGGCGTCGGTGCCCGCCCCGATCACGTGGATCGCGGCCAGGCCCCACGCCACCGGGATGAGCCGGTGGGCGTTGCGCCAGCGCTTGGCGCCGACGCGGCGGCGGACGTAGTAGGTCAATGCGAGCCCCGCGGCGCCATAGGCGGCGAGCACGCCGAGGCCGGTCCACAGCGGCCGGTAGTCGAGCGTGAACGGGACCAGCAGGTCGAGCAGGCTCGCGTTCAGCCAGCCGTCGCCGAGCAGCAGCAGCCCGTGGGCGGCGATCGCGGCGAGCGCGAGCAGGCCGATGCGCTCGTGGAGGACGCGCAGGTTCGCGCGCGCCCGCACGGGAGCGAGGCCCGTCGCCATCGCGAGGCCGAGCAGCACCGACGCGCTCAGCAGCAGGTAGGCGACGACGCCGGCGGAGCGGCTGGCGAGCCAGAACGGATAGTCGAGCGGATCGGTCGTCAACGCCGTCTCACGCGGCCACGGGCCGCGGCAGGCGCACCACCGCGGGCGCCGGCACGATCTCGATGCGGCCGTCGTCGTGCTGGAGCACGCCGCCGCGGCGCCGCAGCAGCCGACGCGCGCCGAGCGGGCCGGACAGGAGCGCCGTCTTCGCCAGCACCTCGGCCTCGAGCGCGCTGCCCGCGACCGCGGTGACCGCGACGAGCCCGGTCCAGGCCGGCCGCCCGGTGGCGGGGTCGAGCACGTGGTGCGCATAGCGGCCGTCTTCACCGCGCCAGATGCGCGCGCCGATGCCGGACGTCGCCACGCCGCCGCTGTGCACGCGCAGGCGGTGCACCTCGGCGTCGCTGCGGGCGCTGCGCACCGCGATCTCCCACGGCTGCGCGCCACCGACGGCCAGGTCGCCGCCGCACGAGATCGCGTAGCGGACGCCCGCGGGGAGCGAGGCGGCGGCGAGGTCGGCGGCCATGCCCTTGGCGATCCCGCCGGGGTCGAAGCGCACGCCGGGCGCGCGCACGATCCGGCCGCTGTCGTCGAGCCCGATCCGGTGCGCGACCCGCCGCGCGGCGGCCGCCGCGGGCCGGCGCGGGGGAGCGGCGGCGAGCGCGACGTCGACGTCGGCGCGCGCCGCGTGGTCGAACGACTCGACGTAGCCCGCCCGCTCGAGGTCGCCGAGCAGCGTCGGATCGACGAGCCCGCCGCTCCGCTCGGCCGCCCACAGCCCGGCGGCGACAGCTTCGCGCAGCAGGGGAGAGGCGGGCACGGCCGGCCGCAGGTCCTGGTTGAGGAGGCTCAGCTCGCTGTCGGGGCGGAAGCGCGAGAGCGCGGCTTCGATCGCCTCGACGCGGGTGTGGATGCCGCCGGCGAGTGCCTCGAGCTCCGCCTTGTCGTGCACGGCCGACTCGAGCCGCACGCGCGCCTCGCCGCCCATGGAAGGGAAGGTCAGGTCCACGCGCGTCATGACTGCTGGGTGGTCGGCGGGTCCGACGAGTCGGGCACCGAGGGGGCCGGAGCGGAGCCGCCGGGGACGAAGCCGTCGTCGGGCCCGGCCGGGGCCCCTTGGCCGGGCGCGGCCGGGGTGCTCTCGCGCGTCGCGGTGTTGCCGCCGCCGATCGCGGGATCGCCGCCCGCCTTCACCTGGCCGGCGAGGAACGCGAGGATGATCAGGAAGAGCGCGATCGTGCCCGCGAGCAGCGGGCGCCAGGAGGGACGCGGGGAGGCCATGGCGCCAATGTGGGCGCCGACGCTGAGAACCACCTAAGAAGCAGCCAACTCTTAGCCAACTCTCAGGACCCGTGCCGATGCTCCTGCCCATGACCCCACGCACCAAGAAGACCGCAGCCGCGCTCTCGGGCGCGCTCGTGCTCGCCTCCGGGGCCTACGCGCTCGGCAGCCAGGCGGGCGACGGATCGGCCCTCGCCGGGAGCAACAATGCAGCTCGCCAGTCCGCCGGCTACGGCTTCGGCGGCGGCCCCGGCCACCGCAGCTTCCGCGGCGGCCCGCGCCAGGCGCTCGCCGACGCCGCCAAGCAGCTCGGCGTCTCCGAGGACAAGCTCCTCACCGCCCTTCGCACGCTCCGCGACGAGCGCAAGGGCGCGATGGACGAGCTCCGCGACGCGTTCGAGAAGTCGCTCGCGCAGGAGCTCGGGATCTCCGAGGCCAAGGTCGAGTCCGCGCTCGACAAGCGTGCCGGCGACCGCCAGGGCGGGCGCAAGCTCCGCCGCGACGGCCGCCGCGGTGACATCCGCAGCGAGTTCGCCGCCGATCTCGCCAAGGAGCTCGGCGTCGACGCCGCCAAGGTCCGCGCCGCGCTCGACGAGGTCCACAAGAACGGCGGCCCGCGCGACCTGAGCGGCCTCGCGCAGGAGCTCGGCGTCACCGAGGCCAAGCTGCGCGCCGCGCTGCAGGCCGTCCGGCCCGGCCCTGGCCGCCCCCCGAGGGGTCCCGACCATCGCGACATCCGCCAGGAGAAGCTCGCCGAGCTCGCCAAGGACCTCGGCGTCAGCACGGCCGATCTGCGCGCCGCGCTCAAGGAGTCGCGCGACGACCTCAAGGCCCAGCGCGACCAGGCGATCGACGAGTTCGCCGCCGCGCTCGCCAAGGAGCTCGGCGTCTCCAAGGCCAAGGTCGATGACGTCATCGACTCCCTCGGCCATCATGGGAGGCGTGGTCCGTAGCGATCCGCTTGTCCTCGTCGTCGACGACGAGGCGACCGTCCGGCAGGCCCTCGAGCGCGCCCTGCGCCTCGAGGGCTTCGCCGTTGCCACGGCCGCCGACGGCCACGAGGCGCTGACCGCCGTCGCGCAGAAGCCGCCGGCGGTGATCGTGCTCGACGTGATGATGCCCGGGCTCGACGGCGTCAGCGTCGTCAAGCGCCTGCGCAGCGACGGCGTCGACACGCCCGTCTGCATGCTCTCCGCCCGCGACGAGGTCGAGGACCGCGTGGCCGGGCTGCAGGCCGGCGCCGACGACTACCTGGTCAAGCCGTTCGCGATCGCCGAGCTGACCGCGCGGCTCGAGGCGCTGCTGCGGCGCCACGGCTCCGAGGGCGCCGGGCCGCACGTCGCCGGCGACGTCGTCGTCGACCCGCGCCGACACGTCGCCACGCGCGCCGGCCGCGAGCTCGGCCTCACCCGTCGCGAGTTCGACCTGCTCGACGTGTTCGCCCGCCACCCCGGCCAGGTGCTCAGCCGCGACCAGCTGCTCTCGCTCGTGTGGGGCTACACGACCGACGTCGAGACGAACGTCGTCGACGTCTTCGTCGGCTACCTCCGGCGCAAGCTCGAGCAGGCCGGCGAGCCGCGGATCCTCCACACCGTGCGCGGCGTCGGCTGGGCGCTGCGGCCATGAGGCTGCCCGGCAGCCTGCGCGCGCGGATCGCGGTCGCCGCGGTGGTGGCGGTCGGCGTTTGCGGGCTGCTCGCGGGCGTGCTCCTGGTCGCCGCCGTGGAGCGTGACGGCCGCAACCAGGTCGACGCCGACCTGCGCGAGCGCGCCGACTCGATCCTGCGCCGCCCCGGCGACGCCTACGGCCGCCGCCATGCCCGCGCCGACACGCTGCTGCGCGGCAGCGACACGTTCGCCCAGGTCGCCTACGGCGACGAGGTCACAGACCAGGCAGGCGACGTCCCCGAGCAGCGGCTCGCCGTGCCCGAGACGGAGGGCTTCGAGACGATCGACATCGCCGGCACGCCGTGGCGCTCGCTCACGCTCATCGCGGACGACTTCGGCGGCAACCCGCGGCTCCAGATCGCGAGCTCGCTCGCGCCGGTCGAGGAGCGCGTCAGCAGCATCCGCCGGCTCGTGCTCGTGCTCGGCCTGTCCGCGCTCGCGCTGACCGCGCTCGCCGCCTGGGGGCTGACCACGCTCGCCGTGCGCCCGCTCGCCCGCCTGCGCGGCGGCGCCGCGCGCATCCGCAGCGCCGAGGACCTCTCGTCCCCGCTCGAAGAGGACCCGAGCGCGCCCGACGAGGTGCGCCAGCTCGCCGGAGCGCTCAACGACATGCTCGCCCGCCTCGGCGCGTCGAGCGCGCAGACCGAGCGCGCGCTCCAGGCCACGCGGCGCTTCGCGGCCGACGCCGGGCACGAGCTGCGCACGCCGCTGACCGCGCTGCGCGCGCAGCTCGACACGCTCGCGCGCAACCCCGACCTGCCGCTCGAGCAGCGCAACGCGCTGGTGAGCGACATGACCGCCGAGCAGGACCGCATGGTCCACCTGCTCGAGGGGCTGCAGGCGCTGGCCCGCGGCGAGGCGGCCGAGAGCCTGCCGCGCGAGCCGGTCGAGCTCGGCGACGTGCTCGACAGCGCCGTCCACGCCGCCCGCAAGCGCCACCCGGGCGTCCAGTACGAGCTCGCCGGCCGGGTCGACGAGGGCACCGTCGACGGCTGGGAGGGCGGGCTGCGCCTGCTCGTCGACAACCTGCTCGACAACGCCGCGCTGCACGGCCGCACGCCGGGCGGCAGCGTCGCCGTCGGGCTCGAGCGCGCCGACGGCCGGCTCGTCATCCGCGTCGAGGACGACGGCCCCGGCATCCCGCCCGACCAGCGCGAGCGGCTGCTCGAGCCGTTCGCCCGCGGCGAGGGCGCGGCGCCCAACGGCACCGGCCTCGGCCTCGCGATCGTCGCCCAGCAGGCGGCGATCCACGGCGGCGAGCTGCGGCTCAGCGACTCGGGCCGGGGTGGCCTGGGTGTCGAGGTCTTGCTGCCGGCAAGCAACGCCGTCCCTCAGCTGGGCGGACAGGCGTAGCGCGGGACGTCGCCGCGCATCGGCCCGGTTTTCGCGATCTCGCGCAGCTGGTCGTCGTGCAGCAGATGGAACTGCACATGGAAGCGCTTGAGCGCCGGGTAGCCGACCCATACGGGCTGGAAGAGCGTCTGCTCGTCACTGTCGTCGCTCACGGTGATCGTGATGTCGCGATCGGTGGCGGCGACGAGCGGGCCGCCCAGCTTCGTCTCGTACGAGCCAAGCCTGAGCTCGAGCTCTTCACCTCGGTAGCCGGCGAGCCGCGAGCTGCAGCCAGATCACGTTGCCGACCTCGCGGCCGTCGAGCGCCGAGCGCGGCGGTCGAGCGTGCACGCGACGCGCGAACTCCCCACGCGTGACGCGCGCGTTGACCGTGCGCACCTCGATCGAGGCGGACGGTGAGGGCGCGTCGTCGACGCCGACGCCGGGCACGAACTGCGCGGCGAGCCCGGCCACGCCCGCGCAGATCCCGACGATCGTCGCCACGACCTCTAGCAGGCTCGGCGACGCCTGGTCCGTCGTCCCGGCTGCGCGGTGGCGGCGCAGCGTGTACGCGCCGGCCACCAGCGCCGTGCACACCGCGGCGATCAGGAACGGCAGCCACGCCCACGAGCGGTCGTCGTCGACGCGCTCGGAGCCACCCGCGGCGAGCAGCTGGCTCGGCTTGGCCACGCAGCGCGCCCGCGCCTCGCGCTCCTTGTCGACGGGAGCCTGCATGGCGGCGTTGTCGCCGCGCGGCTGCAGGATCTGCGGCGTGACGGTCGGCTCCGGCTCCTCGCCGTCGGGCGTGGGCGTCGGGGTGGGTGTCGGCTCCGGGGTCGGCGTGGCCTCGACCACGGGCGCGACGATCGCGTCCTGATCGACCTCCACCGCCTCCTGCGCCAGCGCCGCCGGCGCCGCCAGCAGCGCCGCCCCGGCCACGAGCGCGATGACCGCCCGGCGCACGCTCAGGCCGTTCGCACTCGCAGCACCCGCCGCAGCCGCTCGTGCGGCAGCACGGCCGCCGCGCGCGTCCGCCGGTGCGCGGGCGGGGGGAGCACGTCGTCGAGCGTCAGCGTCGCCTCGACGATCTTCATCGCCAGCGCGCGCTCCCACAGCAGCTTCGACCACTGGTCGACGCGCCCGCGGACGGTCAGCAGCACCGACGCCTTCGTGAGCCCGAGCGCGCCCGCGGCGGCGACGATCGCCGACTGCGCGCCGCCCAGGTACGGCCACGCCAGCAGCACGCCGAGCAGGACCACGAACAGCACGATCGCCCAGCCGCGGTAGCGGTGCCACATGAGCTTGCGCAGGTCGCCGTGCAGCGCGGCACGCGCGCGGCGATCGAGGTAGGCCTCGGGCGCCTTGTCGCCGGTCAGCAGCTGGCGCCAGATCACGGTCTGGCGCCGCAGGCCCTCGCGCACCCGCGCCTCCGGCGGCGGCCCGCCCGCGCGCACGCGCTCGCCGACGCCGGCGCACCAGGCGTCGAGCTGGGCGCTGACGACGGCGACGCCCGCCGCGTTGAGGCGCGACTGCAGGTCGTCCAGCAGCTTCTTGAGCCGCTCGACGCGGTCCGGCGCGAACACGGTCTCCCACGTCTCGAGCGCGTCCTGCGCGTGGCAGCGGTACGCACGGGCGATCCGGCCGTAGGTGTCCGAGAGCCCGTTGCCGAGCTCGTAGGCGGTGCCGAGCGCCTCGTCGCGCGCCCACAGGTCCTTCTGGAGCTCGATGTGGCGCTGCCGCAGCCGCGCGCGGAACACGCCGACCGCGGGCGCGGAGCCGGTCGCGGCGCGCGCGCTGCTCACGAGGTCGTCGAGCGCGGCGCCCTTCGCGGACACGCCCGCGCGGCGCGCGTCGCCGGCCGCGGCGCACAGCTGCAGCTCGAGTTGGTCCGGCGGCTCGAGGCTCCCGTGGGCGGGCAGCAGAGTGTCGCCCGCCGGCTCGCCGGTGTCGTCGACGAGCGCGTACAGCTCCGCCACGCGCCAGCCGAGGAGCAGCGCAGCGGCGAGGGAAGCGTCGGGCGAGGTCGTCATGCGAACGACAGAGCGGCGGGCCGCGGCGTTGATACACACCGGCCGACCGGGTTAGGCTCGCCCGATGGCAGAGTTCGATCGCGGTCCGACCGCTGCGCTCGCCGAGTTCTTCGAGCGGGTTCCGACACCCTCCAAGCCGGAGGCCTTCTGGTTCGACTGGGGGCCGGTCTTCTACCGCGGCCGCCTGGACGGCTCCGCCCGTGTGCTGTGCCTGGGCTCGGACCCGGGCCCCACGGAGCGGATCGCCGGGCGCTGCCTGGTCGGCAACGCCGGCCAGCGCGTCCAGGGCTTCCTGTCCAAGCTCGGGCTGACGCGCTCCTACGTGTGCCTGAACGCGTGGGCGTACGCCGTCCATCCCAGCTGGGCGATGGGCCAGCAGCGCCGCCTCGAGGAGCCGGAGGAGCTCGAGTGGCGCAACGAGCTCTACGACCGCGTCACCGGCCCGCAGCTGGAGGCGATCATCGCGTTCGGCGGCATGGCGCGCCGCGCCGTCGAGCTGTGGGAGTCGCAGCCGGACGTCACGGTGCTCGAGGTGCCGCACCCGTCGAGCCGCGACCCGAAGAAGCTCCTGGACTCCTGGCGCGCGGCGGTCACGCAGCTGCGCGGGATCGTCACGCCCGACGACGACGGCGACAACGGCGGCCCCAACTACGGCTCGAAGTTCAGCGAGGCGGACTACGAGGCGGTCCCGCGCCGCGACCTCCCGTTCGGCATGCCGGACTTCATGGGCGACGACTCGTGGGTCCGCACGGGCAACCGCGGGCAGAACTCCGTGACCCGCCCGACGCCCGACGACAACCACACGCTCATGTGGCGCGCGCCGGACACGAGCGCATGAGCGACGCGACGCTGCTGGCCGGCGAGATCGACGAGGACCGCGGCCCGACCTACGTGCTGCGCGGGCGCGTGGCGACGATGGCCAAGCCGGGCGAGGTGCTCGACGACGCACAGGTCGTGATCAGCAAGGGCCACATCGCCGCCGTCGTGAAGGACGGCGACGAGCTGCCCGCCGAGTTCGCCGGCGCGCCGGCGGTCGACACCAAGGGCACGATCTACCCCGGCCTGATCGACCTCCACAACCACTTCGCCTACAACATCCGGCCCCTGTGGCCGCTTGCCGCGCCGCTACGACAACCGCGGCCAGTGGGGCACCCCGCGCTACTCCGCCGAGGTCTCAAAGCCGGTCAAGGCGATCGCCAACTCGTTCCGCACCGCCCGCTCGCTGGTCCGCTACGTCGAGGCGAAGGCGGTGATCGGCGGCACCACCACGGGTCAGGGGATCAAGACCCAGGTCCGCGGCGGCTTCAAGCTCTACGACGGGATCATGCGCAACGTCGAGCAGACGCGCGACACGCGGCTGCCGGACGCGACGACCCACGTGCCGGACCTGAAGCTGCGCAAGAACGCCGACGAGAAGGAGTACGAGTCGTTCCGGCGCACGCTCGCGAAGCAGGTCTGCTTCTACCACCTGGCCGAGGGCATCGACGCGAAGACGCGCGTCCACTTCACGAACCTCACCGACCGCGACCTCCTGAGCCCGAACCTGGTCGGCGTCCACGCCCTCGGGCTGGCCCCCGACGACCTCAAGGAGCTGGCCGACGAGGGCGGGAAGGTGGTGTGGTCGCCGTTCAGCAACCAGCTCCTCTACGGCCGCACGCTCGACCTGAAGGCGCTCAAGAGGTCGAAGGTCGCGTTCTCGATCGGCTGCGACTGGGCGCCGACCGGCAGCAAGAACCTGCTGCAGGAGCTGAAGGTCGCCCAGCACGCCGTCGAGGCGCAGGACGCCGACTTCACGAGCGAGGACCTGGTGCGCGCGGTGACCGCGACCGCGGGGTCGCTGATGGGCTGGGAGAAGCAGATCGGCCGGATCGCCGAGGACGCGATGGCCGACGTGCTCGTCCTCGGCGTCGACGACGGCGACCCGTGGGACCGGCTGATCGCGGCGACCGAGGCCGACGTCGACCTCGTCGTCATCCACGGGATCCCGCGCTACGGCGCCAAGGGCCTGATGGGCAAGCTGCGCCAGCCGGGCGACCCGGCGCCCGAGGCGGTGAGGATCGCCGGCGCGCAGAAGGCGTTCAACCTGCACGCGCCCGGCTCGCCGCTCAGCGACCTCTCCTACGGCACTGCGGTCCAGCGGCTCGAGGACGGCATGGCCGATCTCCCCGCGCGGGTCGAGGAGGGCAAGGACAAGGACGCGGCGCTGCTCGCCGGCGAAGGCTCCGGCACGTTCAGCGTCGAGCTCGACAACGAGTACGAGCCGAGCGACGAGGAGCTCGAGGACCTCGATCCGACGCTGCTCGCCGACGTCCCGATGCCGAAGTCGGTCCCGCTCGACTCGCCCGAGGTCGGCGAGGACGGCTACTGGGAGCTCGTCGACCAGCAGCCGAACATCGGAGACGACCTGAAGCAGGCGCTCAAGCAGGCGTATGGCGCCTGATCGCGGCGGCGGTCCGATGCGCGCGGCCGTGTACTGCACGAGCGACGAAGGAGCGTGCCGTCGCCGAGCAGACGCTGCGGAAGGGGAGCGGCAGCGTGCTCACCGCCTACGAAGGCGTGCTCGAGTGCTGGCTCGAGCCCGACGGCATCAAGGCGCTCGTCGAGCAGGGCATCATCGTCGACCCGCTCGACGCCGGCGCGGCGGAGGACAAGCACACGGCGCTGACCCGCCAGGCGTACGTGCCGGCCGACGATCCCGCGGTCGAGCGGCTGCGCGCGACGATCGGCGACACGGCGCCGCGCGTGCTGACGCCCGAGCCGGCGGAGGCGCCCGAGGTCGCCTTCTACCACATCCGCCTGGCCGCGCCGATCACCGACGAGCAGCGCCGCGCGTTCATCTCCTACAAGGTCGACCTCGCCGCCTTCGAGCCTCCCGACTCGTACCGCACGCGCCTCACGCGAGAGCAGTACGCGCAAGTGCGGGAGACCCGGGGCGTGCGCGTGGTCGAGCGCTACCGGCTCGAGGAGACGCTGACCCCGCGGCTGCTGCAGGTGATCGAGGAGGGCGGTGGCCGCCGCAGGTTCGACTGCGTCCTGCACCGGATCGCCGACCGCGAGCGGATCACGGGCGAGCTGAAGGCGATGGAGGGCATCGAGGTGCGCGAGGCGTCGTACCTCTTCATCCGCTTCGAGGCGCCGACCGACGCGAAGCTGCTCGCCGCCGTGGCGAAGATCTCGGGCGTGCGCCGGCTCGACGTCTACGAGCCGCCGAGCCTGCTCGTCGCCCGCGCCCGCTCGCTCGTCGGCGCCGACAAGCTGAAGTGGACGGGGGAGGGGGAGCTCGTCGCGGTGTTCGACAGCGGCATCGATCGCGAGCACCCGGACCTGAAGGATCGCGTCGACACGGTCGAGCACGTCGACGACGCGACCGAGGACGACGTCGTCGGCCACGGCACCCACGTGGCGGGCATCATCGCCGGCACCGGCAAGGCGTCGAAGGGCAAGATCAAGGGCGTCGCCCCGGGCGCGAAGCTGGCGGTCATCGGCTTCGTGGGCGCCGACGGCGTCCCGCTGATCCCGGCCAACTGGGCCGACCTGCTCGAGCGCGCGGTGAAGCGCGGCGCCCACATCGTGAACCTCAGCGTCGGCGAGAACTTCCGCGGCCACTACGACTTCGGCAGCCTCGCCGTCGACGAGTTCGCCTCCGCCCATCCCGAGGTGCTCGTCGTGGTGGCGGCCGGCAACTCCGGCATGGCGCCCGAGGGCTGGGTCGGCTTCCACACGGTCGGCTCGCCGGCCAGCGCCAAGAACGTGCTGACCGTCGGCGCGAGCGACTCCGACCGCGACGACATCGACCGCACGTGGGGCGCCTACAACGCGGAGAAGTTCCCCAAGCCGCCGTGCGCGGACGAGCGGATGAGCGGCGACCCCGACTTCCCGGCCGCGCTCTCGAGCCGCGGCCCGACCGACTCCGAGGCGGTCAAGCCGGACGTGCTCGCGCCCGGCACCTACATCCTCTCCACGCGCGCGCAGAACGCGACGATCGCGCTTCTGGGACCCGCCGCACCGCGGGCCCTACGGCTACCTGGGCGGCACCAGCATGGCCACGCCGGTGGCGGCCGGCTGCGCGGCCGTGCGTGCGCCAGTACCTGCGCGAGGAGCGCAAGCTGAAGACGCCGACGGCGGCGCTGCTGAAGGCGATCCTGATCGCGTCGGCACGACGGGTCCGCGCGCGCGAGCTCCCGGCCGAGCTGCTCGACGAGATCGGCTACCCCGACTACGACCAGGGCTTCGGGCGGATCGACCTCACGAGCGTCCTCCCGCACGCCAGGGCGCCGAAGCGGCGCCGGCTCGAGTTCGACGACGTGCGCGCCGACTCGCCGAAGGCGCTGGCGAGCCGCGGCTCCGTCGAGGGCCTCGCTCCGAACCAGACCTACACGTTCACGGTCGCCTCGCGCCCGCGCGGGCCGCTGCGGGCGGTGCTGACCTGGAACGACTGGCCGAGCGACGGCGTGCAGAACAACCTCCACCTCAAGCTCACGCCGCCCGACGACGGCACGCCGTTCTACGGCAACCCCGAGCACCGCGCGGCGCGGCGCGAAGCCGACGCGCTGCTCCAGCGCTTCCTCCCCAGCGGCGAGCGCGTGCCCGCGCTCGACAAGCGCAACACCGTGGAGCAGATCGTGCTCGACAAGCCCGCCGCCGGGGAGTGGACGCTCGAGGTGCTGGCCGAGAACACGCCGAAGCCGCCGCAAGGCTACGCGCTGTGCGTGGTGGGAGAGCTTGATGGGACGCTCGCGAATTGAGTAGCGTGCACCTGTGGCCACCGGGACGCCGAGCACCCAGACGCTCGCGACGCCGCTGCGGTTCCGCCGCAACGCCGCCCGCCTGACCGCGGGCCAGCTGCAGAACCTCCGCGACGGCTACGCGGCCGTGCAGGCGATCGACGACGATCGCGGCTACGGCTACCACGCCGGCATCCACGGGCTGCCGCTGCCGATCGGGTGCGACAACGCGCACGGCACCGAGTACTTCCTGCCCTGGCACCGGGCCTACCTGTACTTCTTCGAGCGCGCGCTGCGCGACCAGGTGGCCGACGCGATGCTGCCGTGGTGGGACTGGCGGGTCAGCCAGACGCGCGCGCCGCAGCTGCCGCGGCCGTTCGTCAACAAGACCGTCAACCGCAAGCGCAACCCGCTGCACTCCGGCGCGGTGAGCCCGCTGGCGCTCCAGCAGGGCGGCAACCAGGTGCCGGCCACGACCGTCCGCGAGCCGGGCGCGCCGGGCGCCCCGCCGCTGCCGACCTACGACGAGGTCTCCGACGTGCTCGCGCTGTCGGACTTCGTGGACTTCAGCGCCCAGGTCGAATCGCTCCACGACCGCGTCCACGTCTGGGTCGGCGGGCACATGGGGCAGATCGCCTACGCCGCGTTCGACCCGATCTTCTGGGCCCACCACTGCATGATCGACCGCCTGTGGCGGCTGTGGCAGCTGCGCCACCCGGGCGCGCTGCCGCCGGCGGCGATCCTCGACGAGGCGCTGCCGCCCTTCCGCATGACCGTGCGCCAGACGCTGTCGGTCACCGCCCTCGGCTACGACTACGCCGTGGCCTCCTCCTCCAACCGGCCGACGACATGACCAGCACGACACAGCCGCTCGCGCTGCCCGAGCTCGAGGACGTCGGCGAGCTCTCGCGGGCCGACCTCGTGTTCTACGGCGTCGACCACGCCGGGCCGTCTTACGAGGCGCGCATCTTCGTCAACAACCCGAACGCCGACGCGGACACCGACCGCGTGCTCGAGCAGGGCTACGCCGGGTCGTTCGCCGTCTTCGGCCACAACGGCTGCTTCGGCGCCGACGGGCACTGCCTCCCGGACCAGCGCTTCACCGACGAGTTCGACCTGCGCGCCCCGCACCCGCTGCGCGCGATCACCAAGACGGTGATCGCCACCGAGGCGATCCGCCGCGCGGTCGTCGACCTGACGGTGCAGGAGGTGAGCGTGACGCTCGTCGCCGTCACGCCGGACGACGGGTTCCCGAAGGCGGGCCCGGAGCCGGGGGCCTTCGACTACGTGCGCCTGCTCACCTACGAGAGCTGACTTACGGCGTCGGCGTGGCGGTGGGCGCCGCCGGGCTCGCCGTCGGCGCCGGGTGTGGCGGTGGCGGTCGGCGTGGCGGTGGGAGCCGGTGTCGTGGTCGGCGCCGGCGGGACGACGGGCGGCGGCCGGCGAGGACGGTCGCGTCGCGGTCGTGGCCGTGGCACGGGGGTGCCGGCGGCGGGCGCGGACTGGCTCTGCTGCTCGATGCGCCGGCGCTGCCGGATCCGCCGGACGCGGCGCGGCGCGGGCGCGGTGCCGGTCACCGGCGGGGCGGCGAGAGCCGCGCGTCGGCGAGCCGCGCGCCGCCGGGCCAGCGCGCGTGGGCGCGGGAGGCCGCTGCCGATCGCGGCGCGGCGCGCCCGGCGGAGGCGGACCTGACGCAGGACGCCCGCGCGGCGGGCGCGGCGGAGGAGGGCCTGCCGCCGCAGCGCACGACGGCGCGCGGCGAGCGGCCGGGCCGCGAGCGGCGCGCCGGCGGGGGATCCCTGCGCGACGGTCGAGGCTTGGCGGACCGCCGCGCCCGTCACGGTTCTCCGCGGCTTCTGCGTGGGCTCGGCGGTCGCCGCCGCCACCGCCGGCGCGACCCGGGGCTCGTCGCCGGTGTTGACCGCGGCGACGCCGCCCGAGACGCCGGCGCCCGCGGTCACCGCGACGATCGCGACCTTCGCGGCCACGGCCTTGATGGCGACGCCGCCCCCGGCCGCCAGCGCGCCGGCGGCGGAGCCGCCGGTCATACCGCCTGCGGCCGAGCCGCCGGCCACGCCGGAGCCGCCGGCCGCGCCCAGACCGCCGGCCGCCGCCGCGGCGGCCTCGCCGCCGGAGAGCCCGGCGCCGGCCAGCACGGCGCCCTTGAGCCCGATCGCGGGGGCCACGGGCAGGATCGACCGGAGGCCGGCACGCTGGCCCGCGACCGCGATCCGGAAGGCGTCGCACGGCGCGCACTGGCGCAGGTGGCGCCGCAGGGGCCCGCGTCGCAGCACGCCGCCGCTGGCGACCGCGAGCTGCTCGCGGATCGTCTCGCAGGCAGTGGAGCGCGCGTCGCGGTCGGCGATCAGCGTCGTGCGCGCCTGGAAGATCAGCGCCTTCACCTTGGCCGCCGGGCACCCGAGCGCGACCGCGATCTCCGCGTGGCTGAGGTCCCCGAGCTCCGCCAGTACGAGCGCGCCGCGCTGGTCCTCGGGCAGCTCGGCGAGCCCGGCGACCAGCTCGCGGAGGTCGGCGCGGCGGGCGACCTCCTCGTTGAGGCCGTCGTAGGCGATCGCCAGCTCGTCGGCCTGGCCGGCGGCTTCCTTGCGCGCCGACAGCATCGTCAGGCAGCGGTTGCGCGCGATCGCGAACAGCCACGAGCGGACCTGGTCGGGCACCGGCCCGTTGAGCAGCGCCTTGTGGGCCCGCAGGAACGTCTGCTGCAGCGCGTCCTCGCCGTCCTCGCGGTTGCCGAGCATGTGCCGGCAGAACGCGAGCAGCGCCCGGTGGTGGCGGTCATACAGCGCCTCGAACGCCGCGGCGTCGCCGCTGCCGACGCGAGCGGCGAGACGCTGGTCGTCGAGGCGGTGGGGGGCGCTGGTGCGAGGGCGGAGGGCGGCTGACATCGATCACTTAGGTGGCCTTCGCGACTAGGGGACGCCAACGAACCGACTTCATTCCGCCGGCGACGACAACATCGGTGAGGAGCCCGGCGGTGACGCCCGCTACGAGGACGGCGCTCAGCGGGTTCGTCCAGTCGATGTCCTCGCCGCCGCGCACCGCGGCCAGGAGCAGGAAGACGAGCCCGACGGCGTGGGCCTGCAGCGGGATCCGCGCCGCGCTCCGCCCGCCATACACGGCGACCGAGGCCCACACGCTGCCGAGCAGCGCGGCGACGGTGGCCACGATCCGGGCGGTCAGTGGCGTGAGCTCCCACGGCCACAGCTCGACCATCACCTGCGGCACGGCGAAGGCGACCAGCGCCGCGGCGACCACGGCGCCGCCGATGGCGCCGAGCGTGATCCGCACGGTCCGGGGCAGCGGGGTGTCGGGCGGTGTCGCGCGGCGCTGGGCGAGCAGCAGCAGCGGCAGGCCGATCGGCGCGACCGCGTAGATCACCGCCCACGCGGCGAAGGGCAGGCCGGGCGTGAAGCGGTCGGCGTGCAGGGCGGTCGCCAGCGCGGCGAGCCAGACGAAGACGATCACCGGCGGCAGCCCGGCGGCCACCCGGTGCCAGCTGTCGACGAAGATGACGCGGACGAAGTAGTAGCCGCCGGCGACGTACGCCGCGCCGAGGACCATCGAGGTGGCCTCTGGATCGATCGGCCAGGCGAACAGCTCGGCGGTGCGGTCGGGCAGCAGGATGAGGATCTGCGCCGCGTCGATGAGGAACAGGACGACGATGGCGGCCACCCAGCGGGTGACGCGCATCGGACGGGGGGAGGTGTGGTGTGTGGTGTGCATGCCGGGCGTGACCCACGCGCCGGCCGCAAGGTTGGTCAGTTGTCGCGCGATCGCCCGACGGCCTCGGCGACCTCCGCCCGCGAGGCGACGCCGAGCTTGGCGAACACGTTGGTGAGGTGGCCCTCCACCGTCTTCTGCGAGAGGAAGAGCTGGTCCGCGATCTCGCGGTTCGTGGCGCCGCCGGCGACGCGGTCGGCGATCTCCCGCTCGCGACCGCTCAGCGCGGCGAGCCCCTCGCCGCGGCCGAAGCGCCGCTGGCGCGTGCTGACGCGCAGGCCGAGGCGGCGGAGCTCGCGCGCGGCCTCGTCGCGGTAGCGGTGCGCCTCGCACACCGCGAGCTCGCGCTCGGCGAGCGTGAGCAGCTCGACCGCGCGATCCTGGTCGTCGCTCTCGGCCAGCGCGACCCCGGCGAGCATCCGGCAGCGCGCCGCCGGGACGGGCGCGGCGACCGCCTCGGCCCGCTCGGCGGCCTCGAGCGCGAGCGCGACGGCGCCGGGCGCGTCGCCGCCGTCGAGGGCGATCAGCGCGCGGGCGTGGAGCACCCACGCCTCGGCCAGCGGCAGGCCGAGCCCGGCCACCGTCGCCTCGGCACGCTCCGCCCAGTCGGCCGCCGCGACCGCATCGCCGCGGGCGAGCTCGGCGCGCGCGAGCACGCTGTAGAGCCAGCCGCGCCGCCCGGGCTCGATCTGCGGGAACGCGGGCAGCCCGGCCGCCCGCAGCTGCTCGACGCAGCGCTCGGGCTCCCCGAGCTCGAGCCAGATCACCCCCACGTGCGCGTGCGTCGCATTGGTGAACACGCTCTCGTCGAGCGCGGCCAGCGCGGCGACGGCCTCCTCGGCTGCCGCACGCGCGCGGTCGACGTCGCCGAGCTCCGCCGCCGTCCACGCCTCGGCGACGAGCGCGAAGCCGACCGCCTGCGGGTTCGCCGTCAGCCGGCTGGCCTCGACCGCCGCCTCGGCGGTCGCGAGTGCCTCGCGGAGGCTGCCGAGGCGCTCGAGCGCCTGCGCGAGCCCGACCATCATCTGCACGACGAACTGACCCTGCCCGGTGGCTCGGGCGAGCGCGATGCCGCGCCGGAGGTGGCGCGCCGAATCGGCGTAGCGCTCGCAGAAGTACTCGGCGAACCCCAGGTAGTAGGGGAGGTCGAGGCGGCCGGCGAGCAGCTCGTCGGGCAGGCCGTCGAGCGCGGCGGCGGCTGTCGCGCGGGCCGCGCCGGCGGGCTCCGGCCGGCCGAGCGCGTACTCGGCGAAGCAGAGCAGCGCCGAGGCGACCGCGGCGAGGCCGCCGCCGGCGCTGCGCACCGCCTTGGCGGCCCACGACTGCATCGCCGCGAAGTCGCTGTCGTAGAGCGCGTCGGCGGCCAGCTCGACCTGCAGCGCGGCCGCCTCGCTCGGCAGCTCGGCGAGCGCGTGGAGCAGGCGCGCGTGGGCAGCCCCGTGGCGGCCGAGCGCGTTCTCGCACGCCGCGCACGCCGCGACGAGGCGCACCCGCAGCTCGGTCGCCTCCGCGGGGGTCGTCGCGAGCGCGTCCTGGAGCACGTCGAGCGCCGCCGCCGGGCGGCCGGTCGCGACCAGCGCGCCGGCGAGGTCGGCGAGCATGCCCAGCCGCCGGGCCGGGTCCGCGTCCGGCAGCAGCCGCAGGGCCGTTGCCAGCCAGCGCGCGGCGACGGCCGGCGCGCGTGCCGACGCCGACCGGGCTGCCGCCTCCAGGACCTCGACCGCCGCCGCGTCGCCCACCCGCGCCGAGCGCTCGACGTGATGCGCCCGCGCGGCCAGCGCGACCGGCCGCTGCGCGAGCGAGCCGGCGGCCCGCGCGTGCGCTGCGAGCCGCCACGCCTCGCTCGCCGCCTCGTAGACCGCGCGTCGCACGATCGGGTGGCGGAACGCGTAGCGCCGCGGCACTGCCGTCGGGCGCAGCACGTCGCGCGCCACGAGCTCGTCGAGTGCGGTGAGCGCAGGCTCCTCGTCCAGCCCGGCCGCCGCGGTCGCGACGTCCAGCTCCGCCGGATCGCCCGCGACGGCCGCACCGCACGCCAGCAGCCGCGCCTGCTCGCCGAGCCCGGCGATCTCCTGCCCGAGCGCGGCCGAGATCGAGGCCGGGACGCGGGCATCGCGCGCGCCGCGGGCCAGCTCCTGGAGGTAGAACGGGTTGCCGCCGCTCTGCGCGTACAGCTCGCGCCGGACCGGCGGTGGCACCTCCTCGCCGATCAGCTCGTCGGCGTCGCGCTCCGACAGCGGCTCCAGCCGCAGCTCGCGCACGCTGCTGTCGCGCGCCGCCGCCTCGAGCGCGGCGAGCACCGGTGCCGGGAGCTGCCCGTCGCGGAACGCCAGCGCGCACAGGATGCGCGCGGGTGCCGGTCGCCGCAGCAGGTGCACGAGGAGCTCGAGCGACGCCTCGTCCGCCCAGTGCAGGTCATCGAGGATGACGACCAGCGGTTGCCGGGCGGCAAGCGCCACGAGCAGCGCGCGCACCGCGCGATGGGCACGGAAGCGCTCGTCCTGCAGCGCGGGGAGCGGCACGTCGGCCGGGGCGACGGAGGGCAGCACCCGCGCCAGCTCGGGCAGGCGCTCGCCCACCAGCTGCTCCAGCCGGCCGGGTGCGAGCGCCGCGACGTGATCGTCGAGCGCGGACACCCAGACGCCGAACGGGAGCTCCTGCTCCATCTCCGCGCCGCGGCCCACGAGCACCAGGCAGCCGCCGGCGTCGGCGCGGTCGGCCAGCTCGGTCAGCAGGCGCGTCTTGCCGCTGCCGGGCTCGCCGCTCACCACCACCCAGCCCACGCGCGGCGAGCGCAGACCGTCGAGCGCCGCGGCCAGGCCGGCGAGCTCCGGGCCGCATCCAACGAGTCGGCTGCCCTCCGCCTCGGGCACGGCTTGCGAGCCTAGACGACCGCGAGCCCCCCGCGGGGCGGGGGGCTCGCGAAGCGTCGTCGGACTACTCGTTCTCGAATGCGGTGGCGGTCGGCTGCAGGGCGCCGCCGATGCTGGCGTGATCGTCGGCCACGACGACGTGCGCGTGCGTGCCGGAGGAGTTCTGGCACTGCACGTTGACCGCGAACGTGTTCAGCGCGTTGCTGGTCGCCGTCTTCCTCGCGCTCTTCGTGGTGGCGATCGGGTTCGCCCCGTGCGCGGCGTTCGGGTAGATCTCGAGCCAGACCTGCGCGGTGACGTTGTTGGCGCTCTTCAGGTAGATGTGGCCGTCGAGGCAGGTGTTGCCGTTGCCGGTATCCCAGTCGAGCGTGCCGCCGGAGGTCGGCGCCTGGTTCGACCACGAGTTGCCGAAGTCGACCTGGGTGGTGTCGAGCAGCGGGCGGTCGATGGGCCCCGCCATGGCCGGGGCGGCGCCGACGACGGCGAGCGCCGCGGCGGTCATCACGGTCGCCATCGGGCGAGAGATACGTCTGCTGAGCATGAGGTTCCTTGCATCGGATGGGGGGACTCGTGACTGCGCGCGGTCAACGAGTCGGCACGCTCCCAGCCGCGCGCCGGCCCAACCATCCGGGAACCCCCGGGTCTGACCCCCTTGCTCCAGGAACCCGTCAAAGAAGTCGGCACGCCCGGGTGCACCCAATCCGCGGCGCCGGATCGCCACCCGACGGCTCGCCCATAACCCCACTATGGGCTTCACCATCGTGCGGCGCCCGGCATCCACGGCTCGGGCGCCCCGAACGCACCGCCTGTTCTTTGACGGGCTCCTAGTCGGCGAGCGTGGGCCCGACCGGGCGGCGGTGGCGCCGGCGGCGCTCCGCGACCGGGTCGCCCTCGATCTCGGCGGCGAGCCGGGCGGCCTCGAAGAGCATCATCACCATGGCGACGTCCTTGGTGTCGCCGGTGTGCGGGTTGAGCTCGATGCGCTCCTTGGCGGCGTCGCCGATGCGGTCGACCTGCTCGAGCAGGCGCATGCACGCGCGCGAGAGCTCGTTCCAGCCGCGGGCGTCGAGCGTCAGCGCCGTGCGGGTGAGGTGGGAGTTGCCGTGGTCGAAGCCGCCGGCGGCGCTCGCCGCGCGCGCGTAGGCGTCGATCGTCTGCAGCGAGGCCGAGACGGCCGCCTGCTTGGCGATCGCGGGCGCCGCGGCCCATGCCTCGTCGGTGACCTGGGGGCGCCCGCAGGAGCGGTAGTGGTGCTCGACCGCGCCGCGCACGCGGGTCTCGTGCACCAGCTCGACCAGGCCCATGCGCTCGAGCGTGCGGACGTGGTAGGCGACGGTGCCCAGCGAGGAGCCGAGCCAGCCGGCCAGCTCGACCGGGCTCGCCGTGCGCTCGTCGAGCATCGCGAGGATGCGGACGCGCAGCGGATGGCTCATCGCTTTCACGTAGCGGGGATCGTCAATGTTCGTGATCGGTTTCATGTCTCCACCAATGTCTCCCTCAAGCGCCCCAGTGCGCGGTGAAGGCGAACCCTAGCCGCACCCTCGGAGATGTCGAGGCGCAAACTGAGCTGGCGATAGTCCAAATCGTCCCAGAAGCGGCCGCGCACGAGCTCGCGGTCGAGGCCTGGGAGGTCGTCGATCGCCCTCGCGAGATCGGTCTTCCCCAGCACGTCATCCTCGTGCGAATCTTCGGCCAAGACGTCGTTTTCCTCAAGTAGCTCGGAGCAATTTGGCCGTACGAACCGCAGCGCCTCGTTGCGGGCGATGCGTGAGATCCACGGCGCCGGCCGATCCGGGTTCTGACAGCTCTCTCGTCGCCGCCATGCGCGGACGGCCGCCTCCTGCGCTGCATCCTCGGCCGTCCCGGACGACCCGAGCACGCCGCGCGCCTCCCGCAGGCATTGCGCGCGGACGAGGTCCCAATTCCACTCGGCCAACGGTCACCTCGCCAACGCTGTAACAAACTGAACAGTCAAGAGGGTCTACCAACCATGACCCTCACCCTGGAGTCCGATTCCACACGGGCGTACGCGGTACTCGCGCCCGTCTACGACCTACTCACGGCGGAGTACGAGTACGGACCATGGCTCACCGCAATCCTGCGTGTCGCGCGCGAGCAGGGCCTCCTCGGCCGTCGTGTCCTCGATGTCGGCTGCGGCACCGGCAAGAGCTTCATGCCCCTGCTCGACCGCGGCTTCGACGTCACGGCCTGCGACATCTCTCCCGACATGGTCGAGATCGCCCAGCGCAAGGTGGGAGCGCGTGCCGACGTGCACGTCGCCGACATGCGCCGCCTCCCCCTGTTCGGCGAGTTCGACCTCATCACGTGCATCGATGATGCGATCAACCACCTTCTCGACCCAGGTGAGGTTCGCGACGCACTCGCAGGGATGCGCGAGAACCTCGCGCCGGGCGGGCTGCTGATCTTCGACGTCAACACCCTGGCGGCGTACCGTCAGGTCCCTGACGTCGTGGTGGAGGACGACGACCTGCTGCTGCGGTGGCGCGGCGAGCTGGCCGAGCTCGATCACCCCGGCGGCGAGGCCGAGGTGGTCATCGACGTCTTCGCCCACCAGGGCGACGGGCTGTGGCGCCGCTCACTGAGCCGGCAGCGTCACCGCCATCACCCGATCGACGAGCTCTGCGAGCTCATCGAGGAGGCCGGTCTGGAGGTCGCGGCGGTGCTGGGTCAGCGCCCGGGCGCGATCCTCGATGCGGAGCTCGACGAGGAGCTCCACGGCAAGGCCGTGTTCGTCACGCGTCGCGAGGGGAGGTCGGGATGATCTGGCGCCCCTAGGCTGACGCAGGACGGCGAAAGTGCAGGATGCCGAGCTCGGTGCGGATCCCCGCGCCGGGCTCGTCCTGCCGCTTCTGACTCTCGCCCTGGATCTTCATCGCCGACTCGAGCGTGTCGTTGAGGAGCTTCACGACGTCGCTCCAGCCCTGCTCGTCGAGCTCGAGCGGCACGTGCGTGACCATCGCCTCGGGGTGATCGAAGCCACCCGCCGAGCTGGACTCGCCCGCCGACTCGAGCAGCTCCGACAGCGTGCGGCCGAGCTGCTTGCGGCGGAACGCCGCCGGCAGTCGGGCCCACTGCTCGTCGTCGAGCCAGGGTTGCGCGGTGGCCCGGTAGTAGTGCTCGAGCGCGCCGCGCCGCTGCTCGGTGCGCACCAGCTCCACACAGTCGAGCTCACGCAGGATGCGCACGTGGTAGCTGACGTTCCCCAGCGGGTCGCCGAGGTCGCGCGAGAGCTCGTTCGGGCTCTTCACGCCGCCTTCGTTGAGGCGTTGCAGGATCCGTTGCCGAAGCGGATGGGAGAGCGCCTTCGCCAGGCGCTCATCGAGTTGGCGGCTTGTCGTCCGTGACTGGGGCATTTGGTGAAAGGGTTGTTCGCGCAGATCATTCTGCGCGGTCAAGAACGACTTTATACAGGTTCCGGCCGATGGCCGTTTCCCGCTCTGCTTGGTGGTTTTGAGCGATCAGTGAAATCGTTCGCTCAAATATCACTAACTAATGAGTGACTCGGCGTGCTCGGCGACGCGCGCGGACCGTGAGCACGACGGCGGCGACGATGGCGCCGGCGAACGCCGCGTGCGTGAGGTGCCCGGCGGCGGTGCTGAAGGAGTCGTGGAAGGCGTAGCCGACCATCGTGAAGGTGGCCGCCCAGGCGGCGGTGCCGAGCAGCGACCAGGGCAGGAAGCTGCGCAGGCGCATGCCCGACGAGCCGGCGAGGAACGGGGCGACGGCGCGAACGATGCCGACGAAGCGGCCGATGAGGATCGCCTTGCCGCCGTGGCGCTCGAAGAACTCGTCGACGCGCGCGAGCCGCGGCGTGGTGACGCCGAGGCGCGGACCGTGCGTGACGAGGAAGCGCCGGCCGAGTCGGCGGCCGAGGTAGAAGCTCGCGAGGTCGCCCAGCGCGGCGGCGACCCAGGTGATGAGCAGCATCAGCGGCAGCGACACGCCGCCCTCGGCGGCGACCACGCCGCCGAGCACGACCGCGGTCTCGCCGGGCGCCACGAGGCCGACGAACGCGCCGGTCTCGAGGAACGCGAGCGCGCCGACGAGCGCGTAGGTCCAGGCGCCGAGCGTGTCGGAGAGGTCGGCGAGCGCGCCTTCGAGGTCGGGCGCCTGCACGACGCCGGCCTGGACGAGGGCGAATAGCGTGGCGCCCAGCAGCCCGACGGCGAGCAGCGCGGCGCGGTGGCCGCCGCGCGCTGCGGCGGGGGTGGGCGCGTAGCTCATGCCGGGTTGAGGGCGGGCTCGGGCGCGGGCGACCAGCGGCGCGGCGCGGGAGCGGGCACCTGGGGCGCGCGGCCGAACGCCGGTGCCGTGGGAGCGGGCGCGGCGGCGGGCAGCTGCGGCGCGACCACGGGCGCGTCCTCCGCGGCGCCGAGGGCGGCCTCCTCGGCGCCCCAGCGGGCGACCGTGCGGCGCAGGCTGCCGAGTGCTGCGAGGCCGACGGGGGCGGGCAGCCAGATGGCCAGCGCGCGGTAGGACAGCACCGAGGCGAGCGCGAGGTCGGCCTCGACGCCGAACGCCAGCAGGACGCCGACCATGCCGCCGCTCACCGCGCCGGGGAGCGGGATCGTGTTGGCGACCATGCCGACGAAGTAGCCGAGCACGACGACCGCGATGGCGGGCGGGGCGCCGAACGCGTTGAGCATGCCGTAGAGGACCGCGGCGTCGAACGCCCACCAGATCGGCGCGCCGAGCAGGCGCGGGTCGGCCTCGCGGACGAACGTGGCGGCGCCGCGCACGCCCTCGCCGAGCGTCGCCGCGGCACGGCTCACGCGGCCGTTGGGCTGCGGGCGCAGCAGGGCGGCGGTGAGCGCGAGGGCCATCGCGACGGTGGCGCCGGCGCCGGCGCCGGCGGCGATCACGACGTGCCCGCCCTCGCCGCCGAGCCCGACGGCCAGCAGCGCGCCGGCGACGGCGATCGAGAGCAGGAAGACCGCGTAGAGGAGGACGAGGAAGGTCAGCAGCGTCCGCGTGGCGTCGCGCGCCTCCAGGCCGGTGCGGCGGAACGCCCACAGCGTCAGGGCGACGCCGCCCGCGCCGCCGGTCGGCAGCAGGCGGGTGACAGCGGCGCCGGCCAGGGTCACCTCGGCGCTCGCGCGGAGGCCCAGTCGCGGGGTGGCTCGCTCGCCGACCATCCACAGCAATGCGATGTAGCCCGTGAACGAGATCACCTCGAAGCCGACGGCGGCGAGCACCCAGCGCGGGTCGGCCTCGAGCGCACGCCGCAGCGCGTCGCTGAACGCGTGCAGCGGGCCGCCGGCGAAGATCAGCACCCCGACCAACGCCACCGCGAATCCCACGGGCAGCGCGGCGCGGCGCGCGAGGGCGCGCGCATCGAACGCAGGCAGGTCGAGCTCGGCGGGGGCGTCGGCGGGGAGCATGGGTTTGACCATCATCCGGATCCGCGACCCCGGTTACAGCGGTGGTATCCGGCGTCGCGCGGTACGGGTTGCCACACCCGGAGGGGCCCCACCTAGACTCACTTGCGTGCGGATCGAGTTCGAGGAGCTTCGGCCCTCCCCCCAGCAACACGTCGCCACCGGCTCGCTCGCGTGCCCGCGCTGCGACGCTCCGGTCCACCTCGCCGGGCCCACGCGCCCCGCCGCTCAGCTCGGCTGCCCGTTCTGCGACCACGCCGCGCCGCTGCGCGACTTCCTCTCGCTCGGCGAGCCGACGCGGCCCGCGCGCGTGCTAGTTCGGATTAGCGCCCGCGGATGACCTCGTTCCGCGCGGTGCGGATCAGCCCGCGGGGATGACCCAGCCGGCCATCGCCACGAAGTGGACGGTGGCGGCGGCGATGACCAGCGCGTGGAAGATCTCGTGGAAGCCGAACGTGCGCGGCCACGGGTTCGGGCGCCGCGTCGCGTAGATCACGGCGCCGACGGTGTAGAGCAGGCCGCCGGTCACGAACAGGACGAACGGCGCGACGCCGAGCTTGGTCGCGAGCTGCGGGATCGTGATGATCGACACCCAGCCGAGCGTCAGGTAGCAGGCGGCCACGAGCGCGCGCGGGGCGGTGATCCAGGCCACGCTCATCGCGACGCCGGCCAGGGCGCCCGCCCAGACGCTGATCAGCACGATCACCTGCACCGGTCCGTCGAGCACCAGCAGCGTCACCGGCGTGTAGCTGGCGGCGATGAAGATGAAGATCGTGGAGTGGTCGATGCGGCGCAGCAGCGGCCGCCAGCGCGGGTTCCAGCGCCAGCGGTGGTAGAGGCCGGACGCCGCGAACAGCGCGCACATCCCGACGCCGTACACCAGCGCGGCCGCCCGCGCGAGACCCGTGGGCGCGTAAATCGCGAGCACGACGCAGGCGACGAGCGCGAACCACATCGCCCACGCGTGCGTGACGCCGCGCATCCGCGGGATCAGCTCGTCGGCACTTGGCAGATTCACCCCTCTCACGATAGTCACGCCGGCTGCAACGAGCGAGCCGGAGCCGGCCGGGCCGACGGCGGCGTCGGCGTCTCGGTCACGGTCGCGAGCCGGATCAGCGCCCAGGCGTTGAGCCCGATGATCGAGAGCGCGATCGCGAGCACGATGCCGTAGCCCACGAAGGGCAGGCCGCCGGTGCCGGCCTTGGCCTCGCGCTGGAGGATGTCCTTGTCGCGCACGAACGGGCGCTCGAAGGACGGCCGCGCGGGGATCTCCCTGGCGGGGATCGCGGGATCCTCGGGCAGGTAGATCGGCACGCCCGTCAGCGAACGGCCCTGATGCAGGCGGAACTCGGCCTTCCAGTCGCCGTAGACCGGGATCGGCTCGTTCGTCCGGTAGACGCCCTCGCGGACGCGCGTCAGGCGATCGACGACCAGGCCGCCACCCTGCCACGCGGTGGTGGTGAGCCACTTGGCGTCGTCGGCCGCCTGCGGCGGGTCGACGCTGACGACCGCGGTGACGTGGCGGTCGGGCTTGTCGGGGACGTCGAGCAGCTGCACGCGCGCGGTCACGCCCTGCTGCGGCGCGGTGGCGAGGCCGAACGCGACCAGCCCGGCCACGACCAGCCCGGCGAGCGGGTAAGCGAGCCGCGCGCCGCGCGGATACGGCACCGGCTTCACACGCAGCGAACCGCCGACGAACGCACCCAGGAGCCCACCGCTCAGGCCGGCGAGCACGGTCACGACGACCACCTCGGGCAGCAGCGCGGACGGCCACGGGATCGGCATCCAGAGGTGCGACCACACGAACTCGGCGGCGGTGCCGACGGTGCCGACCAGCAGGCCGGCGCCGGCGCCGAACGCGAGCGTCCCGCGCTTGAGCAGCACCACGGCGGCGGCCTCGACGAGCAGCGCCTCGGCCAGGTAGAGCGGGAAGTGGGGCAGGCTCTGGCCCCACACGCCGGCCACCATCAGCGACACGACGCCGCGCACGATGACGAAGAACGCCACGGCGCCGAGCGCCGTGCCCGGGCCGCCCCACAGGCGCGCGGAGACGAGCCCGATGCTCGCGGCGAGCGCGATCAGCATCGGCTGGAAGAGGAAGTCGAACTGCGGGACGCCGAAGTCGAACTCGGCCTGGAACGTCGACAGGCCGATCAGGAAGCCGCCGGCCACCGAGGCCCGGCGCAGCGTCAGCACCCACGGGCGCCCCGGCTCGCGGCCGCCCGGGCGCGAGCGCGCGCCCTCGGCGAGCAGCACGCCTTGGCCGATCAGCGAGACCGACGCGCCGCCGATCAGCATCAGGTGGGTCGGGCCCCACAGCGTCACGTCCTGGCCGAAGAGCCGGTGCCACAGGTCGTCGAGCGGGAAGCCGATCAGCGCGAAGCTGCCCGCGGCGGCCATCAGCACGCCGCCGAGCGGCGCGTACCAGCCGTCGAGCAGCCGGATCGCGGTCGGGCCGGGCTTCTCGCGCGGGATGCACATGGACAGGAAGCCCGCGGCGAAGATGCCGAACAAGCCAAAGAGGATCAGGTAGTGCGCGGGGTTGGCGAGCGGGCCTGCGTCGCGGCCGTTGTCGATGTGCAGCGAGATGTCCCAGTACATGCCGAGCAGCGCGGTCAGCAGCGACGCGGTGCCGATGGCGGAGGGGAGGGCGACCCACGGCGGCAGCGCGCTGACGCGGGAGGCGAAGCCCGCTGCGCGCTCGAGCAGCTGCGTGCGGCCGGCGCGGTGGCCGAGGCCGAGCGCGAACAGCAGCGAGGTGGCGACCAGCGCGCCGGCGGTGGCGAGCACGATCTCGCCGATGGCGGCGCCTCCGGCGGGGTCGGCGGCGGCAAGGAAAGTTGTCATGGGTCTATGTATCACCGTTTGACGTCACATGTAACCCCGTAGAATCAAATTCATGGCCGACGCGGTCGCGGAGCTGACCATCGACGAGCTCGCGCGCGAGACCGGGATGACGGTCCGCAACATCCGCGCCCACCAGTCGCGCGGACTGCTGCCGCCGCCCGCGGTGCGGGCCCGCACGGGCTATTACGGGCGCGAGCACGTCGCGCGCCTGCGCCTGATCCAGGAGCTCCAGGGCAACGGCTACAACCTCGCCGCGATCAAGGACCTCGTCGCGCGCAGCAGCGGCTCGGCCCAGGAAGCGCTCGACTTCGCCCGCGCGATCCTCACACCGTTCGAGGACGAGCGGCCGGAGATCATCGAGGCGGCCGAGCTCGCGGAGCGCTTCGCCGGCGGCGACGAGAAGCTGCTCCGGCGCGCCGAGAAGCTCGGCATCGTCGTGCCGCTGGGGGAGGGGCGCTACGAGATCCCCAGCCCGACGCTCCTGCGCGCGGGCGAGACGCTGATCGGCCTCGGGATCCCGCTGGAGAAGTCGCTCGACGTGATCGAGAGCGTCGCGCGCCAGGCCGACTCCGTCGCCGACGCGTTCGTGAAGCTGTTCCTCGAGCGGATCTGGAAGCCGTTCGACCGCGCCGGCCAGCCGGAGCCCGACTGGCCGGCGGTGCTGGCCGCGCTCGAGCAGCTGCGGCCGCTCGCCACCGAGGTGCTCGTGGCCATCTTCCAGCCCCGCATGACGCAGGCCACGGAGAAGGCGTTCGGGCGCGAGCTCGACCGCCGGGCGAAGAGCTAGCCGCACCGTCGGCGCGCGGGTACCCGCCAGTCGGTCTCACAGGGAGGCCCCATCGCCCGGCGGCTGCCCGCCCTGTGCAATGGCCCTCGTGAACCTCCCTCCCCAGGAAGCCCCCATGCAAAAGCAGAACCTCGCCGCGCGAGCCGGTCGCTGGAGCGCGCAGCATCGCAAGACCGCCGTGCTCGGCTGGCTTGCCTTCGTCATCGCCGCGGTGTTCATCGGCGGCCAGATCGGCACCAAGACCATCCCGTCCGACGAAGAGGGCCTCGTCGGCGAGGCCGCCCGGTCGGCCGAGATCGTCAAGGCCAGCTTCCCCCAGACCGCTGGTGAGCAGGTCCTCGTCCAGTCGAAGACCGCGAGCCCGAAGAGCCCCGAGTTCAAGGCCGCCGTCGCCGACGTCGAGCAGGGCCTCGCCGCGCAGAAGGACGTCACCGACGTCCAGTCGCCCTACGCCAAGGGCAACGTCGGCCAGATCTCCCGCGACGGCCACTCGGTGGTCGTGAACTTCGAGATCCGCGGTGACTCCGAGAAGGCCGAGGACAAGGTCGACCCGATCCTCGCCGCGACGGCCGCCGCGCAGAAGGCCAACCCCGACTTCAACATCGAGCAATTCGGCGAGGCCAGCACCGGCAAGGCCGTCTCGAAGATGTTCGAGGACGACCTGAAGAAGGCCGAGACGCTCTCGCTGCCGCTCACGATGGTCATCCTGCTGCTCGCCTTCGGCGCGCTCGTCGCCGCCGGCCTGCCGCTGCTGCTCGGCGTCACCGCCGTCATGGCGACCGGCGGCATCACCGCCGCGATCAGCCAGCTGTCGCCGTCGACCGAGAACCTCGGCGCCGTCGTCGTGCTCGTCGGCCTGGCCGTCGGCGTCGACTACTCGCTGTTCTACATCCGCCGCGAGCGCGAGGAGCGCAAGGCGGGCCGTGATCCCGAGGCGGCGCTGGCCGCCGCGGCCGCGACGTCAGGTCGCGCCGTGCTGGTCTCCGGCTTCACCGTCATGGCGGCCATGGCCGGCATGTACTTCACGGGCGACAACGGCTTCGCCTCGATGGCGACCGGCACGATCGTCGTGGTCGGCGTCGCGATGCTCGGCTCGCTGACGGTGCTTCCCGCCATGCTCTCGAAGCTCGGCGACCGCATCGACAAGGGCCGCATCCCGATCCTCGGCAAGCGCGCCGCCAAGCGCACCGAGTCGCGCATGTGGACGGCGATCCTCGACCGCGTGCTGCGTCGCCCGAAGGTCGCCGCGGCCGTGTCGGCCGGCATCCTCGTCGCGCTCACGATCCCGGCGCTCGGCATGCACACGGCCAGCGCGGGTATCGACGCGATCCCGCAGGACACGCCCGTCATCAAGACGTTCGATCGCCTGACGGCCGCGTTCCCCGGCGAGAAGGCCGCGCTCGGCGTGGTCGTGAAGGCCGACGACGTCACGAAGCCCGAAGTCGCCGCCGCGATCCAGCAGCTCGAGGCGCGCGCCATGGGCACCAAGACCGCGGTCGACACGACCAGCGTCGAGATCTCCAAGGACAAGCACGGTCGCGCGAGGTCACGATCCCGATCGCCGGCAAGGGCACGGACGACCCGTCCATGACCGCCCTCGCCAAGGTCCGTGACGAGCTCGTGCCCCAGACGGTCGGCAAGGTCCCCGGCGTCGAGGCCGTCGTCGGCGGCGACACCGCCATGACCAAGGACTACAACGACATGGTCAAGGCCAACGCGCCGATCGTGTTCGCGTTCGTCCTCGGCCTCGCGTTCATGCTCCTGCTGGTCACGTTCCGCTCGCTGGTCATCCCGGTCAAGGCGATCGTGCTGAACCTGCTGTCGGTCGGCGCCGCCTACGGCGTGCTCGTGCTCGTCTTCCAGGACGGTCACGGCGAGTCGCTGCTCGGCTTCGAGAGCACCGGCGCGATCGAGCCGTGGCTGCCGCTGTTCCTGTTCGTGATCCTGTTCGGCCTGTCGATGGACTACCACGTGTTCATCCTCAGCCGGGTCCGCGAGGCGTTCGATCGCGGCATGACCACGGAGGAGGCGGTCTCGCACGGCATCCGCTCGACTGCCAGCACGGTCACGAGCGCGGCGATCGTGATGGTCGCGGTGTTCGGCGTGTTCGCGACGCTGTCCTCGATCGTGTTCAAGCAGCTCGGCGTCGGCCTGGCCGTGGCGATCCTGATCGACGCCACGCTGGTCCGCGCGATCCTGCTCCCGGCCACGATGAAGCTGCTCGGCGACCGCAACTGGTACCTGCCGAGGAAGCTCGGCTGGCTGCCGCACATCGAGCACGAGCCGGCTGTGGCTGGAGCGCCCGCCTAGCCGCCCCGAGGCCTCAACGCGAGAGGACGTCGACCGCCCGGTCGGCGTCCTCTTCGTCGTTGTAGAGGTGGAAGCCGAGGCGGAGCCGGCCTCCGGGGAGCGCGCACTGGATCCCCGTCGCGCGCAACTTCTCCAGCCCTCCGGGCGCGTCGATCGACACGATCGCGGAGTTGCTCGGCGGCAGGTCCATCGCCGCGCGGAAGTGGTTCGCGACGCGCACGTTGTGCTCGTGGATCGTGCTCGACTCCCACCGCTTCCAGGAGCTCGAGGGCGGGCAGGGCTCCGACCCACGAGAACCAGGCGGGGGAGGTGTCGAGCCGGCGGGCGTCGTCGGCCAGTCGGAGTGGCGGCCCGATGTACGCGTCGTAGACGTCGTCGCCCGCGAACCAGCCCGCGGCCGACGGCAGGATCGCGTCGAGCCGCTCGGGCGCGACCGTCATCCACGCCGTCCCGCGCGGCGAGATCAGCCACTTGTAGCCGGCGGCGACGAGGAAGTCGAAGCGGTCGGCCTCGAGCGGCAGCCAGCCAGCCGCCTGGGTGGCGTCGACGAGCGTGATCACGTCGTGGGCCTCCGCCGCGGCGAGGATCGCGTCGAGGTCGGCGACCTCGCCGGTCGACATCTGCACGGCGCTGAACGCCACCGCGCCGACCGTCTCGTCGATCGCCTCCGCGACCTGAGCCGGCGGCACGGTCGTCACCTCGAGCCCGGGCTGGACCATGAACGGAAACAGCGAGGAGGTGAACTCGACGTCGGGCACGATCACGCGCGTGCCCGCCGGGAGCGAGGCGGCCACGAGCCCCACGAGCCCCGACACGGTCGCGCCGATCGCCACCCGGTCCGCCGAGGTGCCGACCAGCCGCGCGAACGCCGCCCGGGCGCGGTCGGTGTCCTCGCTCCAGCCCTCCCAGCTCGTGCGGCCGCCTCGCCACTCGTCGAGCACGCGCTGCAGCGCGTCCCAGCTCGGCTGCGGCGGCAGGCCGTAGCTGGCGGTGTTCAGGTAGGTGCCCTCAGGCTGGAAGAGGACGCGGGCGTCGGCGATCGAGACGGTCAGAGACCGGGAGGATGCCGGACCGTGTAGCCGGCTGACGAGCGCTGCTCCCACTGCCAGCGCGAACCGCCGCTGGCGCCGGTCGTGTCGAAGCGGCGGCCGTGGACGACCATGTAGGCGTGCCCGGGGTGGGCGTAGATCGTGATGTGGCGGCCCTTGCCAGGGGCGCCGTAGGACATCAGCTCACCCGAGTCCATCGGCCGGCCGAGCAGGCCGCCGCCGTGGAGCGCGTAGGAGACCGAGCCGGAGCAGTCGTAGCCGCTGTCGGTGAAGCTCCCGTGCCCGCCGCCGTACTTGTAGGGGTGGTGCGCGATCCGGTTGCCCGCCGCGATCACTCGCCGCACGGCGATCGGCAGCCCGCCGCCGGTGCTCCCGCCCCCGCCGCGGCGCTTGAGCACCTTCGAGATGCCGGCGTGGCCGAGCGCGGCCCAGGTGGCGGGCCCGACGATCCCGTCGGCCGTCAGGCCCTTGCCGCGCTGGAACCGCTTGACCGCGGCGTAGGTCCCCGGCCCGAAGACTCCGTCGGCGGCGATGCCGAGCGCGCGCTGCAGCAGGGCGACGGACCCGCCCCCGGCGCGCGAGCCCGTGCTCGAGCGCCCGCGGGCGCGCTTGAGCGACGCCCAGGTGGCGGGGCCGACGATGCCGTCGGCGGTCAGCCCGTGCGAGCGCTGGAAGCGCTTGACCGCGCGCTTGGTCTGCTTGCCGAAGATGCGGTCGACGTGCAGCCCGAGCACCTTCTGCACGAAGGCGACGCGCGGGCCCTTGGCACCGCGCTTGAGCGAGCCTGCATGGGCGGGCGGCGCCGTGCAGAGCACGAGCGCGACCAGCGCGACGATGAAGATGAGGCCCCGGCTGCGCCGGGTTGCCATGCCCACTCGGTACGACTCCGTCTGTCGACTGCAAATCCGGTGCCTACGAGGTGAGCTGTCGGGCTCGCGCACATGCGCTACTCCGCCACTTGGCGGTGATTCGCCCCCGCGGCCCTTCCCCTGACCGCAAACGGTTCCCCCGTTCGCCACACCCGGAGGCATGGCGACTCGGCGGCCGTCGTTCTATCAGCGGAAATCCCTGCTTCTGCAGGATTTCTTGCAGATTATGGGCGCGCTATTGCCAGCGGATGGGCAGCGAATCCAGGCCGTAGATGCCGTCGATCGTGCCGTACTGCGGCTCGCCGTCGAGCGCCAGACCCTGCGTGCGGGGCGCGAGGAAGTTGAGCGCCTCCTGCAGCTCGGCGCGCGCGAGGTTCGCGCCCAGGCAGTAGTGGATGCCGGCGCCGAACGTGAGCGGCTTGCCCTTGCGCTCGGCGGTTATGTCGAAGCCGTCGGGCTCGCCGTCGCGGTTGCCGGTGAACGCGCACACGAGCACGACGGTGCCCTCGGGGAAGAGCACGTCGCGGTACTCGACGTCCTCCATCGCGATGCGCGCAGTGAACGGCGTGATCGGCTCGAAGCGGAGCACCTCGTCGACCGCGCGCGGGGCGAGCTCGGGCTGCTCGGCCAGCAGCGCCCACTGGTCCGGGTGGTCGGCGAACAGCCGCAGCGCGTGCGCGAGCTGGCTCTGCGTCGTGTCGACGCCGCCGACGAGCACGTTGAGCACGAGGTTCACCAGCTCGACGTCGGACAGCTTCTCGCTCCTGCCTCGGCCAGAGGCCTCGTCACCGCTTCGCTCCTGCTCCGCCGCGATCAGGGCGGAGATGAGGTCCTCTCCGGGGTCGTCGCGGCGGCGGGCGAGCAGCGCGCCGGCGTACTCGTAGAACTCGGTCACCGCCTGCTCGATCTGCGCCCGCTCCTCGACGATGCTCATCCCGAACTGGCGCTGGATCAGGTTCGACCAGTCCCACAGCTGCTCGGCGTCCTCGAGCGGTGCGCCCATCACGGTCGCGATCACCTGGGACGGATACGGCTTGCAGAGCGCGGCGACGGCGTCGCAGCGCCGCTCCGCCTCCACGCGCTCCCACAGCTCGGCGAGGAAGGCGCGCATGGCGGGCCGCCACTTCTCGACCGCGCGCGGGGTGAAGGCGGGGTTGACGAGCCCGCGCAGGCGCCCGTGATCCTTGCCGTTGATGTGGAGGATGTTGCGCCGGATCTCCTCGGCCAGCGGCCCGTCGTCGATGCCGAAGATCTCGGCGATCTTGAGGCCCGGGAACGTGAACGCCTTCGAGCGCAGGAAGAACTCGCCGGCCTCGCGCTCGAGCGTCGCGAAGCCGAGCGGCATCGAGGCGATCCAGCTCTGCTCGCGCAGCTCGCGCATCGCCGAGTGGAAGCGCTCGCCGCGCAGCTCGGGGTCCGCGTAGTCGAACGAGGGGAGCTCGAGGTCGGTGACCGTCGTCATGGCGGGCGCGAGCCTATCGGCGCTGCGGCCTAGTCTGCGCGGCATGACGCTCGGCCGGGACTACGCCGACAGGTGACGGTCTCGCTGCGGCCGCGCGGGCCGTTCTCGCTGGCGGAGCCGCTGGTCGCCGCTTTGACGGACGACGGCGGCGACGCGATGGCGTTCCGCGCCGTCTGGACGGGCGAGCTCGTCGAGGTGGACTTCCGCTCGGACCTGTCGCCGGAGCGGGTGGAGGCGCACGTCGCCCGCGTGCTGTCGCTGGACGTCGACGCGGGCGGGCTGTCCGAGGTCGGCGAGCGCGACCCGGTCGTGGCGCGGCTGCTGGCCGAGGCGGAGGGCCGCCGGCCGGTCTGCTTCGGCACGCCGTTCGAGGCGGCGGTCTGGGCCGTGCTCTCGCAGCGCGTCTCGATGGCGCAGGCGCGGCGGGTGAAGGACGCGCTCGCGGCCTCGCACGGCACCCGGATGGAGATCGCGGGCGAGGAGGTCCTCGCGTTCCCCGGCCCGGCCGCGCTCGTCGGCGTCGACGAGCTGCCCGGCGTCTGGCCTTCCAAGCTCGAGCGCATCCGCGCGCTCGCCGCCGCCGCCCAGGCGGGCGACCTCGACCCGGCATCCCTCCGCTCGCTCGACCTCGACGCCGCGCTCACCCACCTCGAGTCACTGCCCGGCATCGGCCCGTTCGGCGCCATGCTCGTCCTCGCGCGCGGAGCCGGCCACCCCGACGTCCCGCCCCCGACCCTCCGGCGCTTCCGCCAGGCGGTCGCCGCGGCCTACTCGCTGCCCGACGAGCCGGGCGAGGCCAAGCTCGCCGAGCTGTCCGAGAACTGGCGCCCGTTCCGCGCCTGGGTCACCTACCTGCTGCGGAGCGCGGGCCCTGGCTGATCCGCCGCTCCGGATGCGAACATATGTTCGCATGCACCGACCGGAGATCAGACAAGAAGCGCTCCGGCTCGTGGGTGCCGGCGTCAACGACTGCGAGATCGCGCGCCGTCTCGGCGTGGCAAGGACGACGGTCCGCGACTGGCGCCGGCCCGCGTACGTGCCGGTGCGCCCGCGAGCCGACGCGCGACCTGCCCACGGTGCTGGACGTCTTGCAGACCGATCCGATTCACGCCGGACGACTACGCGGAACTTCTTGGGCTGTATCTCGGCGATGGCTGCATCAACGAGCTGGCGCGGTGCCAGCGGCTGCGGTTGTTCCTCGATGCGCGCTACTCGCGCGTGGTCGACGAAGCCGAGGCGCTCCTTGCCCGCTCCTTTCCGGTCAACCCGGTGCGGAGGGTTCACTTTCACGATGGCGCCGAGGTGGTGCTCGATCTCTACAACCGCCATCTCGTCTGCCTCTTCCCTCAGCACGGCGCGGGCAAGAAGCACATGCGAACGATCGCGCTCGAGGACTGGCAGCAGGCGACTCGTCGACGCCGGCGCCGTGGGCGTTTCTCCGCGGGTGCATCCGATCGGATGGATGTGTGTTCATCAACCGCACGGGCGCCTACGAGTACCTGAGCTACGGGTTCTCCAACCTGTCCGTCGAGATCCTCGATCTGTTCGAGTAGACCTGCCGAGGTTTGGGGCTCCGGCCGCGTCGCTACCGCACGGCAATTCGACTAAACCGACGGGAGGACGTCAGCGCGGTTGCTCGAGCACGTCGGCATCAAATCGTGAGGCTCGAGACGCTACCCTTGCTGACTCCAGCGGCTGTGGTGAAATTGGTATACGCGCAGGCTTCAGGTGCCTGTGGGAGCAACCCCGTGGAGGTTCGAGTCCTCTCAGCCGCACTGCTCAGGCCCGGCGCTCACGCCGGGCCTTTTCACTCCTTGCGGCGCCTCAGGCCGCCGAGGCCGAGTTGGCCCTCGACGCCCGCGACGGCGACGCCGCGGATCGCGACGACGAAGTAGCCGAAGGCGGCGAGCTTCGGGAAGATGAACACGCCGGCGAGGATCGCGACCCCGTAGAGCGCCGAGTTCAGCGCGTCGCGCGAGGCGCGGCGGGGCTTCGGCCGCGGCGCGTCGCCCGGCTCGACGTCGGTGAGCTCGGGCCTCGCGAGCGCGTAGCGGACCGCGGTGCGCAGCAGCACCTCGATCACGAGCGCGGTCGCGCCGTAGAGCAGGATCGCGATGCGCTCGGCCTGGTCGGACTCGCCGAACGACTGCGCGAGCACGCCGGTGGGGAAGGGGAGGAACGCCGCGGCGAGCAGCAGCAGCAGGTTGAGGCGGAGCAGCACCGAGTCGACGTAGTGCAGGTGCGTGAACAGGTTGTGGTGCGCGAGCCAGACGCTGCCGACGGTGAGGAAGCTCGTGACGTAGGCGAGGTAGGACGGCCACTCGTCGAGCAGCGCGCGGCCGAGGTGGTCGAAGTCCTCGGGCTCGACCCGGATGTCGAGCACGAGCAGCGTGATCGCGATCGCGAACACGCCGTCGCTGAACGCCTCGACGCGCGTCGTGTTCCAGCGGCGTTCGGGCACGGGGCGATGCTACGCCGGTTGCTACCCTGAGCGCCGGTCCTGCGCCGCTATCGTCTAGGGGACTAGGACGCCGCCCTCTCACGGCGGAAACCGGGGTTCGAATCCCCGTAGCGGTACTCACTGAAGCCCGCCTTCGAGGCGGGTTTCGTCGTTCTCGGGGCGCTCAGCGTCGCGCGCGCCGGAGCGTCAGCGCGAGCGTCCAGCGCTTCCCGCCGGAGGCGATCACGGCGGTGACGGGCAGCTTGCGCTTGCGGCGCAGCGCCTTGCGGCCGGCGGCGTTGAGCTTGACCCGCACCGTGCGGGATCGCCCCGCCTTGATGCGATAGCGCGCGCTGCCGTAGGTCCTCGCCGCGGCAGCGCTCGCGCCGCCGCCCGCGCCGCGGGCCCGCAGCCGGATCAGGCCGGCGCAGGTCGTGTCGAGCAGGCAGCGCAGGCGCAGCGCCGCGACGTTGCGCCGCACCGCGGCGCGCGTGGCGAGCGCGCGGAGCGGCGAGGGCGCCGGGACGGCGCCGGGCGCGGGCGCCCCCGCGCCCGGAGCGGCCGGCGCGCCGGAGCACGCTGCCTGCGGGTTCGCCGGCGGCGTCGGCGCCGGGTTCGACAGCGTGCCGGGCACGCCGCACCAGTCGTACTGCAGCAGCACCTCGTAGCCGTCCATGATCCCCACGTCGGTGTTCGACTCGCCGAGCGCGAGCGCCGGGTGGAGGAAGCTCGCCTGCGCCTGGTTGGCCGGCGAGCCGAAGATGAAGCCGTGGGTGCCGCGGTCGTTGACCGGCAGCGAGCCCGGGCCGGCCGCGACGACGACGAGGATGTCGTTGAACTGCGAGCCCGGCGTCGTGCCGACGCCCGAGCCGGCCGGCAGGTTGACGGCGAACTGGTTGATCTGGTTCGGCGCCGGCTGCACCGGCGCCGACATCTGCTTGGTCGTGCAGCACAGCCCGCCGCCGGAGCTGACGATCGCGAACCGCAGCGGGGCGGGGGCGGCGCCGCTGCGGACCCGGACACGCGTGACGGCGCCCGACCCGCGCGGCACGTAGGTGTTGGCGATCGGCTGCCCGGCCGGCCCGTACTGCGTCGACCACCACATGCACGTGCTCTGGCCGGTGTTGATGAACTGGATCTGGCCCGGGTTCACACCGATGTACGGGCGCGCCAGGCACTGGTTCGCGCCGCCGGGCAGCGCGAGGTTCGCCGGTGCCTGCAGCGCGCTGCCGTTGGTCGCCAGCACCGGCGCCTGGGCGTGCGCTGCCGGCGCGCACAGGAGCAGCCCCAGCACGGCGAGCAGGCCGGTTCGTCGCATCGCCGCACCCTCGGCGGTGCGCAGCGGCCGCGCAACCGCCATCCGCCTAGGTTCAGTGCTGCATGAACGCGCGCGGCTGCTCCGCGTCGAACGCCGGGATGCCGTGCTCGAGCAGGAAGCGTGGGTTCGCCTCCGTCAGCCGCCGGCTGTGCTCGCGCGACGCGCCGGCCGCGCGGGCCGCGAACGTGCCCGCCGCGAGCGTGTGCGCCCGGTTGCCGCCGTGGCCGTCGGACGCCAGCACGTAGGCGAGGCCCTCGCGGACCAGCTTGATCGCGCCCGCGTGGGCCTCCGGGCCCTGGCGGCCCAGCAGCGAGCAGACGTTGACCTGCAGCAGCGCGCCCGCCTCGAGCTCGTCGCGCAGCAGCTCGTGGCCGCCGGCGAGGAAGCCGGTCGCGCGCTCCGGGTGGGCGATGAGCAGCCCGAACCCGGCGGCGCGCACGTGCGCGCACGAGGCGAGGAACGCCTCGTCGATGCCGGCGAACGGCACTTCGAGCAGCACCCAGCGAGAGCCGGGCGCGCCGTGGGCGATGACGTCCAGCTCGGCGGCGCTGAGCTCGGTGGCGCGGTGCGGGTAGATCTCGCCGCCCGGGTGGAGGCGGACGTCGATGCCGGCGTCGTCGAGCGCGGCCTGCAGCGCGCGCACGCGCTCCGGGATCGTGAAGACGTCGAGCGGGAACCACGGGTGGCCGACGTGCGGCGTGACCGTGGCCTCGTGCACGCCGCCGTCGGCGAGCCGGGCGGCGTGGGTCAGGCTGGCGGCCTCGTCGCGAGGTCCGTCGTCCACCCCGGGGAGGAGGTGGAGGTGCAGATCGACATGGGACATGTCGGGGGAGTTCCTTTCCGGCGAGCGGATCTTCGGTGTCCGCCCGATCGCAGTCGATTGAAGTCCCCTTCCACGTTAGCGGGCGCTTCCTCCCGCTCCGCGGTGACGTTCACCGCGTCTTCACGTGGCCGGATCAGGCTTGCCGCCGCTGCTCGAAGCGCGGCAGGCCGTCGTCCGGGATCGATGCCCACGCGGGCGCGGATTCGAGCCACTGCCGCCACTCCGGCTCGATGCCCGGGTCCCCGTCGAGCGCGCCGGCGCGCACGACGATGAAGTCGCCGCCGTCCGAGTAGAGCTGACCGCCGCAGGTGTCGCAGAACGCCTTCGGCAGCCCGGTCTCCGGCGCCCACACCCGGACGTGCTCCTCACCGCGGACGATCGTGAAGCCGTCCGTCGCCACGAGCGCGTTCGTCGACCAGAGCGCGCCGCTCCGGCGCTGGCAGCGCTTGCAGTGGCAGTGGCCGGCGGTGTCGAACGGTTTCGTGACCTCGAAGGCCACCGCCCCGCAGGCACAGCTTCCCGTCAGGGGCTCGTCGTCCTTCGGACCGGTCATCACGAACAAACCTCCACCAATCGGGGTCGAGGGTGTATACCCGCGTTTCGACACGGAGCGGTCAGCTAGACGCGTGGCGGGGGCTGCGCGCGAGTTCGTCCACGGGGCCACGGCCGGCTGGGTTCGCGCCAGCGCCGCGGCGCTGGCGATCCGTCGACCCCGGAAGGGGGCAGTATGCGTGGGAGCAAATGGCTCGCCGTCGCCGTTCTCGTGGGATCGATCTCGACAGGGGTGGCCGTCGCCGGCGGTGGGTCGTCGCAGACGATGCCCGTGGACGGCGACCTTCAAGGCCGAGGTCGTCGGACGCGAAGGAGAAGCGGTGCGACTCCAAGCACGTGAAGGCGTCAACCTCACGTTCGTGGGCAGCCAGGACGAGCAAGTGACTCGCGCCTCGCGGGGCGACTCGAGATCAAGGCCGAGACGGTCCGCAACAAGAAGGCTCGACGGAGTACGGCTGGGGCTACACGAAGGGCACCGTCACCGTGCGCAAGACCTACAGCGAGCGGCACACGCTTCCGCGGTAAGTTCGTCGGCGTGGTCGAACCCGACGGCGGCGTCGAGGGCTTCCTGACCGGCAAGATCGAGGGCCACCGCCGCTCCGTCCTGCCTGCTGGCGAACTTCAACGCCGACGAGAACCCGGACGGCTCGATCACCGGCGAGTTCGGCAAGGACAGCCAGATGCAGAAGCCGTACGCGCCGGATGAGCACGAGGATCCCGCGATCGTGACCGACGGCTGCAAGAAGGGACACCACTAGTCCGCGTCTACGGTTAGCGGCATCGGAACTCCGACCCTCTACGAATGGGCCGGTGGTGAGGCGGCGTTCGACCGCCTCACCACCGCCTTCTACACCCGCGTGCGTGAGGACGAGGTGCTGGCACCCGTCTTCGCGCACATGCCGGACGACCACCCGCATCACGTCGCACTGTGGTTCGCCGAGGTGTTCGGCGGCCCGCCGCGCTACGCCGAGGAGCACGGCGGCTATCCGCACATGATGCGCAAGCACCTCGGGCTCGGCCTGACCGAGCCGCAGCGCGCTCGCTGGGTCCAGCTGATCGGGCTCGCCGCGGACGACGCCCGGCTCCCGGACGACCCCGAGTTCCGCTCCGCGTTCATCGCCTACGTCGAGTGGGGCACGCGGATCGCGCTCGCCAACTCGCAGCCCGGCGCCGAGCCGCCGCCTGAGGCGCCCGTGCCGCGCTGGGGCTGGGGCGAGGCGCCGCCGTATCCCGGTTGAGCTCGTGCTGAGCCGTCAGCCGCGCGAGCGGCGCGCGCGCTCTTCTTCGTTCTCGGTCCGCTCGCGCAGGACGCCGGCGACCGCGAACCCGATCAGCCCTGTGACGAGGGCGGGGAAGAGCACGCCCCAGATCCCGATCGCGACGATCGTGTACGCCTGGGCGTCGCTGAGGGCGAGGACGAGGCTCATCGGCCCGGATGCTACCGCTCCGGCCCGCCGCGTCCGCGGGTGCCGCGCCAGAAGCCCTCGACCTTGTAGCCGACCTCGTCGTCGGCGATGTACTCACGCCCGTCGATGCCGATGAAGCGCGGCATCCCGCGCTTGTCGTAGCGGACGCTCAGGCCGGCGACGCGGTCGTCGATCGCGTCCTGGACGCGCCGGTGCAGGCGCCGCACGGTGGCGACGTTGCGCGCCTGCGACGGGGCGCCGACCGGCTTGTCGCCGCGGACGAACAGCACCCACTTGGTCGGCGGGCAGAAGCACTGCAGCTGGAGCCTGAAGCGGTAGTTGTGGATGCCCGCCTCGCGCCAGCGCGTGCGGGCGCGGTCGAGCTTGCGCTGCGCGCTGCCGTCGCGGATCGAGGCGTCGGGCTCGCCGGGCGGGAGGGTCGGCGTCGGGGACTGCGCCGCCGCGGGCGCCGCCAGGGCGAGGAGCACGGCGATGGAGAGCAGGGCGCGCACGAGCGCGCTCGACCCTAACCGACGGTCGCCTGCGACTCCCCGAGCTCCGCCTGCACCCGCTCGGCGACCCGCTCGGTCGCCTCGAGCAGCCACACGAGGCGGCCGAGGTCGTCGAGCTCGCCCGGCACATAGACGACGAGGAAGCCGGCCCGGAACTCGATGTGCGGGCGCAGCGGGTGCTCCTGCAGCCACACGATCGTCTTGGGATCGAACAGCTCGCGCAGCCGCCCGTGGTCCTGCTCGGGCGAGACCTGCAGCTCGTAGGCCTCGTTGAACTCCGTGCTCTCGAGCTCGACCTCCTGCAGCCGCCGCCCGCGCAGCCAGTCGTGTCGGCCGAGGCCGAGCAGGCCGCGCTGCTCGCGCAGGTAGACGCCGGGGAACATCTGCATGCCTGCGGGGAGCTCGACGAGGGCGATCGTGAAGCGGTAGCTGTCCCACGACTCCTTGCCCTTCGAGTCCTCCTCGCGGACGTCGTAGCGGTACTGGGCCAGGCGGGCCGTCAGCCCGGTGTCGCCGAGCGGTCCCATCAGCTCGTGCTTCCAGAAGCGGCGGTCGCCCGCGTGCAGGAGCGGCGTCGTCGTCTCGAGCGCGGTCGGGTCGAAGAACGGCTCGTAGCCGAGCGAGCTCGCGACGTGCTTCCAGAACAGCTTCTCCGCCTGCGCGTCGGCGACCCAGAAGGCGATGCCGACGACGACGGCAATGGCGCCCAGCGGGGCGAGCAGCGCGGCGAGCGGCCCGCCGAAGTGGGCGCCGAGCAGCAGCCCGGCCGCCGCCCCGAGGACGAGCGCGGTGATGGTGGCCGGGCGGCCGAGCGTGGCGCGGAAGTACGCCCCGCGCCCGGCGTTCTCGTTGCCGGGCCCCATCAGAAGGCGACGACCGGGACGACCCGCTCCGCCGGCGAGTCGAGCTGGAACAGCTCGCGCGGCATGAACTTGGCCCCCGCGACCAGCGAGTTCGGGAACAGCTGGATGCGCGTGTTGTAGTCGTTGACGTTCGCGTTGAAGATCCGGCGCGCGGCCTGGATCTGGTCCTCGAGCTCGGACAGCTGCCCCATCAGGGTCTGGAAGGTCTGCGACGCGCGCAGCTCGGGGTACTGCTCCGCGACGACGCGGATGCCGTCGAGCGCGGAGGTCAGGCGCTCCTCGGCCTGGCTGCGCGGCGCGCCGCTGCCGGCGCCCATCGCGGCGGCGCGGGCCTGGGTGACGGCCGCGAGCGTCGCGCTCTCATGGGCGGCGTAGCCCTTGACGCTCTCGACGAGGTTGGGGACGAGGTCGTGACGCCGCTTGAGCTGGACGTCGATGCCGCTCCAGGCCTCATCGACCTTGTTACGGGAGCGGATGAAGGAGTTGTTGGTGAGTACGACCCACAGCGCAAGCAGAGCGAGGAGGCCGCCGAGCACGAGAAGGACGGTCATAGAAGCGGTTATCGGCCGCCGGAGCACATACCTTCACGTCTGCGTGCCGCGGAAGCCCACACCCGCGTCAGCGGGCCCCCACGGCAGCTTCCTCGCCGGCGAGGTCGGGGAGCTCTCCGGCGTGACCGGCAACACGGTCGGCCAGTGGGCGCGGCGCGGGCTGATCCGCTCGTCCCAGTCGGACGGCGAGCCGCGCGTCTACTCGGTCGAGGACATCAACGAGGCGACCGTGGTGGCGGAGCTGCTCGCCCGCGGCGTGCGGCACGCCGACGTGCACCGGGCGAGCGAGCGGCTGGCGAAGAAGTACGGGGCGTGGCCGCTGTCAGACGCGCCGCTGGGCACGATCATCGAGGACGGCGGCCGGCCGCGGATCGTGCTCCGCGAGCGCGACGGGATCTACGAGCTCGTCGCGCGCGGCTGGCAGCTGATGGCCGCGCCCCCGCCGGTCGACGAGGTCCGCGTCCGCCTCCATCATTCCTAGCGGGCCCTCACCGCGGGTTTCGCCCTCTGGGCGAATACCCGCTAAGGCAACCTGGCCCTCTGGGCCAGCGTTGCCCCTCACCGCGGGTTTCGCCCTCTGGGCGAATACCCGCTAAGGCAACCTGGCCCTCTGGGCCAGCGTTGCCCACGAGCCGTCGAGCGCCTCGCCGACGGTGCCGAGCGCGTTGGCGGCGCCGTGGCCGGCGCGGCCGAGGATCGAGGGCTCGGCGGGCTGGATCGCGTCCTCGGGGTCGTCGGCGAGGGCGATCGCGGAGTCGCGCACCGCGTCGCGCACGCCCGCGATCTCGTCGTGCCAGTGGCGGTGGAAGGTGGCGAGGCCGGCGTCGCCGCGCTTCTCCGCCAGCGCGGCCAGGTAGGCGAGCAGGGTGACGACGTGCTCGGCGTCGAGCACCGCGAGCCGCAGCGCCTGGTTGCGCTCGAGCACGAGGTCGCCCGCGGTGTTGCGCAGGCCGGCGAGCCGGTGGCCGACGCCCTGGGCGGCCGGAAAGCCGTGGAGGCCGCGCTCGGCGGTCTGCTTGGCGAGCTCGGTGACCATGGCGCGCGCGACCGCGGCACCGTCCTGCAGCTTGCCGGCGGGCGCGCCGCCGAGGCGGTCGCCGAGCCGCCACCAGTGGCTCGCGAGCTGGCGCCCGGTGGCGTGGAGCTCTCGCAGCGCGCGGTGCTCCGCGCGATACATGCCCGCCTCGTCGCTCAGCGGTACCGCCCCGGCTCCCACAGCGGCTCGTCGCCCGCGTTGGCGCCGCGGGAGAGGATGAACAGCAGGTCGGAGAGCCGGTTGAGGTAGCGGACGCACTCGCGGTTGACGTCGTCGCCGCAGTCGATCGTGCGGCGCTCGGCGCGGCGGCAGACGGTGCGGCAGACGTGCAGGTGCGCGGCGGCGGGCGTGCCACCGGGGAGCACGAACGACTTCAGCGGCGTGAGCGTCGCGTTGACCTCGTCGCAGGCCTCCTCGAGCCAGGCGGTCTGCTCGGGAGCGAGCCGCAGCCGCTCCCGGTCGCCGCCGTGCGGGACGCTGATGTCGGCGCCGACGTCGAACAGGTCGTTCTGGACGCGGCGGAGCCAGTCCGCGTACGGCATGTCGGGGATCGTCAGCGCGAGCCCGATCAGCGCGTTGAGCTCGTCGACGGTGCCGTAGGCCTCGATTCGCGGGTGCGTCTTCGGCACCCGGCTCATGTCGCCGAGGTGGGTCTCGCCGTCGTCGCCGAGACGGGTGTAGATGCGCGTGAGATTCACCGTCATGTGGTCCGGCGGACGGTAACATCCCGCCCGACCAGGGTCGGTGGATCAGGGAAGCCGGTGAGAGACCGGCGCGGACCCGCCACTGTGACCGGGGATGCCGAACGCGAGCGGCTGCGAGCCGCAGGCCACTGGCCCGCCACGTGCGGGCCGGGAAGGCGCGGATCGGTCGGGCCCGGAAGCCAGGAGACCTCCCTCCGACCACCAAGCCGGATGCCCTCGTGGAAAGGGGTGGCTCATCTTCATGCTCAAGCGATCTACCGGCCTGGCGGCCGGTCTTGCGGTGCTCGTCCTCGTGCCGTCGGCGTTCGCAGCGCCCGTGACGGTCGACCTGCGGGTCGAAGGCGCCAACGGCACGCTCTTCGAAGGCCCGGTCACCACCGATGTGCGCACGTTCCACTTCACCGGCGGAGTCGAGCACCAGTGCGACGGCACCGCGGCGAACGCCGGCACGAGCCCGTCGCCGGCGCCCACGCGCGGCGCCGCGCTCGTCGCGTCGGGGCTCGCGATCGCCGGCGACTGGTCCGACCAGTTCGGCAACCCCACGATCAACCAGGTGGCCGGTGAGAACGTCGCGTATGACGCGGGCACGCAGCGCTATCTCGCGGAGTACAAGAACGGGGTGAGCGCGAACGTCGGCTCGTGCGGCGACCCGGTCGGCCCTGGCGATGACGTCCTGTTCGCCTATGCCCGTTTCGAGGATCGCGTGCTCGCCCTCAGCGGACCCGCCACCGGCCGCCCGGGCCAGACGGCGACGGTCAAGGTCACCGATGCCGCCACCGGGGCCCCGGTCTCCGGCGCGAGCGTCGGCGGGCGCACCACCGGCGCCGACGGCACGGCGCTCATCGGGCCGTTCTCCCAGCGGGGCGAGCAGGACTTCAAGGCGACCAAGGCCGCCGCGATCCGGTCGAACCGGCTGCGCCTCTGCGTGAGCGAGGGCAACGACGGGTTCTGCAACAGCTCGACGACCGGTGGCGGCGGCGCCGGACCGGCGGCGAACGACACCGTGGCGCCGGCGATGACGCTGGCGCTGAAGAACGGCGCGGTGTTCTCCCGCCGACGGGCGCCGCGGCGGCTCAGCGGCGTCGTGGCCTCCGACCCGTCGGGTCTGCAGGCGGTCAAGCTGAAGCTGACGCGGCGGGTCCGGGGCAAGTGCTCGTACTTCTCGGGCTCGCGTGAGCGGTTCCGCCCGATGCGCTGCGGGCGGCGCGGGTCGTTCTTCAAGATCGGCGACCGGGCCGAGTGGTCCTACCTGCTGCCGAAGCGGCTGGGGCGCGGGCGCTACGTGCTCGAGGCGAAGGCGATCGACGGGGCGTTCAACCGCGGCGCGGTCACGCGGGTGCGGTTCCGGGTGCGCTAGATGCGGCGGCTGCTCGTGCTCCTGCTCGCGTTCTCGGTCTGGGCCGTCCCGGCCGAGGCGGCGACCGTCGACCTGATGGTCGTCGGGAAGCAGCGCGTGCTGCGCGAGCCAGGGCCGGTGACGCTGAAGTCGCGGTCGGTGAAGGTGGGCGGGCGGCGCTGCGCGGTCGGCCGCGCGACGCCGCTCTCCGTGCTCGCCGGCACGCGGCTGGCGTTGCGGCTCCGGGACTACGGGTCCTGCGGCCGCTCGCCGCGCGACGCGGGGGCGCTCTACGTGACGCGCGTGGGCTCGGACCGCGCACGCGGTGACGCCGGGTGGGTCTACAAGGTCGGCCGCCGGGCGGGCACGACAGGCGCGGCCGACCCGTCCGGGCCGTTCGGGCGCGGGCGTTTGCGGCCTGGCGCGCGGGTGCTGTGGTTCTGGTGTCTCCAGGACCGTGGCGAGGCGTGCCAGCGGACGCTGGAGGCGTCGTCGCCCTCGACGGTTGCGCCGGGCGCGATGCTGCCGGTGACGGTGCGCGGCTACGACGACAACGGGCGCGGGGTGCCGGTGGCGGGCGCGACGGTGCGACTGGGCTCCGCGAGTGCGGTCACGGATGCCGCCGGGACGGCGCAGGTGGTGGCCCTGGAGGCGGGCATGGCGCGGCTGACGGCCGAACATGGCGGCATGGTTCGGTCGTGGCCGAAGCGGGTGCGGGTGCGGTGAAGCGGCTGCTCGTGCTCCTCGCGCTCGTCCTCGCCCTCGCCGGTTGCGGCCTGGGCGCGGGCGAGTCGTCGACGGCGGGCACCGAGCTCACCGTCTCGCGCAACTTCGGCGCCGAGGAGGTCGGGCGCGACACGCGCAAGACGATCCCCGGCGGCGAGACCGTGATGCGGCAGCTGCAGCGCGAGTTCGACGTCGAGACGCGCTACGGCGGCGGCTTCGTGCAGGAGATCGACGGCGTCTCCGGCGGGCGGAGGAGCGGGCGCCCGGTCGACTGGTTCTACTACGTGAACGGGATCGAGGCCGGCGAGGGCGCGGCGTCGCGGCGGCTCGAGCCGGGCGACCGCGTGTGGTGGGACCACCACGACTGGGGCGCAGCGATGCGGATCCCGGCCGTGGTCGGCTCGTTCCCCGAGCCGTTCCTGTCCGGCCCGCAGGGGAAGAAGACGCCGGTGCGGATCGACTGCGCCGGCGACGCGCAGCGCGAGTGCCGCGAGGTGCGCGAGCGGCTCGAGGAGGCGGGCGTGCAGGTCGGCGGCTCGGGGCCGCTCGGCGTGAGCCCGGGCCCGGGCCTGCTGCGGCTGCTGGTGGGGCGGTGGGTCGAGGTGCGCGACGATCCGGCGGTGCGCCGGCTCGAGCAGGGGCCGAAGGTCTCGGGCGTGTTCGCGCGGCCCGCGGCGTCGGGGAAGTCGCTCGAGCTGCTCGACCCGCGGGGTCGGCCGGTGCGGACCCTGCGCGAGGGCGCGGGGCTCGTCGCCGCGACGCAGTTCCTCGACCAGCAGCCGACGTGGGTGGTGACGGGCACCGACCAGGTCGGCGTGGCGTCCGCAGCGGCGGCGCTGGTGGAAGAGCGCCTGAAGGATCACTTCGCCGTGGCGCTCGAGAACGGGCGCGAGGTGCCGCTCCCGCTGCCGGCGACCGCGCAGGTGGAGGACACCGTCAGCGGGACGAACCCGTGACCTACCGGCGGCGCGCCAGCCCGCTCCATGCCGCGCGAGCGGGCGTCGCGTCGCTGTTCTGCATCGTGCTCGCGGGCGTGGCGCTGTCGTTCGAGCATCCGTTGCTCCTCGGCGCCGTGCTGCTCGCGGTGCTCGGCGCGGCGGTCGGCGCGCGGGTGGGCGACGTCGTGGCCCGCGCGCTGATGTGGGGGCTGCCGTTCGCGCTGCTGATCGCGGCGGTCAACGCGTTCGTGGTGCGCGACGGGCTCACGGTGATCGCTCGGCTCGGCGAGCTCCCGCCGCTGGGGGAGGTCGACGTCACGCTCGAGGCGACGCTCTACGGCGGCATCCTCGGATTGCGCGCCCTGATCGTGATTGCCTGCTTCGCGCTGCACTCCGCGGCGGTCGACCCGGACGAGCTGCTGCGCGCGTTCCGCCGCTTCTCGTTCCGCTCCGCGCTGACCGCGGCGCTGGCGACGCGGATGGTCCCGGTCCTCGCCCGCGACGCCCGGCGCTTCCGCGACGCGCAGCGCTGCCGGCCGGGGGAGCCGGCCTCGAAGCTGGCGCTGGCGCGGGCGGTGACGTCGGGGGCGCTCGACCGCGCGGTCGACGTAGCCGCGACGCTCGAGGTGCGCGGCTACGGCGGCTCCGCGCGCCCGGCGCGGCGGCGGCGGCCATGGTCGCGGCACGACGTCGCGTTCGCCGCGTCCACGCTCGTGCTCGCCGCGCTCGGCGTGGCCGCCGCCGTGGGCGGCTGGGAGGCGTTTTCGGCGTACCCGCAGCTGGTTGCGCCGCTCGACGGCGCCGACCTCGGTCTTGCGGCTGCGCTCATAGCGGTGGCCCTGCTCCCCTTCGCCGACCGGAGAGGGATCGGCCGATGAGCGAGCTCGTCCTCGACCGCGTCACCTACACGTATCCCGACGCGCCGCGGCCGGCGCTCGCCGACGTCTCCCTCCGCGTCGAGCCGGGCGAGTTCGTCGTGCTCGCGGGTGGCTCCGGGTCGGGCAAGTCGACGCTCCTGCGTGCCGCCGCCGGGCTGGTGCCGCACTTCCACGGCGGGGAGTTCGCGGGGCGGCTGGTCGCGGGTGGGCTCGACTCGCGCGAGCACGGCCCGGCCGAGCTCTCCGCGGTCGCCGGCTCGCTGTTCCAGGACCCCGAGACGCAGGTCGTGATGGGCACGGTGCGCGCCGAGCTCGCGTTCCCGCTCGAGAACCGCGGCTGGAGCGAGGCGGCGGTCGCCCGCGGCGTCGAGGAGGCTGCGCTCGCGCTCGGCGTGGCAGGCATCCTCGACCGCTCGACGCACGAGCTGTCCGGCGGCGAGCTCCAGCGGGTCGCGCTGGGCGCGGCGCTGGCCGGCCGGCCGCGGTTGCTGCTGCTCGACGAGCCGACCTCGCAGCTCGACCCGGTCGCAGGCGACGAGCTCCTCGGCGTCCTCCGCCGCGTCAACGAGGAGTGGGGCACCGCGGTCGTGCTCGCCGAGCACCGGCTCGAGCGCTGCCTCGCCGCCGCCGACCGCGTGATCGCGCTCGAGGCCGGCGCGGTGACGATCGACGCCGACCCGCGGGGCTTCCTCGAGCAGGCCCCGCCGGAGCTCCAGACCCCGGGCGCCCGCCTGTTCGCCGCCGCCGGCCTCACACCGCCCCCGGTCGCCGTGAAGGACGCCCGCGCGGCGCTGCGGGCCCGCGGGCTGGCCGCCGCGGCGCGCGCCGGAGGGCTGCCTTCGGTGGCGGGCGCCGACGGCCCACCCTCAGCCCGCGCGCGGCTTCGCCGCCGGCCCAAGACCCCTCCCGCGCTCGCCTTCGAGCGCGTCTGGTTCGAGATCCCGCGCGGGCCCGCGGTGCTGCGGGGCGTCGACTTCGCGCTCGCGCCGGGCGAGCGGGTGGCGCTGATGGGGCGCAACGGGGCCGGCAAGTCGACGCTGCTGCGGCTCGCCGCCGGCCTCGCCGAGCCGACGCGCGGCCGCGTCCGGCGCGGTGGGCGCGTCTCGCTGCTGATGCAGAACCCCGGCGACTACCTCGTCGCCGAGCGGGTGGGGGACGATCTGCCGGCCGGCTCGGGCCTCGAGCACCTCGCCGACCGTCATCCGCGCGACCTCTCCGGCGGCGAGCGGCAGCGGCTCGCGCTCGCGATCGTGCTGGAGGGTGCGGCGCCGGCGGCCGTCTGCCTCGACGAGCCGACCCGCGGCATGGACCGCGCCCACAAGGACGCGCTCTCCGCTCACCTCCGCGCGCTCGCCGCGGGCGGGGCCGCGGTGCTGGTCGCCACCCACGACGCGGAGTTCGCCGCCGAGTGGTCCGAGCGGACCGTCCTGCTCGGCGACGGCGCGCCCGTGGCCGACGCGCCGACCGCCGAGGTCCTCGGCGGCGGCTGGTACTTCGCGACGCAGACCGCCCGCATCCTCGGCGGCGGCGCGCTGCTGCCCGCCGAGGGAGCCGAGCGGCTGAGGAGCCCGGAGCGGGAGGTCGTCGTGCCATGAGCTGGCTCGCCGCGTCCCTGATCGTCCTCGGCCTCGCGCTCGTCGCGGGGTTCGCGTGGTACGAGCGGTCGCATCCCTCCGCGCGCGTGCTCGCCCTGGTGGCGACGCTCGCCGCGCTCGCCGCGCTGGGACGGATCGCCTTCGCCCCGCTGCCCAACGTCAAGCCGACCACCGACATCGTGCTGCTCACCGGCTACGCGCTCGGCGGCGCGCCCGGCTTCGCGGTCGGGGCCGTCGCCGCGCTCGCCAGCAACGTCTTCTTCGGCCAGGGGCCGTGGACGCCGTGGCAGATGTGCGCGTGGGGAGGGGTCGGGGTGGCCGGCGCGCTGCTCGCACGCGCGTTCGGGCGCGAGCTCGGGCGGACGAGCCTCGCCGTCGCGTGCGCGGCCGCCGGCGCGGGCTACGGCGTCGTGATGAACCTGCACCTGTGGGTGACCTACTCCGGCGACCACAGCCTCGCCAAGCTCTGGGCCTACTTCGTCACCTCGCTGCCGTTCGACCTCGCCCACGTGATCGGCAACGTCCTCTTCTGCCTCGTCTTCGGCCCCGCGCTCGTGCGCGCGCTCACCCGCTACCGGCAGCGGTTCGAGGTCACCTGGCGGCCCGCGCCGGCCCTGGTGGCCTCGCTCCTCGCCGCATTTGTCCTCGCCGCCGCCGCGCCGCGCGCCGCCGAGGCCGCGACGCCGCTGCAGTGGCTCCAGAGCACCCAGAACCGCGACGGCGGCTTCGGCGGCGACAAGGGCCAGCGCTCGACCGGGCTCCACACGAGCTGGGTAGGCCTGGGGATCGCGGCCGCCGGCAAGAACCCCCGTGACGTCAGCCGCGGGGGCGACGACGTCATCGCCTACGTCCGCGCCCACCCACCGTCCCGGAGCGCCGATCTCGGCGACACCACGCGCACGATCATGCTGCTCCGCGCCGCCGGCCTGCCTGCGCGGATCGGCAGCCGCGACCTCGTGAAGGAGCTGCTGGCGCGGCGCCGCGGCAACGGCTCGTTCGCCAACCGCGTCAACACGACCGCGTTCGCGATCTTCGCGCTGCGCGCGACAGGCGGCCACGGCGGCACCGTCAAGCGCGCCGCGCGCTGGATCGCGCCCGAGGCCAACCGCGACGGCGGCTTCAACTTCGCGGGGAAGGGGGCGGCCTCCGGTATCGACGACACCGGCGCCGCGCTGCAGGCGCTCGTCGCCGCAGGGCGGCGCGGGACGCCGACCGTCCGCCGGGCGGCTCGCTTCCTCGCCCGCCGCCAGAACCCGGACGGCGGCTACCCGCTGCAGCCCGGCGGGCCCTCCAACGCGCAGTCGACGGCGTGGGCGGTCCAGGCGCTCGTGGCCGCCGGCCGGAACCCGGACCGCCAGCGCCGCAACGGCGCGACGTCCCCGATCGCCTACCTGCGCTCGCTCACCGCCCCGAGCGGCCAGGTCCAGTACTCGCGCACCAGCCGCCAGACCCCCGTGTGGGTGACCGCCCAGGCGGTCGCGGCGCTCGCCCGCAAGCCGTTCCCGCTCGCCCCGGTGCCGCGGGCGCGGAAGGCAGCTCCCGCACCGACCCCGACCCCGACTCCGACCCCGACACCGAAGCCCGTGACGCGCCCGACGCCCGCTCCCCAGGCGGCTTCGAAGGCCCGCGTGAGCCCCGCGGCGCCACCCCGGCTCGCCGCCACCGTGGAGGCCACCGCCCACGCCGCGGGCTTCGTGACCGGCGTCCTGATCGGCTGACGTTCGGGTACGGTTCCCGACCCTTGCGGATCGGAGTCCCCACCGAGACGGCCCCCGGCGAGCGCCGTGTCGCGCTCGTGCCCGAGATCGTGCGCAAGCTCACCGGGCAGGGGCACGAGGTGGTGATCGAGCCGGGCGCCGGCGCCGGCGCCGGGCTGCCGGACGACCTCTTCACTGAGGCCGGAGCCACGACCGGGGATCCCTGGAGCGCGGACGCGGTGGTGAAGGTGATCGCGCCGAACGCGGAGGAGGCGGGCCGGCTGGGGGAGGGGAGCGTCCTCATCGGCTTCCTCGCCCCGCTCACCGACGCCGAGGGGATCGAGCGGCTGGCGCAGCACCACGTCACCGGCTTCGCGATGGAGAAGATCCCGCGCATCTCCCGCGCCCAGTCGATGGACGCGCTCTCCAGCCAGGCCACCGTCTCCGGCTACCACGCCGTCCTCACCGCCGCCGAGCAGCTCCCGCGCTTCTTCCCGATGCTGATGACCGCCGCCGGCACGATCAAGCCCGCCCAGGTGCTCGTGCTCGGCGCCGGTGTCGCCGGCCTCCAGGCCATCGCCACCGCCCGCCGCCTCGGCGCCGTCGTGACCGCGTTCGACGTCCGCGCGGCGGTCAAGGAGCAGGTGCAGTCGCTCGGCGCGAAGTTCTTCGAGGTCGAGGGGATCGCCGATGCGGCCGTGGAGACCGGCTACGCGCGCGAGCTGACCGAGGAGGAGCAGCAGCGCCAGCGCGCGGCGCTCCAGGTCCAGATCGCGAAGTCCGACGTCGTCATCACCACAGCGCTCGTCCCCGGCCGCCCGGCGCCGAAGCTGATCACCGCCGAAGCCGTCGCCAACATGACCAACGGATCCGTGATCATCGACCTCGCCGCCGAGGCCGGAGGCAACTGCGAAGGCACGCAGCAGGGCGAGGTCATCCGCACCGACAGGGGCGTCACCATCGACGGCCGCCTCAACCTCCCGAGCCGCATGGCCGAGCACGCCTCCCAGCTCTACGCCCGCAACGTGATGTCCCTGCTCGAGCTGATGACCGGCGAGGAGAACGAGCTGAAGCTCGACTTCGACGACGAGGTGCTCCAGGGCGCCTGCGTCGCCCGCGACGGAAAGACGACCTAGTGGACCTTCTCACCGAGCTCGCGATCCTCGTCCTCGCCGCCTTCGTCGGCTTCGAGGTCATCTCCAAGGTCCCGAACACGCTGCACACGCCGCTGATGAGCGGCACCAACGCGATCCACGGCATCGTCCTGCTCGGCGGCCTGCTGGTAATCGGGCCGGCTGAAGGCTTCCTCGAGGACGTGCTGGTGGTAATCGCCATCGCGTTCGGGACGATCAACGTGGTCGGCGGCTTCCTGGTCACCGATCGCATGCTCGGGATGTTCAAGTCGAAGCCCGAGGGCCTCCGAGGCGAAGCCGGTGACGAGCGAAGCGAGGCAGGTGAGTGAGCCGCGAGGACCTCATCCAGCTCCTCTACATCGTCGCCTTCTCGATGTTCATCGGCGGCCTGCACATGCTGCGCGGCCCGCGCACGGCCGTCCGCGGCAACCAGATCGCCGCCGTCGGCATGGCGATCGCGGTCGTCGCGACGCTGATCGACCAGCGGATCGACGACTGGGTGCTGATCGCCGTCGGGCTCGTGATCGGGACCGCCATCGGCATTCCCAGCGCCCGCTCGGTGCACATGACGGCGATGCCGCAGATGGTCGCGCTGTTCAACGGTGTTGGCGGCGGCGCCGTCGCGCTGATCTCGCTTGTCGAGTACAAGGAGTCGCTGGAGGAGATCGGCAATCCGCCGCTTGAGGCGCTGATCCCGATCCTGTTCGCCGCGATCATCGGCTCGATCTCGTTCTGGGGATCGATCGTCGCGTTCCTCAAGCTCCAGGAGTCGCTCAAGGGCCGCTTCGCGATCCCGCGCCAGGCGACGGCGGGGCTCGCCGCGTTGACGGTCGCGATCGCGATCGTGATCGCCGCCGGCACCGAGTCGCAGGCGCTGTTCTGGCTGCTGCTGCTGACCTCCGGCGCGCTCGGCGTGATGGCGGTGCTCCCGATCGGCGGCGCCGACATGCCGGTCGTCATCTCGACCCTCAACGCGTTCACCGGCCTGTCGGCGGCCGCCGCGGGCGTCGCGCTGGATAACACCGCGTTGATCGTGGCGGGCATGCTCGTCGGCGCCTCCGGCTCGATCCTCACCCGCCAGATGGCCGAGGCGATGAACCGCTCGATCGGCAACGTGTTCTTGTCCGGGCTGGGCGCGGGCGGCCCGGCCGTGGCGAGCGAGACGGGCGGCACGGTGCGCTCCACCAGCGCCGCCGACGTCGCCATCCAGCTCTCCTACGCCCGCCTCGTGGTAGTCGTGCCCGGCTACGGGATGGCGGTCGCCCAGGCCCAGCGCGCGGTCGCCGACCTCGCCTCCGAGCTCGAGCGCCGCGACGTCGAGGTTCTCTACGCGATCCACCCGGTGGCCGGCCGCATGCCCGGCCACATGAACGTCCTGCTCGCCGAGGCCGACGTGGCCTACGAGCTGCTCAAGGAGATGGACGAGATCAACGGCGAGTTCGGGCGCACCGACGTCGCGCTGGTGATCGGCGCCAACGACGTCACCAACCCCGCCGCCCGCACGATCACCGACTCGCCGATCTACGGCATGCCGATCCTCGACGTCGACAAGGCGAGCTCCGTCATCGTTCTCAAGCGCTCGATGTCCAGCGGGTTCGCGGGCGTCGACAACCCGCTGTTCTACGACGAGAAGACGTCGATGCTGTTCGGCGACGCCAAGACGTCGGTCGGCGACATCCTCGCCGAGGTCAAAGAGCTCTGAGGCCCGCGGCCACCGCAGCCGCCACGAGCACGGTGACGAGGAACGGTGCGCCGCGCCACACGCAGATCGCCGCCGCGCCGAGCGCCGGCACGCGGGCGTCGACCACCACCCGCTCGCCGTCCGAGAGCGTCTGCACCACGATCAGCGCTGACAGCAGCGGCACCGCGAGCAGGGCCATGACCCGCGCTACCCGCGGCGACGGCTCGCGCTCGCCGAGCAGCAGCGGCCCGGTCGCCTTCAGCGCGTAGCTCCCGGCCGCCAGCGCCAGCAGCGCCGCCCAGCTCACGAGCGCCTCCGCAGGCCGGCCAGCACGCCCAGGCTCGCCGCGATCACCGGCACGCCCGGCGGCGTGAACGGCAGCAGCACGAGCGCGATCACGCGCGCCCGCGATCGCCGCCGCCACCGCGCCCTCCTGCCGCAGCTGCGGCGCGAGCAGCGCGAGGAACGCGGCCGGGAACATGGCGTCGAGCCCGTACTTCGCCGGGTCGCCGAGGCCCGAGCCGGCCAGCGCGCCCGCCAGCGTCCCGGCGTTCCAGCACACGAACACCGCCGCACCGGTGAGCCAGAACGCGCCCCGCGCCGCGTCCTCGTCCTCCTGTGCGCGCGCCATCGCGGTCGTCTCGTCGATCACGAGCTGCGCCGCGACCGCGCGGCGCGCGAACGGGCCCCGCAGCAGCGTCGCGAGCGAGAAGCCGTAGGCGGTGTTGCGCATCGCCAGCAGCAGCGCGTTGGCGATCGCCGTGGCGGCCGCGCCGCCCGCTCCGAGCACGCCGACCGCGGCGAACTGCGAGCCGCCCGTGAACACGAGCACGGACATCGCGCACGCCTGCGCCGCCGACAGCCCGGCGGCCACCGCCAGCACGCCGAACGAGATGCCGTAGACGCCCGTCGCGATCCCGATGCCGAGCGCGTCGGCCGCATAGCTCGGGCGCTCGGTCATCGCGGTACAACGAACAAGCTGATGACCTGTCCGGCGGGACCAGGGCCTACGGTGCGCGGAATGTCACGGACCTTCCGCGCGCTCGTCAGACCACGACCCGCCGATCACCCGCGTTGACGTAACACGGTGAGGCCGATCACCCGCGAGACGAGCACGGCGACATAGCCGAGCCCGGCGAGCTGCTCGATCATGCTGACGCTGCGCGCGAACGGCTTGATCGGGATCACGTCGCTCAGGCCGGTGCTGGTGAGCGTGGTGAAGCTCAGGAACAGCAGCTCCATCCAACTCCGCTGCGCCTCGGGGTCGACCGCGGCCGTGAAACTGCCGGGCTCGACCGCCTGCACGACCGTGTACGTGTAGGCGAACGCCCACGCGAGCAGCGTGAAGGTGGCGCCGACCGCCCACAGCTCGTCGCGGGTGATGATGTGGTCGGCGAGCATGTAGCGGATCAGCGCGCCGGCGGCGAGGAAGTAGAGGACGGCCTCGAACGCCGAGGAGTAGGGGAGCAGGTCGTCGCTGCGCGTCGCGGCCTGGATCAGCAGGAGCACCGTCGCCGGCGCGCCGAGGAAGAGCGAGACCCGGGTCAGCCCCGAGGTGGAGCGGACCGCGAGCACGACCAGCCCGAGGACCGCGATCCCGAACACGCTGAACAGCGCGCGCCCGACGTCGCTGCCCTCCATGAAGGGGTACAGCAGCACTCCCGCCAGCTGCATCGCGAGCAGGATCGCTGAGGGCTCGCGTCGGGCGAACTGCAGCACGGCGGCAACCTATTCACCGCCCCGGTCGGCATCGCGCGGGAGCACGAGCTCGGCCAGCACGCCGTGGTGGTCGGAGCCCGGGACCGTGACGACGCGCGCGGAGGCGACGCGCATGCGGCGGTCGGCCAGGACGTGGTCGATGGCGACGAGCGGCGGCAGCCGGCTCTCGTCCGACCACGTCATGCGGAGGCCGTTGCCGGCCTGCTCGGCCGCGTCGTGGTAGCCGCGGTCGATCAGGCGGCGCAGCTCGTGGTGGTCCAGCGTGGCGTTGAAGTCACCGGCCAGGATCCGCATGCCGCCGTCTCCGGTCGGCGGCAGCGCTCGCAGGTCCGCACGCCACTGCCGCGTCTCGCTCGGGGAGGTGGGGGCGCGCGCGTGGATGGCGTACACCTCGAGCGGCGCCGCGCCGCGCGGCGCCATCGAGGCCGCCGCGATCGCGAACTCCGTGTCCGAGGGCGCCGGCGCGACCCGCAGCGGGATGCGGGAGTAGAGGCCGGTGCCCTCGAAGGCGGGGCGCGGCTCCAGCACCTGGTGGGGCAGCAGATCGTCGATGCCGGCGACGTCGTAGGCGGTCACCACCTCCGGCGGCAGCTCGAGCACGCTCAGCACGTCAGGGCGGTAGCGGCGCACCAGCGCGCGCACGGTGCCCGCGGTCTCCGGGTTGCCCGCGACGTTGATCGCCAGCACGCGGAGGCGGACGCCCTGTGCGTCCTCCGGCGCCCGGTTCGGGATCACCCGCGGCGCGATCGCCACCGCCAGGATCAGCCCGCAGGCGAGGCAGACGAGCGTGAACAGCCGCCAGCGGAACACGCCGCCGAGCAGCGCGCACAGCAGCGCGAACGCGGCCGCCCAGGGCGTGAACGCGAACAGCGGCACGAGTGGCCAGCCCCGCTCGAGGCCGAGCAGGCGGAACCACCGTCCAGGCCACCAGCGCGCCGGCGAGCCCCCAGCGCAGGCCGCGCAGCAGCATCGGGGGAACGCTAGCCCAGAGGGCTAGGTTCCCTTGCGGGTATTCGCCCAGGGGGCGAAACCCGCGGTGGGTCAGGGACTCGGACTGCTTAGGCGGCGGGGGGCGGCGTGGAGTGCCCGTTGGCGTCGTGCCCGTTGGTGACCGCGCCGGCCAGCATCTGCTGGACCTGGAGGGCGGGATCCGGGGTGGCGACGTCGCGCGCGGGGTACTCGCGGCGGATCGAGAGCAGCCGCTCGTTGCCGAAGCGGAAGACCGACAGCACGAAGCACGAGATCTCGAGCCCGTGGCGGCGGGTCAGCCAGTCGACGGTGGTCAGCGTGCGCGCGTCGAACGCCGAGGCGAGGAGCACGATCTGGGGCGAGTCGCCGGGCACGGCGGCCTGCAGCGACTCGTGGACGGCGGCGAGCTGCGCGGCGTCCATGGCGGCCACCCAGGCGGCGCCGGACAGGGCCTGCGTCAGCTGGGCGTCGGCGACCTCGCTCGCCACGCCGACGACGACGGCGCGGCCGGCCTCGGCGTCGAAAGCGAGGACCTCGAGCCCGGGCGCGGAGCCCTGGGTCACGAAGCGGAGGCTCGGCTGGCCGAGCTCGCCGGCAAAGGCCTCCCACGAAGAGCAGACGAGCGCGAGCAGCTCGTCGCGGTCGGGGCTCACCTCGGTGACAAGGCCGCCCGCGGGCGGTGCCACCAGCGTCTTGGACGTCTCGTCGATGCGCAGCACTGGGTCGTTCCTCTTGCAGTCGGGACGGAGTGCGCTCCCTATCGGCCGAAACCCCCGCAACCTGAAGCTTTCGCACGAAACCTCCGCAGTAGCCTGAGTCCCAGTGTCGATCGACGAGCTGATCCGGGGCCGCCGGACCCACAAGGCCTACGACCCCGAGCCGGTCGACCGGGCCACGCTCGAGGAACTGTTCGAGCTCGCCCGCTGGGCGCCCAACCACAACCTCACGAACCCGTGGCGCTTCCGCGTCCTCGGCCCCGAGGCGCTGGCCGCGCTGAAGCAGGCGGCCGGTCCGGAGGCGGCGGGCAAGCTCGACCGCGCGCCGACGCTGATCGCCGCATCGGTGGTGCGCTCCGACGACGACCCCGTCACCGACGAGGAGGACTTCGCGGCCGCCGCGGCCGCCACGTTCATCGTCCTGCTCGGCGCGCACGCGCGCGGGCTCGGCGGCTACTGGCGCACGCCGGCGGTGCTGCGCACGCCCGAGGGCCGCGCGGCGCTGGGCATCGCCGACCGCGAGCGCGTGCTCGGCCTCATCCACCTCGGCCGCGCCAAGGGGCCCGACAAGGCCGCTCCCGAGCGCGCGCCCGTCGACGAGATCCGCTCGTACCTTCCGTGATGCTGCCGCGCCCCGACGCCGTCCGCGCCCTGGCCTCCGAGGAGTTCGACGTGCTCGTCGTGGGCGGCGGCATCACCGGCGCCGGGGTGGCGCTCGACGCTGCCACGCGCGGCTACTCGGTCGCGCTGGTGGAAAAGTCCGACTACGCCGCGGGCACCTCGTCGCGCTCGAGCAAGCTCGTCCACGGCGGCCTGCGCTACCTGCAGAACTTCGACCTCGGGCTCGTCCGCGAAGCGCTGCTCGAGCGCCAGATCAACGCCGCGCTCGCCCCGCACCTGGTGCGCCCGCTGCCGATGATCGTGCCCGCCTTCGAGGGCGCCCGCCCCGACCGGCTGATCGGCCTCGGGCTCAACATGTACGACGTGATGGCGGTCGACCGGCTGCGGCGCTCGCCGCTCGGGCGCCGCCGCGTGCGCGACCGCAATCTCGACGGCTCGGAGGACTGGAGCCCGGCGCGCCACCGGATCGTCGACGGCGACGAGGTCCGCGAACTGCTGCCCGCGCTCGCGGCGCGCGAGCCGACCAGCGGCTACCTGTTCTACGACTGCCAGACCGACGACGTGCGGCTCGTGCTGACGGTGCTCGGCGAGGCCGAGCGCTTCGGCGCGGTGTTCGCCAACGGGCTCGAGGTCACGAGCCTGGTCGAGGAGGACGGGCTCGCCCGCGGCGCCCACGTCCGCGACGCGGAGTCGGGCGACGAGTTCCCCGTGCGCGCGCGGGCCGTGGTCAACGCCACCGGCGTGTGGGCCGACCGCATCCGCCCCGGGGAGCTGCAGGACGAGGCCGAGGTGCCGGTCATCCGGCCCAGCCGCGGCACCCACGTGATCCTGCCCAGCGAGCGGCTCCCGGTCACGGTGGGCGCGATCGTCCCGGCCGCCGACGGGCGCACGATCTTCGTCCTGCCGTGGCTCGGCCAGACGCTGATCGGGACCACCGACAACGACTTCGACGGCGACATCGACCACGTGCGGCCGTCCGAGTCCGACGTCGAGTACCTGCTCGGCGCGGCCGGCGCCTTCTTCGGCACCGAGCTCGGCGCCTCCGACGTCGCGGGCGCCTACGCCGGCGTGCGGCCGCTGATCTCGACCGGCGACCCGAAGAAGTCGGTCGACATCTCGCGCAAGGCGGAGCTCTATGAGACCTCGAGCGGGATGGTCACCATCACCGGCGGCAAGCTCACGACCTGGCGGCGGATGGCGAAGATGACCGTCGACCGGCTCGTCGAGCGCGACGGCCGCGACGCGCCCTGCCGCACCGGCGAGATCCCGCTCGGGATGCCGGTCTCGGCGCTCGACCTGCCGAGGGTCGAGGGCGTCGAGGACGACGCCTACGAGCAGCTCGCCGGCCGCTATGGCTACGCCGCCCACGAGGTGCTCGCGCTCGCCGCCGAGCGCGGCGAGCGCGCCCAGCCGATCCTGCCCGGGATGCCCGACCTGCTGGCCGAGGCGACGTTCGCCGGCCGCCGCGAGCAGGCCCGCAGCGTCGCCGACGTGCTGCTGCGCCGCACCCGGCTCGGCCTCACCGCGGCGCGCTCGCTGCTGGCGCCCGGGGAGCAGGCTCCCGAGCGGGTTGCGCAGGCGCTCGGCGCCGAGCTGGGCTGGGACGACGCGCGCTGCGCGGCCGAGGCCGAGCGCTTCCGCGGCGACGCCGCCGCGGAGGGTCTCGTGGTCGGCGGCGGCACTGCCGTCGGCCCCGCGCCGTAACTTTCCGCCTTCCCGCCGGTTGCACCGAGCGGACCGACCCCGTCACTGGAGCACGCCGCGTCTCATGAACCGCCGCCTCGTCCTGCCCGTCCTCGTCGCCCTGCTGGGCCTCGCCGCGCTGCCGGCCGCCGCGCCGGCCGCCTGGTTCCCGGCTGGGGCCAACGCGCCGATCGACGGCCCGTCGCCCGACATCGACCGGCTCGGCGGCGTCGACCTGGCCCGTGACGGCACCGGCGGCCTCGTCTACCTCAAGCGTGTCGGCGGCACCCCGCACGTCTTCCTCTCGCGCTTCAACGGCGGCCAGTTCCGCCCGCCCGAGCAGGTCGACAACGGCATCGCCGCGGGCGCGACCGACGCCGCGATCGCCGCCACCGACGCCAACCGCCTGGTGATCGTGTGGACAGCGGGCAACAGCGTCTTCGCGAGCCTCGTGACCGGCGGCCCGGCGCCGGGGCCGCTGGTCGGCCCGACCGAGATCTTCGCGGGCCCCGGGCCGGCGCTCTCGCCTTCGGTCGACATGAGCATCAACGGCGCGGCCTACGCCGCCTACACCGCGCCAGGCAGCGGTGGCACCGACGTCCGCGTCAGCCGGCTGCAGGACGCGACGTGGACGACGATCGGCGCGCCGATGGACATCAACCCCGGCGCCGCGGCCGGCGTCGGCGGTGGCCGCTCGCGCGTCGGCGTGTCCGCCGAGGGCAACGGCATCGTGGCGTGGGGCGAGGGCACCTCGCTGTTCGCCCGCCGCGTCACCGGCCTCAACCCGTCGGCCGCGCCGCAGGGGCTCTCGGTCGGGGACGTGGGCGGCGTGCCGGCCGGCGCGGCCGACTCGCCGGAGATCGACATCGAGGACGACGGCTCGTTCGTGTGGGCCGTGTTCCGCCAGGACGTCGGCGGGGCGTCGCGCGCGCTGGCGCGGCGGATGCTCGGCTCGACGTTCGACCCGCCGATCTACCTCGACGGCGGCGCGGGCTCGACCGCGCCGCGGGTGGCGATGAACGGCCGCGGGCAGGGGCTCGCGACGTTCGAGACGCCGGGTGGTGGCGTGGGCGGCAACGTGCTCTACAACGACGTCTTCGCGCCCGCCCAGCTCCTGCACTCCGCCGCCTCGACGGCGGGGGCGGAGCCGAGGCCCGGCGCCTCCGAGCACCGCGAGAACGTGCTCGCCTGGCGGGTCGCCGACGGCGGCGGCAACGCGGCCGTCAAGGGCCGCCTGCAGCCCGAGCCCACGAAGCCGTTCGAGGCCGAGGTCGAGCTGTCGCGGTCCGACCTCGGCGCGGTGCCCGCGGGCCAGTTCGCGGTGGCGGGCGACCGGCTGGCCGGCTTCGCGGTGGCGATGGCGCAGGGCCCGCCGGCCAGCCGCGCGATCACCGTCGCGCTGCACGACCGCCTGCCCGGCCGGCCGGGCGCGATCGCGCGCAGCGCCTGGCAGAGCGGGCGGCGGGCGAAGCTCGAGTGGCGCCCGGGCCGTGACCTCTGGGGCCCGCAGCGCTTCCGCGTCGTCGTCGGCGGCCGGGTCGTCGGCGAGACGACCGGCAGCTCGCTGCGCCCGGCGCAGCCCCTGAGCGCCGGGCGCCCGATCAAGTACCAGGTGATCGCCATCGACTCGCGCGGCCAGGAGGCGCCGAGCCGCACGCGGCGGGTCAGGTTCGACAACGCCAAGCCCAAGGTCCGGGTGCGGATCATCGGCAAGCGGCGGGCAGGCCGCGCGCTGCGCGTCGTCGTGCGCGCCCGCGACGGGAAGGGCTCCGGCATCCGCGAGGTGCGCGTGCGCTACGGCGACGGCACCCGCGTGGTCAAGCAGCGCAAGCGCTTCGGGGGCCGGCACGTCTACCGCCGCGGGCGCTTCACGCTCAAGGCGACCGTGTTCGACAACGCCGGCAACCGCCGGATCAAGAAGGTCAAGCTCCGCGTCACGTGAGGCTGCGCGCGGGCCGTCGCGAGCTGGAGCTCGGCGGCCCGCCGCTGCTGATGGGCGTCGTGAACGCGTCGCCCGACTCGTTCTCGAACGGCGGGGACCATCTCGATCTGGTTGCCCGCGCCGCCGAGCAGGTCGCCGCCGGCGCGGCGATCGTCGACGTCGGCGGGGAGTCTGCGGTGGGCGGGCGGCCACCGGTCGCGGCCGAGGAGGAGATCGCGCGCGTCGTGCCGCTCGTCCGGGCGGTCGCCGAGGCGCACGACGTGGTCGTCTCGGTCGACACCTACAAGCCGGAGGTCGCCGCAGCTGCCGTCGACGCGGGCGCGGGCATGATCAACGACGTCTCAGGGCTGCTCGATCCGGCGCTCGCGGGCGTCTGCGCGACGACGGGCGCGGCGCTGGTGCTCATGCACACGCGGGTGGCGCCGAAGGGGACGCTGCTGGAGCCCGATGCCTACGACGACGTGGTCGCCGACGTCGTGGGCTTCCTGCGCGAGCGTATGCAGGTCGCGCTGGACGCGGGGGTGGGGGAGGAGCAGATCGTGCTCGACCCCGGGCCGGACTTCGCCAAGACGCCGGCCCAGACGGTCGCCGTGCTGCGGCGGCTCGACGCGCTCGCGGCGCTCGGGCGACCGCTCCTGCTGGCCGTCTCCCGCAAGGACTTCCTCGGCGCCATCACCGGCCGCGGGCCGCGCGAGCGAGGGGCGGCGACGCTGGCCGCGCTCGAGTCGGGCGTCCGCGCCGGGGCGTCGATCCTGCGGGTGCACGACGTCGCCGCAGCCGCGGATTTCCTGGCCGTGCGGGCGGTCCTGGAGGGGGAGCGCGAGCTGGCGCCCGACGAGGGGCTGACACCGGACCGCTACCCCGAGCGCTAGCCTCTTGGGCAGAGGTTGCCGGCCGCTGCGCACAACGCGGCCGGATGCCGACGACCCACATCCAAGGGAGTTCCACATGTCTTCAGTGCTCGATCGCTCCGCCCTGGCGGAGTCCCCCCTCGCCGATCTCCACCTGCTCGCCAACGAGCTCGGTGTCGACGGCTTCCGCCGCCTTCGCAAGCTCGACCTCATCGACGCGATCCTCGCCAAGCAGGCCGGCGACGACCTCGCCCGCCCCGAGGGCGGCGACGCCGGTGGCGGCGACGACGACGAGGAGGCGCCGACCCGCAGCCGCCGCGGCCGCCGCGGTGGCCGCTCCCGCGCCTCGCGCAAGGACGAGGACGGCGGTGACGACGCCGCGCCCGACGAGAAGCCCGCCCGCGGCGGCGGCCGCCGCGCGAAGGCCGACAAGCCCGAGGCCGAGGAGCGCCCCGCGGAGGACAAGGAGGTCGAGGGCGTCATCGAGCTGCTCGGCAACGGCTCCGCCTTCGTCCGCCTCAAGGAGGGCGAGACCTCCGACGACGACGTCTACGTCTCCGCGGCGCAGGTCAAGCGCTGCGAGCTGGTCTCCGGCGACAAGGTCGGCGGCCCGATGCGCCCGCCGCGGCGCTCCGAGCGCTTCCCGTCGCTCGTCCGCGTCGACACCATCAACGGCAAGCCCGCCGACGAGGTGTCCGAGGGCACGCGCTTCGACGACCTGCCCGTCGCCTTCCCGGCCGAGCGGCTCGAGCTCGGCAGCGACGACCCGAGCGTCAAGGCGATCGAGTGGCTGACCCCGTTCGGCAAGGGCTCACGCGTGACCGTCGTCGGCCCGGCGCGCGCCGGCAAGAGCGAGGCGCTCCGCCGCATCGCCGCCGCGCTCGCCGAGAAGGACGGTCTCGAGGTGACCGTCGTGCTCGCCGGCGTGCGGCCCGAGGAGGTTCCCGAGTGGCAGAGCGGCCCGGCCGCCCCGGCCGCCGCGGTCACCTTCGCCGCCTCGGCCGACGCGCAGGGCCAGGCCGTCGAGCACGCCGTCGAGCAGGCCCGCCGGGTCGCCGCCCGCGGCGCCGACGCGGTCGTGGTCATCGACTCGCTCGAGTACCTGCCGCCGGCCACCGCCCGCCGCGCCCTCGGCGCCGCGCGGAACATCGCCGACGGCGGCTCGCTGACCGTCATCGCCGCCGCGCCGGCGGCGCTGGGCGGCGAGACGACCGTGATCGCGCTCGACGCGACGCTGACCGCCATGGGCCGCTTCCCGGCGCTCGACCTCGCGGCCTCCGGCACGATGCGGCCGGAGCTGCTGGTCGGCGACGCGGGCGCCGAGGCGATCGCGAAGGCGCGGGCGGATACCGCGGCCTAGCGTCCGCGGCAGCGCCGCCGAACGTCAACGACCGCATCGAGGGGTGGGTTCGAGGTGCCGCGGCGCCCACGAGTGTCATCTCGACCACCCATGAGGTGGTCGAGATGACATTCGTGCGGTTCGAACCCGCCGTTCGCCGGCGGTGCCACCTACTTCAGCGACGCCTTCTCCATCGGGAAGTCGAAGTAGGTCTCGGGGTACGGCTCGTCGCGGAGCGTGAAGTGCCACCACTCGGTGGCGAGGCCCTTGAAGCCCGCGGCGATCATGGGGTTGCGCAGCGCGAGCCGGTTGCGCCGGACCTTGCCGCGGAAGGCGTCGCTGAACGGGTGCGACTTGACGTCGAAGCAGTCGTAGCCCGTGCCCATGTCGATCGTGTTGTCGCGGAACCGTTTGTTCCGCGGGCCGGCGCAGTCGCGTAGCCGGTCGCCGCGCCGGTAGCGCTCCTGCTCGCGCGGAGGCAGCTTGACCAGCGTGAGGTCGACCGTGCTGCCGCGGCTGTGGCCCGACTCGCTCGCGATGTAGCCCTCCTTGAACACCCGCGACTTGCGCACACGCGGGTAGAACTCGCGCTTCATCCGCTGGTCGGAGAGGTCCTTGCCCCACCTGACGAAGGAGTCGACCGACCGCTGCGGCCGGTAGCAGTCGTAGACCTTGAGCGTGTAACCCTTGGCACGCACCGACCGCTGCACCCGCGCGAGCGCATCGGCTGCCTGGCGCGTGAGCAGGCAGACGTTCTCGCGATAGCCGGGCACGCGCCGGCCGAGGAAGTTGTGGCTCGTCAGGTAGCGCATCTCGACGACGATCGAGGAGTCGACGTCGGCGAGCGAGACGAAGGCGCCGGGCGGGGCCTGCCGCTGGACGTCGGCGCTCGCCGGCGCGGCGAGCAGAAGGAACAGCAGGAGGGTGAGCCGCCGCATACCGGCGGACGTACCCGGCTACCGCGGCGTGTACGCGACCCGGCCCCAGTTGGGCTCGGGCGAGAGCTCGATCGGCTCGTCGTCGCGCTCGGGCTGGATGTAGCCGAACGTGTGCGTGGACTCGTCGAACGCGATGTCGAGCTCGCCCTCCTTCACGCGCTGGTCGAGCCAGGCGGAGCGGAAGACGAGCCGCCGCAGCCAGTGGACCAGCGAGCGCTCGGCCGGCCCGACGAGCTCCGGCCAGCAGTCGTTGACGTGCTCGCCGAGCGCCGACGCCGGGTCGGCGACCTCGCCGTTGACGGTCAGGTTCACGAGGTCCTCGAGCTCGACGCCCTCGAGGCGGGCGGCCACGAAGCCGAGCTTCAGCGCCGCCTGCTCGACCCGCTCGGAGAAGTCGCGCTCGTTGAACGTGAAGCGCAACTCGCCGTACTCCAGGACGTAGTCCTGGCCGGAGTCGTAGTTGCCTCGGCGGGTGGAATCCATAGGGTCAGAAAGTGCGTCCGCCGAGGCGATGCCCGCGACGTCTGCATCTTAGGCCTGGATCCTTCATCGGCGCTCCTCGTGAAGGCGATCTTTCACGAGAGCGGTCTTGCGTCAGAGCCGGTCGCGCAGATCGAAGGCGCGGACCGCGCCGGGAGCCTCCTCCGGCCAGTCGAAGAAGCGCCGGTTGACGCAGTCGTCGAAGGCGGGGAAGGCCCGCTCGATCGAGAAGGCGCAACGCTCGCGCGGCGCGCCGGCGAGCTTCACGACGCCGAAGCCCGAGCGCGAGCGCTCGGCCTGCTCGAACAGCTCGATGTCGATCTCGGTGGCGAACACCTTGTGCAGGCAGCCCATGTAGCGGCGGCCGGTGAGCGGGTCGTCGTACTGGTACAGCGAGGGGCACGCGGACGCGACGCACGAGGCGGGCTTGATCACCCGGTCGCAGAAGGTCGTGCACTGCCGGCACTCGTTGAGCTGCTTCTGTCGCGCGACGCGCGCCATGGCGGAACTCTACGGGTCGCGGAGGGCGGTCCGCCATGACGCGTGGACGGGTGTCGGAGTGTGGCTAGCCCGCGGCGGCCTGCACCCTGCCGTAGTAGGCCATCAGCTCGGCATCCACCATCCCGTGGGACAGCTTCTCCGGGTCCTCGTTGGCCCACATCTGGTTGAGGGAGTCCTTGATGCCCGGGTCGCCGCCCGTGAACATCGCGACGAGCTCGCGGCCGCGCTCGGCGATCGGCTTCAGCTTCGGGTCGGCGGGGTCGGTGCCGGCCTCCATCTCGGCGCGGAGGGTGGCGAAGATCTCGCCCCACTCGCGCTCGACGTCCTTGATGGCGTCGTCGCCGAAGTCCTGCCGGCGCTGCTCGAGCTGGTCGAGCTGCTCGGGCGTGTAGTAGCGCTCGCTCATGGTCAGCCTTTCGATCGTGGTCAGGAAATCGTCGGCGTCGAGGCGCTCGCGGAGCCGCTCGAGCCGGCTGACGAGCCTCCGCTCGTCGGCGATCTGCGCCTCCAGGCGCCGGATGTGGTCGTCGACGGCTGCCTGCGGGTCGAAGCTGTCGCCGTCGAGCGCCCGGGCGATCGCGTCGAGCGGGAAGCCGAGGCTCCGCAGCGACACGATCCGGTAGAGGCGCTGGACCGCGGCCTCGTCATAGACGCGATGGCCGCCGTCCGACCGCTCGGCGGGGCGCAGCAGCCCGATCTCGTCGTAGTGATGAAGCGTGCGCACGGTCAGCCCCGTACGCCGCGCAAGCTCGCCGATCTTCCACACGGGAGCCACCGTAGGGCCTCACGTTACGTGAGGTTCAAGGGGAGGACCGTTTATGGACATGTGTCCAGGCCCTCTGTGCGCGGCTCGGGGCTGAGCCGATACATCCGGCGGGGCGGGCATGGAGATGGCAAGGATGCTTGGCCCGCCCCACCTACTTCTCCTTATCGGCGGTGACGGCGGAGGCTTCACTCCGGTCGTCACCCCATAAGTCATCCGGGGGCGAGGTTTGCTCGCGCGGGCCTATCCGGGCTCGTGACCGAGACCACCACGCTGCTCCTCGTCGAGGACGACCACGGGCTGCGGACCTTCCTCGCCGACAACCTCACCGCGGACGGCTACGACGTCCTGCTCGCCGACACGGTCCACGACGCCGTGCGGCTGCTCGAGTACAACCAGCCCGACCTCGCGGTCGTCGACGTCGGCCTGCCCGACGGCTCCGGCCTGGAGCTGGTCGCGCGGGTGCGGGCGGCCGACGGGATCGCCTCGCGTCTGGACCCGGGCCTGCCCCTGGTGGTGCTGACGGGGCGGGCGGGCGAGCTCGACCGGGTGCGGGGGTTCGAGCGCGGCGCGGACGACTACCTGACGAAGCCGGTGTCGTACCCGGAGCTGCGCGCGCGGGTGACGGCGATCCTGCGGCGGATGCAGCCGCGGGTGGCGCTCGGGCGGCTGCGGGTCGGCGACCTGGAGGTCGACCCGGCCTCGCGCGAGGTGCGGCTGCGGGGGCGGCGGATCGACCTGTCGCAGAAGGAGTTCGCGCTGCTGCGGGCGCTGGCGGGGTCGCCGACGCGCGTGTACACGAAGGAGGAGCTGCTCCGCGACGTCTGGGGCTTCCGGTCGCTGGGCGCGACGCGCACGCTGGACTCGCACGCCTGCCGGCTGCGGCAGAAGCTCGGCACGGGCGGCGACAAGTTCGTCGTCAACGTGTGGGGTGTCGGCTACCGGCTGGTCGACGGGCCGGAGGCGATGTGAGCACGATGGCTTCCTTGGGCTGGCTGGCGGCGCTGTGTGCCGCGGGCGGGGCGACGTGGCTGCGCGCGCGGCTGGCGCGCCACGCGTCGCTCGTCGCCGACGCGGGCCACGAGCTGCGCGGGCCGCTGTGTGCGGCGCGGCTGGGGCTGCACGGGCTCGACGATCTCGAGCGGGCGGCGGCGGTCGACCTGGAGCTCCGGCGGGCCGCTTTGGCGGTGGACGACCTGGTCGCCGCGGGCCGGGGGCGCCGTGCTGGGGCGCGGTCGGAGCTGGTCGACGTGGGCGCGCTGCTCGACGACGGGGTGGAGGCGTGGCGTCCGCTGGCGGCCGCCTTCGGGGTGGTGCTGTGGGTCGAGCCGCTGCGCGGCCGGGCGCTGGTCCGCGCCGACCCGGTGCGGCTGGCGCAGGCGTGCGCGCAACCTCGTGGCGAACGCGGTCGAGCACGGCGGGTCGCCGGTGCGCGTGCGCGGGCGGGTCGTCGCGGGGCGCGTGCGGGTGGAGGTGAGCGACGCCGGCCCTGGGCTCCCAGGCCCGGTCACGGAGCTCGTCGGCCGCCGCCGCGGCGCCGGGCGGGGGCGAGGCCTGGGCATCGCCGCCCGCATCGCCGAGTCGTACGGAGGCCGGGTCTCCGCCGCCCCGAGCGCGGTGGGAGCGCGCCTGGTCCTCGAGCTCCCGAGCGCCGACGCGGCGCCCGCGGTCGAGCCGTTCCAGGTCTGGCCACCGGAGCCGACACGAGCCGACCGCCCTCCACGCGGTCCCGATCTGCTCCGCCCCGATCCCAGCCGCTCCGGGCCGGACGCCGGCGGGCGTGATCCGTTCCCCTTCGGGCCACTCCCGCCGCGGCCGCGACCTCGCGGGCGATGACGCGGCGCCGCCGCGGCGCGCTGCTGATCGGCCTGGCGCTGGCGCTCGGCGGCCTCGCGGCGTCGGACGTGGGCCGCCGCGAGGCGGCGGTCCGCGCGCAACTCGCTCCGCTGGTCGACGTCGTCGTCGCGGGGCGCGACCTGCCGCCGCGCCGGCGGCTCACGCCGCCCGACCTCGCGCTCCGCCGGATCCCCGCCCGCTACGCGCCGGTCGGCGCAGCGTCGGTCCCCGAGGAGGTGCTCGGCCGCCGGCCGGTGACGGCGCTCCCGCGCGGCGCGTACCTCGGCGTGGGCCAGCTCGAGGACGAATCGGCGCCGCAGCCCGCGCGCATCCGCCGCGGCGAGCGGGCGGTCGAGGTCGCCGGCGCCGGCTCGCCGCAGCTGATCGTCGCGGGTGCGCAGGTGGATGTCGTGATCGTTCCCGAGCGGGGCGCCGCGCGGCTCGCTCTCACGGGAGCTGAGGTCATCGCCGCCCGTCCGCTGACCGGCGCGGAGGGAGCGGCGCGCGTCGCCGCGACCGTCCGCGTCACCGCTGCGCAGGCGCTCGCGCTCGCGTCGCTCGAGGCGGGCGCCCGCGAAGTGCGGCTGCTCGCGCGCACCGGCTGAGGCTGGCCTGTCCGCCGACTCCGTTCGCCGCCCGGGGGGCGAGTTCGTCCGCCTCGCTCCCTCAAGGCACCCATGAACTCGCACTCGCTCGTCCCGCGGCTCCTCGCCGCCTGCCTCCTCGCCGCCGCGCTCAGCGCGGCGGCCGCCGCCCGCGCCGACGCGGGCTCGTACGTCGTCGTCGGCTGCTCCGACCTCAACGGGGCGGCCGTCCGGCCCGTCACCGGCTGGTACCTCGCCGCGGGGGCCTCGTCCCGCAACGACTGCGCGACCCGCGGCGGCCTGTTCACGACGACGGATCGCCCGCCCAACCTGTTCCGCTTCGACGCCCCGGCCGGCACCTCGATCGCGCGGCTCGTCTCGAGCTACCGCGCGCACCTCTCGGGCGCGGCGCCGTGGGCGGTCCCGACGTTCGTGGTCGAAGCCGCGCACGGCAGCGAGTGGGAGTACATCCCGCCGGCGCGTGGCTACATCGGCGCGTCGCCCGTCGACTTCGCCGGGACGCGGCGGAGCGGCGAGGCCAACGGCGCCGACGCACTGAGGATCGGCGTCCGCTGCGAGCTGGCCGGGCCGTGCTTCGAGGGCGGGCAGCCGTGGGCGCGCTTCTATGCCCTCGCGGTCGAGCTCGACGACGCGCTCGCACCCGCTGTCGGCGTCACCGCACCCTCCGGCCCGCTGCGCGGCACGGTCGGCGTCGACGTGGCGGCGCGCGACGCGGGCGGCGGGATCTTCGAGCGGGCGCTCGAGCTCGACGGCCGGCGCCTCACGACGTCTCGTCCGTGTGTGGGCCTGCTCACGTCCACGCCGCCGCCGCGGCGGGCGACGCGGACCGTCCCGTGCCCGCTCGACGCGCCCACCACGTTCCCGCTCGACACACGCGCGGTCGCGGACGGGCCTCACACGCTGGTCGCGCGCGTCGAAGACATCGCCCGCAACGTCCGCACCGCCTCGGCGCGGATCGTGATCGACAACCGCCCGCCGCGCCCCGGCACGGTGACGCTGAGCGGCGATCCCGCGGAGGCGCTCACCGCCCAGCCCTCCGGCTTCGCGGGCGAGGGGGTCACGTACGACTATCGCTGGCAGCGCTGCAGCGCCGACGGCTGCGCGGAGATCGGCGGCGCGGTGTCGCGCACGTACAGCACCCGCTCACGCGACGCCGGCCGGCGGCTGCGCGCCGTCGTGTCCGCGAGCGACGGCGGCGGGACGGTGCGGGTCGCGTCGGAGCTCAGCGACCTCGTCCCGGCCGCGGTTCCGTCGGGTGGCGCCGTTCTGGGGGCGACCCAGCCACGCGCCCGTCTGAGCGCCTGGCTCGAGCGCGGGCGGCGCCGGCTCCGCCGCACGACGGTCACGTGGCCCACCCGCGTCCGTATCCGCGGTCGCCTGACCGACCTCCGCGGCCGTCCGCTGGCACACACGCCGGTGCGGATGCTCGAACGCCTGCGCGGCCGCGCCTGGCGCCCGATCACGGGCGTCCGCACCCGCCGCGACGGTCGCCTGACGACGTTCACGAGCGTCGGCCCGTCGCGCCAGGTCCGGCTCGTGCATCGCGGGGCGACGGTGACGCTGCGCCTCGCCGTGCGGGCCGCCGTCCGCGTGCGGCTCCAGCGTCGCGGCCGGACGACGACGCTCACGGGCCGCGTGCACGGCGGGCACGTCCCGCGCGCCGGCCTCAGGATCCGCCTGCAGTCGCGCGGCTTCGCCGGCTGGCAGACCCGCGCGACGCTCCGCACCGACGGCCTCGGTCGCTTTTCCGCCACCGGCGAGGCGCCGCGAGGAGCGCGGCTCCGGATCGTGGTCCCCGCGCAGCGCGGCTTCCCGTACGCGCGCGGGGTGGGGCGACCGTGAGCACCGAGGCGAAGCGGCCGCTGGATCTCGACGCGCGACGAGCCGAGCGCGGCGGCCAGGTGGACGGCACCGTGCGCGGCGCTCCGGCCCAGGACGGGCGGAGCGCCGCGGGCCGCGGCCATGCGGCCGACGACGCCCACGAAGCGGCCCTCGACGGCCTCGCCGGCTCCCTGCGCGAGCGGATGCTCGCGCGGCCCGTCGACCCCGGCGCGCCCGAAGACGCGCAGGAGCGGATCCGGGCGTTCGTGGACCGCGAGGCGTCGGTGCTCGACGAGCGCTCGCGCGCGGCGCTCGTCGCCCGGATCGCGGAGCGGTCGTTCGGGCTCGGCCCGCTCGAGCCGCTCCTCGCAGATCCCGAGGTCGACGAGATCCTCGTCTCCGGCACCGCGCCCGCCTGGGTCGAGCGGCACGGGCGCCTCGTGGCCACCAACGTCCGCTTCGCCGGCGACGGCGAGCTCCGGCACGCGATCGAGCGCATCCTCGCACCGCTGGGCCGGCGCGTCGACGAGGCCGAGCCGCTCGTCGACGCGCGCCTGCCCGACGGCTCGCGCGTGAACGTCGTCATCCCGCCGCTCGCGCTCGACGGCCCGGTGTTGACCATCCGCCGCTTCCGCCGCCGCGGCTACACGCCCGAGGAGCTGGTGGCCAACGGGACGCTGACCGCGCCGCTCGCCGAGCTCCTCGCGCGAGCGGTCCGGCGCCGCTGCAACCTGCTCGTCTGCGGCGGCACCGGCTCCGGCAAGACGACGCTGCTCAACGCGCTCTCGAGCTTCATCGACCCAGGCGAGCGCGTGGTCACGATCGAGGACGCCGCCGAGCTCCGGCTCCGGCAGCCGCACGTCCTCCGGCTCGAGGCCCGCCCGCCGAACCTCGAAGGCCGCGGAGAGGTGACGATCCGCCGGCTCGTCAAGAACGCCCTGCGGATGCGGCCCGACCGGATCGTCGTCGGCGAGGTCCGGGGCCCGGAGGCGCTCGACATGCTCACCGCGCTCTCGACCGGTCACGACGGCTCGCTCTGCACCGTCCACGCCGGGACCGCCGCCGAGGCGCTGCGGCGACTGGAGACGCTCGCGCTGATGGCCGACGTCGGCCTGCCGCACGCGGCGATCCGCGAACAGGTGGCCGACGCCATCGACCTCGTCGTCTGTCAGGCCCGGGCGGCCGACGGCAGCCGCCGCGTGACCACCGTCGCCGAGGTCGTGCGCGTGGCCGGTGGCGCGGCCGCGAGGGAGATCTACACGCTGCGGGCCGGCCGGCCGACGTGGCGCGCACCGCTCGGAGAGGAGCTGGCGGCGCGATTGGCGCGGGCGTGACCCCGGCGGCGTGGGTTGCGGCAACCGCCGGCGCCTCGGGCGTGAGCCCGGCGGCGCTGGTCGCGGCAATCCTCGGCGCCTCCGGCGTGAGCCCGGCGGCGCTGCTTGCCGCGGCTGCCGGAGCCGCCGGCGTGCTGGGCGCTTGGGACGTGCTCGCGACCGCGGAAGCGACGCGGGTCGCCGAGCGGCTGGAGCGCGCGCTCGCTCCGCTCGGGCGGGCGCGGCGGCAGGGGCTTGCGCCGAGCGGGGCGGAGCGGCGGCGGCTCGTCGCGCTCGCGGCCGGCTCGCTGTTCGCCGCCGGCTGGCTGCTCGGCGGGCCGCTGTTCGCCGTGGCCGCGGCGCTCAGCGGCCCCGCCGTGGTCGTCGCCGTCGTGCGCGCTCGGCGGGCGCGGTACCGGGACGAGGTGCGCCGCGGCGCGGCGGGAGCGGCGCGGGAGCTTGCCGACGCGGTCGCGGCCGGGCACTCCGTGCGTGGCGCGCTCGACGAGGTCGCGCCGACGCTCGCAGGCGCCGCCGGTCATGAGCTGCGGGTCGCCGCTCGCTCGCTCGCGCTCGGCGAACCGACCGACGACGTGCTCGAGCGCCTCCGAACCCGGGCAGCGACCCGCGCGTGGGACACCCTGGTCGCCGCGATCCTGCTCCAGCGCGACGCCGGCGGCGACCTCCCGGCGCTGCTGCGCGAGCTCGCCGGCTCACTCGAAGCCGCCGACCGACTGGAGCGCGACGCCCGTGCAGCGACCGCCCAGGCGCGTTTCACCGCGTGGCTCGTCGTCGGCCTCCCGGTCGCCGCGGCGGCGCTCGCCGAGCTCGCCGCTCCCGGGTTCCTCCGCGCGCTGATCGCGGCGCCGCTCCCGGCCGCGCTAACCGCGCTCGCCGTCGTCCTGCAGGCGACCGGCCTTGTGGCGATCCACCGGATCGTCCGGCCGCGCAAGGCATGAGGCGGTTGAGGGCCTCCGGGGTCGTCCGACGGCGTGCGACATGAGGCTCACGACGGCCCCACTGGATCGTCGAGCCTCGCGCCGCGCGGGCCGGCCGCTGTGACCGCCGCCACCGCGCTCGCCGCCGCCGCGGGCGCGCTCGCCGCGGCCGGTGTCACCGAGCTGGCCCGGGGATGGACGCCGAAGCGGAGGGCGCCGCTCCGGCGGATCGCGAGCCGGGTCGTCGCGCGGGCCGGCCACCGGCTCGCGGGCCGCGCGCCGCGGGACCTCCGCGCGCGGCTGGAGGCGGCCGGCCTCGAGATACCGCCCGGCGACGTGATGGCGGCCAAGCTCGGCGCCGCGCTGATCGCCCTTCTCGCCACGCTGCCGCTCGCCGCGGCGATCTCGCCCATCGCCGCGGCCGGCGCGTTCCTCGCCCCCGACCTGCTCATCCGCCGCCGCACCCGGGCGCGCGCGGACACGATCGATGCCGAGCTCCCCGACGTGCTCGACCTGCTGCGCGTCGCGGTCGCCGCCGGGCTCTCGCCGGCCCGGGCGCTCGCGGAGGTCGGCCGACGACACCGCGGGATCCTCGCCGGCGAGATCGATCGTGCCGCGCGGACGACCTCGCTCGGCGTCCCGCTGGCCGATGCGCTCGGCACGCTGGCCCGGCGTGCGCCCGCCGCCGGCGTGCCTCCGTTCGTCGCCGCGATGAGGCGAGCCGCCAGGCACGGCGCGCCGCTCGGCCCCTCGCTCGCCGCCCAGGCGCAGGAGGCACGCGCCCGCGCGGCCAGACAGCACACCGAGGCCGCTGCCCGCGCCGCGCCGCAGGTGCAGCTCGTCGTCGCCCTCCTCCTCGTCCCTTCGGTGCTGCTGCTCGTGGCCGCCGCGCTGATCCCGGCCTAGAGCGGCGGCTTCGCCAGCACCACCGACGTCTCGACCTGCCGGTCCGGGATCGACCAGTACCGCCGCAACAGCGGCGCGATCTCCGAGCGCGGCACGGCCACGAACCCATGCCGCTCGTAGAACCCGATCGCCCATGTCGCCACCGCCCAGGTGCCGACCAGCAGCTGCGCCGAGACCCGCGACTCGAGCTCGGCCATCAACGCGCCCCCGATCCCGCGCCCCTGGGCCTCCGGCCGCACGTAGGCGTGGCGGATCAGGAACACGTCCTCCACCGGCTGGATGCCCATGACCCCCGCCAGCGCGCCGTCGTCCTCATAGCCCCAGAACTCGACACCCGCCGCGATCTCCGCCGAGAGCTCGTCCAGCCCCATGTACGGCTCGTGCCAGCGATCCGCCGGGATGACGCCCCGGTACACCACCGCCGCCGCGTTGACGATCTCGAAGATCGCCGACCGTTCGTCGTCCCGGCACACGCGAATCACCGCACAAGACGTATCAGGCCGCGACCAGCGCCCTCTATCCAGACATGCTCGCCAACGCCCTCATCCCGCTCGCCGCGCCGATCATCCGCCACGCGTCGGAAGGCCCGAGCGCCACCCCGCTGCTCATCGAGCTCATGCTCGCCGGCGTCATCGGCCTCATCTTCGTCACTCGCAAGCCCCTCGCCCGCCGCGCGCGAGCCGTCAAGGCCGCCCTCGTCGCACGCAACGCCCAGCGCCGCCTGCCGCGCACGAGCCCCTGATCGAATCTCAGGGGAATGAATCCCCGGCATGTGCGTCTCCGGGATATAAGTGAGCATCCCCGAACTGACCACAGGCACCGTCTTCGCGGGCTACCAGATCGACGGCGTCGCCGGTGAGGGCGGCATGGGCGTCGTGTACCGCGCGACCGAGATCGCGCTGCAGCGCCCTGTCGCGCTGAAGCTGATCGCCGAGGACTTCGCCGGCGACCGCAAGTTCCGCGAGCGCTTCCAGCGCGAGTCGATGCTCGCCGCGAGCATCGATCACCCGAACGTCATCCCCGTCTACGAGGCCGGGGAGGTCGACGGCGAGCTCTACATCGCCATGCGCTTCGTCGACGGCACCGACCTCCTCCAGCTCGTCACCCGCGAGGGCGCGTGCGACCCGACCCGGGCCGTCCGCATCGTCAGCCAGGTCGCCGCCGCGCTCGACGCCGCCCACCGCCGCGGCCTCGTCCACCGCGACGTCAAGCCCGGCAACGTCCTCCTCACCGGCGAGGGGGAGGAGGAGCACGTCTACCTGACCGACTTCGGGCTCGTGAAGACGCTCGAGGGCGCCCCCGGCACCACCACCGCCGGGCACTTCGTCGGCACGCTCGACTACTCGAGCCCCGAGGCGATCCAGGGCCAGGACGCCGACGCCCGCTCCGACGTCTACTCGCTCGCCTGCGTCCTCTTCTTCACGCTCACGCGCACGAGCCCGTTCCTGCGCGACTCCAACGTCGGCACGATGTTCGCCCACGTCAACGAGCCGCCGCCCTCGCTGCTGGAGGCCAACCAGAAGCTCCCGCCCGCGCTCGGCGCGGTGGTCGAGAAGGGGCTGGCCAAGAACCCCGACGAGCGCCACCAGACCGCCGGCGAGTTCGCCCGCGCCGCGCAGGAGGCGCTGGCCGCCGGCGGCGCCCAGGAGGCGCCGCGCAAGCCGGCACCGCCGACGCCCGCGACCGAGGACGGCCCGCCTCGCCGCAACCGCGCGCTCGGCATCGCGCTGCCCGCGATCATCGTGGTCCTCCTGATCGCCGCCGGCCTCGCCGCGGCCGGCGTCTTCAAGGGCGACGAGGAGCCCACGGCCGCCAAGCCGACCGCGACCGCCACCCCGACCGCCACCGCCACACCCACGGCCACCGCCCAGGCGGCCAACCCCAAGGTCGTCGCCTCGATCAAGGCCGGCAAGGGCCCCGACGGCATCTCCGTCACCGACGAGGGCACCGTCTTCGTCACCGACGCCAGCGAGGGCACCTTCATCCGCATCGACCCGGAGACCAACGAGACGATCGGCGAGCCGCTCGACGTCGGCAGCGCCCCCGACGGCGTCGCCGGCGCCAAGAAGGTCACCTGGATCGCGTCCTCCGGCGACGACCGCGTCCGCCGCATCGAGAGCAACCCCGACCCGGTCGTGATCGGCACGATCCCGGTCGGCAAGGAGCCGAACGGCATCTCGCTCGGGAAGCAGCTCGTCTGGGTCAGCAACACCGGCGACGACACCGTCAACCGCATCGACCGCGCGTCCGCCACCGTCGTCGGCACCCCGATCGGCGTCGGCGACGAGCCGTACGGCATCGTCGTCGGCACCGACAGCGTCTGGGTCGCCAACCACGGCGACGACACCGTGACCCGCATCGACTCCTCGACCTCCGAGGTGCTCGGCGATCCGATCCCCACCGGCAAGGGCCCGCGCGGCGTCGTGGAGGCGTTCGGCTCGGCCTGGGTCTCCAACGCCGACGACGGCACCGTCACCCGCATCAACGCCCAGACCCAGGAGGTCGAGGGCGAGCCGATCCGCGTCGGTCAGGACCCGCGCGACATCACGGCGGGCGGCGGCTTCGTGTGGGTCGCCAACGCGAAGGACAACACGGTCTCGCAGATCGACCCGGACAACGGCCGCGTCGTCGGCCGCGCGATCCCGGTCGGCGACGACCCCATCGGCATCGCCTTCGGCGCCGGCAGCGTCTGGACCGCGAACCACCAGGACGGCACGGTGACGCGGATCGACGCCGGCGGCGGCAGCAGCTAGGCCGAGCTGGGGTTGGCCGGCGCGGCCGGCACGAGCGGGTGGGTCCCGCTCAGCTCGCCCAGGGTGTCCCAGCGCCCGGCCCGCAGGTCGCCCATCAGCCCGCGCACGTCGTAGCCGCGCTTGACCGCGGTCACCACCGGCGAGGCCTCGGCCGCCGAGCCGAGCAGGATCGCGCCGGCGATCTTGCCGTCGGCGATGACGAGCTTGCGGTAGCGGCCGGACTGCTCGTCCTCGAACACGATCTCCTCGTCGCCGGGCTCGGTCATGAAGCGCCCCATCGACGTCAGCTCGATGCCCACCACCTTCAAGATCGTGACCGGCACGCTGCCGCGGTACGCCTTCTCCTCGCCGAGCGCGCCGCACGCCGCTACCTCGGCCTGCTCGACCGCCGCCGGCCACAGCCCGTGCACGCGGCCGCGGTGCTCGGCGACGTCGCCCGCCGCGAAGATGCGCGGGTCGCTCGTGCGCATCAGGTCGTCGACGACGACGCCCTTGCCGATCTGCAGCCCGGCGTCGCGCGCGAGCTCGGCGTTCGGCGTGATCCCCGCGCACACGACCAGCATGTCCGCGGGCAGCGCGCGCCCGTCGCGCAGGAGCACCTCGGACAGCCGCTCGTCGCCGAGCGCCGCCGCCGTCTCGGCATTGGTCACGATCGTCATGCCGAGCCCTTCGAGGTAGCGCCGCAGGTACTCCGAGGCGCGCTCGTCGAGCTGGCGGCGCAGCAGCCGCTCGGAGCGCTCCAGGATCGAGGCGTGGAGGCCGAGCTTGTGCAGCGCGTAGCCGGCCTCGAGCCCGAGCAGGCCGCCGCCGGCGATCAGCGCCTCGCGGCACCACTCGCGCTGGGCGAAGCCGCGGATCGACAGCGCGTCCTCGGCGGAGCGCACCACGAACGTGCCGCGCCCCCCGAAGCCGTCGATGCGCGGCACCATCGCGCTCGAGCCCAGCGCGAGGATCAGCCGGTCGTAGGCCAGCCGCTCGCCGGTGCCGAGCTCGACCTCGCTCGTGCCGCGGTCGATGCGCGCCGCGCGCGTGTTGAGCCACGTCTCGATCCGGCGGTCCTCGTACCAGGCGTCGGGGTTCAGGTAGAGCCCCGCCATCGCCGAGCGGCCGTAGATCAGGCGGTTGATGCCCATGCGGTTGTAGAGCGGGTGCGGCTCGTCGGCGACGAGGTCGATCTGGCACTCCGGGTGGCGGCGGCGGACGTGGTCGGCGGCGGTCACCCCGGCGATCCCGTTGCCGAGCACGACCACCCGCTCGATCGAGCGGTCGTAGGACATGCGCAGGATCTGGCTCGGCGTCGGGCCGGTCTCCTTGTCGGGCGTCAACGCCACGCTGACCGGCCCCTGCACGCGGCAGCAGCACGCCATCCGCGTGTTGCTCGCGTGGCCGAGGCGCTCGAGCGTCGAGCGCTCGTCGTCGGAGATCGCGGAGAGGTTGCCCATCCCTTCCTTGATCGCGATCGGGTCGGCCCCGCACACGCCCATCCGGCAGCCCGCCTCGATCTTCTGGCCGTTCGCCTCGGCGACCTCGAGCACGGTCGCGCCGGCCTTGGCGACCGCCCGCGTGCCGTCCTCGAACATGACCTCCGGCGCGCCCGACTTGAGCACCCGCGAGCGGGCCAGCGAGCGCCCGGCGGCGGCGCTCAGCCCGCCGGCCTTGGCGGCCGCCTCGGCCACGAACTGATCCTCCTTGCGGTACGTGCGCAGCACCCACGTCGCCGTCAGCGCGAGCACGGCCGCCCGGAGCGCCCAGGTCACCGCGTCGGGGGACGCCGAGCCGGTGACGGCCTCGACGAAGTTCGGCGCGCCGTACCAGTAGAAGATGTTGAAGGCGAGCGCGCCGTAGAGCGTGGTCAGCTTGTGCGTCGTGACCTTCACGAACGAGTCGAGCAGCACGAACGACGCCAGGCTCGCCGCCATGTAGAGCGCGACCTGCCCGACCATCTCGGCGACCGGGATCGCGTCGGGCGCCTCCGGCACCTCGAAGAACGCGAGCACGAGCCCCGGGAAGGCGCCGACGAAGAAGCGCCGGTAGCCGGCCCAGTACGGGTCCGGGCTGTTGAGGTCGGCCAGGTAGGCGGCCTTCGGGTTGAAGTCGTAGCAGTTGGTCGTGCAGCCGACGCACGGCTGGCAGTGCGAGTTGCCGACCAGCGCGAGCGGCGTCTGGCCGTAGATCCGCTGCACCGGCAGCAGCGGGCAGATGCTCGAGCACCAGCCGCTCTTGCCCTTCAGGTACATGCCGCCGGTGAAGCCGCCGGCCAGCGCGCCGAGGAGCAGCAGGGCGCTCGCGGGCCCGTTGTCGTCGAGGCCGAGCTTGCGCAGGACGACGAACAGCACGAACAGCGAGATCGCGACGACGTAGCCGTACTCCTTGAACCACGCGGGCGCGGTCAGCCCGCGGGTGAGGCCGAGCACGCGCGGCGTCTGGTTCGCGGCGGCCAGCGGGCACAGGTTGCGCCACACGCCCGGCGCGACCAGGAACAGCAGCGGCAGCAGCGGGATGACGAGCTTCCACATCACGAACAGCCCGTCGTCGGGCGAGACGATCAGCAGCCCGGCGACGATCAGCGCCGCGGTGAGCGACGCGATCCGGACCCCCCACCACGCGCGGATCGAGATCCCCTTGGAGATCTGCGTGTAGTTGGGGAACGCGGTCGCTGCCAAGCGCCTACACGCCGAGGTTCCCGGCACCCGCCCGGACGCGGGCCGCGAGCACGCGCCCCACGTCGACCAACACGTCGCGCGCGAGCTGCGGGTCGCGCGCGCTCAGCCCCTCGAACGCCTCCCAGCTCAGCCGCTCCAGCTCGCCGTGCGTGGCGGCGCGGACCGCCACCAGCCGCGGCTTGCCGTCGAGGAAGGCCGCCTCGCCGAGGCTCGCCGGCGCCTCGAGCGTCGCGAGCGCGCCGCGCGTGCCCTCGCGCGTCAGCTCGAGCCGCCCGTCGGCGAGCAGGTAGAGCGCGCGGTCGGCGACCCCCTCCGGGAGCACGATCTCGCCCGGCCGGAAGCGCCGCGTCTCCGTGGCGGCCAACAGCCGGTCCCACTCACGATCGCTGCGGCCCGCGAAGAACCCTTCGGGCTCCGCGGCCTCCTCGCTGACGTTCGGGTAGATGAAGAACGAAGAGGTATCCAGAGCGGGCCCGACACTAACCGAGGATCTGGGCCACGTCGAGGTCCACGGGACGCTCCAATTGCGCATATCCGCAGGACTTCGGGTCACGGTCCGGACGCCAGCGGACGAACTGCGGCGGGTGGCGGAACCGCGACCCCTCCATGTGGTCGTAGCGGACCTCGAGCACGCGCTCCGGGCGGAGCGGCACGAACGACAGCGACTTGCCCGGGTTCCAGCGGCTCCCGAACGCCGCCGCGGCCGGAATGTGCTCGCGGGCCCAGTTCCACGGGTGGTCCTCGAAGTCGCAGACGAGCGGCTGCAGCTCGGCGAACAGCTCGCGCCGGCGCGCCATCGGGAAGGCGCCGACGACGCCGACGGAGCGCAGCGAGTCCTCTTCGTAGAGGCCGAGCAGCAGCGAGCCGATCGCGTCCGGCCCCGACTTGTGCACGCGGTAGCCCGCCAGCACGCAGTCGGCGGTGCGCACGTGCTTGATCTTCGTCATCACCCGCTTGTCGGGCTGGTAGGTCTGATCGGGCGACTTGGCGATCAGGCCGTCGAGCCCGGCGCCCTCGAAGCGGACGAACCACTCGCGGGCGAGCGCCTCGTCGGTGGTCATGGGGGTGAGGTAGACACGTCCCCGCGTGTCGCCCATCGCCGCCTCCAGCGCGGCGCGGCGCTCGGAGAACGGCCGGCTCGTCAGGTCCTCGTCCCCGAGCGCGAGCAGGTCGAAGGCGACGAAGCTGGCGGGCGTCTGCGCAGCGAGCAGGTCGACCCGGCTGGCAGCGGGATGGAGGCGTTGCTGGATCGACCAGAAGTCGAGGCGCCCGTCGACCGGCACGATGATCTCGCCGTCGACGACGCAGCGCGGCGGCAGGCTCGCGCGCACCGCCGCGACCACCTCGGGGAAGTAGCGCGCCATCGGGCGGGTGTTGCGGCTGCCGATCTCGACCTCGTCGCCGTCGCGGAACACGATCGAGCGGAAGCCGTCCCACTTCGGCTCGTAGAACGCGCCGGGCGGGAAGTCGGTGCCGACCTTCGCCAGCATCGGCAAGACCGGCGGCATGACGGGCAGGCGCAGCGCTACTTCAGCCCCGCCGCCGCGCGCGACTTGAGCTCGTCGTCGTCGGCCGTCCCGCCGCTGGCGATCACGCTGAACGCCTCGAGGTAGGGCTTGGCCTCCGCGAAGTCGGCGTCGGCCTCGCCCGTCGCCTCGATCACCTTCACCAGCGCGGGCATCGAGAGCAGGAAGCTGGGCTCGAAGTCGTCGAGCACCTCCTTGCCCTGCGCGTAGAGCGCGGAGTCGCCGAGCTTCTCGTCCGGCGTCAGCGCCGCGGCGGTCGCGGCCTCGCCGACGCCGAGCACCACGCGGTCGCTGGAGCGGGCGAGGATGACCGGCTTGTCCAGGGCGGCCGTCGGCGCCGCCGAGAACGCCGTCTCCGCGCCGTCGACCTTGATCGGCCTGACGCGCTGGCCGCCCTGGCTCTGCACCAGCCCGACGATCTTGCCGAACGCGCCGCGCATGTTGGCCTCGTTCGTCGCCTCGATCACGAGCGCGCCGTCGAGGCTGGCCTTGTCGCTGCCGCGCACGAAGATCGCGATGTCGCCGATCCAGCCGAAGACGTCGCGCTCGAGGTTGATGCCGTACTGCTGCTGGAGCTGCTGCGTCGCGGCCGCGCCTCCGAACGCGCCGGCCACGCGCGTGAAGATGCTCTTGAGGCCGGGGCCGACGTTCGGCGCGCCGTAGGCGGCCCAGGCGTCACCCGGCAGCTCCTTGATCAGCGGCGTCTCGCCGGTGCCGAGCAGCGGGCCGAACGACGCGCGCAGCGCGCTCACGCCCTCGCCGCGCATCAGGGTGTCGAAGCGGATGCGGTTGCCGTCGGCGAGCAGCGCGCCGCCGATCGGCTCGAGCTTGTCGATGGGGAAGATCGCGCGGATCTGCTGCAGCTGGCTCGCGGCATCCGGGTCGGCCTTGATCGCCTGCTCGATGAACGGCTTGCTGTCGACGTAGAAGAGCCCGAGCCGGTCCTCGTCGAGCTCGTCGACGGTGTCCTTGAAGCGCTCCTCGTCGGCGAGCGAGTCGCCGTCGTTGGCCTTGACCGTGCGCTTGAACTCCCTCTCGGTGCCGACGGTGAAGAAGTCGCCGACGATGCCGGCGGCCACGCCCTCGTCGTCGACCTGGTAATCGACGCCCTCGTAGGACTCCTGGCGCACCTTGCCGCCGTCCTGCTGGATGCCCTTGTCGATCGCCTCCTGGGCCTTGTCGGTGTCCTTGGCCGCGACGACGGCGACGTAGCCGGGCTTGTCGCGGTCGAGCCCGCTGACCCAGACGCCGGCCTTCTCGCCCAGCCAGGGTGCGACGTCCTTGTCGTAGTCGACCGGGTCGTCGGACTCCTTCATCGCCTCGTCGAGGAGCTCGCGGATCTTCGTCTCGGGGTCGTCGGTCCGCAGCACCTTGCCGGCGGCGTCGAGGACGTCCTCGCGCTGGTCGCCTTCGGGGCGCACGACGCCCTCGAAGTAGAGCGCGGTCCCGGCCGGGACGGCCTTGGCGGGGTCGGCGTCGGTGGCGCCGCCTCCGCCGCCGCAGCCGGCGATCAGGAGGAGGCAGGGGAGGAGGAGGAGGCGAAGTCGGGGCATCCGTCGAGGGTACGGACGCGCCCAGCAGACTGCAATTCGGGGTGCAACCCCTCCTCCTGCACGCCGTCCTGCGCTCCGGCCGCGATTGGGGCCCTCACCCCAGCCCACGCAGGAACCCGCTTATTTGCAGGGAAAAAATGTCCGCAGAAAGACAAGATTCAAGTTCTGTGGGACGAATGACGACAATTGTGTTGCAGAGTGGGGCGTTGTGGGGTAGCTTCCCGCTCGAACAGCCGGTCCGGGGTGGCGGGGCTCCTCCCACTCCGCCACCTCGGATCGACTCGACTCCCTCCCGACGGACCACATGAGCCTTGGCTTTCAACGGCAACTTCGAGCACACGCTGGACGCGAAGCACCGACTCACGGTGCCGTCGAAGTTCCGCACGCAGCTGGCGGGGTCGGTGTTCCTGGTCAAGGGCGTGGATCGCTGCATCAGCGTCTATCCCGAACCGACCTATTCGGCGATGACCGACGCAGCCCTGGCCGGCTTGAATCCGTTCTCGCCCGAGGCGCGCGAGCTGCGGCGGTTCTTTCACGGGAACGCCGCCGACGTCGAGCTCGACTCCGCGGGGCGCGTGATGCTTCCCTCCACGCACCGCGAGCACGCCGGCATCGATCGCCAGGTGATGATCGTGGGCGCTGGGGACTGCCTCGAGCTCTGGGATCAGGCGGCTTGGGCGGAGTACGACACGGACCTCACGGCGCGCGCGCCTGACCTCACTTCCTCTCTTGGCCATCCTGCTTGACATGCCACGCACGCACGTCCCCGTCCTCGCCGGGGAGCTGATCGAGGCGCTGGACCCGCAGCCGGGCCAGGTCGCGGTCGACTGCACGGTGGGCGCGGGCGGCCACGGCCGCCTCGTCGCCGAGCGCCTCGGCCCGGCCGGGCTGCTCGTGGGCATCGACCGCGACCCGCTGGCCGAGGAGGCGTTCGCCGAGCTGGCCGCGGAGGTCGAGTGCCGCACGCGCTTCCTGCGCGCCGACTTCGCGGGTGGGCTCGAGCAGCTGCGGGACGAGGGCTTCGAGGCCGACCTCGTCTACCTGGACCTCGGGATGTCCTCGATGCAGGTCGACACGCGCGAGCGCGGCTTCTCCTACGCCTACGACGCGCCGCTCGACATGCGGATGGACCCGGCGCAGGAGCTGACCGCGGCCGAGATCGTCAACACCTGGGAGCGCCGCCGCCTCGCGCGCACGCTGCGCGAGTACGGGGAGGAGCGCTACGCCGAGCGGATCGCGGGCGAGATCGTGCGCCGCCGCCCGCTCGCCACCACCTTCGAGCTCGTCGACGCGATCACCGCCGCGATCCCCGCGCCGGCGCGGTTCGGCGGCGGGCACCCGGCCAAGCGGACGTTCCAGGCGATCCGGATCGCCGTCAACGGCGAGCTCGACCAGCTCGACGAGGCGCTCCCGCTCGCGTGGAGCGTGCTGCGGGCCGGCGGCCGCCTCGCGGCGATCTCGTTCCACTCGCTGGAGGACCGGCGCGTGAAGCGGTTCCTGGCCGACCGCGCGCAGGGCTGCATCTGCCCGCCCGACCTGCCGGTCTGCGCCTGCGGCCGCACGCCCGAGGCGGAGCCGGTGTTCCGCCGCTCGGTCGTGCCGACGCCGGGCGAGATCGCGCAGAACCCGCGCGCCAAGAGCGCGCGGCTGCGGGCCGCCCGCAAGCTGGAGGTCGCGGCCTGATGCCCGCCGCCACCGCAGCCGAGCGCCACGCCGCGCGCGCCCGCACCCGCACGGCCCCCGCCCCGCGGCTCCCGCGCCGCATCTCGGGGCCCGCGCTCAAGCCGCGCGCGGTTTCGGCGCCCAAGCCCGTCACCGGCGTCTTCGAGCGCATCCGCGCGCTGCCCGACCACCGCGTCATCGACCGCCTCCTGCGCGGCCGCGTGTGGATCTGCTTCGTCGGCGTCGCGCTGATGGGGATCGTCGCGATGCAGGTGTCGCTGCTGAAGCTCAACTCCGGCATCTCGCGCGCGGTCGAGACGTCCGCGACCCTCGAGCGCCAGAACTCCGGCATGGAGGCGAGCATCGCCCGTCTCGCGTCCGGCGAGCGCATCCGCACCGGGGCCGACCGGCGCGGCATGGTCACCCCCGCCGCCGGAGAGGTGAAGTACGTCCGGGTGCGCGGGGGAGCGGACGCGACCCGCGCCGCCCGCCGCATGCGCGCCCCGAGCGACGCGGCCAAGCAGCTGATGGCCAACCACGGCGTCGTGCCCGGGTCGCTGATGGCCCCGGTCGTGCCTGCGACGACCACCACGCCGGCCGCGGCCGCCACCCCCGCTCCGGAGGTCGCCGCCACGCCGGCCCCGCAGGTCGCCGCGACGCCGGTGCCACAGGCGACCGCCACCCCCGCTGCTACCGCGGTGCCGACCGACAGCACGACGACCCCGACTCCAGCTCCCGTCGGGTAAGCACGTGCGGCTGATCGAGCGGCGGATCGGCCTCCTCTTCGCGGTCTTCCTGGGCATGCTCGCCCTCGCCGGCCTGCGCGCCGGCTGGCTCGGCGTGGTCAAGGCCGACGCGCTGCGCAAGGCCGCGGCGACCCAGCAGACCGCCCAGGTCATCGTCCCCGCCCGCCGCGGCGCGATCACCGACCGCAACGGGATCGAGCTCGCCGTCTCCCAGCCCGCCATGACGGTCGCGGCGACGCCGTACCTGATCAAGGACCCGCAGCGCGTCGCCGCCAAGCTCGCCAAGCCGCTCAGCACCTCCGAGGACAAGCTGCTGCGCCAGCTGACCCGCCGCGACACCGGCTTCGCCTACCTCGCCCGCCGCGTGCCCGCCATCAAGGCCCGCAGGGTCGAGCGGATGAAGATCGAGGGGCTCGAGTTCATCCCCGAGGCGCGCCGCACCTACCCGCGCGACTTCCTCGCCAGCCAGCTGCTCGGCAACATCGGTGCCGAGGGCACCGGCCTGTCCGGCCTCGAGTACTCGCTCGACGGCATCCTCAAGGGCCGCGACGGCGAGCGCCGCCTCGTCAAGGACGCGCTCGGCGAGGCGATCGAGCTGCGCGAGACGCGCAAGACGAAGGCGGGCTCCAACGTCACGCTGACCGTCGACGAGGCGATTCAGGACAAGGCGGAGCAGGTGCTCGCCGAGGTCGGCGAGACCTGGCGCCCGCGCGGCGCGACCGCGATCGTCATGGACCCGCGCGACGGCGCCCTGCTCGCGCTCGCCAACTGGCCGCGGGTCGACGCCAACAACCCCGGCCACGCGCCAGCCTACGCGCGCCAGAACCGTGCGGTCGGCGCCACCTACGAGCCGGGCTCGACGTTCAAGGCGTTCACCGTCGCCGGCGCGCTCGAGGAGCGCGAGGTCACGCCGGAGACCAAGTTCAACCTCCCGCCGACGATCCAGCTCTACGACCGCGTCATCGGTGAGTCGCACCCGCGCGGCGCCGTCACGCTGTCCACGCGCGAGATCCTCGAGCAGTCCTCCAACGTGGGCGCGATCAAGATCGGCCTCGGCCTCGGCGCCAAGCGCTTCGACCAGTGGGTCCGGCGCTTCGGCTTCGGCAAGCCGACCGGCACCGACCTGCCCGGCGAGGAGGCCGGCATCGTGCTCCCGCTCGCCAAGTACTCGGGCGCCTCGATGGGCAACCTGCCGATCGGCCAGGGGCTCGCGGTCACGCCGATGCAGATGGCGGTCGCGTACGCGGCGATCGCCAACGGCGGCGTCCTGCGCCCCGCCCACATCGTCGAGAAGGTCAACGGCAAGCAGTCGGCCCCGCACCGCGGCCGCCGCGTGATCTCCGACGCCAACGCCGCCTCGGTCCGCAAGATGCTCGAGGGCGTGCTCGGCCCCGGCGGCACCGCGTCGGGCGCCGCGATCAAGGGCTACGAGCTGGCGGGCAAGACCGGCACGGCGCAGAAGCCGGACCCCGTCACGGGCGGCTACTCGCCGGACAAGTACGTCGCCTCGTTCGTCGGCTTCGCCCCGGCCCGTCATCCGAAGCTGCTGGTCACCGTGATGGTCGACGAGCCGAAGGGCGAGATCTACGGCGGCCTGGTCGCCGGCCCTGCCTGGAAGCAGATCACCTCGTTCGCGCTTAATTACCTGCGAATCCCGCCCGGTTAGGCTCCATCGCAGTGGACACGCTGCGAACCAATCAGACCCACGAGGTCGTCAACCAGCCCACTCCGCTCGAAGGGACGAACTTCTTCGACGCCGACCTCGCCCTGCAGGAGGCGCTCGAGCGTGAGGGTGGCGGCTGGGCGCTCGACCGCGCGCGCGACACCGGCGCCGTGGCGGGCAGCGCCGAGGCGCAGGAGCACGGGCGGCGCGCCGAGCGCAACGAGCCGTGGCTGAAGAGCCACGACCGTTACGGCCGCCGTGTCGACGAGGTCGAGCTCGACCCGTCCTGGCACTGGCTGCTGCGCGGCGCCGTCGAGCGCGAGATCCACGCGCTGCCGTGGCGCGACCCGCAGCCCGGCGCCCACGTCGCGCGCGCCGCGCTGTTCAGCCTCTGGTCGCAGACCAACGCGGGCGTCATGTGCCCGGTCTGCATGACCTACTCCTCGATCCCCGCCCTGCGCCGCGACGCGACGCTCGCGGCGGAGTGGGAGCCGCGCCTGACGCTGCCCGACTACGAGCGCGGCGCGCTCTCGGGCATGGGCATGACCGAGAAGCAGGGCGGCTCCGACGTCCGCGCCAACACCACGCGCGCCGAGCCCGCGGGCGACGGCGTCTATGAGCTCACCGGCCACAAGTGGTTCTGCTCGGCGCCGATGGTCGACGTCTTCCTCGTGCTCGCCCAGGCGCCCGGCGGCCTCACCTGCTTCCTCGTCGAGCCCGGCCCCGGCTTCGAGATCCAGCGGCTCAAGGCCAAGCTCGGCACGCGCTCGCTGCCGTCCTCCGAGGTCGAGTTCCGCGGCGTCGCCGCGCGGCGGCTGGGGGAGGAGGGGCGCGGCGTCCCGACGATCATCGAGATGGTCACCCACACGCGGCTCGACTGCGTGACGGGCTCGGCCGCCGGGATGCGGCGCGGCGTCGCCGAGGCGGTCAACCACGCGCGCGGGCGCTCGGCGTTCGGCGGCCCGCTGGTCGAGAAGCCGCTGATGCTCAACGTCCTCGCCGACCTCGCGATCGAGTCCGAGGCCGCCACCGCGACCGCGCTGCGGCTCGCGCGCGCCTACGACGACGAGGACAACAATCTCCGGCGGTTCGCGACCGCGGTGCTCAAGTACTGGGTCTGCAAGCGCGCCACGCCGCACGCGGCCGAGGCGCTCGAGTGCCTCGGCGGCAACGGCTACGTCGAGGAGAGCCCGATGCCGCAGCTGCTCCGCGACGCGCCGCTCAACGGCATCTGGGAGGGCTCGGGCAACGTGATGAGCCTCGACGTCCTGCGCGCGCTGGCCCGCGAGCCGGAGAGCCTGCCGGCGTTCCTGGCCGAGTGCGAGCTCGGCCGCGGGGCGGACGCGCGGCTCGACGCGCACCTCGACGCGCTCCCGGCGACGTTGCAGGAGCTCGCCGGTGAGGACGCCCAGTGGCTCGCCCGCCGCGCGGTCGAGGACCTCGCGGTCGCCTTCCAGGCCTCGCTGCTGGTCCGCACCGCGCCGCCGTTCGTCGCCGACGCGTTCTGCGCCGGCCGCCTCGGCGAGGCGCGCGGCCGCGTGTTCGGCACGCTCCCGCGCGGCGTCGACGGCGCCGCGATCGTGGAGCGAGCTCTAGTGACCGCGTAGCTTCGTCAGCGCGATCCGGATCGGCACCGAGTAGGTCCCGCCGAACGACTCGGGCGTGTGGGCGAGGCGCTCGATGTGGTCGGCGTACTTCTCGATGTAGGCGCCGACCTCGTTCGCGCGCGGGCCGTCGCGGTCGACCGTGGCCTGGCCGGACAGCACGACGATCCCGCCGCCGCGGCCGTCGCCGTCGAAGTTCAGCGACACGTTCGGGTTCGCCTCGAGGTTGCGCACGCGCGGGCTCTCGCGGCTGAACATCACGACCGACTCGCCGCCCTCCCACAGGAACCACACCGGCATCGGCAGCGGGGCGCCCGAGGGCGTGACCGTCGTCATCCAGACGACGATCTCGGTCCGCAGGTGCTCCGCCACGCGGGCGCCGAACGCGGTGCTCTCGTCGACGATCACAGCGCGTCCCGCCACTGGACGAGCTCCCGCAGCGGCCCGAGGTCGTAGCCGCGGTCGCTGCCGGTGATGCCGACGATGAAGTGGCCGACGCCGGCGTCGCGGAACTCGTCCCACTGCCCGTTCGCCCCGTTCCACGAGCGCTCGATCTCGGCGGGGTCGCGGCCCTCGTCGGCGCAGTGGCCGTCGAGGATCGCGTTCTTCTCGCGGAACACGTCGAGGTCGCCGAACGCGTGCCAGATGTCGCCGTGGCGCGCGACGAGCTTGAGCGTGCGCTTGACGCCGCCGCCGCCGATCAGGATCGGCATGTCGCGCAGCGGCGGCGGGTTGAGCTTGCCGAGCCGCTGCTCGATCCGCGGCAGCGCCTCCTCGAGCGCGTCCAGGCGCGTGCCGACCGTGCCGAACTCGTAGCCGTACTCGTCGAAGTCCTTCTCGAACCAGCCGGCGCCGATCCCGAGGATCGCCCGCCCGCCGGAGATGTGGTCGATCGTGCGGTGGGCGTCGGCGAGGTACTCGGGGTTGCGGTAGGCGTTGCAGATGACGAGCGACCCGAGCTCGACCCGCTCCGTCACCTCGGCCATGGCGCCGAGCGCGGTCAGCGCCTCGAAGTGCTTGCCCTCGGGCTCGCCGCGCAGCGGATAGAAGTGGTCCCAGTTGAACAGGCAGTCCGCGCCGGCTTCCTCGGCCTCGGCCCAGGCCCGCCGCATCGCGGGCCAGTCGGAGTGCTGGGGCTGGAGCTGGGCGGAGATGCGGACGGAAGGCATGAGCCTCAGTATGGGGCCTGGACCCCGCAAAGCTTTCCCGCGACGACTCGTTTCAGCCTCCCGTGGACGACCTCCGGCTCATCACCATCCCCATCAGCCACTTCTGCGAGAAGGCGCGCTGGGCGCTGGAGCTGGCCGGCATCGACTACCGCGAGGAGCGCCACCTGCAGGTGATCCACTGGGCGCACACCTGGCGCGCCGGGCGCGGCTGGACGGCGCCGGTGCTGGTGACGCCCAAGGGCCCGCTGCGCGAGTCGGCCCAGATCGTGCGCTTCGCCGACGCGCACGGGCACCTCGGCCTCTATCGCAACCCGCTCGCGACGGCGCTGGAGGCGCGCTTCGACCACCACCTCGGCCCCGACGCGCGCACCTGGATGTACCACCGCATGCTCGGCCGCCCCGACCTGATGGAGGCCTACGGCGCGCCCGGCGTGCCACGCTGGGAGCGCGCCGGGATGCCGGTGATGCTGCCGGTCGTCGCGAAGCTGATCGCCCGCCGCACCGATGCCGACGACGACCACGCCGGCGAGGCGCGCGACCGCGTCCGCGCCGAGTTCGACGAGGTCGCCGCCCGCCTCAGCGACGGCCGCCCCTATCTGTGCGGCGACGCCTTCAGCGCCGCCGACCTCGCCTTCGCCGCGCTCGCCGCCGCCGTGCTCGTCCCGGACCGCTACGGCGTCCCGCTGCCGCCGATCGACGAGCTGCCCTCGCAGTACGCCGACGAGGTCGAGGCGATGCGCGAGCACCCGGCGGGGCGGTTCGCGCTCCGGTTGTACGACCAGGAGCGCCCATAGACTGCGGCAGCGATGACGCTGCGCGATCTGCTCGGCGCCGGTCCTGACGACGTCGAGATCACCGGCCTCGCCTACGACAACAGAGCGGTGCAGCCCGGCACGCTGTTCTTCTGCGTCCCCGGCTTCACCCGCGACGGGCACGACTTCGCGCCCGACGCGGTGGCTCGCGGCGCCGCCGCGCTGGTGGTCTGCCGCCCGCTCGGGCTCGGCGTGCCCGAGGTGGAGGTGGAGGACATGCGGGCCGCGATGGCGCAGGCGGCCGCGCGCTTCCACGGCGAGCCGACCGCCGAGCTGCGCGTGGTCGGCATCACCGGCACGAGCGGCAAGACGACCACGGCCTGGCTGACCCGCGCGATGCTCGAGGCGGCCGGGATGCCGACCGGGCTGCTCGGGACGGTGACCTCGATCGTGGGTGGCGAGTCGCGGCCCGTACAGCGCACGACGCCCGAGGCGATCGACCTCCAGCGCACGTTCCGGGAGATGCTCGACGCCGGCGACGTCGCGTGCGCGATGGAGATCTCCTCGCACGCGCTCGAGCTGCGGCGTGCCGAGGGGATCCACTGCGCGGCCGCGGTGTTCACGAACCTCAGCCAGGACCACCTCGACTTCCACCCCGACATGGAGAGCTACTTCCTTGCCAAGCGGAGGCTGTTCGAGACCGACGTCGGGGTGCGGATCGCCTGCGCCGACGACGAATACGGGCGCCGGCTGGCCGCCGACTTCCCCGGCACGCTCACGTTCGGCATCGAGGAGGACGCGGACATCCGCGCGCTCGACCTCCAGGCGGACGCGGCGGGCTCGTCGTTCACCCTCCGCACCGGCGAGGGCGAGTGGCACGTCCGTCTGGCTCTGCCGGGCCGCTTCAACGTGTTGAACGCCCTCGGCGCGTGGGCGGCCTCGCGTGCGCTCGGCGCCTCGCCGGAGCCGCTCCTCGCCACGCTGGCGAACCCGCCCGCGGTGCCGGGCCGCTTCGAGCCCGTCGACGAGGGCCAGCCGTTCGCCGTCGTGGTCGACTACGCGCACAAGCCGGGGGCGCTCGAGAACGTCCTCGTGTCGGCGCGCGCGATCGCCGACGGCCGCGTGATCGTGGTGTTCGGGGCCGGCGGCGACCGCGACCAGGGCAAGCGCCCGATCATGGGCGAGATCGGCGCACGGCTCGCCGACCTCGCGATCGTCACGTCCGACAACCCGCGGTCCGAGGACCCGGAGGCGATCGTCGAGGCGGTGGCGGCGGGCGCGCAGGGCCACGTCGAGCGCGAGGTCGACCGCCGCGCCGCGATCGGGCGGGCGATCGAGCTCGCCCGGCCCGGTGACATCGTGGTGATCGCCGGCAAGGGCCACGAGCAGGGCCAGGAGTTCGAGGGCGGCCGCAAGGAGCCGTTCGACGACGTCACCGTGGCGCGCGAGGCGCTGCAGAGCTCCCGGGCGCGCGCGTGAAGCACTGGAGCGCCCAGCGCGTCGCGGGCACGGCCGGCGCGGAGCTCCTGCGCGAGCCGGCGGGCGGCCGCGACGCCGATGGCCCGGCCAGGGCCGTGATCGATTCGCGGGCCGTCCAGTCCGGCGACCTGTTCTTCGGCCTGCCCGGGGAGCATGTCGACGGCGGCGCCTACTCCGTGGCCGCGCTCGAGACCGGCGCCTGGGGCGTCGTGGTCGCGCCGCGGTGGGCGGAAGAGGCGCTCGCCGCCGACGGCAGCGGCGCGGTGATCGTGACCGAGACGCCCGTCCCGGCCCTGGGCGCGCTCGCCCGCGGCTGGCGGCAGGACCTCGCCGCCCACGTGATCGCCGTGACCGGCTCGGTCGGCAAGACGTCGACCAAGGACCTGATCACCGCGATGATCGCGCCGCACCGCAAGGTCGCGGCCTCGCGCGAGAACTTCAACACCGAGATCGGGCTCCCGCTGGAGGTGCTGGCCGCGCCGTCGGGCACCGAGGTGCTCGTCCTCGAGCTCGCCATGCGCGGCTTCGGCCAGATCGCCGAGCTGACCGCGATCTGCGAGCCCGACGTCGGCGTCATCACCAACATCGGGCCGGTCCACCTCGAGCAGATGGGCTCGCTCGAGGGCGTGGCGGAGGCCAAGAGCGAGCTGCTCTCCGGCTTGCGCGAGGGCGCCACCGCTGTCGTGCCGTCCGACGAGCCGCTGCTCGAGCCGTGGCTGCGCGACGACCTCGAGATCGTCACCTTCGGCCCCGGCGGCGACGTGCACTTCGAGGGCTCCTCGCTCAAGTACGGCGTCGTGCCCGACGTGCTGCCGACCCAGCACGTCGTGATCGCCTCAGGGGAGCGGGTCGAGCTCGAGCTGCCGTTCGACCAGCAGCACAACCTGCTCAACTCGCTGGCCGCCCTGGCCGCGGCGCGCGCCGTCGGCGTGCAGCCCAGCGGCTCGATCAACGTCCGCTTCTCGTCGATGCGGGGCGAGCGGGTGGCGACCGGGATCGGTGTCCACGTCATCAACGACTGCTACAACGCCAACCCGCTCTCCATGCGCGCCGCCCTGGACGATCTCGCCTCGCACCACGCCGAGGGCCGCCGCGTGGCGGTGCTCGGCGACATGCTCGAACTCGGGCCCGGCGAGCGCGACCACCACCGCGAGATCGGCGCCTACGCGGCGTCCGCGGGCGTCGAGCTGCTCGTCACCGTCGGCCCGCGCGCCGCCGCCATGCTCGACGCGTTCGACGGCGAGTCGCACGCCGTGCTCGACGCCGGCGAGGCCGCCGCGCTGCTGCCCGAGCTGGTGACGGCGGGCGACGTCGTGCTCGTCAAGGCCTCGCGCGGCGTCGGGCTCGAGGTCGTCACCGAAGCGCTGCAGGCCGCCGGCTGATGGGAGAGGTCCTGATCGCGGGGACGGCGTCCCTGCTGATGTGCATCTTCCTGTCCCCGAAGTTCATCGCCTTCCTGCGCGAGCGCGAGTTCGGGCAGCACATCCGCGAGGAAGGGCCGCAGGAGCACCACGCCAAGGCGGGCACGCCGACGATGGGCGGGATCATCATCTTCACCGCGATCGCGGTGCCGTTCCTGCTGCTGACCGAGTTCACCCCGCGCGCGATCGGGGTCTTCGGGGTCGCGCTGGCGTGCGCGCTGCTCGGCTTCGCCGACGACTTCACGAAGATCGTCAAGCGGCGCTCGCTCGGGCTGCGGGCGCGCACGAAGCTCGTCGCCACGGTCGCGATCTCGGTCGGGCTGTGGCTGGTCGCCACGCGCTGGGCGGAGCTCCCCGACACCGTCGACCTGAGGGTGATCGATGCCCAGGTCGACGTCGGCTACCTGTACCCGATCTTCATCTACCTCGTGCTGGCGGGCACGACGTCGGCGGTCAACCTGACCGACGGCCTCGACGGGCTCGCGGCGGGCTGCTGCGCGATCGTCCTGCTCGCCTACATCGCGATCACGTTCACGACGCGGCAGTTCGACCTCGCGCTGGTCGCGGCCTGCCTGGTCGGCGGCTGCGTCGGCTTCCTGTGGTTCAACTCGTTCCCCGCCTCGATCTTCATGGGCGACACGGGCTCACTCGGGCTGGGCGGCGCGATCGCGGGGCTGGCGGTGATGACCAAGACCGAGGTGCTGCTGATCATCCTCGGCGGCATCTTCGTCATCGAGGCGCTGTCCGTGCTGATCCAGGTCGCGTCGTTCCAGGCGTTCCGCAAGCGCGTGTTCCTGATGGCGCCGATCCACCACCACTTCGAGCTCCGCGCCTGGTCGGAGACGAAGATCATCCTGCGCTTCTGGATCGTCGCCGCGGTCTGCAGCGCGATCGGCTTTACGCTCTACCAGCAGTCATTGACGGGCTGAGCAGCGCCTCGTCGACCTCGGCACACAGCGCCGCCACGACGTCGGGGTCGAACTGGCTGCCGCTGCAGTGCCGCAGCTCGTCGAGCGCGTCCGCCATCGCCATCGCCTTGCGGTACGGCCGCGTGGTGATCATCGCGTCCCAGGCGTCGCAGGCGGAGACGATGCGTGCGCCGAGCGGGATCGACTGGCCGGCGAGGCCGTCCGGGTAGCCGGTGCCGTCGAAGCGCTCGTGGCTCGAGCGGACGAGCTTGGCGACGGTGGCGAGGGCCGGCGCGGCGCGCAGGATGCGCTCGCCGACGAGGGTGTGCTGGCGCACGAACTCCCACTCGCGCTCGTCGAGCGGCCCGGGCTTGGCGAGGATCGCGTCCGGCACCGCGGACTTGCCGACGTCGTGCAGCTCGGCGGCGCGGCGGACGTCGTCGAGCTCGTCCGACTTGAGGCCGAGGCGGACGGCGACGCGCTCCGCCAGCTCGGCGACGTCGCCGACGTGGTCGCGCAGGTCGGGCTCGCGCTCGTGCAGCACCTGCAGCAGCGCGTCGCAGGTCTGCTCGGAGATCGCGTCGCGCTTGCGCTCGAACTTCTCGCTGTAGAGGCGGCGGTCGGCGAGCGTCAGGGCGGCGGCGCGGTCGTCGGCCTCCTCGGGCAGCTTGGCGGCGCCGTGGGAGCAGCCGACGTCGAAGCCGTGGCCGCGGTCGGTGAGCGCGACGACGCAGTCGGCGAGCAGCGCCTCGGCGTGCTCGTCGACGCCGTCGAGCAGCACGCAGAACTCGTCGCCGCCGAGCCGGTAGGCGGCGCCGCGCGCGGCCCACCACCGACTCGAGCTCCTCGGCGAGCCGGACGAGCAGCGCGTCGCCCGCCGGGTGGCCGAAGACGTCGTTGTAGTTCTTGAAGCCGTCGAGGTCGAACAGCGCGATCGTCCGCTCGTGCTGGGCGGCGAGGCCGTCCTCGAGGTCGCGCATCAGGCGGCGGCGGTTGCCGAGGCCGGTGAGCGCGTCGGTCAGCGCCTCGCGCGTCGACTCGGCGGCCATGCGGGCGTTGTCGCCGAAGGTCAGGACCATGCGCAGGATCGCGCCCAGCAGCGTGGCGGTGGCGAGCCCGACCGCGAGCGCGTTGAGGTCCTGGACGAGGTTGCCGCAGACGAGCACGGCGAGCCCGGTGAGGGTGGAGACCGCGGGCACGATCATCGCGCGCAGGCCGGTGGTGGCGGGCGCGGAACGCTCGCCGCCGCTGACCCACGCGGCCCAGCCGAGCAGGAAGGTCGAGGCCGGCCACAGCGCGTCGAGCAGCGCGCCGTCGACGTAGGAGCCGAGCGTGGCCTGGTAGAGGAACAGGCCGTCGGCGATCGCGACGGCGACGAAGCCGGCGCCGATGAACGCCCAGGAGCGGCCCGGGCGCCAGCCGGTGAGGCCGAAGACGCCGGTGACGACGGCGAGCAGGAGCAGGTCGCCGACCGGGTAGGCGACGTCGGTCAGCATCAGCGTGCCGGGCTCGGCGGACGAGCCGATCAGCGGCTCGAACAGGAACACGGCGGCGACGCAGGCCGCGGCGAGCGCGGCGACGAAGCCGTCGAGCCACAGCCGCGCGCTGGCGCCGCGGAGGCGCGAGCGCACCAGCAGCACGATCGCCACGTAGCTGGCGGGATAGAAGCTGAGCTCGAGCCAGTCGGTCAGGCCCGGCGCGGTGGAGTACTCCGAGTCCGGGTTCAGCGTCCAGTGGATCTCACCGGCCGACCACGCCGCGAGGCCGAGGCCGAGGCATGCCCAGGCGACGCGCTCGCGGCGGATCAGCGCGGCGCGGGACAGACACAGCAGGGCGCCGACGACGGTGATGGCGTTGTAGACCCAGGCGCTGAAGAACGCCTCGAGCCGCTGGCCGCCGAAGCCCAGGCTCTGGGCGACGAGGGCGGCGAGCGCGACGCCGCCGATCAGGCGGAGCGCTCGGACCGTTGGTGGAAGTGGCGTGCCCCGACGCATCGCCGCTTCAGGACGCGATTCTCGCGGGCCGGCGCTGGCGCTTGGTGCGGCGCGACGCCTGCACCTTCAGGGTGCCGATGCGGGTGGAGCGCTTGGCGCGCTTCGTACGGCGCAGGAGCACCTTCAGGCGGGCCGTGCCGCTGCGGTTGACCTCGCGGCGGGTGACGCTCGAGAGGCGGACGCGGACCTTCGTCTTCTTGCCGGCGCGGACGGCGTAGGACTGCTCGCCGGCGCGGAAGCGGCGGGTGCGGCGCGACGCCTTGGCCTTCTTGCTCTGCTTGCCGAAGCGCTCGAGCGAGAGGACGCCGGAGCAGCGGCCGAGCGGGGTGGCCGCGGGGCAACTGACGCTCAGGGTGACGCGGCCCTTCTCGAGCACGACGGGCGCGCTCGGGAGCTTGAAGACGCCGTAGATGAAGCTGAACGGGGTGGCCGCGGGCGACGCGGGCGTCACGGGCGCGAGCACCGGGGCGGGCGCGCCGCTCTCACAGCCGCTGACGGTGTCGACGGCGTCGGCGTCGGCCGCGTCGCCGTCGGCGCCGCAGTCGAGGCTGTCCGGGGCGCCGTCGCGGGCGCGCAGGGTGTCGGCGCCGGCGCCGCCGCGAAGGTCGTCGGCGCCCGTGCCGCCGGTGACGCGGTCGTTGCCCGCGCCCCCGTCGACCACGTCGTTGCCGAGGCCGCCGTCGACGGCGTCGTGGCCGGCGCCGCCGAGCACGCTGTCGTTGCCGTTGCCGCCCTCGACCGTGTCGCTGCCGGCGCCGCCGTCGAGGATGTTGGCGGCGGCGTTGCCGGACAGCTCGTCGGCGCCGCTGCCGCCGATGACGGACTCGTTGTCGGGGGTGACCGTGTCACCCTCGCCGATCTGGCCCTCCTCGCCGAGCGCGACGGTGGCGAGGTTGACGACGACCGGCGCGGTGCGTCCGGCGTAGCGGACGGTGTCGCTGCCGTCCTGGCCGGACAGCACGTCGGCGCCGAGGCGGCCGTCGAGCACGTCGTTGCCGCTGCCGCCGTTCAGCCGCTCATCGCCGCTGCCGCCGGTCAGCGTGTCGTCGCCGGTGCCGCCGCTGAGGAGGCCGTCGATGTCGACGTCGACGCTGGCGCGGTCGTTGCCGTCGCCGAGCTGGAGGGCGAGAGCGGGGACGAGCGCCGCGGTGCAGTGCGCCTCGTGGGCGGAGATCTCGACGCAGACGGGGTCGGGGGCGTCGATCGTGGCGCCCGCGTCGACGAAGGCGATGAAGCCGCTCGGGCCGGGGCGGACCTGGAGCTGGTTGGCCTCGCCGTTGCCGGCCGTGTAGGCGATCGAGTCGACGCCCTCGACGGTGGCGGGGCCCAGCGTGGCGGCGTGCGAGGCGGCGGGCGTGGCGGCGACGGCCGCGAGCGTGAGGCCGACGGCGAGCGCGAGGCGGCGGGAGCGGCCGGTCGCGGCGAGGCCCTGGGCGGGGCGGGGGCGGTTCATGGTCCGAGTCCGTGACATGGGGGCGACGCTGGATTCCCTTCCGCCCGGCTTCCGACCGGGGGCGATGACTGAAGCAAGGAATCGGCTCGGGGGAGGCCGCTCTTGACACTTGATGGACACGTGTCTCATTTCGCGCGCATTGCGTCAGGACTGCACCGAATCGGCAACGAATGGCGCCATTCGGCCACAACCCGGGTCTCCGCCCCTAGCGTCGGCCGCCGACACCCGAGCCAGAGGAGACTCCATGGACCCCGACCGCCTCGCAGAGATCGTGGCCGCCATCCCGAGCGGGCAGTGGATGAGCTACGGCGACGTCGCCCGCGCCGCCGGCGGCACCGACCGCCACGCCCGCGCGCTCAACCAGCGCTTCATCCGCGACGAGACGCCGGGCGCGCACCGCGTGCTCAAGAGCGACGGCAGCATCGGCGGCACCGCGCTCGGCGACCCCGCCGAGGTCCGCCGCCGCCTCGAGCAGGAAGGCCTCGAGTTCGAGGGCGGCCGCGCCGACCCTGAGGCACGGCTCCGGCCGGAGGGAGCCGCGACGGAGGCGGCTGCCGCCTGAGGCCACGACACAATCTCCGCGTGCTCCCGCGACCGCCGCTGCCGCCCGGTCCGTACCTCGTCGTCGGCCTGGCCCGGTCGGGGGTGGCCGCGGCGCTCGCGCTGCGGGCGCTCGGGGCCGAGGTGGCCGGCGTCGATTCCGGCGACGTGCCCTCCGGCCGCCGCGAGGAGCTCGAGCGCGCCGGCGTGCCGGTGCACGCGGGCTCGCCGGGCGTCGAGCTCCTCACCGGCGTCGAGACCGTGATCAAGAGCCCGGGCGTCCCGGGTCAGGCGCCCGTGATCGGCGCCGCCCGCGACGCCGGGATCGGCGTGCTGGGCGAGCTCGAGCTCGGCTGGCGGATGCTGCCCAACGAGACGATCGCGGTCACCGGCTCGAACGGGAAGACGACGACGGCCGAGCTGATCGGGCACCTGCACCGGACCGCGGGGGTGCCCGTGATCGTGGCGGGCAACGTCGGGCTCGCGCTGACCTCGCTGTCCGAGCACGGCTTGCCGGAGGCGACGATCGTGGTCGCCGAGGCGTCGTCGTTCCAGCTCGAGGACACGCTGTGCTTCGCGCCCGACGCCGGCGTGCTGCTCAACCTCGCCGAGGACCACCTCGACCGCCACGGCACGTTCGACGCCTACAAGGCGGCGAAGCTCCAGGTCTTCGCGCGGCAGCCGGCCGGGACGGTCGCGGTGGCGCCCGCGGCGCTCGCCGGCGACATCGGCGGCGAGGGCCAACGCGTTCTGTTCGGCGACGAGGCCAAGGCCGGGCCGGCCGGCGCGCGACCAGATGTCCGCCTCGCCGACCGCGCTGGTGCCCTCTGGTGGGACGGCTCGCGCCTCGTCGCGCACGACGAGATCCGCCTCCGCGGCGCGCACAACCGCGAGAACGCCATGGCCGCGGCGGCGGTCGTGCTCGCCCGCGGCATGGATCCGGCCGCGGTGCGCGAGGGGCTGGCCACGTTCGGCGGCGTCGCGCACCGGCTCGAGGAGGTCGCCACGCACGACGGCGTGCTCTACGTCAACGACTCCAAGGCCACCAACGTCGCCTCCGCGATCGCCGGCATCGAGTCGTTCGAGGGCGGCCTGCACCTGATCCTGGGCGGCAGCGCCAAGGCCGCCGACTACTCGCCGCTGGCCGCGCCGGTCGCGCAACGGGCGGCCGCCGTCTACCTGATCGGCGAGACCGGGCCGGAGATCGGGGCCGCCCTCAGCAGCACCGGCGTGCCGCTCCACGCCGCGCAGGACCTCGAGCACGCGGTCGCCCAGGCCCGGCAGGCCGCGCGCCCCGGCGAGGTCGTCCTGCTCTCGCCGGCCTGTGCGTCCTTCGACCAGTACCCCGACTACGAAGCCCGCGGCGCGCACTTCCGCGCGCTCGTCGCCTAGAGGCAGGGGGCGGCGTCGGCGGTGTCGAAACCAGCTCCGATGCAGCGTCGCAAGAAGCAGACCCAGCCGCTGGAGCACCGGCTGCTCCTGACGGCCACGCTCTGCCTGCTCGCGGGCGGCGCGGTGATGGTCTACTCGGCCTCGAGCGCCCGCACGCTGCTGCAGGGCGACGGCGACGGCACGGCCTACCTCGTCAAGTACCTCGTCTACGGCACGGTCGGGCTCGTCGCCATGAACGTCATCGCCCGCCAGGGGCTCGAGAAGGCGCGCCGCTACACGCCCCACCTGCTGGTGATCAGCTTCGTCCTGCTGCTGCTCGTCCTGATCCCCGGCATCGGGCTCAAGATCAACGGCGCCCGCCGCTGGATCGGCGCCGGCCCGCTGCAGTTCCAGCCCGCCGAGCTGATGAAGCTCGCGCTCGTGCTGCACTCGGCCGCGGTCATCGCCGCCCGCCCGAAGCTCGCCCACAACCTGCGCACCGCCGCCGGCCCGATCCTCGGCGTCGGCGCCGCAGCGGTGCTGCTGATCGCCGCGCAGCCCGACCTCGGCACCGCGCTCGTCATCTGCTTCACGCTCGCCGCCATGCTCGTCGCGGCGGGCCTGCCGCTCCGGCAGCTCGGGCTCGTCGCCGCCGTCGGCGCCTTCCTCGTGCTCGTCTTCGCGATCCTCGAGCCCTACCGGCGCGCACGTCTGACCGCCTTCATCAACCCGTGGGCCGACGCCGGCGGCAGCGGCTTCCAGTCCGTCCAGGGGCAGATCGCGCTCGGCTCCGGCGGGCTGTTCGGGCTCGGTCCCGGCCAGTCGGTGCAGAAGATCTTCTATCTCCCCGAGGCGCACACCGACTTCATCCTCGCCGTCATCGGGGAGGAACTGGGGGTGGCGGGGATCTGCGTCCTGCTCGCCCTCTACGGCATGATCGGGTACGCGGGGCTGCGGACCGCCAAGGCGGCCAAGGGCGCCTACGCCAAGCTGCTCGCCGCCGGCCTCACCAGCCTGATCCTGTGCCAAGCGCTGCTCAACATCTACACCGTCCTCGGGCTCGCGCCGCTGACCGGCGTGCCGCTCCCGTTCATCTCCTCGGGCTCGAGCTCGCTGATCGTGCTGCTGTGCTCGATGGGGCTGCTGCTCAACATCGCCAGCGGCGGGCACGTGACCGTGCGCGCGGTGCGGTCGCGTGACCCCGGCTCCCGCAACAAGGCCGCCGAGGATCGTGATCGCCGCCGGCGGGACGGCGGGCCACGTCGTGCCGGCGCTGGCCATCGCCGACGCGCTGCGGGCTGAGGGCGCCGAGGTCGTCTTCGCCGGGGGCGAGCGCGCCGAGGCGCAGCTCGTGCCCGCCGCCGGCTACGAGCTCGAGCCGCTCAAGGTCGAGGGCATCTCGCGCTCGAACCCGCTGAAGGCGGCGCGAGCGGTGCTGCGCGCCGCCGGGGCGCTCGGGACGGCGCGGAAGATCCTCGCCCGCCACGAGGCCGACGCCGTGCTGGGTGGCGGCGGCTACGTCGCCGGGCCGGTCGGGCTCGCCGCGCTGACCCGCCGCATCCCGGTCGTCCTCACCGAGGCCGACTCGCACCTCGGCCTCACCAACCGCCTGCTCGCGCCGCGCGCCCGCCGCGTCTGCCTGGCCTTCCCGATCGCGGGGCGCGAGGGCGAGCGCTACCTCGTGACCGGCCGCCCGGTCCCGCCGACCGTCGGCGACCGCGCGGCCGCGCGGGCCGAGTTCGGCATCCCGGACGGCGCCACCTGCGTGCTCGTGTTCGGCGGCTCGCTCGGCGCCCGCTCGATCAACCTCGCCGCCGTCGAGGCGTTTGCCGATGCGCCGTTCCACGTCCTCCACGTCCCCGGCGCCCGCGACTTCGCCGAGCTCCGGGCACCTGGCGAGCACTACCACCTGCGCGAGTACGTCAACCCGTTCGGCAGCGCGCTCGCCGCCGCCGACCTCGCGGTCGCCCGCGCCGGCGGCAGCGTCTTCGAGCTGGCCCAGTACGGCCTGCCGGCGATCCTGATCCCGTACCCGCACGCCTCCGCCGACCACCAGACGGCCAACGCGCGCTGGATGGCCGACGCCGGCGCCGCCACGATCCTCTCCGACGCCGAGCTGACGCCCCAGCGGCTGCGCGCGGAGCTCGACGAGCTGCTCGGTGACCCTCGGCGGCTCGCCGAGATGGCCGGCGCCTCACGCCGCCTGGCACGGCCGGACGCCGCGCAGGTGGTGGCCCGCGAGGTGCTCGCGGCCGCCCGCGCCGCTCGCTGACCCGCTCGCTTGACTTGCCCGCCACAGGGGAGTACGTTGCAAACCGCATTCGACATTGTCGAATCGCAATCAGACCACTCCCTGAGGAGGAGAACGGTGGAGAGCTACTCCCTCACCCAGCGTGCGCTGGCTGAGATCCTGGGCACCGCGCTGCTGGTGCTCGTCGGACCCGGCTCGGTGGTTGCGACGCTCGCGCTGGCGGGCGACAGCACGCCCGCCATCACAGGCGCCGACCTGCTCGGCATCTCGTTCGCGTTCGGCCTGATCATCACGGCGCTCGTCTACGCGCTCGGCAAGGTCTCGGGCTGTCACATCAACCCGGCCGTGACGTTCGCGCTCGCGGCGACCAAGCGCTTCCCGTGGCGCGAGCTGCCGACCTACTGGGCCGCGCAGGTCGTCGGCGGCGTGCTCGGCGCGCTCGGCATCTGGGCGCTCTTCACCGGGACCGGGATCGAGCTCGGCATGGGGCAGACCTCGTTCAACGAGGAGACCACCACGTGGGGCTCGGCGATCTTCGCCGAGGGCATCGGCACCTTCATGCTGATGCTGGCGATCCTCGGGATCGTCGACGCGCGCTCGCCCGGCGACTTCGCCGGCATCGTGATCGGCGGCGTCGTGGTCGCGATCATCATGGTCATCGGGCCCGTCACCGGCGCCTCGCTGAACCCGGCGCGCGCGTTCGGGCCGGAGTTCGTCTCCGCCCTCGGCGACGGCACCACGCACTGGAACCAGCTCGTGCCCGTCTACATCATCCCGGGCCTCGTCGGCTCGGCGCTCGCGGCGTTCGTCTACGACTACCTCGCCACCGGGCGGAAGGTCGAGGCGCCGATCAAGCAGGCCGTCACCACCCCCGACCCCGGCGCCAAGGGTGCCGCGGCGCACTGAAAGGATCCGCATGGCCACCGCCACGCAGACCATGAGGAAGCTGCTCAACGACCCCGAGCAGGTGGTGAAGGAGTCGCTCGTCGGCCTCGCAGCCGCGCACGGCGACATCCTGCGAGTCGACGCGGCTGCGCAGATCGTGCTGCGCGCCGACGCCCCGCGCGAGGGCAAGGTCGCCCTCGTCTCGGGCGGCGGCGCGGGCCACGAGCCGCTGCACGGAGGGTTCGTCGGCCTCGGCATGCTCGACGCCGCCTGCCCGGGTGAGGTGTTCACCTCGCCGGTGCCGGATCAGATGCTCGCCGCGACCAAGGCGGTCGACGGCGGCGCCGGCGTCGTGCACCTCGTCAAGAACTACACGGGCGACGTCATGAACTTCAAGCTGGCGGCCGAGGACGCCGCCGACGAGGGGATCGCCGTCGAGTCCGTGCTGATCGACGACGACGTCGCCGTCCAGGACTCGCTCTACACCGCGGGCCGGCGCGGCGTCGGCGCGACCGTGCTCGCCGAGAAGATCGCGGGCGCGGCGGCCGAGCGGGGCGACGACGTCGCCTCGGTGGCCGGGATCGCGCGCCGCGTCAACGAGCGCTCGCGCTCGTTCGGGGTCGCGCTGTCGTCGTGTACGCCGCCGGCGGCGGGCAAGCCGATCTTCGACCTCCCCGCGGGGGAGATCGAGATGGGCATCGGCATCCACGGTGAGCCGGGCCGGCGCCGCGAGGCGCTCGGCACCGCCGCGCAGGTGGCCGACGTCATGGTCGAGGCCGTCGTGTCCGATCTCGGCGCGGCGAGCGGCGCCCGGGTGCTCCCGTTCGTCAACGGGATGGGCGGCACGCCGCTGCTCGAGCTCTACCTGCTGTACGGGGAGATCGAGCGCGGGCTGCGCGCACAGGGGCTCGAGCCCGTGCGGTCGCTGGTCGGGCCGTACATCACGTCGCTGGAGATGGCCGGCGCGTCGCTGACGCTGCTCGAGCTCGACGACGAGCTCACGCAGCTATGGGATGCTCCCGTCCACACCGCCGCGCTCCGCTGGGGGGCGTAGGCAGATGGGCGCGCCGATCGCTGTGGACCACGTGCTGTCAGTCGACGACTGGATGACCGGATCCGCCGCCGCCATCGAGGCGGAGGCGGACCACCTGACGCAGTTGGACTCAGCGATCGGCGACGGCGACCACGGGGTGAACATGACCCGCGGCATGCGGGCCGTGACCGCCGCGCTGGGCGGCGCGGACGACGTGGCGCTGCCGGGCAAGCGGCTGATCCTGGCCGGCAAGACGCTCGTGTCGACGGTCGGCGGGGCGAGCGGGCCGCTGTGGGGCACCGCGCTGCGCCGCGGCGGCCGGGCGCTCGGCGACGCCGAGGCGCTCGACGGGCCGGCGCTGGTGGCGGTGCTCGAAGCGGCGCTCGCCGGCGTGCAGGAGCTGGGCGCGGCCGAGCCGGGCGACAAGACGATGGTCGACGCGCTCGGGCCGGCGGTGGCGGCGCTGCGCGAGCGGCTCGACGCCGGCGACGGGCTGCCGGACGCGCTGGCCGCGGCGGGCGACGCCGCGGACGAGGGCGCACGCGCGACGACCCCGATGCAGGCTCGCAAGGGTCGCGCGTCCTACCTCGGCGAGCGCTCCGTGGGTCACCAGGACCCGGGTGCGACGTCGACCGCACTGATCGTCCGGGCGCTCGGACGCGCCCTCGTCACCACGAGCTGATGGCCGAACGGGCGCTGCACGGTCTCCCGGCGGCGCCGGGATCGGCGGTCGGACGCGCGAGGGTGCTCGGCGGGGCGGCGGTGTCGCGCGAAACGGTCCCCGAGTCGCGCCGGCCGCTCGAGGTCCAGCGCGCCCACACTGCGCTCGGGGCGGCGGCCGCCGAGCTCGAGGCGCTGGCTTCCAGAGTCGGCGGCGACGAGGCCGAGATCATCCGCGCCGGCGTGCTGATGGCCCACGATCCCGTGCTCGTCGACGACGTCGAGCGCGCGGTCCTCGGCGGCCTGCCCGCCGCGGCGGCGCTCGAGGAGGGCACGAGCCGCCACGCCGCCGCGATCGCCGCGCTCGACGACGCGACGCTCGCCGCGCGCGCCGAGGACGTCCGCTCCCTCGGCCGCCGCGCCATCCGCCTGGCACAACCCTCAACCAAACCCTCAACGGGGCCAGACCCCCTTGAGGGTTTGGTCGAGGGTTCGGACGTCGTGCTCGTGGCCGATGAGCTGGGCCCCGCCGACGTCGCCGAGCTCGGCCCGGAGGTCGTCGGGCTCGCGCTCGCGGGCGGCGCGCCGACTGCGCACGCCGCCGTCGTCGCGCGTGGGCTCGGGCTGCCGATGGTGGTCGGACTCGGGGAGGAGGTGCTCGGCGCCGCGCCGGGCAGCCCGATCGTCGTCGACGGGGGGGAGGGGGTCGCGTACGTGGCCCCCTCCGCGGCGCGCTCCGGCGCCGCCGCCGCGACACAGCAGGCCCGCCGGGCCGAGCGCGAGCGCGCGCTCGCCGATCGCGCGCTCCCCGCCGTCACGCGCGACGGCCACCGCGTCCGGGTCCTCGTCAATGCCGCGACCCGCGCCGAGCTCGACGCCGGCCTGGCCGCCGGCGCCGAGGGGGTCGGGCTGCTGCGGACGGAGCTCGCGTTCCTCGAGTCGGCGGAGTGGCCCACCGAGGCGCAGCACCGCGCCGCGCTCGCACCGGTGCTCGGCGCGCTCGAGGGCCGCACCGCCACCGTCCGGGTGCTCGACTTCGGCGCCGACAAGACCCCGCCGTTCCTCGCCGGCACCGGCGAGCGCGGGCTCGAGCTGCTGCTCGCCCACCCCGAGGCGCTGCGCGCCCAGCTGCGAGCGATCACCGACGCCGGACGCGACACCGAGCTGCGCATCCTGCTGCCGATGGTCGAGTCGGCGGAGCAGGTCGCCGCCGTGCGCGCAGCGCTCCCCGCGCCGGCCGTCCTCGGCGCCATGATCGAGACCACCGCCGCGGTGGCCAACGCCGCCGCGATCGCCGCCGCGGCCGACTTCCTCTCGATCGGCACCAACGACCTCTCCCACGCCGTACTCGGCAGCGACCGCTTCGGCGGCGCCGCCGCCCCGGCCCACCACCCGCGCGTGCTGGCCGCCATGGCCGCCACCGCCCGCGCGGCGGCCGGCGCCCGCAAGCTGCTCGAGGTGTGCGGCGAGGCGGCCTCCGAGCCCGCCTCGGTGCCGCTGCTGGTCGGCCTCGGCGCCGGCGAGCTGAGCGTGGGCGCCGCACGCGTCGGGCCCGTGCGCGGCTGGATCCGCCAGCTCAGCTTCGGCGACGCTCGGCGGACCGCGGACGCGGCGCTTCGCGCCGGCGGCGACGAGGACGTCGTCGCGCTCGGTCGCGCGCTACTGCAACGCGGCGACGCAGCCGGCGAGCGCGTCGAGCGCAACGGGCGCGTCGTCGCCGTCGGCCCGGAGGCGTAGGGCGCTGCCGCCCTTCGCGCCGAGCGAGAGGACGGAGAGGAGGCTCTTCGCGTTGACCTCGCGGTCGTTCGCGATCACGGCGATGCTCGAGCTGAACCCCATCGCGGTCTTCACGAACTGCGCGGCGGGCCGCGCGTGCAGGTCGACGCCGGCGGGCAGCGAGACGAGGCGCTCAGAACTTGGCGACGGCACGAGCCTCCTCCGCGGCCGAGACGACCTCTTCGAGCCCCATTCCGGCCGAGGCCACGACCGCAGCGGCGATCGCGCCCTCCACCAGCGGCGCATCGACGAGCCGCACGGAGCCATTGCCGTTCGAGCCGTCCTCGAGCACCGCGCGAGCGGTGAGGATCGCGCTGCCGAGGTCGCCGAGTACGATCGCGCCCTCGCCCTGGTCGGCGGCGGCGATCGCGGCGCTGACGAGCGAGCCGTCGGTGCCGAGCCCGCCGTCGGGATCGCCGCCGGCCGCCTCGATGCGCACGTCGGGGCCGGCCATCTGCGCGGCGAGCGCCGCGGTGCCCGAGGCGATCTCGCGACTGTGCGACACGATGACGATGCCGACCACGAAGTGCATTCTAAAGTATCGAAGCCGATTCGACAATGCCGAACGTAAATGATCTGTCACCCCGCCGCACGCGGGGCACGATCCAGTCCGTCGACCGGGCGGCGCGGATCCTCAAGGCGCTGGCCTCCGGCCCGCGGCGGCTCGGCGTGTCGCAGCTCGCCGACCAGCTCGGCATGACCCGCCCGACCGTGCACGGGCTGCTCCAGACGCTGCAGGCGCACGGCTTCGTCGAGCAGGACCGCGACTCCGACAAGTACCAGCTCGGGGCCGGCCTCCTGCACCTCGGCAACTCCTACCTCGACCACAATGAGCTGCGCGCGCGCTCGCTCGTCCACGCCGAGCGGCTCGCCACCCGCGCTCAGGCCGCCGTTCGCGTCGGCGTCCTCCACGGACCGACCGTGGTCGTCGTCCACCACGTCTTCCGGCCCGACGCCGCCTTCCAGGTGCTCGAGGTCGGCGCGCAGCTGCCCGCCCACGCCTCCGCGCTCGGCAAGGCGATGCTCGCCCACGCCCCCACCGGGGTCGTCGACGATCTCACCTCGGAGCCGCTCGCCAAGCTCACCCAGCGCACGCTGAGCGCCAGCGCGCTGCGCAAGGAGCTCAGAACGGTGCGCGACTCCGGGCTCGCCCGCGAACGCGACGAGGCGGTGCTCGGAGAGTCGAGCGTCGCGGCACCGATCCACGACTCCGCCGGCCACGCCGTCGGCGCCATCGGCGTCGTCGGCGACACCGATCGCATCCTGCCTCGCGGACCCGCCCGGGGCCTTGGTCCAGCGGTCATCGAAGCGGCCCGCAGCGTCTCCCGCGAGCTCGGCGCCGGGCGCTGGACCGGCAGCTGATCCGGAGCCGCCGCCGCTAAAGGAATCCGCTTTCCGGGCCGTTGATATGTCCAATGCCGCAACGGATTCGCGACAGCCGGGGCTTCACGCTGATCGAGCTGATGGTGGTGATCCTGATCATCGGGATCCTCGCTGCCATCGCGATTCCCGCGTTCCTGACCCAGCGCGCTCGCGCGCAGGACACGGAGGCCAAAGCCGGCGTGCGCACCGCGCGCCAGACGCTCGAGACGTTCAACACGGACCGGTCGACCTACAACACCGACGCCGCGACGCTGATCGACATGGAGCCCGCGCTGCGCGAGGCGAGCAACCTGACGGTCACCGGCGCGGAGAAGACGTTCCGCATCACCGTCGACTCGCGGGCGACCTCGGGCGGCGGCACGTTCAGCATGGAGCTCGACGGCACAGGCAACGTGACACGCGAGTGCTCGAACCCGGGCCGCGGCGGCTGCCGGGCCACGGCGGACGCCGCCGGCAACCGCTGGTAGAGCGCCGAACCAGCCGCAGCGCGCGCGACGCGTAGCCTGCCGCCCCATGGATCGGCCATGGGAGAACCGGCCCCTGCACTTCGTCGGCATCGGCGGCGCGGGGATGAGCGGGCTGGCGCTGGTCGCGAAGGAGCTCGGCGCGTCGGTGACGGGCTCGGACCGCTCGGGCGGCTCGTCCTACGCGGAGCGGCTGCGCGAGGCCGGGATCGAGCCGATCGTCGGTCACGACGCGGGCAACGTGCCGGTGGGAGCCGAGGTTGTCTACTCGACCGCGGTCGGCCCGGAGAACCCTGAGCGCGCGGTCGCGCAGCGCGAGCTGCACCGCGCCGACCTGCTCGCCGAGCTCACCCGGCTGCGGCCGACGATCGCGGTCTCCGGCACCCACGGGAAGACGACGACGTCGAGCATGCTCGTGCACGCGCTGCGCGGGAGCGGCGCCGACCCGTCCTACCTCGTCGGCGGCGAGGTGCGCTCGACGGGCTCGAACGCCGGCTGGGGGGCGGGGGAGTGGCTGGTCGTCGAGGCCGACGAGTCCGACCGCTCGCTGCTCAAGCTCGACCGGCGCGTGGCCGTGCTCACGAACGCCGAGCTCGACCACCATGCGACCTACTCATCGCGGCGCGACGTCGAGGCGACGTTCCGCGAGTTCCTGGCCGCGGCGGAGGATGCCGTGGTGTGGGACAAGCCGGAGCTCGTCGCGCTCGCTGCCGGGCCCCGCGTGTGGCCCTTCACCGCCGCCCCGGCCCTGTCTCCGGGCGGCTCCACGTTCGACTTCGACGGTGTCGCGGTCGCCCTCTCGGTCCCCGGCGCCCACAACGCGCTCAACGCCGCCGCCGCGCTGACCGCGATCCGGGCGATCGGGGGCGACGTCGAGGCGGCGGCGCGCGCGCTCGCGGACTTCTCCGGCGCCGGCCGCCGCTTCGAGCGCATCGGGACCACGCCCGAGGGCGCGCTCGTGGTCGACGACTACGCGCACCACCCGACCGAGGTGGCCGCGACGCTCGACGCCGCGCGCACGCTCGAGCCGCGGCGCCTGATCGCCGTCTTCCAGCCGCACCTGTTCTCGCGGACGAAGCACTCGGCCCGCGCGTTCGGCGCCGCGCTCGCCCGCGCCGACCTCCCGGTGGTGACCGAGATCTACCCGGCGCGCGAGCAGGCTGAGGACTACCCGGGCGTGTCCGGCCGGCTCGTCGCCGAGGCGGCCGCGGACGCCGGCCACGGCAAGCGCGTCGCGTGGCTGCCGGACTTCGACTCCGCCGAGCGCTTCCTGCGCTCCGAGCTGCGCGAGGGCGACCTGCTGCTCACACTCGGCGCCGGCGACATCGACGCGTTGGGCAGGAGGCTGACCGGTCCGGGTCGAACTCCCGGGGTGTGAAGAAGATCCTCGCCGGGGTGGTCGTCGCCGCCTGCGCGTTGACGGGCGGCTGGTTCTGGATCCGCGACTCCTCGCTCGTGCAGGTGCAGGACGTCTTCATCACCGGGCTCAGCTCGCAGGAGGAGCCCCAGATCCGCCAGTCGCTCAAGAACGCCGCGCTCGACATGACCACGCTGCACGTCCGCGAGGACCAGCTGCGCGCGGCGGTCGCGCAGTACCCGTCGATCGCCGGCATCGAGACCGACGCCGAGCTTCCCCACAAGCTCTCGATCGTGGTGCGCGAACGCGCTGCGGTCGCCGCGATCGAGAGCGGCGGGAGCCGGGTGGCCGCCTCCGGCGACGGGCGCGTGCTGCGCGGCATGAAGTCCTCGGGGCTGCCGACGCTGCGGGTCGAGAGTCCCCCGGCGGGCGAGCGCGTGACGGACCGCCGGACGCTCGGCGCCCTCGACGTGGCCGGCGGCGCGCCGCCCCGGCTGCGGCGGCGGATCGAGCGCCTGTGGTCCGGCGAGCGGGGGCTGACGCTCGACCTGCGCAACGGTCCCGACCTCGTCTTCGGCTCCGGATCCGACGCTCACCGCAAGTGGCTGGCGGCCGTCCGGGTGCTCGCCGATCCGAGCTCGTCGGGCGCCACCTACCTCGACCTGCGGGTGCCGGAACGCGTCGCCGCCGGAGGCCTCGGACCGGTCGAGCCGGAGGCCACGGCCGCCCCGCCCACAGACCCTCAAGCTACACTCGAGAGTAGCCCTACTCTCGACCCCTAGTCGAGACTTAGGCCGTTTGCAAGACGTCTTGCCGTCCTATCCTGGCGTTGACAGAAACGCCGAAATGACCGTAACGTGCGAAAATCCGAACCGCGGTCGAGCCAGGGGAACGCTCGACTCCTACTAGAGGTCCGGACAAAAACCATGGAAGCTGGCAGCTATCTCGCAGTCATAAAGGTCGTCGGAGTCGGCGGCGGTGGGACCAATGCCGTGAACCGGATGATCGACGCCGGTCTCTCCGGCGTGGAGTTCATCGCGTGCAACACGGACGCGCAGGCGCTCCAGATGACCGACGCCGACATCAAGCTGAACATCGGCTCGGGGCTCACCAAGGGCCTGGGCGCCGGCGCCAACCCGCAGGTCGGCCAGGGCGCCGCGGCTGAGTCGCGCGACGACATCAAGGAGGCGCTCAAGGGCGCCGACATGGTCTTCGTCACCGCCGGCGAGGGCGGTGGCACCGGTACCGGCGCCGCGCCCGTGATCGCCGAGATCGCCAAGAACGAGATCGGCGCGCTGACCGTCGGCGTCGTCACCCGCCCGTTCGAGTTCGAGGGCTCCCAGCGCGCGCGCCAGGCCCAGGAGGGCATCGACCGCCTGCGCGAGATGGTCGACACGCTGATCGTCATCCCGAACGAGAAGCTGCTCTCGATCGTCGAGCGCCGCACCAGCATCCTCGACGCGTTCCGCGAGGCCGACAACGTCCTGCGCCAGGGCGTCCAGGGCATCACCGACCTGATCACCATCCCCGGCCTGATCAACCTCGACTTCGCCGACGTCCGCGCGATCATGGCCGACGCCGGCTCCGCGCTCATGGGCATCGGCTCCTCGGCCGGCGAGAGCCGCGCCTCGGAGGCCGCCAAGGCCGCGATCTCCTCACCGCTGCTCGAGGAGTCGGTCGAGGGCGCCACCGGCATCCTGCTCAACATCACCGGCGGCAAGGACCTCGGCCTGTTCGAGGTCAACGAGGCCGCGGAGCTGATCCACTCGGCCGCGGACGCCAACTCGAACATCATCTTCGGCGCCGTCATCGACGAGGAGCTCGGCGACGAGATCCGCGTCACCGTGATCGCAACGGGCTTCGACCGCCCGCGCGGCGGCGGCGGCTTCACCACGTCGCGCGAGGGGCGCCGGACGCCCGACCGCGGGCCGCGCATCGACGACCGCCAGCGGTCGTCGCTCGAGATCTCGGACGACGAGATCGACATCCCGCCGTTCCTGCGCTAGTTCGCCGCTCAAGTCGCCGACGCGCGGCTGCCGATACGTCAGTATGGATTCCTCGCGCCGCCGCGGCGTCATGGCCGGGTTCGCCGTGCTCGGCGCGTGGGTGGCCATCCTCGAGCTGCAGGTCGTCGCCTTCCCGGGCCTCACGCTCGGCCCGGTCACGAGCGACTACGCGCACAACGTCATCGAGGTGCTGGCGGGGCTGCTGTGCCTCGGCGGCGCCTGGCAGGCGCGGCGCGAGCAGACCGCGTGGCTGCTGATCGGCATCGGCGTGCTCGCGTGGGCGCTCGGCAACCTCTACTACACGGTCGTCCTCTACGACCTCGCGGCGCCGCCCGTCCCCTCGCCCGCCGACGCCGGCTTCCTGCTCTTCCCGACCCTGGCCATGGTCGGGGTGCTCACGCTCGTGCGGGCGCGCACCCGCGACGTCCCGACAACGCTGTGGACCGACGGCTCGATCGCCGCCCTGGCGGTCACCGCGGTCAGCGCCGCGATCGTGTTCGAGGCCGCGTTCGGCGCGGTCGAGGGCAAGCCGCTGGCCGTGGCGACCACGCTCGCGTATCCGCTGACCGACCTCGTGATGCTCGGCGTCGCGGTCGGCGCGCTGGCGAGCACGGGCTGGCGGCTGGACCGCACGTGGGTGCTGCTCGCGCTCGGCATCGGCACGTTCTGGCTCGCCGACTCGCTCTACCTCGTCCAGACCGTGCAGGGGACCTACATGGCGCCGACGTGGTTCGACCTCGGCTGGAGCCTCGGGCTGCTGCTGGTGGCGCTGGCCGCGTGGCAGCCGGCCGCGGTCCACCGCCCTTCGTCGCCGGACGGCCTGCGCTTCATCTCGGTGCCGCTCGGCTTCGGCGCGGTCGGCCTCGGTGTGCTCATCTACGGCTGCCTGCACGAGCTCAACCCGGTCGCGGTGGCGCTCAGCGCGCTCTCGCTGGTGGCGGTGATGGCGCGGCTCGTGCTCACGTTCCGCGAGAACGTCGCGATGCTGCGGACCTCGCGCGGCGAGGCGCTCACAGACTCGCTGACCGGGCTCGGCAACCGCCGCGCGCTGGCGCGCGATCTGGGGGGATCGCTGCCCGACGCGGACGACGCGTCGCCGCTGGTGCTCGTGCTCTTCGACCTCGACGGCTTCAAGCACTACAACGACACCTTCGGCCACCCGGCGGGCGACGCGCTGCTCGTGCGCCTGGGCGCGAACCTGGCGACCTACCTGTCGGGCCGCGGGCGCGCCTACCGGATGGGCGGCGACGAGTTCTGCGCGCTGTTCGAGCCCGGCGGCGAGGTCGCCGACCCGATCATCGCGGGCGCGGCGTCGGCGCTGACCGAGCACGGCGAGGGCTTCAACGTGACCTCCTCCTTCGGAGCGATCGTGCTGCCGCGCGAGGCGCAGGATCCGACCGAGGCGCTGCGGATCGCCGACCAGCGCATGTACGCGCAGAAGAACGCGGGGCGGACGTCGGCGACGCGGCAGTCCAAGGACGTCCTCGTGCGCGCGCTGACCGAGCGTGCGCCGGACCTGTTCCAGCACCTCGAAGGCGTCGCCGAGCTGGCCCAGGCGACCGCGGAGCGGCTCGGCCTGAACGACGACGAGGCCGAATGCGTGCGGCACGCGGCCGAGCTGCAGGACGTCGGCAAGGTCGCCATCCCGGACGCCATCCTCACCAAGCCCGGGCCGCTCGACCCGCACGAGTGGGAGTTCATCCGGCGGCACACGATCATCGGCGAGCGGATCATCAACGCGGCGCCGGCGCTGGGAGCCGTGGCTCGGCTGGTGCGGTCCTCGCACGAGCGCTGGGACGGCACGGGCTACCCGGACCGCCTGGGCGGGCAGGACATCCCGCTGGGGTCGCGCGTGGTCGGCGTGATCGACGCGTTCGACGCGATGACGTCAGAGCGCCCGTACTCGCCCGCGACGTCGCCGGCGGCGGCGCTGGCCGAGCTGCGGCGCTGCGCGGGCGGCCAGTTCGACCCGGTCGTGGTCGAGGCGTTCTGCGCCGTCTGGGCTGCGCGCTCCGCCGATCAGGGCGACACGAGCACCGACACCCGCTTGGACGTCGCGCCCCTGTAGGGGTAGCCGGGCTGCGCGGTCAGCCGGGCCTGGAAGCGGTAGCGCGCTTCGACGAGCGTGCGGCGGAAGCGGTTCAGCGGACCCTGACCGTCAGCCGGCGGGAGTAGCCGAGCTCGAAGGGGTACCCCGACTGCTTGCGGATGCGGACGCGGATCGGATAGCTGCCCGACTGGCCGCGGAAGACGTAGGAGGCCCGCCAGCGGCCGCGGCGGTTCGTGCGAGTGTCGGCGAACGTCCGCCACTTGCCGGCCGAGCGGCCCTGGAGGACGAGCAACAGGCCGCGACCCGGGATGCGTTCGCCGCGTGTGCGCAGGCGCCCGGAGAAGCGGACGCGCCCGGGCGCCGGAGAGCCGGGTGCGGGAGGCGCGAATCGTGCTGGACGCCGGCACGCGCACCGAGACGCCACGGGCTGTCGCGAGTGCGCCTCCGGCTCCGCCGAAGACCAGCCGATACGAGCGGCTCGCGCCGGCGGGGACCTTGAGCTCGAAGCGCCCGCGACGGTCGGTGACCGCGGTGCCCTCGGCTCTGGTGCGCGCGCCGCGCTTGCGAAGCGTCGAGGTCGCGACGATCGCCTGGCCGGCCAGCGACTGCCCGGCGGAGAGCGTCAGGCGGCCGCGCAGGGTGGCGCGTCGGCCGAACGGGATCCGCACGCGACCGGAGCGGACCTTGCGGAAGCGACGGCCGACCTTCGCGCTCGTGGCCGTGAGGCGGGTCGGATTGCCTTGGGTGACGATTGCCCGCAACGTCGCGCAGCGTCACGCGGATGTCGGCCCTCGACGCGCTGCCGCGGTCCATCGTCGCGCGGAGCTTGCCGTTGGCGAACGTCGACGCTGAGCGGCCGGAACGGCTCGTTCCCGTTGTTGCGGACCTCGACGGCGGTCGAGGCGACGCCTGACGCCGCATCGCTCACGCTGAGCACGATCGCGCTTGCCGCGCGCGCGATCGAGGGTCGCGGTCGGCGCCGTGCCGTCCATCAGCAGCTGGCGCTGGATCCCGCCCGGATTGCCCGCGGCGTCCAAGGCTACGAGGCGGAGTGTGTGTGTCCCGTCGGCGATGCCCTGGCCGGTGAATCGCTGGCCGGTAACCGACGTCCGGCACGGCACGGGGCGAGTGATGTCACAGGGGAAACCGCGCTGGCTGACCGCGCGCCCGTCGACCTCCAGCCGGGCGAGCTTGATGCCGCTGTTGTCCGTCGCATTGATCGCGACGGCGTTCCCGGGCTGACGCCAGCCGGGAGCGAGCAGCGGGCCGGTCGTCGTCGCCCGCGGAGCGGTGTTGTCCTCGAGCCTGACGGTCGCGCCTTGGAAGTCCAGGAACGCGAAAGGGTTGCCCGCGCCGTCGTTCGTGTGGCATCTGATGAACGGGGCGCCGTCGGCAGCATCGCCGCCGCAGAACACGCCGAACTTGAACCAGTCACCGCGCCCGTTCGTGAACGACCTTCGACGCGTCGCCGAAGCCCGGCGAGCCGCGTGTGGCACGGATTTGGCCAGATCCCAACGCCTGGGTGACACGTGTCGGCGGCGACCGAGTTGCCGCCGTACTGCGCATTGATCTCGAACCGTCCCGATTCGTTGTCCGGCGTGTTGGGGTTGTCCACGCTCTTCATGCCGGTTCCGTATCGCCAGAGCGTGATGCGGACGATGTCCGTGTCCGTCGGAGCCGTGAAGGTGAAGTTCGCGGCGGTGCCCCAGCGCACAGGCGGACTGCCGGGTTGGCGCCGGCTCGCAGGCCCGAACTCGAGCGCGCAATCTCCCGTGCAGCGCGTAGGCGGCGAGGTCCTCGGCAAGGGGGGCGGTGCCGTCGACGGTCTCGACGGCCCACGACCAGGAGTTGTTGACGCCCTTGGCGCCCGGCGCGTTGCAGGCCACCACGTCGTAGGGCCGCGCCGCCGCAACCGGCACGCCGCCAACCGACCGTCGCCAGCACGACAAGTCCCCCGACCAACCCCCGCATCCCTGCTCTCATCGCCCAGCAATGTAGCCCGAAAGACCCGGCCACACCGCTGCTAGGGTCCGCGCGCGATGGCCTCCGGCACCGAGACGCTCAAGCGCACGCCGCTGCACGATCGCCATGCCGCCGCCGGGGCGCGGCTCGTGCCGTTCGCCGGGTGGGAGATGCCCGTGCAGTACGCGGGGATCCGCGAGGAGCATGTGGCCGTGCGGACGAAGGTCGGCGTGTTCGACGTCAGCCACATGGGCGAGATCGAGACGCATGGGCCGGATGCGGAGGAGTTCCTCCAGCGGATCCTCTCCAACGACGTCAGCAAGATCGCGGAGGATGGCGCGCAGTACAGCGTCCTCCCCAAGCCCGACGGGGGCGTCCTCGACGACCTCTTCAGCTACCGGCTCGGTCCCGAGCGCTTCCTCACGGTCACCAACGCGAGCAACCACGAGAAGGACCTCGCGTGGTTCCAGAAGCACGCGCGCGAGTTCGACGTGCACGTCGACGACAAGCTGCACGACTACGCGATGCTCGCCGTGCAGGGGCCGGAGGCTCGCGACCTCGTCCAAACACTCGCCGACGGCGAGCTGCCGAAGCGGTTCCGGACGACGACGACCACCGTGGCGGGAGCGGAGAACGTCCTCGTCGCCGGCACCGGCTACACGGGCGAGGATGGGGTCGAGCTCCTGCTGGCGCCGGACAAGGCCGCCCAGGTGTGGGACGCGCTCACCGAGCAGGGCGCCACCCCCATCGGCCTCGGCGCCCGCGACACCCTCCGCCTCGAGGTCTGCTTCCACCTCTACGGCAACGACCTGTCCGAGGACCGCAACCCGATCGAGGCCGGCCTCGGGTGGTGCTGCAAGGAAGACACGAACTTCATCGGCGCCGACACGATCCGCGAAGCGCGCGACCAGGGCACCGACCAGAAGCTCGTCCCGTTCGCCCTCACGGGCCCCGGCATCGCCCGCCAGGGCAACCCGATCGAGGGCGGCGGCGAGGTCACGTCGGGCACGCTCTCGCCCTGCCTCAACATCGGCATCGGGATGGCCTATCTCCCGACCGACAGGTCTGCCCCCGGCACAGTCTTCGAGATCGACGTCCGCGGCAAGCCAAGGACCGCCGAGGTCCGCGAGAAGCCGCTCTACCGCAAGGAGACCTAAGTGGCCGAGGCCTCGTACCCGTCGGACCTCAAGTACCACGCCGAGCACGACTGGGCCCGCATCGACGGCGACATCGCCACGATGGGCATCACCTGGTACGCGCAGGAGCAGCTCGGCGAGGTCGTGTTCTTCGACCCGCCGGAGGTCGGCAGCACCGTCACGAAGGACCAGCCGTACGCCGAGGTCGAGTCCGTCAAGGCGGTCTCCGACGTCGTCGCGCCGCTGTCCGGCGAGATCACCGAGGTCAACGAGCGACTGTCCGACTCGCCCGAGCAGGTCAACGAGGACCCGTACGGCGAAGGCTGGATGGTCAAGATCCGCCTCTCTAACGTAGGTGAGGCAGACGACCTGATGGATGCGTCCGCCTACGAGGGCACCCTCACGTAATGAGTCGCTACACCTCCGCCACCGACGCCGACCGCAAAGAGATGCTCGACGCCATCGGCGTCGAGTCGATCGACGAGCTGTTCGCCGCCGTGCCGGAGGGCGTGCGGCTCGGCCGCCCGCTCGAGCTCCCGCCCGGCAAGCCGGAGCAGGAGGTCTACGCGCGCCTGCGCGAGCTGGCCGGCCGCAACGTCAGCACCGAGGACGAGGTGAGCTTCCTCGGCGCCGGGATGTACGACCACTACGTCCCGAGCCTGATCGACTCGATCCTCAGCCGCTCGGAGTTCCTGACGCCCTACACGCCCTACCAGCCCGAGATCTCCCAGGGCGGGCTGCAGGTGATGTTCGAGTACCAGACCGCGATCAGCGAGCTGACCGGCCTGCCCGTCAGCAACGCGAGCGTCTACGAAGGCCCGTCCGCGCTCGCCGCCGCCGCCTACCTGGCCAAGCTCCACAACAAGCGCAGCCGCTTCCTGATCTCCGCCGGCGTCCATCCCCACGCGCGGGAGACGCTGGAGACAACCTCCGCGGGCTGGGGCACGACCACCGACACGATCCCGCTGACGGACGGCGTCACCGACGTCCCCGAGATCGGCGACGACGTCTCCGCCGTGCTCGTCCAGTACCCGAACTTCTACGGCGCCGTCGAGGACCTCCAGCCGCTCACCGACGCCGCCCACGAGGCGGGCGCGCTGATGATCGTCTTGTGCGACCCGCTCACGCTCGGCGTGCTCAAGGCGCCTGGCGAGTTCGGCGTCGACGTCGCCGTGGGGGAGGGGCAGACGCTCGGCAACCGGCTCGACTACGGCGGCCCGTCGTTCGGCTTCTTCGCCGCCCAGGAGGCGTACCTGCGCCGCATGCCCGGCCGCATCGCGGGCGAGACGACCGACGTCGACGGCCGCCGCGGCTTCGTGCTCACCCTGCAGACGCGCGAGCAGCACATCCGCCGCGAGAAGGCGACGCACAACATCTGCACCGCCCAGGCGCTCAACGCGCTCGCGGGCGTGATCTACCTGAGCTGGCTCGGCCGCCGCGGGCTCGTCGAGCTCGGCGAGCTGCTGCTCCAGCGCACCGCCTACGCGCGCCAGACCCTCGCCGGCCTGGACGGCGTCGAGCTGCTCCACGAGCAGCCGGTGGTCAGAGAGTTCGCCCTCAAGCTCGACGCCCCCGTGCACGCCGTGATCGAGCGCTGCGCCGCCGAGGGCGTCAACCCCGGCTTCCCGCTCGAGGACGACGGCCTGCTGGTCGCCATCACCGAGCAGCGCAGCCGCGAGGACATCGACCGGCTCGCGCGCGTGCTCGAAGCCGCCGTCGCCGCCGAGCGAGAGGCGGTCACCGCGTGATCAACGACAACCGGCTCCACGCCGACCCGGATATCCAGGGCACCACCCCGCAGGACTCGCGCGGAGCCCAGTTCGAGACCCCGATGCAGCGCGACCGCGCGGTCACCATCTTCGAGAAGTCCAAGCCCGGCCGCCGCGCGTTCGTCGCGCCCGAGCTCGACGTCCCCGAACAGCAGGACCTGATCCCCGCGCACCTGCGCCGCCAGGAGCCGCCCAAGCTCCCCGAGATCGCCGAGCCGGAGATCGTCCGCCACTACAACCGGCTCTCGAAGCGCAACTTCGATCTCGACACCGGCTTCTACCCGCTCGGCTCGTGCACGATGAAGCACAACCCGAAGCTGCACGAGCGCGTCGCCGCGCTGCCGGGCAACGCCCGCCTGCACCCGGCCCAGTCGCCGAAGCGCGCCCAGGGCGCGCTGCAGCTGATGTGGGAGCTCCAGCAGGCGCTCGGCGAGGTCGCCGGCCTCCCGCACGTCAGCCTCCAGCCGAGCGCCGGCTCGCACGGCGAGCTCGCCGGCGTGCTGCTGACCCGCGCCTACCACGAGGACCGCGGCGAGCACCGCACCAAGGTCCTCACGCCCGACACCGCCCACGGCACCAATCCCGCGACGGTGACGATGGCCGGCTACGAGGTCGTCAAGGTCGGCACCGACGAGCGCGGCGGCGTCGACGTCGAGGACCTGCGCGCCAAGGCGGACGAGAACGTCGCGTGCCTGATGCTGACCAACCCGAACACGCTCGGGCTGTTCGACGAGAACATCACCGAGATCGCGAAGATCGTCCACGGCGTCGGCGCGACGCTCTACTACGACGGGGCGAACCTCAACGCCGTCATGGGGCGCACGCGCCCGGGCGACATGGGCTTCGACATCGTCCACTACAACCTCCACAAGACCTTCACGCAGCCGCACGGCGGCGGCGGCCCGGGCGCCGGCCCGATCGCGGTCTCCGACCGCATCGAGCCCTACCTCACGCGCCCGCAGGTCGTGCGGCGCGAGGGCGAGAACGGCCACGGCCCGAGCTTCGACCTCGACTACGACCGGCCGAAGTCGATCGGGCGCCTGCGCGGCTTCCAGGGCAACTACGGCGTGTTCGTGCGCAGTTACGCGTACATCCTGTCGCTCGGCGGCGACGGCCTCCAGGAGGCGTCGGAGACCGCGGTGCTGAACGCCAACTACCTGCTGGCGCGGCTCAAGGAGGAGGGCGTCGCCGAGCACCTGCCGGCCGCCTACGACCGCGTCTGCATGCACGAGTTCGTGCTCTCGGGCGCGCCGATGAAGAAGAACCTCGGCCTCAAGACGCTCGACCTCGCCAAGCGCCTGCTCGACCATGGCTTCCACCCGCCGACCGTCTACTTCCCGCTGCTCGTCGACGAGGCGCTGCTGGTGGAGCCGACCGAGACGGAGACGAAGGAGACGCTCGACGCGTTCGCCGACGCGATCGCGGACATCCTCCGCGAAGGCGCCGAGGACCCGGAGATCGCCCGTAACGCGCCGTACTCGACGCCGGTGCGCCGGCTCGACGAGGCCGGCGCCGCCAAGCGCCCGGTCATCCGCCAGCCGCTCTGATGCGGATCTTCTCGGGTATCCAGCCGACCGGGCGCAAGCACCTCGGCAACTACATCGGCGGCATCACCCAGTACGTGGCCGGCCAGGAGCGCGGCGACCCGGCGATCTACTGCATCGTCAACCTCCACTCGGTCACCGTCGAGTACGACCCCGTCGACCTGCGGGAGCGCACCTACGACCTCGGCGCGCTGCTGATCGCCGCCGGGCTCGACCCGGACCGCTGCGTGCTCTTCCGCCAGTCCGACGTGAAGGAGCACACCGAGCTCTCGTGGCTGCTGGGCGCCGTGATCCCGCTCGGCGAGCTCAACCGGATGCACCAGTTCCGCGACAAGTCGCAGGCGCAGCGCGAGCTCGTGTCCGCCGGGCTGCTCTTCTACCCCGTCCTGATGGCCGCCGACGTGCTCGCCTACCGCGCGCACGAGGTGCCGGTGGGGGAGGACCAGCGGGAGCACCTCGAGGTGATGCGCCGCGCCGCCGAGCGCTTCAACCGCCGCTTCGGCGACACCCTGGTCGTGCCGGAGGCCCGCATCCCGGAGGTCGGCGCGCGCATCCGCGACCTCCAGGACCCCACGCGCAAGATGTCGACGACGGCCGCCAGCGAGCAGGGCACGGTCTACGTGCTCGACGAGCCCGACGCCGTGATGAAGAAGTTCAAGCGCGCGGTGACCGACTCCGGCACCGAGATCGTGCGGGCCGAGGACAAGCCCGGGATCTCGAACCTGATCGAGCTCCTGTCCGTGATCCGCGGCACGAGCGCGGAGGACGTCGAGCGCGAGTTCGCCGACTCGCGCTACGGCGACTTCAAGGTCGCGGTCGGTGAGGCAGTCGTCGACTACCTGGCCCCGGTCCGTGAGCGCTACGCCGAGCTGCGCAGCGACGAGGCCGAGCTGGAGCGCATCCTCGCGGCCGGAGCGGACCGCGCGCGCGAGATGGCGACGGAGACGCTGGTCGACGTCCGGGAGCGGATGGGGGTCGGTCCGCCCCGATCCCTAGCCTGAGCGCGGATGCCCTCCACCGCCGTCCACCGGCTGGAGCTCGACCTCGACGTCTTCGCGGGGCCCTTCGACCTCCTGCTGTCGCTGGTCCTGCGCGAGGAGCTCGACCTGCTCGAGGTCGAGCTGGCCGAGATCGTGCTCGCCTACCTCGACCACCTGGAGGCGCGCGACGAGCTCGACCTGGAGGCCACCACCGAGTTCCTCGTCCTGATCGCCGCGCTGCTGGAGCTGAAGTCGCGGCTGATGCTGCCGGGCGAGGAGGTCGAGGAGCTCGACGAGCTCGCGCCTGCCGAGGCGGCCGGCGAGCTGCTGGAGCGGATGCTGCGCTACGCGCGCTTCCGCGGCGCCGCGGGCTGGCTGGGCGAGCGCAAGGGCGTGGGGGAGGCGCTGATCTACCGGGTCGCGCCGCTGCCCGACGAGCTGCGGCGGCTGTCGGTCGAGCACGCCGAGGCCTCCTATGACCCGAACCTGCTCGGCGCCGCGCTCGGCGGCCTCCTGCGCACGCCGCCGCCGGTCGACCTCAGCCACATGGCGATGCCGCGCGTCTCGCTGGGCGAGCGCCTTACCCACTTGCGCGAACTCCTCCGCGGCGGCACGTTCGCCTTCGACGACGCCGTCAAGGACGCCGACCGCGTGACGGTGGCGGTGACGCTGTTCGCCCTGCTCGAGCTCTACAAGCGCGGCGAGGCGTCGTGGGAGCAGGCGGAGCCGTTCGGGCCGATCACGGTGGCCGCGACGTGACGCCGCTGGCCAAGATCGTCGAGGCGCTGCTGTTCCTCTCGCCCGAGCCGGTCTCGCTCGACGACCTGCGCGACGCCACGCAGCAGGACGAATGGGCGGTGCTCGACGCGCTGACCGAGCTGCGCGACGGCCTGCACGGCCGCGGCGTCGTGCTGAAGGAGATCGGCGGCGGCTGGACGCTCGCCTCGCACCCGGGGGCGGAGGAGGCCGCGCGCCGGCTGCTCGCGCGCCCGCGCACGCCGACCCTGACCCCGGCGCAGGCCGAGACGCTGTCGGTCGTCGCCTACCTGCAGCCGGTCTCGCGGCCGGAGATGGCCCGGATCCGCGGCGTCGCCTCGGAGTCCGCCACCGCGGCGCTCGCCGAGCGCGGGCTGATCGAGGAGGCCGGCCGTTCGCCGTTCGGCGCCGTGCTCTACCGCACCACGCCGCTGTTCCTCAAGCTGTTCGGCCTGCGCTCGCTCGAGGAGCTGCCCGAGCTCGAGCAGTGGGACCCGAGCCCCGAGGACCAGGCGGCGCTGCGCGACCGCCTGCTGCGCGCGGGCGACGAGCGCAGCGGCTCGAATAACTAGGCCGCCGACTTCGCCGCCAGCTGGCCGCAGGCCGCGTCGATGTCGCGGCCGCGCGTCAACCTCACCGTCGCGCGCTGCCCGTGCTCCTCCAGCGCGGCCTTGAACGCGTCGATCGCGCCGCGCGAGGAGCCGTCGTAGACCGAGTCGGTCGGGTTGTAGGGGATCAGGTTGAGCTTGTAGATCCGCGGGTCGAGCAGCTGCGCGAGCTGGACCGCCTGGCCGTAGGCGTCGTTGACCCCGGCGAGCATCACGTACTCGACGAACACCTTGCGGCGGCGCCGCTCGTAGTAGGCCTCGCACGCCGCGAGCACCTCGGCGATCGAGTAGCGCTCGTTGACGGGCATGATCCGCGACCGCAGCGCGTCCTCCGGCGCGTGCAGCGAGAGCGCGAGCCGGATCGGCATGTCGGACTCGGTCAACCGGCGGATGCCCGGCTCCCAGCCGACCGTGGAGATCCCCGTGCGGCGGTGGGTGATGCCGAGGTCGGGCAGCTTGCGAGCTGCGGAGAGCACGTTCTCCAAGTTCATCATCGGCTCGCCCATGCCCATGAACACGAGGTGGTTCAGCGGCTCGATGCGGCGGAAGTGCAGGACCTGGTCGAGGATCTCGCTCGCGGTGAGGTTGCGGCCGAACTTCATCGAGCCGGTGGCACAGAACGTGCAGGTCAGCGGGCAGCCCGACTGCGAGGAGACGCAGACCGAGCGGCGGCCGTCGCGGTAGCGCATCAGGACCGCCTCGACCGCGCGCCCGTCGTGGGTGTGGAACAGCGCCTTGACCGTGCCGTCGCGCGCGTGCGCCTCGTGGGCGAGCGTGAGCGTCGAGTAGGGCACCTCGGCCTCCAGGCGCTCGCGCAGCCCGGCCGGCAGGTCGGTCATCTCGTCGTAGCCCGCCGCGCCACCCGCGGTCCAGCGCCACGCCTGGCGGGCGCGGAAGGCGGGCTCGCCGGCGTGGGCGAGCGTGCGGTCCAGGAGGTCGAGGTCCACGGCTCACCTATGGTGGCACCACGATGCGGCTCGCCAAGCACCTCGCCCACGCTGGGGTCGCCTCGCGGCGGGCCGCGGAGCGGCTGATCTTCGACGGGCGCGTCACCGTCGCCGGCCGGACGGTCACCGACCCCGCCACCGACGTCGACGGCTCCCAGCCGATCACCGTCGACGGCCGGCCGGTCGGCGCCGCCGAGCACGACCGCGCCGTCTACATCCTCAACAAGCCCGCCGGCGTCGTCTCGACCGCCCATGACACCCACGGCCGCAAGACCGTCGTCGACCTGGTCAGGGCCGACCGCCGCCTCTACCCGGTCGGGCGCCTCGACGCCGACAGCACCGGCCTGATCCTGCTCACCGACGACGGCGAGCTCGCCCACCGCCTCACGCACCCGTCCTTCGAGGTGCCGAAGACCTACCGCGCGGTCGTCCGCAACCCGCCGGTGCGCGAGCCGGCGCTGCGCAAGCTGCGCGAGGGCGTCGAGCTCGACGACGGCCGCACGTCGCCCGCCAAGGTCCGCCGCATCTCCTCCGGCGAGCTCGAGCTCACCATCCACGAGGGCCGCAAGCGCCAGGTGCGGCGCATGTGCGAGGCGGTCGGCCACCGGGTCGAGACGCTCGAGCGGATCGCCTTCGGGCCGCTGCGGCTCGGCAGCCTCCCGGCGGGCGGTCACCGGCGCCTGAGCGCCGCCGAGATCGAGCGCCTGCGCGTGCGCTGATTGAATCCCGGCGCGATGCGCCTCTACGCCCTCCGCGGGGCCACCTCCGTGGCCGAGAACGACGCCGACGCGATCCTGAGCGCGACCGACGAGCTGATGCGCGAGATCCTCGAGCGCAACGCGCTGGAGGCCGAGGACCTCGTCTCCTGCATCTTCACGCTCACCGACGACCTCGACGCGGAGTTCCCCGCCGTCGCCGCCCGCAAGATGGGCTTGAGCGCCGTGCCGCTGCTGTGCACCCGCGAGGTCCCGGTCCCGGGCTCGCTGCCGCGGGTGATCCGCGTGCTGATCCACTGCTACGGCGACGACGGCCACGAGCCGCAGCACGTCTATCTCGGCGAGGCAGCCGCGCTGCGGCTCGACATCACGGGCGCGCAGTAGCCTGAGCCTCATGCCGCTCGAGTTCGGCGAGAAGGTCCGCCGCATCCCCGTCTATCCCGCCGCCGACGGCTACGCGTCGGAGGGCCCGGTGGCGAAGCTCGCCTCCAACGAGAGCGCGTACCCGCCGATCCCCGAGGTCCTCGAGGCGGTCACGCAGGTCCTGAGCGGCCTCAACCGCTACCCCGATCCGACCAACTCCGCGTTGCGCACGCGCCTGTCCGACCGCTACGGCGTGCCGGCCAACCGGATCGCGATCGGCAACGGCTCGTGCGACATCCTGCTCGCCGCCGGCGACGCGCTGCTCGAGCCCGGCGCCGAGGTCGTCTACGCGTGGCCGAGCTTCTCCGTCTACCCGCATCTCGCCGCGGCGTCGGGCGCCCGCGCCATCGAGGTCCCGGTCGACGAGCACCACCAGCACGACCTCGCCCGGATGCGCGAGGAGATCACCGTCGCCACGCGGCTCGTCGTCGTCTGCAACCCGAACAACCCGACCTCGACCGCGCTGCCGTTCGAGGCCATCAAGGCCTTCATCGCCGACGTCCCGCCGCACGTCGCGGTGATCCTCGACGAGGCCTACTGCGAGTTCAACATCCTCCAGGACCCCGACGAGTCGATCGGCCTGCTCAAGCGGCACCCGAACCTCGTGCTGCTGCGGACGTTCAGCAAGGTCTACGGCCTGTGCGGGCTGCGCGTCGGCTTCGCGCTCTGCGGCTCGGAGGACTTCCGCACCGCCGTCGACCAGGTGCGCCAGCCGTTCTTCTGCAACGCCGCCGCCCAGGCCGCCGCGCTCGAGGCGCTCAACCACCAGGACGAGGTCGCGCGCCGCGTCGAGCGCAACCTCGCCGAGCGGATCGGGCTCGAGGACGGGCTGCGCCGGCTGGGCATCGCGCCCGCCGAGTCGCAGGCCAACTTCGTCTGGTTCGACCTCCCGTACGGCGAGGACGACGACCCGGCCGAGATCGAGCGCGACGTCGTCAAGGGCCTCGCCCAGCGCAGCATCCTCGTCCGCGCGGGCGGCTCGCTGGGCCGCGCCGGCGCGCTGCGCGTCACGGTCGGCACCGAGGCCGAGAACGAGCGCTTCCTGGACGCGCTCGGCGCGCTCCTCTAAGCTGCGCCGCTCCGCGCCATGCGCACCCGCTCCGGACAGCTCGCCCCGACCTTCGCCGCGTATTCCTACGCCGGCTCCGCGAGCCGTTCCGCCTGGCGATTTCTCTAGGCGCTCGGTCGTGAACGAACCGGTCTCCGACCGGTCTGCCGAGCGCCCGCCGTCCGTAGAGTGTCCAGTGGCGTAAGTTCGAGGAGTCCAGATGATGATCGTGATGAAATCGACGGCGACGGAGGAGGAGATCCAGTCCGTCATCGACCGCATCGAGGCGGTCGGCGCGCGTGCCCACCCGTCGCGCGGCGAGGAGGTCACCGTGATCGGCGCGATCGGCGATCGCGAGCACGTGATGCGCCTCGGCCTCGAGGGCGCCCCCGGCGTCCAGCAGGTCGTGCCGATCCTGAAGCCGTACAAGCTCGCTTCGGCCCAGATCCGGCCGAAGGAACCGACCATCGTCGAGATCGACGGCCGCCGCATCGGCGGCGAGCACTTCTCGATGATCGCCGGGCCGTGCACGGTCGAGTCGCGCGACCAGACGCTCGGCACCGCCCGCACCGTCAAGGCGGCCGGCGGCTCGCTGTTCCGCGGCGGCGCGTACAAGCCGCGCACGTCGCCCTACGCGTTCCAGGGCCTCGGTCAAGAGGGCCTGCGGCTGCTCGCCGAGGCGAAGGCCGAGACCGGCCTGCCGATCGTCACCGAGTGCATGGACGCGCGCGACCTCGAGCCCGTGCTCGAGGTGGCCGACGTCATCCAGATCGGCGCCCGCAACATGCAGAACTACCCGCTGCTCGCCGAGATCGGCCGCTCCGGCCGCCCGGCGCTGCTCAAGCGCGGCGCGTCGGCGACGCTCGAGGAGCTGCTGATGGCGGCGGAGTACATCCTCAAGGAGGGCAACCCGAACGTGCTGCTGTGCGAGCGCGGCATCCGCACGTTCGAGACCGCCTACCGCTACACGCTCGACCTCACCGCCGTGCCGGTGCTCAAGGAGCTCACGCACCTGCCCGTGATCGTCGACCCGAGCCACGCGGCCGGGCGGCGCGACCTCGTGACGCCGCTGTCGCTGGCCGCGGCCGCCGTCGGCGCGGACGGGATCATCGTCGAGGTGCACCCGCAGCCCGAGGAGGCGATCTGCGACGGCCCGCAGGCGCTCGTCGCGGACACGTTCGCCGACTACGTCGAGCAGGTCGAGCGCGCCGCCGCCGTCGCGGGCAAGGTGCTCTCCGCCGTTCGCAGCTTGATCGTCGCGGTCCTCGGCGTCGGCCTGGTCGGCGGGTCCGTGGGGCTCGCCGCCCGCGACCGGCTCGGCGCCGAGGTCCGCGGCTTTGACCCCGAGCCCGGGGTGCTCGAGCGCGCCGTCGAGCACGGCGCGATCAGCACCGCCTGCGGCTCGGCCGCGGAGGCGGTGGCCGGCGCGGAGGCGGCGTTCGTCGCCGCGCCCGTGCGCGCGCTGCCGGGCGTGGTCGCCGAGGCGCTCGCGGCGGCCGGCCCGGCCTGCGTGGTGACCGACGTCGGCTCGACCAAGCGCGAGCTCGTCGGCGCCGTCGACGACCACCGCTTCATCGGCGGCCACCCGCTGGCCGGCGCGGAGACGGCGGGCGTCGAGCACGCGCGCGCCGGCCTGTTCGACGGCGCCACCTGGTACCTGACCCCGACCTCGCGCACCGAGGGCGTGCTCTACGAGCGGCTCTACCGCCTGCTCGCCGACCTCGGCGCGCGGCCCGCCGCGATCGACGCCGAGACGCACGACCGCCTGATGGCGAGCGTGTCGCACCTCCCGCACGTGCTCGCCAACGTGCTCGTCGCGCAGACGGCGCAGGCGCTCGAGTCGGAGCGGCTGCCCGCGACCGGCCCGAGCTTCCGCGACGTCACCCGCGTGGCCGGCGCGTCGAGCGCGATCTGGCGCGACATCTACCTCAGCAACGCCGACGCCCTGGTGGCCGTCATCGACGACACCGTGCGCCGGCTCGGCGAGGTGCGCGAGGCGCTGGCCGCGCGCGACGAGCCGGCGGTGGTGAGCTGGAACGACGCCGCGCGCGAGGACCGGCGGCGGCTGCTCGAGGCCGACCTCGCCGGCGGCGAGGTGATCGAGTTGCGCGTCTCGGTGCCGAACCGGCCGGGCGTGGTGGCCGAGGTCGCGCTCGCGCTCGGGCGCGCGTCGGTCAACATCGTCGACATGGCGCTCTACCCGGCCGCGGACAACACGACCGGCTCGATCGCGCTGTGGATCGCGGGGGAGGGCGACGCGTCCGAGGCGGAGCGCCTGATCGGCGGGCTCGGCTTCACGGTGGCGCGGCCGTGACGATCCTCGTGCCCGGCTTCGAGGCGGCGGGGCAATGACATTTTTTGCGCCGGCCGAGCGCGGCCTGCGCGGCACCCTCAAGGCGCCGCCCGACAAGTCGATCTCGCACCGCGCCGCGCTGCTGGCCGGCATGACCTCCGACCCGGTGCGGGTCACCAACTACCTCGACGCCGCCGACACGCTCTCGACGCTGCGCGCCGTGCAGTCGCTCGGCGCGATCGTCGAGCCGCGCGACGGCGAGCTGATCATCCGCGGCCCCGGCCTGCGCGCCGCGGCGCAGCCGACCGGCGTGATCGACGTCGGCAACGCCGGCACGCTGCTGCGGCTGCTGCCGGGCTGGCTCGCCGGGCAGTCGGACGGCGTGTGGATCCTCGACGGCGACGAGTCGATCCGCCGCCGGCCCGTCGACCGGATCGCGAAGCCGCTGCAGCTGATGGGCGCGCGGCTCGACGCGCGCGAGGACCGCTTCACGCCGCTGACGATCGCCGGGACGCGGCTGACCGGGACCGACTACGAGCTGCCGGTCGCCTCGGCGCAGATCAAGTCGTGCGTGCTGTTCGCCGGGCTGCTCGCCTCGGGCGCCACCAGCGTCACCGAGCCGGCGCCCACCCGCGACCACACCGAGCGGATGCTGCGCCAGGCCGGCGCGCGCGTCGAGCGCGACGGCGCGACGGTCACCGTCCACCCGCAGGACGAGCTCGAGGTCGACGACATCCACGTGCCGGGCGACCCCTCCTCGATCGCCTTCCACGCGGCTGCGGCGATGCTCGTCCCGGACTCGCGGCTCGTGCTCGAGGACGTCGGCGTCAACTGGACGCGCGTCGGCTTCCTGCGCATCGCCCAGCGGATGGGCGCGGTCGTCGTCGGCCCGCTCGAGGATCCGCAGGACGGCATCCCCGACAGCGAGCCGATCGCCGAGCTCGACGTCCGCGACTCGCCGCTCGGCGCCACCGTCGTCGAGGCGGAGGAGGTGCCGCTGGCCATCGACGAGCTGCCGCTCGTCGCGCTGCTCGGCTGCTTCGCCGAGGGCGAGACGATCGTGCGCGGCGCCGCCGAGCTGCGGCTCAAGGAGACCGATCGCATCGCCACCGTGGTCGAGGGCCTGCGCGGGCTCGGCGCCGACATCGAGGCGGCCGACGACGGCTTCGCCGTCCGCGGCACGGGCGGGCTGCGGGGCGGCACGATGGCGGCCCACGGCGACCACCGGCTGGCGATGCTCGGCGCGGTCGCCGGGCTCGCGTCGCGCGAGGGCGTCGAGGTGGTCGGGATGGAGGCGGCCGCCGTCTCCTACCCGGGCTTCACCGCCGACGTCGAGCGCCTGCTCAGCCCCGCGGCCTGACCAGGTCGCGCGGCAGCGGCAGCTTCGGCAGCTTGGCCCGCGGGCGCTCGCCGAGCCGCACCAGCACGCCCTCGGGGCGCGCGTCGACGACCGGCACGACCGCCCTCCGGAGGCCGCGCCGGAGCGGGCGGGCCGGTGCGCCAGGGCCGTGACCGTCGAGCGCCTGCGTCACCGGCTCGCGATAGTCGCCGCCGAACCACGCCAGCCACGCCGGCTCGGCGGGCAACCCCTCGAAGCCGTCGCGGCCGAGCGCCGTCTCGCGCGTCTTGCGCCCCGCGGCGATCCAGATCCGGTTGGAGCGCGACACGCTCCAGCCGGGCTCGACCCAGCACTCGCCGTAGAACGCGCCGATCGCCGCCGCGGCCGCCGCGAACAGGTCGACCGTCGCCTCGCGCCAGCGCGGGTCGGCGTCGAGCACGCGCCAGTCGAGGTCGAGGCCGATCCGCCCGCGGAACGCGTGGCCGCCGAACGACGGCCGGCCCGCGAACCAGAACGTGTCGTGGTCGCGCGCGTACGCCGCGAACGCCTCCGCCTCGTAGTGCTCCTGCAGCGGCTCGAAGTCGCCGTAGCGGGTGGGCAGCGCCTCCGGGCAGCGGCGCGCGATCGTCCGCACCAGCGCCGCCGGCGCCTCGGGCCAGCGCTCGTCGGCGACGTACCACTCGAGCCGCACGATGCTGGTCGTCTCGGGCTTCTGGGCGGCGACCCGCTTCGGCCTCCCGCGCGGGTAGAAGACGACGTCCTCCTGCGGGTCGTAGGCCGCGCCCTGGTTGAGCTTCGCGATCCGGCGGCCGAGCTTGCGCGCCGCCTCGCGGCTGCCGGCCGACACCGTCATGAGCCAGCGCGGGGCGAGCACGGCGGCGGCGAGCGGCTCGGCGAGGTCGTCGGGCTCGGCGGCGACCGGCCCGTCGACGGTCACGCCGTCGGGCGCCTCGATCGCGCCCGGTTCGGCGTACGTGGCGACCTCGACGTCGTAGCTCACTGCCGCTCAGCGTAAACAGGAGACCGCCTAACCTGCTCGCCCATGGTGATCGCCATCGACGGCCCGGCAGGGGCCGGAAAATCGAGTGTTGCGCGGGCTGCGGCAGAGCGGCTCGGCTTCACCTACCTCGACACCGGGGCGATGTACCGAGCCGTCGCGTGGCGCACCCGCGACGACGGCGACGCGGCGGCGATCGCCCGCGCCGCGCGGCTCGAGCTGGGCGACCGCGTGACGCTCGACGGCGAGGACGTCACCGAGCGCATCCGCGAGCCGTGGGTGTCGGAGGCCGCCTCGCGCGTGTCGTCCGATCCGGCCGTGCGCGAGGCGCTCGTCGAGCAGCAGCGGCGCATCCTCGCCGACGGCGACTGGGTGGCCGAGGGCCGCGACATCGGCACGGTGGTCGCGCCGGAGGCCGCGGTCAAGATCTTCCTCACCGCCGACCCCGAGGAGCGCGCGCGACGCCGCGCGGCGGAGCTCGGCGGCGACGTCGACGTCGTCCTGCGCGAGCAGACCATGCGCGACGCGCGCGACCGCGGCCGCGAGGTCGGTCCGCTGGCGCCGGCGCCCGACGCGGTGCCGGTCGACACCACGGGCCTCACGCTCGACCAGGTGGTCGAGCAGATCGTGACGCTCGCGGTCGAGGCCAAGGAGCTCGAGACATGAGGAAGATCGCCGTCGTCGGCTTCCCGAACGTCGGCAAGTCCTCGCTGGTCAATCGCCTGACGCAGTCGCGCGAGGCGGTCGTGCACGAGCGCTCCGGGATCACCCGCGACCGCAAGGAGCTCGCCACCGACTGGAACGGCCGCACCTTCACGCTGATCGACACCGGCGGGGTCGACCTCGAGGACACCGACCCGCTCGCCGTCTCGATCCAGGACCAGGTGCGCGAGGCGCTCTCCGACGCCGACGTCGCGCTGCTCGTCGTCGACGGCAAGGCGGGCTTCCGGGCCGGCGACGAGGAGGTCGCCGACATGCTGCGCAAGGGCGGCCTGCCGGTCGTGCTGGCGGCGAACAAGATCGACAACCCGAAGGACTTCGGCCTCGTCCACGACTTCCACGGCCTCGGGCTCGGCGAGCCGATGGCGGTGTCGGCCGCGCAGGGGCTCGGCACCGGCGACCTGCTCGACCGCCTGGTCGAGCTGCTGCCCGCCGAGGACGAGCCCGACGAGGAGGAGGACCTCGTCCGACTCGCGGTGATCGGGCGCCCGAACGTCGGCAAGTCCTCGCTCGTCAACGCGTTCCTGGGCCGCGAGCGCGTGATCGTCTCCGACATCGCGGGCACCACGCGCGACGCGATCGACACCCCGATCGAGGTCGACGGCCGCACGCTCCTGCTCGTCGACACCGCCGGCATCCGCCGCGCGGCGAAGGTCAACGAGTCGGTCGAGTACTACACGTCGCTGCGCTCCCAGCGGGCGGCCGAGCGGGCCGACGTCGCGCTGGTGGTGTGCGACGCCACCGACGGCGTGACCTCGCAGGACCTGCGGATCGCCGAGATGGCGATGAAGGCCGGCTGCGCGACCGCGCTCGTGCTCAACAAGTGGGACCTGACGAGCGGCGACGACTTCGACCTCGACCACGAGCGCGCGCGGGTCAACCGCAAGCTGCGCCTGCGGCCGAAGGTGCTGACCACCTCGGCCAAGACCGGCCGCCACATCAGCCGCATCCTGGTCGAGGCGCTGTCGCTGGCCGAGCGCGCGACGCACCGCATCCCGACGCCCGAGCTCAACCGCTTCCTCGGCGACCTCGTGGCGAGCCGCGAGACGCCGCAGAAGCAGGGCCGGCGTCTGAAGCTGTTCTACATGGCGCAGATCGGGACGCGGCCGCCGCGCTTCTCGATCCACATCAACCACCGCAATCGACTGACGCGCGACTACGCCTACTTCGTGGAGAATCGGCTCCGTGACCGGTACGCGTTCGAAGGGATCCCGCTGGTGATCGACTTTGTCGAGCGCCAGCAGCGACGGCGGGGGGAATGACGAGGGGCCGAGAACCGAGTCGCTAGGCTTCTTCGACGTACGCCAGCTCCTCGCGCTCGGCGAGCAGACCGGGTTGACCGCTGCGGATCTACGCCCGGTCCACGCCGCCAGCGCCGTGATCCAGCGCGAGGAGAACGACACGACGACCGCGGAGCTGTTCTTCGAGATCCCATGAGCCAGCTGAACGACAACGAGTACCTGTTCACGTCCGAGTCCGTCACCGAGGGCCATCCGGACAAGATCGCCGACCAGATCTCCGACGGCGTCCTCGACGCCGTCATGCGCGACGACCCCACCGGTCGCGTGGCCTGCGAGACCCTCGTCAACACCGGGCTCGTCGTCGTTTCCGGCGAGATCTCCACCACCACGTACGTCGACATCCAGGAGATCGCGCGCGAGACGATCCGCCAGATCGGCTACACCGACGCCGACCTCGGCTTCTCGGCCGACTCCTGCGCGGTCATCAACGCGATCGACAAGCAGTCGCCCGACATCGCCCAGGGCGTCGACAACGCCTACGAGACGCGCACCGACCCGTCCGACGAGGATCAACTCGACGTCGCCGGGGCCGGTGACCAGGGCATGATGTTCGGCTACGCGACCGACGAGACGCCGGAGCTCATGCCGCTCCCGATCTCGCTCGCGCACAAGCTCGCCGCGCGCCTCGCCGAGGTGCGCAAGGACGGCACCCTTCCCTACCTGCGCCCGGACGGCAAGACCCAGGTCTCCGTCCGCTACCGCGACGGCCGCCCGGTGGCGGTCGAGAAGCTGCTGATCTCGACGCAGCACCGCGAGGGCGTCGAGGCGCAGATCCCCGGCGACCTGTGGGAGCACGTCGTCGTGCCCGTGCTGCCGGCCGACCTCTACGACGCCGACCAGCTGCGCCGCGACTTCCTCGTCAACCCGACGGGGCGCTTCGTGATCGGCGGGCCGGTCGGCGACGCCGGCCTCACCGGCCGCAAGATCATCGTCGACACCTACGGCGGCATGGCCCGCCACGGCGGCGGCGCCTTCTCGGGCAAGGACCCGAGCAAGGTCGACCGCTCGGCCGCCTACGCGGCGCGCTACGTCGCCAAGAACGTCGTCGCCGCCGGCCTGGCCGAGCGCTGCGAGGTCCAGGTCGCCTACGCGATCGGCGTCGCGCACCCGGTCTCGATCATGGTCGAGACGTTCGGCACCGAGAAGATCGCCCGCGCCCAGATCGATGCGCTCGTCCGCGAGCACTTCGACCTCCGCCCCGGCGCCTTCCGCGAGTACCTCAAGCTGCACCGGCCGATCTTCCAGAAGACCGCCGCCTACGGCCATTTCGGCCGCGAGGACGACGACTTCACGTGGGAGAAGACCGACAAGGCCGACGTGCTGCGCGAGGCGGCGGGTCTCGGCCAGGTCGCCGGCGTCGCCTGACGCCGGCCGACCGGAGCGCGCGCGTGCTTATGGAAAGCGCGCGCGCTCGCGTTGCCTGAGGGTGTTCGAGAAAGGGGCTTGAGCGGGTAAGGGCGGTGCAGCATGCTGCTCGCCCAGTCGGAGATCCGCCTCGACACCAACCTCGTCGACTACCTGATCCTCGCGATCTACTTCGTCGCCGTCCTCGGCATCGGCTTCGCGGCGAAGCGCTACATCAAGACCAGCCTCGACTACTTCCTGTCCGGCCGCTCGCTGCCGGCGTGGATCACCGGCCTCGCGTTCATCTCCGCGAACCTGGGCGCGCTCGAGATCCTCGGCATGGCCGCCAACGGCGCCCAGTTCGGCGTCTACACGGTCCACTACTACTGGGTCGGCGCGGTGCCCGCCATGGTCTTCCTGGGCATCGTGATGATGCCCTTCTACTACGGCTCCAAGGTGCGGTCGGTGCCGGAGTACCTGCGCCTGCGCTTCAACAAGCCGACGCACCTCTTCAACGCGCTGACGTTCGCGTTCGCGACCGTCCTGATCGCCGGCGTGAACCTGTACGCGCTCGCGCTCGTGCTGAAGCTGATGCTCGGCTGGCCGATCCTGCTCGGCATCGTCGTCGCCGCGGCCGTGGTGCTCGTCTACATCACGCTCGGCGGCCTCTCCTCGGCGATCTACAACGAGGTGCTGCAGTTCTTCGTGATCCTCGCCGCGCTGATCCCGCTGACGCTGATCGGCCTGCACGACGTCGGCGGCTGGGACGGCCTCAAGGAGGCCGTGATGAAGGTCAACTCCGAGGACGAGCTGTTCAACTCGTGGAAGGGGACCGCGCCCGGCAACGTCGACAACCCGCTCGGCGCCTCGTGGGTGCCGATCGTGTTCGGCCTCGGCTTCGTGCTCTCGTTCGGCTACTGGACGACGAACTTCGCCGAGGTCCAGCGCGCGCTGTCGGCCAAGAGCCTGAGCGCCGCCCGCCGCACGCCGCTGATCGGCGCCTACCCGAAGATCTTCATCCCGGCGATCACGATCATCCCCGGGCTCGTCGCGCTGGCGGTGATCCCGGGCCTCGGCGGCGACGATCCCGACAAGCAGTACAACAACGCGATCCCGCTGCTGATGAACGAGTACCTGCCCAACGGCATGCTCGGCGTCGCGCTGGTCGGCCTGCTGGCGGCGTTCATGGCCGGCGTGGCGGCCAACGTGTCGGCCTTCAACACGGTCGTGACCTACGACCTGTGGGAGCCGTACGTCAAGTCCGGCAAGAGCGACGAGTACTACATCCGCTTCGGCCGCATCGCGACGGTCTCGGGCATCGTCGTGGGCATCGGCACGGCCCTGATCGCCTCGGGCTACGACAACATCATGGATTACATCCAGCTGTTGTTCAGCTTCTTCAACGCGCCGTTGTTCGCGACGTTCATCATCGGCATGTTCTGGAAGCGGATGACGCCGTGGGCGGGCCTCTGGGGCCTCGTCGCGGGCACCGTCGGCGCCGCGGCGGCGCACTACGGGAACAGCTGGGATCTGATCGACCTCGGGTCCGCGCAGGCCGCCGCGTTCTGGGGCGCCATCGCGGCCTTCGTCGCCGACGCGGTCGTCAGCGTCGTCGTGTCGCTCTTCACCCAGCCGAAGCCGATCGAGGAGCTGCAGGGGCTCGTCCACGGCATGGCCAACGAGGAAGAGGCCCTGTCGAAGGAGGACCAGGCCTGGTACCGCCAGCCGTGGCTGCTCGCCGTCGGCGCGCTCGGCCTGACCGTCCTCGTGAGCATCCCCTTCTTGTAGGAGACCGAACGTGGCCGAAGATCCCCACATCCAGCAGAGCGAGCAAGCCGAGATCGACGCCGACCGCGCCGCGAAGGCGGCCAACCTGTTCGACCTGCGGCGCATCATCGGCGGCCTGTTCGTGATCTACGGCGTGATCCTCACCGTGCTCGGGCTCGGCGAGTCCGACGCGTCGATCGAGAAGTCCGCCGGCGTCAACGTGAACCTGTACGCCGGGCTGGCGATGCTGGCCGTCGGGTTGCTGTTCATCGCCTGGGCGCTGCTGCGACCGCTGTCGGCGGAGGTGGACTCAGACGAGGAGTCGGGCGGCGGGTCCGGGGGCGACGACGACAGCTCCGTCGGGTCGCGGGCAGCCGACGGGTAGCAGCGCGAGCACCGCGCCGCCGAAGCCGCCGCCCATCATCCGCGCGCCCGCGGCGCCGGCCTGCTTGAGCCGGTCGACGGTCGCCTCCACCTCGGGCACCGACGCTTCGTAGTCGTCTCGGAGGCTCGCGTGCGAGGCGTCGAGCAGGCGCGCGACCCCGGCCAGGTCGCCGGCGCGCAGCGCCTCGATCGCCGCGTCGACGCGGTGGTTCTCGGACAGGACGTGACGAGCGCGGCGGCGCAGCGGGTCGGGCAGCCGCTCGGCCGCCTCCGGGTCGGCGGCGCTGAGGTGCTCGACGCCCAGCTCGCCCGCGGCGGCCTCGCACTCGCTGCGGCGCTCGTTGTAGCCCGACTCGGCGTGCGAGTGGGTGGCGCCGGAGTCGGCGGTCACGAGCTGCCAGCCGCCCAGGTCGAGCGGGACGCGCTCGACCGCGAGCGTCGCGAAGTCGATCCGCAGCGCCTCGCCCTCGGCGCCGAGCAGCGAGGCGAGCTGGTCGAGCAGCCCGGTCTCGGCTCCCACCCAGTCGTTCTCGACCCGCGAGCACAGCTTCGCCAGCTCGATCCGGTCGGGCTCCGGCGCGCCGGCGACGCCGAGCAGGGCGAGGCAGAGCGCGGTCTCGAGCGCGGCGGACGAGGAGAGGCCGGAGCCCTGGGGGACGTCGCCCTCGAAGCTCAGGCGCGCGGGGACGAGCTCGATGCCGGCGGCGCCGAGCTCCGCGACCGCGCCGCGCACGAACGCGCGCCAGCCGTCCGCCGGCTCGGGCGCGGCGAGCGCGAACTCGTCGCGCTCGCCGAGGTCGCGCGCCTCGGCCTCGATGCGGTCGCCGTCGAGCCGGGTGGCGGTCACCGTGACGCCGCGGTCGATCGCGAACGGCAGCGCGAGCCCGCCGTTGTAGTCGGTGTGCTCGCCGATCAGGTTGACGCGGCCGGGGCCGCGCGCCCTAACCGTCGTCAATCGTCTCGTCCCCGCCCGGGGGCCCCGGGGGACGATGCGGCCCGGGGCGCGGCGGCGGCGCGGTCGGGGCGGGCGTGGCGGCGTCGGAGCGCTCAGGGATCGCGGCGGGCGGCGCCTCGTTGTAGCCGAGCGCCACCGTCACCAGCCCGCCGAGGGCGACGCCGACGAGCAGCGCGACGCCGGCGAGGCGGAAGCGATCCTTGTCGTACCAGGGCTGCACCGAGGCGGAGCGTAGCCCTGAATCTCAGGCCAGGTGCAGGCGTTTGGTCGCAACCGTGACCGCTTGCGCGCTCGAATCCATGAGCAGGTAACGGCGGCCGAGACTCGCCGCCACCGCGCCGAGCGTTCCGGAGCCCGCGAACGGGTCCATGCAGATGTCGTCAGGGCGACTCGAGGCCTGGACGAACCGGCGCAGCAGGCCCTGCGGCTTCTGCGTGGGATAGCCCGTCTTCTCGCGCCCGGTGGGGGAGACGATGGTGTGCCAGATGACGTCGGTCGGGCGCTTGCCGCGCTCCGCCTTCTCCGGGGTGACGAGCCCGGGCGCCATGTACGGCTCGCGGTCGACCGCCTCGGAGTCGAACCAGTAGTCGCGCGGGTGCTTGACGTAGACGAGGATCGTGTCGTGCTTCGGCGGCCAGCGGCGGCGTGGCTTGGCGCCGTAGTCGTAGGCCCAGATCAACTCGTTCAGGAAGCACTCGCGGCCGAACAGCTCGTCGAGCAGCAGCTTGCAGTAGTGGGCCTCGCGCCAGTCGATGTGGAAGTAGAGCGTCCCGGTGGGGTGGAGCAGGCGGCGGACCTCGCGCAGCCGCGGCTCGAGGAAGCCGAGGTAGTCGTCGAAGGCGTCGCGGTAGGAGGACTGCTCGAGCAGCTCGGTCGTGTAGCGGCGGCCGCCGAAGCCGGTGCGATCGCCGCCGCCGTTGGTCGCGGCGGTGGTCGCGAGCGTGCGGCGGGTCTGGTCGCGGCCCGTGTTGAACGGCGGGTCGAGGTAGGCGAGCTGGACGCTCTCGTCCGGCTCGGCCCGCATCAGCTCCAGGTTGTCGCCGAGCAGGACGCGGTTCACGACGGGTGAGGCTAATAGCGTCAGCGGCGTGATCGCCCGGGTCGAGCCCCTGACCACCACGCGCCGGCTGAGCGGGCCGTTCGATTACGCGCTGCCGGAGGCGCCGGTGGCGGTCGGCTCCGTCGTACGCGTGCCGTTCGGGCATCAGAAGCTCGACGGCGTGGTCGTCGGGCTCGCGGAGGCGAGCGAGCTGCCCGCCGAGCGGCTCGTGGCGCCGAGCGCGGTGCGTGAGGACTCGGTGCCGGAGGACCTCGTCGAGCTGGCGCTGTGGATGGCGGCGGAGTACGCCTCGACGCCGGCGCGGGCGCTGTCGCTGGTGCTGCCGCCGGCGGGCAAGCCGCGGGTGCGGCTGTGGGCGTCGCGGACGGACGTGCCGCTCGACGGCGAGCGGCTGACCCCGCTCCAGCGGGCCCTCCTGGAGCGGCTGCCGGGCCCGGCGGGCGAGGACCTCGGCTCGCTGCGGCGGCTCGAGAAGCGCGGGCTGGTGGCCGTGGAGGCGCGAGCTGAGCGGCGCGAGCCGCTGACCACGCCGCCGGCCGACCGGGTGGTGGAGCTCACGGACGAGCAGGCGGCAGCGCTGGCGGAGGTCGAGCGCGGCGGCGAGCACCTCCTGTACGGCGTCACCGGGTCGGGCAAGACCGAGGTCTACCTGCGGGCGGCGGCCCGCGCGCTCGAGCGCGGGCAGGGCGTGATCGTGCTGGTGCCGGAGATCGCGCTGACGCCGCAGACCGTCGGGCGCTTCCAGGCGCGCTTCGGCGACACCGTCGCGCTGCTGCACTCGGCGCTGGGCGAGGGCGAGCGCTACGACGAGTGGCGGCGGCTGCGCTCGGGCGAGGCGCGGGTCGCGGTCGGGCCGCGCTCGGCGGTGTTCGCTCCCGTCGCGCGGCTGGGCCTCGTCGTGGTCGACGAGGAGCACGACAGCTCCTACAAGCACGAGGGCGACCCGCGCTACGACGCGCGGCGCGTGGCGGCCTGGCGCGCGGAGCGGGCGGGCGCGGCGCTGCTGGTGGGCTCGGCGACGCCGCGGCCGGAGACGTGGCAGGCGCTGCCGCGGCTCGAGCTGCGCGAGCGCGCGGACGGCCGCCCGCTGCCGCCCGTGCGGGTGCTCGACATGCGCGGCTCGTCGCATCCGCTGCACCCGGACACGCGGCGGGCGCTGGGCGAGGCGCGCAAGGCGATCGTGCTGCTCAACCGCCGCGGCTGGTCGAACTTCCTCACCTGCCGCTCGTGCGGGAAGGTGTGGGAGTGCCCGCAGTGCGACGTCGCGCTCGTGCTGCATCGCTCGCAGAACGCCATCACCTGCCACCACTGCGGCCACCGCGAGCGCGTGCCCGACCGCTGCGACGCCTGCGGCTCGCTGTCGGTCGCCCGCTACGGAGCGGGGACCGAGCGGGTGGAGGCGGAGCTCAGCGAGGCGCTCGACGTGCCGGTGTTCCGGCTCGACGCCGACACGGCCGGGACGAAGGACGCGGTGCCGCGCCTGCTCTCGCGCTTCGACGCCGCGCCGGCAGGGCTGCTGCTGGGCACGCAGATGGTGGCCAAGGGCCACGACTTCCCCGACGTGACACTCGGCGTGGTGCTCGACGCCGACTCCACCCTGCGCTTCCCGGACTTCCGCGCCGAGGAGCGGACGTTCGCGCTGATCGCCCAGCTCGCCGGCCGCGCCGGGCGGGGGCCGCGCGGCGGGCACGTGCTCGTGCAGACGACGGCGCCCGACGCGCCGGCCATCGAGGCGGCCTCGCGGCACGACACCGCCGGCTTCGTGGCCGGCGAGCTGGCGCGGCGGGCCGCGCTGCGCTACCCGCCGTTCTCGGACCTGATCCGCGTCGTGTGCCTGGCCGCGGATGCGCGCGCGGCGCGCGCCGCCGCCGGCCAGGTGGCCGCCGGCGTGGCGGTGGCCGAGACCGACGTCCTGGGGCCCGCGCCGCTGTTCCGCCTGCGCGGGCGCGAGCGCTTCCAGGTCGTGGTCAAGACGACGGCGCGGGAGGCCGCGATCGGCGCCGTCGCTCGGGCGGTCGAAGGGGCGGCGCGCGACCGCTCGCTGCGGGATGTGGCCTTCTCCGTCGACGTCGACCCGCAATAGACTTGAACGCGATGGCCCACGAGGATCCCGTCCCTCCCGTCGAGGTCGAGCCCGAGTCCGAGGACCGCTACGCGGGGCTCGATCCCGAGACGCGCGCGCGGCGCGATGCCGCGCTGCGGCTCGTGCGCAAGTACGGGGATCCGTCGCTCAAGAGTCGTGCGCTCGAGGTCCAGCGCTTCGACGACGCGCTGGTCGAGGAGGTCCGGCGGATGGGCCAGCTGATGCACGACGCGCTCGGCATCGGCCTGGCGGCCACGCAGCTCGGCGTCATGCACCGCGTGCTGGTCTACCGCGTCGACCCCGACGGGCCGGTCGCCGCGGTCGTGAACCCTGTGCTCGAGTGGGCCAGCGACGACAAGGAGGCGCTCGAGGAGGGCTGCCTGTCGCTGCCGAGCGTGCTCGTCGACGTCGACCGGCCGATCCACGTGCGCGTCCGCGCGCAGGACGAGCACGGCGAGCCGATCCTCATCGAGGCGTCCGGGCTCGAGGCGCGGGTGCTGCAGCACGAGATGGACCACCTCGACGGCGTGCTGATCCTGGACCGCGCGTCGCGCGACCAGCGCAAGCAGGCGATGCGCACCCTTCGCGAGGAGGCGAGGGCCGCGCCGCTCGGCGTGGCCTGAGCGAGCGCCGGCGGGCCTGGGATGCGGACGGTCTACCTCGGCACGTCGGACTTCGCCGCGGTCGTGCTCGAGCGCCTGGCGGCGAGCGATCACCGCCCCGCGCTCGTCGTCACGCGCCCCGACTCCCGGCGCGGGCGCGGGCAGAAGGTCGGCCCGCCGCCGGTGGCGGAGGCCGCAGTGGCGCTGGGCATCGACGTCATCCAACCCCCCGACGTCCACGCGCCCGACGCGCTCGAGGCGATCGCGGCGGCCGGGCCGGACGCGCTCGTGGTGTGCGCGTTCGGGGCGCTGATCAAGGAGCCCTTGCTCTCGGACTACGAGCTGATCAACGTGCACCCCTCGCTGCTGCCGCGCTGGCGGGGTGCGGCGCCGGTCGAGCGGGCGATCATGGCCGGCGACGAGGAGACCGGCGTCGCGATCATGCGGCTCACGGCGGGCTGGGACTCCGGGCCCGTCTGCCTGATCGAGCGGGAGGCGATCGCGCCTGACGACGACTATGGCTCGCTCGCGGCTCGGTTGAGCTCCGTCGGCGGCGAGACGCTGGTGCGGGCGCTGGACGAGCGGCCGGAGTTCGTGGAGCAGGACGAGGTGGGGGTGACCTACGCGCACAAGATCGAGGCCCGCGACCGGGCGCTCGATCCGACCCGGTCACCGGAGGAGGTCGAGCGGGTGGTGCGGGCGCTGCGGCCGCACATCGGGGCGCGGCTACCGCTGCCCGACGGGGCGTTCCTCGGCGTGATCGAGGCGGTGGTCGACGGCGACACCCTGGCGCCGGCCGGCGGACGGCTGCGGACCGACGGCGACCGGCTGCTGCTCGACTGCAACGGCGGGGCGCTCGAGCTGACCGTGATCCAGCCCCCGGGCGGGCGGCCGATGGCGGCGGCCGACTGGTTGCGCGGGCGCCCTGACCCTGCGCTGACCGACTTCTGGCTCGACCCGCGGCTCCCGGGCCGGTCGCTCGACGAGCTCGTGCAGGCCGCCGTGCGCGAGTGGGACTCCGAGGCGGAGTGGCCGCCGTACCTGGCGGCGCTGACCTGGCGCGGGGACGAGGACGTGCTCGAGGCCGCGCACTCGCTGCTGGCGAGCGACGAGCCGCGCGCGCGGGCGGTCGGCGCCTACGTGCTCGGGCAGCTCGGGATCCCGGAGCGGACGTTCCCGGAGCGCAGCGCGGCGCTGCTCGAGCAGCACGCCGAGGCGGAGCACGATCCCTCGGTGCTCGCGACGATCGCGAGCGCGTTCGGCAACCTCGGCGCTCCGTACGGGATCGAGACGCTGCTGCGGCTGCGGCGGCACGCCGACGCGCAGGTGCGCGAGGGCGCCGCCGACGCACTGGCGGGCCGCGACGACGAGCGCGTGTTCGAGGCGCTGGTCGAGCTGACCAGCGACCCCGAGCCCGCCATCCGCGACTGGGCGACGTTCGCGCTGGGGACGCTGTCGCCGGAGGACACGCCGACGCTGCGCGACGCGCTGGCCGCGCGGCTGGGCGACAGCGACGACAGCACGCGCATCGAGGCCGTCCACGGCCTGGCGCTGCGCGGTGACACGCGCGCGCTCGACGCGGTGCTCGACCTGCTCGGCGAGGTCGGCCCGCACGACGACGGCGGCAACGCGGCCGACACGATCTGGAAGCGCTACGCGCTGACGCAGGCGACGGTCCGGCTCGCGGCGCTGACCGGCGACGCGCGGCTCAAGGAGCACCTGCCGGCGCTCGACGAGCGCCTGATGGGGACCGCGATCGAGCGCGATCTCCGGACCGCGTACGACCGCGTGGGCGACGGCTGAGAAAGCCGGTCGAGGAGCGAACTAGGCGGGCGGAGCGGCGGGCGCGATCTCGGCCGCCGGCGCGGGCGCGGCAGGCGCGGCGTCGGCAACCGGCGCGGGGGCGGCGGGCGCGGTCTCGGCGACCGGAGCCGGCGCGGCAGGGCCGCGGCCGGAGGAGTCGTCGCTCACGCCGGCGTCGGCCGGCTTCGGAGCCGGCGCCTCGTCCTGGTCGCCGCCGGAGCCGTCGTCGCCGGACTCGTCGTCGTCGCCGTCGTCGGCGGCCGGCTTCGGCGCGGGCCCCGGGTCGCAGTCGTCGTCGGAGTCGTCGTTGCCGGGCTGGTCGTTGCCCTGGTCGTCGTCGTCGCCGCTCTGCTCGTGGCCGGAGCCGCCGTCGTCGCTGGTCTGCTCGTTGCCCGAGCCGCCGGCATCCTGCTCGGACGGCTGGTCGGGGTTGTCGTCGGAGGGAGTCGGGACGTCGGGCGTGGGGAGCGGGGTCTCGTCGACGGGCACGTCGGGCGTGTCGGGCGTCGGCGGGGTGCCGGTCTCGCCGCCGTCGTCGGGCTCGTCCTCGGGATCGGTGACGCCCGGCGTCGGGTCGTCGGCGTTGACGACCGGGGGCACGTCGGAGCCGGATCCGGGGTCGGTGCCGGCCGCCTGCTCGACGATGTTGCTGGCGCCGTCGCCGTCGGCGTCGTCGTTGCCGTCGGTGATGCCGTCGTGGTTGGAGTCGGCGTCGGCCGGGTCGGCGCCGGCGGCGATCTCGACCTTGTTCCTGAGGCCGTCGCTGTCGCTGTCCTCGTCGCCGTCGGCGACGCCGTTGCGGTCGCTGTCGACGGCGCGGGGGAGGGTGCGGGTGCGGAGCTCGGTGAGGTTGTCGAGGCCGTCGCCGTCGCTGTCCTGGGTGGCGTCGGCGGCGTCGTTCGGGTCGAGGCCGTTGGCGCGCTCCCACCGGTCGGGCATGCCGTCGCCGTCGCTGTCGTCGCTGGCGTTGGCCAGCGGAAGCGTGCGCTGCGGGTTGCTCACCTTGCGAACGCCGACGTTGAGGCCGGTGCCGACGGTGGCCGGCGCGGTGCCGGCGACGGGCTGGCCGCTGCCGCCCGGCGACTCGCGGACGATGGCCGCGCCACGGTGGCCGGGGCGGTCGGCGGCGAAGGACTCGGGCGTGACGGCCATCGCCGTGGCGGGGACGTCGCTGAGGCGGACCGTCTGGTCGCGCTCGGCGGCGTTCCGGGTGACGTCGTCGTTCCAGGCGAGCACCGGGGCGAGCAGGACGCCGATCGTCACGACCGTGGCGATCATGCCCGCCGAGATCATCGAGGCGAAGCGCAGATCGGACCGCCGCGCAGCCGTGCCACGCGCGCGAGAGGAGTGATCAGCTGACCTGCGAGAGTGCCCCATCACCGACCTTGTCGGCATGCGGGCGACCGGACTTGAGCCCGAATTGTCGATCTGGACGTCCGTTCGATGACATCTCCCGCCCGCCGCGCCGCTTACAACGTCCTGCGGCGGGTTTTCGAGGACGCCGCTTGGGCCGATCGGGCCCTCCGCGGCGAGGCCGAGCGCCTGCATCTCGACGCCCGCGACCTGGGCCTCGCGACCCGCCTCGCATACGGCGCCGTCCAGCGGAAAGCCACGCTGGACCACGTCATCGAGACCCTCAGCGGGCGGCCGCTCGAGCGCCTCGAACCCGCCGTCGTCGCGGCCTTGCGCCTCGGCGTCTTCCAGCTTGTCTACCTCGACCGCGTGCCCGACCACGCGGCGGTCGCGGAGTCGGTCGAGCTCGCGAAGCGCGACTCGCGCGGCGGCGCCGGGCTCGTCAACGCCGTCCTGCGCCGCGCTGCCCGCGAGGCGGAGGCGCTCGTCGGCGCGCTCCCCGACGACACGCCGCAGCAGGCCGCCCTGCGCCTCTCGCACCCCGAGTGGATCGCGCAGCTGTGGTGGGACAGCTTCGGCCGCGACACGGCACGGCAGCTGATGGCCGCCGACAACGAGCCCGCCGAGGCGGTCCTGCGCGCGAACACGCTCCGCATCGACGCGGCCGAGCTCGCCGCGCGCCTCCCGGTCGCCACGCGCCCCGTCGACGCGCTCCCCGAGGCCCTGATCCTCGACGAGCCGTACGACGCCCACGGGGCCGGCGAATGGCGCGCAGGGCTCTTCATGCCCCAGTCGCGCGCCGCGATGGCCGTGGCGCGTGTGCTCGCGCCTCGTGCGCGTGAGCGGGTGCTCGATCTGTGCGCCGCCCCCGGCGGCAAGACCACCCACCTCGCCGCGCTGATGGGGAACGAGGGCGAGGTCGTCGCCGTCGAGCGCCACAAGGGGCGCGCCGACGCGCTCGGGCGGACCGCCCGCCGCATGGGCGCCACGTGCATCAGCGTCCGCGTCGCCGATGCCGCCCAGCCGGTCGACGGCCGCTTCGACCGCGTCCTCGTCGACCCGCCCTGCTCCGACCTCGGCACCCTCGCCAGCCGCCCAGACGCCCGCTGGCGCAAGACCGCCGACCAGCCCGAGCGGCTCGCCCGCACGCAGGCCGCGATCCTGCGCGCCGGCGCCGACGCGCTCGCCCCCGGCGGCACCCTCGTCTACTCGACCTGCACGATCTCGCCCGCCGAGAACGAGCACGTGATCGCCGCCTTCCTGGCGGATCGCCCGGACTTCGAGGCCGACGACCTGCGCCGGGAGGTGCCCGTCTGGCAGCATCCGTCCGTGCCCTCGTACCTGCAGACCCTGCCGCACCGCGACGGCACCGAGGGCTTCTTCATCGCACGGCTCCGGAGGCGGCCAGCTCGGTGACCGAGCCCGAGGTGGACCTGGGGCCGGTCTGTCCGGCCTGCCATGAGCCGTGGCTGCGACCCACCAACCTGCCCGGCCGCTACCGCTGCGTGAACTGCCTCACCCGCTTCGAGCTGAGTTCGGTGTGCCCCGACTGCGGGGAGCACTCCACCATCGTCCGCATGTCCGACACCGCGCTCTACGCCTGCAACAACTGCGGCAGCTCGATGCTCCAGCCCATCTGATGCTCAGCGGAGTCGCCCCCTCGATCCTCGCCGCGGACTTCGACCGGCTCGGCGCGCAGGTGGGCGAGGTGCTCGAGGCCGGCGCGAGCGTGATCCACGTCGACATCATGGACGGCCACTTCGTCCCGCCGATCACCATGGGCCCGCTGGTCGTCTCCGCGCTCGCCGACCGCATCCACGACGCCGGCGCGCTCGTCGACGTCCACCTGATGATCGAGCACCCGGAGCGCCAGCTCGCCGAGTTCGCCAAGGCCGGGGCCGACAACATCACCTTCCACGCCGAGGCGACCCCGCACGTGCACTACGCGATCGGCGCCATCAAGGACGCGGGCTGCACGGCGGGGGTGGCGATCTGCCCCGCCACGCCGGTGCGCGTGCTGGCCGAGATCGCCGCCGACCTGGACCTCGCGCTGTGCATGACCGTCAACCCGGGGTGGGGCGGCCAGCCCTTCATCCCGGCCTCGATCGGCAAGATCGAGCGCCTGCGCGCCCTGATCGGCGCCGGCCCCGCGCTCGAGGTCGACGGGGGCATCGACACCTCCACCGCCGGGCCGTGCGCCGAGGCCGGCGCGACCGTGTTCGTGGCCGGCTCCGCGCTGTTCGGAGCCGCCGATCCAGCCGCCGCGTACCGCGAGATCGCGGAAGCGGCGGGGGTGTAGCCAGCCGTATAGCTGACTGTGTTGTCCGCGTTCACAATGGCGACGCGATGGCGCTGACCGTCCTCATCGTCGACGACCACCCCTCCTTCCGTGCGAGCGCCCGAGTGCTGCTCGAGGCCGAGGGGTTCGACGTCATCGGCGAGGCTGCTGACGGCACGTCGGGAATTGCCGAGGCCAAGCGCCTGCACCCCGATCTCGTGCTCCTCGACGTCCAGCTCCCGGACATCGACGGCTTCGACGTCGCGGCCAAGCTCAGGAACGGAAACGGGCCCGACATCGTGCTCGTCTCGAGCCGCGATTCCTCCGACTTCGGGCCGCTCGTCGCCCGCTCGGGCGCCCGCGGGTTCGTGCCCAAGGCCGAGCTGTCCGGCGCCCGGATCTACGAGCTGCTGTAGGCCCGGATAGTCTCTCGCCCATGAGCGAGCCGCTGCGCGTCGTGCTGGCCGATGACTCCGTGCTGCTGCGCGAGGGTCTCGCGCGGCTGTTGGAGGAGTCGGGCTTCGAGGTGGCAGGTCAGTCCGGTGACGCCGAGGACCTCCTGCGCAAGGTCGGCGCCCACCGCCCTGACGTCGCCGTGGTCGACGTCCGCATGCCGCCCTCGCACACCGACGAGGGCCTTCGCGCCGCCCACCAGATCCGCGCCGATCACCCGACCGTCGGCGTGCTCGTGCTCTCCCAGTACGTCGAGGAGGCCTACGCGCTCGACCTGCTGTCGGAGTCCACCGAGCGCACCGGCTACCTGCTCAAGGACCGCGTCGCCGACATCGACACCTTCACCGATGCGGTGCGCCGCGTCGCCGGCGGCGGCTCCGCGCTCGACCCCGAGGTGGTGGCGCTGCTGCTCGGCCGCCGCCGCCGCGAGGACCCGCTCGAGGCGCTGACCCCGCGCGAGCGCGAGGTGCTGGGGCTGATGGCCGAGGGCCGCTCGAACGCGGCGATCGCCGGCGAGCTCGTCGTCACCGAGCGCGCCGTCGAGAAGCACGTGACCTCGATCTTCACGAAGCTCGACCTCACGCCCGCCGCCGAGGACCACCGGCGCGTGCTCGCGGTGCTGCGGTACCTCCAGTCCCGCTGACGCGCATGAGCTGGCTCCCGGTTCTGGCGCTGCTCGCGGTGCTCGCGGGCTCGTTCGCGTTCCACGCCTACCGCGCCGAGCACCCGACCTCGAGCTACCAGTCGGCCGACGAGCGCGCCTACGGGCGGCTGGCGGTCGGGATCGCCGACGAGCAGACGTACGGCAACGGCCTGTCGGACGCCCTGCACTGGCCGCCGGCCGGGCCGATGCTGTTCGCGGCCGGGCACGGGGTGTTCCCCGACGACGCGAGCCGCGAGTCGTTCGACATCCCGTCCGCCTACTGGCTGCAGGCGATCGTCTCGCTCGGGACCACGCTGGCCGCGTTCGTGATCGCGTGGCTGCTCGCGGGGGTGTGGGCGGGGGTGGCCGCGGCGGCGCTCGTCGGCTTCTACCCGCCGCTGATCCTGGCCACCGGCGAGCAGCTGACCGAGCCGTTCGGGGCGTTCTGGCTGACCACGGCGTTCGCGCTGTTCGTGGTCGCGGCGCGGTTCGGGAAGGCGTGGGTCTTCGGGGTCGGCGGGCTCGCGCTGGGGGCGGCCGTGCTCACGCGCGCCGACCTGCTGCCGGTGCCGTTCGTGCTCGCGGCGCTCGTCGCGGTGTGGACGTGGCGCGCGCAGACGCTGGGGCGCGGGCTGCTCGTGCGGCGCGTGCATCCTCGGCGGGGCGGGGCTGGCGATCGCGCCGTGGAGCGCGTACGCGTCGGAGCGGGCAGCCGAGCTCGTCCCGGTCACGCGCGGCTCGGCCTCGGCGCTGTTCGTCGGCACCTACCTGCCGGGCAACGGGACGACCGTGGGGATGAAGCGCTCGCTCGGCGCGGAGGCGAAGGAGCGCAACCCGAAGCTGCGAGGGCGCGCCGACTTCGACCTCGAGGCGCGCTCGGTGCTCGCGGTGGTCGCCGACCGCCACCCGGACATGGAGTTCAACGCCGCGGTGGCGCTGGAGGCGCGCAAGAACATCTCGCGCTACGTCCGCGAGGACCCGGTCGGCTACGCGCAGATGATGCTCAACAAGGTCCAGCGGATGTGGTCGCGCTACGCGCGCGGCGGCGCCCGCCACACGACGTGGGCGATCCGCGGGCCGCACATCGCGCTCGTCCTGCTCGCGCTCGCCGGGCTGCTGCTCGGCGTGTTCCGCCGCAAGTCGCTCCTGCTCGCCTGCATCCTCGCCGCCGCGCTGACCTCGACCGCGGTGCACATGCTCGTGGTGTCGCAGGCCCGCTACAACCTGCCGCTGATGCCCGCGCTGCTGGCCGGCGGCCTCGCCGGGTGGGTCATGTTCGTGCGCGGACAGGGCGCGGGGCGCACCCGCCGACCCGTCGCAATCCCCGCCCGAGGCCGTACCTTCGTCGAGGAATCAAGCCGAAAAGTTGCCTTCCGGAGCGGGAGCGGGATAGCGTCGCACGATGCGACGGATCGCCGGAGCCTTGATCTGCGGGCTCACCTGCCTCGTCCTGCCGGCTACGGCGAGCGCCGCCATCATCCCCACGAACGACCCAGCGACCCTCGCGGCCGCGATGGATGCTGACCCTGGAACGACCGCGAGCTTCGTCGAGCTGCCGTCGGTCGGCGCGCCCCACGGCGTCGGCGACACTGCCCTGGGCGGCTTCCCCTCCGCGGGCGGCACGTTCGCGATCCTCACCACCGGCGACGCCGCCGTTGCGGACGACGCCGGCGGGAGCGCCAGCGTCGGCCTCGACGGCACCCCGGCCCACGGGTACGCCGGCGCGCCGGGCAACGCCTACGACACCTCGATGCTCAGGCTCGCGTTCACCGTGCCGGCCGGCAGCGTCAACTGCATGAGCGTCGACTTCCGCTTCCTGTCCGAGGACTTCAGCAGCGACTTCTTCAACGACGGCTTCCTCGCCCTGCTCGACAGCACGGCGTTCACCGTCGACCCGCAGGGCGACATCGCCGCGGCGTCGAACTTCGCGTTCGACGAGAACGGCACCATCCCCAGCTCGCGCGCCAACATGACGGCCGCGAACGCCGTCGATACCGCCTACGGCGGCGCGACGGGGATCCTCAGCGCCCGCATCCCGGTCACCCCCGGCGCGCACACGCTCAGCCTCGTCGTGTTCGACGCCGGCGACGAGATCGTCGACGCGGCGGCGTTCGTCAACAACCTCCAGTTCCTCACCGTCCCGGCGGGCACCTGCGCGCCCGCGATCGACCGCATCGACCCCACCGTGACCCTGAACCCCGTGCCGGCCGGGAGCAGCACCACGCAGGGCCCCGTGCTCAGCGGCCAGGCCGGCAGCGTGGCGACCGACTCGACGAACGTGACGGTCCAGATCTATCCCCAGGGCTCGACCACCCCGATCCGCATCGTGAACGCCTTCCGTAGCGGCGCGACGTGGCAGGCCGGGACCTCCGGCCTCCCGGCCGGCACCTACACGGTGCACGCCCACCAGACGGATGCGGCCGGCAACCTCGGCGCCAGCGTGACGCGGACGTTCACCAGCACCAGCACGGCGCCGTCGGACGTGGACGACGACGGGGTCCCGGACCTCAGCGACAACTGCCCGGCGGTCTCCAACGCGAGCCAGGCGGATGCTGACGGCGACGGCGCCGGCGACGCCTGCGACGCTCCGCCGCCGCCCGCGCAGCAGACGCAGGGCCAGACGGCGCAGAGCCCGGTGCCCGTGCAGGGCCAGACGGTGGTGGCCGGCAAGGTCGGCACCGGCACGGTGCGGATCCGGCTCGCGACGGCAAGTTCCGCACGCTGGGCGCCAACGAGGCGATCCCGCTGGGCAGCGAGGTCGACGCGACGAAGGGCCGCGTGCGGCTGACCGCGGCGGCCGGCGCGGGCGGCGCCGTCCAGACCGCCGACTTCTACAAGGGCGCGTTCGTCGTGACGCAGACGAAGGGCTCGAAGCCGATCACCCAGCTGAAGCTGACCGGCAAGCTGGCGTGCGGGAGCGGCAAGAAGGCGCGGAGCTCGGCCAAGGGCAAGAAGGTGCGGCGCCTGTGGGGCGACGGCAAGGGCCGCTTCCGGACGCGCGGGCGCAACGCGGCCGCGACGGTGCGGGGGACGCAGTGGCTGACCGAGGATCGCTGCGACCGCACGAAGATCAGCGTCCGCCGCGGCACCGTTACTGTGCGTGACCTCGTGAAGAAGAAGAACAAGACGGTCAAGCGGGGGCAGTCGTACGTGGCTCGCGATCGGGTGGCCGCGCGCAGGAAGAAGTGAGGCGCGGCGGCCTCGCCCTGCTCGCGCTGCTGGCGGGGCTCCTGATCGCCGCTCCGGCGGCGAGCGCGCAGACGGAGCGCGCCCGCGTCACCTGGAACAAGGCGAACGACCTCGACCTCTACGTCTATGACGCGGCGGGCAACGTCGCGTTCTACGGCGACGCGGACGCCATCCCCGAGGCCCTGCTCTCGGCCGACGTCACCGACAGCGGCGGCCCCGAGACCTTCACCGACAACCAGGTCCTGTCCATCCGGTCGTTCGGCTACCGGGTCTGCTACTACGGCCCCGGCGTGGATGCCGGTCCCGACCCAGGCGACCCTCGTCTCGCTCGACGGCCTGGGCACCGAGACCACGAACACGTTCACGCTCAGCCGGCCCGGCAACTGCTTCCGCGCCGGTGTCCTGAGCCTGATCCCGGCCGACGTCGACAGCGACGCCGACACCGTCCTCGACGAGGCCGACAACTGCCCGACCGTGGCCAACGCCGGCCAGGCCGACGCGGACGGCAACGGATTCGGCGACGCGTGCAACGGCAGCGCCGACAGCGACCTGGACGGGGTCATCAACGACGAGGACAACTGTCCGGGGATCGCGAACGCCGACCAGGCCGACGCCGACGCCGACGGGATCGGCACGCCTGCGATCCGACGCCGTTCCCGCCCACCCAGCCGCCGACGCTCCCGACGCAGCCGCAGCCGCCGGTCCAGCCGGGGACGGCGCAGAGCCCGGTCCCGGTGCAGGGCAAGACGGTGGTGGCGGGCAAGGTCGGCACCGGCACGGTGCGGATCCGGCTCAAGAACGGCAAGTTCCGGACGCTGGGCGCGAACGAGGCGATCCCGCTGGGCAGCGAGGTCGACGCGACGAAGGGCCGCGTGCGGCTGACCGCGGCGGCCGGCGCGGGCGGCGCCGTCCAGACCGCCGACTTCTACAAGGGCGCGTTCGTCGTCACGCAGACGAAGGGCTCGAAGCCGATCACCCAGCTCAAGCTCAGCGCCAAGCTCGCCTGCCCGAGCGGCAAGAAGGCGCGCAGCTCGGCCAAGGGCAAGAAGGTGCGCCGCCTGTGGGGCGACGGCAAGGGCCGCTTCCGCACGCGCGGCCGCAACGCGGCGGCGACCGTGCGGGGCACGCAGTGGCTGACCGAGGACCGCTGCGACCGCACGAAGATCACGGTGCGCCGCGGCTCGGTGACGGTGCGCGACCTCGTGAAGAAGAAGACCAAGACGGTCAAGCGGGGTCAGTCGTACGTGGCCCGGCGGAAGTCGTAGCCCGGTACAGCACGCCGAGCAGCGCGCACAGCAGCGCCGCCGCCCCGAAGTAGCCGACCTGCACCCGCAGCAGCTCGTCGCCGACGAGCGGGCTGACCATGAAGATCACGAAGGCTGCCGCGCTCACGAGCCAGCACGCGGCCGCCAGGCCGGCGTGATCGCGCGCCAGCGCCGCCTGGTTGAGCGTCCCCGCCGCCAGGTGCGCGCCCATGGCGAGCGCCACCAGCGCGAGCCCCCAGCGGCCGTAGGTGAAGGCGTCGTCGAACAGCACGTCCATCGCCCACGGCCCCAGCACCGCCAGGCCGAGCGCGACCGCGCTCGCGAAGCCGGCGATGGCCAGCAGCGTGATCCGGATCGCGTGCGCGAACTCCGCCTGCCCCGCGCGCGCCTCCAGCCCCGCCAGGTGCGGCAGCAGCGAGCCCTGGATCGCCTGGAACAGCTGCAGCGGCGCCCGCGCGATCAGCAGCACGTTGAACACGAAGCCCGCGACCGCCGCGTCCTCCGCGGTCCAGTCGGCCAGCAGCACGCCGGCGTTGAGCAGCGTCTGCTCGGCCAGCATGATCGCCAGCACCGCGACCGCGAAGCGCCCGCCGCGCCCGAGCCCGAGCGACTCCTCGTCATCGCGCCGCTCGCGACCGGTCGCAGCCGGCCGCCGCGAGAACGCCCACGGCACCACCACCAGCGACACGAACGGCGCCGCCGCCATCCCGAGCGCCACCGCCGACTGTCCCTCGGCGATCCCGACCGCGACGGCGAGCGCGAACGCCAGCCGCGAGCACGCCTCCAGGAACACGAGCCCGCCGTAGAGCCCGAACCACTGGTGCCCGGCCAGCCAGCCGCGCGCGAAGTAGCTCGCCGCGTAGGCGAGCACGGCCACCACGAGGATCCAGTACAGCGTCGCCGACCCGTCGAACAGGTCGTCCTCGATCGGGCCGCGCAGCGCGAGCGCGATCACGAAGAACGCCAGCGCGAAGCCGCCCTGGATCAGCAGCGGCGTCCGCAGCGGGTGGTCGGCCTCGAGCCCGCGCGCCCGCCGGTCGGCGATCGTGCGCGACAGCAGCTGCTCGACCGGCCGGTAGATCACCGAGACGATCACGAACAGCACCGACCACAGCAGCGCGATCTGCGTGTACTGGGCGTCGTCGAGGACGTAGGAGGCGACCGAGAAGTACGCGAACGTCACCAGCCCGGTGGTGGCGATCCCGATCGAGAGGATGCGGGCGCCGCGGCCGTAGCCGGAGGAGCCCGCGCGCTCGCTCAGAGCCGGACGAGCAGCATCGTCCACGGGAACGGCGAGCGCGCCTCGACGACCTCGCCGTGGCGGCCGAGCTGCGACGCGAACGCGCGCTTGGACCAGTGGTTGACGTGCCCGGGGGTGTTGCCGAGGTCCTTCCAGTACGCGCCGCGGGCCATGTTCAGCCCGCGCCACAGCGGCTCGCGCGGCACCGAGACGAGCAGCCACCGATGCGCCACGCGCGCCATCTCGGCGATCGTGTGCGCCGGGTCGGGGACGTGCTCGAGCACCTCGATCGCCGTCGCGACGTCGAACTCGTCGTCCGCGAACGGCATCCGCTCCGCCTTCATCACCCGGTACTCGAGGTTCGGCGCCTGCCGCTGTCGCCCACTCGGCCTGGATCGCCGGGTCCTCGAGGTCGATGCCGACGACGCGCCTCGGGGCGAGCCGCTGCGCCCACTTGTGCGTCAGCACCGCCTCGCCGCACCCGACGTCGAGCAGCGACTGCGGATCGGCCTGCGTGAACAGCTCGTCGAGCGTGCGCTCGAAGCCGCCCATCAGCCGCTTCACGACCGGGTTGGTCGAGCCGTACTTGTCGTAGGTGTTGCCGGTGACCGTGCCCTCGGCGTCGCGGGTCACGGTGCTCACAGCTTGACCGCCTCGCGCTCCTCGGTCTGCCCGCGGCGGCCGGCGTGCGCGCCGGTGGTCGGCTCGTGGCCGGTCGGGTGAGCGCCCGGCTCGTAGTGCGAGGGCGGCACGCCGAGCTCGAGCTCGATCCGCCGCACGCGCTCGAACGTGCGCTGGAGCATGATCCGCTGGCCGGAGAGCAGGTCGCCGATGATCCCGAGCGCGGCCAGCAGCATCGCGGCGTTGAACAGCACGGCGCCGAGGATCAGCGACTGGACGTGGCCGCTGCCCTCGCCCTCGAAGATGAAGAAGTAGGCGAAGCGCCCCCACACCACGAGCGCGATCAGCCCGATGATGATCGCGCCGGTCATGAACACGCGCAGCGGCTCGTACATCGAGTACACGCGGAAGATCGAGACCCCGTTGCGGCGGATGTAGGACCACATCGAGGGGAACAGCCGCGACTCGCGCGTCTTCGCGTTGGTGGCGACCGGGACGTGGTCGACCGCGATCAGCATCTTGCCCGCCTGGATGATCGTCTCGAGCGTGTAGGTGTAGTTCGAGACCACCTGCATGGCGAGCGCCGCCTCGCGGTTGTAGGCGCGGAAGCCCGAGGTCGTGTCCGGCACCTCGGTCTCCGACGCGCGGCGCACGACCCACGAGCCGAGCCGCTGCAGCGCCTTCTTCAGCGGCGAGAAGTGCTCGATGGTCATGACCTCGCGGTCGCCGACCACCATGTCGGCGTCGCCGCGCAGGATCGGCGCCACGAGCTTGGGGATGTCGCCGCCGTAGTACTGGTTGTCGGCGTCGGTGTTGACGATCACGTCGGCGCCGAGCTTGAGCGACGCGTCGAGCCCGGCCTGGAAGCCGGAGGCCAGCCCCTTGTTGTTGGTGAGCCGCACGACGTGGTCGACGCCGTGCTCGCGGGCGACGGCGATCGTGCGGTCGGTGGAGCCGTCGTCGATGATCAGCCACTCGACCGTCTCGAAGCCCTCGACCTCGCGCGGGAGATCCGCCAGCGTGACCGGAAGCGTCTCCTCTTCGTCGAGGCAGGGGATCTGGATGATGAGCTTCATCGCCAGGGAGGACAGTACCGTCAGGGGTTCATGGAGAGCGCATCGCTCACCCGGGAACGGCCGGGATCAGGGATAGCAGCGAGGGCGCGTGAAGTGGACTTCGACGTGGTGGCCAAGGTGGCCTTCGCGGTCCTCTGCGCGTGCTTCCTCGTCGGCTTCCTGGTCTTCCCGACCTACCCGAACTACGACTCCTACTACTCGCTGTTGTGGGGGCGCGAGGTGCTCGACCTCCAGACCCCGTACTTCGAGGGCTTCCGCGTGCCGACCGAGCATCCGCTGGCGATCGCGGCGGGCGCGCTGCTGTCGCTGCTCGGGCAGATCGGCGACCGCGTGTGGGTGGGGATGACGCTGGCGACGTACCTGTGGCTGGTGTGGGGGATCTACCGGCTCGGGCGCGTCGCGTTCACGCCGCTGATCGGCGCGATCGCGGCGCTGCTGCTGCTGACGCGCTTCGACTTCGCGTTCCTCGCCGCGCGCGGCTACATCGACGTGCCGTACATGGCGATGGTGGTGTGGGCGGCGGTGCTCGAGGTGTCGCGGCCGCGGCGCGGCACGCCGGTGTTCGTGCTGCTCGCGCTCGCCGGCCTGCTGCGGCCGGAGGCGTGGATCCTCGCCGGGCTCTACTTCCTGTGGATGAGCGTGGGGGCGACCTGGGGCGAGCGCGCGCGCTACGCGGCGCTGGCGGCGATCGCGCCCGTGATCTGGGCGGCGGTCGACTTCGCCGTCACCGGCGACCCGCTGTTCTCGCTGCACTACACGAGCTCGTCGGCCGAGGACCTCGGGCGCCAGCGGACGCTGGGCGAGATCCCGTCGGCGCTGCCGGACTTCTTCTCCAACCTCGTCAAGCTGCCGGTGCTGCTGGCTGCGCTGCTCGGCATCGGCATCGCGCTGTGGGCGGCGCCGCGGCGGGCGGTCATGCCGCTCGTCCTGCTCGGCAGCGGGCTCGCGACGTTCGTGCTGATCGGGATCGCGGGGCTGTCGGTGATCGAGCGCTACCTGATCGTCGCCGCGCTCGCGCTGCTGGTGTTCGCGGCGGTGGCCGTCGGTGGCTTCACGATGCTGCGGCCGGGGCGGGTGCGGACGGCGTGGATGGCGGCGTCGTGCGTGCTGCTGCTGGCCGGCGTCGTGTTCACCGCCACCCGGGTCGACCTCACGAAGCTCACCAACGAGCTGCAGTTCCGCGGCGACGCGCACGCGTCGCTGGTGTCGGTGCTGGACGAGCCGGACGTGCAGCGCGCGCTGCGCTGCGGGCCGCTGACCGCGCCGAACCACAAGCTCGTACCCGACGCGCGCTGGATCCTCGACCTGCCGCCCGACCGCGTGCTCGCGCGCGCCGACCCCGACGGCCCGCACCCGCGCCGCGGCGTCGGGCTCTACGTCACGAGCCGCTTCGCGATCTTCCGCCACGCCTTCACGAACCCGGTCGACCCGACGTCGATCCAGGTCCCGCCGGACGGCTGGCGGCGCATCGCGACGAGCGACTACGTCGCCGCCTATGCCCGCTGCTGAGTCGCGCCGGCCGTGGCTGTGGCCGGCCGCGGTCGTGCTGCTGGTGCTGGCCGCGCTGGGCCTGCGGCTGTGGGGCTTCCGCCACGGCCTGCCCTACGTCTACAACGCCGACGAGAACGCGCACTTCGTGGCCGGCGCGATCGGCATGTTCGGGCACACCTACAACCCGAACTACTTCATCAACCCGCCGGGGTTCACGTACCTGCTGCACGCGGCGTTCTCGCTCGGCTTCGGGGGCCGCGCGGGCGTGTCGGCCTCGTACGCCGCGGACCCGAGCGACGTGTTCGCGCTGGCGCGGGCGATGGCCGCCGTGCTCGGGGCCGTCGCGGTCGGGTTGCTGGTGTGGGCGGGCACGCGGCTGTTCGACCGCCGCGTCGGTTTCGTGGCCGCCGCGGTGCTGGCCGTGGCCTTCCTGCCCGTCCACTACTCGCACCTCGCGCTCAACGACGTGCCGACGCTGGCGCCGTTGTGCCTGTCGCTCGTGGGGACGGCGGGGATCTTCACCCGCGGGCGGCTGCTCGACTACGCGCTCGCCGGGGTCGGGCTCGGGCTCGCGTGCGCGACGAAGTACACGGGCGGGATCGTGCTGCTGCCACTGCTGGCGGCGGCGCTGGCCGGGCGTGACCAGGCAGTCGGCCGGCGGCTCGGGGGCCTGGTGCTCGCCGGCGTCCTGGCGCTGGCCGCGTTCCTCGTCGCCAACCCGTTCGCGCTGCTCGACTTCGACTCGTTCCGCGACGGGCTGAACGAGCAGTCGTCGGCCTCGAGCGACGGCGGCGGCAAGCTCGGGCTGACCGCGAGCAGCGGGATCCTCTACTACCTCGAGACGACCACCTGGGGGCTCGGCTGGCTCCCGGCGCTGGCCGCGCTCGGCGGCGCGATCGTGCTGGCGGTGCGCGACTGGCGGCGGGCGCTCGTACTCGTGCCGCCGATCCTCGTCTTCCTGCTGTTCATGGGCACGCAGGACCGCTACTTCGCGCGCTGGCTGCTGCCGCTGTATCCGTTCCTGGCCCTGCTGGCCGCCTACGGCGGCGTGGCCGCCTTCACGCCGCTGCTCCGCCGCCCGGCCCTCGCCGCGGGCGTGGCGGGCGTGCTGCTGTGCGCGCAGGGGCTCGTGTTCGCGATCCACAACGACGTCGTGCTCTCGCGCGACGACACGCGTCAGCTCGCGCGCGACTGGATGGTCGAGAACCTGCCGGCCGGGACCAAGGTGGTGGTCGAGCCGGTGATGCCGGACGCGTGGGCCAGCGACCCGGGCCGCCCCCTGCGCGGGACCACCGGCAACGGCGCGCGCTGGGCCAAGTGGCCGACGTCGCGCTCGCGGCTGAACGCCGACGGCACGCCGCGCAAGGGCGGGCTCGGGCCGATCGTCAAGCTCGAGGACTACGAGCGCACGCTCTTCCCGCAACTCGTCAAGCAGTACGCCGACCGCGGCTACTGCACGGTGCTGACCGGCTCGACCCAGTTCGGGCGCGCGCTCGCCGAGCCGGAGGACGTGCCGCTGGCGCTCGAGTACTACGACGAGCTCAAGCGCAAGGGCCGGGTCGTGTACCGCGAGCCCCAGCCGCTGAAGGACTTCTCGTTCGACTTCTCCTTCAACTCGTACCCGCTGTCGTTCGACCGCCCGGGGCCGGAGATCGTGATCTACCGGTTGCAGGGCGGGAAGTGCCGCTCGAGCGGACGACCCTGACGGGTGTGGGTCGCGCGCGGTGAAATATCCTCTTCCGTACGTGACCACCCTGTTGCAGACCGACCACGCTCCGCTCGCCCGCGCCATCGAGCTCGCCGAGCAGGGCCGCGGCCGGACCAGCCCCAACCCGCTCGTGGGCGCGGTGGTCACCCGCGACGGCCGCACGCTGGGGGAGGGCTGGCACGCCGCCTACGGCGCCGCGCACGCCGAGCGCGCCGCGATCGACGCGTGCGGCGACGTCGACCTGACCGGGGCGACGATGTACGTGTCGCTCGAGCCGTGCTGCCACCACGGGCAGACGCCGCCCTGCACCGACGCGATCCTCGAGGCCGGCCTCGCGCGCATGGTGGTCGCCTCCGACGATCCGACCGAGAAGGCCTCTGGCCGCGGGCTGGGGATCCTGCGCGACGAGGGCGTCGAGGTGGTGGTCGCCGACGGCGAGCTCGCCGCCCGCGCCCGCTGCCTCAACCAGGCGTTCCGCAAGCTCGCGCGCACGGGCCGGCCGCAGGTCCTGTTCAAGTCGGCGATGACGCTCGACGGCAAGGTCGCCACGCGCACCGGCGACTCGAAGTGGATCTCGGGTGAGGACTCGCGCTACCGCGCGCACCACTGGCGCGCCGAGCGCGACGCGGTCGTCGTGGGCATCGGCACCGCGCTCGCCGACGACCCGCAGCTGACCGCGCGCGTCGACGGCGAGTTCCGCCAGCCCGCGCGGGTCATCTTCGACTCGGAGGCGCGCCTGCCGATCGAGTCCCAGCTCGTGCGGGGCGCCCACGCGGTGCCGCTGATCGTCGTCGTCTCGCGCGCCGCCTCGCGGCTCGCCACCGACGCGCTCGAGGCCGCCGGTGCGCAGGTGATCGTGGCCACGGGGCAGAACGAGCCCGCGCGCGTCTGCTCGGCGCTCGACCAGCTCGGGGCGATGGGGATCGCCTCGATCCTGCTGGAGGGCGGGCCGCACCTGGCGGGCGCCTTCCTCGACGCCGGCGAGGTCGACGAGATCCGCCTCTTCATCGCGCCGGTGGTGGTGGGCGGCTCGAACGCCCGCGACCCGCTCGAGGGCGAGGGCGCCGAGCGGATCAGCGAGGCGATCCGGGCGCTGCGGCTCGACGTCGAGCGGATCGGCGACGACGTGCTGATCTCCGCGCGGATGCGGGAGTGGTAGGGGTGTTCACCGGGCTGGTCGCCGACCTGGGCACGGTCGCGGACGTCGAGGCGACCGCCGACGGCGTGCGCCTGCGGGTGGAGACGACCGTCGCCGGCGACCTCCGGCCGGGCGACTCGGTGGCGGTGAACGGGGTCTGCCTCACCGCGACGACCGTCGACGACGGCGGCTTCTCGGCCGACGTGATGCACGAGACGCTGCGCCGCTCGTCGCTCTCCGAGGTGCCCGCCGGCGGGCGGGTGAACCTCGAGCTGCCGCTGCGCGCGCAGGATCGCCTCGGAGGCCACGTCGTGCAGGGTCACGTCGACGGCCTCGGCTCGGTCGTCGCGGCCGCCGAGGACGGCTTCGCCCGGGTCGTAACGATCGCGGCCCCGGCGGGACTGCTGCGCTATGTGGTCGAGAAGGGCTCCATCGCGGTCGACGGCGTCTCCCTGACCGTGGCGTCTGTGACCGAGGACACCTTCGCGGTGTCGCTGATCCCCGAGACTCTCGAGCGCACCAACCTCGGCGCCGCCGCTCCCGGCACGCCGGTCAACCTGGAGGTGGACGTGCTCGCCAAGTACGTCGAGAAGCTGGTCGCCACTCCATGAGCCACTTCGCGCCGATCGAGGAGGCGATCGAGGAGATCCGCGCCGGCCGGATGGTCGTGGTGTGCGACGACGAGGACCGCGAGAACGAGGGCGACCTCACGATGGCGGCCCAGTTCGTCACGCCCGAGGCGATCAACTTCATGGCCACCCACGGCCGCGGGCTGATCTGCCTGTCGCTGACGCCGGAGCGGTGCGACGAGCTCGGGCTCGACCTGATGGCGGCCAAGAACGAGTCGCCGTTCCAGACCCCGTTCACGGTCTCGATCGAGGCCCGCGACGGCGTGACCACGGGCATCTCCGCCGCCGACCGCGCGCAGACGATCCAGGTCGCGATCGACCCGGCGGCGCGACCGCGCGACCTCGTGCAGCCCGGCCACGTGTTCCCGCTCAAGTCGAAGCCGGGCGGCGTGCTCGAGCGCACCGGCCAGACCGAGGCGGCGGTCGACCTCGCGCGGCTCGCCGGGCTGACGCCGGCGGGCGTGATCTGCGAGGTCATGAACGACGACGGCACGATGGCGCGGGTGCCCGACCTCGTGCCCTACTGCGAGCGCCACGGGCTGAAGATGATCACCGTCGCCGACCTGATCGCCTACCGGCGCAAGCACGACAAGCTCGTCGAGCGGGTGGTCGAGACGCGGATGCCGACGGCGTTCGGCGAGTTCGCCGTGGTCGGCTACCGCGCGCTGATGGACGAGAAGCACCACGTCGCGCTGGTCAAGGGCGAGGTGGCGGGGCAGGACGACGTCCTCGTGCGCGTGCACTCCGAGTGCCTGACCGGCGACGTCTTCCACTCGCTGCGCTGCGACTGCGGCGAGCAGCTCGAGTCGGCCCTGGCCCAGATCGAGCGCGCGGGGCGGGGCGTGCTGCTGTACCTGGCCCAGGAGGGCCGCGGCATCGGGCTGCTCAACAAGCTCAAGGCCTACAAGCTGCAGGACGGCGGGATGGACACCGTCGACGCGAACCTCGAGCTCGGGCTGCCGGTCGACCTGCGCGATTACGGCATCGGCGCGCAGATCCTCGTCGACCTCGGGCTCGGCTCGATCCGGATCATGACCAACAACCCGAAGAAGATCATCGGGCTCGAGGGCTACGGCCTGTCGGTCACCGAGCAGGTCCCGATCCAGCACGCGCCGAACCCGCACAACGAGCGCTACCTGCACGCGAAGCGCACACGGCTCGGGCACTCCCTGCACCACCAGGGACTGCCGCTCGACGAGGAGATGCTCCACGCCGAGCACGAGCACGACCGCGACGCCCGCGGAGCCGAGCGGCCGGCGCAGCGTGACTGATCCGTTCCCCCCCGAAGAGCCGCCGCCGGCGGGCGGGTCGTCGTCGGCGATCGCCGACGCTGCCCACTTCGGCGTCGCCGTCGGGCGCTTCTACGACGATCTCGCGGAGCGCCTCGTCGCCGGCGTCCGGAAGGCCTTCGACGAGGTGGGCGCGACCTTCGAGGTCCACGAGGTCCCCGGCGCGTACGAGCTGCCGCTGGCGGCGCTCTACCTCGCCGAGACCGGCCGCGTCGCCGGGGTGGCCTGCCTCGGCGCGGTCATCCGGGGCGAGACCACCCACTACGACTACGTCTGCAACGAGGCAGCGCGCGGGATCCAGGACGTGCAGCTGCGCACCGGCGTGCCCTGCGCGTTCGGGGTCCTCACCGTGGAGACCATGGAGCAGGCGCTGGCGCGCTCCGGCGGCGACCACCGCGACACCGGGTATCACGCCGGCCAGGCCGTGCTGCGGATGGCCGCGCTGCGCGCCGGGCTGGCATGAAGTACGACCGCATCGGGCGGACCTACGCGCGCACCCGCGCGACCGACCCGCAGATCGCCGCCGCGATCTGGGACGGGCTCGGCGACGCGCGGACGGTCGTGAACGTCGGCGCCGGCACCGGCAACTACGAGCCGCCGGACCGCGAGGTGACCGCGGTCGAGCCGTCGGAGGTGATGATCGGGCAGCGCCCGCCCGGCGCCGCGCCGGTCGTGCAGGCGAGCGCGGAGGCGCTGCCGTTCGAGGACGCCAGCTTCGACGCCGCGATGGCCGTGCTCACCATCCATCACTGGAGCGACTGGCGCCGCGGCATCGAGGAGATGCGACGCGTCGCCCGGCGGGTCGTCCTGCTCTCGTGGGATCCGACCTTCGTGCGGCGGCTGTGGATCACCACCGAGTACCTGCCGATGGTCGCCGACGAGGAGGGGTGGTTCCCGAGCCTCGCCGATCAGGTCGGCGCCGTCCGCGCCACGCGCGTGACCACGGTCCCCGTCCCGGCCGATTGCCAGGACGGCTTCTACGGCGCCCACTGGCAGCGCCCGCAGGCATACCTCGACCCGGAGGTCCGCGCCGGGATCTCGGTGCTCGCGAGCCGCGACCCGGAGGCGCTCGCGCCGGGCCTCGCGCGGCTCGAGGACGACCTCCGCAGCGGAGCCTGGGAGGAGCGCCACGCCGACCTGCTCGAGCTCGACGAGCTCGACCTCGGCTACCGGCTCCTCGTCGCCTGACGCAGCTTGCGCGCCGCGCGGCGGGCGGCGCCAGTCGCGAGGGCGCCGAGCGGGCGGCTCGTCTCGAGGCTGAGGCGGCGGGGCTCGCCGGGCGCCTTGCGCGCCCAGCCCCACCACTCGTCCTGGAGCTTCAGCTCGGTGAACGACGGGTGCTGGGCGACGATCAGGTCGAACACGGCGCGCAGGTGCGGCTCGGTGCGCTCCGCGTCGCTCAGCTCGCGGTGGACGATGCCGTCGGTCGCCTCGCGCCCCGGGTCGTCGGCGTAGGTCCACGGCAGGTCGTCCATCAGCAGCCACCCGCCCGGGCGCAGGAGCTTCTCGATCAGCACCACCGCGAGGCCGTCGATCGTCCAGTTCTTCGCGCCGTCGAGGTAGACGAAGTCGTAGGCGGGCGACACGTTGCCGGCGCGGTCCGAGCGCGCCTGGACCTGCTCCTTGAGCCACCACGTGTAGGAGGAGAACTCGCGCACGACCGTCACCCGCTGCGCCACGCCCGCCCGCGCCAGCAGCGCCTCGGGCGCCGGGTCGTACGCCGCGCCCGCGAAGTCGACGGTGGTCAGGTGGCCGCGGGCGTTGTCGGCGAGCGCCGCAGCCAGATACGCCGCGCCGACCCCGTGCGCGGTGCCCAGCTCGAGCACCGCCTCCGGTTGCGTGTCGCGCACATGGTCGTAGACCAGCCGCCCCTGCTCGGGCGACATGAACGGCACGCCGGCGACGGCGCGGGCGACCTCCTCGTGTCCCATCCGGCCCGCCAGTGTGGCGGACGCGATCAGGCAGCGGCCTCCGACCAGCCCGTCCGCGGTCGCGGGAGCGCCCGGCCGCCGAAGCTGACGTCGACGCGTTCGTTGAAGAAGCTGACGAGCCCGGCGATCGCGGCCGCGCCGTCGAGCGGCGCCTCGTAGCTCCAGGCGAGGTCGCCGACCGTGCGGCCGTCGAGCTCGACCGACCAGTAGCCGGCCTCGCCCTTGTACGGGCAACGTGTCCGCGTCGCGCTGGGCTGCAGCGGGACGCGGATGTCCTCCGGCGGGATGTAGGCGCGGACGGGGAGGACGGGATGCTCGCGGAGCAGCTGCGCCCGCGCGCTCTCGGCCAGCAGCGTGCCGTCGAGCTCGATGCGCACCGGGCGCGAGCTGGGGAGGATGTCGATGCGGTGGAACAGGTCACGCGGGTGGCCGAGGACGCGCTCGTCCTCCTCGTACCACGCGTCGAGGCCGTCGAAGTCGAGCAGCACGAGACCGTCGAGGTTCTGATCGGCGGGGCGGAACGCCACCCCGTGACGGACCCGGCCCGCGGCCCGGAGGCTGAGCGGCTCGCCGGCAGCGGTGTGCACGCCGAACGGCACCGTTGGATCCAGAACCGTCTGGCCGTGGTACGCGAAGCCGAGCCGATCGCCGGGCGCCGCCGTCGCGGGCGCCGGCTCCAGCTCGCCGGCGACGTGCTCGAGCGGCACCGCGTAGACCGGCAGCACTCGTTGCGGCTCCCACACGAGCACGGCGTCCGTGCTGTCGACGATGACCTCGGAGGCCAGCGTCGCGCGTACGCGGCTCGGGATCGGCTGGTGGCGCAGCCGGGGCAGCAGGCTGTCGACGACGCGGGTGCTCACGGCCGCCGCCTCAGGGTGGAGAGGAGCCAGGGCCCGCACGGGGAGAGCCAGAAGAAGGCGGGGTGCGGCGGCGCGGCGGCGAGCGCGGCCGCCAGCGCGCGAACGGCACCGCGCGGCGCGGGGGTGTCAGGGGTGGTCGGCATGCGGAGGACGTTCGCCGCGCACGCCTCGCCGATCATCAGGGAGAACCCTGAACCGGCCCCGGATCCGAGCGGCCGTTACGCTCAGCCAACGGTGTCGGCGGACGCGTCGCGGTTGGTCGGGCGGGAGCGGGAGCTCAGCGCGATCGCACGGGCGCTCGAGCACCTCGCCGGCGCCCAGGCCGGGTTCATCGAGGTGACGGGCGAGCCGGGCATCGGCAAGACGCGGCTGCTCGGCGAGCTTGCCGCGCAGGCGGCAGGGTCGGGGTGCCTGGTGCTGTGCGGCCGGGCGACCGAGTTCGAGCGCGACGCACCCTACGGCCTCTGGCTCGATGCCCTCGACCCTCACCTGCGGGCCCTGGACGACGCACGGCTGCGGCGGCTGGCCGGCGACGAGGCGGAGGCGCTCGCCGTGGCGCTGCCTGCGTTCGCCGATCTGCTCGATGCGCCGGCGCCGCCGTCCGAGCGCTACCTCGTGCATCGCGCGATGCGCGCGCTGCTCGAACGGCTCGCGGCGCCACGGCCGCTGGTCGTCGGCCTCGACGATGTGCACTGGGGCGATCCGGCCTCGCTCGACCTGCTCGCGGCCCTGGCACGCCGCCCGCCGGAGGGTGCCGTCCTGCTCGCGGTGGCCTACCGCGAGGGCCAGGCCCCGGACGCGCTTGTCGCCGCACTGGCTGACACGGCTCGCGCGGATCGCCTGCTGCCGGCGCCGCTCGACCTGGCTGAGGCGGGCGCATTGGTCGGCGGCGATCTGGCGCCTGAGCTCCATGCGCTCAGCGGCGGCAACCCGTTCTACCTCGAGCAGCTCGCGCGGGCGCGACCCGGCGCCCAGGTCGCCACGTCGCTGGGGCCGGGCGCCGCGGGGATCCCCGCCGCCGTCGCCGCCTCGCTGGCCGGTGAGCTCGACGCCCTGCCCGCGCCCGCGCGGCGCGTGCTGGAGGCTGCGGCGGTCGCCGGAGAGCCGTTCGAGCCGGACCTCGTCGCGGACGTGGCGGAGATGGCCGAGCGCGACACGCTGGCCGCGCTCGACGCGCTGCTCGCGCCCGCGCTCATCCGGCCGACCGCGACGCCGCGGCGGTTCAGCTTCCGGCACCCGCTGCTCCGTCACGCGGTGTACGCCGGCGCTCCCGGCGCCTGGCGGCTGCACGCCCACGCGCGTGCCGCCGAGGCGCTCGCGCGGCGCGGCGCGGGGCCGGTCGAGCGCGCCCATCACGTCGAGCACGCCGCGCAGCGCGGCGATCGGGCTGCCGTCGAACTGCTGGCGGACGCGGCCCGGCGCGTGTACGGGCAAGCGCCGGTCACCGCGGCGCGCTACCTCGACAGCGCCCTGCGGCTCCTGCCGGACGACGCGGAGCCGGTGGAGCGAACCGAGCTGCTGCAGACGCGGGCGTACGCGCTGTTCGGCGCCGGGCAGCTCGAGGCGGCGCAGGCCGTGTTCGCCGAGACGCTCGCGCTCGTTCCCCAAGACTCATGGGAGCAGCGCGCGCTGCTGCTCGTCTCCCAGAGCGCGACCGAGGTGTGGTCCGGACGCCCGGTGACAGCACCGCTGCAGCGTCTCCAGGCGGCGCTCGCCCAGGGGCCCGCCGGGCCGTCACTCGGAGGGTTCGCGCTCCGCATGGGGGTGGCGGGCTTGTCGCTCTCCGACCTCCGGTACGACCCCGTACCGGACCTGGCGACCGAGGCGCTGGCCCAGGCGCGCGCCATCGGTGACCGCCGGCTCGAACACGCTGCGCACGCGATGCTCGCCGCGGGCCACGCCGTCGCCGGCCGCACCGACCCGGCGAGCTCGGCCCTCGACACCGCCCTCGCGATGTTCGCCGACGTCGACGACGACGAGCTGGAGCCCCACTCCCAGGGCTTCTGGGATCTCGGCTGGGCGCTGACCCTGGTCGGCCGCTACGACGAGGCGCTCCGCCAGCTGCGCCGCGCGATCGCGATCGACCGTCGCACCGGCCACGGCTACTTCATCCCCGCGCTGCTGGCCGCCCAGCTCCAACCCCTGATCCAGCTCGGGCGGCTCGAGGAGGCCATCGACGTCGGCAACGAGGCCGTCGACGCGGCCTGGACGACCCGCAATCCCGTCCTGCGGCTCGGCGCGCACGGCGACCTCGCGCTGGCTCAGCACCTGTCCGGCGCAACGGACGACGCCCACCGCGAGGCGCTCGCAGCCGTCCGCTTCGCCGCCGCCGGACGCCTGTGGCGAGCACGCGCCGGCTGCACGCTCGGCGTGATCGAGGCCGTCACGCAGCCGGAGGCGGGGATCGCCACCATCCTCGAGGCCGGCGGCGGCTGGGAGCTGACAGACGTGGTGCCGGCCGAGCGTCCGGTCGTCTGGGCCGCGCTGACCGAGGCGCACCTGCGACGCGACGACGTGACGGCCGCAGAGCGGGCCGCCGCACGGGTCGAGACGGCCGCTGCCGCTCTCGGCACGCCGCTGGCGCGTGCGCTCGCCGGGCGTTCGCGCGCCACGGTCCTGCTCGCGCAGGGACGCCCCGAGGAGGCCGCGGCCGGCGCAGCGGACGGCGCGGCCGAGCGCGCGGCGCCGCTCGAAGCCGCTCGCGCCCGGACAGTCGAGGGGATCGCGCTCGCGCAGAGCGGCGACCGGCAGCGCGCGGTGGCGATGCTGAAGCAGGCGGCAGAGGAGCTCGACCGGTTCGGCGCTCACCGGCTGCGGGACGAGGCCACCCGCGAGTTGCGCCGCCTCGGGGTCCGCACGTGGCGGCGCGGCCCGACCGCCCCGCGCGACACCGCGGGCATCGACGCGCTCTCGGCGAGAGAGCGCGAGGTCGCCGCGCTCGTGGTCGCCGGCCTGCGCAACGCCGACGTCGCTCGCGAGCTCTTCCTCAGCGTGAAGACCGTCGAGAGCCACCTCCGCAGCATCTACGCCAAGCTCGGCGTCAGCTCGCGGGTCGGCCTGGTGACGCGGTTCGCCGAGCACGACCGCGTCTGACGCTCAGTCGCCGCCCTGCCTGGCCTTCTCGAGCAGCGACTCGACCTGGCTGCGCTGGTCGTCGGGATAGCGCTCGAGGCGCGACTCGAGCGACTGGACCGCGCCCTGGGCGTCGCCGGTGTTGAGCTGGGCGCGGGCGAGCTCGTAGAGCGCGTAGCCGCACGGGTTGACCTGCGCGTTGCCCTTGCAGCCCTTCTCGACCGCCGCCTGGGCGACCGGCAGCGCCTGCTCGTGCTTGCCGTCGTTGTTGAGGTTGTAGGCCTGCAGCTGGAGCTGGCTCGCGTTGCCGCGCGGCGTCGACGGCTCCGGGGTGTCCTCGGGCGTGGCCGTCGCCGTCGCCGTCGCCGTGGCGGTCGGCGTGGGCTCCGGCGTCTCGGTCTGCTCCGCCGTCGGGCTCGGCGTCTCGGTGCGCTCCGCCGTGGGAGTCGGCGTGCTGTTCCCGGCCGACTGGTTGCCGCCGTCGTCGCCGTTCCCGTTCAGCAGCAGGACGCCGAGTACCACGATCGCGAGCGCGGCCACCACGGCGGCCACCACTGCGCCGGTGCCGGGCCCGGAGCGCCCGGGCGCGGCGGCGGCCGGGGGGGCGGGCCGTGAGGGCGGCGGGGTGCGGTCGGCGAGCTTGCGCGTCGCAGCCGTGGCGCCCGCGGCACCGGCGGCACCGGCGGCGCGTCCGCGCCGCGGGGCCAGCGACTCGTCGAGCCGCTCGACGAACTCCGCGGCGGACGCCCAGCGGTAGTCCGGGTCCTTGGCCATGCCGCGGTCGATCACGTCGTCGACGCGCTCGGACAGCTCGGGGTCGAGCTCCGAGACCCGCGGCGGGTCGTCCTCGATGTGGGCGCGGGCCTGGGCGGCGAAGTGCTCGGCCTGGAACGGCTTCTCGCGGGTCAGCAGCTCGAACGCCACCACCGCCAGCGAGTAGCGGTCCGAGGCGGCGGTGGCCGGCTCGCCCATCGCCTGCTCGGGGGCGAGGTAGGCGGCGGTGCCGAGCACCTGGCCGGTCTGCGTGACCTGCTCCTCCCACGCCAGGCGCGCGATGCCGAAGTCGCCGATCCCCAGCCGGTCGTGGTCGTCGAGCAGCAGGTTGGCCGGCTTGACGTCGCGGTGCACGACGCCCGCGGCGTGCGCGGCGTCGAGCCCCGAGGCGGCCTCGCGCAGCCAGCGCAATGCGCGCTGGTGCTCGATCCGGTCCCCGCGGCGCAGCACGTCGGCGAGCGAGCCGCCGCGCATGAGCTCCATGACGATGAAGGCGCGCCCCTGGTGCTCGCCGACGTCGTAGATGGTGGCGACGTTCGGGTGCGAGGAGAGGCCGGCGGCAGCGCGCGCCTCGCGCTCGAAGCGCGCGCGCGCACGATCGTCCTCGCTCAGATGCTGAGCAAGGACTTTGACCGCCACGGCACGGTCCAGGAGCTCGTCGTGCGCCTCCCAGACTCCGGCCATTCCGCCATTGGCTATGTGGCGGACGACCTTGTACCGATCGGGCAGGCTGATGCGAGCCGCGGACACCGGTGGCACCCCAGACACGGTACCCAACGGACACCCGCCCTATACTTCCCGTCCCGATGGCCCGAGTCTGTCATTCCTGCGGCAAGCGCCCTGCCTTCGGGCAGAGCCGCTCGCACTCCATGGTCGCCACCAAGCGCCGCTTCGACGCGAACTTGCAGAAGGTTCGCATCTCGGAGGGCGGCGCTCCGCGGCGGGTCTACGTCTGCACGCGCTGCCTCAAGGCGGGCAAGATCACCAAGGCCTAGGCGGCACGCGGCTCCGCCGTGGCCGATCCCAGCCTCGTCCGCTTCCGCGCCGTCGTCGAGGGCGCCCTCGGCGAGCTTGAAGCTCGCCGCCAGGAGGTCAACGACCTCAACGTCTTCCCGGTCGCCGACGGCGACACCGGCGACAACATGGCGCTCACGCTGCGCGCCGTGCTCGACGAGCTCGACCGCCTGAGCGAGTACGACGGGCCGCTCGACGAGATCGGCCGCGAGCAGATCGTCCAGTCGGTCGCGCGCGCCGCGCTGCTGGGCGCCCGCGGGAACTCCGGGGTGATCCTCTCGCAGCTGATCCGCGGCGCCGCCGAGGAGCTGATCTCCCGCCCCGGCGAGCTCGTCGACCCGGTTCTGATCGGCGCCGCGATGGCGCGCGCCTCCGACCGCGCCTACGGCTCGGTCCGCCGCCCCGCCGAGGGGACGATCCTCACCGTCGTGCGCGAGATGGCACACAGGATCGCCACCGAGCTCGCCCACATGCCCAAGACGCGGCTGTCGGTCGACTCGATCCCCGACGAGCAGGACGCGCTGCTGGCCGAGTTGCTCGAGCGCGCGATCGATGCCGGCGAGGAGTCGGTCAAGCGCGGCCCCGACCTGCTGCCGGTGCTGCGCGAGGCGGGCGTCGTCGACGCCGGCGGCTACGGGCTCGTTGTCCTGTTCGCGGGCGTCGTGGCCGCGCTGCGCGGCGACGCGCCGCCGCCGGTCGAGCACCACGCTCCGGCGCGCGTCACCCACCCGCAGCACCATTCCTCGAGCTACCGCTACTGCACGAACTTCGCGGTCATCGGCGATGACCTCTCGCCCGGGCCATGGATCGGGCAGCTGGAGGCGATCGGCGACTCGGTGCTGGTGGTCGGCGACGCCCACACGCTGAAGGTGCACGTCCACACCGACTCCCCCGAGGAGGCGACGCGGCTGTTCGCCGGCGCCGCCACGGTGTCGCGGCTCGACGTCGCCGACATGCGCGCCCAGATGGAGGAGCGATCCGGCCGGCTCGGCAACGGCGGCGGCTCGGCGGCGAGGAGCGGCGTGCTCGCGGTCGTCTCCGGCGACGGCATGGCGGAGCTGTTCAGCTCGCTCGGCGCCACCCCGCTCGACGGCGGGCAGACGCTCAACCCCTCCACCTACGACCTGCTGGCCGGCATCCACGGCGTGCCCGCCGAGGAGGTCGTCGTGCTGCCGAACTCGCCGAACGTGGTCATGGCCGCCGAGCGCGCGGCCGAGCTCTCCGACAAGACGGTGCGCGTCGTCAAGGTCCGCTCGCAGCAGGCCGGGCTGATCGCCGCCGTCGCGCTCGACCCGACCGCCGCGGCGGAGGCCAACCGCGTCGCGATGGAGGAGGCGCTCGCCCACGTCCGGACCGGCGCGGTGACCGAGGCCGCCCGTGACGACACCGGCGACCGCTTCCGCCGCGGCGAGGCGGTCGGCTTCGTCGACGAGGAGCTCGTGGCCTGGGGCGAGCCCGCCGCCACGCTCGAGAAGGTGCTCGACGCCCTCTCCGCCGACGCCGAGCTGGTGACCCTGATCGCCGGCGACGGCGTGCCGCTCGACCAGGACGCGGTCACCGCGCTGGCGCCCGAGCAGGTCGAGCTCGAGTACTCCTACGGCGGCCAGCCGAGCTACTGGTGGCTGATCGCCGCCGAGTAGACGCGACCGGCCCGGAGGTCACAATCAGCGGGTGATCCGCGGCTTCGCGACCGCCGAACCGCTCCCCGACGCCGACCTCCACGCCGTCGGCCCGCCGCGCTATCCGCGACCGTCGCGGCTGGCCACGCCGCTCGAGGTCTCGCCCGCCCCGGCGGCCAAGGGCGCGGAGCGGCTCGGGCTGCACACGGTCGGCGACCTGCTCGAGCACCTGCCGCGCGACCGCCAGGCGGCGCGCACGATCGGCGAGCTCGCCCCGGAGGAGACGGCGACCGTGATCGTCGAGGTGCGCTCGATCAGCTCGCGCTCGGTGCGGCGGCGCGGGATGAAGCCGCTCGTCGAGGCGGTGGTCGCCGACGCCACGGGCACGATGAAGGCGACGTTCTTCAACCAGCCGTGGCTCGAGCGCAAGTACCGCCCGGGCACGCGGCTGCTGCTGCAGGGCAAGTACCAGGGCCGCAACCGCTTCCGCGTCTCGTTCCACGCGCCGACGGGGGAGGCGGTCGGGGCCTCCGACGAGCTGGCGACCTACCCGGCCACCGACGGGCTGTCGTCCACGCAGATCCTCGCGCTCGCCCGGCAGTGGCGCCCGGCCGCGCTCGAGGCGCTCGAGCCCCTGCCGGCGCGGCTGCGCGCGATCGAGCGGCTGCCCGACCGGGCCGCCGCGCTGATCGCCGCCCACTTCGGCGACCACGAGGGCGGCCGCCGGCGGCTGGCGTTCGAGGAGCTGCTGCTGCTCCAGGTCGCGCTGCTGCGGCGCCGCGCGCGCCGCCGCGAGGGTGCGCGTGCCGAGGCGCTCGAGCCGCCGGCCGAGCTGACGCGCCGCTGGCTGGCCGACTCGCTGCCGTTCACGCCGACCGACGACCAGCGCAAGGCGATGGAGACCGTCGACGCCGACCTCGCGCGCGACCGCCCGATGCAGCGGCTGCTGATGGGGGAGGTCGGCTCCGGCAAGACCGTCGTCGCGCTCTACGCGATGCTGCGCGCCGTCGAGGGCGGCGCCCAGGCGGCGCTGATGGCTCCGACCGAGACGCTCGCCGAGCAGCACTTCGCGACGCTGCAGAAGCTGATGCCCGGGGAGCTCGTGCAGGCCGCGCTGCTGACCGGCTCGACACCCGCCGCCCGCCGCACGGACCTGCTCGGCAAGCTCGCCAGCGGCGAGCTGCGGCTGCTGGTCGGCACGCACGCGCTGATCGAGCAGGCGGTCGAGTTCGACCGCCTGAGCGTCGTGGTGGTCGACGAGCAGCACCGCTTCGGCGTCAACCAGCGCCGCGCGCTCGACCGCAAGGCGCCGGCCGGCCTCGCCCCGCACGTGCTGCACATGACCGCCACGCCGATCCCGCGCACGCTCGCGCTGACCGCCTACGGCGACCTCGACGTCACCGTGCTGCGCGAGCTGCCCGCCGGCCGCCGCCCGATCGACACCTTCATGGCCTCGAGCGAGCGCGAGCGCTCGCGGGCCTACGAGCGCATCCGCGAGGAGCTGCGCGCGGGCCGCCAGGCGTTCGTGGTCTGCCCGCTCGTCGAGGAGTCCGAGGCGCTGCAGGCGCGCGCCGCCACCGCGGAGTTCGAGCGCCTGCAGGCGACCGAGCTGCGCGACTTCCGCGTCGTGCTCCTGCACGGGCAGAAGCGCCCGCGCGAGAAGCAGGAGGCGATGGCGGCGTTCGCCGCCGGCGCCGCCGACGTCCTGGTGGCCACGACGGTGATCGAGGTCGGGATCGACGTCCCGAACGCGAGCGTGATGCTGGTCGAGAACGCCGAGCGCTACGGGATCTCGCAGCTGCACCAGCTGCGCGGCCGGATCGGCCGCGGCGAGCACGCCTCGGTCTGCATCCTGTTCGGCCCCAAGGAGTCGCCGCGGCTGCGCGCGCTCGCCGACCACCGCGACGGCTTCAAGCTCGCCGAGATCGACCTCGAGCTGCGCGGGGAGGGGGAGATGCTCGGCACGCGCCAGTCGGGGCTCGCCCAGTTCAAGGTCGCCCGGCTGCCGGAGGACGCGGAGCTGCTCGAGCGCGCCCGGATGCGCGCGCAGACGCTGCTCGACGCCGACCCGGAGCTGCGCGCGCCCGAGCACACGCTGATCGAGGACGCGGTGCGCGCCGCCTACGGCGCCGAGGCGCTCGAGCCGATCCCGGCCTGACAGGGCTGCCCGGACGGACGCCCACTCGACTCTGGCGCCCGCCGCCCGACCGGTCTAGGCTCGCTGCGCGTTCCCGTGGCGGTCGAGAGAGTCAACACGCAGTCACCAGGCGAGCCGAGCGGAGCACGAGCCCGGCCCGCCGCGGCGCGTCCGATCCTCGGTCGCGGCCTCAGCCCGGCGAGCGCGCTCGCCCTCCAGCGGACCGCCGGGAACCGCGCGGTGGTGCAGGCGCTGCAGCGTTACTCGATCAAGAAGTACAAGACGACCAAGTGGCGCCAGGCCGACGACCTGAGCCTGGCCACCCGCGTCGGCTATCCCAACCACCAGCTGTACGCGAAGCCGGGCAAGGTCGCCAAGTCGAACACGGCGCTGCGGGCGGTCGGCTCCGACATCGAGCTGGTCGAGACGGCGAGCGAGGCCACGTTCTGGAACGACGACAACTCGACGAGCTTCAAGCTGCGCAAGGTCGTGGCCAAGAACAAGGTCAACGGCTCACAGGGCGACGGGATGATGCTGTACGCCGACTGCGGGCGCAGCGCGTCGGTGGTCGTCGGCAAGCTCAAGCGCCAGGCGGTGTTCAGCGACGCGGGCGCGAAGGCGGTGGCGCCAGGCTCGCCCGACGAGATGAAGGCCGGGATCATGAAGAAGTGGCTGCCGCGCGAACGCGCGAAGAAGCTGGCGGCCAAGAACCAGGCGGACGCCGACCAGATCCAGGACGCGCTGACCAAGGGCGCGCAGCGCGAGGCCGAGCTCCCCCCGATCGCGCACCGCTGGAGCACGGCGACGACCGAGGTGATGAAGAAGGCGATCTCCGCGGAGTACGGCGCCAAGCTCGCCGAGATGGGCAACGCCTACCTCTCGTACTACAACTCCCGCCCGGAGGCCGAGCGCCGGAAGATCGACCAGGAGCTCGGGATCAACCGGGCCGCGCGGCCGACCGTCGGCCAGGGCTACACGACGTCGAGCGGCGGCGCGGCGGTGCCCGGCGCGGCGTCGACGTGGAACTTCCACTGGTCCGGCGTGATCATGCAGAGCGACGACACCCGCGACAACGTGGTGATCGAGAACTACTCCGTGTCGAACTGGGACACCGAGAACAACGACTGGACGTTCGAGACCTACGGGACGCGGGTGGCCGGCCAGACGTTCCATGAGCGGCACAAGGCGACCGACCAGCACGGCCAGACGCCGACCACGATGGTGATCGAGAACGAGCCGTGAGCGACGAGCTTCCACTCGTCACCTCGGGCGACGAGGTGCGCGCGAACCTCAGCACCTACGTCGTCGTCGAAGGGGTCTACGAGCAGCAGGATGTCCGCATGCGACCACCGACGCCCGAGCCGCTCTACGAGGGCCACGCAGCGCTGGTGCTGGGCGACGGCGTGAAGGTCTACCTGGGTCTCCAGCAGGAACCCGAGGGCCTGCGCAGCGCGGAGGAGCGCGAACGCTTCGAAAACCAGCGCGTCCGCGCGACGGGCCTGCTGTTCGCCACCAACCCTGGTCCGGGGACCGTCATCGACGCCCCGCTGCTGGCGGACATCAGCGCCGTCGAGCCGGCGTAGCCCAGCCGCTCGGCTACGCTCGCCCGCATGTCACTTTCCTGTCCCCGCCGCACGGCTGCGGCGTTCCTCGTCGCCCTGAGCGCGTGTGCCGCGCTGCCGGCGGCTGCACTAGCCAAGAAGCAGGACCTCAAGGTCATGACCCGCAACGTGTACCTCGGTGCGGACCTGATCCCACTCGCCGCGGTCCCTGACCAGGCCACGTTCGAGCAGGCCGCCGCGTCGCGCTTCCAGACCGTCCAGAACAACGACTTCCCCGCTCGCGCGAAGTCGCTGGCCGCCGAGATCGACAAGGCGAAGCCGGACGTCATCGGCGTCCAGGAGGGCACGGTCTGGCGCCGCGGCGCCGACGGCGTCAAGGACGGCTCGGCGACGCCCGCGACGCAGGTCGTCTACGACTCGACCAAGGAGCTGCTGAAGGCGCTCAAGGCGGCGGGAACGCCGTACAAGGAGGCAGCCGGCCGCGACTGGTTCGACTTCGAGGCCCCGACCGCGCTCGGCTACGACGTCCGCATCACGCAGCGCGACGTGATCCTGGTGCGCAAGGGCTCCAAGATGAAGGTCAACAAGACGTTCCGCGGAGGCTTCCAGCAAGGTCTTCAACGTGCCGACGCAGGTCGGCTTGGCGCAGCAGAAGCGCGGCTGGGTCGGCATCGACGGCACGCTGGCCAAGCACAAGTTCCGCTTCGTGACCACGCACCTCGAGGCGTACGACCCGGCGACGGCCGACGCCCAGATGAAGGAGCTCGTGAAGTCGAGCGGGCCGCTGGGCTCGAAGAAGCGCCAGTCGATCCTCGTCGGCGACTTCAACTCGGCGCCGGGCAAGAACGCCAACGACCGCGGCACCAGCCGCGACGCCAGCGCCTACTACTCGGCGATCGAGAAGGGCTTCCGCAACCCGCTGCCGCGTCGTAAGACGTGCTGCTTCGCCGAGGACCTGCGCTCGACGGCGGAGCCGCTGGAGACGTGGATCGATCACATCCTCGTGCGCCCGCGGGTCAGGCTCGTGAAGTCGGGCATCGTCGGCACCAAGCAGGTCGGCGGCCTCTACCCCTCCGACCACGCGGGGATCACCGCCACGCTCCGCCTGAAGTGAGGATCGTCGCCGGCCGCTGGGGCGGCCGGCGCCTCACCACCCCTCGCGGCGCCGCGGTCCGCCCGACGGCGGACCGCGTCCGCGAGGCGCTGTTCTCGATCCTGGGCGATTTCGTGCAGGACGCGCGGGTGCTCGACCTGTTCGCCGGCTCGGGCGCGCTCGGGCTCGAGGCGCTGTCGCGCGGCGCCGCCAGCGCGACGTTCGTGGACTCCGCGGCCGCCTCGGTGGCGGCCGTGAAGGCCAACCTCGAGGCACTCGGAGGCGAGGGCGAAGTGCGGCGCGCGGACGCTTTGCGGTTCCTCCGCGCCGCACCGGGGGAGACTCGGCACTACGATCTCGTCCTTCTCGACCCGCCATATCGCCTGGCGGAGCGCCTCGGGCGCGAGCTGTCGGAAGCGCTGCCAGACGTGCTGGCAGCGTCCGCGCTCGTGGTCTGCGAGAGCGATCACCGGGCACCGCTGCCCCTCGACCTGCCACTCAGAGACGAGCGCCGCTACGGCGACACCCTGATCCGCATCCATGACTCCCGATAACCGCATCGCCGTCTGCCCGGGCTCCTACGACCCGATCACGAACGGCCATATCGACGTCATCTCGCGCGCCAGCGTGATGTTCGACGAGCTGATCGTGGCGGTCGTCAACGCGTCCGTGCGCAAGGACAAGGGCCTGTTCACCGCCGAGGAGCGCTGCTCGTTCATCGCGAACGCGACGGCCCATCTCGGCAACGTGCGGGTGGACACCTTCGACGTGCTGATCGTCGACTACGCGCGCTCCATGGGGGCGCGCGCGATCGTCAAGGGGCTGCGCGCGATCTCGGACTTCGAGTACGAGCTGGAGATGAACCAGCTCAACCGCCATCTGGCCGAAGACGTGGAGTCCGTCTACCTGATGGCATCGCCGCAGTACAGTTTCTTGTCCTCGAGCGGAGTGAAGGAGATCGCGACCTTCGGGGGCGACGTGTCCAATCTCGTGCCCGAGGAGGTGGCGGCGCGGTTGCAGGAAGCCAACGCCCGCTGACGAAACCAGGAGCGCCCATGGACGTCCTCGTACTCATCGACAAGCTGGACGATCTGGTCCACAACGCCAAGACGGTCCCCATGACCGGGACCGTGCGCGTGGACCAGGAGGAGATCTACGACATCCTCGACCAGATGCGCGCCACGATCCCCGAGGAGATCAAGCAGGCGCGCTGGATCGTCAAGGAGCGCCAGGAGATGCTGGCCGAGGCCAAGCGCGAGGCCGAGCGCATCGTCAAGGAGGCGCGCGAGCGCCAGACGCAGCTGACCTCGCAGCAGGAGGTCACCAAGCAGGCCGAGCGGCAGGCGGAGGACATCATCGAGGACGCCCGCGCCCGTGAGCGCGAGATCCGGCTCGGCGCGGAGGACTACGCCGACGAGATCCTCAACACGCTCGAGGTCAACCTCTCGAAGTTCATCGCCGCGGTCCAGCGAGGCCGCGAGCGCCTGCAGGGCAAGGACGAGCCGGCCGAAGTCGGCTAAAGCCGTCGCCTGGCGATGACGATGCCCCGTTGGTGCGGGCCGTCGTCGCTTTCCTCCTCCTCACGCTGGCTCTGACCGGCTGTGGCGGCGGCCCGCGCGAAGCGCTTGCCGCCAAGCCCGACGTCGACGGCTGCGCCGGCTCGTGGCTGCGGCCGACCGCGGCCAACGTGGCGCAGGTGCGCGCGGCGACGCTGTGCCTCATCAACGCGGAGCGCGCCCGGCAGCAGCTGGCACCGCTGACGCAGAACCTGATGCTGCAGCGGGCCGCGGAGCTGCACTCGCTCGACATGGCGGCGCGCAACTTCTTCGAGCACCAGAACCCGGACGGCGAGCAGCCCGACCGGCGGATCATCCACCAGGGCTACCCGCCGATCCTCGTCGGCGAGAACCTCGCGTGGGGCGAGACGGTGAAGAGCAGCCCGGCGATGATCGTCTCGATGTGGATGAAGAGCCCCGGCCACCGCGCCAACATCCTCGAGCCGGGCTACCGCGAGATCGGCATCGGGATGGCCTACGACGCGCCCGAGAAGCAGCCGGAGCCCAAGCAGGCGGCGATCTACACGACGAACTTCGGGGCAGGCGGTCGCTGAGAGCTCCGGCTGCCCGTACCGACATGCGGCGGCCGGACGCGCTATCCATTGGGTGAATGCTGGAAGTGGCGGAGCTGGCGCGGCGGTATGGGGACGTGGTCGCGCTCGACGGGTTGTCGTTCACGGTCGAACCGGGGCAGCTGTTCGGGTTCGTCGGGCCGAACGGCGCCGGCAAGACGACGACGATGCGGATCATCCTCGGCGTGCTCGAGCCCGACGCGGGCGAGGTCCGATGGCGCGGCGAGCCGGTCGATCTTGCGACGCGGACGCGCTTCGGCTACATGCCGGAGGAGCGTGGGCTGTACCCGAAGATGCGTGTCCGCGACCAGCTGGCGTACTTCGCGACGCTGCACGGGTTCAGCCCGAGCGACGCGGGCGCTGCCGCCGACCGCTGGATCGGGCAGCTGGGGCTCGAAGAGCGGTCGGGTGATCGTGTGGAGACGCTCTCGCTGGGCAACCAGCAGCGCGTGCAGCTCGGGGCCGCGCTCGTGCACTCGCCGGAGCTGCTCGTGCTCGACGAGCCGTTCTCGGGGCTCGATCCGGTGGGCGTCGACGTCCTGAGCGGCGTGCTGCGCGGGCTGGCCGACGAGGGCGTGCCGGTGCTGTTCTCCTCGCACCAGCTCGAGCTCGTCGAGCGCCTGTGCGAGTCGGTGGCGATCATCAAGGACGGCCGGCTGGTGGCGGCGGGGCGGGTCGAGGACCTGCGGTCGCAGGGCGCGCGCGGCGTCACGGTGCGCGTGGCCGTGCGCGACGCCGGCGAGGAGTGGGTCGCGGGCGTGCCCGGCGCCGAGGTGGTCGACCGCGGCGCCGACGGGCTGCTGGTGGCGCTGCGCGACGGCGCCGGGCCCGAGGCGGTGCTCGACGCCGCCCGGGGCGCGGGGACGGTCACGCACTTCGCCCTCGAGCGGCCGACGCTGAGCGAGCTCTTCCGCCAGGCGGTGGCGGCGTGAACGGTCTGCAGGGGCGCCAGGCGGTCTCGCTGGTCGCGCGGCGCGAGATCTCGCAGAAGCTGCGCGAGAAGTCGTTCCTCATCTCGACGGCCGTGACGACGGTGATCATCATCGCCGTCTGCGTGCTGCCGCCGCTGTTCGGAGCGGGCGACCCGGAGGAGTTCAAGCTCGGTGCGACCGACGCCCAATCGGTCGCGATCGCCGAGGCGGCGGGGCAGGCGCAGGGCTTCGACGTCGAGGTCAAGGTGCAGCGGCTCTCGGCCGCCGAGGCGAGCGACGCGATCGCCGACGGCAGCGTCGACGCGGTGGTGTCCGGCGGTGAGCTGCGCTCGAAGGAGGAGCCCGACGACCAGCTCGTCGGCATCGTCCAGGCCGCCTCGCGCCAGGTCCGCCAGGCGGAGGCGCTGCGGGCCGCCGGGTTGGAGGGCGCGGAGCTGCGGCAGGCCCTGAATCCGCCGGCGCTCAAGGTCACGACCGTCGAGCCGGTCGACCCGGAGCGCGACCGCAAGGGCGCCTTCGCCTTCGTGGCCGTGCTGGTGCTCTACACGCAGCTCTGACGTTCGGCTACCTGCTGGCGAGCGGCGTGGTGGAGGAGAAGGCCTCGCGCGTGGTCGAGGTGCTCCTCTCCGCGATCCGGCCCAAGGACCTGCTGGCGGGGAAGATCATCGGCCTCGGGTTGCTGGGGTTCGGGCAGCTGGCCCTGATGACGGGGGTGGGCCTGTTGGCCGCCACCTTGTCGGGGGCGCTCGACGTCAACGGCGAGATCGTCGGCGCAGCGGGGCTGGCGCTCGGCTGGTTCGTGCTCGGCTACGCGTTCTACGCCGGCCTGTTCGCCTGCGCGGGCGCGCTGGTGCCGCGCCAGGAGGAGCTGCAGTCGACGATGACGCCGCTGACGATGCTGATCCTCATCTCGTTCTTCATCTCGTTCATCGTGCTCGACGACCCCGACGGCACGCTCGCCCACGTGACGGCCTACATCCCGTTCGCCGCGCCGATCACGATGCCGCCCCGGATCGCGCTGGGCGAGGCCCCGGCCTACGAGATCCTCATCTCGCTCGCGATCACGGCGGTGTCGGCGATCGCCCTGATCCCGCTGGCGGGCCGGATCTACAGCGGCGCCGTGTTGCGCACCGGCTCGGCGATCAAGGTCCGCGACGCCTGGCGCGCGACGCGCGGCCGCGCGGCAGCGTGACGATCGCTCGCGGCCGCACGGAGCGAACGTCAACGGTTGGCTGGGTAGGGCCGGGGTTCGAGCGGCCGCGGCGATTTTCTCGGCGTCGTCCTGCCTAGGGGTCGCTATACGACCCCTGGGCAGGACAGCGCCGCAGTTTCGGCCGGACCCGCTCCCACCCAGCCGCCGTTGACGTTCGGCGGCGCCGCCTCAGCGGCGCAATCCCCAGCTAGAACGGAAGCTGCTCGGCGCCCGGGTAGGGCGCCGGGAGCGGGCTCGATGTGCGAGCCGCGACGGTGGCCGGGCGCGGGCCCGCTTCGCCGGCCGCCGCCGGAGGGGCCGCTTCGACCGCCGCGGCCGCCGGCGCCGTCTCCTCGCCGGCCGCGGCCAGCAGCAGCTCGACCTGGGTCAGCTGTGCGCGGACGGCGGTGGCCAGCGCGTCGAGGATGTCGGTGCCCTTGTCGATCGACGTCTTCGCGCCGGTGAGCTGCTGCTTGATGCGGAGCACGTCGCCCATCGCGCCGGTCGCGCGCTCGATCGCCTCGCGGATGGCCGCCGGGTCGATGCCCTCGGCCTCGCCGCGCGCCATCAGCACGCGCGCCCGGGCCAGCGAGTAGGCGACCTCGAGCGACAGCGTCGAGCCGTCCTCGGGGTCGAAGCAGGCGATCAGCTTGTCGCCGCCGTACTCGCGCAGCTGGTGCATCTTCGCCGGGATGCGCTCCTCGTCGGGCACCACGAGGACGCCGAAGTCGGCGTTGCGCTCGGCGCGGGCGCGGTCGAGCTCCTCGACCGCCTTCGGCTTCGACAGCCGCGACGCCTTCGCCTCGAACACGATGCGGCCGCGCGCCGGCCCGGTGCAGCCCTCGATCGCCACCACGACGTCGCCGGTCTTGCCGGTGCCGCCCTTGACGTCGCCCACCGCGTCGCAGTCGTCGCCCTGCCGCACGGCGATCTCGTCGAGCGCGACGGACACGGCCTCCTCGAACGAGCGGCCCTTGGCGGTGCCGCGCCGGGCCTCCTGCGCGACCGCCTCGGCCTTCTCCTTCTCCGACCGCGCGCGCTCGAGCTCCAGCCGCAGCCCCTGGATCGTCTGGTTCATCTCCTGCAGGCGGGCGTTGTGCTGGTCGGAGGACTGCTTGACGACCGCCAGCGACGCGCGCTGGTAGACGGCGAGCGGGTTGTCGTCGGAGTCGGCGGTGAACTGCTTGCGCAGGTCGTCGCGGATCTGCGTCGCGGCCTCGGCGAGGACGGTCTTGACCCGGTTCTGGACCGCCACGGAGGACTCGTCGCCGAAATGCCGGGCGAGCGCCCGGGCGACGTGGCCGGTCTCGGGCCCGAACGCCTCGTCGAACTTGCGGTCGAACACCTCGGCGACGGCGCGCGAGCGGTCGGCGAACTCGCCCTGGACCTCGCGCGCGGTCTTCTCGAGCTCCGCCTTGACGAACTCGACGTTGGCGCCCGTCTGCTCGCGGTGCAGCACGCGCGCGCCGATCTCGATCGCGTCGGCGACCACCGTCGCCGGGTCGTCGCCCGCGTCCACGCGGGCGCGGACGTACTCGACCACCGTCGCGTCGTCGATCGACAGGCCGTCGACCAGCACGCGGTTGGCGAGCACGGTGATGCGGGGATGGCGGAGCGGGGTCGCGGCAGCTTCCATGGGCAGAACGTCGCAGCGTACGCCCGGCGCCTGACAGAAAAACCGCCGCTAGGCCGTCATTTCACCTTGAAGCCGCGCAGCCCCTCGGGCTCTTCCTCGTCGACCTCGACGCGGTCGACCTCGGCGCTCCCGGGGCCCTCGCGGCAGAACCACACCATGTGGTCGACCATGTCGTGCCCGCCCTCGAACACGGCCTCGACCGTGCCGCGCTCGGTATTCCGCACCCAGCCGGCGACGCCGCGGCGCTCGGCCTCCTCGCGCGTCGAGTCGCGGAAGAACACCCCCTGCACACGCCCGTGGGCCACCACCCGCCTGCGGACCGTCGCCATCCGGGTACGGTAGCCGGGATGGCCACGATCGAGGTGCTCGACACGGACATCACCAAGCTCGAGGTCGACGCGATCGCCAATGCCGCGAACACCGACCTCGCCCACGGCGGCGGAGTCGCGGGCGCGATCTCGCGCGCGGGCGGTCCGTCCGTGCAACAGGAGTCCGACCAGCGCGCGCCGATCGGGCTCGGCGAGGCGGTCGAGACGACGGCCGGCGACATGCCCTCGGAATGGGTCATCCACGCCGCCACGATGCGCCTGGGCGGCCCGACGTCGGAGGACATCATCCGGCGCGCCACTGCCTCGACCCTGGCGAAAGCCGACCAGCTGGGCGCCAGGAGCCTCGCCCTCGTCGCGTTCGGCACCGGCGTCGGCGGCTTCCCGCTCGAGGACGCCGCCCGCGTCGAGATCGAGGAGGTCCGCCGCCACCTCGAAGGCGACACGCAGCTCGAGCGCGTCGTGTTCGCCGTCCACGGCGAGGCGGCCAAGGCGGCGTTCGACGCCGCCCTCGGGCCGTGAGCCTCGACGCCGAGCTCGCCGCCGCCGGCGGCGTCCAGGCGCCGCCGCAGGCCACCGCCCGGCTGAAGGATGTGCTCGCGGGCGCGCTGCGGCGCGGCGAGAGCGAGCTCGGCGCCAAGCGCTCCGGCACGCGCGAGGACCCCGTCACCGTCGCGTTCGCCACCGACGGCCGGCGGCTGCTCGCCGCCGTCCCGGTCAGCCCCGCCCTGCACGCGGACCTCGGCGCGCTGTCCGACCGCGGCTGGCTGCTCGCCGCGGCCGTGGTCGGCGCGCTCGTCGACCTCACCGGCCCGCCCGCGCTCGCCACCCCCGAGGACCTGGCGGTCCGCGTGGGGGAGGCCCACGGCCACGCGCTGCTCGGCTACCCGGGCGGCGTCGAGCCGGCGACGCTCGAGGAGCTCGGCCCGCTCATCTTCGACGACCAGGCCGAGCGCATCGACCGCCTGCGGGCGCAGGCCGTGGCGGTGCCCGCCGTCGTGCTCGGCGACGCGGCGCTGCGCGAGCCGATCGGCTCCCACCACCCGCTGAAGATCGCCGAGGCCGTCGCGCGGCTCGGCGGCCGCCCTGCCGACTCCGCCTCGGTCGAGGAGCACGAAGACGCCGTCCTCGCCGTGGTCGGCGCGCGCGACAGCCAGATCCGCGCCCACGACGATCCCGATCCCGCCCGCCGCGTCGCCCGCCGCATCCTCCAGCGCCTCGACGGCATGGGGAAGTGGGGCGGCTACCACACCGACTTCGCCCACCTCGCGCGCGGCTTCGCCGGCAACGACCGCCAGCTCGCCTCCGAGGTCGGCGAGGCGCTGCTCGCGGCGGGCCTGCTGGCCGAGAAGCCGAGCGTCGGCCAGCGCCACGTCTTCCTCAACCCACGCCGCGCGGGAGACATCCGGCGGCTCATCGAGACCGGCGAGGAGCCAGGCGGCTTGGAGCTCGCCCGAAAGTGAAATATTGGCGGCCCATGTCCTCCGTCCCGAAGCAGGTCTCCACCAAGCTGCAGTCGCTGATCACGCTGACCGGGGCCGGGATCATCCGCCTCCAGCGCCCCGATCGCACGCTGCGCACCGCGATCAGCCTGATCCGCTGGGGCGTCACGCCCGCGGCCGGCTATGAGTCCTCGGCCGCGCGCTACCCGGACGAGGTCGCGCTCATCGACGAGCTCGGCCAGCTGACGTTCCGGGAGATCCAGCAGCGCACGAACTCGCTCGCCCACGCGCTGGCCGACGACGGCGTCAACGAGGGCGACAGCGTCGCGATCATGGCCCGCAACCACCGCGGGTTCGTCGAGTCGGTGGTGGCCTGCTCGAAGCTCGGGGCGCACGCGCTGTTCCTGAACACCTCGTTCTCCGGCCCGCAGCTCGCCGACGTCGCCGACCGCGAGAAGCCGAGGGCGATCATCTACGACGAGGAGTTCGGCGAGGTCCTGGCCGACGCCGGCCGCCGCCGCAAGCGCTACATCGCCTGGAGCGAGCCGGAGGGGGAGACCAAGGACCCGACGCTCGAGGAGCTGATCGAGCGCGGCGATCCCGCCGGCGTCGTCCCGCCCGCCGAGCCGGGCAAGGCGATCATCCTCACGAGCGGCACGACCGGCACGCCGAAGGGCGCCGCCCGCAGCCAGCCGAAGTCGCTCGACCCGGTCGCCGCGCTGCTCGACCGCATCCCGCTGAAGGCGCGCGAGAAGACGATGATCGCCGCCCCGCTGTTCCACGCCTGGGGCTTCGCGCACTTCACGCTCGGCATGGGCCTGTCCTCGACGATCGTGCTCAAGCGCAAGTTCGACGAGGAGGCGACGCTGTCGCTGACCGCCCAGCACGGCTGCACCGCTCTGGTGGTGGTGCCGGTGATGCTCCAGCGCATCCTCGAGCTCGACGACGAGGTCCTCGACCGCTACGACCTCTCGCACGTCAAGGCCGTCCCGGTCTCCGGCTCCGCGCTCCCCGGCGGCCTCAGCGAGCGCTGGATGGACCACTTCGGCGACAACCTCTTCAACCTCTACGGGTCGACCGAGGTCGCGTGGGCGACGATCGCCACGCCGAGGGACCTGCGCGAGGCGCCCGGCACCGCGGGCAAGCCGCCGCGCGGCACCGTCGTGAAGCTCTACGACGAGGACGGCCGGCCGGTGGAGGACGGCGAGACCGGCCGCATCTTCGTCGGCAACGACCTGCAGTTCGAGGGCTACACGGGCGGCGGCAACAAGGACGTCATCGACGGCCTGATGTCCTCCGGCGACGTCGGCCACTTCGACGACGCGGGCCGCCTGTTCGTCGACGGCCGCGACGACGACATGATCGTCTCCGGCGGCGAGAACGTCTTCCCGCAGGAGGTCGAGGAGCTGCTCGAGCGCCACGACGCGATCAGGGAGGCCGCGGTCTTCGGCGTCGAGGACGAGACGTTCGGCCAGCGGCTGAAGGCGGTCGTCGTGGCCAGGAGGAAGATGTCGGCCGACGAGGTCAAGCAGTACGTCAAGTCCAACCTCGCCGGCTACAAGGTGCCGCGGGACGTCGAGTTCGTCGACGAGCTGCCCAGGACCTCGACCGGCAAGGTGCTCAAGCGCGAGCTGAAGGACGACTGAGCCCGTCGCTATAACGGATGGCATGGCCCAGCGAACCGACATCTTCTCGCTCGGCCGGCTCGGGCTCAGCTCGGGCGAGGGACGGAGGCTCGACCTGCACACCACGCTCGAGCCCTTCGAGCTCGGTGGCGAGCGCTACACGGCGAACCCGGCGGCGGTGCCGGTGCGGCTCGACGCGTCGCGGACGACCGGCAACGGCTACGCGCTGCGGCTGCGCTTCTCCGCCGCCCTGGAGGGGCCGTGCATGCGCTGCCTCGAGCCGGCGTCGCCGGTCTTCGAGGTCGACGCCCGCGAGGTCAACCAGCCGGGCGGCGGCGACGAGCTGCGCTCGCCCTACGTGGACGAGGACGACGACCTGGACCTGCGCGCCTGGGTGCGCGATGCGCTCGCGCTGGCGCTGCCCGCGCAGATCACCTGCACGCCGGAATGCCGCGGCCTGTGCCCGCGCTGCGGCGCGAACCTCAACGACGATCCGGACCACGCGCACGAGGCGGAGCGCGACCCGCGCTGGGACAAGCTGTCCGAGATCCGGTTCGAGTAGGTGGCGGGGGCGGGTGGGTGGGAACCGCTACCCTTCCGGTCCGCCATGGCCGTCCCCAAGCAGAAGCAGTCGCACGCGCGGACCAACAAGCGCCGCGCGCAGCACAAGATCTCCGCGCCGTCGCTGAACAGCTGCCCGCAGTGCCACGCGCCGCGCCTCCCTCACCGTGTCTGCCCGAGCTGCGGGTTCTACGGGGGCCGCGAGGTGGTCGACGTGCACGACGCGCACGATCACGACCACGATCACTAGCGCCAGCGGCTGGATGACCGACCCGGTCGCCGTCGCGGTTGACGCGAACGGGGCCGACCACGGCCCCGCGGAGGTCGCGCGCGGCGCCGCCGCCGCGGCGGAGGAGCACGGCGTGCGCGTGCTGCTGTTCGGCCCCGCGGCGCAGATCGGCGAGGTGCCCGACAGCGTCGAGGTGATCGACGCCCCCGTCTCGATCGCCAAGGCCGAGGACCCGGCGCGCGCGGTGCGCGCCAACCCCGACGCCTCGATCGTCGCCGCGGTCGCCGCCGTGGCCGACGGGCGCGCCGACGCGCTCGTCTCGGGCGGCTCGACCGGCACCGCCCTCGCCGCCTCGCTGTTCCGCATCAAGCGCGGGCGCGGGATCCACCGCCCGGCGCTGGCCGTGCTCGTCCCGGTGCCCGGCGCGCCGTTCCTGCTGCTCGACGCGGGCGCCAACGTCGAGGTCCGGCCGGAGCACCTCGTCCAGTTCGCGCACATGGGCGCGGCGTTCATGGAGACCGCGATGGGGGTCTCGCGGCCGCGGGTGGCGCTGCTGTCCAACGGCGAGGAGCCGTCGAAGGGGCCCGAGGACCTGGTCGCCGCCCACGCGGTCCTGTCCGACGCCGAATCGCGGCTGAACTTCGTCGGCAACGTCGAGGGCTTCGCGATCGGCACCGGCGAGGCCGACGTGATCGTCACCGACGGCTTCACCGGCAACGTGGCGCTGAAGGTGATGGAGGGGACGTCGTCGGTGCTGCTGAGCGCCGTGCGCGCCGCCGCCACCTCGTCGACGCGCTCGAAGGCCGGCGGGCTGCTGCTGAAGCCCGCGCTGCGCGAGCTGCGCGACCAGCTCGACCCGCAGGCCGTCGGGGGCGCCGTGCTGCTGGGCCTGCGCAAGCTCGTCGTCGTCCCGCACGGCTCCTTCGAGGCGGAGGGGATCACCACCGCGATCGGCCTCGCCGCGCGCGGCGTGCGCGAGGACGTGGTGGGGCGGACGCTCGAGACGCTGGCGGCCGCGGGGGCGCTGCGGCGCGCTCCCGCGGAGGTGTCCGCCGTGGCCTCTAGCGTGCCCGAGCAGCCATGACCCGCGAGCAGATCCTCGAGGCCATCCGCGCGCACCTCGCCGACGAGCTGGAGCTCGATCCGGCTCGTATCGACGAGTCGACGAACTTCAAGCGCGACCTCGAGGCGGATTCGCTCGACCTCTACACGCTGGTGCAGGAGCTCGAGGACACCTACGGGGTGGCGATGTCGGACGAGCAGGCGGCGCGCATCCAGACGGTCGGCGCCGCGGTGGACTTCGTGCTCGAACACGCCCCCGGCGCACAGGCGAGGCCCTGAGCCCTGAAGCAGCTCCACGACCTGCTGGAGTCGCTGCCGCCGGACCTCGCGCGGCAGGCGATCACGCACGCGTCGTGGACGGAGCAGCGGTCGGACTCCTACGAGCGGCTGGCGTTCCTGGGCGACTCGGTCCTCGGCCTGGCGGTGACCACGCACCTGTATCCGCGGCTGGCCGCGGAGTCCCACGGGGCGGGGCGGCTGACCAAGATCCGGGCGCAGGCGGTGTCCGGGCGGTCGTGCCGGCGCGTGGCGGAGCGGCTGGGGCTGCCGGAGCGGCTGCGCGCCGCGGCGCCGCCCGAGGCGGGCGAGGCGGCGACGAACTCCCTCGTGCGGACCGAGCGCGTGCTCGCCTCGGTGATCGAGGCGGTGATCGGCGCGTGCTATCTGGCCTACGGCTACGAGCGGACGGCCGAGGCGGTCGTCGACGCGTTCGCGCCGGAGATCGAGCAGGCGCTGGTCAGCCCGGCCGACTTCAAGTCGGCGCTGCAGGAGCGGCTGGCGCGGCGCGGCACGGTGGTGCGCTACGACGTGGTGGCGGAGGCGGGGCCGCCGCACGACCGGACGTTCGAGGTGGCCGCGTCGGTGGCGGGCGAGGAGGTCGCGCGCGGCTCGGGGCGCTCGAAGAAGGACGCGGAGCAGGCGGCCGCGGCATCGGCGCTGGAGATCCTGGGGCCGTGAGGGTTTCGTGCATCTGAGATCGATCTCGCTGAAGGGGTTCAAATCGTTCCCCGACCGCACGCGCTTGGAGTTCTCGCCCGGCGTGTCGGTGGTCGTGGGGCCGAACGGCTCCGGCAAGTCGAACATCACGGACGCCGTCCTGTGGGCGCTCGGCGAGCAGTCGCCGCTGGCCGTCCGCGGGCAGTCGATGCAGGACGTGATCTTCGCGGGCGCGCACGGCGTGCAGGCGCGCAGCGAGGCCGAGGTCGAGGTGGTGCTCGACAACGGCGACGGCGCGGTCGACCTGCCCGCGGGCGAGGTCTCGATCGCACGCCGGCTCGACCGCGCGGGGGAGGGCGAGTACCGGGTCAACGGCGCTCGCTGCCGCCTCGTGGACGTGCTGGAGATCCTGTCGGACACCGGGCTGGGCAAGGAGATGCACTCGGTCGTCTCGCAGGGCCGGGTCGAGCAGATCGTGACCTCGAAGCCGCGCGACCGGCGGCTGCTGATCGAGGAGGCCGCCGGGCTCGGCAAGCACCGCAAGCGGCGGCGGCGCGCGCAGCTGAAGCTCGAGCGGACGCAGGACAACCTGGACCGGGCTTTGGACGTCGAGCGCGAGGCGCGGGCGCGGCTGCGGCCGCTCAAGCGCCAGGCCGAGGCGGCCGAGCTGCACGAGCGGCTCGCGCGGCAGACCGACGAGGCGCGCTGGACGCTGGCGCGCGAGGACGCGCGGGTGGCGCGCGCGGAGCTGGCCGACGCCGAGGCGTCGGCCGTGGCGGCCCGGGACGCGTACGCGGCGATCGAGGCCGAGCTCGGTCGCCTGCGGGCGGCCCGCGAGCAGGCCGAGGCGGCACTGACCGCGCGCGGGGTCGAGCGCGAGGCGCTCGCCAACCGCACCTACGCCGCGCGCTCGGCGGCGGAGCGGATCGGGCTGCGGCTCGAGTCCGCGCGCTCGGCGGTGGCGCTGATCGACGACCGCGCCCAGCGCCGCCGCGCGCTGCTGGCGGGCCTCGAGGCCGAGATGGGCTCCGACGAAGGCGACGACGACGGCGCGGAGGAGCGGGTCGCGGCGCTGGAGGCCGAGCTCGAGGAGCTCGCCCAGAGCCGCCACGAGCGGCTGGCTTCCGATCTCGCCGAGCTTGAGGCCAAGCGCGCGGCCGCATTGGAGGAGTGCGAGCGCGTCGACGCCCTCGCCGACGCCGCGCTGGAGCGCCGCCGCGAGGCGGACGCCGCCTCCGACGCGGCCCGCCGCGCACGGCGCGAGGTCGAGGGCGCGACCGAGAAGGCGCGCCGCGAGGCCGCCAAGGTCGGCGCCGAGCTCGCCGCGGTCAACCAGTTCCTGCGCTCGCACGCGGGCGCCCCGGGCGGCGCGCCGGCGCTCGCCGACGCGCTGCGGGCCGAGGCGGGCTACGAGCTCGCGCTGGCCGCGGCGCTGGGCCCGCGGCTGCGCGCTGCGGTGGCCGCCAACTTCACCGAGGCCGCCGCGCTGCTCGAGCGCGCAGGCCGCGACGGCGGCGCCGCGCTCGTGCCCGCGGGCGACCCCACCGCGCCGGGCGCGTACCCGTCCGCGGGGTCGCCGCCGCCTGCCGCCGGTGCGGAGCCGCTGCTCGACCATGTGGATGCCGAGCGCGCCGCCGCCTCCGGCTCCGGCTCGGCCGCGGGCGCCGAATCCGGCTCGGCCGCCGCGGGCGCCGCCGCGTCGCTCGCCCGCGGGCTGCTCGCCGACGTCTGGGTCGTCGAGTCGTTCGACGGGCTCCACCCCGACTTCCGCGGCGTCGCCGTCACCCGCTCCGGGCGCGTGTGGTCGCCGGCCACCCGCGAGCTGCGGCAGGTGCCGGGCGGCGGGGAGGACCGGCTGCTGTCCGAGCGCAACCGTCGCGACGAGCTCGTCCAGGCCACCGAGCGCGCCGCCCGGGCCGAGCGCGCCGCGCTGGCCGAGGCGGAGCGGGCGTCGCAGGCCGTGGCCGCCGCCGACGCTGCGCGCGACGACGCCGACCGCGCCGCCCGCGAGGCGACGCGGGCCCGCGACGAGGCGGGCGAGGCCGTCCGCCACGCCGGCTGGCTGATCGAGCAGCGGCGCAAGGCGCCCGACGAGGGGCCGATCGCGACCCGCCGCGCGCAGCTCGGCGCCGCCCTCGCCGCCGAGCGCCGGCTCGCCGAGCGGGCGGAGCGCGAGCGCCGTGACCGCGAGCGCCGGCTCTCGCTCGAGCGGGAGCGGCTCGCCGCCGACGACCGGCTCGCCCCGCAGGCGGCGCGCGTCGTCGCCGTCCTCGAGGTCGCGGGCATGGCCGTCGGGCAGCGCCAGGAACTGCTCCAGGCCGAGCTCGACGCCGACCGCGCCGCGGGCGAGCGGCTCGCCGCCGACCTGCGCGCCGGCGCGGCGGCCGAGAACGCCGCGCAGACACGGCTCCACGGCGGCGCTCAGGCGGTCACGACGGCCGAGGTGCGCGCCCAGCAGGCGCGCGACCGCGCGCACGAGGTCGCCGTCGTACTGGGCGAGCTGGCGGACAAGCTCGGGCTCGAGGCCGAGCCGGCCGACGAGCCGCTGGCCGACGGCGAGCGCGAGAACCTCGCCGCCCGCATCGAGCGCCTCCAGAAGCGCCGCGAGCAGCTCGGCCCCGTCAACCCGCTCGCGCAGGACGAGTACGCCGAGGCGATCGCCTACGTCGAGGAGCTCGAGGGCCGCCGCGAGGACCTCGAGGACGCGCTGCGCGAGCTCAAGGGCCTGATCCGGGACACCGACACGCGCATCCGCGAGGCGTTCGAGGAGACGTTCACCGCCGCCGCCAAGAACTTCGAGGAGGTCGCCGAGGCGCTCTTCCCCGGCGGTCGCGGGCGGCTGCGCCTGGTCCGCGAGGACGCCGGCCCGCGCCCCGTGCTCGGCGGCGCCGAGCCGGAGGAGTCGCCGAGCGACGAGGAGCGGCTCGAGGCCGCGGCGGAGTCGGAGGAGAGCGGAGACCCCGACGACGGCATGGGCGTCGAGATCGAGATCACGCCCGCGGGCAAGGCCACCAAGCGCCTGACGCTGCTGTCCGGCGGCGAGAAGTCGCTGACCGCGCTCGCGTTCCTGTTCGCGGTCTTCCTCGCCAGGCCGTGCCCGTTCTACATCCTCGACGAGGTCGAGGCCGCGCTCGACGACCTCAACATCGACCGCTTCCTCGGCGTCCTACGCCGGTTCTCGGACCGCGCGCAGTTCATCGTCGTGACGCACCAGAAGCGCACGATGGAGGCCGCCGACTGCCTCTACGGCGTGTCGATGGCCGGGAACGGCGTGTCGAAGGTCGTGTCGCGGCGCCTGCCGCCGCGCGTGGCGGCGTAGCGGGCGGCTACGGCCAGCGCAGACGCGGGTTCAGGTATTGATCGTCGTTGCGCCGGTAGCTGCCGCGCTGGTTGATCAGCCGGCGGGCGCGCAGTTGCTTGCTGAGTGAGTCGAGCATGTTCTGAAGGACGCATGCCGGCCCGATCTATTCCCGCGGGTAGGCTCCGGCCCGTGAGCGAGTCGGCCGAGAGTGTGGGCAGTGCGGGTGTCGTCGGGAGCGCCGGCGTGGTCGGGAGTGCCGGCGTCGTGGGCAGCTCCGGGGTGGTCGGCAGTGCCGGCGTGGTCGGGAGCGCCGGCGTGGTCGGCAGCGCCGGCGTCGTCGGATCGGCGGGCGCCCTCGTGACCGCGGTCGCCGTCGCCAGCCTCGGCATCGTCGGCGGGGCCGGGAACGTCGCCTGCATCGGCTGCGTGGGGTGCGTCGGCTGCGTGGGGTGCATCGGGTGCATCGGCTGCGTGGGCCTGGTCGGGGCGGTCGGCGAGGTCGGGAAGAGCGGCTAGTGCTGCCGCACCACATCTCCCACGAGGCCGCCCCCGCGGATCGCGGCCGCGCCTTCGGGGCCGCGCAGCGCGACCCGATCGCGCACACGATCGCCACCTACCGCCGGCTGCTGCAGGAGTCCGCCGGCCTCGACACGACCGGCATGCGCGCCGCCGGCGCGGCGGTCGCGGAGACGCTCGGCCGCGAGGCGCCGCTCCTCGTCGAAGAGCTCGAGGGCATGGCGGCGGGCGCGGGCCAGGACGCGCGCGACCTGTTCGCGGTCAACGCGCGCACCGAGCTGCTGGCCGGGAGCAAGGCCGTCGAGTGCTCCGTCATCGGCCGCCTCGACGGCGCGGACGTCACGCTCGCCCAGACCTGGGACTGGCACCCGGACCTCGCGGACTCCCGCGTGCTGTGGACCGTGCACCACGGCGACGGCACCTGGTTCACGACCGCGACCGAGGCCGGCGTGCTCGCGAAGCTCGGCCTCAACCACCACGGCGTCGCCTGCGCGCTCAACCTCCTCACCTGCACGGCCGACGGCGGCACCGGCGGCATGCCGATCCACGTCCTCCTCCGGCTGGTCCTGCAACACGCGCAAGATGCGGCGGGAGCCGCAGAGCTGCTGCGCGCGGCCCGTGTCACGGCGTCGTCCGCGATCACGCTGGCCTCGGCCGGCGACCTGCTCGACCGTCGAGGTATCGCCCGGCGGCGCCACCGTCCTGCACCCTGATGCCGGCGGCTGGCTCGTCCACACCAACCACTTCCTCGCACCGCCCGCCACGGGCGCCGACGAGGCCGAGCAGGGCACGCACCTGCGCCGCGACCGGCTGCTCGAGCTGGCGCGGGCCGGTGTCCCGCTCGAGGAGGCACTGGCCAGCCACCTCCCCGACGAGGAGCCCGTCTGCCGGCACGGCGATGGCGACGACGTCGCCTGGGCCGACCGGATCCAGACGCTGCTGACGCTGCGCCTCGACCCGCGCGCACCGTCGTTCGCGCTCGCCACCGGGCCGCCGTGCAGCGCGCCGCTCGAGCCGGTCGAGCTGCCGGTGGCCGCGGCTTTCTAGCGCCGCCGGTGGGCGGGCGCCAGCGAGACCGCCAGCACCGCCACCACGAGCGCGAGCAGCGACGAAGCCCCCGGCCTCCTCCCACCACGAGCCGGCGAGCGCCTCGAGCGCCAGCCCCGCCGCGAGCACGAGCGCGACGCCGACCGGCAGCGCGACCGTCTCGCCGAACACGAGCTTGCGCAGCTCGCGCATCAGGCCGCCACCGGCTCCCGCGACAACGCCGCAACCTGACCCCACGCGACCAGCAGCAGCGTCACCGCGACGTAGAGCAGCGCCGCGTCGCCGCCCGGCCACTCGACCGACAGTCCCTCGCCGAGGAAGACGACGCCGAACGACGACAGCACCACCCCGACCGCGAACTTGAGGTGCGACTCGGGCAGCCGCATCAGCGGCCGGTGCAGCGCGATGCCCACGCCGACGACGAGCACGACCGCCAGCGCGGCGCCCAGCACTGCGGGCGCCAGGCCGTCCGGCCCCGCGCCCAGCGCGGCGACGATGAGGACCACCTCGACGCCCTCGAGCAGCACGCCCTTGCCCGCCACGATCCGCGCCGGCCAGTCCGGCTGTCCGGCGGGGACCGGCGCCATCGCCTCGAGCGCCTCGCGCTCCTCGAGGTACTCCTGGAACGAGTTCGACGGCGAGCGGCGGCCCGCCAGCCGCAGCACGCCCTTGCGCAGCCACTCGAGCCCGAACAGCAGCAGCGCCGTGCCGATCACCACCTGCAGCGGTTCGAGCGGCAACCGCCCGAGCAGCAGCGGCCCGACCACCACGACGACGACCGCGAGCAGCAGCACCGCGCCGGCCGCCCCGATCACCGCATCCCGCCAGCGCCGCGCCGACCCGACCGCGAGCACGATCGCGAGCGCCTCCAGCAGCTCCAGCCCGACCGCCAGCGCCGCGCCCACGAGCGTGAGCACGAACGCGGTCACCGAAGAATCTTCTCCCCCCAGAATGAGGCCATCGAGTTGCCGTTGTAGTTCTCGATCGGGTGGTAGCCGGCGCGCTCGTACATCGCCTGCGCGTGCGGCTGGCGGTTGCCGGTGTCGAGCCGGATCCGCGCATAGCCGAGCTCGCGCGCCTCGTCCTCCAGCGCCTCGAGCAGCCGCCGCCCGAGGCCCTGCCGGCGCGCCGACGGCACCACGTACATGCGCTTGATCTCGGCCACGCCGTCCTCGTCGCGCTTCACGCCGCCGCCCGCCACCGGCTTGCCGCCCGCGTAGATGACCAGGAACGCGCCCGTCGGCGGCGAGAAGTCCGAGGGCGAGGCGCCGGAGCCGACGCCGCGGCCCGGCCCCTGCGCGTAAAGCTGGTCCATCTCGGTGACCATCGCGTCCACCAGTCGCGCGGCGATCAGGCTGTCGGCGGCCTCGGCGCGCACGGTGATCTCGTCGGGCATCGCTCTATTCTCACGCGTCTCGTGGCGAGAGACTGGTTCGACCTCTTCATCACCAACGGCGCCGGCCCGACCGCGGCCCCCGAGGAAGAGCGCGTGCAGGAACGGCGCGGCTTCTTCCGGCGCATGCGCGAGAACATGCGCAAGACGCGCGAGGCGCTGCAGGCCGAGGTGCAGGCCACGCTGTTCCAGGGCGACCTCGACGAGGAGACGTGGGAGCGGCTCGAGGAGGCGCTGATCTACGCCGACGTCGGCGCCCGCACGACCGCCCAGGTCGTCGAGCGGCTCGAGCAGGAGGCCGAGGAGGGCCAGATCACCGGGGGCGAGGCGCTCACCGAGCGCCTCAGCGAACTGCTCGCCGACCTCGCCAGGACCGGCGACGACCACATCGACCTGCGCCCCGACCCGACCGTGATCCTCGTCGTTGGCGTCAACGGCACCGGCAAGACGACCACGATCGGCAAGCTCGCCTGGCACCTGCAGAAGACGCTCGGCCAGAAGGTCCTGATCGCCGCCGCCGACACGTTCCGCGCCGCCGCGGTCGAGCAGCTCGAGCGCTGGTCCGAGCGCGCCGGCTGCGAGTTCGTGCGCGGCCCCGAGGGCTCCGACCCGGGCGCGGTCGCCTTCGACGCCGTCGCCCGCGGGCGCGAGCACGGCGTCGACGTGGTGATCATCGACACGGCCGGCCGCCTCCACACCCAGACCGACCTGATGGCGGAGCTGACCAAGGTCCGCCGCGTCATCACCAAGCAGATGCCGGACGCCCCGCACGAGACGCTCATGACCGTCGACGCCACCACCGGCCAGAACGGCATCCGCCAGGCGAAGCTGTTCGGCGAGGCGGTCGACGTGACCGGCGTGATCCTCACCAAGCTCGACGGCACCGCCAAGGGCGGGATCGCGCTGGCGATCGCCAACGAGCTCGGGATCCCGGTCAAGCTGATCGGCATCGGCGAGCAGCTCGAGGACCTGCGCCCGTTCGACGCGCAGGACTTCGCCCGCGCGCTGCTGACCTGATCCGCGCCACTCTGTAGATTCGAGCCAATGGACCCTTGGGTTTTGTGGCTGATCGCGGCGGTCGTGCTCGCCATCGGCGAGATCGCGACGATGGGCTTCTTCCTCGCCCCGTTCGCGGCCGGCGCGCTCGTCGCCGCGCTCGTGGCGGCCGCCGGCACCGGCACGGCGATCACGCTCGTCGTCTTCCTCCTCGTCTCGATCGTCGCGCTCGCCGCTCTGCGGCCGATCGCGCGCTCGCATCGCAAGATGCCGGCGCTGAGCCGTACCGGCACGGCGGCGCTGGTCGGCCGCCAGGCGATGGTGGTCGAGCGGATCGCCAACGACGAGGGCGTCGGCTGCGTGAAGCTCGACGGCGAGGTGTGGACGGCGCGCGCCTACGACGAGGACGAGGTCATCGAGGAGGGCCGCCGCGTGCATGTGGTCGAGATCCGGGGCGCCACCGCGCTCGTGAGCGAGGAGTAGGAGAAGGTCATGAGCGCAGCTGTCATCGCACTGATCGTCCTGGCGGTCTTCGTGTTCATCGTGGCCGCCTCGGGCGTGCGGATCGTGCCGCAGGCGCGAGCCGGCGTGGTCGAGCGGCTCGGCCGCTACGCGCGGACGCTGGATCCCGGGCTGACGCTGATCATCCCGTTCGTCGATCGCGTCAAGCCGCTGATCGACCTCCGCGAGCAGGTCGTCGCCTTCCCGCCGCAGCCGGTGATCACCGAGGACAACCTCGTGGTCGGCATCGACACCGTCATCTACTTCACGGTCACCGACGCGAAGGCCGCGACCTACGAGATCGCCAACCCGCTGCAGGCGATCGAGCAGCTCACCGTCACCACGCTGCGCAACGTGATCGGCGGGCTGACGCTCGAGGAGACGCTGACCAGCCGCGACAACATCAACTCGCAGCTGCGCGTCGTCCTCGACGAGGCGACCGGCCGCTGGGGCATCCGCGTCAACCGCGTCGAGCTCAAGTCGGTCGAGCCGCCGCGCACGGTCCAGGAGGCGATGGAGAAGCAGATGCGCGCCGAGCGCGACCGCCGCGCGACGATCCTCACCGCCGAGGGCGTCAAGCAGTCGCAGATCCTCACCGCCGAGGGCGAGAAGCAGGCGGCGGTGCTGAAGGCCGAGGGCGCCCGCACCTCGGCGATCCTGCGCGCAGAGGGCGAGTCGAAGGCGATCGAGACCGTCTTCCAGGCCATTCACGACGGCGCCCCCGACCAGCAGCTCCTCAGCTACCAGTACCTGCAGATGCTGCCGCAGCTCGCCCAGGGGTCGGCGAACAAGATCTTCGTGATCCCGAGCGAGTTCAACCAGGCGCTCGGCAATATCGGGAGCGCGCTCGGCAGCCTCGGGCGCGGCGGCGATAGCCCGCCGCCGCCGAAGCCGCGGCCGAAGTCCGGCGGCACGGACGAGATCGACGCAAAAGCGGCGGCCGACGCAGCGGAAGCAGCGCGCGCAGCCCGCGACGCGGCCGCCGAGGCCGCCGGCGCCGCGACCTACACGCCGCCGGAGGTCGGGCAGCTGCCCGGCGAGCTGCCACCGCCTGCGCCGGACGGTCCCGAGCCGACGTCGCCGGAGGCACCGCCCCCGGCCACGCCACCGGCCCCCTAAGCTGAGAGGGAGTGTTCGACTCCCTCTCCGAGAAGCTCCAAGAGACGCTCTCCGGCGTCCGCGCGCGTGGCGCGCTGACCGAGGACGACATCAACCGCGCGATGCGCGAGATCCGGCTCGCGCTGCTCGAGGCGGACGTCAACTTCAAGGTCGTCAAGCAGTTCACGAACGCGGTCAAGGAGCGCTGCCTCGGCGCCGAGGTGCAGAAGCAGCTCAACCCCGGCCAGCAGGTCGTGAAGATCGTCAACGAGGAGCTGACGACGCTGATGGGCGGCTCGTCGGCCGGGCTCGCGTTCTCCTCGCGCCCGCCGACGGTGATCCTCATGGCCGGCCTCCAGGGCTCGGGCAAGACGACCGCCACCGCCAAGCTCGCGCGCTTCCTGCGCGAGGAGCACGGCTCGTCGGTCGGCGTCGCCGCCTGTGACGTCTACCGGCCCGCCGCCGTCGAGCAGCTGGTCAAGGTCGGCGGCCAGGCCGGCGCGACCGTCTACGAGCGCGGGACCGACGCCGACCCGGTCGAGATCGCCGCCTGGGCGCGCGACCAGGCCGAGCGCGACGGCAAGGACGTGCTGATCGTCGACACCGCCGGCCGCCTGCACATCGACGAGGCGCTGATGGCCGAGCTGACCAAGATCAAGCAGACGGTCAAGCCCACGAACGTCCTGCTCGTCGTCGACGCCATGACCGGCCAGGACGCCGTCAACGTCGCCGAGCAGTTCGCCGAGGCGGCGCAGTTCGACGGCGTGATCCTCTCCAAGCTCGACGGCGACGCCCGCGGCGGCGCCGCGCTGTCGGTCAAGGCGGTCACCGGCAAGCCGGTCCTGTTCGCCTCCACCGGCGAGAAGATCGAGAACTTCGAGCGCTTCCACCCCGACCGCATGGCGCAGCGGATCCTCGGGATGGGCGACGTCCTCTCGTTCATCGAGAAGGCCGAGAAGCAGGTCGACGAGGACGACGCCAAGGAGCTCGAGCGCAAGCTGCGCAAGAACGAGTTCACGCTCGAGGACTTCCTCGATCAGCTCCAGAAGATCCGCAAGATGGGCCCGCTGACCTCGCTGCTGGGGATGATGCCCGGCCTCGCCGGCCACCAGCTCTCGAAGATGAACGTCGACGAGCGCGAGCTCGACCGCGTGCAGGCGATCATCACGTCGATGACGCCGTGGGAGCGCCGTCACCCCGAGGCGATCAAGGGCTCACGCCGGCTGCGCATCGCGAAGGGCTCGGGCACCTCCGTCCAGCAGGTCAACCAGCTGGTCAAGCAGTTTGGGGAGATGCGGAAGCTGATGAAGGGGCTGTCGAGCGGGAAGATGCCCGATCTCGGCGCCCTGATGCGCCAGCGCTGAGCGCCAGCCCGGCGATCACCAGCACCGCGCCGAGGGCCTGCCACGACCCGAACGGGTTGCCGAACGCGAGCACGCCCGCGGCCACGCCGACCACCGGCTCGAGGTTGACGAACGCGCCCGCCAGCTCGGGCGACACGCGCGCCTGCCCGTAGGCGTAGAGCGAGAACGGGATCAGCGAGCCGACGCTGATGAGCGCCGCCAGCGCGATCGCCTCCGCCGGCACGGGCGCACCGGTCGGCAGCTGCGTCGGGAGCGCGAACACGAGCGCGAACAGCCCGGCGGCGCTCATCTGCACCGCGGTGACCGCGACCGGGTCGCGGCCCTCGAGCAACTCGCCCTGGACCACGATCAGCGCCGAGCCGAGCAGCGCCGAGCCGGCCACCAGCGCGTCGCCCGACAGCGACGCGTCGCCGCCCGAGCCGGCCACGAGCGCGACGCCGCCGAGCGCGACGCCGAAGCCCGACCACGCCGCCGGCCCAGCGACCGCGCGGCGCGTCAGCGCGGCGCCCGCCGCCACGAACACCGGCACGGCGCCGAAGATGATCGCCGCGTGCGTGACGCTCGTGCGCTCGACGCCGAGGTTCTGCAGCACGACCATCCCGCCGTAGCCGATCGCGCCCCACGCCGCCACGCGCGGCGACAGCGCGGCCGGCAGCGCCCGCCACGCGATCAGCGCGAGCACTGGGCGCGGCCAGCCCGAAGCGCACCGCCGCCAGCCAGGCGGGGTCGAGCCACCCGAGGGCGACCTTGGAGAGCGGCACGGTCAGGCCGAACATGAGGCCGGCGGCCGTGAGCGCGGCGAGGGCGGAGCGGTTCATGCCGTCCACGGAAGCACAGGCGGGCCACGGAGCCCGCACTTGCGCACTGTTGTTGAATATTCTTTCGTCAAATGGCACAAAGACTTGACGAAACCGACGTCTTGCTCCTCAACGAGCTCCAGCAGGACGCCGACCGCCCCAACGTCGAGCTGGCCCGCCTCGCCGGTCTCAGCCCCGCGGCCACGCTCAACCGCGTCCGCCGGCTGAAGGAGTCCGGCGTGATCGAGGGCATCCACGCGAAGCTCGACCGCGAGAAGGCCGGCTTCGGCCTCTGCGTCTACGTCTCGGTCACGCTCGGCGCGCACGAGGAGGCGACCGAGCGGCGCTTCGCCCAGGTCGTCGCCGAGCTGCCCGAAGTGACGGCCGCCGCGCTGGTGGCGGGGGAGACCGACGTGCTGCTGACCGTCAACTGCCGCGACCTCACCGAGCTGCAACACGTGCTCAGCCGCCTCGCCACCAAGGGCGGCGCCCAGCGCGTCGTCACCCTCCTGCGCCTCGGCGAGCTCAAACCCGACTCGCCCCTCCCGCTCGGCGCACCGCGCCGCCTGCGCTAACCTCCTCGCGCGTTATGGCCGTCAGCATGAGACTCACCCGCGTCGGCGGGAAGAAGGACCCGGTGTGGCGCGTCGTCGTCGCCGACAGCCGCTCGCCCCGCGACGGCCGCGTGATCGAGACGATCGGGCGCTACAACGCGCAGACCGATCCGTCGACGATCCAGATCGACGAGGATCGCGCCCGCTACTGGCTCGGGCACGGCGCCCAGCCGTCGGACACGGTCCGCAAGCTCCTCAAGACCCAGGGCATCTAGCCACTCGTGCGCGAGCTGCTCGAGTACCTCGTCGGGGCGCTCGTGGAGAAGCCCGAGGCGGTGAAGGTCGAGGAGTTCGAGGAGGACGACGGCACGCTGGTGTTCGAGCTCTCCGTCGACGACGACGACTACGGCCGCATCATCGGCCGCGGCGGGCGCACCGCGCAGGCGCTGCGCACGGTCGTCAAGGCCGCTGCGGTCAAGGACAACCGCCGCGTCCTCGTCGACATCGTGGAGTAGGCCCGTGGAGCGGTTCCTCGAGGCGGGGCGCGTGGGGCGCGCCCATGGCCTCGACGGCTCCTTCCACGTCAACGGCCCGCGTCCGCGGCTGCTGGCGCTCGGCACGCCGACCGACCTCGGCGAGATCGTCCGCCGCTCCGGCACCGACGAGCGGCCGGTCGTACGGCTCGCCGGCTGCGAGACGCGCGAGGCCGCCGAGGCGCTGCACGGCCGCCCGCTGCAGGTGGCGCTGGCCGACGCGCCCGCGCTCGAGGACGGCGAGTGGTGGGCCCACGAGCTCGAGGGCCTCGCGGTGACCGACGGCGAGCGCGAGGTCGGCCGCGTCCGCCGGATGGTCGAGCTGCCCTCCGTCGAGATGCTCGAGGTCGAGCGGCCCGACGGCACCGAGCTGCTCGTCCCGATGGTGGGCGACGCGATCCGCTCGCTGGACGTGCCCGGCGGGCGCGTCGACGTCGACCTGGGGTTCCTCGATGCGGATTGACGTCTTCACCCTCTTCCCGCACTGGTTCGACTGGTTCCGCACCCAGCGTCACGTGGCCAACGCGATCGCCAACGGCCACGTGCTCGACACCGTCGACCCGCGCGCCACGACGCCGATCAAGGCGGGCAAGGTCGACGACGTCCCGTTCGGCGGCGGGGCGGGGATGGTGCTGCGCGTCGACGTCGTCGAGGCGGCCCTGCGAGCGCGCTACGGGATCGACCCGCGTCGAGCTGCGCGAGCAGCGCCGCGTGATCGCCCTGACGCCCGGCGGGCGGCTGCTCGACGACGCGCTCGCCGACACACTCGCGGGGGAGGAGGCCATCACTCTGCTGTGCGGGCGCTACGAGGGCTTCGACCAGCGGGTGATCGACCACTTCTGCACCGAGGAGCTGTCGATCGGCCGCTACGTGCTGGCCGGCGGCGAGCTCGCGGCGATGGTGGTGGCGGACACCGTGCTGCGCAAGCTGCCGGGCTCGCTGGGGCACGCCGACTCGGCCATGGAGGAGTCCTTCAGCCCGGCGCTGGAGGGCGGGCCGGAGTACCCGCACTACACGCGGCCGGCCGATTGGCGCGGCTGGACGGTGCCCGACGTGCTCCTCTCCGGGCACCACGAGGAGATCCGGCAATGGCGCCTGCAGCAGAGCCGTCGCCGCGCCGGGGGTCCGCTACCATAGGCCGCCGCTTCCGCGGTGGGTCAACGCCCGCGGACGCCCTTCTCGCCATGAGCACCGTCATCGACTCCCTCGAGCGCGCGCAACTGCGCCGTGTCCCCAGCTTCCAGGCCGGGGATCGGGTGAAGGTCCACTTCCAGGTGGTCGAGGGCACGCGCCGCCGTACCCAGGTCTTCGAAGGCGTGGTCATCAAGCGGCAGGGCGAGGGCGTGCGCGAGACGTTCACCGTCCGCAAGCAGTCGTTCGGCGTCGGCGTGGAGCGCACGTTCCCGCTGCACTCGCCGAAGATCGAGCGCATCGAGGTCGCCGCCCGCGGCGACGTCCGCCGGGCCAAGCTCTACTACCTCCGCGGCCGCGTCGGCAAGCGCGCACGTGTGCGCGAGCGCCGCTACACCGGCCAGGCGGAGGAGGTCGTCGAGGCGGGCCTGCTGCACGATCCCGCCGCCCAGGCGGCTGCCGCCGCCGATGACGAGGTCCCCGGCGAGGCCGTCGACGCGCAGGCGCTGGAAGAGGCACCCGCCGAGCCGGACGCCGCCGAGGCGCCCGCCGAGAGCGGCGCCGACGACGCCAAGTCCTGAGCCTTGAAGACCAAGGGCTCGTCAGCCTCCGGCTCGCTCCTCGAGCTCGTCCTGATCGTGGCCGTGGCGCTGGGGCTGGCGCTCGGCATCCAGGCCTTCCTGATCAAGCCGTACAAGATCCCGTCGGAGTCGATGGTGCCGACGCTCGAGATCGGCCAGCGCGTGCTCGTCAACCGCATCGGCGCGCGCTTCTCCGACCCGGACGTCGGCGACGTCGTCGTCTTCCACCCGCCTGAGGGCGCGGAGATGGACGACATGTGCGGCGCCCCGCCGCCGACCGGCCAGGTGTGCCTGAAGCCCACGCCCGAGAAGGCCGACGTGAACTTCATCAAGCGCGTCGTGGCGGGCCCGGGGGACCGGCTGCAGATCCGCAACGGCCACGTGATCCTGAACGGCAAGCGCCAGAAGGAGCCGTACATCAGGCCCTGCGAGGGCGGGGCCGGCGAGTGCGACTTCCCCCGCGAGGTCACGATTCCAGCCGATCACTACTTCATGATGGGCGACAATCGTGGGTCGTCGGACGACAGCCGCTACTGGGGACCTGTCCCACGGGAGTGGATCGTCGGCGCCGCGTTCGGGACCTACTGGCCTCCAAAGCGCATCGGGCTCCTCTGAGCCGGTAGAAACCCGGGCTATGAGGCGAGCCGCCAAACGACGCCGCAGCGGGCGCCGGCTCTTCGCCTACGACCGGGCTCTGGGCGCGCGGTTCGTGGCGGGGGCGGACGAGGCGGGGCGCGGCTGCCTCGCCGGGCCGCTGGTCGCGGCGGCGGTGCTGTTCGACTACGAGCGGATCGGGCTCGCCGACCTGCGCGCGCTGACGGCGCTGAACGACTCCAAGCAGCACACCGAGGAGGGGCGCGAGGAGCTCTATCCGCGGGTGCTGCGGATCGCGACGAAGGTGGCGGTGACGTCGCGCTGCGTGCGCGGGATCGACGAGCGGGGCCTGCACGTGACGAACCTCGCGGCGTTGAGCGACGTGCTGCGGCGCGTGGGGGTCGAGGGGTGCCTGTGCCTGAGCGACGGCTTCCCGGTGCCCGCGACGGGGTTCGAGCAGCGCCCGGTGGTGGGCGGTGACGCGACCTCGGCCGCGATCGCCGCGGCGTCGGTGATCGCGAAGGTGTCGCGTGACCGCTTCATGCGGCGGATGGAGGAGCGCTACCCGGGGTGGGAGTTCGCGGCCCACGTCGGCTACTCGACGCCCGAGCACCGCGCGGCGATCGAGAAGCTCGGCGTGTCGCCGCTGCACCGCATGTCGTTCCAGTCGATGGCGTACCAGCAGCTGGCGCTCTGAAGCAGTACTACGAGAAGCGGGCTCGCCGAGTACGACGAGTGGTACGAGGGGACCGGGCTGTTCGCCTCGCGCGAGCGGCCGGGGTGGGTCGACGATCGTGCGGCGCTCGTCGCGCAGTCGCTCCGCGTCGCTGTCGCCCGCTCGCACTCTCGACGTCGCCTGCGGGACGGGCTATCTCACCCGCCATCTCCCGGGCGAGATCACCGGTCTCGACCAGAGTCCGTCGATGATCGAGATCGCCTCCGCGCGCGTGCCCGCCGGGGAGTTCGTGGTCGCCGACGCGCTCCCGCTCCCGTTCGCCGACGGTTCCTTCGACCGCATCTTCACCGGCCACTTCTACGGCCATCTGGAGGAGCCGGCGCGGTTCCTGGCCGAGGCGCGGCGCGTGGCGGGCGAGCTCGTCGTCGCCGACGCCGCGGTGCGGCCCGACCACGAGCCGGTCGAGTGGCAGGAGCGCGTGCTCAACGACGGCTCACGCCACGACGTCTACAAGCGCTACTTCACCGGCGCCGGCCTGGCCGAGGAGCTCGGCGGGGGAGAGGTGCTCCACACCGGGCCGTGGTTCGTGGTCGTGCGAGTGGCGCTCTAGAGCCGGCCGGTCAGCTCGTCGCGGTCGATGCCCTCGGCCGCGAGGATGCGCGGGACCGCGCCGTGCTCGGCGCGCAGGAGGCCGAGCAGGATGTGCTCGGAGCCGATCTTGCGGTCGCCGCGGCGCTTGGCCTCCGTCAGCGCCCGCTCGAGGCCCTGCTTGGCGGACGCGCCCCAGCGCGGCGTGTCGCTGCGGCAGTTGGCGGAGACGTCGACGCCGCTCGCGTCGATGCCGACGTTGCCGAGCACGCGCTCGAAGTCCCGCTGGATGGCGTCGCGGAGCTCCTGCGGGTCGAGCCCGGCGTCGCGCAAGGCGTGTCCGGCGGCGTCGTCGCCGGCCGCGAGCGAGACGAGCAGGTGCTCGGCCTCCACGCTCGAGGAGCCGAGGCCGGCCGCCACGCTGTTGGCCTGCAGCGCGACCCGGCGCGCGTCAGCGACGAATCGCTCGAACATCTCTCAGTCTCCTGGCGTGCTTCTTGTGGACGGCCTGCCGCGTGACGCCGAGCGCCTCGGCCACCTGCGCCCACGTCCACCCGTCCTTGAGCGCCCGCTCGACCTCGGCGTCCTCCATGCGGTCGGCGAGGCGGCGCAGCGCGACGGCGGCGGCGAGGCCGTCGGCGGGGCTCTCGGGGTGGGTGAGCTCGGTCTGCATGGCGTTGGGCAACCTTAGTTGACAGCAGTCGAAGCTGTCAACCCAGGTTGCTATAGGGTAGCCCGGTGAAGCTCGAGCTCCGCCTCCTTCCCGGCGTCTTCGCGGTCTGCCGGCTCGATCCGGATGCCGACGTACCCGGCCTACTGCGCCACGTGACCGCATCACCGCCGGGGCCGGCCGAGGGGTTCCTGTCGGTCACGCGGACCCAGGACGAGGTGTCGGTGGTCTGCGCCGAGGACGCGGTCCCCGAGGGCGCCGAGGTCCAGCAGGGCTGGCGCGGGCTCCAGGTCGCCGGGCCGCTCGACTTCGCGCTCACGGGGATCGCCGCCGCCCTCACGGCGCCGCTGGCCGAGGCGGGCGTCTCGGTGCTCCCGATCGCCACCTACGACACGGATTACCTGTTCGTGCGCGAGGAGGCGCTCGCGGCCGCGCTCGAGGCCCTCGAGGGCGCCGGGCACACAGTCGGCACAGACTCGTAACGGGTTCGTCCTGATCCGGTGAGCGGCCGCGCCTAGCGTCGCGCCGGTCATGTCCGACGACCCCCGCCACTCGCTCGGCCGCCGTGGCGAGGAGCTCGCCGCCGAGCACCTCGAGCGGCTCGGCTACCGGATCGTGGCGCGCAACTACCGCACCCGCTTCGGCGAGCTCGACCTCGTCGCGACGGACGACTACGTGCTCGTCTTCTGCGAGGTCAAGACGCGGCGGGCGGGCGGCGAGCCGTGGGAGGCCCTCGGCGAGGCGAAGCGCCGGCAGGTGCGGAGCATGGGCCGCAGCTGGCTCAGCGAGGCCCGCGACCGGCCACGGACCTCGGTGCTCCGGTTCGACGCGATCGGGATCGTCCTCGATCGCGAGGGCTCGCTCGTGCGGCTCGAGCACTTGGAGGGCGCGTTCTGATGACCCTCGCTCGTGTCACCGCGTTCGCCCTCGACGGCGTCGACTCCCGGCGGGTCTGGGTCGAGGCGGACATCCGCATCGGCCTGCCGGCCTTCACGATCGTCGGGCTTGCCGACAAGGCGGTCCGGGAGGCGCGCGAGCGCGTGCGCTCCGCCATCACCAACTCGGGCTTCGAGTTCCCGCAGAAGCGCATCACGATCAACCTCGCGCCGGCGTACCTGCGCAAGATCGGGCCGGGCTTCGATCTCCCGCTCGCGATGGCCATCCTCGCCGCCAGCGGCCAGGTCGAGCGCGAGCAGGTGGAGGGCTGCGTGTTCGCCGGCGAGCTCTCGCTCACCGGCGAGCTGCGCCCGATCCGCGGCGCGCTCGCGATCGCGCAGGGCACCCGCGCGCACGGGCTCTCGCGGATGGTCGTCCCGGCCGGGCGAGCGCGCGAGGCGGCGCTGGTCGAGGACATCGAGATCGTCGCGGCCGACTCGCTGCACGGGGTGGCCGACGTCCTCGCGGGGCGGGCCGAGGTGCCGCCGCTGCCTGCGGCTGCGGCCGAGCCGGACGAGCCCGTGGCCGTCGACCCGCCGGACATGTGCGACGTCCGCGGCCACGACGCGCTCCTGCCCGCGATCGTCGTCGCCGCAGCCGGCGGCCACAACCTCTTCCTCCACGGCCCGCCGGGCACCGGCAAGACGATGATCGCGCGGCGCGTGCCGTCGATCCTGCCGCCGCTGTCGCGCGGCGAGGCGATCGAGGTCACGCGCATCCACTCGATCGCCGGCCTGCATTCGGGCGGCGGGCTCGTCGGCGCGCGCCCGTTCCGCGCGCCGCACCACACGATCTCGCCGCCAGGGCTGGTCGGCGGCGGCACGGTGCCGTTGCCCGGCGAGATCACGCTGGCCCACCACGGCGTGCTCTTCCTCGACGAGCTCTCCGAGTTCGCGCGCTCTGCGCTGGAGGCGCTGCGGCAGCCGCTCGAGGACGGCCGCGTGGTGATCGTGCGCTCGCAGCGGGTGATGCTGTTCCCGACGCGCTGCATGCTCGTGGCGGCGTCGAACCCGTGCCCGTGCGGGCTCGGCGACCACCGCTGTCGCTGCTCCGCCGCCGACCTCGCCCGCCACCAGCGCCGTCTCAGCGGTCCGCTGCTCGACCGCATCGACGTCACCGTCGCGGTCGGCCGCCCCTCGGCTGCCGCCCTGCGCGAGCAGCGGGCGCCCGCCTCGGCGAGCCTCCGCGACCAGGTCGTCGCCGCCCGCGAGCGCCAGCTGCGCCGCTTCGCCGGCCTCGGCGTGACCTGCAACGCCCAGATGACACCGCGCATGGTCCGCGAGCTCATCAACGCGACCCCGAGCGCGCTCCGCCTGCTCTACGAGCTCCACGACCGCGACGGCCTCTCCGCCCGCGGCCACCACCGCGTGCTCCGCGTGGCGAGGACCGCCGCCGACCTCGAGGCGTCCGACGTCGTCGGCCCGGAGCACGTCACCGCCGCGCTGGCCCACCGGACCGACGCCGCCCCCAACCGGCACGCCGCGTGAAGGGCGCCCAGGACCGGCGCGCCGACGCCGCCGCCATCGCCGCGTGCGATGGCTGCCTTCGCCGCACCGACCTCATCGTCGCGGTGTCGGGCTCGATCGACATCGCCTGGCGCGAGCGGCAGGGCCGGACGGCGCGGGTGCTGGCGCGCCCCGACGAGGACCTGCTCGCCCTCGATCCGAGTGCCGTCCCGCGCTACCGGGCGTTCAACGCCGCCTTCGCCCGCCGCCGCATCGCGGCGGCCGGCCTCACCGCGGTCTGCCGCTGCGAGCCGCGCTACCCCGAACGCCTGCGCGAGCTCCCAGACCCGCCGGCGGTCCTCCACATCGCCGGCTCGCCCGCCGCGCTCCCGACCGGCGAGGCGGTGGCGATCGTCGGCTCCCGCCGGGCGACGCCCTACGGCCTCGAGGTCTCGAGCGCCCTCGGTCGCACCCTCACGGCCGCCGGCGTGCCCGTCGTCTCCGGCATGGCGCTCGGGATCGACTCCGCCGCGCACCTCGGCGCCCTCGAGGCATGGCCGCGAGGCGTCGCCGCGCTAGGCACGGGCGCCGCCGGGCCAGCCGCAGGCGCTGCGCCGCCCGTCGCCGTCCTCGCCGGTGGCGCCGAGACCGCGTACCCGGCCCGCATGCGCCACCTCCACCGCAGCCTGATCGAGCGCGGCGCGGTCGTCTCCGAGATGCCGCCCGGCTTCGGCGGCCATCGCTGGTGCTTCCCCGCCCGCAACCGCATCATCGCCGCGCTCTCCACCCTCACGATCGTCGTCGAGGCCGCGGTCCGCTCCGGCTCGCTCATCACCGCCGACCTCGCCAGCGACCTCGGCCGCACCGTCGCCGCGGTGCCCGGCCCGGTCACGTCCCGCACGTCCGCCGGCGCCAACGAGCTGCTCCACGCCGGCGCCGCCGTCATCCGCGACCCGCGCGACGCGCTCGACCTCCTGTTCGGCCCCGACGCGCCCGAGCTCCCCGACACGACCCTGCTCCCACCGCTCGGTCCAGGCCAGCAACGCCTGCTCGAGCAGGTCGAGCGCGGCCTCGGCACCGTCGCCGAGCTCGCGCACACGATGGAGGAGGCGCAGCAGGTCTCGCGCACGCTCTCCGAGCTCGAGCTGCTCGGCCTCGTCCGCCGCGAGTTCGGCGGCCGCTACGTCCGCTGCCTGTGATCGCCGCCGAGATCGCAGTGAGGGCGGAGCCGCTGCCCGAGGTCATCGGCCTCTCGATCATCCTCACCGGTTCGGGGCTTGGCGGCCTCATCGGCGCGGTCCTCGGGGCGATGCGGGGCTTCGACATCGAAGGCATCGGCAGAGCGAGCCTGCTCGGCACCATCCTTGGCGGGTTGCGCCGACCGTGATGTTCGTCGCCGCGTTGCTGCTCGGATAGCCTCAACCCATGCGACGGCATGCCGATCCCGTCTTTCTCACGCTCGGCGTACTGCTGTGCGTGGCGACCACCGTGGCGATGACCTCTGAGGTCTCGATCCTCGTCGTCTGGGCAGGCATCGCGCTGACGACGGCGAGCCTCGTCGAGGCCGTCGAGCGCGCCCGCGCGCGCCGCAGGCGCTGACCGCCGCCGCGCGCCTCCTACCCTGCACGGCATGAGCCGTCGCATCCCCGCCGTCCTGTCGATCGCCGGCTCCGACTCCGGTGGCGGCGCCGGCATCCAGGCCGACCTGAAGGCGTTCGCGCGCTGCGGTGTCCACGGGATGACCGCGATCACCGCGCTGACCGCGCAGAACACCGTCGGTGTCAGCGGCGTCCACACCACGCCGCCGGACTTCATCGTCGAGCAGGTCCGCCAGGTCGCCACCGACATCGGCGTCGACGCCGTGAAGATCGGGATGCTGGGAACGGCGATCACCGTCCAAGCCGTCAACGAGGCGCTGGACCTGCTCGAGCCGACGACGCCGATCGTGATCGACCCGGTGATGGTGGCCGAGTCCGGCGCCGTGCTGCTCGACGACGAGGCGCGCCAGGCGCTCACCGCGCTCCTGATCCCCCGCGCCACCGTCATCACGCCCAATCTCCCCGAGGCCCGCCACCTTGCCGGCGACGACAGCGCCGACGGCGAGGAGCTCGCCCGAGCGCTCCACCGCCTCGGCCCGCACGCCGTCGTCGTCACCGGCGGTCACCGCCACGAGGTCACCGACGTCTTCTACGACGGCACGACGCTCGAGACCCTGACCGGCCCGCGCCACCCCGACGGCGCCGCCCACGGCTCCGGCTGCACGCACTCGAGCGCCCTCGCCGCCCACCTCGCCCTCGGCTACAGCCCGCTCGAGGCCGCACGGCGCGCACGCGAGATCGCCAGCGAGGCCGTCCACCACGGCCTCCGCGAGCTCGGCCACGGCGCCGGTCCCGTCGACGTCTTCGGTATCCGTAACACCTCGACTTCTGGCGCGCCCGAAGCCCGGCGCTCGGCCTCGCCTCTGGCATAATCGGCCCCGATGAAGTTCCTGCGCATGCGGCCGGGTCACGGCGAGCAGCTGATCGCCGAGGGCGACCCCGCGGTCGCCGAGGACGAAGAGCATCTGATCGAGATGTTCCGCCGTCAGCTCGACGACGGCATGTGGGCGGCGGTGCCGACCACCACGGAGACCGGCCGCCGCCAGGCGGAGATGGTGCGCGCCTTCGAGGAGATCCCGCGGGAGACCGACCGCGTCATCTTCTTCCCGCGCGCAGCCGGCGGCGCGCGGTAGGTCCCGAATGACCGTCGCACTCTGCGCGACCGCCATCGTCGTCCTCGCCCTGCTCTGGGAGATCTGCCTGCCGTGGCTGGAGCGCCGCGCCGACGCCCGCCGCGCCCGCAAGGAGGCCCGCCGCCACGGCGACCCCGGCGGCTACGACCCCGGCCGCGAGCGCCGCGCCGAGCAGCGCGCCCGTGAGCTCCTCCGCAGCTGCGTCAACGAGGAGGAGTGGGCGATGTACCGCGACCTCGGCTTCCTCCGCGTGTGGGGCGGTCAGGCCGCCGGGCCGGTCGCCACGCACCCGAGCCGCGACCTCGGCGGCGTGCCCTACGCCTACCTGATCTACCCCCACAAGCCGATCCTCGCCTACCTCCCGCAGACCGGCCAGCTGCTCAACGAGTACTGCGTCGAGTTCCCGGACGAGACGCGCCCCTACGGCTCCGCCCGCCTGCCCGACTCCGACGACGTGCTCGCCAAGTGGATGGCGCTGCAGGGCGACGAGCGGCGCCTGATCGCCGAGGCCAACCTCCACCTGCCCGGCCGCCAGGTCGACCCGAAGCAGGTCCAGCGCGACCTCTGGCGCCTCGGCCAGTGGGAGCGCGCGCGCCTCGCCGGCGCCCAGCGCCGCGAGGACGAGGCCGCGCGCCGCCGCGCCGGCTCGCCCGACGCGTAGCCGTCGCCAGACGCCGGAGTAGGCTTCGCGCCCGCCATGACCGACGTCTCCTTCGACACCCGCCACAACTCCCGCCAGCTCGTCGACGGCCCCGCGCGGGCCGGCGCGCGCGCCCAGCTCAAGGGCATCGGCTTCGACGACGAGGCGCTCGCGAAGCCGATCATCGGCGTCGCCTCGACCTGGACCGAGACGATGCCCTGCAACTACCAGATGCGCGCGCAGGCGGCCAAGATCAAGGAGGGCATCCGCGCGGCCGGCGGGACGCCGATGGAGTTCAACACGATCGCCATCTCCGACGGCATCACGATGGGCACGAGCGGCATGCGCGCGAGCCTTGTGTCAAGAGAGGTGATCGCCGACAGCATCGAGCTCGTCGCCCGCGGCCACTTCTTCGACGCCGTCATCTGCCTCGCCGCCTGCGACAAGACGCTGCCCGGCGTGACGATGGCGCTCGCCCGCCTGAACCTGCCGGGGATGATGCTCTACGGCGGCTCGATCATGCCCGGCAAGTACAAGGGCGAGGACGTCACGATCCAGGAGGTCTTCGAGGCGATCGGCGCGCAAGCGGCGGGCCGCATCACCGAGCAGGAGCTGATCGACCTCGAGAACGTCGCCAGCCCCGGCTCCGGCGCCTGCGGCGGCCAGTTCACCGCCAACACGATGGCGATGGCGCTCGAGGTGCTCGGCATCTCGCCGATGGGCGCCGCGATGGTGCCCGCCGAGAACCCGAGCAAGGCCGAGGTCGCCTACGAGGCCGGCAAGCTCGTGATGGACGTGCTCGCCCGCGGCCAGCGCCCGCGCGACATCATCACCAAGGCCGGGCTCGAGAACGCGATCGCCGCGATCGCCACCAGCGGCGGCTCGACCAACGGCGTCCTGCACCTGCTCGCGATCGCCAGCGAGGCCGGTGTCGAGCTCGACATCGACGACTTCGACCGCATCTCCTCGGCCACGCCGATGCTGTGCGACCTCAAGCCCGGCGGCCGCTACGTGGCCGCCGACCTCCACCAGGCGGGCGGCGTCCCCGTCGTCGTCAAGCGCCTGCAGGAGATGGGGCGCCTCAACGAGGACGCGATGACCGTCACCGGGCGCACCGTCGGCGAGCACGCGAGCGAGGCGACGGAGACCGAGGGCCAGCGCGTCGTGCACCCGCTCGACGACCCGATCAAGGCCACCGGCGGCCTGGCGATCCTGCGCGGCAACCTCGCGCCCGACGGCTGCGTGGTCAAGCTCTCCGGCCACGAGCGCGTCCGGCACGAGGGCCCGGCCCGCGTGTTCGAGGACGAGGAGCACGCGATGGCCGCCGTCCAAGCGGAGGAGATCAAGCCCGGCGACGTCGTCGTCATCCGCAACGAGGGCCCCGCCGGCGGCCCCGGCATGCGCGAGATGCTCGCGGTCACCGGCGCGCTCGTGGGACAAGGGCTCGGCGACGACGTCGCGCTCATCACCGACGGGCGCTTCTCCGGCGCCACCCACGGCTTCATGGTCGGGCACGTCGCCCCCGAGGCGGCGCACGGCGGGCCGATCACCGCCGTCCAGGACGGCGACACGGTCACCATCGACGTCGAGTCCCGCCGCCTCGACGTCGACCTGTCAGACGACGAGATCGCCCGCCGCGCGGAGGTCTACGAGAACCCGCCGCCCACCAGCCAGAACGGCGTCTTCGGCAAGTACGCGAAGCTCGTGTCGAGCGCCTCAGAGGGCGCGGTCACGCGCTAGCGCGGCACCCTCGCGCTGCTCCGGCTCCTCGTCGAGGAACTCGCGCAGCACGCGGTTGAAGCGCTCGGGCCGCTCGAGCATCGCCACGTGGCCGGTGCGCTCGAACAGCTCGCGCCGCGCGTCCGGGATCAGCTCCTCCAGCCGCACGGCATCCTTGGCGGGCACGAGCGTGTCGTGCTCGCCCCACACGATCAGCGTGGGGCACTCGATCTTCGGCAGCTCCTCGTCGAGCGGGTAGTCGGCGAGCGCCTCGAGCGCGGGCAGGAAGCCGTCGGTGCGGCGCGCGCTGCGGACCATCTCGTGCGCGAGTTCGTCCGAGATCAACTGCGGGTAGCGGAAGCCCGCGCTCGCCAGCGCCCACTGGCGCAGCCGCCGGCGCGTGGCGATGTCGTCCGTCGCGCGCACGAGCGCCCGCGCCGCCATGGCGTCGGTCAGCCGCGCGAGCCGCAGCAGCGGCTGCGCGCGCCGGTGCCCCTGCCAGAAGATGGCGGCCGAGACGACCGCCAGCCGCTGCACCCGCTCGGGGGCGCGCACCGCCAGCTCGGCGCCCACGAAGCCGCCCATCGAGTTGCCCACCACCGCGGCCGACCCGATCTCGAGCGCATCGAGCAGACGACAGGTCCACGCGCCGAAGTACTCGATCGAGATGTCCTGCCGGCATCTCGGAGTAGCCGAAGCCCGGCAGGTCCATGGCCACCACGCGGTGGTCGCGCGCGAACTCGGGCAGGTTCTCGAGCCACGACTGCCAGGACGCCCCGAGCCCGTGGATCCACAGGATCGCGGGGCCTTCGCCGAGGTCGACGTAGTTGACCTCGTGCCCGTCGATCCGGGTCCGATGCCGGGCCGCCTCCCAGTCGACGTCGAGCCACGGCGCGCGGCCCTGGCGGCCGTAGTCATGGTCCGGGCCGGGATGCAACAGGCCGCCGAGCGACTTGACGGGGCGAGCTTCGGGCATGGGCCTCTACCGTACCCAGGCTCCCCGATGCGGATCGCCATCGACATCGACTCCACGCTGCACCACTACTGGGACCTGCTCGAGGAGGTCGCCCAGCGGCGCTTCGGCGTGGCGATCCCGTACGCGGACCAGGTCGTGTGGGAGATCGACCGGCTCAAGCCCGAGCAGCTGTCCGCCGCGGTCAAGGAGACCCACTCCGGCCCGCTGATCCTCGGCTCCGAGCCGTACCCGGGCGCCGTCGAGGCCGTGCGTGGCTGGCACGAGGCCGGCCACTTCATCCACATCACCTCGCACCGCTCCGGCGAGGCGCACGAGCCCACCGCACAGTGGCTCGAGCGCATCGGCCTGCCCTACGACGAGCTCTACTGCTCCTACGACAAGGTCACCCGCTGCGAGGAGATCGGCATCGACCTGCTGATCGACGACTCGCCCGAGAACCTCCAGCGCGCGATCGACGCCGGGATCGCCGTGGCGACGATCGAGCACCCGTGGAACCGCGAGCTGTGCGAGACCGAGGACGTCGTGTGCGGCACGGACTGGCAGGAGCTCGCCCGCAACCTCGAGCCGCTGCTGGCGCCATGAAGCAGCTCCCGGCCCCCAGCACCGACCCGCGCGACTACCTGCCGGCGATCGAGCCCGAGCGCCAGGTCACCGACTGGGGCCGCTCCGAGCGCGTCGAGGGCCTGCTCGACCGCACGGTCTACGAGTTCCTCTACCACTACTGGTTCCGCTGCGAGGTCGAGGGGATCGAGAACGTCCCGGCCGAGGGCGGGGCGCTGCTGGTCTCCAACCACTCCGGCGCGCTGCCGCCCGACGCGACGATGATCCTCAAGGCGGTCAAGGAGGAGCACTCGCGCCCGCGGCCCGTGCACCTGACCGTCGAGCACTTCTTCAAGGGCAACCCGCTGTTCTCGATGCTCGTGCCCAAGATCGGCGGCGTGCCGGCCCATCCCGCCAACGTCCAGCGCCTGCTCTACGACGAGCAGCAGCTCGTGCTCGTCTTCCCGGAGGGCCGCAAGGGCACGGAGAAGCTCTACAAGGACCGCTACCGGCTCCGTCGCTTCGGCCGCGGCGGGTTCGTCGAGGCGGCGATGCGCGCGCAGGTCCCGATCGTGCCGGTCGCGGTCGTCGGGGCCGAGGAGTCGATGCCGGTGTTCGCCCAGATCAGCGCGCTCCAGCGCCTGACCGGGCTCCTCTACTTCCCGATCACCCCGACGTTCCCGCACTTCGGGCTGCTCGGCTTCGCCGGCTACCTGCCCGCGAAGTTCAAGCTGCGCTTCCTCGAGCCGATCCCGACCGACCAGTGGGGCCCGGAGCCCTGGCACGACCGCAACCTGGTCCAGAACGTGGCCGACGAGATCCGCGCACGCATCCAGGACGAGCTCTACGACATGCTGGCCAAGCGCCGGTCGGTGTGGTTCGGATGAGGGTGCTCGTCACCGGCCTGTCGAGCTTCTGGGGCGGCCGGCTCGCCCAGGCGCTCGAGCGCGACCCGGAGGTCGAGGTGATCATCGGCGTCTCGCCCGAGGACCCGACCTGCGAGCTCGAGCGCACGGAGTACGTCCGTGTCGGCACCCAGCACGCGCTGCTGCGGCGGATCGTCCAGGCCGCCCAGATCGACACGGTGGTCGACTCGCGGCTGATCGTCGACTCCACCACCGCCAGCGCGCGCGCCGCCCACGAGGCGAACGTGATCGGGACGATGAACATCCTCGCCGCCTGCTCGGGCCCTGACTCGCCGGTGCGCAAGTTCGTCTTCAAGTCGGCCGCGCACTACTACGGCTGCGAGCAGGACGACCCGGCGTTCTTCACCGAGCGCATGCAGCGTCCGCACCCGCCCCGGACCCGGCTCGAGCGCGACATCGTGGAGGCGGAGAAGGCGGTCAGCTCGTTCGCGGACCGCAACGGCCACGTCACGGTGACCACGCTGCGCTTCGTGAACATGCTCGGCCCCGACCTGCGGACGGCGCACACCGCGCTGCTCTCGCTGCCGGTGGTGCCGTCGATCCTCGGCTTCGACCCGCGCTACCAGTTCATCCACGAGGACGACATCGTCGCCGTGCTCGAGCACGCGGTGCGCGATGACCTGCCGGGGATCTACAACGCCGCGGGCGACGGCGTGCTGGTCCTGAGCGAGATCGCCAGCCTGCTCGGCAAGCTGCCGGCGCCGCTGATCCCGCCGTGGGGGACAGGCCTGGCGGCCCGCGCGCTGCGGCCGCTCGGCCTCGACCTGCCGCCCGAGATGCTCAACCAGATGCGCTTCGGCCGCGGCGTCGACAACCGCAAGCTGAAGGCGACGGGCGCGCCGATCCGCCACACCACGCGCGAAACGGTGCAGGCGTTCGCCGCGCACCTGCGGGTCGCGGCGCTCAAGCGCGACGCCGGCGAGCCCTACCGCTACGAGCGTGAGGTCGAGGAGTTCCTGCGCTACAGCCCGAGCGTCCGCAGGAGCAGCGACGCGCCAGCAAAATTGCAGGGGTAGCCGGGCGGCCCCGGCCCGTTCTACCATGCATTCGGTCTGTGCGCACTCGCTCCTTCTTCATCGTTGCGACGCTCGTCGTCCTGCTCGTCGCGGCCGCCGGGGGCATCTACGCGTACGACTCCGCCCGGGAGGACCAGATCGCCAAGGGGATCACGGTCGGCGGAGTGGCTGTCGGCGGGCTGAAAGAGGAGGCTGCGCGAGCCCGCCTGCGCTCCGCGGTGCTCGAGCCCCTCAATGAGCCGGTCGTCGCCCGTTACCAGGACAAGCGCTTCACGCTGACCCCGGCCCAGGCGCGCGTCGGCATCGACATCGACGGCTCGGTGGCGCTGGCGCTCCAGCGCTCGCGCGAGGGCAACATCCTCGAGCGCACCTCGCGCAACCTGCAGGGCAAGGCGATCAACGAGGACATCGACCTCGACATCGCCTACAACCGCAAGTCCATCACCCGCCTGGTCAGGCGCATCAGCGAGAAGATCGACAAGCCGGCGCGCGACGCCTCGGTCAACCTCGAGCAGGGCGACATCACCCCGCAGCCGTCGGCCACCGGGCTCGAGGTCCGCGCCTCCAAGCTGCGCAACCAGCTGCGGCGCTCGCTGCTCTCCGTCGAGGGGTCGCGCCAGGTCAAGGTGCGCACGTCGGTCGTGCAGCCGAAGGTCAGCACCGAGGACCTCGCGTCGAAGTACCCGGCGATCGTCATCGTCCAGCGCGGCTCGTTCAAGCTCTCGCTCTACGAGAACCTCAAGTTCAAGAAGTCCTACGGGATCGCGGTCGGCCAGGTCGGCCTCGAGACGCCCGCCGGGCTCTACCACGTGCAGAACAAGGCCGTGAACCCGGCCTGGACGATGCCCAACTCCGACTGGGTGGCGCCCGGGGACCGCGGCAAGGTCGTCCCCGGCGGCACCGCCGAGAACCCGCTGAAGGCGCGCTGGCTCGGCATCTACGCCGGGGCCGGCATCCACGGCACCGACGCCGAGGGCTCGATCGGCACCGCCGCCTCGCACGGCTGCATCCGCATGCGGATCCCGGACGTGGTCGAGCTCTACGACGAAGTGCCGGTCAACGCGCCGGTGTACATCTCGTAGCGGAGATTTGGTCGATCGCGACCTCGTGCCATCCCTTCTGCAGGAGGGAGGCGTGGTGGTCGGAGTGGCGAATGCACAGGGCACCGATGTACTTGTGCTTGACCGGCTTCCGCATCACCGCGTACCAGAGGGTCGTCGCATCGCTCGTCCCCTGGATGGGGAACCAGGGGAGCTCCGGCTTCCCGCGCGTGCGCGGCACGAGGCCGGCCTCGTCGAGCTGGCGCAGGGTGGCGACCTGACCCGTGTCGGTGTCGATGAAGAACGAGGCCACGGCGCCTCAGGCTAGCGACGCCTGGCGGGCCGGCATGCGCGGCTTCGACCGCGAGCTGCAGCGCCGCGGCGCCGCCGAGCGCACGCGCCGCGCCTACGGCGTCGACCTCGGCCAGCTCGCGCTCTGGTGCAGCGCCGCCGGCGTCGAGCCGGACGCCGTCGACTACCCCGTCCTGCGCCGCTACGCCGCCCAGCTGGCGGGCACCGGCGCGGGCCCGCGAACCGTCGCCCGCAAGCTCGCGGCGATTCGTTCGTTCTACAAGTCGATGGTCGAGCTCGGAGAGATGCGCGCGAACCCCGCGGACCTGCTGCCCGCCCCCAAGCTGCCGCAGCGGCTCCCGCGCACGCTGAAGGCGGAGGACGTGGCGGCGCTGCTGAACCGCATCCCGGCCACCACGCCGCTCGAGCTCCGCGACCGCGCGATGTTCGAACTGGCGTACGCGAGCGGGCTGCGCGCGGAGGAGCTCGTGGACCTGAACCTTGAGTCGATCGACTTCGATGCCGAAACGGTCAGGGTGGAGGGCAAAGGGGGCAAGACGCGATTCGTTCCCGCCGGCGAGCCGGCGCTGCGCTCCGTCACGCGCTACCTCGAGCGCGGGCGGCCCGCCCTGCTGGCCTCCGACGAGGAGCGCGCACTGCTGCTCTCGAAATCGGGGCGTCGGCTCTCCACCTCCGATGTGCGCCGCCGCCTGAAGGTGTGGGCGCGGCATGCCACGCAGCAGGGTGCGGTGCATCCGCACGCCCTCCGGCACTCGTTCGCGACCCATCTGCTCGAGGGCGGTGCAGATTTGCGGGCCATTCAGGAGCTGCTCGGCCATTCATCCATATCGACGACCCAGGTCTACACTCGGGTAGAGTCCGCGCGCCTGCGGGCAGCCTACGCCCGAAGCCATCCCCGGGCCTAGGAGAAGGGGCACACCGGCTTGGAAACCAACGTCAAAGCGATCGAGCTGCGAGATCTCTGGCGCCGCTACAAGGCGTCGGGATCCGACCGCGCGCGCGAGCAGCTGGTCGTCGCCTACTCGCCGCTGGTCAAGTACGTCGCGGGCCGCATGTCCTCCGGCCTGCCCGCGCACGTCGAAGAGGCCGACCTCATCTCGTACGGCCTGATCGGCCTGATCAACGCGATCGAGCGCTTCGATCCCGAGCGCGAGATCAAGTTCGAGACCTACGCGATCACGCGCATCAAGGGCGCGATCATCGACGAGCTGCGCGCGCTCGACTGGGTGCCGCGCTCCGTCCGCGCCCGCGCCCGCGAGATCGAGCGCGTGCACGGCAAGCTCGAGCACCGGCTCCACCGGACCCCGACCGACGAGGAGATGGCCCGCGAGCTGGGCATCACGGTCGAGGAGTTCCAGGAGAGCCTGATGAAGATCTCCAACTCCACGGTCGTCGCGCTCGACGAGCTGTGGGCGGTCTCGGACTCCTCGGGCGACCAGGTCTCGCTGCTCGACACGCTCCACGACCCGGACGCGCCGGACCCGCAGGAGCTGCTCGACGCCTCCGAGCTCAAGGACCGCCTGGCCGACGCGATCTCCGCGCTGCCCGAGCGCGAGAAGCTCGTGATCGCGCTCTACTACTACGAGAACCTGACCCTCCGGGAGATCGGCGAGGTGCTCGGCGTGACCGAGTCGCGCATCTCCCAGCTGCACACGAAGGCCGTGCTGCGACTCAAGTCGAGGTTGCAGGGGGACAACCTGCGCGACTGACGGTAGCCTGCGCCCTTCCGCACGAGGGAGAGGAGAAGGCATGCCGCACGCCGCAGACAGGATCCGCAACGTGGCCCTAGTGGGCCACCGTGGGAGCGGGAAGACGTCGCTGCACGAGGCCCTGCTGTTCGAGGCCGGCGCGACGAACCGCCTGGGCACGGTGGCTGACGGGACGACGGTCTCCGACTCGGAGGAGGACGAGCAGGCCCGCGGGATGTCGATCTCCGCCGCGCTCGCCTCGTTCGACTGGCACGGCGTCAAGGTCAACCTCATCGACACGCCCGGCGAGCCGTCGTTCATCGCCGACGCGCTCGGCGCGCTGCGCGTGTGCGAGTCGGCCGTGTTCGTGGTCAACGCCGTGATGGGCGTCGAGGTCTCGACCCAGCGCCTGTGGACGCGCGCCGCCGAGCTCGGCGTGGCGCGCCTGATCTACGTGAACATGCTCGACCGCGAGCGCGCCGACTTCTTCCGCACGCTCGACTCGCTGAAGGCCGCCTTCGGCCCGCACGTGGTGGCGACCGAGATCCCGATCGGCTCCGAGCACGAGGTGCGCGGCCTGATCGACCTCGTCGACATGAAGGCCTACGAGTACTCCGGCACGGGGCGCGACAACTGCAAGGAGTGCCCGATCCCCGACGACCTGGCCGACCTGGCCCAGGAGTACCGCGAGAAGCTGATGGACGAGGTCGCCGAGAACTCCGACGCGCTCATGGAGCGCTACCTCGAGGGCGAGGAGATCTCCCACGACGAGATCGTGCACGCGCTCGAGGAGGGCACCGACAGCGGCACCATCTTCCCCGTGACATGCGGCGTGGCGACGCAGCACCTCGGCGCCGACCGCCTGCTCGAGGCGATCGTCGACGACCTGCCCTCGCCGGTCCAGCACGGCGGGCTCGCGCTCGAGGACATGACGCTCGAGGCGAACCCCGATGCCGAGACGTACGCCTACGTGTTCAAGACCCGGGCCGACCCCTTCGCGGGCCGCATCAACCTGTTCCGCGTCTACCAGGGCACGGTCAGCGCCGACACGAGCCTGCTCAACACCCGCGCCCACTCCAAGGAGCGCATGGGCCAGCTGCTCGTGCCGCAGGGCAAGGAGGTCAGCCACACCGACGCCTTCGGTCCCGGCGACATCGGCGCGGTCGCGAAGCTCAAGGAGACGCGCGCGGGCGACTGGCTCGCCGACCGCGACCAGCCGATCGCGATGCCCTCGATCGCGCTCCCGGCGCCGGTGATGGCGTTCGCCATCGAGCCGAAGGCCAAGGGCGACGAGGACAAGGTGTTCACCGCGCTGCGCCGCCTGCAGGAGGAAGACCCGACGATCGACCTCCACCGCGACGACGAGACCGGCGAGCAGATCGTGGCCGGCCTGTCGCAGATCCACGTCGAGGTCGTGGTCGACCGCCTGCATTCGCGCTTCGGCGCCGAGGTGACCCTCAAGCCCCCGCGCGTCCCGTACCAGGAGACGATCCGCGGGACCGCCAAGGCGCACGGCCGCCACAAGAAGCAGTCCGGCGGCCGCGGCCAGTTCGGCGACTGCCACATCGAGATCGAGCCGCTGGCGGACGGCGAGTTCGAGTTCGTCAACGCCATCAAGGGCGGCGTCATCCCGACGAGCTTCATCCCCGCGGTGGAGAAGGGCGTGGTCGAGGCGATGCAGCAGGGCGTCGTGGCGGGGTACCCGCTCAAGGGCGTCCGCGTGAGGCTGTTCGACGGCTCGTACCACACGGTCGACTCGTCGGAGATGGCGTTCAAGATCGCCGGCTCGATCGCGATGCGCGAGGCGGTGTCGAACGCCGGCCCGGTGCTGCTCGAGCCGATCATGCTCGTGACCGCGTCGGTGCCCGACTCGGCGGTCGGCGACGTCATGGGCGACCTGTCCTCGCGTCGCGGGCGCCCGCTCGGCACCGAGAACGTCGGCGGCATGACCGAGGTCAAGGCCGAGGTGCCGATGGCCGAGGTGCTGACCTACGCGCCGGACCTGCGCTCGATCACCGGCGGGCAGGGCGAGTACACGCTCGAGTTCGTCCGCTACGAGGAGGTCCCGAGCCACCTCGCGCAAAAGATCGTGCAGAAGGCCACGGAGGAGGAAGAAGCGGTCAAGGCCTAGACCAGCCGTTGCTACGCTCGCCACGCGGTGGCGAGCACGCGCGACATCAGGACCAATCAGCTCGACATCTCGTGCGACGTGTGCGGGCGGACGCTGCTGCGCGGAGAGCGCGCGGAGTCCTACCTGGCCGGCGGCGAGCGGCGCCAGGTGTGCGAGCTGTGCACCGTGCGCGCGCAGCAGGAAGGCTGGATCCGTGAGGACGGCGGCGACGAGCTGACGCTGCGGACCTCGCGCCAGGAGCGCGGCCGCGGCTTCCTGGACAAGTTCCGCGCGCGCCGCGAGCGCGCGCGGGAGGTCGCCGACGAGGCTGCGGCCGAGGAGGAGGCGGCGTATACGCCCGAGGACGCGTCGCGTGAGCCGGCGGCGCGCGAGACCGCGCCGCCGCCCGAGCTGCCGCGCCGGCCGCGCCACGTGCGCGCGGTGCCGACGAACGCCGAGCTCAAGGTCGAGCGCGCGCTCGAGGTCTTCAATGCGTCCGAGCACACCCGCACGGTGGGCGGGATCGCCCGCTCGCTGGGCGCCCCGGCGGTCAGCGCGCGTCCGCTCCCTGACCGTCCGAGCGTGGTCGGGATCGCCGTGATGTGGGAGCTCAGCTGGTACCGGTTCGAGATCGACCTGTCCGACGAAGCGGGCGGCGTACGCCAGATCGCGCAGGGCGCCGAGCTGTCTGAGCTCGACCCGGACGAGCAGGTCGCGAACGCCGCTGCGGACGAGCGGGGAGGACTGCACCTCGCCGCCGCCGAATGACAACTCAACGGATGATCGAGTGACAGTGAAATTGCTACGGGTAGGATCCGCCTCGTGATCTTCTGCGTTGTCCCGGAACCCCTTGCGCCCGAGCTGTACGACCAGCTCGCCGCCTACTACGAAGACGATCCCAACGTCACGGTGATCATCGACCGCCGCAAGAGCGAGCGCCGCGACCGCGCGGACGGCACTGCGGGCGGCAAGCGTGAGATCCGCGACCGGCGGCGCGCCCGCGTGGCGGGCGAGTTCCCGCCGATCGCCGCCGACGTCGAAGCCTGAGTGAAGCTCGTCGTCCACGTGGACGGCGGCTCGCGTGGCAACCCGGGGCCGGGGGCCGCGGCGGCCGTGCTCAGCACGCCCGACGGCGACGTCGTCGACGAGGCGGCGGTGACGCTCGGGCGCGTGACCAACAACGTGGCGGAGTACCGCGGGCTGCTGCTCGGGCTCGAGCGCGCGGCGGCGCTGGGCGCCGACCGAGGTCGAGGTGGTCAACGACTCCGAGCTGATCGCCCACCAGGTCAACGGCCGCTACAAGGTCAAGCACCCGGACATGAAGCCGCTGTACGCGCAGGCGGTGGAGGCGTTGAAGGGTTTCGAGCGCTGGTCGATCCGGCCGGTGCCACGGGCGCAGAACGCCGACGCGGACGCCCTGGTAAACCAGGCACTGGATGGAGAGCTCGCCTGAGCCGGCCAGCCGGCCGGCGGCACCGAGTACGCCGCCTACCTGCTGATCGACGACCTGCTGGAGCTGCAGCGCCCGATCACGCCCGGGGCGCACGACGAGCTGCTGTTCATCATCGTCCACCAGGCGTACGAGCTGTGGTTCAAGCTGATGCTCCACGAGCTCGCGAAGGTCGAGGCCGAGCTGCGCGCGGATCGGCCGGCCGGCGCGCTGCCGGGCCTCAAGCGCGTGGTGGCGATCGACCGCCTGCTGCTCTCCCAGCTCGACGTGCTCGAGACCATGGGGCCCGAGGGCTTCCTCGAGTTCCGCGACCCGCTGGCGCCCGCGAGCGGCTTCCAGTCGCGTCAGTTCCGCGAGATCGAGGCGGCCAGCGCGGCGCTGTGGGACGCGTTCCGGTCCGGCGCGGGGCTGCCCGACGACCGCGACGCGAGGATCGCCGCGCTCGCCGACCTCTACCGCGACCACGTCGAGGATCCGGTGCGCACGCTGCGCCACCAGGTCTGCGAGCAGCTGGTCGACCACGACGAGACGGTCCAGCGCTGGCGCTTCCACCACACGCTGATGGCGGCCCGCGAGATCGGCTCGCGCCCGGGCACCGGCGGCTCGCGCGGGGTCGAGTACCTGCGCGGGACGGTCGACAAGCGCTTCTACGACGAGCTCTGGGAGGTCAGGGTCGCGCTCTAGCTGCCGATAACGGATAGGTGCACGACTCCGCCATCGACCGCCTGCGCGGTCTGCTCGACGTCGCCGCGGCCGTCCGCACCGGCGGCGACCTGCGTTCCGTGCTCGAGGCGGTCGCCGGCGCGATCGCCGGGCCGCTCGGCTACGGCGCCGTCGTGATCAACCTGTACCGGCCGGCGTGGGACGACTACGAGGTCGCCGTCGTGCTCGGCAACGCGGAGTCGCAGGAGCTGCTGATGGGCCAGACCTCCGGGCGCGAGGACTGGGCGGGCCTGCTGAGCGAGCGCTTCCTGCGCGAGGACACGTACTTCGTGCCCGCCGGCGAGTACGACTGGGACGAGGAGAACGTCCGCTCGTACACGCCCGAGATCCAGGTCTCCGACGACCCCGACGCCTGGCACCCCGACGATGCGCTGATGGTGCCGCTGCGCTCGGCCGCCGGCGAGGTGCTCGGGATCGTCTCCGTCGACGAGCCGGTGACCGGCCGCCGCCCCACCCAGGTCGAGCTCGAGCTGCTCAGCACCGTCGTCGCCAACGCCGCCGTCGCGGTGGAGCAGGCCCAGACCGCGGAGACGGGGCGCAAGCACCGCGCGGCGGTCGAGCACCTGCTCACCGTCTCGGCGCAGCTGACCGAGCGGCGCACCGCCGAGGAGGTGCTCGACGCGGTCTGCTGGGGCACGCGCGAGGCGCTCGGCTTCCACAAGGTCGTCGCCTTCCTCGCCGAGGAGGGCAAGCTCGTGCCGCTGTCGGGCGTCGGCTTCACCAGGGAGCGCGCCGCGGAGTTCCCGCACGTCCCGGTCGAGGCGGTCGCGCCGCTGCTCGCCCCCGAGCACCTGCGGCACGGCTGCGTCGTGATGGAGCGCGACGACGCCGTCGGTCTCACGCCGGAGTTCGGCGGCGTCTACTCGTCGGTCTCCAACGGCCGCGGGCCGCTGGCCTGGAACCACCACTGGGTCGTCGTGCCGCTCTACGACTCGGCCGGCCGGCTCGACGGGATGATGTGGGTCGACGACCCGAAGGACCGGCTGCTGCCGTCCGACGACGCGCTGCAGGCGCTGCGCGTGTTCGCCAACCAGGCGATGGGCGCGATCGAGTCCGCCCGGCGGCTCGAGCGGCTCGAGCACCTGGCGGCCCACGACCCGCTCACCGGCCTGCGCAACCGCCGCGGCTTCGAGCAGGGGATCAACCGCCACCTCGACGACCTCGGCGCGCGCGGCGAGCTGTCGCTGCTCGTGATCGACATCGACCACTTCAAGCGCATCAACGACTCGCTCGGCCACGACGCCGGCGACGCCGTGCTGCGGCGCTTCGCCGAGGTCCTACGCACGTCGGCGCGCACCGCCGACGTCCCGACCCGGCTCGGTGGCGAGGAGTTCGCGCTCGTGCTGCCCAACGCCGGCGAGTCGGCCGCGCTGGCGCTCGCCGAGCACGTGCGGATGATGGTGCGCAGCCAGTTCGCGAGCTTCGCCTGCCCCGTGTCGGTCTCGGTCGGCGTCGCCAGCCGCGGCCCGGAGGCGCGCGACGCCGGCGAGCTGATGCGGGCCGCCAATCGCGCGCTCTACGCCGCCAAGCGGCTCGGCCGCGATCGCTGCGTCGTCCACCACGAGCAGACGCTCGAGATGCTCGACGCGCTGCGCGACGCCGAGGGCGGCGGGGCGGCCGAGCAACTGGCCGCAGCGATGCTGCTCGCCGAGACGCTGGACCTGCGCGACGTCGCCACCGCGCGCCACTCGGAGACCGTCGGGCGCTATTGCGAGCAGATCGCGCGCGAGCTCGGGTTCGCGGCGCCGCAGGTCGAGCGCGTACGGGCGGCGGGCATCCTCCACGACATCGGCAAGCTCGGGATCGCCGATGCGATCCTCCACAAGCCCGGGCGGCTCGACGACGAGGAGTGGGTCGAGATCGAGCGCCACCCGGAGCTCGGCTCGCGGATCCTCGAGCACGCCAACCTGCGCGACATCTCAGCCTGGGTGCTGCACCACCACGAGCGCGTCGACGGCAGCGGCTACCCGCAGGCGCTCGTGGGCGCGGCGATCCCGCTCGAGGCGCGCATCCTCGCCGTCGCGGACGCCTACGAGGCGATGACCGCCGACCGCCCGTACCGCGCCGCGTTGCCGCTCAGCGTCGCGCGCGAGGAGCTGCGGCGCGGCGCCGGCAGCCAGTTCGACCGCGACGTCGTGGCCGCCTTCGAGCGCGTGCTCGACCGCACGCAGCCGGAGTTCGTGGCGACGCTCGACGCGACCGCCACCGTGGCCCGTCGCAGCCGCCACATCGCCGCGTCCTGAGCCCGCGGGCGGGCCTAATATCGTCGGCCGCCATGTCTCGCCTCGCGCTCGTCCTCAGCCTGCTCCTGCTCGCCACGCTGCCCGCCGCCGCCGGCGCCAAGGTCCGCAAGGGCCCGGCCGGCGCGAGCTTCTACACGCCGCCGCGCGCGCTGGTCAAGGGCGGGCACGGCTCGCTGATCTGGGCGCGCGGCAAGCGGCTGCTCTACCGCTCGACCGGGGTGACCGGCAAGGACACCGCGGTGTCCGGGACGCTCGCGGTGCCGAAGGGACGCCCGCCGAAGGGCGGCTGGCCGCTGATCACCTGGGCGCACGGCACGACGGGCATCGCAGACCGCTGCGCGCCGTCGCGCGGCGGCGGGGCCGGTCCGCCGCTGCTCGACCGCTGGCTGAAGGCCGGCTACGCGATCGTCAGCACCGACTACACCGGTCTCGGGACGCCCGGCGAGCACCCGTACCTGGTCGGCGAGCCCGAGGGCCAGTCGGTGCTCGACGCAGCGCGGGCGGCGCGCAAGCGCGACAAGCGGATCGGCAGGCGCGTCGTGATCGCCGGGCACTCGCAGGGCGGGCAGGCGGCGCTGTGGGCGGCGGCGCTCGCGCCCACCTACACGCGCGACCTGCGGGTCCGCGGCACGGTCGCGTTCGCGCCCGCCTCGCACCTGACCGAGCAGGCGGCGCTGCTGCCGAGCTTCGCCGCCCCGAGCCCGCTGAGCGGCCTGTTGGCGCTGATCCTCCGCGGCCTCGATATCGCTCGGCCGGACATCGGCGTGGCCGCGGCGCTGAGCGACCAGGCGTCGGCGCTGTACCCGCAGACGCTGACCGAGTGCATCGGCACGCTCATCGGCCCGGGCTCGCTCGGCGCTCTCGCGCCCGCGACCGTGCTCCGCCCGGGCGTCGACGACGGGCCGGCGTTCGCGGCGCTGAGCACGCTCGTCGACCCCGAGGAGCTGCGCATCCGCACGCCGGTGCGGATCCAGCAGGGCGACACCGACGACGTCGTCTTCAAGGCCTTCACCGACCAGCTGGTCGACAGCTACGAGCAACACGGCAACCCGGTGACCTACCGGACCTACGCCGGCGTCGACCACGGCGCGGTCGTCACCGGCCGCTCCGCGACCGACGCCACCGCCTACGTCCACGCGCGGCTGCGCTGATGGCCCGGGACTACGCGCACGCGAACGCGCTGCAGCGGTGGATCCGGCGCTTCGCGGCGAGCGGACCCGGCTCGGCGATCCTCTCGCGCGTGCTGGAGCCGCTCGACCGGGTCACGTACCGCCTCACGAAGGGCCGGCACCTCGCCTCGAGCCTGCTCAGCGCGCTGCCCGTCGCGATGGTCACCACGGTGGGCGCGCGCAGCGGCCGGCTGCGCACCGTGCCGTTGGTCGCCCAGCCGACCGAGCACGGCCTCGCGATCATCGGCTCCAACTACGGCAAGCCCAAGCACCCCGCCTGGCGCCACAACCTGCGCGCGAACCCCGACGGGGAGGTCGAGGTCGACGGCAAGCACTCGGCCTTCCGAGCCGTCGAGGTGGAGGACGAGCGCCGCGAGCGCATCTGGCAGGAGGCGCTCCGCACCTACCCCGGCTTCGCCGCCTACGCCAAGCGAGCCGCCCCGCGCCGCATCTCCGTCTTCATCCTCGAAAGGGTCTAGGACCATCGGCCGATGACGGGTGGCGGCTCGCGGCGTACCGTTGAGCGCCGTGACCGAATCGCCCGCCTTCCGCGCGCTGTCCGACGTCGTGCTGGCAATGGCCTCCGAGCGCGAGGTCGAGCCGGTGCTGCAGCGGCTCGTCCACGCCGCGCGCGAGCTCGGCGGTGCTCGCTATGCCGCGCTCGGCGTGCCCGACGGCGACGGCGGCTTCTCACGCTTCATCACCTCGGGCATGAGCGAGGCGCTGATCGAGGCGATGGGCCCGCTGCCGCGGACGCACGGGCTGCTCGGCGCGATGCTCGAGTCGCCCGAGCCGTACCGGGTCGACGACATCCACACCGACCCGCGCTTCCGCGGCTGGTGGCCGAGCGCGCACCCGGACATGCGCTCCTTCCTCGGCGTGCCGGTGGTGGCGCGCGGGCGCGTGATCGGGGCCGTCTACCTGACCGACAAGGTCGAGGCGCCGTCGTTCTCCGACGAGGACGAGCGGCTGATCGGGCTGCTCGCCGCGCACGCCGCGATCGCGATCGAGAACGCGCGCCTGAACGAGCGCTCGCGCGAGCTGTCGATCGTCGAGGAGCGCAACCGGCTCGCGCGCGAGCTGCACGACAACGTCACCCAGCGGCTGTTCGGCGTGGCGCTGGCGGTCGAGTCCGCGGCCACGCTGCTCGACAGCGACGCCGCGGCAGCGGCCGACGAGCTCGAGCGCGTGCGCGAGCTCGCGCGCGGCGCGATGGAGGAGCTCCGCGCGGTGGTGTTCGAGCTGCGGCCCGCGTCGCTCGAGGCGGAGGGGCTCGCGACCGTCCTGCGCAAGCACGTCGACGTGCTGCGGCGCGTGTCGGGGCGGCCGATCGAGCTGAGCGTGGCCGATCCGCCGCGGCTGCCGGGCGCGAGCGCGGCGCAGGTGTTCCGGATCGCCCAGGAGGCGCTGCAGAACGCGCTGCGGCACGCCGAGGCCGAGCGCATCGAGGTGCGCCTGGAGGGCGACGGCAACGGCGGGCTGCGCCTGTCGGTCTCCGACGACGGCCAGGGCTTCGACCCGGCCCGCCGCGCGGTGCGCGGGCGAAAGCTCGGGCTGACCTCGATGGAGGAGCGCGCCGAGGAGCTCGGCGGGACGCTCGACATCGAGTCGGCGATCGGCGCGGGGACGCAGGTGCGCCTCGAGGTGGCGGCGTGATCCGCGTGCTGATCGCCGACGACCACGCCGTGGTGCGCCAAGGGCTGCGGACGTTCCTCGACCTGCAGGCCGACATCGACGTGGTGGGGGAGGCGGGCGACGGGGCGGCCGCCGTGGCTGCGGCGGCTGAGACGGCACCCGACGTGATCCTGCTCGACCTCGTGATGCCCGAGCTCGACGGCATCGGCGCGCTGCGCCGGCTGCGCGAGGTGGCGCCGGCCGCTCGCGTGATCGTCCTCACCAGCTTCGGCGAGGACGAGCGGCTGTTCACGGCGCTGCGCGCGGGCGCCACCGGCTACCTGCTCAAGGACGTCGAGCCCGCCGAGCTCGTGCGCGGGATCCGCACCGCGCACTCCGGAGGCGCGCCGCTGTCGCCGGCGGTCGCCGCGCGCGTGGTCGAGGAGCTCGCGAGCGGCGGCCCGCGCGGCGCCGCCGCGGACGAGCTGACCCCGCGTGAGCTCGAGGTGCTGTGCCTGATCGCGCGCGGCAACTCGAACAAGCGGATCGCGCTCGAGCTCGGCGTCGCCGAGAAGACGGTCAAGACCCACGTCTCCCACGTGCTCGCCAAGCTCGGCCTCACCGACCGGACCCAGGCCGCGCTCTACGCCGTGCGCGAAGGGCTCGTAAGCCCGGGGTCCTAAGCCCAATTCCCGATGGTCCGGAGGCCGCCCGGCGCCTAGCGTGCCGGGCATGCCCACCGCCATCGTCACCGGAGCCTCCCGCGGCCTCGGGCTCGCGCTCGCGCGGGCCCTCTCCGAGCGCGGCTGGCGGCTCGTGATCGACGCCCGCGAGGCGGCCCCGCTCGAGGCCGCCGCCGCGGAGCTCCCCGACGCCGTCGCTCTCCACGGCGACGTGTCCGATCCGAGCCACCAGCGCGCGCTCGTCGAGGCCGCGGGAGGCGACATCGACCTGCTCGTCAACAACGCGTCGCTGCTCGGGCCGAGCCCGCAGCCCGAGCTGGCGGACTACCCGCTCGACGTGCTCGAGGCCGTCTACCGGGTCAACGTGTTCGCGCCGCTCGCGCTGATCCAGCTCGCGCAGCCGCGGGTGATCGTCAACGTCACCTCCGACGCCGCCGTCGAGCCCTATGAGGGCTGGGGCGGATACGGCTCATCGAAGGCCGCGCTCGAGCAGCTCACCGCGATCCTCGCCGCCGAGCAGCCGGAGCGCCGCATCTACGCGGTCGATCCCGGCGACATGAACACGCGCATGCACCAGGAGGCGTTCCCGGGCGAGGACATCTCGGACCGCTCGGCGCCGGAGGAGCGCGTGCCGGGCCTGCTCGCGCTGATCGAGGGCGACCTGCCGAGCGGCCGCTACAGCGCCGGCGCACTGCTGGAGGCGCGCGCCTAGATGGCGCTGGCGTTCACGCTCACCCGCGCCCACGAGGCCGCCGCCCCGCCGGCCGAGCGCGACGACGTGCGCCTGCTCGTCGCCGACCGCGACCGCGCGCTCGTGCACGACATGTTCCGCGGGCTGCCCGGCCACCTGCGGGCCGGCGACCTGCTTGTGGTGAACACGTCCGCGACGCTGCCGGCGGCACTGCCCGCGGGAGACCTCGACCTGCACCTCTCGACCCCGGTGCCGGCGCCGGGCGATCGCGGGCGCTGGGTGGTCGAGCTCCGCCGCTGCGGCGAGCGCTACCGCGACGCCGCCGCCGGCGACGTCCTCTCGCTGCCCGCGGGCGGCTCCGCCGAGCTGCTCGCGCCCTACCTGTCGCCGGGCCGCCTGTGGATCGCCGCCCTCGACCTGCCGGCGCCGCTGCAGGACTACCTCGCCGCCCACGGCCGGCCGATCGCCTACGCGCACCAGACCGCCGCGCCCGCGCTCGCCGACCTCCAGACGATCTTCGCCGACGAGCCGGGCAGCGCCGAGATGCCGAGCGCGGGCCGCCCGTTCACCCGGCGCGTGCTCGACGACCTCCACGCGCACGGCGTGCAGGTGGCGCCGCTCGTGCTCCACACCGGCGTCTCGAGCCTCGAGCGCGGGGAGCGCCCGTACCCCGAGCGCTATCGCGTGCCGCCGCTCACCGCGACGCGGGTCAACGCCCACCGCGCCGCGGGCGGGCGCATCGTCGCCGTCGGCACCACCGTGGTGCGGGCGCTCGAGACCGTCGCCGGGCCCGACGGCCGCGTCGAGCCCGGCGAGGGCTGGACGCGCCTCACGATCACGCCGGAGCGCGGCGTGCGCGCCGTCGACGGTCTGCTCACCGGCTGGCACGAGCCGGACGCCAGCCACCTGCTGATGCTCGAGGCGGTCGGCGGCCGCGAGCTGATCGAGCGCTCGTACGACGCCGCGCTCGCCTGCGGCTACCGCTGGCATGAGTTCGGCGACACGCATTTGATCCTGCGCTGAAGCCGGGTTACCCTTGACGGCGACGCCTCTGCGCCTCCTCCGTCACAGCCCTCCGAACGCCGCCGGCTAGATCCGGGCCGCGCCCGCGCGCGGCACACACCGGTTCCTGTTCTCCCGAGTTCGGAGGTAGTTCGAGATGACGGAAGTTCCCGTGCGGGTGCCCGACGAGTGGTTCGTGGGCTTCCACCAGGGTCTGGCCGCGCGCTTCTGGCGCGCGGCGGCGGCGGCGATGGCCGAGGACGACGTGCGCGTGGTGCGCCGGCTGCTCGGTGATCCGCCGTCGTCGGTGCTCGACGTGCCGTGCGGCGACGGGCGGATGACGGTCCGCCTCGCCGCGGCCGGCTACGCGGCGATCGGCGTCGACATCGTGGCGTCGGAGGTCGCCCAGGCCCGCAGCGCGGCGGCGGCCGCCGGCGTGGTGGCGCGCTTCGAGGTCGGCGACCTCCGCGCGCTGCCGGACGTGGGCCGCGTCGACGCGGTCCTCAGCTGGGGCAACAGCTTCGGCTACCTCGTGCCGGCAGACACGGCGCGCTCGCTCGCCGGGATGCGCGCGGCGCTGCGGCCCGGGGGCCGGCTCGTGCTCGAGTCGGTCACCGTCGCCGAGACGTACCTCACCGGCGGCGTGAAGCCGAGCGCCGAGTGGGAGCACGGCGGCGTGCGCCTGACGGCCAAGAACCACTACCGGGTCAGCGAGAGCCGGCTCGAGAGCGAGTTCACGTTCGAGGACGCCGAGGGGCACGTCGAGCACGGGCGCGCGGCGCACCACGTGCACACGAGCGGCGAGGTCGTCCGGCTGCTCCGGCAGGCCGGGTTCGGCGAGGTCGAGCTCCTGGGCGCCGACGGCGTGGCGCCCTACGAGGTCGGCTCGCCGCGGCTCATCGCGGTCGCGCGATGTATCGCTGACCGTTCCGGGTAGCTCGACCGTGTGGCCGCCACCGATCCGCCGAAGGCGCTGCTCTTCGACGTGTTCGGCACCTGCGTCGACTGGCGCACGAGCGTCGCCCGGGAAGCGGCGGCGCTCGGGCTGCCGGGCGACGAGGTGGCGGTCGCCTGGCGCGCGCGCTACCAACCGCAGCTCGAGACCGTGCGCAGCGGTCAGCGCGAGTGGGTGGTGCTCGACGTGCTGCACCGCGAGGCGCTCGACGACGTGCTCGCCGAGCTCGATCTGGAGCTCGGCACCGCGGCCCGCGACGAGCTCACCCTCGCCTGGCACCGGCTCGACCCGTGGCCCGACACCGTGCCGGGCCTCACGCGGCTGAAGCAGCGCTTCGTCATCGCGCCGTGCTCGAACGGGCACATCGCCCAGGCGGTCAACCTCGCCCGCTACGCCGGCCTGCCGTGGGACGCGATCCTCGGCGCCGAGATCGCCCGCGCCTACAAGCCCGACCCGCGCGTCTACCGCGCGAGCGTCGCCGCGCTCGGGCTCGAGCCGGGCGAGGTGATGATGGTCGCCGCCCACCTCAGCGACCTCGAGGCGGCCGCCGCGTGCGGTCTCCGGACCGCGTTCGTCCCGCGCCCGACCGAGGGCGACCTCCACGCCGCCGGGAGGACCGACGTGGAGATCGCCGACCTCGGCGCGCTGGCCGACGCCCTCTAGCGCGGCGGATCTCACACACCGGCGCGGCGCACTCGGCATGCTTGCGGTGTGCTCCGCCACCTCGCCGCCATCGTCGTCCTGCCCGGCACCGTCACCGTGCTGATCCCGGCGCTGCTGCTCGACGACGCCGAGCTCGCCCCGTGGCCGCTCGCGCTGCTCGGCGGGCTGTCGCTGGCGCTCGGCCTCACCCTGTTCGTGTGGACGGTCGCGCTGTTCGCGGGCGTCGGGCGCGGCACGCTCGCGCCCTGGGACCCGACGTCGAAGCTCGTCGTCCGCGGCCCTTACCGGCACGTGCGCAATCCGATGATCAGCGGCGTGCTGTTCGTGCTGCTCGGCGAGGCGGCGCTGTTCGGCTCGCTCGCCGGTGCTCGTGTGGGCCGGCGTCGTCCTCGCCATCAACGCCACCTACTTCCCGCTCGTCGAGGAGCCGGGCCTGCGCCAGCGCTTCGGCGCCGACTACGTCGACTACGCCGACCACGTGCCGCGCTGGTTCCCGCGCCCACGGCCGTGGGAGCCGACAGGCTGATCGATAGCGTCCGGCGCGATGCCGGATCTCGACCACATCCAGGTCCGCGGCGCGCGGGAGAACAACCTGCGCGACCTGGATCTGGACATCCCGAAGCGGCAGATCACCGTCTTCACCGGGGTGTCGGGATCCGGCAAGTCGTCGCTCGTGTTCGGCACGATCGCGGCCGAGTCGCAGCGGCTGATCAACGAGACCTACACCGCGTTCGTCCAGTCGTTCATGCCGAACGTCGGGCGGCCGGACGTCGACACGCTGCGCAACCTGAGCGCCGCGATCCTTGTGGACCAGGAGCGCATGGGCGCGAACTCGCGCTCGACGGTCGGCACCGCCACCGACGCGTACTCGATGCTGCGGCTGATCTACAGCCGCGTGGCCGAGCCGCACGTCGGGCCGTCCTTCATGTTCTCGTTCAACGACCCGCAGGGCATGTGCCCGGGCTGCGAGGGGATGGGGCGCGTCTCGACGGTCGACGTCGACGCGATGGTCGACCGCGACAAGTCGCTGGCCGAGGGCGCGATCACGCTCCCGAACTTCGGCGTCGACTCGTGGCAGTGGCGGATGTACGCCGAGTCGGGCCACTTCGACCCGGCCAAGAAGCTCGCCGACTACAGCGAGGCGGAGTGGGAGCGGTTCCTGCACGGCGCCGAGGAGAAGGTCGACATCCGCGGCCTCAAGCTGACCTACGAGGGGCTCGTGAACCGGTTCGAGCGGACGTTCCTCTCCAAGGATGTCGAGACCGCGCAGCCGCACATCCGGCGGGCGATCGAGCGGGTCGCCACCTTCGAGCCGTGCCCGGAGTGCGGCGGCGCGCGCCTCAACCAGGCCGCGCTGGCCGCGACGATCGACGGCCGCAACATCGCCGAGTGCGCGGCGATGCAGGTCGACGACCTGGCCCAGCTCCTGGCGGGCATCGACGCGCCCAACGTCGCTCCCGCGCTCGACGCGCTCCGGCACACGCTCGACTCGCTCGTCGAGGTCGGGCTCGGCTACCTGAGCCTCGACCGCGAGTCGGCGACGCTGTCGGGCGGCGAGGCGCAGCGGGTGAAGATGGTGCGCCATCTCGGGTCGAGCCTGTCCGACGTCACCTACGTGTTCGACGAGCCCACGATCGGGCTGCACCCGCACGACGTGCAGCGGGTCAACCGGCTGCTCGTGGCACTGCGCGACAAGGGCAACACCGTGCTGGTCGTCGAGCACGAGCCGCAGGTCATCGGGATCGCCGACCGCGTCGTGGACATGGGCCCGGGCGCGGGCGTGCACGGCGGGACGGTGGTGTTCGAGGGCGACGTCGACGGGCTGCGCGCCTCGGGCACGAACACCGGGCGGCACTTCGCGACACGGCGGCGCCTGAAGGACACGGTCCGCGAGCCGACCGGCGCGCTGCGGGTCGAGCACGCGACGCTCCACAACCTGCGCGACGTCAGCGTCGACGTCCCGCTCGGCGTCCTCACGGTGGTCACCGGCGTGGCCGGCTCCGGCAAGAGCTCGCTGATCCACGGCTGCCTGGCCGCGCAGCACGACGAGGTGACCGTCCTCGACCAGGCCGCCATCCGCGGCTCGCGGCGCTCCAACCCGGCCACCTACACCGGCCTGCTCGACCCGATCCGCAAGGCGTTCGCCAAGGCCAACAGCGTCAAGCCCGCCCTGTTCAGCGCCAACTCGGAGGGCGCCTGCCCGGAGTGCAAGGGCAACGGCGTGATCTACACCGACCTTGCGTTCATGACCGGCGTGGTGAGCGTGTGCGAGGCGTGCGAGGGCAAGCGCTTCACCGCCGAGGTGCTCGAGTACCGGCTGCGCGACGCCAACATCGCCGACGTGCTCGACATGTCGGTCGAGCAGGCCGGCGAGTTCTTCACTGAGAAGGCGATCCGGCCGATGCTGGGCGCGCTCACCGACGTCGGGCTCGGCTACGTGCGGCTCGGCCAGCCGCTGACCACGCTCTCGGGCGGCGAGCGCCAGCGCATCAAGCTCGCGATCGAGGTCAACCGCTCGTCCGACGTGCTCGTGCTCGACGAGCCGACCACCGGCCTGCACATGGACGACGTCGACCGGCTCGTCGACCTCCTCAACGGGCTCGTCGAGCGCGGCCGCACGCTGATCGTGATCGAGCACGACCTCGACGTCGTGGCCGGCGCCGACTGGGTGATCGACTTGGGCCCCGGGCCGGGGCACGACGGTGGCGAGGTGGTGTTCGAGGGTCCCCCGCGCGCGCTGCTGGACGCCGACGGGTCGCTCACCGCGCAGCACCTGCGCGACCACGTTGCCCGAAAGTGACGACCTGGGAATTGCCCGGTTCCAATCACCGTCCGTCCGTAGGAGGATCGCCTCGAACGAAACAGGAGGTTGGCGATGGCGACGGTGACCGTGCAAGGGCTCCGCGAGCAGGTCCGGGGCCAGACGATCACGCCGGACGACTCCGACTATGACGACGCGCGCCGCGTCTACAACGCGATGATCGACCGGCGCCCAGACGTGGTCGTGCGTGCCGAGAGCACCGATGACGTCGTCGCCGCGGTCAACTACGCGCGCGACAACGGGCGGCCGATCGCGGTCCGCGGCGGGTCGCACAGCGTGCCCGGCTTCGGCACCGGCGACGACGCGGTGGTGATCGACCTCAACCGGATGCAGCACGTCGAGGTCGACCCGGCGCGGCGCACGGCGCGCGCGCAGGGCGGCGCGACGTGGGGCGCGTTCAACGACGCCACCCACGCCCACGGGCTCGCCACCACCGGCGGCATCATCTCGACGACCGGTGTCGGCGGGCTCACGCTCGGCGGCGGCATCGGCTACCTGTCGCGCGGGTGCGGGCTGTCCTGCGACAACCTGCGGGCGGCCGAGGTCGTGACGGCCGACGGGCGCGTCGTGGCGGCGACGCCGCACGAGAACGAGGACCTGTTCTGGGCGCTGCGCGGCGGCGGCGGCAACTTCGGCGTCGTCACGGCGTTCGAGTACGACCTGCACCCGGTGAGCGAGATCTACGGCGGGCCGATGTTCTTCGAGCTCTCGGACGCCGGCGACGTGCTGCGCTGGTTCCGCGACTTCATCCAGGACGCGCCGGAGGAGTTCGGCGGCTTCCCGGCGTGGCAGATCGCGCCGCCGCTGCCGTTCATCCCGGAGGACCGGCACGGCGAGCCGTTCTGCGCGTTCGTCTACTGCTGGTCAGGGAACCCCGGGGCCGGCGAGGCGGCGATCAAGCCGCTGCTCGACGTGGCGAAGCCGATCGCCGAGCACGTCGGGCCGATGCCCTACCCGGCGCTCAACAGCGCGTTCGACGCGCTCGTCCCGCCCGGGCTGCAGCACTACTGGAAGGCGAACTTCGTCAAAGAGCTCACCGACGACGCGATTGCCGCGCACCTCGCGCACGGCCCGAAGCTGCCGGCCGTCAACTCGACCGTCCACATCTATCCGATCAACGGCGCGTGCCACCGGGTCGGCGAGGCGGACACGGCGTTCGCCTACCGCGACGCGACGTTCGCCACCGTGATCGCCGGCATGTGGCCGGACCCGTCGGAGAACGAGGCGAACACGGCCTGGGTCCGCGACATGTATGACGCGACCGCGCCGCACTCCGAGGCGGGCGGCTACGTCAACTTCATGGCCGGCGACGACCAGGAGCGGATCCGCGACAACTACAAGGGCAACTACGACCGCCTGGTCGACGCGAAGCGCAGGTTCGACCCCGACAACCTGTTCCACCTCAACCAGAACATCCGGCCCTAGTCCCGGTCCACCGTGGCGTCGATGGCGAGCGCGCCCCGCGCCCTCGCCACCGACACCCGGTGGTGCCCGTCGCGGATCGCGTAGGCGTCGCCGACCGGGACGACGGAGATCGGCGGCAGCGCCACGCCGCGGTGGGCGGCGAGCCACAGCCGCTGCCAGCGGCCGCGGACGCTCGCGGCGGGCCGGAAGCTGCAGTCGAACAGCGCCGCCTTGTTCGGCTCGAGCGTGGAGCGGATCGCGGCCAGCGGGATCTCCTGGATCCCGCGCCGCGGCGGTGCGGGCGCGTCGTGCAGCGCGCGCTCGTCGTGGACCGGGAGGTGGGTGGGGGGCTCGCGCCGCAGCCAGCGCGCCAGTGCGGCGCGCTTCCGCGAGCGGGAGGCCCGGGTGAAGGCCCGCTCTGCGTCGACCGGACCTGAGCCTGTCATCAGCATGCATCCATGGTCGGCTACGACGGGCGGTCGCACATCGGCAGAATGGAGCGAGCCACCCCTTACCTCTCCTGGGGGTTGCCTTACGGGAGTAGCCTGAGTGAGGAATAAGTCGCTCGTGGGGTTCTCAGCGTCTCCCTCTGCTTCTCGCGCGGCCCGCATGGAGAGGGATTCGAGATGGGAGCTGGGCTATGTCCAGCACCACTCAATCGGGCGAGCACACGGCGGGGTCGGTGGCCGCCGCGATCAGCCGGCACGTGGTGCGCATGGTTGCCGAGTACACCGGCCGCGGGCCGAACAAAGCCCGAACGACGATCCGCGACAACGTCGTCGTCTGCATCACCGAGAACAACATGACCAAGGCCGAGCAGCGACTGGTCGTCGAGGACGAGGCCGAGCTCGTGGACACGATCCGGCGCACGTTCCAGATGACGATGCGCGACGACCTCGTCGCCGGGATCGAGAGCATCACCGGGCGCCGGGTCGTCTCGTTCCTCAGCGACCACGACAGCGATACCGACCACGCGGTCGAGGTCTTCATCCTCGACGGGCACCTGCGACCGGTGGATCCCTCCACCGACGGGCCTTTTTCCGGCCCCGCCGGCTAGGCGCCCCGCGCCGAGATCTGCTGCACGGCCCAGCCGTTCCCGTCCGGGTCGCTGAAGAACAGGAAGCCGACGTTGTCGAGCGGGTCGGGCATGGTCCTCGGGCTCTTGCCGACGACCTGGATGTCGCCGACCTCGACCCCGTTGCGCTGGAGCTCCGCGTGCGCGGCGCGGAGGTCGGCGACGACGAGCTGGAGGCCCTGGATCGAGCCGGGCTCCATGTCCGGCACGATGCCCTCGCCGATGACGATCGAGCAGCCGGAGCCGGGAGGCGTGAGCTGGACGATCCGGTTGCCCTCGCTGACCGTGGTGTCGTGGTCGACATTGAAGCCGAGCTGGTCGGCGTAGAAGGCCTTCGCGCGGTCCACGTCGGCGACGGGGACGATGATCACCTCGAGCGTCCAGTCCATGGGTCTCTTCTAGCAAGACGGGCCGCTGGCGGGCACCCGCGGGGAGTGTGGTGCGTGCCCGCTGGCGCGAGCACCGTGCTCTCGGCGACGATTGCACGGCATGCGCAAGTGGTTCCCGATGCTCATCCTCGCCTCGGCGCAGTTCGTCATGGTGCTCGATTCGAGCGTCATGAACGTGGCGATCTCGCAGATCGTCGAGGACCTCGACACCACGATCCAGGGCGTGCAGTCGGCGATCACGCTCTACACGCTGGTGATGGCGGCCTTCATGCTGTTGGGCGCGAAGCTCGGGGACATCCTGGGCACGAACCGCGCGTTCGCGATCGGGCTGGGGATCTACGGGGTCGGATCGCTCACGACGGCGCTGAGCCCGAACCTCGCGGTGCTGCTGGTCGGCTGGTCGGGGGTCGAGGGCTTCGGTGCCGTCCTCGTCGTGCCGGCGATCGCCGCGCTGACCGCCGCGACCTACCAGGGCCGCGAGCGCGCGCTGGCCTACGCGCTGCTCGGCGGGATCGCTGCGATCGCGGTCGCCGCCGGGCCGCTGATCGGCGGCTGGGTGACGACCGAGTTCACCTGGCGCTATGTGTTCGCGGGCGAGACCGTCGTGGTGATCGGGATCCTGCTGCTGCGCGGGCAGATCGCCCGTGCCCCGGCGGCGGAGCGCCGGCCGCAGCTCGACATGATCGGCGTCGCGCTGTCGTCGGCCGGCCTCGGCCTGATCGTGCTCGCGATCCTGCGCAGCAGCGTGTGGGGCTTGGTCGTGCCGCGCAACCCGCCGGAGGTCGGCGGCACCGAGATCGCGCCGCTGGGCTTCTCGCCGGTGCCGTTCATGGTGCTGGCCGGTCTCGCGCTGCTGTGGGCGTTCGCCGCGTGGGAGGGGCGCCGCGAGCGTCTCGGCGAAGACCAGCTGCTCGACACGGCGCTGTTGCGCATCTCGCAGCTGCGGGCGGGGCTCTCGACGCTGGTCGGCCAGCAGCTCGTGCTGATGGGGACCTTCTTCGTCATCCCGGTGTACCTGCAGGTCGTGCTCGGCCTCGACGCGTTCGAGACCGGCAAGCGCCTGCTCCCGCTGTCGGTCGCGATGCTCCTCTTCGCGCTGCTCGGCCCGCGCATGGCCGCGCGACGCTCGCCGCGCACCGTCGCGCAGATCGGGCTCGTCGCGTTCTGCATTGGCGCCGTGGTGATGCTCGCCACGCTCGACGTGACCCTCAACGACACCGGCTTCAAGGTCGCGCTCGCGCTGATCGGCGCCGGCGCCGGGCTGCTCGCCTCGCAGCTGGGGAACGTGATCATGTCCGCCGTCGCCCCGACGCAGTCCAGCGAGGCCGGGGGACTCCAGGGCACGGCCCAGAACCTCGGGTCCTCGCTCGGCACCGCGATCATCGGGGCCGTGCTGCTCGCGTCGCTGGCGACGGGCTTCAGCGAACGCATCACCGCGAATCCCGACGTCCCGGCCGCTGCACGCGAGACGATCGCCGCCAACGCCCAGGAGGGAATCGACATCGTGCCCGTCGAGTCCGTCGAGCAGGCCGCGGTCGAGGGCGGCCTGTCCGCCGAGGAGGCGAGCGAGGTCGCCACCGACTACGGCGAGGCGCAGCTCGCGGCGCTGCGGCTCTCGCTCGGCGCCGTGGCGCTCGCCGCGCTGCTGTCGCTCACGCTCACGCGGCGGCTCCCGACGACATCGCTCGAGAAGAGCGCCACCGCCGCCGCGTAGCCACATCCCAACAGTGGTTAGGATGTTGGGCCGTGGCCGACGACCGATGCGACCTGCTCTGCCTCGACCTGGAGCTGGCCGAGCGACTCCGGCACGAGCGCCTCGACCCCGCGCGGGCCGCGGTGCTCGCCGAGCAGGCGCGGGCGCTTGCCGATCCGACCCGCCTGACGGTCGCGGCGGCGTTGGCCGGAGCGGACGAGCTCTGCGTCTGCGACCTCGCATGGGTCGCCGAGCGGGCGGAGAACCTTGTGTCGCATCACGCGCGCGCGCTGCGCACGCTCGGGCTGGCGGCGAGCCGCCGCGAGGGCAAGATGGTGCTGTATCGGCTGACGGAGCGAGGGCACGCGCTGCTGGCCGCCGTGCTCGCGGCGGAGGAGGTCACGGCGCGGTGAGCATCGAGCTCCCGACCCTCCCGGCGGCTCCCGTCGCGCCCGCGGTCGACGTGGCGTCGTACCGCCGGCTGGCCAAGCGTGCGCGCACGCTCTCCTGGCTGAGCCTCGCGTGGATGACCGTCGAGGGGGCCGTCGCGATCACGGCCGGGCTGGTGGCGTCGTCGATCGCGCTCGTCGGGTTCGGCCTGGACAGCGCGATCGAGGGCTTCGCGAGCGTCGTGATCGTGTGGCGGTTCACCGGCCACCGCATGTTCTCCGCGCATGCCGAGCGGCGCGCGCAGAAGCTCGTCGCGCTCCAGTTCTTCCTGCTCGCGCCGTACGTCGCCGTCGAATCGCTGCGCGCGCTGATCGGCGGCGAGCGTCCCGACGAGAGCTGGGTGGGGATCGGGCTGGCGATCTCGAGCGTCATCGTGATGCCGATCCTCGGCATCGCCAAGCAACGGCTGGCGGACCAGCTCGGCTCGGCCGCGACGAAGGGCGAGGGCCGCCAGAACATGCTCTGCGCGTACCTCGCCGGCGCGCTGCTGATCGGGCTGCTCGGCAACGCGCTCGCCGGCGCCTGGTGGCTCGACCCGGCGGTCGGCCTGCTGATCGCCGCCGTGGCCGTCAAGGAGGGCCGCGAGGCGTGGCGAGGCGAGGGCTGTTGCGTCGCGGATCCGCTGGCCGGGGCGGCGCCCTGTGACGACGACTGTTGCGCGACAATCCCGTCAGCTGGAGCCCAATCGGAGGAGCAACGTGTCTGAGGACCTGTGGCGCCGCGGCGCCGGCGAGCTGGCCGAGTTGATCGCGACCCGCGCGGTGTCGTCGCGCGAGGTCGTCGACGCGCACCTGGAGCGGATCGAGGCGGTCAACGGCCACCTCAACGCGATCACGCTCGTGCTCGCCGACGAGGCGCGCGCGGCCGCGGACGCGGCGGACCGGTCGGCGCCGGAGGGTGCGCTCCACGGCGTCCCGGTCACCGTCAAGGAGAACATCGACCTGGCGGGCACGCCGACGACGTCCGGCGTCCCGGCGCTGGCCGAGGCGGTCTCCCCGGTCGACGCGCCCCAGGTCGAGCGCCTGCGCGCCGCGGGCGCGATCCCGATCGCGCGCACGAACCTGCCGGACCTCGGGCTGCGGATCCACACCGACTCGTCACTGCGCGGGCTGACCCGCAACCCGTGGGACCCGAACGTCACCGCGGGCGGCTCGAGCGGTGGCGAGGGGTCCGCGCTCGCGTCGGGCATGTCGCCGCTGGGGCTCGGCAACGACGTCGGCGGCTCGCTGCGCAACCCCGCGCACTGCTGCGGGATCGCGTCGATCAAGCCGACGGTCGGCCGCGTCCCGTGCGCGACCGTGATTCCGCCCGAGGACCTCGGGCCCGGCATGCGGCTGATGGTGGTCGAGGGCGTGATGGCGCGGCGCGTGAGCGACGTGCGGCTCGGGCTCGGCATCGTCGCGGGGATGCATCCGCGCGACCCCGAGTCGGTCCCCGTCCCGCTCGACGTGCCGCGACCCGAGTCGCGCCGCGTCGCGATGCTGGCCGAGCCGCCCGGCGGCGACACGCACCCGGAGATCGCCGCGGCGGTCCGGCGCGCGGGCGAGGCGCTCGCCGGCGCGGGCTATGACGTCGTCGAGGTCGAGCCGCCGCTCTACGAGGCCGCGCTCGACGTGTGGGGCCGCCTGCTGTTCATCGACATCCACGCCCAGGATCCGCTCCTCCGCCAGGTCATGGGGCCCGACGCGATCCGCTTCCTGGACTTCGGCAGCCCCCTGTTCCCGCCGATGGATCTGGAAGGGGTGTTCACGACCGTGGTCGAGCGCGGCGCGATCGGCCGCGCGTGGAACGAGTTCCTGCTCGAGTCATCCGCTGATCCTCAGCCCGATCTGGACGCAGCCGCCGTTCCCGCACGGCTGGGACATCGAGAACGAGGCGCAGGCGCAGGCCACGCTGCAGCTGCTGCGCCCGGTCATGCCGGCGAACCTCCTCGGGTTGCCCGCCGCCGCGGTGCCGGCCGGGAAGGCCGGCGGCCTGCCCGCGGGCGTGCAGGTGATGGGAGCGCGCTTCCAGGACCTCGCCTGCCTCGAGGCGGCCGAGGCGATCGAAGCCGCGCTCGGGGTCGCCGAGGCGATCGACCCGGTGATGGAGGCGCTGCCGACGTAGCCCAGGGGCTGCGAATTGGGCTTAGGCTTGGCGCGTGCACGTCCAGTCGAAGTACGCGATTGATCTCACGGAGGCTCGCCGTGTCGTCTCCGAGTACGGGTGGGCACGGGTCATCACCGTCGGCGCCGCGGGACTGCGCGCCACCTACGGGTTCTTCCTGCTGGAGGACGCGGAGGAGGACGAGCTCGTGGTGGCCGGACACTTCGCGCGGGCCGATCCGCAGTGCGCGGACATCGAGGCGCGGGTGCCGGCGCTGTTGATCTTCGAGGGGCCGCACGGGTTCGTGTCGGCCTCGTGGTACCGCCCGGAGCTGACCGACGTCCCGAGCACGATGAACCACATCTCCGTCCACCTGCACGGGACGCCGGAACCGCTCGACGGCGACGCGCGCTTCGACCTCCTGACGCGCACGCTCGAGCGCCACGAGGCTCCCCTCGGCGACAGCCGCTGGCGGTTGGAGGGCGGGGGCCTGGAGCTCTCGCGGCGGATCGCGCCCCAGACCGTCGCCTTCCGGCTCCGGGCCACGCGGGTGGAGGCCAAGGCCAAGCTCTCGCAGGCGATGCCGCGCCCGGTGCGCGAGCGGATCGTCGAGCGCCTGGACGCTCCCGGCCCGCACCACCATCCCGAGCTGGCGGCGCTGATGCGCCGCCTCTCGCTCGCGAATCCCTAGCCGCCGAGCTGCTTCTCGTACAGCACCCAGCCGAGGGCGGGTGCCATGCCGGCGCGCTCGTAGAGGCGGAACGCGCCGGTGTCGCTCGCCGCGTCGACGCCGAGCCCGACGCGGTGCTCACCGCGCTCCCAGAAGCGTCCGAAGGCGTCGCCGAGGAGCGCCGTGCCGACGCCTTGCTTGCGCCACGGGCGACGCGTGAAGAGCGCGTGGACGAAGCCGCCGCCGTACGTCTCGCCCGTGCAGATCGTGCCGGCGACGATCTCGTCCTCGGCGCGGACGACGCACCAGAGCGCCGGATCGAAGCGCTCGCTCCCGAGGTGGCCCTTCGACCATGCCTCGAAGTCGCGCGGCCTGTAGTCCCAGTGATCGGCGAACGCCTCCTGGTGCGCGGCGTGGAACTCGAGCGCGTCGTGCTCCGCGTCGAACGGGACGACTCGCAGCCCATCCGGCCACGCGGGTGCGGGCGGCGGCGCCTCGAGCTCGATGCGCATCTCGCGGAAGACGCGCACGGTGCCGTAGCCGAGCGACTCGAGCAGCTGCCGGGCGGCGAAGTCGGCCTCGAGGACGCTGCTCTGGATCCTGCGTGCGCCGCCGCGGGCCGCGTCCTCCTCGAGCCCGGCCGCGATCAGCCTTCCGATTCCGCGCCCGGCCGCGTCGGGGTGGACGTACCCCTCGACCTCCCAGACCTCGCCCCGCTCGCGCACCACGCCGTACCCGACGACGCGGTCGCCGTCGCGGACCACGCGCGCGTCCCGCTCGAGCTCGAGCTCCGACCACTCGTCCTCCAGATCGCCCTGGGAGAACGTCGTCTCCCCGTACAGCGACGACTCGACGGCGGCGACGACCTCGGTCACCGCCGCCGCGTCGGCGGCCTCGGCGGGTGTGGGGAACAAGCGTCTCCGCCGAGGACAGGCTTCAGGCGAGCGCTTTCGCCTTCAGCTGCTCGAACTCGCCCTGGTTGATCGCGCCGCTGTCGAGCAGCTGCTTGGCGCGCTCGATCTCGCCCGCCGAGCCGCCGTCGGCGGCGACCGTGCGGACGTAGCTGATCGAAGTTCGCCTGCGAGACCTGTGCGTCGTGGACGCGGCGTTCGGTCAGGCCCTTGCCGTTCGCGATCAGGTAGACGAATGCGCCGAGGAACGGCAGCACGAGGACGAAGGCGCACCAGCCGGCTTTCGCCCAGCCGGACATGTCGCGCCGGAAGACGTCGCTGAAGATCATGATCAGCATCCAGATCCAAGCGACCCAGCAAAAGAACAGGATCATCGTCCAGAAGACATCCAGGAACGGGTAGTCCGCCGCGAGCACCATTGGTCTGCCTCCTTGGGAAGTTGGCACGTGGTTCGCGGCGGGGCGGGTGATCCCTCCTGAGCCGGCCCGTCAGCTCACGTCGACGTACGAGACCTCGATGGCGTTGTTTCCGTAGCCGAGCCGGTTCCAGGGCGGGACCTCGGGTTGCACGTTGCCGGCCGCGTCGGTCGCCCTGGCGCGGAGGGTGTGCCGTCCGATGTCGCTCGCCTCCCACTCGAACGACCAGTCCTGCCAGTGGTAGGGGCCCTTGGGCGGCTCGAGTTGCGCGGCGTGCCAGTCGCCTTCGCCGGTGAGGCTGATCTCGACCTGCGTCACGGGGCCGGTTCCAGACCAGGCCTTGCCGCGCACCGTGTGTGTGCCGCGGCTGAGGATCGCGCCGTAGGCGGGGTCGGTGATGCGTGCGCGGACCCGCATCAGGCTGACCGCCTCGTGCGGTCGGTCGGGCCACTCGTAGATGTAGTGGCCGGTCTGGAACTCGCCGGCGAACGGCTCGGTCAGGACGTCGATGCGCTTCAGCCACTTCACCGACGCGACGGCGTACCAGTGGGGGACGATGAGCCGGAACGGGGCTCCGTGGTCGGCGCCCAGCGGCTCGCCGTTCATCTCGTAGGCGATCAGGATCTCGGCCGCCGGATCGGCTGCGTGGGCGAGCGGCAGGGCGCGGACGAAGCGGAGGTCGTCCTTGTCGGTCTCCGCGAGGACGGGCTGGAGGTGGTACGCGCCGTGGTCGGCGCCCTCGAAGCGGACGTCGACCCCGTCGGTTGCCGGGTGCGCCTGCGCGAGCACCTCGTGGAGGAGGGCGCCGGTCCAGCGGGCGGTCGAGACCGCGTAGTCGCCCCATGGCTCGCCGGTCGGCAGTGGTCGTGTCTCGAGCCGCCCGTTGCCCGCGCATTCGAGCGTGACCGCCCGCTCGTGCGCCGGCATCGCGCGCAGGTCGTCGAGCGTCAGGCTGATCGGGTTCTCGACCGCGCCGCCGACGTCGCAGCGTGCCGTCGTGCTCCGGCAGCGCGAAGTTGCTGCGGACGTAGTGCAGCTCGGTGGGGGTGATCTCTCCGGCCAGGGCCTCAGGCGGCGCCTCGGCGTTGTAGGGAGCCGGGTTGATCATCTGCAGTGCGGCGCGCGCCTGCTCGAGATCGTCTGTCACGGCCATGGCTCACCCTCCTCCGGGCATCAGTAGTCGGAGTCCTGGAAGGTCGGTTCGCGGCCTTCGTTGAAGGCGCCGATGCCTTCGATGCGGTCGGGATGGACGGCCGAGCGCCAGTGCGAGTCCATCATGATCGCGATCGCCTGCTCGATCGGCTGTCCCTCGCCGAGCTGGACGGCCCGCTTGACCGCCTGCACCGCCGTCGGGCGAGTTGCTCGCGATCTTCTCCGCGATCGCCATCGCCGCGTCCATCAGCTCGCCCGGGGCGTGGATCTCGTTGACCATGCCCAGCCGATACGCCTCCTGCGCGGTGATCGGGTCGCCCGTCATGAGCATCTGCAGGGCCTTGCCTCGGGGGAGCAGGCGTGGGAGCAGTGCCGGCGAGCCGCCGCCGGCCGCCAGGCCGAGCATGGCCTCCGGCTGGTCGAAGGTGGCGTTCTCGGAGGCGATGATGAAGTCGGTGCTCTGGGCGAGCTCGCAGCCGCCGCCGTAGGCGCTCCCGTTCACGGCGGCGAGGATCGGCTTGCGCAGCTGGCGGACGGTGTAGAGCGTGCGGTCGAAGTCCTGGCGCTGGCGCAGCCAGTCCTCCTTGGTCATGTTCTTGCGCTGGCGCAGGTCGCTGCCGACGGAGAAGGCGCGCTCGCCGGCTCCGGTGAGGACGACGACCCGGACGGCGGTACGGACCGCGATCGTCTCGACGACCTCGGTCAGGCGAGCGCCCATCTCGGTCGTGATCGCGTTGTCGGCGTGGGGCCGGTTGAGCGTGATCACCGCGACCCGATCGCCGGAGACGTAGTCGAGCAGGACGGGCGAGTCGGGTTCCGCGCCGTCGGAGGGGGGTGGGCCGAAGTCGAGTGCTGCCCAGCGGTCGGTTGTCACGCGGTCGTCCTTCCCTTCTCGAGCGAGATCGGTCACGAGTCGAGCTCCGCGAGCCAGCGCATCGCCCGCAGGCCCGGGGCGAAGCAGTACTCGCCGCCGCGGGTGACCACGAACGGCGGCAGGTCCTGCAGCCGGCGCCGGATCGGCCGCTCAGGGATCGTGAGGCGGCCGGACCCGTCGTTCGGCCCGACCAGCGGGTCCTTCTCGGACGGGGCGCCGATGAAGATGCCGTCGTTGAGCCATTGGGTCTTGACGAACTCGAACTGGCGCTTGAGGTGCGCGCCGGCGAACACGAAGATGATGCCCCGGTCGGCGCCGTCGTCCTCGAGCACGCCCTCGGGCAGCATCGGCCCGTAGCTCGTGCCGCGCCGGATCATGCGGTGCAGCCGGACGTCGACGCTGCCGTCGCGGTCGAGCGCGTCGCGCGGGTTCGCGCGCCGCGCGTGGGCGCCCGCGGGGCACTTGAAGCCGCGAGGGTCGTCGGCGTAGAGGAAGTCGTTGTTGCGCCGCGGGTCGGCGCCGAGCTCCGGGTCGTCGCGCTCCGGGGAGAGCGCCAGCGGAGCGCCGCTCTGCCAGCGCCCGACCATCTTCGCGCCGAGCAGCGCCTCCTCCTCGCGGCTCGCGGCCTTCGCGCGGAGGTACTGCCGGTAGGCCGCCACCTTCGTGTGCAGCTTGCGGAACACGACGTAGGTGCCGTTGCGGCCGAGCACCTCCGGCGTCGGCATCGGCGGCAGCTCGCCCGTCTCGTCCGGGTAGCCGAGGACGATCTCGCCGGCCTTGAGCGGCTTCTCCTTCGGGTTCGATGGCGGCCTGCCGCTGCCCTCGACCGCCGGCTGGCCGATCCCGTCCTTGAAGCCGAAGGACGTCCGCCCGGTCGGGAGCTGGTAGCAGTCCTGGCGCCAGATCACCTCGACGCCCGGCGAGCTCCTGGTGGGCGCGGCGTGCCTTCTCGACGACGGCCTCGAGCCGCGCGCTGTCGGGCGAGAGCGCCGCCAGGGCGACGTGGACGTCGGAGCTGCCGAGCGGCTTCTCCCAGTGCTCCGGGCTGCTCTCACCGACGTCTCCCAGCTGCGCCGCGCGGGCCGCCATCCCCTCGCGGAACTCCGGCGCGAAGCTGTCGAGCGAGCTCTGCGGCACCCCGAGCGCCTCGCAGGCCGTGGTAGGTGAAGGCGGCGGTGATCCAGGCGTCGCGGGCGGGATCGGAGGTGGGCCGTCCCGAGTCGACGAGCCGGCTCAGCCGCCGGACGAGCTCGCGCCCGGCGGCGCGGTCGTCGATGCGCAGCAGGAGGTAGGCGCCGACGTAGGGCGACGGTCGCTCGTGCAGCGCCCCGCTCTGGATGTCGTCGAGCTCGAGGCGTACGGCATCCGTGGCGGTCACGGTGGTCATGGCTCAGTGGTGCTCGGGAGGTTCGGGCGGGTCCGGATTCGGCGGCGCCAGGTACGGGAACGTGCGCGAGGCGGGCCGCGTCGCGTGGTCGACCCCGTCGCGGATGACGGGCCCGTTGCCGGCGTTGATGAGCTGCGTGAAGATCGTGTCCATCACGTCGTCGTTGGGCGCCCGGCCTCCGCAGGTCTCGTGCGCCTCGCCACGGCGGGCGGCGAGCTCGATCTCGAGGAACGAGCCCTGCTCGGCGTAGGGCTTGCTGACGTCGACGACGAGGAAGTCGGCGAGCACCAGCTCGGTCAGCGGATGGCTGCCGTCCTCGCCCGTCGGCCAGTCGGCCTTCCCGTCGAGCCCGTCCCAGAACGCGAGGTTCGCGTTCAGCCTCGCCCGGTACGCACCGAGATAGCCGTCCGCGAGGTGGAACGCGTCCTCCATGTTGTAGAGGTCGCGGATCTCGAGGTCCCGGTTCACCGGATCGAACTGCTTCGGCGCCAGCATGAGGTTCTTGACCTCGGGTCGCCCGACGCGCTCGATGCGGACGTTGAGCTTGCCGCGCGTGAGCGTCTCCGCGACGACGCCGACGAGCGTCGCGCCGTCCAGGAGCGCGGTGTCGATCTCGACCACGAGGCTGAGGACGTTCTTGCCGTCCATGTAGATCGACCCGTGGTCGGTGAACTGCATCTCGCCGGTCGCGATCGTCTTGAGCGTCGCGGGCGCGTCCATGATGAACGGATCCCAGCGCGTGCCGGCGAAGACGCGAACGCCGTCGCCGGAGCCGCCCTCCGGGTCGTTCACCCGGAACGAGACGGTCTCGCCGGCCGGGGTGGTGCAGGTGCCGTCCTGCTCGGCGCGCTGCGGGCCGTTGTCGCTGACCGGAGGCGAGAACACGCAGTCGAACACGAACTCCTCCTCGCCGGCGGCGAACGGCGCCGGGTCGCCCGGCGCGCGTGCGGTGAGCGGGCGCAGCCGGAACCGGTACAGCAGTCCGTCGGAGAGCAGGTCATAGGGCTTCGCGAACGGGAGCGTGTTCATCACGAGCACGAGATGCCCGGGCCGCTCCGGGCTCGGGAACGCGTACACGTCGGTGATGTCGGCGATCGGGTCGGCCAGCGCCCGCGGGCCTGAGATGTGATCGGACATGGCGTCTCCGAGTCAGTCCGCGGCTTCGTCCAGCAGCGGCTTCAGCGCCGGGTGCTGCAGCGCCTCCGCCGCGTCCGGGTGGTCGAGCACCTGCTGGAAGGCCGCGTTGACGCGCTGAGCCTTGCGGATCTCCTTGACCGTGCCGCCGTAGTTGCGCTGGTAGGCGGCCGCGGTCTGCTGTGCGCTGAGGACGAACGCTTTCACGGCAGCGAGGTCGGGAAGTCCGTCGTAGCCCTCCGTGTGCCGGAAGATCGCGTCGAACAGCGCGAGCGTCGGCCCGGAGGTGAAGAAGTCCTCCATGTAGGCGTCCCACGGGCCGTCGAAGCTCGTGATGAACGCGAGCCGCGTGTCGTCGTCGAAGAGCACGAACCTCGCCTCGTGGATCGTGCTGATCGCCATGCCGTAGTCGCCCGGCCGGTACCCGGGCGTGTTCTGCAGGTCGCGGAGCGCAGCGCGCATCGTCTCACCCTCACCGGGCTTGACCCGGAAGAACAGGCTGAACTCGCTCGTCGGCCCGACGCTGACGCCGGGGCGGGAAGATCCTGTCGCGGCTGTGGCCATTCGCTTCTCCTCTGGTGCCGGCAAGGGCGGTTCCCGAGGGACCGCGGCACCCAGCTTCGCCGTCCCTAGGACCGCGACGCATCACCCCGATGAGGTGATTGCGCGGGGCGATGCGGCAGTGGGTGATGAGCTCCTAGGGTCACCCGAGGTGCAAGCATCCGCCCGGCTTGGTTGTCCTCCGTAGAGCCTTTGAGGTGCGCGAATGAGCGAGTTGCGGCGTGAGGTGCTCCCGATCCCTGACGATGGACGAGACCACCGAGGTCGGCAGTGACGCCGGCGCACCGGTCTCCGACGACTACGGACCGGGCGACAACGCATTCAGCGGCAAGGTCACCTGGGTGCAGATCGACATCGACAGCGCCGCCGAGGACGTCGACCACCTGATCTCACCCGCCGAACGCTTCCGGCTCGCCATGGCCAAGCAATAGTTGGGAACCTGATCCGAGCGGCGGGTGTAGTGGTGGTGTCCGAGAACTCCTGGAAAAGGAGGCGCCCGTGCGCCGCGGCCTGCTCGCTCTTCCCCTCGCCCTTGTCCTGCTGATCGCTCCGGCGGCGCATGCGGGCGGCTGGGCGACCGTCGGGCTCAGCTCGACGCCCGCCGGCACGGAGCCGGGCACGCCGTGGCCGGTCGAGATCACGGTGCTCCAGCACGGCGTGACGCCGCTGGAGGGCGTCGAGCCGGCGGTGATCATCACGCGCGGCGACGCGCGTGAGACGTTCGCCGCCACGCCGACCGGCAAGCCCGGGGTGTACCGCGCCGAAGTCGTGTTCCCGACCGCCGGCCGCTGGAGCTACGCGGTCGACGACGGCTTCATCAGCGAGCGCCCGCACACGTTCCCGGCGGTGCAGATCGACGCCGCGACGTCCGCGCCCGCGCCGGCGACCGGCGGCGACGGTGGCGGCGGCCCGTCCGCCGGCTGGCTCGTGCCCGGCGTCGCGCTGCTGCTCGCGGCCGCGGCCCTGCTCGCGCGCGACCGCCGGCGCCACCACCATCCGCAGGCGACGTGAGAGCCACCATCGTCGCCGCCGGCGGCCTCGCCTGTGCGGGGGCGGCGATGACATTCGCCGCCTTCGCCGGCGCAGGCTCGGACTCGCCCGCCGCCGACCGGTCATCGGCAAAGGGGCCGCGGCACGGCCTGACGGTGTGGATCGAGCAGGGCTGCGGCTCGTGCCACACGTTCGAGCCGGCCAACGCGCAGATGCCGATGGGCCCCGATCTCCAGCTCTCCCTGCACGGCAAGTCGCGCGACTACGTGCGGGAGTCGATCGTGCTGCCGAGCAAGAACGCCTCGCCGGGCTGGGGCACGGGCGCGATGCCGGAGGACTACGGGCAGCGGATCGCGCCCGCGGACCTCGATGCGCTCGTCGACTTCATCGTCGACGGGGTGCGCGCGGCCTGAGTAGGCTGCGCGCGTCGTATTGAGAGCGGCTGAAGGGACTCGAACCCTCGACCTTCTGCATGGCAAGCAGACGCTCTAGCCAACTGAGCTACAGCCGCGTGTGAGCGGAGAATAGCGACGACGCTCACCAGCGGGCGAGTTTCCACACCTCCGGCTGCGGCTCGCCCTCCGCACCCACCTCCGCGAAGATCGCGACCGCCCGCTTGAGTTGGTCCATCGCGTCCTCATGGCGACCGGCGTCGTGGAGGAGGTCGGCGAGGTTGTTGTGCAGCGCTGCCTCGCGGTGGCGGTCGCCCTGGGCGGCGCAGAGGTCGAGCGCGGCACCGGTCAGCTCGAGCGCGGGCTCGAGCTCGCCGCGCGCCCGGTGGGCGAGCGCGAGGTTGTTGAGGGCGGCGACGCGGGCGCCCGGGTCGTCGGTCGCCTCGGCCAGCTCCAAGGAGCGGCGCAGGTGGTCGAGCGCGTCGGCGGCGGCGCCGCCGCTGGTGGCGAGCGCGCCGAGCAGGTTGTGGGCCTGGCCGAGCGCGCGCGGGTCGCCTGCCTGCTCGGCCAGTGCGCGGGCGCGCTCGGCGAGCTCGGCGGCGCGCGCCGGATCGCCGCCGTCGTGTGCGCTGAGCGAGAGGTCCGCGGTGATCCGTGCGCGCGCTGCGAGGTCGGCCTCGGGCGTGGCGGCGAGCGCGGCCTCGAAGTGCGCGGTCGCGAGCGCCCACTCGCCCCGCCGGTGGCGGACCTGGCCGAGCCGGTGCTCGATCGCGCCGATCTGGTCGCCGGGGGAGAGGGCGGCGGCGGTCTCGTAGGAGGCGAGCGCGGCGCCGTACTCGCCCTGCAGCGTCTGGAGGTCGCCGATCGCGGCGTGCAGCGAGCCCGGCTCCGGGTCGCCGACCGCGAGCGCCGCGCGCAGATGCTCGAGCGCATCCGCGTTGGCGAACAGCGCGCGCGCGTGGTCGGCGGCGCGGCGGTAGGCGGCCGCGGCCTCGGCGTCGCGGCCGGCGAGGCGGAGGTGGCGGGCGACCTCGGCGGAGCGGCCGCCGAACGGGTCTGACGATCCGACGAGACCGCCCGCCGGCGAGTCGCGGGCCCGTGCGAGGCCCAGCGCCGCCGAGGCCTTCGAGCGGCCGAGCGCCGAGCAGGGCGTCCGCCGCGCGTCCGTGCAGCAGCCGCCGCCGCGCGAGCGACGTCTCCTCCGCCACCAGCCGGCGGAGCTGCTCGTGCGCGAAGTCGTAGTCGAACCGCCCCTCGCGGATCAACCCGCGCTGCACGAGCTCCTCGAGCGCGGCGACCGTCTCCTCGTCGCCGCGGCCGGAGGCGGCGCGGACGGTGTCGACCTCGAACGAGCGACCGATGACCGCGGCGGCGGCGAGCACCTGGCGGCCGGTCTCGCTGACCGGGTCGAGGCGGGCGAGGAGCAGCTCGCGCGCGCCCTGGGGCAGCGACCAGTCGGGATCCGCGCCGAGCGAGTTGAGGTACTCGACGAGCAGGAACGGGAGCCCCTCGGTCTCCTCGTAGAGGCGCCGCGCGAGCTCGGGCGCGGGGTCGGGGACCGTCGCGCGGAGCAGCTCGCCGACCTCGTCCTCGCCCAGCCGGTCCAGCCCGATGACGGTCGCCGGCGCCCTCCGCAGCGGCGCGCGCGAGGTCAGCAGCACGAGCAGGCGGCGCCCGCCGAGCCGGCGCACCCCGTAGGTGAGGAGGCCGAGCGTGGCCTCGTCGGCCCACTGGACGTCGTCGATCACCAGCAGCCCCGGGACGGGCCCGGCCGCGGCGGCGGCGAGCGTCTCCCACACGCCGTCGAGGAACCGCGCCTGCGCAGCCGGCCCGTCGAGCGGCGGGGGAGGGGCGGCGCTGAGGTCGGGCAGCAGCCGCGCCGCCTCGCACAGCGCGCGGTCGCCGACGGCGGCCACCCACGAGTCGTCGTCGCGCAGCCGCCGCCGCAGCGCCTCGACCACCGGCCCGTACGCGAGCGCGGCCTCCTCCTCGTAGGCGCGGCCGGCGAGCACCGCGGCGCCCTGCTCGCGCACGTACGCGACGAGCTCCTCGGCCAGCCGCGTCTTGCCGATCCCGGCCTCGCCCTCCAGCAGCACCGCGCCGCCGTCGCCGGCGATGCCGTCGTAGGCGCCGAGGAGCGCCGCCCATTCGCGGTCGCGGCCGACCAGGGGCGCGCGCGACGGCGGCGCGGCCGGAGCGGGCGCGCCCGGCCCTTCCGCCGCAGGCGTCTCCAGCGTCCCTTCGCTGATCGCCTCGTACAGCCGCGTCGTCTCCGCGAGCGGCGGCACACCCAGCTCGCGCGACAGCGTCCGCACGCACTCGCGGTACTGCGCGAGCGCCGCCGCGCGGTCGCCGCGCTCGGCGTAGAGCCGGATCAGCGCCCGGTGGGCCGGCTCGTGGAGCGGGTCGAGCTCGAGCCAGCGCTGCGCCACCGCCACGTCGCCGGACGCCTCGACCAGCCGCGCGAGCACGGCCGCGAGCTCGCGTGAGAGGCCGTCCGCCTCGCTCCGCTGCCAGTCCTCGAAGCCCGGCGCGTCGCGCAGCCCGAAGCCCTCGAGAAACTCGCCGCGGAACGCCGAGGCCGCCGCGCCCGGATCGCCAGCGGCCGCCGCCGAGCGAAACACATCGACGTCGACGGTCAGCCCGGGCGCTCGCACCAGACTCACCCGGTCCCGCGTCGCCTCCACGACGTCGGGCCCCACCCCGCTCCGCAGCGCCGACAGCGTCCGCCGCAGCGCGCCCCGGGCATGCTCGGAATCGTGCTCGGGCCACAGCAGCTCGGCGAGCACGTCGCGCGGCCGCGGCCGGTCGGCTAACGCCAGGACCGCCAGCAACGCCAGCGCCTTGCGCGTGTCGAAGGCCACCGCGACTCCGTCCCGCTCCACGCGCGGGGGGCCCAGGAGCATGACGTGGACCGGCGCCACCGCGCGCACCGTAACGATTCCCGGACGTCCCCGGGGCAGTCTGCACCGGAAAGATGACCAGGTTCGAGCACACCGCACAGATCCACCGCCCGGCCGAGGAGGTGTTCGCCTTCCTCGCCGACCCCGCCAACCTCACCCGCTGGCAGATGAGCCTGATCGCCGTGCGGCCCCACCGTCGCGGCCCGCTCCGCCCCGGGGTTGAGGTGACCGAGATGCGACGCTTCCTCGGCCGGGTGATGGAGACGACCTGGGTGTGCACCGAGCTCGCGCCCAGCCGCCGCAGCGTGATCGAGAGCGACGAGGGCCCGGTGCCGTTCCGCGGCATCTGGGAGCTCGAGCCGACGCCCCACAGCACCCGCTTCACCTGGACGCTCGAGACCGGTGGCCTCGCCGCCCGCCTCGCGAGCGCCGTCGCGGCGCGCCTTGCCCGCGAGGAGCTCGCCGCCGACACCCTGCGCCTCAAGCGCCTCCTCGAAAACCGTGAGTAAACCGGTTTCGCAGCGGGAATGACCCCCTCAACAGGGGCGAACGCGGGGAGGCGTTCTACGCATGCACGCAACGGCAGCCAACGGCAACGGGAGGGCGAAGCACCACGCCAAGGGCACGGCCCTGCGGAGGGTGCTGGCTGGATCGGTCGTCGGCACAGCGCTCGAGTGGTACGACTTCTTCATCTACGGCACGGCCGCCGCGCTCGTCTTCGGCGACCTGTTCTTCAACGACAAGGCCGGCACCGGCGTGGGCACGCTTGCCGCCTTCGCCACCTTCGGCGTCGGCTTCGTGGTGCGCCCGCTCGGCGGGATCCTGTTCGGCAACATGGGCGACCGCATCGGCCGCCGCGAGACGCTGATCGTCACGACGCTGCTGATGGGCATCTCGACCGGGATCATCGGCCTGCTGCCCACCTACGCGAGCATCGGCCTGTGGGCGCCGGTCCTGCTGACGCTCATGCGCGTCTGCCAGGGCCTGGGCGCCGGCGCCGAGTTCGGCGGCGCGTCGACCCTGCTCGCCGAGCATGCGCCCAAGCACAAGCGCGGCTTCTACGGCTCGTTCAGCCAGCTCGGCGTGCAGATCGGCCTCGTGCTCGGCACCGCGGCGTTCCTGCTCGTCAGCCAGCTGCCCGAGGACCAGCTCAACGCGTGGGGCTGGCGGCTCCCGTTCCTGGCCTCGTTCCTGATGATCTTCGTGACGCTCTACTTCCGCCTGCGGGTGGAGGAGTCGCCGGTCTTCGAGGAGCTCCGCGAGCGCCACGAGGTCGTGAAGCTGCCGATCATCGAGACCGTCAAGCGGTATCCGAAGAGCGTGCTCGTCGGCATCGGCGCGCATGTCGCCGACGTGGCGGTGATCTACATCTACGTCTCGTTCACGGTCGCCTACGCCACCGACGAGCTCGGGCTGAGCAACACGACCGTGCTGCTGGGCATCGTGCTCGCGGCGCTGCTCGGGGCGGGGCTCCAGCCGGTCTACGGCGCGCTGTCGGACCGCATCGGGCGGCGGCCGCTCAACCTCTGGAGCGTCTGCTTCACGGCGCTCTACGCGTTCCCGTTCTGGCTGCTGATCAACACCGGCTCGCCGGTGGTCATCTTCCTTGCGATCGCGATCGGCCTCGCCGTCGGCCTCGGCCCGATGATCGCGGTCCAGGGCGCGTTCTACGCCGAGCTGTTCGGGGCCAACGTCCGCTACACCGGCTTCGCCGGGTCGCGTGAGCTGGGCGCGGCGCTCGTCGGCTTCTCGCCGACGCTCTCGGCCGCGCTGCTGGGCTGGGCCGGCGGCGACCCGTGGCTCGTCGCCGCGTGGATGATCTTCGCCTGCGCGGTGTCGCTCGTCGCCTTCCTCGCCTCCGAGGAGACACGAGATCTCGACATCGGGCTCGAGAAGCCGGCTCAGGATGAGCTCGTGACCAAGCCGAAGGTGGCGAAGGAGGAGACGACCCTGTCAACGATCGGGTCGTGACGGCCGGCGGGCTGCCGCGGCTCCAGCCGGCCACGCTGCGGCAGAGCGGCCGCAGCGCCCGGCCGGGGCTGGCCGAGCGGCCTGCCGTCGGCATCGTCCACCTGGGCATCGGCGCGTTCCACCGCGCCCACCAGGCGGTCTACACCGCCGAGGCGATCGAGCACGAGGGCGGCGACTGGGGCATCCTCGGCGTCGCCCAGCGCCGCCCCGCCGCCGTCGACGCGCTCGTACCGCAGGAGGGGCTGTTCGGCGTCATCGAGCGCGGGCCGGAGGAGGACGAGCTGACCGTCCTCGCCTCGGTCCGCGACGTCCTGCTCGCGCCGCAGGAGCCCGCCCGGCTCGCCGACGCGATCGCCGACCCGGCCGTGCACGTGGTCACGCTGACCGTGACCGAGAAGGGCTACCCGCGCGACCGCGCCACCGGCGGGCTGCGCGTCGACGACCTCGAGGTCGCCTCCGACCTCGCCGGCGGCCCGCCGCGCACCGCGGTCGGCCAGCTCGCGCGCGGGATCGCGCTGCGCGCCGCGGCCGGCGAGGCCGGGCCGCTGACCGTCGTCTCGTGCGACAACCTGCCCCGCAACGGCGAGGTCCTGGCGCGGCTGGTGCGCGACTTCCTCGCCCGCCTCCCCGACGGCGAGGGCGGCCACGCGATCAGCTGGATCGACCGGCACGCGAGCTTCCCGAGCACGATGGTCGACCGCGTCGTGCCCGCCACCACGGCCGCCGACCGCGAGGAGGTGGCGCGGCGGCTCGGGCTCGAGGACCGCGGGACGGTGGTGGCCGAGCCGTTCCGCCAGTGGGTGATCGAGGACGCCTTCGCCGGCCCGCGGCCCGCCTGGGACAAGGCGGGCGCCCTGGTGGTGCCGGACGCCGGCCCGCACGAGGCGGTCAAGCTGCGGCTGCTCAACGGCACGCACTCCATGCTCGCCTACGTCGGCGGCCTGGCCGGCGCGCGCACGGTCGCGGGCGCGTGGGGCGACCCGGCGGTGGCGGAAGTGGGCGAGCTGCTCGGGACCGACGACCTCGAGCCGACCCTGCCCGAGGCGCCCGGCATCGAGATCCCGGCCTACCGCGCCGAGCTCGGCCGCCGCTGGATCAACCCGCGGATCCACCACCGGCTCGAGCAGATCGGCACCGACGGCTCCCAGAAGCTCCCCGCGCGGTTCGCCGAGCCGGCGCGCCGGCGGCTGGACGAGGGCGCGCCGCCGCGCTGGATCGCGCTCGTGATGGCGGCGTGGGCGCGCCACCTGCAGGCGCCCGACGGCGGCCTGCCCGTCAACGACCCCGGCGCCGAGCCGGTGCAGGAGGCGCTCGCCGCCGCAGCTGACCACGGCGACGAGGCCCGCGCGGTGCTGGCGATCCTGGGGGAGGAGGTCGCAGGTTCCGAGCCGATGCACGACCTGGTCGTGGACTGGCTCGCCCGGCTCGACGCGGACGGCATCGCGGGCGCCCTGAAGGAGGCCGTCCGCGGCTAGGGCTTGACAGTCCATAACAAACTCGTTATAAAACGTTCTTGTTATGGCCGACAAGCAGCTCAACGCAGTCTTCGGAGCGCTCGCCGATCCCACCCGCCGCTCGATCCTCGCGCGGCTCACGGAGGGGGACGCGAGCGTCGCCGAGCTCGCCGCGCCGTTCGCGATGTCCCAGCCGGCCGTCTCGCGCCACCTCAAGGTGCTCGAGCAGGCCGGTCTCATCACCCGCAGCCGGCAGGCGACTGTCCGGCTGAGCCACCTCGAGGCGGAGCCGCTGCGCGCCGCGACCGAGTGGCTGGCGGACTACCGCGAGTACTGGACCGAGAGCTTCGAGCGGCTCGACGAGCTGCTGGCCTCACTGAAGGACGATCCGAAAGGAGCCCATCATGGGCGAGACGCAACTGATCGCTGAGCCTGGCATCCCGCAGGTCAAGATGATCCGCGAGTTCGACGCGCCGCCGGAGCTGCTGTTCCGCGCGTACACCGAGCCGGAGCTGCTCAAGCAGTGGCTCGGCCCGCGCCGCCTCGGCATGGACGTCGACAAGCTCGACGTCCGCCACGGCGGCGAGTGGCGCTACGCGCACAGCGACGACGACGGCACGTACTACTTCCGCGGCGTCTTCCACGGCACGCCGTCGGTCGAGGACGGCATCGTGCAGACGTGGGAGTACGAGGGCGCGCCCGGCCACGTCCACCTCGAGGTCGCGCAGTTCGAGGAGACCGCCAGCGGCACCCGGCTCGTGCTCAACGCCGTCTACCCGTCGGTCGAGACCCGCGACGCGGAGTTCGCCGCCGGCATGGAGAGCGGCGCGCGCGAGTCGCTCGACCGCCTCGACGAGCTGGTCGCCTCGCAGCAGCCCGCCTAGCGGGCAGTCATCCCGCCGTCGACCACGAGCTCCGTGCCCGTGACGAACGACGACTCGGCGCTCGCGAGATAGAGCGCCCCGTCTGCCATCTCCTCGGCCGTCCCCAGGCGGCCGAGGGGCTGGCGGGCCTCCAGGTCCTCCAGCTTCTCGCCCTGCTCGCTCACGAGACGCTCGATCCACGGCGTCTGCGTGGTGCCGGGGCACAGCGCGTTGACGCGCACGCCCTCGCGCACGTGGTCGATCGCCATCGCCCGCGTGAGCGCGAGCACCGCGCCCTTGGAGGCGCAGTAGGCGGCGCGGTTGGGGACGCCGACGAGGCCGGCGACGCTGGCCACGTTGACGATCGCGCCCTGTGACTCGCGCAGCAGCGGCAGCGCGTGCTTGCACATCAGGAACGTGCCGCGGACGTTGGTGGCGAACACCTCGTCCCAGCGGTCGATCTCGACGTGCTCGACGGTGTGGGTGTCGACGATGCCGGCGCCGTTGACGAGTACGTCGAGGCGCTCGAGCCCGTCGAACAGCGCGGCGACCGCGGTGGCGTCGGCGACGTCGAGCGCGGCGGTGGTGGCCTCCTGCCCGGCGCCGCGGACGAGCTCGGCGGTCTCGTCCAGGGTCGCCTGGGTGCGGCCGACGGCGAGCACGGAGGCGCCCTCGCGGGCGAAGCGCTCGGCGATCGCGCGGCCGATGCCGGAGCCGGCGCCGGTGATCAGCGCATGACGGCCCTCGAGCCTCACGCGAGCGCGGGCGGGGCGGGCATCTCGTCGGCGGGCACGATCGCGCCGCGGTGGCGCAGCACGGTCGCCGCGAGGCGCGCCCCTTCGGCCGCCGCGGCGGCGGGCGGCAGGCCGGCCAGCCGGGCATGCAGGTAGCCGGCGTCGAAGGCGTCGCCGGCGCCGGTGGAGTCGACGACCTCGACGCCGGGCTCCGCGGGGACGGGCTCGCCCTGGACGAGCGCGCCGTCGGCGCCGAGCTTGACCACGACCTCCTCGACCCCGAGCGCGGCGATCCGGCGCGAGGCCTCCTCCGCGTCGCGGTCGCCGTGCAGCGCCTGCTCGTCGTCGAGGGTCGGCAGCGCGAGCGCGGTGCGCGCCAGCACGTCGTCGATGCGCGCGGCGGCGGTGGCGGCGTCGGGCCAGCCGGCGGGCCGGTAGTTGGAGTCGAACGCGACGCGCGTGCCGTCGGCGGTCAACGCGTCGAGCAGGCCGAGCAGGCGGCCGTGGGCGGCGTCCGACAGCAGCGACAGCGAGATGCCGGACAGCAGCAGCCAGTCCGTCCCGGTCAGCCCCTCGCGCACGCGCTCGGCGTGGGCGTCGTCGGCGAGCAGCTCGCGCGCCGGCGAGGCCGAGCGCCAGTAGGTGAACGAGCGCTCGCCGTCGTCGTCGGTGCGGATCATGTACAGCCCGGGCGCGTAGCCGGAGAGCTGGTCGGTGAGCGTCGCGTCGATGCCCTCGGCGCGCCAGGCGTCGAGCATCGCCTCGCTGTAGTGGTCGTCGCCGAGACGGGAGACGAACGCGACGTCCGTGCCCCAGCGGGCAAGGCTGACCGCGACGTTGTAGACGTCGCCGGCGTAGCCGAGCGCGAGCGTGCGCTCGTCGAGCTCGGCGAGCTCGATCATGCACTCGCCCATCACCGCGACGCGCGTCATGCCGCCACCGCCTCGCGGCGCGCGCGCAGCTCGCGCAGGCGCTCGGCGTTCTCGGCGCTCGGCTCCAGCTCGCTGCCCATCCCGACCGCGTAGGCGCCGGCGTCGAGCCAGGCGTCGACGTCGTCGAGCGCGATCCCGCCCGTCGGCACCACGCGCGTGCCGGGCGGGGCGACCGCCAGCACCGAGCGCAGGAACCGCGGTCCGACCGCGTGGGCGGGGAAGAGCTTGGCGATGCCGCTGGAGGCGGCGGCGATGATCTCCGCGGGCGTGAAGCCGCCGTTGATCACCAGCGCGCTGCGGTCGGCGCCGACCTGCGACACCGCGGGCACGGGCACGGGGGTGACGAGGAAGCCCGCCCCCTCCGCGAAGGCGGCGCGCGCGTCGTCGGCCGTGCGCAGCGTGCCGACGCCGATCACGGTCTCGGGCGACTGCGCCCGCAGGTGACGGAGCGCGTCGCGCCAGTCGGGGGTCGTCGCGGTCAGCTCGACCGCGGGCACGCCCACCTCGATCGCCCACTCGCGCGACCTCGAGCGCCTCCTGCGCGGTCGGCGTGCGGATGACGGGAACCACGACCGCGGCGGCGATGGCGCGGGCGGCGGACTCGGCAAAACCGGTTTCCTGCGGCATCATGGGGAGTATGCCCCGTCCGTCCAACGGCGAACCGCGAGCCGAGCCGGTCGATGGGAGGCCGGTGAGCCGCCGCGCGCGGCTCGAGGACGTGGCCGCCGCGGCCGGGGTCTCGAAGTCGACGGTCTCGCGGGTGCTCAGCGCCGATCCGACCCTCTCCGTGCGCGACGAGACCCGGGAGCGGGTGCGCTCGCTGGCCCAGGAGCTCGGCTACCGCCCGCACCCCGTCGCCCGCGCGCTCGCCGTCCCGGCCACCGGGGCGCTCGCGCTGCTCGTGCCGAACCTCTCCAACCCCGCCTACGTGGAGATCATCCGCGGCGCCTACCGGCGGGCGCGCGAGCACGGCTACGTGCTCCTGTGCGCCGAGGACTTCGAGGACCAGGAGGCCGACGAGGCGTTCACCGAGCTCGTGGACGGTGGCCGCATCGACGGCCTGCTGATCGCTTCGGCGCGGCCGGAGAACCGCCTGCTCGACGCGCTCGAGCGCCACTGGGTGCCGCACGTGTTCGTCAACCGCTCGGTGCCGGGCGCGCGCGCCAACGTGACGCTCGACGTCGCGCGCGCCAGCCGGCTCGCCTACGAGCACCTGGCGGGCCTCGGGCACACGCAGATCGGCCACGTTGCCGGCCCGCACGACGTGCAGTCCGCACGCGGACGCGAAGAGGCGTTCCTCGTCGCCGCCCACGACCACGGCCACACGGAGCCGCCGGTCGCGCGTGGCGCCTTCACGCCCTCCGGCGGCGCGGACGCCGCGGCGCGCCTGCTGGCCGAGCATCCGGAGGTCACCGCGGTGTTCACGAGCTCGTTGGCGCAGGCGATCGGGCTGTTGCACGTCGCGCGCGGGCTCGGCCGCGAGGTGCCCGCGGATCTCTCGGTGATCGCCTATGACGACCTGCCGGTGGCCGACTACCTGGCGCCGCCGGTGACCACGGTCGCGATGCCGCTCAGCGAGCTCGGCGCCGCCGCGGTGGACAGCCTCGTGGCGCTGCTCGACGGGCGCGAGGCGCGCTCGCAGGTCCTCGGCTCCGAGCCCACGATCGTCCAGCGCGAGTCCACGGCACCGCCGTAACGATTCCGGGACGGGCGCCCGCGAGGCTGCGCGACACCTTGCGGCCGACACACCCGTCCGAAGAGAATCGCGCGTGATGAGCGTGAGGAGGCTCGCGTGGGCGATGTTGGGCGCATGCGTCGCGCTGACCGCCGCGGGCGTCGCGTTCGCCGCCCTCAACCGCGGCTCGCCCCAGGTCAATACGCTCGGCTCGCGCGAGTTCGACGCGCTGTTCAGCGTCATCTTCCTGGCCTTCCCGGTCGTCGGAGCGCTGATCGCCGCCCGGGAGCCCGGCAACGCGATCGGCTGGCTGTTCCTCGTCGCCGGGCTGGGCCGGTCGATCGACTACGCGTTCGTCGGCTACGCCACCTACGCGCTCGTGACCGAGCCGGGCTCGCTGCCCGCGGGCGCGCTCGCCGGCCTCGTCGCCGACCTCACCTGGGTACCGAGCCTGCTCGGCGGCACGGCGCTGCTCTTCCTGCTCTTCCCGCACGGGCGGCTGCCGTCGCGGCGGTGGCGGCCGGTGGTCTGGTTGATCGGCGCGGTCACCTTCGCCTACGTGGCAGGGACGGCGCTGAACTCCGGGCCGCTCTACTACCTCCCGGGCGTCGACAACCCGCTCGGCCTGGCGCCCACCGGCGTCGTGGTCGACGCCGCCGGCGCCGTGGCGATCGGGCTGATCCTGGTCTCGGTGGCGTCGCTGGTGCTGCGCTTCCGCCGCTCGCAAGGCCAGGAACGCCAGCAGCTCAAGTGGCTCGTCTACGCCGCCTCGCTGCTGTTTCTCTCCGCGCCGGTGCAGCCGCTGCTGCTCGACGAGAGCACGGTCAGCGATCTCCTCTTCGGCCTCCTCATCTCACTGCTGCCGGTCGCGGTCGGGATCGCGATCCTGCGCCACCGGCTCTACGACATCGACCTCGTGATCCGGCGCACGCTGGTCTATGCGGTGCTGACCGCCACGTTGGGCGCGACCTACCTGGCGACCGTGCTGCTGGTCGGGCTGGCGGTGGGGGAGTCGGGCTTCGCGGTGGCGGTCTCGACGCTCGCGGTGGCGGCGCTGTTCCGCCCGGCGCTGACACGGATCCAGGGGGTCGTGGACCGGCGCTTCTATCGCCGTCGCTACGACGCGACGATGACGCTCGAGGCGTTCGGGATGCGGCTGCGCGACGAGCTGGACCTCGAGGCCCTGACCGGCGACCTGCGCGGCGTGGTCGAGGAGACCGTTCAGCCCTCCCACGTCTCGGTCTGGCTGCGATGAGGCGCCTCGCGTACCCGCTGCTCGCCCTCTGGGTCGCGCTCACGGTGACTGCCTGCGTGCTGCAGGCCCGCAACGGCGACATCGTCGAAGTGATCACCACGCCGGTGCTGGGCGTGCTCGCCGGCGTCGGCACGCTGCTGTGGCGGAGGCGGCCGGAGAACCCGATCGGGCCGCTCCTCCTCGTCCTCGCCGTGGTGGTCACGGCGTCGGTGGTCGGCGACGCCATCACCTCCCCCTACGAGGATGCCGAGGAGGTACCCGGTCTCGCCGTTCGGTTGGTCGTGTGGCTGGACGAGGCGCTGATCTACGTGTGGTTCGGGCTCGTGGGCGTCCTCCTGCCGTTGCTGTTCCCCGACGGGCGGCTGCCGTCCCGGCGGTGGCGGCCGGTGCTCTGGGCCGGCGTCGCGCTGGTGGTGCTGGCGGTCTTCGGCACGACGTTCGGAGTCGAGGGGACCGATTGGGGTGCGGGAGGGACACTGACCAATCCGCTGGCGATCGGCGGGGCGGCGGGTGACGCGCTCGAGGCCGCGGCGGACCTCAGCGGGCCGGCGTTCGCCGTCGTCGTACTGCTCGCGCTCGCCAGCGTGGTCGTGCGCTTCCGCCGCGCGCGCGGCGTGGAGCGCCAGCAGCTCAAGTGGTTCGGCTACGCGATCGGGCTGCTGCTCTCCGGCCTCGCCGCGGCGGCGATCAGCGAGGCGACCGGCTGGGAGCCGCTCGGCAACGTCGGCTGGACGATCTTCCTCGTCTCGCTGATCTTCGGGATGCCGCTCGCGATCGGCGTGGCGATCCTGCGCTACCGGCTCTACGACATCGATCTCGTGATCCGGCGCACGCTCGTCTACGGCGCGCTCACCGTCACGCTCGCGGGCGCCTACCTCGGCAGCGTGCTGCTGGTGAGCCTGGCGGTGGGGGAGTCCGGTCTCGCCACCGCCGTGTCGACGTTGGCGGTGGCGGCGCTGTTCCGTCCGGCGCGGGCGCGGATCCAGGGCGCGGTCGACCAGCGCTTCTACCGGCGCCGCTACGACGCGGCGCGCACGCTGGAGGCGTTCGGGGCGCGGCTGCGGGACGAGCTCGACCTCGAGGCGCTCGCCGCCGACGTGCGCGACGTCGTGCAGGACACCGTCCAGCCGGCGCACGTGTCGCTGTGGATCAGGAGCGAGCCATGAGGCGCGCCGCGGCCTGGTTCCTGCTCGCCGTCTACGTCGCGCTCGCGGGCGCGGCGGTCTGGCTCGCGGCCTTCGAGGGCGCGGACGTGGACGCGGTCGGCGCGCTCGGATTCGCCGCCTTCGCCGGCGCCGGCACCCTGATCGCGCTGCGGCAGCCGGACAACGCGGTGGGATGGCTGTTGCTCGGAACGGCGATCTTCTTCGCCGCGGGTGAGGCGGGTGAGGCGTACGTCGCGGAGCCCCCGCACCCCGGGCAGGTCTGGGTGGCATGGCTCAGCACGTTCACCACGAACGTCTGGTTCTCGCTCGCGGTCGTCTTCCTGCCGCTCCTCTTCCCTCACGGCCACCTGCCGTCGCCGCGGTGGCGCCCGGTCGTGTGGCTGGGCGTCGCCCAGCTCGCGCTCGGCGCCGTTGCCTCGGCGTTCGCGCCCGGCGCGCTCGAGCTGCGGCAGAGCTCCGGGATCGAGAACCCGGTCGGCGTCGAGAGCGGCCTGTGGGAGATCGCGGGCACGGCCAGCGCGGTGCTCGGAGGCGGTGGCGGTCGTCCTCGCGGCGGCGTCGGTCGTGGTCCGCCTGCGCCGCTCTCGAGGCACGGAGCGCCAACAGCTCAAGTGGTTCGCGTATGTCGGCGTCCTCGCCGCCGTATGCCTGTCCGTGGCGGTCGTCAGCTCGACGCTGGCCGACCCGGGCAATGCCTTCACGCCGCTCGCGGTCACCGCCTGGCTCAGCGGGCTCGCGCTCGTGGGCTTCGGGCTCCCGATCGCCACGGGCATCGCGATCCTGCGCCACCGGCTCTACGACATCGACGTCGTCATCCGGCGCACGCTCGTCTACGGCGGGCTGACCGCGACGCTCGGCGCCGCCTACCTCGGGCTCGTGCTGCTCGCCGGGCTCGCCGTGGGCCGCTCCAATGTCGCGATCGCGGTCTCGACGCTCGCCGTGGCCGCGCTCTTCCGCCCGGCGCGGGCGCGGATCCAGGGCGCGGTCGACCAGCGCTTCTACCGCCGCCGCTACGACGCGGCGCTGACGCTGGAGGCGTTCGGGTTGCGGCTGCGCGACGAGCTCGATCTCGAGGCGCTGGCCGCCGACGTCCGCGGCGTGGTGGAGGAGACGGTGCAGCCCGCGCACGTCTCGCTGTGGCTGCGGAGGGCGCCGTGAACGGCGAGGACGCCATGGTCACCGTGCTGTTCGTCGATATCCGCGACTTCACGCCGTTCGCCGACCGCGTGACCGCGCGCGAGGCGGTCGCGCTGCTCAACGAGTTCTTCGGCGTCGCCGTCCCGGTGCTCGAGGAGCACGGCGGGCGTGTGCAGCAGTTCCTCGGCGACGGCATGCTCGGCGTGTTCGGCGCCCCCGACCCGCTGCCCGACCACGCCGACCGCGGCGTCGCCGCCGCGCGCGCCATCGTCGCCGCGGTCGAGGCGCAGCTCGGCGGGCGCTGCCGGGTCAGCGTCGGCGTCAACTCGGGGCTGGTCATCGTCGGAACGATCGGCGGCGGCAGCCGCTTCGACCTCGGCGTCATCGGCGACCCGGTCAACGTCGCCGCGCGCGTCGAGCAGGCCACGCGCCGCACCGGCGACAGCGTGCTCGTCACCGAGGCGACCCGCTGCCTGCTCGAGCGCGACGGGCTCGTCCCGCGCGGCGCGATCGAGCTGAAGGGCAAGCCGGAGCCGGTCGCCGTCTACGCGCTGGGAGCGGCGCGATGACGCGGCGGCTCCCGCTCGTGCTGTGGCTCGTCGCGGTCGCGTCGATCGTGCCCGCCGCCGTCCTCAACGCCTCGCTCGACTGGGGGGCGACGGTCGACCTGATCGCCAACGCCGGCTTCACGCTGCTCGTCGTCGGCGCGGCGACGACCGGAATCGTCGTCGCCTCGCGCGTGCCGGGCAACGCGATCGGGTGGACGCTGCTGGCGCTCGGGTCCGGGCTGGGCGTCGGGATGCTGGCCGGCGCGTACGCGGAGGCGAGCCCGCGGCGGGACGCGGGACCGCTGCCCGCGGACGAGTGGATGGCCTGGCTCGGCAACTGGCTGCCGTTGGTGGTGCTGTTCGGCGCGACGGCCGCGCTGCTGATGCTGTTCCCGGACGGCCGGCTCGTCTCGCCGCGCTGGCGCTTCGCCGCGTGGATCATGGGCGCCGGCGTCGTGTTCGCCGGGCTCGGCGCGGCGCTCGATCCCGACCCGCTGGGCGAGGCGGAGCTGCCGAATCCGCTCGCGCCGGCGGGCGCGACAGCCGACCTGGTGCGCGACCTCATCGCCGTCACCGACCTGCTCGCCCTGCCCATGCTGCTCGCCGCCGCCGCGTCGCTGACGGTGCGCTTCCGCCGCTCGCGCGGCGTCGAGCGGCTGCAGCTGAAGTGGTTCACCTTCGACGCGGCGATCGTCGGGGTCGCGCTCGGGCTGTCGGGGTCGGTGGGCGGCGTCGTGGCCGACACGGCGTTCGTGGTCGGCCTGCTGGCGCTCGCCGCGCTGCCCGTCACGGCGGGGGTCGCGGTGCTGCGCTACCGGCTCTACGACATCGACGTGGTCATCCGGCGCACGCTGATCTACGCGGCGCTGACCGCGACGCTCGGCGCCATCTACCTGGGGCTCGTGCTGCTCGTCGGGCTCGCGGTGGGGGAGTCCGGCTTCGCGGTCGCGGTCTCGACGCTCGCCGTCGCGGCGCTGTTCCGCCCCGCGCTCGCGCGCATCCAGGCGCTCGTCGACCGCCGCTTCTACCGCCGCCGCTACGACGCGCAGCAGACGCTCGAGGCGTTCGGCGGCCGGCTGCGCGACGAGCTCGACCTGGAGACGCTGGGCGCCGACCTGCGCGGCGTGGCGCGGGAGACGATGCAGCCCGCCCACGTATCGCTGTGGCTGAGGAGCGAGCGATGACCCGCTGGCTCGCGTGGGGGCTGTGGCTGGCCATCGTCGGCTCGTTCGCCGGCGTCGTGGTCACGGGTGCAGCGGCGGAGGATGGCGAAGGCTCCGCATTCGCCTACACGTTCTTCGTCGGCGCCTTCGCCACGGTCGGCGCGCTGGTCGCGAGCCGGCGGCCGCGCAACCCGATCGGGTGGATCCTGCTCCTGGGCGCCGCGGCGTACACCGTGGGCGGGCTCACGATCACGCAGACCGAAGGCGAGGGCTCCGCCCCGGCGCTCGTGCACTGGCTCTCGACCTGGGTGTGGATGGCCGGGATCGGCCCGGTCGCCACGTTCGGGCTGCTGCTGTTCCCCGACGGCCGCCTGCCGTCGCCGCGCTGGCGGCCGTTCGCCTGGTTCGCTGCGGCCGCCATCGCCGCGACGACCGCGGCGATCGCCTTCGCGCCGGGGCCGTTCGAGGACAGCGCGGTCGAGAACCCCCTTGGCTTCGACGCCATGCCGGGGCTGTTCGACACGCTGCAGAACGTGGCCCCGGCCGCGCTGGCCCTGGCCATCTTCGGCTCGATCGCGTCGCTGTTCGCCCGCTTCCGGCGCGCCCGCAACGTCGAGCGCCAGCAGCTCAAGTGGCTCTCCTACACAGGGGCGGTGGTCGGCGTGGCCCTGGCCGTCGCGATCACGATCGAGGCGATCGTGGGCGCCCGGGCGATCGACCTGACCAACACGATCGTCTCGGTCGCGCTCGCGCTCGTTCCGGTCGCCATGGGGATCGCGATCCTGCGCCACCGGCTGTTCGACATCGACGTCGTCATCAACCGCACGCTCGTCTACGGCGCGCTCACCGCGACGCTCGGCGGCGCGTACCTCGGGCTCGTGCTGCTCGTGGGCCTCGGCGGTCGGCGAGTCCGGCTTCGCCGTCGCGGTCTCCACGCTGGCGGTGGCGGCGCTGTTCCGCCCGGCGCGGGCGCGCATCCAGGGTGCGGTCGACCGGCGCTTCTACCGCCGCCGCTACGACGCCGCCCAGACGCTGGAGGCGTTCGGTGGACGGCTGCGCGACGAGCTGGATCTGGAGGCGCTCGGCGCCGACCTGCGCGGGGTCGTCCACGAGACCGTGCAGCCGTCGCAGGTCACGCTCTGGCTGAGGAGCCCGCAATGACCGCGCCGCGGCTGGCCTGGGGGCTGTTCGGGGTCTGGGTCGCGCTGGCGGTGCTCGCCGCCTACTACTCGATACGCAGCAAGGAGGAGTTCGAGGGGCTCTTCATGCTCGGCCTCACCGTCTTCGCGGTCGTCGGCGCCGTGGTGGCGAGCCGGCAGCCACGCAACCCGATCGGCTGGATCCTCCAGGCGGTCGTGCTGTTCAGCGCCCTCACCTCGGTGCTGATCGGCTACACGTCGACCGCCGACGAGCCCGCCGAGGTGGCGGTGTGGCTCGACGACTGGATCGCCGACGTGTGGATCGGGCTCGTCGCCGTCGGCATCCCGCTGCTGTTCCCCGACGGCCACTTGGCCTCGCCGCGCTGGCGCCCCGCGGCGTGGCTGGCGGCGGGGCTCTTCACGCTGGGGATCGCCGGCCGCGCGCTCGGCGACCGCGTGCTCGATACCGAGGCCCCGGGCACGTGGGAGAACCCGTACGCCCTGCCCGGCGTCGCGGGCGACGTGATGGCGGACATCGCATCCGTGAGCGTCGTGTTCTACGGCGTCCCGGCGCTGATCGGGGTCGCGGGGCTGGTCGTGCGCATGCGACGCTCGCACGGGGTCGAGCGCCAGCAGCTGAAGTGGTTCGCCTATGTCGGCCTGCTGCTGATGGCGGCGCTGATCCTGTCGGCGATCAGCCTGATCGGCCACGGCCTCTACTTCGTCGGGGTGATCGGCTGGACCAGCTTCCTCGGCCTCGTCACGTTCGGCCTGCCGCTCGCCATCGGCGCGGCGATCCTGCGCCACCGCCTCTACGACATCGACGTCGTCATCAACCGCACGCTGGTCTACGGCGCGCTCACGGCGACGCTCGGCGCGACGTACCTGGCGCTCGTGCTGCTGATCGGGCTGACGCTCGGCACGTCGAACCTGGCGATCGCGGTCTCGACGCTCGCGGTGGCCGCGCTGTTCCGCCCGGCCCGGGCACGCATCCAGGCGGCCGTCGATCGCCGCTTCTACCGCAAGCGCTACGACGCGACCCGCACGCTGGAGGCGTTCGGCGGGCGGCTCCGCGACGAGCTCGACCTCGACGCGCTCGGCGCCGACCTGCGCGACGTGGTGCGCGACACCGTGCAGCCCGCCCATGTCTCGCTGTGGCTGAGGAGAGACCGGTGAGGCGGCTCGCGTGGGCGCTGTCCGCGATCACCGTCGCGCTCGCCGCGGGCACGGCCGCGTTCGCCATCGCTCGACGACGGGACGCGCCTGCCCGCGGCCGACGGCGGTGAGGTCGAGCCGCTCGGCGAGCTGATGTTCGCCGTCATGGTCGTCGCGTTCGGCGGCCTCGGCGCGCTGCTGGCGACGCGCCGGCCACGCAACCCGATCGGCTGGATCCTCGTCGTGTCGGCGCTCTCGCTCAGCGTCTCCGGCATCGCGCGCGGGTGGTACGTGCACGGCTTCTATGCCGACCCGGGCTCGCAGCCCCCGCCCGACCTGCTGCTGTGGGTGGGCAACTGGATCTGGGTCTTCGGCTTCCCCCCGCTGATCACCGTGCTGCTGCTGCTGTTCCCGGACGGCCGGCTGCCGTCGCGGCGCTGGCGCCCCGTGGGCTGGGTGGTCGGCACGACGCTGGCGATGCTGGCGATCGGCTTCGCCTTCGAGCCGGGCGGCCTCGACGACTTCCCGCGCGTCGAGAACCCGTTCGGGGCGTCTGGCGGCCTGGGCCGGCTCGTCGACGCGGTCCAGGCGGCGGGCTTCGCGGTCTTCGTCGCCGCCGCGATCGGCTCGGCCTCGGCGCTCGTGGTCCGCTTCCGGCGCTCGCGCGGCGTCGAGCGCCAGCAGCTCAAGTGGATGGCGGCCGCCGCCGCGCTCGTCGTCGTCGCCTGGCTCACCAACGCGCTCCTCGACCAGGCGTTCGGCGTCAACAGCGCGTTCTTCCTGCCGATCTTCCTGCTCGCGATCCCGACCGCGGCGACGGTGGCGATCCTGCGCTACCGCCTCTACGACCTCGGCCGGATCGTCAACCGCACGCTCGTCTACGGCGCGCTGACCGCGACGCTCGCCGCCACCTACCTCGGGCTCGTGCTGCTGCTCGGCCTCACGGTCGGCGAGTCGAACGTGGCGATCGCGATCTCCACGCTCGCCGTCGCCGCGCTGTTCCGGCCGGCGCGGGCGCGCATCCAGGCGGCCGTCGACCACCGCTTCTACCGCCGCCGCTACGACGCGGCGCAGACGCTCGAGGCCTTCGGCGTCCGCCTGCGCGACGAGCTCGACCTCGACGCGCTGCAGGCGGAGCTGCGCGACGTGGTCGGCGAGACGGTGCAACCGACGCAGGTGAGCCTGTGGCTGCGGTCGTAGCCATCGAGCGGCCCATCGACGACGTGTGGGCGTTCGTGACCGATACCCGCAACGACCCGAAGTGGATGTCGAACGTCATCGAGGTCGGCCGCAACGCCGATCGGCCCCTGGCCGTCGGCCTCGAGGTCGAGGAGACCGTGAAGTTCTACGGCGTCCGCTTCTCGACCACGCTCACCGTCACCGAGCACGAGCCGCCGACGCACACGGCTTCTTCAAGCTCGCCGAGCCGGTGTTCGCGCGCATGGCGCGACCTCGCCTCGAGCATGGGGCACCTGAAGGACCTCCTCGAGGCGAACGGAACGCCGTAACGATTCCCGGACGCATGGCCCGTAGAAAGGACTCCGACATGACCGGCCTGACCCGCACCTTCCGCCGCCGCCTGCGGCGCGCTCCCGACGAGGAGCGCGCTCCGGCCTCGACGCCGGAGGTGCGGGAGGACGAGGCGGCCCCCATCGACATCGCCCCCAACGACCCGCTGCTCGCCTACCTGCAGAGCGCGAGCGGCGCGGTCGACGTCGAGGCGCTGGAGCTCGACTCGCCCGCGCTCGCCGAGCTGAAGGCGGCCGGGATCAAGCTCGCGGTCCCGCTCGTCAGCCAGGGCGAGCTGATCGGCGTGCTCAACCTCGGGCCGCGGCTCTCGGAGCAGGAGTACTCCTCCGACGACCGCAAGCTGCTCGACAACCTCGCCGCGCAGGCCGCGCCGGCGCTGCGGGTCGGCCAGCTCGTCCGCCAGCAGCAGGCCGAGGCCGCCACGCGCCAGCGCTTCGAGCAGGAGCTCGAGGTCGCCAAGCTGATCCAGCAGAACTTCCTCCCCAAGCAGCTGCCGGAGCTGTCGGGCTGGCAGGTCGCGGCCTACTACCGGCCGGCGCGCGAGGTCGGCGGCGACTTCTACGACGTCATCCCGCTGCCCGGCGGCAAGGTCGGCTTCGTGGTCGGCGACGTCACCGACAAGGGCGTCCCCGCCGCGCTCGTGATGGCCGCCACCCGGAGCGTGCTGCGCGCGTCCGCCCAGCGCCTCGTCGAGCCCGGCGAGACGCTCGAGCGCGTCAACGAGCACCTGTGCCCGGACATGCCGGAGAAGATGTTCGTCACCTGCCTCTACGGCGTGCTCGACACGGCGACCGGCCACTTCCGCTTCGCCAACGCCGGCCACGACCTGCCGTACGTCAAGACCGCCGAGGGCTCCGAGGAGCTGCGCGCGCGCGGCATGCCGCTCGGGCTGATGCCCGGCATGCCCTACGAGGAGAAGGAGACCGTGCTCGCAGCCCGGCGACTCGCTGCTCCTGCACTCCGACGGCGTCGTCGAGGCGCACGACCCCGACGGCGAGATGTTCGGCTTCCCGCGCCTCAAGCAGTGCGTGGCCGACTACCCCGGCGGCGGCGAGCTGATCGACCGCGTGCTGTCCGACCTGCACGCCCACACCGGCCCCGACGCCGAGCAGGAGGACGACATCACCATGGTCGTGCTCCAGCGCTCGCCGGGCGCCGGCCACATGCTCAACGGCGCCGTGCCCGACGCCGTGCTCGTCACGGAGTTCGAGGTCCCCAGCGCCGAGGGCAACGAGCGCGTCGCGATCGAGCGCGTCAGCGCCGCGATCGCGGATCTCGGCCTGACCGAGGCGCGGCTCGACCAAGCTCAAGACCGCGGTCGGCGAGGCGACGATGAACGCGATGGAGCACGGCTCGGGCTACCGCGAGGACCGGCCGGTCAACGTCCGCGTGCTCACCGGCGACGGCCGCGTGCGCGTCCAGATCACCGACCTCGGCGGCGCGCCGCCGGAGTCCGAGCGCGAGGTACCGGACCTCGAGGCCAAGCTCGAGGGCCTGCAGCGCCCTCGCGGCTGGGGCCTCTTCCTGATCGAGAACATGGTCGACGAGACGCGCGAGACGAGCGACGGGGAGCACCACACCCTCGAGCTCGGCGTGCGTCTGGAGGGAGATGACGATGGCGACGAGTGAGATCCCGGCCGTGCGCCGGCGCGACGGAGTCGCCGTGATCGACATCGCGGGCGACGTCAACCGCGGCGCCGAGGCGGCGCTCGAGGCGGCCTGGCAGCAGGCCACCGCCGAGCCCACCGACGCCGTCGTCCTCAACTTCGAGGGCGCCGGCTACATCAACTCGACCGGCATCGCGCTGATCGTGGGCATCCTGGCCCGCGCCCGCGCGGCCGGGATCGACGTGCGGGCCTACGGACTGACGCCCCACTACCGGGAGATCTTCGAGATCACCCGGCTCGCCGACTTCCTGGCGATCAACCCCGACGAGGACAGCGCCGTGCGCGGCGCGGAAGGGAGCAGGGATGCCTGAGGCCACAGCCACGTTCGAGGTGCGCCGGAGCGGTCCGGCGGCGATCGTCGACATCCGGGGCGACGTCACGGCCGGCTCGGAGGCCGTCCTGATGACGCGCGTACGACGAGGCGGGCGACGCGAAGGCGATCGTCCTCAACTTCACCGATCTCGCGTACATGAACAGTGGCGGCATCGGCCTGCTCGTGACGCTGCTCGTGCGTGCCAACCGGCACTCGCAGCAGCTGCTCGCGTTCGGCCTGTCGGACCACTACACGCAGATCTTCGAGCTGACCCGCCTCGACGAGGCGGTCGGCATCCACGACGACGAGTCCGGCGCGCTGGCTGCCGCGGCGCTGCTAGAAGGAGCTCGCCATGAGCGATGTGAACGAGCGGGCCGCGGCCCGCGACGCGACCAACTGGGCGAAGAAGGTCTCGCACGCTGAACGTCGCCGAGGTGCCGGAGGGCGCCGTGGCGATCAACGTCGAGGGCAAGCGGCTCGCCGGCCCGATCCAGGGCTTCGGGAAGATGTGGCAGAAGACCTACCAGGTGCGGCTGCCGCAGGAGACGGTGTCGGCCACCGACCTGATCGCCACGTGGAAGCAGCGCTTCCCGGAGTTCTGGCCGGAGGGCAACAACTTCTACGCGCCGCTGACCGGGATCGAGCCGGGCGAGGTCGCGCTGATCGGCATGACGCTGCCGGGCAAGATGAAGCTCTCGACCGGCGTGATGGTGCTCTACGCCGACGAGGAGTCGTTCACGCTGATGACCCCGCAGGGGCACATGTTCGCCGGCTGGATCACGTTCAGCGCGACCGAGCGCGGCGGCGAGACCGTGGCCCAGGCGCAGGTGCTGATGCGCGCCTCCGACCCGATCTTCGAGATGGGGCTGACGATGGGCGGGCACAAGCAGGAGGACCGCTTCTGGGAGCAGACGCTGACGCGCGCTGGCGACGCACTTCGGCGACGCCGCTGGCGCCGACGTCGAGACGCAGGTCGTGTGCGTCGACAAGAAGCGCCAGTGGTCCAGGTGGCGGAACGTCTGGCACTCTTCGGCGATCCGCTCCACGCTGTACATGCTCGGGCGCGCCGGTGCGCGGGATGAGGCGCTTGTTTGCCTGACGCGATCGTCGTCGGCGCGGGCCCGAACGGGCTCGCGGCGGCGATCGTCCTCGCCCGCGCCGGCCGCTCGGTGCGGGTGCTCGAGGCGCAGGAGACGATCGGGGGCGGGTCGCGCTCGGCGGAGCTGACCCTGCCCGGCTTCGTGCACGACGTCTGCTCGGCGGTCCACCCGCTCGCGCTCGCCTCGCCGTTCCTGCGCGACGCTGCCGCTGGCCGAGCACGGGCTCGAGCTGGTCCACCCCGAGCTCGCGCTCGCGCACCCGCTCGACGACGGCACCGCGGTCGCGCTCGACCGCTCGCTCGAGACGACGGCGGCGTCGCTCGGCGGCGACGACGGCGAGCGCCTACCGCAGCTGGTGGCGCCGCTGGTCGCGCGACGCGGAGCAGCTGCTGCCGACGATCGCTCGGCGCCGCTGCGGCCGCCGCGCCACCCGATCGCGCTGGCGCGCTTCGGGCTGCTCGGCGCTGCGCTCGGCGAGCGCCTGGCCGCGCGCGCTTCGCGGCAGCCGCGCGCGCGGGCGCTGTTCGCCGGCTTCGCCGCGCACTCGATGCTGCCGCTCGACGCAGCCGCCGACCGCGGCGGTCGGCGCTGGTGCTGATGCTCGCCGGCCACGCACGTCGGCTGGCCGGTCGCGCGCGGCGGCTCGCAGGCGATCGCCGACGCGCTCGCCTCGCATCGCTGCGCTCGCTCGGCGGCGGAGATCGAGTACCGGCCGCCGCGTCGAGCGCGTCGACGAGCTCGCCGACGCGCGCGCCGTGCTCTTCGACCTCGACGCCGCGCCAGCTCGTCGCGATCGCCGGCGACCGGCTGCCGGACCGCTACCGCCGCGCGCTCGAGCGCTACCGCTACGGCCCCGGCGTCTTCAAGCTCGACTGGGCGCTCGACGGGCCGATCCCGTGGACGGCGCCGGAGTGCGCGCGGGCCGGCACCGTGCACGTCGGCGGCACGTTCGAGGAGATCGCGCCGCCGAGCGCGGCGGTCGCCGCGGCGGCACGCCGAGCGGCCGTTCGTGCTCGTCGCCCAGCAGAGCCTCTTCGACCCGACGCCGCGCGCCGGCGGGCAAGCACACCGGCTGGGCGTACTGCCACGTCCCGCACGGCTCGACGCGTGGACATGACCGACGCGATCGAGGCGCAGATCGAGCGCTTCGCGCCCGGCTTCCGCGACCGCGATCCTCGCGCGCCGACGCATGAACGCCGGCCGAGATGGAGGCGCTACAACGCGAACTACGTCGGCGGCGACATCAACGGCGGCGCTGAGGACCTGCGGCAGCTCTTCACGCGCCCGGTCGCGCGCCTCGATCCCGTACTCGACGCCGAACCCGCGGCTCTTCATCTGCTCGTCCTCGACGCCGCCCGGCGGCGGCGTCCACGGCATGTGCGGCTACTGGGCGGCGCAGGCGGTGCTGAAGGCCACGCTCACCCAACCGAAGTCGTCGCCCGGCAGGTAGAACCCGGCGAACACCGAGTCGCTGCTCTCCTCGGGCACGGTCCCGGGGATCTGGGTGTAGGTGACCGTCTTGCCATCCGGGCTCGTGGTCACGGAGGCGGCCTGGTCGGGGTGGAGGTCGATCAGCACCTCGCGCCGGCCGTCCATGCGGAAGA
>CAVSQM010000005.1:0-191286 GCA_963730115.1 uncultured Solirubrobacteraceae bacterium | reverse complement strand
CGCATCGGCGTGGGCATGCTCGGCTACGCCTTCATGGGCAAGGCGCACACGAACGCCTACCGGACCCTCGCCTACATGACGTGGCCTCCCCCGCTCATGCCCGAGCTCGTCGCGATCGCGGGCCGCAACGAGGAGGCCGTGGCCGAGGCCGCGGCTCGCTACGGCTTCGCCGGCCACGTCACGGACTGGAACGCGATCGTCGCCGACGACCGCATCGGCCTGTTCGACAACGTCGGCCCGAACAACCTCCACGCGGCCCCGACGATCGCCGCGGCGGAGGCGGGCAAGCACGTGATCTGCGAGAAGCCCCTGGGCCGCGACGCGGACGAGAGCTACGAGACGTGGCAGCGCGTCCAGGCCGCCGGGGTCAAGCACATGTGCGCGTTCAACTACCGGTTCGTGCCCGCCGTGCGGCTCGCCCGCGAGATGATCGAGGCTGGCGAGCTCGGCGAGATCCTGCATTTCCGCGGCGCCTACCTGCAGGAGTGGGGCGCGACCGACGCCGCGGTCTGGCGCTTCGATCCCGCCCTCGCGGGGTCCGGTGCGCTCGGCGACCTCGGCGCCCACGTCATCGACCTCGCCCGGTACCTCGTCGGCGAGATCGCGTCGGTCGCGGCGCGCACGCAGACGTTCCAGCCGGGGCGCGAGGTCGACGACGCGGTCGAGTCAGTGGTGTCCTTCGAGGGCGGCGCGATCGGCACGATCGAAGCGTCGCGGTTCGCGACCGGGCGCAAGAACGCCTTCACCTGGGAGATCAACGGCTCCAAGGGCTCGCTCCGCTTCGATCTCGAGCGCCTCAACGAGCTCGAGGTCCACCTCGTGGGCTCGGCACCCGGGTCGCGGGCGCAGGGCTTCCGCACCGTTCTCGTCTCGGAAGCCGACCACCCGTTCTGGGAGCACTGGTGGCCGCAGGGCCACATCATCGGGTGGGAGCACACGTTCGTGCACGAGCTGCACCACCTGCTCGCCGCGATCCGCGACGACACGCCGGTGGGCCCGCACGGCGCGACGCTCGAGGACGGCTATCGCGCGGCCGAGGTCTGCGACGCGATGTTGCGGTCATCAGGCAGCGGGGCTCACGAGCCGGTGAGGTATCGCTGATGGCGGCCCAGGACGCACTGACACCACGCCCCGAGCACCGGTTCACGTTCGGGCTCTGGACCGTCGGCAACCCCGGCGCTGATCCATTCGGCGGCCCCACGCGGCCGCCGCTGGACCCGGTGGACTCGGTCCGGCGCCTGGCCGAGCTCGGGGCATGGGGCGTGAGCCTGCACGACGAGGATCTGGTCCCGTACGGCAGCTCGGCCGCCGAGCGAGACCGCATCGTGGCGCGCTTCGCCGCGGCGCTCGAGGAGACGGGGCTGGGCGTCGGGATGGCGACGACGAACCTCTTCAGCAACCCGGCGTTCAAGGACGGCGCCTTCACCTCCAACGACCGCGGCGTCCGACGCGCGGCGATCGGCAAGGCCATGACGTCGATCGACCTCGGCGCCGAGCTCGGCGCGGAGCTGTACGTGTTCTGGGGCGGGCGCGAGGGGACCGAGGCCGGTGTCGCGAAGGATCCGCGCGACGCGCTCGAGCGCTACCGCGAGGCGATCGACGTGCTCTGCGACTACGCGATCGGGCAGGGCTACGGCATGCGGTTCGCGATGGAGCCCAAGCCCAACGAGCCCCGCGGCGACCTGTTTCTTCCCACCGTCGGGCACGCCCTGCACTTCATCACCACGCTCCAGCACCCGGACATGGTCGGGGTGAATCCCGAGGTCGCGCACGAGACGATGGCGGGGCTGTCGTTCCACCACGGCGTGGGGCAGGCGCTGTGGGCCGGCAAGCTGTTCCACATCGACCTGAACGGTCAGCGGATCGGCCGCTACGACCAGGATTTCCGGTTCGGCGCCGAGGACCTCAAGGAGGCGTTCCTGCTCGTCCGGCTGCTCGAGCGCGCCGGTTACAGCGGGCCTCGCCACTTCGACGCGCACGCCTACCGCAACGAGGATCCCGACGGCGTGTGGGAGTTCGCGGCCGGCTGCATGCGCACCTACCTCGCGCTGGCCGAGGCGGCGCGGCGGTTCGACGCGCTTCCGGAGGCGTCCGATGCGCTGGCGGCGGCCGGCACGCCCGGGCTCGCCGAGGCATCGGTCGGCGCGGACGACAGCCCCGAGAGCCTGAAGGCGCAGGCCGAGCGGCTCGAGGAGCTCGCGGCGCGCGGGTACGCGAACGAGCGGTTGGACCAGATCGTGGTGGACGTGCTGCTCGGCGTCCGCTGATGGGATCGCCATTGGCCTCGACCTACGCCCGGCGCCGCCCGGTCGGGAGCCTCCCTTCAGCGACGGACGTAACCGACACCCGAATCCAAACAGCAAACCTCAAAGCACCCGCGCGCCCGCGACGTCGCGGATCACGCACGACTCAGCCAGACGAACTCCCTGCAACTCGGGTAATCTCAGCGCGAAGAAGGTGCCTTCAAACCGGCAGAGCCGTCGTAGCCCGACGGTTGGAAGGTTCGATTCCCTCGCCGCTCCGTATCGGGAATTGCCTGCTGATCGCCGGCAGCATGGGCTTTACGGGCGCGTGATGCTATTGCTGGGGCATGGCGGGCAAGGCATCGGAGCGGTTTGTCTGGGCGGTCGACACTCTGGAGGTCCGTCCGGCTGACCGCCTGCTCGAGGTCGGCTGCGGCCACGGCGTCGCGGTCTCGCTGGTCTGCGAGAGGCTGACGACGGGAACGATCACCGCGATCGACCGCTCGCCCAAGATGATCGAGATGGCCACGCGGAGGAACCGCGAGCACGTCGACGCGGGCCGGGCTGTGCTCGAGGCCGTCGCGCTGGAGGACGCGGACCTCGGCGATCGGCGCTTCGACAAGATCTTCGCCTTCAACGTCGCTCCCTTCTGGCAGCAGCCGCACGCGGCGCTCGGTGCCGTCCGCGAGCACCTCGCCCGGGATGGGGCCGTCTACATCTTCTGGGACGCGCGCCACTCCGCGCCGGAGCGAGCCCGGGACCTGGGGAACGAGCTGGCCGACCGGCTACGCGAGGGCGGATTCTCCGTCGACAGGGTGCTGGTCGAGGACCTGCGCCCGGTCCCCGCGGTCTGCGCGATCGCGGCGGCGGACGCGTGATGACGACGGTCGAGGCGGACGGCGTCACGCTCGGGATCGAGCACTTCGGCGACGCGCCGGCGCCGCTCGTTCTGCTCGCGGGCGGCACGACCATGCTCTCCTGGCCCGACGCGCTGTGCGAGGCGCTCGCGCGCGGCGGGCGCCACGTCGTGCGGTACGACCTGCGCGATTCCGGCGCGTCGACCACCGTCGATCCCGAGGCTCCGGCGTACACGCTGCGCGATCTCGCAGCCGACGCCGCCGCGCTCGCCCGCGGACTTGACGACCGGCCGGCGCACCTGGCGGGCATCGGCGTGGGCGGCATGGTCGCCCAGGTCGCCGCGCTCGACCACCCGGACGCGTTCTCGGCGCTCACCCTCGCGGGGTCGCGGGCCGTCGCTCCAGGCCCGCCCGACGACGACCTGCCTGACCATGACGCGGCGACGATGGACCGGCTGTTCTCGCGCTCGATGCCCGACTGGTCTGACCGCGCTGCCGTGGCGGAGTTCGCTGCCGGCGGCGCGGAGATCCTCGGCGACGTCCCCGCCGCTGCGCGCGCGACCGCCGAGCGCATCTGGGACCGTACGCCGGGCACGGAGCCCGCAGTGCAGATGGCCAACCAGATGGGCATGGTGTTCTCCAAGCTCAACTGCAAGCCGCGGTGGCGCGAGCGCCTGCCCGAGCTCGCGATCCCAGCGCTGGTGGTGCACGGCCGCCGCGACCCGTTCTTCCCTGTCGGCAACGGCGAAGCGCTCGCGCGCGAGATCCCCGGTGCGCGGCTGCTCGTGCTGGAACAGGCTGCGACGGCGATTCCCGATGCGGCCGCCGGTGAGGTCGCCACGGCGATGCTCGCGCTCTAGGCGCTCGCGGTCTCGGCGCCTGCAAAACCGGCAGGCCGTCGTACTCGAAGCGCACAAGCCTGGTTGCCGCGCCGGCAGGGTAGACCCACCGGTATCACAACCGAGGAGATCGCGTGAGCGAGACAACGCAGAACCGGCCCGACGAAGCCGAAGAGACCGCCCAGAAGCCGGGCGAGCAGGACACCGAGACCGTGGCCGGCCAGCCGAAGAAGGCGCCCGAGTCCACCGACGGCGAGCAATCGAAGCAGGACGAGTAACCGGCAGCTCGCAGGACGCCGCGAGTCGCAGCTGATTCGCGTTGGCGGGGCGGGAGCCCGCAAGATCGGACGCAGTCGCCGCGGCTTCCGCTACCGCCTGAACCGCCCGTGCATCCTCACCGGGCGAGGGGGGACAAGCGCAACGTCCTCCGGATAGCGTGGCGCATGCTCCTTCGCCTCCGCTCGCTCGCGGGCGTGGCTGTCGTCGTTGTGGCGACCGTCTCGCTCCTCCCGACTCCAGCCCACGCTCAATCGAAGAGCAACCAGGGCACGCCCATGTCTTTGGCGCCGGCGCCCGTCAGCGAGGCGTGAGAACCGCCTACCAGCCGGGCACGACCGTCGACGACACGCACCTCGTCCCCGGTCCGGGCTACGTCACGAAGGTGCGGGTTCGCTCCGGAGCGAATCCGGCTCCGCTGCGCATCACGATCATCAAGCGGATCTTCCAGACGCACCCGGTCACGGGCCAGATCACGGACGCCGTCTGCTGCACCGGCACCGGTAGCGAGAGCGCGACCTTCCAGCCGCCTCCCAACACCGTTCACGAGCTGACGCTCAACCCGCCGCTGAGGGTGACCACGTCGCCCTCCCAGAACGGAGCGTCCGGCCACCACGACATCGTCGCGGTGAGCGCCATGGGCCCCGGCGACCTCCCGATCGCCTCGACCGGCCCCCACTCGCTCAGCGAGTTCAGCGCGACGGCGATGCAGATGTTCTATCCGAAGGTGGAGACCGGGCTGCAGGGCCAGGCGCAGCACGACTACGTCAACTACGCCGTGCTCATGAACTACGACTGGACCGTGAGTGGCCCCGGCGCCGGCACCCCCGGCGGTGGCGGCGGCGGCGCGACCGGCGGTGGCACCGGCACGAAGGCGGCCGTGTCCTTCAAGAGCAAGGCGCTGCGGCTGAAGAACGGCAAGGTCGGCTTCAGGCTCGCCTGCACCTCGCCGACGGCGTGCAAGGGCGAGGCGAGGTTGCGCACCCGCGCCAAGCGGCCGAAGACGCTCGCGGTCAAGTCGCTCACGATCCCCGCCGGCAAGACGAAGACGATCGCGTTCAAGCTCTCGAGCAAGGCGCGCACGACCGTCCGCAGGAAGAAGAGCACGAACGTGACGCTCGTGGTCGACCTCGGCACCGGCGGCAAGGCGACCAAGAACCTGAAGCTGAAGCGCTAGCCGCCGACGCCCTTGAGCTCGCGCCAGCGCTCGCGGGCGCGGATCACGAGCAGCGCGATCTCGCCGAGCTCGTCGCCCTGCTCGACGAAGGCCGGCATCGTGAAGTGGACCTGCTCGCCGTCCTCGTCGCGCTCGAGGGTGATCTCGTGCGCGCCGGTCCGCTCGTCGAGCTGGAACGGGAGGTAGTGCCAGCCGTCGGCGCCGGCCACGGCCACCCGCCCTTCGTCGTCGACCGGGCTGGCGCCGCGGTTCGTCGTGCCGTCGTCAGCTGGGTGCATGGCCGTCCTTCGACTCGAGGACCTCGAGGAGATCCGGCGGCTCCTCGTCTTCGCGGTTCTGGATGAACTGGAACCCGAAGCGGCCCTTGATGCAGAGGTTGCCGCGCGTCACCGGGTGGTCGAGCGGCGAGGTGACCTTGACGATCTCGTTGTCCTGCTCGTGCAGCTCGAGATTGCAGCCGACCCCGCAGTAGGTGCAGATGGTGGTCGTCTGGGTCTGCTTGCTCTCGTCCCAACTGCCGTCCTCGCGGCGGTCGTACTCGCTCTTGAACATGAGCGCGCCCGTGGGGCAGACCGCGATGCAGTTGCCGCAGTAGACGCACGCGGAGTCGGGCAGCTCGTTGGCGTACTCCGTGGCGATGCGGGCGTCGAACCCGCGCCCGGCGACCGCGATGGCGAAGGTGTTCTGCCAGTCGGTGCCGCAGCCCTCGACGCACTTGTAACAGAGGATGCACTTCGAGTAGTCGCGCACGTAGAGGTCGTTGTCGATCTTCGGCGGCTGGTGCACCGTGGCGGCGTGGCGCCCGTCGGGGGTCTCGTGGTGCCCGGCGCGCACGCGGTCGCGCTGGCCCGCCTCGAACGGCGGCGCCGGCGGGCCGTAGCGCTCGGGATCGGCCCCGTACTCCTCGATCCAGCGCGCGGCGTTGGGCATGACCGACAGGTCGACCGACGAGGCGAGGAACTCGAGCACCATCTTGCGGCTGTGGTTCACGCGCTCCGAGTGCGTCTGGACCTCCATGCCGTCCTCGACCTTGCGCGCGCAGGACGGCGCCAGGACGCGGGCGCCCTCGAGCTCGACGACGCACACCCGGCAGGCGTTGACCGGCGTGAGCGTCCGCTCCCAGCACATCGTCGGGATCTCGATGCCCTGCTCCTGGCAGACCTCGAGGATCGTCTGATCCTCCTTGGCCTCGACCGTGTCGCCGTTGAGCTCGAGCTCGACGGTGCGAGGCGGCGCTCCGGTCCGCGTCCTGCTCATCGGTTCCCTCCCGTCTCGAAGACGTCGAGCTTGCGCAGCGCGGACTCGATCGCGTCGGCGGCCGTCTGGCCGAGCCCGCAGATCGACGAGTCGCGCATGGAGGCGGTGATCTCGTCGAGCAGCGCGAACTCCTGCTCCTGGGTGTCTCGGGGATGCCCGTTGACCAGGCGCGCGAGCGCCTCCTCCTGGCGCACGGTCCCGACGCGGCACGGAACGCACTGCCCGCACGACTCGTCGCGGAAGAACGCGGCGATGCGCATCAGGATCGCCGGCAGGTCGACGGTGTCGTCGACGACCATGACCACGCCCGAGCCCATGCTCGCGCCGGCCTCGCGGGTCGCCTCGAAGGACATCTCGACGTCGAGCTCATCCGGCGTCAGGAAGCGGCCGGCGGCGCCGCCGAGGAGGATGGTCCGCAACGGGCGGCCGTCGATCACGCCGCCGGCCATGTCGAGCACCTCGCGGAGCGTGACGCCGAACGGCGTCTCGTAGAGACCGGGCCGCTCGACGCGGCCCGAGACGCAGAACAGGCGCGTACCCGTCGAGTCCTCGGTGCCGATCCCGGCGTAGGCCTGGCCGCCGTCGAGGACGATGCCGGGAACGTTGACCAGCGTCTCGACGTTGTTGATCACCGTCGGCTTGTCGAACAGCCCGTGCTCGACGGGGAACGGCGGCTTGTTGCGGGGCTCGCCGCGATAGCCCTCGATCGAGTTGAAGAGCGCCGTCTCCTCACCGCAGATGTACGCGCCCGCGCCCTTGCGCAGCTCGATGTCGAAGTTGATGCCGCGGCCGAAGATGTCCTGGCCGAGGAAGCCGCGTGCCCGCGCCTCGGTGACGGCGCCGACGAGGCGCTCCCAGGCCAGCGGGTACTCGCCCCGCAGGTAGAGATAGCCGTGCTCGCAGCCGGTCGCGAAGCCCCCGATGGTCATCGCCTCGATGACGGCGAACGGGTCCTGCTCGAGGAGCACGCGGTCCTTGAACGTCCCGGGCTCGGACTCGTCGGCGTTGCAGATCAGGTAGTGCGGGCGGGTGGGGTGGGCCGCTACTGCTTCCCACTTGCGGCCGGTCGGGAACGCCGCACCGCCGCGCCCGAGCAGTTTGGCGTCGCTGACCTCGCGCAGCACGCCCTGCTCTCCCATCTCCAGCGCGGCCCGCAGGGCCTCATAGCCGCCGTGCGCGCGATAGCTGTCGACGCTCGTCGGGTCGACCCGCCCGATACGGCGCAGGAGCCGCAGCCCCGGGTCCCCGGCCTGCGGCACCTTCGGGACGACCGGCGCAGGCGCGTCGCTGCCGGCGAGCAGCGCTGCGATGTCGTCGGCTTCGGCATGGTCGACGGAGACCTCGCGCGGCGCTTCGCCGGCGACGCTGACCATCGCCGCCGGCGCCATCTCGCACATCCCCAGGCACGGGCTCTCCAGCCAGATCGCGTCCTCGCCGGGCCCGGCGCCGTTGTTGCCGTGGTGCCCGCCCTTCGGCCCGATCCGGGCCTCGAGACCGGCGCAAAGCTTCTTCGCCCCGCCCGCCATGCAGGCGATGTCGGTACAGACGTGCGCCACGGCCCGCGGCTGCGGCTCGAGCGAGAACAGCGCGTAGAACGTGGCCACCCCGTAGGCCTCGGCCGGCGGGATGGTGAGGCGCTGGCAGATGTAGTTGAGCGCGCCGGGGCTGATCCATCCGGCGCGGCTCTGCACGGCGTGGAAGACCGGGAGCAGCAGGTGCCGCTGGGCGCGCGCGGCGTGGCCCCCGCGGGCGACGCGACGGTCCCGGTCGGACGTGGTGAGCGCGCCCACCCACCGGCTGTCGGGCGGGCCCAGCACGGCGTCGACGGCGTCCCGCTCCGCCGCCGACGGCTGGTCGTCGTGGAGGACGATGTCCATCAGCGGGGCTGGGCGACGTGCGTCGCCGGGACGGCGGCCTCGGACGCGTCCGCGGCCTCACCGGGCGCGAGCGGCTCGACGCGGATGGCCGTCGCCTTGAACTCGGCCGTGCCGGACTTCGGGTCGGTGTTGTTGAGGGTCAGGACGTTCGTCAGCACCTCGTCGGGGAAGTGCAGCGTCATGAAGGAGAGCCCCGGGCGCAGCGCGTGGTCGACGCGCACGGGGGCCTCGACCTCGCCGTTGCGCGAGACGATGCGCACGCGGTCGCCGTCGGTCACGCCGAGCTCCGCCGCGTCGGTCGTGGACAGCTCGAGCTCCTCGGGCCGGCGGAGCGGCGAGGTGTAGCCGCCGCTCTGGACGCCGGTGTTGAACGAGTCCAGCCGGCGGCCGGTGGTGAGGCGTAGCGGGAACTCCTCCGACAGCCTGTCGACCGGCGGGTCGTCCTCGACGACGTGGAACACCGCGGGCGGCCCTTCCAGTGGCTGCTCCCACAGACGGCCGTGCAGGAACGTCGGCTCGAGCTTGTCCTCGGAGTAGCACGGCCACTGGATCCCGCCGAGCTCCTCGAGGCGCCGGTAGCTCATGCCCGCGTGGTTCGGCGCCAGCGAGCGCAGCTCGTCCCAGATCTCCTCGGCCGACTCGTAGTGCCACTCCTGGCCGAGCCGCGCCGCGAGATCCACCAGGATCCGCGTGTCGTCGCGCGCCTGCCCCGGCGGCTCGAGCGCCTTGCGGCAGCGCTGCACGCGCCGCTCGCTGTTCGTGACCGTGCCCTCCGCCTCGGCCCAGCTCGCCGACGCGGGGAGGACGACATCCGCCATCTCCGCGGTCGCCGTGAGGAAGATGTCCTGGACGACGAAGTGCTCGAGGCCGTCGAGCAGCTTCCTCACGTGGTGCGCGTCGGCGTCCGACTGGACGGGGTTCTCGCCGAGCACGAACAGCGTCGTCAGCTCGCCGCGCTCCATCGCGTCGAACATCTCGGTCATGTGCCACCCGTAGCGCTGCTGGATCTCGACGCCCCACGCGCGCTCGAACTTGGCCACCGCCTCGGGGTCGGTCTCGAGGTCCTGGAAGCCCGGGAGCCGGTTGGGGATCGCACCCATGTCGCCCCCGCCCTGCACGTTGTTCTGGCCGCGCAGCGGGTTGAGGCCCGAGCCGTAGCGCCCGACGTGGCCGGTCAGCAGCGCGAGGTTGATGAGCGCCAGCACGTTGTCGACGGCGTTGTGGTGCTCGGTGATGCCCAGCGTCCAGCAGATCTGCGCGCGCTCGGCGCGCGCGTACGTGTGCGCGACGTCCTTGATCACGTCGGCCGGCACGCCGGTGACCTCCTCGGCGTGCTCGAGCGTGTACGACTCGAGCGTCGCGACATACGCCTCGAAGCCTTCGGTCGCCCGCTCGATGAACTCGCGGTTGTGGAGGCCGGCGTGCACGATCTCGCGGGCCATGGCGTTGGCGAGGGCGATGTCGCTGCCGACGTTGAGGCCGAGCCACGCGTCGGCCCACTGCGCCGAGGTCGTGCGCCGGGGGTCGACGGCGTACATCTGCGCCCCGGCGTGCATCGCCTTGAGCATGTGGTGGAAGAAGATCGGGTGGGCCTCGCGGGCGTTGGAGCCCCACAGCAGGATCACGTCCGTGTCCTGCACTTCCTGATATGAGCTGGTGCCTCCACCAGCGCCGAACACCGTCGCCAGACCGACGACGCTAGGTGCGTGTCAAGTTCGGTTACACGAGTCGATGTTGTTTGTCCCGATGGCGGCGCGCGTGAACTTCTGCGCCAGGAAGTTGACCTCGTTGGTCGCCTTGGAGCAGCTGAACATGCCGAACGTGTCGGGCCCGTGGCGCTCGACCGAGTCCTTGAAACCCGATGCGGCGCGGTCGAGTGCCTCGTCCCACGTCGCCGGGCGGAGCACCCCGTCATCACGGACCAGCGGCTCGGTGAGGCGTGCGTACTTCATCGTCATGGATTCCCTCCGAATCCGAGGCTCACAAGGCGGAGCGTACCAACGGCCGACCGGCTCCCAAACGGAGGTCAGCCGCCGAAAAGCGCCGGGACTTTCGTGGCGGTCTGCACGACGCCGTAGAGCAGGCCGGAGAGCACGAGGATCCAGAGGAGGATCGCGGGTAGGACCGGGCTGCTGGCGCTTTCCTGTCGTCCGTTCGTGGTCATCGTGCTGCCTCCTCGGCCGGTTGGGTGGATTGCGGCCTCTCCTTGAACCGGCCCGTCGACTCCTTCGTGCGCTCGTGGTAGCGCTCGGCCACCGGCCGGATCAAGAGGTTCGCGACGAAGCCGACGACCAGGACGCCGACCATGATGAAGAGCGAGAGCGTGTAGAGATCCGCGCCTTCCTTGCCGGCTGCCTGCTGGGAGTCGGCGACGCGGTTCACGATCGTCGGCCCGGCAATCCCGGCGGCCGACCAGGCGGTCAGCAGCCGGCCGTGGATCGCGCCGACCTCCAGGCCGCCGAACAGGTCCTTGAGGTAGGCGGGCACGGTGGCGAAGCCGCCGCCGTAGAAGGAGAGGATCACCGCCGTGACCCCGACGAAGAGCGCGACGCCCGCGGTCCCCCACGACGCCAGGACGAAGTACAGGACCGCCCCGATCCCGAGGTAGCCCATGTAGATCGGCTTGCGCCCGACCACGTCGGAGGTCGAGGACCAGATGAACCGGCCGCTCATGTTGGCCAGCGCCAGCAGGCCGACGAACCCGGCGGCCTCCTTGGCGTCGATGTCCGGGAAGAAGTCCTGGATCATCGGCGAGGCCTGCTCGAGGATCCCGATGCCCGCGGTGACGTTGCAGAACAGCACCGTCCACAGCAGCCAGAACTGCGGGGTCCGGATCGCGTTCCCCGCGGTCACGTTCGCCGTCGTCTGCATCGAGTTGGCGGTCTCTTCCGTGGGTGCCGTGTAGCCCTCGGGCTTCCAGTCGTCGGCGGGGACCCGGATCGTGAAGGCGCCCAGCATCATCGTCACCAGGTAGAGCGCGCCCAGGGTGAGGAAGGCCGGGACGATCGCATCCTCCGGGTTGGAGGCGAAGGTGCTCAGCAGGCTCTCGGACAGCGGCGAGGCGATCAACGCGCCGCCGCCGAAGCCCATGATCGCCAGGCCGGTCGCGAGCCCGGGACGGTCCGGGAACCACTTGATCAGCGTCGACACCGGGGAGATGTAGCCGATGCCGAGGCCGATCCCGCCGACGAAGCCGTACCCGAGGTACAGGAGCCAGAGTTGCCCGGTCGCGACGCCGAGCGACCCGATCGCGAAGCCGCTCGACCAGCACACGGCGGCCGTGAACATCGCCTTGCGCGGCCCTGCGCGCTCGACCCACGTGCCCAGCAGGGCCGCGGACAGGCCGAGCATCACGATCGAGATGCTGAAGATGGCGCCGATCGCCGTGAGGCTCGTGCCGAAATGCTCGACGAGCGGGTTCTTGAACACGCTGAAGCCGTAGACCTCACCGATCGAGAGATGGACCGCGAGCGCTGCCGGCGGGACCAGCCAGCGGTTGTAGCTCCGCGGCGCGACTGTCCGCTCACGATCCAAGAACGACAGGCTCATGCCTCAGCTCCCCTCCCGAAAGAACGCTCCATTCGGCCTCCCCAGACCGATTTAAGGTGGTTACCCGCACGGCGCCAGGGCGACACGTGGCGCGATGATGCGGCCCATGGCTCAGTTCATGTTGCTGGTGTACGAGGAGGAGGTCGACTCGGCCGCGCAGGCGGAGCGCGAGCAGGTGACGCCGGTGTTGGCGGAGCTGCACGCCGGCCTGCGTGAGGCCGGGCTGCTGGTCGGCGTCCAGCGCTTGCACACGACGGAGAGCGCGACATCGGTCCGTGTGCGGGACGGCGAGACCGAGATCACCGACGGCCCGTTCGCGGTCACCAAGGAGGTGCTGGCCGGCTACTACGTGCTCGAGTGCGCCGATCTCGACGAGGCGCTGAAGCAGGCCGCGCGGCTGCCGATGACGCGCTGGGGGACGGTGGAGGTCCGCCCGGTCATGCCGGCCGACGAGTGGGTGAACACGGCGCGCCGGGCCGGCGTCGACCTGTCGGACGAGGACGTGGGCAACCTGGCGTGAGCTCGGAGCCCGCCGACGCGGTCTCGGGTGCGGTCGCGCGCGCGTTCCGCGAGGAGCGTGCGATCGTCCTGGCGACGCTGATCCGGCAGGCCGGTGACTTCCAGCTGGCCGAGGACGCGGTCCAGGACGCGTTCGAGGCAGCGGTGACGGTGTGGCGGCGCGATGGCATCCCCGCCAGTCCGGGGGCGTGGATCACCACCGCCGCCCGGCGGCGAGCGATCGATCGCCTGCGCCGCGACCGATCGATGACCGACCGCGCCGAGCGTCTGGCCGAGCTGAAGCGCCTGGACGACCGAGCAGGACGTATCCACGGACGACGAGAGCGCGATCGTGGACGATCGGCTGCGGCTGATCTTCACCTGCTGCCATCCGGCGCTGGCGATGCCCGCGCGCGTCGCGCTCACGCTGCGGGCGCTCGGGGGCATGACGACCGGCGAGATCGCGCGCGCCTTCCTGGTCGCCGAGCCCACGATGGGCAAGCGGATCGTGCGCGCGAAGCGCAAGATCGCCGACGCGCACATCCCGTACCGGGTGCCGGCCGACGAGGAGCTGCCCGAGCGCCTGCGCGGCGTGCTGCGTGTCGTCTACCTGATCTTCAACGAGGGCTACGCGGCCACCGAGGGCGATCGCCTGGTCCGCGAGGAGCTGTGCGACGAGGCGATCCGCCTCGGAGCGCTGCTGTGCCTGCTGAGGCCGGATGACGCCGAGGTGTGGGGCCTGTCGGCGTTGATGCTGCTGCACGACGCGCGCCGTGCCGCCCGCGTGGATCCGAGCGGCCGGTACGTCGCGCTGGACGCGCAGGATCGGTCGCTGTGGGATCAGGAGCGGATCCGCGACGGCGTCGCGAGGCTGGAGCGCGCGGTGCGCCTGCGGCGGCCGGGCGAGTACCAGCTGCAGGCGGCGATCACGCTGCTCCAGATGCAGGCGCCGGACGCGGAAGCCACCGACTGGGCGCAGATCGCCGAGCTGTACGGCGTTCTGGCCGCCCTCAACCCGTCGCCCGTCGTCGAGCTCAACCGCGCGGTCGTGGTCGGCATGGCCTCGGGGCCGGCCGACGGCCTGGTGCTGCTCGAGCCGTTGCTCGGCGATCCGGCGCTCGAGCGCTACCAGCCGCTGCATGCCGCGCATGCCGAACTGCTCCGTCGCTCCGGCGACGCAGACGGCGCCGCGCGCGCCTACGAAACGGCGATCGCGCTCACCGCGAACGACGTCGAGCGCGCGGAGCTCGAGCAGCGCCTCGGCGCGTTGCGCTGACTTTCTCGAGGGCTGTCCAAATCGCCCTTCGTGCTGCGACGTCTTGTTGAGGCCGCACATACGAGAGAACAGGAGCCACCATGAACACACCACCGATCGTGTCGCCGCAGGAGTGGGAGGCCGAGCGCGAGAAGCTGCTCGTGAAGGAGAAGGCGTTCACCCGCGCCGGCGACGCGCTGGCCGCCGAGCGCCGCCGGATGCCGTGGATGGCGGTGGAGAAGGACTACCGCTTCGAGGGCCCTGACGGCCCGGCGAACCTGCTCGACCTGTTCGACGGGCGCCGGCAGCTGATCGTCTATCGCGCCTACTACGGGCCGGAGGTCACCACGTTCGCGGAGCCGGGTGGCGGCTCGTACCCGGAGCGAGCCTGCGTGGGCTGCTCGATGGTCACCGACCAGGTCGCCAACCTCGCCCACCTGAACGCGCGCGACACGACGCTCGTCCACGCCTCGCGCGCGCCGCAGTCAGACATCCGGCGCCTGCAGAAGCGCATGGGATGGGAGCACATCCCCTGGTACACGATCACCGACGACTTCGACACGGACTTCGGGGTCGGCGAGTGGCACGGGCACAACGCCTTCATCCGCGAGGGCGACCGGATCTTCCGCACCTACCTCGTCACCTCGCGCGGCGCCGAGGCGATGGGCACCCACTGGAGCTTCCTCGACATCACCGCGCTCGGACGCCAGGAGGAGTGGGAGGACTCGCCCGACGGCTACCCGCAGACCCCGGCCTTCGAGTGGTGGAACTACAACGACGCGTACGGCGAGAACCGATGATCGCCCACCTCAGGGGCCGCCCGGTGGTCGCCGGTAGCCTCCAGATCCGATGGCCCAGATCCGCTTCCCCGGCGAGTCGCCCGACTCCCGGCGCGCCCGTGAGCTGCGCACGCGCGTCGACGACCTGCGCGACGCCCGGCAGCGCATCCTCGCCGCCGCCGACGAAGAGCGCCGGCGCATCGAGCGCGACCTCCACGACGGCGCCCAGCAGCGGCTGGTCGCCGTGACCCTCACTCTGCGTCTCGCCGAGGCGCGGATCGGGAGCGATCCGGCGAGCGCGGCCAAGCTGGTGGCGCAGGCGCGCGAGGAGGCCCAGCTCGCCGTCGCGGAGCTGCGCGAGCTGGCGCGGGGCATCCACCCGGCACTGCTGAGCGACCACGGGCTCGCCGCGGCGCTCGACGCGCTCGCCACGCGGGCGCCCGTGCCGGTGCGGGTCAGTGGCGTGCCGTCCGAGCCGCTGTGCAAGACGGTCGAGGCGTGCGCGTACTTCGTCACCGCCGAGGCCCTGACCAACGTGGCCAAGTACGCGCAGGCCAGCGAGGCGTTCGTGGAGCTCTCGGTCGAGGACGACTACCTCCGCCTGCGGGTTCGCGACGACGGCGTGGGCGGCGCGGACCCGTCGACGGGGAGCGGCCTCCGCGGGCTCCGCGACCGCGTCGACGCGCTCGACGGTCACCTCGAGCTGGACTCGCCGCCCGGCGGCGGCACCACCGTCACCGTCGCGATCCCGGTCGATCCCCCCTAGTCGCGGGACGTGGCGATCGAGAGGACGGGCGGCAGGTTCGCGGCCACGTCGAACCAGCTCGCGCCCGCGTCGCCCGACCCGAAGACGGCCCCCGAGGTCGCGCCGAAGTAGAGCTCGAGGGCGGCGCCCTCGCCGATCCAGTCGAACGCCTCGCGCAGCACCGTGAGGTAGGCGTTGTCGGCCGGGAGACCGTCGCCGCGCGGGGTCCAGCTCGCGCCCGCGTCGCGCGTCTCGTACACCCGCACGCGGCCCTCGGGCGTGACGCGGTCGGTGTCGGCCGTCAGCGGGATCACGTAGGCGCTGGCGGCGTCGGCGGGGTCGAGCGCGAGCGGGAACCCGAAGTCCGACGGCAGGCCGTCGGCGATGTCCTGCCACGACTCGCCCGCGTCGTCGGAGCGATAGACGCCGCCGTGGAACTGCATGAAGATCCGCTCCGGCTGTGTCGGCGCGCGCTGCAGGCGGTGCACGCACAGGCCGATCTCGTCCTCCGGCACGTCTTCGGGCAGGTACCGGGGGACGATGCCGGTGTTGCCGCGGCGCCAGCTCTCGCCGCCGTCGTCGGTGAGCCAGATCCCGGCGGCGGAGATGCCCACCGCGAGCCGGTCGGGCTCGCCGGGCCAGGTCACGATCGAGTGCAGGCAGAGCCCGCCGGCGCCGGGCTGCCACTTCGGCCTGGTGGGGTGCTTCCAGAGCGCGCGGTTGAGCTGCCAGCTCTCGCCGCCGTCGCGGCTCTCGAACAGCACGCCCGGGTCCCCGCCGGCGTAGAGCGCGCCGTCGGCCTCGGCGGTCACGATCACCCAGATCCGCTCGAGCACGGCGTCGCGCCCGGGCAGCGACACGCCCTCCGCCTGCTGCCACTCGCCCGCGACATCGTCCGTGTAGAACAGTTTCGGCCCGTAGAAGGCCGACGTGACCGACGCGTGCACGCGACCCGTGCGCGGGTCGCGGAGCGCGTACTCGACCGGGTCGCCCGCGAACGCCCGCGACGTCACCTCGAACGGAGAGCCGGGCTCCCCCTCGAGCACGAACAGCCCCTTCCGCGTGCCGACGAGCAGTTCGGTCATGTGGCGGGATCCTACGCGCGTCGCGATAGCCTGCTGCGCAGAAACGCCGAGTCCGACCGGCCCTGTGCCGGCCGGAGCGGGGGAACCAATCTCGTGGGGCGAATCGGCGCCGTCGTGTGCCGTAGCGCGCTGCCTCTTGCGCGCGAGCCCGTCAGCTCACCCCGTAGGCACGACGCGAAGAGGTTCGATGCAACCCCAAATCGCCGGACTGGTCGCCGTGGTGGGCATGCTGGCGTTGCCGCCGGGCTCGGGCACGCCGGAACGGCCCGCGAGCGCGGCGCCGCCGAGTGCCTGGGTCCTCCAGGGTCCGCCGGCGCGCGCACGGACCGAGCCGCTGAACGCGACCAGCCGGGTGCGGCGCGCATCGACCGCGGATGAGCGGGCGTTCCCGGTGCGCGGCCGCCACGACCTGGGGACCGCCGTCAACGGCTTCGGCGGTGGGCGCGGGCACGACGGGCAGGACATCTTCGCCGACTGCGGGACGCCCGTCGACGCGGCGCGGGCGGGGAGGGTCGTCGAGGTGGCGACCGGAGGCGCCGAGGGCAACTACGTGGTGCTGAAGACCTCCGACGGCCGTCAGCACGCGTATCTCCACCTGCTCCACCCGCACTCCGTCGCAAGGGGAGACCACGTCGGCGCGGGAGACCGCATCGGCAGCGTCGGACAGACCGGCAACGCACAGGGCTGCCACCTGCACTTCGAGCTGTGGACGTCCCCGGGCCGGTTCACGGGCGGCCACGCCATGAACCCGCGGCCGGCGCTCAGCCGCTGGGCGAGCGAGGACTGAAGCGCCGCAGCCGCAGCGCGTTGGCGACGACGCTGACGCTGGAGAGCGCCATCGCCGCGCCCGCGATCACCGGGTTGAGGAAGCCGGCGGCGGCGAGCGGGATGGCGGCGACGTTGTAGCCGAACGCCCACGCGAGGTTCTGCTTGATCGTCCGCAGCGTCGCGCGGCTCAGGCGGATCGCCGCCGGCGCGGCGCGCAGGTCGCCGGACACGAGCGTGAGGTCCGAGGCCTCGATGGCGACGTCGGTGCCGGTGCCGATCGACAGGCCGAGGTCGGCCTGCGCGAGCGCGGGCGCGTCGTTGACGCCGTCGCCCGCCATCGCCACGACGCGGCCTTCCTCCTGGAGGCGGCGGACGACCGCGGCCTTGTCGGCGGGCAGGACCTCGGCGATCACCTCGTCGATGCCGACCTCGGCGGCGACCGCGCGGGCGGTCGTCTCGTTGTCGCCGGTGAGCAGGATGGGCCGCAGCCCGAGCGCCTTCAGCTCGGCGACGGCGTCGGCGGAGCCGGGCTTGACGCTGTCGGCCACGACGAGCAGCGCGCGCACCTCGCCGTCCCAGGCGGCGAGCACGGCCGTCCGGCCCTGCTGCTCGGCCGCCTCGCGGGCGACGCTGAGCGAGGACGGGATGCGCAGGCTCCACTCGGCCATCAGCGCGGGCCGGCCGACCTGCACGCCGTGGCCGTCGACGACGCCCTCGGCGCCGAGGCCCTCGCGGTTCGCGAACGACTCGGCGGTCGGCAGGTCGCCGAGCTCCTCGCGGGCCGCGGTGGCGACCGCGCGGGCGATCGGGTGCTCGGAGGCGTGCTCGAGCGCGCCCGCCAGGCGGAGCACGTCGGCGCGCGCGACGCCGTCGGCGAGCGCGACGTCGACGAGGCTCATCCGGCCGCTGGTCACGGTGCCGGTCTTGTCGAGCACGACGGTGTCGACGCGCCGGGTCGACTCGAGGATCTCCGGGCCCTTGATCAGCAGCCCGAGCTGGGCGCCCCGGCCGGTGCCGACGAGCAGCGCCGTCGGCGTGGCGAGCCCGAGCGCGCACGGGCAGGCGATGATCAGCACCGCGACGGCGGCGGTGAAGGCGAACTCGGCCGACTCGCCGGCGCCCAGCCAGAAGCCGAGCGTCGCGACGGCGAGGCCGATGACGATCGGGACGAACACGCCCGAGACGCGGTCGGCGAGCCGCTGGACCGGCGCCTTGCCCGACTGGGCGTCGGTGACGAGACGGGCGATCTGGGCGAGCGCCGTCTCCTCGCCGACCTTCGTCGCACGGACGATCAGGCGGCCGCCGGCGTTGACGGTCGCGCCCGCGACCTCGTCGCCCGGCTGCTTCTCGACCGGGACCGACTCGCCGGTGAGCAGCGACTGGTCGACCGCGCTGGTGCCCTGCTCGACGATCCCGTCGGTTGCCACCTTCTCGCCCGGGCGCACGACGAAGCGGTCGCCGGGCGCGAGCTGCTCGACCGGGATGCGGCGTCCGTCGACCAGCTCGACGTCCTTGGCGCCGAGCTCGAGCAGCGACTTGAGGGCGGCGCCCGCGCGGCGCTTCGCGCGCGCCTCGAAGTAGCGCCCGGCGAGGATGAACGTCGTCACGACGGCGCCGACCTCGAGGTAGATCTCGCTCGACCCGGCGCCCGCGCTGTCGGGGAACAGGTCGAAGTCCATGCGCATGCCGGGCATGCCGGCGTCGCCGAGGAAGAGCGCGTACAGCGACCAGCCCCACGCCGCGAGGACGCCGAGCGACACGAGCGTGTCCATCGTCGCCGTGGCGTGCTTGAGGTTCGCCCAGGCGGCCTGGTGGAACGGCCACGCGCCCCACAGGATCACCGGCGTGGCGAGCTGGAGCGAGAGCCACTGCCAGTTGTCGAACTGCAGCGGCTCGATCATCGACAGCGCGAGCACCGGCAGCGACAGCAGCGCCGACACGATGAGGCGGCGGCGCAGCGGCGCGGTCTCGTCGGCCTCGGCGGGCTCGGCGGCCGGCTCCTCGGTCGGCAGCACCGCCTGGTAGCCGGCGCCCTCGACCGCGGCGACCAGCTGCTCGGGCGCGACGGTGGCCTCGAAGTCGACCGTCGCCTTCTCGGTCGCGTAGTTGACGCTCGCGCTGACGCCGTCGAGCTCGTTGAGCCTCCGCTCGATCCGGTTCGCGCACGACGCGCACGTCATGCCGGTGATCGGGAGCTCGAGGTGCTGCATCAGGCGACCTCGCGCGTGAACGCGGCCGTGTGGACGCGCCCCTCGTGCTTGAACTGGAGGAACAGGCGGTAGCGGCCCTTGGTGGGGAACTCGACCTCGAAGCTCGGGCCGTCGCCGGTGGGATGGACGTGCAGGAACGCGAGGTCGCCCTCGCGCAGCGCGACCAGATGGCCGCCGGCGCCGAGGTAGGGCTCGGTGCGCACCGGGACGCCGTCGCGCGTGACGGTGAAGCGCAGGTCGGAGCCGTCGGCGTCGAGGCGCACGTCGTAGCCGCCGTCGCTGACCGCGGTCGGGCTCGGAGCGGGGAGCGCGCGCAGGTCGGCGGCGCCGTCGACGCGCAGGTCGGTCGCGAGCGTGCGCGCCTGCCCGCCGTGCGAGAAGTCGGCGAAGACGCGGTACGAGCCGGGGTTGTCGATGCGCACCGGGGTCGACCAGGCGCCGTCGGCGCCCTGCTCCGGGTGCAGATGCTGGAAGCCGGTGAGGTCGCGGCGGGCCAGGATCAGGTGGATGCGCTTCTCGTGCTCGACGTCGAAGTCGCGGACCGTGCGGCCGCGGTCGTCGGCGATGCGGAAGCGGAGCGTCTCGGCGCGGCCGCGGCGCAGCTCGCTGCGCGCGACGACGAGCCGGAGCCCGTCCTCCGCGACCGCGAGGCCGCGGACCGGGTCGGCCGCGGTCTTGTGGGCGCTCTCCTCGGCCATGTGGCCGGCCGGCTCGCGGGTCTCCGGCGTGGCGCCGCGGGGCTCGATCGCGCGGCCTGCCAGCGCCGCGGCGGCGAAGGCGACGACGAGGAGGGCCACGAAGGCGGCGAGACGGATGGGCGCGTTCATACGGGGAGGGGGTATCTCGACGACACCGTACCATATACCCCCAGGGGGTAGGCTACACTCTTTCCCCATGACCCCCACCGACGTCGGCTACTCCCCCACCAAGGACCAACTGCTGAAGCGCCTCCGGCGCGTCGAGGGGCAGGTCCGCGGCGTGCAGAACATGGTCGAGGACGACCGCTATTGCATCGACGTGCTGACGCAGATCTCGGCGGTCCAGGCCGCGCTCGACAAGGTCGCGCTGGGGCTGCTGGACGAGCACGCGCGCCATTGCGTGGTCGGCGGGCCGGACGAGTTGAAGGACGACCGCACGGAGGAGCTGATGGCCGCGGTCGCCCGCCTCATGCGCCGCGGCTGACGCTCGCGTGAGCGCCGCGCAGCCCGCACGCCGCGGCTGGGCGATCGTCGGCGCCCTGTCGGTGACCGAGATCGTCTCGTGGGGCGTCCTCTACTACGCGTTCGCGGTCTTCCTCGTCCCGATGCAGCGCGAGCTCGGGTACTCGGCGTCGGAGCTGACGGGCGCCTTCTCGCTGTCGCTGGTGGTGGCGGGCGTCGCGGGCATCGCCGTCGGGCGCTACCTCGACCGGCACAGCCCGCGCGCGCTGATGACGGGCGGCTCGGTGGTCGGCGCGCTGCTCGTGGTCGCCTGGTCGCAGGTCGAGGGGCTGGCCGCGTTCTACGCGATCTGGGCCGGGCTCGGGCTGGTGATGGCGGCAGTGCTCTACGAGCCGGCCTTCACGGTGCTGGCCAAGTGGTTCGAGGACCCTGGCGAGCGGACGCGGGCGCTGACCGCGCTCACGCTCGTGGCCGGCATCTCCAGCTTCATCTTCCTGCCGCTCGGCCAGGCGCTGATCGAGGCGCACGGCTGGCGCGACGCGCTGCTGATCCTGGCGGCGATCCTCGCCGCGGTGACCGTGCCCCTGCACGCCGCGGTGCTCCGGCGCGGGCCGGGAGCCGCTCGCGAGCCGGGAGCCGCCGGGCGCGCCGGAGCGGTCGTTCGCTCGGCGCCGTTCTGGCTGCTGGCGACCGCGTTCTTCCTCGGCTCGGTCGCCGCGTTCGCGATGATCGTGCAGGCGATCCCGTTCCTGCTCGAGCGTGGTGACACGGCCGCCTTCGCCGCGTTCGCGGTCGGGGTCATGGGCGCCTCGCAGATCCCGGGCCGGCTCGTGTTCGGGCTGCTCTCACTCCGACTGCCGGCCGTCTTCGCGTTCGTCGCGATCGGCATCGCGGTGATCGTCAGCCTCGACGGCACCGCCGCTGTGCTCGCGGGGATGGTCGTGCTCGGCATGGGCAGCGGGATGGCGATCCTCGCCCGCGCAACCGTCGTCGCCGACCGCTACGGCGCCGCCGATTACGGCGCGATCGCCGGAGTGCTGGCGTCGGTCACCACGGGCGCGCGGGCGGTCGGGCCGGTCGCGGGCGCCGCCTGGGCGTCGGTGGTCGGCTACGAGTCGCTGCTGTGGACGCTCGCCGGGCTCGCGGCGGTCGCGGTGCTGCTGGCCGTGGCGGCCGAGCGCGCCTTCGACTAGAGCCCGTCGAGCAGTCGCCGCACGTGGACGGCGATCTTGTCGCGGATGCGGCGGACGCCCTCGAGGTCCGCATCGGCCGGGTCGTCGAGCTGCCAGTCCTCGTAGCGCTTGCCCGGATAGACCGGGCAGGCGTCGCCGCACCCCATGGTGACGACGACGTCGGCCGCCTCGACCGCCTCGCCGGTCAGCGGCTTGGGGAGCTCGCGGGTGACGTCGATGCCGAGCTCCGCCATCGCAGCGACGACGCGCGGATTGATCGCGTCGGCCGGCTCGCTCCCGGCCGACCGGACCGTGACGCGGTCGCCGCCGAGCTGCGCGAGCAACGCGGCCGCCATCTGGCTGCGGCCGGCGTTGTGCACGCACACGAACAGGACCTCGGGCACGACTGGCAATGGTAACATCGACAAATGTCGATGGAACTGACGCTCGCGCCGAAGCAGAAGCGGCCGGCGGGCGTGGCGTGCTGCGAGCCGCTCGTCTACCCCGACGTGGACCCCGCTCGCGCGGTGCGCATCGCCGAGGTCGCCAAGGCGCTCGGCGATCCCGTGCGCCTGCAGCTCGTCGACGTGCTCCGCAAGCACGCCGGCAAGGTCTGCGTGTGCGAGCTCGTGCCGCTGTTCGACATCTCCCAGCCCACGCTCTCGCACCACCTCAAGAAGCTGCGCGACGCCGGCATCGTCGACTCCGAGCGCCGCGGGCTGTGGGCCTACTACTACGTGCGCCCCGACGCGCTGAAGGAGCTGACCGCATGGCTGAGCTGAGCACCGAGCCGACCTCGTCCTGTTGCTCCACCGAGGCGCAAGCGACCTGCTGCGAGCCTTCCGACAAGGCCGCCTGCTGCGAGGCGAGCGCCGCCGGTGGCAGCTGCGGCTGCTCCGCCGGGGCGGTGGAAGACATCCGCGAGAGCGTGCGCGAACGCTACGCCGCGGCGGCACGATCGGTCTCGGAGCAGGCCACGCCATCGGGCTGCTGCAACTCGGTCGCCTTGTCTGGAGCTGACGAAGCCGGCTTGTTCGGCGTGACGCTCTATGAAGGCGCCGAGACCGAAGGCGCACCGAACGCCGCGCTCGGCGCCTCCTTGGGGTGCGGGGTCCCCACCGCCGTCGCAGACCTCCACGCGGGCGAGACCGTGCTCGACCTCGGCTCCGGCGCGGGCGCCGACGTGCTCATCAGCGCCAGGCGCGTCGCCCCCGGCGGCCGTGCGATCGGGCTCGACATGACGGACGAGATGCTCGCGCTCGCGCGCGCCAACGCAGCCGCGGCGGGCATCGAGAACGCCGAGTTCGTCAAGGGCTACCTCGAGGAGATCCCGCTCCCCGACGCGTCGGTCGACGTCGTGATCTCCAACTGCGTGATCAACCTCGCCGCCGACAAGCGGGTCGTGCTCGCGGAGGCCGCCCGCGTGCTGCGACCTGGCGGGCGCTTCGCGGTCTCGGATGTGATCGCCGACGCGGACATGGACGACGACGCGCGCACCGACATGCAGCAATGGACCGGCTGCGTCGCCGGCGCGCTCACCGAGGCGGAGTTCCGCTCGGCACTGGCCGAGGTAGGCCTGGTCGACGTCGAGCTCCGACCGACCCACCGCGTCCACGAGCACGCCGGCTCGGCGATCGTCCGCGCGCGCAAGCCATGATCGGCGAGTGCCGCCTCGACGCCGGCGGGCTCGCCACGCAGCGCGACCGCTACCGCGAGCTCGGGCGCCACGTCACGGGCCTCACGCGCGAGCCGCGGCGGCTCGTCGTCGGGTTTGACGACGCGGTCGACGAGCGGCTGCTGGCGGAGACCGTCGAGATCGAGCGCGGGTGCTGCCCGTTCTTCGCGCTCGAGATCCGGCCGCGGGAGCTCGTCGTCTCGGTGGGCGAGCGCGAGCACGAGCCCGCCCTCGAGGCGATCGCCCACGCGCTGACCTGACTCACGCCACCTGCGGCGCGAGCACCTCGCCGATCAAGGCGACCGCGTCGAGGTCGTCGTGCAGCAGGTGCTGGCACATCACCCGCGCGACACCCGCGTCGCGCAGCGCGCCGAGCTGCGCGGCCACCTCGTCGACGGTGCCGGTGATCCACGCGCCGCCGTCGGGCGCCTCGCCGCTGCGCTCGGTCAGCAGCCGCCGGCGCTCCTCGTACTCGGCGCGGTCGCGGCCGGCGAGCACGCCCGTCATCAGCGAGAACGGGATCGGCTCGCGGCCGACCGCCTCGCACGCGGCGTCGACCCGCGCCTTCATCGGCAGGAGCTCGTCGAGCGTCGCGAACGCGGTGTTGTACTCGTCCGCCCAGCGCGCCGCGAGGGCCGCCGCGCGCGGGCCCGCGTTGCCGCCCATCAGCAGCGGCGGGTGCGGCTGCTGCAGCGGCCGCGGCCGGGCGTCGAGCGCCTCCAGCCGGTAGTGCTCTCCGGCGAACGAGAACGGCGAAGACGTCCATTGCCCGTGCACGACCTCGAGCTGCTCGGCGAGCATGTCCATACGCACGCGCAGCTCGGGGAACGGGAAGCCGTAGGCGGCGTGCTCGCGCTCGTTCCAGCCCGCGCCGAGGCCGAGCTCGACCCGCCCGCCCGACACGTGGTCGGCGGCGACGGCGAGCTTCGCCACCTCCGACGGGTGCCGGAACGTGACCGGCGACACCAGCGTGCCGAGCCGCAGCGTGCTCGTCTGCGCGGCCAGCGCGGTGATCACTGCCCACGCATCGAGCGACCCGCGCTCGTCGACGCCGCCGAGGTTGAGGTGGTGGTCGGAGCGGAACAGGGCCGGGATGCCGTGCACCTCGCAGGCGTGCGCGAGCGCCTGCCACTGCGGCCAGGTCACGCCCTCCTGCCCTTCGATCATCAGGCAAAGATCCATGGGTGTCGATTTCAGCGCATCCTGTTCGTCCAATGGGGGACCATCCCCACAAGGAGGAACCATGAAGTACATGCTGCTCATCCACCACGGCACCACCGCGCTCCCCGGCAGCGACGACTGGAACGCGCTGTCGCAGGAGGAGCAGGGCAAGGTCTACGCCGCCTACAAGGCGCTGAACGAGCACCCCGGCGTCACTCCCGGCCAGCGGATGGACGACCCCGAGACGGCGACCACCGTGCGCGTGCAGGACGGGCGGACGCTCACCACCGACGGCCCGTTCGCCGAGCTCAAGGAGGCGATCGGCGGCTACTGCTTCCTCGAGGCCGACGACCTCGACGCCGCCATCGAGGTGGCGGCCGGGATCCCGGCGGCGAGCATGGGCGGCGCGGTCGAGGTCCGGCCGATCGCGGGGTGACCACGAGCCTCGAACAGACCTTCCGCGACCAGTGGGGGCGCGTGCTTGCCGCCCTCATCGGCTTCCTCGGCGACTTCGACCTCGCCGAGGAGGCCGCGCAGGAGGCGTTCGCGATCGCGGCCGAGCGCTGGCCGCGCGAGGGCGTGCCGTCGAGCCCGAGCAGCTGGCTCGTGACCACCGCGCGCAACCGCGCGATCGACCGCCTCCGCCGCGAGCGCGTCGGCGCGGAGAAGCTGCGGCAGCTCGAGGTCCCCGAGGCGGTGGACGACACGATGGACGACACGACCTTCCCCGACGAGCGGCTCGAGCTCGTCTTCACCTGCTGCCACCCGGCGCTCTCCACCGAGGCCCAGGTCGCGCTCACGCTGCGGACGCTCGGCGGGCTCGGCACCGACGAGATCGCGCGCGCATTCATCGTCCCGGAGGCGACGATGGCCCAGCGGCTCGTGCGCGCGAAGAAGAAGATCAAGGCGGCCGGCATCCCCTTCCGCGTGCCGCCCGACCACCTGCTGCCCGACCGGCTCGCCGCCGTGCTCGCGGTCGTCTACCTGATCTTCAACGAGGGCTACACGGGCCGCAACGACCTGACCGCCGAGGCGCTGCGGCTCGGCCGCGCGCTCGTCGAGCTGATGCCGGACGAGCCCGAGGTGCACGGGCTGCTCGCGCTGATGCTGCTGCACGACGCGCGCCGCGACGCGCGCTTCGACGGGGGCGAGCTCGTGCTGCTGGCCGAGCAGGACCCGGCGCGCTGGGACGCGACGCAGATCGCCGCCGGCCGCGTGGTGCTCGACCGCGCGCTGGCGCTGCGCGGCAGCGGGCCGTACGTGCTGCAGGCCGCGATCGCCTCGCTGCACGCCGACGAGCCGCGCGACTGGCCGCAGATCGCCGCGCTCTACGGCGAGCTCGCGCGGCTCACCGGCTCGCCGGTGGTGGAGCTCACCCGCGCGGTGGCGGTGGCGGAGACCGAGGGGGCGGAGGCGGGCCTGCGCATCGTCGACGGCCTGCCGCTCGAGGACTACCGCTACCTGCACGCCACGCGCGCGGAGCTGCTGGCGCGGCTCGACCGCGGCGACGAGGCGCGCGCCGCCTACCAGCGCGCGCTGGCGCTCGTCCACGACGACGCCGAGCGCCGCCTGCTCGAGCGCAAGCTGGCGGCGCTCGCATGAGCTGGTGGCGCCACGGGGTCATCTACCACGTCTATCCGCGCTCGTTCGCCGACGCCGACGGCGACGGGATCGGCGACCTGCGCGGGATCGCGTCGCGGCTCGAGCACCTGACGTGGCTCGGCGTCGACGCGGTCTGGCTGTCGCCGATCTACCGCTCGCCGATGAAGGACTTCGGCTACGACATCTCCGACCACACCGCGATCGAGCCGCAGTTCGGGACGCTCGACGACTTCGATGCGCTCGTCGCCGCCGCGCACGCGCGCGGGCTGCGGCTGCTGCTCGACTACGTCCCCAACCACACGTCGGAGGAGCACCCGTGGTTCCGCGAGCGGCCGGAGTTCTACCTCTGGCGCGACGAGCCGCCCAACAACTGGATCAGCGTGTTCGGCGGGCCCGCGTGGACGTTGGATGCCGAGCGCGGGCGCTTCTACTACCACGCCTACCTGGAGGAGCAGCCCGACCTCGACTGGCGCAACCCCGAGCTGCGCGAGGCGATGCTCGGCGTGCTGCGCTTCTGGCTCGACCGCGGCGTCGACGGCTTCCGCGTCGACGCGCTGCGCCAGGTGCTGAAGGATCCCGAGCTCCGCGACAACCCGCCGAACCCCGACTACCGGCCGGGCATGCAGGAGTACGACCAGCTGCTCCCGGTGATGAGCGCCGACCACGAGGACCTCGAGCCGGTGCGGGTGATCGCCGAGGCGATCGCCGAGCGCGGCGGGGTGATGGTGGGCGAGCTGTACCTGCCGTTCGAGCGGCTCGCGCGCTACTACGGCGCCGGCGTCCACATGCCGTCGAACATGCACCTGATCTCGGCGCCGTGGGAGCCGCGGGCGCTGGCCGCGCTGATCGAGGCGTACGAGGCGGCGCTGCCCGAGGGTGCGTGGCCGAACTGGGTGATCGGCAACCACGACCGGTCGCGCGTGGCGTCGCGGGTCGGGGCGGAGCAGGCGCGGGTGGCGGCGATGCTGCTGTTCGCGCTGCGGGGAACGCCGACGCTCTACTACGGCGACGAGCTCGGCATGCCCGACGTCGCGATCCCGCCCGACCGCGTGCGCGACCCGTGGCAGGAGGCAGGGCGCGACCCGGCGCGCACGCCGATGCAGTGGAGCCCCGAGCCGGGAGCGGGCTTCACGGACGGCGAGCCGTGGCTGCCGCTCGGGGACCTGCGCGTCAACGCGGCCGCGCAGCGCGACGATCCGCGCTCGATGCTGAGCTTGCATCGCGAGCTGATCGCCCTGCGCCGCGAGTTCGTCGACGAGCCATACGAGACGGTGTCGGCCGACGACGGCGTCCTGGTCTTCCGGCGCGGGCCGTTCACGGTCGCGCTGAACCTGTCCGGGGAGCGCAGGGAGCGGCCGCCCGGGCGGGTGCGGCTGAGCACGGAGCTCGACGGCGGCGCGGACGGCCTCCGCCCGGCCGAGGGCGTCGTCGTCAGCCGGTGACGCGGGCGGGGTCGACCGCGGCCCCGCGCAGTCGCAGCTCGAAGTGCAGGTGCGGGCCGGTCGAGCGGCCGGTCGAGCCGACGCGGCCGAGCGTCGCGCCGGCGGCGACGCACTGGCCGCGCCGGACCGCGATCCGCGACAGGTGCGCGTACCAGCTCGTCACCCCCTGGCCGTGGCTGAGCACGACGAGCTTGCCGTAGCCGCCGCGGTCGCGGGTCGCGGCCACGACGCAGCCGCTCGCTCCCGCGCGCACCGGCCGATGCTTCGGCGCGACGAAGTCGAGGCCGGCGTGGAACGTGACGCCGCGCGGGCCGAAGGCGTCGCCGATCGCGTCGGGGACCGGGCGCAGGAAGCGCAGCGGCGAGCGTGGCGGAGGCCGCCGCAGCGCGGCCAGCGTCGCCGGCCCGGCCACGCCGTCGGCCCCCAGCCCGGCCCAGGCCTGGAAGCGGCGCAGCGAGGCGTCGGTGCGAGCGCCCAGCCCGCCGTCGACGCTGCCGGACGGGAAGCCGTGGGCGGCGAGCAGGAACTGCAGCGCGGCCACGTCCCAGCCACGCGCTCGCAGGGTCAGCGGCCGGCTGCCGAGGCGCGGCCGGCCGCGCCGCCCGAGCGCCCGCCGCGTGCGCGGTCCGGCGATCCCGTCGGCCGGCAGCCCGCGGCGGCGCTGCAGCCGCCGCACCGCGGCGGCGGTCGCCGGCCCGGCGACGCCGTCGATGCTGCCGACATAGAAGCCGCGGGCGCGCAAGGCCACCTGGAGGGCGGCCACGTCGGCGGAGGCGGCGGACGCCGCCGCCGGAGCGGCGAGCAGGACCGTGGCGGTGACGAGCAGGGCGCGGACCATCTGAGTTAGGACAACACGCGCGCCCCGGTCGCGGCCGGACTTGGGCGTGATCTTGCAGATCCGGGGTACGCGCTGTTGCGTGAAGGGGAGGCGAATCGCGGCGCTCGCCGTGCTCATGCTGCTGCTCTGGGCGGCGCCGGCGCCGGCGCAGGCGGAGGAGCCGCTGCAGCGCTACGCCGAGGGCACGTGGGCGTCGTTCGTCGCCATGACCGACGAGCAGACCGGCCTGCCCGCCGACTTCGTCCACGTCGACGGCACCCGCAGCCCGCCGACGTCGCCGACGAACATCGGCGCCTACCTGTGGAGCGCGGTCGCGGCCGAGCGGCTGCGGATCATCGGCCACCGCGAGACGGTCGCGCGGCTCTCGCGCACGCTGGCGACGCTCGAGCGGATGGAGCGCGGGCAGGGCGGCCAGTACTTCAACTGGTACGACATCCGCAGCGGCGAGATCTCGCCGACGACGCCGGGCGGCGGGGTCGCGACGCCGTGGCTGTCGTCGGTCGACAACGGCTGGCTGGCGGTCGGGCTGCGCGTCGTGGCGCGCCGAGTGCCGGAGCTGCGCGCGCGGGCGCAGGCGCTGTACGACTCGATGGAGTTCGGCTTCTACTACCGCGCCGACCGCAACCAGATCCTCTTCCACTCCACGCCCTCGACCGAGGACGAGGACCCGTGCTGTTACGACACGATCGTCTCCGAGAGCCGGATCGCGAGCTACGTCGGGATCGAGAAGGGCGAGCTGCCGCCGCGGCACTACTACGGCGCGTTCCGCGCGTTCCCCGACAAGTGCGAGATCGTCGAGACGCAGCCCGTCGGCGTGACGCAGCAGTACCTCGGCCAGTCCGTCTTCGAGGGCGCGCTGCCCTACGCCGGCACGCTCGTGACGCCGTCGTGGGGCGGCAGCATGTTCGAGGCGCTGATGCCGACGCTGTTCGTGCCCGAGGAGCGCTGGGGGCCGGGGAGCTGGGGCGCGAACCACCCGCTGACCGTGCGCGCGCAGATCTTCCACGGGCTGACGCGAGGCCGGCTACGGCTACTGGGGCTTCTCGCCCGCCAACATCCCGGAGGGCGGCTACGGGATCTGGGGCGTCGACGCGATCGGCATGGACCCGGACGGCAACCCGTCGAACAAGAACCGCACGCTGGTCGACCACGGCTACCCGGGCTGCTCCCGGTCGGCCCGCGATGCCCGATCCGCCGCGGTCGGCCTACAAGAACGGCGTCGTCACGCCGCACGCCGCGTTCCTCGCGCTCCGCTACGCGCCGCGCGAGACGGTCGCCAACCTGCGCCGGCTCGAGCGCGACTTCCCCGGCCTCTACGGCAAGTGGGGCTTCCGCGACACCGTCAACGTCGACACCGGCTTCGTGTCGAAGTACTACCTCTCGCTCGACCAGGGCATGGTCATGGCGGCGCTCGGCAACGCGCTCGGCGACGACGTGCTGCGCGACGCGTTCGTCACGCGCGAGACGGAGCGGACGCTGCGCCCGCTGCTCGGCGTCGAGGAGTTCGGCGCGTCACCGCGCGGATGCACGATCACCGGCACGCCGCGCGCCGACCGCCTCCGCGGCACCCGCCGCGCCGACGTCATCTGCGGCCTCGGCGGCGACGACCGCATCGACGGCGCGCGGCGGGGACGACGCGATCTTCGGCGACGCCGGCGCCGACGTCGTGTCCGGCGGGCGCCGGCGCGGACAGCCTCTACGGCGGCGACGGCGACGACGCGCTGTCGGGCGACGGCGGCGACGACGTGCTCTCCGGAGGCGCCGGAGCCGACGCGCCTCACCGGCGGCCGAGGCGAGGACACCGAAGAGCAGGGCGGCTAGAGGAACGCGAGGACCCGGCGCCAGGCGTCCTCGCAGGCGCGGGCGTGCTCCTCGTAGCGGCGGTCGAAGAACGAGTGCGGGGCGCCCGGCGTAGGTGACGATCTCGTACTGCACGCCGGCCTCGGCCAGGTTGCGCTCGAACGCCTCGACCTGCTCGGCCGGGATGCCCTCGTCCGCGCCGCCGTAGAGCCCGAGCACCGGGCCGCGCATCTCGCGCGCGCGGTGGATCGGCGAGTGCTCGCCCCAGCGCTCCGGGTTGAGGCCGCCGTAGAACCCGATCACGCCGTCGAGCGCGAGCTCCTCCCTGGTCGCCGCCAGGAACGACTGCGTGCCGCCGAAGCAGAAGCCGACCGTGCTCACGCGCTCGGCGCCGGTCCGCTCGCGCAACGCGGCGAGCGCCGCGGCGATGTCGGCCTGCACCGTCCACGGCCGCGTCTGCTCGACGTGCGGCCAGAAGTCGAAGTCCTCGCCGCGCGGGCCGAGCCCCGCGGTGCGGCCGAAGTAGTCGATCGCGATCGCGTGGTGGCCGGCGGAGGCGAAGCGCTCGGCGAGCTCGGTGTAGAACGGGTAGAGGCCGCGGATGTCCGGCAGGACCACGACCGCCTTCCCGCGCGGCTCGGGCGACTCGGCGAGCGACGCCGAGAAGCGCGTGCCGTCCGCCGACTCGAGCTCGAGCAGCTCCGCGCCCGCCCCGCCGGCGATCGGCGCGAGGTCCGCGGGCAGGTCCGGCGGGCGCGCGTCGTAGGCGAAGCACATACGGGCTAGGCCTTCGGCGGCGAGACGCAGATGAAGCCGAGCGGCTCGTCGCCCAGCGCCTCGAAGCAGTGGAGCTCGTCGCCGGCGACGTAGACCGTGTCGCCTGCGGTGAGCTCGTGCACCTCGTCGCCGAGCGTCACCCGCGCGCGCCCGCGCACGAGCACGACGCCGTGGTCGCCCGGGTGGGTCTCGCGCGCCGTGCGGCCGCCCGGCGGCACCGCGAAGTAGCGGACGCGGTAGTCCGACGCGCCCTCGGGCGGCCCGATCAGCTCATGCTTGACCACGCCCGCCAGCGCCGGATCGGGGTAGGCGACCGGCTCCACGCCCTCCCAGCGATCGTCCCCGACCTTGCGGTGCACCGCGCCCATCGCGACACGACGGTACCTTCGCGAAGCATGAACGCCAACCCGTTCGACCGCATCGGCCTCGTCGTGCACCCGCGGCGTGAGCTCTCCAGCGCGCTCGCGACCGTCCGCGAGTGGGCGGAGCGCCAGGGAGCCGAGATCGTCCAGCTGCGCTCGCCCGGCCAGCAGCAGCAGGTCGCGCCGCCCGGCGAGGTCGGCGGCTGCGACCTCGTGATCGCGCTCGGCGGCGACGGCACCACGCTCGCCGCGCTGCGCGCCGCCGCGGCCGAGGGCCGCCCGGTGCTCGGGATCGCCTGCGGCAGCCTCGGCGCGCTCACCGCCGTGACCGCGGACCGGCTCGAGCGACGCGCTCGACCGCGTCTCCACGCGGCGACTACGAGGAGCGACGGCTGCCCGCGCTCGTCGCCACCCACGACGGCGGCGAGCTGAACGCGCTCAACGACCTCGTGCTCGTGCGCGCGGGCGCCGGCCAGGTGATGGTCGACATCGAGGTCGACGGCGAGCGCTTCATCCGGCTCGCCGGCGACGGGCTCGTCGCCGCCACGCCGATCGGCTCGTCCGCTTACACGCTGGCCGCCGGCGGCCCGATGCTCGCGGCGGGCGCGCGCGGGCTGGTGCTCACCCCGCTCGCGCCGCACGGCGGCGTCTGCCCGCCGCTCGTCAGCGGCGCCGGACAGCGACGTGATCGTCCGCCTCGACGCCGGCAACGGCGGCGCCCGCCTCGAGCTCGACGGGCAGGTCCACAGCCGAGCTCGAGCCGCGCACCACGCTCGAGCTCGCGCTGCGGCTGCAGGACGGTTCGCCGCGCTCGTCTCGCTCGGCGAGGAGGAGTCGACGATCGCGGGCCTGCGGCGGCGGCGGATCCTGATGGACAGCCCGCGGGTGCTGGCGCGCGACGATCGCGAGGGGCGGGCTCAGGCCGGCGGCCGCAGCCAGCCGCCGAGCGCCGACTCGAGCTCGGACGCCAGCGCGAGCAGCGTCCGCTCCGAGCCGCGCGCGCCGATCAGCTGAACGCCGACCGGCAGCCCGCTCCCCTCGGCCCGCAGGACCGGCACGCACACCGCCGGCAGCCCGAGCGCGCTCGCGTAGGTGGCGAGCGTGAGCTTGCCGCCCGGCTGCGTCGGCACGCCGTCGATCGCCGCCGACCACGCGCCGCGCAGCGGCGGCGCCACCTCGGGCGCGCACGGGCAGAGCGCGACCGGGTACGTCGCGAGCCACTCGTCGGCCTCCTGCTCGCAGCGCGCGAGCCGCGCCGAGGCGTCGAAGTACGCCTCCCACGACGGCGTGAAGCCCGCCGCCCGACGAGAACATCTCCTGCAGGTAGGGCGACAGCTCGGCGAAGCGGTCGCCGACGACCGCCGGCAACGTGGTCGCCACCTCGGTGCCGAGCATGAGGTCGAACGCACCGCGCACCTCGGCCGCGTTCGGCGGCGCGCGCCTCGCCCGTCGCGTAGCCGCCGTCCTCCAGCGCCGTCGCGGCCTGCCACACCGCCGCGCGGCAGTCGCGCGAGACCGGCTGCAGCCCGTCCTCCTCGAACACGGCGATCCGCCGCGGCCGCTGCGGCCCGGCGAGCCGCGGCGTCGCCAGCACGCCGAGCGCGACCTCGAGATCCGGCGGCGAAGCGCGCCATCGGCCCGACCACGCCGAACAGCCGGATCCCCGGCCCGGCCGGCAGCGGCTTGTGCTCGGCGAACGGGACGGTGCCGCGCCCCGGCTTGAGGCCGAACACGCCGACGAAGTGGCACGGGTTGCGGATCGAGCCGCCGAGGTCGGAGCCGAGACCGAGCGGCGTCATCTCCGACGCGAGCGCCGCCGCCTCGCCGCCCGACGAGCCGCCCGCCGTCCGCGACGCGGTCGTGCGGGTTCGCGGTCGCGCCGAACAGCTCGTTGACCGAGTCCCACCACATCGCGAACTCGGAGACGTTCGTCTTGCCGAGCAGGATCGCGCCCGCCGCGCGCATCCGCGCGACCGGCGCGCAGTCCGCCTCGCTGACGTGGTCGGCCAGCAGCTTCGAGCCGTTCGGCGCGCGCATGCCCGCCACCGCCAGCGGGTCCTTGGCCGTGAACGGCACGCCGTGCAGCGCGCCGACCGCCTCGCCCCCGCGAGCGCGGCGTCGGCCGCCAGCGCGTCCTCGCGCGCCTCCTCGAGCCGCGGCAGCACGAGCGCGTTGACCTCCGGATCGCGCTCGGCGATCCGCGCCGCGTGGGCCTCGAACAGCTCGAGCGCGGACACCTCGCGCGAGCGCACGGCCTCGGCCATCCACGCGCCGACTGCGCGACCAGGTCGGTCACGCAGCGACTCTCGCAGCTTCCTGGCACGATCGCGAGCCATGACCCGAGTCGACGATCTGATGGCCCGCGAGCTCGAGCGCTTCCGCGCGGAGCATCCGCGCTCGCTCGAGCTGGCCGAGCGGGCACGCGCAGACGCTGCTGGGCGGCGTCCCGATGCACTGGATGACGCGCTGGCCCGGCGGCTTCCCGGTGTTCGCCGACGAGGCGGAGGGCGCGCGCTTCCGCGACGTCGACGGCCACGAGTACGTCGACCTGTGCCTCGGCGACACCGGCGCGATGACCGGCCACGCGCCGGAGCCGACGCTGCGCGCGATCGCACGCCAGGCGCCGCGCGGCATCACGCTGATGCTGCCGAGCGAGGACGCGCTGTGGGTGGGCGACGAGATGCAGCGGCGCTTCGGGCTGCCGACCTGGCAGTTCGCGCTGACCGCCACCGACGCCAACCGCTTCGCGATCCGGATCGCGCGCGCGATCACGAAGCGCCCGAAGATCCTCGTCTTCAACTGGTGCTACCACGGCACCGTCGACGAGACGTTCGCCACGCTCGACTCCGGCGGCAACGTCGTCGAGCGCGAGGGCAACATCGGCCCGCCGGTGCCGCTCGCGGAGACCACGCGCGTCGTCGAGTTCAACGACGTCGAGGCGCTGCGAGCGCGAGCTCGCCCACGGCGACGTCGCCTGCGTGCTCGCCGAGCCGGCGCTCACGAACATCGGCATCGTGCTGCCGGAGCCCGGCTACCACGACGCGCTGCGGGCGGCGACGCGCGACACCGGCACGCTGCTGATCATCGACGAGACGCACACGATCTCCGCCGGCCCCGGCGGCTACACGCGCGCCTACGACCTCGAGCCCGACCTGCTGACCATCGGCAAGCCGATCGCCGGCGGCGTGCCGGCCGCCGCCTACGGGTTCTCCGCCGAGGTGGCGGAGCGGGTGAAGACCGAGATCACCGACGAGGTGGTCGACACCGGCGGCATCGGCGGCACGCTCGCCGCCAACGTGCTCTCGCTCGCCGCGGTCCGCGCCACGCTCTCCGAGGTGCTGACCGACGAGGCGTTCGCGCGCATGATCGCGCTCGGCGAGCGCTTCGAGGGCGGCGTGCAGGACGCCATCGACACGCACGGGCTGCCGTGGCACGTCACCCGGCTCGGCTGCCGCGTCGAGTACCTGTTCCACGCCGAGCGGGCGCGCACCGGCGCGCAGGCCGCCGCGGCGGGCGACGAGGCGCTCGACCGGCTGATCCACCTGTACGCGCTCAACCGCGGGATCCTGCTCACCCCGTTCCACAACATGGCGCTGATGTCGCCGGCCACCACCGAGGCCGACGTCGACCGCCACACCGAGGTGTTCGACGAGGCCGCGCGCGAGCTGACGACCGGCTAGGCGGCGGGGACCGTGCCGCGCCCGTACCAGGCGCGCGCGTCGAGCTCGAACGGGCCGTCGGGATCGCCGAGCGCCGAGCGGCACGCCTCGCGGATCGCGTCCTGCTGCTCGGCGGGCCGGGCGCGCAGGTCGTTGCCGGCGGGCCCGACCGCGAACGTGAACGGCTGCCAGAAGTCGTCGAAGTCCTCGTAGTGCGCCGACGTGGTGAGCGTGCCCCGCTCCACGTCGACGAGCCCGGCGCCCTCGAACAGCTCGGCGATCTCGCCGTCGTGCACGCCGACCAGCCTGCGCTCGCCCGACGACGACGAGTCGACCGAGGCCACCGCCCGCCAGTACGTGCTCAGCATCGTCATCCCGCCGCCGGGGATGTCCCACATGCACGCGGCCACCACACCGCCCGGCTTGGTCACCCGGGCCATCTCGCGCGCGCCCGCGCGGGCGTCGCGCATGAAGGCGACGACGAGCGAGGCGAGCGCCGCGTCGAACGCGTCGTCGTCCCACGGCAGCTCCTCGGCGCCACCGACGCGCACGTCGGCGCCCGTGCGGGCGCGGCACGCGTCGGCGAACTGCTCGGCCGGATCGATGGCGGCGACGTGATCGGCGCCCAGACGCGTCGCCAGCTCCTGCGTCAGCCCGCCCGGCCCGCAGCCCACGTCGAGCGCGCGCATCCCGGCCTGCACACCGGCCGCGTCGGCGAGCGCGACCGCGAGCCGCGGCACGTAGCGCCCCATGAAGCGGTCGTAGTGCTCGGCGGGCGCGGAGAACTGCACACGCCGAGTCAACTTCACCCATGACCCGCGCGTCAAGGTGTACGGTCGGCGAATGCGCACGCGCGCGACCATCGGGATGGCGGTCGTCTTGCTCCTCGGAGCAGCGCTGCCGGCCGAGGCGGCGCCGGCCAAGCTGCGCGACTGCAACACGCGCGCCGACTTCAACCTCCTGATCTCGTCCGCGCGCAACATGTTCTGCCGCACCGCCCGGCGCGACCTGCGCCGTCACAACGCCCCGATCGCGTTCAGCTTCCGCACGCCCGGCAACTTCCGCTGCATGCGGGTGTCCGGCACCGCGCTCGGCGGCCAGTGGCGCTGCGTGAAGGGGCGCAAGGCCTACCGCTTCGAGTTCGCCGACTGATGGGACGCAAGGCCCGCATGCGCAAGCTCTTGCGCGAGGAGGACGTCGAGGAGCTGCTCGCGCAGGCGGAGGCCGAGCCGGAGACCGCGACGGCGACCAAGGCGCCGAAGGCGGAGACGCCGGTCGACAAGACGCTCGAGCTCCAGAAGAGCGCCGGCAACCGCGCGGTCGCCGCCGCGCTCCAGCGCTGGGGCGGCCCGGGGACGATGCTGGCCGCGCAGCAGCAGGCGAAGTGGCCGAAGGTGCCGCAGCTGCTCGTCGGCGGCAAGGCGTACGCGCTCGAGGCGTGGAACGACGCGGGCCGCACGCCGGGCGGCGCCGTCGGGGGCGCGGGGAGGCACGACGAGGAGGACAACGCCCTCGGCGCCGGCGAGTTCATCGTCGTGCTCGACCTCGAGAACTTCGCGGACGAGGTCGCCAAGGCGATCGGGCGCAACCAGCACTACACGACCGTGGAGATCGTCGTGCCCACGAAGGACGGGAAGGGCTTCCGCTGGATCCTCACGGACGTCCTGATCACCAGCTACCAGGTCAGCTCCGGCGCGAAGCCGTCCGTGACGCTGACGCTGAGCTTCCGGAAGCGCGAGCTGGCGCACTCCCCGCCGCCGCCGAAGCGCTAGCCGGCGACGAGCACCCCGGCGTTCGCCGACCAGCCGCCCTCGAACGAGGCGACCTCGCCGTCCGCGACGAGCACGATGCGGTCGGCGATGCGGTCGAGGAAGTAGCGGTCGTGGGAGACGGCGATCACGGTGCCGTCGAAGCGCTCGAGCGCGTCCTCGAGCACCTCGATCGAGTCGATGTCGAGGTGGTTGGTCGGCTCGTCGAGCACGAGGCAGTTGGGCGCGTCCTGCATCAGCCCCAGGAACGCGAGCCGCGTGCGCTCGCCGCCTGACAGCGTCGCGACCGGCCGCCGGATCTGCTCGTAGTCGAACAGGAAGCGCATCAGCAGCCGCACGGCCGCCTCCTCGGTGAGCGAGCGACCGCCGCGCAGCGCGTCGATCACCGCCAGCGTCGCCGGGCATGTCGCCCGCGGCCTGGGAGAGGTAGCCGACCTCGATGCTGGGCCCGACCCAGCGGCTGCCGTTGCGCGGCGCGAGCTCGCCGGCCAGCACGCGCGCGAGCACGGTCTTGCCGGCGCCGTTCGGCCCGACCACCCCGACGCGCTCGCCGCGCGTGATCACGAGCTCGACGTCGAGCAGCACCGGGTCCTCGCCGAACGCGAAGTCGGCCTGCTCGAGCGCCAGCACGCGCTGGCCGCCGCGCGCCGCGCTGCGCAGCTCGAGCGCCATCTTGCGCCGCTCGAGCACCGGCCGCTCGACCTTCTCCATCTTGTCGATCTGCATCTGCTTGACCCGCGCCTGCTTGGCGGCGCGCTCGTTGACGGTGATGTGCGCCCAGTGCCGGAAGCGCCGCACCGCCTCCTCCAGCCGCGCGATCTCCTTGCGCTGGGTGACCCACTGCTGCTGCTGGCGCTCGAGCTCGAGCCGGCGCGCGATGGTGTAGGCGGAGTAGGCGCCGGGCCAGATGCGGACCGTGCCGCGGTCGAGCTCGGCGATGGTGTCCACGCACTCGTCGAGCAGGTGGCGGTCGTGGGAGACCATCAGCACCGCGCCGTCGAAGTCGTCGATCAGCCGCTCGAGGCCGTCGCGGCGGCTCATGTCGAGGTGCGCCTCGGGCTCGTCGAGCAGGAGCAGCCCAGGCCGCCGCGCCAGGCACGCGGCGAGCGCGACGAGCTTGCGCTGCCCGCCGCTCAGCTCCTCGGTGGGGCGGGCGAGCGAGTCGTCGTCGAGCCCGAGCGCGGTGAGGTGGGCGCGCGCCTCGCTCTCGGCACGCTCGCCGCCGAGCTCCGACCACTGCCCGAGCAGCCGCTCCTGGTGGGCGAGCGCGCGCTCGAGCTTGCGCATGTCGCCGGTCACCGCCGGGTCGGCGAGGCGGCGCTCGGCCTGGGCGAGCTCGCGCTCGAGCGCGCTCAGCTCGGGCCGTGCGTCGAGCACGGTCGGCAGCGCGGCGCGGTCGTCGCCCTCGACGATCTGGGGCAGCGAGGCGAGCACGAGCCCGCGGCGGCTGGTGACCGTGCCGGCGTCGGGGGGCTCGTCGCCGGCGAGGATGCGCAGCAGCGTCGACTTGCCCCCGCCGTTCGGCCCCAGCACGCCGATGCGGGCCCCCGCGGCGAGCTCGAGGTCGAGCCCCGAGAGCACCTCGCGGCCGCCGAACGACTTCGTCACGCCGCGGGCCGACAGCAGCGGGACCGACGCTACGAGCTCTCCTCCTCGTAGCGCTTGAGGCCCTCGTCGATCGCCTCTTCGGCGACGTCGCGGTCCTCCCAGCCGTGGACCGTGACGTCCTTCCCCTCCGGCTGCTTGTACATCGAGTAGAAGTGCTCGATCTCGTTGCGGAGCTGGTTGGGCAGGCCCTCGATGCCGTCGACCTCGTCCCACGCCGGGTCGTCGTGGGGGACACAGACGAGCTTGTCGCTGGGGCCCTCCTCGTCGTCCATCCGCAGCAGCCCGACGGCGCGCACCTCGATCAGGCAGCCCGGGAAGGTCGGCGCGTTGACGCACACGAGCGCGTCGAGCGCCTCGCCCTTCTCGCCCACCGTGTCGGTGATGTAGCCGTAGTCGGTCGGGAAGACGACCGACGAGAACAGGAACCGGTTGAGCTTGATCGCCTGCAGATCCGGATCCCACTCGTACTTGTTCCGGGATCCCCTGGGGATCTCGATCATGGCGTGTACACGCTGCGAGTCGTCCATTGGGGCTGCGAGCATACGCCCATGCTCAAGGAGTTCCGCGACTTCGTGCTGCGGGGGAACGTCGTCGAGCTGGCCGTCGCGGTGGTCATCGGCGCGGCGTTCGGTGCCGTCGTCACCTCGTTCGTCGCCTCATTCATCACGCCGCTGATCGCGGCGATCGGCGGAAAGCCCGACTTCTCGTCGCTGGCGTTCACCATCAACGGCTCGCGCTTCACCTACGGCTCGTTCTTCAACGCGCTGCTGTCGTTCCTGATCATCGCCGCCGTCGTCTTCTTCTTCGTCGTGCGGCCGCTGAACACGCTGATGGCGAGGATGAAGTCGGAGCCGGCGCTCGACAGCGTGGTCCGGCCGTGCCCCGAGTGCCTCTCGGACATCCCGGAGGGGGCGCGGCGCTGCGCGTTCTGCACAGCGGAGGTCGGGACTGCCTGAGCTCGCGCGCGTGCGCGCCGCGCAGGCGGACGCGCTGGCGGTGCAGGGCGAGCTGCGGGCGGCGTGGGGCGGCGCGGTCGCCGCGCCGCGCGACCTGCAGCTGATGGTGGCCGGCTTCGAGGCGGCCGGGGTCAACAGCGGCGACGTCACCGGGCCGGACCCGGACCTCGCGGCGGCGGAGGCGTTCTTCGCGGAGCACGGCGTGCGCTGGGGCTTGCGGGTGCCGGAGGAGATGGAGTTCGAGCAGCGGGCGGCTGCTGTTCCGCCGGCGCTTGATGGCGCTCGCGCGCGGCGACTTCCGGCCCTCGCCGGACGTGGCCGGGCTGGCCGTGCGCCAGGCGGGCGTCGAAGATCTGGAGGCGGTGCTGCGGATCGACTCGGCCGCCTTCGGGCTCGACCCCGGCGAGAACCGGCGCTGGCTCGAGCCGCTGGTGGCGGCGGTGGCGCGGATCGACTTCGCGCTCGCCGCGCTCGACGGCGAGCCGGTCGCGAGCGCGTACGCGATGCGGACCGACGGCGCCGCGGGACCCGTGTCTGTACGTGGCCGGCGTCGCAGTGGCGATGGAGGCGCGGCGGCGCGGGGTCGGGGCGGCGATGTCGTCGTGGCTGCTGGCGCGCGGCTTCGTGCGCGGCGCCGAGCTCGCGCACCTCAACCCGGACACCGACACGGCGGCGCGGCTCTACGCGCGGCTCGGCTTCACCGAGCTACCCGGGCACGACATCTACGTCGAGCTCTAACGAGGGGCCTGGCCCTCGACCTCGCGGCCGTCGCGGCCGACGTAGCCGCCCTCGCCGCCGACGCAGAGGTAGACGGCCTCCTCGCTGTCCGACGTGTTGCGGAAGCGCCGGATGGTCGCGGCGTCGACGCGCGCGAGGCCGCCGGGCCCGAGCACGTGGTACTCCTCGTCGTCGCCGTCGCCGAACGTGAACTCGACCTCCCCGCGGTGGACGAGGTAGAGCTCCTCCTGGCGGTCGTGGTAGTGCGGGCCGCTGGCGTAGCCGGGCGGCAACACGACGGCGTTGACGCCGAAGGCCTTGACGTCGAGCTCGCGGCGCACCTTGCGGAAGCCCGGGCCCTCGCCCATCCCGTCGATGCTGCCGACGGCCCAGCCGTCGCCGGTGGTGGTCTCCGTCATGTCTGCATACTACGGGCGGTGGCCGCCCTCGAAGAGCTCATCCAGCCGCTCAAGGACGACCCGGAGCGCTCCGCCGTGCTGCTCGACGTCGACGGGGTCCTGGCCCCGATCGTCCAGCATCCGGACGACGCCCACATGCCCGAGACGACGCGGCGCCCGCTGATCGAGGTGGCCAAGCGCTACGGGGTCGTGGCGTGCGTGTCGGGGCGGCGGGCGTCGGACGCGCGGCGGGTGGTGTCGCTCGGCTCGATCGCCTATCTGGGCTCGCACGGGTCGGAGATCCTGCGGCCGGGCTCGATCGCGCCGGAGATGGACCGCGAGCTGCAGGCGTGGACGCGGCGGGTGCAGAACTTCGCGCGCGAGGCCTACACGGAATCGCTGCGCAAGCTGCGGGTGCGGCTGGAGGACAAGGAGGCGATCGCGGCGCTGCACTGGCGCGACGTGCCCGACGAGGACGAGGCCGAGCAGGGCGTCCGCGAGGTGGCCGAGGCGGCGGAGAAGGCGGGCTTCAACGCGCACTGGGGCCGCAAGGTGCTGGAGATCCGGCCGCCGGTGCGGATCGACAAGGGCGCGGGCATCGTCACGCTGCTCCGCGATGTCGACCTCCAGGCGGCGATGTACGTGGGCGACGACACCACGGACGTCGACGCCTTCCGCGGCCTTACGGAGCTGGTCGAGCTGGGGTCGCTGAAGCAGGCCCTGCGCGTGGGCGTGCGCTCCGGGGACGAGACGCCGTCGGCGCTGGAGGAGGAGGCCGACGTGATGGTGGACGGCACGGACGGCGTGCGCGGGCTCCTGCGGGCGTTGATCACCTAGCTCCGCGCCCGGGTGCGCTTCGTCGACTTCCTCAAGGCGACGGTCCTGCTCAGCGCCGGCGCGGCGACGCTGCTGGCCGCGCTGACGGTGATCTCGCTGACGCGCGACCTCGAGCCGACCGCGGTCTACGTGGCCGCGGGCTGGTGGCTGCTGGCGGCGGTGATCGGGGCGTGGCTGGGGCGGCGGGCGGAGGCCACGCCGCCGATCGCGCGGCTGCTGGCGACGGCGAAGACGCAGACGACGCTGCCCGAGGTGCGCCCGGGGATGACGATCGCGAACCGGCTGTGGCCGCTGCTGATCTCGACGTTCGCCGCGGGCGTGCTCGGCTTCTTCCTGCCCCAGGTGGCGGCGGTCGCGGCGGGCTTCGCGATCATCTGGGCGCTGGCCTGGCGGCGGCAGGAGTCGGCGGTGGCCGCCATCGAGGAGCGCGACGCCGTGCGCTTCTACGTCGAGAAGACCTCGCCGCTGCGGCCGATGGAGCTCGTCCGCACGCCGGGGTTCGGCGGCTCGTTCCTGGCGCAGCCGTGAGGCCCGACGTCCTCCTGGTGTCGCTGGGCGGGACCGAAGGGCTGCGGTCGGCGGACGAGGAGCTGGCCGCGTCGCTGCGGCGCGCGGGGGCGGAGGTGGTCGTGGCCGCCGCGGAGCGGCCGCGGGAGTGGCGGACGTACGCGCTGCTCGAGCTGGCGTGGGCGCGAGCGGCGCGGGCGGCGGCGTCGGAGGCGATCCACGAGCACCGGCCGCGAGCGGTGCTCTACTCGTCGACCACAGCGGCCCTGCTGGCGCCACGGCCGGGCGCGATCCGCTTCGACGCCCCGGCGGCCGGCAACCGCCCCGGGCGCCACGGCGTGTGGCAGCGGCCGATGGAGAAGCGCCGGTTCCGCGACGCGCCCCTGCTCGTGCCGTGGAGCGAGGGCGGGCTGGCGGAGGCGCCTTCGCCGCACGGCGAGGCGGTCGTGGTGCCGGTGCCGGTCGAGGCCTCCGGGCCGGTCGGCGAGCGCGACGTCACCGCGATCACGTACGGCGCGAACCCGGTGAAGAAGGGCCTCGACCGCGTGCTCGCCGCGTGGGACGCGGCGCGGCACCCGGGCGAGGAGCTGGTCGTGGCCGGCCTCGACGCGGCGGGCGCGAGGAAGGCCGGCTTGGCCAAAGGCGGCCCCTCCGGCGGCGACCCGTCCGCCGGGGTCCGCTTCGCGGGGATGCTGTCGCGCTCCGACTACCGGGCGCTCCTGCGCCGCTCGCGGGTCTTCGTCTGCGCGCCCCGGCGGGAGGACTACGGCATCGCGCAGCTGGAGGCGCTGGCCGACGGCTGCCGGCTCGTCACCACGCCCTCCCCCGGGCCCTACGCCGCGCTGCCGCTCGCGCGGCAGCTCGACTCGCGGCTCGTGGGCGGGATCGCCGAGGGGATCCGGACCGCGCTCGACCACCCCTCGCCCGACTACGCCGCGCGGGCCGCGGAGCTGCTGGCGCCGTGGCGGCCGGCGGAGGTCGATCGTGTCGTGCGCGAGGAGCTGCTGCCGCGGTTAGGCTCGCGCGCATGATCTCCGGACAAGCCGTCCTCATCACCGGCGCCGCCCACGGGATCGGCGCCGAGACCGCCCGCCGGCTCGCCGCCCGCGGCGCACGCGTGTCGCTCGTCGGCCTCGGCGACCTCGAGGCGGTCGCCGCCGACTGCCCCGGCTCGGTGGCCTTCGAGGCCGACGTCACGGACCGCGAGGCGCTCGCCGCCGCCGTCGACGGCACGGTCGAGGCGCTCGGCGGGATCGACACCGTGTTCGCGAACGCCGGGATCGCCGCCCCCGGCTTCCTCCGCACGCAGGATCCCGACGTCTACGAGCGCGTGATCGACGTCAACCTGATCGGCGTCTGGCGCACGATCCGCGCGTGCCTCCCGCACGTCATCGCCCGCGGCGGCTACGTCCTGCCGGTCGCCTCGATGGCCGCGATCCTGCCGCCGGTCGGGCTCACCGCCTACGGAGCGGCCAAGGCCGGCGTCGAGAACATGGCGGTGGGGCTGCGCGCGGAGGTCAGCCACTACGGGGTCGGCGTCGGCGTCGCCTACTTCTCCTGGATCGACACCGAGATGGTCCGCGGCGGCAACCAGACCGCGCTCGGCGCGCTCCGCGGCGAGATCCGCGGGCCGCTGGCGAAGACGCACCCCGTCAGCGCGGCGGCCGAGGCCGTGGTGCGTGGAATCGAGCGCCGCAGCCGCATCGTCGCGTGTCCGCGCTGGCTGATCCCGCTGATGTGGGCGAAGCCACTGCTGCCGCGGCTGACCGAGGCGCAGATGGGCAAGCACATGCCGCGCTTCGACGCACTCGCCGAGAGCGAGGCCGCGATCGGGCCTGTGGGGGCCGGAGGGGCCGCAGAACAGGCCGCGCGGACGGCCCCGGTCGGCTAGGACGCCTTCGCGCGCTTCCGCAGCGGCGCGAATTCGGCCCACGGCCGCGTGTTCGGCACCTGCTCGGGCGTCAGCCACGCGCGCCGCGCGGTCGCGATGCCGTACTGCAGCAGGTCGAAGTTGCGCACCGAGTGGGCGTCGGTGTTGACGAGCACGCCGACCCCGGCCTGCGCCGCCGCGCGCGCGTGCAGCTCGTTGAGGTCGCGGCGGTCAGGAGAGGCGTTGATCTCGATCATCGTGCCGGTGCGGGCGGCCGCCTCGATGACGCGCTCGACGTCGAGGCCGTAGGGCGGGCGCGTCTCGATCTTGCGCCCCGTCGGGTGGCCGATCGCGTCGACGAGCGGGTGCTCGATCGCGAGGATCATGCGATCGGTCATCTCCTGCTCGCCCATCGAGAACGAGGTGTGGACCGAGGCGATCACCCAGTCGAGCTTCGCCAGCAGCTCGTCCTCGTAGTCGAGCGAGCCGTCGGGGAGGATGTTGACCTCGGTGCCGGCCAGCACCTCGAAGTCGTCGAGCGAGGCGTTCAGCGCGTGGATCTCGCCGATCCGCTCCGCGAGCGCCTCCGGCGTCACGTGGTCGCCGAAGCCGTGCGAGGCCGAGTGGTCGGTGACGGCGAGGTACTCCAGGCCGCGCGAGCGCGCCGCGTCGACCATCTGCTCGAGCGTCTGGCGCCCGTCCGACAGCGTCGTGTGGCAGTGCAGATCTCCGCGGATGTCCTCCGCGGTGATCAGCTGCGGCAGCCCCGGGCCCCCCGGCAACGCGGCCTCGAGCTCGCCGCGCCCCTCGCGCAGCTCCGGCGGGATCCACGCCAGCCCGAGCCGCTCGTAGACCTCTTCCTCGGTCGCGCAGCGGGTCGTCTCGCCGGTAGCGTCGTCGAGGATCCCGTACTCGCTGACGTGCAGCCCACGCCGCACGACGGCCTCGCGCAGCGCCACGTTGTGCGCCTTCGAGCCCGTGAAGTGCTGGAGCACGTTGCCGAACTGGTCGGGCTCGACGACCTTGAGGTCCACCTTCATGCCCGCGTGCGTCATCACGCGCGCGCCCGCCTCGCCCGCCGACTGGACCGACTCGATCAGCGGCAGCTCGCCGAGGGCCGCTGCGAGCGCGGCCGGGTCCTTGGCGGTGGCGATGATGTCGAGGTCCTTGACCGAGTCGGCCTTGCGGCGCAGCGAGCCGGCCACCTCGACCTGCTCGGCCGACGGGTGCGAGCGCAGGGCGCCGACGATCTGCTCGGCGATGCTCTCGGCCCGCGAGAGCAGGATGCGCGGCGCCGGCCCGCCCTCAGGCGACTCGGCGAGCGTCTTGAGCAGCTGCTCCTCGACCTTGGCGCCGAACCCGCGCAGCGTGCGGATCTTCTGCTCCTCGGCGGCCGCCCGCAGCGCGTCGAGCGAGTCGACGCCGAGCTCGTCGTACAGCCGCCGTGCCCGCTTGGGCCCGAAGCCGGGGAGGTGCATGACCGAGATCAGGCCACTCGGGAACTTGTCGCGCAGCTTCTTGGCGGTCGGGATGTCGCCGGTCTCGTCGAGCGCGTGGATCTTCTCCTCGAGCGTCTTGCCGATCCCGTTGACCTCGGTGACGCGGCCCTCGCGCGCCATCTGGGCCACCGACACCGACGACTCGCGCACGGCCTTCGCCGCGGTCCGGTAGGCGATCACGCGGTAGGAGACCGCGCCGTCGAGCTCGTAGAGGTCGCCGAGCTCGTCGAAGGCGGCGGCGATCTGGGCGTTGGTCAGGTCTGCCATGGCGCGGTGTCTAGCGTACGGGCCCAGCGCGTGCCCGGCCCCGTCTGGCTCATCCTCCCCACCTACGACGAGGCCGACGGCCTCGAAGTCGTCATCACGGGCGCCCGCGCGGCGCTCGCCGAGGAGGACCTCCGCATCCTCGTCGTCGACGACGCCTCGCCCGACGGCACCGGCGCGCTCGCCGAGCGGCTCGGCGCCGACGTCATCCACCGGCCCCGCAAGCTCGGCCTCGGCAGCGCCTACGTCGCGGGCTTCGGCCGCGCGCTCGCGGACGGCGCGGAGCTCGTGTGCCAGATGGACGCCGACGGCTCGCACGACCCGGGTGCGCTCCCGGGCCTGATCGAGCTTGCCCGCAGCGGCGCCGACCTCGCGCTCGGCTCGCGCTACGTGCCCGGCGGCGGCATCGTCGGGTGGCACCCGGCGCGGCGCGCGGTGTCGCGCGCCGGCTGCCTGTACGCGCGCGCCGTGCTACGCGTCCCGGTCCGCGACCTCACCGGCGGGCTCAAGACCTGGCGCGCCGGCGCGCTGCGGGCGATCGAGCCCGCGACGGTGCGCTCGCAGGGCTACGCCTTCCAGGTCGAGCTGACCTATCGCGCGCTTTCCCGCGGCCTGCGGGTGATCGAGGCCCCGATCGTGTTCCGCGAGCGCGACGCCGGGCGCTCGAAGATGACGCCGCGGATCGCGCTCGAGGCGGCCTGGATCGTGCCCGCGCTGCGCTCATCCTCGGGCACGAAGCTGCCGACACCAAGAGGGTGAACGCCGAGAACATGGCCCTCGTCCAGGGGTGGGACGACACCCGAGACGCGCTGCGCCGCTGGGCGGCCAAGCCCGCCGTCCCCCTGCGCCCGTGGGCGCTGGGCAGCTTGGCGATCGCGCTCGCGCTGCTGTTCGCCACCTGGCTGATCTCGCGGATCTCGACGCCCGACCTCACGCCCGTCTACTTCGCCGGCCTCTACCAGCCGGCCGAGCTCAGCGACTTCGGCTTCGTCCTCTACCGCAACGGGCTCGTGCTCGCGCTCCACGGCTTCGCCTGCGTGGCGGGCTTCATGGCCGGCTCGTCGCTGCCGCAGGTGGCGGAGGGCTACTCCGGCGTCTGGCGCTGGATCCACGACAAGGCCGGCCCGCTGGCGATCGGCTTCGTGGTCGCCGCGACGATGTTCTCGCTCGCCACGCAGGCGTACGCGCTGGGCGGCGCGGCCTCGACGCTCTCGGCGCAGCTCGACGTGTCGCCGGCGCTCCTGCTGCTGACGCTGTCGGTGCACGCGATCCCGGAGCTGTTCGCGCTCTTCCTGCCGCTCGCGGCGTGGACGATCGCCAGCCGCCGCAAGCAGTGGAACGAGCTGCTGGCGGCGACGTTCGTGACGGTGGCGATCGCGATCCCGATCGTCATCGCCGCGGCGGCGGTGGAGACGTGGGTGACCCCGCGTCTGCTCATCGGCGTCGCCGGGTAAGCCGTGGCTATACTTTCTGAAGCAAGCCACCGCGAAAGGACCGAACCCCACATGGCCGACATCAAGCACGTGACCGACTCAGACTTCCAGGCCGAGGTCATCGAGTCCGAGCAGCCCGTGCTGGTCGACTTCTGGGCGCCGTGGTGCGGCCCGTGCCGCGTCGTCGCCCCGGTCCTCGAGGAGATCGCCGACGAGCGGGACAACCTGCGGATCGTCAAGCTCAACATCGACGAGAACCAGCAGACCGCCGCGAACTACCAGATCCTCGCGATCCCCACGATGGTGCTCTTCCGCAACGGCCAGGAGGCCAAGCGCATCCAGGGCGCCATGCCCAAGCGCCGCCTCGAGGCCGAGCTCGAGCCGGCTCTGGCCTAGGCCCGCGCCAGCGCGATCCGCAGCTCGCGACCCTCGATGGTCGCGGCGGTGCCGTCGCCGTCGGCGTCGTACGCGACCGAGGTCGCCAGGACCTCGCCGCTGACGTAGGGCTCGTGCTCGCGCGCGGCGGCGATCAGCTCGTCGTCGCCGCCCAGGCGCAGCTCGATCCGGTCCTCGACCTCGAGGCCGGCCGACTTGCGCGCGTTCTGCACCGCGTGGACGACCTCGCGGGCGAGGCCCTCACGGCGGAGCTCGTCGTCGAGCTCGAGCTCGAGCGCGACCGCGTGTGAGCCCTCGCGCTCGAGCTGGTAGCCCTCGAGCGGCTTCATGACCAGCGCGAGGTCGTCAGGGCCGAGGTCGTGGTCGTGGCCGTCGATGCTGACGCCGACCGGCCGCCCCTCGCGCAGCGCGGCCGCGACGTGGGCGGGCTCCAGCGCCGCCACCGCCGCCGCGACCTGCGGCATCGCCTTGCCGAAGCGCGGCCCGAGCGCGCGGTAGTTCGGCTTGATCTCGTAGGAGCCGAGCTCGTCGGCCTGCGCGACGTAGCGGATCTCCTTGACGTTGAGCTCCTCGCGCACGACGTCGCCGAGGCGGTCCAGCGCGCCGCGCTCGCGGTCCGCGGCCACGACCACCGCGGCCCGGAGCGGCTGGCGCACCTTGAGCTTGGACTGCGAACGGGCGGAGAGACCCAGGCCGACCGTCTCGCGCGCGACGCCCATGTCGAATTCGAGCTGCTCGTCGCGCTGAGCCGGCACCGGGAAGTCCTCCAGATGCACGCTCGGCTCCGACCCGTCGAGGTTGTCGTAGATCTCGTCGGCGACGAACGGCGTGAACGGGGCCAGCAGCTTGGCGACGGTCACGAGGCAGGTGTGCAGCGTCCCGAACGCCGCCGGGTCGCCGTCCCAGAAACGCCGGCGCGAGCGCCGCACGTACCAGTTCGAGAGCTCGTCGACGAACGCCGCGATCGCCTGGCCGGCGCGGGTGGCGTCGTAGTGGTCCAGCCGGTCGCGGACGATCTCGACGGTCGCGCTCAACCGCGAGAGCGCCCAGCGGTCGAGATCCGTCGCCGGCCCGCTGTGCTCGGTGACGTCGTTGACGTTCGCGTACATGACGTAGAACCCGTACGTGTTCCACAGCTGGAGCAGGAACTGGCGCACGGACTCCCCGACCGTCCGCTCCGAGAACAGGTAGCCGTCCCACGGCTGCTTCGAGGTGAGGAAGTACCAGCGGAACGCGTCGGCGCCGTGCTTGTCGATGACCTCCCACGGGACGACGATGTTCCCCAGCGACTTCGACATCTTCTTGCCGTCGGGGTCGGCGATGTGCCCGAGGACCAGCACGGTCTTGTAGGGCGCCTCGTCGAACAGCAGCGTCGAGACCGCGATCAGCGAGTAGAACCAGCCGCGCGTCTGGTCGATCGCCTCGCAGATGTAGTTCGCGGGGAAGCGCTGCTCGAAGACGTCCTCGTTCTCGAACGGCGCGTGGTGCTGCGCGAACGGCATGCAGCCGGAGTCGAACCAGACGTCGATCACGTCGGGCACGCGCTGCATCGCCTCGCCGCACTCCGCGCAGTCCCACGTCGGCGTGTCGACGAACGGGCGGTGCGGATCGTCCAATTCGTCGCCCGACTTCTCCGCCAGCTCCCCGAGCGACCCGATGCACTCGGTGTGGCCGTTCGTGCAGCGCCACACCGGCAGCGGCGTGCCCCAGTAGCGCTCGCGCGAGATCGCCCAGTCGACGTTGTTCTCCAACCAGCGCCCCATGCGGCCGTGCTTGATGTGCTCGGGGTGCCAATCGACGGTCTCGTTGGCGGCGAGCAGCCGGTCGCGCACCTTCGAGGTGCCCACGAACCACGACGGCTTGGCGTAGTAGAGGAGCGGCGTCCCGCAGCGCCAGCAGTGCGGATAGGCGTGCAGATAGCTCTCGGCGCGCAGCAGCCGCCCGCGCTCGCGCAGGTCCTCGACGATGTCGGGGTCGGCCTCCTTGACCCAGCGCCCGGCGTACGGCCCCATGCGGTCGACGTAGGTGCCGTCGAGCCGCACCGGGTTGATGACCGCGATCCCCTGCTCCTGGCCGAGCCGGTAGTCGTCCTCGCCGAACGAGATCGAGGTGTGCACGATGCCGGTGCCGTCGTCGGCGCTGACGAAGTCGCCGGGCAGCACGGTGTGGCCCTTGGGCCCGAACTCCTCGGTCTTGATGAAGTCGAACGGCGGCTCGTAGCGCGTGCCGAGGATCTCGCTGCCGCTGAAGCGATCGACGACGCGCGCGTCCTCGCCGAGCACCGCCTGCACCCGCGCCTCCGCCAGCACGTAGCCGTCCTCGGTGCGCGCGTACGTCAGATCCGGCGCGACCGCGAGCGCGGCGTGCGAGAGCACGGTCCACGGCGTCGTCGTCCAGGCCAGCAGCCGGTCGCCGGCGCGCAGCGGGCCGACGGGCTCGGTGACCGGGAACGTGACGTAGATCGAGGGGTCCTCGACGTCCTCGTAGCCCTGCGCCACCTCGTGCGAGCTGAGCGCAGTCCCGCAGCGCACGCAGTACGGCACGACCCGGTGGCCCTCGAACAGCAGGTCGCGCTCCCACATCGTCTTCAGCGCCCACCAGACGGACTCGATGTACGTGGTGTCGAGCGTGCGGTACGGGTGCTCGATGTCGACCCAGAAGCCGATCCGCTCGGTCAGCGCGTTCCAGTCCTCGAGGAACTCGAACACCGACTCGCGGCACTGCGCGTTGAACTCGGCGATGCCGTAGCGCTCGATGTCGTGCTTGTTGTGGAACCCGAGCTTCTGCTCGACCGCGATCTCGACCGGCAGGCCGTGGCAGTCCCAGCCGCCCTTGCGCTCGACGTACTTGCCGAGCATCGTCTGGTAGCGCGGGAAGATGTCCTTGAACACGCGCGCGAGCACGTGGTGGGAGCCGGGGCGCCCGTTGGCGGTCGGCGGCCCCTCGTAGAACACGAACTCCTCGGCGCCCTGGCGGCGGCGCACCGACTCGCGGAAGACGTCGCGCTCCCGCCAGCGTTCGAGCACCGCCTGCTCGAGGGCGGGGAAGTCGGGCGTCTTGGGGAGCGGGCGATGCGGTGGCACGGAGCGAAGAGTGTAGGTCTAGGGTGCGGCCATGGCCCGAGCGCTCACGGCCGTCGGCGCCGCCCTGGCGCTCGCCCTCCTGGTCCTCGGCCTCGTCGTCTACCTCAACCGCGACGAGGACGCGATCGCGGTCGACAACCTGCTCGCCGAGAGCATCACGCGCGAGATCGGCACCGCCGAGCAGCGCGGGGAGGACGTCGACCTCGCGGACGTCACCGACTTCGAGTGGGACACGCTGCTGATCGCGGGGCGGGACGCCACGCGCGAGGACGTCACGAACGCGCTCGGCAGCGAGTGGAAGGGCGACCTGCAGTTCCGCACCGGCGAGCTGCTGGTGTTCGTGCGCGACGGCCACGCCGTGCGCTTCGCCGACTACCGCGGCGAGGGCCGCTTCGAGGGGCTCCCGCAGCCGGTCGCGCGGCTCGGCCGCGACGACGCAGTGTTCAGCGTTCGCGCGCTGGTGATCCGGCCGCTGCGCCCGCCGTCGACCAGTTCTCCATAGAGCCGCGGATGATCTCCGCGAGATCGGCCTCGGACGGCTCACGCGGGGACACGACCAGCAGCCGCTGCTGCTTGAGCGCGCCCTCCACCAGGTCGTCGACGTCCTCGTCGGCGTAGCCGAGCTCGCGCACGCCGCTCGGCGCGCCGACGTCGCGCATCAGGTCGGTGAGCACCTGCGGGAGCGTGTTCTCGTCCGCGTCGGGGATCGCCTCGCCCGCGATCAGCTCCGCCGCGCGGCGGTGCTTCTCCGGGTCCGCCTCGTACGTGTAGCGGAACGCCGCCGGCGCGGTGACGATCACCGACCACCCGTGCGGGACGAACTTGTGGTCGCTCGGATAGCCGGGCGGCGCGTACTCGTGCTTCAAGGACGCGATCGGATACGCGCAGGCGTGCGGGATGTGCACGCCGGCGGAGCCGAACCCGATCCCGGCCAGGCTGGCGGCGAGCATCATGTGCCCGCGCGCCTCGAGGTCGTCGGCGTCGTCGACCGCGCGCCGCAGGTAGCGCCCGCCGTACTCGAGCGCCTTCGCCGACCACACGTCGGAGACCGGGTTGGCGCCCTGGTAGGGCGGCCGGTCGTCGGGCGACTCGGGCCGCTCGCGCGCGTCGTAGGGCTTGGAGACGAATGACTCGACCGCGTGGCAGACGACGTCGAGCCCGCACGACGAGGTGACCTCGGCGCCGAGCCCGCGCGTGAGCTCGGGGTCGACGATGCCCTGATGCGGGCGCAGGTAGCGGTGCGAGATGCCGCTCTTCGTCCGCTGGTCGGGAACGTCGAGGACGGCGACGGTGGTCGCCTCCGACCCGGTGCCGGCCGTGGTCGGGATCGCCAGCAGCGGCTGCAGCGGCCCCGGCGGCTTCTTGCCCTCGCCGACCGGCGGGTTGACGTAGTCCATGATCGGCGCCGGGTGCGTGGCGACCAGGTCGGCGACCTTCGCGGTGTCGAGGCTCGAGCCTCCGCCGACCCCGACGAAGCCGTCGAACTCGCCGTCGACCGCGAAGTCGGCCGCCTCCTGCAGCGACTCGGCGGTCGGCTCGACGCGCGCGCGGGCGAAGACGACCGCCTCGATGCCGGCCGCCTCGATCGCCTCCACGACCCGGCCCGTGATCCCGGCCCCCACGATGCCGGGATCACTGACCACCATCACCCTCGAGGCCCCGAGGCGCTTGAGCTCCCAGCCCGCGTCGGCGGAGGCGCCGGGGCCGAACTTGATCGGCGTCGCTTCGAGGGTGAAGACCGTCTCGTTCGTCACGCCGTCCCCACGGGCTCCCGGTCGGCGCTCTCCTTGCGCACGAAGCGCCCGGTCGGCGGCCGCGGCGTGTCGTCCGCGAGGTCCTCCCGGTAGGTCTCGCGCGCGAACGCGGTCGCGACGACCGTGATGACGGCCATCACCGCCATGTAGATCGCCACGTAGGTGGGCTTGTCGTCGGCCGCCGCCAGCAGCGCGACCGCGATCAGCGGGGCGAAGCCGCCGGCGAACACGGATGCGAGCTGATAGCCCACGGACGCGCCGGTGTACCGCACCCGGGTGCCGAACAGCTCGCTGAAGTACGCGGCCTGCGGCCCGTACATCAGGTCGTGGCCGACGTTGATGCCGAGCACGATCGCGATCCAGATCAGCACCGGCTCCTTCGTGTCCACGAGCATGAAGAACGGGAACGCGAACGCGAGCGAGAACACCGCGCCGGCCATGTACAGCGGCTTGCGCCCGACCCGGTCCGACAGCCAGCCGTAGAACGGGATCGTGAAGAGCCCGATCGTGGCGGCGATGATCACTCCGGTCAGCATCGTGTTCTTGCCCAGCCCGAGCGCCTCCTCGCCGTAGGCGAGGATGAACACGGTGATGACGTAGAACGTGCCGTTCTCGGCGATCCGCATGCCCATCGCGGTGAGGACGTCGCGCTTGTGCGTCTTGACCAGGTCGACGAGCGGCTTCTCGGACGCCGAGTTCGTGTCCTTGACCTCCTGGAAAGCCGGCGACTCCATGACCCGCAGGCGGATGAAGAGGCCGACGGCGACGAGCAGGATCGAGATCAGGAACGGGATACGCCAGCCCCAGGCCATGAACTGCGCCTCGGTGGTGACGTTCTGCATCACGGTGAACACGACGGTCGAGAGCAGCAGGCCGGCGGGGACGCCCATCTGCGGCCAGGCGCCGAAGAAGCCGCGCTTGCCCTTCGGGGCATGCTCGACGGACATCAGGACCGCGCCGCCCCACTCGCCGCCGACGCCGATGCCCTGCGCGAAGCGCAGCAGGACCAGCAGCACCGGCGCGGCGACGCCGATCGTGGCGTGCGTCGGCAGGCAGCCGATCAGGAACGTCGCGAGGCCCATGATGAGCAGCGAGAGGACGAGCATCGACTTGCGCCCGATGCGATCGCCGTAGTGCCCGAAGACGATGCCGCCCAGCGGCCGCGCGGCGAACCCGACGGCGTAGGTGCCGAGCGCCGCCAGGGTGCCGATGATCGGCTCCGCGTCGGGGAAGAACAGCTCGTTGAAGACGAGGGCTGCAGCCGTCCCGTAGAGAAAGAAGTCGTACCACTCGATGGTCGTCCCGATGAAGCTTGCGGTGACGACCTTGCGCAGGTTCTGCTTGTCCTCCGCCGCAGGCTGCGCAGCGTCCAGCCGGCCTGCTGATGCCATGAGCCTCTCTCCTCCCAGTGAAAGTTGGCGTAGTCAGGCCTACCCGAGCCGACTTGATACGAATCGGCACAAATGGGACGCCTCGACGAGCTGGATCTCTCACTGAAGCTCTCCAAGCAGGAGGAGGCTGAGCGGCTCGAAGCCGCCCAGAACCGGCTGCTGGAGCTCCGTCTGCGCTGTGGCGGGCTGATCGGGCCGGGCGAGCTCGGGCCGCCGGTCTGCATCGTCTTCGAGGGCTGGGACGCGAGCGGCAAGGGCGGCGCGATCAAGCGCCTCGTGGGCCCGCTCGACCCGCGCCACGTGCGCGTCGTGCAGTTCGCGGCACCGACCTACGACGAGAAGCGCCATCACTTCCTGTGGCGCTTCTGGCCCGCGCTCCCGGGCTGGGGCGGGATGGCCGTGCTCGACCGCTCGTGGTACGGGCGCGTGCTCGTCGAGCGGGTGGAGAAGTTCGCCACCAAGGCGCAGTGGTCCCGCGCCTACGACGAGATCAACGAGTTCGAGGGCACGCTCGCGGCCGAGGGCATGGTGATGATCAAGTTCTGGCTGCACGTCTCCTCCAAGGAGCAGCTGGAGCGCTTCGAGGCGCGCCGCGACGACCCGCTGAAGTCGTGGAAGCTGACCGACGAGGACTGGCGCAACCGAAAGCGGCGCAAGCAGTACGCGGCGGCGATCGAGGCCATGCTCGAGCGCACCGACACCGAGACCGCGCCGTGGCACCTCGTCGAGGGCGACTCCAAGCGCTGGGCGCGCGTGAAGGTGGTGGAGACGGTGTGTGACCGGATCGAGGCGGCGCTGCGCTAGCGCTTGCGGTGCGCCTTGCGCGCCTGCTTCTGGGCGCGCGTCTTCTTGCGCGCCCGCTCCTTCTCGCGCTGACGGCGGTGGCGCTCGCGCGGGTCGTGACGACGGCGGTCGGCCTCCGCGCTGACCCGGTCCTGCGGCAGCGAGCGCCGCGCGTCGCGCGAGATGAACCAGCCGATGAACACGAACGAGACGAGCAGCGCGCCGGCGATGATGTAGAGCGTCGTGCGGCCGACGTCCTCCCCGAGGAAGCTGCCGCCGTCGTCCTCGGGCGTGGGCGTCGCCGTCGGCGCGCTCTGCGGCAGCGGGCCGAACGGGTCGGCCTGCGCGAAGGCGGCCGGTGCGGGCACGAGCAGCGCCAGGCAGGTGAGGAGGGCGGCGAGGCGGCGCATCAGCGTTGGCGAAGGTACTACGCCGGCGCGCCGGTGAGCGCCCATCGCTGCCCGAGGAAGCGCACGCCGAGCGTGAGCAGGCGGATCGCGAACAGCGCGCCGAGCCCCGCCCACACGCCCTGGATGCCCCAGTCCTCGCGCAGCGCGAGCAGCGCCAGCGGGATGTAGACGGCCGAGGCCGCGAGCATGCTCCACATCAGGTAGCGGGTGTCGGAGGCGCCGATGAGGATGCCGTCGAGCGCGAACACGGCGCCCGCGGCCGGCATCAGCGCGGCGAACAGCGGCCACACCGCGTGCGCCCGCTCGACCACCGCCCCGTCGTTCGTGAACGCGTGCGGAAGCGGGTTCGTCAGCGCCAGCAGCACGGCCGCGAACAGCGTGCCCGCCACCACCGACCAGCCGATCATCCGCACCGCCGCGGCGCGCGCGCCGTCGGGGTCGCCGGCGCCGAGCATCCGCCCCACCATCACCTGCCCGGCGATCGCGATCGCGTCGAGCACGAGCGCGAGGAAGATGAAGAGCTGGAAGGCGATCTGGTGGGCGCCCAGCGAGGCCGCGCCGACGCGCGCGAGCACCGCGGAGGCGACCAGGAAGGAGGCGAGCAGCGCGGTCGTGCGGACCGCGATCTCGCCGCCGATCTTCATCAGCGAGCGGATCCGCTCGAGCTGCGGCGGCTCCCAGCCCGACGCGCGCGCCTGCACCCACACGAACGCGGCGCCCATGCCGGCCTGGGCGATCACGGTGCCCCATGCGGAGCCGGCGAGGCCCCAGCCGAAGCCGTAGACGAACAGCAGCTCGAGCACGATGTTCACGAGGTGCGCGACGACGAGGATCAGCAGCGGCGTGCGCAGGTCCGACATCCCGCGCAGGAAGCCCTGGCCCGCCGCGGCGAGCATGAAGAACGGCGCGCCCGCCGCCGCGATCCGCAGGTAGAGGACGGCGCCGTCGAGGATCTCCCCCTCGCCGCCCATCAGCTGCGCGATCGGCCGCGCGAACGCGACGGTCAGCAGCGCGAGCAGGATGCCGATCGCGAGCCCCAGCCACAGCGCCTGCGCGCCGAGCTCCGCCGCCTCCTCCTCGCGGCCCGCGCCGTGCAGGCGCGACACCCGCGCGGTCGTGCCGTAGGTGAGGAAGTTGAAGACCGTGAACGCCGAGGTGAGGACGGTCGCGGCGATCGCGAGCGCCGCCAGCTGGGTCGTGCCGAGGTGCCCGACGATCGCCGTGTCGACGAGCACATACAGCGGTTCGGCCGCCAGCGCGCCCAGCGCGGGCACGGCGAGCTTGAAGATCTCCCGGTCGTAGGGTGAGCGCAGCACGAGCCTCCAGGCTATGAAGCTCCGCCTCTACCACCATCCCGACGGCGCGCGCGTCGCCTACCGCGAGGCCGGCACCGGGCCGGCGCTGGCGCTCCTGCACTCGGCGCTGCTGACGCACCGCGAGTTCGAGCCGCTGGTCGAGGAGCTCTCCGACCGCTTCCGGCTCGTGCTCCCCGACCTGCCGCTGCACGGCGACTCGGAGGACCGCCCGCGCCACCCCTACTCGCCCGACTGGATGGCCGAGGTGATTGCCGGCTTCTGCCGCGAGGTGTGCGGGCCGCGGCCGCTGGTCGGCGGCCACGACGTCGGCGCGCTGATCCTGCTGCGGGCGGTGCAGACGCGGCAGCTCACGCCCGGCCGGCTGGTGCTGCTGCCGAGCGCGCTGCACCGGCGCCCGAGCCGCCAGCGGCTCGAGAAGATCGTGCTCGGCGCCGCCCGCGCCGGGGCGGTGCCGGGGCTCGACCGAGCGGTCTCGCACGCCGCCCGGCTCGCCTTCCGCCCGCAGGCCGGCGAGGCGCTGACCGCGCGCGGCAACCCGGCGGCGCGCGACCTCGTGCGCCACGCGTTCGCCGACGTCGGCGGTGACGCCACGCGCGCCCGCGCCTGGGCTCGCGCAGCCCGGCGCTGGCCGACCGGCGCGCAGTCGGACCTGCTCGACGCCTACCGCCTGATCGACGTCCCCACGCTGCTGCTGTGGGCCGACGAGGACCGGCTGCACCCGCTCGCCATCGCCGAGGAGGCGCTGGGGCTGCTGCCCGACGCGCAGCTGCGCGTGCTGCCGGGCACCGGCTTCCTGATGGCCTACGACGACCCGGTCGGGATGGCGCGCGAGCTCGCCGCGTTCTGCACCTGACGCAGGACGCGCAGGAAGTTCTCGTGCGCGAGCAGCCGCAGCGCGGGCTCGTCCCACCCCAGCGCGCGCAGGTCGTCGAGGACGAGCGGGAGGTCCTGCGCGCCGCGCAGGTCCGCCGGCAGCTCGCAGCCGTCGAAGTCGGAGCCGAGCGCGACGTGCTCGGGCCCGATCCGCTCTGCGATGTAGTGCGCCTGGCGGGCGATGTCGGCGCGCTGCGGGCCGACGTCCTCGTGGTGGAAGCAGACGCCGACGACGCCGCCTGAGTCGCGCACGGCGTCGAGCTGGGCGTCGGTGAGGTTGCGCGCGGACGGCACGAGGCGGTTGGCGCAGGCGTGGGTGACGACCAGGGGCCGCTCGGTGATCGCCGCGACGTCCCAGAACCCGCGCTCGTTGAGGTGCGCGAGGTCGACGAGGATCCCGAGCTCCTCGCACGCCCGCACGAGCGCGCGGCCGGCGTCGGTCAGCCCCGGGCCGGTGTCGGGCGTCGAGGGCTGCGCGAACGGGACGCCGTGGCCGAACGCGTTCGGGCGGCTCCACGTGATGCCGAGCGAGCGCAGCCCCACCGCGTGCAGCGCGGGCAGCAGCGCAAGCTCGGGGTCGATCGCCTCGGCGCCCTCGATGTGCATGACGGCGCGCACCGTCCCGTCGAGCTCGAGGTCGTCGGGCGACCGCACGATCCGCAATGCGCCCGCGCGCTCGAGGTCGAGCAGCTTGCGCACGCCGGTCCAGGTGCGGGCGAGCGCGTACTCGTGCTCGACCGGCGGCTCCGGCGGCGTGTCGGCGGCGCGCTGGGAGCCGGGCTCGAAGCCGTCGGGGTGCGGGGCGAAGATCGCGAAGAAGCCGCCGGCGAACCCGCCGGCCGCGGCGCGCGCGAGGTCCAGATGCCCGTCGGCGGAGGCGTCGGCGAACGACCGCTCCTCGAGCAGCACGTCGTTGTGTCCGTCGAAGACCGGCAGTGCCATCGCGATACGGTGACATGGTGCAGCACGAGCCTTGTTCGATCGGCCGCGCCATGGAGGTGCTCGGCGAGCGCTGGACGTTCCTGATCGTGCGCGAGGCCTTCTTCGGTGTCCGCCGCTTCACCGAGCTGCAGCGCAACCTCGGCATCGCGCGCAACATCCTCAGCGTGCGCCTGCAGACGCTGACCCGCTCCGGGATCCTCGAGAAGATCCGCTACCAGGAGGAGCCCGAGCGCTACGAGTACAAGCTCACTGCGATGGGCCGCGACCTGTATCCGGCGATCGTCTCGATCATGCGCTGGGGCGACGAGTACCTGGCGGGCGACGAGGGGCCGCCGCTGCTGCTGTATCACCAGGAGTGCGGCCACCACGCCGAGCCGACGATGGTCTGCAGCCATTGCCGCGAGCCGCTGGACCCGCGCAAGGTCACGCCTGAGCCAGGGCCCGGCGCGCGCGTCGATACCGTTCCGCAGATATGACCGTGCAAGACACTCAGCTCTGGGGCGGCGAGACCAGCAAGGCCGTCGACAACTTCCCCGTGTCCGGCGAGCGGGTCCCCGTGCACGTCGTGCGCTGGCTCGGCCGCATCAAGGGCGCGGCCGCGCGCGCCAACGCCGAGCTCGGGCTGCTCGACGACGACCTCGCCAAGCGCATCGCCGAGGCGGCCGACGAGATCGCCGAGGGCAAGCACGACGACCAGTTCCCGATCGACGTCTTCCAGACCGGCTCGGGCACGTCGTCGAACATGAACGCCAACGAGGTCATCGCGAACCTCGCGGGCGAGGGCGCGCACCCCAACGACCACGTGAACATGGGGCAGTCGTCCAACGACGTCTTCCCGAGCGCGGTGCACCTCGCCGCGCTCGGCGTCGCCAGCTCGCAGCTGCTGCCGGCGCTGGAGACGCTCGAGGCGTCGCTGCAGGCCAAGGCCGACGCGTTCGCCGACATCGTCAAGTCCGGCCGCACGCACCTGATGGACGCGGTGCCGGTCACGCTCGGCCAGGAGTTCGCCGGCTACGCGGCGCAGATCCGGCTCGGCGCGAAGCGGGTGCGCAACGCGCTGCCGCAGGTGGCGCAGATCCCGCTGGGCGGAACGGCGACCGGCACCGGTCTGAACACCCACGCCGACTTCGCCGCCAAGGTGCGCGAGAAGCTGTCGGCCGACACCGGGCTGGAGATCTCCCCGCCGGAGGATCCGTTCGAGGCGCAGGCCAACCGCGACGCGCTGGTCGAGCTGTCCGGCGCGCTGAAGGTGGTCGCGGTCTCGCTGACCAAGATCGCGAACGACCTCGCGCTGATGGGCTCCGGCCCGCGCGTGGGGATCGGCGAGATCTACCTGCCGGAGCTGCAGAAGGGCTCGTCGATCATGCCCGGCAAGGTCAACCCGGTGATGCCCGAGGTCGTGCTCCAGGTGGCCGCGCAGGTGATCGGCAACGACACCGCGATCACCGTCGGCGGCATGCAGGGCCAGTTCGAGCTCAACGTGCGCATCCCGCTGATCGCGCGCAACCTGCTGCAGTCGATCGAGTTGCTGTCGAACGCGTCGGTCCTGCTGGCCGAGAAGTGCGTCGACGGCATCGAGCCGAACGACGAGGGGCTGCGGAAGTCGGCCGAGGGCACTTTGGCGGTGGCGACGGCGCTCAACCCGTTCATCGGCTACGACAAGGCGGCGGAGATCGTCAAGGCGGCGGCGGAGAGCGGCGGCACGCTGCGCGACGTCGCGCGCGAGCACGGGGTCGACGAGGAGACGCTCGACAAGGCGCTCGACCTGCGCAAGATCGCGGCCGGCTCGAAGGCGGACGCGTGAGCGGCCTCGAGAAGCGCGGCGGCTCGCGGCCGTCGCGGCGCGCCCGCGAGCAGCGCGCCTTCCGGCTCGTGCAGGTCGGCGGGGCGGCCGGGCTCGTCACGGTCGTCGGCGCCGTGCTGGCGATCCTCGGCATCCTCGGGTGGAGCCTCGCGCTGATCGCCGCCGTGATCGCGGTGATCTGCGCGGTGTTGTTCCGCCGCACGGTCGGCAAGTAGGCTTGGGCGCGGCGGCGTTGCCGCGCCACACCTCCTGACCGGGCCCCCACGCGGCCCGGCTTCGCGGGGGCGAAGGGGATACCGGTCCTCGGCAGCGAGGTCGAGCCTTGTTCATCCGTGCCCCCGGCGGGCGGCGCGGGAGCGTGGGTCCCCCGCCGCCGCTGACGCCGGAGGAGACCCGATGACCGAGAGCAAGCACCTGAAGGCCCGCATCCGCGCGCGCATGGCGCACACCGGCGAGCGCTACCAGACCGCGTGGAGGCACGTGGTCGGCGAGCAGCGCGCTGACCGCGGAGGACCGCGGCTGGCGGCTGCGCGGCGGCCTCCACCCCGACTCCGCGGCGATCGCGAACGTGCTCGCCCACCACGGCGCGGAGGTGTCCGAGGCGATGGTGCTGGGCGCGGGCGGCGGCCTCGGCGCCGGCTACATCCTGTGGGAGTTCGAGGCGCACGGCAGCGCCACGCTCGTGCTCGGCTTCCGCAACGCGTGGCAGTACCCGGACCGCTGGGCGGCGAAGACGCTCGAGCGCCTGCGGCGTGCCGTTCGACGCTGCACGAGACCGGCGGCGCGAAGGGCGCGGCCGCGAAGCTCGACGCCGCGCTGGCGGCGGGCCGCCCGGCGCTCGCGACCGTCGACCGCCAGGAGATCGGCTACTGGCACCAGCCCGCGTACAAGTCCGGCGCCGGCGGCTACCCGGTCGTCGTCTACGGGATCGACGGCGACCGCGTGCGGATCGACGACCGCAACCTGGCGCCGCTGTCGGTCGACCGCGCGACGCTCGACGCCGCGCGCGCCCGCGTCGTCTCCTACAAGCACCGGCTCGTGGTGATGGAGCCCGCCCCGATCGGCGAGGACACGCTCCGCGCCGCCGCGCGCGCCGGCCTGGAGGACGCGGCGCAGCACCTCGCCGCGCGCTCCGACTCGTTCGGGCTGCCCGCGTGGCGCAAGTGGGCGCGGATGCTGACCGACACGCGCAACGCGAAGGCGTGGCCGAACGTGTTCGCCGACCAGCGCGGCCTGGCGGGCGCGCTGCTCTCGACGTACGAGGGCATCGAGCCGGTCGGCTCCGACGGCGGCCACCTGCGCGGGCTCTACGCCGACTTCCTCGACGAGGCGGCCGCGCTGCTCGACGCGCCGCGGCTGACCGAGGCCGCGACCGCCTACCGCGAGCTGGCCGAGCGCTGGCACGCGCTGGCGGAGCTCGCGCTCCCCGGCGACGTGCCCGAGTTCGCGGCGCTGCGCGAGGCGCTGGCCGCGGTCCACGAGAGCGTCGTCGCGCGCGGCGACGCCGGCCAGGAGGAGGCCGCGGAGGCGGCCGGGCGGTTGTGGGCGCTGCGCGAGCAGCTCGACGCCGCGCCTCCGGTGGAGCCCGACTTCGCGCGGCTCAGCGCCGCCGTGGAGGAGATCTTCGAAGCCGAAGTGGCGGCCGCCGCAAGGCTGAAGGCGTAAGCGACGGCGGCGAGGGCCGCGAGGTCGACGGCCTGAGGCCGACGCGGCGCCGTCTACGGGCTGAGGCGCTCGCTTCGCCAGGCGTCGCCGTCGCGGAGGAAGTGCTCGCGGTCGTGGAGGCGGTTGGGGCGGCCCTCCCAGAACTCGATCGCGGTCGGGCGCAGGAGGTAGCCGCCCCAGTAGTCCGGGCGCGGCACCTCCTCGCCGTACTCCTCCTCGAGCTCGGCGAGGCGGTTCTCGAGCACGTCGCGGCCGGCGATCGCCGAGCCCTGCTTCGACGCCCACGCGCCGAGCCGGGAGCCGCGGGCGCGCGAGGCGAAGTAGGCGTCCGACTCGTCCGTGGGCAGCCGTTCGACCGGCCCTTCCGCGCGCAGCTGCCGCTGCAGGACCGGCCACCACAGCGCCAGCGCGGCGACCGGGTTGCCGTCGAGCTCGCGCCCCTTGCGGCTGCCGTAGTTGGTGAAGAAGCGCAGCCCCCGCTCGTCGACGCCGCGGACGAGCACGAAGCGCACCGACGGCCGCCCGTCCGGCGACGCGGTCGCCAGCGCCGCGCCCTCCGGCTCCGGGACCCCGGCGGCGGCCGCCTCCTCGAGCCAGACGCGCGCTCGGGCGAGGGGGTCGTCGGCGGCCATGCGCGCAGAGTACGGGCGCGCGCGGCGCGCGGGGTCACGCCGCGGCATGACGCGCTCGCCGGGCGGCGCTAGCGCGTGCGCAGCGTCGCGCTCTTCGCGCGGCGCGGGGCCAGCACCGCGTTGCCGAGGAAACGCACGCGGACGGTCAGCTTCCCGTGCTTCGGGAGGCGCGTGCGCGAGCGGAACGTCACGCGGGAGCGATACGTGCAGGTCGAGCTGAGCTTCGCGCGGCGGGTCGAGACCGTCTTGCGGAGCGCCTTGACCTGGATGACGACCTCGCCGCTCCCGCACGCCTGGGCGCGCGTGAGCCCGGCCGGCAGGCGCAGCACGCCGCGCGTGGTGAAGCGGAACGGACGGCGGCGGTCGCGGCTCGGCGTCGTCGTCGCGCTCAGCGAGCGCGGGGTGAAGCGATCGACGGTGACCGTGCGCACCGCGGAGGCGGTCTGGCCGGCGCTGTCGGTGGCCACCGCGGTCAGCGTCGTGCGCCCGATGTCGTCGGCGGTCAGCTCGAAGGCGCAGTCGTACGGCGCGGCGGTGTCGGTGCAGATCGTCCGCTCGCCGGCCAGGAAGCGCACGGAGGCGACCCCGCGGTCGTCGGCGGCGGCGGCGGCCAGCGTCGGCGTGCCGCTCAGGCGCGCGCCGGCCGCGGGGCTCGTGAAGCTGACGGTCGGCGCGGCGTCCTCGCCCGGCGCCGGCGGAGGCGTCGGAGCGCGCGTCGCGCGGTAGACGAACACGCCGTCCGGCCCGCCGAAGGCGACGTGGTCGCCCGCCACAGCGGGCTGCCCGACGCCGGTGCCGTCGGCGCCGGCGTTCCCGCTGTCACGCGTGAACTGGTGCGCCGGCAGCGGCTTGCCGTCGCTGAGCCGGCCGACGACCTGCTGGCCGCGGTCGTTGGTGGCGTAGTAGAGCGGGCCAGCCGTCGCGGGGGCGGACTGGCTGAAGCCGTCCTCGCCCGCCACCAGCGCGCTGTTGAAGTCGATCTCGCCGGTCAGGTCCATGTCGTCCGTCGTTGCCAGGTACAGGTTCGTGCTCGTGGGGATGAGGACCTCGCCCTCCGGCACGCGCTCCGGATCAGTCGTGCTGAGCAGCTGGCTGACCGCGAGGGCCGGCGCCGGATCGGTGTCCGGGATCGGCAGGAACTCGCCCTGGAACTCGAGCGCGCCGTCCACCACGTGCAGCTTGTAGGCGATGGTGTCGGCCGCGCCGGGCTCGAAGAAGGGGAACTCGCCGGAGGCCGCCACGTAGACGAACGGCGACGCGCTCGACAGCCCGCCGTCGGGCTGCACCGGGACGCTCGGGGTCATGACGGCGTCGGCGTCGACCACGCCGGGGCCGAGCGGGAACGTGAGGTTCTCGAACGCGCCCGGCATCAGGTTGGAGACACGGAACGTCAGCAGGAAGCCGTTGGTGGTGCCGACGGCGACGTGCGGCGTCGGCGTGCCCATCACGTCGAGCGAGAGCAGCGCCGGGCTCGCGACCGGGGTCGCGTTCACGTCGAAGGTCCGCGTCACCGTGCCGAACGCAGCGTTGGCGCGCCCCGCGTTCGTCACCGGGACCTTGAACAGCCGGCCGCCGGCCACGAAGAACAGCGAGCGGCTGCCGTCGGCCGCGGCGGGCGTCGCCAGCAGCGAAGACTGGAGCGTCATGCCGTTCGTGTGCGGCACCGCGAACTGCTTGACGAGCCGGCCCTCGGCCGTGTCGAAGTGGGCGATCTCGATCCCGGCGCCCTGGTTGTGGGCGACGAAGAGCTGGCCGGTCTCGACGAAGCCGACGCTCGCGCGGGCGTTCGGGCCGAAGACGTCGGCGTCGTCGCCCACGTCCGCCCCGCCCACCGGCGTGCCGTCGCTCAGCCGCCGGAAGTGCACGACGCCGTCGGCGGTCCCGTAGATCACGCGCCCACCGCTCACCAGCATGGGCGTCCGGACGTTCCCGGCGTGCTTCCACACGGCGTTCACCGGCGCCGCGCCGGCATGCACGGGCTGCGCCCCGGAGCGGCCGGCGTCGCCGCCGTAGCCCGGCCACTGCGCCGCGGAGGCGCTCGAGACCAGGCAGGCGAACAGGGCGCCCGCGAGCAGGGCGAAGCGGACAAGCGAGATTCGGGGGGACGACATCATCGGGGGGAGACCTACGTCACACGGATCGGCAAAACGGTGCGACGCCTCGCGGGGATCTGGACGAAGTACCTACTGCGCAGGAGCGCGCGCCGCTCCCCCGAAACCGGCCCTGTGGAGCTCGACGACTACGAGCGGCGCTTCCGGCGCGCCGGGCTGCCGCTGTTCATCGAGGACTGGGACGCCAGCCGCGACGTCTTCACCCGCGCCGTGCCGCTGTTCGCGCTCGTCTTCATGGGCGAGCTCCTCGGCGCGCTCGACCGCGACTGGTCGATCTGGGCCAACCTCGCCGCCGGGGTCGGCGGGCTGGCGATCCTGCTGTCCGGCTTCGGGCTGGTCAACGTCGCCCGCGGCCGGCGCTTCTTCGAGCTGCCCCACCGCGTCGGCCGCACCGAGCTCGCGATCTTCGTGTTCCTCCCCGCGCTGCTGCCGCTGGTCTTCAGCGGCCAGGTCGTGAGCGCGCTCGTCACCGCCGCCGTGAACCTCGTGCTGCTCGGCCTCGTCTACCTCGTGGTCGGCTTCGGGTTCGTGTTCATCCTGCGCTGGGCGGCGCGCCAGCTGCCCGCCGGCCTGACCGCCGCGCTCGCCGTGCTGACCCGCGCGGTGCCGCTGCTGCTCGTGTTCTCGCTCGTGCTGTTCATCAACACCGAGATGTGGCAGGTCTTCTCGCTGATGCCGCGCGCCTACCTCGCCGCCGTCGCGGGGCTGCTCGCGCTCGTGGCCGCCGCCTTCCTCGTCGGCCGGCTGCCGCGCGAGGTCGTGCGGCTGCAGGGCGACGGGCCGCCGCTGACGCGCTATCAGCGCATCAACGTCGGGCTGGTCATGTTCGTCTCGCAGGCGCTGCAGGTGCTGGTGGTCAGCGCCGCGATGGCGGGCTTCTTCGTCGTCTTCGGAGCGCTGACCATCGGGCCGGAGGTGCGCGAGTCGTGGATCGGCTCGACGGGCACCGCGGTCGGCCCGTCGGTCGAGCTGTTCGGCGGCACCATCACGATCACCGAGCAGCTGCTGCGGGTGTCCGGCGCCATCGCCGCGGTCGGCGGCGTGTACTACGCGATCGCGGTGCTGACCGACTCGACCTACCGCGAGGAGTTCCTCGACGACATCGTCGGCGAGCTGCGCGGCATCTTCGCGCTGCGCGCCGAGTACCTGTCGGTCAGAGGTTCATCGCCACGTACTTGACCTCCAGGTACTCGTGGATGCCCTCCGCGCCGCCCTCGCGGCCGAAGCCCGACTGCTTGACGCCGCCGAACGGCGCCGCCGGGTTCGAGACGAGGCCCTGGTTGAGCCCGACCATGCCGGTGTCGAGCCCTTCGACGACGCGGAACGCGCGCTTGATGTCGCTGGTGTAGACGTAGGCGACGAGCCCGTACTCGGTGTCGTTGGCGGCCGCCACGGCCGCCTCCTCGTCGTCGAACGACGCCACCGGCGCCACCGGGCCGAAGATCTCCTCCTTCAGCAGCCGCGCGTCGTCCGGCACGCCGGCCAGCACGGTCGGCTCGAAGAAGTAGCCGGCGCCGTCGCGCGCGGTGCCGCCGAGCGCGACCGACGCGCCCTTGCCGGTCGCGTCGTCGACGAGCTCGGCGACCTTGTCGCGCTGGTCGCCGTCGATCAGCGGCCCGACCTTCACCTCGTCCTCGGTGCCGCGCCCGACCGGCATGTCGGCGAGCTTGCCCGCCAGCTTCTCGGTGAACTCGTCCTGCAGCTTCTCGGCCACGTGGAAGCGGTTGGCCGCCGTGCACGCCTCGCCGATGTTGCGCATCTTCGCGATCACCGCGCCCTCGACGGCGTCATCGACGTCGGCGTCGTCGAAGACGAGGAACGGCGCGTTCCCGCCCAGCTCCATCGAGACGCGGAGGACGTGGTCCGCCGACTGCTCGATCAGCTTGCGGCCGACCTCGGTCGAGCCGGTGAACGACAGCTTGCGCAGCCGCGGGTCGCCGATGATCGGCTTCGAGACGTCGCTCGACTTGCTCGAGGTGACGATGTTGAGCACGCCCGCGGGCAGCCCGGACTCCTCGAGGATCTCGCCCAGCGCGAGCATCGACAGCGGCGTCTGCTGCGCCGGCTTGACGATCATCGTGCAGCCGGCCGCGACCGCCGGGCCGATCTTGCGCGTCCCCATCGCCATCGGGAAGTTCCAGGGCGTGATCATGTAACACGGGCCGACCGGCTGGCGCATCGTCAGCAGCCGCCCGGCGCCGTTCGGCGCGGTCGCGTAGCGGCCCTCGATCCGCACCGCCTCCTCGGCGAACCAGCGGAAGAACTCCGACGCGTAGGCGATCTCCGCCTTCGACTCGGCCAGCGGCTTGCCCATCTCGAGCGTCATCACCAGCGCGAGCTCGTCGGCCTTCGCGGTGAGCGCCTCGTAGGCGCGGCGCAGGATCTCGCCCCGCTCGCGCGGCGCGTGGGCGGCCCACTCCGCCTGCACGGCGCAGGCGGCGTCGAGCGCGGCCGACGCGTCCTCGGGCGTGGCGTCGGCGATCGTGGCGATGCTCTCGCCCGTCGACGGATCCTCGACGTCGAGCGTGGCTCCGCCGGACGCCTCCCGCCACTCGCCGCCGATGAACAGCTGCGTGTTGACGTTGTTGAGGACGGTCTTCTCCTGATCAGCGGTGATGCTCATGCGGCAACTGTCTCCGTTCCGAGTTCTTCCGAGATCGCCACGTCGATCGAGTAGTCGATCGGCAGCACGATCAGCGACGGGAGGTCGAGGGTCAGGGCGTGGCGCAGGTGACGGCCGAAGTCCTCGGTCTTCTCGCACCGCCACGCCGGCATGCCGAACGCGTCGGCGAGCTTGACGAAGTCGGGGTTGGTGAAGTCGGTGCCGAAGTGGCGGCCGAACTTCTTGTCCTGCTTCCACACGATCGATCCGTACTGCGAGTTCTCCCAGATCACGTTGACGATCGGGGTCTTCAGCCGCGTCGCGGTCTCCAGCTCCTGGCAGTTCATGAGGAAGCCGCCGTCGCCGTTGACGGTGATCACGTTGCGCTCGGGGTGGACGAGCTTGGCGGCGATCGCCGTCGGCAGCGCGATGCCCATGCCGGCGAGCCCGTTGGCGATGAACACCGTGTTCGGCTCGTGGGCGGGGAACATGCGCGCGATCCACAGCTTGTGGAGGCCGACGTCGGAGATCAGCAGGTCCTCGCGGCCCATGGCGTCGCGGATCTCCCACAGCGCGCGCGGCGGCTGCATCGGGAACGAGTCGTCGCCCTTGGCCGACATGAAGCGCCCGAGGATGATGTCGTTCAAGCGCGAGTTCTCGGTGGTGTGCGGCGCCTCGCGCAGCTCCTCGGCCAGGCGGGCGAGGATGTGGTAGAGGTCGCCGACCAGGTCGACCTCGGTCTGGAAGTGCTCGTCGACCTCGGCCGCGGTCGTGTCGATGCAGACGATCTTCTTGTCCTTCTTGGGGTTCCAGTTCTCCGGGGAGTGCTCGACGAGGTCGTAGCCGACGGTGATCACCACGTCGGCGTCCTCGAAGCCGGCGAGCGCGTAGTCGCGCGACTGCAGCCCGACGGTGCCGAGCGCGTGCGCGTCCTCGTAGTCGAGCAGGCCCTTGCCCATGAACGTCTCGGCGACGCCGATCCCGGTGGCGCGGGCGAACTCGCGCAGCGCCGCGGCGGCGCCGACGCGGGCGACGCCGTTGCCGGCCAGCACGATCGGGTTGATGGCGGAGCGGATGATCGAGACGGCCTTCAGCAGCTCGGGCGCCGACGGCTCGGGGCTTCGGATGGTCGTCTTGGCCGGCAGCGGGGCGCCGTCGACGGTGGCGGCCATGACGTCCTCGGGCAGCTCGATGTGCGTCGGCCCGGGCTTCTGCGCCTGCGCGACCTTGAACGCCTTGCGGACGACCTCGGGGATGATGTGGCTCGAGTTGAGGCGCGCGTTCCACTTCGTCACCGGCTTCATGATCGAGACGATGTCGATGTACTGGTGCGACTCCTTGTGCATGCGCTCGAGGTCGCCCTGGCCGGTGAGGGCGACGAGCGGCGAGCGGTCGAGGAAGGCGTCGGCGACCCCCGTGATCAGGTTCGTGGCGCCCGGGCCGAGCGTGCCGAGGCAGACGCCGGCGCGCTGCGTGAGCCGCCCGTACATGTCCGCCATGTAGGCCCCGCCCTGCTCATGTCGAACCGGAATGAAGTCGACAGAGGAGTTGGCGAGCGACTCGTTGAGGTCGAGCGTCTCCTCTCCCGGGATCCCGAAGACGTACTTGACGCCCTCGACCTCCAGGCACTCCACGAACAGATCAGACGCCTTGCGCTCCATTGCCCGAAACTTCTCCCCTCCGCTGGTGTCGGGCTAACGTAGCCGTACACCTGGTTCTCATGCGCGCTCGGACGTTCCTCACAAGCCTCATCGTGGCCCTCCTGCTCCCCGCGGGCACGGCCGCGGCTGCCTCGAAGTTCACGATCCGGGGCGCCGGCTTCGGCCACGGCGTGGGGATGAGCCAGTACGGGGCGTACGGGTTCGCGCTCAACGGCAGCGGCTACCGCGACATCCTCGCCCACTACTACACGGGCACCACGATCGGGACGCTGGACCCGAACCAGCGCGTGCGCGTGCTGCTGCAGTCGGTGCGCGGCTCGGCGTCGTTCACCGGCGCGGTCCGAGCGGGGCGGCGCCGGCTCTCGTCGCGCAAGACCTACCTCGTCCGCCGCCGTGGCGCCTCGGTGCAGCTGCTGTCGGCCCGCGGCAAGCGGCTCGGCACCTACAGCGCGCTGCGCGTGACCGGGCGGCGCGGGATCGTGACGCTGCGCGGGCGTGCGGCCAACGGACGCGTGAACGGCGCCTACCGCGGCGCGATCGACTTCTCGCCGGGCGCGTTCTCCGGCGTCGACGCCATCAACTCGGTGACGCTGGACACGTACCTGCGGGGCGTGGTGCCGGACGAGTCGCCGCCGTCGTGGCCGATCGAGGCGCTGAAGGCGCAGGCCGTGGCGGCACGGACGTACGCGGTGACGTCGTTGAAGCCAGGCGCGGGCTTCGACGTCTATCCGGACACGCGCTCGCAGGTCTACGGCGGCGTGGCGGCCGAGGTCGCCTCGACGGACGAGGCGATCGCGCAGACGCGCGGCGAGGTCGTCACCTTCAACGGCGTGCCGGTCACCACCTACTTCTTCTCCACCTCGGGCGGGCGCACCGAGGACGTCGAGAACACGCCGCTCGGCAACGAGCCGCGGTCGTGGCTCAAGTCCGTCGACGACCCCTATGACGACGCGTCGCCGCGCCACCGCTGGGGGCCGATCCGGATGTCGCTCGCGTCGGCCGACCGCAGGCTCGGCTCGCTGGTGAAGGGCAAGTTCCGCGGCATCGAGGTGCTGCAGCGCGGGCGCTCGCCGCGGATCGTCGAGGCCGAGGTGATCGGCTCGCGCGGGCGCACGCTCGTGACCGGCGGCCAGCTGCGGGCGCGGCTCGGGCTGTTCGACACGTGGGCGTTCTTCACGTCGATCTCGACCGGTGCGGAGCCGCCGGCCGAGCCCGACGGGCCACCGACGGGCGGGACCGACCCGTTCGGCTCCGCGGCCTGGCTCCGCGCCCACACCGTGGCCCGGCTGAGCGGCCGCGTGCTGCCGGTGCTCAAGAGCGGTCGCGCGCAGGTGCAGCGGCGTGTGGGCGGCAAGTGGGTGACGGTCGGCGTGGCGCGCGTGCGGCGCGGCGGGCGCTACGGCTACAACGTGACCGTGGCGGGCGTGTACCGGCTCCGGTACCACGACGAGCACGGCCCGACCGTCCGGCGTCTCGCTGATTCAGGGCCGTCATCTTCGATTGCGACGGGGTCCTCGTCGACTCCGAGGCGATCTCCAACCGCGTGCTCGCGGGGCTGCTGACCGGGATCGGGCTGCCGCTGACGCCCGAGCAGTCGATCGAGGCGTTCCTCGGCCGGTCGTGGAAGACGATCCAGGCGTGGGCGGCGGAGCGCGGCACCACGATCACCGAGGAGTTCCGGCTGCAGTACCGCGAGGCGATGTTCGCCGCCTTCGAGGAGGAGCTGCACCCGGTCGCGGGGGTCGAGGATGCGCTCGACGCGATCCCGCTCCCGGTCTGCGTCGCCTCGAGCGGCTCGCACACGAAGATCCGCTTCACGCTCGGGCACACCGGGCTGCTGGAGCGCTTCGACGGCCGCATCTTCAGCGCCACCGAGGTCGAGCACGGCAAGCCGGCGCCCGACCTCTTCCTCCACGCGGCGACCTCGATGGGCTGGGAGCCGGCGACGACCGCGGTGGTGGAGGACTCGCCGGCCGGCGTGGCCGGCGCGCTCGCCGCGGGCATGACGGTGTTCGGCTACGCCGGGGTGACGCCCGCCGAGCAGCTCGACGGCGCGCGCGTCTTCACCGACATGGCCGAGCTGCCGGGCCTGCTGGCTCAGCCTTCGTAGAGCCGCGCGAGCGACTCCGCGACGCACACCGGCTTGTCGGTGCCCTCGTGCTCGAAGGTCAGCTCGAGCGTCACCTGGGCGCCGCCCTGGATCGGCTCGACACCGGCGAGCTTCGCGCTCATGCGGACCTTGCCGCCGACCGGCAGCGGGGCCGGGAAGCGGACCTTGTTGAGGCCGTAGTTGACGCCGAAGGCGAAACCTTCGAACTTGAGGATCTGCTCGGAGAAGCGGGGCGCCAGCGAGAGCGTGTAGTAGCCGTGGGCGATCGTCCCGCCGAACGGCGTGTCCTTGGCGCGCTCGGGATCGACGTGGATCCACTGGTGATCGCCGGTGACGTCGGCGAACGTGTCGATGTCCTTCTGCGTGACCTCGTGCCAGTCGCTGGTCCCGAGGTCCTTGCCCTCGGCCTCCTTGAGCTGCTCGAGTCCGGTGATCGTCGTCATGCCGCGGCACTATAGGTTGCGCAAGATGGCCGGACCTCTGCTCGTCGCCGACGCCCCGCACCTGCTCTACCGCGCGTTCTACGCCCTGCCCGACTCGATCACGGGGCCGGACGGGCAGCCGACGAACGCGCTGCTCGGCTCGGTCAACGTGACGCTGCAGGTGATCGAGGAGCACGCGCCGCGGGCGATCGTCATGTGCTTCGGCGCCGAGGCGGCCGACTACCGCACCGAGGCGTTCCCGGCCTACCACGCCGACCGCCCGCCGATGCCGGACGGGCTGGCGTCGCAGTGGGCGAAGGCGCCTGACTTGTACGAGGCGCTCGGGTGGACGGTGCTCGACCACTCCGGGCTCGAGGCCGACGACCTCCTGCACTCGCTCGCGCTGGCCGAGGAGCGGGCGGGCGGGAAGGCGCTGATCTTCACCGGCGACCGCGACCTCTTCCAGTGCGCGACCGAGAACGTCCACATCCTCATGCAGCAGGCGCGCAAGGGCTTCACCGAGATGGGGCCCGACGAGGTGCGCGAGCGCTACGGGATCGGGCCCGAGCAGGTGCCGGACTTCATCGCGCTGCGCGGCGACCCGTCGGACGGCCTGCCGGGCGCGAAGGGCATCGGGGCGAAGACGGCGGCGGACATCCTCCAGCGCAAGGGCGACCTGGAGCACGCGATCCTCGGCGCGATCCGCGAGAAGCCGTCGGTGCGGCGGGCCCTGATCGAGCAGGCCGACGAGCTGCGCTCGTTCCGCGAGATCGCCACGCTGGTCGAGGTGGAGCTCGACGCGGTGGAGGACCGCGAGACGGACTGGGCGGGCGGAGCGAAGGCCGCCTCAGAGCACGGCATGAACCGGCTGTCCGAGCGGCTGCAGAAGCTGGCCGAGGAGGCCTGACCCCTACCCCGACGCTTTGGATCCGGGTACGGTCGACCCAGCGCATGGGTGCCACTCTGGTCGGCCGAGAGCAGGAGCTGGCGGCGGCGCTCGAGAGCCTCGAGCTCCTCGCCGCGGGTGGCGCCGCGCTCGCGATCGAGGGCGAGGCGGGCATCGGCAAGAGCGCCCTCTGGCAGCTCGCGGTCGCGGCAGCGCGCGAGCGCGGGCTGCGCTTGCTTGAGGCGCGTCCGTCGGAGGCCGAGCGGACGCTCTCCTACGCGGCGCTCGGTGACCTGCTGCGGCCGGAGCTACCGGCCCTCGAAGTGCTGCCTCGCCCGCAGCGGCGCGCGCTCGAGGTCGCGCTGCTGCTTGCGGATCCCGACGGGGGCGGGCCCGACCGCCGGACCATCGCGGTGGCCACGCTGGGGGCGCTCCAGGCGCTGAGCGAGGCGCAGCCGGTGGGGCTCGCGATCGACGACGTGCAGTGGCTCGACGCGGACTCGGCGCGCGCGCTCACGTTCGCACTGCGCCGGCTGGCCCGCGAACCGCTACTCGCGCTGCTGGCCCGGCGGAGCGACCGCCCGGGCCGGTTGCCGCTGGGGCTCGACGCCTGGGACGGCGCACGCGTATTGCGGGTGCGACTCGCGCCGCTCGGCCCGACCGACATGCACACGCTGCTCGCGGAGCGGCTTGGCCTGCGGCTGGCGCGGCCGCTGCTGCTGCGCGTCCACGCCGCCGCGGCGGGCAACCCGCTGTACGGGCTCGAGCTCGGGCGCGCGCTCATGCGCCACGAGGGCAGGCTCGCTCCTACGGCGGCGCTTCCGGAGCCGGCGACGCTGGAGGGGGTGGTCAGCGAGCGGCTCGGCGCACTCTCGCCGGCAGCGCAGATGGCGCTCGCCGCCGTGGCAGCGCTGGCGGAGCCGCGGCCGGCCGTCGTTGCCGCGATCGCGGAGGAGGCGCCGGGCGGACTCGAGGAGGCGCTGGAGCGCGGCTTGCTCCAGCTCGAGGACGACCGCCTGCGGCTGGCGCATCCCCTCTTCGGCTCCGTCGCCGCCTCGCGTCTGCGGCCCGACCGCCGCCGCGTCCTGCACGGCCGCCTCGCCGACCTGGTCGACGACTTCGAGCAACGCGCGCTGCACGTCGCGGTCGCCGCAGAGGCGCCCGACCGCGACGCTTCCCGAGTCGTGGCCGAGGCGGCCCGTCGCGCTGGGGCACGGGGCGCGCCCGACGCCGCGCTGCAGCTCGCCGAGCACGCACTCCGGCTCGCGCCTCACGAGCCTGCGGCCGAACGTGCCGCGCTGTCCCTCGAGGGCTCCGACCTCGCGTTCGCCGCCGGCGACACCGGGCGCGCGGAGCGATTGCTTCGCGACGCGCTCGAGCTGGCCGAGCCCGCCCAGCGCGCCTCGGTGCTCGTGCGCCTCGCGATGCTCGCCACCTACGACGGCAGCATCCTCGACGCGCGCGACCTGGCCGAGCAGGCGCTGCGCGAGGCGGGCGGGGACCCCTCCGCGCGCGTCGTCGTCCTGCGGCGGCTCGCGCTCACGCACCTGCTGCGGGCCGAGCTGCGGGAGGCCGAGCGGCACGCCGCGGCCGCCGCGGAGCTCGCGGATGCCTCCGAGGGGCGGGACTCAGCGGCGCGGGCGCTCGCCAACCTGGCGTGCATCCAGGCGCTGCGCGGCCGCTGGGCCGAGGCCGGTCCGGCGATTGAGCGCGCGCTGGCGTTCGAGGGCGCGCCCGGGGTGGCCTCGATCGACGACTCGCCGAGCGCGGTGGCCGGGCTGCTGCTGATGTACCAAGGCGAGCTTGCGGCCGGGCGCGAGCGGCTGCGGCACGCGCTGGCGCAGGCCCAGGCGGCGGGCGGCGATCCGCTCAGCACCGGCCTGCTGTTCGCGCTCAGCGAGCTTGAGTCGCGCGCCGGTCGCTTCCACGAAGCGCGCGAGCTGGCGATCCGCGGGCTGGCCGCGTCGGAGCAGACCGAGCAGCGGACCGAGCGGACCGTGCTCCTCTTCGTCCAGGCGCTCGCCGAGGCGCACCTCGGTGCGGGCGACGGAGGCCGCGCGGCCGCCGAGGAGGGCCTGGCCATCGCCGAGCGGGCCGAGCACCGCTTCGCCGCGGCCCAGAATCGATGGGCGCTCGGGCACCTCGCGCTCTCCGTTGGAGAGGCGGGCGAGGCGTGGGCCGCGCTCGAGCCCGTGGTCGCCCTGCTGCGCGAGGGCGAGGTCGGCGAGCTGGGGGTGGTCCCCGTTCACGCGGAGGCGATCGACGCGCTGCTCATGCTCGGCGACGTCGAGCGGGCGCGCGCGCTCGTGGCCGAGCTCGACGTGGCCGCGCGGTGGCCGTGGCTGCGCGCCGCCGCGGCTCGCTGCCGCGGACTGCTGCTGGCGGCCGACGGCGAAACGGACGGCGCGCTGCGCGAGCTTGCGGGCGCGGTCGAGCAGCACCGCGCGCTCGACATGCCGTTCGCGCTGGCGCGCAGCGAGCTCGCGCTCGGGAGCACGCAGCGCCGCGCCAAGCAGCGCGCAGCGGCGCGGGCCTCGCTCGCGGAGGCCGAGTCGGCCTTCGAGGCGATGGGCGCGGCACGATGGGCGGAGCGCGCTCGCGCCGAGGCGGCGCGGCTCGGCGGGCGCCGGCCGGGCGACCACGCCGGGCTGACGCCGACCGAGTGCAGCATCGCCGAGCTTGCCGCGGCCGGGCGCTCGAACCGCGAGATCGCGGGGGAGCTGTTCGTCTCCGAGCGCACCGTCGAGGCGAACCTCACGCGCGTCTACCGCAAGCTGGGCGTGCGTTCGCGCACCGAGCTGGCGCGGCGCCTGCCCGCCGCCTAAAGCATGTGGGTTCCCCCACTTTCGCGCGCGGCAGGCGAGGCATAGCTTCCGTCGCACACCGATCCGCGACCACCGACCAACGCCCCGCGGATCCAACCGCCCACAGCGGCACCGGAGGTTCCTCATGTACGTCCAGCGACCCATCACGCGGTCGTTCGCCCTCGCCTGCGCCACAGCGGCTCTGGCCACGACCCCCTCGACCGCGCTCGCTCGGCCCGCCTTCGACCCGCCTGGGCACCCGGGCAGCAACGGCAGCCGTGGCGCCGTCACCGCGGAGCCGCAGACCGTTGTCCACGAGGTCCAGTCCGGCGGCGACCAGACGCTCGCGCTCATCCTCTCGGGCAGCGCGCTGCTCGTCGCGGTCGCTGGCGCCGGCTTCACCGGCCAGTCGCGGCGCCGTGCCGGGCGCCTCGCCCACCCGCAGGTCTGACCGGCCGCGGCGATGCAGCTCTACCTCGTCGAGGCCTTCGTGGGAGGCGCGACGACAGCCGAGTGCGCGGCGCGGGCGGGGATGGCCCGCGCCGCGGCGGTCGACGCCGGACGGGCAGGACCGGCGGTGCGTTTCGTCGAGTGGATGCTCGTCCCCGAGGACGAGATCTGCTTCTACTTCTTCGCCGCCGACTCGCGTGCGGCCGTCGCGCGCGTGAGCGAGCACGCAGGTCTCGGCCACGACCGGATCGTCGCGGCGTTGTGACACGCTCGGCGCCGTTTGCCCGGTTCAGGCCGGGCGCACGGCGTCGCCGCCGGCCTCGCGCGCCTCGCGCAGCCAGCGGTCGACGCGCAGCTTGAACTCGCGCGGGTCCTCGCCCAGCCAGCCCGCCCAGCCGACCGAGGCGGTCATCTCGACGGTGTCGACGCCGACCGTGAACGGCGCGGCGGAGATGCAGCGGCGGAGGCGCTGCGCGGCGCGGTGCGTGCCCTCGCGGTCGGTGTCCGGGAGCATCATCAGGAACACGTCGCGGTCCCAGCGGACGATCACGTCGCCGCTGCGGAGCGTGCGCGCGAGCCGCGCGCCGGCGTCGTGGAGGACCGCGTGCGTGGCCTCGGGGGGCAGCGCGTCGAACTGGTCGAGTCCCGCCTCGACCAGCGAGAGCGCGTGGCCGTGCCGGGTCGAGCGGGCGACGAAGAGGTCGAGCTCGCGCTCGCCGAGGCGGCGGTTGCCGAGTCCGGTGACGGGATCGGTGAGGCCCTTCGGGTCGGGGTCGGCGTCGCGGCTGCGCTTGACGGCCAGCGCCGCCCCCACGGCCGCGAGCAGCTCTCCGGGGTCGACCGGGTCCTGCAGGCAGGTGTGCGCGCCGGAGCGCAGCAGCGACGCCCGCACCTTGGCCGGCGCCGCCCCGCTCAGCACGATCACCGGCGAGATCGGCAGCCGCGCGCGCCGCTCGAGCGCGGCCAGCACCGCGGCCGCCGGGTCGGCCCGCACGACGACGATGACGTCAGGCGGCGGCCCGAGCGCCTCCGCGGGCAGCCGCGCATCGACCTCGTGCCCGTCGGCGGCCAGCGCGCGGACGAGCGGCTCGTGCCCGCCCTCGGCGACGACGAGAACGCGGCCGGAAACCTCCTCCATCGCGGGCGATTATGGCGTGAACTTGACGGTGATCACGTCGCCGTCCTGCATCGCGTAGTCGCGGCCCTCGAGGCGGAGGACGCCTCGCTCGCGGGCGGGCGCGTAGCCGCCGGCCTCGACCAGGGCGTCCCAGGCGATCACCTCGGCGCGGACGAAGCCGCGCTGGATGTCGGAGTGGATCTCTCCCGCGGCGTGCCAGGCCGAGAGGCCGCGGCGCAGGTGCCAGGACTGGGCCGGCTTGTCCTCGCCCGCGGTGAAGAACGCGATCAGGTGCAGGAGCGAGAACGCGCCGTGGACGACGCGCTGGAGGCCGGACTCGGAGATGCCGAGCTCCTCGCGCATCGTCGCCGCCTCGTCGTCGTCGAGCTCGGACAGCTCGGCCTCGAGCCGTGAGGAGATGGCGACCGCCGCGGCGTCGTGGCCGGCGGCGTGCTCGCTCACCACCGCGGGGACGTCGTCGTCGCCCTCGGACACGTTCGCGACGTACAACACCGGCTTCGCGGTCAGCGCTCCGAGGTCGCGCGCCGCGTTCGGCGCGTCCTCCGGCACCGGCACCGAGCGCACCGGGCGGCCGGCCTGCAGTGCCCCGATCACCGCGAGCAGCCACTTCTCCTCCGCGACCGCCGCCCGGTTCCCGCCGCGCGCCTCGCGCACCACCCGCACGTGCCGCCGCTCGGCCTGCTCGAGGTCGGCGTAGATCAGCTCGGTCTCGATCGTGTCCATGTCCGCCGACGGGTCGACGCGCCCCTCGGGGTGGATCACGTTCGGGTCGTCGTGCGCGCGCACGACGTGCAGCAGCGCGTCGGTCTCGCGGATGTTGGCCAGGAACTGGTTGCCGAGGCCTTCGCCCTTGTGCGCGCCCGCCACCAGCCCGGCGATGTCGTGGAACTCGATCGTGTCCGGCACGACGTTCGACGACCGGACGATCCGCGCCACCTCGTCGAGCCGCTCGTCCGCGACGCCCACCACCGCCACGTTCGGCTCGATCGTCGTGAACGGGTAGTTCGCCGCCTGCGCCCCCGCGCGCGACAGCGCGTTGAAGAGCGAGGACTTGCCCGCGTTGGGCATCCCCACGATCCCGACCTTCATCATCGGCCGAAGCTCCCCAGGAGCGTCCCGAGGCCGGCGCCCGCGGCCACGTCCGACGGGTAGTGGACGCCGAGATAGAGGCGCGACAGCGCCATCGCCGTCGCCGCGCAGTACAGCGGCCCGCCCGGCAGCAGCCCCGTGAACGCGCGCGCCGCCGCGAACGACGACGTCGAGTGCGAGGACGGGAACGACAGGCCGGTCGGCGTCGCCATCAGGTGCGGCAGATCCTCGACGACCGGCCGCGGCCGCCCGATCGACCACTTGATCGAGCTCGAGGTCAGGTACGCGCAGCCGACCACCGCGGTGGCGCGGATCCAGCGCGGGCGCGCGGGCCTGTCGAGCGCGGCGCCCAGCAGCCCGAGGCCGAGCCACACCATCCCGTGCTCGCCCAGCGACGAGTAGTGGCGCACCCAGCGCACGCTCTCGGGCGTCCGCGCGAGGTTGCGGACCCGCTTGTAGAGCGCCAGGTCGAGCGCGTTGGCCCGGACCCGCAGGGACTGCTTGGCGTCGGTGCTCAGAAGCCGACGCGGTGCTCGTCGGACTCGACGCGCAGGTAGACGACCTGCCCGACGTCGACCAGCACGGCACCGTCCGCGGCCTCGACCTCGTGCCAGCGCTCCTTGCCCTCGCGCAGCACGCCGTTGAGCGTCTTGAGCTGCTCCTCTGGCAGGCGCAGCGCGAGCACCTGCCCGCCGGCGAAGCCGATCGCGATCTTGCGGGCGGGATCAGCCATGTACGTGGACCTCCGCGGGCTGGACGATCTCGGTCAACACACCACCTGACGCGGAAGGATGCAGGAACGCCACCTGCGACCGCCGGATCCCGGTCCGCGGCGACTCGTCGATCAGCCGCAGCCCCTGGTCGCGGAGCGTCCGCAGCGTGGCCTCGATGTCGTCGACCTGGTAGGCGACGTGGTGCAGCCCGGGGCCGCGCTTGGCGAGGAACTTGCCAACCGGCGTGTCCTCGTGCAGCGGCGCGAGCAGCTCGACGTGGTTCTCGCCGACGTCGAGCAGCACCGCCTCGACGCCCTGCTCGGCGACCGTCTCGCGGTGCACGAGCGCGAGCCCGTAGACGTTGACGTGGAGGTCGATCGCCTCCTCGAGGTCGCTCACCGCGAGGCCGACGTGGTCGATGCGCCCGAACATGGCGCGGAGTCTAGACGGACCGCGCCGGTAGCCTGGGCTCGCGTGCGCATCGCGCTGATCGCCAACGCGGCCTCCGGAGGAGGCCTCGACATGGAGCCGCTCGCGGGCAGGATGCGCCGTCACGGCGCTGAGGTCCGTGCCTGCGGCTGCGAGCCGGAGGACCTGGACGGCGTCGCCGCCTGGGAGCCGGAGCGCGTCGCCGTGGCCGGCGGCGACGGGACGGTCGGCTCGGTGGCGGAGCTGGCGGGCCGCCTCGGCGTCCCGCTCGCGGTCATCGCCACCGGCACCGCCAACGACTTCGCCCGCGCGTCCGACCTGCCGACCGACCCCGACGAGGCGTGCGACCTCGCCGCGACTGGCACCGTGCTGCGGGCGATGGAGCTCGGCCGCCTCGCCGACGGACGACCGTTCGTCAACGTCGCCAGCGCCGGGCTCGCCTCCGCCGCCGCCCGCCGCGCCCAACCGCTCAAGTCGTTCCTCGGCCCGCTCGCCTACCCGCTCGGGGCGCTGCGGGCGGCCGTCACCGAGCAGCCGCTGCACTGCACGGTGTGCGCGGGCGGCGAGGAGGTGTTCGACGGCAAGGCGTGGCAGGCGATCGTGGCCGTCACCGGCGCGTTCGGCGGCGGCGCGGAGATCGACGCCGCCGACCCCGAGGACGGCGTGCTCGACGCCGCCATCCTCCCCGCCGGCTCGCGGCTCGGCCTGGCCAGGCGCGCCTGGGGCCTCCGCCGCGGCACGATCGTCGAGCAGCGCGACGTCTGCCACGCGCGCGGCAGCGTGGTCGAGGTCGGGCTGCCGGCGGGCACCGAGTTCAACGTTGACGGCGAGGTGCGCGACGAGGGCATGGAGCGCATCACCGTCGAGCACCGCGCCTACGAGCTGGTGGTCGGCTGATGCCGTTCGGCAACCGCGACCTCGCGGTCGACCTCGGTACCGCCAACACGCTCGTGTTCGAGCGCGGCCGCGGCATCGTCGTCTCCGAGCCGTCGGTGATCGCGGTCGACGCCGACCGCGGCGAGGTCTACGCCGTCGGCGACGAGGCGCACCGGATGATCGGCCGCACGCCGGCCACGATCTCCGCCACCCGCCCGCTGCGCCACGGCGTGATCGCCGACTTCGAGGTCACCGAGCAGATGCTGCGCTACTTCATGCGCAAGGCGCAGGCCAGCCGCTGGTCGCGGCCGCGCGTGGTCATGTGCGTGCCCAGCGGCGTCACCGAGGTGGAGACGCGCGCGGTCGAGGAGGCGTGCCTGAGCGCCGGCGCGCGCCAGGTCGCGCTGATCGAGGAGCCGATCGCGGCGGCGATCGGCGCGGGGCTGGAGATCGCCGAGCCGACCGGCCACATGGTCGTCGACATCGGCGGCGGCACGTCCGAGGTCGCGGTGATCTCGATGGGCGAGATCGTGGTCGAGACGTCGCTGCGCGTCGCCGGCTACGACCTCGACGAGGCGATCATGGCCTACGTCCGCCGCCACGCGAACCTGGCCATCGGCCAGCCGAGCGCGGAGGAGATCAAGATCCAGGCCGGCTCCGCCTTCCCGATGCCGCAGACCGTGGAGGTCGAGGTGCGCGGCCGCGAGCTGCTGTCAGGGCTGCCGCGGACGGTGATGCTCGACTCCGACGACATCCGCGCGGCGCTCGCCGAGTCGGTGCAGGTGATCGTCGACGCGGTCCGCGAGACGCTCGACCAGACGCCGCCGGAGCTCTCCGCCGACATCCTCACCCAGGGGATCCTGCTGGCCGGCGGCGGCGCGCTGCTGCACGGGCTGGCCGAGCGGCTCGAGAAGGAGACGTCGATGCCGACCCGGATCGCCGACTCGCCGCTGACGTGCGTCGCGGTCGGCGCCGGCGAGTCGCTCGAGGAGTTCGAGGCGATCGCGCGCCGGCAGCAGCTCGCCCGCCGCAGCGCCCGCCGCCCGGGCGCCCGCTCGCCGCGCATGCGCCGGTAGGCTCGCGCAGCAGATGATCGACCACCTCAAGCTCCACGTCGCCGACCCGGCGGCCAGCCGCGCGTTCTACGAGCAGGCGCTCGAGCCGCTCGGCTACCGGGTGCTGCTCGAGCCGGCGCCCGGCGTGGTCGGCATGGGCGCGCGCATGCCGGACTTCTGGCTCGCGCCCGCCGACGGCCCGACGGCGGCGAGCCACGTCGCGTTCCGCGCCGACTCCGAGCAGCAGGTCCAGGCCTTCCATGCCGCCGCGCTGGCGGCGGGCGCAACAGACAACGGCGAGCCCGGCCCGCGCCCCCACTACCACCAGAACTACTACGGCGCCTTCGCCCTCGACCCCGACGGGAACAACGTCGAGGCCGTCTACCACGGGGCGATGCAGCCCGAGTCGGCCTAGCCCGACTCCTCCTTCGGGGTCGCCTCGATCGCCACGACGCGCAGGCCTTGGCCCGGCGCGCGTGCGAAGCGCGGGGTGCCGGACATGATCCGCTCGATGTCGTCGCGCTCGAGGACCTCGTTCTCGAGCAGCTCGCGCGCGAGCTCGTCGAGCTTGTCGCGGTGCTCGAGGATCAGCTTCGCGGCGCCGCGCAGCGCCTCGTCGGTCAGGTGCTGCTGCTCCTCGTCGCGCAGCTCGCGCGTGCGGTCGGAGACCAGGCCGCCCTCGTGCGAGACCCGGCGCGACGTGATCGTCGTGCCCATCGCGTAGTCGTGCACCATCGAGCGCGAGATCTCGGCGACGCGCAAGAGGTCGTCGGAGGCGCCGGTGGTGATGGCGCCGAACACGATCTCCTCCGCCGCGCGTCCGCCGAGCAGCACGGTCATGTAGTCGATCAGCTCCTCGCGCGTCTTGAGGTAGCGGTCCTCTTCCGGGAGGTTGAGCGTGTAGCCCAGCGCCCGCCCGCGCGGCACGATCGAGATCTTGTGCACGCGGTCGACGCCCGGCAGCAGCTCCGCGCACAGCGCGTGGCCGGCCTCGTGGAACGCGACCACCCGGCGCTCGTGGTCGTTCAAGGTACGCCGCGACTGCATGCCGGCCACGACCCGCTCGAGCGCCGAGTCGAAGTCGGCGTGGGCGATGAACTCACGGTTCTGGCGCGCCGCGAAGATCGCCGCCTCGTTGCAGAGGTTCGCGAGGTCGGCGCCGGTCAGGCCCGACGTCTGGCGCGCGATCATGGACAGGTCGACGTTGCCGAGCGGCTTGCCGCGCGTGTGCACCTTCATGATCTCCTCGCGGCCCGCCACGTCGGGCGGCGAGACGAAGATCTGGCGATCGAAGCGACCCGGGCGCAGCAGCGCGGAGTCGAGCTTCTCGAGCAGGTTCGAGGCGGCGATGACGACGACGTCGTTGGTGTTGCCGAAGCCGTCCATCTCGACGAGCAGCTGATTGAGCGTCTGCTCGCGCTCGGAGTTGTTGTCCGACCCGCGCTCGCCGCCGACGGCGTCGATCTCGTCGATGAAGATGATCGCCGGCTTGTTGTCGCGCGCGATCTTGAACAGACGCCGGATGCGCGCCGCGCCCAGCCCCGCGAACATCTCGACGAACGCCGCCGCCGACTGCGAGAAGAAGTTCGCTCCCGCCTCGTGGGCGACCGCCTTGGCCAGCAGCGTCTTGCCGGTGCCGGGCGGGCCGTGCAGCAGGATGCCGCGCGGCACTGTCGCCCCGAGGCGCTTGAAGCGCGCCGGGTCGCGCAGGAACTCGACGACCTCCTGGAGCTCCGCCTTCGCCTCGTCGGCGCCGGCCACCTCGGCCCAGCCGATCGCGCCCTTCGCCTCAGGCTTGATCTCGGTCGGCTTCGTCCGCGGCATCAGGCGCAGGGTGCGCCAGATGAAGAAGACGAGCAGCCCCATGAAGATGATCGGGGCCCAGGTCTGCAGCCAGGTCGAGATCGAGTCCCAGGAGTACCACGCGGGTGACTCCGGAACCGGGACCTGTTGGGCGGACTGAGCGAGCAGCGTGAACAGCGGTGGCCTCCCTGCCGGTGGTTACCCAGCAGGTTTAGCGCAGCCTACGCCCCACCACAATGCGGCGTGGACCTTAGTTCTACGTCTCGACGCGCAGGATCTCGGCCAGCGCGGCGCGCCCGACCTCGAGCTGGCGCTCGTCCGGCTCGCGCGTGCCGATCAGGCGCTGGATCTCGAAGCCCGGCTTGCGCAACGCCTGCGCGAGCTTCGTCTCGCTGTTGCGCTCGCACCACGCGAAGACCTCGACGGCCACCGCGGTCGAGGCGAGCGCCACCGCTCCGCCCGCCACCGGGCCCGGCTTCTCGAGCGTGCGCCGCAGCAGCACGGTGCCGGCCAGGTTGGAGGCGAGCAGCGGCGCGACGAGGTGCGAGCCGCAGCGCTCGTGCTCCTTCGACGTGTCGCGCGCGTCGTCGGCGTCCTGCTCGTAGGCGGCGATCGCCTTGTGCTCGACGCCGTGGTACTGGGCGAGCTCGCCGCCGCGCAGGGCGAACAGCGCCGGCGCGACCGACACGAGCGCCGCGATCGTCTCGCCGCCCATCCCGCCGAGCCGCTTCCTGGCCAGCGCGCCGGTCACCGTGGCGCCCGCCGCCACAGTCAGCACGGAGACGTCCTGGAACGGCATCTTCGCCTCCGGCAGCCCGCGCTTGACGAGCGGGATCACCGCCATCGCCTCGCCGAGCCGCGCGACGCCGCGCACGCCCGGCACGCCGTCGGCGGCGCGCAGCCGCGGCTTCTTGCCCGACGCCGCCTTCACCTCGCCGTCGCGCGTGCGCACGGCCGCGGCCCAGTGGGTCGGCCCGTGCACGAGCAGCCCGTTGCGCAGCGCCATGCCGCCGAGGCGGAGCTTGTCCGGTTCCGTCATGCCAGCAGCCTCCTCGGCAGCTCGTGGAAGAAGCGCGCGGCGAAGCCGAGGTCGCGGACGTCGATCCGCTCGTCGGCCCCGTGGATCAGCGGCCACGTGTCGTACAGCGTCATGTGCTTGTGGGGGAAGAAGCCGTAGGCGACGCAGTCGGGGAACGCGTTGCGGAACCAGCGCGAGTCGGTGAAGGCGGGCAGCACCGTCGGCACCGCCTCGGCGCCCGGCTCGGCCTCGCCGACCCAGTCGCGGATCGCGTCCATCAGCGGCGACTCGACCGGCGAGCTGTTGCCGATGACCTCCTCGAGGAACTCGACCTCGACGCCGTCGGTGTCGCCGAGCGCCTCGCGCACGCGGGCCATCGTCTCCTCGGCGCCCATCCCGGCCGGCACCCGGCAGTCGACCTTGAGCTCCGCGCGGGCGGGGATCACGTTGATCTTGGTCGACGCCTCGATGATGGTCGGCGCGTAGGTGACGCCGAAGGTCGGCTCGATCATCGCCGCGAGCCGCTCGTCGTCGTCGCGCAGGGTCGCGAGCGCGCCGTCGGGGTCGGCCGGGTCGAGCCCGACCGCGGACAGGAACGCGCGCGGCGGGTCGGTGAGGTCGTGCGTGACCGGCGCCTCGCCCAGGCGCGCGACGTACGGCAGCAACTTGAGCAGCGCGTTGTCGGCGAGCGCCGGGACCGACGCATGCCCGGCGCGGCCTCCCGCGCGCACGACGAAGCGGAACGTCCCCTTCTCCGCGCAGCAGACGCCGTAGAGGCGGCGGCCGTCGTAGGGGATGACAGGGCCGGCGCCCTCGTTGAGCAGCATGTCGACGCGCGCGAGGTCGGGGCGCTCCTGGGTCAGCCACTGCGCGCCGACCAGACCGCCGACCTCCTCGTCGGCGACCGAGATGATCTTCAGCTCGCCGCGCGGCGGCCGCCAGCCCTCGCGCGCCAGCGCCGCGCCGGCCACGACCTCGGCGGCGGTCTGGGACTTCATGTCGAGCGCGCCGCGGCCCCAGACGAAGCCGTCGTGCAGCTCGCCCGACCACGGGTCGCGCGACCAGTCCTCGGGCGACGCGAGCACGGTGTCGACGTGCGAGAGGTAGCCGAGGACAGGGCCGTCGGCCTCGCCGGGTAGCCGCGCCACGAGGTTCGGCCGCTCGTCCGACGTCCCGGCCAGCTCGCACTCGAAGCCCGCCTCCTCGAGATAGGCCTTCAGCCACTCCTGACAGTCCCGCTCGTCGCCGGGCGGGTTGACCGTGTTGAAGCGGATCAGGTTGCCGAGGACGTCGGCGGTCTCCTCCTGCAGGTCCATGGACCGGATCAGGTTACGGCCTGCGCGATGCAACCCGCCGCGGCCACCAGCAGCACGACGGCGATCGCGCGGATCAGCGCCTCCTCCGAGAGCCGCCCCGTGAGGCGCGAGCCGAGCAGGGCGCCCGGGACCGACGCGGCACCGCCGACCGCGATCGCGTCGAGGTCCGGCGCCGCGTTGGGCAGGTGGGCGAGCGAGCCCGCGACGCCCACCAGCACGCCGACGGTGACGTTGGTGCCGACCGCCCGCTGCGGCGTCTCGCCGACCCAGCGCAGCAGCGCCGGCATCCGCAGCGAGCCGAGGATCAAGCCGACGAGGCCGCCGAGCACGCCGATGACCGCGCCGCTGAGCACGGCGGCGCGCACGTCGAGCTCGCCGCCGTCGGCGCCGGCCGGCTTCGGCGGGTTGCGCAGCAGCTCGACCGCCGACTGGATCAGCACGACGGCGATCACGGTCAGCAGCAGCCACTCCGGGATCGCGCCGGCCAGGTAGCCGCCCGCCACCGCGCCGACGACCGACGGCGGCCCCATCCACGCCACCAGCCGCCAGTTGATTCGCCCGTGGCGGATGTGCACGGTGGCCGCGGTGAGCGCCGCGATCGCCGAGATCGCGAGGTTGGCGCCGCCGCCCGACGCCGCCGAGCCCGCGACGACGAGCGTCGCGGGCAGGCGGATGTTGCCGAGCACGAGCCCGACGAGGCCGCCCGCGAAGGCGACCAGGAAGCACCAGAGCGCGAAGAGGGCGAGCTCTACGCGGTCGCCCCCGCGAACGCGGGCATCATGCGCTCGGCCACGAGCTTGAGCTGGCCGCGCATGTCCGGCACGTTCGCGACCTCCTCACCCGAGAACAGCTTCACGATCGCGGGGTCGGCGAGCGCGAGGATCATGTGGTTCACGCCAGTCGGCTCCATGTTGGACTTGATCTTTTCCACGCACTCCTCGGGCGTGCCCGCGAGCGAGAGCTTCTCGGAGTACTCGGGCTTGAACAGCTCGACCGCCTTCGGGATGTCGCCCGCGCCGAGCGCGTCGACCACCGGCTGCAGCTCCGAGGCCTCGATCCCGTGGCGCGCGAGCTGCTCGGGCGGCATCGAGGAGATGTAGAACGCCACGAGGATGCGCGCCGCGCGCTTCGCCGCCTCGGAGTCGTCGGACACGACGGTCACCGTCCACGCGCCGAGGTCGAGGTCGCTGACCTCGCGGCCGGCCTTCTCGGCGCCCTCGCGGGTCTTCTCGGCCATGTAGTCGTAGGCCTCGCGCGAGTAGGAGAGCGCGTGGTGCACGCCGTCGGCGATCTCGCCCGCCGTGCGGAACGAGCGCGGGCCCTTCATGGCGCCCATCTTGATCGGGATCGGGTCCTGGACCGGCCGCGCGAACGTGTAGAGGCCGTTGTACTTGAAGAAGTCGCCCTCGAACGTGATCGCGCCGTCGGCCAGGAACGTGCGCATCACGTGGATGGCCTCGCGCAGCCGCGACAGCGGCTTCTGGCTCTCCCAGTCGATCCCGTACTGCGACAGCAGCCCGAAGTTGCCGGTCGAGACGATCAGCTCCATGCGGCCGTTGGTCAGCTCGTCGAGCGTGGCGATCTGCTGGCAGATCAGCGTCGGCTCGCGCAGGAAGACGTGCGTCACGTTGGGTCCGAAGCGGATGCGCTCCGTCTTGTCGGCGGCGGCCGCGAACACCGTGTACGGGTCCTTGTGCCAGGTCTCGTCGACCGAGTACGCCGCGTAGAAGCCGAGCTCGTCCGCCGTCTTGATCGTGTCGATGCACTCCTGCAGCGGATAGTCGGGGAGCATGCAGAAGCTCCAGCGCATGCCGTTTTCGCCCATCACTCCTCCTCCTTGGTGGTTTCGCTCCCCTCGCCCGCGAGCAGCACCTCGTCGGCGAAGTGGTCGTGCATCCAGTCCAGGTAGTCCCAGCGGCCGTCGACGATGCGCTGCGTGTCCCAGGCCGGGAACGGCTGCTGCCCGGTCAGCTCCATCAGCGAGGGATCGACCTCGTAGACGTGCTCGAAGCGCATCACGACGCTGTCGTTGATCTGGCGCGGCTCGGGCGGCTGCTGCTCGCCCAGTCGGAAGATGCTCATTCGTAGGCCTCGTCGAAGCACTGCTTGCCGGGGTTCATGACGTTGTTGGGGTCGAGCGCGCGCTTGATCGCCTTGACCACGGGCCACGCGCTGCCCATCTCGGTGGGGACGAGCTCGGCGTCGCCCGCCCGCGTCGCCCCGTGGCAGGCGGTGATCGAGCCGCCGTACTTCAGCGACACCTCCGCGATCTCGCGCTTGCAGTCGACCCACGCGTTCCAGTTCTCCTCGTCGAGCCGCTGCTCCCAGATCCCGACGTCGATCTCGACCAGGTAGTCCGCCCACGGCTTGTAGGGGCCGTTGGTGTAGGCGAACATCCCCCAGTCGTCGAAGATGCCGTAGCGCTCGCGGTAGCGCGCGACGATCGCGTGCCACTCCTCGCGCACCATCGGCAGCACGGAGTAGTTGAGCGCCGCGTCCTCGCAGTGCCACGACATCGGGACCGCCTGGCCCTCGGGGGAGCGGCCGTGCAGCGGGATCGCGTAGCGGTCGTGGCGCGAGGCCCAGTCGCCGGCCGAGATCTCGTCGCCCAGGTACTTGCCGCCGGCGCTGCGGCCGAGCTGCATCACCACCTTGGAGGCGGGCTCGACCTCGACGCGGCGGCCGTACATCGCGACCGCGACGACCGCGCGCACGGACTCCGGCTGCTCGATGTAGGCCTCGTCGTCGCGGCGCAGGTAGTTGATCTTCCACTCGTCGAACAGCACGACGCCGGCGAGCGTCGCCAGCCCGGACTTGGCGAGGATCCCGGTCGTCTCCCAGGCGCCCGCGTAGTCCTCGAACGCGAAGAAGGCCGCGAACTCGATCTCCGGGCGCGGCGCGAGCTCGAGCGTCGCCTCGGTGCAGATCCCCAGCGTGCCCTGGTGGCCGGTGAACAGCTGCTTGAGGTTGAGGCCGGTCGAGGACTTGCGCAGCTTGCGCCCGCCGCCGTCGCCGATCTGCGCGATCTCGCCGGTCGGGAGGACGACCTGCATCGAGACGACGTTCTCGCGCGTGTGGCCGAAACGCGCGCCGAGCAGCGACCAGCCGCCGGCGCCGATGCGGCCGCCGACGAGCGAGCAGGGGTAGGACGCCGGGTCGTCGGGATAGAAGACGCCGTGCCTCCGCAGCTCCTCGTTGAGCTTGAGCATGTTGATGCCCGTCCCGACGGTCACGGTGCGGTCCACGAGGTCGACCTCGTGGATCTTGTTCATCAGCTTGACGTCGACGAGGATGCCGCCGCGCAGCGGGACGGCGCCGTCGGCGAGCCCGGTGCCGCCGGCGCGCGGGACGACCGGGATGCGCAGCCGGTTGGCGAGCTTGACGACCTCCGAGACCTCTTCCGTGGAGATCGGGAGCACGGCGACGTCGGGCATGTGGTCGGCCCAGCGGTGGACGGGGAACGGCGCCGGGACGCGCGTGCGGTTGACGCGCGAGCTGAGGTTGTCGAGCACGCGGTCGTCGTCGCCGGTGATCGCGCGCAGCTCGTCGAGGACGGCGTCGTCGACCGCGCTCTTGAACGCGACGCTCATGACGTCGCCTCCCGCGCGCCCTGCGTGTGGCCGCCGACCTCGATGCCGGCGGACTGCGCGACGAGCTCGAAGAGGTCCATCACCTCCAGCTCGGCCGCGTCGCCCGCCTCGGACAGCGGCCGCTCCGACCACGGGCAGGCGCTGATCAGCGTGTCGACCTCCAGCTCGTTCGCCTTGGCGACGCGGCGCCGGCTGATCTCCGCGGTGATCTCGGGCTTCTCGACCGGCAGCCCGCCGCCGCCGCCCGAGCAGTACGACCACTGGGTGACGTGGTCGACGTCGCGGAACTCGATCCCGGGCACCGCGCGCAGCAGCTCGCGCGGCGCGGCGTGGACGCCCTTGCGCTTGTTGAGCCGGCACGGGTCGTGGTAGGTGACGGTGCGCTCGACTGGCCGCGTCAGCGTGATCTTGCCGTCCTTGACGAGGTCGTTGACGAGCTCGACCCCGAGGACGATCTCGAACTCGTAGTCGTCGCCGAAGTAGCGCGGGTAGTCCTCGGTGAAGGCGATGTAGTCGTGCGGGTCGGGGGCGATGATGCGCTTCGCGCCGACCGCCCGCCAGTCGGCGACGTTGTGCTCGGCGTGCTTGCGCGCGAGGTCGACGTAGCCCATCTCGGCGGCCGGGCCGCCGCAGCACCACTGCTCGCGCATGAGCCCGAACTCGACGCCCGCCATCTGGAGCAGCTGCGCGAACGCCCGCGTGTAGGAGGTCCGGTAGAAGGCCGCCTCGCAGTCGACGAACAGGATCGCCTCGCCGCCGACCGGGATGTCGAGCCCGTCGGCCCAGTCGGCGACGTGCTCCTGGGAGACGTCGACGTCGCCGAGGACCGGCTCGTTGTGGCGCTCGGCGAGGCGCGCGTTCCACAGCTTCCAGCCCTCGCGCTCGTTGCCGGTGGCGACCATCAGCGCGCGCATCGCCTTGACGACGTCGACCGTGCGCGTGCGGTTGCGGTAGAAGTCGCCGAGCATCAGCGTGTTCGGGCAGCGCAGCTCGCAGGCGCCGCACTGGGTGCAGTGGACGAAGTCGTCGGCGACGTCCTCGACCCCGACGAGGCCCTGCTCCATCGCGACGATGCTGGCGTGGAACGCCGTCGGCGTGTGGTTCTCGTTGCGCGTGACCTGCATGACGGGGCAGACCTCGCGGCAGAACTTGTGGCCGGAGGAGAAGCAGCCGTAGGCGTTGCCGCGCCACTGCTCGACGAACTCCTCGGTCAGCTTCCCGTCGCCGTTCGGGTCGTAGCCATTGCCAGCCACCGCTGAGTCCTCCTCCGTCGGAGCGTCCGTGAGAATCGCGCACCCCGCAGCTAACCGGAAGTGAGCGCGCCGGGCAAGCCGACATGACGCCTCATACTTCGCCGTTGTGGAGCGTCTGTTCGATCCGCCCGAGGAGGAGCCCGCCGACGAGCCGCTCGACGGCCCGTTGGCCGCGCGCATGCGCCCGCGCCGGCTGGAGGAGTTCGTCGGGCAGGAGCACCTGCTCGGCGAGGGGTCGGCGCTGCGGACGTCGCTGGAGTCCGGCGCCCCGCACTCGATGGTGCTCTACGGGCCGCCCGGCACCGGCAAGACGACGCTGGCGCGGCTCGCCGCCGAGCACGCGAGCGCGGCGTTCGAGGAGCTGTCGGCGGTCAACGCCGGGCGCGCCGAGGTGCGCGAGGTGATCGCGCGGGCGACCGAGCGGCGGCGTGGCGGCCGCGCCACGATCTTCTTCCTCGACGAGATCCACCGCTTCAACAAGGCCCAGCAGGACGCGCTGCTGCCCGCGGTCGAGGACGGCGTGGTGACGCTGATCGGGGCGACGACCGAGAACCCCTACTTCGAGGTCAACTCGGCGCTGCTGTCGCGGGCGCAGGTCTACGAGCTGCGGGCGCTCGACTCGGACGATCTCGAGGCGCTGTTGCGGCGGGCGCTCGAACGCGGCGCCGGCGACGGGATCGACGTGCCCGACGAGGTCATCACGTTCCTCGCGGTGCGGGCGGGCGGTGACGCGCGCACGGCGCTGAACGCGCTCGAGCTGGCGGTGACGACGGCGGGGCGGGCGCAGGAGCCGCGGGTGACGCTCGGTGACGCCGAGGACGCGCTGCAGCGCAAGGCCGTGCTCTACGACAAGGCCGGCGACCAGCACTACGACTACATCTCGGCGTGGATCAAGGCGACGCGCGGGTCGGACCCGGACGCGTCCCTGTACTACCTCGCCGCCATGGTCGAGGGCGGCGAGGACCCGCGCTTCATCGCGCGGCGGATGATCATCCTGGCCTCCGAGGACGTCGGGAACGCCGACCCGCAGGCGCTGCCGATCGCGGTGGCGGCGGCCCACGCGGTCGAGCACGTGGGGCTGCCGGAGGCGGAGTTCGCGCTCGCGCAGGCGGCGATCTACCTGTCGCTGGCGCCCAAGTCGGATGCCGTGAAGCGCGCGCTCGGCGAGGTCCACGGCCACATCCGCGAGGCGGGGGCGAAGCCGCCCCCGCCGGCGCTCCAGTCGACCGCGTACCCGGCGGCGCGCAAGCTCGGGCGCGGCCGCGGCTACGACTACCCGCACGGGCACACGGGTCACGTCAATGACCAGGAGCACATGCCCGACGGGCTCGAGGCGATGCGCTTCTACTTCCCGGACGAAGGGGAACCCGACGCGCGCGAGCGGCTGGCGGAGCTCAGGAAGGCGCGCGGGCGCGGGGAATAACGCCGCGGGGCGCGCGTCCTCGTGGGCATGCGTCTCATCCTCTCCACCGTTCTCGCCCTCCTGATCCTCGCCGCCCCGGCCTCGGCGGCCCGCTTTCAGCACAACGGGGCCGACATCGACTTCACCACCAGCACCATCGACGTCGTCCGCGTCACCGCCACCGGCTTCGAGACCGGCGACCCGCGCCAGCTCACGTTCACGTCTGGCCTGGGCGGCTCGCGGTTCACGGTCGGCTCCGGCTGTTCGATCCAGAGCTTCATCGCGCGCTGCGGCGTGACCGACGACACGCGCTTGCGCTTCACCACCAACGACCGCCCCGACATCATCGACGCGGCGCGGACCGACACCCCGCAGGACGCGAGCGTGCCGCAGATCTTCGACACCAAGGGCGGCGCCGACGTCCTCTCCGCCGGGCCGCGGGCCGACGAGGTCCGCGCCGGCACGGGGAATGACACGGTCACGGGCGGGCCGGGCGCCGACTCACTGCTCGGCGAGGAGGGTGACGATCGGTTCGTCGGGCTGACCGCGGGCGACACGATCGACGGCGGCGACGGCGCCGACGCGCTCGACCTGTCGGGCGAGGTCGTGGGCATGACGATCTCGCTCAACGGCCTCGCCGACGACGGGCCGCTGGGCGGCGGCGCCAACGTCCAGAGCGTCGAGACCATCACCGGCACGATCGGCAACGACGTCATCGCCGGCGGCGCGCCGGCCGAGCGACTCGGGGGCGGCAGCGGCGACGACCGCATCCAGGCGCGCGGCGGCGGCACCGACACCGTCGACTGCGGGTCCGGCAGCGGCGACCTTGCGATCGTCGACGAGGCCGACTCGGTGACCGGCTGCGAGCAGGTCCAGCTGCCGACCACGCCCGGCCAGGGCACCCCGGCACCCGCGCCGGCCGCGCCGGTGACCCCGGCGGTGGTCGACCTGGACCGCGACGGCGTCGTGGCGGGCGTGGACTGCGACGACACCCGTGCGGCGATCCGCCCGGGCGCCCGCGACGTGCCGGGCAACCGCGTGGACGAGGACTGCGCCGGCGGCGATGCGCGCTTCCGCCGCGTCGACGGCCGGCTGAGCTTCGACTTCAGCGCGTTCCCGAACGGGAGGACGCGAGTGGACCGTCTGACCGTGCGCGAGCTCCAGGCCGGAGGGCGCGCGGAGCTGCGCTGCTCGGGCCCTTGCTCGTTCCGCAAGAAGGTCGGCAAGGCGCGCAACGGCAAGGTCAACCTGCGCAAGCTCGTCCGCGGCCGCCTGCGCACCGGCGCGACGCTCGAGGTGCGCCTGACGGCGCCCGAGACGATCGGCCGCGTGTTCCGGTTCAAGATGCGCAAGCTCGCCCGGCCGAAGCGGACGGACCTCTGCCTGCCGCCGGGTGGCAAGGTCGGGCGCTGTTAGCCGAATAGTCTCCCGGCCGATGGATGGCCGGTCGCCGCAGCCGCTGTGGTCGCTCGTGCCGGCGGCGGGGCGCGCGCGCTACCTCCGCCGCGCGGCGACCGCGATCCTCGACGAGCTGGACCCGCTGGCGGACGCGCTCGCCGACGCCGTCGGCCAGCCGCGCACCGAGGGCGTGCTCGCCGAGCTGCTGCCGTCGGTGGGCGGGCTCCATGACCTCGCCGACGACGGTCCGCGGGCGCTGCGCGACAAGCGGCTCGGGCGCATCCCGGTGCTGCGCGCCGGGCGGCGGTCGCTGCTGCAGTCGGCGCCGGTCGGCGTGATCGGCGTTCGCGGCGGGCGGGCGTCGCCGTGGGCCGACCCGGTGCTCGAGACCGGCGCGGCGCTGCTGGCCGGCAACGCCGTCGTGCTCTCGACGCCGCTCGGCGAGCGGATCCGCGCGGCGTTCGAGCGCGGCGGGGTGCCGCCGGAGCTGATCGCGGTCGTCGCGCCGGACGAGGATCTGAGCGCTCGCTGCGACCGCGTGGTCGACACGCGGCCGCCCGAGGCCAAGGGCACGATGGTCGTGCTCGACGGCGCCCCGCTCGACCGCACGGTGACCGGCGCGCTGTGGGCTGCGTTCGCGGGCGGCGGGCGCCATCGCGCGGCGGTCGGCCGGCTCGTCGTCGTGCCGTCGGCGGCGGAGGAGCTGCTGGACGCGCTCGTGACCGGCGCCGAACGGCTCCACCCCGGCGACCCGCGCCGGCCCGACACCGAGATCGGCCCGCTGCGCTCGCCCGAGACCTGCGAGCGGGTCGAGGAGCTGGTCGACGAGGCGGTGGCGGACGGCGCCGCGCTGCTGTGCGGCGGGCCGCTCGACGTGCCCGGGGTGGCCGGCGCCTTCTACGCGCCCGCGGTGCTGCGCGGCGTGCGGCCGGAGGCGCGGATCCTGCGCGAGCCGGTGCCAGGACCGGTGCTCGCGGTCGTCGAGGCGAGCGGCGAGGACGAGGCGATCGCGCTGGCCAAGCGCGCGCCCGCCGTCTCCGTGTGGGCGGGCAGCCGCACCCATGCCGAGCGCGTCGCGCGCGAGCTCGAGGCGGAGGTCGCGTGGGTCAACGAGCACGGCCACTCGATCCCCGACGCCGCCGTGCGGCTCGCCGAGCACGTCGACGCTCGCCGCCTCGCCTCGCAGCCGACCCGCCTGCGCTCCGCCCGCTGGCTGCCCTACGACCCCCAGCTCGTCCGCGCCGCCACCGCGTCCGCCCGCCTCATGCACGGCCGCGAGACCGAGCGCCTCCGCGTCCTGCGCACCGGCGCGGTGCCGCTGGCGCGGACCGCGGCGCGGCTGGCGAGGGAAGCGCTCGGGCGTTAGGCCGCGCGGACGCGGAGGCGGTTCGGCAGCAGCGGCATCATCACGCGGCGGACGTACTCCGCCCCGCCGTGGAGGGCGACCGAGCGCGCCGGGTCCCAGGACAGGCCGAAGCCGCGGCGGATGTCTGCCGGCAGCAGGCCGACGGTGATCTGGTTGGTGAGCTCGAGCAGCGGGCGCATACGGAGCGGCACGGGCGGGCGCATGACGATCTGCAGCGCGAGCTCGCGCGCCTGCGGCGTGATGTAGAGGTCGCCGCTCGTGAGCATCTGCTCCATGTAGGCGTCGAACGCGTCGATGTCGGCCGGCATCTCGTGCGGCTGCAGCCCGAACTGCTCGCCGACGATCCGGTAGTCCTGCCAGTAGGCGTCGCGCTCGTCGCGGCTGAGCCGCTGCACGTACTTGTCGTAGACGAGCAGCGAGGAGTCGACGATCGGGGCGAGGATCCACAGCAGCAGCTCCGGATCGTCGGCGGCGTACGGCGTGCCGGCCGGGAAGCGCCCGGCGGGCTCGCGCAGCTCGCCCCGCACGCGCCGGTGCATGGCGCGCACGCGCCGGGTCAGCCGGTCGGCCTCCGCGCGCGGGCCGAAGACGATCGCGTCCATCACCTGCGCGGTGCGCGCGAGCCGCTCGTACGGCGCGTCGAGCGCCCCCGTGTGGGCGAAGAAGCCCGCGAACGCCACGGGATGGGTGGCCTGCAGCAGCAGCGTCCGCGGCCCGCCCAGGCGGACCACGTACTCGCGATGGACCCGGCGGACCATCGCAGCGTCGGTGAAGTAGCTCGTCTGCGGCGCCACTACGTCGTTGTACGGTGTAGGCGCGATGCCAGCTCAAGCCTACGCGGGCAAGGAATGCGTCTGTCAGTTCCGGCGCGGGATCTGCGATCAGACCTGCGTGCAGGGCATGCTCGAGACGCCGTTCTACATCGCGTGCCTGAAGCTGACCGGCCGCCGCTGCGTGGTGGTCGGGGGCGGGGCGATCGGGCTCGAGAAGGTCGAGGGCCTGCTCGCCTGCGAGGGCCAGGTCACGCTGATCTCGCCGCGCGCGGTGCCGGAGCTCGAGGAGTTGGCGCGCGAGGGCTCGATCGAGTGGGTCCGGCGCGAGTACGAGACGAGCGACCTCGAGCGCACGTTCATCGCCATCGCCGCGACCGAGGACACCGACGTCAACATCCGCGTCTACGAGGACGCCGAGCGCCGCGCGATGCTCGTCAACATCGTCGACGTCCCGCCGCTCTGCAACTTCATCCTGCCTGCCATCGTGCGCACCGGGCCGCTGGCGATCGCGATCTCCACCGCCGGCGCGTCGCCCGCGCTGGCCAAGCGCATCAAGGCGCAGGTCGCCGAGGAGTACGGCGAGCCCTACGCGCGGCTCGCGGTGCTCCTCAACGACGTGCGCGGCTGGGCGAAGGGCACGCTGCCCACCTACCAGGACCGCAAGGCGTTCTTCGAGGGCATCGTCAACGGCGAGCCCGACCCGATCGCGCTGCTGCGCGAGGGCGACGAGGCGGCCGTCCGCGACCTGATCGCCGCGGCCCAGCGCTCGCACACGCCGGCCGTCGCGTGATCGCCATGCGCGCCGCCGTCCTCACGGTCTCGACGTCGGTCTCCCGGCGCGAGGCGGAGGACGAGTCCGGGCCGATCCTCGCCGCGCTCGCCGAGGACGCGGGCTGCGAGGTGGTGGCCATGGAGGTCGTACCCGACGACTACGCGCTGATCGAGGACCGCCTCAACCACTACATCGACGACGGCTGCGACCTCATCTTCACCACCGGCGGCACCGGGCTCACGCCCGACGATGTCACCCCGGAGGCCACGCGCGCCGTGCTCTCGCGCGAGGCGCCGGGCTTCGCAGAGGCGATGCGCTGGGCGTCGATCCAGATCACGCCGCACGGGATGCTCTCGCGCGGCATCTCCGGCATCGCGGGCATGTCGCTGATCGTCAACTTCCCCGGCTCGCCGAAGGCCGTCAGAGAGGGCTTCCCGGTGATCGCACCGACGCTGGCCCACGCCGTGCGCACCCTGCGGGGCGACTCCCGGCATGGCGCCCGCGATTGAGCTGGAGGACGTCGGCCGGGCCTACGGTGAGCGGACGGCGCTGGCCGGGGTCACGCTGACGCTCGAGCCGGGGCAGACCCTGGCGGTGTTCGGGGCCAACGGCGCCGGCAAGACGACGCTGCTGCGGATCCTGGCGACGCTGCTCCGCCCCCACGCCGGTCGCGCGCGGGTGCTGGGCCGCGACCTGCCGGGCGACGGCTGGGCGGTGCGCGGGCGGCTCGGGCTGCTGGCCCACGACCCGCTGCTCTACCGCGAGCTCTCCGCGCGCGAGAACCTGCGCTTCCACGCGCGGCTGCACGGGGTCGGCGAAACGCGGGTGGCGGCGCTGCTCGACACGGTCGGGATGCGGGCGCGGGCGGATGAGCCGGTGCGGACGCTGTCGCGCGGCATGGCGCAGCGGGTGGCGATCTGCCGCGTGGCGCTGCACGAACCGGAGCTCCTGCTGCTCGACGAGCCGCTGGCGAACCTGGATCCGGGCGCGGCCGAGGCGGTCGAGCCGCTGATCGGGCGGAATGCCGGGCCGGCGCGCGTCGTCATCTCGCATGACGTGGAGCACGGCTTGGCAGAGGCGGACGTGGTGCTGGGGCTGCGGGCGGGCCGGCCCGAGATCCTCGCGGCGCGCAGCAAGGTGTCCGAGGCCGATGTCCGCGCGCTCTACTCAGCGCCGGCGGCCGCCCGCGAGGCGCGGGCGTGAACGCGGTCTCCGCCCTCGTCCGCAAGGACCTCCGGCTCGAGCTGCGCACGCGCGAGTCGGTGCCGTCGATGTTCCTGTTCTCGCTGTCGACGTTCGTGCTCTTCCGCTTCGGGCTCGACCGCGAGACGCTCGAGGGCGACCTCGCGTCCGGCGTGCTGTGGGTGACGCTGCTGTTCGCCGCCGTGCTGGGCATGAACCGCCTGTTCCTGGCCGAGCGCGAGGAGGGCGGGTTCGACGCGTTCCTGCTCGCCCCGGTCGACCGGACGTCGCTGTTCGTGGCCAAGGCGGCGGTGCTGTTCGGCTTCCTCGTCGCGGTCGAGGTGGCGGCGATCCCGGCCTTCGCCGTGCTGCTGCTGGGGCCGTCGCCGTTCCAGGCGCTGCCGGAGCTGCTGGCGATCCTCCTGCTCGCCGACGTCGGGATCGCGATCATCGGCACGCTCGTCGGCGCGCTGGCCATCCAGACCCGCGCGCGCGACCTGATCGTGCCGCTGATCTCGCTGCCGTTGATCCTGCCGGTCGTGATCGCCGCCGGGCACGCGACGGCGCCACTGTTCGCGGAAGCGGGCGCCGAGGCGCTTCCGGCCCGGTGGCTGGGCGTGCTCGGCCTCTATGATCTCGTCTTCGGGCTGCTCGCCCTGGCAGTCTTCGACTTCCTGCTGGAGGACTAGGCAACACGATGTTCGGCCGAGGGCTTCGGACCCTCTCCATCGCTTCGCTCGTGCTCGTGACGGGGGCGTTCGCGCTCGTGTTCCTGTACGCGCCGAACGATGCCGACCAAGGCTTCGTGCAGAAGATCTTCTACCTGCACGTGCCGCTGGCGATCGTGGCGCTGGGCGGGTTCGTGGCGGGCGGCGTGTTCGCGGTCCGCTACCTGCAGACCGGCGATCGCGCGCACGACCTGCGCTCCTACGTCGCGATCCACCTGTCGCTGATCCTCGGCATCGGCGTGCTCGCGACCGGCTCGATCTGGGCCAAGGCTTCGTGGGGCGCGTGGTGGGTGTGGGACGAGCCGACGCTGGTGTCGTTCCTGATCGTCTTCCTGCTGTTCGCCTGCTACCAGCCGCTGCGGTTCTCGATCGACGACCCCGAGCGGCAAGCCCGCTACGCGGCGGTGTTCGCGATCATCGGCGGGGCGTTCGTGCCGCTGAACTTCCTCGCGGTGCGGCTGGCGGAGTCGCTGATCCACCCGCGCGTGCTCTCGACCACCGGCGGGGCGATGCCGGGCTCGATGCGCCTGACCTTCCTGATCTCGCTCGCGGCCATGGTGTGCCTGTTCGTGACGCTGTGGAAGTACGAGCTTGCCTCGAAGCACGCCTCGATGCGCCTGCGCTCGCTCAAGCGCGCGCTCGCGGGCGACGAGGCCGCCGGACCGCTCGCCCGTACGGCCGCCCCCACGCAACTCTGATGCGCTGATGCCCGCCCTCCCCCTCGACGACGCCGGGCCCTACGTCGCCGGCGCCTACCTCGTCTTCTTCGCATTGATCCTCGTGTACGTGGTGATCATGGCCTCGAAGCTGGCGCGGATCGAGCGGGAGCTGGTGGAGCTGTCGGAGATCGTCGAGCGGCGGCAGGTCCCGGACGCCGAGCGCGAGGCGGTGCCCCGGTGAGCGAGCTGATCGCGCTCGGCGCGTCGCACAAGACCGCGGCGGTCGCGGTCCGCGAGCGGATCGCGATGACCGAGACGGGCGCGGAGCGCTTCATGCGCGAGCTGGTGGCCGAGCCGGAGATCTCCGAGGCGGTCGTCCTCTCGACCTGCAACCGGACCGAGCTGTACCTCGTGGTCGGCGACCCGGTGGAGGCGGAGAGCATCGTCCTCGGTTTGCTCTCGCGGCGCGCGGGCGTGCGGCCCACCGAGCTCGTGGAGGGCATCTACGCGCTGCGCAACTGCGATGCGGCCCGGCACCTCTATCGCGTCACCTCCGGGCTCGAGTCGATGGTGATCGGCGAGGCCGAGGTGCAGGGCCAGGTCAAGCGCGCGTACGAGACGGCGCTGGCGGCGAAGTCGACCGGCCCGATGACCAACAAGCTCTTCCGGGCGGCGCTGGCGACCGGCAAGCGCGTGCGGACCGAGACGGCGATCTCCGCGGGCCGGGCGTCCGTCGCCTCCGTGGCGGTCGACGCGGCGCGCGAGGCGCTCGGCGACCTCGCCGCGCGCCACGTGCTGATCATCGGCGCGGGCGAGACCGCGGAGCTGACGGCTCGGGCGCTGCACACGCAGGGCGTGCGGACCATGTTCGTCGCCAACCGGCGGCGCGAGCGGGCGGCCGAGCTGGCGCGGCGCTTCGGCGGCGACACCGTCGCGTTCGACGCCATGCCCGAGGAGCTCGCGAAGGCCGACATCGTCATCGCCTCCACCTCCTCGCCGCACCATCTGCTGGGCGCGGAGGAGCTGGCGCTCGTGACGCCGGAGCGGGCCGGGCGGCCGCTGTTGCTGATCGACCTGGCCGTGCCGCGCGACATCGACCCGGCGTGCGCGGAGCTGCCGGGCGTGACGCTGCTGGACATCGACGGGCTGCAGCGCCAGGTGGCGAGCCACCAGCGCGTGCGGCGGGCCGAGGCGCGGCGGGCCGAGGGCATCGTCGAGGAGGAGATCCACTCGTTCGCAGGCTGGCTCGGCGCGCTCGAGGTGATGCCGACGCTGAGCGCGCTGCGGACCCGCGCAGACGACGTGGTGACCGGGCTGCTGGCCGAGAACGAGGGCCGCTGGGAGTCGTTGTCCGACGCCGACCGCGAGCGCGTGGAGAAGCTCGCCCGCACGGCGGTTTCGCGCCTGCTGCACGAGCCGACGGTGCGCGTGCGCCAGCTCGACACCGAGCACCGCCACGCGCGGCTGTCGCTGCTGCGCGAGCTGTTCGGGCTCGACGAGCCGGCGGCCGCCGAGCGCACCGACGGCGGCGAGGTCCGCCCGCTGCGCCGTCGCGACGCGGGTTGAGCCGGCTCCGGATCGGCACCCGCGGCAGCGCGCTGGCGCTGGCGCAGGCGCGCTGGGTGGCGGAGCGGCTCGAGGGCGCGGAGATCGTCGAGATCACGACGACCGGCGACCGGGCGCGGGGGGTCGGCGACAAGTCGCGCTGGGTCGACACGATCGAGGCCGCGCTGGTGGCGGGCGAGATCGACCTGGCGGTGCACTCGGCGAAGGACGTGCCGGGCGAGCTCGCGGAGGGCTGCGAGATCGTGGCGACGCCGCCGCGGGCGTCGGCTCACGACGTGCTGGTCCAGCCGGGGAGCGCGCCCTCGGGCGGCCCGGGGACCGGGGTCGCCTCGCTGCCTTCGAGCGCACGCGTGGGCACCGCTTCGTTGCGCCGGCGAGCGCAGCTCCTCTCGGTGCGGCCCGACCTCGAGGTCGTCGAGCTGCGCGGCAACGTGGACACCCGCCTGCGGAAGCTGGACGCCGGCGAGGTGGACGGGATCGTCCTCGCCGCCGCCGGCCTGGAGCGGCTCGGCGTGGAGCGAGCGGTGCAGCCTCTGGACTTCGTCCCGGCGCCGGGCCAGGGGACGCTCGCGATCGAGGCGCGGGCCGCTGATGAGCGGGTGCGGGGGCTTGGGTTCGATGACCCGGACACCTTCGCGGCGCTCATGGCCGAGCGGGCCGCCGTGCGCGTATTGGAGGCGAGTTGTCACACGCCCGTGGCAATCCACGCGAGCGGCGGCACCATTCGGGGCTTTGTCGGCCTGCCGGACGGGTCCGCGTGGGTGGCCGACGAGCTGGCCGGTGAGGACGGCGAGGCGCTCGCGCGGCGGATGCTCGCCGCGGGCGCCGGCGAGCTGCTGGCCGCGGCGGAGGCGATGGCGTGACGGTGTTCCTGGTCGGCGCGGGGCCGGGCGACCCCGGGCTGCTGACGCTCCGGGCGGTCGAGCTGCTCGGCTCGGCGGACGTCGTCCTCTACGACCGGCTGATCCCTCCGGGCGCGCTGCGGCATGCGCGTGTGGGTGCGGAGCTGATCTACGTCGGCAAGCAGGGCGGCGGGCCGCAGATGCCGCAGGAGGAGATCGACCGGCTGCTCGTGGAGCACGGAGGCGCGGGCAAGCGCGTGGTGCGGCTGAAGGGCGGCGACCCGCTCGTGTTCGGCCGCGGCGGCGAGGAGGCGCTGCGCCTGCGCGAGGCCGGGATCGAGTTCGAGATCGTGCCGGGGATCACCGCGGGGGTGGCCGCGCCCGCGTACGCCGGGATCCCGGTGACGCACCGGGAGCTGGCCAGCGGCGTTGCGTTCGTCACCGGTCACGAGGACCCCGGCAAGCCGGAATCCCAGCTCGACTGGGCGGCGCTCGCGCGCTTCCCGGGCACGCTCGTCTTCTACATGGGCGTCCGCGCCCTGCCGCGGATCGCCGAGCGGCTGCAGGCCGAGGGGCGGCCGTCAAACGAGCCGGTGGCGGTGGTCGAGCGCGGCACGCTGCCCGGACAGCGGACGGTGCTGGCGACGCTCGGCGACGTGGCCGAGAAGGCGGCGGGCATCCGCGCGCCGGCGGTCACGCTGGTCGGCCCTGTCGCCGCGCTGCACGAGGACCTCGCGTGGCTCGAGCGGCGTCCGCTCCACGGCCGGACCGTGGCCGTCACCCGCGCGCGAGCGCAGGCGAGCCCGCTCGCCGCGCGACTCCGCGAGCTCGGCGCCGAGGTGATCGAGGCGCCGGCGATCCGCACCGAGTCGCTGCCCGCCGACGTGCCGGATCTCGCGGGTTACGACCTGCTGGTCGCGACGAGCCCGAACGGGGTGCGCGAGCTGTTCGGGCGCATCCGCGACGCGCGCAGCCTCGCCGGGCTGACCGTCGCGGCCATGGGCCCTGGGACCGCGCGGGCATTCCGCGAGCACGGCATCGAGGCCGACATCGTGCCGCAGCGATCCGTGGCCGAGGGGATGGTCGAGGCGCTGGCCGAGGTCGACGTCGGGCGCGTGCTGATCGCCCGCGGCCGGGAGGGCCGCGACGTGCTGCCCGACGCGCTGCGCGAGCGCGGAGCCGAGGTCGACGTGCTCGCGCTCTACGAGACGGTGCCCGAGCCGCTCGACGAGGCCGCGGTGAACGCGGTCGCCGGCGCCGACTACGTGACCTTCACGTCCGCCTCGACGGTGCGCCACCTGCTGGCGGCCGCCGGAGCGCTGCCGGACACGAAGCTCGCCTCCATCGGCCCCGCCACCAGCGCCGAGCTGCGCGCCCACGGCCGCGAGCCGGACCTCGAGGCCGACCCGCACACGCCCGACGGGCTGGTGGACGCGCTGGTCGCCGACGCGCGAAGCTAGGCACATGCCGCGGCCGATCACCTTCCTCTCCGACTACGGCCTCGGGGACGAGTTCGTCGGCGTCGTGCACGCCGTGATCGCCCACGAGTGCCCGACCGCCAAGGTCATCGACATCTCCCACGGCGTCCCGCGCCAGTCGGTGCTGGCCGGCGCGCTGATGCTCGCCCGCTCGCTCCCCTACGCGCCGCCCGGCGTCCACCTCGCGGTCGTCGACCCGGACGTCGGCGCCCGGCGCCGTGCCGTCGCGCTGCGGACCGCGCTCGACGACCGGCTGCTCGTCGGCCCCGACAACGGCCTCCTGCTCCCCGCCGCGGAGCGCTTCGGCTGGGTCACCGAGGCGGTCGAGATCTCGACCTCGCCGTGGCGGCTCGAGCCGGTCTCGGCGACCTTCCACGGCCGCGACCTGTTCGCCCCCGTGGCCGCGCGGCTCGCGGCCGGCGAGGCGCTGGCCGACGCCGGCACGCCGCTCGACCCCGGCGACCTCGTGCGGATCGAGCTGCCGACGCCGAAGAAGGGCCGCGCCGGCCGCCTCACCGCCCACGCGACGGTGGTCGACGGCTTCGGCAACGTCCAGCTCGACGCCCGCCCCGCCGACCTCGACAGCGCCCGGCTCGGGCACGAGGTGGCGATCGGCACGGACGGCCGCAGCGCCCGCTACCTGCGCACGTTCGCCGACGCCGGGCCGGGCGAGCTGCTGCTCTACGAGGACGCCGCGGGGATGCTCGCGCTCGCGGTCAACGGCGGCGAGGCGGCCGCGGAGCTCGGCGGCGTCGCGCCCGGCGACGAGATCCGCCTCCAGCCGTCGTGACGCTCGGCCGCCCACGGCTGCACCACCGCGAGATCGACTCGACGAACCGCCGCGCCCGCGAGCTGGCAACGACCGGAGCGCCGCACGGCACGCTCGTCACCACCGGCCTGCAGACGGCGGGCCGCGGCCGCCAGGGCCGCCACTGGCAGGCGCCCGAGGGATCGGCGCTGCTGTGCTCGCTGATCCTGCGCGAGTTCGACGCCCTGCTCTCGCTGCGCGCCGGGCTCGCCGTGGCTGACCTGGCGGGCGAGGGCGCGCGCGTGAAGTGGCCCAACGACGTCCAGGTCGACGGGCGGAAGGTGGCCGGCGTGCTCGTCGAGGGCCGCCCCCACGAGGGCTGGGCGGTGGTCGGGATCGGCGTCAACGTCTCGGCGGCGCCGCCCGGCGTGCCGAACGCGGGGACGCTCGGGCGCGACGACGTCGAGGCCGTGCTGGCGGAGCTGCTCGCGGCGCTGGAGCGGCGGCTGGCGGAGCCGAAGGCGGCGGCGCTCGACGCGCTGCGCGCCCGCGACGCGCTGCTCGGGGTGGAGGTGGCCTGGGAGGGCGGCAGCGGGCGCGGCGACGGGATCGACCCGGAGGGCCGGCTGCGGGTCCGCCGCGACGACGGCCGGGTCGAGCTGCTCTCGGCGGGAGAGGTGCATCTGCGCCGCTGAGCGGCACGAGTGTCGTCTCGACCACCCATACGGTGGTCGAGGTGACATTCGTGGGCTCTACGCGGCTGCGTCGCCCGAGTCGGCCTGCACGGCCTCGCGCACCCGCTCGGAGGCGCGCTCGAGCGCGGTGGGGACGCCGTTGTCCTTCGGCTTCGCCGCCCGGCGGCGAGGCTTGGGCGTCTCGGAAGCGGGGACCGCATCGGCGACCTCGGCCTTCTGCGCACGCTTGCGCGGCGCCCGCTTGGGCTTCGGCTTGTCGGCGGCGGCGGGATCCGCATCGGCGGCGGAAGCGGCTTCGGTGGCCGGCTGGGCCTTGTCCGGCGCGCGACGGCGGGGAGCGCGCTTCGGCTTGGGCGCCTCGTCAGCGGCAGGATCCGCGGAGGCTGACGCATCCGCGTCGGCGACGGGCTGCGACTTGGACGCACGCTTGCGGGGAGCCCGCTTCGGCTTCGGCGCTTCGTCGGCGTCGGAGGGGACCTCCGCGGTGGCGGCATCGGCCGCGGCGGAGACATCCGCGGCGGCCGGCTGCTCGGCGTCCGTCTTCCTCGGCCTGCGCGTGCGCTTGGGCTTCGGCGTCTCGTCGCCCTCGGAGGCCTCGGCCGCCACGACCTGGCGGTCCGGGTCGGCGTCGCGCTTCGTCGACCGCCGCCGGCGGGAGGGCTTCTTCGTCTCGGTCTCGGACCCGTCCTCGACGACGCCCGTCGCCGCGACGGCCTCGACCGGGACCTGTGACTCGCCGCCGCCCTTGCCCTTCTTGCGCCGCCGCTGCCCGCGGCGGCCCTTGCCCTTCGGGAAGTTGCGCAGCAGCTCGCGCGCCAGCGCCGCCGGCTTGCGCGACATGCGCGTGCGGGCGCCGTTGATGACCTCGCCGGACTCGGCGGTGTGCGGCAGCGCCGCCGCGAGCAGCGCGGCGGCCAGGCGCCGGTCCTGCTGCCGCGCGGCATGCACCAGCCGGCGCGCGTTGCGCGCGTGCGCGCCACCGGAGGAGTTCACCAGCAAGCCCGAGCAGCCGCTTGGTCTCCGGCCAGCGCTGCACGGCGTACTCCTCGTGCACCTCGCGCGTCATCTCCGCGCAGGCCCAGATCCAGTTGTTGGCCTGGTCGCGCCGCCCGATCTTCTTCTCGGCCAGCGACTGCAGCACGACCTTCACGCCCTCGCGCTTCTCGTCGCGCGGCCAGCCGGCGATCATCTCGATCGCGCGGTCGAACGCCTCGGCGTCGCGCGACGCCGCGATCTCCTGCAGCGCGCGGATCCGCAGCTGCGGGTTCTTGTTGCGCTCGACGGCGGTCAGCAGGAACGCCCGCTTGAGCTCGCCGCCCTCGTCGAAGTGCAGCATCGCCCGCGCGCGGCGCCAGCCCGCCGGAGCGACCCGGGCGCCGGCCAGCGCGGCCCACTGGACCTGCTCGCCGTAGTCCAGGTACTCGACGGCGATCCGCCACAGCTCGCGCTCGAAGACCTCGATCCGGCGGTTCTCGTCCGCCGTCACCGGCACGACGCGGCGCTCGACCCGCAGCCGCCGGCCGCGGCCCCGCCGCACCGGCCCGACCACGATCGCGCCGCCGCGGTAGACGTCGCGGTCCAGCAGCGAGTGCAGGGTCACGACCGGGTCGTCGTGCTTGGTCGCCGGGTGGACGAAGTCGACGACGATGCCCGCCTCCTTGCCCGGCTGCCGGCGCGTGACGCGGCCGACGCGCTGCTGGTAGATGCGCTTCGAGGCGGTCGGCGCGAGGTGCATGCAGACCGTCGCGCGCGGCGAGTTCCAGCCCTCGGCGAGCAGCTGCGCGTTGACCAGCACGTCGATGTCGCCGCGCTCGTAGGCCGCCAGGATCCGAGCCAGCTCGCGCTTCTTCGTCTCGCCGGAGACGGCCTGCGCCTTCAGCCCGACGTTGCGGAACGCCTCCGCGACGTTGTAGGCGTGGCGCACGCCGGCGGAGTAGACGACGCCCGGCACGCCGTTGAAGCGCGTCTTGTAGAGGTCGGCCACCGCGAGGTTGAACGGCAGCTGGTCCAGCAGCTCGGCCAGCATCTCCTGGTCGAACTCGGTGTCGACCTCGCCACGGCGCAGCGGCACCTTGGCGATCGTGCGCACGCCCGGCCCCGGCGGGATCCGCACGCAGCGCAGCGGCGCGATCACCCCGCGGCGAGCGGCCTGGGCGAGGTCGAAGCGCGACGTCTGCGTCGGGAACAGGTCGGTGACGTGGCGGGCGATCAGCGCGCCCGTCGCGGTCATGCCGACGAACACCGGCCCGGTCCAGGCGCGGATCGCGCCGGACGTCTTCTCGCCCAGCGCGGTGTGCGCCTCGTCGCAGATGACGATCGTGTAGGCGTCGGAGATCTTGCCCGCGTTGCGGACGAACCACTGGTAGGTCTCGACGGTCACCGGGCCGTTGCCCGGGTCCTTGTCGCCGAGCAGCGCCGGCGAGATCCGCTTCGAGTAGCCGCGGTCGCGCAGCTCGCCGTGGAACTGGTCGACGAGGTTGCGGCGGTGGGTGAGGATCAGGATGCCGCCGGTCCGCGAGGCCTCGGCGAAGCCGAGCGCGGCGACGGTCTTGCCGGCGCCGGTCGCGTGCTCGAACCAGAAGCGCTTGGCGGCGTTCGGATCGTCGGCGAGCTCGTCCGTGACCTCCTCCTCGGCGTCCGACCAGTCGACCGGGTCCTCGTCGCCGTCCTCGTCCTCGCGCAGCTCCTCAGGGAGCTCCTCCTCGCCCGGCAGCCCGGCGGGGGCGAGCTCGACCGGCTCGTCGGCCACCGCGCCGTTGGACCGCGACCCGTTGCCGTTGCGCTGCGACTCGGCCAGCAGCGCGGTCAGCGTGCCGGACAGCGCGTCGACCTGGTGGGCCGACAGCACCGTGCCGTCGACCAGCGCCGGCTCGTCCTGGGAGAGCAGGCGGTCAAGGCCCAGCAGCAGCGACCAGCGGCGGCGCCAGCGGGTGGAGGGCACCTTCGCGCCCTCGGTGAGCTCGGCCAGCGCCGAGTCGAACGCCTTCCGGCGCGGCGTGCCGGGCGCGAGCGCGCTCGCGGCATCCTCCCCTTCGAGCAGGAAGGGTTCGCGGGTGAACGAGGCCACCCGCTCCAAGTCGTCGGAAGATGGAAGGGATGCGACCGCGAGGGTCGCTGTCTCAGGCTCAGCCATGAAGGCTCGACTAATCGACGTAAGGGAGAAGCCGCGTGGGGAACGCCGCGCGACTCCGAGCAACCCGGACCGCAATGGGGAGGCGTCGTCTGGAGCGCCCGCCCGGGAAGCACCGCACATTAAAGCAGCCCTCAGCGATGGCCACGAGGGGATCTGCCACCGTATGTCCCGATGCGACGGTTTGCCGCCATCCTCGCCGGGCTCGCGCTTGTCGCGGTGCTTGTCGTCGGCCTGACACAGGCCGGGAATGGGAGCGGTTCCGACGCTGCGGAGGAGAAGTTCGACCTCGAGCAGGCGCAGCGCGACCTCGCCGGCGCGCCCGCCCCGCTCGCCTCGCTCCACGACCAGTCCTCGGCGCTGCTGCCGGGCGGTCCCAAGGCGTTCCGCAAGCGCCTCGCGAGCCTCGAGGGCTACCCCGTGGTCGTCAACAAATGGGCCTCGTGGTGCGGCCCGTGCCGCACCGAGTTCCCGCTCTTCCAGCGCCAGGCCACCGTGCAGGGCAAGAAGGTGGCGTTCATCGGCCTCAACTCGGGCGACTCGACCGCGCCGGCCGAGCGCTTCCTCACCGAGAAGCCGCTGCCGTTCCCCTCCTACCTCGACCCCGACGAGGACATCGCGAAGGCGATCCGGGCACCGGCCAACTACCCGATCACGGTCTTCTACGACCGCCGCGGCAAGCTCGCGTACGTGAAGCAGGGCGGCTACCGCCGCGAAGCCGACCTCGTCGACGACATGCAGCGCTACCTCTCCTGATGGGGCTCGAGGTCCGCCGGCCCCGCGACGAGCAGGAGCTCGCCGCCGCGCTCGCGCTGCGCGAGGAGGTGTTCGTGGGCGAGCAGGGCGTGACCGTCGACGCCGACCGCGACGGCCGCGACCACGAGGCGCTGCACCTCGTCGCGGTCGACGGCGAGATGCTCGGCACCTGCCGGATGCTCGTCGAGCCCGGCGGCAGCGCGCGCTTCGGGCGCCTGTGCGTGCGCGCGAGCGCCCGCGGGCGCGGGGTCGCCGCCGCGCTGCTCCAGGCCGCGGAGGCGGAGGCGCGCGCGGCCGGCGCCGTCCGCATCGGCATGTACGCGCAGACCGACGCGCTCCCGCTCTACGAGCGCGCCGGCTACACGCCCTACGGCGAGCGCTTCGACGAGGAAGGCATCGAGCACCTGGGTATGGAGAAGTACCTGGCATGAACGAGCTGCGCATCGACCCGCTGACCGGCCTGAAGTCGATCATCGCCGCCGGCCGCGCCTCGCGCCCGGGCGGCGGCTTCCACGCCGAGCCCGCCGACCCGGTCGACCCGGAGAAGGACCCGTTCCTCGAGGGCCACGAGGACCGCACGCCGCCCGAGGTGTGGGCGCTGCGGCCCGGTGGCGGGCCGCCCGACAGCCCCGGCTGGCTCGTGCGCAGCGTGCCCAACCTCTACCCCGCGGTCAGCCCGGAGGCGGAGCTGCCCGCCCCGCACCCCAACCCCGACCTGTTCACCGCCCAGGCCGCCGCCGGCGTCCAGGAGGTGATCGTCAACGCGCCCGACCCCGTCACCTCGCTCGCCGACCTCAGCCCGGAGCAGATGGCGACCACCGCCGAGGCCTGGCGCACGCGCATGCAGGCGCACGCCGACGCCGCCTTCGTCCACCTGCTGGTCAACGAGCGGCGCGAGGGCGGCGCCTCGCTCCCCCACACCCACTCGCAGCTCTACGCGCTGCCGTTCGTCCCCGCCGGCGTCGCGCGCGAGCGCGAGCGCTTCACCGCCTACGCGACCCGCACGATGGGCGGCAACCTGCTCGCCGACCTGCTGCAGGAGGAGGTCCGGATGCGCGACCGGATCGTGGCGATCGACGACGACGCCGTGCTGCTGGCGCCGTACGCCTCGCGCCTGCCGTTCCAGCTCATGGTCATCCCCCGCCGCGCCCGCGCGCGCTACGAGGACGAGGGCCCGACCGGCGCCGCGCTGCTGCACGACGCGCTGCTGCGGCTGCGCCGCCGCCTCGGGGCGTCCCCGCCGCTGAACCTGTGGATCCGCACCGCGCCGCAGGGCGCCGACACGTTCTGCTGGCGGATCGACATCCTGCCGCGCCTGACCCACCTGGCCGGGCTCGAGCTCGGCGCCGGCACGCACCTGTGCGTGGTCGCCCCCGAGGTCGCGGCACAAGAGCTTCGCGACGTCTGACGGACAACCGTCGTATCGAGCGTGACCGCCGCGCGCCGATGACGACTGTGTGAACGAACGGAATCGTTCCGACCCGTCGGGCTGGGCCGGACTGGAGCGGATAGCACTCAGTACGGCGGGGGTCCTGACGGCCGCCTTCGGCGTTGCGGTGCTGCTCGGCGGCTCCTCGTCGATCCCGGTGCTGCGCGACATCCACCAGGCGTGGCCGACGGTCAGCCCCGCGCTCGCGCTGTGGCTGCTGGTGGCCGGCATCGCGCTCGTCGCGCTCGGCTCCAGCCCCGAGACGCTCGGCGCGTGGACGCGCGACCTCCGCCTCAGCCAGCCGCGCCAGACGCTGGTGCTCGCGCTCGCCGCGCTGGCCACCGTGCTCGCCACCTGCGTGGCGGTCGCCCACGGCGACCGCGAGCGCGACCAGCGCCACGAGCGAGCGCTCGCGATCGCCGAGAACGACATGCGCCACGCCACCGTCGGCCCGATGGACCGGCTCACCGACGTCGCGTCGACCGTGCAGGGCCCGCTGTCGGTGCGGCGCCCGCAGTTCGACGCGCTCGCGGACCGGCTCCTGGCCCAGCGGGCGCTGACCTCGGTGGCGCTCGCCCGCAGCGCCGGCAGCGGCGCGACGGTGCGCTCGCGCGCCGACGAGGCCCGCGGCCGCCCCGGGCGCTTCACCATCATCTTCTCCCGCTCGCGCGGCAAGAACAGCGCCACGGAGGCGGCGGTCCAGCAGTCGGCCGGCCGCGCCGCGCTGCAAGGCGCGATCCGCTCGGGCGAGCCGCGCGCGACGGAGATCCTGCCCGCGGTCGACGGCTCGCCGCCGAGCATCGCCGTCGCCGTGCCGGTGCGCGCCGCGGGCTCGCGTGTCTCCGGCGCCTTCCTGGCCACCTTCTCCGCCCGGCGCGTGCGCGAGGCCGTCTCATCCCACGTGCAGGACGGCACGCGCGTCGCGGTCGTCGAGGCGGGCCAGCCGGTCACCGGCCTGCGCCACCCGATGCAGAAGCGCGTGCGGCTGGGCGACCGGCTGTGGACCGTCGCGGTCGAGCAGCCCTCGGCGCGCCAGGGGCTGGCGCTCGCCACGCTGCTGGTCGGCGGACTGCTGACGATCCTGATCGCCGTGGTCGGCTCGCAGTCGCTGCGCCGTGAGCGCGACGCGCTCGGCCTGATGGCGGTCCGCCGCGCCGAGCGCGACCGTGCCGAGCTCGCGCGGCTGGAGGCGGAGAAGCGCTCGCGCGTGCTGGCCGAGACGTCCACCGACCTGATCTGCGTGCTCGAGCCGGACGGCGCCGTGCGCTACGCGTCACCCGCGTGCCGCGACCTGCTCGGGCTCGAGCCCGAGGCGCTGCTGGGCCGCGCGTTCACCGACCTCGTCCACGAGGACGACGCCGCCGGGGTCGCCGCCGTGCTCGGCGCGCGCGACGCGGGCCCGGTGTCGATCACGCACCGCATGCGCCGCGCCGCGGGCACCGTGTGGGTGGAGACCCGGCTGCGCGTGGTGCGCGACCCGGCCACCCGAGCGGTGGTCGAGAGCCACGCCACCGTCCGCGACGTCGCCGAGCGCATGCACTCGCAGGCCGCGCTGGCCGAGGCCGAGGAGCGCTTCCGCTCCGCCTTCGAGGAGGCGCCGATCGGCATGGCGCTCACGAGCCCCGACTTCCGCTTCCTGCGCGTCAACCGCGCGCTGTGCCAGATCACCGGCTACACGCCGGCGCAGCTCGAGGGGCTGCCGGTCGCCTCGATCACCCACCCCGACGACCTCAAGGCCGACTGGGAGGCGCGCGGCGCGATGCTCGAGGGCGAGCTGTCCAGCCACCGCGCCGAGCGGCGCTACCTGCACGCCTCCGGGAGCGCGGTGTGGGTGGCGATCAACTCGACGCTCGTCCGCGACGCCGACGGCAAGCCGCTCCACTTCCTCTCGCAGATGCAGGACATCACCGAGCGTCGCCGCCACGAGGCCGAGCTGCGCCACATGGCCGACCACGACCCGCTGACCGGCCTGCTCAACCGCCGCTCGTTCGAGCGCGAGCTCGAGCGCCACGTCTCCTACGTCGAGCGCTACGGGCCGAAGGGCGCCGCGATCGTGCTCGACCTCGACCACTTCAAGACGATCAACGACACGCTCGGCCACTCGGCGGGCGACGAGCTGATCGTGCGCGTCGCGCACGCGCTGCGCAGCCGCCTGCGCGAGTCCGACGTGCTCGCCCGCCTCGGCGGCGACGAGTTCGCGATCCTGCTGCCCGAGGCGACGCCGGAGGAGGCCGACGCGGTCGCCGCGGCCGTGCTCGACGCCGTGCGCACGCTCGCCGTGCCGACCGCGACCGGGCGCACGCGCACGGTCACCGCGAGCCTCGGCATCGCGCTGTTCGACAGCCCGGAGCGGCTGACCGGCGAGGACGTGCTCGTCAACGCCGACCTCGCGATGTACGACGCCAAGGAGGCCGGCCGCGACCAGCTCGCCGCCTACGACGCGCCGGAGCGGCCGGAGACGCGGATCGAGGCGCGCATCTCGTGGGCCGACATGATCCGCGACGCGCTGGCCGAGGACGCCTTCGTGCTGCACGCGCAGCCGATCGTCGACCTCGCCACCGGCGAGGCGACCCAGTACGAGCTGCTGCTGCGCATGCGCGGCGCCGACGGCGAGCTGATCGGCCCGTCCGCGTTCCTGCCCGTGGCCGAGCGCTTCGACCTGATGGGCGCGATCGACCGCTGGGTGGTGGCGCGCGCGATCCGCATGGTCGGCGCCGAGCTGCGCGCCGGGCGCCGCCTCGTCGTCGAGGTCAACATCTCCGGCCGCTCGGCGGGCGACCCCGAGCTGCTCGAGCTGATCGAGCACGAGCTGCGCGCGAGCGAGGTCTGCCCGAGCCAGATCATCTTCGAGATCACCGAGACGATCGCGGTCTCCAACATCCCGCGCGCCCAGCACTTCGCCGCCCGCCTCGCCGACCTCGGCTGCCGCTTCGCGCTCGACGACTTCGGCGCCGGCTTCGGCTCCTTCTACTACCTCAAGCACCTGCCGTTCGACTACCTCAAGATCGACGGCGAGTTCGTCCGCCACTCGGCCGCCGACCCGACCGACCAGCTCGTCATCCAGGCGGTCGTCGACATCGCGCGCGGGCTCGGCAAGCGCACGGTCGCCGAGCACGTCGGCGACAGCGAGACCGCCGCGCTGCTGCACCGCATGGGCGTCGACCACGCCCAGGGCTTCCACCTCGGCGAGCCGGCCCCGCTGGGCGACTGGCTGCCCGAGGCCGAGGCCGCGCTGACCTAGGCGTCGTCGGTCGAGCCGTCGCGGTCGCCCAGCACGCGCGGGGCGAGGAAGCGCGCGATCAGGACGAAGATGAGGAGCAGCAGGGAGACGAAGGCCAGCCCGCCGAGGGCGACGAGGATCTCCTGGACGAGCGCGAAGACGGGCATGACCTCAGGCTAGAGGTCGTGCGACCTAGTAGACATTCGCCATGGCAGCTGCGGCTCCGATCGGGCGCGAGCGGGAGTTCGACGCGCTGCGGGCCGCTGCGAGCGAGGCCGCGAGCGGCCGGGGAGCGATCGTCTTCCTGGCAGGCTCGACGGGGAGCGGCAAGTCGTTCCTGCTCAAGGCGCTTGCCCACGCGCTCGAGCCCGACGACACGGAGGTCGTGACCGTCCGGTGCTACGAGACGAGCGCCGGCAACCCGCTCGGCCCCTTCGGCGAGGTCCTGCGGGCGCTCACGAGCCGCGAGCGGCGAGCCGACCGGGCCAAGCGCATTCTCGAGCTCATCGCCCAGGTCGCACCGCCGCTCGTCGAGCTGATCCCGGTGATCGGCAAGCTCGCCTCGCTCGGCGTCAAGGCCGCCTCCGACGCCGGCGTCTACGCGCTGGGCGGCGACCACCAGGCGCAGCAGACGGAGCGCGCCGAGGACGTGGTCCTCGCGCTCCGGCAGATCGCCACCGAGATCCCGCTCGTCGTGGCCATCGACGACGCGCACTGGATCGATGCGCCGTCGACGGAGGTGATCACGCGGCTCGCCGAGGGCTACGACGACGCCGAGCAGTCCGGGCTGCTCGTGCTGGTCGCGTACGACGAGGACCTCGTGGACGACCGCCACCCGCTGACACGCGCCCGCGGAAACGCACTGCTCCGGTCCGCGGTACTCCAGATCAAGCTTGATGACTTCGGTCGCGACGCGATCGAGACGCTGCTGCGGCGGCGCTACGGCGAGATTCCGGCGCCCCGGCTCGCCGACTGGCTCCTGGACCGCACGGACGGCAGCCCGCTGTTCGTCGAGCAGTACCTGACGATGCTGGAGGAGCAGGGAGCGCTGCAACGTAGCGGCGACGGCTGGACGCTCACCGGCACGATCGGCGGGGGTCCCGGACGACTGGCGGTTGAGCGGCGCGCTGGCGCAGGTCCAGACGCCCGTACACGCTGCTCGAGCTCATGCGCCCGCGCGTCGCGGATCTCGACGACGACGACCGCGCGCTGCTCGAGTCGGGCGCCGTCCAGGGCCGCCGGTTCCTCTCGGCAGTGATCGTCAAGCTGCTCGACCGCGAGGAGGACGCGATCTCCAGATCGGCTCAGGCAGCTGCAATCGCAGCGCCACATGATCGTCATCGAGGAGGCCGACGATTGGTGGAGCAACCACTCCACCGTCTACGCGTTCGACCCCGGCGTGCTCCAGGAGCTGCTGTACAGCCGCGAAACCTTCAGCACCTACGAGCGCCGCCTCCGCCATCGCGCGGTCGCGGCGGCGCTCGAGGCGCTGATCGCGGACGAGCACGCGCCGCCGCGCGAAGCGCTGCTGGAGATCGCGCGCCACTACGAGGACGCCGGCGACCTTCCGGCGGCCGCGCTCCGACTCGTCGAGGTCGCGGAGTCGACGTTCGCCGAGGGCGCCGACCGGGAGACGGCGGCGACCGCCGAGCGCGCGGCAGAACTGTTGCGGACGGCGCCGGCGGGATCACCGGCCGACGAGGCGCCCAAGGACGCACAGCGGCTGCTCGCCCGGGCGATCGTCCTGTTGCTGCTGGGCGGTGAGCCGAGCTGGCGCGCCGGCGCGGCGCAGGGCGATGAGGAGCGGCTGCTCGCGCTAGTCGACGAGGCGACGCGTGCCGCTGACGCGGCCGGCGACCCGACGTTGCGTGCGAACGCCCGCTACGCCGCCGGGTTGATCCTGATCGGCTACCGCAGCCTCGGCGAGGGCCTCGCCGAGTTCCGCGCGGCGCTCGATCTTGCGCGCGTGAGCCGGCGACGTGGTCGGGGAGTTCGAGATCCAGATCAGACTGGGCCACCACCTCGCCAGCGTCAACTTGCGCGAAGGCTGGGACGTCCTGCAGTCGGCCCGTGCGCTGCTGTCCTCGGGCGCGCTCGCCGATCGGCTCCACGAGCCCGCGATCGCGCGGGAGACCGTGCGGCTGGACACCATGATCGGCGTCGCCGCGTTCGACCTCGGGCGTTACGACGAAGCGCTCGACCTGCTCGTTCGCAGCATGGAGGCGCTACGCGCGAGCCGACGGCGAGACGACGCGGCTTGGGCAGCCGCCTTCCTCGGCCAGCTCTACACGGCGATCGGCCAGTACGAAGCCGCCGCGGCCATCCTGCGCGAGGGCATCGCGCGCTTCGCCGACGAGGCCGGGAGCCTCGGACTGCGGGGCTACCTGCGCGCGCTCCTCGGGAGGCTCTACATCGAGTGGGATCGGGCAAGGCTCACTGAGGCGCGTGACGAGCTCGCCGCCGGGCGAGCCGAGACGGTCGCGTCCGGGTATCGCGGGGTGGAGGGGTTGGTGGTGTCGGCGTGGGCCGAGCTGTTGATCGCGGAGGGCGCGCTGCGCGAGGCCGACGCCGCCCTCGAGGCAGCCCCGACACTCGGCTACACGCGGAGCGAGATCGCCTTCGCCTCGCTGCGCGCACGGGTGGCGCTGGCCGAGGGCCGCAGCCAGGACGCGGTGCGCTTGAGCACCGCCGCCCTCGACGCGCTGACCGCCCGCGACGGCCAGGTGCCCGCTGTCCGGAGCGAGGAGATCCTCCTCACCCACGCCCGCGTCCTCGAAGCCGTCGGCTCACCCGAGGCGGCCCGCTTCGCCGCCGAAGCGGCAGCTGTCGTGCGCGCGAAGGCGGCGACGCTCGCCGACCCGGCACAGCGCGAGACGTTCCTCGAGCGCGTGCGCGTCTCACGCGACGCGCTCGCCGCCGCGGAGGGCTGATGCGCGCGCTCGTCCAGCGGGTCGCGCGTGCCGCCGTCCGCGTGGAGGGCGAGGAGGTCGCCGCCATCGGCCCCGGCCTGCTCGTGCTGCTCGGCGTCACGCACGACGACACCGAGGCCCAGGCCGACCGGCTGGCCGACAAGCTGCGCGCGCTGCGTGTCTTCCCCGACGCCGAGGGCCGGATGAACGAGCCGCTCGGCGACCGCGAGGTGCTGTGCGTGTCGCAGTTCACGCTCTACGGCGACACCCGCAAGGGCAACCGGCCGTCCTACGTCGCGGCCGCCCGGCCGGAGCACGCGGAGCCGCTCTACGAGCGGGTGTGCGAGCGGCTCGGGGCGCAGCGCGGGGTGTTCGGGGCGATGATGGACGTCGAGCTCGTCAACGACGGGCCGGTGACCCTCGTGCTCGAGCTTTGAGTACCCTCCGCCGCCGATGCCACCCGAGGATCGCTTCGTCACCCGCTTCGCCGCCGAGCCGCCCCAGGACGCGCTCCCGTCCGGCCGCTGGGCCGACACCCTGACCGCCGAGTTCCTGGAGGCGTGCCTGCGGATCAACTCCGACGGCGAGGACCTGGGCGAGGCCGGCGTCCCGAACTGGTACCCCGACCGCACCTGGAACGGCCGCACCTACATCCCGGTGACCGCCCGCACGACGACGAACCTCGAGGTGTTCGGCTACGTCTCCTTCGTCCCCGGCGACCCGCACGGGACCGGCGACGAGCAGGAGCCGGGCGACTTCGCCTCGAGCGCCGACTTCACCGACGAGCTCGCCGAGGCCCATCCCGAGTGGCGGATGGATCTGTGCGACGAGGTCATCGGCACCTGGCGCGGCGAGGGCGGCAACCGCGCCGACATGACGCTCGTGTGGGGCGCGCCGCAGATCCGCGGCGGCGTGATCGCCACCGCGGAGCTCGCCGACCTGTGCGTCGACCAGTGCACGCTGGCCGAGGACCGCTTCACGCTGATCGCGCCCGACGACTACCGCAAGGACTTCCTCGAGATCAAGCTGTTCAACATCCGCGGCGAGCAGCTGGCCGCCGAGTCGCTCTACGCCGACGACGGCGAGGACGACGACGAGGAGGAGGACGAGGACCGGCGGGACGAGGGCTAGCGCCCGTTGCCGTTCCCGTTGCGCGACTCGCAGACGCGGTCGATCAGGCCGTAGGTCGCCGCCTCGGCGGGCGTGAAGAAGCGGTCGCGCTCGAGGTCGTCGGAGACCTGCTCCTGCGTCTGGCCCGTGTGCTCGGCGTAGATCTCCTCGAGCCGCCGCCGCAGCTCCATCGCCTCCTTGGCGTGGATCTGGATGTCGGTCGCCTGGCCCTGGAAGCCGCCGCTGGGCTGGTGGATGAGGATGCGCGAGTTCGGCAGCGACGCGCGCTTGCCGTCGGCGCCGCCGGTGAGGATCAGCGAGCCGGCCGACATCGCGATCCCGCAGCACGTCGTGGCGACGTCGGGCTTGATGAAGCGCATCGTGTCGTAGATGGCCAGGCCGGCGTACGCGCTGCCGCCCGGTGAGTTGACGTAGAGCTGGATGTCCTTCTCCGGGTCCTCGGCCTCGAGGTGGAGCAGCTGCGCGACGACGAGGTTCGCGATCTCGTCGTTGATCTCGCCGCCGACGAAGACGACGCGCTCGCGCAGCAGCCGCGAGTAGATGTCGAACGAGCGCTCGCCGCGCGAGTCCTGCTGGACGACCATGGGGACCAGTGGCATGATGTGCAACCTCCGAGTTGCGGGTTGTCGCCACGGTACCAGATGTGCAACCATGTGGTTGCTCATGCCGTCCGTCCGCCGAGAAGTCGTCCTCCCCGTCGAGCCCGAGCGCGCCTGGGAGCTGATCACCGACCCCGCCGAGCTCGAGGGCTGGCTGGCCGACGAGGTCGAGCTCGAGCCCGAGGAGGGCGGCGACGTCCACGTCCGCTTCGAGGACGGCGAGGAGCGCTGGGGGACCGTCGACGAGGTCGAGCCGGAGCGGAGGCTGGCGTTCAGCTGGGGCGACTCGCGCGTCGAGTGGACGCTCACGCCGGCCGTCGGCGGCACCCGTCTCGTGGTCGTCGAGCGCAGCCTCGCACCCGTGGTCGGGCCGCTCATGCTCGCGCCCGTCGTCGGTCCGCGCATGGCCGCGCTGCAGGCGCAGGCCGCATTGTGCCTGGCCTGAGCGGCCACGAGCCCGTGGTGCCCGGTGACGAGGCGCTCGGCGCGCTGTTCGCCGCGCTCGCCGACCCCACGCGCCGCCAGGTCATCCGCTCGCTGTCCGGCGAGCGGGCGGTGACCGCCTCCGGCCTCGCCGGCGAGCTGCCGATGAGCCGCCAGGCGGTCGCCAAGCACCTCGCGGCGCTCGAGCGCGCCGGGCTGGTCAGCCCGCGCCGCGAGGGTCGCGAGATCCGCTACTCGCTCACGCCCGCGCCGCTCGGCGACGCGATCGCGTGGATGGAGGACGTCGGCGCCCGCTGGGACCGCTCGCTCGAGCGCCTCAGCGAGCGGGCGCGGCGAGCCTGACCACGCGTCCGCCGACCAGCTCGGCGAGCGCCGCCGGCTCGATCGGGAACACCGCGTGCGGCGTCCCGGCCGCCGCCCACACCACGGGATGGCCGAGCAGGTCCTCGTCGACCAGCGTCCGCAGCGGCGCCGGGTGGCCGAGCGGCGGCACGCCGCCGATCGAGAAGCCGGTCGAGGCGCGCGCGAAGTCCGCATCGGCCCGCGACACCGCGCCGCCGAACTCCGCCTCCAGGCGCGCCTCGTCGGCGCGGTTCGCGCCCGACACCAGCGCCAGTACCGCCTCATCCCCGCAGCGGAAGACGAGCGACTTCACGATCGCGCCGACCTCGACCCCGACCGCCGCGGCGGCCTCCGGCGCGGTCCGCGCGGAGTCGGGCAGCACGCGCGCCTCCACCTCCACGCCACGAGCGCGCAGCGCCTGGGTGAAGCGGTCGAGCGCGCTCAGAGCTAGACGCGGCGCGAGGTCGGGACCCGCTCGACGACTTCGGCGTCGGTGAGCGGGAAGTGGCAGGCGGCGAGGTTGCCGCCGTCCTTCGTCTCGAGCGGCGGGTCCTCCTGCCGGCAGATGTCCTGCGCCTTCCAGCAGCGCGTATGGAAGCGGCACGCCGGCGGCGGGTTGGTCGGCGACGGCACGTCGCCGCCCAGGATCTGGCGCTTCTTGGCCGCCGCCAGCTTCGGGTCGGCGATCGGAACCGCCGACATCAGCGCGCCCGTATACGGCATCCGCGGGTGCCCGTAGAGCTGGTCGGAGTCCGCGAGCTCGACGATCCGCCCGAGGTACATGACGGCCACGCGATCGCACATGTGGCGCACGACGGAGAGGTCGTGCGCGATGAAGATCAGCGTCAGGCCGAGGTCCCGCTGGAGCTCGCGCAGCAGGTTGAGCACCTGCGCCTGGATCGACACGTCGAGCGCGGACACCGGCTCGTCGGCCACGATCAGCTTCGGCTTCAGCGCGATCGCGCGGGCGACGCCGATGCGCTGGCGCTGGCCGCCGGAGAACTCGTGCGGATAGCGGTTGTAGTGCTCGGGGTTGAGCCCGACGATGTCCATCAGCTCCTGGACCGCCTTGCGGCGCTCGCCGTCGCCCGTCTTCATGTTGTGGATGGAGAACGGCTCGCCGATGATCGACCCGACCGTCTTGCGCGGGTTCAGCGACGAGTACGGGTCCTGGAAGATCATCTGCGCGTCGCGGCGGAACTCGATGAGGTCCTTGGTGCCGATGTCGGCGATCTCGCGGCCGTCGAACTTGATCGAGCCACTGGTCGGATCGAGCAGGCGGAGCAGCAGGCGCCCGGTGGTCGACTTGCCGCAGCCGGACTCGCCCACCAGCCCGAGCGTCTCGCCGCGCTTGACGTCGAAGGAGACGCCGTCGACGGCGTGCACGGCGCCGACCTGCTTACGGAAGATGATCCCGGTGGTGAGCGGGAAGTGCTTCTTGAGGTCGCGGATCTCGTACAGCGTCTCGCCGCCGCCGACGTGCGCGGCCGCGCGTGACTCGTCGGTCGCCTCCGCGCCGCTCAGCCGATCGGTCACGCAGCCCCCTCTCCGGCCATCACGTCGGCGCGCGCCTCCTCGGGGCGCTTGCCCTCCCGCAGACCCTCCCAGATCCGCTTGCCGCACGCCGGCCGTCGAGCAGGCAGGCGACGCGGTGGCCGGGGTCGCCGTTCACGGGCTCGAGCGTCGGCTCGACCTTCTTGTGCGCCTCGCGCACGTACGGACAGCGCGGGTGGAACGAGCACCCGCTCGGCAGGTTGATGAGCGAGGGCGGGCGGCCGCTGACCGGGATCAGCGGCTCGTCGCGGTCGTCGTCGAGCTTCGGGATCGAGCCCAGCAGGCCCCACGTGTAGGGGTGCTGCGGCTGCTCGAAGATCTGCTCCTTGGGCCCGAACTCGACGATCCGCCCGGCGTACATGACGGCGATGTCGTCGGCCATCTCCGCCACCACGCCGAGGTCGTGGGTGATGAACACGATCGACGTGTTGAGCTCGGCCTTGAGCCGGATCATCAGCTCGAGGATCTGCGCCTGCACGGTCACGTCGAGCGCCGTGGTGGGCTCGTCCGCGATCAGCAGCTTCGGTTCGTTGATCAGCGCCATCGCGATCATCACGCGCTGGCGCATGCCGCCGGAGAACTCGTGCGGGTAGCCGCCGACGCGGTCCTTGGGCTGCGGGATGCCGACGAGGCGCAGCAACTCGACCGCCTTGTCGAGCGCCGCCGCCTTCGAGACGTCGTGGTGGGCGCGGACGGCCTCCACCAGCTGGTCGCCGATGCGGTAGAAGGGATGCAGCGAGGACAGCGGGTCCTGGAAGATCATCGCGATCTCCTCGCCGCGGATCTCGCGCATCTCGGCGTCCGACGCCAGCAGCAGGTCGCTGGCCGCCGAACATGATCTCGCCGCTGATCCTCGAGATCTTCGAGCGGGTCAGGCCCATCACGGTCAGCGACGACACGGACTTGCCGGAGCCCGACTCGCCGACGATGCCGAGCGTACGGCCGGCGCCGATGTCGTAGGACACCCCGTCGACGGCCTTGACCAGGCCGTCTTCGGTATCGAAGTGCACGCGCAGCTCGCGGACGGAGAGGACCGGCTCGCTCATGTCAGGCGCACCCGCGGGTCGAGGACGGAGTAGAGGACGTCGACGAGCAGGTTGCAGAGGCAAACCGCCAAGGCGAGGAAGAGCGTCGCGCCCTGCACGGTGATGACGTCGCCGCGCTGGATCGCGTCGAAGGTGAGGCGCCCGATGCCGGGGATGTTGAAGACGCTCTCGGTGAGGATGGCGCCGCCGACGAGGATGCCGATGTCGAGGCCCAACACGGTGATGATCGGCGTCAGCGCGGAGCGCGCGCCGTGCTTGAAGATCACGCGGCGCTCGGACAGGCCCTTGGCGCGGGCGGTGCGGATGTAGTCCTCGCCCATCACCTCGAGCAGGTTGGCGCGCAGCAATCGGGCGTAGATCGCCGCGAATGCGGTCGCCAGCACGAACCACGGCATGAGCAGAGACTCGGCCTTCTCCAGTGGGTTCTCGGCCGCGGAGAAGGACCCCGAGCCGGGTAAGAGCGGGAAGCGGCCGATGTCGTCCGAGAACAGGTAGAGGACGACGAGGCCGAGCCAGTAGACCGGCGCCGAGATGCAGACCAGCGCGAGGGTCATCGAGAAGCGGTCGAGGAACGAGCCGCGCTTGACTGCGGAGATCATGCCGACCGTGAGGCCGATGATCAGCCACACGACGACGGCGCCGGCGATCAGGAGCAGCGTGTTGGGCAGCCGGTCGAGCAGCTGCGAGCGCACATCGACGTCGTTGCGGTACGAGCGCCCGAAGTCGAAGTGCAGGAAGACGGCCTTCATGTACTCCCAGTACTGGACGTAGATGGGCTTGTCGAGCCCAAACGTCTCCCGGATGTTCTGGACGATCTCGGGCTCGGCGCGACGGCCGGCACGGAGCAGCGCCGGGTCGGCGCTCGGCAGCACGTTGAAGACGATGAACGTGATGCCGCTGACGACCCACAGCAAGAGCAGGGTCCACAACAGCCTTCGGGTGATGTAGGCGCCCATGCGGCTTGTCGGATCTTACGACTGGCGACCGGCCCCGCGCGTGGCGGGGCCGGCCGACCGTGTCGTCAGTTCGCTCCCTCGTTCCTACTTGATCGAGGTGAACGTGAGGTCGAACGAGTTCATGTAGGCGTTACCCGACCCCGTTCACGTTCTTCGCGTGAATCAGGTTGGTGTTGTCCCAGATGAACGGCACGGCCGGAGCCTGCTCGGTGATCATCTTGTCGATCTCACCCCAGGCCTCGAAGCGCTCGTCACCCTCGAGGACCGCAGCGTCGGCCATGGCCGCGTCGATCTCGTCGTCCCTGAGGGCGCCCAGGTTGTTGTTGCCGCCCTCCGGCGAGTAGTTCGAGCCCTTGAACGTCGGCTCGAGCATCGACTGCGGGTCGTTGAAGTCCTTGAACCAACCCGCGGTACCGCACACGGCGACCTTCTTGGCCGGCTGCTGGCACCACTCGGTGTAGACCGCGTCCTGCGGCACCGTGCGGAGGCGGATCTTGAAGCCGAGCTTCTCGAGCTGGGCCTTGGCGACCTCGGCCTGGGCCTTGCCCGGGTCGACGTTCGCGGCGACCATCAGCAGCTCGTCGGACCCGTCGTACTTGCCGGACGAGTAGCCGGCCTCCTTCATGTACTTCTCGGCGACGGCCATGTCGCCCTCCGGCTTGGCGAGGAAGTCGAAGCCCGGACCCTTCTCGCCACCGGCCTCCTCGAAGCCGGGGATGCCCGGCGGGAGGAAGTGCGTGCCGGGGATGCCGACGAACGTGCCGCCGCGCGCCTTGATGGCCGCCGTGCGGTCGAACGCGGCGAGGATCGCCTTGCGGACGTTGACGTCGTCCAGCGGCTTGATCGTGCTGTTCAGCGGGAACCAGCGGAAGCCACCGCCCGGGAGCGTGACGAGCTGCTCCTTCTGGTTCTGCACGACGCGCTTCAGCACCTGGGCCGGCGGGTTGGTGTCGAGGACGAGGTTCTGACCCTGGAGCACCTGGCGGCCGGCCACGTTGGCGTCGGTCGCGTTCGTGGTCAGCGTGATCTCGTCCAGGTACGCAGGCCGGAAGTCGAGGTCCTTGTTCCAGTTCGGGTTCCGGACGAGGCGGATCGACTTGCCGGCGCTGTAGCCGGTGAGCTTGCCCTGAGCGTCGTTGGCGACCATGTAGGGGCCGGACGAGACGACGTTCTCGTTGTACGTCGACGGGCTCTTCTCGTCGAACTTCTCCGCGTACTCCTTCGGCACCGGCGTGGTGACCGGCATGATCAGGAACGCCGCGAAGCCCGGGCCCTGCGCCTGCGTGAGCTTGAACGTGATCTGGTTCGGGTTGTCGACGACGATGCCCGGGGATGTCCTTGAGCTTGCCGGGCTTCTTCGGGGAAGCCCTCGATGAAGTTGAAGTACGTCGTGTACTGGTTCGGGACGTTCTTGGTGGCCGCGCGCTCGAAGGCGTACTTGACGTCCTTCGCCTCGACGTCGCGATTGACCGGCGGACCGAACTTGACGCCCTTCTTGAGCTTCACCGTGACGGACTTGCCGTCGTCCGAGATCTGCGGATCGCCGTCGGCAAGCGCAGGCTCGGCCGTCTCGGAGTCGGGCTTCGGCGCATAAAGCGGCGTCTGGGTCGCGTAGATGACCTGGAAGCCACCCGTGTAGTACGTCTGGCCCGGATCGAGGAAGTCCACGTCCGAAGCGCCGAGCTGCTCGAGCTTCCCGCCCTGCTTGCCCTCGGCGGGCGTACCGTTGCTTGACTTACCGGTGCTGCCGCTGTCATCCGAGTCATTGCCGCCACAGGCGACGACGAACAGGGTGAGAGCGATCAGCGCCAGGGCGGCGAGCAGCCGCAGCGGAGACCTGATCATGCAGAGGTCCTTTCCTGGGTTTGTCCCATGAGATGGATGGTGCGTGTCTTGAGTTGTCGGATTACTTGGCGGTACGGGGGTTCAGCGCGTCCTGCAGGCCATCGCCGACGAGGTTGAAGGCGAGGACGGTGAGCAGCAGCGCGAGGCCTGGGAAGGTCATGAACCACCAGGCGATGTCGAAGACGCTGACAGCGTCGGAGATCATCGAGCCCCAGCTGGGAGTGCCTGGCTCGATTCCGACGCCGAGGAAGGAGAGCGCCGCCTCGAACAGGATGACCTGAGGGATCAGGATCGTCCCGTAGACGATGATCGGCGCAACGAGGTTGGGGAGGATCTCGCGGAAGATGATGCGGCGGTTGGAGGCGCCGAGCGACTTCGCCGCTTCGACGAACTCCTTCTCGCGCAGTGACAGCACCTGGCCGCGGACGATCCGCGCCATGTACGGCCACAGGGAGAGCGCGATGACCGTGACCACGACGGTCAGGCCGGGCTGGATCGTGCCGCTGAGGCAACCGTCGGCGCACGCGACGCCGAGGCCGATCGCCAGCAGCAGCACGGGGAAGGCCAGCATCACGTCCATCGCCCGGGTCAGCAGCGAGTCGGTGATCCCGCGGTAGTAGCCCGCGATCAGACCGATGACCACGCCGACCGTGACGATGATGGCCGTCGAGATGAAGGCGACCTCGAGCGAGATGCGGGCGCCGTAGACGACGCGAGAGAACACGTCGCGCCCGCGCTGGTCGACCCCCAGCCAGTTCTCGGCGGTCGGCCCCGAGGGGGAGCCGAAGTCGTCGAGCAGGTCGGGGTTCTGAACGTTCGGGTCAGGCGCGCCGACGACCTTGACGATCAGCGGCGCGAAGACTGCGACGAGGACGGCGAGGATGACGAAGCCGGCGGCGACCAGCGCCACCTTGTCCTTCCGAAACCGCCGCCAGAACAGCTGGAGCGGCGACCGCGCCGTGACTTGCTTCCCGTCGACGACCCCGGTCTCTTCAATTGCAGCGCCCTCGGCGCCGAGCTCAGTCGGGCTTACGCTCGTGCCCATGCGCGAGCCCTCCTGCTCCGGTGTCCTGCTTCAGTTTGACCCTCCTTCAGAGTCAGAGAAGGTACTAGGTCATCGGCCGAACGGGCCCGTTCAGGCGTACCGAGCGGTTCGTTTCGACGTTCGATCTACGATGCCTGCATCGGCGCGGCCCCGATAGCTCAGCTGGATAGAGCGACTCCCTCCTAAGGAGTAGGCCCCTGGTTCGAATCCAGGTCGGGGCGTCAGCCGATCCACGGCGGCAGCGCCCACCACGCGCGCACGCGCCCGCGCCAGCCGAGGCCCTCCCCGAGCTCGCGGCGGAACGCGCGGCGCTGGACCGCGGTCGGGGTGCTCGTCGACGTGCCGTAGCGGGCGGCGCGCAGCGTGCCGAGGTAGGAGTCGGCCGAGCTCGCGCCGCCGAACCGGCGCTCGAGCGCGATCAGCGTGGTGCCGGTGGGGACGGGGCGGCCCGCGCGCCGCATCGCGGTGACCAGGTCGGCGACCGCGCGATCGGCGGGCGGCGTGGTGTCGCGCGCGCGGCGCCTTCGGCGTACGAGCAGGAGCGCGACGGCCACCGCGATCAGCAGCGCGACGGCGCCTCCGACGTACCACCACGGGCTCCTGCCGTCGTCGAGCGCGACCACGCCGGGGCCGCCGCCGGCGCCGGCCGGGTCGAGCTCGCCGCGCGCGCCGGCCGGGTTGCGGCCGCCGGGCTGGGTGGCCGCGGCGTCGGCGGCGGAGTCGTCCGCGGCGTCGGCGCCGGGCTCGTCGACGGCCGCGATCAGCGAGCGCGCGGGAGTGGCGGACGGGGTGGGGTCGAACGTGACCCAGCCGATGCCGTCGAACCACGCCTCGACCCAGGAGTGCGCGTCGCGGTCGCGCACGACCCACTCGCCCTGCTTGCGGCGGTAGCCGCCGGGCGAGAAGCCGGTGGCGACGCGCGCCGGCACGCCGCCGAAGCGCAGCAGCAGCGCCATCGCGCCCGAGTAGTGCTGGCAGTAGCCGGCCTTGGTGTCGAACAGGAAGTGCTCGAGCGGCACCTCGCCCGGGTCGACCGGCAGCGGGCGCTCGTCGTAGCGGAAGTCCTCGCTGCCCAGGTAGGTGTCGACGCGGCGCACGAACTCGTACGGCGTGCGCGCCCCGCGCTTGAGCCGCTGCGCAAGCTGCCAGGTGCGCCAGTAGGGCGAGTTGCGCAGCGCCGAGATGCCCGGCTCCGCGGTGCCGCGGCGCTCGTTCTGGGCGAGCGGCGGGCCGGCGACGTCGAACGGGCGCAGCTCGAGTCGGATCGAGGTCACCGCGCGGCTGCGGGTGTCGTCGGGGTCGGGGAGCAGCGGCTGCAGGAGCGGCAAGGTCGTCGTCAGCGCGTCGCTCTGCTGGCCGCGCGCGCCGCTGCTGGCGGCCGACAGCTCGAGCGCGTTCGGGCGCGGCGCGTGGAACTCGACCTCGTAGGAATCGCCGGCCTTCAGCTCACGGTCAGCCTGCCAGGTGCCGGGCGAGAAGGTCGGGATCGTCTGTCGCGGCGCCGCGTCTACCTCGATCGTCGTGCCGGCGCCCGCGTACTGGTCGCCGCGCAGGCCGCGGACGGTGACGCGGGCGCGGCCGCTCCACTGCGGCTTCGCGGTCCAGCTCTGCTCGAGGTCGGCCTCCGGCTCAGGGCCGAACTCGTCGGGCACGCCGCGCATCACCCAGCGCTGGCCGTCGAAGTCCTCCAGGTTCTCGAGCTTCCAGTACTGCGCGCGCCGCGTCTGGATCCGGAGCATCTCGCGGCCTTCGCGCTGCCAGCGGATGGGCCCGTAGCTGTGCTCCCAGTCGAAGCGCACCGACGAGGGCGTGGCGAGCCCCTCGGCCCACGTGCGGTAGTCGAACCAGGGGTCGTCGCGGTCGGTGGCGAGGCTCAGCGGCAGCGCGCCGGCGAGCGCGATCCCGCCCAGCACGGCAACGCCGATCCCCGGCCGCAGCGGCAGCCGCTCGAGCCACAGGAAGCAGACGGTGAGCGCGGCGATCGCGCACCCGAGCAGGAGCGAGCGCGTGCTGCCGATGGCGGTGATCGGCCACACCACGAGCGTCAGCAGGACGGCAAGCGCGAAGAACGGGAAGCCGCGCGTCCCCGCCCGCGGCCACGCGGCGAGGATCGCCGCGAGCGTCACGAACAGCGCACCGCCGAGCCGCAGCACGACGTCGGGCCACGGGTCGACGCCGCCGTACGGGAGCGTCACGCCGCTCAGCGCCTCGAGCCCGCGGGCGATGCCGGCGCCGAGCTCGTCCCAGTGCTTCGGCTCGAGCAACCGCGGCTCGAGCCCGGAGACGAGCGCCGCGAGCACGAGCCCGGCGGCGGCGGCCAGCAGCGCGCCCGGGAGACGCAGCCGCGCCGGCAGCGAGCCGGCCGCGCCGACGGTCTCGCCGACCAGCACGGCGGCGAGCACCCACGGGATCGCATCCGCGACCCCGCCCCCCTCGATCATCCGCGCCCACTCGGCAGCGCCGAGCAGCGCGAGCAGCGCGAAGCCGACGGTGCGGGCGATCGGCGTCGGGCAGCAGCGCGGCGGGGCGCTTGGTCACGTCGTACAGGATGCCCGAACGTCGACTGCGGCTGGGTAGGGATCGGGTTCGAACCGCCGCGGCGGTCACGAAAGTCGTCTCGACCGCGCATACCGCGGTCGAGGTGACACTCGTGGCCCTCGAGACCTCGAACCCGCTCGCTACCCAGCCGGTCGTTGACGTTCGGTGGCGCTGCCGCGGACTACCGGTCCGGCCGCTCCGGATACACGTCGTCGATCGTCGCCAGCGGGACATACGGCGCGCCGCCGCTCACCTCGGCGATCGCCTCCGCGCCGCCGGCCAGGCGGTCGAGGATCGTGACGACCCCGCAGACCTCGTAGCCGGCGCCGCGGACCGCCTCGATCGCCTGCACGGTCGAGCCGCCGGTGGTCACCACGTCCTCGACGATCAGGCAGCGCTCGCCGGGCTCGAGGTCGGGCCCCTCGATCCGCCGCTGCAGCCCGTGCGCCTTCGTCTCCTTGCGGACGAAGAACGCCTTCACGTCCGCGCCGCCGGCGAGCGCCGCGCAGGCGGGCGCGTCGGCGCCCATGGTCAAGCCGCCGACCGCGGTCGCGCGCAGCCGCGCCGCGTGCCCGGCGACCAGCTCGGCGAGCGCTCGGAAGCCCGGCGGGCGCAGGATCGCCCGCTTCGCGTCGACGTAGTACTGGGCCGTGCGGCCGGAGGTCAGCGTGACCTCCCCGACGATCAGCGCGTGGCGGCGGAGCTCTTCGACGAGGGTCGTGCTCGGGTCCATGCGCCCGGCGATCCTATGATCCCGACCCGATGGAGCACCGGTTCGGCCGGGAGGCACCCTTCGCCCTCGGCATGGAGGAGGAGTTGCTGTTGCTCGACCCGTCCAGCGGGATGCTCGCGCACACGTCGAGCCGGCTGGTCCCGCAGGTCGAGGCTCCGGAGGGCACGGTCATGCACGACGTCTACGAGGCGCTCGTGGAGAACGCGTCGCCGATCGTCCCCGACGCGATCGCGGGAGCGCGCTCGCTCGAGCGGCTGCGGGCGGCCGTCCGCGCGGCGGGCGGCACGCCGGCGGGCGCCGGCATCCACCCCGCGAGCGAGTTCGGCGACGCGCCGCACGTCGTCAACGAGCGCTACCGCGAGATCGGCGAGCAGATGCGCGGCCTGCTCCGCCGCACGCCGACCTGCGCGCTGCACATCCACGTCGGCATGCCCGACCCCGACACCGCGATCCGCGCCTTCAACGGCATGCGCCAGCACCTGCCGGCGCTGCAGGCGCTGGCCGCGCACTCGCCCTACTGGCACGGGATCGACTCCGGCTTCGAGACCGCCCGCGCCCAGATGTTCCGCGGCTACCCGCGCGCCGACCTGCCGCGCCCGTTCGCGAGCTGGGACGACTACGCGAGCACGATCGAGGCGGGCGTCGCCGCCGCCGGCGTCGAGGACTACACGTACTTCTGGTGGGACCTGCGCCCGCACCCGAAGCTCGGCACGCTCGAGGTGCGCGCGATGGACGCGCAGGCCCGGCTCGGCTCGGTGTGCGGGCTCGCCGCGCTCGTCCACGGGCTCGCGCTCGCCGCCGCCCACGCCGAGCACCCCCACCCTCCGCTCGCCCGCGAGGTGCTCGTGGAGTCGAGCTTCCGCGCCGGCCGCGACGGCCTCGACGCCACCGTCTGGCACGACGGCGCCCTGCGGCCGGTGCGCGAGCGGATCGCCGCCGCCGTCGAGCTCGCGCGCGGGTACACGCCCGCCGAGCCCGCGCTCGAGGAGGTCGAGCGGATCGTGCGCGAGGGCAACGGCGCCGACCGCATGCGCGCCGCCCACGCCGAGGGCGGCATGCCGCAGGTCCTGCACCGGCTGATCAGCGAGTCCGCGGAGCCCCTGGGAGCGCCGGCCCGCGCTGCATGACCGCCACGGCGGTCAGCACCGCCGCCGCCGCGCAGCCGAGCACGAGCGCGACCGCGGCCGGCGCCGGGATGTCCTTCGTCACCGCGAACGACAGCCCGTTGTTGAGCGCGTGCAGCGCGATGCACGGCAGGATCGAGCCGGTCAGCTGGTACAGCATGCAGAGCACGACGCCGAGGATCACGAGCACGCCGAGCGTCTCGAGCGGCGAGCCGGTGGCGTGCACGAGCCCGAACACGACGCTGGTGGCGATCGCGCCGCCGGCGATGCCGATCTTCTCGCGCAGGACGCCGAACATGAAGCCGCGGAAGAAGATCTCCTCGGCCAGCGGCGCCGCGAACGCGAGCAGCATCCCGTAGCCGATCAGCGCCGCCAGCGACTCCTCCTCGTCGAGGTCGCGCGTCAGCTGCTGCTCGTCGGGCTGCCCGACGATCGTGAAGTAGAGAAGGCTGAGGACGAGGAAGGCGCCCCAGCCGAGCAGCGTCCAGCCGATCGCCGCGCCGAACGGCGTGGGCCGCAGCCCGAACGTCGCCGGCGTCACGCCGCTCGCCCAGATGCGGGCCAGCAGCACCGCGGCGAGGATCAGCGCCGCGTCCTGCACGAAGGTGGCGCCGATCAGCAGGCCGGCCGGCGTGTCGCCCTCGATCGAGCCGCCGCCCGCCTCGATCCCGACGCCGATCACCACCGCCGCGAGCGCGGCGGCCACGAACGCGGCCAGGAGGCCCGCCAGCGGCGCCCAGATCGGGACCGCGGCCAGGCTCGCGCTGGGCGACTCGGGCGGCCGCTGCGGGGGCTCGATTCCGTCCGGCACCTCCGGGTGCGAGTGCAAGCCGCTGGTCATCGCTGCGCAGCCACTCTACGCGCAGAGCGCCGGCAGCTCGGCGAGCGAGGCGATCACGCGCACGCCCGGCGGCGCCTCCAGCGTGCCCTCGCGGTCGATCAGCACCGGCTCCAGGCCGGCGGCGAGCGCGCCGCCGACGTCGGCCTCGACGTCGTCGCCGACATGCAGCGCCGCCTCCGGCCGCGCGCCCGCGAGCGCCAACGCGCGCGTGAAGATCTCGGGGTCCGGCTTCGGGGCGCCGACCTCGGCCGACGAGAGCGCGCCGTCGAGCAGCGGCGCCAGCCCGGTGTTCGCGAGCTGCTCGTGCAGCGAGACGTCCCAGTTCGAGGCCGCCACCACGCGGATCCCCGCGCCGCGCAGCGCCTCCAGCGCCGGCACCGTGTCCGCGAACGGCTCGAAGCGGATCGCGGCGAGCAGCGTCTCCGTGAGCGCGTCGAGGTCGAGCCCGGGCCGGCCGAGGGAGTCGCGCAGCACCTCGGCGCAGGCCCGCCGCAGCGCCGCCAGCCCGGCCGCGTCGCGCCCCTGCCACAGGTGCGCGCGGTAGTAGGCGATCTCCGCCTTCATCGCGCGCCCCGCCTCCTCCGCCGAGACGTCGACGCCCAGCGAGCGCAGCCCCTCGCGCAGCCGCGGCGCGGGCGGCACCAGCTCGAGCAGGGTGCCGAGGGCGTCGATCGTGACTGCACGGATAGGCTGCCGCGCCATGCCGGCGGCCACTGTACGGCTCGTCGTCGCCGACTTCTGGGCCGACAACAGCGACGTCATCACGGCGGCGCTGTCGATCCTGCTCGCGTTCCTGGCGGCGACGCTGCTCGACCGCTACTTCGCCCGCCGCGGCGACAAGTTCGCGGCGGCGGTCTCGCGCGGCGAGGTCAGCCCCGTGCTCGACACGCGCCTGCGCTTCCTGCGGCGGCTGATCTACGCCGCGATCCTGCTGCTCGGGATCGCGATCGCGCTGTCGCAGTTCACCGGCCTCTCCAAGCTCGCCGCCAGCCTGCTCGCCTCCGGCGCGCTGGCCGCCGCGATCGTCGGCTTCGCCGCCCGCCAGGTGCTCGCCAACGTGGTCGCCGGGATCATGCTCGCGATCACCCAGCCGCTGCGGGTCGGCGACTGGGTCACGTTCGAGGAGCAGTACGGCGTCGTCGAGGACGTGCGGCTCAGCTTCACCGTCCTGCGCACCGCCGCCGACCAGCGCGTGATCATCCCCAACGAGCGTCTCGCCGCCGGCATCCTGCGCAACGACACGCTCGGCTCCGACGACATCGGGCTCGACGTCTCGGTCTGGCTCGCCCCGGACGCCGACACCGAGCGCGCGCTGGCCGTGCTCGAGGAGGAGACCGGCAGCGAGGCGAGCGTGGCCGAGGTGACCGCCGACGGCGTCCGGATCAGCGTCGGCGGCGACCCGGTGCCGCCGCCCCAGAAGGGCCCCCGGCAGGCCGAGCTGCGAGCGCAGTGCCTGAAACGGTTGCGCGCCGAGGGGTTATTGGGAGGGAATCCCGCCTCGTAGGCGAAATTCCGCAGGGCTACACTCGACTGTTCGCGCCGTTATGGAGCGCGGTATCCAGATGAGCCGGTCGCAAAGAATCAGGCGACGCCGCCGCACCCGCGGCCGCGCCCGCAACAAAGCCTTCCTCGCGATGCTCGTCGTGGGGGTCCTTGCCGCGCTCGCAGGGCTCTCCGCGGTCGCCTACGTCGTCTCGATCGCCGCCTCCGCCCCGCCGCTCGACTCGCTCAAGCCGCGCGACCTCGGCTCGCAGTCCGAGGTGCGCGCCGCCGACGGCACCCGCCTCGGCTTCATCCAGTCGAACGAGCTGCGCCGCCCGGTCGAGGGCGACCGTCTGCCGAAGGCGCTCAAGGACGCGACGGTCGCGATCGAGGACGAGCGCTACTACAAGCACAAGGGCGTCGACTACCCCGGCATCGTCCGCGCCGCGGTCAAGAACCTCTCGAGCCACAAGACGGTGCAGGGCGGCTCGACGATCACGATGCAGCTGATCCGCAACCTCTACATCACGAAGGAGCGGACCTACCAGCGCAAGATCCGCGAGGCGAAGCTCGCCGAGGAGCTCGAGAACGAGCACAACAAGGAGTGGATCCTCGACCAGTACCTGAACACGGTCCCGTTCGGCACGATCGGCGGCCAGACCGCGGTCGGCGCGCAGGCGGCGTCGCGCATGTACTTCGGGAAGTCGGTCGAGAACCTCAAGCTGCACGAGGCGGCGCTGCTCGCCGGCCTCCCGCAGGCGCCCAGCACGTACTCGCCCGTGCGCTCCCCGGAGAAGGCCGAGGCCCGCCGCAACGAGGTGCTGGCCAAGATGGCCGACCTCGGGATGATCACGCCGCAGACCGCGCAGAAGGCGATGAAGCGCGGGCTCGGCGTGAAGCCCTCGCGCTACTTCACCGGCCGCCGCGAGTCGTTCTTCTTCGACTACGTCAAGGACGAGCTGATCAAGGAGTACGGCGCCAAGACCGTCCGCAAGGGCGGGCTCCGCGTCGACACCACGATCGACCTCAAGAAGCAGCAGGCCGCGCGCGCCGCCATCAGCGGCCGCCTGGCCGGCGTCGGGCCCTCGTCGGCGATCGTCACCATCGACCCGAAGAACGGCTACATCAAGGCGATGGCGTCGTCGGCGGACTACGGCGAGTCGAAGTTCAACCTCGCCGCCCAGGGCCACCGCCAGCCCGGCTCGACGTTCAAGATCATGACGCTGATGACGGCCCTGCGGAAGGGCGTCAACCCGCAGTCGACGAGCTACGTCTCGAAGCCGCTGAAGTTCAACGACCCGCAGTGGGGGCCGATCGAGACGAAGACCTACGACAACTCGTACCGCGGCTCGATGAACCTCGAGCAGGCGACGCTGGCGTCGGACAACACGGTCTTCATGCAGCTCGCGCTCGACCTCGGGCCGCCGGAGGTCAAGCAGACCGCGATCGACATGGGCATCCGCACGAAGCTCGACGGCTACCCGGCCGAGTCGCTGGGCGGCCTGACGCTCGGCGTCTCGCCGCTGGAGATGGCGAACGCGTTCGCGACGATCGCGTCCGGCGGCTACCGCAACCGCCCGACCGCGATCACCAAGATCACCTTCCCCGACGGCAGCTCCGAGCTGCCGCGGCGCTTCAAGGTCAAGCGCACGAAGGCGTTCGAGGACGGCGTGACCGCCGAGGCGACGCGGATCCTCGTCAAGAACATCCAGGGCGGCACCGGCACGAAGGCCAACATCGGCTGCCCGGCCGGCGGCAAGACCGGCACCACGGACGCCTTCAACGACGCGTGGTTCGTCGGCTTCACCCCGCGGCTGGCGACCGCCACGTGGGTCGGCTACCCCGACGCCCAGGTCGAGATGACGACCGAGTACCACGGCGGCTCGGTGGCCGGCGGCACGTTCCCGGCCGAGATCTGGGGCGACTACATGAAGGCGGTCAAGGGCAAGTTCTGCGGCGACTTCAAGCCGCCCAAGACGCCGTTCAGCTCCAGCCCCTTCTTCGGCAAGTACTCGCGCAGCGGCGGCCGCGGCACCGGTGACCGGGACGAGACGCAGCAGCTCGCGCCCCAGCCCACGGCGCCGGTCCCGACCACGCCCCAGGAGGACGAGGACACCGACGAGGGCCGCGGCAACAACGGCGACGGCAACAACGGTGGCGGGAACAACGGCGGCGGGAACAACGGCGGCGGCAACAACGGCGACTTCGACCCGGACCTCTACGAGTCGCCCCCGCAGGGCAAGCCGCCCGCAACCGATCCCGGCGGCGGGGCGGAAGCGCCCACCGGTTGAACCCGCGCGCGGCCCTGGTATAAACCAGCCGTTCGCTCGCCCATCGGGCGGTTTCAGCATGCGGGAAGGCAGTGCCCGGCAGCACCACCTCGCGCATAAGGACAGTCAGAGTGAGGAGGTGTTGTTTATGGCAACTGGTGTCGTGAAGTGGTTCAGCGACGAGAAGGGCTTCGGGTTCATCACTCCCGATGACGGAGGGAAGGACGCCTTCGTCCATTTCTCGGGCATTGCGGGTGACGGGTTCCGCACGCTCGCGGAGGGCGCGAAGGTCGAGTACGAGCTGGGGGAGTCCGGTAAGGGCCCCCAGGCGACGAACGTACGGGTCGTCTAATTGCCCAAGGAAGAGAAGGTTGAGTTCGAAGGCGAGGTCATCGAGGCGCTCCCGAACGCCATGTTCCGGGTGCAGCTCGACAATGGCCATGTCGTCCTCGGACATGTCGCGGGCAAGATGCGACGGTTCCGCATCCGGATCCTGCCGGGGGATCGGGTGAGGGTCGAGGTTTCGCCGTATGACCTCGACCGCGCGCGGATCGTCTACAGGCATCGGTGAGCTCGCGCTGATCGACGCAATCGGGGCGGCGCTCGAGCGCCGCCCCGGCTCGCGTGTCGTCCGCTGGCTGGGCGACGACGCGGCGGTGGTGCGCGCCGGCGGCTTCGCCGTCACCTCGGTCGACGCGATGGTCGAGGGCACGCACTTCAACCTCGGCCCGCGCTGCGGCCCCGAGGACGTCGGCCACCGCGCGCTGGCCGGCGCGCTCTCCGACCTCGCCGCCATGGGCGCCGAGCCCGGCGAGGCGTACCTGTGCGTCGTGCTGCCGCCCGCCCTGGGCGAGGCCGACGTGCTCGCCCTGCACCGCGGCGCCGAAGGGCTCGCGCGCGAGGCCGGCACCACGATCGCCGGCGGCGACCTGGCCGCCGGCCCGGCGCTGATGCTCGCCGTCACCGTGGTCGGGTGGGCCGAGCGCGAGGACGAGCTGGTGGGCCGCGACGGCGCCCGGCCCGGCGACCTCGTGGGCGTCACGGGCGCGCTCGGCGCCTCGGCGGCCGGGCTCGCCGTCCTCGAGGGCCGCGCCGATGGCCCCGACGAGCTGGTGCGCGCGTACCTGCGGCCGCGGCCGCGGCTCGCCGAGGGCCGTGCGCTCGCCCGCGCGGGCGCGAGCGCGATGCTCGACCTGTCCGACGGGCTCGCGTCGGATGCCCGCCGCGTCGCCGAGGCGAGCTCGTGTTCGCTCGCGCTCGACGCCGCGGCGCTTCCGCTCGCGCACGGGGTGCGCGAGGTCGCGGAAGCGTTGGGGCGCGACCCGCTCGAGCTCGCCGCCACCGGCGGCGAGGACTACGAGCTGTGCGCGTGCCTGTCGCCGGACCGGCGCGCCGAAGGTGAGGCGGCCGGCCTGACGTGGGTCGGCGAGGTCGTCCGGGGCCCCGCCGAGGTCACGTGGAGGTCAGCCGGGCCGGGCGCGGAGCGCTGGCGCGGCTGGGAGCACTGACCTACGAGGCCCTGCGCTCGGACGGCGCGACGCCGCCCGCCGTGAGGCGCTCGAGGATCGCCGCAGCCACGAGACGCGGGTCCACGTCGTAGCCGCTCTTCTTCATGCGCTCTCGCATCCTTTCCACTTCCATCTTCCGTGAGGGGGCCATTTCGGGATCAGGGCAGGCGATTTTCCGGACCTCCCGTCCGAACCGTCCGGCTGCCTGAGGGAGGAGCTCCAGGAGCTCCTCGTCGTGGGTGTATCGGAGTGCAGTGGTCATCGCATGAGGTACATCGACGCCAGTACGACGAGCGCTCATCGGGTCTTCACCCCAGCCGTGGTCAGGGCGCTCAGACAAGCCGGTCGCTGCGCGGTTTCGTCGCCACCAGCCGGGCGAACACGACGATCCGCTTGGCCGCGGAGTAGAGGGGATGGCAGGCGCTCAGCACGAGCCGGTCGTAGCGCACCCGTTGCGTGACCCACGTCGCGGTCGGCGGCACGATCCGCTGCCGCTCGACCTCGTAGACGAAGCGCCCGTACGGCATCGCGACCTCGATGCGGTCGCCGTTCTCGAGCTTGTCGAGCTTGCGGAACGGCGCGCCGTAGGTCGTGCGGTGCCCGGCGATGGCGACCGTGCCGCGCGCGCCCGGCAGCGGCGTGCCGGGGTAGTGGCCGGGCCCGCGCCGCAGGCTCGCGGTGTCGGTGCCCGCCACGACCACGCGGTCCACGCCGATCGTCCGCATGCGGATGCGGCCCAGCGGCTGGCCGTCGTCGGTGCGGCGGTTGAGCGTGCGTGCCGCGTAGGCGAGCTTGCGGTCGAGCGTGCCGAGGCGCGAGAGCACCTTGCGGTCGGTCGCGGTCGGCTCGGTGTCCTCGAGCTTGGCCAGGTCGTCGCCGAGCCGCCCCTGCTCGATCTTCGAGTACAGCGCCGACACCGGCTCCTGCCACACGAGCGTGACCACCGCGTCGATCAGCAGCAGCGTGCCGACCACCAGCAGGACACTCGACAGTGGCTTCAGGGCGCGGCGCATGAGCCTCTATCGTCGCAGCGCCGACTCGGTGCCCCCGAGCGACCCCGGCCCGGCGTAGCCGAGCGGGCCGCGCGTGGTGATCGGGTCGGGCTCGGCGTTCTGCACGATCCGGCGGCGCGTGCGCACGACGGCGACGACGCCGACGAAGCAGCCCGCGAGCACGGACAGGAAGAGCGCCGCCAGCGGCGTCACGTGGCCGCCGGCGGTGATCAGGACGGCGAGCCAGGCGAGGTCGAGCGGGCCGAGGTCGAGCGCGAGCCCGTAGTGGACGACCATCAGGAGCGGCAGGACGAGCCCGAGCACGACGAGCACGACGCGCGTGCGGCTCGACGTCTGCGTGCCCGGCGCCGCTGCCCACAGCCAGCCGTGCGCGGCAGGCACCAGCAGCGCCGCAGCGAACGGATTGGTGAGCCAGACCAGCGCCGCGAGCATGGTGATGACGAGCCCGAGCGCCGCCGCGGCGCCGCCCGCCGAGACGCTGGCCGGCAGCCCGAGCCTGCCGATCAGCGGCCGCTTGACGCCGACCCAGGCGAGCGCCAGCACGATCGGCGCGGACGCGAGCGCGGCGATGTTCCACCCCCGCAACGGCAGCGCCTCGGGCAGCACCGGGCCCAGCGGCGCGTCGAGCGCGCCGGTCAGCCCCAGCAGCCGGAGCCACAGCCAGGCGAGCAGGAACGGCACCGTCGCCGCGCCGACCCAGCCGAGCCAGCGCGCGACCGGCAGGCGCCGGCGGCGGGCGCCGAAGAACGCGTCGAACGCGGTCAGCAGCGGCGGCAGCAGCAGCGTGCCGATCAGCAGCCGGATCGCCCAGTCGGGCAGCAGCCGCTTGACGGTCACGATGCCCGACGGCTCGTCGCCGAACGGCCCGTCCTCGCCGGCGCGCGAGACCGGCCGGTCGAGCGCGGTGATGCTGCGCAGCGCCGCGCGCCCGAACGCGTCGATGCGGTTCTCGGTCACCTCGGTGTCGGCCGCCGGCCCCTGCTCGCCGGAGGCCTGCAGCAGCACGGCGGGCAGCCCCGCGCGCGCCGCCTCGCCCTGCTCGGAGACCGTCAGCGGCAGCGCCCGCCGCGCCCACTGGCCGATCGCGCGCGAGCCGCCGGCCTGCACGCCGACCTCGCGCCGCACCGCGCTCTCGAGCGTGCGCTTCACACCCATCGGCGCCGCCTGCTCGCCGTTCGACCACGGCACGATCCACGGCTTGCGCGTGCGGCGGCCGGCGACGTCGCCGAGCACGATCACGGCGTCGATCGGCTCGTCGGCGACGGACTCCGCCCACGCGCGCGCGCCCGCCGCGCCCCCGCTCCCGCCCGAGGTCGAGACGAGCATCAGCGTCGACGACAGCTCGCGCACCTTGAACAGCCGCGCCATCTCGAGCAGCGCCGCCGTGCCGGAGAGCTCGGCCAGCGCGGGCGAGCCGAGCGCGTCGCGGTGCGCCAGCACGACGATCCGCCGGCTCGAGAGGCCGGGCCGCACGCCGACCACCGTCTCGAGCTCCTGCGGGCCGCGCACCGTCCGCTCCTCGGTCGTGCGGCGGGACACGCGGAAGTTGTTGGCGCGGAACGTCTCCGCCACCCGGTCCGCGAGGGCGCGGTCCGCGTCAGAACCCGGCGGACGCTCGGGGAACTCCTTGCCCAGGTCGCCCAGCAGCGTGTACGCGCGGCCGCCGTCGAAGCCCGCGGGGGCGAACGGCGTCGTCGCCCCACCGGGGCGATCGGCCAGCGAGAAGGCGGCCACGAACAGCGCGATCAGGGCCGGTACGAACGCCGCCCGGTAGACCCTGACGTCAAGCACCGTTCGAGGGTATCTGTACGAGCCGCGTACGCTGTGCACACAGTGTCAGAACGTGCGCCGCGGATCCTGCTGGTGGACGACGAGCAGCCGATCCAGACCCTGTTGTCGTTCCCGCTGCAGCGCGACGGCTACGAGGTCGTGGCCGCCGGTGACGGCCAAGAGGCGCTCAACCGCTTCGGCGAGCAGAGCTTCGACCTCGTCGTGCTCGACCTGATGCTGCCGAAGATCGACGGCCTCGAGGTGTGCCGCCGCATCCGCGCCCGCTCGCCGGTCCCGATCATCATGCTGACCGCCAAGTCGGAGGAGATCGACAAGGTCCTCGGGCTCGAGCTCGGCGCCGACGACTACATCACCAAGCCGTTCTCGATGCGCGAGTTCCGCTCGCGCGTGAAGGCGGCGCTGCGGCGCGCCGGCATGGCCCGCAGCCACGAGAACGGCGAGACGCCGATCGAGGTCCGCGAGCTCCGCATCGAGCCCGCCAAGCGCGCGGTCACGCTGCGCGGCGCGTCGGTGCCGACCACGTTCGTCGAGTTCGAGATCCTCAGCGCGCTGGCGTCGAGCCCGGGCCGCGTCTTCACGCGCGACATGCTGCTGACCCGCATCTGGGGCGACTCCGCCTACCGCGACCCGCGCACCGTCGACGTCCACATCCGGCACCTGCGCGAGAAGCTCGAGACCGACGCCAAGGAGCCGGAGTACATCTTCACCGTGCGCGGCGTCGGCTACCGCTTCCGCGACGAGGAGTAGGCCGTGCGCATCAGGTCGCTGCGCAACCGGCTTGCGCTGCTGTTCGGGCTGATCGTGCTGACCGCGATCGCGATCGTCTACTTCGCCGTCGCCCCGCAGCTCGAGGGACGCGCTGCGCGACCAGAAGCTCGACGGCCTCGCGGATGACGCCAAGCGTTCCGCGCCGACGCTGCGGCGGCTGGTCGGCTCCGACGCGCCGCAGCCCGAGCTCGCCCGCCAGGTGCGTCTGACCGCCACGCGCACGAGCGCGGAGGTCAACGTGCTCGGCGTGGTCGGCGGCGCCGAGGACTCGCTGTTCGTGCTCGCCGACTCCGACCCCGGCGGCGTCGAGATCGAGGACGTCCAGTCGGTCGCCCAGACCGCGCTCGCCACGCGCCGCACGGCGCGCGCGACCGAGCCGACGCGGCTCGGGCGCCAGGCGCTGGTGGCCGAGCCGCTGATCGAGGGCGGCCGCGTCCGCGGCGTCGCGGTGTTCGCCGACGAGCTCACCGACGTCCAGGCCAACGTGTCGCTGGTCCGGCGCCGCATCCTCGTCGCCGGCGCGATCGCGTTCGTGATCGCCGTGCTCCTCGGCTACCTGGTGGCGCGCGCCCTGTCGCTGCGCATCGAGCGGCTCGAGCGCGCCGCGCGCAAGGTCGCCAGCGGCGACTTCTCCGACCGCATCGAGCCCGACTCCGACGACGAGCTCGGCCAGCTCGGCGCGGCCTTCGACGACATGTCGCGCCAGCTCCAGCGGCTCGACCACGCGCGCAAGCAGTTCATCGCCCAGGCCTCGCACGAGCTGCGCACGCCGCTGTTCTCGCTCGGCGGCTTCCTCGAGCTGCTGGAGGACGAGGAGCTCGACGAGGCGACGCGCCGGCAGTTCCTCGACCACGTGCGCGCGCAGATCGAGCGCCTGAGCCGGCTCGCCACCGAGCTGCTCGACCTCTCGCGGCTCGAGTCGGGCGCGCTCGAGCTCCGCACCGAGCCGACCGACGTGAGCCGGCTCGCGCGCGACGTCGCCGGCGAGTTCACGCCGATGGCCGCGCAGCACGGCTCCGAGCTGCGCGTCGAGCTCGGCCGCGAGGCGATCGAGATCGAGTGCGATCCCGAACGGGTGGCGCAGGTGGTTCGTATCCTGCTTGACAACGCCCTGCTGCACACGCCCGCTGGGACCGGGGTCGTCGTTTCGACGGCACGCGAGAACGGGCAGGTCACGCTCGAGGTCTCCGACTCCGGCCTCGGCATCCGCCGTCAGACCATGCCCCACATCTTCGAGCCGTTCTTCACCTCCTCCGACCGCGCCCAGGGCGCGGGCCTCGGCCTCGCCATCGCGCGCGAGCTGGCGGAGCGCATGAGCGGCGAGCTGTCGGTGCGCTCGGTGCCGGGCTCGACCACCTTCTCCCTCACGCTGCCGGCATGACCCGCCTGCTGCCGCTGCTGCTCGCGTTCGCGGTCCTGCTCGGCGGCTGCGGCCTGCTGGGCGGCGACGACGACGGGCTCGGAGTCCGGCCAGACCGAGACGACGACCACGCGCGTCGAGGTGCTCGAGGACGCGCCGACCGCCGACGGCGAGCGGACGCACCGGCTTCGACCCGCGCGCGATCTACCGCGACGAGGCGCCCGGCGTGGTGACCGTGGTGTCGCTGTTCGGCGGCCAGGGGCTCGACTCGATCACCGGCAACGAGGCGACCAGGGCGGCGTCGGCTCCGGCTTCGTGGTCTCGCGCAACGGCGAGATCGCCACCAACGCGCACGTCGTCACCACCGGCGAGGGCGACGAGATCGAGCGCGCGGACACGGTCTACGTCGAGTTCGCCGACGGCAACCAGGTCGAGGCGAAGATCGTCGGCCACGACCCGAACGCCGACATCGCGCTGCTCAAGGTCGACCCGCGCGGGCTGACGCTGCGGCCGCTGCCGCTGGCGCGCTCCGACGCCGTGCAGGTCGGCACGCCGGTGGCGGCCATCGGCTCGCCGTTCGGCGAGAAGCAGTCGCTGTCGGTCGGCGTCGTGTCGGCGATCGACCGCGCCATCGCCTCGCTGACCGAGTTCCAGATCTCCGGCGCGATCCAGACCGACGCCGCCATCAACCCCGGCAACTCGGGCGGCCCGCTCGTCGACGCGCGCGGCCGCGTGATCGGCGTCAACCAGCAGATCAAGTCGCGCTCCGGCGGCGGCGAGGGCGTCGGCTTCGCGGTGCCGGCCGACGTCGTACGGCGCTCGCTCGACCAGCTGCGCAAGAACGGCGAGGTCCGCTACGCCTTCCTCGGCGTGCAGTCGGTCGAGCTCTACCCGCAGCTCGTCAAGCGCTTCGACCTCCCGGTCAAGCAGGGCGCCTGGCTGCAGGTCGTCCAGCCCGACGGGCCGGGCGAGAAGGCCGGGCTGCGCGGCGGCCGCGGCGAGGTGCGCTTCCAGGCGCGCACGTTCTCGGAGGGCGGGGACATCGTCACCCGCATCGACGACAAGCCGATCCGCGACCCCGACGACCTCTCCGAGGCCGTCCAGCTCTTCGACCCCGGCCAGGAGGTCACGGTCGAGGTCTACCGCGACGGCGAGAAGCGCGAGATCGACCTGAAGCTCGGCGAGCGGCCGCTCAACCCGCCGCGCGAGCCCGCAGGGTGAGGGGCATCGCCGCCGATCTCGCGCACGCGCTGCGCGAGATCGTGGTACCGCGCCTCGGCGCGGAGGATGGTCGCGCGCACGCGCGCGAGAGCGCGGGTGGGGACGTGACGTTCGCGATCGACGCCGAGGCCGAGGCGTTCCTCGAGGGCTGGGTGGCCGCCAACGCGCCCGGCGTGGCGTTCTACTCGGAGGACCGCGGGATGGTGTCACCGGCGGGTGAGGCCGAATGGGTGCTCGTCGTCGACCCGATCGACGGCACGCGGCCGGCGCTGGCGGGCCTCGAGGCAGCGTGCACGAGCGTCGCGCTCGCGCCGCTCGGCGACGGCGAGCCGACGATGGGCGACGTCGTCGAGGGCGCGGTGGTGGAGATCAAGAGCGGCGAGTGGTTCGCCGCCGTGCGCGGCGAGGGCTGCCGGGCGTCGAAGCCGATCGCGCTGAGCCGGAATATCGACCTCGACCGCCTGTTCTGGGTCTACGGCTTCACGCGCCGGCCGGCGCGGGCCGTGGTCGAGGTGATCGCCGAGCTGATCGACCGCTCGTCGCTGGGCGGCGGCGTGTTCGACCTCGGCTCGGCGACCTTCGACCTCACGCGCATCCTCACCGGCCAGCTCGACGCCTACGTCGAGCCGGGAGCGCGGATGGTGGACGAGGTGCCGGGCATGCACGCGGAGTTCGCGCGCGTCGGCGGAGGTCATGTCGTGAACAACTCGCCCTACGACCTGGCGGCCGCCGCGCTGTGCCTCGCGGAGGGCGGCGCGACGATCACGGACGCGGCCGGAGGGGCGCTCGCGCCGTACCGGTTGCTCGGCTCCGGACCGGAGTTCCACATCTCCTGCGTGGCAGCCGCCTCGTCCGAGCTGCATACGACACTTATTGACGCCGTGGAAGCGGGCATGGAGCGCCTGCGTTCGTCGGCTATCGTGGCCCCGCCGCAACCCGACTAGGAAGGTCCTGCCAAGTGCTTCAGCCGGTCGCCATGGCCCACAAGAGCCTGGCGGACTACACCCACATCGTCGGCCGCCCGCTCGTGGAGGAGATCCGCGAGCTCGCGGAGCCGCTCAAGGGCACGCGCGTCGTGCAGCTCAGCGCGACCGCGTTCGGCGGCGGTGTGTCGGAGATCCTGTACACGCTGATCCCGCTGATGCGCGACGTCGGCCTCGAGGTCGAGTGGCAGGTCATCTACGGCCGCGAGGAGTTCTTCAACTCCACGAAGCTGATGCACAACGCGCTCCAGGGCCACCCGCAGGACCTCACCGAGGAGCAGTGGGCGACCTGGTTCCAGTACAACGAGATGAACGCCCGCGAGCTGTCGCGGGGGTGGGACATCTGCCTCGTGCACGACCCCCAGCCGGCGGCGATGCTCTCGCTCGCCCCCGAGAAGGCGAAGGCCTGGGTGTGGCGCTGCCACATCGACGTCTCGACGCCGAACCCGGCAGACGATGGAGCGGCTGCTGCCGTACATCACCGGCTACGGGGCGTCGCTGTTCCACGTCGCCGACTACGTCCCGCCGGGGATGAACGGCGGGGTCAACATCGTGCCGCCGGCGATCGACCCGCTGGCGCCGAAGAACATGGCGCTCTCGATCGAGGACGCGACGTTCGTGTGCAAGCAGTTCGGGATCGACACGAGCCGCCCGATGATGTGCCAGGTCTCGCGCTTCGACCCGTGGAAGGATCCGCTGGGCGTGATCGACGCCTATCGCATCGTCAAGGAGGAGCGGCCGGACGTGCAGCTCGCCCTGGTGGGCTCGATGGCGTCCGACGACCCCGAGGGCTGGGACTTCTACAACTCCACGCTCGCCCACGCGGACGGCGACCCGGACGTCCACATCCTCAACAACTTCAACAACGTCGGCGCGATCGAGGTCAACGCGTTCCAGTCGCTCGCCGACGTCGTGATCCAGAAGTCGACGCGCGAGGGCTTCGGCCTGACCGTCAGCGAGGCGCTGTGGAAGGGCCGGCCGTTCATCGGCGGCGACGTCGGCGGCATCCCGCTGCAGGTGGAGGACGGCGAGTCCGGCTACCTGGTCAGCACCGTCGAGGACTGCGCGAAGCGCTCGCTCGACATCCTGAACGATCCCGCGCTCGGGAAGGCCCTCGGGCGGCGTGGCAAGGAGCACGTCCGGGAGCATTTCCTCACCCCGCGCTACCTGCGCGACTACCTGAAGATCTTCCAAGAGGTGTTGTAGATGCCTGATCGTGACCGGCCCCTCGTCCTGGTCTCCAACCGGGGGCCTGTCACGTTTCAGGAGGACGGTTCCGTCAAGCGCGGGACCGGCGGCCTCGTGACGGCGCTGACGGGGTTGGCCTCGCACCGCGACGCGGTCTGGATCGCCTCGGCGATGACGCCCGACGACGCGCGCGTCCAGCGCGAGAACGGCGACGAGCCGTTCCCGATCGAGGCGCCGCACGGCGGCGAGTTCCACGTCCGCTTCGTGGAGTCGGACGCGGACGCCTACGACGGCTTCTACAACGTCATCGCCAACCCGATGCTGTGGTTCATCCAGCACTACCTGTGGGACCAGAGCAACGCGCCGGACATCCGCCGCGAGGAGGTCGCAGGCGTTCGAGCAGGGCTACTGCGTGGTCAACGAGGACCTCGCGAAGGTCGTGCTGCAGGAGATCGAGGACGACGAGGAGCCCGTCGTCATGGTCCACGACTACCACTTCTACACGCTGCCGGGGATCATCCGCGAGCAGCGCCCGGACGTCTTCCTGCACCACTTCATCCACATCCCGTGGACGCAGCCGGACGCCTGGCGCGTGCTGCCGAAGGGCATCCGCGACCAGATCTTCACGGGGCTGCTGGCCAACGACATCGTCGGCTTCCACACGCGCTCCTACCGGCGCAACTTCCTGCAGTGCTGCCGCGACCTGATGGACCTCGAGGTCGACATGAAGCAGGGCATCGTGCACCTGGAGGACCGCGACGTGTGGGTGCGCGCCTACCCGCTGCCGATCGACTACGACGCGACGCGGGAGACCGCGGCGCGCGACCGCGTGAGCGAGTTCGAGGAGAAGCTGCTGGCGCGGCGGCGCGAGTTCTCGATCCTGCGCGTGGACCGGGCGGACCTCTCGAAGAACGTCCTGCGCGGGTTCACCGGCTTCGACATCTTCCTCGAGCAGCACCCGGAGTTCTCCGAGCGGATCACGTTCACGGCGCAGCTGATGCCGTCGCGGACGGACGTGCCGGAGTACGCCGAGTACCTGGAGCGCATCGAGGCGCTGGTGGCGGTGGTCAACCACCGGCACGGGACGCCGGACTGGATGCCGATCGACCTCAAGCTGCGTGACGACCTGGAGGAGGCGATCGCCTCCTACAAGCACTACGACGTGATGATGGTCAACGCCATGTTCGACGGCATGAACCTCGTGGCCAAGGAGGGGCCGCTGGTCAACGAGCGCGACGGCGTCTCGATCCTGGGCGAGAACACGGGGGCGCACGAGGAGCTGGGCGAGTACTCGCTCTCGGTCAACCCGTTCGACGTGCAGGAGCTGGCGGACGCGATCTTCGCGGCGCTGACGATGTCGGGCGAGGAGCGGGCGCGGCGGGCCGCCGGGCTGAAGGAGATCGTCACGTCGCGCGACCCGGGCGACTGGATCGACGAGCAGGTGTCGGACATCCGCAAGAAGGCGCGCGGGATGGCGCCGACGGGCTCCTGAACCCCACGAGTGTCACCTCGATCGGATATGGCCGTGATCGAGATGACACTCGTGCCGCTCAGCCGGACTCGAAGCTGAACTCGGTCGTGGCCGGGTCCGCGGGGCGGAACCGCGGCGAGGGCGGGCGAGTGGGCGCGGGGCGCGGCACCGCCGCGCGCTGGGCTCGGCGCGGTCGGCGCGGGGTGCGGGCGGTCGGCGCGGGTGCGGCGCGGTGCGGCCCGCCGCCGCCGGAGCTTCGCCACCCGCGGCCGATCCCGCCTCCTCACCCGCCGCCGTTCCGCCCGATCCCGCCGCTCCGCCCGAGCCCGCCGCCGTTCCGCCCGATCCTGCCGCCGTGCCGCCCGAGCCCGCCGCTCCGCCCCATCCTGCCGCCGCGCCGCCCGAGCCCGCTGCTCCGCCGCACGCCCGTCGGGCGCGCCCGGCTCCACCGGGGTGGGGGAGGCGAGCGGGATCCCCTCGTCGCTCGGCAACCGCGGCGGGTCCGGCGCCAGCCGCGGCCAGGCCACCGCCAGGGCCAGCACGCCCAGCACCACGGCCGCCCGGCCGACGTTGCCCCATCTGACTCGCATCCCCCGCGGTAGGCGCCGCGGGCCCGGGGCTCGCCCCCGCGTTGCTAGCCTCTAGCGCCGCATGGCCCACGAGCCCCCTCTCTACGACCTGGTCCTCCTGCTCGACACGCAGGTGGACGACGAGCGCCGCGAGCAGCTGCTGGACAACGTCCAGGCCGCGATCGAGAAGAGCGGCGAGGTCGTCGGGCGGCATGACTGGGGCGTGCGGCCGACCGTCTACGAGGTGCAGAAGCGCCCGGACGCGGACTACCACCTGTTCCAGTTCCACGGCGACAACGCGCTGCTCGAGCAGCTCGACCACACGCTGAAGATCACGGACGGCGTGCTGCGCTTCCGGATCATCAAGCTCCGCGCGGGCACGCCCCCGCCGCCGGACCTCGGGCAGCAGCCCGCGACGGCCGCCGCCGGCGAGCCGGCGGCTCCCGACGAGGCGTAGCCTCTCTTCGTAACGCCTTCGCAACGATTTCGCCGCAACGAGCGGCGCCGTTGCTGATCGCTCCGATCCTCGACGTAGACTCGGCGCCCGAGAGAGTCAGAGAAGCATCGAAAGGAGCCACACCGTGGCCGCGACAAACATCAACAGAGTGGTCCTGACGGGGAACCTCACGCGCGATCCCGAGCTGCGCTCCCTGCCCAGCGGCATGTCCGTGTGCTCGCTGCGGATCGCTTCCAACACCCGCCGCAAGGATCAAGCGACCGGCGAGTGGCAGGACAAGCCGAACTACTTCGACGTGACGGTCTGGGGCGCCCAGGGCGAGAACTGCTCGCGCTTCCTCTCCAAGGGCCGCCCGATCGCGCTCGACGGCCGCCTCGAGTGGCGCGAGTGGCAGGCGCAGGACGGCACGAAGCGCCAGAGCGTCGAGATCGTCGCCGACTCCGTCCAGTTCCTCGGCGGCCGCGACGACGCGCCGATGGGCGGCAACGGCGGCTTCACGCCGCAGTCCGACGTCCCGGTCGACAACCGCGACTTCCAGCCGGCCGGCGCCCCCGCGGGTCGGCGGCGGCAGCAGCGCGCCGGCGGACGACGACATCCCCTTCTAGGGAGCAGGCCGCGCGGATCGCGGCGGCACCCTGGATCCCGGCCCCGGAGGCGCCCCTCCGGGGCCGTCTTCGTGCGCGTCGGCGGGCGTCTGCCACAATGGAGGGCCGGCGCCCAGCGCGCCTAGGATTTCGTGCGCCCCCGCGGCGCCTCGTGACACGAAAGGTCTTTCTCAGTGGCAAAGCAGCGCAGCCGGCCGACGCGCCGGCGTGACAAGAAGGGTGGGCCCGGCTCCGGTCGCCGGAAGTCCTGCCAGTACTGCCGCGACAAGGTCGACCACGTCGACTACAAGGACGTCGCGACGCTCCGCAAGTTCATCTCCGACCGCGGCAAGATCCGGTCGCGCCGCATCACCGGCGCCTGCCGCCGGCACCAGAACCAGATCGCGACCGCCGTCAAGCGCGCCCGCGAGATCGCCCTGCTCCCGTACGTGGGTGACACGCGCGAGAACCGCGACGAGCGCGGCCGGCCGACCCGCGACCGCGACCGCGACCGCGAGCGCTAGGCCCGCCATGCCCACGGCCATCCTGCTCCAGGACCACGAGACGCTGGGCGAGCGCGGCACCGTCGTCGACGTCTCGAAGGGCTACCTGCGCAACTACCTGATCCCGCGCAAGCTCGCCGAGCCCGCCACGAAGGGCTCGATCGCCGCCGCCCAGCGCCGCCAGGAGGTCGCCGAGAAGGCGCTCGCCGAGGCGACCACGAAGGCGCGCGACAACGCCGAGCTCCTCAACAAGACCGTCCTCACGATCACGCACCAGGCCGGCGACGACGGGCGCCTGTTCGGCTCCGTCACCTCGCAGGACATCGTCGACGCCATCCGCGAGGCCCGCGGCATCCGCATCGACCGCCGCAAGGTCCACCTCGACGAGCCGATCCGGACCGTCGGGACGCGCATGGTGGTCGTCGAGGTCGCCGACGACGTCACCGCGACCATCAAGACGATGGTCGTCGAAGAGAAGTAGCCCTGAGCGAGCGCAAGGCGACCGTCGAGCGCTACGTCGACGGCTTCCGCCGGGGCGACCACGAGCAGATCCTCGGCTGCCTGACCGACGACGTCCGCTGGTCGATGCCGCCGCACTTCGAGCTCAGCGGCAAGACGGCGTTCGAGGGTGCGATCGAGAACCCCGGGACGCCCGGGCTGCCGGAGCTCCAGATCGTCCGGCTCGTCGAGGAGGGCGACGTCGTCGTGGCCGAAGGCGCCGTCCAGGCCGCGATGGCCGACGGCGGCCGCATCGACGCGCTGTGGTGCGACGTCTTCCACTTCCGCGACGACAAGATCTGCCGGCTCGTGACCTACCAGGTCGACCGCCGGCCGAACGACGCCACGCGCCGGGCGTTTGACGCGTAGCGGACGCTCTTCGTAACAACTCTGCGGAGGAAGCGGGCGAAACCCGCGCACCGCACCCGAAGGCTCCGACGCCCGACCTAGACTCGACCGCCGGATGGCGATCGCAGACCAGCGCAACGGAGGCACGGCAGCCGCCCCGCCGCAGAACCTCGAGGCCGAGCAGTCGGTCCTCGGCGCGGTGCTGCTGTCGGACACCGCGCTGCCCGCGCTGATCATCGACGAGCGCCTCCAGCCGGAGGACTTCTACCGCGAGGCGCACGGCCTGATCTTCCAGGCGATGCTCGACCTGCACACGGTCGGCGAGCCGGTCGACCCGCTCACGCTCGTCGAGCACCTCAAGCAGGCGGGCCTGCTCGAGCGCGTCGGCGGCCGCGCCGCGGTCGACCTCCTCGCCGGCTCCGTGCCCGCGGTCGGCAACGTCCGCCAGTACGCGCGGATCGTGCGCGAGAACGCGATGCTCCGCCGCCTCCTGCGCGCGTCCTACGAGATCCAGGCGCGCGTCCACTCCCACGAGGCGCCGCCCCGCGAGCTCGTCGACCTCGCCGAGCGCGCGATCCTCGAGGTCGCCCACGACGACCGCCGCAAGGACTTCCGCTCGATCCACGACCTCCTCTCGAGCGAGCTCGACAAGCTCGAGCAGCTCTCCGCCGAGGGCCTCTCGATCACCGGCACCCCGTCCGGCTTCGAGGACCTCGACCGCATCACCGGCGGCTTCCAGCCGGGCAACCTGATCATCCTCGCCGCAAGACCGGGAATGGGTAAATCGGCGCTGATGGCCAACTTCGCCGAGCACGCGGCGTTGACCACCAAGCAGGCGGTGGCGCTGTTCAGCCTCGAGATGAGCGAGGGGGAGCTCGCGCAGCGGTTCATCGCCAGCCAGGCGTCGGTGAAGGGCGACGACCTGCGCAAGGGCAAGGTGCCGCAGTCGCGCTGGGGCAAGATCATGGCCGCGTCCAACCGGCTCGCGGAGTCGGCGCTGTTCGTCGACGACTCGTCCGACCTGTCGGTGCTCGACGTGCGCGCGAAGACGCGCCGGCTCGCGCAGCAGCAGGCCGACGGGCTCGGGCTGGTGCTGATCGACTACCTGCAGCTGATGCGCGCCAGCGGGCAGACCGACAACCGCGCCGAGCAGGTCGGCCAGATCTCCCGCGGGCTCAAGACGCTCGCGCGCGAGCTCGAGGTGCCGGTGATCGCGCTCTCGCAGCTGAACCGCGGCGTCGAGCAGCGCGCCGACAAGCGCCCGATGCTGTCCGACCTCCGCGAGTCGGGCGCGATCGAGCAGGACGCCGACCTCGTCATGTTCATCTACCGCGACGAGTACTACGACGACGACAGCGAGGATGAAGGGCTGGCCGAGGTCGGCATCGCCAAGCACCGCAACGGCGGCCTCGGCACGGTCAAGCTCACGTTCCAGGCCGAGTACCCGCGCTTCATGTCCTACGTGGGCGAGGAGCACTACTAGTGGCAGCGTGCCCCGACGGCCGCTGCGACGGCTCCGGCTTCGTCTACGACGACGCGACCCGCCGCGCGCGCGACTGCTCGCTGCCGCCCCCGCCGCATCGCCCGCCGCAAGGCGCGCAAGCTCGCCGGCGTCATCCCCCGCCGCTACCAGGGCGTCTCCTTCGACCGGGCGCCGGTGACGCTGATCGAGCCGACGATCGTGCGCGAGGTGCGGCGGTTCGTCGACGCGCTGGACGACAACCTCCGCGACGGCAAGGGGATCTGGTTCGAGGGCGACGTGGGGACCGGGAAGACGACGCTGGCCATGCTGATCTCCGCCGAGGCGCTGCGGCAGGGCCACTCGGTGGCCATCTACTCGCTCCCGCGCCTGCTCGGGCTGCTCCGCGAGACGTTCGACGACGAGTCGGAGGCGTCGCTCTCCACGCTGCTCGACCGGCTCGCCGCGGTCGAGCTGCTCCACGTCGACGACGTCGGCGCCGAGCAGAGCTCGCCGTGGGTGCTCGAGCAGCTCTACACGATCGTCAACACGCGCTACGAGGACGGCCGCTCGATCGTGCTGACCACGAACCTCACGCCCGACGAGCTGCAGACGCAGATCGGCCAGCGCACGGTGTCGCGGATCACCGAGATGTGCGGCGACCCGTTCCCGCTGAAGGGCGGCGACCACCGCACGATGGTCGACGTGCCCTGGGACGACGGCCCGCTCCCCTACGGCGAGCCGCGGGCGCGCCGCCTCGCTTCGTAGACTTCACCCACGGCATGGCCGGCACGGTGATCGTGGGCGCCCAGTGGGGCGACGAGGGCAAGGGCAAGGTCATCGACCTGCTCGCCGAGCACGCGGACCTCGTCATCCGCTTCCAGGGCGGCAACAACGCCGGCCACACGATCGTCCGAGGTGGCGAGAAGTGGGCGTTCCACCTCATCCCGTCCGGGATCCTCTACCCCGGCAAGCTGTGCGCGATCGGCAACGGCGTGGTGATCGACCCGAAGGTGCTGACCGGCGAGCTCGAGAACCTGCGCGCCCGCGGGGTCGACGTCTCCGGCCTGCGCATCAGCGCCAACGCGCACCTGATCATGCCCTACCACCTGATGCTCGACTCGGCGGGCGAGGCGCGCCTCGGCAAGCTCCAGATCGGCACCACGCGCCGCGGCATCGGCCCCTGTTACGCCGACAAGGCGGCCCGCCTCGGCATCCGCGTGCAGGACCTGCTCGACGAGAAGATCCTCAAGAAGAAGATCCTGCTCGCGATGGAGCCGAAGCGCCAGTCGCTGCGGCCCTACGCCAAGGCGCCCGAGCTCGACCTGCAGTCGATGACCGACGCCTACCTCACCTACGGCCACCGCATCGAGCAGTACATCACCGACACCGCGCGCCTCACGTGGGACGTGCTCGACGGCGGCGGCGACGTCCTCTTCGAGGGCGCCCAGGCCACGATGCTCGACATCGACCACGGCACCTATCCGTTCGTGACGTCCTCCAACCCGGTGGCCGGCAGCGCCTCGACCGGCACCGGCGCCGGCCCGAAGGACATCGACGAGATCTGGGGCATCACGAAGGCGTACGCCACCCGCGTCGGCGCCGGCCCGTTCCCCACCGAGCTCGACGGCGAGCTCGGGGACACGCTGCGCGAGGCCGGCGGCGAGTACGGCACCACCACCGGCCGCGCCCGCCGCGTCGGCTGGATCGACCTCGTCGCGCTGCGCTACGCCGCGCGCCTCAACACGATGACCGCGCTCGCGGTCACGAAGCTCGACGTCCTCACCGGCCTCGGCTCGCTGCGCGTCTGCACCGCCTACCGCGGCGCCGAGGAGGCGCGCTTCACCAACTACCCCTACCACCAGACCGTCCTCCACCAGGCGACCGGCGAGTACGAGGAGCTGCCGGGCTGGGACGAGGACATCACCGAGGCCCGCGAGGAGGCCGACCTGCCGCAGGCCGCGCGCGACTACCTCGCGTTCATCGCCGACTTCGTCGGCGTGCCGATCGCGCTCGTCGGCGTCGGCGCCGGGCGCGAGCAGGTCATCTGGACCGAGGCCGGCCGCGGCACCGCCGCCGGCCACCGCGTCGCCGTCGCCTAGGCCCGCGGGTTTCGCCCTCGGGCCAGCGTTCTCCCGAGCCCTCGCCTGGACCGCGGGTTTCGCCCTCTGGGCGAATACCCGCAAGGGAACCTGGCCCCCTGGGCCAGCGTTCCCCTAGTCCTTGACGACGCGCGTGTTGACGATGTAGTCGTGCAGCGCGCGGTTCTCCTCGTCCCACAGCGGCCACAGCACGTCGAGCAGCGGGGCCAGCCCGGCGGTGAACGACCCGGCGATGCCGAAGATGACCGTCTTGATCAGCACCTCGCGCAGCATCGCGAAGCCGAAGCTGATGTGCTCGCCCGACGTCCGCACGACGCGGATGTTCATGACCATGCGCCCGAGCGTCTTGCCGTTGGTGCGCGCCATGAACACCGGCGCGTACAGGAACGAGATGAGCGCGACGCAGACCACCCACAGGATCAGCCCGGCGATCACGGCCCCGAGCGAGGCGTCGCTGTCGTCGGCGAACCCGACGCCGAGCGCGGCGCCGATCGGCAGGAAGAGGACGAGCGCGACGGCGCTGATGAGGAACCCGTCGATGAGCTGCGCGCCGACGCGCGACCACCAGCTCGCGAGCACGTAGCGCCCGCCGAGCGCGGGCGGCCGCTCGTAGGCCGGCGCGACCGGACCGCCGGCGCCGGGCGGCGCGGGAGAGGTGTAGCCGGGCAGGCCGGACTCGTGACGCGGGGCCTCGGGTGCGCCGCCGCCGCTCAGGGGGTCGCCGGAGGACAGGCCCCCGGACTCGCCGGAACGCTCGCTCATGCGCCGACTCTAACGCCAGCGCTCGACGAGATCCTCGTCCCCGACCTCGCGCACCACCCGCGCGGGCACGCCCATGGCGACGCCGCGCGCCGGCACGTCCTTGGTCACCACCGCGCCGGCGGCGATGAACGCCTCCTCGCCGATCTCCACGCCCGGGCACAGCACGACGCCGCCGCCGACGCGGCACGCCCGCCGCAGCGTCGGGCCGTCGAGCGGCTCGTCCGGCGAGTGGCGCGCCATCGTGGAGTCGTTGGTGGTCTTGACGCCGGGGCCGACGAAGACGTCCTCCTCGATCACCGAGCCGGCGGTGATGTAGACGTCGGTCTGGATCCGCACGCGACCCGCGATGGTGACGTCGTTGTCGATCGCGCTCCCGCGCCCGACCACGCTGCCGGGCCCGACGATCGCCCGCTCGCGCACGAACGCCTGGTCGCCGACGATCGCGCCCTCGGCCAGCTCGGCGCCCGCGAACACGATCGCGCCCGCGCACACGACGGCGCGGGGCCCGAGCACGAGCGGGGGCGGCAGCTCCTTCGGCGCGCTCGAGTGCGCGGCGAGCTTCGGCGGCTTGCCGAGCACGACGCGGTCCTGGATCACGCAGCCGGGCCCGATCACCGTGTTCGGGTGGATGACGACGTAGGCGCCGAGCTGCACGTCGTCGGGGAGCTGCACCCCGTCGCCGAGGATCAGCCCCGGCGCCCGCTCAGATGGCTGCATCCCGCTCCCTTCGCGTCGCGTCGAGCCGCGCCTGCAGCCCTTCCAGCACTCGCACCACGCGCAAGCCGCTCGCGCCGTCCGACAGCGGCGCGCGCCCCTCGCGCACGCAGTCGACGAAGTGCTCGCACTCGAGCCGCAGCGGCTCGCGGTTCGGGATCCGCGGGCTGTAGATGTCCCCCGCGCGGGTGATGTACTCGCCGTAGGAGCTCGAGTCCTCGTCGAAGCCCTTGTCGTAGACGGTCACCTTGCGCTCGAGGTCCATGTCGTCGAAGGTCGCCATCCGCTTCGAACCAACGACGGTGAAGCGCCGCTCCTTGTGCGGGTCCAGCCACGACATGTGGAGGTGCGCGGCCAGGCCGGAGGGGAAGCGCAGGTAGCCGAACACGACGTCCTCGATGCCCGGGCGCGTGTAGGACTCGCCGCGCGCGGCGAGCTCGTAGGGCTCCTCGTCGGCGAGGTGCAGCACCACCGACACGTCGTGGGCGCCGAGCGACCACAGCGCGTTCTCGTCCGCCCGCAGCTGGCCGAGGTTGAGGCGGTTGGAGTAGATGTAGTGGATGTCGCCGAGCTCGCCGGAGTCGGCGATCTCCTTCAGCTTCGCGACCCCCGGGTGGTACTGGAGCAGGTGGCCGACCATCAGCACGCGCCCGCTCGCCGCGGCGGCGGCGACCGCGCGCTCGGCGTCGGCCACGGACTGGGCGAGCGGCTTCTCGACGAAGCAGTGCTTGCCCGCGCGCAGCACCCGCTCCGCGAGCGCCGCGTGGGTGGGGACCGGGGTGGCGAGCACGACGGCGTCGAGCTCGGGGTCGCCGAGCAGGTCCTCGAGCTCGCCGGAGAAGCGCGCAGACGGGAAGGCGCGCGCGTAGCGCTGCCGCGACTCCTCGCGCGCGTCGCAGCACCAGGTCAGCTCGCAGCCCGGCAGGGAGGCGAAGTTGCGCGCCAGGTTCGGACCCCAGTAGCCGAGGCCCGCGACGCCCACTCGGATCGTCACGCCTGCATCCTAAGGGCGTCCACGACACGCTCGCCAGCCCGCCCGTCGCCGTAGAGCTGGGGCCGCGCGGCCGGCGGCTCGCGCTCCAGCGCGGCGAGCGCGGCGGCGGAGTCGAGGTCGACGAGCACGTTCCAGCCGGCGTCGACGGTCTCGGTCCACTCGGTGGTGTCGCGCAGCGTGATGCAGGGCGTCGCGGCCAGGTAGGCCTCCTTCTGCACCCCGCCCGAGTCGGTCAGGACCGCGCGCGCGTTCTGGAGCAGGGCGGTGAACTCGAGGTAGCCGAGCGGCGCGCTGAGCGGCAGGCGGTCGAGCAGGCCGGCCGCCTCCAGCCGCGCGCGGGTCCGCGGGTGCACCGGGAAGACGACGGGCAGCGGCAGCGCCTCGATCAGCTCGACGAGCCGCTCGAGCCGCGCCGGGTCGTCGACGTTGCCGGCCCGGTGCGCGGTCACGAGCGCGTACTCGCCCGGCCGCACGCCGAATCGCTCCAGCACCTCGGTGCGCTCGGCGGCGCGCGGGCCGAGCAGCAGCGCGATGTCGACCATCACGTCGCCGACGACCTCGATCCGGCCCGCCACCCGCTCGGCGCGCAGGTTCTCCGCCGCCGGCTCGGACGAGCACAGCAGCAGCGCCGACGCGTGGTCGGTGAGCACGCGGTTGAGCTCCTCCGGCATCGCGCGGTCGAACGAGCGCATGCCGGCCTCGACGTGCGCCACCGGCACGTGCGCCTGGGCGGCGGCCAGCGCGCCCGCGAGCGTGGAGTTGGTGTCGCCGTAGACGAGCACGAGGTCGGGCTGCTCGCTCGCCAGCAGCCCCTCCAGGGCCTCCAGCATGCGCGCGGTCTGCGCGGTGTTGGAGCCGCCGCCGAGGTCCAGGTGGTGCTCGGGCGCCGGCAGGCCCAGCTCGGTGAAGAAGACCTGCGAGAGCTCCTCGTCGTAGTGCTGGCCGGTGTGGACGAGCACCTCCTCCGCGCCCTCGCGCAGCCGATGGGAGACCGCGGCCGCCTTGATGAACTGCGGGCGGTTCCCGACGACGGTTAGAACCCGCACGTCAGCGGGGATAAAGGCGCTACTGACATGTCGTCCTTACTGAGCGGCATCCGCGGAACCGTACAAGGCGTCATCGGCGCCACCGACCACGTGCTGTGGTGGGTGAGCTGGCATACGGGCGCCGCCGCCGGCGTCCGCACGGTCAAGCGGTAGCCGCGGCCGCGAGCTCGCGCTCGACGCGGGCCTGGAAGCGCGCGTGGGCGTCGAGCGTCACCGGCCCGGGGGCGTTCGGCAGCTCGATGTCGTCGACCACCGAGATCGGCATGACCTCGCGCACGGTCGAGGCGATGAACGCCTCCTCCGCCGCGCGGACGTCGTCGAGCGTGCACGAGCGTTGCGACACCTCGCACTCCTCGAGCAGCCGGGCACGGGTGATGGAGGCGAGGATGTGGTCCTCCAGCGGCGGCGTGAACAGCGTGCCGCCCTCGACCCAGAAGAACGTCCACGTCGGGCCCTCGAGCACGCGGCCGTGCGGCGTCACCAGCAGGCCCTCGTCGAAGCCGCGCTCCTTGGCCAGGCGGCCCGCGAGCATGTTGCCGGCGTAGGAGAGCGTCTTGAGGCCGTCGAGGATGCGGCCGGGCGCGTAGGCGATCGTGGCCACGCGCGAGGTCGGCGGGCGCTCGGGGAGCGGCTCGACGATCGCGATCCGGTGGCCGCCGCGGGTCAGCACGACGCGCAGCAGGCCGTCGGCAGGCCCGGTCGCCTCCAGCAGCCCGGCGAGCTCGGCCTCGAGCGCGTCGTGGTCGGCCGGCAGCCGCAGCCCGTCGCAGGAGTGGCGCAGCCGGTCGAGGTGGTCGCGCAGCGCGAACGGGCGGCCCCCGTAGAGGCGGAGCACCTCGAACGCCCCGTCACCGCGCAGCAGGCCTTCGTCGGTGACGGGAATGCGGGCCTCGCCGACGGGCCCGACCTGACCATCGATCGATGCGAGCGACATTTGCGGGCGAGGCTACAGAAGGGCTAGGGTGATCGCTTGACCGCGACGCCGGCCAGCCATCCGTTCGAGATCCGTGAGCACGACGCGGACGGGGCGCATGTGATCGCGATGCGCGGCGAGCTCGACCTTGCCACCGCACCGCGGCTGGCGGTCCGCATCGATGCCGCCCGGCGCGGCGGCGCGCGGCGACTGCTGGTCGACCTCACCACCGCCGAGTTCTGCGACTCGACCGGCCTGCGCGCGCTGATCGGCTGCCGGCTGGAGATCGTGGCGGGCGGCGGGCGCATGGTGGTGGCGGCGCTCGACGACAGCGCGGTGGGGCGGATGTTCGCGCTGGCGGGCGCGCACGAGCTGATGCCGGTATACGGGAGCGCCGACGCGGCGCTCGCGGCGCTGACCTGAGCGGCGCGGCGATCCTCTTCACGTTGGGCGCGGCGGTCATGCACGCCGCGTGGACGCTGCTGCTCGCGCGGGCGCCCGACACCGACGCCGCCACCGCGGCGGCGCTCGCCATCTCGGTCGTCGCCTTCGCGCCGTTCGCCGTGCTCGGCTGGGACGTCGAGGCCGAGGCGCTGCCGTACATCGGCCTCTCCGCGGCCTTCGAGCTCGGCTTCTTCGCGACGCTGGCACTGGCGCTGCGCGGCGGCGAGGTCGGCGTCGTCTACCCGCTCTCGCGCGGCACGGCGCCCGTGCTCGTCCTCCTCGTCGGGGTGATCGCGCTCGGGCATGAGGCGAGCGCGGCGCAGGCGGTCGGCGTCGGCATGATCGCGGCCGGGGTGCTGCTCGCCCGCGGGTTCGACGGCCGCGCGAGCCGGCGCGACAGCGGCTACGCGCTCGCGGCGGGCGCCTGCATCGCCGGCTACACGCTCACCGACTCCTACGGGCTCGACCACGCCGCGCCGGTGCCCTACCTCGAGGTCGTGCTGATCCCGATGGTGCTCGTCTACGGCGGCGTGCTCGCCTGGCGGCGCGGCGGGATCGGACCGCTCCGGCGTGCCGCGACGCCGCAGATCGCGGTCGCGGGGATCTTCATCTTCGGCGCCTACGCGCTCGTGCTGGCCGCGCTCGAGCGGGCGCCCGCCGCCCCGGTGGCGGCGATGCGCGAGACCAGCGTGGTGTTCGGGGTCGCGTTCGCCGCCGTCTTCCTCGGCGAGCCGGCAGGCGGGCAACGCGTGGCGGGCGCGGCGGTCGTGGTGGCGGGGATCACGCTGCTGGCGCTGGCGTGAGCCCGACCGAGCTCTCGCCGCGGCGGAGCAGCCGGACCGCCAGCGCGCCCGCGGCGAGCATGCTGATCGCCCCGAACGACACCTGCAGCGAGAGCACGCCCTCCTCGGTCCAGTAGACGTCGTCGAGCTCGAGCAGCAGCGCCGCCTCGTCGAGCACGAGCGCCGCGCCGGCTCCGAACGGCAGCGCGAGGTAGCGGTCGAGCGCCTTGCTGCGCACGGAGATCGAGGTTCCGCCCGACGCCAGCGCCAGTGCGATCCCTGGCACGAAGTGGTGGACGCGCTTCTCGGCGATCACGAAGTCGCGCAGGATGCCGTGGCCCTTGCCGGAGCGGATCAGCGCCGTCGTCGCGCGCGTGAGACCGAACGTGACCGTGAAGGCGGCGAGCAGGTTGAAGACCGCGTTCTCGCGCGAGGAGACGGACGCGTAGCCCTCGCGCACGACCTGGATCGTCTCCAGCGTCGCCGTCCCCGCCGCCCCCAGCAGCTCGGCGGTCGTGTCGGTCTCGGCCGGCAGCTCCGCCGATCCGCGCCGCCACACGCGCGCGAGCTCGACCGCCGCGGTGCCGAGCGCGGCGGACAGCGCGACCACGCCCATGGCCTGCGTCCGGCGGTCGAGCTTGAGGGCGCGGCGGCGCGCGGGCATGCCCGGCGACCGTACCCGGCAGCGCGGCGCCCCAGACACTACGATCGGCGATGCCATGACCGATCCGGACGCGTTCAACGCGTTCGAGGCGGCGGGCTGGAACCGGCAGTCCGTCGGCTACGACGACTTCTTCGGGAGCATCACCACTCGCGCCGTCGACCCGCTGCTCGACGCCGCCGGGGTCGCGAGCGGATCGCGGGTCCTCGACGTCGCCTCCGGACCCGGCTACGTCGCCGCCCGGGCCGCGGAGCGCGGCGCCTCGGTGGTCGGTGTCGACGTCGCCGACTCGATGCTCGCGCTCGCGCGGCGGCTGCACCCGGAGCTCGAGTTCCGCCACGGCGACGCCGAGGCGCTCCCGTTCGCCGACGCGACGTTCGACGCGGCGCTGGCCAGCTTCCTGCTGATGCACCTCGGCCGCGCGGAGCAGGCCGTCGCGGACCTCGCTCGCGTGCTCGCGCCCGGCGGGCGGCTCGCGCTGACGGTGTGGGACGTGCCGCAGCAGGCGCGCTTCATCGGCGTGCTGGTCGACGCGATCGCGGAGGAGGGCGCGCCGCCGCCGGACCTCCCGGCCGGCCCGCCGTTCTTCCGCTACGCCGACGACGGCGAGTTCTCGGCGCTGCTCGAGGGAGCGGGACTCGGCGACGTGTCGGTCCAGACGATCGCCTTCACGCACGAGGAGGCGTCCGCCGCGACGCTCTGGGACGGCCTGATGGGGGGAACGGTGCGGATGTCGGCGCTCGTGCGCAGCCAGCCGGAGGAGACGCAGGCGCGGATCCGCGCGGCCTTCGACCGCCACGCGCGCGACCACGAGGTGGACGGGCGGCTCGCGCTCCCCGTCTCGATCAAGCTCGCCGCGGGCCGGAAGGCCTAGCGCGGCGGGTAGATCTGCTCGGCGTAGTCCTCGATCATGCGGCCGGCGCCGAACTTCGGGCCGCAGACGCGCAGGGATGCGCGGGCCATCGCCAGCCAGGTCTGGGGGAGCCCGGCCTCGTCGCGGTCGTAGAAGGTCGGGACGACCTCCTCGCCGATCAGGCGGTAGAGCTCGGCGGCGTGGCGCCAGTCCTGGGCGCCGTGGTCGTGATCGACCTCGCCGCTGATCGCCCAGCCGTTGCCCTCCTCGTAGGCCTCGGGCCACCAGCCGTCGAGCACCGCGAGCTGGAGCCCGGCGTTGATGGCCGACTTCATGCCGCTCGTGCCGCTCGCCTCCAGCGGCGGCCGCGGGACGTTGACCCAGACGTCGCAGCCGCGGGTCATGGCGGCGCCGAGGCGGAAGTCGTAGTCGTCGAGGTAGACGACGCGGCGGCCGACCTCGGGTCGCTCCTTGAGGTCGAACAGGCGCTGGACGAGCCGCTTGCCCTCGTCGTCGCGCGGGTGCGCCTTGCCGGCGATGATCATCTGCACAGGGCGGTCGTTGTCGCCGAGCAGCGAGATCGCGCGATCGACGGCGCTCAGCAGCAGGTCGAGCCGCTTGTAGGTGGCGACGCGGCGGGCGAAGCCGAGCGTCAGCGCCTCCGGGTCGAGCGTGTCGGCGGCCATGCGGACGTACTCGAGCGTGTCGCCGCGGCCGAGCCGGTCGGTCACGCTGCGGTCGCGCACGAGGTCGATGAGGTCGCGCCGCTGGGCGGAGCGCGCGGCCCACAGCTCGTCGGCGGGCAGCGACTCGACCGCGGCCCACACGCCCGGGTCGGTGGCGTGGTCCATCCAGCCGGCGCCGAGATGGCGATCGAGCAGCTCGCGCATCGGGACGCCGATCCAGGTCGGGATGTGGACGCCGTTGGTGACGTGGCCGATCGGCACGTCCTCCAGCGCCGTGCCGGGCCACAGGTCCTGCCACATCTCGCGCGCGACCTCGCCGTGGCGGGCGGAGACGCCGTTGGCGCGGCGGCTCGCGCGGAGCGCGAACTGGGTGACGCCGAACGGCTCGGCCGCCTCGTCGGGGTGCGTGCGGCCGCGGCACACGAGCGACTCCATCTCCATGCCGAGGTCGCCCACCAGCGGCGCGAGCGCGCCGGCGATCTGCGCGGCAGGGTACGTGTCGTTGCCGGCGGGCACCGGCGTGTGGGTGGTGAAGACGGTGCGCTCGCGCGCGGCGGCCAGCGCGTCGTCGCCGGAGACGCCGCGCTCGGTGGCCGCGCGTGCGAACTCGAGCCCCGCGAGCGCCGCGTGGCCCTCGTTGAGGTGGACGACGCCGGGCTCGACGCCCAGCGCGTGCAGCACGCGGACGCCGCCGACGCCGAGCAGCGCGTACTGCCACAGCCGCACCTCGGGGTCGCCGACGTACAGCCGCGACGTGATCCAGCGGTCGGCGACGCTGTTCTCGGGCCGGTCGGCGTCGAGCAGCAGCAGCGGCACGCGGCCGACGTCGACCCGCCACACCTGGGCCACGACGTCGCGGCCCACGACGGGGACCGAGACCGTGATCGGCTCGCCGTCGTCGCCGGTGACGAGCGCCGCGGGCACGCGGTCGGGGTCGGTGTCGACCCAGTACTCGTGCTGCCAGCCGGAGCCGTCGATCCGCTGGCGGAAGTAGCCGTGGCGGTACATCAGGCCGACCGCGATCAGCGGCACGCCGCGGTCCGAGGACTCCTTGAGGATGTCGCCGGCCAGCACACCGAGGCCGCCGGAGTAGACGGGCAGCGAGCCGTGGATCGCGTACTCGGCGCAGAAGAAGGCGACCGGGCGCTCCGGGGTCACGCCGGCCGGCACGACGGGCGGTGCGCCCTCGGTGCCGACCGCGTTCTCGAGCGCGTCCACGCGCTCGAGGAAGCGCTCGTCCTCGGCCAGCTGCGCGAGCCGGTCGGGATGTGCCTCCTGGAGCTGCCGGACGGGGTTGCCGAGCGTCAGCTCCCAGCGCTTCGGGTCGATGTCCGCGAACAGCTCGGGACCACCGGGGGTCCAGGACCACCGGTAGTTGTAGGCGATCGCTGCGAGCGGACCCAGGGGTTCGGGCAGCCGCGTGCGCAGAGCGACCGCCGCCGCGCGGAGGTCGGAGGAGCCTGCGTCGTACAAGGCGCGGCAGTGTAGCGAGAGCGGGCGGGTATTCAGCGATCGAGCGCGGCGAAGAAACGCGCCGCGAGCGGCGCCGCCACCGACCCGCCGGAGCGGCCGCGCTCCACGAGCACCGCCACCGCGACGTCGTCGCGGAACGCGATGAACCACGCGTGGGTGGGCGGCGGGTCGCCTCCCCCGAACTCGGCGGTGCCGCTCTTGCCCCTCACGAGCGCCCTGGACACCGGAGAGCGCGCTGCCCGAGCCTTCCGTCACGACGAGGCGCATCAGGGTCCGCAGCGTGTCCCGCTCCGAGGCCGGGAGCTCGGGGCCGGCGTCGCGCGGGTCGGAGGCCAGCAGCCGCGGCGCGCGCCAGCGCCCGTCGGCGACCGTGGCCGCGACGAGGGCCATCGACAGCGGGCTCGCGAGGATCTCGTGCTGCCCGATCATCGCCGCCGCGCGTTCCACGTCGTCGTCGGCCGGCGGCACCTGCGCGGCCGCGGCGGGGAGGGCGAGGTCGAGCTCGCGGCCGAACCCGTAGTCGCGCGCGGTGCGGCCCAGCGCGTCGGGCGCGAGCCGCGACGCGAGCGAGACGAACGCGGTGTTGCACGACACCGCGAAGTCGCGGCTGAACGGGACCGCGCCCTCGGCGCCGCCCTCGAAGTTCTTGAACCGCCGCCCGCCGGCCGCGATCGTGGGGGCACACCTGACCGTCTCACCGACGTCGAGCCCGTCCCGCAGCAGCGCCGCGGTGGACACGACCTTGAAGGTGGATCCCGGCGGGTAGGCGCCCTCCAGGGCACGGTTGTACGACGATGCGACCGGCCGGTTGGCCACCGCCAGCACCTCGCCCGTCGAGGGCTTGACCGCCACCAGCGCGGCCTCGTCGGACCGGCCGGCCAGCGCCTCCTCCGCCGCCGCCTGCACCCGCCGGTCGAGGGTGGTGGTCACCGACCGGCCCGGGCGCCCGCCCCGCGTGGTCAGCGTGTCGATCGGCACGCCTTCGGCCCGGATCACGACCCGCCGCTCGGGCACGGGCGCGAGCCGTCGCTCGAAGCGGGCCTGCAGGCCCCATTGGCCCACGGACGCTCCGATCGGCACGCGGCCGCCGAGCTGCTCGAGCTGCTCCTGGGTGGCCGGCGCGACGGTGCCGAGCAGGGCGCGCGCGAACTCCCGGGTCGGGGCGAGCACCGCGGTGCCCTCGGCGGTCTCGGCGTCGGGGACGCTCTCGATCCGGGCACGCAGACGCCGGTAGTCGGCGGGACGCAGCGCGATCGCGTCGACGAACTGCTGCTTGCCGCCGCCCCGGATCGCACGCTCCAGCGGGCGGGCATCCACGTCGAGCACGGCGGCCAGCCCTCGCGCGGTGACGGCGGGCTGCTTCACGTCGCCGGCGACGGCGCCCACCCGCACCACCCGCCCCTCACGCATCAGCGGCCGGCCGTCGCGGTCGAGGATCTCCCCGCGCGCCTTCGCCACGGAGGTGGTTCCGAGGCGGGTGTCGTCATCGAGCTTCGGATGCACGACCGTGGGTGCCCAGCGCACCTGCCACTCGTCGCCGGACCGGCGCAGGCGGAGCTTCGAGTCGTATTCCCAGGGGCCGATCCCCGGGATCCGCCAGCGCAGCGACAGCGCGGCCGTGGCGGAGTCTCCGGACTCCTCCACGTCGCCCAGCGTCGCGCGCACGGTGGCGCCGTCGAGGCCCTGGCGATTCGCCTTCAGAGCAGCGATCGCCGCCCTCGGATCGTCGCTCAGCCGCGCTGCCGCACCGTCGTCACCCGCGCTCCAGCGCTCGACGAAGCGCTCGGCGGTCTCGGCGGGCGCCTCGACGCTCAGCGCGCGGTACGCCACGAACGCGCCGGCGAGCACCACGGCCGCGATGGCGGCGAGAGCGGAGATCCGAGCCCGGGTCACGATCCCCAAGCCAAGCAGGGCCGGAGACGCGCGGGGTACGGCTATCCGGAGGTCATGGCTTGACGTAGACCGAGACGTGCGAGCCGCTGGTGGCGGTGAACGGCGCACGGTCCCAGCCGGCCCAGCGGTGCTCCAGCCGCATGCCCGCGATGCGCGCCATGAGGTCCAGCTCGGCCGGCCACGCGTAGCGGAAGTCGACGTGGCCGTGCTCGGCCCGGCCGTCGCGGAACGTGTAGTGGTGGGAGCTCATGCTCTGCGTGACGACGTCGTAGACGTCGAAGCCGAGCCCGTCCACGCCCGCGTGGAACGGGACGATGGTCTGCCCGACCGGGAGCTGCTGCAGCGCGGGCACGCCGAGCTCGATCACGAACCGGCCGCCGCCCCGGAGGTGTGCGGCGGCGTTGACGAAGCACGCCACCTGCGCGTCCTGCGTGGTCAGGTTGCCGATCGTGTTGAACACGAGGAAGACGACGCCGAACTCGCCCTCGACGCGCGTCGTGGCGATGTCCCCCAGCACGGCGTGGATGCGCTCGGCGCCGGGCTTCTCGCGGAGCCGGGCGAGCATCGCCTCGGAGTTGTCGATGCCCGCCACGCGCACGCCCCGCTCGACCAGCGGCATGGCGATCCGGCCGGTGCCGATGGCGAACTCCAGCGCCCCGTCGTCGCCGGCGAAGCCGGCCAGCACATCGACCGCCGGATCGACCACCGCGGGGTCGAACATCGCGGCGGAATCGGCGTCGTAGCGGGCCGCGACGCGTTCGCCGAAGAACCCTTCTCCCACCGGCGGGAGTCTGTCACTCCGGGCGCGCGCCCGTCTGCCACCTGACCGTGAGGGTGAGTGCGGCGACGCGCCAGCCGGCCTCGATCCGGCGGGCGCGGACGTCGTAGCGGCCGCCGACGACCCAGTGCGCGTTGTCGGCCGCGACGTGCGTTGCGGTGACGTTGGCGGCCACGCGCGCTTCGTCGCCGTCGAGGGTCACGACGTGGTTGGCGATCAGGTGCTGCGTGGCCTCCAGCGTCCCCAGGAACGCGCGCCAGCCACCGACGAGGTCGGCCGCCGGGGCCCGCTCCGGTTCCCCGCCGTTGAGCGACGTGTAGTCCACGTCGACCTGCTCGCAGAACTGCGCCTCGAGCGCGGCCCACTCGCGCGCGTCGACGAGCAGCCCCAGCTTCGAGACCAGCTCGGCGAGCTCGTCCCGGTCCGTCATGCGGCGACGTGGCGGTCGAGCCAGGCGACGGCGTGCCCGGCGGCCTCGCTGACGTAGGGGTCCTGGTCGTAGAGCTCGACGTGATTGTGCGTCTCGATCCACACCAGCTCCTTGGTGCCGCCGGCGGCGTCGAAAGCCGCCTGGGCGAACTCGGGCAGCAGCGCCGCATCGGTCGTGCCGTGCACGATCAGCAGCGGCGTGGGCGCGACCAGCGGCGCGGCCGCCACGGCGTTGTAGGCGAAGTAGGTGGGCAGCGAGTCGGCGGTCAGCTGCGGGGACCAGTTCGGCGCCTCGTCGCGGTGGGTGCGGTCGTAGTAGTCGAACGCCTCGTCGTTCGGCATCGCGGCGATCGGCGTCTCCGCGTCGAGCCCGTGGGCGATGGTCGGGACGTAGGCGATCTCGCCGCTCGCGTACTGCGCCTGGACGACGTCGTTGATGCTGCGCACGTACTGGGCGAAGCCGTCGACGCCGAAGCCCTGCTGGAACGTCGAGCCGATGTCGTAGCCGCCGGCGATCGACACGACGGCGCGCAGGCGCTTGTCGCGCGCGCCCAGCGACACGGCGTAGCCGCCGCCCATGCAGACGCCGACCGCCGCCACCCGGTCGTGGTCGACGTCAGGCCGCGTCAGCAGGTGGCTGACGGCGCTGTGGTAGTCCTCGATGACCGCCCACGGGTCGTAGCGGGCGCGCGGCTCGCCGCTGCTGTCGCCGAAGCCCCGCGGGTCGAAGGCGAGCGCGGTGTAGCCGGCGTCGGCCAGGCGCTCGGCGTAGTGGGGCAGCGTCTGCTCCTTGACGCTCGAGATCGGCCCGCACAGCGCCACCGCGGGGGTCGCCTCGCCCTCGGCCGCCGACGGCGGCCGGTACAGGTGGGCGGCGAGCTCCTCCCCGGCGCTCGCGAAGCGGACGTCTTGGCGCCGGTGCGGATCGGCGCGGAGGAATTCGGCCATGCCACGCAATGTGGCAGCCGGGCTACGCCGCCGTCTGGAACGAAATTGCGGTGCGCGCCTGACGGCGGTAGCCGGCGGGCGTCACGCCGAGCAGCCGCCGGAACCAGCGGCCCATGTGCGCCTGGTCGGAGAAGCCCGCGACGGCGGCAGCCTCGGCCGGCGACACTCCGCGCGCCAGCAGGGATTGCGCGCGGTTGACGCGCACCATCACCAGGTAGGCGTGCGGCGTCGTGCCGAGCACGCGGCGGAAGCGCCGCAGGAGCGTGAACTTCGACACACCCGCCGCGTCTGCAGCCGCGTCCAGCCCCGGGCTCGTATCGACGTTGGCGCGCAGGAACTCGCACGCATCCGCGACGGCCGCATCCGGACCCTCGGGGTCGCGTGCTGCGTCGCTCCCGAACGCAGGGGTGGCGAGCACGGCGTCGAGCAGCCCGGTGAGGATCTCGTCGGCGGCCAACGCGTCCTCCGCCCGGGCGAGCCGGCGCGCGGTCGCCGCGACGTCCGGCATGGCCTGCCGGCCGACGAACGCCATGGCGGCGCCCGCCCAGTCCGACGGCAGCCGCTCGGGCGCGACGTCGATCGACACGAACCCGTGGCGGCCCGTCTCGCTCGCCCACACGCAGCCCGGCGAGCGCACCGACACGGCATCGGCCGGGTAGACGACGCGCCGGTCCTCGACGAGCACGTCGTGGGCGCCGCCGTACTTCACGCAGATGCCCAGGCCGTCGGAGAGCCGCGTGGGAAAGCTGCGCACGGCGCGGCCGGCGACCACGACCTCGACACCGGCGAGCTGCGGGGGCCGATGGACGGCGCAGTTGGCGAGCGCGATCGCAGGCTCCCTGCCCAAGTGCCCCCGCCAGGAATCGAACCTGGAACCTTCGGATTAAGAGTCCGCTGCTCTGCCAGTTGAGCTACAAGGGCGCAGCGCGCAGTGTAGAAGGAACTACGGGGTGGCGCTCGGCTGGGCGGCCGCGCCCTGGGCCTGCTGCTTGGCCGACTCCAGCTGGCCCTTCAGCGCCTCGCGCATGTCCGGGTCGGTGAGCTCGAGCGCCTTGTTCTTGGCGAGGTCGCCCTTGCGGGTCTGGCCGGCCTGGTAGGCGAAGATCGCGAGCTGGGTGTAGGTCGCGGCCGTCGGGCGGGCGTCGGTGATGACCTCCTGGGCGGTCGCCGCCTTGGCCGGCTGGTTGAGGGCGCCGAACGCCTGCACCATCAGGCTCGCGACGCGGTCGTCCGGCTTCTTGGGCTCGAGCGCGAGATAGCGCTCCCAGGCGTCGGCGGCGCCCTGGAGCTTGGCGCGGCCGGCGCTCGTGAACGTGCCCTTCTCGGGATCGAAGTTCTCACCCGCGCCGGCGAGCTGGAAGCGCGCGCGGGCGAGCGCGGCGTAGGCGGCGGCGTTCTCGGGGTTCGCCTTGGTCTGGGCGAGCGCCTCGGTCTCCGCCTTGCGGAAGCGGTCCGAGCCGTCGTCGCCGCCGTCGCGTTCGGTGATGGCGTCGACCAGGCCGCCGGAGATCGCCCCGCCGCCGCCGATGCCGAACAGCACGAGGCCGCCGCCCATCAGCAGGGCGAGCGTGATGTAGACGATCTTGACGATCCGGCGTCGGCCGGAGCCTCGGAGGTCAAAGAGCATGGGTCAGGGTTCGGGGTCGTCGGACACATCCGGCTCGGCGGCTTCCTTGCGCGCAGCGCGCCGGTCGAGCAACGATGCCAACAGGATAGAGCCCTCGAAGAGCACGTAGAGCGGGACCATCAGCGACAGCATGGTCACGGGATCTTGTCCCGGCATAAGCATCGCGAGGACCGCGATGACGAGGATCGCGTAGCGGCGCGAGCGGCGCAGCTGGGCGACCGAGACGATCCCCACCCGCGTCACCGCCAGGATCCCGATCGGCACCTGGAACGCGATGCCCATGGCGATCAGGACCGTGATCGCGAACTTGTAGTAGTCCTTGGCCTGGAGCAGGATGTCGTAGTTGTCGTCGTTGAAGTTCTGCAGGAAGTCGATCGCGTTCGGCAGGACCAGGTAGTACGCGAAGACCACGCCGCCCAGGAACAGGAACGGCACCATCACCATCAGCGGTAACGCCACGCTGCGCTCCTCCCGCGAGAACGCGGGCAGCACGAACGCGTAGGCCTGGAACAGGATCAGCGGCAAGCGCCAGGAGCAGCGCCGCGTAGGCCGCCACCCGCACGGTGGCCACGAACGGCTCGCCGACGCCCAGCGTCACGGGCTTGCGCGCCTGCTGCGGCGGCACCGACCGCGCCAGCGCGCGGTTCTGCGCGGCCAGCTGCTCGTAGTTCTCCCGCACGTCCGACTGCTCCGCGTCGCCCGCCAGCGCCTCGAAGGCCTGCGCCGACGCGATCGCCGACTTCCGCAGCTGCGCCTGGAAGGCGGCCGTGCGCTCGAACGGGTCGTCGGAGTTGCCCTTGTCCTTGAACGCCGTGTCCTCGAGCGGCTGGTTGATGACGCTGAGAATGAAGTCGTCCTGCCACAGGCAGACGCCGAAGCAGACGACGAACGCCGTGACGCAGATGATCAGGCGCGTGCGCAGCTCGTCGAGGTGCTCGACCAGGCTCAAGCGATCCTCGTGCCGGATCGGCCGCAGCGTGCCAGTCATCGAGTACGGCGCCCCCGGCGCCTAGCGCTGCTCGGACCTGACCCCGTCCGACACCGGCCGCGCGGCCGGCTCGTCCTCGGGGCGCCCGAGCGCGGCGGTCGCCTGGCGGCGGCCACCGTCGTCCGTGTCGTCCTCGTCGTCGTCGCCCTTCTTGGTGATCGAGTCCTTGAACTCGCGCATCCCGGCGCCGAGCTGCTTGCCGAGGGCCGGCAGGCGCTTGGGCCCGAAGATCAGAAGCACGATCCCGAGCACGATGAGAAGTTCGAGGGGTCCGATGGACTGGAACACGGCGAGGCTCATGGGGCGTTCCTACGTATCGGCAAGCCTAGCGGCTCACTCTGGCCTGGACGTTTGGTCCATTTCAGCCCGAATGGACGGATGGTCCAGTCAAGGCCGGACACCCGGTGCCCGATGTAGGGGCCAGACCCCATCTAGCTCTCATGAATCCCTCTTCCGACAACTCTCATTACGTCCGCCGCGTGGTCCTCCCCTCAGGCCGCGAGATCGAGGTCGTCTACTTCGACGCTCAGGTCGCTCCCCCCGAGTCCGCTCCGCTCACCTCGAGCCCGGAGCGCGACCTGCACGTCTGCCCCGATTGCGAGCGCGAGCTCGTCTACCCGGTGGAGTGGGAGGAGGCTTCCCCGACCCAGTGGGAGGTGCTGCTCCGCTGCCCGAACTGCGAGTGGACACACCTCGGCGTCTTCGACCAGTCGGTCGTCGACCGCTTCGACGAGCAGCTCGACCAGGGCACCGAGTGCCTCATCGAGGACCTCATGCGCCTCACCCAGGCCAACATGGAGGACGAGATCGAGCGCTTCACCTCCGCGCTCGCCTCGAACGCCATCTGGCCGATGGACTTCTAGCTGTAGCGATCCACCACGCCGTCGGCGACCAGCTCGAGCGCGCCTCGCTGGGACGCCGGCAGCTCCGGCAGGTCCGCCTTCGCCTCCGCGACCATCGCGAGCGCGTCCGTGCGGGCCGCCTCCAGCACTCCGGTGGCGGCGATCGCGTCGCACACCGCCTCCGCCTGCTCGGGCGTGCGCACGCCGCGCAGGTCCAGCGTGGCCAGCTCCGGATCGCGCTCGCGCGCGAGGATCAGCGGCAGCGTCACCGTGCCGTCGAGCAGGTCGGTGCCACGGTGCTTGCCGGTCCGCTCCGCCGGGCCTGAGACGTCGAGCACGTCGTCGAGCAGCTGGAACGCGAGCCCGATCCGGCGCCCGAACCGCCCGAGCAGCTCGTGCGGGCCGTCGCCCTCGAGCGCGCCGAGCTCGCACGCCGCCTGGAACAGGCGCGCGGTCTTGAGGTCGCAGCGCGCGAGGTAGCGCTCGTGCGTCGTCCCGACGTTCCACGCGTCGGCGCGCTGCATCAGCTCGCCCTCCGCGAGCGCGGACGACGCCGCCGACAGCACGCGCACCTCGTCGGCACGCCCGTTGGCGGCCAGCTCGGCGAACGCGCGCGAGAAGAGGAAATCGCCGGTGGCGGTGGCGAGCTCGCGCCCCGCGGCGGCCACCACCGTCGGCCGGCCGCGACGCAGCTGGGCACCGTCGAGCACGTCGTCGTGGACGAGCGTGGCGGAGTGGACGAGCTCGACCGCGACGGCCGCGCGGAGCACGCCGGCGCCGGGGCCGCCCGCGGCGACGAACACGAGCAGCGGGCGCAACCGCTTGCCGCCCGCGGAGATCGTGGCCACCGCGTGCTCGCCGAGCACCGGGCCGTGCGAGGCGGCCACCTCTGCCAGCCGCTCTTCGAGCTGCTCCAGCAGCTCCGGGACGTGAGCACCGCCCGCCTCGATGACCGCCGCGACAGCTTCCGCGGATGCCATCAGCGCACCGTACCGGAATGCAGGGCGATGATTCCGCCCGCGGTCAGGATCCAGCGCACGTCGTCGAGGCCCGCGCGGGCGAGCGCCGCGCCCAGCGCGTCCGGCCCCGGGAAGCGCTTGACCGACTTCGGCAGGTACGTGTACGCCTCGGGGTCGGCGGCGAAGCGCCCCATGAGCGGGACGACGCGGTCGAACCAGATCGAGAAGAAGGTGGACAAGGGCGGCTTCGTCGGGGTCGTTATCTCCAGTACGACGACGCGCCCGCCCGGGCGCACCACCCGGGCCATCTCGGCCAGCCCGCGCTCGAGGTCGGAGAAGTTGCGCGCGCCGAAGCCGACGGTCGCGGCGTCGAACGCGTCGTCGGGATACGGCAGCTCGAGCGCGTTGCCCCACTCCCACTTCAGCTCCGGAGCCTTGGTCCGCGCCCGCTCCAGCATCCCCTGCGAGAAGTCGGAGCCGATCACCTCGCCGCCGGGCTGCACGCGCTTCGCCAGCTCGACGGCCAGGTCGCCGGTGCCGGTGGCCACGTCGAGCGCGCGGTCGCCCGGCCGCAGCCGCGCGAGGTCGGCCGCCCGCTCGCGCCAGCGGTGGTGCAGCCCCGCCGTCATGACCGAGTTCATCAGGTCGTAGAAGCCGGCGATGCGGTCGAACATCGCACGGACCTGGCCCTCCTCGAGCGTGCCCGAAGGGGCGGGGGCGGATCGCATGTGAGGGCTACTCTTCGCCGTGCAGCTGGGCGAGGAAGTCGACGAGCGCCGCCTTCTTCTCCTCCGGCAGGCCTGCGTACGAGGGCATCGGCGCGGTCGGGTTCTCCAGCGTCTGCCGGATCGCCGCCTTGGGCAGCTTGTCGGCGATGTCGGTCAGGTGCGGGCCGGGCCCGTCGTTGCCGTTCTCGCCGATCTTGTGGCAGGCGAGGCAGCCCGACTGGGCGACCACCAGCTTCCCCGCCTCGTACTTCGCGGCGACCTTGATGTCGACCTCGTTCGGCGAGCCGGCGTTGGCGCCGAGGAAGGTCAGGTAGCCCATCGCCACGATCGTGAAGATGCCGGCGATCGTCGCGATCGGGCGACGCTCGGGCCGGCGCTCCGGGCCGCGGTCGTAGAACGGCAGGAGCAGCAGCAGGATCATGCAGATCGTCGGGATCCCGATCGTCGCCATCGGGGTCAGCAGCGCCGGCTTGATCACGCGCAGCAGCTCGAAGAGGAAGAAGAAGTACCACTCCGGCCGCGGCACGTAGGTGGTCGTGGTCGGGTCCGCCTTCGGCCCCAGCTCGGCGCCGAGGATCAGCGACATCATGATGATCGTGAACATGACGAAACACGCCATGAGCGAGTCCTTCGCGACCGCGTACGGGAAGAACGGCTTGCCCTTCGCCTTGAGCAGCCCGTACTCCCGGAGGTAGGCCTCCTTCTCCGCCCGGTTCATACGCGCTCTTCCGTGAGCTTCTCGGGCTCGGTCGCCTTCAGCCACGGCGGCGCCGTGGTGCCGAGCTTGGTGACGAGGTAGAGGTGCGCGCCGATCAGGGCCGCGATCAGCCCGGGCACGAGCAGCATGTGGATCGCGTAGAAGCGCGACAGCGTCGTCGCGTTGAACTCGGCCCCGCCGCGCAGGAAGTCACCCAGGTACGGGCCGGCGATCGGGCCGGACGCGGTGATGTTGGCCGCCACGATCGTCGCCCAGTAGGAGCGCTGGTCGAACGGCAGCAGGTAGCCGGTCAGCGACATCACGAACGTGAGGATCAGCAGCACGACGCCGATCACCCAGTTGAGCTCCCGCGGGTACTTGTAGGCGCCGAAGAAGAAGGTGCGCGCCATGTGCAGGAAGATGAGGATCACCATCACCGACGAGCCCCACTTGTGCATCCCGCGCACGAACTCGCCGAGGAAGACGTCGTTGGTGATGTAGCGCGCCGACTCGTAGGCGCGCACCGGCGACGGGTCGTAGTACATCGCCAGGAAGACGCCCGTGACCGCCTGGCTCAGGAACGCGAACATCGTCGCCGAGCCCAGCGTGTAGAACCAGTTCGTCCCTTTCGGGACCTTGCGGAACATGATCCAGCGGCCGGCGCCGGACAGCGAGGTGCGCTCGTCGATCCAGCCGACGGTGTGGACGCCCGCTTCCTTCGCCTGGTCGACCGGGGGCGGCTTCGGCTCGCCCGGGCGCTTGGGGCGCGGGAGCAGCAGCGGTGGGAGCGGCGGCTTCGGGAGCTTCATCAGTCGAGCGTCGGCACCGAGGGACGCGGCGGGTACAGGTACGGGCCGATGCCGTCGAGGCCCTGGGCGGGATCGCGGTACTTGTCGAAGCGCTTCAGCTCGGAGTTGACCGAGTAGCGCGGGCCGACCTCGACCCGATCGTTGCGCACGCGCGTGTAGAAGCGGTCGAGCGGGCGCACGGGCGGGCCGCCCACGACCTTGCCCTGGAAGTCATAGACACCGCCGTGGCACGGGCAGATGAAGCGCTCGGAGGCCTGCACGTAGCGGACCGGGCAGCCGAGGTGCATGCAGCGGGTGGAGACGGCCACGACCGGCTCGTCGTAGCCCGGCGGGTTCGGCGGGGCGTCGATGTCGCTGTTGCGCCGGCGCAGGTACACGGTGGTCTTCCCGACCTCGCCGATGCCCGTCGTCATCGTGATGACCTTCGGGATGTAGGCGTCGTCCGGGAAGTCGGTGAGCGCTCCCACGTCCTCCCAGCGGATGGGTGGCTGGTCGAAGATCGCCGAGCCGATCGCGAAGGCCAGCGGGGGCAGCGTGAAGGACATCGCGGCCACGGCGCCGGCGCCGTGGGCGGTGAGCGTCATGAACCGCCGCCGGTTGACCGTCTCGCCCTCGAACGAGCCCGGGATCAGGCGGTCGCTCGTGTACTTCGACTTGGGCTCTTTGCGCGGGGAGGCCACGACGGCGCGAACAATAACGACCCGCGGGGTGAATCAGGCCTCAGCTGGCGCTCTCGCGCGCCGACCGCCCGACTGCCCGCGCGCCCGCTTCCCAAGCGGCTCTCGCGGCGTCCGGCTCACCCTCGGCGTGCGCCTGCGCTGCGCGGGAGATGACGCCGGCCAGGACGTCGACCGCTTCGAGGTCCCCGAGCTCCGCCAGCCGGGCCAGCCCGAGCGCGTACAGGCGGTCGCCGGCGAGCAGCGCGAGGTCGGGATCGCCGGGGCGCAGGACGCGCCCCTCGCCGTAGTGCTGGAGGTAGCCCTCGTAGATCGCCTCGACCAGCTCCTCGTAGCCGGGCCCGGCCAGCGCGCCGAGCGCGCCGTCCTGTGTGGGATCGGTCACGGTGTCAGCGAGCAGGCCACCCTCGGCACGGACCGTGGCGGCCAGCGCGGCGGTCATCGCGCGCGAGCGCGCGCTGGATGTCACGGCAGCGAGCAGGCCACCTCGCCACGCGCCAGCGCGCAGCGCGTTCAAGCCGACCTCTGAAAACGCCGCGGCGGCGGCCTCGAGCGTCCGCTCGACGTGCTCCGGCGTGTGGGCGAGGCTCGGGAACCAGGCCTCGAACTGCGACGGCGGCGGATAGACGCCGCGGGCGAGGAGCGCGCGGCACCAGGCGGCGTGGGCCTCGGTGTCGCAGGCGGCCGCGCCCGCGTAGTCCGTCACGGGCTCGGCGCTGAAGAAGACGGTCAGCAGGCCGGTGGTCTCGGCGACCTGGACCGGGCAGCTGCCGGCCGCCTCGCGCAGCCCGGCCGCCAGTGCGCGGGTCGTCCCGGCGAGCTGGAGGTAGGCGTCCTCGTCGAGGTGCTGGAGCGCGGCGAGGCCGGCGGCGACCGCCAGCGGGTTCCCGCTCAGCGTGCCCGCCTGGTAGACGTCGCCGGCCGGGGCGATGCGCTCCATCAGCTCGGCCGGCCCGCCGTACGCCGCGGCGGGCAGCCCGCCGCCGACGACCTTGCCCATCACGGTCAGGTCCGGGAGCACCCCGGCGAGCTCCTGGGCGCCGCCGGGCGAGACGCGGAAGCCGCTGATGACCTCGTCGAACACGAGCAGCGCACCGGACTCCGTGGCGAGCTCGCGCAGCAGCTCGAGGAAGCCGCACTGCGGCGGGACGAGGCCCATGTTGGCCGGGTACGGCTCGGCGAGGATCGCGGCGGGCGCGTGGCGCTCGACCGCCGCCCTCACGGCCTCGAAGTCGTTCCACGGCACGATCACCGTCGCCTTGGTCGCCGCCTCCGGCACGCCCGGCGACGCCGGGATGCCCTGGGTGGCGAGGCCGGAGCCGGCCTCGGCGAGCAGGCCGTCGACGTGCCCGTGGTAGGCGCCGGCGAACTTGATCAGGGTGTCGCGGCCGGTGGCGGCGCGCGCCAGCCGGATCGCGCTCATCGACGCCTCGGTACCCGACGAGGTCATCCGCAGCATCTCGACCGACGGCATCCGCCGGCCGACCTCCTCGGCCAGCTCGACCTCGGCCGCGGTCGGGGCGCCGAACGTCGTGCCGCGCGCGGCCGCCGCCTGGACGGCCTCGAGCACCGGCGGGAACGCATGGCCGTGGATCAGCGGACCCCACGAGCAGACGTAGTCGACGTACGTGTTGCCGTCGACGTCGGTCAGCTCCGCTCCGGCGGCGTGGTCGACGAACACCGGGTCGCGGCCGATCGACCGCATCGCCCGCACCGGCGAGTTGACGCCGCCGGGCAGGACCCGCACCGCACGGCGGTAGAGCTCCGCCGAGCGCGTATCGGTCAGCGAGGCGGTCAGGAGTTCTCCCGCTCCCACTCGCGGAAGGCGTCGGTGAAGTAGAGCATCCGGATCTTCTTGAACTCGGTGCTCGAGTAGAGCGTCGCGCGGCCGCTGATGCCGGTCGCCTCGGCGACCGCGTCGAGGACGGCGTCGCACTCCTCCTTCGAGCGGCCGTGGGCCATGGTGAAGACCGAGTACGGCCAGTCCGCGTAGGTCGGGCGCTGGTAGCAGTGCGAGATGCCGCGGAAGGCGGCCATCCGCCGGCCGGTCTCGAGGATCTCGGCCTCCGGCACCTCCCACACGCCCATGCCGTTGGCGGAGAAGCCGGCGCGGCGGTGGAAGAGGATCGCGGCGACGCGGCGCAGGGCGTCGCGCTCGCGCAGCGACCCGAGCCGGCGCAGCACCTCGTCCTGGCTGACGCCGAGGCGCTCGGCGGCCGGGGCGTAGGGCTCCTCGAGGACCGGCATCGGGCCCTGGGTGGCGCGGATCACCGCGACGTCCTCGTCGGACAGCTCGATCGGGTCGAGCTCGCGCGGCTCGACCGCCTCACCGGAGGCGGCGAGCGCCTCGGTGCCCTTCTCCATCTCGAGGTCCATGCGGATCTTGAACAGCTTCAGCGTCGGCAGCTGGCGGATCGACTCCGCGCCAGTCTTCTCCGCGATCACGTCGAGCGTGCCGTCGAGCCCGAGCTCCGAGCCCGGCTCGGTGGCGAGCGTGAACCACAGGTTGAAGTCGTGGTTGCGCAGGTAGTTGTGCGTGACGCCGGGGTGGGTGTTGATGAACTTCGCGGCGCGGTGCGGGTACTCGGGATCGACCTTGGCGGCGACGAGCATCGAGCTGTAGCCGAGCGCGCGCGTGTCGAAGATCGGCGTGATCTCGCGGATGATGCGGCCGTCGAGCAGGCGCTGGACGCGCTGCATGACCTCCGCCTCCTCGATCTCCGCGAGCCCGGCGACGTGCGCGAACGGGCGCCGCACGAGGTCGAACGAGCCCTGCATGAGGTTGAGGAGCTTGCGGTCGGTGTCGTCGAGCGGGATGGCCGAGCCGTCCTTGCGCGAGCGCACCTTGGGCTGGGCTACTGAAGCCATCTGGCGACGTCCTTGGCGTGGTAGGTGATCACGATGTCGGCGCCGGCCCGGCGGATGCCGGTCAGCGCCTCGAGCACGGCGGCGCGCTCGTCGAGCAGGCCGGCCGCGGCGGCGGCCTTGATCATCGCGTACTCGCCGCTGACGTTGTACGCGGCCACCGGCAGGCGGGTGCGCTCCTTGACCCGGCGGATGACGTCGAGGTAGGGCAGCGCGGGCTTGACCATGACGACGTCGGCGCCCTCGGCGGCGTCGAGCTCCGCCTCGCGCTCGGCCTCGAGCGCGTTGGCGGGATCCATCTGGTAGCCGCGGCGGTCGCCCTCCTGGGGCGCGGAGTCGGCCGCCTCGCGGAACGGCCCGTAGAAGGCGGAGGCGAACTTGGCGCTGTAGGCGATGATCGGCGTCTCGGACAGCCCGTGCTCGTCGAGCGCGCTGCGCAGCGCGCCGACGCGGCCGTCCATCATGTCGCTGGGCGCGACGGCGTCGGCGCCGGCCGCGGCCTGGGAGACGGCGGTGCGGGCGAGCAGCTCGAGCGTGGCGTCGTTGTCGACCACGCCGTCGGAGCGCAGCACCCCGCAGTGGCCGTGGCTCGTGTACTCGCACAGGCACAGGTCGGTGATGACCAGCAGGTCGGGGTGGGCGGCCTTGATCGCGCGCGTGGCGAGCTGGATCACGCCCTCGTCGTCCCACGCGCCGGAGCCCTCCTCGTCCTTCGACGCCGGCAGGCCGAACAGCAGCACCGCCGGGATGCCGAGCGCGGCGGCCTCGCCCGCCTCGCGCACCGCGTGGTCGATCGAGAGGTGGTCGATGCCCGGCATGGTCGGGATCGGCGTGCGGGCGTTGCTGCCGTGCACCACGAACATCGGGTAGACGAGGTGGCGCGCGGCCAGCTCTGTCTCGCGCACGAGGTCGCGGATGCCGGTGGTGGCGCGCAGCCGGCGCAGGCGGGTGGCGGGGAAGGCCATGCAGCCGATGGTAGTTCAGCCGCGCAAGGCGCCGACCGCGGCGTCGACGTCGGCCTCGCCGGCGAACAGCCCCGTGCCGAAGCGCACGTACGGCGTCGCGTAGGGCGTCACGCTCGCCAGGACCCGCTTCGTGCGCAGGCGGTCGACCGTCGCGCGCGGGTCCTCGTCGCCGGCCAGGCAGCAGGTCAGCCCGGAGGAGAGCTCGGGGTCGCGCGGCGTCTTGAGCGTGATCCCGGGCGTGTCCGCGAGGCCGTCCTTGAGCCGCGTGGCGAGCGCGTGGACGCGGGCCTGGATGCGCTCCGGGCCGATCTTCGCGTGCAGCTCGAACGCGTCGGCGAGCGCCCAGCGGTGCTCGAACGAGTGGTAGCCGCCGGGCGTGTGCGTGGCGCCTGGGGACGTGCCGTGGAACGGCGGGATGATCGCGCCGACGTCCTCCCAGGCACGCCCGTGGAGGATCCCGGTGCCGCGCGGGCCCGCCAGCCACTTGTGCGTGCCCGCGGCGAGGAAGTGCGGGCCCGCGACCGGCGGCTCGACGCCGAGCGCGTGGACCCCGTCGACGCACAGGAGCACGCGCTGCGGGAGCGCCTTGGCGATCTCGGCAACCGGCAGCTTGACGCCGGTGCCCGAGTGCACCCAGGTGATCGCGAGCGCGCGGGTGCGCGGGCCGATCCCACGCCGGACGGCGTCGAGGATCTCGTCGGCGGTGGCGGACTCGGGCTCGCGGTAGAGGCGGATGCGCCGCACGCGCGCGCCGCTCAGCCGCAGCGCCTCGTGCGTGGAGAAGAAGTCGTGCTCGGTGGTCACGACCTCGTCGCGGTCGCCGAGGCGGAGGCGGCCGTAGAGCAGCCCGAGCCCCATCGTGGTCGAGTCGGTGAGCGCGATCTCCTCGGCCTGCGCGCCCAGGTGCGCGGCGGCCGCCTGCGCGACCTCGTCGTCGAGGACGGCCTCGTGCTGCGCGAGATAGCCGCCGGGGTCGGCGTCGAGCCCGGCGCGGTGCCGCGCGATCGCCGCGGCGACCGGCTTCGTATGCGGCGAGAGCAGGAACGCGTTGAGGTGGTGGAGGCCGGGTTCGAGCGGATAGAGCCCGCGCACGTCGTCCCAGTCGCGCAGGTCGACGGGCGCCGGCTCCGGCTCGTCCTTCTTCGCGCAGCCGGCGATCGCCCCGGCGGCGACCACGGCGCCGGTGCGGGCGAGCAGCGCCTTGCGCGTCAGCATCAGGCGAAGCGTCGCAGCGAGACGCGCGCGATGACACCGAACGCGACCGTCAGCGCGACGAGGTGGAGCAGTGGCGTGAGCAGCGTGCCGCCGCTGACGGCGGCGTCCAGCGCCTCCAGCGCGGGCCGGAACGGGAAGGCGGCGGAGATGACGCGGATCACGTCGTAGAGCCCCTCGTCGACCGCACCGCTCGGTACGAGAGCGAGCGCCGCGACCGGTAGCGAGACGACGAACGCGGCCAGCGACGCGCTGCGGACCTCGCGCGTGACCCCGCCGATCGCCACGCCCATCGCGCCGAAGGCCAGCGCGCCGAGCGCGAGCGTGACGAGCCACAGCGGCGCGCGGCCGAAGTCGAACCCGATCAGCGCCGCGAGGATGCCGAGCATCACCGCCGTCAGCAGGAAGGCGGCGAGCGCGGCGAGCACGACCTTCTCGGCCACCAGACCGGTGCGGCTGATCAGCCCGCGCACGAGCCGGCCGAACGCGTTCTCCTCCCGCTCCAGGGCGAGCATGCCGGCCGCGAGCAGCAGCGCGACGAACATCATCGACGCGATCACCGCGACCTCGGCGGCGAACGCGCTCAGCGACGCGTCCGAGCCGGAGACCGCGATCCGCTTGACCTGCACGGGCTTGCTGATCGAGGCCAGGATCGGCTTCGAGAGGTCGAGGTTGTCGGCCGCGAGCCCGGCGAAGCGCGAGACCTGCTCGAGCGTCACCCGCTCGGGTGCGTCCTCCGGCAGGCTGGCCAGCGCGCCCTCGATGATCGCCCGCGCGCGCCGCAGGCCGAGGATGTTGACCTTGCCGACGATCGGCACGGCGACCTCGCCGCCCTCCACGATCACGTTGAGGTACTTCGCCGACTCCTTGAGCACCTCGGCCGAGATCGCCGCGTTGGCCTCGGCCAGGGTCGAGTCGATCGTGTCCTTCACGTACTGCGTCTTCAGCGGGTTCTCGGCGCTGTAGTAGACCTCGACCTCCGGCCGCCCGCCGCCGCCGAGGCCGAGCGTGCCCTGGAGGCGTTCGGTCACGTCGGCGGGCACCACGAGCGCGCCGAGCGCCTCACCCGTCTTCACCTTGTCGATCGCCTCCTCGCGCGTCTTGACACGGATCGGCTCGACCTTCTCGAACAGCTTGTCCGCGTACTGCGTCGCGTCGACGCGGCGGCCGCCGAGATCGACCTCCGACTTGTCCTCGGGCACGAGGTTGGCGAACGCCACACGCGGCTTGCTCGGGCCGGAGGAGAGCGCCGCGCCGGCCACGAGCGAGACGACGACGGAGTAGAAGACCAGGACGGCGACGAGCAGCGGCGAGCGCTTGAGGATCTGCAGGTCCTTGAGCAGCAGCCAGCGCACGCTCAATGTCCCTTCTCGTGCAGGAAGCGCACGAATGCCGCTTCGAAGTCGGGCGCTTCCGCGGCGCCCTGGACGGTCTGCTCGAGCTCGGTCGGGCTGCCGGAGAACAGCAGCTCGCCGTCGGCGAGCACGAGCACGCGGTCGGCGTAGCGCTCGGCCTCGGCGACGTTGTGGGTCGCGTAGACGACCGTGGTGCCGGCCTCGGCGAGGCCGCTCACGAACGTCCACAGCACCTCGCGCTGGCGCGGGTCGAGCGACGAGGTCGGCTCGTCGAGCAGCAGCACGCTCGGCTCGGCGAGCAGGCCGATGGCGATGTTCACGCGCTGGCGGTTGCCGCCGGAGAGCTTGCCGACCTCGTCGTCGGCACGCTCGCGCAGGTTCGTCTGGTCCAGCATCCGCTCGACGCTGGCGCCGACGTCAGGGCGCTTCTCGAGCCGCGCGAACAGGCGCAGGTTCTCGGCCACCGACAGCTTCGAGTAGAGCGCGGGCTGCTGCGGGACCCAGCCGATCGTGCCCTCCTCGAGCGACACCGAGCCGCCGCTGGCGCGCAGCGAGCCGGCGAGGATCTGCAGCAGCGTCGTCTTGCCGGCGCCGTTGGGCCCGATGATCGCGATCCGCTCGCCGCGGTGGGCGGTGAACGAGACGCCCTGAAGCGCCCGCCGGTCGCCGTAGGCCTTGCTGACGCGCTCGGCGGTGAGCGCCAACTACTTCGCCAGCTCGCGCTGCAGCGCGGCGTTGAACTCCTCGATCGGCCGGGCACCGCTGACCGGCGAGATCGTGACCTCCTCGCCGACGTCGGAGTACTGCGCCCTGTACTCGATCGAGCCGCCGGTGATCCCGCCGGCCGCCTGACGGTTGGATTCGGGGGTCACGAACCGCGTGGTCATCACGAGCCGCCGGATCGTGTCGTCGTCGGCGACGTCGGCCTCGAAGCGCGGGTTCTGGAACGTGCTCTTGACCTGCTCGCGCCGCTCGGGCGTGAGCTCGAGCCGCGGCACGCTCTGGCCGCCGGTGGTCTGGGCGGGCAGCTGGCGGAGGAAGCTCTCGACCTGGTCGAGCGCCTTGTCGACGTCGATCGAGCCCACGTAGCGCGTCGTCGCGGTGCCGGCGATGGTGGTCTTGCCGGCCTGCTTGACGCCCGTGACCGCGGCCAGCGGATCGATGCCGATCGCCGCGAGGCCCTCGCCCGCCGGCGCCTCGCTCTGGTTGATGCGTGCGATCGTCGTCTCGCCGAACTCGAAGTCGGCGCCGCCGAGGTTGATGAACACGTTGTTGCCGGTCGAGACGATCCGGCTCGTGAACTTGCTGAAGCCCGACGTGAAGGCGATCTTCCAGTCCATCGACGGCAGCTTGCCCTCCCCGTTGGTGCGCATCGGCCCGCCGAACGCGAGCTGGACCCGGTCGCCGACCGCGGCCGGCGCGTTGTCGAGGTTGATGCGGAGCATCGCGTCGACGGTCGCGCTGTCGATCGGCTTGACGTCGGCCAGCGCGTCCGTGGCGGACGCGTTCGAGGACGAGCTCGACTTGTCGCTCCCGCCACACCCCGCGAGGAGGGCGGTGCTCAGCACGAGCAGGAGCGGGAGCAGGAGCAATCTGCGCATCGGAGCAAGGGTGGCACAGGCGCCGCGTCCCGCCCAGGTCCCAGGACCGGTCCCAATTCGAAGTTGAGCCGCCCGCCTCTGTTGGGTGCGGAGGACCCCGGGCACCCTTCGGAGCATGTTGCGCCGGATCCGTGACGAGCGGGGACAGACCGCGTCGGAGTACATGGGCATGCTGCTGCTCGTCGCCGTGGTCATCGGCGCGCTGATCGCGGCCGGGCTGCCGAACGCGATCGCCGACGCGGCCAGCGGGATGGTCGACAAGATCTCCGGCGGCAAGGAGACCGCGGGCCAGTCCGGCGGCGGGGGCGGGCCGGGGAACAACCCCGGCGGCGGCAACAATCCAGGCGGGGGCAACAACCCCGGCGGCGGCAACAACCCGGGCGGCGGGAACAACCCCGACGGCGAGGACGGCGACGGCCCGAGCGGCGGCGCCGCGGCCACCGCCCTGGCCACCTGCCTCTCCTCCGGCAAGGCCTACGGCTACTGCCTGAAGGCGTTCGACCCCGCGCGCTACCTCGTCGAGACGCGCCCGGGCGCGGCGCTCGACCGCGTCGACAACGCGACCAAGGCGATCCTCAGCTCCGGGCTGCGGCCCGGCGACCCCGGCTACCAGGCGCTCGTCGACGCGCGCACCAAGGCGGTCAACGAGTACCTCGCGACCAAGCCGACCGCCAACAACAAGGTCCTCCGCGCGCTCAACAACACGAAGAAGCTGCTCGACCCGCGCTTCAAGGACGCCGAGGAGGTCAACAAGGCGCTCCAGAAGCTGCGCACTGCGCCCCCCGCGGTGCCGCTGCGGCCCAACACCTCCACCGGCCCGCCCAAGACGCCGACCGCGGCGAACAAGGTCCTCAAGGGCCTGAGCAAGTTCGGCAAGGGCCTCGGCGTGGTCGGCACCGCGATCGGCGCGTACACCAACATCAAGAACGACGGCGTGGGCAAGGGCCTGACCAAGACGGCCGCCGGCCTCGGCGTCGGCTACGGGCTGGGCACCGCGGCGGCGGCGGGCTGCGCGGCGCTGGCCGTCACCGGCGTCGGCGCCATCGCCTGCGGCGTCGGCGTGCTGGCCGTCGGCATCGCCGGCAGCGAGATCGGCTCGCGCGTCGGAGGCTGGGTCTACGACAACGCGCTCGCGCCCGCGGGCGAGGCGATCGGCGACGTGGCGAGCGGTGCGGCCGAGAAGGTCTCCGAAGGCTTCGACAAGGCGAAGGACGTCGGAGGCAAGGTGGTCGGGGCGTTGAACCCGTTTGGGTGACGTAGGGTGATCCCGTGACCCTGTACGGCGCCTCACTGATCTTCACGCTGCTGTTCCTCGGCGGCATCTACATCGCCGTCGCGGGCAAGGTCTGGCGCGGCGAGAGCGGGCTCGACGGCGGCCGGCCGCCGGAGTGGTGGTTCCTCGGGCCCGCCACCTGGCGCGGCGTGGCGCGCGCGTACATCGCCACCGTGCCGTTCGGGCTCGTGCTCGTGGTCGGCGCGATGATCGCCGAGTTCGGGGGCAACGAGGACGCCGGCTTCGGCCTCGCCACCGCGGCGCTGGTGGTCGGCGCCGTGGTGCACGGCTCGATCGTGCTCTTCAACCGCCCGCGCTCGCTCGTGCCCCCGCACCTGCGCATGGAGCCCGGGGCGCTGGAGGAGCGGCGGCGGCGCCGGGCGCGGCTCGCGCGCCGATGAGCGAGCCCCCGATCACCGACCTCCTCCAGTCGCTCGACGTCCCCTTCCAGCGCAAAGGAGAGGCGTGGCTCGTCGAGGTCGGCGGCGGCTGGGCGACGTTCGGCTGGGTCCCGCGCGACTCGACGCTGGTCGGCTTCCTCGAGTACGCGGAGTCCCCGGGTCCGGCGGCGGAGCTGCTGCGCGCGAACGCCGCGCCAGGGCTCGCGTGGTACCAGTCCGACGGCGAGGACCTGATCAAGCGGGTCAGCCTGCCCGCCGACGACCTCGACCGGGCCGGACTCGCGCTGGCGATCGCCACGCTCGGCGAGGAGGCCGGGGGGCCCGAGGCGGCCGCGCCCGCCGACGCGCCGGCGCCTGCGCTCGACGCCGCGCTCCAGGGCCTCGACCCCGGGGAGGTCGCGGTCGCCGCCCGCGGCGACGTGATCGACCTGCGGGTCGAGCTGGAGTCGTCGGCGTCACCCGACGACGCCCTGGCGCAGTGGATGCTGCAGATGAGCGCGATCCGCGGTGCGCGGCTCGGCCTCGACGGCTCGCTGTCGGCGATCGCCGCCGTGCCCGGCCGTCCCGGCTCGGCCGGCGGCGTGGGTTGGGCGCTCGGCGAGGTCCGCGAGCTCGTCCGGCTGTACCGCGAAGCGAGCTAGGAGGGCCCGGCCGAGGCGGCGACGGCGGACTCGTCCGTGCCGCCCAGCTCGGTCCCGCACGACGGGCAGCGGGTCGCTCCGGGCGCGACGCCGGCGCCGCACTCCGGGCAGGCGACGGCCTCGGTGCCGACCCCGGCGAGCGCGACGGCCGGCGCGCGCGGCCACGGCTCGAGGATCAGGTGGCGGCGCATGTACACGAGCGTCTCGCGCAGGATCGCCGCGATCGGCAGCGCGATGAACGCGCCGATGATGCCGTATATCTGCCCTCCGACCAGCAGCGCGAAGATGACCAGCAGCGGGTTGATGCGCAGCGCGTGGCCGAACACGTTGGGCGCCACGATGTGGCCCTCGATCTGCTGCAGCGCGGTGAACATGATCGTCAGCCACAGCGCGTCGAGCGGCTCGCCGCTGAACAGCGCGATCATCACCGGCGGGAACGCGCCGACCGCGGGGCCCACGTAGGGGATCAGCTCGGCGAAGCCGTACCAGGCGCCGAACGCGAACGCGTACGTCTTGCCCTGCGGGAAGATCCCCAGCGAGCCGAGCACGTAGAGCGAGATCCCCGCGCTCGTCCCCATGATCAGCGAGAACAGGAACTGCCCGCGGACGTAGCCGAACACGGCGCCCTGCACGCGGGTCGGGAAGTCGTCCTCCGGCGTCCCGTCGCCCGGCGGGACGACCTTGCGCACCGCCGCACCGATGCGCTCGCCGTAGAGCAGCATGTAGACCGCGACGACGACGATCAGGATCAGCGCGATCGAGGCCTCGACAAGCCGTACGAGCGCGTCGCGCGTGAACGCGACCAGCTCGCTCGAGCCCTCCGCGAGGTTGTCGCCGAGCGACTGGACGGCGGTCTGGCCCGGCTCGGAGACCTGGACGTCGACGCCGTTGTCGTCCAGCCACTCCTGCAGGTCGGCGAGCGTGGTGTTGGCGTCGTCGACGATCTCCGGCACCTGGTCGCGGAACGACGAGATCTGATTGGAGATCGGCTCGGAGAGCAGGAGCCCCGCGCCCGCCAGCGCGAGGACGAGCACGAGGAAGACCGTCCCGACCGCGGCACCGCGGGGGAAGCGCGCGCGCCGCAGGATCGTCACGAACGGGTTCAGCAGCAGCGCGATGAGCCCGGAGATCATGAACAGCAGCAGCACCGGGCCGGCGGCGCGCGCCAGCGCCCAGACGCCGAGCAGCACGAGCGGCAGCAGGACGAGCTGGATCCAGCGCGGCACCACCACCGGCGCGACCGCGGGCGGCGGCTCCGGCGGAGGCGGCGACATCGGGACGGGCGCCTCCTCGACCGCCTCGGGCGGCGCTTCGTCGAGCTCCGGAGCCTGTTCCTCGGTGTCCGGTTCGGGGGCGCGCATCTGTTCAGTATGCGCCAGCGGGTGGCCGGAGCAACCCGGGCGCGGGTACCGTGCAGCGCGTGGCGGCCATCCTCTTCGTCGGCGACATCGTGGCCTCCGCGGGTCGCCGCACGCTGCGCGAGCTGCTGCCCGGCCTGCGTGAGGCGCACGGGCTCGACTTCGTCGTCGTCAACGGCGAGAACGCGTCGGGTGGGATCGGCATCACGCCGAAGCACGCGGACGAGCTGTTCGCCGCCGGCGTCGACGTCATCACGCTCGGCAACCACACCTACCGGCACCGCGAGGTGTGGCCGTACCTCGACGAGCAGCGGTTCATCCTGCGGCCGGCGAACTTCCTGCGCTCGCAGCCGGGGCACGGCACGTGCGTGTTCGAGCGCCCGGACGGCGCCACGCTCGGCGTCGTCAACCTGTCGGGCAACCTGTTCATGCAGGCGGCGTCACCGGCGTTCACGACCGTCGACGACGCGCTCCGAGAGGTGGCCGACGCCGACCACGTGCTCGTCGACATGCACGCCGAGGCGACGAGCGAGAAGGTCGCGATGGGCTGGTTCCTCGACGGCCGCGTGACCGCCGTGGTGGGCACGCACACGCACGTGCCGACCGCCGACGCGCGCGTGCTCCCGGGCGGGACCGCCTACGTGTCGGACGTCGGGATGACCGGCGCGCGCGGCGGCGTGATCGGCGTCAAGCGCGAGCAGTCGATCTCGGTCTTCCGCTCCCAGATGCCCCAGCGCTACGACGCGTCGGACGAGGACCCGTGGCTGATGGCGGTGCTCATCCGGACCGCCTCGGGCGGCTCGCGGCCCTCGGGCGCGGAGTCGATCGAGTCGATCCTGCTGCCGGCGAACAGCGCCACGAACGCGAGCGGCAGGAACCAGACGAGGTAGAGGTAGAACCAGTGCTCCAGCCCGAGCTGGAGCGCGATCAGCGCGGCGGCGCCGAGGGCGGCGACGCTGGTGGCGTCGCGGCGGCGGGGGACGAAGGCGACGACCACGGCGAGGACGAGCGCGGCGGCGAGCACGACGGCGCGGCCGGGGATGTCGTAGAGCCCCCAGACCGAGAACGGCGAGCCGCGGTCCGACTGGAACGCGAGCGTGCGGTCGTAGAACGTGGAGAGGCCGTCGCCGAGGGCGACCGGAGCCATGGCGAGCACGCCGAGCGCGGCGAAGCCCGCCGCGGTGAGGGCCGCGCCACGCGCGCCGGGCGGGCGCGGGTACGTGGCGAACACCGGCGCGAGCACGATCGGCGCGAACTTGGTCAGCGCCGCCGCGGCGATCGCCGCCCCGCGCAGCACCGGTCGGGCCAGGGCCAGCATCGCCGCGGTCACGAGCAGCGCGACGAGGCCGTCGTTCGCGTTCGAGTTGGACACCAGCAGCGTGAACGGGAACGCCGCCCACACGTAGGCGAGCAGGGCGCCGAGCTCCGGCCCGCGCAGGCGCCGGCCGAGCAGCCACAGCCCGCCGACGGTCAGCAGGTCGAACGCGACCGCGGCGGCGTGCGCGGCCGGCAGCGCGTCCCAGCCGCCGCGCCACGGCAGCAGCGCCTCGAACGGCACGTACGCGTAGTAGAGGACCGGCCCGTAGGTGTCGCCGCGCCGGTTGTCGAGCGGGAAGTTGCCGTAGACCGCCTCGCCGGAGCCGAAGCGGTCGGCGCCGATCACCCCCGCGTAGCCGACGTCGATCACGTTCGAGCCGACCAGGTTGAGACCGACGCGCGCGCCGAGCAGGAACAGCGCGCCGAAGCCCAGCCAGCCGACCGGCAGGGTCAGCCGCAGCGGCGGAGGCTCGCGCCCGCGCGAGCGCGCGACCGCGATCCCGAGCATGCGCGCGAGCAGGTAGACGAGCAGCGGGTAGACGAGCGGGACCGACACGTCGATCCGCGCCGCGTTGAAGAACGCGTAGGAGACCGAGAACGCCAGCAGGACGGCGAGGTCGAGGTGCAGCATCCGCAGCGGGCGCCGCGCGAACGGCAGCACGAACAGCGCGCACAGCGGCAGCCACACCCACCACGCGTTGGCGGCCCGCCCGAACGCGCCGGCGTAGCCGCGCGCCATCGGCCACTCGGCCTTGTAGCCCGTCCAGCTCTCGAGCACCTCGCCCGTGCGGTCGTCGACGACGGTCTCGCTGATCTCGCGCGTGCGGCCGCCTGGCCGCTCGGGCGGCGCGAAGAACGACACCTGCCAGCGACGCTTCGCCTTGTCGCGGAAGTACACGCGGCCGTAGGTCAGCTCGTGGCCGGCGCGCGCGCGGCGCACCTCGGGCCGCGCCCGGACGAGGTCCAGCACGTCCGTCGGCGCGAGCCGCCAGCCGGCGGGCGGGCGGTCGTAGTCGGCGGGTGAGGACGGGATCTGCGCCGCCGCGCTCGGGGCGAGCACGGCGAGCAGGAGCAGCGCGGCGAGCGCGGCTCTCACACGCCGAAGTGCTCCCGCACCATCGGCACGATGTCGCGCAGGGTCCATTGCGGCCGCGCGGCCGCGCTGTCCGGCCCGGTGCCGCACCACAGCAGCGTCCCGAGCGAGTCGTTCGCGTGCAGCGAGCCGTGCGAGCCGCCGCCCACGTGGTGCTCGCCGCCCCAGTCGATGAACTCGTAGCCGGGCTTCGCCGACAGCAGGACCTCGGCGGACGTCCGGCAGCGCAGCGCCGACCACACGCGCCCGAGCGCGTCCGGGTAGGTGGCGGAGAGCAGCACGCCGTCGTTCACCGTCAGGCCCAGCAGGTCGAGGTCGCCCTCGACGCTCCAGCGCTCTCCGCGGCGGTCCGCGAGCTCGCCGCCGGGCATGAAGCGCAGCTCCCCGCGCGCGCCACGCACCGCCGCCTCGCCGTCCGGGTGGTCGGTCAGGTGCATCACCAGGTCCACGCCCTCGAGCGCCAGCGCGGTCCGCTCGATGCGCGGGATCAGCTCCGCGCGGCGCTCGCGGTCGAGCACGTAGACCTGCGCCGAGCGCGACGACGGGCAGACCGCGATCTCCGGCGGCTCGCCCTCCCGCCGCACGCGCGAGGGCATCGGCGGCTCGAGCCCGAAGCCGTCGAACGCCTTGAACACGTCGATCTCCTTCTCCACCTGGGACTGCGAGTGGTCGGAGCAGATGATCATCGCGTGGTCCTCGAGGAAGGCCTCCGGGCCGCCCGCGGCGTGCATCAATCGCTCGATCTGCTTGTCGGCCGCGGCGATCGAGGAGACCTGGGCGAACGGCCCGTTCTTGTGCGAGTGCGTGTCGTTGTCGGGCAGCGACAGCAGCAGGAAGTCGAACAGGTCGTTCTCGACCAGGTGGGCGCCGACGCAGCCCGCGTGCTGGTCGCGCTGGCCGGGCAGCCCGAGCTGGCCGCGGCAGCCGGTCTTGCGCGAGGCGAACATGTCGGCGTAGAAGAACTCGCGCGGGCCGTAGACGGCGTGGCGGAAGACGGTCGAGGCCAGCCGCGTCAGCGCGGTGTCGCTCGTCACCTCGTGCCGGTGGCGGCCGCGGTACATCAGGTAGGTCGTGCCGGCGGTGCGGACGTCGGCGTCGTCGAGCACCTCGAACACCGTCTCGACGTGCGACGACAGGTGCTCGAGGTTCATGTTGTAGATCGTGTCGGTGAGCGAGCGCTTGAAGCCGAAGGTCTGCGAGGCCTTGAAGCTCGTCCCGTACTCGACGTAGCGCCCCTCGCCGCGGTGGTACCAGTTCATCGACGGGATCTCGTGCCGGTCGGGCCCGACCCCGGTGGCGATGCTCGCCGCGCACACCGGCGTCACCGACGGGAAGGCCGCGACGCAGTCGTCGACCAGCACGCCTCGCTGTCGATCAGCAGCTTGAGCGCGGGCGCGCGCCCGGTGTTGACCGCCCGCTCGAGCATCGCGGGCTTCATGGCGTCGATGACGGTGAGGACGAGCTTCTTCGGCTGCGCCCCGCCCGCGCTCATCGCAGGATGCGGAGGCCGGCGTACTTCTCGCCGGCGCGGCGGCGGCCGCCCAGCAGCAGCGCGAGCAGGCCGGCGATCACCAGCACCGCGAGCGGCGGGAAGAGCACGCTCGCACCGGCGGCGAGCAGCCCCGCGCCCTCGGCGTACAGGGTCAGCGCGTTGGCGGCCTCGGCGTCCAGCCGCTTGCGTGTGCGGATCAGCAGGTCGCGCGTCACGACGAGGCCGAGGAACGCGCACAGCGTCCCCGCGATCAGCCCGGGCACGATCGAGTTGCCGCCGTCGGCCATCGCGCCGGCCGCGTAGAGCAGTCCGAGCACGACCGTGTAGGTGCCGAACAGGTAGATCCACGGCGGGATCTCGAGCGCGGCCGGGCCCGCCCGCCGCACCGCGTAAGTGGAGAGCGCCAGCAGCACGAGGACGATGGCCAGCAGCGGCGCCTGCTCGAGGAACACGAAGTCGGTGCCGTCGAAGTCGATGCCGAGGTCGTAGGCGGCGAGCGCGCCGACGAGCAGCACCGGCAGGAAGGGCCGGATCCCGATGGCGGCGGCGATGCCCGCGCCTTGGAGAAGGTCGAAGACGAAGTCCATGGGCTAGCGTTTCCCGGCGCGTGACCTTAGACGAGACGCCAAGGGGCTCGACCGGCGGCGGCGAAGCACGCAGGGTGGGCGCTCCACGTAGCACTACCCGCGACCTCGAGCGCTACGCCGGGCTGTTCGCGAAGCGCACGCAGTCGATGACGTCGTCGGCGATGCGCGACCTGATGGCGGTCACCCAGCGGCCCGAGGTGATCTCGCTCGCCGGCGGCCTGCCGGACACGAGCACGTTCCCGGCCGAGGACTTCGCGGCGCTGATGGCGCGCGTGGCCGTGGACTCGTCCGCCGCGGCGCTCCAGTACGGCCCGACCGAGGGCCTGGACGCGCTGAAGGAGTGCATCGTCCAGGTGATGGCGGCCGAGGACATGGACGTCGAGCCCGCCGACCTGCTCGTCACCTCGGGCGGCCAGCAGGTCATCGACCTCGTGTGCAAGACGCTGCTCGACCCCGGCGACGTCGTGATCGCCGAGGCGCCGACCTATCCGGGCGCGGTGCCGGTGTTCACGAGCTATCAGGCCGACGTGGTGCAGATCGAGCTCGACGACGACGGCATGCGCGTCGACGTGATGGAGGCCGAGCTCGACCGGCTCGACGCCGAGGGGCGGGTGCCGAAGTTCATCTACACGGTCCCGTCGTTCCAGAACCCGGGCGGCGTGACGCTGTCGCTGGAGCGCCGGCGGCGGCTCGTGGAGGTGGCCAAGCGCCGCGAGCTGCTCGTGCTCGAGGACAACCCGTACGGGCTGCTGCGCTACGAGGGCGACCCGCAGCCGACGCTCTACTCGCTCGACGGCGGCGAGTACGTCATCTACCTCGGGACGTTCTCGAAGATCCTCTCGCCCGGCCTCCGGCTCGGCTGGACGGCGGCTCCGCGCCCGGTGCTCGAGAAGCTGAACCTCGGCAAGGGCAGCACCGACCTCTGCTCGTCGCCGCTCACCCAGCACTTCGTCACCGCCTACTTCGCCGAGCGCGACTGGCGCGCATACCTGCGCACGCTCACCGACCTCTACCGGCGGCGGCGCGACGTGATGCTCGACGCGCTGGCCGAGCACTTCCCGCGCGAGGCCACGTGGACGCGGCCGGAGGGCGGGCTGTTCATCTGGGCGACGCTGCCGGACTACATCGACACCACCGACCTGCTGGCGCGGGCGCTGCGGGAGGAGAACGTCGCGTTCGTGCCCGGGCGGGCGGCGTACCTCGACGGCCGCGGCGGCTCGTCGATGCGGCTGAACTTCTCCGGCGTCGGTGACGACGAGATCCGCGAGGGCGTGCGGCGGATCGGCAAGGTCGTGGCCGAGCAGGTGGCGCTGTACGGGACGCTGACCGGGGCGGAGCCGGCGAAGCCGCGGCCGCGCGTGGAGTCGCCGGGCGACGTGTTGCCGCTGCGGCGGCGGGCGCAGTGAGCCGCGTCGCCCTCCTCAAGGGCGGCCGTTCGCTGGAGCGCCAGGTGTCGCTGCGCTCGGCCGCCCAGGTGCAGGACGCGCTCGAGCGGCTCGGCCACGACGTGGCGGGGATCGACGTCGGCCCCGACCTCGTCGACCGGCTCGAGGCGGCGCAGGCCGACGTCGCCTTCGTCGCCCTGCACGGCCGCGGCGGCGAGGACGGCACGGTGCAGGAGCTGCTCGAGCTCGTCGGCCTGCCGTATACGGGCTCCGGCCCCGCCGCCTGCATCCGCTGCATGGACAAGGTGGTCGCGAAGCACGCGATGCGCGACGCGGGCATCCCGACGCCCGACTTCTACGCGTTCTCGGAGACCGCGTTCCGCGACCTCGGCGCCGCCAAGGCGCTGCCCGCCATCGAGGCGCGGCTCGACTTCCCGGTCGTCGTCAAGCCCGCCGGCCAGGGCTCGGCGCTCGGCATCAAGTTCGCGGCGTCCGCCGGCGATGTGCCGGGTGCGCTCGTGGCCGCCTTCTCCTACGACACCAAGGTGCTGCTCGAGCGCCACGTCGCCGGCCGCGACCTCGCGGTGTCGGTGATCGACGGCCCGGACGGGCCGGAGGCGCTCCCGCTCGTCGAGGCGATCCCCCACGAGGACGACTTCTACGACTTCGAGGCCCGCTACCAGATCGGCCGCACCGATTTCCGGTGCCCCGCGGAGGTGGGCGACGAGACGACGGCCCGCGCGCAGGAGCTGGCGGTCGCCGTCTACCGGCTGCTCGGCTGCTACGGCTTCGCCCGCGTCGACCTCATGCTCGAGGAGGCGACCGGCGAGCTCGAGGTGCTCGAGGCCAACGCGATCCCCGGGCTGACCGAGACGTCGCTGCTCCCCCAGGCGGCCGAGGCCGCGGGCATCTCCTTCGACGAGCTGATCGAGCGCGTGCTCGACCTCGCGCTCGCGCGCGCGCCGGCCTGAGCCGCTACTGCTCCTCGCCGGCCTGGAAGTCCTCGGGCGAGACCTGGTCGAGGAACTCCTTGAACTTGTCCACGACCTCCTCGGTGTCCTCGACCTCGTGCTCGAACTCGATCGCGGACTCGGCGATCACGTCCTCGGCGGCGAAGATCGGGGCGCCGGAGCGGACGGCGAGCGCGAGCGCGTCGCTCGGGCGCGAGTCGATCTCGACCTCGCGGCCGTTGATCGACAGCGTGATCGAGGCGTAGAACGTGTTCTCGCGCAGCTCGGTGACCGACACGCGCGTGCACGCCACCTCGAGCTCGCCGAGCATGTCGAACAGCAGGTCGTGGGTCATCGGCCGCGGGGTCGACGCGCCCTGGAGCTTCATCAGGATCGCCGCCGCCTCCGGGTGCCCGATCCAGATCGGGAGGAACTTGTTCGTGTCGACGGCCTTGAGCAGCACGATCGGCTGCTTGCCGACCATGTCGAAGCTCACGCCGTAGATGACCATCTCCTGCAAAAAACAGCTCCTCGGGCTCCGGGTCGGCCAAGTATAGGCCCGGGGGTGGGCGCTTCTCCGGCCCCTGAACCGAAGGAGCCCGCCAGCTAGAACTGACCTCCGCCGCCGGGAATCGGCGCGATGACCGCGGTGTCCGGCAGGGCGTCGCTGACGTGGTCGGGGATCGGGGCATCGCGCTCCGGCGGGATCACCACGACCGGCAGCCCGAGGTGCTGGAGGCGATGCGGCAGGTCGTGATGCACCCAGCGGGCGAGGTGCGTCGGGGCCGTGCAGACGATGAGCTCGTCGAACTGGCCGTCGGAGACGGCGCTGTGCACGCTGTCGAGCGGATCCTCGCCGCTGTCGAGGGTCGCCACGTCGCCACCCGCAGCGCGCTCGACCTGCTCCAGCGCGACCTCTTGACTCCAGTCGTCGTGGTGCCCCTCGTCCGGCGGGACGAGCAGCGTGAAGCTCGCGCCTGCGCGGGCGCGCTCTGTGATGGCGTCGAGCATCACCGGCGTCGAGTTCGTGCGATTGGCGATCACGAGGATGCGTGGCTCTGCGGTCGGCATGGCGGTCCCTCCCCTACAGCGGTTCCGGGCGCTGGCATCGCCGCCGCGCCCACGGCGGGCCACGATGATCGCCGCACAGGAGGGCGCCCGCATCACCCCATCCGGGCGATGGGCGATGGGCGATCCAGGACTCGAACCTGGGACCTCTTCCTTATCAGAGAAGCGCTCTAACCGACTGAGCTAATCGCCCTCGGGGGCGCGATGATAGCGCCGGTCACGTGCCGACACTGCGTCAATTAGACCGGCTCGGCCGTCCCGATCCGGGACGGCCAGCTCGAGCGCCTCGTCGAGCGACTCGAACGTCAGCGCGACCTTGTAGCCGGTGCCGCGGGCGGTGACCTTGACGTCGGCCCCGAGGGCGCGGCCGAACGCCTCGCCGAGCCGCGACGCCGCGGCCTCCTGGTCGGGGTGGATCGTGCGGCGGGCGCGGACGGGCCCGTCGTCGGGCGCGGCCTCGGACGCAGCGCGCGCCTCGGCCTCGGTGCGGCGGACGTTCCAGCCCTCGGCGGCGGCGGCGCGGGCGAGCCGGCGGCGGTCGTCGTGGTTGCCGGCCATCAGGATCGCGCGGCCGTGGCCCTCGGTGAGCTCGCCCTGCGCGAGCAGGTCGAGCGCCTCGTCGGGAAGGTCGAGCAGCCGGAGGAGGTTCGAGACGGCGACGCGCGAGCGCCCGACGCGGCGGCCGATCTCCTCGCGCGTGAGCCCGAGCTCCTCGACGAGCAGCGCGCACGCGCGGGCCTCCTCGACGGGGTTCAGGTCCTCGCGGGCCATGTTCTCGATCAGCGCGAGCTCGAGCGACTCGGCGTCGTCCTGCGCGCGGACGAGCGCGGGGATGGTGTCGGGCCCGCGAGCTGGGCGGCGCGCCAGCGGCGCTCGCCGGCGATCAGCTCGTAGCCGC
>CAVSQM010000004.1:0-1042568 GCA_963730115.1 uncultured Solirubrobacteraceae bacterium | reverse complement strand
AGGCGTTCGTGCTGCCCGGGACGATCTTCTTCCTGGCCTGGTACATGGGCTTCATCCTGCTCGTGGCCTACGCCGAGGACTTCATGGCCCGGAGCGTCTACGAGGGGCTGACCGTGGGCTACTGCCTGGCCCTCACGCAGTTCGTGATGGTGCTCGTCCTCGGCCTGCTCTACCTGCGCAAGGCCGACAAGGAGTTCGACCCGCTGGCCGAGAAGGCCGTCGCGCGCTACCAGGACGCCGATGACCGCCGGCACGCCGGCGGCGCCAACGGCGACGGCGTCGGCTCCCGAGCCGCCACAGCGACGGCGGAGGCGAAGCGATGACCGTCCTCGCAGCCGTCAACACCACTGCGGTCGTCGTCTTCGCGATCGTCCTCTCGATCACGCTCGGCATCACCTACTGGGCGTCCAAGCGCGCCTCCAGCGCCGTCGGCTTCTACGCCGCCGGCCGCGGCATCACCGGCTTCCAGAACGGCCTCGCGATCTCGGGCGACTACCTGTCGGCCGCCTCCTTCCTCGGCATCGCCGGCCTCATCTACCTCTACGGCTTCGACGGCTTCGTCTACTCGATCGGCTTCCTCGTCGCGTTCCTGACGGTGATGTTCCTGCTCGCCGAGCGGATGCGGAACTCGGGCAAGTACACGATCGCCGACGTGCTGGCCTTCCGGCTGCGCGAGCGCCCCGCCCGCGTGGCGGCGGCCATCGGCACGCTCAACGTCGCGGCCTTCTACCTGATCGCGCAGATGGTCGGCGCGGGCGTGCTGATCCAGGCGCTGGTCGGCATCGACTTCACGCCGGCGGTCCTGATCACCGGCACGTTCATGCTCGTCTACGTCGTGTTCGGCGGCATGGTCGCCACGACGTGGGTGCAGATCATCAAGGCCGTGCTGCTGATGACCGGCATCGTGGTCATGTCGGTCTTCGTGTTCGCGAAGACCAGCTTCAACCCGGTCGAGCTGTTCAACCAGGCCGAGGAGGCCGGCAAGGCCGAGGGCTCGACGTTCTCGCTCGGCCCGGGCACGTTCCTCAAGAACAACACCGACATGGTCTCGCTGGGGCTGGCGCTCGTGCTCGGCACGGCGGGCCTGCCGCACATCCTCATGCGCTTCTTCACGGTGCCGAACGCGAAGGCGGCGCGCTCGTCGGTCGTCTACGCGATGCTGATGATCGGGTTCTTCTACCTGCTCACCACCGTGATCGGCTTCGGCGCGCGCGCCCTGCTCGGTCAGGAGGGCGTCGAGGCGGCCGGCACCGGCGGCAACCTCGCGGCCCCGAACCTCGCCGAGGAGCTCGGCGGCGGCGCGGGCACGACGGGTGGCGACCTGTTCCTGGCCATCATCGCCGGCGTGGCGTTCGCGACGATCCTCGCGGTCGTCGCCGGCCTCGTCCTGTCGGCGTCGAGCGCGGTGGCGCACGACATCTACTCGAGCATCATCCGCAAGGGCCAGGACTCCGAGAAGGAGGAGGTGCTGGTGGCCAAGATCGCTGCGATCTCCATCGGCGCGATCGCGATCTTCATCGCCATCCTCGGCGGCGAGGGGCTGAACGTCTCCTTCATGGTCGGGCTCGCGTTCGCGATCGCGGCGAGCGCGAACTTCCCGGCGCTGCTGCTGGCGCTGAGCTGGCCACGCTTCAACACCGCGGGTGCGGTCACCGGCGTGCTGTTCGGCGTCGTCACCGCGCTGGGTCTGATCATCATCAGCCCGATCGTGTGGGGCGGCCCGCCCGGCGCTCCCGACACCGGCGCGTTCACCTGGTACGACCTCAACAACCCGGGGATCATCTCGATCCCGATGGGCTTCCTGGGGTGCTGGCTGGGCACCGTGCTGTCGTCCGAGCGTGGGGCCGAGCGGTCCTACCACGAGCTCCACGTCAGGTCGGAGACCGGCCTGGGTGCGGAGCGGGCCGTGGCCGAGCAATAAGGTCCCGAACGGGACGCGACGTAGATCGACGGAGGATGAGACCGCATGGCTGATACCACCTCGCTGGAGAGTCGTATCGAAGAGCTGCTGGAGCAGGAGAAGTTCCCGCCGCCCGACGAGTTCCGCGAGAAGGCCGACATCACCGACGAGTCGATCTACGACGAGGCCGACAAGGACTACGAGGGCTTCTGGGAGCAGCAGGCAGAAGCCCTCGACTGGGAGGAGAAGTGGGACCAGGTGCTCGACTGGTCCGACCCTCCCAACGCCAAGTGGTTCGTGGGCGGCAAGCTCAACGTCGCCCACAACTGCGTCGATCGCCACGTGGAAGCCGGCAACGGCGACCGCGTGGCGTTCCACTGGCGCGGTGAGGAGGGCGAGGAGCGCGACATCACCTACGAGGACCTCCACAAGGACGTCCAGAAGTTCGCCAACGCGCTGAAGGACCTCGGCGTCGAGGCGGGCGACGTGGTCGGGATCTTCCTGCCGATGATCCCCGAGGTCGCCGTCGCGATGCTGGCCTGCGCGCGCATCGGGGCGCCGCACAACGTGGTGTTCGGCGGCTTCTCGGTCGAGTCGGTCAAGGAGCGCATGGAGGTCTCCGAGGCCAAGGTGCTCGTGACCGTCGACGGGGCGCGCCGCAAGGGCAAGACCGCCGACATCAAGAAGGACGTCGACGAGTGCATGGGCGACCTGAAGTCGCTCGAGCACATCGTCGTCGTGCAGCACGCCGAGAACGACGCGCCGATGGACGACGACCGCGACCGCTGGTACCACGAGCTGCTCGAGGCCGCCGACGACGAGTGCCCGGCCGAGGGCTTCGACGCCGAGCACCCGCTCTTCATCCTCTACTCGTCAGGCTCGACCGCGGCGCCGAAGGGCATCCTCCACACCACCGGCGGCTACCTGACCGGCGTCGCCTACACCCACAAGCTCGTCTTCGACCTCAAGCCGGAGGAGGACGTCTACTGGTGCTCGGCCGACGTCGGCTGGATCACCGGGCACTCCTACATCGTCTACGGGCCGCTCGCCAACGGCACGACGTCGGTGCTGTACGAGGGCGCGCCGGACTACCCGGACAAGGACATCTGGTGGGAGCTCTGCGACAAGTACGACGTCTCGCTCTTCTATACGGCGCCGACCGCGATCCGCGCCTGCATGAAGTGGGGCGTGGAGTACCCGGAGAAGCACGACCTCTCGTCGCTGCGCCTGCTCGGCACGGTCGGTGAGCCGATCAACCCGAAGGCGTGGATGTGGTACCACGTCGCCATCGGCGGCGAGCGCTGCCCGATCGTCGACACCTGGTGGCAGACGGAGACCGGCCACATCATGATCTCGCCGCTGCCGGGGCTCACCGAGACGAAGCCGGGGTCCGCGACGCGCCCGCTGCCGGGCATCGACGCGCGCGTGGTCAACGAGGACGACGGTGAGGACGCCGGCACCGACCAGGGCCTGCTGACGCTCGATCGGCCGTGGCCGGGCATGCTGCGCACGCTCTACGGCGACCACGACCGCTTCCTCGAGACCTACTGGGACAAGTTCGGCCGCGACGTCTACCTCGTCGGCGACGCTGCCCGCAAGGACGAGGACGGGTACTTCCACGTCATCGGGCGCACCGACGACGTGCTCAACGTCTCCGGCCACCGCATGTCGACGGCCGAGATCGAGTCGGCGATCGTGTCGCACTCGAAGGTCGCCGAGGCGGCCGTGATCGGCCAGCAGGACGAGGACTCGGGCCAGGCGGTGGCCGCGTTCGTGACGCTCGAGGGCGACCTCGAGGGCTCCGACGAGCTCGTCGACGAGATCCGGGAGACGGTCGCCAAGAAGATCGGCAAGCTCGCGCGGCCCAAGCGCATCATCTGGGCCGACGACCTGCCGAAGACCCGCTCGGGCAAGATCATGCGGCGCCTGCTGCGCGACATCGCCGAGGGCAACGAGCTGGGCGACGTCACCACGCTCCGCGACCCCGACGTCGTGGAGCAGCTCGAGGGCAAGGTCAAGGAGCGCCAGGAAGACGAGGACTAGCGCCGAGGCGGTACCAGCGGTAGCCGGACGCCTCGAGCTCCAGCTCGTACGGGGGCTCGAGGTCGTCGGTGCCGTGGAGGTCGACGAGCGTCTCCTCGGCGTCGAGCGGCAGCCGCGTCGTCACCTTGCGGCGGCCGAGGTTGTGGACGGCGACGATCGTCGCGCCGTCCCAGTCGCAGCGGTGCGCGAGCACCTGCGGCTCGCGCGGTGACAGCGCGGTGAACGTGCCCCAGCCCAGCTCGGGACACTCCCGCCGGCGGCGGATGATGCGCTCCATCCAGCTGAGCAGCGAGTCGGGGTCGCGGCGCTGCGCGAACGTGTTGACGTGCTCGGGGCCGAAGCGGCCTTCGGTGACCGGCCGGCACAGCTGCTTCGCGTCCTCGACGGTGGAGAAGCCGCCGTGCGGCCCCGCGGTCCACTGCATCGGCGCGCGCACGCTCATGCGACCCTCGATCGCGAGGTTCTCGCCCATCCCGATCTCCTCGCCGTAGAACAGCACCGGCGTGCCGGGCAGCGAGAACATCAGGCTGTAGACCATCCGCATCCGCTGCTGGTCGCCGTCGAGCATGTCCGGCAGCCGCCGGCGCAGCCCGCGGCCGAACAGCTGCAGCTCCTCCTCGGGGCCGAAGGCGGCGAACACCTCCTCGCGCTCGGCCTTCGACAGCTTGTCGAGCGTCAGCTCGTCGTGGTTGCGGGCGAAGCTCGCCCACTGGCCGTCCGACGGGATGCTCGGCAGCTCGGCGAGCGCGCGCTCGAGCGGCGCCGCGCGACTCGCGCGCGAGCGCCAGGTAGAGCGCCTGGTTGACCGTGAACGAGAACAGCATGTGCAGCTCGTCGCCGTCCTCGTCGCCGAAGAACGTGCGCTGGTCGTCGGGCGGCAGGTTGACCTCGCCGAGCAGGATCGCGTCGCCGCTGCGCCGGCCGATGAAGCGCCGCAGGTCGCGCAGCAGCTCGTGCGGGTCGACGAGCGCGCCGCCCGGCATCCCCATCGGCTCGAGCATGAACGGGACGGCGTCGACGCGGAAGCCGCTGAGGCCCTGCTCGAGCCAGAAGCCGACCACCTGCGCGATCTCGTCGCGGACCTCGGGGTTGGCCATGTTGAGGTCGGGCTGGTGGGAGTAGAAGCGGTGCAGGTAGAACTGGCCGGCCGCCTCGTCCCACGCCCAGTTGCGAGTCCTCCTTGTCGGGGAAGACGACGTCGCCGGGCTTCTCCGGCGGCTTCTCGTCCGCCCACACGTAGAAGTCGCGGTACGGCGAGTCCTTGTCGGCGCGCGCGGCCTGGAACCACGGGTGCTGGTCGGAGGTGTGGTTCATCACCAGGTCGGCGATCACCCGGATGCCGCGGTCGCGCGCCGTGCGCACGAGCTCGACGAGGTCGCCGTGCGTGCCGAGCCGCGGGTCGACGCCGTAGAAGTCGGTGATGTCGTAGCCGTCGTCCTTGCGCGGCGAGGGGTAGAACGGCATCAGCCACAGGCACGAGACGCCGAGGCCGCCGAGGTAGTCGATCCGCTCGGTCAGGCCGGGCAGGTCGCCGACGCCGTCGGCGTTGGAGTCGAGGAACGTCTCGACGTCGAGGCAGTAGACGACCGCGTTCTTCCACCACAGGTCGCTGGTGGCCTTGCTCTTCATCGCAGCTCCGGGCAGGACGTGCTCGCCGAACGCGTCGATGAACGGCTCGAGCTGCTGGCCGACGTGGTGGAGGTAGATGGCCTCGAAGCCGAGCTCGGCGTCCTCCTGCAGCCAGGCGGCGTGCTGCCCGAGGTCGGCGGACACGCGCACGCCGTGGCGCAGGTCCTCGGGGCGGATGAAGCGCGCCGCCTCGTCGAACGCCTCGACGGTCTCGAGGTCCCACGGCAGGGGCGGCGAGTAGAGGTTGGTGCGCCACTGGTCGTAGGCGATCTCGAGCGCCTCCTGCTCGCTCCCCGCCCACGACAGGTGGACCTGGAGGAAGACCGGCTTGCCCTCGCCGCCGCCCTCCCGGAACGCGTCGAGCACCTGCTCGAGCGTCTCGCGCGGCTGGTTGATGGTCACGAGACCGTCGGCCCAGCCGCCCGCCAGGCGCGCGGTCTCCGGGCTCACCGCGGCGCCGATCAGCTTCGGCGGCTCGGCGGGCAGCGTCCACAGGCGCGCGCGGTCGACGGTGACGAGCCCGTCGTGGTCGACCACCTCGCCGGCGAACAGCGCGCGCATGACCTCGACGCACTCCTGCAGGCGCGCGGTGCGCGTGGCCTTGTCCGGCCAGCGCTCGCCGGTGATGTGCTCGTTCGACGCCTCGCCGGTGCCGAGCGCGACCCAGAACCGCCCCGGGTACATCTCGGCGAGCGTGGCGGCGGCCTGGGCGATGATCGCCGGGTGGTAGCGCTGCCCGGGGGCGTTGACGCAGCCCAGCGAGAGGCTCGTGGCCTGCAGCGCGGCGCCGAGCCACGACCACGCGAAGCCCGACTCGCCCTGCCGCTCGCTCCAGGGTGAGAAGTGGTCGGAGCACATCGCGGCGTCGAAGCCGGCGGCCTCGGCGGCCTGCACCGCGGCCAGCAGGCGGCTCGGCGGGATCTGCTCGTGCGAGGCGTGGATGCCGATGCGGGGCATTCCGCTCCCCTTACCCCGAGATTGCCGATGTGGCACGGCGGGGAGTAATCAGAGAGAACCCCGCAAACCGACACAGGGAGCACAATGGCCAAGGACAAGAACCTCTTCGACACGCTGCGCGCCGGCGGGCTCCGCAAGAGCGCGGCCAGCAACCTCTCCAAGGCGTTCGGCAGAGCCGACAAGGGCCCGCCCCCCAAGGGCGCCAAGAAGGCCGTGGCCGAGCTGCGCTCGCTCGTCGACGAGCTCGAGGATCGCGTCCGCGGCGGCCCGGCGAAGCGCAGCGCGTCGGCCAAGAAGGCCGCGGCGACGCGCAAGCGCAAGGCCAAGGAGCGCAGCGCGGCGGCGCAGAAGGCCGCGCGCACGCGCGCCCGCAGCTCGAGCTCGGGCCGCACCACGCGCTCGCGCACCACGTCCCGCTCCAAGTAGCTCTGCGCCCGGCGGTCGGCAGGGGGTATACCTCACTTCATGTCGACCGCCAGCAGCTACGAAGAGGCCGTCGAGGCCCACGAGTGGAACGTTCCTGACCGCTACAACATCGCCGTCGACGTCTGCGACAAGCACGACGCCGGGAAGCTGGCGATGATCCACGAGGACACCGAGGGCACCGTCCGCGAGGTGAAGTGGGGCGAGCTCCAAGAGCTCTCCAACCGCTTCGCGAACGTGCTCCGCGAGCACGGGGTCGAGCAGGGCGACCGCGTCGCGATGCTCCTCCCGCCGACGCCGGAGACGGCCGCCGCGTTCTTCGGCACCTACAAGTCGGGCGCGATCCTGCTGTCGATGTCGGTGCTCTACGGCGACGACGGCATCAAGCACCGCGTGACCGACTCGCAGGCCAAGGTGCTGGTCACGAACGCGGCGAACAAGGACCGCGTCGACCCCTCGCTCGTCGAGCACGTGCTGCTGCTCGACGACGACCTGCTCGAGAGCGGCGACAGCTCGTTCGACATCATCGACACGGCGGCCGACGACCCGGCCCAGCTCTACTACTCGTCCGGCACCACCGGCCTCGCCAAGGGCATCATCCACGCGCACCGCTACCTGCTCGCGCACGAGGAGTTCGTCTACTGCCACGACGTGCAGGACGGCGAGCGCTTCCACGGCATGGGCGAGTGGGCATGGGCGGCCGGCATCGCGCCGCTGCTCGGCCCGTGGCGCTACGGCGCGACGCAGCTCGTGCTCCAGCGCAAGGGCGGCTTCGACGCGCACAAGCAGCTCGACTTCCTCTCGCGCCACGAGGCGACCAACGTCTTCACGACGCCGACCGCGATGCGCTCGATGATGGGGATCGAGAAGGCGGGCGAGAAGTACCCGCAGAAGTTCCGCATCGTCTGCTCGGCCGGCGAGCCCTTGAATCCCGAGGCGATCCGCTGGTTCCGCGAGCAGTACGGCGTCACCGTGCTCGACTACTACGGGCTCACGGAGTCGTATCCGCTCGTCGCCAACTACCCGTTCATGGACGTCCGCGAGGGCTCGATGGGCAAGCCGATGCCGGGCTGGGACGTGCAGATCCTCGACGAGGACGAGAAGCCGCTGCCGCAGGGCGAGCGCGGCGAGATCTGCCTGCGCGCGCGCTCCAACCCGCACTATCCGCTCGGCTACTGGAACAACGACGACGATTCGAAGGAGACGTTCGGCGGCGACTGGTTCCACACCAAGGACGCCGCGTCGCTGGATGAGGACGGCTACGTCTGGTACGAGGGCCGCGCCGACGACGTCATCATCGCCGCCGGCTACCGCATCGGCCCGTTCGAGGTGGAGTCGGCGCTGCTCGAGCACGCCTGCGTGGCCGAGGCGGCCGCGGTCGCCTCGCCCGACGAGCGCCGCGGCAACGTCGTCAAGGCGTTCATCGTGCTCGCCGAGGGCAAGGAGGGCTCCGACGAGCTGGTCGAGGAGATCAAGGGCTTCGTGCGCCAGCGCCTGTCGGCGTACGCCTACCCGCGCAAGATCGAGTTCGTCGACGAGCTGCCGAAGACGCTGACCGGCAAGATCCGCCGCATCGAGCTGCGCCAGGCCGAGCTGGAGGCGGCGAAGCAGGACTGAGCGCGTGGCGTGGCTCGCCGCGCTGCTCGCGGCGGCGGCGGCGTTCGCGCCGCCACCCGTCGACGCGCGCTTCGACTACCAGATCGGCGAGGCGTACCGGCCGCGTGCCGGCGTCCAGGTCGTCTCGCGCGACTGGACGGAGCGGCCGCCGGCCCGCGGGTACGCCGTCTGTTACGTCAACGCGTTCCAGTACCAGCCGGGCATCGACTGGCCCGACGCGCTCGTGCTGCGCGAGCTCGGCGACGATCCCGGCTGGCCCGGCGAGTACCTGATCGACCTCTCGACCGCAGCCGAGCGGCGGGCGGCCGCGCGGTTCGCCGCGAAGATGCTGCGCGCGTGCGCGCGCAAGGGGTTCGACGCCGTCGAGCTCGACAACCTCGACTCGTGGACGCGGCTGCCGCGCGTGCCGTTCGGGCGCCGCGACGCGATCGCCTACGCGCGGCTGCTGTCGCGCCGCGCCCACGCGCTCGGCCTCGCGGTCGCGCAGAAGAACACGCCGCAGCTCACCAGGCGGGAGGCTCGGCCCTTCGACTTCGCGATCGCCGAGGAGTGCGGCCGCTACCGCGAGTGCGGCGCGTACCGGCGCGTCCACGGCGACCGTGTCATCGCGATCGAGTACCGGCGCCGCGACTTCCGGGCGGCGTGCCGGGCGGTGGGCGATCGCATCTCGGTCGTGCTGCGCGATCGTGACGTCACCGCGCCGGGATCGCGGACGTACCGCTACGACGAGTGCTGATGTCGATTTCGCCCCGCGGCGTTCGTCGTCCAGAGTGAATGCACTCGACCCAGGAGGACACCATGGCCAAGATCATCGTCGCGGAGTTTGTCTCGCTCGACGGCGTGATGGAGGACCCGGGCGGCGCCGAGGACTACGCCCACGGCGGCTGGACCTTCCAGTACCCGGACGACGAGGGCTACTCGTTCAAGGACCAGGAGCTCAAGGACGCCGAGGTGCTGCTGCTCGGGCGCGTCACCTATGAGGGCTTCGCCAAGGCGTGGCCGGACATGCCGCCGGACGAGGGTGGCTTCGCCGACAAGATGAACTCGATGCCGAAGGTCGTCGTGTCGAGCACGCTGACCGACCCGACGTGGCAGAACACGACGGTCATCTCCGGCGACCTCCCGGCCGCGATCGCGCAGCTCAAGGAGGAGGCGGCGGGCGACATCCTCGTCAACGGCAGCGCGCAGCTCGTGCACGCCCTGACCGAGCACGGGCTCGTCGACGAGTGGCGGCTGATGGTGTTCCCGATCGTGCTCGGGAGCGGCAAGCGCATCTTCGGCGAGACCGCAGAGCCGGCGAAGCTCGAGCTCGTCGACGCCAAGCGGCTCGCCACCGGCACGCAGTACCTGACCTACCGCGCCGCGTCCTAGCGCACGGCGGAGCGGCGCCCGCCGACCTGGCGGGCGCCGCTGCCGTTGCGCGCTAAGGGGTCCTGCGTCGGCACTAAGGCCCGGGGCCTGCGAACGGGCACCGTTCGCCCGATGTGAGGGAGGGCGGCGTAGCCCAATATCGACTCATGCCGCAGATCGACCGAAGGGGAGACACCATGCAGACCCTCGACTCCTACGTCGCCGCCGCCCAGGTCGCCGACCGCCACGCCGCCGCCCGCAGCTCCCGCGCTGCCCGCCGCGCCCGCAAGGCTGCCGGCACCAACGCCGAGCGCCTCGTCCTCCGCCGCGCCGCGGCGGAGGACGGCCCTGCTCTGGCCCGCCTCGCCCGCCTCGACAGCGCCCCCAAGCCTGCGGGCGACATGCTGGTGGCCGAGGTCGACGAGCGGATCGTCGCCGCCGTGCCGTTCGACGGCGGGCGCGCGATCGCCGACCCGTTCCGCCCCACCGCCGACGTCGTCGACCTGCTCCGCGCCCGCGCCGAGCTGCTCGCCGCGAGCGTGCGCCCGGCGCCGCGCTCGCGCCTGCGCCTGCCGCGCGTCCGCGTCGCATAAGCCGTGCCCGGCCGCGGGCCGCGCCTGATGGATACTCAGGGCGTGGCCACCCGGATGACCAGCAGCAGGCTGATCGGGCGCGCGGCCGAGCTGGCCGAGCTCGAAGCCGCGCTGCGCGACGCCGCCGACGGCCGCCCCTCACTCGCCTTCGTGGCCGGCGAGTCGGGCGTCGGCAAGTCGCGCATGGTCGCCGAGCTGGCGGCCCGGGCGCGCGAGGACGGCAGCCGCGTCGCGATCGGCGAGTGCGTCGAGCTCGGCGAGGAGGAGCTGCCCTACGCGCCGATCGTCAGCGTCCTCCGCTCCCTCGCCCGCGACCACGACCCCGTCCTCGACGAGCTCCCCCCCGGTGCCCGCGCCGAGCTTGCCGCGCTACTCCCCGAGCTCGGCGGCGAGGCGCGGGCGGACCGGGAGGCCACCCAGGGCCAGCCGCGGCTGTTCGAGGCGCTGCTCGCGCTCCTCGAGCTGCTGGGCCGCGAGCAGCCGTTCGCGCTCGTGCTCGAGGACATCCACTGGGCCGACCGGTCGACGCGCGCGTTCCTCGTCTTCCTCGCGCGCAGCCTGTGGACCGAGCGCGTGCTCGTCGTCGCCACCTATCGCTCCGACGAGCTGCACCGCCGCCACCCGCTGCGCCCGCTGCTCGCCGAGCTCGAGCGCGACACGCGCGCGCGCCGGATCGAGCTCGCCCGCCTGACGCGGCCTGAGCTGGCCGACCTGCTGGAGGACATCCTCGGCGGCGCGACCGACGACGAGCTGGTCGAGCGGCTGTACGCGCGCAGCGAGGGCAACCCGCTGTTCACCGAGGAGCTGCTGGCGGCGCGGCTCGACGGCCGCGGCGGGCTGCCGACCACGCTGCGCGACGCGCTCATGGTGCGGATCGAACGGTTGAGCGAGCCGGCCCAGGAGGTGCTGCGCGTGCTCTCCGCCGGGCGGCGGCTCCCGCACGGCGTGCTCGCCGACGCCAGCGGGCTCGACGCCGCCGCGCTGCGGGCGGTCGTGCGCGAGGCGGCCGAGTCGAACGTGATCGTCGCCGACGAGCGCGGGCGCTACCAGTTCCGCCACGCGCTGCTGCGCGAGGTCGTCCACGACGACCTGCTGCCCGGCGAGCACGCCGAGCTGCACCTCGCGCTCGCGCGCGCGCTCGAGCGCCAGGCCGAGGAGACCGGCGAGGACGCGCTGATCACCGCCGGCATCGCCCACCACTACCTGCAGGCGGGCGCCCAGCGCGAGGCGCTCGTCGCCTCGGTCCGCGCCGCCGACGCCGCGGAGCGCGTGCACGCCCACGGCGAGGCGGGTGCGCTGCTCGAGCGCGCGCTCGACCTGTGGCCGCGCGTCCCCGACGCCGCCGAGCGCGCCGGCTGCGACCGCGACGAGCTGCTGCGGCGCGCGGCGCGCTCGCTCCTCAACGACGGCGCCTACGGCCGCGCCGAGCAGCTGCTGCAGGTGGCGGTCGGCGAGGTCGACGCGGAGCAGGACCCGCGGCGCGCCGCCGACCTGCTCGAGCTGCTGTCGCGCGCGCAGTGGTCGCTCGGCCGGGCCTCGCTGTCGCGCGAGTCGCTCGAGCGCGCGGTCTCGCTGCTGCCCGTGGACGACCACAGCCCCGAGCGCGCGCGGATCCTCGCGCGGCAGGCGAAGCGGCTGATGCTGCAGGGGCGCTTCAGCGAGGCGCTGCCCGCAGCGGAGGCGGCGTTCGGCGCGGCGCGCGTCGCCGGCGCCGAGGGTGCGCGCGCCGACGCCCTCAACGCGATGGGCCACTCGCAGATCCTGCTCGGCGAGGTCCAGGACGGCAGCGCGCGGCTGCGCGAGGCGATCCAGACCTCCCCGCCCGGCTTCGAGCGCACCAGCGCGTGGGCGAACCTCGCCGACGCGCTGCACCTCGTCGGGCTGTCGCAGGAGGGCCTCGCGGCTGCCGAGCAGGGCCTCGACGACACGGCCGTCGAGGGCCGCCTCAGCGACTGGCTGACGCTGGTGGTCGTCGACCTGCGCTGGGCGCTCGGCGACTGGGCGGGCGCGCGGGCGATGCTGCCGCCGCGCGACAAGCGCCACATCGGCATGACGCTCGCCTACGCCGAGACCCTGCGCGCCGCGATCGCGCTCGCCGACGGCGACCACGACGAGGCGCGCGCCTCGCTCGAGCGGACGGTCGACGTCGTGCAGGGCTCGCGCGAGCCGCAGTTCCTCGGCTGGTACGGCTCGCTGCGGGGCGAGCTCGAGCGCCGCTGCGGCGACCTCGCGGCGGCGCGCGCCGCGATCGACGACGGGCTGGACGCGATCGAGTTCTGCTCCGAGGACCTGCCGCGGATGGCGCTGCTCTCCGAGACCGGCGCGGCGATCGAGGCCGACGCGGCCCAGCGCGCCCGCGACCTCGGCGACACGGCCGGGGAGCGCGACGCGATCTCGCGCGCCGAGAGCTTCGTCATGCGCGCCGAGGCGTACGCGGAGGACGATGCGCGCCCGGTCGAGAAGGCGCGGCTCGCGACGGCGGAGGCGCATCTGGCGCGCGCCCGCGGCGCGCCCGACCCGGCGCTCGACGCGGCGGCGGCCGAGGCGTGGGTCGCGGTGGCGCGGCCGTACCCGGCGGCGATGGCGCGCCTGCGGCGGGTGGAGACGCTCGTCGAGGGCGGCGACCGCGACGCGGCGGCGGCCCAGCTCGCCGACGTGCTGGAGGCGGCCGAGACGCTCGGCGCGCCGTGGCTGCGCAGCGAGGCCGAGGGCCTGGCCGGCCGCGCCCGGCTCGCGCTCGCGGCCGCCGGTGAGCCCGCGGCGCCGGCCGCCGACGCCCGGGCGGAGGATCCCTTCGGGCTCACGCCCCGCGAGCGCCAGGTGCTCGAGCTCCTGGCCGGCGGCGCGACCAACCGTGAGATCGGCGCGCAGCTCTTCATGGCCGAGAAGACCGCGAGCGTGCACGTCTCGCGCATCCTCGCCAAGCTCGACGTCCGCAGCCGCACCGAAGCGGCGGCCGTGGCCCACCGCTTCGGTTTCGTCGGCTGACGGGTCAGGCGGCGGCAGGGACGGCCGCGGCGCGGGGCGCCGGGGCGGCCTCGCGGCGGCCGACGCCGCGGGCGATCAGCGCGTATGCGCCGACGATCAGTACCGAGGCGGCGGCGATGGCCGCGGGCGGGCCGGCGAAGCTGACCACGATGCCGGCGAGCAGCACCGGCGCGACCCACACGGGGGCGAGGCCGGCCTTCCAGGCCGTCACGCACACGAGCACCATGCCGAGCGCGAAGCCGAGCAGCGCGGGGACCATGGCGATCGCCGCGAGGCCGTAGCCGGCGGCCGCGTCGCTGACGGCGACGGCCTGCGTCTGCGACAGCTCGGTCGCGATCGCGAGGTCGTAGAAGTCGACCAGGACCATGCCCGGCAGGATCGTGGCGCCGAAGAAGCACAGCACGGACGTGATGCGCCGCAGCGTGCGCGGCGCGGCCTCGGCGTGCCGGAGCACGGTGAAGTTGGCGAGGCCGAGCAGGGCGTAGCCGAAGACGAGCAGCAGGCAGGCGATCTGGGCCTGCGTCGGATGATCGGCGAGCGCCTGGAGGTAGGAGGCCGTCGTCTTCTCGGGCTCCCAGGGCGTGGCGAGCATGCCTGCGAGCGTGACGACGGGACCGGCGATGATGGCGAGGCGGGTTGTGTTCATGGCGGGAAGCCTGCCGCGCGCCGGGCCGAGTTTCGTCGGCCACGCTGATGATTCGGGCGGTCCATTTGAAGGACCTTCGCCTCCTCCGCGCGGATGAGACGGGCGCCGGGCGGACGCAGATGAGGCACTACAGGCGCCAGGGCGGCGTGCCGAGCGCCTGCGCGGCGGGGAAGTCCTCGAGCGCGCGGTCGACCGTGTGCAGCCACTCGAAGGTCAGGCCCTTGCAGTGGTTGCGCTCGACGCCGGTGCCGGACAAGCGCGTGAGGCCGCGCTCGTGCTCGCGTGCGCTGCTCGTGTAGACGGCGTCCTCCAGCACGACGGCGCGGAACCCGAACCGGAGCAGCCCGATCGCGGACTGAGCGACGCAGACGTCGGTCTCGAAGCCGACGATCACCGCGGTGCCGCGGCCGGTCGTGCGGATGGCGTCGACCGCTGCCTCGTGTGCGGCGAGGCCGAAGGTCGGCTTCTCGATCACCGGCGTGCCGGAGGGCAGTCGCTCGAGGACGCTCGGGTCGGTCGGGCCGTTGCGCTGCGGCCCCTCCTCGACCACGACGGCGGGCACGTCGAGGAGCGCGGCCAGGCCGGCCATCCACGCGATCCGCGCGACCACCTTGGCGGGCTCATCCTCGGGCGCGAAGAAGCCCGGCTGGGCGTCGACGACGACGAAGACGCTGTCCTCGCGCCGGACGAGCGGCACTACCGGCTGAGCGCGCGCCGCTCGGTGCGCATCTCGGAGAGGATGCGCTCGAGCCGCGGCTCCGTGCTGGTGTCGACGTGCGTCATCGCCGCCGCGACCGCCGGGTGGTGCGCGGCGATCTGCGCGTGCATCTCGTGCGCGACCGCTCGGTAGCTCGGGTGGCCCTCGCGGCCGGAGCGCAGCTCGATCGTGTGCATCGCCTCGCGCGCGTTGAGGTCGAGCACGTAGCGGATGCGGAAGCCGAGGCAGAGCGCGTACGGGGCGGCGTCGCGCAGCCCGGCGGCGGCGAGCCGCTCGTACTCCTCCTCCGAGCGCTCGAGCGCGCGCGCGTAGAGGTCGCCGGCGCCGGCCTCGACCACCTCGCCGGGGACGCCGGCGCCGAGGTCGGGCGTCAGCCCCTGCCACTGGACGGTCAGCATCCGGTGGCGCTGGAGGTCGCGGAACGCCCCGTAGTCGGAGACGATCTCGAAGCGGTAGCGCAGCGCCTCGAAGCCGCGGCCGGGGCGGTGGCGGCGGTTGGCGCGCTCGCCCACGAGGTCGCCGAGCAGCTGCGCTCGATCCTCCGGCGCGAGCTGGGCGACGGCCTCGCGCGTGCGCGCCTCGCTCACCCCGGCGGCCTCGAACAGCAGCGCGGCGAGCAGCTGCCCCTCGTCGCCGTCGACGTGGAGGAGCTTGACCGACGGGCGGTCGTCCTCGCTGTCGTCGTGGTCGAGGTTCAGGCGCGCGGCCCAGCGCTCGCCCGCCTCGCGGCGGCGCTGCAGGTAGCCGATCCACTCGCCGCCGCGCTCCGGCCGCTCGACGCGGGCGACGAAGCTCGGCATCACGGCCTTCATGGCATCGAGGATCAGCTCGCCGTAGCGGCGCGCCTCCGGCAGCGGGTGGCCGAGCAGGTGGAGGATCAGCTGCTCGTAGGCCTGGCCCGTGGCGTAGATGCCCATGTGGCTGAGCGACGACGCGGGCAGGAGGCCGCGCAGCAGGTCGTAGGCCTTGGCGTTGACGGCCCGGCGGCGCGCGGCGTCGGACTCGCCGTCGGCGCGCGGGTAGGTCTCGTCGACCCACGCGCGCACGATCGGCAGCGCCTGCGCGTAGGAGTCGAACAGGCAATCCATCGCCTGCTCGTAGTCGGGGCCGAGCTCCGGGTCGCGGTAGTAGCGGTAGCCGCCGCCCGGCATCGGCGTGTCGTACGCGATGTAGCGCGTCGACTGCTCGAGGTAGGCGCCGAGCCGCGGGCGCTGGAGGATCTTGGTGAGGATGTTGCTCGTCCACTCGCAGGCGACGTGGGCGCCGCCGAGCTGGGCGACGGAGTCGTCGCCGTAGCCGACGAAGATGCGCTCGTAGAGCTCGGCCGCGCGCTTGCCCTCCTCGCCGTCGTAGCCCGTGGCCTGCTCGGGCAGCGAGTCGGCGAACTCGTCGAGGAACAGCCGCCGCAGCGTGCCGGGGTAGCGCGAGTAGCGGGCGAACAGCGCGCCCTTGACCGTCTCCGGCAGGTTGACCAGCGCGAACACGGGGCCGTCGAGGCTCGTGAAATGCGGCGCGAGGCGGGCGCGTTCGGCGTCGGTCAGCTCGTCGGACGGGTAGCGCATAGGGGTCGCTGACCCTAGCGCCGGGTACGGATGCAGCCGATCCGCTCCGCGCACGACGCCGAGCCGAGCCAGGTGTGCGGGTTGCCCGCCCAGCACCAGCCGAGCTTCGGGCGGTTCTCGCTGATCCACAGCGCCGTCACGCGCTTGTCGCCGCAGCGCGAGGCGAGCAGGGAGAAGCCGGCGTTCTTGGCCACGGCCTCCGGCTCGTGGGTGACGAGCGCGATGCCCTCGTCGATCGTGAGCGGCGAGCGGCCGGCCTCGCGGATCGTGGCGAGCGCCGCGTCGGGGGTGACGTTGCGGGTCTCCGTCCCGGTGTCGGGCGCGCGCAGGAGGTAGGCCGGGCCGGGAGGGAGCTCGACCTCGTCGATCGGGGCGAAGCGCTCGAGGTCGTCGCGCTCGAGCACGGAGAACCCCGCCTTGCCGCGGCGCTCGACGCGGGCGATCGTCTCCGCGGCGGGTGCGAGCTCGCTCGTGACGACGATGACGTCGGCGTCCGTGGCCTGCTCGCGCAGCGGCTCGAGCGCGCCGGCGAACGCCTCGCCGGAGAGGCCCGCGAGCTCCGGGTAGCCGCGCGCCAGCAGCGTCGCGACCTGGCCGTCGAAGTCAGCGGCTATTGGTGGAAGTCCTGCATGTTGCCGGCCCGGCTGTTGCGCTCGTAGAGCGACAGCCCGCCCTCGAAGAAGAGGATGAAGGCGGCCATGGTCAGCACGTACGCGACCACGGGCGGCACGGAGTAGGCCACCATGAGGCAGATCCCGGCGAGGGCGATCGGCGCGTAACAGCGCAGCCGCGTGCGCATCGTGCCCCGAAGCGTACTCCGTTCGCGGCGAGCGGCAAGCGGCGTCCGCGCCCACTTCCGGTTGGGCCGGGTGTGCACCCCCGGCCCGACTCGGATCTGTGCGCTAGGCGCCGCGCGGGTGGGTGCGATCGCCGAGGTGCATGCCCTCCAGCATCCGCGGCACGAGGGCCACGGCCGCGAGGCCCACGATCACGTAGACCACGTCGGTGGCGGTCCCGGTCCCCAGGATCTCCTCGACGACGTTGAAGTCGAAGAGGGCGACCAGGGCCCAGTTGAGGGCGCCGAGCAGGACGAGCGCGAGCCATACGGGCTCGAATCGCTTGATGAACTCCACCGCTTTCCTCCTTTGAAAGGCGACGGATTGTGTGATACGTCACAAGTACGCTCGAGCGGAGCGCTGGTTACGCCGGATTGCAGTCCTCGCGTTCCTGCAACGAGCCGCCCGGCGGCAGCGACCACGCGCGGAGCAGGTCGCGGACCTCCTCGCTGCGGTCGTAGCCGCCGCCGGCGGCGACGACATCGGCGCCGAGATCGCTCCGCTCGTAGCCGACGCGGAAGACCCGCAGGTCGACGGCGGCGGCGGCGTCGAGGCGGTCGGCGAGCGCCCGCACGCGGTCGTCCCAGTCGGCCGGGCGCACCCGCAGCGCCGCGATCTCGAGGAAGCCGGCCAGCGCGCGGCGGTTCTCCGGGTCCGTCAGGTCGAGCGTGAGCTCGGCCTCGAGCCGGCGCCCGTGCCCGCCCGGCTCCGGCTCGAGGCCGCGCAGGCGGGCGACGACGTCGCCGATCGCGGTGGCGGGCCCGGGCGGGGCGAGCTCGCCGTGCACGCGGGCCGCGGCGCGCACGCGCAGCTCCGTGGCGCGGCCGCGCACGGTGGCGACCTCGATCGCCGCCTCGCCGGCGTCATGGCGCTCGAGCGCGCCGAGCACGAGGCCGAGCCGGCCCGCGGTCTCGCCGTCGAAGCGGTCGTACCAGGTCACCCGCCCGCCGGGCTCGATGCGGCGCCCCAGCACGGCGCCGCCCTCCGCGGCCGCCTCGACGCCCAGCGGGCCACCGAGCGCGGCCGCGACCTCGGCGTACGGGCCGCCCTCCTTGTAGGTCGCATCGGGCGCCGGCGGCTCGTCGCCGCCCGGCCACAGGCCGCGCACCTCGCCGCCGAGCGTCTCCGTCTTGCCCCAGCGGCGCACGAAGCGCGTGGCCGCCGCGACGCTCGCGAACTCCCAGGTGCGTCCGGACGTGAACTGCAAGCCGGCGCCGCCGCGCGCGCTCCCGCCCCGGCGCGCGAGCTGGAGCCCGAGCCCGGCGCTCGCCCCGACGCTGCCGCCGTCGGCGAACGACACCGCCGCCGACCCGTCCGAGCGCCGCTGCACGAGCAGCGAGTCGCCCCGGCCGACCTTCACGACCAGCACCCGCACGCCCAGCCGCTCCCGGTGCGCCCGTGCCTCGACCAGGCACGGTGCCAGCCCGGCCGCCCGTGCCTCGTCCGCGGTGCAGATGCCCCCGGCCACCCGGCAGATCCCATGCTCGACCGCACCCGCGACCTGCGCGGCCAGCGCCGGCACCGACCCCACCGCCGCGGCCCCCGCCACGACGGCGCACACCACGGCAAGGAGCGCGACGTACTCGGCGGAGGCCTGACCGGCGATGGGGCGTGGGGGAGGCACAGCGCCCCTTCAGAGGCGCGCGCCGAGGAAACTCGCCCCCCTAGAGGAGGTTGGTCAGCGAGCGGCCGGCGTCCTCGGCCACGTTGAGCAGCGGCTCGGGGTAGATGCCGAGCGCGACCGTCGCGACCGCGCAGACGACCGCGACGATGCCGACCGCCAGCAGGCCGCTCCCGCGCCGTGGCTCGTCGATCACGCCGTCGGCCTCCTGCGAGCCGCCGGCGATCGCCGGGCGAGCGCCCGCGGCTCCCACGGCCGCCGGCGTGGGCGCCTCCTCGGGCGCCGACAGCCAGACCGCCGCGACCACGCGCAGGTAGTAGGCGAGCGAGATCGCCGACCCGAGCACGATCGCCACGCCGAGGAAGGCGTAGTCGTTCTCGACCGCCGCCTCGATCAGGTAGATCTTCCCGAAGAAGCCCGCGGTCGCCGGGAAGCCCGCCAGCGACAGCATCGCGATCGTGATCGGCCACGCCAGCCACGGCTGCTCCGTGCCGAGCCCGTGGAGCGCGCGCAGGTCGTCGCCGTACGGGGTCGACCGCTCGCGCGCGACCACGACCGCGAACGCGGCCAGGTTCATCACCGTGTAGGCGAACAGGTAGAAGACCAGCGCGGACACGCCGAGCCGCGTCGACACCACCACGCCCGTGAGCATGTAGCCGGCCTGCGCCACCGACGAGTAGGCGAGCATCCGCTTGACCGACGACTGCCCGATCGCCCCGACGTTGCCGACCACGATGGTCACGACCGCCAGGGTCGCGAAGGCCGGCGCCCACACGTCAGCCGCGCTGATCAGGGCGGTGTCGAACAGGCGGATCAGCACGCCGAACGCCGCCGCCTTGGTCGCCACCGCCATGAACGCGGTCACCGGCGTCGGCGCGCCCTCGTAGACGTCGGGCGTCCACTGGTGGAACGGCGCCACCGAGGCCTTGAACGCCAGCCCCGTGACGATCAGCGCGACCGCCGCGACGAACAGTGCGTCGTCCTCGACCGCATCGGCCGCCGCCGCGATGCGCGAGAAGTCGGTCGAGCCCGTCGCGCCGTAGAGCATCGCCAGGCCGTACAGCAGCACCGCCGAGCCCAGCGAGCCGATGATCAGGTACTTGAGCCCCGACTCCAGCGAGTGCTCGCGCCGCAGCTCGGTCGCGCACAGCACGTACAGCGGGATCGACAGGAGCTCGAAGCCGATGAACAGCGAGACCAGGTTGATCGACCCCGCGAGCACGACCATGCCGAGGATCGAGATCAGCAGCAGCGCGTGGTACTCGCCGTGGCCCGCCTCGGCCGCCGCCAGCGACCGTGTCGAGAGCAGCGTCGCCGCGACCCCGCCGGCCGCGAAGATCATCAGCAGCGCCAGCGTCAGGTTGTCGACGACGATCGCTCCGGAGATGACCGATTGGTTGACGTCCCACTGCCAGACGCCCAGCCCGACCGTGATGCCCAACGTGAGCAGCGTCATCGCCGGCACCAGCGTCGTGCGCACGAACGAGGCCCGCAGCAGGCCCGCCAGCAGCACGAGGCACGCGCCGACCGTCAGCGCGACGAGCGGGGAGATGGCCTCCCAGTCGATCGTCGGCGCCTTCACCTCACCACCTCCCGCACCGAGAGCTTGACCGCCGGCTCCGACGCCGTCAGCGCCGCCTGCGGATACAGCGCGAAGGCGAGGATCGCCAGCACGAGCGGCACGATCACGATGGCGTCGCGGAACGCGATCTCACGCGACTCGACCCCCGCGCCGACGCGGTTGTGCATGGTGCGGATGAACATCCGCAGCATGTAGACCGACGCCATCGCCACGCCGGTGAACGCGATGATCGCGATCGCCAGCTTCGTCTCGAACAGGCCGAGCAGGATCAGGAACTCGCCGACGAAGTTCGCCGACCCCGGCATCGCCAGCGTCGCGAGCGCCACGATCAGGAACAGCGAGACGAGCACCGGCCCGCGGAACGCGAGCCCGCCCATCTTCGTGATGTCCTCGCTCCCGCCCGAGCGCTCGGACAGCAGCACGATGATCAGGAACAGCGGCGCCACCACGAGCCCGTGGTTGACCATCTGCAGGACCGCTCCCTGCGCGCCCCTCCCCTCCGGATCCAGCGCGAAGATGCCGAGCGTGATGAACCCGAGCTGGGCGATCGACGAGTAGCCGAGCACGAGCCGGGCGTTGGTCTGCGTGAACGCCTGCGCCGACCCGTAGAGGATCGAGAGCAGCGCGAGGATGAGGATCAGGCTCTGGTAGTCCTCCGCCGCGTCCGGGAACAGCGGCAGCACGATCCGGAGGAAGCCGTAGGCCGCGACCTTCGACAGCACGCCGGAGAAGATCGCCAGCACCGGCAGCGGCATCGTCCGGTACGCGTCCGGCATCCACCCGTGGAACGGGAAGAGCGGCATCTTGATCAGGAACGCGAGCGCGAACGAGGTGAAGATCCAGCGCTGCGTCGACTCGCCGAGGTTCGCCCGCACGAGGTCGGACAGCTGGAACGAGACCGGCCCGCCGTCGGCCGAGAGCACCGCGGTCGCCACCGCGCCCGCCAGCATCAGCAGCGAGCCGACCAGCGTGTAGATGATCAGCTTGTAGGTGGCCGCCACCCGGTCGGGCCCGGTGCCCCACTGCCCGACGAGGAAGTAGAACGGCACCAGCATCAGGTCGAAGAAGAGGACGAACAGGGCGAGGTCCTGCGCCACGAACGCGCCGAGCACGGCGGTCTCCGCCAGCGCCAGGTGGAAGCGGTAGAGCTTCGGCCGCTCGACCGGGCGGAAGGCCAGCCACAGCGCGGCGGCCGTGAACAGCAGCGCGGTCAGCGCGATCAACCACAGGTTGAGGCCGTCGACGCCGAGCTTGTAGCGGATGCCGAGCGCCTCGATCCACGCGTCGTCGGTCACGTACTGCAGCCCGCGGCCCGGCTGGAAGTCGAACAGCATCATCCCCGCGTAGGTGAGCGGGATGATCGTGCCGACGACGGAGAAGCCGGCCGCCCAGCTGCGCGGCCCGGCCGCGCCGAGCAGCGCGAAGGCCAGCGGCCAGAACAGCAGGACGGAGAGGTGGATGGTCAGCTGGTCCACGTCAGGTCCCCGCCACGAGGAAGTAGAGGGCGAGCGCGGTGAGCCCGAGCAGCAGCAGCGCCGCGTAGTAGCGCAGGTAGCCCGACTGCGCCGCCCGCACCGCGGCCGAGCCCGCGCGCACCGCCGCCGTCGTGCCGCCCATGAACAGGCCGGAGATCACGATCCGCTCGAACGTGTTGCGCGCGAAGCGCCCGAACCACGCGAACGGCCGCACGACCAGGAAGTTGATGGCCTCGTCGAAGTACCACTTGTTGACGAAGATCCGGTGCAGGCCGCCCAGCCGCGCGCGCAGGGCCGCCGGCGCCTCGGGCTTGCGCACCCACAGGTGGTAGGCGAGCAGGATGCCGGAGATCGAGAGCACGGTGCCGGTGATCAGCCCGACCGCGGTCAGCCCGCTCGACGGCTCGAGCTCCTCGTAGAACTCGGAGTCCGCGAACGTCGGCTCGAGGAAGTGGTGGACGACGTCGGTCACGCCCGGGATCTGCAGCAGGCCCAGGAAGATCGCCCCGACCGCGAGCGCGCCCATGGCGACGGCCATCGACTTCTCCTCCTCGGCGATGTGGTGCTCCGCCCCGGGGAAGCCGACGTCGGTGTCCTCGACCTCGCCGGTGGCCGGGTTGGTGGGCTGCTCGGCGTGGTACATGTGGCCGTCGGCCAGCGCCTTCGCCTCCATCACCGGCTCGCCCCAGAACGCCCGGAAGATCATCCGGAACGTGTAGATCGCGGTCAGGAACGAGCCGATGAAGCCGAGCACGGCGAGCACGACGTGCCAGTCCTCGCGCGCGGCGACGAGCGCCAGGATCTCGTCCTTCGAGAAGAAGCCCGAGAACGGCGGCACGCCCGCCAGCGAGAGGCCGCCGATGATGAAGGCGGCGAACGTGAACGGCATCGCCTTGCGGAAGCCGCCCATGTCGTCGAGGTTCTGGTTGCCGGCCATGGCCGAGATCAGCGAGCCGGCGGCCATGAAGAGCAGCGCCTTGAAGAACGCGTGCGTCATCAGGTGGAAGAGCCCGGCGGCGTAGGCGAAGCTGCAGACGGCCATGACCATGTAGCCGATCTGCGACATCGTCGAGTAGGCGATGACGCGCTTGAGGTCGGTGACCACCAGGCCGACCGTCGCCGCGATCAGCAGCGTCGCGCAGCCGACGATCGCGCCGACGTCGGCGGCGATCGGCGCGTGCTCGAACAGCGGGTGCATGCGCGCGACCAGGTAGACGCCGGCGGTCACCATCGTCGCCGCGTGGATCAGGGCGGAGACGGGCGTCGGGCCCTCCATGGCGTCCGGGAGCCAGGTGTGGAACGGCACCTGGGCCGACTTGGCGAACGCGCCGACCAGCAGCCCGAGGCAGCCGGCGACGAGCTCGGCCTGGTTGGTCGAGAACGCCTCCTCCACCGCGCCGAAGCTCGTGAGGAAGTCGAGCGAGCCGGTGCCCTGGAAGATGAAGTAGGTCCCGATCACGAGGCCGACGTCGCCGACCACGTTGATCACGAACGCCTTGATGCCCGCGGCGGTGGCGGTCGTGCGCCGGTACCAGAACGAGATCAGCAGGTACGAGGCCGCGCCGACGAACGCCCAGCCGACGATCAGCAGCAGGAAGTTGCCGGCCAGGACCAGCAGCAGCATCGAGAAGACGAAGAAGTTCAGGTACGCGAAGAAGCGCGTGTAGCCGCGGTCCGACCCCATGTAGGCGAAGGCGTAGAGGTGGATCAGCATCGAGACGCCCGACACGACCAGCGCCATGAACAGCGACAGCGGGTCGAGCAGCAGCGAGAGCTGCGCGTCGACGCCGGCCGTGTTCGCGTAGTCCCACGCGACCGTGACGACCTGCTTCTCCTCCTCGCCGAGGTTGCCGAGCTCGATCACCGCGACGATCGAGGCGGCGAACGAGGCGGCGATCGCCAGCGTGCCGATCAGGCCCGGCACCCGACCCGGCCACACCTTGTAGCCGAGCGAGATGATCAGGCAGCCCGCGAGCGGGCACAGGAGGATGAGCCAGCCGGCGGTCTCCATCAGCCCTGGAGCTCCCGCAGCTCATCGACGTCGATCGGCAGCCGCCGCCGGTACAGCGCGACGATCAGGCCGAGGCCGACCGCGACCTCGCAGGCCGCGACGACCATCACGATCAGGGCGAACAGCTGGCCCTCCTGGTTCCCGTGCGCGCGCGCGAAGGCGACCAGCGCGAGGTTGGCCGCGTTCAGCATCAGCTCGAGGCAGAGCAGGATCACCAGCGGGTTGCGGCGCGTGAGCACGCCGCCGACGCCGATGCAGAAGACGATCGCGGAGACCATCAGGTACCAGGTGATCGACACGTCAGCTCCCCGGCGGGCCCGCCGCCTCCTGGAGAGAGCCGCGCTCGGCGTCCGTCAGCGTGCCGCTGTCGCCGCTGCGCATCAGGTCGGCCACCGACAGCTCGCGCGGGTCGTCGAGCCCGGCGCGCCGGCGCGCGAGGATCACCGCGCCGACCGCGGCGACCAGCAGCAGCAGCGACGCGAGCTCGAACGCGAGCAGGAACTTGGTCAGGAACAGCTCGCCGATCTGCTCGGGCGAGCCGAAGCCCTCGAACCAGCCGGTGCCCTCGGTGTCGAGCACGCTGAGGCCGGAGCCGATGACCGCGATCGCGATCTCCACCAGCAGCGCGCCCGCGAAGAGCGCCGCGATCGCGCGCATGCCGGGGCCGTGGTGCGGGCCGAGCGGCTGGTCCTGGCCGCCCACGTAGGCGACCACGAACACGTACAGCACCATCACGGCGCCGGCGTAGACGATCACCTGGGCGGCCGCGACGAACTCGGCGCGCAGCAGCAGGAACAGCGCCGCCAGCCCCAGCAGATGGCAGACCAGCGCGAGCACCGCGTAGAACGGATTGCGGAGCAGGACCGTCCCGGCCGCCCCGGCCAGGGCTACCAGCGCGGCCACGAAGAAGAAGACCTCGGCCATAGGCGGTGCGGAAGCTACTCGCCGGCCGTCCGCAGTGGCGTGCGGTCGAGCGGCTCCGCGAGCAGCATCTCCTTCGTGAAGATGAGGTCGGAGCGGTTGTAGTCCGACATCTCGTAGTCGTGGCCCATCGTGATCGCGTCGAACGGGCACGCGACCTCGCAGTAGCCGCAGAAGATGCAGCGCGAGAGGTTGATCTCGTAGACCGCGGCGTAGCGCTCGCCCGCCGACACGCGGTTGCTCGGGCGTGTTCTCGGCGGCGACCACGCGGATGCAGTCGGCCGGGCAGGCGGCCGCGCACAGCGAGCAGCCGACGCACTTCTCGAGCCCCGAGTCCTCGAAGCGGTGGAGCTTGTGGCGGCCCCGGAAGCGCGGGTAGACCGGCACCTTCTCCTCCGGGTACTGGATCGTCATCGGCCCCTCGACGAGGCGCGCGAACGTGGTCTTGAGGCCGCGCATGGTCTCGCCGAACGCGCGGTAGGCGCCGCCCGCGCCACCGGGGCGGGGGCCGCGCTGGACGGCGACGACGTCGTCGTCGGGGGTCCAGGAATGGGTCATCAGGTGGTCACCACCAGGATCGCGGTCACAAGGGCGTTGAGGGTGGCGAGCGGCAGCAGGATCTTCCACCCGAAGGACATGAGCTGGTCGTAGCGCAGCCGCGGCAGCGTGGCGCGGACCCAGATGAAGAACAGCGAGAAGAGGACGATCTTGACGAGCACGACGATCGGGTCGACCCACGTCGGTGGGTCGACGAACGGGATGTTCCAGCCGCCGAGGAACAGCGTCACGGTCAGGCCGGAGACGACGAGCACGTTGAGGTACTCGGCGGCGAAGTAGGCGGCGAAGCGGCCGCCGCCGTACTCGGTGTTGTAGCCGCCGACGAGCTCGGCGTCGGCCTCGGGGAGGTCGAACGGCGGGCGGTTGGTCTCCGCGAACGCCGCGACCACGAAGATCAGGAAGCCGACGAGCTGCGGCAGCACGAACCACAGGTGGTCCTCCTGGTAGGCCACGATCTCGGTCAGCGACAGCGAGCCGGCCATCATGATCACGCCGACGATCGCGAGCCCCTGCGAGACCTCGTAGGAGATCAGCTGGGCGGCCGCGCGCATCGAGCCGAGGAACGAGTACTTCGAGCCCGACGCCCAGCCGCCGAGCATCAGCCCGTAGAACGCGATGCCGCCGAACGCGAACGCGTAGAGGATCCCGATGCTCGTGTCGATCCCGTAGAGCCCGACCTCGGTCCCGAAGATGTCGACGGTGTCGGAGAACGGGATGATCGCCACCGTCGCGACCGCGGTCATCATCGAGATCGCGGGCGCGATCGCGAACAGCCAGCCGATCGAGGTCCTGGGGCGGAACTGCTCCTTGAAGACCAGCTTCCCGATGTCGGCCATCGGCTGCAGGATCCCGAACGGCCCGACGCGGTTGGGCCCGTAGCGGTGCTGGAAGCGCCCGAGCAGCTTGCGCTCGACGAGCAGGATGATCGGCACGAGCTGGAAGACGACCGCGAAGATCACGACCGCCTTGAGCAGCTGGATCCACCACGGCTCGTAGTAGGTGACGTCGGCGAAGGTGGGTGTCATGCCCGGTGCCCCGACTGGCTCGGGCCGGTGGGCGGGATCTCGAGCGGCGCCGACGGCGGCATCTCCGCGACGTCGGCGGCCGGCGCGGACTCGGCGGGCGCGGCGGAGGCGGCGTCGCCGGGCCCGCCGACACGCGCGATCTCGACCAGCGGCTCGGTCAGCAGGTTGGCGGCGTCGCGCACGGTGCCGTCGGCGAGGAAGACCGTGCCGCGCGGGATCGCGTCGCGCAGTCGCACCGCGCCGCGCACGCGCGTGCCGTTCCCTCGGCCGGCTTCGCCGGCGAGGACAGGCGAGCCGACCTCGACGCGGTCGCCGTCCGCGACGCCGAGGCGCTTGGCGTCGGCTGGCGACAGCTCGACCACCTGCTGCGCGCGCAGGAAGTGCAGCGACGGCGAGACTTCGACCTCCTTCGAGCTCCACAGCGAGCGGTAGGTGCCGAGCCGCAGCGCGCCCTTGGCCGCGCGCGGGCCGCCCCGCGGCGCCTTCAGCGCCACGGGCTCCCAGGCCGGCACCTCGAAGCTCGCGGCCGCCTCGCGGTCCTGCCAGCGCACGCCCTGGCCGCCGATCTCGTCGAGCGTCAGCCCGGCGTAGAACGGCACCGCCTCGAACAGCCGCCGCGACGCGATCGGGCCGGCGGCGACGTTGGCGGGATGCCCTGCGCGCTCCGCGACGTCGGCGATGACCTGCCAGCCGGGCCGCACGCCCGTGCCCGGGCCCGTCGGCTGCGGGCGGCCGATCGCGGTGCGCAGGCGCTGCAGGCGCCCGTCCGGGTGCGTGAGCGTGCCCTCCTTCTCGGCGTAGGCCTCGGCGGGGAAGACGACGTCGGCGTACTCGCGGATCGTCTCCGTCAGCACCGACTCGTGCGCGATCACGACCTGTGCGGTGTCGAGCGCGCTGCGCCACAGCTCCCGGTCCGGCAGCGTGCGCAGCGGGTCGGCGTGCAGCAGGTAGAGCGTGCTGACGTCGGCGTCGACGAGGCCCTGGGCGATGTCGGCGGCGCTGCGGCCGCCCTCGGCCAGCGTCGAGAAGCCCGGGCCGTAGCCGGGGGCGAAGCCGGCCTCGCGCAGCCCGCGGCCGTTGGCGGTCGCCGGGATCTCGAGCAGCCCCGCGCCGTCGCGGCCGGCGAGGCCGAGCTGCGCGGCGAGGTTGAGCAGCGCCTTCGCGGCGACCTCGCGGTTGGGGCCGGCGAGCAGGCGCTCGCCGTAGACGATCACGATGTCCTCGCCCGCCGCGGTGACGGCGTCGACGAAGTCGTCCTTCAGCGAGGCCAGCCACGCCGCCGCGCCGCCGGGCGCGATGCGCTCGACGACGTCGGCGCGCGCGTCGAGCGCGGTCGGGCGCGCGCTGGCGATCGCGAGCTTGACGTGGTGGCGGCGCACGCCCTTGCGGATTCGCAGGTCGAGGATCGGGGCGTCGTCGATCGGGTCGCACTCGAGCAGCACGACCGTGTGCGCGAACTCGAGGTCGGGCACCGCCGCCTGCAGCGCCGGGTCGGCCAGCGCGCGCTCGACGTCGAGCGGCAGCTCGCCGCCGGGGCGCGAGGCGAGGTGGCCGGAGCCGAGCCCGTCGCGGAACAGCTGCCCGAGCAGGAACGCCTCCTCGTTGGAGGTATCCCCGCCGGCCAGCGCGGCCGCCTTGGCGCCCGCCTTCTTGAGCGCGGTGCCGGCGGCGTCGAGCGCCTTCTCCCAGCTCGCCGGCATCAGCTGCGTGCCCTCGCGGACGAGCGGCTGCGTGATGCGCTCGTCGACGTGCACGCTCTGGTAGGCGTAGCGGCCCTTGTCGCACAGCCAGCCGTCGTCGACGCCGGGGTTGTCGCGCGCGAGCACGCGCATGACGCGGTCGTCGCGGACGGTGAACTCGACGTTGCACTGCGCCGGGCAGAGCGTGCAGATCGAGCCCGCGCCCTCGATGTCCCACGGGCGCGCGCGGAAGCGGTAGGCGCTCGAGGTGAGCGCGCCGACCGGGCACAGCTCGGTGATGTTGCCGCTGAACGGCGCGACGTAGGGGTGCCCGTCGAACGTGCCGACGTACGAGTGCGCGCCGCGCTCGAGCAGGATCAGCTGGTAGTCCTCGGAGATCTCCTGCGAGAAGCGCACGCAGCGGTAGCAGAGGATGCAGCGCTCGCGGTCGATCGCCACCAGCGGCGACAGCTCGAGCGGCTTCTTGAAGTGGCGCTTCGGCTCGAGGTAGCGCGAGGTGCCGGGGCCCCAGCCGTAGGTGATGTCCTGCAGCGGGCACTCGCCGCCCTTGTCGCACACCGGGCAGTCGAGCGGGTGGTTGACGAGCAGGAACTCGACGACCGCGCGCTGCGCGCTGTGCACGCGGTCGGTCTGGGTGTGGACGACCATGCCGTCCTTGACCGGCGTCGAGCACGCGGTCTGCAGCTTCGGGATGCCCTCGATCTCGACGAGGCACATGCGGCACGCGCCGACCGGCTGGCCGAGCTTCGGCTCGTAACAGAAGACGGGGATCTCGACGTCGCCGAACTTGGCGGCGTCGACGAGCATCGCGTTCTCGGGGGCGGTGACCTCGCGGCCGTCGATCGAGAACGTGATGTCGCGCGTCTTCGGGCGCGGCATCAGACGACCGCCGCGGACGGGTCGATACCGCTGGGCTCGCGCATCGGGCCCGGGCCGGCGTTGCGGCCGCGGTTGACCTGCGGGATCGCGGCGCCGAGCCCGTTCTCCTCGCGCTTGGCCTCGATGTACTCCTCGAACTCGTCGCGGAAGTGCTTGATCATCGAGCCGATCGGCATCGCCATCGCGTCGCCGAGCACGCACAGGCAGTTGCCGATGATCTGCTCCTGGACCGAGGCCATGATGTCGAGGTCCATCGGCGTCGCGTCGCCGTTCTGGATCCGCTCGAGCATCTTCTGCGTCCAGTTCGTGCCCTCGCGGCACGGCGTGCACTTGCCGCACGACTCGTGGGCGTAGAACTTCGCCGTCTTGTAGGCGACGTCGACGATCGAGATCGTCTCGTCGATGACGATGATCGCGCCGGAGCCGAGCATCGAGCCGGCCTTGGCCATCGAGTCGAAGTCGTAGGGCAGGTCGAGGTACTCGTCGCTGCCGGGGAGCACCGGCGCGCTCGAGCCGCCGGGGAACCAGGCCTTCACCTTGCGCCCGTCGGGCGGGCCGCCGGCCAGGCCCATGATGATGTCGCGCGAGGGCGTGCCGAGCGTGATCTCGTAGTTGCCGGGGCGGCGCACGTTGCCCGACACCGAGACGACCTTGGTGCCGGTCGAGTTCGCGACGCCGAGCTTCGCGAACTCCCCGCCGCCCATCCGCAGGATGATCGGCACGTTCATCAGCGTCTCGACGTTGTTGATCAGCGTCGGCCCGCGGTAGAGGCCCTGGAGCGCGGGGAACGGCGGCTTCAGCCGCGGGTTGCCGCGCTTGCCCTCGAGCGCGTCGAGCAGCGCGGTCTCCTCGCCGCAGATGTAGGCGCCGGCGCCGCGGTGGACGACCATGTCGAGCGTGTGGTCGGACTTGAGGATGCGCTCGCCGAGGTAGCCGGCCGCGCGCGCCTCCTCGAGCGCGGCGTCGAGGACGTCGGCCTGGTGCTCGTACTCGCCGCGGATGAAGATGAAGGAGCGGTTGATGCCCGCCGCCCACGCCGCGATGATCATGCCCTCGATCAGCAGGTGCGGGTTCTTCTGCATGAGCTCGCGGTCCTTGAAGGTGCCGGGCTCGGACTCGTCGGCGTTGCAGACGAGGTACTTGTCCATCGTCCCCTTGGGGAGGAAGGACGCCTTCTTGCCCATCGCGAAGCCGGCGCCGCCGCGACCGCGGACCTCGGACGCCTGGAGCTCGGCGAGCACGTCCTCCGGCTCCATCTTCAGCGCCTTCTTGAGCATCTCGTAGCCGCCGGTCTTCTCGTACACCTCGAGGGTGTTGAGGCCGGGCTTGTCGATCTCCTCGTAGAAGAGCTTCACTCCGGCATCTCCAGCGTCTCGGCCGACGGGCGGCCCGCGAGGTTCTTGTCCGGCAGCGGCGGCCTGCCCGCCAGCAGGTCGTCGATGATCGTCCGGCAGTCGTCCTCGGTGAGCGGCCCGACGTAGTCGCCGTTGACCGACGCCATCGGGGCGATGTCGCACGCGCCGAGGCACTCGAAGCTGCGGACGTTGAAGCGCGCGTCGGCGCCGGCGGCGTCCTGCATCGCGACGTGGATCGCGTCGGCGCCGAGCAGCGAGCAGGAGATGTTCGTGCAGACGAAGATCGTGTGCTCGCCCTGCGGGACGGTCACGAACATGTCGTAGAACGTCGCCACGGCGGTCAGGTAGCCCGGGCGTCAGGCGCATCACGCAGGCGGCCTGCTCGATCGCGGTCGGCGAGCACCAGCCGTGGTAGCGCTGCGCGGCGTGCAGGGCCGGGATCGCCGCCGAGCGGATGTCGGGGTACTTCGCCATGTGCGACTCGATCTCGGCGCGCAGCGGCTTCGGCACCGGCGTCGTCGCGGGGTCGGGGACGACCGCCGGGTCCTTGGAGAGGTCGGCGCCCTCGTCCCAGCCCGGGACGCGCGAGCCGTGCGCGTAGCGCTTGACCTGCGTCGGGTCGATCGCCATCTAGCGGTCGATGCCCCCGAGCACCGGATCGAGCATCGCGAGCGTCGCGATGAGGTCGGCGAGGTAGAGGTCCTGGATCATCGGCTTGAGCGCCTGAAGGTTCACGAACGAGGGGTCGCGCATGTGCACGCGCGCGGGCTTCGAGGAGCCGTCGGAGCGCACGAAGCAGCCGAGCTCGCCGCGCGGGGACTCGATCGGGTAGTAGACCTCGCCCGGCGGCACGCGGAAGCCCTCGGTGACGAGCTTGAAGTGGTGGATCAGCGCCTCCATCGAGGTCGCCAGCTCGTGCCGTGGGGGCAGCGCGTACTTGCGGTTTGGCGAGATGTAGGGGCCCTCCGGGAGGCCAGCCGCCGCCTGCTCGATGATCTTCACCGACTCCCTCATCTCGGCCATGCGGACCTTGAAGCGGTCGTAGTTGTCGCCGACCGTGCCGACCGGGATCTTGAACTCGAAGTGGTCGTAGCTCGAGTACGGGGCGGCCTTGCGCAGGTCCCACGGGTTGCCGGTCGCGCGCAGCAGCGGGCCGGTGACGCCGAGCCCGAGCAGCGTGTCCTCGTCGAGGGCGGCGATGTTGCGCAGCCGCTGGAGGACGATCTCGTTCTTGTCGAGCAGCGCGGCGAACTGGTCGACGCGCGACGGCATCTGGTCGGTGAACTGCTTGAGCTTCGCCATGAAGCCGGTGGGAATGTCCTCGAAGACGCCGCCGACCTGGATGTAGCGCGTGTGCATGCGCTGGCCGGAGGACATCTCGAACAGGTCGAGGATCTGCTCGCGGTCGCGGAAGCAGTACCAGAACATCGAGATCGCCCCGAGATCGAGCGCGCTCGTCCCGAGCCACACGAGGTGGGACATGATGCGGTTGAGTTCGAGGTGGATGACGCGCAGGTACTGGGCGCGCGGCGGTACCTCGAGGTCGAGCAGCGTCTCGACCGCCCCGCAGAACGCCTGCGCGTTGAAGTAGTAGGCGAGGTAGTCCATCCGCTCGACGATTGGGATGACCTTCCAGTAGGCCTTGTCCTCGGCCGTCTTCTCGATGCCGGTGTGGACGTAGCCGATGATCGGCTTGATGTCGCGGATGACCTCGCCCTCGAGCGTGCTCAGCAGCCGCAGCACGCCGTGCGTGGCCGGGTGGTGCGGGCCGATGTTGAGCGTCAGCAGCTCGTCGTGCTCGGGGTGCTCGATGTGCGAGAGCTCGTGCGACTCCTCCATCTCGCGGTAGGGGATCTGCGGCGTGCGCCGCGTGTCGATCTCGCTCACTTCCACCACCCCGGCACGTCGCGCTCGTTGTGCGTGAACAGGATCGGCTCGCCGCCGATCGGGAAGTCGCGGCGCTGCGGATGGCCCTCATAGTCCTCGGGCATGAGGATGCGTCGGAGGTCGTCGTGGCCGTCGAAGAGCACGCCGAACATGTCGTAGATCTCGCGCTCCTGGTGGTCGGCCGTGGGCCACTCGGCGGTCACGCTCGGCACGTGGGGCGACTCGGTGCTCACGCGCGTGCGCACGGAGATGCGGTCGACGTTCGCCATGTCGAGCAGCTCGTAGTGGACGCCCAGCCGCGGCTCCTCGGGGAAGTAGTCGACGCCGTGCACGGAGGCCAGGAAGCCGTAGCCCTTGCCGCGCAGGTGCTCGAGCGTGGCCGGCACGCTGGCCGCGGTCACGAGCAGCGCCGCGTGGTCGCGGAAGAAGACCGTGTCGAGCACGGCGTCGGCGTCCTGATCGCGCAGCTCTTGCGCGATCAGCTCGAGGCCGGTCGCGTCAGGCACTCGTGCCCGTCCTGCCGCCGCCGGGGACGTTGATCACGTTGACGAGCTCGTCGTCGGACACGACCTCCTCGGTCCCGCGCCCGCCGTAGCGGGTGCGCCAGCCCTCGTCCGGCTGCGACAAGATCGCGGCGCGCAGCTTGAGGATGCCGTGGACGAGGGCTTCTGGCCGTGGCGGACAGCCGGGCACGTGCACGTCGACCGGGAGGAACTTGTCGCCGGGAACGATCGCGTAGTTGTTGAACACGCCCATCGAGGAGGAGCACGCGCCCATCGCGATCACGTAGCGCGGCTCGAGCATCTGGTCGTATAGGCGCCGAATGACCGGCGCCATCTTGATCGAGACGCGGCCCGACAGGAAGATCGTGTCGGCCTGGCGCGGGCTCGCGCGCGCTGCCTCGAAGCCGAAGCGGGCGATGTCCACGCGCGAGCCGATGTGCGACATCCACTCGATCGCGCAGCAGGCGAGCCCGAACGAGAGCGGGAAGTTCGCGTTGCCCATCGCCCAGCTGGCGGCTTTGTCGAGCGTGGTGGTCAGGACGCTCTGCTCGACGTGCTTCTCGAGCTCGGGGCCCTCGAGCTCGCCGCGCAGCATGTCGCGCGCGCGCAGCTGGCGGGCGCGGAAGTCGCCGCTCGAGCCGGAGCCGAGCAGCTCGCGCTTCACTTCCATTCCAGCGCCCCCCGTCTCCAGACGTAGACGAACGCGATCAGCAGGAGGACGATGAAGACGATCGTCTCGATCAGGGCGAAGGTCCCGAACGCGTTGAGCTGGAGCGCGACCGGGAACAGGAAGATGACCTCGATGTCGAAGAGGATGAACAGCATCGCCACGAGGTAGAAGCTGATCCCGAAGCGGAAGTTCTTCTGCACCTGCGACGGCAGGCCGCACTCGTAGGGATCACCCTGCGCCTGGGCGCTCCGCCGCTTCGGCCCGAGGTACGTGTTCACCACCGCGAACACGAGGCCGATGAGCGTCCCCAATCCCACGAAGACCAGCGCTGGGAGGTAGCTGCGGATCACGACTGGGCGGGTTTATAGCACCGCTTGTAACACAACGATACAAAGTGACAATTGCCGCATTACAACACCCCTCCTGCTCGGAGTCCCAGGGCTGCGACGACCAGCGCTGAGGCCGCCATGACGCCCATCTCGCGACGGAGAATGTCAAGTGCAGCCTCCTCCGCGTCGTCCGGTGCCAGCTCGCGCGCCGACGAGACGCCGCGCTGGTCGAGGATCGCCTGCGCGGAGGTGAGCCTGAGCTGCTCCGCGATGAACGCGACGCCGAGCGGCACGAGGCCGTAGATCAGGTGCAGGCGCGGCAGTTCCTCGCCCAGCAGGAGGAGCACACCGCCCTGGATGACCTCGACGACCACGAGCCCCTGGCCGACCCGCAGCAGCGGCCAGAACGCATGGCTGTACTCGGCGCGCTGCCACTTGTAGGTACCGAGCGCGCCGGCCGCGAGGTTGACGACGACCACCGCGACGCCGAGCACGATGTGCAGCGCCGTCATCTAGAGCGACGTGTAGCCGGCACGGAACCAGACCAGCGGCTCGAGTCCGTCGGCGCCGAGTTCGGCGGCGTTGACGGCGCCGATCCCGATCGTGTGGTCGCCGGCCGGGACCAGGCGCTCCAGGTCGCAGCCGACCCACGCGAGCGCGCCGTCGAGCACCGGGATGCCGTCGTGGACGCTGTGGGGGACGTCCGCGAACTTCGTCTCGTCCTTGGAGGCGAAGCGGCGGGCGAGGTGCTCCTGGCCGGCGGCGAGCACGTTGACGCCGAAGCGCTTGGCGCGCTCCACCTCGGGCAGCGTGCGGGCGAGGTTGTCGAAGCAGACGAGCACGAGCACGGGGTCGAGGCTGAGGCTCGCCACCGCGTTGGCGGTCATGCCCTGCGGGCCGCCGGGCGCGTCGACCGTGACGACCGCGACGCCGGTGGCGAAGTGCCCCATGACGGTGCGGAAGCGGATCGGCTCGACGGCTCTCACTTGACGACCAGGGTGCCGTACATGCCCAGCTCCTCGTGATTCGAGAGCGCGCAGAAGAAGCGGTACTCGCCCGCGCGGACGCGGAAGCGGGTGGAGGCGGTGTCGCCGGGCAGCAGGCTCGAGACCTTGGCCACGATGGTGTTCTTGCGCTCGACGCGGAACGTGTGGGCGAGCCGGCCGCGGTTGGTGAGCGTGACGCGCAGCCGGCCCGGCGTGGCGGTGACGTTCTGCGGCTCGAAGCGGAAATCCCTGACCGTCAGCGCGATGCTGTCGTCCTTGGCGCGGACGGCCGCGGGCTCGTCGGCGCCGCAGCCGGCGACGAGCAGAGGGAGCATGAGCAGGAGGAGGCGGGTCACGGGGGAAGGGGGCGATTGTTCCGTATGCTCTCCGCCCTGATGCGCCGCCCCCTCATGCTGCTCGCGCTGCCCGGCCTCGCGGCTGTCGTCATCGCCTGCGGATCCGAGGGGATCGAGCTGGCCAAGTCGGATCCCGACTACGAGGGCGCCCAGCTGTTCGTGGAGAACTGCTCGGGCTGCCACACGCTCACCGCGGCCGGGACGCAGGGGTCCGCGGTCGAGGCCAACAAGCGCGAGTACAAGGACGGCCCGAACTTCGACCAGCGCAAGGAGACGAAGGAGGACGTCCTGTACGCGATCCGCAACGGCGGCTTCTCCTCCGGCCCGATGCCGCAGAACATCCTCGTCGGCGAGGACGCCGAGAAGGTCGCGGACTTCGTCGCGAAGTACTCGGGCTCGAAGCAAGACGCCGATCAGTAGGCCCCGCCGATGCTCGACCTGAAGGCGATCCGGCGGGACCCGGACGCGACGCGCGCGGCGCTGGCGCGGCGCAAGGACGGGTCGGACGCGCGGCTGGGCGAGGCGCTGGCGCTCGACGGCCGCCGGCGTGAGCTGCTGCCGGAGGTCGAGGGGCTGCGCGCGCGCCAGAACGAGGCCTCGCAGGCGATCGCGCGCGCCAAGCAGGAGGGCGGCGACGCCGCCGACGCGATCGCCGACATGCAGGAGGTCTCGCGGCGGGTCAAGGCCCTGTCGGAGGAGCTCGCCGCGGTCGAGGCGTCGCTGGAGGGCGTGCTCGCGCTCGATCCCCAACCCGCCCGATCCGAGCGCCGCCGACGAGGACACGACGCTGCGCGAGGTCGGCGAGCCGCGCTCGCCGAACGAGCCGAGCGACCACCTCGAGCTGGCCGGCGGGCTGATCGACATGGAGGCCGCGGCGCGCGTCTCGGGCTCGCGCTTCGCGTACCTGAAGGGCGACATGGTGCTGCTGGAGCTGGCGCTGCAGCGCTGGGGGATGGAGGTCCTGGGCGCGTACGGGTTCGTGCCGGTGGTGCCGCCGGTGCTGGTGCGCGAGGACGCGCTGTTCGGGACCGGCTTCCTCCCCGACACCGAGCAGCAGATCTACCGGCTCGCCGACGACCCGCTGTACCTGGTGGGGACGAGCGAGGTGCCGCTGGCGTCGCTGCACGCGGGCGAGATCCTCGACGGCGAGGCGCTGCCGCGGCGCTACGCGGGCTCGTCGCCGTGCTTCCGGCGCGAGGCCGGCGCGGCGGGGCGCGACACGCGCGGGATCTTCCGCGTGCACCAGTTCGGCAAGGTCGAGATGTTCTCGTTCGTGGAGCCGGACGCGGCGGTCGACGAGCACGAGCGGCTGCTCTCGATCGAGGAGGAGATCCTGCAGGCGCTCGAGATCCCCTACCGCGTGGTCAACATCGCGGCCGACGACCTCGGCACGTCGGCGGCGAAGAAGTACGACTGCGAGGCGTGGATCCCGAGCCAGGGGCGCTATCGCGAGGTCACCTCGACCTCGAACACGACCGACTTCCAGGCGCGGCGGCTCGACATCCGCTTCCGTCCGGCGGGCGGCGGCGGCCCGCGCCATGTGGCGACGCTGAACGGCACCGCGGTCACGTGGCGGCACATGATCGCGCTGCTCGAGAACGGCCAGCGCGAGGACGGGTCGGTGGTGCTGCCCGAGGTGCTGCACCGGTGGGGTGCGCCGGAGACGCTGCGGGTAGGGGAGCGCGCATGAGCGACATCACGCCCGAGGACCCGGAGATCCCGGAGGACCCGCCCGCGCCCGAGGATCCCTCGCCCGAGGTCCCGGATCAGCCGCTGGGGCCGCCGGCCGAGCTGCCGGAGGAGGACGCGCCGCTGCCCGGCATCCCGGAGAAGGAGCCGCCGGCGTCGGAGTAGGCGGCTCAGCGGGTGAGCAGGACCCCGCCGGCGCCGCCGCGGTTCGCGCCGAGATGGGCCCGGACCCATGAGTCGGCCTCGAGGCGGGTCACCGGCCGCGCGCCCGCCGCGCGGAAGCGCGCGATCAGCAGTCGGTCGCGCTTCTCGGTCCCCACCGGCGTGAAGCCCGCGGAGGGCGCGGTGGCGAGCGCGTCGCGCGCGAGCGGCTCGCGGTCGGGATCGGCCACGACGACGGCGAGGTCGCGGACGTCGCGCCCTCGGCCGGGTGGAGGTCGGGGGCGTACCAGCGCATCGGCGTCGCGTTGTACGGCGGCGCCACGACCACCGCGTCCGCGGCCCGGAGCGCCCGCGCGGCCCCGCGCCAGTCCTCGCGCGCGTGCGCGGGATCCGTCAGCGACCCCGATCGTCGCCGCCAGCAGCGTCGCGCACGCCGCGACCCCGAGCGCCGCGCCGAGCCGCCCGGCTGCGTAGCCGAGCGCGGGGATGGCGAGCACGATGGTCAGCACCGGCAACGTGTTGCGGTTGTTGAGGTAGTCCGCCCCAGGGCCGCCACCGCGACCATCAGCGCCGCGCCGCCGAGGCCGACGACCGCCGGCCACAGCGAGCGCCCGCTCGCGCCGTGCGACGGCGAGCACCGCGCCGGCCACGAGCAGCGCGCCCGCCACCCATTCGAGGCCGTCGATCGCTGCGCCCCGCTCGCCGACCGCCAGCTCGTCAGCACGGCGCGCACCCGCGCCGCGAGGCCCGCCGTACCGGTCACGTTCTCGCCGTGCTCCCCGTCGAGCTGCTGCAGCACGAGCGGGAGCAGGCCGGCGCCGACGACCGCGACGCCGGCCACCGCCGGCAGCGCGCCGCGGCCGCGGACGGCGAGCAGGACCACGGCCTCGATCGCCACCGGGAAGATCGCGAAGTAGTGGCAGCCCAGCGCCACCGCCGACGCGATCGCCCATCCCAGCGCGCCGCGCCGCCCCTCGATCGCCCCGAGGAAGCACAGGAACCCGGCGGCGCACGCGAGCGCCACCGCCGCGTACCCGCGCGCCTCCTGCGAGTAGTAGACGAGCAGCGGGTGGACGGCGACGAGCGCGGCCAGCGCGGTGCCGGCCCGCTCGGACGCGAGCCGCCGGCCGATCGCGTAGGCCACCGGGACGAGCGCGATCCCGCACACCGCCGACGGGAAGCGCAGCGCGAACTCGCTCGTCCCCGCCACGCGCGTCCACAGCCACTCGACGAGGTAGAAGAGCGGCGGGTTCGCCTCTTGCTCGGCGACCTGGTGGAAGAGCTCGCCGAGGTCACCGCGCGCGAGCTGCGCGGTCAGCACCTCGTCGAGCCACAGCGACTGCGACCCGAGCGTGGGCAGTCGGAGCGCCGCGGCGAGCGCGGTCAGCGCGATCAGGGCACGCGGCACCCGTCGCATTATCGTTCGCCCCGAGGTGGCGCCCGGCACTCCCATGCGGTTCCTGCTCGTCAGCGTCACCGACCCGAGTCCCGCGTCGCGCGCGAACCTCGCCGCGCTGCTCGCCAGCGTCGCCGCGCAGGAGCGGGAGGTCGACGTGGTGCTGGTCCTGCGCGGCGGCGGCGACGTGCCCGCCGGTGTGCACCCGGTCGTCGTGCCGCTCGCGACGGGCCTGAGCGCCGCCCGCAACGCGGGTCTCGCCCACGCGCGCGAGGCCGGCCTGCTCGACGCCGCCGGCGGTGTCGGCTTCCCCGACGACGACTGCCGCCTCGGCGCCGGGGTGCTCGCGCGCGTCGAGCGCCGCCTGGCCGAGGCCGGACTCGTCGCCGGCCCCTACGCGCCGTCGCGGGCCGAGATCGACTGGACCCGCTTCCCGCGCGCCGAGCAGCCGCTCACCCCGCGGTTGTGCATGAAGGCGGTCAGCTCGATCAACGTGTTCCTGCGCGGCGACGTGGTGCGAGCGGTCGGCGACTTCGACGAGCGGCTCGGCCTCGGCGCCGAGTACGGCGCGTCGGAGGACGCCGACTATGTCCTGCGTGCGCTCGCCCTCGGCCACGCCGGGCTGTGGGCCCCCGACGACGTGTTCCTCGAGCACGAGTACAAGCCCGGCGTCCAGAGCCGCTACTACCTCGGCAACGTGGCCGTGCTCTCCAAGCACGCGCGCGAGACGCCGCTCCTGCTCCTCCGCTGCTTCGCCTACGGGGCCAAGCTCACGCTGCGCCGCACGATCACCCCGCGCGAGTACGCGCACGGATTCGCCGTCGCCGTTCGTCTCTTGACAGATCGAGCGTAACGATATATCGTTGACGCATCGTGATAGTCAAAGATAGGAGAAGCCCATGCACAGGCATGGTCCAGAGGTACACAACCTCCGCAGGCAGTTCATGAAGCACCACCACGGCCGCGGCCCCGGCTGGGGCCCGCCCGCCGGCGAGTGGGGTGGGCGCGGCTGGGGCGGCGGTGGCCGCCGCCGGCGCATGCGCCGCGGCGACGTCCGCGCCGCCATCCTCGTCCTCCTCGACGAGCAGGCCCACACGGGCTACTCGCTGATGGAGGAGATCGAGCGCCGCAGCAGCGGCGCCTGGCGGCCGAGCCCCGGCTCGGTCTACCCGACGCTCCAGCAGCTCGAGGACGAGGGCCTGATCGCCCAGGAGGCCGGCGAGGGCCGCACCCCGTTCGCCCTCACCGAGGCCGGCAAGGCCCACGTCGCCGAGAACCGCGAGGCGCTCGGCGAGCCGTGGGCGAAGCCGACCGAGGGTGTCGGCGAGGAGCGGCTCGAGCTGCGCGGCCTGGTCGGCCAGATCGCGGCCGCGAGCTTCCAGGTCGGCACGGCGGGCGACGACGCCCAGGTCGAGAAGGCCAAGGAGCTGCTCGCCGAGACACGGCGCGGGCTCTACAAGATCCTCTCCGAGGACGACCCGGCCGAGTAGTTGGGCCGAGGGTGCGCTGCCGGGTGGCGCGCCTAGCGCGCGCTGCCCGCCAGCAGCAGCTCCGCGACCGCCTCCGGCGCGTCCCACATCGGCACGTGGCCGGCGCCCGGCAACGCGACGCTGCGGACCGAGGGCGGCAGGTGCGCCGGCCGCCCGACCAGCCGGTCGTGCTCCGGCCATGCGAGCGTCACCGGCACGCGCAGGTGCTCGAGGCGGGTGAAGCGGCTGGCGCGCATCTCGCGGTTGACCGCCTCGAAGCCCGGCGCGTCGGCGTAGGCGCGCACGAGCCGCAGCGCCGCCTCGGGCGGCACGCGCCCGGCGTCGGCGACGGTCCCGGCCAGCGCCAGCCGCCGGCCCGCCGGGCTGCGCACCAGCGTGGGCAGGGCGGGCCGGATCGCGCGCGCGATCGAGCGTGCGGTGCCGCGCTTGGGCGCGAGCGGCTCCGGCCACAGCCCGGCCGGTGCGATCGCGGTCACGGAGCGCGCATGCCCGGCGGCGGCGAGCTCGAGCGCGACCCAGCCGCCCAGCGAGTTGCCCGCGACGTGGTGCGGGCCGTCCGGCAGCGCGGCCGCGACCGCCTCGGCGAGCGCGGCCGGCGTCGGCGGGCCGCCGCCGTTCAGCGCCGGCGAGTCCCCGAAGCCGGGCAGGTCGACGGCGATCACGTCGCGGTGCTCCACCAGCCGCGGCATGACCGGCTCCCACACGTGGCGATCGGCGCCGAGCGGGTGCAGGAGGACGAGCACCGGGCCCGACCCGGCGCGGTCGTACGCGAGTGCCACGCTCAGCGCTCGACGGCGGCGGCGAGCGCCGCGGTCAGCAACGCCGACCCGCCGGCGACGGCGAGCGTCTTCGGCGCGGCGCCGTCGGGCAGCCCGCGCCGCCCGGCGGCGGTGGCGAGGATGTCGGCGATGTCGCCCGCGGCGCTGGCGGCGAGGAACGGCCGCAGCGGAATCCCGCGCGCCGCCGCGGCGATCGCCGCGCCGTGCACGACGATCTCGCGCGCGCCGAGGCCGCGCAGCGGCACCTGGGCGGGTGGCTCGCCGGCCCCGGGGCCGAGCCATTGGCGCGTGATGCGCTCGGGCGCGGCGATCAGCCCGGCGCCGTAGGCGACGCGCAGGCCGAGCAGGGCGAAGGTGGCGATCCGCAGCATCGATGGACACTACGGGCGAACGCGCCATCCCGATCATTGATCGCCCGCCCGCGCCCCCGCGTAGGAGAGACAGATGGACCTCACCGACTCCACCGCGCTGGTCACCGGCGCCAACCGCGGCATCGGCCGCGCCATGTGCGAAGCCCTCGCCGCACGACCGGTCCGGCTCGTCCTCGCGGGCGTGCGCGATCCGGACGCCTTCGAGCCGATCGAGGGCCGCGCCGAGGTCCGCCCGGTGCGGCTCGACCTCTCGAGCCGCGAGTCGATCGACGAGTGCGCCGGCGCGATCGCCGAGCTCGCCGACGTCGACCTGCTCGTCAACAACGCGGGCCAGATGACCGGCGGGCTGCTGGAGGAGCAGGACATGGAGGCGGTCTACGCGATGTTCCAGGTCAACCTGGTCGCGGTCGCCCACCTGACAAGCCGCGTCCTGCCGGGCATGCTCGCCCGCCGCCGTGGCACGGTCGTCAACAACGCCTCGATCAGCGGCTACGCCTACTTCCCCGCCGCGAGCACCTACGCGGCGTCGAAGGCCGGCGTGGTCGCCCTCACCGAGTCACTCCGCCGCGAGCTCGACGGCACCGGCGTGCGCGCGATGCACGTCGTCACTCCGGGCGTGAACACCGACATGCTCGACGCGACCGAGGAGGTCTACGGCCGCTACATGGACACGTCGGGGTGGGACAAGGTCGAGCCGGAGGAGTGGGTCGACAAGGTGCTCACCGCCGTCGAGGAGGACAAATCGATCGTCGGTCCCGGCGGCCGCCTCGCCTACGCGAAGCTCGCCTCGCGCGGCCCGGCCTTCGTGCTCGACGCGATCAGCGACCGGATGTTCAGCCGGCAGCCGCGGTCCTAGCGACCGGCGGCGCCTCGCCGAGCGCGTCGATCCCCGCGAGCGGCTTGGCGAGCACGGTCTGCACGAGCCCGATCCGGCGCTCGGCGAAGCCGGCCTCGCAGTAGCTGAGGTACATCCGCCACAAGCGGCGGAAGCGCTCGTCGTAGCCGAGCGCCTCGAGGTCGTCGGTCGCCGCCTCGAAGTTCGCGCGCCAGCGGCGCAGCGTCTCGGCGTAGTGCGGCGTGAGGTCCTGGAGGTGCACGGTGCGCATGTCGGTGCGCTTGGAGATGCACTTCGAGATGACCTCGAGCGAGGGCAGGCAGCCGCCCGGGAAGACGTAGGTGCGGATGAAGCTCTTCGACGCCTTCTCGACCGGATAGGCGCGGTCGTCCATGGTGATCGCCTGCAGCAGCATCGTGCCGTTGGGGGCGAGCAGCTCGCTGCAGCACTCGAAGAACGTGCCGAAGTCCTGCCAGCCGACGGCCTCGATCATCTCCAGCGAGACGAGCTTGTCGTAGGAGCCACGCAGGTCGCGGTAGTCGTCGAGCCGGAGGTCGACGAGGTGCTCGACGCCGGCCTCCCGCACGCGGCGGGCGGCGACGTCGTGCTGCTCGCGCGAGATCGTGGTCGTCGTGACCCGGCAGCCGCGCGTGGTCGCCGCGTAGACGGCGAAGCCGCCCCAGCCGGTACCGATCTCGAGCACGTGGTCGCGCGGGCCGAGCTCGAGCTTCTCGCACACCAGCTCGAGCTTGGCCAGCGAGGCCTCCTCGAGCGTGGCGTCGCGGTGCTCGAAGACGCCGCACGAGTACATGAGCGTGGGGTCGAGCATGAGCTCGAACAGCTCGTTGCCGAGGTCGTAGTGCGCGGCGATGTCCTTGCGGCTGCGCTTCGGCGTGTTGCGCATGAACGCCGCGCGGGCGCGCTGGAACGGCTCGCGGACCGGCGAGAGGCGGCGGCGGACCTGGTCGATGCGGTCGACGTTGCGCGCGGCGACCCGGATCACCGCGGTCAGGTCCGGCGTGTCCCACAGCCCGTCCATGTAGGCGGTGCCCATGCCGCGGCTGCCGCGCAGGATCTGCGGCCAGGCCTGCGGGTCGTGGATGTGGACCGTGGCCTGCGGGGCGCCGGAGCCGAACACGGTCTCGGTGTCGCCCTCGATGACCGTGAGCTGGCCGACGCGGATGCGGCCGAGGATGGAGAGCGCGAGCTTGCGGGCGATCATCGGGCGGGGTGGGGCTGGACGGGGACGCCCTTGAGCTTCAGCGCGACCGCGTGGCCGTAGATGAGCGCGAGCACGCGGAGGGTCGCCGCGGGGTGGCGGGCGAGCGTCCGGCGGGTGAAGGGCGAGCGTCGCAGCGACAGCGTCGCGTCGAAGGCACGCCGGCCGTGCTCGCTGCTCTCGATGTGGACGGACAGCGTGTCGCCGGGCGTGCCGGCGTGCCACGTGTAGCGCTGCTCCATCGGCATGAAGGGCGACACGTGCAGCGCCTTGTCGAACTCGCCGCTGCGGCCGTCGGTGACGTAGGCGTGGCGCTCGCCCCAGGGCGTGTTGGTGACCTCGGCGACGATCGCGTCGAGCTCCTCGCCGCCGGGCGAGAAGCAGTAGTAGAAGCTGACCGGGTTGAAGCAGTGCCCGAAGGTGCGCAGCTGGGTGAGCAGGCGCACCGGCCCGCTCGGGCGGCGGCCGAGGCGCTCCGCGACCAGGTCGCGCACCGCGGCGTCGAGCGGCGTGTGCGGGTCGCCGAGGTAGTCGCGGCGACGGAAGCGGACGAGGCCGGGACGCTGTTTGACGAGCCGCCCGCCGAGCAGGGTCGGGAGCTCCTCAAGGTCGAGGTACGCCATCCCCATCCGGTAGCGGAACTCATGCTTCCGCACCGCGAAGCGGCGGTGGCGGATGTGGCCCTCGTAGATCGCGCTCTGGCTCACAGCAGCGCCTCCGCGACGCGCTCGCCGCTCTTGACGCCGTCCTCGTGGAAGCCCCAGCCCCAGTAGGCGCCGCAGTAGTGCGTGCGCGTGTGGGGACCGCTGATCTCGTGATGGCGGGCCTGCGCCGCCTGGCCCTCGGTCGTGTACACGGGGTGCGCGTACGGGATCGTGCGGATGACCTTGTCGGGGTCGATGGCCTGGCTGTGGTTGAGCGTGACGCAGTACTCCGTATCCGCCCGCAGCGACTGCAGGCGGTTCATGTGGTACGTGACGGTCGGCTTGCCGGTCGGCTCGTCGAGCAGGTGGTAGTTCCAGCTCGCCCACGCGCGGCGGCGGCGCGGGAGCAGGGCGCGGTCGGTGTGCAGGACGGCCTCGTTGGGCTGGTAGGGGATCGCGCCGAGCAGCTCGTGCTCGCGGTCGGAGGGGTCGGCGAGCAGCTTCAGCGCCTGGTCCGAGTGGGTGGCGAGGATCACGTGGTCGTAGCGCTCGGGGTCGCTGCCGCGCGGGGCGACGACGACGTGGTCGTCGTGCCGGCTGATGCGGTCGACCGGCGTCGAGAGCCGCAGCCGCTCGCGCCACGGCTCGATCAGCTTGTGCACGTAGCGATGCGAGCCGCCGGTCACGGTCCGCCACTGCGGGCGATCGCGCAGCCCGAGCATCCCGTGGTTGTCGAAGAACTCCACCAGGAAGCGGGCGGGGAACGTCCACATCTGGCGCGGGTCGGCGGACCACACGGCGGCGGCCTGCGGCACGATGAGCCGGTCGACGAACGGGCGCGAGAAGCGGTGCTCGTCGAGGAACTGGCCCAGCGAAGGCCCGTGCCCGTCGCTCGTCAGCAGCGCCCGAGCCTCGCGCTGGAAGCGCACGATGTCGGCCAGCATGCGGTGGAACCACGGGGTCGCGAGGTGCGCGCGCTTGGCGAACAGCCCGTTCGGGCTCGTGCTCGCGTACTCGAAGTCGCCGTGGGCGTCGGTGACGCCGAAGCTCATGTTCGAGGGCTGGGCCTCGACGCCGAGGCGGCCGAGCAGCCGCTCGAAGCGGGGGTAGTTGCGGTCGTTGAAGACGATGAAGCCGGTGTCGACCCAGTGGGTCTCGTCGGCCGTGTCGACACGGACCGTGTTGGTATGCCCGCCGGGGTAGGCATTGGCCTCGTACACCGTCACCTCGTGCTCGGGGGCGAGCAGGTGGGCGGCGACGAGCCCGGACACTCCGGCTCCGATGACAGCGATCTTCACGCTCTTTGATCCGCACCAGCGCGGTTTCTGGATCACCGGTTGCGATCGTGCAGCCGATTGCCTCGGGCGTCCCTCGGGTAGGGCTTGAGACAACACGCACGTTCTCGGAGGAGGAGAGAGAATGGCTACCAAGTCGACATCCGGCGGTACTCGCAGTACGCGCTCGTCCAACAGCTCGTCCAGTGCGAAGCGCAAGCCGAGCAGCAAGCCCCGTGCCAAGTCCGCCTCGACGAGCCGGTCGACGGCCTCGCGCTCGAGCAACGGCCGCGCGCGCAAGGCGCCCGCCCGCAAGCCGGCCGCCAAGAAGTCCGCGGCGAGCCGCAGCACGAGCGACTCGAGCCGCAGCCCTGCGACCCGGAACGGCAACACCGGTGTCGTCGGCACCGTCAAGAGCGCCGCATCGAAGGTCAGCGGCCCGGCCATCGCGATCGGCGCGACCGCGATCGGGGTCGCCGGCGGGGTGGCGCTCAAGGCCACGCGGCGCCAGAAGACGGTCCTCGGCATTCCGATCCCGCGCAAGGCCCCGAGCGTCGACGTCAAGAAGGTCGCCAAGTCCGTCGGCAAGGCGAGCAAGCAGTTCGGCGAGACGTCCAAGAGCGTGTCGAAGGACATCGAGCGAGTCGGCGACCAGGCCGAGCGGATCGGGAAGATCCTCGGCTGAGGAGCGGAGCCATGGCGACTGCGACACAGTCCAACGGCAACGCCGCCACGAAGGTCAAGGAGGCCGGTAGCTCGGTCTCCTCGACCGCCAAGTCAGCATCGCGGCCGGCCCTGACGGCGGGCGCGGCCGCCGCCGGCCTGATGGGCGGGGTCGTGCTCGGGTGGCGCTTGCGGCCGGCCCGGAAGAGCAACCTCCGCTGGACGGTCGAGACGCTGGGGAAGGCGGCTCAGGAGTTCGGGTCGGCGACGCGCAAGCTGTCGTCCACCACCGACGACATCCACCAGGTGCGCGAGGAGCTCCAGAAGGCGAACCGCCAGTCGCCCGTCGAGGTCCTGCTCAACGGGTTGACGCACCGCCGCGGCGCGCACCGGCGCGAGCGCTAGCTCGCGTCGTACTGCTCGACCACGCGGCTCGCGAGCAGCGGGACGATCTGGCCGAGCGCGATCTCGTTGAAGTGGGGCGACTCGCGGTGCGCGGCGAACGCCTCGCGTGAGGCGTAGCGCTCGAGCAGCACGACGCTGCGCGGGTCGTCGACCGACCGGAAGACCTCATAGGCGAGGTTGCCCGGCTCGGCGCGGCTGGCCTCGGCCAGCCGCGGGAGCAGTGCGAGCACCTCGTCCTCGTTGCCGGGGGCGAGGGTGTAGCGGGCGATGACCTGGACCTCGGGCACCGCCCGCCATTCAACCGGATCGCGTCAGGCGAGCCGGGCCTCGAGCACGAGGTTCAGCGGCGTCTCCGCGGCGCGGCGGACGCGGCCGAACCCGGCCTCGCGCAGCACCTCGGCGATCCGTGCCTCGCCGGCCTGTGTGCCGAGCCCGGCCTGGCCCGGCTGCGACAGCGAGCCGGGCGTGCACACGAGCGTCGAGAACCCGTAGTAGAGGCGGCCGATCGGGTTGAGGTTGTCCTCGACCCGGTCGCCGGCGAACGGCTCGACGAGCATCACCGTGCCGCCGGGCGCGAGGACCTCGGCCGCGTGGCGCGCGGCCCCGAGCGGGTCCCCGAGGTCGTGGAACGCGTCGAAGAACGCCACGACGTCGTAGCCCTCGCCGGCGAAGTCCGCCGCGCCGCCGACCTCGAAGGTCACGCGGTCGCCCACGCCCGCCTCCGCCGCGCGCTGCCGCGCGATGGCGATCGAGCCCTCGTGGTAGTCGATCCCGACGAAGCGCGAGGCCGGGAAGGCCTCCGCCAGGAGGATCGTCGAGGCGCCGTGGCCGCAGCCCACGTCGGCGACCAGCGCGCCGGCCTCGAGCTTGGCGACGACGCCGTCGAGCGCCGGCAGCCACTCGGCCACCAGGTGGGTGCGGTACGCGGTCGCGAACGCGCGCTCGGTGCCGTGCCACAGGTCATGGTGGTGCTCGTGCCAGCCGACGCCGTCACCCGCGGTGAACCGCTCGAGCAGACGCTCGCGGATCGCCACGGCCGCGTTCGCGGATTGGAACGTGCCGTGCATCGAGAACGGGCTCGCCTCGTCGGCGAGCACGAGCGCGTGCTCGGGCGGGAGGACGTAGGCGTCGTCGGCGAACTCGACGTAGCCGCTCGCCGCCTGCGTGTTGAGCCACTCGCGCACGTAGCGCTCCTGCGTGCCGGTCCGGTCGGCCAGCTCCGCCGGCGTGACGGGCTGGCCGTCGGCCATGGCGCGGTAGAGGCCGAGCTCATGGCCGAGGCTGACGAGCGCGACGTTGAGCGCCGCGCCGACCTCGGTCGCGGCGTGGCCGATGAAGGCTTCGAGCTTCTGCTCGTTGATGTCGGTGATCGCCATGACTTACGGGGCGACGCAGCGCTCGTAGTACTTGGGCCACGCGTGGTCGTTCCACCACTCGCTGGCGGCCTCGTAGCCGCGTCGCTCCTCGATCACGCGGAAGCGGGTCTCGATGCGCTCGAGGCGGTCCTCACAGCGCTCGGTCTTGTCGGCCTGCGCGGGCGCGGCCGAGGTGAGGGCCGCCGCGGCGAGGATGCCGGCGACGGCGATTCGGAACTTGGACATCGGTGCTCCTGGGGAGGGGGAGGATGTGACGCCGTGAATCGTGGCGGCGCGGCGACCTCCGTTCGTGAGCACTTCATGAGCGTTCGTGAGGCCGGGTTCGGGCGACCGTACGGCGGGGTGCGGGTGGTACCCCTGGCGGTGCGGCGCGCGGCCGCCTACCGTCGCGCACGTGGATCTCTACATCGTGCCCCGCACGCGCGCCTGGCGGTCCGAGGAGGAGCTCGCCGCGGCGGTCGACTGCCTGCCCTCCGTCACCGCGGTCGTCAGCGACGACATCCGCTGGATCCGCTCCTACATCGTGCAGGAGGACGACGGGACGTTCAGCGCGTTCTGCCTCTACGAGGCGAGCAGCGAGGAGGCGCTCCTGCGCCACGGTGAGTCCATGCGGCTCCCGACCGACGGGATCAAGCGGGTGGCCTCCACGATCGTGAACGCGCCCGACCCGGTCGTCGCCTGATCGGCGTGGGTCGCACGCTCGGAGCGCTGCTGGCCGAGCGCCGCGCTGCGGTCGTCGGCCGCGACGCGGAGCTCGCGGCACTGGTGGAGCTGCTCGCGGACGACGGGCCTCCTGTCGCCGTGGTCCACGGTGTCGCGGGGTCCGGGAAGTCGTCGCTGCTGCGCGCCTTCCGGGCTGGTGCGGCGGAGCGTGGCGCCGCGGTGGTGGCCGTCGACGGGCGCGCGGTCGAGCCGACGCCGGCGGGGTTCCTCGCCGCCCTGGGCCCGCTGCCGACCGACGGCCGCGTCGTCATCGTGATCGACACCGCGGAGCAGCTGCGCCTGCTCGACGGCTGGCTGCGCCAGACCTTCCTCCCCTCGCTGCCGGCCGATGTCCGCGTGGTCCTCGCCACGCGCGACGCTCCCGGCGCCGTGTGGCGCGCCTCGTTCGGCGAGCTGCTGCTGACGGTGCCGCTCGGGCCGCTGGCGGCGGAGGACGCGGCCGAGGTGCTGCGCGAGGCCGGGCTCGACGAGGAGCAGGCGGCCTGGGTCAACGGCTTCGTGCGCGGCCATCCGCTCTCCCTGCAGCTCGCGGCCTCGGCGGTGCGCGAGCGGCCTGACGCGCCCGAGGACGCCGTCCTGCCGACCGTGGTGCAGGAGCTCGCGGCGCTGTGGCTCGACGGGCTCGACTCCGCGACGCGGTCGGCCTTGGACGCCACGTCCGTTCTGCGACGGGTGACGCTCTCGCTGCTGGGCGGCGTGCTGCCAGACGCTTCGCCGTCCGACGCCTTCGAGCGCCTGCGGGCGCTCCCGTTCGTGGAGCTCGGCCGCGAAGGCCTGGTGGTGCACGACACCGTCCGCGAGTGCGTCGCCGCGCTCCTGCGCGCGACCGATCCGGTGCGCTGGCGCGAGTACCGCGGCGCCGCGTGGCGGCAGATCCGCCGCGAGCTCGACGGCGCCGCCGGCCCGGCCCGCTGGGCGTCGCTCGCCGACATGATCCACCTGGTCGAGGAGCCTTTGGTCCGCGAGGCGTTCTTCCCCTCGCGCGTGCAGCACTACGCGGTCGAGACCGCGCGGCCCGACGACCGGGACGCAATCTTCGAGACCGCCGCCCGCCACGTCTCGGCGGGCGAGCTCGCGCTGCTCGGCGAGTGGTGGGACGCGGTGCCGAGCGCCTTCCGGGTCGCGCGTAGCCCCCGCGGCGAGGTCGTCGCGTTCATCGTCCTGTGTGAGCTCGCCGACGTGCCCCAGCGCCTGCTGGCGCGCGACGCGATCTGCGCGCCCTGGCGCCGGCACTTGCGCACGCATCCCGTCCCCCGCGGCCACCGCGTGCTGCTCGTCCGCGTCGCCCTGGCGTACGCGACCGGCGCGGCGGCGTCACCCTGCCTGGCCGCCCTCCTGCGCGACATGGAGCGCGCCTCCCTGGAGGCCGGGCCCGCGTTGCGCCGGGTCTACACGTACGCGGGCGACGCGCTGCTCCCCCAGCTCACACCGATCGGCTTTGCTCGGCTGCCGGACTGCGCCGACGTCGACATCGACGGCACCCCGTACACCCCGATCGCGCTCGACCTCGGGCCCGAGTCGACCGCGGGCTGGCTCTCGGGCCTGGCCGCGCGGGACCTGCCGGACACGGGCTCGGTCGTGGACGCCGACGCGCGCGAGCTGGCGCTCGACGGCCGGCGCGTCGGGTTGTCTCGCCTCGAGTTCGACGTCCTCCAGTACCTGCGCGAGCGCGAGGGCCAGGTCGTCGCGCGCGACGCGCTGCTGCGGGACGTCTGGGGCTACGAGTGGACGGGCGGCTCGAACGTCGTCGACGTGGCGGTGTCGGGGCTGCGCCGCAAGCTCGGGCCGAGCGCCGGCGCGCTGGAGACGGTTCGCGGCGTGGGCTACCGCCTGCGCGCGCTCTGAGCAACGGTCAGCCCTGACCTGGTCGACGAAGTCCGCCGGCCCGGCCCTTCGGGCCCCGCGGCCGCCGGCGACGTCGCCTGGTCGTGCGTGTGCACGCTCAGGCCCTCCGCCGCTTGCGCTCGCCGATGAACGGTTCCGGCTCTTCGACGGACCTCGGCGCCGGGGGGTGCTCCGAGGACGTCGCCGGGGTCCAACTCGTCGCTGCCGCGCCCGAGCGCGCCGAGCACTGCGGCGACGGCCTCATGGCTCTCGTCGCGCGCCATATCCAGCGCCGTCCGCCAGTCGGGACCCCTCCGGCGCCGGCGTGCGTGAGGTCTGGATGCTCATCCAGCGCCGCGAGCCCGGCGGCGTCACAACGCTCTAGCCGCGCGATCAGGGGGCTGGCGCCCTGGGACATCGCAGCGGCGAGAGCTCAGAAGCGCCGCACCAGGGGCAATCGGGCATCCGATCGCGCCGGAGTCGGGGCCGGAGAGGAGCCGCCGGGCTCCCGCGGGGTTTGCGGGGCCGAAGCTCGGACCTGGCGCGGCCTGCTGAGTGGGAGTAGGGTCGCTCGTGGGGTGAAAATCGAGTTCGGGATCCTCGGACCGCTCGTGGTCCGCAGGGAAGCCGGTCCGGTTGCGCTCGGCGGCGGGAAGCCGCGAGCGCTGCTCGCCATGCTGCTGCTTCGTCCCAACGAGCCCGTGAGCCCGGAGCGGCTGGCTGCCGGGCTGTGGGGGGAGGACGCGCCCCACGGCTCGGTGAAGACGATCCAAGTTCACGTCTCGCGGCTGCGAAAGGCGCTGGGCGACCCGGAGTTGCTCACGACCGCTCCCGCCGGCTACCGCATTCGTGTGCACGAGGGCGAGCTGGATGCCGAGCGGTTCGAGCGACTGATCGAACGAGGCCGCCGCGAGCTGGCGGCGGGGCATGCGGATGCGGCGGCCGGGGTGTTTCGCGAGGGCCTCGCGCTGTGGCGTGGGTCGCCGCTTGCTGAGCTTTCATGGGCTCCGTTCGCCCCCGCTGAGATCGCACGTCTCGAAGAGCAGCGGCTGGCGGCGGTCGAGGTCCGCATCGAGGCCGACCTGGCGGCCGGCCGGCACAGCGAGCTGATCGCCGAGTTGCAGCAGTTCGTGACGGTCCATCCGATGCGCGAGCGTCTCCACGCGCATCTCATGCTCGCGCTCTATCGCGCCGGCCGCCAAGCCGACGCGCTCGACGCCTATCGACAGGCCCGCGACGCGCTAGCCGAGCAGCTGGGCATCGAGCCCACCAGCGAGCTCCGCGACCTCGAGCGGGCGATCCTCATGCAGGATCCGGCGCTGGCCGCGCCGCCGAGGATCGCCGCCCCGCTCCCGGAGCCAACTGTGAAAGCGCGCGGCCGCGCGCCGTTCGTCGGGCGGAGCGCCGAGCGCGACGAACTGCTCGCGGCCCTCGCCCAGGCGCGGAGCGGCCAAGGAGCCCTGTTCCTCGTCGCCGGGGACGCGGGGATCGGAAAGACGCGCTTGGCCGAGGCGGTCGCCGAAGCTGCCACCGACCACGGCGACACGGTGCTCTGGGGCGGCGCCTGGCAGGCGGGCGGGGCGCCCGCCTACTGGCCCTGGGCCCAGGTCATCCGGGAGCTGGTGCAGCAGCGGCCGGCTCAAGAGATGGTCGAGGATCTTGGGTTCGGCGCCCCCTATGTCGCGCATGTCGCTCCCGAGCTCGTCCAGCGGCTGCCCGGCTTCGTGGAGCGCCCGGTGCCGCTCGAGAGCGAGGCGGAGCGCTTCACGGCGTTCGACGCGACGACGTCGTTCCTGTGCGGGGCCGCGGCGCGAAGGCCGATCGTCATCGTGCTCGACGACCTGCAGGCCGCAGATGTCGCGACCGTGCGGCTCCTCGAGTTCCTCGCCGGCCGGATCCACCGCGCCCGGATCCTCGCCATCGGCACCAGCCGCCTCAGCGCGGCGCGCCACGACAGCGAGCTGACGCTCGCGCTCGCGGACCTCGGCAAAGTCGCGCAGCGTCTCGTCCTGGGCGGCCTGTCGCGGAGCGAGCTGCATGAGCTGGTCGCGGCGCAGGGTCGAGAGCCCTCGCCCACGCTCGTCGATCACGTGCATGCCGTCACCGAGGGCAATCCGCTGTTCGCGGACGAGCTCATGCGGCTGCTGGTCGCCGAGGGCACCTTGACCGCGGGTCCTGCGGCAACCTCTGGGCGCCTGCGGATTCCGCAGGGAGTGCGTCACACGATCCGCCGGCGGCTCGATCCGCTCCCCGCCGACGTCGCGCGCACGCTCGCCGCGGCCGCCGTCGTCGGCCCCGAGTTCAGCCTGGAGACCTTAAGCCTGGTCGTGCAGGAGGAGCGCGTCGCGCTGCTCGGGCAGCTCGACGAGGCCGCGGCGGCTCGGCTCGTGGACGAGGTGCCGGGTGTGCTCGGCCGCTACCGCTTCGCGCACGGGTTGATCCGCGAGACGCTGTACGACGATCTGCCCGCGCAGGACCGCGTCGCCCTCCACGCAGCGATCGGCGAGGCGCTCGTCACCCTCTACGGCGACCGGCCGGATGCACCGCTCTCCGAGCTCGCGCACCACTTCCTCCAGGCGGCGCCGGCCGGCGACGCCGCCCGCGCGGCCGACTACGCCGCCCGTGCCGGCGAGCATGCGCTCAAGTCCATGGCGTGGGAGCAGGCCATCGCCCTGTTCGACGATGCGCTCACGGCGCTCGATCTCCGGCTCGACAATCCAGGGCGCCGCGGGGCGGTGCTGCTTTCCAAGGGGCGGGCCGAGATGCGCGCCGGTCGCCACGACGCCGGTCGGGCCACGCTGGCCGAAGCGGCCGGGATCGGCCGGCGCCTCGGCGACGAGGCCTTCCTCGCGCAGGCCGCGCTCGCGTCGGCCCCGCCCGGCCTCGCCACGGCGCTCGCCGACGAGCAGCATCTGATTCCGCTGCTCGAGGAGGCGCTCGAGCGCCTGCCGGCCTCCGACGGCGACCTGCGGGCCCGGCTGCTCGCTCGGCTGGCGGCCGCGCTCTACTGGTCCGCGCCGGCCGAGCGGCGCGAATCGCTGGCGCTCGAGGCGATCGCCATGGCCCGCCGGCTCGGCGACCCGGCGACGCTGGCCCTCGTGCTCTCGGACGCCCACCTGGCGACCTGGGACCCGGACTCCCCCGAGCGGGCGCTGCCGTGGGCCGGCGAGATCGCGACGCTCGCAGCGAAGGCGGGCAACATGGAGCTCGCGATGCTCGCCCACTCGTGGCGCATCTCGCTGCTGCTCGCGCAGGGTGAGCTCGAGGTCGTCGACCGGGAGATGGACGCGTATGCGGATGCCGCAGAGCGCCTGCACCAGCAGCGCGCCAAGGCGCAGGCGCTGTTCCACCGCTGCGCGCGCCTGCTCATGGCGGGCGAGTTCGATGAGGTCGAGCAGCTCTTCGGGCAGACAGCGGAGTACGCCGCACTGCTGCAGGAGGATCAGATCCTCGGGATGCGGCTCGCCGCGCTCGCGTTCGTGATGCGCGAGATCCAGGGCCGGCTCGGGGAGCTCGAGGCTGCCGTCGAGCAGTTCGCCGATGCCCAGCCAGCGATGCCGGTCTGGCGGTGCGGGCTCATGTGCGTGTACCTGCAGACCGGGCGCGAGGCCGAGCTGCGGAGTCAGTACGAACTGCTGGCCGCCGACGGCTTCGCGTCGCTGCCGCGCGACAACCTGTGGCTGCCCTCGCTCGCGTTCGCGGCCGAAGCCTGCGCGCACCTGAGTGACCGGCGCGGCGCGCACATCCTGCGCGAGCTGCTGGCCCCGTACTCGGGTCAGAACGTCGTCACGCCGGGCGTCGCCTACATCGGTCCGGTGGACCGGTACCTCGCCCTCGTCGCGGTGACCGAGGGCGACGACGACGCGGCAGCCGAATGGTTCGCCGCCGCCCGCCGCGTGGCCGCCGCCACGGGGGCGAGGCCGACGTCCGCGCGCCTCGCGCTCGATCAGGCGCGCGCACTCCGCGACAAGGATCCGGCCCGCTCGGCCGAGCTGGCCGCGGAGGCGGTCGCCGAGGCCGAGGCCGTCGGGCTCGCCGCGCTCGCCGAGCACGCCCGTTCGCTGGCCGGCATGGACGGCGCGGGGCCTCAGATCTCGTCGGCCGCGTAAGCCGCCAGTGCCATCACGGTCAGCTGCGGGTTGACCGTGATCGAGGAGGGGAAGACCGACGCGTCGCAGACGTGCAGGCCCAAGGCGTCGTAGACCCGGAACGAGGGATCCACAACGCCCTGGAGGGGGTTGGCTGACATCGCGTTCCCGCCTTGGGGGTGGACCGAGTTGACGCTGAGGTCGCTGGCGTCGCCGATCTCGTCGTCGATCCGCGACAGCTCGCGCTCGCACGTGATGTTGATCGGGCGGAACGTCGCCGGCATCACGCGCTCCGCGTCGGCCTCGAGCCCGAGCTCGCACGCGATCCGCACGCCGTTCTTCATCCGCACGAAATCACGATCGGAGGGGGTGTAGTCGAGTTGCACGCCGCCGAGCAGCCGCGAGGCCTTGACGCTGCCGTTGCTCTCCGTCCCGACCACCGTGCCGAGGCACGTCATGTGCTTGTACCGGTGCATGTTGTCCCAGTGCTCCTCGAACCAGCCGGGCATGAAGAGCGACTGCGCGACGATCGGGTTGAACCACGACTCGAAGACGAGGCCGTCGTCGCTGCCGTCCGTGGGTCGCATGAAGTGCGAGATCTGCATCCCACGCTCGGCGTGCAGGACCTCGGCGAAGTCGAACGTCACGGGCGAGGCCATGTTGAACGAGAGGCCGCGGCCGGCGAGTTCGCCGCCGAGCCCGCTGCGCTGGAGGATCAGGCTGGAGGCGATCGCGCCCGCGCTGAGCACGATGGTGTTGGCACGGACGGTGAGCCGACGGCCGTCTTCGAGGCGGGCGCGCACCCCGTAGGCGCGCTTGTCGCGCACGAGCACCTTCTCGACGCGGCAGTCCGGCAGGACGCGCACCGCGTCGCCGAACTCGAGCTGGGCTCGCGGCAGCGTCCAGTCGAGCGCCGACAGCTTCTTCCCGTAGGCGCAGCCGATGTTGCAGTAGCCGGCGCCGAGGCAGTCCGCGATGTTGCACTCGACGAGCGTGAACGGCCACCGCGCGGTGTGCTTCAGGCCGTCGATGATCCGGAACGCCCCTGGGTTGAGCGTCTCGGGCGGGCCGACCTCCGCGACCTTCATCAGGTCGCGGACCGAGCGGAAGGCCTTCCACACCCGCTGCTCGTCGAGCCCTGCGTTCAGCCCGTCGGGGTCGTTCCAGCGCGCGAGCACGTGCTTTGGCAGGTCGAAGCAGACCGCGTTGTTGACCACCGTACTCCCGCCGACGCACATGCCCTGCGCGACGCGGAAGTGGAAGTCGGTCGAGAAGTTGAGCGCGCCGTCCGCGTAGAGCTTCGAGAGCTGCTCGGCCTCGTTCTCCGTGAAGTCGGAGGGCGGCACGTGCGACCCGCGTTCGATCATCAGCACCTCGCGGTCCCGCCGGGCGAGCTCGTAGGCGAGCGTCGCGCCGCCTGCACCGGTTCCGACGATGACGACATCGGCGGTCAGCTCCTCACCCGGGATGTCGGCGGGCGACATGCACCGCACCCCCAGCCGCTCCGGGTCGACCCGCTTCATCGCGTCGTCGTAACCCGCGCGGCGCGAGAACGGGATGTACCCGGCCTTCTCCGCCGCGGCCTCGTCGGCGTAGTAGCCCATGTAGCAGAACTGCTGAGCCGCGAGGATCGTCGTCTGCCGCAGCCTGCGCAGCCACCCGGGGATCACCCGGTCCGCGACGTCGTCGACGAACCGGCGCCTTATCCAGCGCTCGCGCAGGTCCACCGACATCATGTGGAACGGCGGCCGCAGGGTCGCGAGCGGCCAGTATGCCGAGCCCGACCAGCGCGAGAGCGGATCAGCCACTTGCGGCGGGCGCGGAAGCCGTGCGAGATACCGGTCCACCCGCACGGCGACCTCGGCCGGCGCGACCAGCGGCTCCTTGCGGAGCACGAGCACCTGGGCCAGCGCCATCAGCGCCCTGAAGGCGGAGGGCGGGAGGTATTGCAGGTCGTAGCGGGCGCGGGCCGCGCGGCGGTGCAGCCAGACGAAGGCGACGGCGACCAGCAGATCGGCCGCCAGCCAGCCGTTGCGGAATCCCTCCGCGTCGTGGTGCGGTGGTCCGATCCAGGTGTGGTTGATCCCGTGGTCGGTGCCGACGAGCAGCATGATCGCCGGCATCGCGACGTGGACAAGGACGATCAGCGGCACCGCGATGGCGGCCCAGCGCCGTACGTCCCAGAACACGAGCAACGACAGGCCGATGAGCAGCAGGTCCTTCGCGACCGAGTTGGCGGCGTACGGATACTCGGAGACCGTGAAGAGCCCCTTCGCGACGTACCACACGGCGAACCCGGAGGACGTGAACGCCAGCAGCGCGGCCGCCCCACGCAGCCACTGCTCGGCGCGGGTCAATCCGGGCCGCTCGCCGCGAACGAGCAGGGCGGTCATGCCGCGCTCCCGTTGCTCAGGGCACGGCACAGGAACGCGGTCTGATCGCGCACAGCCCGCTCGAATCCGTCGCCGACGTACATCGCGTAGTGGCCGAACGGGTAGCGGCGCAACTCGCCCCACTCCGCCGCTTCGACCATCGCCAGCGCTGGCTTCGAGGGGATCACGCGGTCGCCGTCGGCGATGCACACGAGCAGCGGACAGCGCACGTCCCGCGCGCGTCGCCCGGGACGGTAGAACGTGGTGCCGAGCGCGAACCGCGCGGCGACCGCGTTCACGAACGTCGTCTCCGCCGGCGTGATGCGATCCAGGCCGGTAAGCGCGTCGGGGCTCGTCACGGCGGCGAGCGCTCCGGGGCGCCCGACGGCGGGCACCATGAACGGGTCGTTGCCGAACGCGGTGCCGATCCGGTCCTTGAGCGCCGCCCACAAGAGGCGGAGGGTCTGGCCGAGCGGGGTGCTGCGCAACTGGGCGATGCCGTCGACCAACGGGACCTGGGCGATCACCGCTGCGATCTGGCTGTCCTCGGCGGCGAGTTGCACGACGTGACCGCCGGAGGTGGAAGTGCCCCACAGGGCGATCCGCTCGGGGTCGACCTGGTCGAGATCACGCGCGCGCGCGATCGCCGCGCGCCAGTCCTCGAGCTGGGCCTTGTTGTCGACCACCTGGCGAGGCTCGCCTTCGCTCGACCCGAAATGCCGGTAGTCGAACACGAGAGCGGCCAGGCCGGCGGTCGCGAATCGCGCGGCGTACGCGTCCAGGCGCTGCTCGCGGACCCCGTCAAAGCCGTGGCCGATCACGACGCAGGGCACGTTTCCGTGCCGGTCGGGGCGATAGTGCCAGGCGGCGCACCGAGCACCTTGGCACTCGACGATGAGGTCATCACGCCTCACTGAGCGACCATAATCGATTGCCGACGGGCTCCGGGCGAGGTTGCACCGGGCGGCACGGGTCGAGGAAGCTTGACCGCATGGCCGGCTCGGCCGTCGCCAAGGCGTTGACGCGCGCCAGCCGCGCCGCCGAGGAGCGGCCGCCGCCCGCGGCGGAGGCTCGGATCGTCATCGTCTCCGACCTCCACAAGGGTGTCCGCGACAGGGCGGACGACTTCCTGCGCTGCGAGCCCGCCTACTTCAACACCGGGGAGGAGACCCCGGCGTGACGGCCTGACGCCGATCGACGCGGCTCTCACCATCCGCCGGACCCGCTCGCCGTAGGACGCGGTAGCTCACGCACGACGGGGAGCGCGTACGTGTGGCCGGCTGCGGGCTCCGCGGGGGCTGTGGCGTGGATCGTGATGACGAGGCTCATCCCGAACGGGACCCTCGCGCCGCGCGCTTGCCGGCCGCTTGCGAACCGGTAACAGCGGCGGCGCTGTCTCGCTGTTGCCGGATCGAAGGTGCAGTGCAAGCGGCGGGGGCGAATGTGGCGATCACCGACCGGCGGTATCCGATCCACCACAAGCCACCAGGAGCACCAATCATGAGCATCGCCCGCACACTCGTCGCCGCGCTCGCCGTGACGGCGCTCGCGGCCCCGGCCGCCCACGCCCGGCCCGCCGACATCCACGCCTCGTTCGCCGAGGCGGCTGCGAAGGCCCAGCAGAAGCAGGACCTCCGCTCGCCCGACGGCATCGAGGCGGCCGCGAAGGCCCAGCAGAAGCAGGACCTCCGCTCGCCCGACGGCATCGAGGCGGCGCACCTGCGCGGCCACGCCGCCGCCGACGCGATCAACGCCCGCGGGGCGACGGCCGTCGACTCGGCGACCCGCCCGGCGCCGCGCACGTTCGCGGGCCCGCCGACGTGGCCCGCGAATCCGCAGCCGATCGCACAGGTCCACGCGGTCAAGGTGGTCGACGACGGCGGCGTCGACTGGACGACGATCGGTCTCGGCATCGCCGGCGGCCTGCTCGCCATCAGCGTCGTCGCCTTCCTCACCACCCGCCGCCGCCGGACGCAGCGTCTCCGGCTGGCCAGCTGAGGACGACACACGCGCTCAAGGGGTGCCGGCCTGAGGTCGGCGCCCCTTTCGCGTCTCCCCACTACCTAAGGAGCATCCAATGGTCTATCTCATCGCCGGGCTCGACCGCAGCACGTTCGCCCGCTGGCACGACCACGTGATGGCCGCGGACGTGAGCCTCGCCACGCGGATCGCCCAGGCGCGCGCGGCGGCCCAGGGCTTTGATCTCGTCGTCGCGGCCGTCATCGGTCCCTACTCGAGCCTGGTCAGCGACGGGGCTGTTGCGTCGCATCCGCGCTTCCTGCGTCGCGACGCCGCTTAGGCGCTCGGCCACAGTTCTTGCGTGGGCACCAGGGCTCTTGTACGGTCGGTGCGTCCGCCGAGCCGAGGGAGGAACGGGATGCGCGAGGACATCGAGTTCGACGCCGAAGGCGCCACGCTCCGCGGGTGGTTCTACCGCCCGGATGACGCGGGAGAGCCCGTCCCCTGCATTGTGATGTCGCACGGGTTCTCGGCGATCAAGGAGATGCATCTCGACGACTACGCGGACGTCTTCTGCGATGCCGGGCTTGCCTGCGTCGTCTTCGACAACCGCGGGCTCGGCGCGTCGGACGCCGCGCCGGGCAAGCCGAGGCTGGAGCTCGACCCGTGGGAGCAGATCCGCGACTACCAGCACGCGATCACGTACGCCCAGCTGCGCCCGGACGTCGACGCGGATCGCATCGGCGTGTGGGGCTCGAGCTACTCCGCCGCGCACTCCTACGTCGTCGCCGCGATCGACCGCCGCGTCAAGGCCGTCTGTGGCCAGGTCCCGCTCGTGTCGGGGCGGCGCGCCTTCGAGATGCTGGTGCGGATCGACTTCTGGGCGCCGACCTGGGAGCTGCTCGCGGCCGACCGCCAGGCCCGCGCGCGCGGTGAGGCGCCGGCCATGCTGCCGGTCGTCGACGCCGACCCGACGGCGCAGTCCGCGCTGCCCACGCCGGACTCCTACGAGTTCTTCAGCGAGTACGAGGGCAGCTCGTGGAGCAACGAGGTGACGCTGCGCAGCCTCGAGCTCTTCCAGGGCTACGAGCCGGGCGAGTACATCAAGCGGATCTCGCCGACGCCGCTGCTCATGGTCGTCGCGCCGAACGACCGCCTCGTCGCCGGCGAGCTCGCGTGCGCGGCGTTCGAAACCGCCGCGCACCCGAAGAAGCTCGTCCTCGTACCAGGCGGTCACTTCGACGCCTACGTCGGGCCCGGGTTCGAGATCTCATCGTCCGCGGCGCGTGACTGGTTCGTGGAGCATCTGCTGACCGGCGCCGGGGCGCCCGCCCCCGAGGTGGCGGCCGCCGGATCGCGGTTCACCCGCGGGTAGGAGTCGTCGGCGCAGGGAGCGGAGGGGGCGGGATTCGAACCCGCGGACGTGGTCGGGCCAGCTGCTCGGCCGGTCGAAGGGATCGTGCTCGCAGCCGCTCATGGCTGCCTCTGCCGGTCCCGGCCGGTCGTGGTCGTTCGGCTGGAGGCCGGTGAGCAGAGCAGGAGGACTCGCGTCGACTGGCGCTGGCGGTCGTGTTGGGCGCAGGCGGAGCGCTGGGAGCCGGGACAGCACCGGGTCGGCGAATGATCGCCGACTCCTGAACCGGTGGAGGACCCAACTCGGGCGGTACTGGAACCGACACCGAACACGAGACGTGCGTTGACTGGTTGAAGCGGCTGAGTTACGGTCCGGGATTCGGACTAGCGGCGACGGTGAGCGGTTCGCCCTCCGGAAACGCGGTCACATTTCAACAGATCGAGCGTGAGCTATGCCGAGCGTCAGGCTGTCTGACGCGCGGGCCACGAACGAGATGCGCCGCCTCCACGAGGGAGGTTGGAATGCCGCGCGGATCGCGGCACTGCCAGTGCGCCCGAGGACACCCCTGGAGGTTCCTCGTCGGTCGGCTCAGGTCGCGCTCCCTCACAATCTGGGGGGTAGGGCATGGCCTGGTTCGATCCGCGTGCGTACGCACGCGCGCCGTCCTCTCGTAGGGCAAAGCTGCTCGTTCTCGGGGCTAGCACGGCGATTCTGGTCGGGCTGAGCGTCCTGGTCACCGGCGGGTTCGCGCAATCGCCGGACGAATCGCCGGGCGCTGCCGCTGCGCAGAAGAAGAAGCCGAACTTCGTCCCCGTGTGTGTGCAGCGGCGGGGCGGCGAGAAGTCGAAGGGCGATTTGAACGTTCTCCTGCGAAGCCAATGTGCCGACAAGCAGAAGCCGCTCAAGCTCGCGCTGTGGCCCGTGAAGCGCAAAGCCGGAAAGCAAGGCGCTAAGGGAGCGGCAGGACCGCAGGGTGCGCAAGGAGCGCAGGGACCCGCCGGAGCGCAGGGTCCCGCCGGGCCGCAAGGTGCTCAGGGCGCGGCGGCGACGAGCGAGCACGCCGTCGCGAGTGTGTTCGTGCAGCGAGGCACTAGTGACCGTGTTCGCTTCGCGAGCTTCTCCGTGCCGGTCGGTTCGACGGTGGGATCCACGACGGGCGGCCACTTCCGCTTCTCCTGCTCGCAGGCACAGGAGCCCTGCAGGGTCTCGATCGGAGCGGCGGTCATCTCCACCTCGTCCACGAGCAACGCCGTCTTCTACCCGAGGCTGTTGATCCAGAAGGAAGACAACCCCGGGGCGCCCATGACCTTCTGTGAGTACGCAGATGGCTCCACCAACTCCGTGCCCATCGCCCAAATCCCGCGCGTGCCGACGCTGGCCGCTGCCCTTACGTCGACGCAAACGCAACGCAGCATGCGGAATCGGCGGAACGTTCGACTGCGGTGCTGGCCAGACGGGCACCGGGCCCGTCACGGAGATCTTGGTGCCCGCCTCCGAGAACGGCGCGAGCACCGCGACCTACGACGTGTGGCCGAGCTTCGGCATGGCCGCGTCGGAGAGCCAGATCCCGCCAGGCAGCATCGGGCCGTAGGCCCAAGACTCGTACCCCCCGGCGCGCTCCATCCAACGCGATGGCGCGCAGCCCGGGCAGGTCCTCGGGCTTGACCACTGAGCCGTCGAACATGATCAGGTTGTTCCAGTTGTCCGGGTGGCTGTTGTGCGTCCACCTGCTGCGGGAACCTTCCAGGCCAGCAGCATCGCCGTCGCCAATCGCCGTTCGGGGTCGTAGTAGTCCACGACCGGCGCGCGCTCCGGCAGCGCCTCCAGGCGGCGGCGAAGGTGGCCGAGCCAGACGCGCACGATCAGGTCGTCGACGTGCATCACGCCGACGGTGATGATGCGCCGAAGGTCGCTCTCGTGCATCCGCTTGACGCAGGCAAGCAGGAGCGGCCAGGCGAGGTCGGCGACGTTCTCGAACAGGACCTCCTGGAACGCGATCTCGCGGTCGAACTCGCTCGGCTCGCTCACCGGCTCAGGCCCACCGTCGCAGCATCCCGTGGGACCACGGTGGGACCAGAAGGCATTGTGAGGGGTCCCACACGCCCCCAGACGACGCAGCCCGGACGCCTATTCGGCAGCATCCCGGGCCCTGCCTGGAGCCAGATTCGACGGAGGGGGCGGGATTCGAACCCGCGGACCGAGTTGCCCCGTCTCCGGTTTTCAAGACCGGTGCATTCGACCACTCTGCCACCCCTCCGGGGACGGCTTCATCGTAGGCTTTACACTGCGCCGAGCCGGGAGAGGTGGCCGAGTGGCTGAAGGCACTCGCCTGCTAAGCGAGTATGGGGCGGAAAGCTCCATCGCGGGTTCGAATCCCGCCCTCTCCGCTCCGCCCCCCTCCAGCACGGTGGCTAGACTCGGGGGCCGCGCTGCGCCCGTAGCTCAGCTGGATAGAGCGTCGGTCTACGGAACCGAAGGTCAGAGGTTCGAATCCTCTCGGGCGCGCTTTCGAGATCGCCGTGCTGTAGGGGATTTCTGGCCTCCGGCGAACGGCCAATGGTGGCAACACCGGTGGCAACAAGGCAACACTGATGGTGTTGCCCCTCGAGCCGACCGACGTGCCGGGCGTCTACCGGCGTGGGTCGAAGTTCGTCGTGGTCTACCGCGCCGAGGGTCGGCAGCGCAAGCAGTCGGTTGACTCGCTCGCCGAGGCGCGCGTCATCAAACTGCAGCGCGACGGCGCGGCCCGGGCCCAGCGCCGCGGCCCGACGCTGCACGCGTTCAGCCTGTCGTGGCTTGACCGCTACGCCGGCACCGGCCACGACAGCGTGCGCGCGAACACGCGCCGCGAGTACCGTCGCCTGCTGGTCAACTTCGCGCTGACCTACTTTGACCGTGAGGTCCGGGTGCGCGAGCTCGATCGCGTCGCTGTGCAGCGGTTCGTCGATTGGCTGACGGCCCGTCCCGGTCGCGCCGGGCGGCTGTGTGACCGGTCGATCGCCAACGCGCTCACGCCGCTGCGCTTGGCGCTCGACGCAGCGGTTGCCGAGGGGCTGCTGGTTGCCAACCCGGCCGAGCAGGTCGTGTTGCCGCGGCGGCGGGCGGGCCGTGCATGGTCGACCCGCGAGCGGCGCTTTCTGACGCGGGCGGAGCTGGTGCGCCTGCTCGACGAGATACCGGCGAAGTGGCGGCCGCTGTTCGAGTTGCTCGCCGCGACCGGGCTGCGGATCTCCGAGGCGATCGGCCTGCGCTGGAGCGACCTCGTCCTCGATGAGCCGGCAGCGCATCTGCAGGTGCGCCGCGCGATCGTCAAAGGCGCCATCGTTGCGCCCAAGTCTCGCCACGGCGCCCGGCTGATCCCGCTGACGCCGGAGCTCGCTGCCACACTGCGCGCTCATCGGCCTCGCGACGCCGTCGATGACGCGTTCGTCTTTCCGGGTCGCGAGGGCGCTGCGTCTGATCAGGGCAGCCTGCGCCGCCGCGTGCTCGTCCCCGCCGCCGAGCGCGCGGGACTGACCGGTGTCGGGTTCCACACGCTCCGTCACACCTGCGCGTCGATGCTCATCGAGTCGGGTCTGAGTCCGCTGCGCCTGCAACGCTGGATGGGCCACCACTCGCCCGCGTTTACGCTCGAGACCTACGGGCACTTGATCGACGGCGACCTCGGACCCGCACTCGACATCCGCAAAGAGCTGCGACGGGCCCAGCCATGATCGAGGCCGCACGAGGAGGAGGCGTCCGGACCGCCAGTCGCGTGACGCCCGCTTCGCCAAGGCGATGCGTGCACTCCCCGCCTGCAACTTCAGACGCTCGGAGCTCGTCCCAAGCGGGCGCGGGGTCGAGGCGGCTTCGAGACGCTCGCTCTTCGTCCGGAGCGACTCGGTCAGACCGAGCCGTGGCTAGGTCAGTTCGGAGATGGCCTGCTGGTAGGTGCCAATCGCTTCTTCGAGCCCGTCGCCGAGCGCCGCGCCGATCACGCCCACGCCCTCGACGATCAGACTCGCGCGCGTGGATAGACGCACGAACTCGTCATCCACGCGCAACTGGGCGAGCCTCTCCTCGCTGCCGCGAACCAGCACGAACCCCTGCAGGTCGCCGCCGTGCGGCTCGAGAATCGCCGTCTCGAAGCCTTCGATCACGCCCTCCTGCTGCAGGCGTCCGTAGTAAGCGAGCGCCTCGCTGAAGACCTCGAGGCCCTTGGCCTCACGCCCGCGAACCGGCGCGCCCCACCCGATGAACAGCCCCGCGTCCGCCATGCTCGCTCCTCTCGATGTGAGTACGCGGCGAGAACCTAATCGCCGCCATTCGCCCGGTCAATGAGCTCATACGACGTCAGAGCTCGCCGTCCGGATCGCAACCCAACGACTCAGGGATGACGCGCGCTGCTCCAGCGCGGCTCCGCGCCGCCGGCGGGGGCGCGTCGGTGAGCGGGTACCTCGCTGGACTCGGCGCTAGAAGCTGTAGAAAAGTATGAGTCCAGGACGGGAGTGGCAGCGATGGAGCCCTACTTCGATCTCGGCACCTACACGCGCGGGACGTCGACGGCCTCGACGAGCGCGCAGACGTGGTTCGACCGGGGACTGGTGTGGTCCTATGCGTTCCATCACGAGGAGGCGATCCGGTGCTTCGAGCGCTCGGTCGAGCACGACCCCGGCTTCGCGCTGGCCCACTGGGGCATCGCCTACGCGATCGGGCCGAACTACAACAAGCAGTGGGAGGCGTTCGACCCGGTCGACCTCGCGGCGTCGCTCGAGAAGGCGTGCGACGAGGTCGCGGCGGCGCGCGCGTGCGCGGACCGCGCCGCGCCGGTCGAGCGGGCGCTCGTCGAGGCGCTCGGGAGCCGCTACCAGGTCAACGACCCGTCGGCCGACCTCGTCGCGTGGAACGCTGACTACGCCGAGGCGATGCGTGACGTGTATCGCGCGCATCCCGACGAGCTCGACGTCGCGGCGCTGTTCGCCGACGCGCTGATGAACCTCACGCCGTGGGCGCTGTGGGATCGCTACACGGGCCTGCCGTCCGAGGGTGCGGCGACGCTCGAGGCCAAGGACGTGCTCGAGCGCGCGCTCGAGCGGCCCGGCGGCCGCACGCATCCCGGTCTCGCGCACCTCTACGTGCATCTGATGGAGATGTCGCCGTTCCCCGAGCAGGCGCTGCCGGTCGCCGACGAGCTGCGCTCGCTCGTCCCCGACGCGGGCCACCTCGTGCACATGCCGACGCACATCGACGTGCTGTGCGGCGACTACAACAGCACGCTGGCGTGGAACCTGCGCGCGATCGAGGTCAACGAGAAGTACGTCGCGCGCGAGGGCCGGGTCGGGTTCTACGCGCTCTATCACGCGCACGACCGCCACTTCGCGATCTACGGGGCGATGTTCCTCGGCCGGTCGCAGGTCGCGCTCGGTGTCGCCGCCGACCTCGAGGCCTCGCTGCCCGAGGAGCTGCTGCGGATCGAGCAGCCGCCGATGGCCGACTACCTCGAGGCGTTCGTCCCCATGCGCCTGCACGTGCTGATCCGCTTCGGGATGTGGGAGGACATCCTCGCGCTGCCGCTGCCCGCCGACCCCGGGCTCTACTGCACCACGACGGCGATGACTGCATTACGCGCAGGGCGTCGCGTACGCGGCGACCGGGCGGATGGCGGAAGCCGAGGCCGCGCGCGACGCGTTCCTCGCCGCCGTCGCGCGCGTACCCGACTCGCGCTACCTGTTCAACAACACGTGCCAGGACATCCTCGCCGTCGCCGGCGCGATGCTCGACGGCGAGCTCGCGTACCGGCGCGGCCAGTTCGACGCGGCGTTCGAGCACCTGCGCCGGGCGATCGCGCTCGACGACGCGCTGCCCTACGACGAGCCGTGGGGCTGGATGCAGCCCACGCGCCACGCCCACGGCGCGCTGCTGCTCGAGCAAGGTCGGGTCGAGGAGGCCGAGACCGTCTACGCCGAGGACCTGGGGTATGACCCGTCGATCCCGCGCTCGTCTTGGCACCCCGGGAACGTGTGGAGCCTGCACGGCTACCACGAGTGCCTCGTTCGGCTGGGGAAGACCGAGCCGGCGCGGATCGTCAAGCAACAGCTCGACGTCGCTCTCGCCCGCGCCGACGTCCCGATCAAGTCGTCCTGCTTCTGCCGCACGACGCACCACGTGGCGGCGCCTCGCTTGCCAGGCAAGCAGGAGTCTCCAGGCGATTGATTCGGAGGCTCGCGGCTCGTCCGACGCGAGCGTCGATCTGCGCATCGGCACCCACCGCTCGCTCGACTCAGCCAGAGATGCGGCTCGCGACCACGCGGAACGGAAGCCAGGTCCTCTTCGCTCGTCTGCCGCGACGGGAGGCGCGTCAGCCAGGCGCGGGTGCTGGATCGCCGTACGTGCGGTTGATCGTATGTGTGGGGGGGCGCTCCGGACACCTTGCCCACGTCGCGGGACGGAGGAGCGAGCCGCGCATGCTCAGCGTGACGCCGAGCGTGACCAGTCCGCACAGCAGCCCCGCCGCGTCGACGAGGATGAGCGGCAGGCTTCCGATGCTCAGCCCGTACAGCAGCCAGACGGCGTAGCCGCCGGCGTAAGTGGCGAAGAAGCGGGCTGAGACCTCGCAGGAGCTGCGGCGCCTCAGCACCTGCCGCGCCTGGAGGAGTGCGGTACACGCTGCGCCGACCCCATAGAGGGTCGCGAGGGTTCCCAGGAAATCGGCTCCGAGCATCGCGGGGACCTAGCGCGACCGAAGGGGTGGGTGGTGGGGGGAAGAGTGCATGCGCGAAACAGACTGGTTGGTCTGTTATACAGACAGACTAGTTGGTTTGCAACCTTGCTACCCTGGCAATCGTGCCCCGTGACGGAACAGCCACCCGCGAGCGGATCCTCGACGCCGCGCAGCGAATCGTCCTCGAGCGCGGGTTCGCAGCCACCAGCGTCGACGCCGTCCTCGCGGCGGCGCCGGCCACCAAGGGCGCGTTCTTCCACCACTTCCCGTCCAAGAATGCCCTGGGGCGCGCGCTCTTGGAGCGCTACGCCGCCGCCGACGAGCGCATGCTCGACGACTTCATGGCCGTCGCGGAGGCCGAGAGCGACGACCCAGCCGAACAGCTCGTAGCCTTCGTCCGCCAGTTCGAGCACGCCGCCGGCGAGTTCGCCCCCACGCAACCCGGCTGCCTCTTCGTCTCCTTCATCTACGAGAGCCAGCTCGCCGGCGACGGCGAAGACGACCTCATCGCCGAATCGATCCGCCACTGGCGAGCCCGGCTGCTAGAGAAGCTCGAAGCGGCCGCCCGGGTGCATCCGCCGGCCATCGCGGTCGACCTGCCCTCCCTCGCTGACCAGGTCTTCACCACGTTCGAGGGCGGATTCATACTCGCCCGCGCCATGCAGGACCCGAGACATCTGCCCGCACAGCTCGCCCATCAGCGCCACTATCTCGAACTGCTCTTCGACCTGTCGCCCAAGCAGCCCGCACGAGACGCGCGACCGACGGCCATCGCCTAAAGCCCCGAACCCGGACACACGCACTCGGCGCTACCCGCCCGGCTGCCCGCGGCCGCTCGGCGCCTCTGTCCGTGCTTCGCGCGCCCAGCCGGCCGCAACGCGTTGCTCGCAGCCACCGCGCCAGCACTTGTACTTCGCGTCGAGCAGGAGGACTCCCTAGGTGCGGACGTCGTGTTCCGACATCCGGTCGGTCACTTGTCGGACCAACGTCCGCGGATTGAGGTCTGTCGCCACGCCCGGAGCGGCCTACCCGGAACGAGGGCGCTACGTTGCGCCCGTTCTGTCCGAACCCTCGGAGGAGGCACGCCATGAAGGCACTGAAGTTGGCTGGTGCGCTCGTCGGCGCAGCGCTGCTACTGCCGGCGGGAGCACACGCCGCGACTCTGACCAACGCGGGAGGCACGCTCACCTACACGGGCGGGGCGGGCGCCTCGAGCGCCGTGGGCTTCGCCGAAGTCGACGCTCCGTCGGACACGGTTGACGTGTACCGCGTGCTCATGAATCCGAACGGGCCGCCCGACGACGATCCGATCGCCACCCCGCTGCCGGCCACGTGCACGTTGGAGGAGACCACCGCCGACTTCATCCGCTACCGGTGCACCGGCGTCACGACGGTCGTGGCCAACACCGGCGACGGCTCCGACCAGATCGATGCGGGCGACGCGTCCGGCGCGGGCACGCTGCTCGTCTCGATCGATCTCGACGCCGACCTCGGTGACGGCGACGATTTCGCCGCCGGAGGGCAGATCGGCGACACCGTGGAAGGCGGCGACGGCAGCGACACGCTGTTCCTCGACAGCATCGGCGAGATCCCGACCGCGGGCAGCGGCAACGACATCGGGCGCGGCGGAGCCGGCGACGACGCCGTCTTCGGCGGCCGTGGCAACGACGACGTCTCCGGCGGCGAGGGCAACGACTCGGTGGCCGGCGGTCCCGGCGTCGACGATCTCGTCGGCGACGAAGGCGCGGACCTGCTGGGCGGCGGCCCCGGAGCCGACACGCTCGACGGCGGAGGCGGCAACGACACGCTGACCGGCGAGTGCGACCAGCAGCCGTGCCCGGCAGCCCCCGGCGGCGACGACGTCACCGGAGGCGACGGCTTCGACCTGTTCCGCTACGAGACCTACGGCCCGGGCCAGGTCACGATCACGCTCGACGACGCCGCCAACGACGGCGTCGCGAACGAGGGCGACAACATCGACGACGATGTCGAGGACGTGCTGGTCACGGGCCCGGGCAACGCGACGGTGACCGGCTCCGCCGGCTTTAACAGCCTGGTGACTGGCGGCGGCGCGGATGTCCTCAACAGCCGGGACGGTGCCCCAGACCGCGTCTACTGCGGTGGCGGCGCCGACACGGCAAACGCCGACGACGTCGACGTGGTCGATCCAACCTGCGAGACCGTGAACCGCGCCACGAGCGGCTTCAACGAGGACAAGGCGCCGGTGGTGGCCTGGAGCGCTCCGGCGTCGGGCGCGCGGCTGTCGACGACCGCGGCGAACCCGCTGTCGGTGTCGGCGAGCGACGACCGTGGCATCGCCCGCGTCGACTTCCTCGACGACGAGCGCACGGTCTGCTCGGACACGACCGCGCCGTACACCTGCGACTACCGGCCGCAGGGCGACGATGTCGGGCGCAACACGCTCGTGGCGATCGCGGTCGACACGTCCGGCCAGACGGCCAGCGCCGTCCGCGCGGTGGTCGTCCCGCGGTTCGTTGGCCGGCTGAGCGCGCGGACCACGCCTCGGCGTGACACGACGGCGCCCTACCGCTTCACGACGACGGGCCGCCTGACGCTGCCCGCCGGCGTGACCCCGGGCCAGGGCTGCCGCGGGACGGTGACGGTGCAGATCAAGGCGGGCCGCAAGACGGTCTCGACGCGGCGCGTGCGGCTGCGCTCGAACTGCACCTACCGTTCGCGCGTCACGTTCCGGATCCGGCAGCGGCTGCGGCCGCGCACGCTGCGGCGGACCGTGCGGTTCGGCGGCAATGCGGTGATGGCCGCGCGGAGCGCTCCCCGGCAGACGCTGCGGATCCGCTAGGTGAGCTGCCCGGACAGGTTGTGAGCGGTTGAGAAGACGTCCGGGCCCGTCCTGAGGCTGTGGGTCTTGCGAGGGATCCACACCGAAGGAGGGCCCGGATGGGTCAGCACCTTAGGGGCAAGCTCGGACCTGCTGGGCGGGTGGAGCTGGTCCGTTTGATCATTGAGATGGATATGTCTGAGAGGCAGGCGGCAGCCTGTCTCTCAGTCTCGAACTGCACCGCGCATAGGTGGAAGCGGCGCTGGTTGAGCGCGAGCGTCGGGGAGCGAGCATCGAACGTTTGGGCGTTGGATCGTTCGAGCCGTCCGCATCGGTCGCCGAGACGCATCCCGGCGGAGATCGAGCAACGGGTCTGCGAGGCGCGCGAGCGCACCGGCTGGGGGCCGAGGTTGATCGCCGGCGAGACCGGCGTCGCGCACTCCACGGTCCACGCGATTTTGCGCCGGCATGGCCTGTCTCGGTCGCCGCGGCCGCCGAGAGCGTCATTCGTTCGCTACGAGTGGCCTTGCCCGGGCGATCTGCTGCACATGGACGTCAAGCGCTACCCGCGCTTCCGGCGCCCAGGGCACGCGGTCACCGGCGACCGCCGCGGCCGCTATCTGCAGCGCGCCAACCCGCTCGGCTACGACTACTTCCACGCCATCGTCGACGACCACTCGCGGCTCGTCTACGGCGAGCTGCTCGACGACGAGAAGGCGGCCACCGTGGTCGCGTTCGTCCAGCGCGGCCTGGCCTGGTTTGCCGAGCGCGACATCGTCACTCGGCGGCTGATGACCGACGGCGCGATGACCTACCGCCGCAATCGCGCGCTGCGCGAACTGCTCCAGCAGCGCAGATCCGCCACATCATCACGCCGCCCTACACGCCCCGCTGGAACGGGAAAGTCGAGCGCTTCCACCAGACGATGGAACGCGAATGGGCCAAGGGCCTGCGCTACCGCAACAGCACCGCCAGAAACCGCGCACTGCCACACTGGCTGCGCCACTACAACGAGCGCAGACCCCACAGCTCACTCGGCAACCGACCACCGATCAGCCGCGCTCACAACCTCCCCGGGCAGGACAGCTAGGCGGTGGGATGGGGCCGCCGCAGCGTCGCGAGACGCGCGGCGGCCTCGTCGATCACTTCCTCGCGCTTGCAGAACGCGAAGCGGACGAGCTCGGGGTCGCCGCAGAACACCGAGGTCCGGCGGCGCCGCGTGAGAGGGTCGCTCCATGCGCGCGTGGCCCGTCGTCGCGTCGGGGCTGGTGGCCATCCTGGCCATTCGGTCGACTGCGCTCGCGGCCCCGCCGTGGTCGAGCCGCAATCGGTCGGAGCTGCGGCGCCGTTCGTGTCCCGCGTGACGCTCGCCTTCGCACCCAACGGGACGGCGGCGAGCATCGGCACGCACATTCCCTGCTCAGCGCCGAATCGGCGCGGTTTCGAGTCGGCGGCCCGATTCGTCCGTGGGTGCGACGCCCGGATTGTTCAGGGATTCGGCCTGCCTGGGTAGGCGTTCTTCAGACTCCCGGGCCGGCGAAGGCGATCCACGCCGCCTCGGCTCGGCCTCTTGAGCGGTTCAGAAGTCGTCCACGGCTGCTCCGTTTCGTTCAAGCGGGCAGTGCGGTTCATCTCAAGCCGATCGCTGGAGAGCGATGCTTTCATCGAGGAGCAGGCGTCTCGACCTGCGCTCCTGCTCGTCGTCCTGAGCGGGCGTGGGTCGACGCTGCTTCGAGACGCTCGCTCGTCGTCCGGAGGAGGCGTCTTCGTTGGCGTCGACCCAGATGCCTGCTTGCCCAACGGAGCGGAAGCGCCGGTCACGTCCGGGAATTGTCCTTCTCGGACACACCCCACTAGGGGATCGTCTACTGGAACGCGATCTACACCCAGCTCGGCCTCGATGCACTCCCCGGGTCGGTCCGCCGAGGACGAGCTCGCGGGCTTGATTCCCACCATCTTCGAATGCGTCGACGCGCTCGGCATCTACACCTTCGGCGCCGACCGGCGCGCCGGACAGCTCCGGCCGCTACGCGCCGCGTGAGCTTCCGCTAACGACGGTCCGCCGCTTCGCCCATTCATGAGGCGGCGGGCGCGCGCCTGTGCGCTGTCGTCACGCCCGCGTGGACGACCCGCGGTCGTCGAGCAGCTTCAAGGCCGTCTCCACCCCGTGAGCGAGGAGTTGATCGGACAGGTCGCGGTCGGTCAGCGCCCTGGACAGCTGGAGGGTGCCGATCACGAATCCGAGGAGCGTGAGCGCGTCGGTTCGTGCCGCGTCGGCGTCTGTGGGGTCCAGGCGGGCGGCGATGTCGTCGGCGGTGGCGAGGACTTCGTCGGTGAAGACGTCCTTTGTGCCGGCGGGCCGGCGGACGATCTCGTCGAGCAGCGCGGCGGAGGGGCAGCCGTCGGCGCTCTGGTCGCGGTGCTCGGGGGAGAGGTAGGCGCGGATGAGCGATTCGAGCCCGCCGCGATCGGAGGGCGCGGCGCGGAAGCTCTCGCGTTGAACGCGCAGCTGCTCGGCGAGGACGTTGGCGACGAGATCCTCCTTGGAGGCGAAGTGGGCGTAGAAGGCGCCGTTGGTCAGGCCGGCGTCGGACATCACCGCCGCGACGCCGGCGCCGTCGATGCCGTCTTGTTTGAAGCGCCGTCCGGCCGCTTCGAGGATGCGTTGTCTGGTCGCCTGTTTTTGGTCCTTGGGGTAGCGCATTCCGCCATTGTATTACGGCCGTACTAATGTATTATGACCGTAATGTAATCGAGAAGGAGACGTCATGGCAGTCGAAACACAACCCGTAGCACTTGTGACGGGAGCGTCGGCGGGGATCGGTGAGGCGGCCGCGCATGCGCTCGTCGGCGCCGGGTTCACCGTGTACGGCACGAGCCGGAGGGCGGCCGCCGGGGAGAAGCGGGGCGGCGTGGTGTTCCTCCCGCTCGACGTCACCGACGATGGATCGGCGGCCGGTGTGGTGCGCGAGGTGCTCGAGCGATCCGGCCGTATCGACGTCCTGGTCAACAATGCGGGCGTCGGCATCGCCGGCGCTGCGGAGGAGAGCTCGATCGAGCAGGCTCGCGCGCTGTTCGAGACCAACGTTTTCGGCTCGATCCGGATGACTCGCGCAGTGCTGCCGCACATGCGCGAGCAGGGCGGCGGTCGGATCATCAATGTCAGCTCCGTCCTGGGTTTGGTGCCGGCCCCGTTCATGGCCTTGTACGCGGCGACCAAGCACGCCATCGAGGGATACTCCGAGTCGCTGGACCACGAAGTGCGCGAGCATGGGGTCCGAGTGCTGCTGGTCGAGCCCGGCTACACCAACACTGCGTTCGACGCGAACGCCGTCGCGGTCGATGAGCCGCTTGCGCTGTACGCGCGACGCCGCGAAGCTTTCGACGTGCTGACCGCCGCCGCGGTGAGGGCCGGTGACGACCCCGCGGTCGTGAGCCAGGTCATCGTCGCCGCGGCCACCGACACACGCCCGAGGCTGCGATACCCGGCCGGAACCCTCGCTCGCCGTGTCAGCAAGCTGCGCCGCTACGTGCCCCCGGCCATCTTCGACAAGCAGATCCGCAAGACCAGTCAACTCGCCGCCTAGGCGCATGGCCGCCGCCACCAGCCGCCGCAAGTCCGCCGGAATGCTGCTGAACATCGTGACAGCGCTCGAGCTGCAGGAGATGGCCGTCCTCATACGGCCGTCTCGGCAGCGACGGCCGTATGCGTCCGAGAATGCCCTTTCCCGGACATGCGTCCCGTTGAGAAGCCGCATCGGATCGGGTCCAGGACTGCTCGTCGCGGCCGGTTCTCGGGACGTGTCCAGCGCCGTAACCGCACCAACGCGAGCGGCGGCCGGATAGGTCACGGCCGCTGTCGCCGTCACAGCCGCGGTCAGCGACGCGGCGACGCGGCGACGCAGGCGCGCGCCAGAGTGCCATCTCACGAAGGTTCATGTGCGAGCCTCCACCGCGCGGGCGTAGTGTTGCCGGCCACGGAACCCCCCGTGAACCACCCGCCGCGCGATTCCCCGACCACCGTCGAGCAGTTGCTCGCCGCAGCCCGCGGTCAGCTCGCCCGTTTGAGCCCACGGGAGGCCGATGCCGCAATGCGCGACGGCGCGAGGCTGGTCGACATCCGCTCCGACCGTCAGCGTGCCGCTGACGGCACGATCCCGGGCGCGTACTTCGTGCGCCGCAACGTGCTCGGGTGGCGCCTCGACCCCGCGTGCGCTCACCGCGACGCTGAGCTCGCCCGAGGCGATGCCGCGCTGATCCTGATCTGCGACGAGGGCTATCAATCCAGCCTCGCCGCCGCCACGGTCCGACGATTCGGGGAGTGTCCGGTGACAGACGTCGTCGGCGGATTCCGCGCGTGGAGGCCGCGGGGCTCCCTGTCCGGTCAAAGTAGCCGCGCGGCGTGGCGATACTCGACCGGACGCCGTTGGTCTGAGATGCTCAGTGGCCTGGTCCCGACTGGAGGGCGGCGATGAAGATCACGTACTTCGTCAGCGCGGGCGTGGGCGACGCGACGCGCGCGTCGATCCCGCTGCATCTGGCGGCCAACGGCTCGGTCGAGGTGGGGCAGGAGACGTCGATCATCCTCGGCGGCGATGCGGCAGAGTTGCTGCTGGGCGACAACCTGCAGACGCTGGAGGGCGTGGGCGTGCCGCCCGCGCGCGAGCTGCTTGCCAAGCTCCGGGACCACGCGGTCCCGGTGTTTGTCTGAAAGGGCTGCGCCGTCGCCCGTGGGGCGAACGACGAGGACCTGGAGAAGGTCAACGGCAGCTGGGTGACCCCGCCTGATGTGGCGCGGCTCTTTGGCGAGAGTGACCGCGTCGCGACCTTCTGAGCGGCTTGTCTAGCGTCGGTCCCGGTAGAGCCGGGCGTTGTGGACGGCGGTTGCCGCGCGCGTGGCGCGGCTGCTGTCTGCTAGGCGTCTGGCCGGGAGCTAGCCCTCAGCCGAACCGGGCCGCCCACCGGCCCCCTGCGGACGATTCTCAGGCGAGGACGGGAGAAGGCTTGAACCCTGTGACGATGAGATAGATGCCGAGCGACGCCTCCCAGGCGATCTCCGGGAGTGTGAGGATGGCCTGAGTCGCGGAGGTCTGCTCCCAGGCGCCGAACAGCACGAAGATCGCCCCGACGACGCTCAGGGGGCCGCCGATGAGGCCCAGCAGGGCCATGCGCTGCGGGACGAGGCCGGACCGGTACATCAGGTAGCCGAGCAGCAGGCCGTTCCCGAGCCCCGCGCAGGAAAGGCGGGCCCGAGCAGGAACGTCCCGTCTTTGATCGCCACGAGCGCTCTGCCCATCGCGTCGAGCGTTGCCGGATCCGAGTTGGCGGCTCCCGCCAGGTCCTCGCGCAACGTCACGACGGCAAGGAGGCTGGTGAGGCCGACGACGATGTCGGTCGAATCAAGGACGCGAGTGGCGACATAAGCGGACGCTGCTGACAAGCCGACCGCCGCGCCCAATTCAAGCGGCGCTGCCACCGCACCGGCCACCTCGCTTGCACTGCGACCTTCGCGAGCGCGAGGATGTCCCCCGTCAATTGACGAGAGGAGACTGCCGTGGCTGGTGTGGAAACACGCGACTTCGATTCGCCTGATGAGACGCGGACGCCGGACAAGACCCAGGTGGATGTGGTGCGCATCGGCGCGACGACGGTCGGGCGGTTCGCGTTTGAGCCGGGGTGGCGGTGGTCGGAATGCGTCAAGCCCGTCGCCGGAACCGAGAGCTGCCAGGCTCGCCACGTCGGCGTTGCCCACTCCGGCCGGATAGGCGTCCAGCACGAGGACGGAACCGAGGTCGAGATCGGCCCGGGCGAGGCGTATGTCATCGAGCCCGGACATGACGCGTGGGTCGTCGGCGACGAGCGGTTTGTCGGGTTCGAGTTCGAGCAGCGAGCGGCGGAGGAATACGCCAAGGGCTGAACGGTCGTCTCAGCGTCCACGGGTCGCCGATGTTGAGCCAGCAGCTCGCCAGTCAGGACCGTCGGAACCCGTCCCGAGCATGAGGTGCTGCGAGCGGCAGTGGGCAGGGTTCAGGCCGCGGGCGCGCGGCGACAGTCCTTGCCGCCCACCTGGACGACTCGCAGTGTCAGGTCGACGCCCGGGTGCTCCTCGCCCGGTGCCGGGAAGAGGGCGCACTCCGCAGGGGTCACGCAGCCGCACTCCTGCGCGACCTCGAGCCACCCCTTCATCGCCTTGGTGCGCTCGAGGAGAGCCTCGACTTCGCGGAGCTTCCGGCTGGAGAGCGAGCGCATGGGCGCGCCGAGGCCGTCGGCCCCGTCCATCAGCTCCTTGATCTCGCGGAGCTTGAAGCCGGCGCTCTGGGCGACGCCGATGAACCCCAGCTTCCCCAGCACCTCCGCGTCGTAGCGCCGCTGGCCTCCCGACCGATCGGGCTTGGGAAGCAGGCCGATCCGCTCGTAGTAGCGGATCGAGGACGTCGCCACTCCGGCGCGTCGCGCCACCTCGCCGATCGTCAGCTCCGGGAATCCATCCATCCTGAATGAGGCCCTTGACTTGAACCGCGGTTCAAGGCCGATGGTAGTCCGCGAACGGTCCAACCGACAAGACCCGAGGAGGTACCTGATGACCGTCAAGACCCGCACATCATTCGATCTCGAGGCGTTCAGACGCGGCTATGAGAAGTGGGACATTGACGCCCTGCTCGCGCTGTACGCCGACGAGGTCGAGCTGATCCAGATCGACCGCGACAACCCGCCGAGCGCACCGCGCGTGCGGCACGGCAAGGAGATGTTCCAGGGCATGTTCGAGCACTGCGCCGCCGCCGGCGTCAAGGCGACGGTGGAGAACATGGTTGCGGGTGAGCATCGCGCCGCCGCCACCGTCACCTGCGAGTTCCCGGGCGGCCGCAAGGTCGTCGCGAACGGGATCTTCGAGCTCGAGGACGCTCGCATCGTGCGCGAGCGTCAAGTCCTGTCAGGCGATCCGAAGTAGCAAGCCGACCACTTGCGTGCGCCGAGGACGCATGAGGCGTCAGTACCCCCAAACCGACCGAACCGGAGGTAGACAATGCCGAAGGCATCGAAGGAAACGGCTTCCGAGCATGAGACGCTCGAGGGCTACGAAGGCCACTTCGAACACTTCGAAGACGGCTGGACCGTGGGCTTTGAGACCTACACCCAGGACGCGGACCTGTCCCCCCTCTTCAAAGGGCTTCCCGACGACGAGTGCCAATGCGAGCACATGGGCTACGTGATCAAGGGAAAGGTCGCGTTTCGCTCAGGCGACACCGAGGAGGTCTTCGAGAGCGGCGACGCGTACTACGTCGGCCCGGGCCACACCCCGATCCTCTACGCCGGCACCGAGGTGGTCGAGTTCAGCCCCACCGAGCAGCTCGGCCGGACCATGGAGGTCGTGACCAAGAACATGGAGGAAATGGAGTCCGCGTCCTCCTGAGGAGTAGCCCGGGCGCCCGCATCTTGTGGGCGCCCGCGCCTCGGCGGTCATGGCCCCGGCGCGCCTGTCCCGCCTCCCGTTTCGCGCGCGCTAAGCAAGCGTCTCGGCGACCTCGGCATAGATGCCCGCTCCGGACGAGACGCGGTCGTCTGTCTGCGTGCCGAGCTCGCGCCCGCTCTCGGTTGCGAGCGCGCGTGGCGACATGAGGTCGCCGCGCCCAAAGGCGCGGAATCGACTTTCTGGCGACTTTTTGGCGACCCGTCGGGCACGATTTGGCTCTGTAGAGCCAAATATATGCCTCAGAGCCGCGGTCTACGGAACCGAAGGTCAGAGGTTCGAATCCTCTCGGGCGCGCTTCTGGAACCCCGCTGGACGGCAGGGTTACTCGCCGTCCTTGACCGCGCAGAGGGTAATCGTGGCGTCCAGGCTGGCCTGGCTCCCCGCGGCGGGCTTCTGCGTTTCGACCGTCCAGTTGCGGTCCCACAGCATCATCCGGTCCTGGCCGGAGCAGTCAACCTCTTCGAGCATGTAGAACCCGGCAGCCTGCAACGTGTCCTGCGCGAGCTGGTGGTCCATCCCGCTCACGTTCGGGACCGAACGCTGGTCATCGGATTGGCCCTGCTCGGCGTCCTCGATCACGTCATCGACCTTCGCCGCAGCCTTCTCGCGCTTCGCCTTCGCCTTCGCCTTAGCGGCCTTCGCCTTGGCCTTCGCCTTGGCCACGGCCTCGTCCACGGCGCGGTCAAGCTCGGCCTTGGACACCGAGCCGTTCTCCGCCTCCGTCGTCGCCGCTGCCGCCACGGCCGTGTCCGACGAGGTGGTCGCGTCGGTGGAGCCGCAGCCGCTGGCGGCAGCTCCGACTAGGGCCAGCGCAAGCGCGGCCTTGAGCAACTTCTTCATGGGGTGGAACCTCTTTTGTGGGTCGGAACCCCGCGCCCAGTCGGGCGCGGGGATGCGGGTGGGCTAGAAGCAGGACTTGCGGACCCGCATCGTGGTGACGCGGTAGGTGTAGTAGCCGCTCTTGCGCACGTTCGCGCGGCCGCTGTAGGAGCAGCTATTGGCGTAGTCGAAGATCGTGCAGGTGAACTTGCGCGACCCGATCTGGCGGCAGGACGCGATCGGGTCGATGCCGTAGCGGTGAGCCGCCACGCGCTGGACCTGATCGGCCGCGTCGAGTCGCTCGGTGATCCCGGCCGATGCCGACGCCGGGATCGCGAGGACGCTGCCGCCGATGACGGCGGCGAGGATGAGAAAACGCTTCACTGGAATGGAACCTCGGTGGTTGGTTTTTGGTTGGTGACGCTGTCGCTGCTTGGGCGCGGGGCACTGCGCGCCGGTTCCGCGCAAGCGGGGCCACCGGTAGTGCCTCACCGTCGGCCCTGGGCACAGCGCGCCGTCCAGGGCGCGTGCTCGCACTCGTCGCAGCATCCGTCGCTGCCGCCGTCGGCCTGCGCACAGGGCGTGCAGCACGTCCCTGTACTCGTACATGCGTCGGCATCTGCGGCCACGAGTTGAGGCGAATCACGCAGCAGCGGTAGGGCGGTTTGTCGGCGGCGGGCGGCGGCGTTTACCGCGGTCCAGGACTCGATCAGCGGCAGCGCCAGCCACTCCCACCGCCGACGGTTGCCCACTAACCTCGCGAACTCACAGGCCCGAGAGTGCTACCGCCGGGCACCGTGACCCAAAACGGAGTAGCTCCGCCCGTGAGCAGCGGCCAGGAACGGGCCGGCACGTCGCCGGCGCCCGTGCGCTGAGATCCCGTGGTCTAGAGCCAAGAAGCGGGCACTCAGTGACACGCAGATGCGCACCAGGATCGGTCTACGGCACCGAAGGTCAGTGGTTCGAATCCTCCGGGCGCGCTCCTGACCCCCGCTCTACAGCGGGGTTCGTCGTTCAGGGGAGACTCACGGACGCCTCGCGTAGACCATCTGCACCGCGGTCCCGCGCATCACCTCATCCTGATCGGTGATGACCTCGAAGCCGCGCTGCTCCAGCGACCTCGCGATCGTCGCCGCGCGTCCGTCCTCGTCGTGCGCCTCGACCACGATCTGACGCAGCTTCGGCCAGTCCTCGCTGTCGATCCCCGCGAGGACGTCGAGCTCGGCGCGCTCGACGTCGATCTTGAGCAGGTCGACGTGGTCGAGCGCGTGCTCGCGGAGGAACCCCGACAAGGTGCGGAGCTCGCACACCAGGAGCTCCGGCTCGTAGCGGCCGGCGAGCTGGGCGTCGGCGTCGCCACCCTCGACCCCGCGGTTGCCGAGCACGGTCCGCACGAGCGCGCTGTCGCGCTCCGCATCCGCGTAGAGGCCGGACATCGCCGCCGCGCCGCGGTAGAACGTGATGGGCGCCGTCCTCGGGGCGGCCGCGAGGCCGTAGGGATGGGTGACGCAGGCGGGGAGGCCCGCCACGTTCTCGCTGAGGAGGCTGTACAGCGGCGCGACCGGCTCGAAGCTGTGGACGGAGCCCGCGCCGCACTCGGTTGCGAAGTACGCGGCCGCCACGCCCACGTTGGCGCCGACGTCGAGGACCACCGCGCCCGGGCTCAGCTCGATGCCATGGCGCAGGTACGTCTGTGCGCCTGCGACCTCCGCGAGCTGGAACATGAGCTGCGACGGGTCGTAGTGGTGCAGCCGGTCCCGCAATGCCCCGATCCGCGCTTCCGCCGCGGTGTCCGTCACGAGTCGCCGCCTCTCCCCTCGACCGGGCTCAGGTTAGTGACTCGGGTAGGCTCGCCGGGAGGGCCGCTCGATGAGGGAGGTCAGGATGTTCCGGACCAGCCGTCTCGCCCGCAGGGGCCGCGCCGTCGCCGCCTGGATACGTGAAGCGCGGTTGCCGCGCGACGAGCGCCGTGCGGCACGCGCCGAGCGCGCGGCCGAGAAGCAGATGTCCCTGGAACGGGACAATCCCTACAGCGCGGAGCGCCGCGCCGACGCGGCGGCGGCCCAGCACCACAGGCGAGCCACTTCCGATGATCCTGGGGGCTGGCTGCCGTAGGTCGACCATTTGACGAACCTGGCCTGAGTGGCTCCCGCCAGGCGCTATCGTCGCCGCCTTCGTGCGCACCGCCCTGCTCATCCCACTGCTCGCCGTCGCCGCGCTGGCGCTTATTCCGGCCGGAGCCTCCGCCCAGAATCCCTGGCTCGAGCGGCGCGTGCTCAACATCGCGCACCAGGGCGGCGAGTCCGAGTTCCCCTCGAACACGCTCTACGCGTTCAAGCGCTCGGTCCGCGCGGGTGCCGACATGCTGGAGCTCGACGTCGGCGTCACGCGCGACGGCGAGGTCGTCGTGATGCACGACACGACCGTGAACCGGACGACCAACGGCCGCGGGACGGTCGCGTCGCACACGCTGCGGAAGCTGCGCAAGCTCGACGCGGCGTATTGGTTCGCTCGCGGCCGGGACGATCCCTACCGCCACGGGCTCCCGCGCTCCGCCTATCGCCTGCGCGGCGTGGCCACCGGCCAGCGCCGGCCGCCGCGAGGCTTCACCCGGAAGGCCTTCCGCGTGCCGACGCTCCGCGAGGTGCTGCGCGCGTTCCCGCGCACGCCGATCACGGTCGAGATCAAGGCGCGCACGAAGCAGGAGGAGACGGCCGAGTACGTGCGCAACGCGGAGACGCTCGCGAAGCTGCTGCGGGGCGTCGACCGGCGCGACATCATCGTCGCCTCGTTCCGCCAGAAGGCCGTCGACCGCTTCCACGCGCTCGCCCCGGAGATCGCGCTCGCGCCGGGGATCGACGGCGCGGCGGCGTGGCTGCTGGGGGGCGCGTCGCCGGGCGCCGGCGTGGCGGCCTTCCAGCTGCCGATCACGTACGAGACCGGAGGCCAGCGGATCCCCATCACCACGGCCGAGAACGTCGCCCGCGCGCACCGCGAGGGCTTCGCCTGGCACACGTGGCTGTCCGACGACGGCGAGTCCGTCGCCACCTGGCGAACGCTGATCGACCAGTGCGTCGACGGCGTCATGACGTCGCGCCCCGTCGCGTTCGAGCGCACGCTGCGCTCGCACAGCGCCCCCGCCGCCTGCGGCTGACTAGGCCGCCGGCTCGCCGGTGTAGAAGTCGGTCGTCCGCGCCGCGGCTGACCGCGCCGCTGCCTCGTCGGTGCCCGCGGCGATGCTCGCGTCGGCCCAGCGCTCGCTGGACTGCGACGCGAACTCGCGGCCGACGTCGGACAGCTGCCAGGCCTCGATCGCGTCGCGCTCGGGGAGATCCTCTCCGCCCGCGAGGTACAGACTCAACCCGAGGATGCCCTGGTCCCAGCCGACGCCCGTGGCGCCCGGGCCGAACTGCGCCCACAGCTCGTCCTCGACGTGCGCGATGTGCTCGAGCGTGAAGCGCGTGCGACCCTCGCCCTCGGGCGCGAGGCGGAGCTCGACCCATGAGACCTGGCCGCCGAACTCCCACGTCGCGTCCACGCTCTCCGGCGGCTGGCAGCGCGAGATCGTCCCCGACGCGTTGCCCTCGAGCTCGTAGCGGCCGCCCTCGCGCAGGTCGCCGGAGATCGGGAGGAACCAGCGGGCGATGCGCTCGGGGTTCGTGCACGCGTCCCACAGGTCCTCGGGCGGCGTGTCGTACACGCGCGAGACCACGATGGTGCGAGCTTCGCCGGCCTCCAGCGTCCGGCTGCCGACCTCGCGGTCGATGCTGCTGATCTCATGGCTGACGTCGATCATGGGGTGCTCCTCTCGTCTCGGAGCCGGCGTTGCCGGCGGCCTCGGGCGATCTCGGTGTCGAGCGCGTCCAGGTGTGGCGTCCAGAACGCGCGGAAGTGGTCGAGCCAGGCGTCGACGTCGCGCAGCGGTTCCGGGTTGACCGCGTACAAACGGCGCGCGCCCTCGGGCCGCACCGTCGCGAACCCCGCTTCACGCAGCACCCGGAGGTGCTGCGAGACCGCGGGCTGGGTGATCCCGAACTCGGAGCGGATGGTCTCCGTCACCGCGCCCGACGAGTGCTCACCGCCGGCGAGCAGCTCGAGGATGCGCCTGCGGACCGGGTCGCCGAGGACGTCGAACGCGTGCACCGCACCAGCGTATCACGATCGACTTATATAAGTGTCAACTGCTAGACGCGATCTCCGTCACGCGAGCGCCGGGACCCGCTCGTCCCACTGGCGCCCGATCTGGCGCAGCATCGTCGGGTAGACGAGGAGGTGCCGGAACGGGCCGATCGCCGCCATGTACGCGCGGCCGAAGAGCCCGTTGGGCTTCACCAGCACCGCCATCTGGCCGCGGTAGCCGCCGGTGCCGTCCGGGACCCAGCCGAGGTGGAGCACGCCGTGGACGGTCTGGTTCGCGATCTCCGTCGCCCACTCGTCGTCGAGCAGGTAGAGCGACCGGAAGGGGTGATCGTCGGACGACGGTCCCGTCGGGCCGTCGCGCAGGTCGGCGGGCAGGCGGTCGCGGAGCGTCGGGACCCGGGTGCCGAGGCCGGCGTCGTCGCGGTCCCAGCCGAGCAGGCCCCCGATCTTCCAGCGCAGCGCGAACAGCGCACGCACGAACACCGAGCCGCGCTCCGGCTCGAACGCCGTGAACAGCTCGACCAGCCGCGGGAAGTCGTCCGGGCCGCCGGGCGTCGGCAGCGCCCACACGTCCTCGAGCTCGAAGTCGGGGGTGAGCTCGTGGATGCGCCAGGGGAGGGCGGTGTGGGCGCTGTCCGACAGTTGCATGTGGAGTATCATACATACACGTATGAATGTAAGCAAGCGCCGCACCCAGGCCGACCGCCGCGCGGAGACGCGCGGCGCGCTCCTGCAGGCGGCCGCGCGCGGGCTCTCCCGCTCCGGCTACGGCAACCTCGTGCTCGCTGACGTCGCCGCCGAGGCCGGCTACACGCGCGGCGCGCTCTACCACCTGTTCGAGGACAAGGAGGCGCTCGCGCTCGCCGTGGTCGAGTGGGTGTGGGAGACCTGGAAGGAGCAGGTCGGCTCGCTGGCCGACGCCGGCGACGACCCCTACGACACGCTGATCACCCTCGCCCGCGGGCACGTCGCCTACTGCCGCGGCGGCCAGGGCGGCGTGATGATGTCGCTGCGCGTCGAGTTCTCCGAGCGCGACCACCCGGTCGGCCGCGCGGTGTGGGAGATCGCGGCCTCGCTGCGGACGCGGGTCGAGCAGCTGATCCGGCGCGGGCGGCGCTCCGGGTCGATCCCGCCCGGGCCGCCCGCCAAGGACCTGGCCGCGGCCTACCTGTCGGCGGTCGAGGGGCTCGCCATCGGCGTCGCCGGGCGCACGCGCCACGACGACGACCTCGCCGAGCGGATGGTGAAGGGCCTACTGAAAGGCTAGGGCCGGACGACGGGCCCGGTCTGGACCGCTTCCAAGGCACTCGCGGGAATCGTCTTGATCCCGTTCAGCGCCTCGTCGTCCCAGCCCGGGTCGACCGCGCCGCCGACGTACACGCGCGAGGAGCCCGCGTTGTCGGCCACCAGCGCGCCGTAGGTCTTGAGCGCCTGCGCCACCGCGCGCGCGTGGCCGCGCAGCCCGCTGATGTCGTAGCTCGCCTTCAGCCGCACGCGGAGCCCCATCGGCGGCTGGTTCGTGTCGGTGTTGTCCGACGCCCAGTGCGTGGCCGGGTGGATGTAGGCCTTCTGCGTCACCGGAACGGTGATGCGGAGCGCGTGGCGGATGACGCCGCTGTCGGCTTCATCGCGCCGCGCCAGGCCGGGCAGCATCGGCAGGCCGGCCGCGTCCGCGGACGTCCAGCGCTCGGGCCGGAGGGCATTGCTCCGAAGGTCCCAGACCGCGCCGCTGTACGCGCTCCAGCCGTTGCCGGAGCGCTCGGCGGCGAACAGCTCGAACAGCTTGCAGTCGCCCTGCCGGAGCGTGAGCACGTGGCGATCGCCGCCGTTCTCGACCGGCGCGTCGGGCGGGATCGGGTACGGGCCGGGATCGGACTCGTCGGCCACCTCGAAGGTGACGGGCACGAGCGGCTGGGTGAAGGGGACGCTGACGTAGGGGATGCCGTACTGGCCGCCGCCGCCGAAGTCGGGCCACAGCGTCATCGAGCCGAGCGACCCGATGTAGCCGTGCGCGGTGTCGACCGGGTAGTTCGACACGTCCGTGTTCCACGGGTTGTCGTTGGGGAAGATCGGGCAGCCGCCGATCGTCGGGCTGCCGGCGAACGAGCCGTCGCCCCCGCCGCCTCCAACACCCGGCGCGGGCGCGGCGCCGGGCGCCTTCGTCCGCACCGTCACCCGCCGCACCTTCGCGCAGCGCTTGCGCTTGCACGCGCGCACGGAGTAGCGGTAGCGGGTCGCGGGCTTCACGCGCCGGTCGACGAAGCGCCGCCGGTTCTTCTTCAGCCGCACCTTGCGCCCGGCGCGCCGGACCACGTAGCGCGTCTCGCCGCGCGAGCGGTCCTTCCACGTCAGCCGCACGGTCGAGGCGCCGGGCTTCGCCTTCAGCTTGCCGACCGGGCGCAGCTTGGCGTCCGCGGGGACCGCCACCGCGAGGACCAGCAGCAGGGCCGCGACAACGGCTCTCATACCCATGCGTGTCGGCGCGCCCCTGCGCATCGCTTGAGTTTCCCGCACTACCCTCGGCGCGTGTCCTTTGCCTCCCAGCACCGCGGCGGCTCCGGGCCGCCGCTCGTCCTGATCCACGGCTTCGTGGATTGCGTGCGCACCTGGGACCTCGTCCTCCCGGAGCTCGAGCGCCACCACGACGTGCTGGCGCCCGCGCTCGTCGGCCACGCCGGCGGTCCTCCGCTCGACGGGCCCGTCACCCGCAACCTGGGCGTCGACCTGCTGGAGCAGGCCATGGACGAGGCGGGCTTCGAGACCGCGCACATCGCCGGCAACTCGCTCGGCGGCTGGTTCGCGCTGCAGCTGGCCGCCCGCGGCCGCGCGCGCTCGGTCGTGGCGCTCGCCCCCGGCGGCGGCTGGGCGAAGGGCGACGACTCCTACAAGCAGACCGCCGACTTCTTCCCCGAGCTCCAGCGGCAGGTCAAGGCGATCGCGCCGCACGCCGACCGGCTCCTCGCCAGCCCCGAGGGCAAGCGCCGCGCCACGCTCTACACGACCGTCAACTACGAGCACATCCCCGCCGAGCTGCTCGCCCACCAGACCCGCGGCGTCGCCGCCTGCGAAGGCGTGGTGCCGATGAGCGAGTTCGCGAAGCGCGAGGGCTATCAGCTCGACGCCGAGAAGATCGAGTGCCCCGTGCGGATCGTGTGGGGCACCGAGGACAAGCTGCTGCCGTGGCCGTCGGCCGCTCGCCGCTTCCTCGACGACTGGCTCCCGCACGCCGACTGGGTCGAGCTCGACGGCGTCGGCCATTGCCCGCAACTCGACGTCCCGCTCGAGACCGCGCAGCTGATCCTGGGCTTCACGACCACTAGGTGAAACCTGGGGGATGCCCTAGGGACATTCCCGATATGCAGTGCCCCGGCCGCGCGGGAGGCTCGGCGGCATGTCCTCCCTCACCCGCTGGGTCCTCTCCCACAAGCGTCTCGTCGTCGCCTTCTGGATCGCCATGACCGTGGCCGGAGTGGCCGCGGCGGGGCCGGCGACCCGCGCACTCACCCTCGAGTTCTCGATCCCCGACAAGGAGGGCTCGATCACCAACGCCGAGATCGCCAAGCGCTATGCGGGCACCGGCGGCGAGGCCATGCCGCTGCTGCCGGTGATCTCGCTCCCCGCCGGCAAGACCGTCGAGTCGCCGGGCGTGCGCGCCGACCTCGCCAAGGTCGATGCGACGCTCGAGCGCGCGCTCCCCGGCGCCCGCGTCGCGTCCTATCCCTCGACCGGCGACCGCGCGTTCGTCTCCCGCGACGGCCACACCGTCTACGCGCTCGTCTACCCGACCGGCGCCGACCGCGACGACTTCGGCACCAACACCGAGGCGGCGCGCAAGGCCAGCGCCGCCCTGCGGGGCGCCACCGTCGGCGGCGCGCCCGTGCACGTGACCGGCTTCGACGCGCTCGCCGAGGAGAGCGGCGGCAACAACGACGGCCCCGGGCTGCTCGCCGAGGCGGTGATCGGCGGGATCGGCGCGCTGGCCGTGCTGCTGTTCGTGTTCGCCTCCGCGCTGGCGGTCGTCCCGCTCGTGATGGCGGTGGTGTCGATCATGACCAGCTTCGTGCTGCTGCTCGGCCTGACCGAGCTGACCGCGGTGTCGCCGGTCGTGCAGTTCCTGATCGCGCTGATCGGGCTCGGCGTGGCGATCGACTACTCGCTGCTGGTCGTGTCGCGCTGGCGTGAAGAGCGCGCGCACGGCCACACCGGCGACGAGGCGGTGCAGCGGGCGATGGACACCGCCGGCCGCGCGGTCGTGTTCAGTGGCCTCACCGTCGCCATCGGGCTGTTCGCGCTGTTCGCGCTGCCGGTGCCGTTCCTGCGCTCGATGGGCTACGGCGGGATGCTGATCCCGCTCGTCTCGACCGTCGTCGCCATCACGCTGCTCCCGATCGTGCTGTCGACGTTCGGGACGCGGCTCGACTGGCCGCACAAGCGCACCGACGACAAGGCGAGCCGCGCCTGGACGCGCTGGGCCGAGGCCGTCTCGCGCCGCCGCTGGACGGCGGCCACCGCCGGGCTGCTGACGATCGCCGCGCTGGCGGGCGCCGCGTTCGCGCTCCAGCTCGGGACCTCCGACGCGTCGACGATCGCGAAGTCCGGCAGCGCCAAGACCGGGCTCGAGGCGCTCAAGGACTCCGGCATCGGCGAGGGCGCCCTGCTCCCGCACGAGATCCTCATCGACGGCGGGACCGACCCGGACAAGGTCGCCTCGGCGCTCGACGGGGTCGACGGCATCCACGGCGCGTTTGCGCCCGCCGCCGCCGACTGGCGCCGCGATGGCACGGTGATCGTCGACGCGGTCCCGAGCCCCGACAGCGGCACCGACGCAGGCGGCGCCACGCTCACGGAGGTGCGCGACGCCGCCCACGCCACCGGGCCGGACGTGCGCGTCGGCGGTGCGCCGGCCGCCAACAGCGACTTCATCGACGCGATCTACGGCAGCTTCCCGCTGATCCTCGCGCTGATCGGGGTCACCACGTTCATCCTGCTCGCGCGCGCGTTCCGCTCGCTGCTGCTGCCGCTGAAGGCGATCATCCTCAACGTCCTCAGCGTCGGCGCCGCGTGGGGCGTGGTCGTGCTCGTCTGGCAGTACGGCTACGGCTCGGAGCTGATCTGGGGCATCGACGCCACGGGCGCCGTGCCCGCGTGGATGCCGCTGATCATCTTCGCCTTCCTGTTCGGGCTGTCGATGGATTACGAGGTGTTCATCCTCGCCCGCATGCGCGAGGAGTACGACCGCACGGGCTCGACCCACGCGGCGGTGGTGCGCGGCATCGGCCGCACCGGCCGGCTCGTGACGAGCGCCGCGCTGATCCTGTTCCTCACCTTCACGTCGATGGCCGCAGGGCCGGAGACGGAGGTGAAGATGCTCGCCACCGGGCTGGCGGCCGGCATCCTGATCGACGCGACGATCATCCGCGCGCTGATCGTGCCCGCGGTGATCTCGCTGATGGGGCGGTGGAACTGGTGGCTGCCGCGCTGGTCGGCGCGGCTGCTGCGCGTGGAGCCGTCGCCGGCCTAGGCGGCGGCGAGGTCCTCCTCGACGAGCCGGTTCCACTCCGGCTTGTCCTCGCGCCAGCCCTCCTCGGTGCGCGTGCGCTTCCAGTAGCCGGAGATCGAGACCGACTCCCGCGACAGGCCGCGCTCGCCGAGGAGCAGCCGGCGCACCTCGCGCACCGACGACGCCTCGCCGTGCACGAACGCATGGACCTCGCCGTCGCCCCAGTCGAGCGCGCGGATCGCGTCGGCGAGCACGGCATCGCCGCGCTCGTGCAGCCACTGCACCCGCAGGTCCCCGGGCGAGTCGAGCGCGACCTCGTCCTCCGGCCCGCCGACCTGCAGCAGCACGTGGACGGGCCGCCCCTCCGGCACGCGGGCCAGCGAGGCGGAGATGGCGGGGACCACGCTCGGATCGCCCACCATCAGGTGCCAGTCGGCGTCGGGCGACGGCGCGTACGCGCCGCCCGGGCCCATCATCGCCAGCGTGTCGCCGGGCTGCGCGCGCAGCGCCCACGGCCCCGCGACGCCCTCGGACCCGTGGACGACGAAGTCGATCGTCAGCCGCGAGCCGTCCCACTCCTGCACCGTGTAGGTGCGAACGCGCGTGCGGTCGCCGTCCGGGAACTGCAGCTTCACGTAGTGATCGGTGAACTCTCCGGCGCCGAACCCGGCCAGCCCGTCGCCGCCGAAGACGATGCGGATCATCTGCGGCGTGAGGCGTTCGACGGCCTCGACGACGGCTATGCGAGGGGTACGGGCCATTAGGGCGACCTAACACTCTAGGACGCCGACTTCCGTACCCACCACGATACGTAACCAGCCTGGTACGCTTCCGCTGTGGATGCGGTCTTCCATGCCCTGTCGGACGGCAGTCGGCGCACCCTGCTGGAGGCCCTGAGCGAGCAGCACGCGACGGCCGGCGAGCTGGCCGCCTTGCTGCCGATCGCCCGGCCCGGGGTGTCGCGGCACCTGCGCGTGCTGCGCGAGGCCGGGCTGGTGGAGGCGCGGAGCGAGGGGCAACGGCGGGTGTACAGCCTCCGGCCCGAGCCGCTGGCCGAGGCCGACGAATGGATCGAGCGCTGTCGCGGGCTGTGGGAGCAGCGGTTCGACGCGCTGCATACCGAGGTCGCCCGCGGGAAGAGGAGACGTGATGACTGAGCTGCTGGGGTCGCTGCGGGTCCAGGACGGCAAGGCCGTGGTCCGGATCGAGGATCGCTTCGACACCGGCGTCGACGACGTGTGGTCGGCGCTCACCGACCCCGGCCGGCTGGCCCGCTGGGTCGCCGAGGTCGACGGCGACCTCCGGCTCGGCGGCGAGTTCTCGGCCCGCTTCACCAGCGGCTGGGCCGGGCGCGGACGGGTCGAGGTGTGCGAACCGCCGCGGCGGCTGTCGGTGATCCTGTCGCCCGGCGAGGCCGACCAGACCGTGATCGAGGCCGAGCTCACCGCCGACGGTGGCCGGACCCTCCTGGTGGTCGAGGAGCGCGGGCTTCCGCTCGACGAGGCCGACGCGCACGGCGCCGGCTGGCAGGCGCACGTCGAGGACCTCGCCGCGCACCTCTCCGGCCGGCCGGTCGCGGATTGGCAGACGCGCTGGACCGAGCTGCGGCCCGCCTACCGCGAGCAGCAGGGCCGGCTCGGCTAGGCCAGGAACGCCTCGATCGCCACGGCGGTCCGCTCGGGCTGCTCGAGGAAAAACAGGTGGCCGGCGCCCGGGAGCACCGCGAGCCGGGCGCCGGGGATCCGCTCCTGCAGCACGTCGCTGCTCGCCGCGGGGATCACCTGGTCGTCGTCGCCGGTCATCACCAGCGTCGGCGCGCGCAGCCCGGGCAGCCGCTCGTAGGCGTCGTGGCCGAGCGCCGCAGCGATCTGCCCGCGGTAGCCCTCCGGGTCCTGGACGTCGCCCGACTTCTTGGCGATGAACGCGTCGAGCGTCGCCGCGTCGACCCCGCGCGCGAACGCGAACGGCGCGAGCGCGCGCATGCGCTCGCCCCAGTCGTCGGTGCGCAGCGCGAACGCGCGCCCCGTCTCGCGCGGCTGCGGCGCCGCGTGCTCGAGGCCGGCGTGGGTGCAGCCGAGGATCAGCCGCCGCACGCGCTGCGGCCATCCGAGCGCGAGCTCCTGGGCGATCATGCCGCCGAGCGACATGCCGAAGACGTCGGCGCGCTCGATCCCCAGCGCGTCGAGCAGCCCCGCGGCGTCGGCCGCGAGCCCGCGCGTGGAGTAGGGGGCGGGCGTGACCGTCGAGCGCCCGGAGCCGCGGTTGTCGTAGGCGACGACGCGGCGGGCGCCCGCCAGCCGCTCCGCCAGCGTGGCCCAGTCGTTGGCGATCGCCGGGATGCCGGCGATCAGCAGCAGCGGCGGGTCGCCGTCACCACGCTCCTCGACGTGGAGCTCGATGTCGGCGACCCGGACCAGCTGCGGTCCCTACGGAAGCGGGCCGGCCTGGAACGGCTCGGTGCCGAGCGCGAGCTGCACGGCGCCCAGCGAGCTGTTGGCCTTCATGTAGTTGAGCTCCTTGGCGAGGTCGCCGACGCCGTTGGAGCCGGTCACCGGCGCGATCGCCACCGTGCTCAGCGTGCCGAGCGCGGCGCCCGTCTTCGACAGGAAGGCGCTGCCGGAGTCACCCGGGATACCCGGGGTCACCGTGTAGACGGTGTGGGTCCAGCCGCCGCCCTCGTCGCCGAGGCTGTAGCCCTCCTTCGGGCTCAGCTGCGCGATGCCCTGGCGCAGGCTCGAGTTGCCGTACGAGTAGACCTTGTCGCGCAGCACGGTCGTCGCGCCGACGGCGTTCGGGCCGCCCCAGTGCGGGATCGACGGGTTGACCTTGCCCGCGTCCGCGGGGTTCAGCCTGACCAGCGCGAAGTCGTTGTACGCGCAGGTGTCGGGGTCGGTCTCGCCCTTGGACTGCATGGTGATCCACGAGTTGTAGACGAGCGTGCCGGGCTGGGTCGCGCCGTCGACCTCGACGGGCGTCCCGATCGGGAGCGAGCCCGAGTCGCAGCCGTCGGTCTCGGTGGCCGTGCCGGTGCCGGAGCAGTGGGCGGCCTGGCCGATGTAGACGTTGGAGGCGTCGTGGAAGACGAAGTTGGCCGTGCACTGGCCACCTTCGGTGAACGTCATCACGCCGGGATGGATGGGCGCGTTGGAGGCGGGCGCCCAGGTCGGGGCCGCGGAGGCGGCGGCCGGCGCCACACAGGCGACGACGAGAGCGCAGACGAGGACGGCGAAGCGACGCCGGTGCATTGAAGGTTGACCCCCTGTTGGTCCGTTGCCGATACCCCGTAAACGGGCGGGTCGACCGAAACTGGCGGCTAGTAGTCGACGTCCTCGGGCGTCTCGCGGTGCTTCCAGTAGCCCATGATCTTCAGCGAGGAGGCGATCGACGGGCAGTTGGCGACGAGATGGCGCCGGATGTCGCGCATCGACAGCGCCTCGCCGCCGCCCCACCCCTGGCCGCGCTCGGGCGGGAGCCGGAGTCGCCGCAGCGCGTCGACGAGCACGCTGGTCGTGCCCGCCGGGCGCCCATCGCGAGAGATCCAGCGCAGGTCGACCGCCGCGCGCGACTCGACCTCCTGGCGCTCCTCCTCACTCTCCACCTCGACGAGCGCGATCGCGCGGTGCCCGGGCGGCAGCGTCTCGAGGATCGCCAGCAACGCGGGCAGGCCGGTCTCGTCGGCGACCAGCAGCGTCCAGCGCGCCTCCGGGTCGGGCTCCCAGTGCGTGCGCGGGCCGGCGAAGCCGACCGGGTCGCCGACCGACGCGCGGAGCGCCCACGCCGAGGCGCGCCCGATGTCGCCGTGCAGGAAGACGTCGACGTCGATCGTCGCGTGCTCGGGGTCGAAGCTGCGGACGCTGAAGTTGCGCCAGTGCTGCTCCGGCTTGCCGTCGGGGAAGCGCCAGCCGTGCTGCGGCAGCACGAGCGCCTCGCCGTCCATCGGCCAGCCGAGCGTGAGGATCTCGCCGGGCTGCTCGATCCCGGGCTCGGCGAACTTGGGGTCGTGGAGCGTGAAGCGCGTCATGTTCGGCGTCAGCCTGCGGATCTCCGCGACGCTGGCGACGCCGGCGTGGAGCGGGAACGGCCGCGTCACTTGCGCGCCGGGACCACCAGCGGCAGCCCCGTCTCCGGGTCGGGGATGACACGGCAGCGGAGGCCGAAGACGCGCTCGACGAGCGCGGCGTCGACGATCTCCGCCGGATCGCCCTCGGCCACGATCTTCCCCTCGACCATGGCGATCAGGTGGGTCGCGTAGCGGCAGGCGTGGTTGAGGTCGTGGAGCACGGTCACGACCGTGTGGCCGTGCGTGTGCAGGTCGGCGCACAGGTCGAGCACCTCGAGCTGGTGGGCGATGTCGAGGAACGTCGTCGGCTCGTCGAGCAGCAGCAGCGGCGTCTGCTGGGCGAGCACCATCGCCAGCCACACGCGCTGGCGCTGGCCGCCGGACAGCTCGTCGACGGATCGGTTGGCGAGGTCGTCGACCGCGGTGCGCTGCATCGCGCTCGCCACCGCCCGCTTGTCCTCGTCGGACCACTGGCGCAGGATTCCCTGGTGCGGGTAGCGGCCGCGGCCGACGAGGTCGGAGACCGTGATGGCGTCGGGCGCGATCGGGCTCTGCGGCAGCAGCCCGAGCCGCCGCGCGACCTCCTTCGACGGCAGCGTGCCGATCGCCTGGCCGTCGAGGATCACCGTCCCCGCCTTCGGCTTCATCATGCGCGCGAGCCCGCGCAGCAGCGTCGACTTGCCGCAGGCGTTCGGCCCCACGATGCAGGTGAACGAGTCGTCGGGGATCGCCACGTCGAGCGCCTCGGAGACGACGCGCTGGTCGTAGGCGAGCGTGAGGCCGTGCGCCTCCAGGCGGCTCATGAGGTCCCTCGCCGCCACTCGCGGGTCAGCAGCCAGGTCAGGTAGATGCCGCCGAGGACGCCGGTCAGCACGCCCACCGGCAGCTGCACGTCGCCGGGGATGCGCTGGGTCGCGCAGTCGGCCCCGAGCAGGAGCACGGCACCCGTCAGGGCCGCGGCGGCCACGTTGGGCCCGCTGGCGTGCGTGAGCCGGCGCGCGATCTGCGGCCCGGCGAGCGCGACGAAGACGATCGGGCCCGCCGAGGCGGTCGCCACCGCGGTCAGCGCGACGGCGACGAACACGAGCGCCAGCCGCGACCGCTCGACCCCGACCCCGAGCGCGCGCGCCGTCTCGTCGCCGAGCTCGAGCATCCGCAGCTCGCGGCCGAGCAGCCACACGATCGGGCCGAGCACGACGAGCGCGGCCGCGATCGGGCGCACGTGCTCCCAGCCGCGGCCGTTGAGCGAGCCGGTCAGCCAGACGTTGGCGGCCTGTGCCTCCTCGAGCGTCGAGCGGGTCAGCAGGTAGTCGGTCACGGCGATGAGCATGAAGCTGACGCCGATGCCGATGAGGATCAGCCGGTAGCCGGACGCGCCGCCGCGGAACGAGAGCGCGTAGACGACCACGGCGGTGGCGACGCCGCCGACGACCGCCCCGGCGGCGATCGCGAACGTGCCGCCGCCGAACACGACGATCTCGAGCACGGCGCCGACCGCCGCGCCCTGCACGAAGCCCACGATGTCCGGGCTGCCGAGCGGGTTGCGCGTGAGGCTCTGGAAGATCGCGCCGGAGGCGCCGAGCGCGAGCCCGATCAGCAGCCCGCACAGCGCGCGCGGGAGCCGCAGCGTCTCGATCACGAAGCTGGTCGCACGGTCGCCGCCGCCGAACAGCGTCGCGATCACCTCGTCGGGCGGGATGGCGATCTCGCCGGTGCCGACCGAGATGACGAGGAGCGCGAACAGCGCCGCCCCGAGGACGCCGCCGACCGCGACGGAGCGGGTCACAGCTGCGCGATCCGCCGCCGGCGGACGATCGCGATGAACACGGGTGCGCCGATCAGCGCGCTGACGATCCCCACCTCGAGCTCGCCCGGGCGGTTGACGACACGGCCGACCACGTCGGCGCCCAGCAGCATCACCGGCGCCAGCAGCGCCGAGTAGGGCAGCACCCAGCGCTGGTCCGGGCCGGTGATCGCGCGCGCCACGTGCGGCACGGTCAGGCCGACGAACACGATCGGGCCCGCGGCCGCGGTCGCCGTGCCGCACAGCAGCATGATCGCCACGCCGCAGAGGACGCGCGTGCGGGCCAGGCCCGCACCCAGCGCCCTGCCGGCCTCGTCCCCGAGCCCGATCGCGTTGAGCGGGCGGCCGAGGGCGAACGCCAGCACGAGGCCGACGAGCACGAAGGGCGCGATCTGCCAGTTGAGCGACGGCGGGTGGCCGGCCAGCGCGCCGACCTCCCAGAAGCGGTACTGGTCGAGCGTCTCGCGGTCGATCAGCGTGAGCCCCTGGACGTAGGCGATGAGCGCGAAGCTGATCGCCGTGCCCGCGAGCGCCAGCCGCACCGGCGTGGCGCCGCTGCGGCCCGCCGTGCCCACGCCGTAGACCACGACCGAGGCGATCGCCGCGCCCACGAACGCGAACCACACGTAGATCAGCGGGCTGACGATCCCGAACAGCGCCGTGGCCGTGACCACCGCCGCCGCAGCACCCGCGTTGACGCCCAGCAGGCCCGGGTCCGCCAGCGGGTTGCGCGTCAGCCCCTGCATCAATGCCCCGCCGACGCCGAGCGCCATGCCGACGATCAGCCCGAGGATCGTGCGCGGGATCCGCAGGTCGTGGACGATGATCGCGTCGTCCGACCCGTCCGGGCTCCACACCAGCCCCCACACGCGGTCGATCGGGATCGGCCGCGCGCCGACGCTGACGCTCAGCAGGAGCACCAGCGCCAGCCCCGCGACGATCAGCGCGAGCCCGGTCGCGCGCCGGGTCACGCCAGGGCTTCACGCAGGCGCGGGACGACCTCGCGCAGCTGGTACGGCGTGGATGCAACCGACGAGTACGACATCGCGATCGCGAGGTCGGGGTCGTCGATGGTCACCAGCCGCTTCTCCTTGACCGCCGCGAGGTTCTTGTAGCTGCGCGAGGAGGTGAGCTGCTTCACCTGCGGCTTGCGCACGGCGACGAGGATGAGCACGTCGGCGAGGTCGAGGAGGTCGAGCCGCTCGGCGCTGATCTGCGCGTAGAACTGGCCCTTGAAGAGCTTCTCGATCTCGGCCGGCATGGTGAAGCCGAGGTCGCCGAGGAAGCGCGTGCGGACGTCGTCCTCGGCGAAGATGTAGACGCCGCCGTCGTCGTCGGGGTCGATCAGGACGGCCTGGCTCTGCCCGAACTTCGGGTTCGCCTTCGCCTCCTTGGCGATCGCGTCCTTGGTCTGCTTCACGAGCTTCTCGGCGTCGGCCGTGCGCCCGAGCGAGGCGCCGACCTGGACCGCCATCGTGTCCCACGGCACCGTGTAGGGCGCGAAGCCCTTGGGCGGCGGGACGGTCGGGGCGAGGTCGGAGAGCTTCGTGTAGTCCGGCTTCTTGAGGTCGTACTCGACGGCGGTGATGAGGTCGGGCTGCGTGGCCGCGACCTTCTCGAACTCGAGCTCCTGGTTGCTGGCGACGACCGGCTTGTCGCCCTGGAGGCGCTCGCGCGACCACGGCGCGACGCCGCCGTCCTGCTTCCAGCGCGGGTCGATGTCCGGCACGAGCACCGGCGTGATGCCGAGCGCGAGCAGCGTGTCGACATCGCCGCCGCCGTAGGTGGCGACGCGCTTGGGCGCCTGCTCGATGGTGGTCATCCCGTACTTGTGGGGGACCTCGGCAGGGAAGTCGCCGCTTGCCGCGGCGCTGTCGCGCGACGGCGCGTCGCTCTCGGAGCTGCCGCACGCGGCAAGCCCGAGACCGACGCCGGCGGCGCCGACAGTGGCGAGGAATCCGCGGCGGGAGAGCGCGCGGGCGGACGGATCAGTTTCGTGATTCATGGGTTAGGGCACCCTAACGATGGTCGTGTTAGGGTGCCCTAACGTGGCAGTGGGGAAACGTCTTCTCGCGGCGCTGGGCCTGATCGTCGTGCTCGCGATCGCCGCCTGCGGCGAGGACGACAGCAGCTCGGGCGGCTCGCAGGCCGAGGCCGCCAAGGGCTTCCCGGTCAAGCTCGAGCACGCGCTCGGCACCACGACGATCCCCGCCGAGCCGAAGCGGGTCGTCGTCGTCGGCTACACCGACCAGGAGCCGCTGCTGGCCATGGGCGTGAAGCCGGTCGGCGCGATGGACTGGTTCGGGCAGGGCACCTACGGCAAGTGGCCGTGGGAGGAGAAGGCCTGGGGCGGCAAGCCGGCCGCCGTCGTCAGCAGCGAGTCCTACGAGATCAACTTCGAGCGCGTCGCCGCCCAGCGGCCGGACCTGATCCTCGGCCTCTACGCGGAGCTCAAGCAGGGCGACTACGACAAGCTCTCGCAGATCGCGCCGACCGTCGCGCAGGCCAAGGGCGACCCCTACGCGACGCCGTGGCGCGACATGACGCGCACGGCCGCCAAGGCGGTCGGCCGCGTCGACGAGGGGGAGCGGCTGATCAAGGAGACCGAGGACCGCTTCGCCGCGTTCCGCAAGGCGCACCCCGAGGCGGCCGAGGAGGTCGGGCTCGTGGTCGACGCCGGCGAGGCGCCCAAGAGCTACTACCCGTTCAGCTCCAAGGACCTGCGCGGCCAGTTCCTGGGCGAGCTCGGCTACCAGCCGTCGGCCGAGATCGACAAGCTCGCCGGCAAGACGTTCGGCACGGAGGTCGCCAAGGAGCGTGTCGACCTGCTCGACGTCGACCGCCTGTTCCTGCTCATCGACGGGCCCGCCCGCAAGCGGCTCGACAAGGACGACCTGTTCAGCAAGCTCGACGTCGCGCGCGAGGGCCGCGTGGTCGACCTGCCCTACTACACGTCGAACCAGCTCGGCGCGGCGGTCGCCTTCAACTCGGTGCTGTCGATCCCCTACGCGCTCGACGGCATCGACAAGAGCCTGTCCGAGTAGCCTCGGGCCCGATGCGGGCCGTGGTCTACGACGCGTTCGAGGCGGAGCCGCGCGTCGACGCCGTGGCCGACCCGGAGCCGCCGGCGCACGGCGCGGTGGTGCGGGTGGCCGCGACCGGCCTCTGCCGCTCGGACTGGCACGGCTGGATGGGCCACGACCCGGACATCGCGGCGTTCCCGCACGTCCCCGGGCACGAGCTGGCGGGCGTGATCGAAGCGGTCGGGCCGGAGGTGGAGAAGTGGCGCCCCGGCGCGCGCGTGACGGTGCCGTTCGTGTGCGCGTGCGGCGCCTGCGAGCAGTGCGCCGCGGGCGAGGAGCAGGTCTGCGACCGCCAGCGCCAGCCGGGCTTCACCCACTGGGGCTCGTTCGCCGAGCTCGTCGCGCTCGACTGGGCCGACGTCAACCTCGTCGCGCTGCCCGAGAGCGTCGATGACGCGGCGGCGGCCGGGCTCGGCTGCCGCTTCGCCACCGCCTACCGCGCGGTCGTGCAGGTCGGCCGCGCGCGGCCGGGCGAGTGGGTGGCGGTGCACGGCTGCGGCGGCGTCGGGCTGTCGGCGGTGATGATCGCCGCGGGGCTCGGAGCGCGGGTGATCGGCGTCGACGTGGCGGACGGCGCGCTGGCGGCGGCGCGCGCGGCGGGCGCGGAGGTGACGCTGCGCGCAGGTGACGACGTGCGGGAGGCAACCGGCGGCGGCGCCCATGTGAGCCTCGACGCGATCGGGCACGAGGCGGCCTGCGCCGCCTCGATCGCCGGGCTGCGCAAGCGCGGGCGCCACGTCCAGGTCGGGCTGCTGCCCGAGCCGCCGCGCCTGCCGATGGACCTCGTGATCGGCCGCGAGCTCGAGCTGCTGGGCTCGCACGGCATGGCCGCGCGCGCCTACCCGGAGCTGCTGGCGCTCGTGGAGGCCGGGACGCTCCGGCCCGGCGACCTCGTCACGCGCGAGATCGGGCTCGACGAGGCACCGGCCGCGCTTGCCGCGATGGGCGAGGCCGGGCCGCCCGGCGTCACGATCATCCGTCTCTAGCTCGTCCGGCCGAGCGCCTGCAGCATGGTGGGGAGCACGGTCAGCTCCGGCACGTGCACGCCCGGCGGCAGCGCGCACAGGAACGCGCACACCTCGGCGACGTCCTCGCTCTTGAGCGCGATCGCGCGGTCCTCGGCGGACGGCGGCTTGGGCCGGTTGTCGAGGATCGGCGTGTCGACCACCCCCGGAGCGACGACCGAGAAGCGCACGCCGGTCTTGCGGTCGAACTCCTCGAGCGTGGCGCCACGGGCGAACGCGAGCACGCCCGCCTTCGTCGCCTGGTAGCCGGGCCCGGAGATGTCGGGCCACGAGCCCGACACCGAGCCGACGATCACCACGACGCCCTGTGCGGCGCGGAGCGCGGGCAGCGCGGCGCGCACGCAGTGGTAGATGCCGTCGAGGTTCGTGCGCATCAGCGACTCCCAGCTCTCGGGCGAGAGCTCCTCGAGCACGCGGTCCTTGACGTTGGTGCCGGCGGCGAGCACGAGCGCGTCGAGCGACTCGTGGTCGAGCGCGGCGGCGGTCGCCTCGCGATCGCCGACGTCGACCGCGCGGATGTCGACGTCGCGGTCGCCGAGCCCCTCCTCCATCGCCTCGCGGCGGCGCGCGAGCGCGGTCACGGAGGCGCCGAGGTCGTGGATCCGTTGCGCGGTGGCGAGGCCGATGCCGCTCGAGGCGCCGGTCACCGCGACGGTCTTCCCGGCCAGCGCGCCGTCGGCGACGCTCATGCGAGGAACACCTTCAGCCGCTCGGAGGGGCCCGCGGCGAGCTCCGCGAACGCGTCCGGCCCGGCGTCGAGCGGCTGCACCGGCTCGAGCTCGCCGAGCCCCGCGCGGCCGTCGAGCAGCCACTGCAGCGCCTCGTCGTAGTCGGCGTCGCTGTAGGCGTAGGCGCCGCGCACGGTCAGCCCGCGGCGGATGACCTCGTCGAAGCGCAGCGTCGTGCTCTCGGTGGCGAGGCCGATGAGGATCGCGCAGCCGCCGGGGCGCACGAGGTCGACCGCGAGCCGCCGCGTGCCCTCGGTGCCGACGGCGTCGAACACGAGGTCGACGTCGCCGGGCACCGTCTCGGCGGTGTACGTCGCGTCCGCGCCGAGCGCCTCCGCGGCGGCGCGGCGCGCGGGGTGCAGCTCGACCACGCCGGCCCAGCTCGCGCCGCCGCGCAGCGCCGCCTGCAGGGTCATCAGCCCGATCGTGCCGGCGCCGAGCACGACGATGCGCTCCACCGGGCCCGCCTCGACGCCCGCGCGCCCGATCCGCGCCGCGTGCACGCCGTTGGCGAGTGGCTCGGCGAGCGCGCCGAGCCGCGCGTCGACGCCCTCGGGCAGCTCGTGCAGGCGGTGGACCGGTACCTGCACCGCGGCCGCGAAGCCGCCCGGGCGGTGCACGCCGATCAGCTCGCGGCGGTCGGAGAGCTGCTCGAGGCCGTCGACGGTCTCGCCGCCGGAGATCAGCGGGTTGACGGCGACGCGCCGCCCGCGCCAGCGCTCGTCGACGCCGTCGCCGAGCTCGACGACGCGGCCCGCGAACTCGTGGCCCATCACCAGCGGCGGCGTGCGGTTGGCCTGCTCGCCGAGGTAGCCCTCGACCTCCGAGCCGCAGATCCCGACCGCCTCCGGCTCGAGCAGCACCTCGCCGGCCGCGGGCGCGAGGTCGGGGATGTCGTCGACCGACATCTCCCGCGGGCCGTGCCAGACAAGGGCGCGCACCAACTGCACGCTAGCGTCCGCGGCCATGTCACGCGCAGTCATCGTGCGCCCCGGGGAGGGCACGCGCCACGGCAACGTCGAGTTCCTGGCCCGCACCGCCGACACCCCGCGCTTCACGTTCGGGATCATCGAGTTCCAGGCGAACCGCACGCTCGAGCCGCACGTCCACGCCGACGAGGACGACGCGTTCTACATCCTCGAGGGCGAGCTGACGTTCGTGGTCGGCGACGACGAGGAGGAAGTCGTGGCCGGCCCGGGCACGTTCGTGCTCGTCCCGCCCGGCGTGCGCCACGGGTTCAGCAACCACGCCGACACGCCGGTGCGGATGCTCAACCTTCATGCGCCAGCGGGCTTCGACCTGCGGATCGCCGGCGACTGAAGCGCCGGGTCACGCCGGGCGGCAGCCGCCCGTCGGTCGAGAGCCACGAGCCGGCGAGGATCAGCAGCAGGCCGGCGACCATCCCGGCGCCGGGCCGCTCGTCGAGGATCAGCACGCCGAGGGCGACCGCGACGACCGGGTTGACGTAGGTGATGACGAGCGCGCGTCCCGGCCCGATCTCGGCGATCAGCCAGCCGAAGATCACGAACGCGAGCGCGGTGCAGACGATGCCGAGCACGAGCAGCGCGACGATCACGTCGGTGTCGAGTCGCTCCTCCGGCGGCGAGAGCGCGGCGAACGGCGTCAGCACGATCGCGGCGATCGCGAGGCTCGCGCCCATCGTGGCGCGCGGGTCGAGCTCGCGCAGCTTCGCCTTCAGCGTCATCGGCCCGACGGCGTAGCCGAACGCGGCGACGAGGATCGCGAGCGCGCCGAGCAGCTCGTCGGTCTCGCCCGCCACGTCGATCCCCATCAGCACGGCGACGCCCGCGAGCCCGACGACGAGGCCGACGAGGCGGCGGCCGGTCGCCTTCTCCTCGGGGTCGAAGCGGATCGCCAGCAGCGCGACGAACAGCGGCGCGGCGGCGATGAGGACCGCCGCCAGGCCGGAGGAGACGTGCTGCTCGCCGACCGCGATGAGCGGGAAGGGCACGACGATCTCCGCCAGCGCGTAGGCGAGCAGCCACTTCCAGGAGCCGCGCAGCGAGGGCAGCAGCCCGGCCCGCCAGGCGAGCGCGAGCAGGATCGCGGCCGCGAGCGTGACGCGCACCCAGGCGATGAAGGCCGGCGAGGCGCCGCCGTCGACCGCGACCTTGATGAACAGGTAGGGGATGCCCCACACCAGGGACATCGCGGCGAAGCCCGCCCAGGCGCGGGCGCTCATCCGGTGGTCCTCATGCGCGGGTCGAGCCAGTGCAGCGCGAAGTCGGCGATCATGCTCGCGATCGCCACGAACGCGGCCGCGACGGCGGTGAGCGCGAACAGCAGGTCGAAGTCGCCGGCGGCGATCCCGCGCCGCATGCCCGTGAAGACGCCGGGGATGCTGAACACCTGCTCGATCAGGACGAGGTTGGTGACCACCACCGGCATCATCACCGTGGTGAGGGTGAAGACCGGCGCGATCGCCGACGGCACCGCGTGGCGGCGCAGGACCGTGCGCGGGTGCAGGCCCTTGGCGTACGCGGTGCGCATGTAGTCCTCGTCGAGCACCTCGCTCATCGACGCGCGCATCATCCGCAGCGAGACGCCCGCGAGCGGCAGGCCGAGCACGAGCCACGGCACGAGCAGCGCGCCCGCCCAGCCCGTCGGGCTCTCGGAGAACGGGACGTAGGTGGTGGGCACGTGGGCGAGGAAGCCGACCATGCCGAGCCCGGCGCCGAACAGCAGCAGCGTCATCAGCGCCACGACGTAGACCGGCGTGATCATCAACACCGCTGACGCGCTCTCGAGCACGCGCGCCCACCGCGTGCGCGGGTACGCGGCGCAGTACGCGCCGCCCGCGATGCCGAGCAGCATGCCGATGACGATCGCGCCGCCGAGCAGGCTCAGGTCGGCGGGGAGGCCCTGGCGGATGAGGTCCTCGACCTCCCGGTTGGTCGTGCGCGAGACGCCGAAGTCGAAGTGCAGGAACGCGCTCTGCAGGTAGTCGAACAGCACGACGAGGATGAACCGGTCGTCGCCGGCGCGCAGGTCGGGGCGCAGCGCGTTGACCGCCAGCCAGGTCAGGCCCGTCACGCCGACGACCACGACGACGACCGTCAGGAGGCGCGTCAGGACGAACTTGCCGAACGAGAGCGCCATCCCTCCGAGGGTATTGCCGCTTCCGGAGCGCTGTGTCGCGCCGCCACGTGGCTCATGGCGTGCTCGGCCAGCGCGGTGATGGTGAGACTCGGGTTGACGCCGATGTTGGCGGGGATCGCCGAGCCGTCGCAGACGAGCAGGTTCTCGTAGCCGAACGCGCGGTGGTGGCGGTCGACGACGGCGGTCTCGGGCGAGTCGCCGATCACGGCGCCGCCCATGATGTGCGCGGTCGTCGGGATGTTCAGCAGCTGCTCGGTGAGGCCGGCCTGCGGGGTGGCGCCGAGCTTCTCGGCCGCGCGCCGGGTGACCTGGTCGGCGACCGGGATGAAGCGCGGGTTTGGCTTGTCCGGGTCCTCCTGGGTCTGCAGGCGCGGGCCGAGGCCGAGGAGGTTGCGCTTCGGGATCAGCCGCATCGAGTTGTCGAGCGACTGCATGGTGAGGATGATCACCGTGCGGCGCGACCACCTGAGCGGGAACAGCGGGCGCGCGAGCTTGCGGCGGGCGGCGCCGAGGATCGTGAACAGCAGCGCCATCGAGTCGGCCCCGCGGCCGTAGGTGACGTTCTCGATGTGCGTGTCCGGGTCGGGATAGAAGCTCGAGGTGATGGCGATCGACTTGGTGAAGTCGTGGCGGTCGTTCGTGGTGGTGACCGCCGAGATCGCCTCGGAGTTGGTTCTGACGAGGTAGCCGATGCGCTGCGAGAGGCGGGGCAGCGTGCCGCGGTGGCGGCAGCGCTGGAGCAGCTGGTTGGTGCCGAGCGCGCCCGCGGCGACGACGACGCCCTTCGCGGTCAGCGTGGTGCGCTGCTTGTCGAACCACGCGCCGGAGCGCTCGGCGGTGACGGCGTAGCCGTCGGCGCCGTCGGCGGCCCGGAGTGGCGTGATCTGGGCGACGGTGCGCTCGGGGAAGATCTCGACGCCGGCCCGCTCGGCGAACCACAGGTAGTTCTTGACCAGCGTGTTCTTGGCGTTGTGGCGGCAGCCGACCATGCAGGCGCCGCAACGGATGCAGCCGGCGCGCGGCGGGCCCTCGCCGCCGAAGTAGGGGTCGGGGACGGTCTCGCCCGGCTCGCCGAAGAAGACGCCGACGCGGGTGGTCGCGTAGGTGTCCTCGACGCCCAGCTCGGCCGCGATGTCGCGGAGCACGCGGTCGGCGGGCCCCTCGCCCTCGTAGCGGGTGACGCCGAGCATCCGCTCCGCGGTCTCGTAGTGGGGGGCGAGCGCGGACTCCCAGTCCTCGAGCCCCGACCACTGCGGGTCGCGGTAGAAGGCGGAGCCCGGGTTGGGGCGGTAGAGCGTGTTCGCGTAGCCGAGGCTGCCGCCGCCGACGCCGCAGCCGGACACGACGAAGATGTCCTTGAACAGCGTCATCCGCAGGATGCCCTTGAGGCCGAGCCGCGGCAGCCAGTAGTAGCGGCGGGCGTTCCAGGTCGTCGTGGCGAAGTCCTCGTCGCGGAAGCGGCGGCCCGCCTCGAGCACGGCGACGCGGTAGCCCTTCTCGGCGAGGCGGAGCGCGCTGACGCTGCCGCCGAAGCCCGAGCCGATGACGATCCAGTCGTAGTCGTGCTGAGCGTGCTCCGTCACGGAGCGGCAGCTTAAGGCGCGGGCTTCGGCGTGGCCGCCATTTCCGCCGTGGCGGTGGCGGTCGGCTCCGTGGTCGGCTCGGGGGTCGCCGTCACCTCGGGGGCGGGCGCCGGCGTCGGCGTGGCGGTCGGCTCGGGGGTCGCGGTCGGCGTGGGCGTCGGGGTCGGGGTCTCCTCGGCCTCGGCCTCGTCGACGGGTGGCACGACGGCCGGGACGGTGTCGATCACGTGGACCGGCCTGGGGCTCGGCGTCGGCCGGGCGACGGCCTGGCGGACCGCCGGGCGCCGGTCGGCCCGGCGAACGGGCGCCTTGACGGGAACCACCTTCGCGGCGGCGCGCTGCTCGGTGCGGGGCGCCGTCTTGTCGTGGATGCGGTGCTCGACCTCGACGGCCCCGCCGGTCACGGCCACCGAGGCCGAGACGACCGCGAGCGTCTTGGTGGCGCCGGCGACGAGCGCGGAGCCGCCGGCGGCGGTCGAGGCGCCGCCGCCGGTGCCGAGCAGGGCGGCGAGCCAGCCGCCGAGCAGCAGCGACGACGGGCCGGCGGGCAGCAGGCTCGCGAGCTGGACGTGGCCGTGGCGGAGCGCCTGGCGGTGGGCGCGGCAGCCCTCGCAGACGCGCAGGTGGTCGCGCAGCAGGCGCGGCGGGCGGCCGGGGCGGTCGACGGCGAGCGCGAGCTCCTCGCGGATCTCGGCGCAGTCGGTGTCACGGGCCAGGGCCGCGTCGGCGAGCCCGCTGCGGGCGCGGACGAGCAGCGACTTGATGGCCGGCACGGTGACGCCGAGCGCCGTCCCGAGCTCCTCGTAGGAGAGCCCCTCGAGCTCGCGGATGATCAGCGCCGAGCGCTGCGCCTCGGGCAGGTTGTGGAGGTCGGCGACCAGCCGGCGGAGCTCCTCGCGGCGCTCGGCCACGGCGGCCGGGTCGGTGCCGCCGGGCAGCAGCTCGTCGGGCTGCAGCGGCGGCGCCGGCGCGCGGCGGACGTAGTCGATGCAGCGGTTGTGGGCGACGCGGTAGAGCCACGGGCGGACGGCGATGTCGCGCTCGCCGGACTGCAGGGCGCCGTAGGCGCGGAGGAAGACGTCCTGCACGACGTCCTCGGCCTCGGACGAGCCGCGCAGCATGTGGCGCACGTAGGCGAGCAGGCGGTCGTGGTAGCGGTCGTGGATCGCGCGGAAGGCGTCCTCGCGGCCGGCGCGGAACAGCGCGAGCAGCTGCTCGTCGGAGCGCAGGCGCAGCAGCGGCGCCGGCAACGGTCGTGGTGAGGGGACGGCGACGGCCACTGCGGACTGAAACGCGCGCGCGAGAGGGACGGATCGGTTTTCTCCGCACCGATGGGGTCGGTGATGCGTTCAGGCGGCATGAAGCTTGCGCTGCTGCTGGTCCTCGCCTTCCTCCTCGCCGCCGCGCCCGCTCGCGCGGCGGGGCCGGAGGTCGGCGTCGCCGACGACCGCGTGCTGATGGCCGGCGGGCCGGCGGCGGACCGGGCGGTGGCCGAGTGGCGCGCGAACGGCGTCGACGCGGTGCGGATCATCGCCCAGTCCACGCGGATCGAGCGCTGGGGCTGGAGCGAGCTCGACGCCGCCGTGGCGCGCGTGCACGCGGCGGGGATGGCGCCGATGCTCACGGTGGTCGGCCCGCACCGGCGGCCGTCGCGGGCGCGCTTCGCGGGCTTCGCCGCCGAGGTGGCGCGGCGCTACGGCGCGGCCGTCGACCGCTACATCATCTGGAACGAGCCGAACCTGCCGTCGTGGCTCCAGCCGCAGGCGAAGTGCTCGCGCGGCCGCTGCACGCCGGTGGCGCCGCACCTCTACCGCGGGCTCGTGCGCTCGGCGCGGCCGGCGATCCGGGCGGCCGACCCGGGCGCGCAGGTGCTGATCGGCGCGATGTCCTCGCGCGGCCACGAGCTGCGGTCGCGCAACGCGACGATGCGGCCGCTGGCGTTCCTGCGCGCGCTCGGGTGCGTCGACGCGCGCGGGCGGCGGCTGCGGACGGGCTCCTGCAAGGGCTTCAAGCCCGCCACCGGCGACGGCTTCGCGTTCCACCCGCATGGCACCCTGGTGTCGCCGGACCGCGCGTATCCGAACCGCGACGACGTCAACCTGGCGTCGCTGGGGCGGCTGGAGTCCGTCCTGGATCGCCTGCAGCGCGGCGGGCGGCTGCGCGCGAGCACCCGGCGCTTCGGCCTCTACCTCGACGAGTACGGCTACCAGACCCGCCCGCCCGACCGGACGGCCGGCGTCTCGCTCGCCACCCAGGACCGCTGGCTGCAGCTCGCCGCCTACCGGACGTGGCGCGATTCGCGGGTGAAGCTGCTGACGCAGTACCAGTGGTTCGACGAGCCGCTGCGCCGGGCGGGCAGCCCGTTCGCGGGCTGGCAGTCGGGGCTGCGCTTCCTCAACGGCAGGCCCAAGCCCGCGCTCGCCCACTTCGACACGCCGATGCAGCTCGACGCCGCGCGCTCGCGGCTGTGGGGGCAGGCGCGGCCGGGCGGCGCGCAGACGCGTGCGCGTGGAGCGGCGGCTGCGGGGCGCTCGGAGGTACGCGGCGTTCGCGACGGTGCGGACCGACGGGCGCGGCTACTGGACGCTGAAGCGGCGGCTGGTGCGCGGCGCGCGCTACCGGTTCAGGACCGCGACCGCGACGAGCGCGAGCTTCCGCCGCTGAGCTCGGCGTCCGCGGCGGTTTCGGCGAACGGGTGGCTCGAACCCCCGGGCGGCCACGAATGTCACCTCAACCACCGCATGGGTGGTCGAGACGACACGTGGGCTCCGCGGCACTTCGGCCCTCCCTACCCAGCCCGCCGTTGACGTGCCGAACCGCCGCCTGAGCCCCTGCCTGCTGGATCGCCTGGGCCGCCGCGAAGTTCGCGGCGGCCAGCGCCTCCGTCGGCTCCGCCCCGCGCAGCCGCGAGGCGAGCCAGCCGGCGGTGAACGCGTCTCCGGCGCCGGTGGAGTCGACCGGCGCCGGCGTCGGGCTCGCCTTCGCGCGCTCGACCCGCTCGCCGTCCGACCACAGCGCGCCCTCCTTGCCGAGCGTGATCACGACCTCGCGGCCGTCCTTGGCGAGTGCCCAGGCGGCCGCCTCGGGGTCGCGCGCTCCCGTCAGCACCGCCGCCTCCTCGGCGTTGGGCAGCAGCAGGCTCGCGCGCCGCGTCCAACCGAGGAACGTGTGGGCGCCGACCTCGGTCAGCGGCGCCGCCGAGGCCGGGTCGACCGAGATCGTCATGCCCGCCGCGCGCGCGTGCTCGAGCGCCACCAGCCCGGCCGACCGCGAGCCGGGGTCGAGCAGCGTGTAGCCGGACAGGTGCAGGTGGCTGCCCCCGGTGAACTCGTCGATCGGCAGGTCGGCCGGCTCGAGCGCCGCGTTGGCGCCGCGGTCGGGGAGCATCGTGCGCTCGCCGCCCGGCTCGACGATCACCACGCAGGTGCCGGTGGCGTGCAGGCTGTCGATCGCGACCTCGAGCTCGACGCCATGGCGCGTCAGCCCTTCGAGCGAGGTCCGGCCGGCCGCATCGTCGCCCGCGCGCGCCACGAGCAGCACCGGCATGCCGTGGTCGGCGAGCCGCGCGGCGACGTTCGCGCCTCCGCCGCCGGGCGTCCAGCGGATCTGGGCGGGCGTGTCCGAGGCGTGGGCGATCGGCGTGGCGACCGTGGCGACCACGTCGGCCATGACGTCGCCCACGACGATGACGCGCGTCATCCGCTCGCCGCCACGGCGATCCTCCCGGCCAGCTCGGCGTTGCGGAGCACCAGTCGCACGTTGGCGCGCAGGCTCTCACCCCCGGTCTCGGAGTGGAAGCGCGCGAGCAGGAACGGGGTCACGTCGCGGCCGCGCACCCCCTCGCGCTCGGCTGCGGCGAGCGCCTCGCGCAGCACCCGCTCGTGCAGCGCCGGATCGAGCTGCTCGTCGAGCGGGTTGGCGACCACCAGCGCGCCCTCGATGCCGAGCTCCGCCCGCGCCCGCAGCGCGGCGGCGACCTCCTCCGGCGAGTCGAGCCGCCACGGCGCCGGGTGGCCGGAGTCGGCGAGGTAGAAGCCGGGGAAGCGATCGGTGCCGTAGCCGGCGACGCCGACCCCGAGCGTCTCGAGCCGCTCGAGCGTCGCGGCGACGTCGAGGATCGACTTCACGCCCGCGCACACCACGCAGACGTCGGTGCGCGAGAGGGCGACCAGGTCGGCCGACTCGTCCCACGTCTCCTGCGCCTCGCGGTGCACGCCGCCGAGCCCGCCGGTGGCGAACAGGCGGATGCCGGCGCGGGCGGCGAGGTGGGCGGTGGCGGCGACGGTCGTCGCGCCGCTGGCGCCGCGGGCCGCCGCGAGCGGGAGGTCGCGGGCGCTGCACTTGGCGATGTCGTCGCGGCCGGCGATCGCGTCGAGGGCGGCGTCGTCGAGCCCGATCCGGACGCTGCCGTCGAGCAGCGCGATCGTGGCCGGCACGGCGCCCGCCGCGCGCACCGCGTCCTCGATCGCGCGCGCGATCCGCGCGTTGTCGGGGCGCGGGAGGCCGTGGGAGATGATCGTCGACTCGAGCGCCACCACCGCGCCGCCCGCGGCCAGCGCGCCGGAGACCTCGGGTGCGACCTCGATCATGTGCGGGGCTTGCGCACGACCAGCGGCCGCTCGACGCGCGTGTAGTGGTTGAGCAGGTCGACGGCCTGCACCTGGACGCTGTATCGCCCACGCCGCGGCGGGGCGTAGGTGAGGCCGCGCAGGCCGCGCGGCAGCACGAGCTTGCGCACGTGCACGAGCTTGCCACCGCGGCGGATCCGCAGCGTCACGCACGACAGCTTCGAGAGCGTGAAGCGGACGCTGGCCACGCTCCCGGCGCGCACGCTCGGCACACCGGAGAACCCAATCCGCGTGCGCTCGTGGAGGTAGCGGTCGAAGCGCTTGGCGGGGGCGCAGTAGCCGCTCGCGTTCGTGCGCTCGCACAGCGAGTCGAGGAAGTCGCGCACCAGCCGGTGGTACCCGAGGTCGGACTCGTTGCCGCCGAGCGAGTACAGCGACCACGCGCCGGTGTCGTAGCGCGAGATCTCCCGCCGGGCGGCGCGGTCGCCGTCGCGGAACAGCCGGCGGGCGCGGGGATCGCCGGAGGCCGCGGCGAAGTCGTGCAGCCCGACCAGCGACTGCAGGAAGCCGTTGAGCACGCGCAGCCCGGAGGAGAACGAGTAGATGAGGTAATGGCGGCCGGTGCCGGAGGTCGACGTCGCGCGGACGCCGAGCGGCGGCGTGCGCTCGAAGGCGCCGAGCGCGCGGCGGGCGACGGCGACGTACTTCGGGTCGGCGAGCAGCTGCGACCCGCGCGTGAGCGCCTGGATCGCGGTGCCCTGCGCGAGGCCGCTGATCCACGGCGGCGTGCCGCCGCCGAACGCGAAGAAGTACTCCCACGCCGTGAAGCCGCCCCGCTCGGAGGCGAGCGCGACCATGCGGTCGAGCAGGGCGCGGAGCTCGTCGGGGCGGCAGGGAGCGGGGGCGGGCGCCGGGGTCGGCTGGGCCGCAGGGGTCCCGCCGGTCTGGCCGGCCGCGGCGGTCGGCGGGACGGTCGGAGTGGGAGTCGGCGTGGGTGTCGGAGTCGGGGCGGGAGCGGGTGCCTCCGCGCACGCCCGCCACAGCGCGTTCGCCTTGCCGAAGTTCGCGAGCGGCTGGATCTGCAGCCCCTGCCCGGGATACCACTGGAACACGACCGGGTCGCCCTCGAAGGTCACGCGCGCGCCGCCGAGCCCGGCCGCGCCCGTGCACGGCTTCCGCTCCGGCACCGGCGCCTTCGGGAAGCCGCGCGTGCGCCAGAACTCGGCGTTGCGCTGCAGCTGGAGGAAGGCGGCGGGCATGCGCGTCGAGGTGAGCAGGCGGCGGCGGGCGAGCGAGTCGACGCCGCGGATGACGGCGCGCAGCTCGTTCCCGCGCTGGCCGCGCAGCCCGCCGGCGACGCTGCGCGCGCGGCGGTAGATGGCGAGGTAGCCGTCGCGCTGCTCCGCCGTGATCGCGCCCGCCCGCGCGACGCGGCGGACCTCCGAGCCGACCGTGCGCGCCGAGGCGACCGCCACCGCGCCGCTCGCGCACCCGCGCTCCCCGCCGGGCGGCGGCGTGGTCAGCGCGTCGGGCGGCAGCGCCGGGTCGTCGCGGACGACCGCGCCGCCCTCGCCGACCACGAGCACCGGCTCGGCCGCCGCCGGCCCGGCGGCGGCGCACACGCCGAGGAGCGCAAGCAGGACGGCCCGCACCAGCACGTGCGCAGCGTACGGGTCAGCGAGGCGGCGCCTCGAGCCCGAGGTCCTCCTTCAGCGCCAGCACGCGCGCCGCCGACTCCTCGACCCGCCGCCGGAACGCCGGCGACCGCTGCGCCTCGGCGACCAGCGCGCGCAGCACGCGCAGGTGGCTGCCGGCGCCGGTGGTGAGCACGAGGTCTGCGCCGGCGCGCACCGAGCGCACCGCCGACACGCCGGGCCCTGCCCGCGCGGTCACCGCCTGCGCCTCCAGCGAGTCGGTCACCACGACGCCGCGGAAGCGCAGCCGCTGCCGCAGCAGCCGGTGCAGCACGTAGCGCGACTGCGAGGCGATCGCGTCCGGGTCGAGCGCCGGGTAGAGCGCGTGTGAGGCCATCACCAGCGGCACGCGCGCCTCGATCGCGGCGCGGAACGGCGGCAGGTCCTCGCCCAGCAGCTGCTCCGGTGTCCGCTCGAGCGTGACCGGCTCGTCGTCGGTGTTCGCCGTCGCGCCCCCGAGCCCCGGGAAGTGCTTGACCGTCGCCGCGACGCGCGTGCCGTCGTAGCCTTCGACCGCCGCCCGGGTGAGCGTCGCGACCTCCGAGGGACCGCCGGGGAACGCCCGCCCGCTCATCACCGAGCCGCTGCCCGACGCCACGTCGGCCACCGGGGCGAGATTGACGTTCACGCCGGCGGCCCGCAGGTCGCGCGCCGCGCCGCGCGCGTCGGAACGGGCGCGCTCGGGCGTCGTCATGGCCGCCTGCCCCTCGACCGGCCGCGCCCACTCGAGGTTGCGGATCTCGCCGCCCTCCTGATCGGTCGCCACGAGCGCCGAGCCGCGCGCGCCGCGCTGCAGCGTCCGCACCAGCCGCCGCAGATCCACCCGCGACACGACGTTGTCCTTGAACAGGATCACGCCCGCGGCGCGGCCCGCCCGCAGCGCCTCGGGCACGTACTCGGGCGGCCCGGCGCCGTCGAAGCGCATGACGATCAGCTGCCCGACCTGGCGCCGCAGCGACAGCTTCTCCGAGGCCTCGACCGCCTCCGCCCGCGGGCGCTCGGGGGCCGCGCGCTCGGCGGGCGCAGGCGCTTCGGGCTCGTCCTCGCCGCCCCCCGCGCCGACCGCGATCCCCGCGATCAGCGCCAGCGCGGCGGCGATGCCCAGGGCGACGAGGCGCCGCCGGGCCGGCGTGTGGGCCGGAGGCAACCGCATCGGCGGCAATCTAGCCAGCGGGCCCCGCGCTAGGTTCCCCCACATGGTGGGGCGGCTCTCAGCGCTGAAGCAGCGGCTGCGCGGCGACAAGCCGCCGGTCATCGAGCGCGAGGGGATCGACAACCACAACCTCGAGCTGCTGCTCGGCTTCCTCCTCACCGAGGACAGCAACTGCGTCGACGTCGGCGCCAACGAGGGACGCTTCCTCTGGCACATGACCCAGCGCGCCCCGCGCGGCCGGCACTTCGCGTGGGAACCCGTGCCCCACCTCGCCGCTCGCCTGCGCGAGCTGTTCCCGCAGGTCGAGATCCACGACGCAGCGGTGGGCGACACGCCGGTGGGCGAGACCTCGTTCGTCGTCGTCAAGAACGACGCGGCGTACAGCGGGCTGCTGGAGCGTGACTATCCGCCCGGCTTCGAGACCGAGGAGATCCAGGTGCGCGTGGAGCGGCTCGACAGCGAGCTGCCGCCCGACTACGCGCCGACGCTGATCAAGATCGACGTCGAGGGCGCCGAGCTGGGCGTCCTGCGCGGGGCGGCGGAGACGATCCGCCGCCACCGTCCCGTCGTCGTGTTCGAGCACGGCCCGGGAGCGTCCGAGCACTACGGCACCACGCCCGAGGCGATCCACGACTTCGTCTGCGGCGAGCTGGGGCTGCGGATCTTCGACATGGACGCCACCGGCCCGCTCTCGCGCGAGCAGCTCGCGGAGCTGTTCAACACCGGCGCGCGCTGGAACTACTACGCGCGCGTCTAGCCGAGCTGTCGCAGCGCGGCGCCCGCGGCCTCGCCGAGCTCGGTCATCACGTCCCGGTCGACCGTCTCGAGCACGTCGCAGCGCTCGTGGTAACACGGGTCGAGCGGCCGGCCGGCGCGGCCGCCGTACTCGCGCGCCTGGCGCGCGGTCTTGGTCTCCTCCGAGCCCGAGTAGAGCCCGCCGACCGAGATCCCGGCGGCCTCGAACGGCGCGTGGTCGGAGCTGCCGCCGATGCTGATCGACTCGAACTCGAGGTCGCGGGCGCGCAGCCCGGCCTCGAGCGCCTCGCGCGTGCGGCCGTCGCCGTACACGTAGCGCACGGGGTTGGGCGAGCCGACCATGTCGAGGTTGATGTAGCCGCTGATCCCGTCGCGCTCCTGCGGGCTCAGCGATTCGACGTACCCGCGCGAGCCGTAGAGCCCGAGCTCCTCGGCGCCCCAGAAGCCGAAGCGCAGGCCGCGCTCCCCGCGCAGCCGCTCGGCGAGCGCGAGCGTCACCGCCACGCCGCTGCCGTTGTCGTTGAGGCCCGGGCCCTCCTGCACGGAGTCGAGGTGGGCGCCGATCATCGCCACGTTCCGCCCCGTGCCCGGGCGCTCGGCGATCACGTTGCGGGTGCGCCGGTTCTCGGCCACGGTGTCGACGACGAGCTCCGCCTCGCCCTTGAGCTGCAGCGCGGCCTTGCCCGCTGCCACCGACGGGACGTCGAGGCCCGGCCGGATCAGCGAGCCGCGCGGCGGGAGCTCGCTCGCGCCGTCGGCCACCACCAGCCCGCTCACGCCGCCCGCCTCGGCGAGCCGCGCCTTCTCGCGGAACGTGCAGCGCCCGCGCGCCGCGACGGCGATCCGGTCGCGGGCGTCGGCGAAGTCGGCCGCGCGGCAGCCCAGCCCGACGAGCTCGACCGGCGCGCGCACGCGCCCCGGCCCGGAGTAGCGCAGCGTCTGCACCGGGAGCGACCGGCCGCCGGCCGCGAGCCGCGGCCGCGAGCGGTCGCGGAAGACGGGGAACGGGACCTCCTGCAGCGTGACGCGGTAGCCGGCGTCGCGCAGGCGGCCCGCGACGTAGTCGACCGACGCGTCGAAGCCCGGGGTGCCGGCCGCGCGCGTGTTGTCGTTGCGCTCGCCGATCTGCGCCAGCGCGCGCAGGTGCGCGGTCGCCGCCGCGCGCAGCGACGAGCCGCGCGGCGGCGGCGGGTCGGGATCGTCACGCGAGCATCCGGCGGCCGCCACCGCCACCGCCAGCAGGAGGAGGGCGCCCCTCATCCGTGCGCGAACAGCGCCAGCACCGGCACGGCGGCGAGCGCGACGAGCAGCCCGTCCTGGGGCGACGCCGCGAGCCGCGCCCGCGCGGCTGCCGCGGAGGCGCGGAAGCCCGCCGCCTCCGCCGCCACCCAGTCCCGCACCACCCCGGCCACGATGCGCGGTGTCAGCTCGACCGTCCCGAGCGTGTCGACGAGCGTGCGGCCCGAGGCGATCAGGCGCGAGCCGGAGTCGAGGCCGTCGAGGATCGAGCTCGCCTCCTTCGCCGGCGGCACCGCGCGGATGCGCCACAGGATGCGCCGGAACGTCTCCCGCAGCCCGGCCGGGCCCGCCGCCGCCACCAGCCACGTCGCCACCATCACGAGCAGCCCGGCGCGGGTCCCGCGCCGCAGCGCCTCGTCGATCCCGAGGCCGGCGATCAGCGACGCCACGACCGCCCCGATGGCCAGCACCGCGGTGAGCGCCAGCCCCAGCCGGACGGGCTCGCGGCTGGCCTTCGACAACGCCCACGCCAGCGCGAGCCAGGTGGCGACGCTGGCCAGCAGCGCCCACCAGGTGCCGGCCAGCAGCAGCGCGGTCGCCACCACCGCGGCGAGCGTGATCGCGCGCGGGTCGAAGCGCGCCGAGCCGCGGTCCTGCGCCGCGCCCGCCGCCGGCGGCGTGGCAGGGACCGGCGACCCGGGCCAGTCGCCGAGCGCCCAGCGGTACACGAGCACCTGGGTGACGCTGTAGAAGGCGGCGAGGCTGACGTTCAGGATCGCGGTCATGATCAGCGCGCCCCGCTCGCCCTCGGGCAGCACCCCGAGCCAGCCGGTCAGCGTGTCGTAGCTGCCCGCGTAGGCGTCGAGGCCGCCGAGCACGATCCAGACGAGCGCCGCGGTGATGACCACGTAGTGCGCGAGCCGGATCGTGAAGCACGCGACGATCTGGAGCGGGACGCGGGTGCCGCGGCGGTTCAGCGTGCCCAGCAGCGGCGCGGTCAGCGCCTGGGTCAGCGGGCCGTTGACGCGCGCCGGCCCCATCACCGCCGTGGTCTGCAGCATCGCCGCCGCGCTCGCGCCGTAGCCGGTCCGCAGCCCGTGGAGCGCCGCCGTGCGCGCCAGCGCGATGCCGCCGGCGAGCGCGATCCAGAACTGCATCGAGGGCGCCGCGCGGGCGGCGAGGAACGACACGGTCGCCACGTGGGCGAGGCCCGTGGGGGTCGACGGGGGAGGATCGGGGACCGGCACGAACATCGATTGTCCCGTGCTCAGACTCAAGCCGGAGTAAGAACGCGCCGACGCACCACTCAGGGATCCCTGAGATGACCTCCTTCATGCTCACCGAGGAGAGCTTCCGCCGCATCTTCCATGACTCGCCGACGGGGATGGTGCTCGGCGACCTCGACCTGCAGGTGATCGACGCCAACCCGGCCTTCGCCGCCTTCCTCGGGCGCAAGATCGAGGACATCGTCGGCCGCAGCGTCGCCGCCTACTCCGAGCCGGGCGACATGCTGCGCACCCGCCGCAACCACGAGGAGCTGCTGGCCGGCACCACGGGCCACTACTCGATGGAGAAGCGCTACGTGCGGGCCGACGGCACGCTCGTGTGGGGCGAGATCACCGTGTCGCTGCTGCGCGACGACCGCGGCCGGCCGGTCGCCACGTACGCCCAGGTGCAGGACATCTCGGCGCGCAAGCTCGCGGTCGAGGCGCTCGACCGCCGTGCCCGTTACAACGAGGCTGCCGCGGAGCTGGGGCGGATCGCGCTGGTGGCAGCCGACGTCGGCGAGCTGGCGGAGCGGCTCGCGGAGGTCGTCGCCGAGCGGCTGGGCGCCGACGCCTGCGCGATCACCGAGGTCAGCGGGATGGAGCTGCACAGCCTCGCGGTGCACGGCGAGGAGCCGGGGCGCGCCCAGGGCGATCGCTGGACGATGCGCTCGCGCTCGCTGGCCGGGCTCGTGTTCGCCACCGACGGGCCGCTGGTCATCGACGACCTCGCCTCGAGCGAGATCGACGCTTCGGCGCAACTGCTCGGCTCCGGCATGCGCAGCGCGATGGGCATCGCCGTCGAGGGCCGCGACGGCCCCGCGGGCATGGTCGCGGTGTTCAGCCGCCGGGAGCGCGCGTGGTCGGCCGACGAATCCGCCTTCCTGCACGTGGTGGCGAACGTCATGGGCTCGGCGATCGAGCGCGCGGCGCGCGAGACGGCTGCCGTCTACCGCTCGCTGCACGACCCGCTCACCGGCCTGCCGAACCGCGAGCTGTTCTCCGACCGGCTGGCGCTGACGCTCGCCCGCGCACGCCGCGGCAGCGCGCCGCCCGCGGTGCTGATCGCCGACCTCGACCAGTTCAAGCTGATCAACGACTCGCTCGGGCACCAGGCCGGGGACGAGCTGCTGCGCGCGGTCGCGCCGCGGCTGGCCCAGGCGGTGCGGGACACCGACACCGTCGCGCGCTTCGGCGGCGACGAGTTCGTGGTGCTGTGCGACGGCGTGGGCAGCGAGCAGCATGCGCTCGAGCTCGCCCAGCGGCTGGCCGGCGTGCTCGACGAGCCGCTCGAGGTCGCGGGCGGGCCGGTCTACGTGTCGGCGTCGTTCGGCGTCGCCTACGCGAGCCACGACAGCGACGCCGACGGGCTGCTGCGCGACGCCGATGCCGCTCTCTATCGCGCCAAGGCGCGCGGGCGCGGGCGCTGCGAGCTGTTCGACGCGCCGATGCGCGCGCAGGCGATGGCGCGGCTGGAGATCGAGACCGGGCTGCGGGTGGCGCTCGGCGGCGACCAGATCGAGCTGCACTACCAGCCGGTGGTCGACCTCGCCAGCGGCGAGATGCTGGCGCTGGAGGCGCTCATGCGCTGGCGCCATCCGGTGCGCGGCCCGGTGTCGCCGGGCGAGTTCATCCCGGTGGCGGAGGAGACAGGGCTGATCGTGCCGCTCGGGCGCTGGGCGCTCGACGAGGCGTGCGCGATGGCCGCTGCGCTCGGCCCCTCCGGGCCACCGGTCAGCGTCAACCTGTCCGCCCGCCAGCTGGCGAACCCGACCATCGTGTGCGACGTGACCTCCGCGCTCGACGGCTCCGGGCTCGCGCCGTCGCGTCTGTGGCTGGAGCTGACCGAGACCGCGCTGTTCGAGGAGGCCGACGCGCCGCTGCCGGTGCTGCACGAGCTCAAGGCGCTCGGCGTGCAGCTCGTGCTCGACGACTTCGGCACCGGCTACTCGTCGCTCGCCTATCTGCAGCGCTTCCCGCTCGACGCGCTGAAGATCGACCGCGCGTTCGTGTCCGAGATGACGCAGGACCCGCGGGCGGCGGCGCTCGTCGAGGCGATCACGACGATGGCGCGCTCGCTCGGGCTGACCGTGGTCCCGGAGGGCATCGAGACCGAGGCGCAGCGCGAGGCGCTGCTCGCGCTCGGCTGCCGCTACGGGCAGGGCTTCCTGTTCGGGCGCCCGCAGCCGCCTTCGGCGTACCCGGCGCGCGTCGCGGCGGCCTAGAACCGCGACGCCGCCAGCGCGGGCGGAATCGCAGGGTCTTTGCCGAGCACGGCGTCGGCGACGAGGCGGGCCGATCCGGGGCCGAGTGAAACGCCCCACGGGCCGTGACCGGCGGCCATGAACAGGCCCTCGGTGGCGGGGAGCGGGCCGAGCAGCGGGCGGCCGTCGAAGCTGATCGGGCGGGCGCAGGCGCGGAGCGAGACGGCCTGGGTGCCGGCGAGTCCGGGGACGAAGCGACTGCCGCGCTCGACGAGCGCGGGCGCCACCTCGGCGGGCTCGGGCTGCTCGGTGAGGAAGGTGGAGCCGAGGGCGGAGACGCCGTTGCGGGTCACGAGGCTGAACAGCGGCCCGATCGCGCGGCCCTCGGTCATGAGGTCCTTGATCCCGCCCTCCTCGAGCGAGTGGCGTGGGGGACTCGGGAGGCGCAGCTCGACGTTGACGCCCCACAGCGGCGCGACGGGACGCCAGCTCCCGGTGGGGTCGACGAGCGCGGAGCTCCACGGGCCCGCCGCGACGACCACGGCGCCGGCGGGCTGCTCGCCCTTCGAGGTGCGGACGCCGGTCACGCGGCCGTCGCTGCTGACCGGCGTGGCGGCGGTGCCGACGAGGATCTCGGCGCCGGCGTGCTGCGCGCGGGCGGCGAAGGCCTGCGTGGCGGCGGCGGGCGGCACGGGGCGGCCGGTGTGGATGAGGAAGCCGGCGAGGTCCTCGGCGAGCGCGGGCTCGGCCTCGTGGGGCGCGTCGAGCGTCTCGGCGCGCAGCTCGGGGAAGCGGGCGGCGAGGTCGGCGTGGGTGGGCTCGAGCGCCGCGGGATCCTCGCCCACGACGAGCACGCCGACGGTGTCCTCCGGCATCACGAACCCGTGCCCGAGCTCGCGGTAGTGCGCCTCGGAGGCGTTGAAGATGTCGGTGAGCAGCTCGTCCATCGGGTGCTGGAGCAAGCCGGAGTTGCGCCCGGAGGCGCCGGCGGCGATCTCGTCGCGCTCGTAGAGCCGCACGCGCGCGCCGTCCTCGGCGAGGAAGGCAGCGAGCGCGCAGCCGATGATGCCGCCGCCGACGATGGCGACGTCCGCGTGTGTGCTCACCGGTGGCAGGCTAACGTCCGGGCATGCCTCCGACCGCAGAAGAGTGGCTCGCCCAGTTCGCCGAGGCGCTCGGCCGCCCCGCCCCGTCCGAGGCGGAGATGACCGCCGTGCTCGAGCTCGCGTCGGTCGCGGCGCACTCGTCGGAGCGCCGCGCGGCGCCGATCGCGTGCTGGATGAGCGCGCTCGCGGGCGTCGAGCCGGCCCAGGCGCGGGCGATCGCGGAGTCGCTCAGCGAAGCGCCGCCTCAGCCCTAGCCAGCGCGTCGGGGTCGTTGATGCCGATCAGCTCGCGCTCCTCTGCCAGGACCGGCGCGGCGTCCTCCAGCATCGCTCTGACGGGGGCCTCGCGCGCGAGGCCGGCGCGGAGCGCGGGGAGCGCAGCGGGCTCGTAGCGCGCGGGGAAGGCCTCGCCGGGCGGCGCGGCGAGGCCGTCGGCGGCGGCGAGCCGCGCGATCAGCCCCGGCGTGACGAACGGCATGTCGCACGCCAGCGCGACGATCGGCCGCTCGGCCCGTTCGAGCGCGGCGACGAGGCCGGCGAGCGGATGCACGGGCTCCGCCGGCTCGGCCCAGACCGGCACGTCGAGCGGGGGGAGAGCGGAGCCCGGCTTGGCCACGACCACGACCTCCAGCCCGGCCTCCTGCGCTGCGGCGATGGGCCACGCGATCAGGGGCCGCCCGCCCAAGGGCACAACCGCTTTGGGTCGGCCCATGCGGCGCGAGAGGCCGCCCGCGAGCACGACGGCCAACGGCCGCCCGTAGGGCCGCGCCGGACGGGCCGCCCCCGGCCGAGCCTCCGCCGGCGCTCACGCGAGGGCCACCTGGACCTCGCGCGTCTTCGCTCCCGGCCCGGCCATCGTGAGCGTGACGCGGTCGCCGCTGGCGTGGCCGGACATCGCCTCGCAGTAGGACTGGAGCGTCGTCCCGACGCGGCGGCCGTCGACGCCGGCCAGCACCTCGCCGCGGCCGCCCAGCTCCGCTCGCGCGGCGGGCGTGCCCGGCACCGCTCCCGTCACGTACAGCCCGGCCGGGAGCCGGCGCTCGACGAGCTCCTCCGTCGTCGGGTAGCCGAAGCTGGCGCCGGTCCAGGCGAGCGAGCGGCCGCGGCGGAGCTCGGCGAGGACCTCGCGCGCGCGGTCGATGGCGATCGCGAAGTTCTGCCCCTCGAGCGGGCGGCCGTCGGAGCCGGTGGTGCGCGCGGCGGCGTTGACCCCGACGAGGCGCCCGTCGAGGTCGGCCAGCGGCCCGCCGGAGTAGCCGGGGTTGAGCGCCGTGTCGGTCTGGACGGCGTCCTGGTAGGCGGGGACGTCGGGCGACGGGTCGCGGAACGTCGCGTCGGTCGCGGACACGACGCCGCGCGTCGACGTGACCGCGTCGCCCGGCGCCGCGCCGGCCGGGAAGCCGAGCGCGACCACCGTCTCGCCCTGCTCGAGCTCCGAGCCCTTGCCCAGCGGCGCGGTCTCGAGCCCTTCCGCTCCGCGCACCCGCAGCAGCGCGAGGTCCTGGCAGGGCGCCGACGCCACCACCGTCGCCTCCTGGCCCGCGACGCGGAACCGCTCGCCCTCGTTGACCACGTGGCCCGCCGTCACCACGAGCCCCTCGCCGGCGTCGAGCACCCAGCCCGAGCCGGTCGCGGTCCGCCGCTCGCCCCGCAGCGCCTCGACGAGCAGCGTCGAGGGCGTGAGATCGCGCACCACCTGCGGCGCCCGGTCGTCGTCCCCGCCCCCCACCACGAGCACGATCGCCACCGCGACCAGCGCCACCGCCGCGACGGCAAGGGCCGCCCAGGTCGCCCGCCGCGCCCCGCGCGTGCGCGAGTCGACGAGCCGGCCGACCCCCGACCACGACGGCGGCGGCGCCTCGCCGCCCTCCGAGGCGGGCCGCCGCGCCAGCACCGCGAGCTCGACGCCGCCGACCACCAGCTCCTCGCCGCCGGCCAGCAGCGCCTCCTCCACCCGCCGGCCGTCGACGAACGTGCCGTTGGCCGACCCGAGGTCGGCCACCCGCAGGCCGCCGCCCGGCTCGACCCGCAGCTCCGCGTGCTGGCGCGACGCGCGCTCGTCACGGATGACGAGGTCGCAGCCCTGGACGCGGCCGAGGATGAACGGCCGATCCTCCGGCAGCTCGACCGTCCGCCCGGCGTCGGCGCCGGACAGGACTCTCAGCCACACGGGCTCATATGGCGACCGCGTCGGCCCCCAGGAGCTTGCGGAGCTTCACCTGCAGCTGCAGCGGCGAGAACGGCGTCGCGAGCGTCTCGTCGGCGTCGGCCCGCGCCACCTCGCGGCTGCGCGCCTGCTTGTCGCGCACCACCAGCAGCACCTTGACCTCGCGCGCCACCGGGTCGGCCCGCAGCTCGTCGAGCACGTTGCGCGACGCCAGCTCCGGCGCGTTCCAATCCATCATCACGAGGTCCGGCCGCCGGTCGCGGATGCTCTCCATCAGGTGGTCGCCCTCACCTGCCTGCTCGACCTCGCAGCCGTCGCCGACCGCCACCTGGACGATCGCCTCCGTCCGCTGGTCGAGCCCGACGAGCAGCATCCGGGCCCGCCGCTCGCCCTCCGGCACCACGGTCGGCGAGCCGTCGCCGGCCTTCGGGACCTGCCGGCCGACCGCGGTGGCGACGTCGGGCGCGTCGCCGCCGATCGGCACGCCGCGGGTGCCCGGCATCGTCTCGGCGAGCGGCCCGGCGGCGTCGATCACCACCCGCGCGGCGGACATCAGGTCGCTGCACGACTGGAAGCGCCGCTCGGGCGACTTGTCGAGCCCCTTGGCGATCACCGCGTCGAGCCCGGCCGGCAGCTCCGGCCGCACGTCGGTCAGCTTCGGCGGCGCCTCCGACAGGTGCGCGTAGATCACCGCGACGTCGGTGTCGCGGTTGAACGGCACGTCGCCGGTCAGGCAGTGGAACAGCAGGCAGGCGAGCGAGTAGACGTCGGTGCGCGCGTCGACGTCGCCGCCCTCGATCTGCTCCGGCGCGACGTAGTGGATCGTCCCCACCAGCTCGCCGGCCTGCGTGAGCCCGGTCTTCGAGCCGCCGCGCTTGGTGAGGCCGAAGTCGGTCAGGTACGCGCGCCGCCCCTCGATCAGCACGTTGCCCGGCTTGACGTCGCGGTGGATCAAGCCCATGCCGTGCGCGGCGTCGAGCGCCGAGGCGACCTGGCGGCAGACGTCGATCGCCCGGTAGGGCCGCAGCCGGCCCTCCTCGTTGAGGATCGCCGCCAGGTCCGACCCGCGGATGAACTGCATCGCGATGTAGAGCGTCTCGCCCGACTGGCCGGCGTCGTAGACCGTGACGATGTTCGGGTGCTGGAGCGCGGCCGCGATCCGCGCCTCGCGGATGAAGCGCGAGCGGAAGCCCTTCGTGTCCGCGAACTCCGGCGCGATGATCTTGATCGCCGCCCGGCGCTGCAGGTTCATGTGCTGCGCCCGGTAGACCACGCCCATGCCGCCCCGGCCGATCCGCTCCTCGATGCGGTAGCCGGCGATCTCGGTGCCGAGACGTGGGTCTGCGGGTTCCGCCATGATGGTCGATTATGGACGACGCGCTGGCCGGTACCCGCGTGCTGATCGCGGGTGGGTCATCGGACGCTGCCAAGACGCTCGGGAAGGAGTTGGCCGCCGGAGCGGCGCAGGTGACGGTCGCGCCGGACGCCGAGGCGGCGGCCCAGGCGGCCCTGGCCGGGCCGCCCGACGTCATCGTCGCCATCGGCGCCGCCGAGCGCGAGCTGCGCGAGCTGCTGGACCCGCTCGAGCTGCGCTCGGGACCGCCGCTGATCGCCGCCAACGCGCTCGCGAACCTGAAGCGCAGCCCTGCCGAGCGGCTGCGGGCGCTGCTCGATGCGCACGCGCTCGAGCGGCGCGCCCGCGACCTCGAATCGGCGCTCGCCGCCCAGACCGTCGCCCGCCGCCGCGACCTCGAGTCGACCCGCATCGAGATGCTGCGCCGGCTCGCGCTGGCCGCCGAGTACCGCGACGACAACACGCGCGAGCACACCGAGCGCGTCGCCGCCCTGGCCGCGCGGCTCGGCCAGCGGCTCGGGGTCTCCGACCTCGCGCTCACCCACATCCGCCACGCCGCCCCGCTGCACGACGTCGGCAAGATCGCCATCCCCGACCGCATCCTGCTGAAGCCCGGACGGCTCTCGCAGGCCGAGTTCGAAGTCGTCAAGACCCACGCCGAGGCGGGCGCGCGCGTGCTCGCCGAGGCGGAGTCGGAGCTGCTGGAGGTGGCCGAGAGCATCGCCCGCTCGCACCACGAGCGCTGGGACGGCACCGGCTACCCGGATGGCCTCTCGGGCGGCGACATCCCGCTCGTCGGGCGGCTCGTCCACCTCGCGGACGTGTTCGACATCCTCGTCCACGAGCGCCCGTACAAGGACGCCTTCAGCGTCGAGGACGCCGCCGAGGAGATCCGCAACGGGGCGGGCACGCAGTTCGATCCGGAGGTCGTCGAGGCGTTCGCCGACCTCGGCCCGCGCGTCTGGCTCGCTGCACCAGGCGTCTACGGGGGGTGAAGATCCCCTCAAGTCTCCAGACCCACCTCCGATAACGGAGGTATGAAGCGCTGCGCGCTTGTCGCGATCCTGGCTGCCACGACGCTCACCGGCTGTGGCTCCAATCAAGACCCCGCCGGGCCCAAGGCCGTGGGCGGTCACGCGACCTCCGGCGCGCCGATGTCCGTCGGCGTCACCGACGGCCGGCTGGGCGGCGCGATCACCGACACGGACTCCGAGCGCGAGCGCGAGCTCTCCCGCGCGCGCCCGATCGACCCGCGCGTCCTCCGCCCGGCGCCCAACGTGCGCGAGGGCGTCGCCGCCGGCGACCAGTGCGCCAACGCCGACATGCTCCCCGCCGCGAGCAACCTGTCGGCGGTCTCCGACGCCACGCTGTGCCTGCTCAACGCCGAGCGGGCCGCCCGCGGCCTGACCGCGCTGACCGTCGACCGCCTGCTGCAGAAGGCCGCGCTCAACCACGGCAGCGACATGGTCGTCAACCGCTACTTCGCCCACGAGGGCCGCAACGGCTCCAAGCCCGCCGAGCGCATCCGGGCCGCCGGCTACCTGTCGAGCGGCGCCGCCTGGCGGATCGGCGAGAACCTCGCCTGGGGCACCGGCGACCTCTCCACCCCGCGCTCGATCATGGCCGCGTGGATGAACTCCTCCGGCCACCGCGCCAACATCCTCACCGCCGCGTACCGCGAGATCGGCTTCGGCGTCGTCGCCGGCAACCCCAACACGAGCGACGGCGCAGGCGCCACGTTCGTCACCGAGTTCGGCGTCGTGCAGCGGTCTGCCCGCCGCGCCGCCAAGCGCAGCAGCGGCGGCACCCGCCGGGTCTCGAGCGAGCGCCGCGACTCGCGCGCCGGCAAGCGCCGCAGCGCGAGCCGCCGTGCCAAGCACAAGGCCCGCATGCGCGCCCGCCGCTCGCGTGCGCGCCGCGCCCGCCTCGCGCTCGCGCCGCAGTCGCGCCGGGCGCGCATCGTCGGTCGCGCCTCCACCGCGCACGCCGGCCTCGGCTAAGCCGCCCTCCGGGCGTACACTCGGGGCAGCCCCGGCTGACCCGCGTCTCAAGGAGTTCCGCATGGAGTCCTCCGACCAGCCCGCCCGCGTCCTCGTGGTCGCCAACCGCACCGCGGCGACACCAGGCCTCATCGCCGCCGTGCGCGAGCGCGCCGAGCGAGGTCCCGCGCAGTTCACGCTGCTCGTGCCCAACACGTCGAGCGGGCTGGAACGCATCGCCGATCCCGAGGATCACGAGGACACCGAGGCGCAGGGCACGATCGAGCTGGCGCTGCCGCTGCTCGAGGAGGCCGTCGGCGGCGAGGTGACCGGCATGATCGGCAGTCACGACCCGCTCGACGCGATCCAGGACGCGGTCAACCTCCACGGCTTCGACGAGATCATCCTCTCGACGCTGCCGCAGCGGGTGTCGCGCTGGCTCAAGCTCGACCTGCCCTCCAAGCTCACCGGGCTCGGCCTCCCGGTGACGACGATCACCGCCAGCGGGCGCGAGGAGCGCGTCGCCTAACGTCTGGGGGACGGTGTCCCCGTTCCTCTACTGGATGCAGGTCCTGATCGTGCTGTGCGTGATCGCCAGCGTGATCATCGCGCTCGTCAAGCTCTGAGCCGTCCCAGGAAGCCGCGGCGGCGGGGCAGCGGCGGGCGCTCGGGCAGCGGCTCGCCCTCGAGGATCGCGCGCGGCACGCCCTCGGTCAGCCACGCCTGCTGCTCGCCCAGCCCGGGCAGCTCGCGCTCGAGCGCCGCGAAGCCGGCGGTCAGGCCGGGCGGGCGCCTGACCGCGTCGTGGGCGTCGGAGGCGACCACGTGCACGTGCCCCTCGCGCAGCAGCGAGGCGGTGAAGCGCCGCACCGTGGTGCCGAACGCGCCGGTCATCGAGCCGGCGGTGACCTGCACGAGCACGCCGCTGTCGACGAGCCGCCCGAGCCGCGCCGGGTCGCGCTGGAAGGCCGGGCAGCGCTCAGGATGCGCGAGCAGCACCCGGTGGCCGCGCATCAGCAGGTCGAGCACGATCGGCTCGAAGTCGCCGACCACGGGCGAGAACGGGCTCTCGACCAGCAGGTAGGGCCCGCCGCCGAGCGCGAGCGCGCGCAGGGTGGGATCGTCGAGGTCGGCGAGCCGCCAGATCGCGATCTCGCCGCCGGGCAGCACCTCGAGCGGGATCTCCGCGTCGGCCAGCGCCGGCCGCAGCACGGCCAGCCCGGCGGCCACCCGCGGGGCGTCGATGCTGTGGTCGTCGTTGACGTGCGGGGTGGCGAGGATCGTGCGCGTGCCGTCGGCGACGGCGGCGCGCGCGAGGTCGAGCGAGCCCTCGAGCGTGCGGGGCCCGTCGTCGAGGCCGGGGAGGATGTGCGAGTGCAGATCGATCACGGTGCGATTACCTATGATCGCGCACCATGTTCAGCTCAATCGTGGTGGGGACGGACGGATCCGAGACAGCGGGCAAGGCGGTCCTGCAGGCCACGGAGCTCGCGCGGCAGGTGGGCGCCACGGTCAGCCTGGTCTCCGCCTACGAGCCGGTGTCGAATCAGCGCCTGCGCGAGGAGAAGCGCGAGGTGCCGAAGGACATGGAGTGGATGGTCAACCCCCGCGAGGACGTCGAGGCGACGCTGAAGGACGCCGCCGAGAAGCTCGAGGGCGCCGGCGTGAAGGTCGAGACCTACGCGCGCGAGGGCGATGCCGCCGACGCGATCCTCGACGTCGCCGAGGAGACGAAGGCCGACCTGATCGTGGTCGGCAACAAGGGCATGACCGGCACCAAGCGCTTCCTGCTCGGCTCGGTGCCGAACAAGGTCTCGCACCACGCTCCGTGCAGCGTGCTGATCATCCGCACGACCTGAGCGGTTACGGCGTGACGGCGCGCGCCGCGTCGACCAGCCCGGCGCCGTAGCGCGAGTCCGGGCCCGGCTGCCCGAGGTCGCGGGCGGTCGCCTTGAGGCGCGCCTCGAGCGCGGCCGCCGACGGGTTGGGGCCGATCACGCCGGAGGCGACGATCAGCGCGGCGGTCGCCGACACGTGCGGCGCCGCCATCGACGTGCCGACGTAGCCGCTCGGCAGGCCGAAGCTGCGCCGCGAGCGGCCGGTGTACGTGACCTGGACGATGTCGCGGCCGACCGGATCGACGCCGGGGCGGCAGTTCGGGTCGCCGGAGACCTCGGCGTCGGCGCCGCCGCCAGGGGCGGCGATGTCGAGCCCGCTGCCGGAGTTCGAGTACTCGGCCTGGCACAGGTGCTCGGTGGTCGCGCCCACCGACAGCACGTACGTCGCGCGCGCGGGGTAGGCGACCGCGCGGGCGGAGAAGTTGCCGGACGCGCCGACCACGAGCACGCCCTTGCGGCGGGCGTAGCGGAGCGCGTCGAGGATGTCGGGGATCTGGCCGCGGGTGACGCTCGAGTCGAACTCGAACGAGAGGTTGATGATCTTCGCGCCCTTGCGCGCGGCGTAGCGGATGCCGGCGCTGATCGCCACCGAGTCGCCGGTGCCCGCGCGGTCGAGCACCCGCACCGGCATGATCCGCGTGCCGTAGGCGAGCCCGGTCACGCCGAACGAGTTGCCGGTCGTCTCGGCGATCGTGCTCGCGACGTGGGTGCCGTGGCCGTTGAGGTCGTCCGGGTAGGCGTCGCCGTCGACGAAGTCGTGGCCCTTGACGAAGCGGTTGATGAGGTCGGGCGAGCGCTTGAAGCCGCGGCGGCTCGCGTAGGCGACGCCGGTGTCGAGCACCGCGACCTTGACGCCGAGCCCGCCGGGGCGGCCGACCAGGTTGAGCCGGTCCCACGCCGCCGCCGCGTTGACGCCGACCTCGGGGCTGAAGTTCCACTGCACGCTCTGCCAGCCGCCGGGCGGCCCGCCGGGCTGGCCCTGGTCGTTGGGCACGAGGCTCGCGCGGGCGATCACGTTGGGGGAGGCGGTCAGCACGCCGGGCTGGCGCTCGAGCTCCGCGATCGTGGCGGCGACGCTCTCGCCGTCCTTGATCTTGAGCACGCGCGTGTAGGGCGCGAACGTCTCCGGGTCCTGGGCGCCGCTGGAGCGCTGCGCCGACGCGCGCACGGCGCGCGTGGCGTTCGACTTGTAGCGGACGATGACCTCGTTCGGCACGTACGCGGAGCCGGCGTGGACGTTCGGCGCGGTCGTCGTTGCGGACGCGCCGGGCGCGTACACGAGCACGCCGGCCAGGAGGCCGGCGAGCAGGAGCGAGGAGCGGCGGACGGAGGGACCGAACGGCAAGGGCACTAGAAGAACAGTCTCGACACGAAGAAGTTTCACCACAAGCCCCCAGTCACTCCAACGACAATGACGTAATGGACGCGCAATACATGCGCCTCGCCATCGCGGAGGCCCAGAAAGCGCTCGCGCACGGCGACGTCCCGGTCGGCGCGGTGGTCGTCCACGACGGCGAGGTCGTCGGCGCCGGGCACAACGAGCGCGAGCGCCGCCAGGACCCGACCGCGCACGCGGAGACGCTGGCGCTGCAGGCCGCCGCGCGGCGCGCGCGGCAGCTGGCGGCTGCTCGACTGCGTCCTCTACGTCACGCTCGAGCCGTGCGCGATGTGCGCCGGGGCGATCGTGCTCGCGCGCGTGCCGCGTGTCGTCTACGGGACCGCCGACCCGAAGGCGGGCGCGGCCGGCAGCGTGCTCGACGTGCTCGCCGAGCCGCGCCTCAACCACCGGCCGCTGGTCGAGGGCGGCGTGCTGGCGGCCGAGTGCGCGGCCCTGCTGACGGACTTCTTCGCCGCCCGCCGGCGCTGACTCCCGCTACCCTGAACCCGCTCTCGGAGGGGTGCGAGAGTGGCTGAATCGGGCGGTCTCGAAAACCGTTGTGCCGGTAACCCCGGTACCGAGGGTTCGAATCCCTCCCCCTCCGCCTCGTGGCTACGCCGCCGCCTCGGCGCCCCTCCAGGCGCCGGCGGCCTCGGCGGCGTACGACGCGAAGTCGCGCGGCTCGCGCCCGAGCGCCTCGCGCACGCCGTCGGTGGTGTCCGCGTTGCGCTCGTCGACCACCTCGGCGAACAGGTAGGTCAGGAGCTCGACGACGTCGGGCGGCACGTCATGCTCGCGCAGCTCCGCCGCGTGCTCCTCGAGCGTGACCGGCACGTAGTGGACGCTGCGGCCGGAGGCGGCGGAGATGACGGCGGCGGCGTCGGAGAAGGTCAGCGAGTGCGGCCCGGTCAGCTCGTAGAGGCGGCCGGCGTGGCGGTCGTCGATGAGCGCCGCCACGGCGACGTCGGCGAGGTCGTCGATGTCGAGGAACGGCGTGGGCACGTCGCCGGCCGGCAGCCGGATCTCGCCGCTCAGGACGTGGTCGAGCATGTAGTCCTCGCTGAAGCTCTGCATGAACCACGTGCAGCGCAGGACGGTCAGGTCGGCGCCGGTGTCGCGGACGGCCTGCTCGGCGCGCTCCGCCTCGGGCTCGCCGCGGCCGGAGAGCAGCACGATGCGCGGGGCGCCCCTGCGCACCGCCAGGGCCGCGAAGGCGGCCACGGTGTCGACCGCGCCGGGGACCGCGATGTCGGGGTAGTAGCTGAGGTAGACGGAGCCGACCCCGTCGAGGGCCGGCGCCCAGGTGGCGCGGTCCTCCCAGTCGAACGGCGGCGTGCCGGTCCGCGAGCCGACGCGCACCGGCAGCCCGCGAGCGTTCAGGCGCTCCACCACGCGGCGACCGCTCTTGCCGGTGCCGCCGAGGACGAGGATGGTGTTCTGCTGTGTGGTGTTCATGGCGTCCACGATGGACGAGCATGCGCGGACTTTCCATGCCTGAGAGGCGCTGATTCGTGCTCAATCGTCCAGTGGCTCTGGACGATGGGATACTAGGGTCGTGACCGACCCCTTCACCCCCGGCGCGGACCCGCTCGGCGAGGCGCTGCATTTCCTGCGGATGGACGGCGCGTTCTACTGCCGCTCCGAGCTGACCGCCCCGTGGGGGATGACGCTGCCGGCGATGCCGGGCTGCCTGTGGTTCCACGCCGTCACGTCGGGCCGCTGCCGCCTCGAGCTGGAGGACGGCTCCGCCCACTGGGTGCTGCCCGGCGACCTCGCGCTCGTGACCGGCGGCGACGGGCACGTACTGCGCGACGAGCCGGGCTCGGCCGCGCCGGGCATCCTCGACCTCGAGCGCGAGCAGGTCTCCGAGCGATACGAGATCCTGCGCCACGGCGAAGGCGGGGCGCCGTCGCATCTCCTGTGCGGCGCCGTGCGCTTCGATCATCCGGCGGCGCGTGACCTCGTCGACATCCTGCCGCCGGTGATCGTGATCGCCGCCGACGCGGGCTGGATGCAGACCACGCTGACGCTGCTGGCGGCCGAGGCGCGCGACCTGCAGCCGGGAGGCGAGGCCGTGATCACGCGGCTCGGGGACATCCTCGTGATCCAGGCCATCCGCGCGTGGCTGCGGACCGAGCCGGCGGCGCGCAGCGGCTGGCTCGGCGCGCTGCAGGATCCGCAGATCGGGCGGGCGATCATGCTCATCCATCGCGACCCGGCGCGCGACTGGAGCGTCGCGTCGCTCGCGGGCGAGCTGGCCATGTCGCGCTCCGCGTTCGCCGCGCGCTTCACCGAGCTCGTCGGCGAGCCGGCCATGCAGTACGTGACGCGCTGGCGCATGCACGTCGGGCTGCACGCGCTCAAGGCCGAGGGCGCGACCGTCGGGGAGCTCGCCGACCGCCTCGGCTACCGCTCCGAGGCCGCGTTCGCGCGTGCGTTCAAGCGCGTGATGGGGATCCCGCCGGGCGCGGTGAAGCGGGCGGCATGAGCGGCTACGTCCAGCTCGGCAGCGTGCGCACCTCCTACGAGGACGACGGCGCCGGCCCGCCGCTCGTGCTCCTGCACCCAGGGCTGGCCGACGCGCGCGCGTTCGACGGCAACGTGCCCGGGCTCGCCGAGCGCTTCCGCGTCTACCGCCCCGACCGCCGCGGCCACGGCCGCACGCCCGACGTGGACGGCCCGATCAGCTATGCGGGCATGGCCGACGACACGATCGCGTTCCTCGAGCAGGTCGTCGGCGGGCCGGCCGCGCTGCTCGGCCACAGCGACGGCACGCCGGTCGCGCTGCTGGCCGCGCTCGAGCGCCCCGACCTCGTGCCCGCGCTCGTGCTCGGCGCCGGCGTCTTCCACCACGAGGGCTGGGCGCCGGGCGCGATCGACATGGACGACGAGCTGCGCGAGTTCTTCCGCGGCTACCGGGCCGAGGTCGTGCCCGACCCCGAGCGCTTCGACGCCGTCGTCGCCAAGCTCGACCGCATGCACCGCGAGGAGCCGACGCTGACCGCGGCCGACCTCGCCCGCTACCCGGGCCGCGCGCTCGTCATGGTCGGCGACGGCGACTGGGAGATCCCGATGCAGCACACGGTCGCGCTGCGCGACGGCCTGCCGGACGCGCAGCTCGCGGTCGTGCCCGGCACGGGCCACGGCCTGTTCGCCGAGAAGCCCGAGCTCTGCAATCGCCTCGTCGTCGACTTCCTGGCGCCCTAGGCCGTCGCCGGTACGCCGTCCGGGCGGACCAGCAGCGAGGCGTTGCCGAGGATGCCGAGCGCCCGCGCCGTGATGGCGTCGAGGCGGCGGACGGTGACCGGCGGCGTGCCGCGGCGCGCCGTCCACGACGTCGGCTCGTGTGGGCCGGTGAACAGGGTGAGGCCCTCGCCGAGCAGGTCGAGCGTGGAGACGCGCTTGGCCTCGCCCGGCAGCCAGGCGTGGGTGATGCGGCCGCCGAGGTCGACGCGCAGCTCCTCGTCGACGCCCCGGACGGAGCCGTTCGGGTCGGCGCCGCGGACGCCGTTGTGCTCGGCCACCGGCCGGCGCTCGGCCTCGTAGCTGTCGAGCAGCTCCTCGCCCGCCCAGCCCTGCAGCACCCAGGCGAGCTTCCAGCCGAGGTCGTAGCCGTCGCGGATCGCGGTGTTCATCCCGGTGGCTCCGCGCGGGCTCAGCCGGTGCGCGGCGTCGCCGACGAGGAACGCGCTGCGCTCGCGGTAGCGCTCGGCGAGCTCGACCCCGTACTCGACCGTGAACACCCTCTCGATCTCGGGCGCGAGCCCCGGCACGCCGACGATGCGCCGGACCTCCTCCACGACGTCCGCGGGCTCGAGGTCGCCCAGGCCGATCACCCAGCGGTCGGGCAGGCCCACGGGGAGGGCGGCCTTCATCCCTTCGTCGCCGACGAAGTAGATGACGTGCCGGTGCTCGCCGACCACGTCCCACACCGGCGCGCGGAAGAGGATCCCCAGGCTGCTGCCGACGAGGCCCGGGCCCTCGGTGCCGATCCCGAGCGCGGCCCGCACGGTGCTGCGGATCCCGTCCGCGGCGACGAGGTAGCGCGCCCGGATCGTGCGGATGCCATCGGCGTCGCGCACGCTGACCTCCACGCCGTCGTCGCGGCTGTCGACGGCGATCACCTCGGTCCCGCGCTCGAGCCGCGCCGCGGGCAGCGACGCGAGGTGCTCCTGCATCACCCGCTCGAGCTCGTCCTGGGGGATGCAGGCGGGGCCGGTCGGGCTCACGACCACGCTCTGCTCGCGCGTCGGGAAGCCGACCTCGATCGGCGTGCCCGAGGCGGCGTCGGCCAGCGTCGGCGTCGCCAGCGCCCGCCACTCGACGTCCATGGCGCCGGCGAGGGCGGCCTCCTCGAGGCCCCAGGAGCGCAGCAGCTCCATCGTCGCGGTGCTCACGCCGGTGGCACGCGGCATCGACGAGGCCGTGGCGCGGCGCTCGACCACCAGCGTCTCGATCCCCGCGCGGGCGAGCGTGATGGCGGCGGTCAGGCCCGCGGGGCCGGCCCCGACGACGAGGACGGGCACCTCCTGCACCGGCCTGCCGCCGGCCGCCGGGGCGGTGTGATTTTGTCGGACACGATGTCTCATGAAACATGACGGTACATTCTGTCGGACGACTTGTCCAGTCAAATGGCTAGGATGCCGTCATGTCCACGCGCCGCTACGAGCAGCGGGCGCGCGCCGAGGAGGCCGAGAAGACGCGGCGCCGGATCCTCGACGCCGTCGTCGAGCGCCTCCGCAAGGCGCCGTCGGAGCCGGTCTCCGTCGAGCGGATCGCCGAGATGGCCGGCGTCGCGCGCTCGACCGTGTACGCGATCTTCGGCTCGCGCGCCGGGCTCTTCGACGCCGTCGCGCAGGACCTGGGCGAGCGCCTCGGCTACCGGATGCTCGTCGAGGCCTCGCACCACGACGACGGCCGCGAGGCGCTGCGCGGCGGCCTCCGCGTCGCGTGCGCGATGCTCGCCGGCGAGCGCGACGTCTGGCGCGCGCTGCATTCGATGGCGAAGCTCGACGAGGAGGCGGTCGGCGGCACCGTCGCGCGCCGCGAGCAGGAGCGCGCCGCCGCCATGGCGCGGCTCGCCAACCAGCTGCACGACCAGGGCTACCTGCAGGCCGGCATCGGCGTCGAGGAGGCCAACGACGTCCTCTGGCTGATCACCAGCTTCGAGGCCTTCGACCAGCTCTACACCGGCCGCGGCCTGCCGCTCGACGCCGTCGTCGAGCGGCTGACCGAGACCGCAGAACGTGCCCTTATGACCCCGTGACGCCGGCGTCGGCCGGCGCGTCCATCTCGGCGTTCTCGGGCACGAACTGGCCGGCGGTGAAGATCGCGCCCCCCGGGTCGCGGATCACCGTCAGCCGGACCCACGGCGCGTCGAACGGCGGCGCCACCACCGTGCCGCCGAGCTCCTCCGCCTTCTTGGCGACCGCGTCGGCCTCGTCGACCCCGAAGGTGATGCCCCAGTGCGGCGGGGCGTCGCCCTGCACCGGGTTGAGGCTGGCCACGACGTCGACGAAGCCGTCGGGCGCGCCCTGGTCCTTCATCCGCTGCTTGATGCCCGGGTCGCTCTCCTCGAGGTGGTCGCCGTATGCGGCCAGCGTGAACAGGCCGGAGGCGCCCATCGAGAGCGTGCCCCAGCCGAACACCTCGCCGTAGAACGCCGTCGCGCCCTCGATGTCGTTGGTGTTGAGGTCGTTGAAGTTGATCGCCCCGTGCTCGTTGACGACCTGCGAGCCGGGATGCCGGCCTGGCTGCCAGACGCAGAACACGGCGCCCTGCGGGTCGGCGAGGACCGCCATCCGGCCGGCGTCGAAGATGTCGAACGGCTCGGTGATGACGCTGCCGCCGGCCGCCTTCACCTTGGCCGCGGTGTCGTCCGCGCTCTCGACCTGGATGTAGGTGTTCCACATGGCGGCCGGCGGCGCGCCCTCGGGGATCGAGCCGATGGCGGCGGCATCGCGGCCGCGGATCCGGCCCATGAAGTACTTGCCGGACGCGCCCTCCGGCATGGTGTCCTCGAGCTCCCAGCCGAACAGGCCGCCGTAGAACTCGGCAGCGGCGTCAGGATCGGGCTGGTTCGTGTCGATCCAGCAGGGCACTCCGGGGATGTAGCCGTCGCGGTCGGGCATCGATGCTCCTTCGGTTGGGGGGTGGGCTCACCCTAAGGACCATTGCGGTCAGTTTCTGTCCTCAATTAGTCGGGCAGCAGCGGAACTTCGAGACCAGTTTCCCGCCCGACGAGCACAGCGCGCTTGATTGCGTCCGACCCGTAGCGGTCGCGGACGTCGTCGAGCGCGGCGTCGAGCGCGTTCGCCTGCCGGTACTCGAGCGGCAGCACCAGCTGAATCGCGTTCGCGTCGGCGAGGTTGGAGAGCGTGATCCCGAGCAGCGTGAGGCCGCGGCGCTCGATCAGCGGCCGCGCGTCGAACAGCAGGTCGCGGAAGGCCGAGAGGAGCGTCATCGTCCTCGCCGTCGGCTCGGGCAGGGTGTGCGAGCGGGTCGAGCGCCCCCAGTCGAGGTGGCGCATCCGCAGCGTCGCCGTGCGCGCCACGCGCTCGGCCCGCCGCAGCCGCCCCGACAGCCGGTCGACGAGCCCGACGAGCATCGCGTCGAGCTCCGTCCACGAGCGCTGGCGGCGGCCGAACGCGCGCTGCGTCCCCATCGATCTCCGCCGCCGGCCGACGGTCACCGGCCGCGGGTCGCGGTTGTGCGCGAGCGCGTGCAGCTTGCGGCCTGCGCCCTTGCCGCACAGCATGGTCAGCGCCGTCTCGTCGAGCTCGGCGACCTGCGCGACGGTCTCGATCCCGACGCGCCGCATCCGCTCGGCGGTGGCCGGGCCGACGCCCCACAGCGCCTCGATCGGCAGCGGGTGGAGGAAGGCGAGCTCGCCGTCCGGCGGCACCACCAGCAGGCCGTCCGGCTTGGCCTGGGCGCTCGCGACCTTGGCCAGGAACTTCGTGCGCGCGACCCCGACCGTGATCGGCAGCCCGACGCGCTCGCGCACGTCGCGCCGGAGCCGGCGCGCGATCTGCTCCGGGGTGCCGGCGATCCGCTCCATCCCGCGCGCGTCGAGGAACGCCTCGTCGATCGAGAGCGCCTCGACCTGCGGCGAGGTGTCGTCGAACACCTCGAACACCGCGCGGCTCGCCGCCGTGTAGGCCTTCATGCGCGCCGGCACCACGATCGCGTCCGGGCACAGCCGCAGCGCGCGATGCCCGCCCATCGCCGTCTTCACGCCGCGCGCCTTCGCCTCGTACGAAGCGGCGAGCACGACGCCGAAGCCGACGATCACCGGCTTGCCGAGCAGCGCCGGGTTGTCGCGCTGCTCGACCGACGCGTAGAACGAGTCGAGGTCCGCGTGGAGGATGGTGGCCTTGCTCGACACGAACGTATGTTCGCACCCGATCCCCGCGGGCACAAGACCGCTCAGGCGCGAGCCGGTGTCTCGTGTGCGAGCTCGTGCGCGAGGCGGGCGATCGCGTCGTTCAGGCGCGGGTCGTCGTCCGGTGTCCAGTCGGCCACGAGCGCGTTCAGCGACTCGCGGCGCGCGTCGTCCAGGCGCTCGACGGCGGCCCGGCCGTCGTCGGTGAGCTCGTACTCCGCGACGAGCCCTCGTTCGTCGAGCAGGCTGACCTGCTCGCGCACCCACGAGGCGTCGATCGGGCGGTCCTCGGCGATCGCCTCGGCGTCGTGCAGCGCGACGCCCTGGTGGGCCTGGAAGAGCAACCACGCGGGGCCCGGCGCCAGGTCGACGCCGGAGGCGGCGACCGTGCGCTCGATGAACGCCTGGGCGCGCGGGCGGCCGACGAGGCGGGCGAGCTCGTGGGTCAGCTCGCGCAGCGAGTCGCCGCTCGACGGGGTCGCGAAGGCCTCGCCGACCCCGGCCGTCTCCACCGTCTGGCGCAGCGGGCGCTCCTCGACGAGCCACGCGAGGAGGAAGGCGACCGCCACGATCGCGGCGGCGACGAGGAAGACGGTCGACAGCGAGTCGGTGAACGCGCCCGTGTAGCTGTCCCGGACCGCTGCGGGCAGCTGCTGGATGGCCTCGGGGTTCGCAGCGCCGCCGCTCACGCTCGCCGCAGGCGTGCCGGCGAGCTCGTCGGCCAGGCGGGCGGTGAAGACCGCGCCGAGCGCGGCGGTGCCGAGCGAGCCGCCCATCGAGCGGAACAGCGTGGCGCCCGAGGTCGCGACGCCGAGATCCGAGTAGGCGACGGCGTTCTGGACGGCGAGCACGAGCACCTGCATCACGAGCCCGAGGCCGAGGCCCATCACGAACATCGCGGCGAACGCGTAGAGCGTCGACGTGCCGGCGTCGAGCCGGCTCAGCAGCAGCATCCCGACGGCCGCGATCGCGGTGCCGGCGATCGGGAACGCCTTGTAGCGGCCGGTGGCGGTGATCGCCCGGCCCGAGCCGATCGAGCCGATGAGCACGCCCGCCATCACGGGGATCAGCTGCAGGCCGGACTCGGTCGGCGAGTAGCCGCGCACGACCTGCTGGAACAGCGGCAGGTAGGTGAGCGCGCCGAACAGCGCGAAGCCGATGACGAAGCCGATCGCGCTCGTGACCGCGAAGACACGGTTGCGGAACAGCGGCAGCGGCAGGATCGGCTCGGCGGCGCGCGACTCCGCGCGCAGGAAGGCGAGCACGCCGGCGAGCGCGATCACCCCGAGCCCGAGGATCTCGGGCGAGGCCCAGTCGTACTGGTTGCCGCCCCACGTCGCCAGCAGGACGAGCGCGCTCAGCCCCACCGCCAGCAGCACCGCGCCCGCGTAGTCGATCGTGTGCTGCACGCGCTCCTTGACGGTCGGCAGCGTGACGGCCAGCGCGGCGAGCGCGATGACGCCCAGCGGGAGGTTGATGTAGAAGATCCAGCGCCAGCTCAGGTGCGTGGTGAAGAAGCCGCCGATCAGCGGTCCGGCGACCGACGAGACGCCGAACACGGCGCCGAAGAGCCCCGCGTAGCGCCCGCGCTCGCGCGGGGAGACGACGTCGCCGACCGCCGCCTGCGCGCTCACCATCAGCCCGCCGCCGCCGAGGCCCTGGATGGCGCGGAACGCGATCAGCTCGGTCATCCCCTGCGCGAGGCCGCACAGCACCGAGCCGATCAGGAAGATCACGAGCGCGGCCTGGAGCACGAGCTTGCGCCCGTAGAGGTCGCCGAGCTTGCCGTACAGCGGCGTCACGATCGTCACCGCGAGGAGGTACGAGGTGACGACCCAGCTGATGTGGTCGAGCCCGCCGAGCTCGCCGACGATCGTGGGGAGCGCGGTCGAGACGATCGTCTGGTCGAGCGACGCCAGCAGCATCACCACGAGCAGCGAGCCGATGACCAGGCCTACACGTGGCTGAGTGTCCCGCCCCTCGCTCACCACGATCAGCGTGCCAGACTCGCCGCCGTGCCGGAGTCCTACCACCAGCGCCAGTTCGCGCTCCCCGCCGGCGCCACCGAGCTCATCTTCGTCCGCCACGGCGCCTCCGCGCCCGCGGTGCCCGGCCAGCCGTTCCCGCTGCTCGACGGGCACGGCGACCCGCCGCTGTCGCCGGAGGGCGTGGCCCAGGCCGCGCTGGTCGCCGAGCACCTCGCGCGCGAGGACCTCGGCGGGCTGTTCGTCACCACGCTCCGGCGCACGCACGAGACCGCCGCGCCGCTGGCCGAGCGCACCGGGCTCGAGCCGGTCGTCGTGCCCGACCTGCGCGAGGTCTCGCTGGGCGAGTGGGAGGGCGGCGAGTTCCGCATCCGCATGGCCGAGGGCGACCCCGTCGCGCTGCAGGCCGTGGCCGAGCAGCGCTGGGACGTGATCCCCGGCGCCGAGACGATGGAGGCGCTCGCGGAGCGGGTGCACGCCGGCGTCGCGGCGATCGTCGCCCACGCCGGGCCCGACGTGCGCGTCGTGGCGATCGTCCACGGCGGCGTGATCGGCGAGCTGTGCCGCCAGGCGACCGACAGCCGCCCGTTCGCGTTCGTGCACTCCGACAACGGATCGATCACCCGGCTCGTCGTATTGCCCGGCGGCGGGTGGCTGTTGCGCTCGTTCAACGAAGGCGCGCACCTCGCGTAATGTGCGACGGATGGATGACGCAACGCTCCGCCGCTTCGCCGACGTGATCGTCGGGTTCGGCGCCAACGTCCAGCCCGGCCAGGTCGTCGCCGTCTCCTGCGAGCCCGGCAAGGAGTACATGGTGCGGGCGATCGCGGAGGCCGCGTACAAGCGCGGCGCCAAGTTCGTCGACGTGCAGTGGTTCGACCCGTGGGTCAAGCGCACCCGCGTCGAGTACGCGCGCGAGGAGGACCTCGACTTCATCCCCGACTGGCACGGCAAGCGCCTGCTGGCGCTCGGCGAGATCGGAGCCGCGCGCGTCGGCCTCTCGGGCCCGACGGCGCCCGGCCTGATGGAGGACCTCGACCCCGCGCGCGTGGGGCGCGACCGCTTCCCGGCGCTCAAGGAGGCCGGCAAGGTCGTCAACGACCGCACGACCAACTGGACGATCGCGCCCTGCCCGACGCCCGCGTGGGCGAAGCTCGTGTTCCCGGACCTGCCCGCCGACGAGGCGCTCGCGCGGCTCGAGGGGCACCTCATGCACGTCTGCCGGCTCGACGAGGACGACCCCGTGGCCGCGTGGCGCGAGCGCGCGGACTTCCTCGTCGCCACCGCCGAGCGGCTGACCCAGCGCAGCTTCGACGCGCTCCACTACGAGGGCCCGGGCACCGACGTGACCATCGGCCTGCTGCCGGGCGCGCGCTGGGCGGCGGCGCGCTTCGAGCGCGCCGACGGGCTCGAGCACATGCCCAACATCCCGACCGAGGAAGTGTTCACCTCGCCCGACCCGGCGCGGGTCGACGGCACGGTCGCCTCGACCAAGCCGCTCGTGCTGATGGACGGCACGGTCGTGCGCAACCTCAAGGTGCGCTTCGAGGGCGGCCGCGCGGTGCAGATCGACGCCGACTCGGCGGCCGAGACGATGCGCACGATCTGTGCCCGCGACGAGGGCGCGGCGCGGCTGGGCGAGATCGCGCTCGTCGACCGCGAGGGGCGGATCGGCCAGCTCGACACCGTCTTCTACGACACGCTGCTCGACGAGAACGCGGCCAGCCACATCGCGCTCGGCCAGGGCTTCCCGTTCCTGCTCGCCGGCGCCAACGGGGGCGGCGGCGAGGTCAACGCGTCGGAGATCCACATCGACTTCATGATCGGGTCGAACGACCTCCAGGTCACCGGCATCACGGCCGGCGGCGAGCGCGTGCCCGTGCTCCGCGACGGCGCCTGGCAGATCTGAGACCGCACGCGTCGTGCGGTGGCCAGTCCAGCTCCTGCTGGTCGCCGTCATCTGGGGCGCCAGCTTCATGTTCATCAAGGTCGAGCTCGACGCCGGGCTCGCCGTCACGCACGTGGCGTGGCTGCGCTGCGCGCTCGGCGCCCCCACGCTGCTCGCCATCGTCTGGCTGACGCACGACCGGCTGCCGCGCGACCGCGGGCTCTACCTGCACCTGCTCGTGATCGCCGCGCTGATGAACTCGGCGCCGTTCCTGCTGTTCGCCTACGGGGAGACCGAGGTGTCCTCGCTGCTGGCGGGCATCATCAACGCGCTCACGCCGCTGATGACGCTGCTGTTCTCGCTCCTCGTGCTGCCCGACGAGCCGCCGACGGCGGAGAAGGTCGCCGGACTCGCGGTCGGCTTCGCGGGCGTGCTGCTCGTGCTCGCCCCGTGGGAGGGCTTGGGCGGCGGGACGCTGCTGGGCGCGCTCGCCTGCATCGGCGCGGCGACGTGCTACGGCCTCGGCTTCCCGTACCTGCGGCGCCATGTCTCCGGCCGGCCGGAGAGCGGCGCCGCGATCTCGGCGGTCCAGATCAGCATCGGCGCGCTGCTGATGCTGCCGTTCGTCCCGTTCGGGTCGCTGCCGGACGAGGTGCCGGGGGTCGAGGTGTGGCTGTCGATCCTCGCGCTGGGTGCGCTCGGGACCGGCGTCGCCTACATCCTCAACTTCAACGTCGTGCGCGAGGCCGGCGCCCAGACCGCGTCGATGGTCACCTACCTCGTGCCGGTCTTCGCCGTCGTGTTCGGGGTCACCCTCCTCGGCGAGCCGCTGAGCTGGCACGAGCCCGTCGGCGGCGCGCTGATCATCGCCGGCGTGGCGCTCGCGCAGGGCCTCCTCCGCGCGCGCCGACCCTCTACCCTCTGACCCGCTTCCAGGGAGAGGTGCCGGAGCGGCTGAACGGGCACGACTGGAAATCGTGTGACGGGGGTCAACCTCGTCCGAGGGTTCGAATCCCTCCCTCTCCGCTCCCTGATGCCGTCTCCAATCACCCGCGCTGGGTGATGGGCGCTCGCCCCGCCGCTCGGCATCGTCCCGGCGTGTGAGCGTCGACTCCCCGAAGCTGCCCATCATCGTCGTCGTCGGCACGCGTCCCGAGGCGATCAAGCTCGTCCCGGTGATCCTCGCGCTCCGAGCGAGCGAGCACTTCCGGCCGGTCGTGATCTCGAGCGGTCAGCACCACGCGATGGTCACCGAGGTGCTCGCGCTGGCCGGGATCGTGGCGGACGGCGACCTGTGGGTGGGTGACCGGCACCCCAGCCTCAACGCGAGGGTGGCGGCCTTCATGCGCCGCTTCCAGGACTTCCTGGGCGGGACGTTCCCGAGCGTCGCGGGCGAGCGGGCGACGCGCGAGCAGACGTCCGCCGGGACGTTCCCGGCCGGCGTGCTCGTCCACGGCGACACGAGCTCGGCGTTCGCGGCCGCGCTGACCGCGTTCCACCTGCGGATTCCGGTCGGGCACGTCGAGGCCGGGCCTGCGCACCGGCGGCTTCAACTCCTCGCCGTTCCCGGAGGAGCTCAACCGCCAGATGATCTCCTGCATCGCCGCGATGCCACTTCGCGCCGACGGCCGACAACGAGGAGAACCTCGTGCGCGAGAACATCCCCGCCAACCAGATCTTCGTCACCGGCAACACCGGCATCGACGCCCTGCGGTGGGCGGCCGGCCTCGACGTCTCCTTCGCCGATCCGCGGCTCGCGGAGCTCGATCGAGAGTGAGCGCGCGGATCGTGCTCGTCACCGCCCACCGGCGCGAGAACTGGGGCGCCGGCCTGCAGGGGATCGCCGAGGGCGTCGCGCGCTTCGCGCGAGCGCATCCGGACGTTCGCGTCGTGCTTCCGCTGCATCCCAACCCGCGGGTGCGGCGCAGACCTGACGCCGCCGCTCGAGCCGCTCGACAACGTGCTCCTGGTCGAGCCGCTCCGCTACGCGGCGATGGCCCGGCTGCTGGGCCGCTGCGCAGCTGGTCATCACCGACTCCGGCGGCCTCCAGGAGGAGGCGCCTTCGCTCGGACAAGCCCGTGCTCGTCGCCCGTGACAGCACCGAGCGGACGGAGGGCGTCGACGCCGGCACGCTGCGGCTCGTCGGCACCGATCCGGATCGCATCGCCGCGCGAGGCGTGGCAGCTCCTCGACGATCCGGCGGCCTACGCCGCAGATGGCTGCAGCGGAGAACCCGTACGGTGACGGGCGCGCCGCCGCAGCGCATCGTGGCGCGCGCTCGAGCACCTGCTCACGGGCGTCGAACCCTCCGGTGCCGTTCGGCTCCGGATACACGCGCTCGGCGATCCTCGCGGCGGCGGCGCTACGACGTCTGGCTGGGCCACCTGGATGCGGCCGAGCGGTGGACGAGGCTGGGAGGAGCACCTCGTCGGCCGCGCGGGACTGATGGCGCTCGTCCTGCCGTTCGAGGGGCTGCCGACCTTCTGGGTCGTGCTGTTCAGCGCGGCGTTCGTCGTGATCGTGGTGATGCTGGTGTGGACGACGACGCTGTTCGTGCGCGCGGAGCGCGCCCGCTCCCGGCCCGCCGCCCGCGCGCGAGGACGGCAGCGACGCGTTCGCGTGGGTGTTCCTCGTGCCCGCGCTGAACGAGGAGCTGACGATCCGCGACAGCGTGGCGCGGCTCCAGGAGATCCCGGTGAAGCGGCGGCATCTGGTGGTGATCGACGACGGCTCGGACGACGGCACGCCGACCGTGCTGGCCGCGATCGAGGAGCCGGACCTCCACATCCTCCGCCGCGAGCCGCCGGAGGCGCGCAAGGGCAAGGCCGCGGCGCTCAACTTCGCCTACCGCCGGATCGGCGAGCTGGTCGGGAGCACGCCGCGCGACCAGGTGATCGTCGTGGTCGTCGACGCCGACGGCCGGCTCGCGCCGGACGCGCCGCACTTCGCCACCGCGCACTTCGTCGACGAGCGCGTGGGCGGCGTCCAGTCGCGCGTCCGCATCTACAACCGCGATCGCGTCCTGACCTGGTTCCAGGACGTCGAGTTCGCGGTCTACGGCTTCCTCTACCAGGCCGGGCGCACGCGCTGGGGGACCGCGGGGATGGGCGGCAACGGGCAGTTCAATCGCCTGTCGGCCCTCGACGAGATCGCCGACCACGAGGGGCCGTGGCGCGACCGCCTGACCGAGGACCAGGACCTCGGGCTGCGGCTGATCGGCGCCGGCTGGGAGGGGCGCCAGGAGCTGCGCGCCGTGGTCGACCAGCAGGGGCTGTCGAACCTGCGCAAGCTGCTGCGGCAGCGGACGCGCTGGTCGCAGGGCAACCTCCAGGCGATCGGGTTGATGCGCGTGGTCCTGACCGCACCCGCGTCGTTGCCGGCACGGCTGGACCAGGCCACCTCGCTGCTGATGCCGCTGTGGCAGGCGGTGGTGGGCGCGTCGCTGATCGGCGCGCTCGTGCTGCTGATCACCGGTGAGGCGAGCTTCTGGGACGGCGGGCCGATCTGGCAGCTCGCGTTCTTCTACGTGCTCGGCGTCGGCGGCGTGGTCCTCGGCTGCGTCGCGCGCGGGGCGCCGCGCGGCCTGCGCGGCATCCTGGGCGGCCTGCTGGTCGCCCAGGCGTACGCGTTCTACACGTGGCTGCTGTGGCCGGCGCTCCTGCGGTCGACGGCCCGGCAGCTGACCGACCGCCGCAGCTGGGCGAAGACCGAGCGCGAGCGCGTGAGCTACACGCCGCCCGCGACCCCGCCTCAGTAGCCGCGGCGGATCTGCTTGCGGCGCACCTCGCGGGGCATCGGCGGCGGGGCGATCTTGCGCGGCGGCGGGGCGAACCGGCGGGCCGGCAGCGGGTTCCTGCGCGGGCTCTGGCGTGTGCGGGGCATGGACACCTTCCTTAAACGAGACGAACCGTCTCGTCACACTATGCATGCCGATGTGCGATCTGTCAAGACGGACCGTCTCGTCTCACTGCTAGGCTCTGACCCATCGCAGCCAGAACCCCCGACGCCTCCCGCCGCAGCGAGCGCTCGCGCACCGCGATCCTCGACGCCGCGCTCGACCTCGTCGAGGAGGTCGGCTACGCGAAGACGAGCGTGGAGGGCATCGCGGCCAGGGCCGGCGTGGGCAAGCAGACGATCTACCGCTGGTGGCCGTCGAAGGGCGCGGTGCTGCTCGACGCCCTGCTCGCGCTCAGCCAAGACGGCGAGGGGACGGTCGAAGCGCTCCCCGACAGCGGCGACCTCGCCGCCGACCTCAAGCTCGTCATGCGCGCGACCGTCGCCCAGCTCGCCAACCCCCGCTACGACGCGCCGATGCGCGCGCTGGCCACCGAGATCCTCCACGACCCCGCGCTCCATGTGCAGTGGCGCGAGCGGCTCGACGCGCCGCTGACCGGGCTCAAGGAGGAGCGGCTGCGCAGCGCCCAGCGCGCCGGCGAGCTCCCCGCCGACCTCGACCTCGGCCTCGCCATCGACCTCATCTGGGGCCCGCTCTTCCATCGCTGGCTGCAGGGCAGCGACCCCCTCACGCCGGAGTACGCCGACGCGATGGTCGACGCCGCGCTGGGCGGCCTCACTGCAGCAGCGCGAACGCGCTCCGGCTGAGCGCCAGCCAGGCAGCGGGCGCCGCCGCCGGCCACACGTGGTAGTCCTCGCCCGCGGCGCGGTCGACCTGGAGCGGCGGGGCCGGAGCGGTCAGCGCGGCCCAGCGGTCGGCGCTGTCGTCGAGCTCGCCGACGTCGGAGCCCGAGCCGCGCCTTGGCCAGGCGCATCATCAGCGTCCCCTCCATCCACAGCACGTCCGGGCTCCACGCGTCGGCGAACGGCCGATAGCCGCTGAACGTCTGGCCGGCCGCGCCCGGCCAGGCGACGCGGCGGCCCTCGACGCGCATCGTCGCGTCGGCCGTCCGCTCGACCGCCGCGCGCGTCGGCGTGACGGTCGCGCCCGATCAGCCAGAGGATGCCGAAGGCCTGCACGTCGAGCGGCCGGGCGTCGTCGCCGACGCCCTGGCGGAAGGAGGCGCCGTCGGCGGACGAACAGCGCGGTGTCGATCGCGTGGTCGATGCGCGCGACCGTCTCGGCAGCGCCGCCGGCCAGCTCGCCGGCGGCAGCCGGGGACAGCCCGTCGAGCGGCGGGCGGCGCCGGCCGGTGAGCCCCGCGAGCCAGCCCGGCGAAGAACGCGCGGGCCTCGAGGTTGTGCTCCGTCGAGACCCACGAGACGTCGGGCCCGCCGCGCACCAGGCCGAAGCCCGGCGAGCCGCGATCGCCGGCGCGGTGGGCGAGCAGCCAGCGCGCGACGCCCGCGAGCAGCCGGTCGTGGCGGCCGCGAGCCGGTCGGCCGCGCGCCACTCGAGCGCGGCCAGCCCGACCCAGGCCTGGTTGCCGGACCGCAGCGGGCCCGGCGGGATCGCGGCCCGCGAGGTCGTAGGAGCCGTCGAGCGCGCCGTCCGGGCGTTGCAGATCCCCCAGGCTGTCCGAGGATCGCGCCCGCGCCGTCGAGGTCGCCGGCCGCCGCCAGCGCGGTCGCGGTCACGGCCGGCAGTCGTACGGTCGCCGACGAGCGCCGCGCGCGTAGGACCGCGAGTCGCCGGCGCGTCATCGCTCCGGCCGGCGGCGAGACTCGTAGGACGCGACGAGGACGCACGCGAGACAGGCTGCCCGCATCCGATCGCGCTGCCCCGCGGCAGCCCTCTGACTGGACGGACATTCGGTGGATCATGATCGACGGTGAGCGGAGGCTCGACGGAGCGAGGCAGCGCGGATCCTCCTCGTCGAGGACGACGAGGTCGGCGGGACGCTGCTCGTCGAACTGCTCGGAAGCCTCGGCGAGGTCCACTGGACGACGAGCGCCGAGCAGGCGTTCGACGATCATGAGCGGGCGCGACTGGGACCTGATCGTCAGCGACATCGACCTGCCCGGGATCGACGGCCTCGAGCTCGTCCACCGCGTCAAGCGCGAGCGGCCGCAGCTCGCCACGCTGATCCTCTCGAGCCACAGCTCGTTCGACCACGCCGTCTCGGCCATGCGCGCCGGCGCCGACGACTACATGACCAAGCCGTTCGATCCGGTCGGGCTGGTCGAGAAGGCGCGCTCGCTCGTCGCGGTCACGCGCGAGCGGCGCGCCGCCGGGCAGGACGTCGTGCTGGCGGTCGGCGCGCACCCCGACGACGTCGAGATCGGCATCGGCGGGATCCTGCTGCGCCACGCGGCCCAGGGCCACCGCGTGACCGTGCTCACGCTCACGGGCGGCGAGGCGGGCGGTGTGGCGTCCGACCGCGCCGCCGAGTCGCAGCGGGCCGCCGAGCTCATGAACGCGCGGCTCATCCACGCCTCGCTCGAGGACACGAGCGTCAGCGAAGGCGGCTCGACGATCGGGACGATCGTCGAGGTGATCGAGGAGATCAGGCCGACGACGGTCTACACGCACACGATCCGCGACGTCCACCAGGACCACCGCAACGCGCACAGCGCGACGCTCGTCGCCGCCCGCGGCATCTCGCGCGTCTTCTGCTACCAGGCGCCGTCCACCAGCGTCGAGTTCAAGCCGACGCGCTTCGTGGCGATCGACGAGTTCCTCGAGCGCAAGCTCGAGGTCATCCAGGCCTTCTCGTCGCAGGTCACGCTGCGCGACTATCTCGACGAGGAGCTGCTGCGCGCGACCGCCCGCTACTGGTCGCGGTGGAGCCAGGCGCGCTACGTGGAGCCGCTCGAGGTCGTGCGCGACAGCGACGCGGCGCCGTTCGCTGCGGCCGCCGCGAACCCGCGACCCCGTGGAGGTGCCCGATGCCGGCTGATTCCCCGCGCGTGCTCGTGACCGGTGCCGGCGGGCCGTCGGGCATCTCGATCCTGCGCGCCATGGACGGCGAGCCGGTGACGATGCTGGCGGGCGACATCGACCCGTTCGGCGCCGGCCTCTACCTCGTCGATCCCGACGCGCCGCTCGATCCTGCCGCGCGGCGACGACCCGCGCTTCGCCGACCATCTGCTCGAGCGCTGCCGGCGCGACGCGGTCGACGTCGTGGTCCCGACCGTCGACACCGAGCTGCTCCCGCTCGCGCGCCGCCGCGCCGAGTTCGCCGCCGCCGGCACCACGCTCGTGCTCGCCTCGCGAGGAGACGCTCGACCACCTGCCTCGACAAGTGGGCGCTGGCCGAGCGCTGCCGCGACCACGTGCGCGTTCCCGGCGACCGTCGTCGTCGACGACGACTTCGACCCCGCCGCGGTCGCGCTGCCGGTGATCGTCAAGCCGCGCGCGGGCAGCGGCTCGCGGGGGATCCGGCTCGTCGAGCGCCGCGCCGAGCTGGAGGCGCTCGAGCGCGACGGCACGCTGCTCGTGCAGGAGAACCTGCCAGGGCCGGAGTACTCGCTCGACGTGCTCGCGCGCGCCGACGGGCAGGTCGTCGCGGTCGTCCCGCGCGCGCGCCTGAAGGTCGACTCGGGGATCGCGGTGACCGGCCGGACGCTGCACGACGAGGGGCTCGAGACGTTCGCGCGCGAGGTCGCGACGCTGATCGGCCTGACCACGGTCGCCAACGTGCAGGTCAAGGACGACACGTCCGGCGAGCCGGCCCTGCTCGAGGTCAACGCCCGCTTCCCCGGCACGATGCCGCTCACCATCGGCGCCGGCGTCGACATGCCGCGGCTGGCGATCGGCGAGGCGCTCGGCACGCCGATCCCCGACGGCCCGCTGCCGTTCGAGGACATCGCGATGGTGCGCTTCTTCCAGGAGGAGTTCTTCTCGTTCGACGACATCGAGGACCTGCTGCGCCACGCGGCGGAGATCGCGTCGTGAACGAGCCACGCCGACATGCACGTGCACTCGACGTTCTCCGACGGCCGCGACCGGATCGAGGACAACATCGCGGAGGCCGAGGCGCTCGGGCTGACCGCGCTCGGCTGCGTCGACCACGTGCGCGTCGACACCGACTGGGTCCCCGACTACGTCGCGGCGGTGCAGCGGCTGCGCGGCGAGACGGCGGTGGAGCTGCGCTGCGGGATCGAGGCCAAGCTGCTCGACACGACCGGCGCGCTCGACCTGCCGGCGGCAGATCGACGACGTGGACGCGATCTACGCCGCCGACCACCAGGTGCCGCTGGCCGAGGGGCCGACCCATCCGCGCGAGGTGCGCGAGCGGATCGCCGCCGGAGACCTGAGCGCCGAGGCGGTGATCGACGCGATCCTGACCTCGACGGCAGCGCGCCCTCGATCGCCCCCAGCACGTCGTGATCGCGCACTTCGGGAGCATCCTGCCGAAGATCGGGCTGACCGAGGCCGACCTGCCCGCGAGCGGGCTCGAGCGGCTCGCCGCCGAGGCCGCGCGGACCGGCCAGGAGATCGAGATCTCCGAGCGCTGGCGCTGCCCGTCGGCCGTCACGCTGCGCCCGTTCCTGCGCCACGGCGTCTCGATCGCGCTCTCGACCGACAGCCACAAGCGCGAGACGATCGGTCGCTACACGCACTGCCTCGCGGTGCGCGCGACCTCGCAGCAGGCTGAGTCGACATGGCCGTGCTCGAATGGATCCTCACGGCGTTCGTGATCGCCGGGGGCCTGCCGCTGGTGGCCGGCTGCTACCAGTTCGTGCTCGCGGGGCTGCACCGCTTCCGGCGCCGCTCCGACGGCGAGCTCGAGCGCGAGCCGAACGTCGCGGTGGTGGTCCCGGCGTGGAACGAGGCGTTCGTGATCGGGCGGACGATCGACACGCTGGTGGCGCTCGACTACCCGGCCGGAGCGACTGCGCGTCTACGTCGTCGACGACGCCAGCACGGACGAGACGCCCGACGTCGTGCTCGCGAAGGCCGCCGAGTACCCGGGGCGCGTCTTCCACCTGCGCCGCGCCAAGGGCGGCGAGGGCAAGGCGCACACGCTCAACCACGGGCTGCGCGAGATCCGCGCCGAGGGCTGGTACGAGGCGGTGCTGATCATCGACGCCGACGTGATCTTCACGTTCCGCTCGCTGCGCCGGATGGTGCGCCACCTCGGCGATCCCAGCGTCGGCGCGGTCACGGCGTACATCAAGGAGGGCAGCCGGCCCGCCAACTTCATGAACCGCTTCATCTCGTTCGAGTACATCAGCGCGCAGGCCGGGCGCCCGCCGTGCCCAGAACGTGCTCGGCGCGCAGGCGTGCCTCGCGGGCGGCGCGCAGCTGCTGCGGCGCGAGAGCCTCGAGGCGATCGGCGGCGAGATCGACACCTCGTCGCTCGCCGAGGACACGTTCACCACGTTCAACGTGCAGCTCGCCGGCGGGCGCGTGGTCTTCGAGCCGCACGCGATCGTGTGGGCCGAGGAGCCGCGCGACATCGCCGGGCTGTGGAAGCAGCGGGTGCGCTGGGGCCGCGGCAACGTCCAGGTCACGCTGCGCTACCGGCGCACCTGGTTGCGCCGCAGCGCCGGCCGCCTCGGCGGCGTCAGCTTCGCGCTGATCTGGTTCTCGGTCTTCCTGATGCCCGCGCTGATGGTGCTCTCGCTCGGCCTCGCTGGTGACGCTCTTCGTGCTCGACCGCGAGCTCTCGATCGACGCCTTCCGCGCGCTGTGGGCGCTGAACCTCGTGACCTACTCGTTCGTGACGCTCTCGGCCTTCGCGCACGACGGGCCGGCCGCGCGGCGCAGCTGGCTGGAGGCGATCACGTTCCCGGGCCTGATCAGCCTCGCGATCATCGTCTGGACGCTCGTCGCGCCGCGGCTCGACGACGCGCCGGACTGGCTGCTGCTGTTCGCCTACGTCTGGCTGTCGGCCTCGATGCTCGCCGCGTATCTCGTGCGGCGGCTCGAGTCCGTTCCGTACGCCGGCCGGCTCGCTCGTCCGCTGCTGTACGTGGTCGGCTACGGGCCGCTGCTGTGCGCGATCACCGCCGCGGCGTACGTCGCCGAGCTGCGGCGCGCGGAGATGGCGTGGGAGAAGACCGAGAAGACCGGCGCGGTGGGAGATCTGGCGTGAGCGACGACTTCGACGACGAGCTGGCCGCCGACGAGCGCTTCGAGCGCCGCCTGTTCTGGCGCCAGGTGGCCATCGTGGTGCTGCGTGGCCGCCCTGATCGCGCTCCTGATCGTGGTGACCTGATCCGTGCGCGCGCGGGAGTCCAGCCTCCGCGACGCGCACCGCCTTCGGGCTCGCGGTCGTCGTCGGGCCGCTCGTCGGCCCTGCTCCCGGGACCGGAGCCTCGATCCGCTGCTGTTCGGGCTCGCGTGCGTCGCTCACGCTCGCGCTGCTCGTCGTCGCGTCGCTGGCCGTCCGTCCGGGCCAGCGCGTCCGCCCAGCTGTGGCTCGTCGCTCGCCTACCTGGGCATCGTCGCGCTGATGCGCGAGGCGGCCGACGGCCCGAGCCGGGCTTCCTCCCGCTCGTGATCCTGCCCGCGATGTGGCTCGCGCTGTACGGCACCCGGCGCCAGCTGCTGATCGCCCTCGCCGCGACCGTCGCTCGTCGCTGCTCGCTGCCGTGGGCGCTGATCGGCGGCGACCAGTACCCCGCGAGCACGCCGCGCAGCGCGCTGCTCGTGCTCGCGGTGGCGGCGATCGCCGGCCTGACCATCCAGCGCCTGCTGGGCGGAGGTGCGCGCCACCCGCGACCGGCTCGTCCGGCGTCCTCGCGGCCGCGACCGGGAACGCGATCATCGCGACCGATCTGGCAGGGCACGATCACCGTCTTCAACCCGGGCGCGGAGCGCATGCTCGGCTACCGCGCCGAGGAGGTGGTCGGCGTCGCCACGCCGGCGCAGTTCCTCGCGCGCGACGAGCTCGCCGCCCAGGCGGTCGAGCTCGGCATCGAGCCGACGTCGCGGCGTTCCTGGCCCACGCGGTCGCCGCGGGCGCACGAGACGCGAGGAGCTGACCTACGTGCGCAAGGACGGGACGCGCCTGCGCGTCGTCGCAGACGCTGACCGTGGAGCGCGACGCCGACGGGCACCTCGTCGGCTTCCTCGGCGTCGCCACCGACGTGACCGAGCAGGTGCGCGCGCAGGCGGCGCTGCGTCGAGGAGCGCGACTTCACCGACGGCGGTCCTCGACACCGCCGGGCAGCCTCGTGATCGTCACCGACCGCGACGCCCGCATCGAGCGGTTCAACCGCGCCGCCGAGCAGGTCACGGGCTTCGCCGCGGCCGACATGATCGGCCGCTCGCTGATCGACGCGCTGATGCCGCCCGAGTCGCGCGACGGCGGTGCGGGCCGAGCTCGCCGCGGCGCTGCCCGGCCGAGTTCCCGCGCCACTACGAGCACGAGCTGGTCACCGCCGGACGGCGGTCGGCGGCTGGTGTCGTGGGTCGTGACGTGCCTGCGTCGACGACGGACGGGCGCGATCACGCACCTCGTCGCCACGGGCACCGACGTCACCGAGCAGCGCCGCGCCGCCGAGGCGCTGCGGATCTCCACCGACCGGCTCGAGGGCATCCTCGAGCACACCACGACGCGGATCGCGGTCAAGGACCGCGACGGGCCGCTACCTGCTCGTCAACCGGGCGTGGCAGGAGTCCGCACGGCGTCGACGGCACCGGCCGGACGGACGCGGAGCTGTTCGCGCCGGACGTCGCCGAGCCGGCGCGCCGGATCGACGAGGAGGTGTGGAGCACGGGCCGACGGTCGAGTACGAGCGCGACGATCGGCGACTCGACCGCGCTCGTGGTCAAGTTCCCGCTGCGCGACGACGCGGGCGAGATCTACGCCATCGGCTCGGTCGCGACGGACATCTCCGAGCGCAACCGCGCGCTGGCCGAGGCGCGCGCGGCCTCCGAGGCCAAGTCGGACTTCGTGGCCAACATGAGCCACGAGATCCGCACGCCGCTCAACGGCGTGATCGGGATGCTCGAGCTGCTCGAGGACACGCCGCTGAGCGACGAGCAGCGATCGCTGGTCGACACCGCCGTCTCGTCCGGCGACGCGCTGCTGGCCGTCATCAACGACGTGCTCGACTTCTCGAAGATCGAGGCGGGCAAGCTCGAGCTCGAGGAGCGCGCGTTCGACCCGCGCGACGTCGTCGAGTCGACCGGCGCGATGCTCGCGCCGCAGGCGCAGGCGAAGGGCGTCGAGCTCACGCTGTTCGTCGACGACACGGTGCCGGGCGACGCTGCGCGGCGACGAGCACCGCGCTGCGCCAGGTGCTGACGAACCTGCTGGCCAACGCGATCAAGTTCACCGACGCTGGGCGAGGTCTCGGTGCGGGTCGAGGCCGACCGCCCGGACGACGGCACCGCGCGGCTGCGCGTGCAGGTGGGCGACACCGGCATCGGGATCGCCCCGCAGCAGCTCGCCCAGCTGTTCGAGCCGTTCACGCAGGCCGACACCTCGACCACGCGGCGGTTCGGCGGGACCGGGCTCGGGCTGGCGATCTCGCGCCGGCTGGTCTCGATCATGGGCGGCGAGCTGGCCGCCGACTCCGAGCCCGGCCGCGGCAGCACGTTCCAGGTTCGAGATCACGCTCGTCGTGCGTCGACACCGAGCGCCCGAGCCGGCGCACGCGGGCGGGCCTGCCCCGGGGATACGCGCGTGCTCGTCGTCGACGACAACGCGACCAACCGCGAGATCCTGCGCGCCTATCTGCGTGAGCCGCGTCGCCGTCTGCGACGACGCCGACGGCGGGGCGGTGGCGCTCGCGATGCTGGAGGCGGCGGCGCGCGAGGGCCGGCCCTACGACGCTCGTGCTGCTGGACTCCGAGATGCCCGAGATGAGCGGCGCCGACGTCGCTCGCGCGATCCGCGCCGCAGCCGCTGCTGAACGCCAGCCGGCTCGTGATGCTGACCTCGGCCGGCACGACCGGCGCCGACGCCGATGTCGAGCGGTCGCTGACCAAGCCGGTCCGCCGCGCCGCGCTGCTCGAGACGCTCGCCGACGTGATCGAACGACACCGGGCAGCGCCGAGCCGGCGGCCGCGACCGAGCCGCCGTCGGTCGCGGCCCGCGGTCGCGTCCTCGTCGCCGAGGACAACCCGGTCAACCAGCTCGTGATCGAGACGATGCTGCGCCGGCGCGGCTTCGCGGTGGACATCGCCAACGACGGGCTCGAGGCCATCGAGCAGCTCGATCCGGAGCGTCACGGCGCGGTCTTCATGGACTGTCAGATGCCGAACCTCGACGGCTACGAGGCGACCGCGCGGATCCGCGCCGACGAGCCGCCGGGTCGTCACGTGCCGATCGTCGCGATGACGGCGCACGCGTTCGCCGGGGACCGCGAGCGCTGCCTGCGCGCCGGGATGGACGACTACCTCTCGAAGCCGCTGCGCGCCCAGGATCTCGACGCGGTGCTCGAGCGGTGGCTGGGCGCCAGGCCGAGCGACGGCGGCCGCGACGGGCTGATCGACGGCGAGCGCATGAGCAGCTTGCTCTCGCTGGGCCCCGATCTCGCCGCGAAGCTGCTGGACGTGTTCGCCCGCACCACGCCGGCGGTGCTCGAGGAGCTGCGGGCCGCGGTCGAGGGCGGCGAGGACGAGGCGCGCCGCGCGCTCGGCCACAAGCTGCGCGGGAGCGCCGAGACGGTCGGCGCGCAGCGCCTCTCGGAGCTCGCCCGGCAGCTCGAGCTCGGCGAGGGCGTCGAGGCGGCGGTCGCCGAGCTGGAGCCGGTCTATCGCGGAACGCTCGACGAGCTGCAGCGGCTCGCCGGCTGACCACGCGCAGCGTCCCGGCCCGCGAGCGCGGGCCGGGACCGTCAGCGCGCTACTCGCAGCGGCGGACGCGGTCGACGTCGGCGACGCCGTCCTTGTCGATGGCATCGGCGCCGAGGCACTCCTCGTCGGAGCCGGGGCCGCCGTCGAGCACGTCGTCGTTGTCACCGCCGTGCAGGCGTACGTCGTCGCCGCCTCCGCCTTCGAGGCGGTCGTTGCCTGCATTGCCGAACAGCTGGTCGTTGCCGGGACCGGCGGCCAGGCGGTCGGTGTCGTCACCGCCGTGCATGATGTCGACGCCGCGGCCGCCGAACAGGTCGTCGTCCTCGTCGCCGCCGAACAGATCGTCCTGGCCGGGGCCGCCGCTGATCTCGTCTTCTCCGTTGTCGCCGTGGAGGAAGAAGTCGTCGCCGGCGCCGCCGACCACGAGGTCGTCGCCCTGTCCGGCGTGCACCTTCTCCTTGCCGCCGGCGCCGAAGATCCGGTCGTTGCCGGTGCCGCCGCAGATCACGTCGTCGCCGCCGCGGCCCAGGATCAGCTGGCCTTCGTCCGTGGCGACGATGACGTCGGGGCCGGAGGTGCCGCGGATGACGTCGTCGCCGAGCGAGCCGACGATCGTCGCGGGCTGGTTGATGCATTCCGGCACCGGGGGCGGGACCGGATCCTCCGTCTGTGCCGACGCCGCCGGGACGGCCGACACCGCGGCGAGCACGGCGAGGGTGGTGATGAGCTTCCTGCTGCTGAACATGCTGTCCCCTTTCCGGGGGGTGGGATACGTGTCAGCAGGTGGGACCCGGGGTGATCCGGGGAGGTTGGCCGCTTGTCAGATCTGTGCGCCGACGAGCACGACGGTGAGCGCGACGAGCAGCACCGCGCCGATCGTGAACGCCGCGACGAGGCGGAACGAGAGCGGCGCGTGCTCTCCCTCGACGATCGACCGCTCGAGCCGGCGCTGGCGCACCGCGCCGAACACCAGCAGCCCGACCGCGAGCGCGGCGTACCCGCAACCCAGCGCCACGTAGGGCCCTGGCGCGACGTCGAGCAGCTCAGGAGCGAAGCGCCCGACCGCGAGCGCGCCGGCGGTCGCGGTCAGCGCCGTGCGCCACCACGCCAGCCATGTGCGCTCGGCGGCCATCGAGGTTCGCTGCAGCACGTCCATCGCTGCGGGCGGCGCAGGCTCGGTCTCGGCCATCGGCCGGAGTCTACGAGTGCGCGCGACGGTGATCCGTTGCGATGATGCAGGCCATGACCGAGACGCTGCCCGAGATCAACACCGGCCTGTTCATCGCCGGCGAGCGCCAGGATGCCGCCGACAGCTTCGTCGTCCACGATCCCGCCGACCCGGAGAGCGTGGTCGGCTACGCGGGAGCGGCCTCCGAGGAGCAGGCACGCGCCGCCGTCGCCGCGGCGCACGACGCCTTCCCGGCCTGGGCGGCGCTCGGCGCGCACGAGCGCGCCGCGCGGGTCAAGGCCAGCCTCGGCGCGCTGGCCGCCGACAACGACGAGCGCGTCGAGCTGCTGTCGCGCGAGAACGGCAAGGTGCGCTCGGAGTGCGAGATCGAGATGCACGTCATCGAGGCGCGCTTCGAGCTCGCCGCCGGGCTCGCCGACGTCGTCGACGCGGTGCGCGAGCTGCCCGCGCCGCCGTACCGCACCCAGGTCATGCACCTGCCGCTCGGCGTCGTGAGCCTGATCGTCCCGTTCAACTGGCCGCTGGCGATCCTCGCCGCCTCGCTGCCGCACGCGCTGGTGGCCGGCAACACGGTCGTGGTCAAGGCGCCGCCGACGACGCCGCTGTCGTTCGTGCGGACGATCGAGCTGATCGCCGCCGAGCTGCCCCCGGGGGTGCTCAACGTGGTCTCCGGGCACGACGCCGTGCTCGGGCCGGTGCTGATCCAGGACCCGCGCGTGCGCAAGGTCGGCTTCACCGGCAGCGTCGGCGCGGGCAAGCGGATCATGGCGATGTGCGCGGACAACCTGACGCGCGTGTTGCTCGAGCTCGGGGGCAACGACCCCGCGATCGTGCTCGAGGACGCGGTGATCGACGAGGCGGCGATCGGCAAGCTCTACGTCGGCGCCTTCCTCACCACCGGCCAGGTGTGCATGGCGATGAAGCGGCTCTACGTGCACCGCTCGCACTACGACGCGGTCGTCGAAGGGCTGTCGGGAGCGGTGGGCGCCCAGAAGCTCGGCCCGGGCCTGCACGCCGACGCCACGATGGGGCCGCTGAACAGCGCGCGGCAGCGCGACTATGTGACCGAGCTGCTCGACGAGGCTCGCGCGGACGCCGAGGTGCGCGAGCTGGCCGAGCCCGTCGACGAGGACGCTTTCGCGCGCGGGCAGTTCATGCGGCCGTCGCTCGTCCTCGATCCGCGCCCGGACGCCCGCGTCGTGACCGAGGAGCAGTTCGGCCCGACGCTGCCGATCATCCCGTTCGACGACGAGGAGTCGGCCATCGCGGCCGCCAACGACACCTGGTCGGGCCTCTGCTCGTCGGTGTGGTCGGGGGACATGGAGCACGCCGGCCGCGTCGGCGCGCGGCTGCGGACCGGCTTCACGTTCGTCAACGCCCACAACGCCCCGTTCCTCGACGAGCGCGCACCGTTCGGCGGCTTCAACCAGAGCGGCATGGGGCGCGAGATGGGCGAGGAGGGGATCCTCGGCTTCACCGACACCCACTCGGTGGGGTTCCCCACCTAGAGCTCCGCGAGGTGCGCGCGCACGGAAGCGGCAAGCTCGTGCGTGAAGGCCGGGAACGGGCCGACGGCGGCGTCGACCTCCGCGGTGAGCGCGCGGAGGTCCTTCGTGCGCGCGGCGCGGACCGCGCCGCGGACGGCGCGCACGAAGTCGAGCGAGCGGTCGAGGAACTCGCGTGCGGCGGCACGTTCCATGACGTCGTAGTGGGCGGTCAGCAGGAGCTCGGGGTCGAGCGCGCGCAGCCGGCGGATCGTCGCCTCGTAGGCGCCCGCGTCGTAGTAGCGCGGCGGGATCAGTCGGTTGCCGGCGCGGTCGTAGACGCCGTCGGCGAGCACGGCGTCGATGACGATCGCCGCTCCGGTCTCCGCGTCCCACAGGCCGAGGTGCCCGGGCGTGTGGCCGGGCAGCGCGAGCACCTCGAGCCGGCGGTCGGCCCCGAGCCGCAGCGTCTCGCCGCCGCGGAGCCCGACGTCGACCGGCTCGTCGCCGCCGAGCTCGTGCGCGAGGAACGCGACGTCGTCGGCCGAAGGTCCGAACCCGTACGCCTCGTACCAGCGGTAGTTGCCCGCCAGCATCGCCGCGTTGGACTCGATCCACGGCCGGTCCGCCTCGCCGCAGAGGAAGCGCGTGCCCGGCGACAGCTCGCGCCACGCGCGGTTGCCGCCGCAGTGGTCGACGTCGGCGTGGGAGATGAGCACGTCGTCGACCCGGCGGCCGTCGAGATACGGGGCGATCACCGTGTTCGGCATGTCGCGCAGGCCCGTGTCGACGAGCAGCGTCCGCTCCTCGCCCACGAGCAGGTACTGGCAGACGTAGCGCTCGCCGAGGTCGCCTTCGATCCGGTGGATGCCGCGGGCGACCTCCATGTTGGGATGATGCTGCCATGGCCGGGCGGACGCCGCTGGATGAACTGCTGATCGTCGATGTCGACGTCCACGTGCACGAGAGCCCCGGCGGGCTCGCGCCCTACTGCGACCCGCCGTGGGACGTCGCGCTGCGCGCCGTCGCCGACGTCCCGGAGCGCTACCTCGACATCCCCGGGTTCTCGCCGGGCGGCGACGGGACGCTGACCGCGCGCTTCCCGACGTCGCACGAGGCGACGCGGATGGTGCACACGCCGGAGCAGATGGTGAGCGAGCTGGGCGAGATCGGCGTCGACCTGGCGGTGCTGTTCCCCGACCACCTGCTCAAGCTCGCCGTGCTGCCGCAGGCCGACTACGCCGCGGCGCTGGCACGCGCCTACAACGCGTGGCTGATCGAGGAGTGGACGTCGCGCCATCCCGCGCTGCTCGCGGCCATCGTGGCGTGCCCGCAGGACCCGGAGGACGCCGCGCGCGAGATCGAGCGCCATGCCGATCAGGCGGTCGCCGTCTACCTGCCGTGCGCCGGCCTCGATCCGCTCTGGGGCGATCGCTCCTACGACCCGATCTACGACGCCGCCCAGAACGCCGGCCTGCCGGTGCTGCTGCACGCCGTGACGGTCACCTCCCCGGTCTTCCCGTTCAACAACCACGGGTTCGACACCGAGCTCGCGCGCCACTCGACGTCGCACACGTTCTCGATCATGGCCAACGTCATCAGCATGGTCTCGACCGGCGTCGTCGTCCGCTTCCCGGACCTGAAGATCGGCGTCACCGAGGCCGGCATCTCGTGGATGCCGTTCGTCTGCAACCGCCTCGACAAGGAGTACCTCGAGCGCCGCCGCGAGGTGCCGTTCCTGACCGAGCGCCCGAGCCACTACGTGAAGCAGATCTACGTCGCGACGCAGCCGATCGAGGAGCCCGTGCGCCTGCGCGACATCGTCACGCTGATCGAGCTCTACGACGGCGACGACACGACCGTGTACGCGTCGGACTGGCCGCACCACGATTTCGACCACCCGATGAAGCTCGACATGGTGCCGCTGTCGCCGGAGCAGCGGGCCAAGGTGTTCGGGGAGAACGCGCTGACCCTGTTCGGGATCGATCGTGACGGTCGTCGGAACGGTCGCTGACTTTCCCGAGGGCACGCACCGCGTCGTCTCCGTCGACGGGCGCGAGGTCGGTGTCTTCAACATCGGCGGCCGGCTCTACGGGCTCCTGAACCGCTGCGCGCACCAGGGCGGGCCGCTGTGCCGGGCGGCGCGCACCACCGGCACGCTGGTGGCCGACGCCGGCGGCCGCTGGCTGCCGCGCTGGGAGCACGAGGGCGAGATCGTCGCGTGCCCGTGGCACGGGCTCGAGTACCACGTGCCGAGCGGCCGCTGCCTCGCGTTCCCGGAGATCGTGCTGCGCCGCTACGACGTCGTGGTGGAGGGGGACGACGTCGTCGTCAGCCCCGCATCCACCCGCCGTCCACCAGCAGCGTCTGGCCGCTGACGAAGCCGCTGTCCTCGCCGGCGAAGAACGCGATCGCGCGCGCGACGTCCTCGACCTCGCCGCGGCGCTTGATCGACTGCGCGGCGAGCACGCCCTCCCACAGCGCGTCCTGGTCGGCGTGGATCGCGGTCGCGGCGGTCGGGAAGGCGCCCGGCGCGACGGCGTTGACCCGGATCCCCTCCGGCCCCGCCTCGCGGGCGAGCGAGCGCGTGAAGCCGATCACCGCGCCCTTGGAGGCCACGTAGGAGACGAGCCCCGCCTCGCCCCAGTAGAACGTCACCGAGGCGACGTTGACGATCGACCCGCCGCCGCGGGCGAGCATCTGCGGCCGCACCGCCTTGGCGAGCAGGAAGGAGCCGCGCACGTTGGTGGCGAAGACCGCGTCCCACTCGGCGGCGTCGGCCTCGTGCCAGGGCCCGAGCGGGTAGATCGCGGCGTTGTTGACGAGGATGTCGGTCCCGCCGAACGCCTCCTGGGCGCGCGCGGCGACCGCCTCGATCTGCGCCGGGTCCGAGAGGTCGGCCTCGATCGCGAGCGCCTCGCCGCCGTCCGCCTCGATCGCCGCGACGGTCTCGCGCAGCGCGTCGGGCTGCAGCCCGGCGGCCAGCACGCGCGCCCCGCGGGCGGCGAGCAGCGCCGCGGTGGCGGCGCCGATCCCGGTCGCGGCGCCGGTGACGATCGCGGTCTTGCCGGCGACGGACACGGGGGCCTAGACCCCGACGGGGTGCCAGGCGGTCTTCAGCTCGACCAGCGCCTCGAGGCGGGCGAGCGAGTCGCCCTCGGGCGCCGGGCGGGAGACGCGCTTGACGGTCTCGGCGGCGAGCTCGTCGATCGTTGCCGCCTGCTCCGGCTCGCCGGTGGCGTCGACGATCGCGTTGACGTCGCGGTGGCCGCACAGGGGCGTGAGCAGCTCGTCGATCCGCCCGGAGAGGAGGTTGAGCACGCCGGCGGGGACGTCGGAGACGCCCGCGACCTCGCCGAGGTCCAGCGCCCGCAGCGGCCGGCTGCGCGACACGACGGCGACGACCGTGTTGCCCGCGGCCAGCGCCGGCGCGACCTCGCGGATCAGCCCGAGCAGGTCCGGCTCGTCGGGAGCGAGCACGGCCACGACGCCGGTCGGCTCCGGGGTGGAGAAGCTCAGGTAGGGCGCCGCGACCGGGTTGATGCCCCCCATCACGGCGGCGAGCTTGTCGGTCCAGCCCGCGTAGTGCACGAGCGTGTCGACCGCCTCGCCCGTGCCGCCGAGCTCATCCGACCTCGACTCGAGCGCCTCGGCGAAGCGGTAGAGCACCTGCCCGCGGTTGTAGGCGGTGCGCGCCGCCCAGCCGGCCTGCGCGGCGCGCGCGGCCTTGACCGCGTCGCGCACGTCCTTGCGCGACGCGCGCGGGACGTTCGCCCCGGCGACCGCGTCGCTGCGCCCCGACTCGGAGCGCGCGAACTTCCCGCCCACGTAGAGCTTGTACGTCTTGGCGACCGCGCGCCGGCTCACGTCAGCCTCACGTAGGGGAGCAGGCCGGCCGGCCCGCCCTCGCGCCCGAAGCCGCTCTCCTTGTAGCCGCCGAACGCGGCCGTCGGGTCGAAGCGGTTGTAGGTGTTCTGCCACACGACGCCGGCCCGCAGCGCGCTCGCCACCTCGAACGCCTTCGAGCCGTTGTCGGTCCACACGCCGGCGGCGAGCCCGTAGGCCGAGTTGTTCGCGCGCTCGACCGCCTCCTTGGGCGTCCGGAACGTCGTCACCGACACGACCGGCCCGAAGATCTCCTCGACGGCGATCCGGTTCGCGGGCGCGACGTCGAGGAACAGCGTGGGCGGGAACCAGTAGCCGGTCTCCGGCAGCGCGCAGGTGATCGAGCGCCGCGTCGCGCCCTCGCGCTCGCCCTCGTCGACGAGCTCGGAGATGCGGGCGAGCTGCGCCGCGCTGTTGATGGCGCCGACGTCGGTGTTCTTGTCGAGCGGGTCGCCGACCCGCAGCCGCTCCATCCGCGCCCACAGCTTGCGCACGACCTCCTCGGCCACGCTCTCCTGCAGCAGCAGCCGCGAGCCCGCGCAGCACACGTGGCCCTGGTTGAAGAAGATCCCCTCGATGATGCCCTCGACCGCCTGGTCGAGCGCGGCGTCCTCGAACACGATGTTGGCCGACTTGCCGCCCAGCTCGAGCGTCAGGCCGGTGCCGGGTTCCGGCCAGCGCGCGCTGGATCTCCTTGCCGACCGCGGTCGAGCCGGTGAACGCGACCTTGTCGACCTCGCCGCGCACGAGGGCGGCGCCCGCCGCCCCGTCGCCGGTGACGATGTTCACCACGCCGTCGGGCAGCTCGGCCTCCTGGCAGATCTCGGCCAGCAGCAGCGCGGTCAGCGGCGTCGTCTCCGCCGGCTTCAGCACGGCGGTGTTGCCGCAGGCGAGCGCCGGCGCGAGCTTCCACGCCGCCATCAGCAGCGGGAAGTTCCACGGCACGACCTGGCCGACCACGCCGCGCGGCTCGTGCGCGCGGCCGCCCAGCGCATAGGGCAGCTTGTCGGCCCAGCCCGCGTAGGAGAAGAAATGCGCGGCGGCCAGGGGCACGTCGACGTCGCGCGACTCGCGGATCGGCTTGCCGCCGTCGAGCGACTCGACCACGGCGAGCTCGCGCGCCCGCTCCTGGATCAGCCGGGCGATGCGGAACAGGTACTTGCCGCGCTCGAGCGGCGGCAGCGCCTGCCACGGCCCGGCGGCGGCGCGGGCGGCGGCCACCGCGCGCTCCACGTCCTTCGGCCCCGCGAAGGCGACCTCGGCCAGCGGCTCCTCGGTCGCCGGGTTGATCGTCGGCTCGCGCGAGCCGTCGCCGGGCGCGACGAACTCGCCGCCGATGAAGAGGTCGTAGCGGTCGCGCAACGTGGCCGCGTCGCGCGACTCGGGCGCCGGCGCGTAGTCCCAGCGCAGCGCGGTCCGTCCCTCCACCGTCGCGCTCATGTCACTCCTTCGAGAAGTCCTCGGAGCGGCCGTAGTGGCCGCTGTCGAGCTTGGCGTACTGCATGAGCAGGTCGTTGAGCACCGACGAGGCGCCGATCCGGAAGCGCTCCGGCGTCAGCCACTCGTCGCCCAGCGTCTCCTTGACGAGCACGAGCATGTGCAGCGCGGCCTTCGTCGTGCTCACCCCGCCGGCCGCCTTGACGCCGATGATCTGGCCCGTCCTCCACGCGTGGTCGCGCACGGTCTCGAGCATCACCAGCACGACGCCGGGCGTGGCGCCGGACGTCGCCTTGCCCGTCGAGGTCTTGATGAAGTCCGCGCCGGCCGCGATCGCCAGCTCGGAGGCGTGCCGCACGTGCGCGTAGGTCGGCAGCTCGGCGGTCTCGAGGATCACCTTCAGGTGCGCGTCGCCGCACGCCTCCTTGACCGCCTCGATCTCGCGCGCCACGCGCTTGTCGTCGCCGCTCAGGTAGGCCTCGCGCGAGATCACCATGTCGATCTCGCCTGCGCCTGCGGCGACGGCGTCGCGCGTCTCCTCGACCTTGACGTCGAGCGAGGTCTGGCCGGCCGGGAAGCCGGTGGCCACCGAGGCGACCGCCACGCCGGTGCCGCGCAGCGCGTCGCGGGCGACCGGCACGAGCGCCGGGTACACGCAGACGGCGGCGACCGAGGGGATCTCGGGCCGCGACGGGTCGGGGCACACGGCCTTCGCGCACAGGTGGCGCACCTTGCCGGGCGTGTCCGAGCCCTCGAGCGTCGTCAGGTCGAGCATCGAGGTCGCGATGAGGATGCCCTGGCGCTTCGCCGACGTCTTGATCGAGCGGCGGCCCAGGGCCGCGGCGCGCTCCTCGACGCCGACGCGGCTGACGGGTGTCAGCGAACGGCTCACCGTCCCATCTTGGCACGCGGGCGCCACTGCGGCACCATGCGTGATCCATGACAGATGAAGACCTCAGCATCGGCCCGCTCCAGCTCGTGCTCGTCGGGTTCGAGACCACCGAGCGCTTCCGCGGCGACATCGTGCGCGAGATCGGCCACCTCCGAGGGCGCGGGATGATCCGCGTCGTCGACGCGCGGTTCTTCCACCGCAAGCCGGAGGGCGGCCTCACCGAGATCGACCTCAACCCGCTGCTCGGCGATCCGCCGGCGCCGGCGAACCCGATCGCGCACCTGATGGGCACCAACGGCGGCGGCAGCAACGGTGGCAAGACGCCGCAGGAGGCGTTCAGCCGCACGGCCGGCTTCGCAATCGAGGACCTGCGCCGGCTGACCGACGAGATCGGCGAGGGGGAGTACGCGGCGGTCGTGCTCGTCGAGCACCTGTGGGCGGCGGGCCTGCGCGAGACCGTGCGGGCGGCGGGCGGGCGACTGCTCGGCCAGGGCTTCCTCACGTCCGAGACCGTGATGGTCGTGGGCGCCGAGATGCAGGCGCGCGCCGACGCGCAGGCGGCGCTCGAGCTCGCCGAGGCGGCGCGCGGCTCGGCCCTCCTCGACGCGCTCGCGACGATCGCGGCGCGCGAGGGCGGCTCGTCCGAGGATCGCGTGCGCGCCGCGTCGGAGATCGTGCGGGTGCTCGTCCTGAACGGTTTCGTGCACGGCGCCGAGGCCGGCGCGGCGGTCGAGGCGCTGGCCACCGCCGGCGTGCTCGAGGCGGCGTTCGTCGAGGCGGCGATCGCGGAGGCCGAGGACGCCCTCGGCGAGCAGGGCGACTAAGGGCCCGGCGCGACGCCGAGCGCCGGATTCGGCTCCTCGTGCACGCCGAGCGACTCGAGCTCGGTGACGAGGATGATGTGGCGCGCGGAGATGGCCAGGAAGTCCTGCCGCTCCGGCTCGCGCGAGCCGTCCGCCCACGTCACCTCGGCGTCGATCAGCGCGATGAAGTCGGAGTCGTGGGCGTTGAGGAAGTCGGTCGTGCGGGAGCGGTAGCCCTCGTGCGGGAGCTGCAGCGTGCCTTCGATGATGTGGCGCTGGGTCTCGACTCGGACGCGCTCACGGCGGATTCGCATTCGCGCATTATCGGCGCACCGCGCACCGGGCAGTAGTGTGCCGCGCCGTGTTCGACGCCGACGCCGTCCTCCGACCCTGGTTCGACCGCCTGCTGGAGGACGTACCGGGCATCTCGCTGTTCGATGCCCACACGCACGTCGGCCAGAACGATCCCGACGGCTTCAAGCAGCAGCCCGAGGAGCTGCTGGAGGCGCTCGCGGTCGTCGACTCGAAGGCGCTCGTGTTCCCGATGCACGAGCCGGACGGCTACGCCGGGCCCAACGACGAAGTGATGGCGGCGGTGGCCGCGAGCGGCGGGCGGCTGCGCGCGCTGTGCCGCGTCCAGCCCAAGGACCCCGACGCGGTCAAGGAGGCGCGCCGCTGCCTCGACGCCGGCGTCGACGGGATCAAGCTGCACCCGCGGGCCGAGGAGTTCACGCTCTGCCGAGCCGTCGGTGCGCGAGCTCGTGGCCGCGGCGCACGAGCGCAGGGCGACGGTGCTGATCCATGCCGGCCGCGGCATCCCGGCGCTGGGGCAGGACACCGTGCGGCTCTCCGGCGAGTTCCCCGACGCGCGGCTGATCCTCGCCCACTGCGCGATCTCCGACCTCGCCTGGCTGTGGCGCGAGCTGCCCGACCACCGCAACCTGTTCATCGACACCGCATGGTGGGCGCCCAGCGACGTGCTCGCGATGTTCGCGCTGTGCCCGCCCGGCAACATCCTGTGGGCGAGCGACTCGCCCTACGGCCGCCCGATCGTCGGCGCGACCCAGACGCTGCGGCTGGCGCTCCAGGCCGGCCTGAACCCCGAGCAGCTGCGCGGGGTGATGGGCGAGCAGGCGGTGCGCATCCTCGACCGCGAGGAGCCGCTCGACCTCGGCCCGCCGCCCGGCGCGCCGCAGCGAGCGCTCGACCCGCTGCTCGAGCGCGTGGTCACGCACCTGACCACCGTCATGGGGCGGGCGTTCGTGCGCGCCGACTACGCCGAGCCGCTGGCGCTCGCGCGGCTCGCGTGCGCGGTCGGCGACGACGCGCCGCAGGCGGCGGTCTGCTCCGCGGTGCTCGACCTGCTCGACGTCTTCGACGAGCACATCGGGCCCCCGGCCGAGGGGAGCCCGATCCCGCCCGCCGCGCGCCTGATGGTGTTCGCGCTGATCGTCGCCCGCACGCCCGACGTGCCGCTGCCCGCGCTGCCGGGCGCGCCGCACGCGACGCGCGCGGACGCCGAGGCGCACGAGCCGCAGGGCGGCGTCGGCGGCTGAGCCGCTAGCCGTCTTCGCCGCCGCCGACCTCGGTGGGCGGCGGGGTCTTCGCCGGCGCGGGCCGGCGCTTCGGCTTGGGCTCGGGCTTCGCGGCCGCCGGCCGGCTGCCGCAGCGGCGGTAGTCGCGCGACGCGCCGATCACCTGGCCGCCGAGGGTGGTGCCGCTGACCCGCACCGCCGTGCGCCGTCCGGCCAGGCGGATCGTCGTGCTGGCCGCGCGCGGCACGCCGGTCATGCGCGTCGCCACGGCGCCGTCGGCGGTCACCGTCAGCACGCCGAACACGGCGCCCGGAGGCGGCAGGAAGCGGACCGTCACGCGCGTGAACCGGACGCAGCTCGCGTCGGACGGCAGCCGCAGCACCTGCGCGGACGTGACCTGCGGCTCCTGCAGCTCGTAGGCGTCCTGGCTGCTCTGCCCTTGCGCCAGCGCCGCACCACCCGCCAGCGCGCACAGTGCCAGGAAGATGAACACGAGGCGGCGCACTGGTGCGACGGTACCTCACGCCGGAGGCCAGGTGGGAAGAAATAGGGTGCAGCCATGAGTGATCTCCTCGATCAGCTCGTCGACTGGCTGCGGATCCCGTCGATCTCGACCGGCGGCGGCGATCCCGCCGACCTGCGCCGCGCCGCCGAGTGGGCGGCCGGGCACGTCGAGCGCGCGGGCGGCGGCGTCGAGCTCGTGCAGATCGGCGAGGGCAACCCGCTCGTCGTCGGCGACCTGCGCGCGAGCCACGGCGGCGAGGTCCCGACGATCCTCATCTACGGCCACTACGACGTGCAGAGCGTCGGTGACCCCGGCGCGTGGACGTCGCCGCCGTTCGAGCCCGAGGTCCGCGACGGCCGCCTCTACGCGCGCGGCGCCTCCGACGACAAGGGCAACTACTGGCCGCTCCTGTACGCCGCGTGCGAGATGGCCCGGGCGGGCGAGCTGCCGGTCGACGTGCGCGTCGTCGTCGAGGGTGAGGAGGAGGCCGGCTCCGAGACGATCACCGAGTGGATCCGCGCCGACGAGCGCGGCGCCGACGCGGCGATCGTGTTCGACTCCGGCATGATCGACGAGGCGACGCCGGCGATCACCGTCGGGCTGCGCGGGATGGCGATGGCGCGGATCGAGGTGCGCACCGGCATCCGCGATCTGCACTCCGGCATCTACGGCGGCAGCGCGCTGAATGCGCTGCACGTGCTCCACCGCATGCTCGCCCAGGTCGTCCCCGGGCCCGACGGCACGCTGCGCGACGAGCTGCGCGCCGGCATCCTGCCGCCCGCCGAGGCCGAGCGGATCTCGTGGGAGCGGCTGCCGCCCGGCAGCCAGGTGCTCTCGGAGGTCGGCGGCCGCGAGGCCTACCCCGGCGCCGCCGCCGAGTACTACGAGCGCAACGGCGCCGACGCCTCGCTCGAGGTCAACGAGCTCGTCGGCGGCGAGCCGCGCACGGTCGTGCCCGCCGTCGCGCGCGGCACCGTGTCGCTGCGGCTGGCGCCCGGCCAGCGCGCGTCCGAGATCGCGCCCGGAGCTCGAGCGCCTGCTCCGCGACGCGGCGCCCGCGGACGCCGACGTGAAGATGAGCTGGCACCTCGCCGACCCGTCGCTGTTCGAGCCCGACCTGCCCGCGCTCGTGCTCGGCGCCCAGGCGATCGAGCGCGCCACCGGTACGGCGCCCGCGCTGGTCCGCTCCGGCGGCTCGATCCCGGTCGTCGCGGAGTTCGCGGCCCGCGACATCCCCACCATCGTCAGCGGCTTCAACCTGCCCGACGACGACATCCACGCGCCCAACGAGTCGTTCCGGCTGGAGAGCCTCGCGCTCGGCGAGCGCACCGCGCGCGAGCTGCTGATCTCGATGGCCGACCTGTAGCAGCGTTTGCTTCCGGGAGCGGCCCGGTCTACGGTTCGCGACAGGTGCCTGAGCGCGGGAAACGCCTGCTCGTCGCCGAGGGAGTGGTCCTCCTCGGCACGCTGGTCGCGGCGGTGGCCACCTCCGAGGCCGACGACTGGCAGCCGCTCGGGCTCGTCGCCGTCCTGCTCGCGCTCGCGGTCGTCAGCGACTGGCTCGCGCTGCAGCAGGAGACGCAGCGGATCAGCGGGGCGTTCTTCGCGGTCGTGCTGGCGATCGCCCTCTGCGGGCCTGCGCCGGCGGTCGCCATCGGCGCCGCGTGCGTGTTCGTCGACGCGTTGCGCACCCGCCCCGCATTGCCCAAGCTCCTCACCAACCTCACCGCCTACACGGCGATCCCGTTCGTCGTGGCGCTCGGGTTCGAGGCGCTGGCGGGGGTCACCGACCTGCAGACGGACAACGTCACGTTCGCGATCGCGGTGTTCGGCGCCTACCTGCTCTGCAACGCGCTCAACTTCCTCCTGATCGCGACGGCGATGTCGGTGCACCTCGGCCTCCGCTTCAGCCGCGAGGTGCAGACCGCCTACGTGCCGGTGCTGCCGTCCGAGCTGGCGGGCGCGCTGCTCACCGTCTGCGTCGCCGTGCTCTATCGCGAGACCGGGCTGGCCGCGCTCGTGCTGCTCGCGATCGTGATCCTCGTCTTCCAGTTCCTGTTGCGCGAGCTGCTGCGCTCGCAGCGCCGTGCCGAGGAGCTCGCCGCGCTGCAGCTCGGCGTGCTCGCGAGCATGGTCGACACGCTGGCCATGCGCGACCGCATGACCGCGCGCCACTCGGCCGCCGTCGCGCGCTACGCGCGGGCGCTCGCCGAGGCGCACGGCTGCTCGCGCGAGCAGCAGGACCTCGTGCACACCGCCGGGCTGCTGCACGACATCGGCAAGTTCTCGTTCCCCGACGCGATCCTGCTCGCGCCCGCGCCGCTGACCGAGGACGACTGGAAGATCGTCCGCCGCCACCCCGAGGAGGGTGCCCGCGTCGTGGCGCGCATGGAGCCCTACGCGCCGGTGGCGGAGATCATCCTCGGCCACCACGAGCGCTGGGACGGCGAGGGCTACCCGCACAAGCTGGCGGGCGAGGACATCCCGCTCCTGGCCCGCGTGGTGACGATCGCCGACGCCTACGACGTGATGATCGCCCGCGACTCCTACCGCCGCCCGCGGACCTCATCCGAGGCGGTCGCGGAGATGCGGCGCGTGGCGGGCACGCACTTGGACCCGACGCTCGTCGACGAGTTCATCGCGCTGCTGGACCGCAAGGGCCTGCGCTTCCGCCACGCCGACGACGCCGACTTCGAGGCCGAGCTCGACTTCGAGCGCCGCGTGCGCGAGTACGCGCGCCCGCGGCGGCGCGTCTTCGCTCAGTCGTCGTCGTAGCGCTGCTCGACGATGCGCGGCCGCTCGACCGGCCGGCCGGCGTCGATCGACCACGCGAGGCGCACGAACTGCGCGTGCGACCACGCCAGCGGCGACGCCGACAGCGTCGACTCGCCGCGCGGGAAGCCCGGGGTGCCGGAGGGCGGGAACTGGTCCCACACCTGCTCGGCGATCATGTGGCCGGGGCCCGCGGCGCCGGCCATGGCGGCGAGCCGGCCGCGCGCGGCGCCGCTGCGACCGGCGGCGACCTCGTACTCGCCGCGCTCGCCGGCGAACAGCGGCCAGATGCGCCCGATCGTCTCGTTGTTCGCCCAGTCCTCCGTCGGGTTGGGCGGCAGGCCGACATCCCAGATCGAGCCGTCCTTCTTCTCGCCGTAGCCGTCGAAGTTGAAGCGGTGCCAGAACGTGCCGTTCGGCGTCTCCGCGGAGAGCTGCTGGTCGACGACGCCGAGCGTGTTGACGATCGTCGCGTCGTCGTGGCGCTTGACGCCGAGGCGCACGAGCTCGAGGAAGCTCGGGTCGGTGACCTTGCGCTGGTCGACGTTCTCGGGGCCGGAGTCACCGATGTTGTACGTCGTGCCGGCGTTCGGGTCCGGCACGCCGCTGCCCTCGGACGTCTCCTTGGTGATGCGCAGGTAGTACGGCTGGGGCGAGTACGGCCCGGTGCGCGTCACGGTCCAGTCCTCGATCTTCGCCTGCCACTCGTCGGCCTTCGCCTCCCAGGCGTCGGCCAGGGCGTCGTCGCCCTTGGCACGCGCGAGGTCGGCGCCGGTGACGAGCGCCGCGATCTCCGACGCGAGCGTGGCCGGCGACCAGCCGCCCTGGTTCTCCCAGCGCTCCTGCGGCGTCTGCGGGCCGTTGGCGAGGAGGCAGCCGATCGCGGCCTTGACGCCGGCGTAGGTGCCGGCGTCGCGGCGGCCGAGCTGCCACGCGAGCACGACCGGGAAGGCGGCCTCGTCCAGCTGCAGGTTCGTCCAGCGCTCGCTGCCGTCGACGTCCGAGTTCTGCGGGAAGCAGCCGTCGGGCTTCTGCTGGCGCTCGAACAGGTAGTTGACCGAGCGGTTGGCGGCGGCGCGATCGCCCGCGGCGAGCTGCGCGGTGACCACCTGGTAGAGGTCGCGCGCCCACACCTTGTGGTAGACGTCGCTCGGGTTCGAGAGGCCCTGGCCCCACACCCACGGCATGCTCGGCGAGGCGGCCGAGGCGCCCCGGTAGGTCTTGTCCTCGAGCGCGGCGAGCGTCATCACCGACACGTCGTAGGTGGTCCCCATGCCGCGCGCGCTGTGCGGGCGGCCGTTGAGCCGGCCGAGGTAGCGATCCCAGCCGTCCGCGTAGCGCTCGGCGGCGCGGTCGAAGCCACGCCGCAGCGTCCCGCGCGCGGTGTCGCGCGCAGCGGCGCCGCTGCCGCCGAAGCCGAGCACGAGCGTCATCCGCTTGTGCCTGACGCCGTCGAGCGCGGTGCGGCCGGTCTGCACGACGTTGCCGTTCGGGGCCGAGTCGTAGGCCCAGTCCATGCGGAAGTCGGAGCCGAGGTCGGTCCAGCCGTCGCTCGTGCCGAGGTAGCCGCTCGAGGTGCGCGTGAAGGCGGGTGAGGCGACGAGCGCGGAGGCGGCCTCCGCGTCGCTCGCGACGAGCGCGGAGCCGGCGCTGCGGCCCGAGTCGTCATCGCCGCCGTTGGAGAGCGCCGGGTCGGCGAGCGCGTAGAGCGCGAGCGGCTTGCCGCTGCGCGAGGTGAACTTGACGTCGACGATCAGCGCGTTGCGCGCCGGGTCGGTGACGTAGGTCTTGACGAGCTTGTAGCGCGACGTCGTGTTGACCTGGCGGTAGGTCAGCGAGCGCCGGTCGGCCAGCTCGATCGCGTGGCGCGCGTCCTCGCGCTCGCGCTCGGCGAACGTGCGGCCGTCGGAGACGACGAACTGCAGGTCGCGGTAGGCCGGCGTGTCGATGTCGGGGTAGTAGACCTCGGTCAGCTCGCCGTCGTCGAGCGTGTGCCAGACCTTGCTGCGCGTGCCGTGGGCGGTACCGAAGCCGTCCTTGTCGGCCTCGGTCCACAACGCCTTCTCGCCCGGCGCGCCGGGCGCGAAGGCGGCGGCGGCTGCGCCCGGGAACAGCAGCGACAGACACAGCACGACGTACAGCGGAGCCCCCCTCACACCGTGATGCGTACCCGGAGCCAGGTCCAGGAAACAGAGGTTGCTCTAGATTCCCGGACCATGAGCGTCGAACCGATCGAGCTGCCCGTCCCCGACGAGCCCGCCCCGTTCAACCTCGAGCTCTCCGAGGACCAGCGCGACATCCGCGACTGGGTCCACGGCTTCGCGGCCGACGTCGTGCGCCCTGCCGCCGCGGAGTGGGACGAGAAGGAGGAGACGCCGTGGCCGATCATCGGCGAGGCGGCCAAGATCGGCCTCTACGGCTTCGAGGCGCTGGCCCAGTTCTACGCCGACCCGTCCGGGCTGACGCTCCCCATCGTCAACGAGGAGCTGTTCTGGGGCGACGCGGGCATCGGCATGGCGATCATGGGCACCTCGCTCGCGGCGGCCGGCATCTTCGCGAGCGGCACGCCGGAGCAGATGGGCGAGTGGATCCCGCAGTGCTTCGGCACCGCCGAGGACCCGAAGGTCGGCGCGTTCTGCGTCTCCGAGCCCGACGCCGGGTCGGACGTCTCGTCGCTGCGCACGCGCGCGGTCTACGACGAGGCGAAGGACGAGTGGGTGCTCAACGGCCAGAAGGCGTGGGCGACCAACGGCGGCATCGCCAACGTCCACGTCGTGGTGGCGAGCGTCGACCGCGCGCTCGGCTCGCGCGGCCAGGCCGCGTTCGTCATCCCGCCCGGCGCCGGCGGGCTCGAGATGGGGACGAAGGTCAAGAAGCACGGCCTGCGCGCCTCGCACACCGCCGACGTCTTCCTCGACGACTGCCGCATCCCGGGCTCGTGCCTGCTGGGCGGCAAGGAGAAGCTCGACGAGCGGCTCGCGCGGGCCCGCGAGGGCCGCTCGGGCAAGCGCCAGGCGGCGATGCAGACGTTCGAGGCGTCACGGCCGACCGTCGGGGCGCAGGCGATCGGGATCGCCCGCGCGGCCTACGAGTACTCACTCGACTACGCCAAGGAGCGCTCGCAGTTCGGGCGCAAGATCATCCACAACCAGGCGATCGCGTTCGCGCTGGCGGACATGAAGATGGAGATCGACGCGGCGCGGCTGCTCGTGTGGCGCGCCTCGTGGATGGGCCGCGCCGGCAAGCCGTTCACGGCCGCCGAGGGCTCGATGAGCAAGCTCAAGGCCGGCGAGGTCGCGGTGTGGGCGACCGAGCGCGCGATCCAGATCCTCGGCGGTGTCGGCTACACGCGCGAGTACCCGGTCGAGCGCTGGCACCGCGACGCGAAGATCTACACGATCTTCGAGGGCACGTCGGAGATCCAGCGGCTGGTCATCGCGCGCGCCATCTCTGGCGAGCAGATTCCCTAGCGGGTAAGGTCGCGCGCGTGCTCCGCGAGCCGCAGCACGGGCCAGACTCCGAAGGACCGGCGCCGAGCGCCGAGACGACCAGCGCGCCGGCGGGACCGGGCAACCGCGCGCGTGGCGCCCTCGCCTCCTCCAACCCGCGCGCGCTGGCCCGCGCGCTCGCCGGCCAGGGGCTCGGCAACCGCGCCACGCAGGCCCTGATCGCGCGCGACAGCTTCTCCGCCGGCAGCACCGCCGACATGCACGAGCAGATCTACGGCGACTCGTCGCTCGCGCACCGGCCGATGCCGGAGCCGAAGTACGAGTTCAGCGACGACGCCCCGATCGACTTCGACTACGTGCCCGGCACCTCGATCCGCGTCAAGCCCGGGCCGGTGCGGGCCGACCTCATCAAGCCCAAGCCGGGGCCGGACCTCACGCCGCAGCGCAGCTGGCTCAAGGATGCGCTCCAGAAGGACCCGGTGCTGAAGGCGCTCCCGGACTGGGCGCGCGACAAGGCGATCGGCGCGCTCGAGGACATCGACGAGACGATCGCGGACAAGATCATCGACGCCCTGCCGTGGGACGCGCAGATCAAGGGGGCGGCGAAGGCGACGCTGAAGGGGATCCTGAAGTCGGCGAAGGGCAAGAAGTTCGAGGTCCCGCCGGCGCCGCCCGCGACGCGCACGCCGGACTGGGGTCGCTCCCCGGACTTCCAGCGCTCACCGGGCCAGGTGATCTTCCCCGGCCCGGTGTGGAAGTTCTGAGCCGCGGCTAGTGGTCGCCGTGGCGGTCGTCGTCGTCGTTCAGCTGGGCGCGGATCTCCCCGGCCTGGTACTTCGACGTGTGCACATTGGCGTACGTCGCGCCGGCGCGGATCGCCCGCAGCAGCTCGGCGTACTCGCCGGGCGCGATGCCCTGGCCTGACGGTCCGACCACGTCGGTCGGGTCGATCGTGCCCGCGACCGTGCCGTCACGCGTGCCGGGACAGGCCGGCGTACCCGCGGGGCCGTTCCCGAGGTTGCTGCACAGGAAGGCGCTGACCCCGCCGGCGATCGCGCGCGCACCCAGGTGGATGTGTGCCTGGAGCACGTCGCCCTCGAGCGCGCCGTAGCTGAGCGTGTACTCGATCCGGTCGTGGCGCACCCTGGCCTTGAAGTCGCCGGTCCCGCTCGTCGAGATGGTCGAAGGGTTCGGCGCGGCGGCCACCTCCTCGTAGCCGGTGAGGTGCTCGCGGAGGTTGCGGTTGCCGTCGCCCGCGACCGCTGCGGCGACCACCCCCATAACTCCCAGAACTGCCACCACGGCGGCCAACTGCAGTCGGCGTCGTCTCACGGCAACCTGCCCTCCTCCGGTCGTATGACTGGACGAGGAGCCATACGTCGGGCGGCCGGCGAGGGTTCGATCGAGGTGCTCAGGCGAGCGAGCTGCTGAGCGCCTCGAGCACGACGTCCTGCCGCTCTTCCCCGAGGTGGGGGTAGAGCGGCAGCGTCAGCTGGGCGCGCGCCGCGTGCTCGGCGCGCGGCAGCGGGCGGGTGCCTTGGTAAGCGGTGAACTCGTGGATGGCGGGATAGAGCACGCTCGTCTGCACGCCGTGCTCCTCGAGCATGCGCGCGCGGATCGCCTCGCGCGGCGCGGGGTCGTCGAGCATCACCGGCATCACGTAGCAGGAGCTGCGCCCGACCTCGTCGTCGTCGTAGGGGACGCTGACCCCGTCGAGGCCGGCGAGCCGCTCGCGGTAGCGGCGCACGAGCGCCCGCCGCTGCTCGATGTCGGCCTCGAGGCCCCGGAGGCGCGCGGAGAGCAGCGCGGCTCGCGGCTCGTCGAGGCGGTAGTTGAAGCCGAGCGCGACGACGTCGTAGCCGGGTGCGTGGCCGCGGTGGCGGTCCCAGGTGCCGGAGGTCATCGCGTGCGAGCGCCGCAGCCGCACGTGCTCCGCGACGGCGTCGTCGTGCGTGGCGAGCAGCCCGCCCTCGCCGCACGACAGCACCTTGTTGGAGAAGAACGAGAAGCAGCCGGCGAGCCCGATCGCCCCGGCGCGGGCGCCGCTCGCGGTGGTCGCGCTGGGGGTGTGGGCCGCGTCCTCGACCAGCGCGATGCCGCGCTCGTCGCACAGCGCCTTGAGCGTCTCGGCGGCCGCGGTGTAGCCGCCGTAGTGCACGACGCAGACCGCCTTCGTGCGCTCGGTCAGGCAGCGCTCGACGTCGGCGGGATCGATGCCGAGGTCGTGAGGGCCGAGGATGTCGGCGAGCACCGGCTCGGCGCCGCAGTAGCGGGCGGCCGCCGCGGTGGCGACGAACGTGATCGCCGGCACCACGACCTCGTCGCCCGGCCCGACGCCGGCCGCCAACATCGCGAGGTGCAGCGCCGCCGTGCCGCTGGAGAGCGCGATCGCGTGGGGGACGCCGAGGTGATCGGCGAACTCGCGCTCGAAGGCGTCGGTGCGCGGGCCCATCGTCAGCCAGCCCGAGCGCAGCGCCTCGTCGACGGCGGCGCGATCGGCGTCGCTGAGCTCGAGGTCGAAGAGCGGGACGCGCAGGCTCACGCGGGCGCGAGGTTGGAGTAGGCGGGCGCGAAGGGGTCGGGGAAGTGTCCGTGTTGGAGTGCGTCGGTGATTTCGGTGATGCCGTCGGGGACGCGGAGGGTGGGTTGGAAGCCGAGCTGCTCGCGTGCGCGGTCGAAGTTGACGCGGTAGTCGCGGGGGTCTTCGTTGCGTTCGACGTAGTGGACGTGGCCGTGTCCGAGGTGGGCGGTGATGAGTTCGACGAGGTCGGCTTTGCGGTAGTTCTCGGCGGTCTCGCCGATGTTGAAGACGTGTCCGGCGACGCGCTCGGGGGGTTGGGTGAGGACGAGCTCGATGGCGCGGCCGGCGTCGGCGACGTGGACGTAGGGGCGCCAGAACTGGGCGCCGTAGACCTCGAGGGGGCGGCGGGCCCAGAGGTCGCGGGTGAATTCGTTGACGGTGAGGTCGAAGCGCATGCGCGGGCTGAGCCCGTAGACGGTGGCGAAGCGCAGGCAGGTGGCGGTCCCGCCGGCGAGGAGTTCGCGTTCGATCTCGACTTTCTGGCTGGCGTAGAGGGAGACGGGCGCTAAGGGGGCGGTTTCATCGAGTGCGACGGTGGGGTCGGTCATGCGCCCGTAGTTCGAGCAGGTGGAGGCGAAGATGAGGCGTTCGATGCCGCGTTGGGTGGCGTCGGTGAACAGGGCGCGGCTGGCGTCGACGTTGACGGCCTGGGAGCGCTCGGGGTTCTGGGCGCAGGCGGGGTCGCCGACGATCGCGGCGAGGTGCACGAGCGCCTCGGCACCCTCGAGCGCGGCGGCGCGGGCGGCCTGGTCGCCGACGTCGCCCTCGACGAGCCGCGCGCCGGCGCGCCCCAGGCCGTCGGCGACCTTGCGCTGACCGTGCAGCAGCACGTCGAGCGCGGTCACCTCGTGCCCGCCGGCCAGCAGCCGCCCGACCAGCAGCGAGCCGATATAGCCGGCGCCGCCGGTGACCACGACCCTCATGACGCGGGCAGCAGCTTGGGGAGCATGTCCTCGATCTCGGCCTGCGCCTCCTCGTAGTCGTCGTGGCGCCCGATGTCGCGCCAATAGCCGTCGTGCACGTGCGCGCCGACCGGCTCGCCGGCCTCGACCAGCGCGTGCACGAGGTCCGGGATGTCGAAGTGGTCCACGACCGGGATATACGCAAGCGCCGCGGGCTCGAGCACGTAGACGCCCATGCTCACCACCACGCGCGTCTCCGGCTTCTCGTCGTAGCCCTCGACGCGGTGGTCGCCGTCGAGCCGCATCACGCCGTAGTCGGCGCGCACGACGCGCGTGCTGCCGGCGATCGTCATCGCGTTGCCGGCGCGCGTGTGGGCGGCGACCAGCTCGCGCGGGTCGAGCGTCGTCAGCACGTCGCCGTTCAGGGCGAGGAAGGTCTTGTCGAGCCCGTCGATGGCGGCGAGCGGGCCGGCGGTGCCGAGCGGCTCGGGCTCCTCGTGGTAGTCGATGCTGACGCCGTAGTCGGCGCCGTCGCCGAACACCGCGCGCACGAGGTGGGCGAGGTAGCCGGTGGCGATCGTCAGCGCGGGGATGCCGCAGGCCGCGAGCTGGCGGACGACGATGTCGAGGATCGCGTGGTCGCCCACCGGCAGCAGCGGCTTCGGGAGCACGGTGGTGTATGGGAGCAGCCGGGAGCCCCGGCCTCCCGCCAGGATGACTGCGCGATCGACCGGCACGGGCGGGAGATCCTAGTGTTCCCATTGGATGGGCGCCCACGTCGAGCTGATCGCAGTCGCGCCCACGGAGCTGCCGGCATGGGAGCCCGCCTGGCGTGAGCTGGAGGGGCGGGTGCCCGACGCCGCGCCGTTCCTGTGCTTCGACTGGCTCGACGCCTGGGTGCGGACCTACGCGCCGCGCCGGCTCGCGGTGGTGGTGGCGGGGAGCGTCGAGGCGCCGCTCGCGCTCGGGCTGCTCGAGCTCGGCGCGCGCGGGCGGGCGAGCTTCGCGGGCCGGCCGGTGACGGCCACGCGCGGGCTGCTCGCGGCGCCCGCCGACGAGCCCGCCGCGTGGGCGGCGCTCGGCGACTGGCTGCGCTCGCATCCGCGGCGCTGGGCGACGCTCGACGCCGAGGGCATCGCGGCCGTGGCCGCTTCGCAGCTGCCGCGCGCGCGGACGCAGCCGTTCGCGACGCCGGTGCTCACGTTGCCGGCGAGCGCCGACGACTACCTGGCGGACCGCTCGCGCTACCGGCGGATCCTGCGCCGCGTCGCCCGTGACGGCGCGGAGATCCGCGAGGCGCTCGACGTCGCCGCGGCGCTCGACGACTTCGTGCGCCTGCACACCGCGCGGGTGCAGGCGCAGGGCGAGCGCCATCCCGCGATCGAGCCGCGGCTCGCACACATGCTCGCGACGCTGCGCTCGGCTCCGTCGGCCGAGCTGCGCGTCCTCGAGCTGGTGCGGCAGGAGCGCCGCCTCGGCGTCTACGTCGGGATCGACCGCGGCGGCGTGGCCTGGTACTACAACCTCGGCATCGCCCCCGAGGCGCTGCCGATGGCGCCCGGGATCGCGCTGCTGCTCAGCGCGCTCCGCGACGCCGTCGAGCACGGGCGGCGCCGCTGGGACCTCGGGCCCGGCGCGCAGCCGTACAAGCTCGAGCTCGGCGCGGTGGTCGACGATCGCGTCGATGCGCGCGCGGTCAGCCCGTCGCCGCGCGGCCGCCTGGCGGGCGGGCTCGGGCGCGCGGACGCGCAGGCGCGCGCGGTGGCCAGGCAGGTGCTGCGGCGATGAGCGGCATCGCGCGGGTGATCGCCCGCAACACCGGCGTGCAGGCGGCGGCCGACATCCTCGGCAAGCTCGCCTCGCTCGCCTTCTACGCGGTGATGGCGCGCGAGCTCGGCCAGGACGGCTTCGGCGCCTTCACGTTCGCGCTCTCGCTCGCCCTGGTGCTGACCACGGTGGCGAGCTTCGGCACCGACGAGATCCTCGCGCGCACGGTCGCGCGGGACCGCACGACCGCGCCGCGGCTGCTGACCGACGCGCTCACGGTCAACGCCGCCCTCGGCCTCGTGGCGGTGCTGGGCGCGGTGGGGTTCGCGTTCGCCGGCGGCTACGACGCGGAGGTGCGCGCGGCGGTCGCGCTGCTCGCCGCCGCGGCGGTGGTGGAGCTGGGCGCGAAGTCGGTCTACGCGACGTTCCAGGCCCACGACGACCTGCGCCCGGTGGCGGCGAGCCTGGTGATCCAGCGCTGGGTCACGGCGCTGGCGGGGATCGGGGCGATGCTGGCGGGCGCGGACGTCGTCGGCGTGGCGGCGATCTACCTCGGGGGCGCGCTGCTCGCCTTCGCGTACGCCGCCGGCCGGCTCGCGCGGATGAGGATCGGCGCCAGCCGCAGGGTGTCGGCGGCGAGCGCGCGGGCGCTGCTCGGCATGTCGGTGGCGCTGGGCGTGACGCTGATCGTCCACACGGTGCTGTTCCGCGTCGACGCGGTGCTGTTGTCGCTGATCAAGGGCAACGCGGCGGTCGGCCTCTACGGCGTCGCCTACCGGCTGTTTGAGAGCACGCTGTTCATCTCCTACGCGTTCGTCGCCGCGCTGCTGCCGACGCTCGCGCGCCTCTCGCCGCACGGGACGCCGAGCCTCGGCTCGGCGTTCGAGACGGGGACGAAGCTGATCGTCGCCGCGCTGCTGCCGCTCGGCGCGGTGTTCGCGCTGTTCCCGGAGCCGATCCTGCGGCTGATCTACGGCGACGGGTTCGAGGCGGCCGCCACGCCGATGCGGTGGCTCGCGGGGGCAGCTGCGTTGTACGGCGTCGGCTACCTGTCGGCCACGCTGCTGATCGCGCAGGGGCGCCAAGGGCTGCTGCCCTGGATCAGCGGCGCCGTGCTCGTGTTCAACGTCGCGCTCAACCTGCTGCTGATCCCGACGTACTCGTACAACGCGGCGGCGGCGGTGACGTCGCTGTCGGAGGCGCTGCTGGCGATCGCGTGCGTGACCGCGGTCGTGCGGCTCACTGGGCCGGTGTCAGTCCGGCGGATCCTGAGCGGCCCGCTCGCGGGCTGCGCGGCGATCGGGCTCGTGGCGCTGGCGGCGGGCACGGGCCTGGCCGCGCTCGCGGTCGCCGCGGTGCTCTACCCGCTGGTGCTGCTGGCGGTCGAGCGGTGGCTGTTCCCGGCCGACGTGCGGCGCGTCACCGCCCTCTACCATCGCCCCGCGGAATGAGGCCCGTCGCGCTCGCGTACCACGGCATCGGCGAGGTGCCGGTGCGCCACGACCCGCACGGGCTGTTCGTGTCGCCGAAGCGGCTGCGGCGGCACGTCGCGTGGCTGCGCGCGCGCGGCTACACGCTGGTCACCTTCGGGGAGCTCGTCGAGCGCGGGAGCGACGGGCTCGCGGCGCTGACCTTCGACGACGGCTTCGCCGACAACGAGCTGCTGTGCGAGCTCGGCCTGCCCGCGACGGTCTTCGTCACGACGGGCTGGATGGGCGGCGAGCACCCGTCGGTGCCGGGCGCGCGGATGATCGAGGCCGACGGCGTGCGGCGGCTGGCCGCCGCGGGGATCGAGATCGGCGGGCACACCGTCACGCACCCCTACCTCGACCGGCTCGACTACGACGCGGCACTCGGAGAGATGCGCGCCGGCCGCGAGGCGCTCGAGGCGCTGATCGACGCGCCGGTGCCGTCGTTCGCCTATCCGTTCGGGACCGCGACGGACGAGACGCTCCTCGCGTGCGAGGCCGCGGGCTTCCGCGCCGCATGCCGGACGAGCGGCAACGGATCGGTGGTCACGCCGCTCAACTACCCGCGCGAGAACATGGACGGGCCGGGCACGATCGCCGGGCTGCGGCTGAAGCTCGCGGGCCGTTACGAGCCGCTGATGCGCCACTACCCCGCGCGCGTGGTGCGGCGGATCGGCCGCCACCTGAGGAAGCCGTGAGGATCCTCCTCGTCGCCCCGTACGGCGTCATCGGCGGCGCCGAGCTCTCGTTCTTCACCTTCCTCGCCCACGCGCCCGCGGACGTGGGGCTGCGGGCGCTGATGGTGAGCGACGGGCCGCTGCGCTCGCGGCTCGCCGACGCGGGCGTGCCGGTGTGGGTGGGCGCCGGCTACGACGGCCCGCCGGACCCGCGGCAGGTGGGGCGCTTCACGCGCTCGCTCGCGCGGCTGTTCGACCGCTGGCGTCCCGACGTCGTGTGGGCGCTCGGGCCGAAGGGCGCGCTGCTGGCGGCGCCCGCGTGCCGGCTGCGCGGCGTCCCGGTCGTGTGGCACAAGGTCGACCTGTCGTGGGACCGCGAGCTGGCGATGCCGCTCGCGGCTGCGGTCGACGGCGTGGTCGCGGTCAGCGAGGGGGCGGCGGCCGCGCTCGGGCCGTTGCGGAGCAAGGTGCTCGCGATCGTGCCGCCGCCGGTCACGCTCGCGCCCGAGCTGGAGGCGCCGCTCGACGGGCCGCTCGCGATCGGCACGCTCGCGCGCGGCGCGCCGTACAAGGGGCACCACCACATCCTGCGCGCGGCGGCGCTGCTCTCCGGCGAGTTCCCGGACCTGCGCGTGCTCGCGAGCTGCGGGCCGCTCGCCGAGTACCCCGGGCACCGCGAGCGGCTGCTCGCGCTCGCCGGCGAGCTGGGGCTGGGCGGCCGGGTCGAGCTGCCGGAGTGGGTCGAGGACCGCGTCGCGCTCCTGGACCGGCTGACCGTGTTCGTGACCGCGACCTACCGCGACGAGCGCGGCTTCGGCCTGGAGGGGCTGAGCACGGCGATGCTCGAGGCGGCGTGGGCCGGCGTCCCCGTCGTGGCGTCCGCGGGCGGCGGCACCGCCGAAGGGCTGATCGACGGCGAGACCGGCCGCCTGGTGCCCGAGGCCGACCCCGCGCTGCTCGCCGAGGCGATCCGCCCCTACCTGGCCGACCCGGAGCTGCGAGCCCGCACCGGCGCGGCCGCCCGCTCCTTCGCGCGCGCGAGGTTCGCGCCCGACGTGGTCGCGCCGCGATTGTTCGGCGCGCTGCGCACGGCTGTGCAGAGGTAGGCCGCGCCCGGCGTTCGCCGCGGCGGCCGCGGGCCGGCACGCGGCCCTTCGGCGGCGCACAGGGCGCCCCTTGCCCTGCGGTCAGCGCTGCTTCGGCGCCGGCTGCGCGCGGCCGTTGACCGCGTCGCTCAGGCCTTCGGCGGCGCCGACGCACTGGGCCAGGTCCTTCATCGCCACGAGCAGCGGCAGCCGCCACCACTCGCGCGCGGGCAGGCCCACCTTCAACGCGCGCGCTCCGGGCAGCCCGACGTAGGCCGCCACCGCGACAGCGACGAGGGCCCGGGCGGGCCGCGGGCCGCTGATCGCCACGACCGGCGCCGTCGTCCAGCCGAGCGCGCGCATCAGGTGCCGGCCTCGCCGCCCGCGGCGGACGTCGCCGCGCGCGTAGGTGCGGTACATGATCGCGTTCTCGCGCCAGGTGAGCCGCGGGCGCCAGGCGACCTCGGCCGCCGGCACGAGCTGCACGCGCAGGCCGGCGCGGACCACGGTTGAGCTGAAGTTGACGTCCTCGCCCGCGAACAGGTCCTCCCGGAAGCCGCCCGCGATCGCCCACGCTGCGCGCGTGAAGCCCATCGACCGCCCGGTCGTGAGCCCGACCTCGAAGGCGCGCCCGAACAGCCGGTGCGACAGCGTGAGCATGGTGCCGGTCGCGCCGATCTCCTCCGGCGACGGGTAGAGCGCGACCGCGAGGCACTGCTCGAACGGCGTGCGCGCATCGACCCGGTAGGTGCCGCCCACGAAGTCGGAGTGCGTGAGCCCGTTGACGATCGACTCGAGCCACTCGGGCTGCGGCCGGCAGCCGGCGTCGGTCAGCGCGATGCGGTCGTGGGCGGCGGCCTCGATGCCGATGTTGCGGCCCGCCGAGATGTTGGCCCCCGGGGCGTCGAGCACCACCAGCGGCAGCACGCCGTTGGCCCGCGTGTCGGCCAGCAGCTCGACGGTCCCGTCGGTCGAGCCGCCGTCGACGACGACGACCTCGTCGGCCGGGCGCGTCTGCGCGGCGAGCGCGGCCAGCAGCTCCGCGAGCTGGTCGCGGTCGTCCCGCACGGTCACGACGACGGAAACGCCGTCGCGCACCGTCGCGGCGTCGGCGTCCAGGTCGGGCTGATCGGTGGTGTCGGCCATTACTCAGGGTGCGATCGTGCGCGCGAGGCGTCGCCGCGCCCGCTCGACCTTCGAGTGGCCCTGCCCTCGCGGCGTCGGGGGAAGGGTCGCATCCACGAGAACATCCTCGAGTGTTTCAAGCTGCGCCGGGTCGGCCACATAGGCGGCAAGAATCGTGTGCGCCAGATTTCTGACGGTGTTGCTGCGCGTCAGCCCCACCGAACCGTGCGCGACTCCGGAGCGCCGGAGCAGCGCGGCCAGCTCGCGGATGTTCCACTCGCGCACGTGGGCGACGTTCGGCGGCGGCCCCGTGTGCCACAGGCTGTAGGTGAGATCGCGCTCTGGGGTGGAGATGAGCACCGCGGCGGCCCCACCCTCCAGGCACGCGCGCAGCTTGCCGAGCAGCACCTCCGGCTGCCGGACGTGCTCGATGACGTCGGAGCATACGACGACGGCGCCGGCGGCCTCGACGTCGACCGGCCCGGGCACGTCGAAGTCGTCGACCAGCCACGTGCCGACGCTGTAGCGCGCGCGGCACGACTCGATGTTCGGCCCGTAGTCGATGCCGACGATCTCGAAGCGATCCGCCAGCTCGACCAGCTTGCCGCCCGTCCCGCACCCGAAGTCGAGGATCCGCGTCGCGCCCAGCGCGGCCGCCACCTCGGCGGCGTGCGCGTAGACCTCCGGCTGGTAGACGATCCGCTCCCGCAGCGTCTGGGTGTCCTCGAAGTACCGCGGGTCCGGGCGGTGTGTGTAGCCGCTGCGGATCTGCTGGGGGTCCGGCATGACGGTCAGGGACGCTAACCGGTGGCCGGTCGCGCGCGATTTCAGCCACAGGTCGTCGGCCGCCTTCACGATCCAGTCCGGGTCGCGCACCGTCTGGTTGATCTTGTCGGCCTCGGCGAGCACCCAGTCGGTGTCCGCCGTGCGCGCGAAGGTCCCCGCTTCCAGCTCCCGCTCGAGCGTCTGCCACTGCGGGTTGCGCCCGCTCGTGCCCTGCCCGGTGAGCGCGGCGCGGAGCCGCGCCTTGAACTCCTCGCGCTCTCGCTCGACGGCGTCGACCGCCACACCGATCGCGGTGCCCGCCGCCTGCGTCGTCGTGTGCTCCTCCCGCTTGGGCTTCGCCGTCTTGCCCTCGCGCTTCTCCACGTCGCTCGCCAGGTCGTCGATGCCGTGGCTCTCGCCGAGCTCGTCGAGCTGCTTGCGCGCCTGCTTCGCCGCCTCCTCCTCGCCCTCGAGCATCGTCTTCTTGAGGGCGCGCGCCTCCTTGAACACGGCGCGCACCTCGTTGACCGAGAAGCCCAGGTCGACGGCCGCGAGGATGAGCCCGGTGAGCGAGGGATCCTCGTCGGAGATCGACTTCGTGGCGTCGAGCGCGGTGTTCGAGAGCCGCTTGTCGCTCGTGTACTTGACGTACTCCTTGAGCAGGTCGTAGGCGCCCGCGGCGATGCCGCCGACGCCGGTGAACGAGATCGCGAACATCACCGCGTCCATGATCTTCATCGCCCAGCTGGTCTCGCCCGCCTCCTCGATCCCCTCCAGGACCGCGGGGTCGAAGGTCGAGCCCGCCGGGATCAGGAGGTCCTCGCGGACCTGCCGGACCACCGGCTTGAGCGACATCGGCTTGAGCTTGCCCTGCTCGAGCGCCGCGATCGCCTCGTGGACGTTCACGAGCTTCTGGACGATCGGCGCGAGCGTGTTCTTGAGCCGCGCGTCGCCGCTCATCCCCTTCGCGCCGAGGTCGATGCCGGCGAGCTCCCCGCCGCGCTCGCGGTAGGCGGCGAGCGCCGGGTTCGCGCGCTCGGTGTCCAGCCACGCCAGCTCGAGCGCCTGGCGGGCGTCCTCAGCTTGTCCCAGGCGCGCGTGCGCGGGGTCCTTCGGCCGGTGCTTCTTGCCGCGCTTGGCGGGCGCCATGTCGATCGAGGCGGTGATCGCGCCCGTGACCCCTTCGCCGCTCTTCGCCTTGGCGCGCGCCTTGAACTCCGCCTCGGCGGCCTTGGTGACCTTCCCCTGGAGCCCGATCAGCTTGTCGACGCTCTTGGCGTACTGGGCTCGGCTGCTGATGGCGCTGCGCCGGTTGTAGGCCTCGTCGTAGACCTTCGTCGCGGTCTTGAGCCACTCCGCCGCCTGGCTCTCCGCGCTCTTGCCGCCGATGTGGACGCCGATGATCGCCGACTGCACCGGGGTCGGGTCCGTGATGCCGTATTGCGCGAGCGAGTTGAAGATCACCTGCGCGCTGCTCATCAGGACGCTGTAGGCCTTGTTGGTGGCGGCGTCCTTGAACTCGTCCTTGGTGAGCTGGAAGTCCTTCTTGACCCACCCCGGGTCGGATCGGCTAGCGGCGCAGCGTGACGGTGCCGCGGACCGTGCCGCCGCGCACCACCAGCGTGGCCGTGCGCTTGCGCTTGAGCGCCTTGCGGCCGGCCTTGGTGAAGCGCATCCGCACGTTCACCGTGGTGGCGCCGGCCTTGGCCGTGGCGGTGCCGCGGGCGACGGGCTTGCCGGCGCGGGTGGTGGCGGTCAGCTTGACGCGGCCGTTCGCGCCGCCGACGCGCACCGTGAAGCCGCTGCGCAGCGCCTTCGCGAGGCGCGGGCGGCCCTTCAGCGCGACCGTCGCGGCCGTGGGCTTCGCGGACGCAGCGGGCTTCGCACCCGCGCCCGCGGCGGCCAGGCCGCCGCCGGAAGCGCCGCGCGCGACGTTCTCGCAGTCCGGTGCGACGACGTCCTGGGGGTCGGCGGTCACCGCGTCGGTGCCGGCGCCGCAGGTGATGCTGTCGACCTCGCCGTCGCGGGCCTGGATCGTGTCGTTGCCGTAGGGATAGCGGCACCACAGCGGGCCGCAGTCGCCACCGGCCAGGTCGCCGGAGATGACGTCGCGGCCCGGGCCGCCGATCAGCAGGTCGTCGCCGAAGCCGCCGTCGACGCTGTCGTCGCCGGCGCCGCCGTCGAGGCGATCCTCGCCGTCGCCGGAGCGCAGGCGGTCGTCGCCGCCGCGCCCGACCATGGTCGAGGGCGTGCCGACCTGGCTGAGGCGGAACTCGTCGGCGCCGTCGGTGCCGGTGAACGAGCCGCCGACGTTCAGCCACACCTTCTCGACGCTGCGGAGGTCGTCGCCCTCGCCCGGGCGCCCGTCGTCGGCGCCGCCGCCGAACGTGATCGACACGGGCGGGTCGGTGTCGCTGAAGCGGCTGGAGTAGTCGCCCTCGATCCGGTCGAGGCCCGGGCCGCCGTCGACGACGTCGGCGTTCGCGTGCTCGTAGCCGTCGGGGGCGAGCAGGTCGTCGCCCGCGCCGGCCTCGATCCGGTCCTTGCCGTCGGCGCCCTCGATCGTGTCGTTGCCGTCGCCGCCACGCAGGACGTCGTCGCCGATGCTGCCGGTGAGCCTGTCCTCGCCGGTGCCGCCGTCGAGCACGCCCGGCTCCTCCGCGGTCTCCAGCCAGTCGGCGCCGGGGCCGCCGTTGATGGTCACGCGCACGGGGATGCCGTTCGTCGAGTACGCGTCGTCGTCACCGGCGCCGAGGTCGACGCGCACCGCGGTCGGCATCGTGCAGGTGACGACCTCGCCGCCGTAGAGGTCGGACGGCTCGCAGCCGGCCGGCGAGTTCATCTCGTCGCCACCGCTGGTGTAGAAGGTGATCGTCGCGTCGTCGTCCGAGCCCTGGACGCCGACATGATTCTTCACCGCACCCTGCGCGGCGGTGTAGGCCAGCGTGCCGTCGCCCTGGCGGGCGAGCGTCGCTGCCGACGCGGCGGCCGGGAGGGCAAGAGCAAACAGCAGCGCCAAGAGAAGAACGCGGCGCGGGAGGGTCGTGGTCATCGGAACTCCTGGGGTCGTGGCTCGGGGGGACCACGACGATCCAGGAGCGGCACGCCGACCACATCAGGGGTTTCCCTAGGCGTGCCGAGACGACGATGGGCGCGGCGGGTTTCGAACCTGCGACCTCTCGCGTGTGAAGCGAGCGCTCTCCCACTGAGCTACGCGCCCGAGCAGGACGGAAGTCTAGAGGTTCGCACCCGGGCATCGGCTATCTTCCCGAGGCTGTGGAGCCGAATACGGGGGCTCAACCCGCGCGCGCTGAGACACCCGAGCGGCAGCCCCGATTGGCGGTGATCGTGACCTGCCATGAAGAGGGTCCGCTCGTGCTCGACGCCGTCCATTCCGTCCGGGAGCCGGAGCCGGTCGAGATCATCGTGATCGACGACGCCTCGGGGGATCGGGCGACCAAGGAGACCCTCGACCAGCTCGAGGAGGAGGGCGTTCGCGTCATCCGCAAGGAGCGCAACGGCGGTGTCGCCCACTCGCGCATGATCGGCCTCGACGAGACCAGCGCGCGCTACGTGGTGCCACTCGACGGCGACGACCTCGTCGAGCCGGGCGTGCTGTCGGAGATGGCCGACCGGCTCGACGCCGCGCCGCACGCCGCCGCCTGCGTCGGCGACCTGCTCGAGTTCGGCGACCGCGAGGTGCTGCGCGCGGTGCCCGAGCGGCTCGATCCCTACCGCGTCGCCTACACCAACGAGTACCCGATCACCGCGGTGTTCCGCCGCGAGCGGCTCGAGGAGGTCGACGGCTGGCGGCGCCGCCAGACCCGGCAGCAGGGCTACGAGGACTGGGGCCTGTGGATGGACATCGCCGAGCGCGGCTGGCCGATCGCCCACCTCGGCCCGCGCCGCGTCACCTACCGCCGCCGCCTCCACGGCCGCCGCCTCAACCACCAAGCGCGCGAGCACCACCGCGAGATCTACCGCACGCTGCGCGACTCGCACCCGCAGCTGTTCGCCGAGCTGCCGGAGCATCGCCGCCGCTCCGACCTCTCCGGCGTCCGCAAGCTGCTCTACCCGGTCGTGTACGGCGAGCGCGCGCGCGTCCCATTCGAGGACGTGCTCAAGCCTCTCGCCGACCGTTTCGGGATCTGGACCCTGACCAGGCGCTGAGGCGCTTCGGCAGCACGCCGAGGAAGACGCGCAGGTCGTCGTCGAACAGCAGCCGCTCGAGGGCGAGCAGCACGACCGAGTAGACGATCAGCGCCAGCACGGCGGCCGGCACGAGCGGCGACGGGAGCGCGAGCGCGCTCACGGTCATCGCGCCGGAGGCCAGCACCGGCCCTGCGAACGAGCGCCAGAACCGCACCCGGCCCACCTTCCGGCCGGCCAGCAGCAGGCTCGACGCGCCCAGCAGCAGCCCGGAGGCGAGCGAGACGGCGGCCGCGCCGTCCGCGCCGTACTTCGGGATCACGATCAGGTTGGCGCCGAGGTTGAGCACGACGACGACGCCGACGAGCTTCCCGAACGTGCCCGGCGAGTCGCGCGCGATCAGCGTCGTCGAGGCGAGCGACTGCATCCCGTACAGCGCGCTCGTCAACCCCAGCAGCTGCAGCGGCAGCACGGCGGGCGCGAACGCGTCGCCGTAGAGCAGGTCGACGATGCCCTCGGCGAACAGCACGAACACGAGGCTGATCGGCAGCAGCACCGCGTTCATCGCCTTCAGGCCGAGCTCGTAGCCGCGCACCAGCCCGCCCGTCGCGGTCCGCGACAGCCACGGCATCATCGCCGCCGACATCGCCCACGCCACGAACTGCGTGCTCTCCACGAGCCGGTAGGCGGCCGCGTAGAGGCCGACCTCCGCCTCGCCGGCGATGAACGACAGCAGCGTCACGTCGAGCCGCAGCAGCAGGATGTAGAGCAGGAAGGCGACGCCGATGGGGAACGCCGTCTTGAGCAGCCGCGGCCACGCGCGCGGTTGCGGCCGCGGCCGCGAGGGCACGAGCCGCCGCACCGACAGCTCGGAGACCACGAGCCCGCAGACGGCGCCGATCGAGAACACGAGCGACGCCGCCACGACCCCGCCGCCCCGGGTCAGCACCACGATCCCCGCCACCGCGGTCAGCGTGCGCTGGATCACGATCGACAGCGAGATCAGGTCGAGCCGCTCGTTGGCCTGGAAGATCATGTACCAGGTGCGCGCGATCGCCTCGACGGCGACCCCGACGCCGACGATCACCACCGCCGCCCGCGCGTCGTAAGAGAAGTCGCCGAGCTGCGAGATCAGCACCGCGAGCGCGAGCAGCACGACCGCGCTCGCCGTCTTGAGCGCGGAGACGTCGCTGAGGTAGCGGCCGCCGCGGCTGTGGTCGCGCGCCACCTCGCGCGCGGTCAGCTCGTCGGTGCCGAAGCCCGCGCCGATCAGCAGCGCACCGGTGAGTCCGAGCGCGAACATGAACGCGCCGAACCCGTCGGTCCCGAGCTCGCGCGCCATCGTCACGAAGAACAGGAGCGACGCGACCTTGGCGATGATCTCGCCGGCCGTCCGCACCAGCGCGTTGCGCGCGATCCGCCGTTCGGTACTCACCGCTTCACTACCCTCATCGCGTGACGTCGGTCGCCCTCAGCCGCCCCGCGGGCACCTCCGGCATGGGCGGCGCGAAGCGCGCTGCCGTGCTCGGGATCGGGACGCTCGCCGTCCTCTGCGGGGCGATGGGCCTGGCCGTCGACGCGCTCTCGCTGAGCCTGCCCAAGACGATCGCGGCCGGCTGCGCGGCGATGGGGCTGCTCGCGCTCGCGCTGGCGAACTACAAGTGGGCGGTCTCGCTCAGCTTCCTGCTGCTCGGCCTGCAGATCATCGAGCCGGCGCCCGTCGACTTCGCGTTCGTGATCGTGATCGGCGTCGCGCTCGTCACCGGGCGCATGAACCCACAGCACGTCCCGCTGTGGGTGCTGGTGACGATGGGCGTGCTGATCGCGCTCAACCTGCTGTCGGCGATGGAAGCGGTCGACGTCGGCCGCGCGGCGTTCTTCATGGGCGTGACGATCTACCTGTGCGGGCTCGGGATCTGGACCGCCTCCTACGTCACCAAGCCCGACCGCGCGCGCACGATCTTCAAGTGCCTGGTCGTCGTCGCCGGCTTCTCCGCGTTGTTCGGCAGCCTCGTGCTCTACACCGAGGTGCCGCTCTTCTCGGCACAGAGCGACGGCTTCCGCGCCACCGCGCTGTTCGACGACCCGAACATCTACGGGCCGTTCCTCGCCTCGGTCTCGCTGCTGCTCCTCCAGGAGCTGCTCGACCCGCGCGTGCTCGGCTGGCGGCGTCCGACCATCGCGTTCGCGTTCGCGCTCATCACGATCGGCAGCTTCCTCTCCTACTCGCGCGCGTCGTGGCTGAACTGGGTGGTCGGCATCATCGTGTTCATGGCGGTGATGCCGCTGCGGCGCGGCGGCACCGGCCGCGCGCTGGTGATGGTGCTCGTCGTGCTGACCGGGATCGGGGCGACGGCGGCCACCGTCGTGCTCACCGGCCAGACCGAGTTCGTGCAGGATCGCGCGCAGTTCCAGAGCTACGACAACGAGCGCTTCGGCGCCCAGGAGCTCGGCCTCGAGCTCGCGGAGACCAAGCCGATCGGGGTGGGGCCCGGCCAGTTCGAGCGCCATTCGCCGGTGTCCGCGCACTCGACCTACATCCGCTCGGGCGCCGAGCAGGGGCTGCTCGGCTTCGTCGTGGTGGTGATCCTGTTCTTCGGCACGCTGATCGTCGCGGCGCGCAACGTGATCCTCGGCAGGGACACCGCCGGCATCGGCTCGCTCGGCCTGCTGGCCGTGTGGAGCGGCATGCTCGCCAACAGCGTCTTCATCGACACGCTGCACTGGCGTCACCTGTTCGTGTTCGCGGGCTTGATCTGGGCCGGCTCGCTCGCGGCGCCCGCGATCTCTCAGGCGTCCTCGAGAGCCGGCGTGCGCAGGCCCATGTAGTACGGCGACGCCTCGGAGCGCGTGCCGATCGGCACGCAGCCGATCGCGGGGACGTCCATGCGGTCGAGCACGTCGCGCGCGTCGATCACCGTGTCGAGCGTGATGCGGTCGAGGCGGGCGACGAACAGCAGCGAGGTGGCGCAGCGCGCCAGCGAGCGCGTGTCGGCGATGCCGAGCAGCGGCGGCGCGTCGATGACGATGTAGGTGTAGTTCATCGCCTTGACGACGTTCATCACCGTGTCGAGGCCCTCGCCGGCCAGCAGCCGGGCGGGGTCGTTGGGCTTGGTGCCGCTGGGGAGCACGTCGAGGTCGCCGCGGCGGCCACCCTGCTCGATCGGGACGATCGCCGCCTTGACGAGCTTCTGGAAGTTGCGGCCGGTGCCGCGCTCGCCGGCCTCGAGCAGGAGCTCGGTCAGGCCCGGCTCCTCGTCGACGCCCATGATCTCGTGCAGCGTCGGCCAGCGCAGGTCGGCGGAGACGAGCAGCGTCTGGTGGCCCGCCTGCGCGAGCGCGCGCCCGAGCCGCGCGGTCACCGTGGACTTGCCCTCGGCGTGGAGGCCGGACGTGATCAGCAGCACGTGCGGGCCCTCCTCGGCAGGCAGCGAGAAGCGGATCGACGCACCGAGCGTCTGGTAGCTCTCGTACTCCATCCCGGTCAGCACGCCGCGGCCGCCACGGAGCCGGCGCCGGACGTACGGGATGGCGGCGAGCATCGGCAGGTCGAGCAGCCGGCTGAGCTCGCGGGCGCCGCTGACGCGCGGCACGAGCTGGTCGCGGGCGAGCGCGATCAGGACGCCGATGAAGAGGCCGAGGAAGAGCGCGATGACCGCGTTGCGCAGCGGCTTCGGCGAGGTGCGCTCGCGCGGGACGCCGGCGCGCTGCGCCACGCGCAGGTCGATGCCCGCGGCGGCCTGGGCGACGCCGATGTCCGACAGCCGCGACCGGATCGCCCGCTCCTGCTGCTCGGCGCCCGGGTCGGTGCTGCGCAGGGTGCGCAGCTGCTGCAGCAGGCCCTGGCGCGCCGCCTCGTACTGCTGGCGCGAGACCTCGGCCTGCTCCTTGACGAACGTGTCGGCGACGGAGTTGGCGATCCTCGCCGCCTTCCGCGGATCGCGCGCGGTGGCGCTGATGAAGATGAGGTTCGCCTCGGGGTCGACCTTCGACTTGACCGAGCGCGACAGCCGCGTCGCGGTCTCGCCGTCGCCGACCCGCTCGGCGGCGCGGTCGAGCACGTCGGTGGTGACCAGCAGCTGGCCGATGGTGGACAGCTCACGGGCGAGCGAGTCGACGTCGACGGTCTCGGCGGACGCCGACGTGACGCGCTTGACGATCGTCGCCGTCGCGGTGAAGCGGTCGGGCGCGAGCGAGGACAGGATGTAGGCGACGAGCGCGGCGCTGAGGGCGAGCGTGAGGATCAGCCAGCGCCCGCGGCGCACGGCGTCGACGTAGCGGCGGACCTCGATCGGCTCGTCGGCTCCCTGGCGCCGGGACGACCCAGACGGCGAGCGCCCGTTGGCGGGTTCGTTGAATCGGGGCTCGAGGGGCGTCATCGGGTTCGGGCGCTGCGGCGGACAGTCCGTGTCCGCAAGCGTCATCGGCGCGGGCGCGAGGAAAGATGAGCGCCGAGCCGGTATCTAGAATAGCCGCGGTGCGCCGGACCGTGGGACTCGTCTGCGAGCCGCCGCACGGCGGCGTCGCGGAGCACGTCACCCAGTTGGCGCTCGGTCTCGGTGCCCGCGGCTACGAACCGGTCGTGCTGTGCCCGCCCGGATTCCGCACCGGCGACGTGCTGCGCGAGGCCGGCTGCCGCGTCGTCCCGGTCGACCTCCGGCGCGACTACGCGCACCCCCACGCCGACCTCGCGTCGGTCCGCTCCGTCGGGAGCGCGCTGCGGCGCGAGCGCGTCGCGCTGGTGCACGCGCACGCCGCAAAGGCCGGTGTGATCGGGCGGCTGGCGGCGCGGCTGACCGGGCGGCCGGCGCTCTACACCCCGCACTGCTTCCCGTTCGTGGGCGAGGTGTCGGAGGCGCGGCGGCGCTTCGGGCTCGCGGTCGAGCGCGCGCTCGCGCCGGGCACGGCGGCGATCGTGTGCGTGTGCGAGGACGAGCGCGAGGTGGCGCGCGCCAACGGCGTCCGCGCCCCCGAGCTCGCGGTGATCCACAACGGCTGCCCGCCGTGCGACGACACCGTCGAGCCGGATCCGCGGCTGCTCGCGCTCGGCCGCCCGTTGGTCGGCGCGGTGACAGTGCTGCGGCCGCAGAAGGCGGTCGAGGTGCTGCTCGACGCCGCCCCGGCCGTGCTCGCGGCGGTGCCGGAGGCGCGGATCGCGATCGTCGGCGACGGACCGGAGCGCATGGTGCTGGGGGAGCGGGCGGTGGCGCTCGGCCTCGACGAGCGCGTGGTCTTCCTGCCGTTCGGCGGGTCGCCGGCGGCGCACCTGCGGGCGCTCGACGTCTTCGTGCTGCCGAGCGCGTGGGAGGCGTTCCCGATCGGCGTGCTCGAGGCGCAGGCGTGCGGCGTGCCGCAGGTGGCGACCGACGTCGGCGGCACGCGCGAGGCGGTGGTGCCGGAGACGGGTGTGCTCGTCCCGCCGCGCGATCCGGGCGCGCTGGCGCTCGCGCTGACCCGCCTGCTGCACGACGAGCCGGCCCGTCGCGCGATGGGCGCGGCCTCGCAGGAGCGCCACGCGGCGCGCTTCCGGCTCGAGCCGATGCTCGACGCCACCGCCGCGCTGTACGAGCGCGTCCTCGCTCAAGTCGCCGGATAGTGGGCCGACAATGAAGGGGTAGGTCCCGATAAAGGCAAACCCGCCGTGAGGCGGGGGCGCAAAGCCAGGGGTCTCGCCGCCGCGCGAGATCGCCCAGCCGCCGAAGGAGTCGTTCTTGTCGATCCCGTGCCCCGGGCGCATCCTGCGCCGCTTCGTCGTCACCGCGCTCGCGTGCGGGGTCACGGTGGCCGCCGCGCCGGCCGCCCGCGCCGCCGACGGCGACAGCGGGCGCGTGCACTTCATGAAGCACGCGGCCTCGGACTTCGACGCCTACACGCGCGACCCGAGCGGCGCGCAGCGGCAGTGGATGCGCGACCACTACGCCCGCATGAAGACGTGGGCGCCGTACTTCGACTCGCGGCTCGACTGGTACGCGAACGCCTGGGCCTACCGCGACGCGTACGCGATCTACCGCACCAGCGAGCGCGCGAGCGCCCACCCGGAGTGGATCCTCAAGGACCCGAGCGGCAACAAGCTCTACATCCCGTGGGGCTGCGGCGGCGGCACCTGCCCCCAGTACGCGGCCGACATCGGCAACCCCGCGTTCCGCGCGCAGTGGATCGCCGACGCGCGGGCGACGATGGCGCAGGGCTACAAGGGCCTCTACATCGACGACGTGAACATGCGGTGGCGGATCGGCGACGGCGCGGGGCGTGACGCCGACGCGATCGACCCGCGCACCGGCCGCGCGATGTCCGAGGCGACCTGGCAGCGCTACATGGCCGACTTCATGCAGGAGGTCCGCGCGGCGTTCCCCGCGAAGGAGATCGTCCACAACGTCATCTGGTACTCCGACGACAGCGCCGACCTGCGCCGCCAGCTGCGCGCCGCCGACGTCGTCGGCCTCGAGCGCGGCTTCAACGACGACGGCCTCACCAACGGCGACGGGACGTGGTCGTGGGGCCGCTTCGTGGGGCTGATCGACGACGTGCACGCCGACGGCGGCCGCGTCCTGCTCGACTCCCATGCCGAGGCGCCCGGCGAGCGCCTGTACGGCCTTGCCGCCTACCTGCTGGTCGGCAACGGCCGCGACTTCCTCGGCAACGGCGCGTCGAGCAACCCGGACGAGTGGTGGAAGGGCTACGACGTCGAGCTCGGCGACGCGCTCGGCAGGCGCTACCGGTCCGGCGGCGTCTGGCGCCGCGACTTCGAGCGCGGGTCGGTCTTCGTCAACGAGCCGGACGAGCCGCGGCGCAGCGTCGACCTCGGCGGCGCCGGCCTGCGCGACCTCGGCGGCGACAAGCACGCCACCCTCAGCCTCGGGCCTGCCGCGGGAGCCGTGTTGCTCCGTGATGGCCTGGACCCTACGCCCGCGGCGGGAAGCCCTCCCGCCGCTGCTCCCGCCGCACCAGCCGCGCCCGCGCCCGCGCCGACCGCCGCCGGCCTGCGGCCAGGCGGCGCGCGGCTCGTCGCGCGGGTGCGCAGCGGTCGTCGCGCGCTGCGCGTGACCGGCGTGGTGCGCGGCGCCCGGTCCGGTCGTGTGCTCGTCAGCGCGCGCTCCGCAAGCGGTCGAACCGGCGCGCGCGCCGCGGTCAGGGTCGGGCGCAGCGGAAGGTTCGGGAGGCGGCTGCGGATCGCCGCCGGGCGCTGGCACGTCCGCGCTGAGTACCGCGGCGAGGCCGCCACGCGCACGGTGCGTGTGCGGCGATAAGGGCCTACGGCCGCTCCGGCAGCTCCCCGCCCGCCAGGATCGCGGCCGGCATCTCCTGCGCGAGCCACCCCTCGAGCCGGGCCAGCGCCGGGAGCTGCTTCGCCGCCGACCGCAGGCCCGCGCGCAACCCCGGCGGCCGCCGCTGCACCTCGTGCGCGTCGGAGTCGACCGAGTGCGCGAGCCCGTCGCGCACGAGCTCGAGGCCGAACCATCGCGGCCCCGGGCCGAAGTTGCCGGCCAGCGCTCCGGCCGTCACCGAGCAGAGGACGCCCCGGTTCACCAGCGTCCGCAGCCGCTGCGGCCGGTCGCTGAACGCCGGGCAGCGCTCCGGATGGGCGAGCACGACGCCGTGGCCGCGCTCGAGCAGCGCGGCGACCGTGCGCTCGAGCTCCATCCCCGCGAACTCGTACGGGCTCTCGATCAGCAGGTACGGGCCGCCGCCGAGCCGCAGCGCGGTCAGCGTGGCGTCGTCGAGCCTCGCCGCCTCCTCGATCGTCACCTCCGCGCCGGGCAGCAGGTCGATGTCGACGCCCTCGCGCTGGTAGAGCTCGCGCATGTGGGCGACACCGGCCGCGATCTCCTGGGGCGTCGTCGGCCAGCGGCGGCTGCGGTGCGGGGTGGCAACGATCGTGCGGGTGCCGTCGACCGCCGCCGCGCGGGCGAGCGCGAGCGCCGCGGTCGCGTCGGGCGGGCCGTCGTCGACGCCGGGCAGGGCGTGGAAGTGGAGATCGATCAGAAGACGATCAGTATGCGCCGCGGCCCGACAGGACGGCGGGCAGCGTCGAGAGCAGGATCTCGACGTCGCGCGCCAGCGACCACCCCGCCACGTACTGGTAGTCGAAGCGGATCATGTCGTGGAACGGGATGTTCGAGCGCCCGGAGACCTGCCACGGCCCGGTCAGGCCGGGGCGCAGGTCGGCGCGGCGCGCCTGCCAGGACTCCGTCAGCGCGCGCGCCTCGGCGACCACGAGCGGGCGCGGCCCGACGAGGCTCATGTCGCCCTTGAGCACGTTGAACAGCTGCGGCGCCTCGTCGAGCGAGAAGCGGCGGATGAACCGGCCGACGCGCGTGATCCGCTCGTCCTCGCGCGACTTGAAGATCGCGCCGTCCGTTTGAACCTCGACGGTAGAGCCCACATGCATCGAGCGGAACTTGTAGAGCTTGAAGAAGCGGCCGCCGCGGCCGGAGCGCGGCTGCGTGAACAGGACCGGCCCGCGCGAGTCGACCTTGGTGGCGATCGCGATCAGCGCCAGCAGCGGAGCAAGCGCGATCAGCAGCAGGCTCGCGCCGATCAGGTCGAGCGTCCGCTTGCTGAAGCGCGCGGCGGTGGAGAACGTCGGTGCGTCGATCGAGAGCAGCGGCATGCCGCCGATCTCGTCGACGGTGCGCGCGCCCTCGAGGAACTCGAACAGGCGCGGGACGACGTCGACGGCCACGCCGGCGTCGCGGCACACGCGCAGCGCGTGCAGCAGCTCCTCGTGGTGGGCGCGCGTGAAGGCGATCATCACGCGGTCGACCTGCTCGAGCGCGACGAGGTCGCTGAGCGCAGGCAGGCCGCCCAGGTAGGGGAGATCGGCGCTACCGGGAACTCCATCCTGATGGTCGTCGATGTAGCCCGTCAGCGCGAGCCCGAGCTCGGGATGGTCCTGGATGCGATCCGCGAGCCGGCGGGCCACCAGGCCCGAGCCCACGATCAGCGTGCGCTGGCGCAGCTTCGGCGTACGGTGGGCGGCCATGCGAGCGCCGGAGCGCGTGACGCCGGCCACCGCCGCGCAGGCGAGCGCGCCGAAGAAGGCGCCGGCCGCCGGCCGGGCGACCGTCATCGCGGTCAGCAGGCCGAACAATGGCCACGAGACCGCGAGGCAGGTGAGCACGAGGCGCGGCGTCTCGGTGACTCCGCTCGACCAGGCGCGCAGGTCCTCCCGGGCGTACAGCCCGCACAGGAACGCGGCGACCGGCCAGGCGATCGCCAGCACGGCTGCGAGCAGGATCGTCTGCGCCGGGCTGGCCTGCGCGACGGCGCCGACGAGCGCGCCGCTGACGATGCCGGTGACGGCGTCGGCGACGAAGAGGAGGCGGCGGAGATGCTGGAAGCGGCGGCGCGACGCATCGGAGCCGCTGGCGAGCAGCTTCAGCTCCAGTGCTTCAGCGTGCACGGCCATCAGGCCACGCTCCGGCATGTTTGTGTCTCCAACGGCATCCGTACCTTCGATTGAGTTTGCCCTGAAATCTTCCGGGTCAATCCGTCGCATTGGCGCGATGCACCCTTCCTTGGGGTCTCTAGCGGCCATGAGATGCGGGCTGACGCGGCGTTATCAATGAAAGCACGAGGGCCGGTGGAAGGTGGATCGTAGATTCGTCGAGATCGTGGGTCGCAGCTGGCATGTGGCGGTGCCTGGCGCGGCGACCGCGGTGCTGGCTTTCCTTGCCGGCGGCTACTTCTCGGTGACGACGGGCGTGGCTGTCGGCGTCCTGTGCCTGCTGCTCGTCGCCCATGTGACCCTATCCGAGCGGCCCTTCTCCGGGTGGAGTCTTTCGCTCGCCGTGATGGCGGGCTTTTTGGCGCTATTTGCGGTCTGGACGCTGCTTTCGGGCGGCTGGTCGGACGCGCCGGTGCGTGCGCTGATCGAGTTCGATCGCGCCCTCCTGTACCTCCTGATGCTGCTGTTCGTCGGCCTGCACGCGCGCGCCCCCGGCCGGTCTGGGGGCGCTGCTGCGGTGGGTCGCGCTGGCGATCGCGGCCACCTGCCTCGTCGCTCTGCTCACGCGATTGCTGCCCGCGACGTTCCCGACCAAGGCCGGATACAACAACGAGCGGCTCCAGTTCCCGCTCACGTACTGGAACGCCACGGGGATCTTCACGGCGCTGGGCGTGATCCTCGCGACGCACCTGACCGCCTCCGAACGCGAGCCGGCGGGGGTCCGCATCGCCGCGGCGGCGGCGCTGCCGATCGTCGCGGTCACGCTCTACTTCTCGTTCTCGCGCGGCGGGATCGCCGTGGCGATCGTCGGGACGGTGCTGTACCTCCTCGTCGCGCACCCGCGCGGGCTCGCGGGGGCGCTGGCGGCCGTCGCGGTGCCGCTGGCGATCGTGCTGACGCAGGCCTACGGCGCCGATCTGCTCGCCCAGAACGACTATGCGGGCGCCGACGCGCGGGAGCAGGGCCGCTCGCTGCTCGTCGTGGTGGCGCTCTGCACGGTCGGCGCGGGCGTGCTGCGGTGGCTGACGCTGCGGATCGACCGGCGGGTGGTGCGGATGCGGATCGGGCAGCGGACGCGCACGATCGTGTTCAGCGGCGTCGCGATCGCGGCGCTGCTCGCGCTCGCGGTCAGCACCGCGGCCTTCGACCTGCCGGACCGGATCGCCGACCAGCGGCGGGCCTTCGTGGAGGGCAACGCGCCGCCCGGAGGCGCCGACCTGCGCTCGCGGCTGACCAAGGTCGGCAACAACGGCCGGCTGGCGATCTGGGACGTCGCGCTCGCCGAGGCGGCCGACCATCCGTGGCGCGGTACGGGCGCGGGCACGTTCGAGCTGGCGTGGGATCGCGACCGTCCCGCGCCGCCGGCGCACGTCATCGACGCGCACTCGATCTTCTACGAGGTCCGCGCCGAGCTGGGGTGGATCGGCGTCGGGCTGCTGTTCGTGGTGTTCGCGGTCCCGCTCGGGGTGGCGGTGACCCGCTTGTGGGGCCCGGGGCGCCACACCCACGCGGCGTTCCTCGCCGCCTCGGCGGCGCTGCTCATCCATGCGGCGGTCGACTGGGACTGGGAGATGCCGGCCGTCTTCATCTGGTTCTTCGGAGCCGCGGGCGCGGTGATCGCGGCACCGGCGTCGGCGACGGAGGGCACGCCTCCGCCGCGGCGGCTCACGCGCATCCTCGCCGGCCTCGCGATCCTGCTCGTGGCCGTGACGCCGCTCTCGGTGACGCTGTCGGAGGCGCGGATCAACCGCGCCACGAAGGCGCTCCGCGCCAGCGACTGCGCGACCGCGACGAACGCGGCGCTCGACAGCCTCGACGTGCTCGGGTCACAGGCGGAGGCGTTCGAGGTCCTTGGCTACTGCGACATGCGGGCGGGTGAGAACAAACTCGCGATCGCCGCCATGCGCAACGCGCTGCGGCGCGATCCGGAGAACTGGCACTACGCCTACGGGCTGGCCGTCGCGCAGGCGCTGGCCGGCGAGGATCCGCGGGCCGCCGTCGCGCTCACCAAGCGCCTCAACCCGCTCGACCCGTTCACGCTCGAGCTCGAGCGGGCGATGCGCTTCCGCAGCCCCGCGCGCCGTCGCGCAGCCGCGGCGCGGCTCGACATCCCCGGTTAACGACGAGAGGCGGGCCGTGGCCCGCCTCTCGGAAGTGGTGCTTGTGGCGCTCAGCGCTCGTCGCCGGTGCGGCGCCTGAGCACGAGGCCGGCGCTCAGCAGCGCGATGCCGCCGATGAGGATCGGGATCGCCGCGAAGCCGGTGAACGGCAGCTCGCTGTCGTTGGCGCCCGCCTCGACCTGACGCGACGGCTGGACACCGGTGTCGTCGTCGTCGCCCGCAGGGCCGCCGCCGTTGTTGGCCGGGGCCTCGTCGCCGCCGACGCCCTCGTCCTCGTCGCCGAGTACGCCGCCGCCGCCCGTGGGGGTGGGCTGCGCGTACTGGTCAACCGCGGCGTTGCCGCTGATACCGGAAACTGCGAGGCCTGCACCGGTCGTGCTCAGCAGCATGCCGAGCACGAGCATGGTCAGGACGACCAGTCGTGACTTCATCAGTTCGCTTCTCCTTGTCCGCCTCCGTGCGGGGCCCGCGACGCGGGCGCGTACCCGTTGCTTGACGGCATCGAGCTCGAGCGCGGTCGCCTCGGGGCGATTCGCTCGGAGCTGGTCGATGACCGGCTGCAGATCCGGGTGGAGGTCGTCGTGGTTGCTCATCTAGGACCTACTACGAACGAGCACGCCGATTCCTGATCGAAGATTCTGCGTGGATGCGCGACGAGGACTTCGAGCGGCTCTACGCGGCCGAGGCGCAGGGGCTGTTCGGCTTCCTCGCGTACCGCACCGGCGATCGCGCGCTGGCCGAGGACCTGCTGGCCGACACGTTCGAGCGCGCGCTGCGGTCGCGCAAGCGCTACGACCGGCGCCGCGGGCCGGCCAAGGCGTGGCTCTACGCGATCGCGCTCAACCTGCTGCGCGACCACGTGCGGCGGGCGGCGGCGGCCGAGCGCGCGCTCGAGCGCACCGGGCCGGCGGCGGGCGCGGTCGATGCGCCGGACGACGAGGTCGAGCACCGCGACGTCGTCCAGCGCGCGCTGGGGGCGCTCTCGCCGGAGGAGCGCGAGGCGATCGCGCTGCGCTTCGGCGCCGAGCTGACGGTGCCGGAGATGGCCGAGGCGCTGGGGGAGCCGCTGACGACCGTGGAGGGCCGGGTCTACCGCGCGCTCCGCAAGCTCCGCTCGGATATGGACCAACTAGACTGAACGTCGGACCGTGCTAGGCGGGGATGTAGCGGAGCCCTGAACCCGCAATCCGCTCTAGCGGGGCTGAATCCCCTCTCGAGGGGCTCCGGCCCTCGGGGTCAGCGCGCCGTATGGGGCGTCGATGGCCGGGTCCCGCGCGATGTCGGCCCGTGAACCAGGTCAGGTCCGGAAGGAAGCAGCCTTAAGCGGTCACCGGCAGGCGCAGCGGGATAGCCCGACCGGAGCCACCAGCGGCGAACGCGCCCGAGGAACCGGCCTCGAAGGAGGGTGCACGGTCCGTTTTCACTGCTTGACGAGCTGCATCTCCTCGCAGTACATCCGCGCCGTGAGGCGGGAGATCGCGTCCGTTCCGCCGGCCGCCGTCGTGCGCTCGAGGGAGTAGATGCCGACGCCCGTGAGGTCCACCTGCAGCAAGGTGTCCCTGAGCGCGGGATCCAGCAACGCGATCGAACCGGCCTTCTCGTCCGCGTCGCCGTTGTCGCCGTCGATGACGAGCTTGCGGTGCCAGTCGACGAGCGACTCGCTCCCGGCCTCCGCAAGGCTCAGCTCGAGGTTCGGGATCTCCTGCGGCCGGATCGTCAGCGGGCCGACGTGCGCGACGCGCGAGAGGTCGAGGCCGTCGAGCGACACGCTGAAGTTCGACACGAGGGCCTGCTTGCCCCTGGCGCTCGGGCGCATCGACGCCCCGCTGCCGCGCTCTCGCTGGACGTGCTCCGGCGTGATGCGGACGGTGAGCTGGAAGGCATCCCGGCTCGCCCCGTCCAGCTTCGGGAAGCCGATCTCGGTGATGAGAGCGTTGGTGAACGTGGCCCGCTCGCGCTCCTTGCCGTCGAAGTCGAGGATCCGCAGCGCGCCGTCGAGCGGCGAGCTCTTGCCCGCCACGGTGTCGGCGAGCCGGGTCCAGAACGGCTCCTCCATGGCGATCCCGCAGGCGAGGACGATGTCGGTGTAGCGGACCGCCCCGAGGTGCTTGCGCTGGATCCCGTCGGGCCCGGCCGGTTCGACGACCACCTCGCCGACGGCATCACCGCCCGCAGCCGACGCGAGCAGGCCGACGACCTTCCCCTCGAGCTCGAGGGCGAATCGGGTCGCTCCGGTGGGGGCACGCGGCCCGGGCACCGGACGACCCTAACCCATGTCTGTAACAGCCCGGTACGTGCGGCCGTTAGGCCGCACGATGCGCGTTTTCGGGCGCCGGAGCGGACCGGCCCGGTCTCTAGACTCGACCGTCCGTGCCACCGGCCTCCGCATCGCTCTACCGCCGCCACCGCCCGCGCTCGTTCGCGGACGTCGTCGGGCAGGAGCACGTGGTCCGCACGCTCTCCAACGCGATCGAGCAGGACAAGGTCCACCACGCCTACCTGTTCGTCGGCTCGCGCGGGACCGGCAAGACGTCGATGGCGAAGATCCTCGCCGCGTCGCTGAACTGCGAGCAGGGGCCGACGACGTCGCCGTGCGGCGTCTGCGACTCGTGCGTGTCGATCGCCAACGCCACGTCGCTCGACGTGATCGAGATGGACGCGGCGTCGAACAACTCGGTCGACGACATCCGCGACCTGCGCGAGAAGGTCGCCTACGCGCCGGTCTCCGGCCGCCACAAGGTCTACATCCTCGACGAGGCGCACATGCTCTCGACGGCGGCGTGGAACGCGTTCCTCAAGACGCTCGAGGAGCCGCCGCCGCACACGATCTTCGTGCTCGCCACGACCGAGGCCAACAAGGTGCTGCCGACGGTCGTCGACCGCTGCCACCGCTTCGACTTCGGCCGCCCGACGGTCGCCCAGATCACCGCCGTGCTGCGGCGCGTCGCCGACGCTGAGGGGATCGCCGTCCCCGACGAGGCGTGCGCGCTGATCGCCCGCTCCGCCACCGGCTCGTTCCGCGACGCGCTGGGCACGCTGGAGCAGCTGCTCGCCTACTCGGGCAGCTCGATCGCGCTCGAGGACGTGCTCGCCGTGCTCGGCGCCGCCGACGCCGACCTGCTGTTCGGCGCCATCGACGCGATCGCCGCCGGCGACGCCCGCTCCGCGCTGCTCGCCGCCGCCCGCCTCGCCGACTCGGGCCGCGACATCGGCCGCTTCTTCGGCGACCTCGAGGCCCACGCCCGCGCGCTGATGGTCGTGCAGACGCTCGGCGAGGTCCCGCCCGAGCTGCAGGTGACGGCCGAGCAGGACGAGCGCCTGCGCGAGCAGGCGGCGCGGGTGAGCCAGACCGACGTCGTCCGCATCCTCGACCTGCTCGCGATCGGCCTGCGCGCGATGAAGGACGGCTCCGACGCGCGGACCCAGCTCGAGCTGGCGCTCGTGAAGGCCGCGGTGCCGAAGGTCGACGCGTCGGCCAAGGCGCTCCAGTCGAGGCTCGAGCGGCTCGAGGCAGGCCGGCTCGCGGCCCCGCCGGCGCCGCCCGGAGGGAGGGCGGCCGATGTGCCCGCGACCGCCGCCGGCCGCGCCGCCGAGCCGCCCCGCCCGGCCGCCCCGGCCAACGGTGCCTCGAAGGAGGCCCCTTCGGCCGCCGCGCAGCCGGCCGCCTCTGAACCGGCCCCCTCGGCCGCCGCGCAGCCGGCCGCCTCAGAACCGCCCCCTTCGGCCGCCCCCGATGCGGCGCCTGACAGGCCGCCGAGGGAGCCCGTTTCGGCTTCGTCTGCCCCGGAGCCTTCGATCGCCGCCGTGGCCGTGATCGAGCCGGAGGGCTCGCAGGAGCCGGTGGTGGCCGCCGTCGGGCTCGATCTCGACGCGTTCGCCGAGCTGTGGCCGGCCATCATCGAGTCGATCCAGGCCGAGCGGCCGCTGCTCGCCGAGCACCTCAAGGTCGCCCGGCCCGCCGCGCTCGGCCAGGGTGAGCTCACGCTCGCGTGGGCGGAGACGCACGGCCTCTCGAAGCGCAAGGCCGAGGACGCCGCCAACCGCGAGCTGATCGGCCGCGCCATCCGCGCGGTGACGGGCGCCAGCCTGCGGCTCGCCCACGAGCTGCGCGCCGAGGCGGCCGAGGAGGAGCAGGCGACGCTGTCCGCCGACGAGCTGATCGAGCGGTTCGTGGAAGAGTTCGAGGCGGAGATCCTGCCCGAGGAAGACCCAGAGGAGACGTCCTGATGCCGCCCCAGCCGAACATGCAGCAGATGCTCAAGCAGGTCCAGAAGATGCAGCAGGACATGGCGGCCGCGCAGGAGTCGCTCAAGAACGAGCGCGTCGAGGCATCGGCCGGCGGCGGCATGGTCAAGGTCGTCGCCACCGGCGAGCTCGCCATCGAGTCGATCACCATCGACCCCGACGCCGTCGACCCCGAGGACGTCGAGATGCTGCAGGACACCGTGCTGGCCGCCGTCAACGAGGCGCTGCGCTCGGCGCAGGAGCTCGCCGCCGACAAGATGGGCGCCGCGACCGGCGGGCTGGGCGGCCCCGGCGGCCTGGGCGGGCTGGGCCTGCCCGGCTTGTAAGCCGCGTTGCTCGCCCCGCCCCTCCAGCGGCTCGTCACCGAGCTCGGCAAGCTGCCCGGCATCGGCAACCGCACCGCGCAGCGGCTCGCCTTCCACATCCTCCGCACCTCCACGGAGGACGCCGCCGCGCTCGCCGACGCCATCCGCGACGTCAAGGAGAAGATCTCGCTCTGCGAGATCTGCTTCAACCTCGCCGAGGGCCCGCGCTGCGCGGTCTGCCAGGACGAGCGCCGCGACCCGACGCTGATCTGCGTCGTCGAGGAGCCCGGCGACGTCATCCCGATCGAGCGCACGCACGAGTACCGCGGCCGCTACCACGTGCTCGGCGGCGCGCTGAGCCCGATCGACGGCGTCGAGCCCGACGACCTCAAGATCGCGCAGCTCTACAGCCGGGTCGCGCAAGGCGAGATCCAAGAAGTCGTGCTCGCCACCAACCCCACCACGACCGGTGAGGCGACCGCGCTGCACATCGCCGACGGGCTCCGCCAGCGCACGCCCGACGTCGCCGTCACCCGCCTCGCGTCCGGCCTCCCGGTCGGCGGCGACCTCGAGTACGCCGACGAGGTCACCCTCGGCCGCGCGCTCGCAGGGCGCCGCGCCTTGTAGCCTCTCGCGTCCCCGTGCCCAGCACCGTCGTCATGAAGTTCGGCGGCACGTCGGTGGCCGATGCGGAGCGACTCAAGCGCGCCGCCCGCCGGATCGTCCGCGCCCGCGAGCAGGGCCACCACGTGGTGGCCGTGCTGTCCGCGCGCGGCAGCATGACCGACGAGCTCGTGGCCATGGCCGAGGAGGTCAGCCCGACCCCCGACCCGCGCGAGATGGACATGCTGCTCTCCACCGGCGAGCGCATGAGCTGCGCGCTGTGCGCGATGGCGATCAACGACCTCGGCCACAAGGCGATCTCGCTCACCGGCTCGCAGGCCGGCATCGTCACCGACACGTCTCACACCAAGGCCCGCATCCTCGACGTCCGCGCCGACCGCATCCGGCAGGCCCACGCCGAGGAGCAGATCGTGCTCGTGGCCGGCTTCCAGGGCGTCAGCACCGCCAAGGACGTCACCACGCTCGGCCGCGGCGGCTCCGACACCACCGCCGTCGCCCTCGCCGCCGCGATGGACGCCGAGGTGTGCGAGATCTACACCGACGTCGCCGGCGTCTTCTCCGCCGACCCGCGGATCGTCCCCGACGCCCGCAAGCTCCCGGTCGTCAGCTTCGAGGAGATGCTCGAGATGGCGGCGAGCGGCGCCCGCGTGCTGCAGCTTCGCTCCGTCGAGTACGCGCGGACCCACGGCGTCCGCATCCACTGCCGATCGAGCTTCAGCGAGGACCCCGGTACCTTTGTCGTCGGCGAGGAAGAGACCATGGAACGACCACTGATCACCGCCGTCACCCACTCCACCGACGAGGCGCGCATCACGCTCCTCGGCGTCCCGGACCACCCGGGCGTCGCGGGCCGCATCTTCACCGCGCTCGCCGACGCCAACGTGAACGTCGACATGATCATCCAGAACGAGCCGGAGTCCGAGGGCGCCTCCGCGGACATGAGCTTCACCGTCCCGCGCGCCGATCTCCCCACCGCCCGCAAGGCGCTCGACCCGGTCGTCTCCGACGTCGGCATCTTCCGCGTCGCCGAGGACCCGACGATGGGGAAGGTCTCGGTCGTCGGCGCGGGAATGAAGTCGCATCCGGGCGTCGCCGCCAAGGTGTTCGCCACCCTCGGCAGCGAGGAAATCAACATCGAGATGATCTCCACCTCGCCGATCAAGATCTCCTGCGTCGTGTCGGCCGACCGGGTCCCGCAGGCGGTGCGCGCGCTGCACCAGACCTTCGAGCTCGGCGCCGACGACGTCCGCCCCGAGCACCCCTTCAAGCCATGAGCCTCCGGATCGCCGTCGTGGGCGCCACCGGCGCCGTGGGCACCGTCATGCTCGCCAAGCTGCGCGAGACCGAGCTGCCGATCAGCGAGGTCGTCCCGTTCGCCTCCGAGCGCTCGAAGGGCAAGGAGCTCGAGGACGGCCTGATCGTGCAGGCGCTCACCGAGGAGTCGATCCAGGGCTTCGACATCGCGATCTTCTCCGCCGGCGCCACCACGAGCCGCGCCTGGGCTCCGCGCTTCGCCGCCGCCGGCTGCGTCGTGGTCGACAACTCCTCCGCCTTCCGCCGCGACCCCGAGGTCCCGCTCGTGGTCTCCGAGGTCAACCCGGAGGCGCTCGACGCCCACAAGGGCATCATCGCCAACCCCAACTGCTCGACGATGCAGCTGATGGTCGCGCTGAAGCCGATCCAGGACGCGGCCGGGATCGAGCGCCTGATCGTGTCGACCTACCAGTCGGTGTCGGGCACCGGCGTGGCCGCCGTCCAGGAGCTCGAGGACCAGACGCACGCGATGCTCCACGGCATGCAGATCCCCGCGCCCGAGGTCTATCCGCACCCGATCGCGTTCAACGTCCTCGGCGGCGCCGGCAACTTCGCCGACGGCGACGACCACACCGACGAAGAGCGCAAGATGATGTTCGAGACGCGCAAGATCCTCGCCGACGAGTCGATCGCGATCTCCGTCACCTGCGCCCGCGTGCCCGTCACCTACTCGCACTCGGAGTCGGTCAACCTGCAGACGCGCGAGCCGCTCGAGGTCGAGGAGGCGCGGCGGCTGCTCGAGGCGATGCCGGGGCTCACGCTGGTCGATCCGTATCCGACGGCGGCCGGAGCCGCGGGCAAGGACGACGTGTTCGTCGGCCGCCTGCGGCGCGACCCGTCGCACGAGCGCGGGCTGCAGATGTGGGTGGTGTCGGACAACCTCCACAAGGGCGCCGCCACCAACGCCGTCCAACTCGCCGAGCAGCTCCACGCGCGCGGGCTGGTCGGCGCGCACGCCGCCGCTTAGAGCTCCCGCCGCGCCAGCTTCGTCACGGCCTCGGTGCCCCGCTGCACCGGGCCGCGGTCGGACCACCGCTTCGGCTCGATCCGCTCGGACACCTGCAGGTCACGCTCGAACTGCTCGGTCAGCTCCGCCGCGAACGGCCTCCGATTGCACGCACAGCGTCGCCTCGTCGTGGAGCTGGAAGGAGCGGTTGTCGAAGTTGACCGAGCCGACCGACGACCACACGCCGTCGAGCACGAGCGCCTTGGCGTGCAGCATCGTCGGCCCGTACTCGTAGAGCTCGATGCCCGTCGCCAGCAGCTCGTCGTAGCTCGCGCGCCCGCCGACCCGGACGAACCCCTTGTCGATGTGCTCGCCGGGCACCAGGATGCGCACCTTCACCCCGCGCTCCGCCGCGGCGACCAGCGCGTCGGAGAAGGCCGGGCGCGGGACGAAGTAGGCCGCGGTGAGGTCGATCGTCTCCTGCGCGGCGGCGATCGCGAGGTAGTACAGCGCCTCGACGTTGGTGTCGCCGACCCCGGCGCTCGAGCGCACCAGCTGCATCGGGCCGCCGTCGTCCTCGCCCTCGAGCTCGGGCGTGTAGCCGTCGCCGACCAGCACCTCTCCCGTCGCCTCGAGCCAGTTCTCCGCGAACGCGCCGAACAGCCCGCGCACGATCGGGCCGCGCACCCGGACGTGGGTGTCGCGCCAGTGGTCGGGATCCTGGGCGTCGCCGGTCCACTCCTCCGCGATCCCGACGCCGCCGGTCAGCCCGACGCAGCCGTCGGCGACGAGGATCTTGCGGTGCGTGCGGTTCTCGAGCCGCCGCCACGCGTACGGCTTCGGCGGCCGGAAGCGCGAGACGCGGACGCCGCCGTCGATCATCCGCTGGAACACGTCGGTCTGCATCTGCACGCCGCCCATCGCGTCGATGATCACGTTGACCTCGACGCCCGCCTTGGCCCGCTCGCACAGCGCGTCGGCGACCTCGTCGGCGATGTCGCCGCGCCAGTAGGCGTAGGTGAGCATGCACACCGTCTTCTCGGCCTGCCGGATCGTCTCCAGGTAGCAGGGGAAGATGCGGTCGCCGTTGACCAGCAGCTCGACCTCGTTGCCCCACGAGATCGGCGCGCCGGTGATCGCCTCGGCGGCGCGCAGGAAGTCGGGCCCGGCGGGATCGCACTCGCCGCGCAGCTCGTAGCCGTGGCCGCTCTCGCGCCGGTGGCGCAGCGAGTCGGCCGCATACCAGGCGGCGCCGGCGGCGGCGACACCGGCCGGCCACGCGTAGCGCGCGACGTGGCGGTGCCCATTGCGTGTCAGGCGATCCGGGAGCAGGCCGGGCAAGCTACCCGGTCCTGCCGCGTGCCGGCGCCGCTCGTGTCGGCACGCCGACGATCGATGTCGGCGCGGCTACCAGCCGTTGCCGTCGCCGACGCCCGCGACCACCGACGTCGACCAGTCGATGACCGCGGTCGGCTTGACCACGTGCTTGCCCATGCCGAGGTCCTTGGGGTCGAGCCCGAGCGCGAGCCCGACGAGCTGCGGCAGGTGCAGCACCGGCATGCCGAGCTCACGGCCGGTGACCGCTTCCGCGCCCGGCTGCTGGAGGTCGAGGTTGAGGTGGCACAGCGGGCACGGCGTGACCAGGCAGTCGGCGTCGGCGTCGATCGCGTCGCCGAGGTGGCGGCCCGCCTGCGTGAGCGAGGCCTCGCGGTTCATGGTGATGATCGGGAAGCCGCAGCACTTGTACTGGCCGGCGTAGTCGACCACGGTGCCGCCGAGCGCCTCGATCAGCAGCTGCAGGTAGCGGTCGCGCGGGTTGTCGCGGTCGATCCCCAGCCGCTCGGTGGGGCGGACGATGTAGCAGCCGTAGAACGGGCCGACGCGGAGGTCGGTCAGCGGCCGCTTGACGCGCGACTTGATCTCGTCGAGCCCGATCTCCTCGACCATCAGCCACAGGAAGTTCTTGTTCGAGATGCCGCGCTCGTAGGTCAGCCCCTCGGGCGCGAGCGTCTCGTTGATGTGGTCGCGGTACTCGCGGTTGCCGTCGAGTCGCTCCTGGCACTCGTTCTGCGAGCCCTGGCAGGTCGAGCAGATGTTCATCATCAGCTCGGCGCCCTCGGCCATCTCCCGCTGGGCGAGCGCGAACGTGCGCGCGTTGAGCGTGTCGGCGAGCTCCTGGTTGTGCTCGGCGATCACGCCCGCGCCGCAGCACGAGGCGCGGTCGAGCGCCACCAGCTCGATGTCGAGCAGCGGGGCGACCTGCGCCATCGAGCCGTGCAGCTCCGGCGTGAAGCCGCGGCTCACGCAGCCGGGCCAGTAGGCGACCTTCACGTGTTCGGGCTCCTCTCAGCGGGCGTGTGGCTGCCGGCGGCGCTGCTGTCGTCGGGCTCGGGCTCGTCCTCCACGCCCATCACGTACAGGTTGAGCTCGTAGCGCTCGTCCTTGTCGTGGACGTGGTCGAAGATCCGCCGCACCTCCTTGGGCGCCTTGTGCTGGTGCAGCAGCGCCTTCTTCGGCGTCACCTTGCCGCGCCGCAGCGCGGTCAGGATCGAGGGCAGGGAGCGGGCCAGCTCCGGCACCGCGCGCGGGTGGAACTTGCCGCCGTAGGAGTCGGGCAGCAGGTCGGCCTCGTGGAGGATGCCGTTCTTCTCGATGTTGTCGACGAACGCGTGCTCGTGGCGGTAGCCGTTGTTGCGGTCCTTGATCTCGTAGTCCGCGCTCGCGATCCGCCGCAGCCGCATGATCTGGCTCATCGGCGCGACGCCCTTGGGGCACGCCTCGATGCAGTTGAAGCAGTGGGTGCAGTCGTAGATGCCGTGCGGGTCCTCGGACAGGTCGAGCAGCCGTTCGCGGTGCTGGCCGTCGCGCGGGTCGCCGACGAAGCGGTAGGCCTTGGCGAGCGCGGCGGGACCGATGAAGAGCGGGTCGACCTCCATCGACAGGCAGTCCGACACGCAGGCGCCGCACTGGATGCAGGCCATCGACTGCGTGATGTCGATCATCGACTCGGCGGGGACGATGTACTCGCGCTCCGGCGGGTCGCCGTCGGGGATGAGCCACGGCGTGACGCGCCGCATCTTCTTCCAGTGGACCGCGTCCATGTCGACGATGAGGTCCTTGATCACCGGCATGTTGCCCATCGGCTCGACCTGGATCGTGCCGTCGGACGAGCTTTCCGCGGCCTTGTCGAGGTGGGTGTGGCAGGCGAGCATCGGGCGCCCGTTGATGCGGACGCCGCAGGAGCCGCAGATCGCCGCCCGGCAGGAGCAGCGGATGCCGATCGAGCCGTCGTCGCGGTCCTTGGCCTGGAGGATCCCGTCGAGCACGGAGCGCGTGCCGTCGAGGTCGATGGTGAACTCCTCCCAGTACGGCGCGTCGCCGGACTCGGGCAGGTAGCGCCGCAGCTTCAGCGTGTACTCGGCCATCTAGTAGGTCCGCTCCTGGGGCTCCCACTGGGTCATGGTTACGGGAGCGTAGTCGACCTTCGGGGCGTCTCCGCCGTTGACGGAGATCGTGATGTGCTTGAGCCACTCGTCGTCGTTGCGCTCCGGGAAGTCGAGGCGGAACTGGGCCCCGCGCGACTCCTTGCGCTCGAGCGCGCCGACGACGATCGCCTCCGCGCAGTCGAGCATGTAGCCGAGCTCGATCGCGCCCAGCACGTCCTGGTTGAACACCGTGCCGCGGTCGTCGACGTACGCCGAGCGGCTCTCCTCCTTGAGGCGCTGGACCGTCTCCATCGCCGAGTTCAGGCCCTCCTCGTCGCGGAACACCGCGACCTTCTCGTTCATCGTCTCGCCGAGCTCGTCCTTGATCTCGGAGATGCGCCGGCCGCCGTCCTTCTCGCGGCGCAGGATCTCGTCGATCATCTGCTGCTCGTCGGCGAGCGCGGCGTCGCTGGCCGTCGGCATCGACATCTCGTTCGCGCGCGCCGCGGCGTGCTCGCCGGAGCGGCGGCCGAAGATCAGCGTGTCGAGCAGCGAGTTCGCGCCGAGGCGGTTGCCGCCGTGGACGGAGACGCAGGCGACCTCGCCGGCGGCGTAGAGGCCCGGGATCGAGGTCTCGCCCCACACGTCGGTCTTGACGCCGCCCATGATGTAGTGGCAGCCGGGCTTGATGTGGATCGGCTCGCGCGTGATGTCGACGCCCGCGAAGTCGCGCCCGATGTTGACGATCTCGCGCAGCGCCTCCAGCGTGCGCTTGCGCGGCACCTTGGTGATGTCGAGCGCGACGGTGCCGTCGGGGAAGCCGCGGCCCTCGTTGATCTCGGTCTGCTCGGAGCGCGAGACGACGTCGCGCGAGGCGAGCTCGAGCTTGTTGGGCGCGTACTTCTCCATGAAGCGCTCGCCCTCGGCGTTGTAGAGGTGGGCGCCCTCGCCGCGCGCGCCCTCCGTGATGAGGATCCCGTTGCCCGCCAGCGTGGTCGGGTGGTACTGGATCATCTCCATGTCCATCAGCGGCGCGCCGATGCGGTAGGCCTGCGCGATCCCGTCACCGGTGCAGATGAGGGCGTTGGTGGTCGGCTTGAAGCACTGGCCGGCGCCGCCGGAGGCGAGGATCACCGACTTGGCCGAGAACAGCTGCATCGCGCCGTCCTTGATGTTGCGCGCCACGACGCCGCAGCAGTCGCCGTCGTTGTCCTGCACGACCGCGGTGACGAACCACTCCTCGTAGCGGTCGATGACCTCGTGGAACTTCATGAGCTGCTCGTAGAGCACGTGCAGCAGGGCCTGGCCGGTGATGTCGGCCACGTAGTAGGTGCGCGCGGCCGAGGCGCCGCCGAACGCGCGGGTGCCGAGCTTGCCCTCAGGGCTGCGGTGGAAGGTGACGCCGGAGTGCTCGAGCCACAGCACCTCGTTCGGCGCCTCCCGGCACATGATCTCGATCGCGTCCTGGTCGCCGAGGTAGTCGGAGCCCTTGACCGTGTCGAAGGCGTGCGACTCCCAGGAGTCGTCGGGGTTGAGCGCCGCGTTGATGCCGCCCGCGGCCGCGTTGGAGTGGGAGCGGACCGGGTGGACCTTGCTCATGATCGCCACGGACGCCCCGGCATCTGCCGCGGCGATCGCAGCGCGCTGGCCGGCCAGGCCGGCGCCGATGATGAGGACGTCGTGTGACGGCATGGCGGGCGAGTCTATAAGTCGTACGGCCCGCTTCGACGTGCGGCGCAGCGCGGCGCCGGACGGGCGCCCCGGCGCTCAGACGGGCTCGCGCGTACGGCGGCGGCGCGCGGAGGCTCGCTGCGCCTGGAGGCGATCGCCGCGGGCGGCGGCGGCCAGCCAGGACCAGCCGAGAACGGCAAGCGTGAGCCACGCGAGCGCGAGCACCAAGATAAGAGACACGGACAACCTCCCCGGTGGCGCTTTCGCCCGCGCCACCACCCTGCGTTGCGCCCCTGGGCGGCGTCCGGCCGGCCGGGAAGCCCGAGCACGCCCCCGTCTCTGAGGGCCCTCCCTCTATCCCTGTACGGAATGCTACTCCAGTGGTCGAAGGAAACTAACCGGTGGGCACCGTCGCGTGCGTCTGCAGCGCGCGCGAGACCTGCTCGAGCGTGACCACGCCGCGCAGACGGCCGTCGCCGTCGACCGCCATCAGGGCGCCGAAGCGCCGCAGCGGCTCGGAGCCCAGCAGCACCTCGAGCGGGGTGTCGGCGCGCACCTGGCCGTCCTCGCCCGGCGGCACGACGAGCTCGCCGACCGGTCGCGCCTCGCCGGCCTCGTAGACCTGACGCAGCGGCTCGCGGTGGGCGATGCCGGCGTAACGGCCGTCGGCGTCGACGACCGCGAACCACTCCCAGCCCTGGTAGCGCAGGAAGAAGTCCTCGTACGCGCGCGCGGCCGGCGTGTCGGCCGGGATCGTCACCGGCTCGGCGTCCATCAGGTCGGCGACCGTGATGCCCTCGAGCCGGTCGGAGAAGTCGCTCTGCGCGATCGCGCTGCGGGCAGCCGAGCCGAGCAGCCAGCCCAGCATCACCGACCACAGGCCCCACGGGTCGCCGTCGAGCACCACGTAGATGCCGTAGCCGATCATGAGGATCGCGAAGCCCTGGCCGAGGCGGGCGGCGAGGCGGGTCGCCTTGCCGCGCTCGCCGGTGACCTTCCACGCGACCGCGCGCGCGATCCGGCCGCCGTCGAGCGGGAAGGCGGGGATCAGGTTGAAGAGCAGCAGCACGACGTTGAACCCCACGAGCACGGAGAGCAGGACGATCGGGATGTCCTCGTTCTGGTTGCCGGTGAGCCGCGCGCCGTCGAACAGCCGGTCCGGCCCCCACAGCGCCATCGTCAGCAGCCCGCCGACGACCACGATCAGCAGCGTCACCAGCGGGCCGGCGGCGGCGACGCGGAACTCGGCGCCCGGCGAGTCGGTGTCGCGGCTCATCTTCATCACGCCGCCGAACAGGAACAGCTCGATGCCCGTCACCTCGATCCCCTCGCGGCGGGCGGCCAGCGCGTGCCCGATCTCGTGCAGCAGGATCGAGCCGAAGAACAGGACGGCGGCCACCACCGCGACCAGGAACGCGGTCGTGTCGCTCGCCGCGAGCTTGGTCTCGAACGACCCCTGGAACAGGTAGATGAAGAGGAACAGCACGATGAACCAGGAGGCGTTGACGCCGATGCGGATCCCGAAGACCCGCGCGAGCTTGAACGAGCTGCCCGTGCCGAACACGCAAGAGATCGTCGCACAGGCCCGATCACTAGCCTCCCCGGCGCTCGATTTGACACTGGAAAGGACCACATGGCACACGAAGCGACCCTGATCCCTGGCGATGGGACCGGGCCGGAGCTGATCGACGCGACCCGCCGGGTGCTCGAGGCCACCGGCGTCGAGTTCGAGTGGGACGAGCATCCCGCCGGCGAGGACGTCTACAACGACGAGGGCACGCCGTTCCCCGATCGCACGCTCGACTCGATCAAGCGCACCGGCGTCGGCATCAAGGGCCCGACCACGACGCCGGTCGGCTCGGGCTTCCGCTCGGTCAACGTGCTCCTGCGCAAGGAGCTCGACCTCTACGCGTGTATCCGACCCTGCAAGGCCTACGAGGGCGTGCGCACGCGCTTCCCCGAGACGGACATCGTGATCGTGCGCGAGAACACCGAGGATCTCTACGCGGGGATCGAGTTCGAGCGCGGCACGGAGGAGAACGAGAAGCTCACCAAGTTCCTCGCCGACGAGCTCGACTCACCCCTGCGCGAGGGATCGGGCATCTCGATCAAGCCGATCTCCGAGTTCGGCACCGACCGGATCGTCGAGTCGGCCTTCGAGTACGCCGAAGCCAACGGCCGCAAGAAGGTCACGGCCGCGCACAAGGCCAACATCATGAAGCACACCGACGGCCTCTTCCTCGACGTCGCGCGCAAGGTGGCCGAGCGTCACCCCGACATCGAGTTCGAGGACCGCATCATCGACAACCTGTGCAATCAGCTCGTGTCGCGCCCGGAGGAGTACGACGTGATCGTGCTCCCCAACCTCTACGGCGACATCGTCTCCGACCTCGGCGCGGGCATGATCGGCGGGCTCGGCCTCGCGCCGGGCGCCAACATCGGCACCGAGGCCGCGATGTTCGAGGCCACCCACGGTTCGGCCCCCAAGTACAAGGGGCAGAACAAGGTGAACCCGACGGCGCTGATGCTGTCCGGCGTGCTGCTGCTCCATCACCTCGACGAGGACGAGGCCGGCGACAAGCTGGAGGCGGCGATCGCCGCCGTGATCAAGAAGGGCGACAAGGTCACCTACGACCTCAAGCCTTCCCGTGACGACCCGTCCGCCGTCGGCACATCCGAGTTCGCCGACGCGGTGATCGAGGAGATGAACTGATGGCGGAACCCACCAAGGTCACGGTGACCGGCGCGGCCGGCGCGATCGGCTACGCGATCCTGTTCCGGATCGCGAGCGGGCAGATGCTCGGCCCCGACACCAAGGTTCACCTCACCCTGCTCGAGATCCCGGACGCGGTGAAGGCGGCGGAGGGCACCGCGATGGAGCTCGACGACAGCGCGTTCCCGCTGCTGTCGGGGGTCGACATCACCGACGACCAGAAGACGGCGTTCGACGGTGTGAGCGTCGCGCTGCTGATCGGTGCCCGCCCGCGCTCGAAGGGCATGGAGCGCGCAGACCTGCTCGAGGCCAACGGCGGCATCTTCAAGCCGCAGGGCGAGGCGATCAACGCGGGCGCCGCGGACGACGTCCGGATCCTGGTGGTCGGCAACCCGGCCAACACGAACTGCCTGATCGCGCAGTCCAACGCACCCGACATCCCGAACGGGCGCTTCAACGCGATGACCCGCCTGGATCACAACCGGGCGGTCGCCCAGCTCGCCAAGAAGGCGGGCGCCGAGGTCGCCGACATCACCAACATGGGTGTGTGGGGCAACCACTCACCCACCATGTTCCCCGACCTGTTCAACGCGAAGGTCGGTGGCAAGAACGCCGCCGAGGTCGTCGACGACATGGAGTGGTACGAGAACGACTTCCTCCCCACCGTCGGCAAGCGCGGCGCCGCGATCATCGACGCGCGCGGCGCGTCCTCCGCGGCCTCGGCCGCCAACGCCGCGGTCGACCACGTCCACGACTGGGTGAACGGGACGACCGAGGGCGACTGGGTCTCGATGGCGGTCCCCTCCGACGGCTCCTACGGCGTCGACGAGGGGCTGATCTCGAGCTTCCCCTGCACGTGCTGCGAACGGGGAGTGGTCGATCGTGCAGGGGCTCGAGGTGAACGACTTCGCCAAGGAGAAGATCGAGGCGACCGTCAACGAGCTCCGTGAGGAGCGCGACGCGGTGAAGAAGCTCGACCTGATCTAGGCGGCCTCGCGGGCATGCCACCCGCGACCTGACTTGGTCACCTTCCCGTCCTCGGCGAGGCCGGGCATCACGCGGTACAGGTAGTTCTGCTTGATGCCCATCGCCTCGGCGAGCTCGGGGATGCTGATGCCCGGGCGGGCCTTCACCAGCTCGAGCGCCTCCGCCGCGCGGGTGCCGGAGCCCTTGGGCCGGCCGCGGCGGCCGGTGCTCGCGCTCTTGCGGCGGTTGGTGCGGGTGCGCCGCGGCGCGGCCGGCGCCGCGGACCGGGTGCTGGTGGTGCCTCCCACTCCGGACAGCGCCTGCTCGGCGGCCTCGAGGCGGTGGTACTCGTCGACGAGCGGTCGCAGCTCCTTCAGGCGCTGCGAGATCTCCTTACGCTTTTCCTCGAGGAAGTCCGGCATTCAACAAACCTTTCCCAAAAAATGGCATGGCTGACAGTTAAGGGAAGGTAACAGGCAGGTCACTGTCCGCTGAAACTCGCCTTGCCGGGACCATGTTCCAGAAAAGAGCGCACTGCACCTCGGGTGTCCTCGGTATCGAACAGGTGTGACGTCAACTCGGCAGTCCGCTCGTCGGCCCCGCGCGTGCCGTGATCGGCCTGCGCTCGCACGATCCGCTTGGTGGCGGCGTGCGCCTGGGTCGGCCCGGCCGCCAGTCGCGCCGCGAATCTGCGTGCCTTCTCGAGCAACTCGCCCGCGGGAAGCACACGGTTAACCACACCCCAGTCGTGCAACGTCTCCGCGGTGAACAAGCCGCCGGTCATCACGAACTCGCGCGCACGCGCGGTGCCGGCCCGCTCCGCCAGGCGCTGCGTGCCGCCCATCAGCGGCGTGATGCCGACGACTGCCTCGACGAGCCCGAACTGCACACCTTCGCCCGCCCACAACAGGTCACACGCCAGTGACAGTTCGAGCGCCGCCGTCAGACACAGTCCGTGGGCGACGGCGAGTGTCGGGAAGGGCAGATCCTCCAGCGCGTGCGCGAGCCGCATCAGGCGCGCGGTCAGCTCGTCGGCCCCCGCGCTGTCGAGGCCGTCGAACACGTGCACGTCCACACCCGCGGACACGACGTCGCCCTGGGCACGGAAGATGAGCGCCCGCGGGGCCGCCTCCTGCACGTCGGAGATCGCGGCTTCGAGGTCGTCGAACAGCACCGGGCCGAACAGGTTCAGTGGCGGCGCGTCGAGCACCAGCTCGCCCACGTCGTCGTGCTGCTCATAAAAGGCTTGCGGCATCCGCGGGACCCTACGATGATGAGGGCGTGCTGCGCACGCCGGTGTGCGACCTGCTCGGGATCGACGTTCCGGTCCTCTGCGCCCCGTTCGGGCCCTGGGACGAGCGAGAGCTCGCGGTCGCGGTCTGCGAAGCGGGAGGTCTCGGCGCGCTCGGCACCGCCGCGCGCTCCGTCTCCGAGCTCGAGGCGCAGTGGCGAGCGGTCCGCGAGCGCACCGGCCGGCCGTTCGCGATCAACCACACCATCCGCCCGTTCGACGAGGACGCGTTCGACGCGACGATCCGCTTCGGCCCGCGCGCGATCTCGTTCCACATCGGCGTCGACGCCGAGCTGGTCGCGCGCGCCCACTACGCGGGCATCCTGTGGATCCAGCAGGTGATCGATCGCGACCAGGCCGAGCGCGCGCTCGAAGCGGGCGCCGACGTGATCGTGGCCCAGGGCGGCGAGGCCGGCGGCCACGGCGGCTGGGTGAGCACGTTCGTCCTCGTGCCGGAGGTCGTCGACCTCGCGGGCGAGACGCCGGTGGTCGCCGCCGGCGGCATCGCCGACGGGCGCGGGCTCGCAGCGGCGCTCGCGCTCGGCGCCCAGGGCGCGCTCGTCGGCACGCGCCTGCTCGCGTCCGAGGAGATGGGCGTCCACGCGGCCTGGAAGCAGCGGGTCGTCGAGGCGGGCGCGCTCGACGCCGTCAAGGTCCCGAACTCCGAGCGCGTGATGCCGCCCTACAACCGGCCCGGCGGGCCGGCCGATCCGCGCTCGCTGCGGACGCCGCTGATCGACCGCCTCGGCGAGGATCCGGAGTCGGTCGACCCCGCCGTCATGGGACCGGAGCTGCTGGCCTCGCTCCGCGAGGACCGCTCGCACGAGTACATCCCGTTCGCAGGCCAGTCCGCCGCGCTGATCCATGAGATCAAGCCCGCTGCGGAGATCATCCGCGAGCTGGTCGCGGGCGCCGAGGCGGCGCTCGCTAGCGCTCGAGGAGCGCCTTGAGGTTCTTCAGCGACTTGTCGGCCTCGCGCTTCGGCATGCCGCCGACCAGCACGCGCGAGGCGAGCCGGCCCATCGCCCCGCCCGGCGCCTCGAAGGTGTTCTCGTACTCGTAGTGGGTGCCGCCGTTGCCGTTGTCCCGCAGCCGGTTGATCACGCGCGCGTAGGAGCCGGCCGGCCCTTTGCCCTCCCAGACGCCGAGCTTGGGCGCGTCGCACTCGGTGAGCGTCCAGTGCACGGTGAACGGCGCGCCGCGCAGCGCCATCCGCTGCTCGACCTGGAAGCCCTCGCGGACCGGCCCGTCGTCGACGTCGCCGATCTTGCGGTGGATCGAGACCCACTCGTTGAAGCGTGTCGGGTCCATGATCAGCCGCCAGACGTTCTCCGGCGGGCAGTCGAGGTCGATGGTGGCCGAGACGGTGCTCATCGGGCCGCCAGCTCCTCGTCGCGCTCCCAGTCGCGCAGCGCCCGCTCGACCGCGGCGGCGAACGAGTGCAGGCGGACGCCGAAGGCCGGGGCGGCCTCGTGGCGCGGCAGCAGGTCGTGCTCGAGCGATTCCATCAGCGGTCCGATCAGTCCGACGTCCTCGCCGGCGATCGCGGAGGCCACGACGGACGCCACTCCCGTCATCGTCACATCGATGCCGAGGCGGGGGCGGCGGACCAGCATGGCGTCGGCGATCCGCTCGACGAGCTCCCCGTAGCTCATCACGTCCGGGCCACCGATGTCCCACGACCGCCCCGCGACCTCGGTCGGCGCGGTGGCGGCGCGAGCCAGGAAGTCGAGCATGTCGCGGCCGTCGACCGGCGCGGTGCGATGGTCGCGCCAGGCCGGCAGCGCGAGCACCGGCATCCGCTCGACGAGCCGGACGAGGAAGCGGAACGAGCGCGAGCGGGCGCCGATCACGATCGAGGCGCGGAAGGCGATCGACTCCGGCGCGGCCGCCAGCAGCAGCTCCTCGACCGCCAGCCGCGAGGCGAGGTGGCGCGAGATGTGGCCGTCCTGCGGCACCAGGCCCGCCGAGGTAGACGATCCGCCGCACGCCCGCGTCGGGCCGCCGCGGCGGCGAACTGCTCGGCCGCCTTGCGCTCGAGGTCGGCGAAGCCGTTGCCCGGCCCTTCCATCGAGTGGATCAGGAAGTAGGCGACCTCGACGCCGTCGAGCGCGCGGTCGAGCCCCGTCCCCGCGATCGCGTCGCCCTCGACGATCTCGTCGACCGGCGCGCTGATGCGCGCCGCCGAGCGGCCATAGCCGCGCACGCTGTGCCCGTCCGCGCGCAGGCGGGGGACGAGGGCGGCTCCGACGTAGCCCGAGGCTCCGGTGACGAGAACGTGCATCTCTTCCTCAGCCTACGTGCCCAAACTGCGGGGTGGATGAGTCGCAAGCAGGGCGAAACGGGCATGGAAATCGCCTCCTAGCGGGAACTCCTACGAAAACCCTGCGCGGTGCGGGAACTCCCGCGCCAACCCACTTGAACGCGGTCGGATGGCGCGCTTTAGTCGGCCACGGCTTGTGACGGTTCGGTGAACGAGGGGGCTCGGGGGTTGTGGCAGTGAGGCAGGTCAAGAAGGTCAGCTGCGAAGACTGCTTCTTTCGCAAGAACATGCTCTGCGCGCTGGACCTCGAGGAGCCGTGCCCGACCTTCCGGCCGGACCATCCCGAGGGCCTGCGGCCGCCGCAGCAGATGCGCTTCGTGTTCAGGCAGGAGCGTCGCCGGCAGGCCGCGTGGGCGCTTCCCGGACGCCCAGGAGCAGGCCGCGCTTCACGCCTAGCGAGCCACTCACTGCCAGGCGTGTCGGTCAGCCCGTGCAGCAGCACGGAGGCGAACACGCAGAGGGCGGCGAGGTTGAAGATCCGCCCGGCGTCGGGCACGCCCTCGCCCAGCACGAGCAGCGAGAACGTCATCGTCGCCACGCCCTTCGGGCCGAACCAGGCCATGAAGCCCTTGGTCGCGGTGTCGACCGACGTGCCGGCCAGCGAGATCCAGATCGCCACCGGACGCGCGAGCAGGAGCGTCACGGCGACGAGCGCGACCGCCGCCCAGCCGTCCCCGAACAGGCCCTCGGCGGTCAGCAGCGAGCCGAACACGACGAAGATCCCGAGCTTGACGATCTCGACGATGTCGTCGGCGCGGTTGGCGAAGTTGACGCGCAGGTCCGGTCGCAGGATGCCGAGCGTGATCGCGCCGACGAACACGGCGATGAAGCCGTTGCCCTCCGGCGGCAGCCCGACGGCGATGCCGTAGATCGCGAACGCGACCCCGAGCGCGTAGAGCGACTGCGCGTGCGCGGGGATCGAGTCGTCGAGCTTGCGCCCGCGCGGCATCAGCTTGGCCGCGATCCACGCGATCGCGATCCCGAAGCCGAAGCCGAGCGTCACGTCCTGGAGCACGAACTGCCACCACACGAAGCCCTCCCGGTCGGCGAGCGCGGCGGTGAACGCCAGCACGGCCGGCAGCGCGAGGCCGTCGTTGAGCCCGGACTCGAGGTTGAGCGAGTGACGCACCAGCCGCGGGACGCGCGGGTTGGTGACCACCGAGTTCGACAGCACCGGGTCGGTCGGTGAGAGCAGCGCGCCGAGCAGCGCCGACTCGAGCCAGTCGAGGCCGACGATCCAGTGGGCGGCGCACGCCACGAGCGCGCCGGTGATCGGCATGCCCAGCGCGAGCTTGCGGAACGGCAGGTGCCACTCGCGCTGCAGCATCTCGGCCTCGACCTCGAGCCCGTCGCGGAACAGGATCACCACCAGCGCGACGACCGCGAGGTCGTGCACGAACTGCCGAGCGGGCGGAGAAGTCGAGCACCTCGAAGCCACCGTCGCCGAGCACGAACCCGGTGAGGACGAACAGCGCCGCCAGCGACAGGAACGAGCGCCGGACGATGCCGGAGATCAGCGCTCCCACCATCAGCAGGCCGCCGAAAACGAGCAGCGCGATCTCGAGGCTCACCGGGTTAGAGTCTGTCAGCGAGTTCACGAGGGGGAGGGCCTCACAGACGTGCGCATCACGGTGCTCGGCAAGTCGCCGTCCTGGCAGGACGCCGACGGGGCCTGCAGCGGCTACCTGGTCGAGCAGGACGGCTTCCACCTGCTGCTCGACTGCGGCAACGGGGTCTTCTCGAAGCTGCGGCGCTTCGTCGACTACGTCGACGTCGACGCGGTGGTGATCTCCCACCTGCACGCCGACCACTTCCTCGACCTCGTGCCGTTCTCGTACGCGCTCACCTACGCGCCGCGCCAGCAGCCGGTGCCGGTGGGCGGCTGGCCCGGCACCGACGCTCCCGCCCGCCCCGAGCTGCACGTGCCGCCGGGCGCCACCGAGCTGTTCCGCCGCGTGGTCGGCGCGTGGGGCAACGAGGACCTGATCGAGAAGGCGTTCGCGATGCGCGAGTACGACCCCGGGGACGAGCTGACGGCCGGCCCGCTGCGGATCCGCTTCCAGCCCGTCCCGCACTTCACCGCCACCAACGCGGTCGAGGTCGCCGCCAGCAACGGCGGGGGCCGCATCACCTACGGCGCCGACCATGCGCCGACCGACTCGATCGTCGACTTCGCGCGCGACACCGACCTGCTGATCATCGAGGCGACGCTCCCGCGGCCGGAGCGCGAGGGCCCGCGCGGCCACATCACGCCCGGCGAGGCGGGCGAGCACGCCCGCCGCGCGGGCGCGCGGCGCGTGCTCCTGACCCACTTCTCCGACGAGCTCGGCGAGGACTGGGCCCGCGAGGACGCCGAGAAGGCGTTCGGCGGGCCGGTCGAGATGGCCCGCGAGGGCGCTGTCTACGACGTTTAGTCAAGGGGTCTCTCGTTTCCGCCGATGCTTCCTCGATGAACCCCGTACGGGAGGCCAACGAGACCGCTGACGGCGTGCGACTCCTGTCGCACCGCCCGTCCGTGCTCTACAAGCTCGAGCACCTCGCGACGGAGCCGGTCGACGGCGACATCGCCATCGAGGGGCTGCAGCTCGCGGGCCCTGGCTGGTCGGAGCGCCTCAAGGAGCTGCTGGGCTCGATCTCCAACTCCGAGCGCGCCTGCCTGTTCGCCGTCCGGCTCGACGACGAGCAGGGCCTGCCGATCCCTGCCGACACGCTGCTCGACCGCGCGCGCACGGACTGGTTCCCCGAGTTCCTCTCCCACGGCGAGATGACGCCGCACTTCCAGCCGATCATCGACCTCGCGAGCGGCAAGCCCTACGGCCGCGAGGCGCTGATGCGGGGCATGCTGGGCAAGGTCGAGCTGCGCGGGGCCGAGCTGATCGCCGCCGCCGAGGCGCACGACGCACTGTTCTCGTTCGACGCGCGCGCCCGGTCCGCGGCGCTCGAGGTCGGCCTCCCGCTGATGCCCGAGGGCGAGATCCTGTTCGTCAACATCGACCCGCGCGCGGTGCTCGACGTCGACTCGTCGATCCGCACGACCTGGCCGACCGTGATCCGGCTCGGAGGCGACCCCTCCCGCATCTGCCTCGAGCTCATCCGCCCCGAGCGCTCGCCCGACCGCGAGCTGCTCAAGTCGCTCGTCGACGCCCACCGCGAGCGCGGCGCGCTCGTCGCGCTCGACGATCTCTCCGGCGGCTCGGAGTCGCTCGCCTTCCTCGAGCAGCTCAAGCCCGACATCGGCAAGATCGACCGCGCGATGACCGCCGGCATCCAGCACTCCCCGGCGCGCCGCCGCCTCGTGGCCGCGCTCGTCGAGGTCGCCCACGAGCTGGGGACCCGCGTCGTCGCCGAGGGGATCGAGCGCGTCGACGAGTTCGAGGCGATGCGCGAGCTCGGCGTCGATCTCGGCCAGGGCTTCTACTTCGGGCAGCCGACCGCCAAGCCGATGGCGGTCGACCCGCGCCTCGTGCGCAAGCGCGCCGAGGCTGTCTAGTCGCGCATCGGGGTAGCGTTCCGGGCAATGCCCGAGCGCGACCTCTTCGCCAACTTCGAGCGGATGCGCCGCGAGATGGACGAGCTGTTCGGCGACGTCTTCGACCGCGGGCTGGCGCCGCGCCGCCGCGGCGGCTTCGTCCCTCCGGTCGACGTCTACTACACGGGCGACCCGCCCAGGGCGGTCGTGCGCGCCGACCTGGCCGGCATCGACCCGAAGCAGGTCGAGCTCGAGATCCGCGGCCGTGAGCTGATCCTCGGTGGCCAGCGCGTCCCCCGGGCGCGGCCGAGGAGCGCCTCTACCAGCAGCTCGAGATCGAGAACGGGCCGTTCCGGCGCATCATCCAGCTCGGCGCCGACGTCGACGCCGACCGCGCGAAGGCCACCTACGAGGACGGGATGCTCGTGGTCGAGCTGCCGATCGCGGCGCCGGCCGATCCGCGCGCCGTCCCGATCGAGCAGCGCCGCCGCGCGGGCGGGGAGGACGGCCCGTGAGCATCGACATCGAGACGCTCGGCAACGGCGCCCAGTCGGTCTCCATGGGCACGCCGTCCGTGCCCGACGAGCTGCCGGTGCTGCCGCTGCGCGACACCGTGACGTTCCCCGACACGCTGACCCCGCTGGCGGTCGGCCAGGAGCGGTCGATCCAGCTCATCAACGACGTGCTGGCGCGCGACCGCCAGCTGGTGATGGTCGGGAGCACCGACCCGGAGGCGGAGTCGCCGGGACCGAGCCAGCTCTACAAGGTCGGCGTGGTCGGCACCGTCGCTCGCATGCTCAAGGTGCCGGACGGGACGCTGCGCATCCTCGTCCAGGGCGGCGCGCGGGTGAACATCGAGGCGTGGACGACGGAGGAGCCCTACATCGTCGCCCGCATCTCCGAGGCGCCCGACATCGTCGAGGAGGGCGCGGAGCTGACGGCGCTGATGCGCAACGTCCAGCAGATGTTCTCGCGCATCATCGACGAGACGCCGTACCTGCCGGAGGAGCTGCAGATGGCGGTCGCCAACCTCGACGACCCGTCCGCGCTCTCGCACCTGATCGCCGGCTCGCTGCGGATCAAGACCGAGGAGAAGCAGGAGCTGCTCGAGGAGCGCGACGTCGCCAAGCGGCTGCGGCGGCTCTCCCAGATCCTCGCGCGCGAGCTCGAGGTCGCCGCCATGGGCGCGCGCATCCAGTCCCAGGTGCAGTCCGAGGTCGACCGCTCGCAGCGCGAGTACCTGCTGCGCGAGCAGCTCAAGGCGATCCAGGAGGAGCTGGGCGAGCGCGACCCGGCGGCCGCCGAGGTCGAGGAGCTGCGCGAGCAGCTGGCCGAGGTCGAGATGCCCGAGGCGGTGCGCAAGGTCGCCGACCGCGAGCTCTCGCGGCTGGAGAAGCTGCCGCAGGCGGCGGCCGAGCACGGCGTCATCCGCACCTACCTGGAGTGGATCGCCACGCTCCCGTGGGCGGTGTCGACCGAGGACAACCTCGACCTCACGCACGCGCGCGAGCAGCTCGACGCCGACCACTACGACATCGAGCGCGTGAAGGACCGCATCATCGAGTTCCTCGCCGTGCGGCGGCTGAAGCCGGACGCGCGCGGCTCGATCCTCTGCTTCCTCGGCCCGCCGGGCGTCGGGAAGACGTCGCTGGGCCGCTCAATTGCCTCGGCGCTGGAGCGCAAGTTCGAGCGCATCTCGGTCGGCGGCATGCGCGACGAGGCCGAGATCCGCGGGCACCGCCGCACCTACATCGGCGCGATGCCGGGCGTGATCGTGCGCGCGCTGCGCGACGCCGGCTCCAACAACCCGGTGTTCATGATCGACGAGATCGACAAGATGGGCGCCGACTACCGCGGCGACCCGGCGTCGGCGATGCTCGAGGTGCTCGACCCGGAGCAGAACTCCGACTTCCGCGACCACTATCTCGACATCGCGTTCGACCTCTCGCACGTGATGTTCATCACCACGGCGAACACGCTCGACACGGTGCCGGGCCCGCTGCGCGACCGCATGGAGGTCATCCAGCTCGCGGGCTACACGGAGGAGGAGAAGCTCCAGATCGCCAAGCGCTACCTCGTGCCGCGCCAGATCGAGCGCAACGGGCTCAAGAAGTCGCAGATCTCGTTCAGCGACACCGGGCTGCGGACGATCATCTCCGACTACACGCGCGAGGCGGGCGTCCGCAACCTCGAGCGCGAGATCGGCGCCGCCTGCCGCAAGGTCGCGCGCCAGGTCGCCGAGGGGTCGCTCGAGAAGAAGCTGTCGGTGACCGAGCCGCGCGTGCGCGAGCTGCTCGGCCGCGCGCGCTTCCAGCCCGACGTCAAGCGCCGCACGCAGCAGCCGGGCGTGGCGACCGGGCTGGCGTGGACGCCGGTGGGCGGCGACGTGCTGTTCGTGGAGGCGACCGCGATGCCGGGCAACCCGGCGCACCCGCCGCGGCTGATCGTCACGGGCCAGCTCGGCGACGTGATGCGCGAGTCGGCGCAGGCGGCCTTGTCGTTCGTGCGCGGGCACGCGCACGAATACGTGCCCGACCTGCCCGACGACTACTTCTCCACCCACGACATCCATCTGCACGTGCCGTCGGGCGCGATCCCCAAGGACGGGCCGAGCGCGGGCATCACGATGGCGACCGCGCTGATGTCGCTGGTGACCGGGCATCCGGTGCGCTCCGACACGGCGATGACCGGCGAGATCACGCTCACCGGCCAGGTGCTCCCGATCGGCGGCTTGAAGGAGAAGTCGCTCGCGGCTCAGGGACTCGGCGTCAAGCGCGTGATCGCGCCGCAGCGCAACGAGGCCGATCTCGAGGACTTCCCCGACGTGCTGTGCGAGGACCTGGAGTTCGTGTGGGTCGACTCCGTGGGCGAAGTATTCGAGGCTGCGCTGGAGGGTATGCTCGCAGCGACGACTCCGAGCGAGAGGTGACCATGGCAGCGAAGAAGAAGGCGGCCAAGGCTGGCGCGGCCGCCGTGGCAGTGAAGAACTCACCGTATGTGCAGCGCGTGATCGAGGACGAGGATCTGCGCCAGAACCTGTGGCAGGCCTACGAGTCCGCGCGCGACGCCGCCGCTCGCCTCGGCAACGGGAAGTCACCGACGAAGCAGATCTTCGACGACAAGAAGCTGCAGAAGGATCTGAAGAACGCGGCCGAGTCGTTCCGCGACGCGTCGGTCGCCCTGCGCGAGGCGCCCAAGCAGCGCAAGGGCCTGAGCTTCGGCCGGCTCCTGTTCCTGACCGTGGTCAGCGCCGGCATCGCGCTCGCCGTCTCGGAGGGCCTGCGCAAGAAGGTGCTCGACGCCCTGTTCGGCGCCGAGGAGGAGTTCGAGTACACCTCGACGACGCTCGTCCGTCGTCGTCCCGAGCGAGACGCCGGCCGCCGCCAGCACCAGCTCCTAGAACCGCGGGTTTCGCCCCCTGGGCGAATACCCGATAGGGAACCTGGCCCCCAGGGCCAGCGTTCCCCCTAGACCGGCAGAAGCGGGATGTCCCAGAGGATCGCGGCCGCCACGCAGGCCGCGATCCCGAGGACCGTTGCGACGGTGGCGAACGCCTTCTGCGCCGGTGAGGCGTTCCTGGCGCTCTCCTGAGCGGCCTCGAGCCGGTTCAGGATCTTCTCCATCAGCCTCTCGGCCCACTTGAACTCGAGCGCGAGCATGCCGAGGCCGACGAAGACGATCGCCCAGCCCGGGCCGGGCAGCGGCACCAGCGCCAGGCCGGCGAGGACGATCGCGAAGGCGACGATCGCGAAGCCGATGCGGTAGGCCTTGCTGCGCTGCAGGTGCTTCGCGCGGCGACGGGCGAGCTTCTCGGCGAGGCTGTGCTTCTCGGGCGGCGTCTGCGTGCTCACCGGTCAGTTATCGGCGATGAAGTCGCGGACCTCGACAAGGGCGCCCGGGCGCTCCGCGGTGTCGCCGCCGTGGCGCGTCAGCCATGCGCCGGGTGGGACGTCGCGGTGCTCCTGCCATGCCAGCAGGATGGCATGCGGGTCGATCGCGTCCTTGGATTCGCCGCCGGGGTGGATCTCGAAATGGACGTGCGGCGGGGTCGGCTCGGCGTCGCCGGTGTTGCCGGTGAACCCGAGGACGGTGCCGGCTTTGACCCTCTTGCCGTTCTGCGCGTCGGGGCTGAACGCGGAGAGGTGGGCGTAGAAGAACGCGTCGCCGGCGTCGGTGTGGAGCCACAGGCGGTTGCCGGAGATCGGGAGCGTGCCGACGCGACGCACGGTGCCGTCGGCGGCCGCGAGCACGGGCGCGCCGAAGGGGGCGAAGACGTCGTTGCCCTGGTGCTGGCCGGTCTTGGCGCGGGGGGCGAGGAAGTCGTCGGCGACGTCGGCCTCGCCGAAGACGGGGAACGCGTAGTTCTGGCGCGTGAGGCGCTGCTGGACCTTCGGGGCCTTCTTGCGCTTGGGCTTGTCGGGCGTCGCCTTCGGCGTGGGTGTGGCGGTGGCCGTGGGGGTCGGCGTCGCGGTGGGGGTGGCGATGACGGCCTCGGCGGCGCTGGCGTCGGCGACCGCGACGCGGATCTTGGTGCCCTTGGGGTGGGTGCCGCGGGGGGTGGCGAGCGTGAGCTCGAGCGCGGCGGTGCCGCGGTTCACCGCCACGCTGCTGCCGTCCGACAGCAGGTAGGCACGGTCTCCGCGGACGTCCCCGATGCGGCGACCTTCGATGACCAGGTCGGCGACGCGGCCCTCCCTCGCGACTTTCCCTCCCGCCGCGGTCGCGGTGCGGCGGGCGACCTTCGCGGTGACGAGGCCGTCGAAGAGGTCGACGTGGCGGGCGAGGACGACGGCGCGGGCGGTGGCGCTGGTCCGGCCCGCGCGCGCGATCAGCTCGGCCTTCTTGACGCGGACGGATTCGGCGTCGACCGCGACGTCGTCGTCGGTCTGCTCGTCGTCGCCGCGGACGGTCAGCGTGCCGAAGTCGCCGAGGCCGCCGGTGACCACCGACACCTGGGCCCGGGCGCGCGCAGGCGTGTCCGCGCCCGAGCTGGTGGCGAGGACGGCGGTGGCGGCGAGCAGGACGAGGGCGATGAGGACGGGGCGCATCGCTGCAGGCCAGTGTGGCAGGGGCACCACGAATGTCACCTCGATTGCCCCACGCACCATCGAGCTGACACTCGTGGCGCTGGCTGGACGGCCAGCTAGCATCCCGCGCCATGGAGGCCGCGACATCGGGCGCCCTGAGCGGTGACAAGGCGCAGCGCATCGTCGACGCCATGCGCGCGTCGGTCGCGGCGCGCGGCGCGGCGGGGTCGACGTTCGACCACGTGGCCCGCGAGGCCGGGGTCTCGCGCGGGCTGCTGCACTACTACTTCGGCACCAAGGAGCGGCTGCTCGTCGAGGTCGTGCGCCGCGACTCCGACCTGCGGCTCGCCGCGCTCGACGCGGCGATCGCGGCGGCGCACACCGCCGACGACCTGGTCGCGGTGCTGGTCTCGTCGCTGGAGGACCTGGTCGAGCGCGACCCGGCGTTCGTCGCGCTCCACTTCGAGCTGTTCACGAGCGCGCGGAGGACGCCGGAGATCGCGGCCGAGCTCGCCGCCCTGCACCGCCGCATCCGCGAGCACGTGGCCGAGCAGCTCGAGGCGAAGGCTCGCGAGGGCGTGATCTCGCCGGCCGCCGACGCCGAGTCCGTCGTGACGGTGCTGCTCTCGCTCGCCGACGGCCTCGCCCTCCGCATGCTCGCGGACCCCGAGCACGACTGGGGTCCGACGCTCGCCGCCGCGATGCCCGCGGCGCGCGCGCTGCTGGGCTGAGGCGCCTTGCCCTTTCGGGCACCCGGGTCGGGCAACGGGTCGGCACGGGAGACTGCGCGTCCTCCTCTGGCCGCGGGGGCGCGGTCCTGAGAGCGTCGGCAGTGTGGAACCCCCCTCCACCCGCCCGTGGCTCGGAGTCGGTGCCGCGCTCAGCGCGCTGGCCGCCGCGGGCGGGTGCTTCTGCCTCGCGCTGATGCTCGCGGTCGTCGCCGACTCCGACCCGGGCGCGGTCTATCAGCAGCACCGGTGGCTGGGAGCCATCGTCGCGGCGAGCGCCGCGTGCGCCTTCGTCGCGATGATGGGTTGGGCCACCCTCCGGCACGGTGGTCTCCCGCTGCCGGTGCTGCTCATGGTCCTCGTCCTGGCAGGAGCCCCCTTCCTCCTGCCGGGCGGGCTGTTCCTGCCGGCGGCCGCGGTCGCGGTCGCCGGCTGCGCGGCCCTGGCGACCGCGGGCCTGCGCCAGCGGTCGGAGTCGGCCGAGGGCACGCGTGTCGCCGCCGCCGCACTGACCGCCATGGCGGTGGTGCTCACGCTCGGCCAGGCGCTCGCGGTCGACCTCGTCGGCGTCACCCGCCCGCCCCGCGCAGAGGTGCTCGCCGAGAAGACCCAGATCTCACCTCCGGCCCGGCCGGGCGGCACGGAAGCCGCCCGCGCTCCGGCCGCGGACACGACCTCCTCGCGGGCCACCCCGGGCGGCATGGAGGCCGCCCGGACACCCGCGCCCGCCACCCCGGAAATGGCCGACCCATCCGCGCCGGAAGCCGCGCCGCCCACGACCGCCGACGCGCGGCGCTTCGTCCGCGACTACTACGCCGCCCTCGACGCGCGCGACTTCGCAGCCGCCTGGACCATGCTCTCGCCCGACGTCCAGCGCGCGTTCGGCGGCTTCGACCCGTGGCGCAAGGGCTACAAGCGCACGATCTCGCACGCCCCCGGCGGCCTGAACGTGACCGTGGCCGGGACCGGCGCGACGGTCGGCCTCACGCTCCGGGCCGGCGATCGCGGCGTCTGCGGGCGGATCGCCGAGCGCCGCTTCGCCGTGACGTGGCGACTCGCGCATACACAGGCGGGCCTGCGCGCCACCGCGGCGACCGCGCGCAAGCTCAGCGGCCCAGAGCCCTGCTGAGCGCCGCCTTCTAGCCTCACCCGTCCATGCTGCGCGCGGCCCTCGCTTTCATCGGCCTGGCGGTGGCCGCCCTCGTGGGTGGCCAGCTCGTGCTGCCGCGGATCGCCGAGCGTCGCATCACGTCCGACCTCGCCGACAGCGGTCGGGTGAAGCGCGTCGAGGTCGAGGCGCTCCCCGCCGTCAAGCTGCTGTTCAAGCGCGCAGACCGCGTCGAGGTCGAGATGGCCGACGTGCGCGCGGGCACCACCGGCCGGCTCGTCGAGCTGCTCCGCCGCACCCGCGGGACCGACGAGCTGGACGCCCGCGCCGACCTCGTCACCCTCGGCCCGCTGCGCGTCCACGACGCGAGGCTGACCAAGGAAGGCGACCAGCTCCGCGGCGAGGCGACGCTGAGCGAGGCCGAGCTCGCCGCCGCGCTGCCGAGCCAGCTCCGCGTCCGCCCGGTCGAGGGCCCCGCGGGCGAGCTCGTGCTCGAGGGCGCGATCGGGCCGCTGGCCGCCCGCGCGCGCCTCAGCGCCCGCGACGGCGCGCTCGTCGTCGCGCCCGAGGGGCTGCTCGGCGGCCTCGGCGCGCTCACCCTGTTCAAGGACAGCCGCGTGCAGGTCACCGAGGTCGGCTCGCGCACCAGCCCCGACGGGTTCACGCTCACCGCCGCCGGGCGGCTGACCGACTAGGCCACGAAGCGGCCTTCCAGACCGGCTGCGCCCGGTCAGCCCGAAGATGCCGCGCGCCGACCACAGCGTGCGCAGCGACCCGCGCGGCCGCAGCCGCCCGGTCGCCATCGCCCGGCGCGGGTCGAGCCGCCCGCCGACCACGTCGACGAAGTCCTCGTAGCGCGCGCGGAACACGATGTCCGGCGCCTCCACCCGCCCCGCGGCCACGGCGGTCGAGCCGTTGTCGACCCGCAGGTGCCACGGCGCGGCGTCGGCGAAGTCCCACTGCACGGTCAGCGGCCCGGCGGGCGCGGTCCGGAAGTCGACGCCCCGCCGCACGGTGTCGAACAGCAGCGCCATCGTGTCCGGGTCACGCGCCGGCGGCCCGTTCTTCTCGCCCAGGATCCCCGCCTGCAGCAGCGCCATCCCGCGCAGCGCGCGCTCGCGCGGGGGCAGGTCGATCGGGTAGAGCAGCGGCCCCGGCAGGTCCTCGACCGGCAGACCGGCCGCCCGCAGCTTCGACTCGAACGACTTCGCGCCCTCCTCGTAGATCTCTTCCAGCGTGAACCCGAAGCACTCCGAGTAGCGGCGGTCCCAGCCCGGCGGCTTGAACACGCCGATCGTGAACGGGAGCACCTGGCGCAGCAGGTCGGCGACCGCCTCGGGCACCTCGGGATCCTCGGAAGCGAGGTCCCGCAGCAGCTTGACCCCGAAGCCGATGTGCCGCTGCTCGTCCAGCGACACGTTGCGCATCCCCGCCCGGAACGCCGGCAGCGCACCGGTCCGCTCGAGGTACGCCTCGATGAAGTGCTGGCCCGGGCTGCGCCAGCGTCGCCTCGACGATGACGTGGTACATCGTCACCGCCTGCGCGAGCTTGGTGCGCGAGCGGTCGCGCCGCAGCTCGTCGACCACGCGGTCGAGCTGCTCGAACGTCTTGACGAAGCCGTGGGTCAGCTCGTCGCGCGTCGCCGCCAGGCCGCCCGCCACCGTCCCGTCGCCGAGCTCGACGACCTCGTGCATGAAGCGCTTGAAGAACACGGCGTGCCGCGCCTCGTCGACCTGCTGGGTGGCGAGGAAGTACTTCTGCTCCTCGCGCGGGGCGGCGTCGATGAACGGCGAGAGGTTGTCGGTGACCGAATCCTCGCCGTGGAAGAACAGCGCGTAGTTCCACAACGCGGCGCGGCGCTGGATGTCGGAGAACTTCTCGTGCCAGTCCTCGCGATCGCGCGCGAAGTCGTACTCCATCGCGCGCCAGTTGCTCTTCTCCCAGCGCTCGTAGAGATCCTCGTAGGAGATCCGGTCAGCCGCAACCGCCATGACCCCCAACGCTACCGAACGGCAACGTTCAGTTGTGTGACTAGCCGCCCACAGGCCAGTCATGCACCGGCTCGTTGGCGTGCATGAGGTCGCGGTAGCGGACCGTCATCTCGCGCAGCGCGTCCGAGCGCTCGAGCCCCTTGGCGTCGTACAGGTGGTGGAACGTCTCGGCCTGCCAGGTCGCGCCGTTGCGGTGCTTCGTGCAGCGCTGCTCGATGATCCCGAGCAGCCGGTCGCGGTCGCCGGCGTCGATCCCCCAGTGGCTCAGACCCTCGTGGGCGAGCGGCAGCAGCCGCCGCAGCACGAGCTCGCTCGCCGGCACCTCGCCGAGCCCGGGCCAGAACACGTTCGCCTCGATCCCGTCGCGCGCGCCCAGGTGGAAGTTCTCCTCCGCCGCCGAGAACGACATCCGCGACCAGATCGGCCGGTCCTCGTCGGCGAGCATCAGCACGAGCCCGTAGTAGAAGGCGGCGTTGGCGAGCGTGTCGACGACGGTCGGGCCGGCGGGCAGCACGCGGTTCTCGACGCGCAGGTGCGGCTTGCCGCGCACGACGTCGTAGATCGGCCGGTTCCAGCGGTAGATCGTGCCGTTGTGGAGGCGCAGCTCGGCGAGCGAGGGGACGCCGCCGCCCTCGAGCACCTCGTTCGGGTCCTCCGGCTCGCACACCGGCAGCAGCGCCGGGAAGTAGGTGACGTTCTCCTCGAAGAGGTCGAAGATCGAGGTGATCCAGCGCTCGCCGAACCACACGCGCGGGCGCACGCCCTGGGCCTTGAGCTCCTCCGGCCGCGTGTCGGTGGCCTGCTCGAAGAGCGCGATCCGCGTCTCCCGCCACAGCTCGCGCTCGAAGAAGAACGGCGAGTTGGCGCCGACCGCGAGCTGCACCCCGGCGATCGCCTGCGCCGCGTTCCAGTGCGTGGCGAACTTCTCGGGGTCGACCATCTGGTGCAGCTGCACGCTCGTGCACGCGGCCTCCGGCGCGATCGTGTCGGCGAACGTGCTCAGCCGCTCCTGGCCCGTGATCGCGATCTGCAGGTCCTCGCCCCGAGCCGCGAAGATCTGCTCGTTGAGCAGCCGGTAGCGCGGGTTGGCGCTCAGCGCCTCGCCGTTGAGGTGCTGGTCGGAGATCGTCGGCAGGATCCCCACGAGCATCATGTGCGCGCCCGCGCCGCGCGCCTTGTCCTCGGCGTTGTTGAGGCTGCGCGCGGACCTGCTGCTCGAGCTCGGAGAACACGCGCCCGTCGAGCAGCCGCGGCGGGATGTTGATCTCGACGTTGAACTGCGCGAGCTCGGTCGTGAAGTCGTTGTCGGCGATCGCCTCGAGCACCGCCGCGTTGAGCATCGCGGGGTCGCCGGCCTCGTCGGTCAGGTTGAGCTCGATCTCGAGCCCCATCGAGCGCCGCTCGGGATCGAAGCGCGACTCGGCGAGCATGCGCGCGAACACGTCGAGGCACGAGCGCACCTTCTGGCGGTAGCGCTGGCGGTCCTCGCGGCTGAAGACCCGTGCGGCGACGTCCTCGCCCATGTGGAGCGGAACGTACCCGGTCTGGGGTCCGTCAGTCGACCAGCTTGGGCGATCGCCACGGCGCCGACAGGCGCGCGGTCAGCTCGCCGGGCAGCGCGTCGATCGCGATCCGCTCCTGGGTGAGCGTGTCGCGGTCGCGCAGCGTGACCGTGTGGTCCTCGAGCGTCTGGTGGTCGATCGTCACGCAGTACGGCGTGCCGATCTCGTCCTGCCGGCGATAGCGCTTGCCGATCGAGCCGCCCTCGTCGTACTCGCTCTGCAGGCCGGTCCGCTTCAGGCGTCGCGTGGATGTCGCGCGCCGCCTCCGGGTGGCCGTCCTTGCGCAGCAGCGGGAGCACGGCGACCTTGACCGGCGCGACCGCCGGGTGGAACTTGAGCACCGTGCGCTGGTCGCCGCCGGCCTCGTCCTCGTCGTAGGCGTCGCACAGCAGCGCCAGCACCGTCCGGCCGACGCCCGCGGCCGGCTCGATCACGTGCGGCACGTAGCGGTCGCCGGTCTGCTGGTCGAAGTACTCGATCTTCTCGCCGCTGAACTGGGCGTGCTGGGTGAGGTCGAAGTCGCCGCGGTTGGCGATGCCCTCGAGCTCGGACCAGCCGATCGGATACAGGTACTCGATGTCGCTGGTGGCCGACGAGTAGTGCGACAGCTCGTCGGCGTCGTGCGGCCGCAGCATCAGGTGGTCGGGGCGGATGCCGAGGTCGACGTACCACTGCATCCGCGCGTCCAGCCAGTGCTCGTGCCACTGCTGCGCCTCGGCCGGCGGCACGAAGAACTCCATCTCCATCTGCTCGAACTCGAGCGTGCGGAAGATGAAGTTCCCGGGCGTGATCTCGTTGCGGAACGACTTGCCGACCTGCGCGATCCCGAACGGCGGCTTGCGGCGCGCGAAGCCGAGCACGGTCTTGAAGTCGAGGAAGATGCCCTGCGCGGTCTCCGGCCGCAGGTAGACGGTCGAGCCCGACTCCTTCACCGGCCCGATCGTCGTCTCGAACATCAGGTTGAACTCGCGCGGCTCGGTCAGCTCGCCGCCGCACACCGGGCACTTCGACGTGTCCTCGAGGTGGTCGGCGCGGAAGCGCTGCTTGCACTTGCCGAGGCACTGCACGAGCGGGTCGGTGAAGCCCGCCAGGTGCCCCGACGCCTCCCACGTCCGCGGGTGCTGGATGATCGCCGAGTCGAGCGCCACGATGTCGTCGCGCTCCTGGATCATCGCCTTCCACCACGCGTTCACGACGTTGTTCTTGAGCAGCACGCCGTAGTGCCCGTAGTCGTACGTGTTGGCGATGCCGCCGTAGATCTCGGAGGCGGGGAAGATGAAGCCGCGGCGCTTGCACAGCGCGACGACCTTGTCCATGGTCACGAGGTCGGTGGTCATTCGGGGGCGTGAGTCTAGGCCCTACCTATACTCACGCCGCTCATGCCGATCTACGAGTTCCGCTGTGAGAACGGGCATCTGTTCGAGGTGATGCAGAAGATCTCGGACGCCCCGGTGACCGAGTGTGAGACCTGCGGAGCTCCCGTCACGCGCGTGTTCCACCCGATCGCCGTCCACTTCAAGGGCTCGGGCTTCTACAACACCGACTACGGCACCGCGCGGCGCAAGCGCGAGATGGACAAGTCGGCCTCCGACGGCGCCGACAAGAGCGACGCCAAGCAGGCGGACAAGAAGAAGTCCTCGGAGAGCAAGCCGGCGGCGGACTCCAAGCCCGCCTCGAAGTCCTCGCCCGACTCATAAGCGCGGCTGATAGCGGCCACGCCGAACCTTCATTGGTGCGCGACGCAGCGCACTGTGAGACTGGACTCATGGCTCCCCGCCACATCGGCCTCCTCGCCGCCCTCGCCGCCGTGTGGGGCGGTTCGTACCTGCTGATCAAGTACGGGCTCGAGGATCTCGAGCCGGCGGTGATCGTGTGGGTGCGGCTGGTGCTCGCGGCGATCGTGCTCTACGCCGTCATGCGCCTCCGCGGCGGCGGCGCCGAGGCGCGGGCCGCCTGGTCCGAGCTGCGCGTCCGGCCGTGGCGCGCGCTGCTGCTGGGCACGGTGGCGATCGCGCTGCCGTTCAACCTGATCACGTTCGGCGAGCTCGAGGTGCCGAGCGGGCTGACCGCGGTGCTGATCGCCCCCGCCTCATTGTTCGTGGCCGCCTTCGCGCCGCTGATCGACCCGAGCGAGAAGGTCCCGCCGAGCGCGCTCGGCGGCATGTTCCTGGGGCTGGCCGGCGTCGCGCTGTGCGTGGGCGTCGAGTCCGTGCACTCGATCTGGGCCTTCCTCGGCGCGCTCGCGATGGTCGGCGCCGCCGCCTGCTACGCGCTCTCGAGCTTCGTGGTCAAGCGCTACAAGGGGCTGACCTCGGTGACGACGTCGTTCATCTCGATCCTCGTCGCCGTCGTGCTCACCCTGCCCGCGGCGATCGCCACCGCGCCGTCGGCGATGCCCGGCGCACGCGCCGCGATCGCGATGCTCGCGCTCGGCGTGATCGGGACCGCGCTGGCGTTCGTGATCTTCTACAAGCTGATCGCGGAGGTCGGCGCGGGCCGGGCCTCGCTCGTCTCCTATCTCGCGCCCGGAGTGGCCCTGCTCTACGGCGCCGTCTTCCTCGACGAGGCGATCACGGTCGCCGCGATCGCGGGACTGGCGCTCATCCTCGGCGGAGTCGCGCTAGCGTCCCGGCGCAATGGATCTGACGCTGAGCCCGAGCGAGCAAGAGTTCCGCGACGAGGTGCGCCGGTGGCTCGAGGAGAACCATCCCGGGCCGACGCCCGAGGGTGACGACGCCGGCTTCGACTTCCGCCGCGCCTGGCAGCGCAAGCTCAACGAGCGCGGCTGGGCCGGGCTGAGCTGGCCCGAGCAGTACGGCGGCTCCGGCGCCACGCTGTTCGAGCAGGCGATCTTCTCGGAGGAGCTGGCGCGCGCGAGCGCGCCGCAGATGGCGAACACGCTCGGGCTCGCGATGGGCGGGCCGACGGTGATCGGCCACGGCACCGACGAGCAGAAGGAGCGCTACCTCGCGCCGATCCTGTCGGCCGACGAGATCTGGTGCCAGGGCTTCTCGGAGCCCCAGTCGGGCTCCGACCTCGCGTCGCTCAAGACGAAGGCGGTCCGCAACGGCGACGAGTGGGTGGTCACGGGCCAGAAGGTGTGGACGACGATGGCCCACCAGGCGAAGTGGTGCATGCTGCTCGCCCGCACGGACCCGGACGCCGCCAAGCACCGCGGCCTCACCTACTTCCTCATGGACATGGAGCAGGACGGGGTGGAGATCCGCCCGCTGCGCCAGATCACCGGCGAGGCCGAGTTCAACGAGCTGTTCATCGAAGAGGCGCGGATCCCGGACGAGAACATCGTCGGGGGCGAGAACAACGGCTGGTCGGTGGCGATCACGACGCTCATGCACGAGCGCGCCGGGCTGGCGTTCGCGCTCCAGGTGAGCGTGCAGATCGCGCTGCGGGAGCTGCTGGATCGCGCGCGCGAGACCGGCGCGGATCGCGACCCGATCATGCGCCAGCGTTTCGCCCAGCTCTACGCCGAGGCGCAGGTGCTGCGGCTGACCGCGTATCGGGGTCTCTCGAAGCTGCAGGCGCACGGCGCGCCCGGGCCCGAGGGCTCGCTCGGCAAGTGGCACTGGGCGGAGGTCAACCAGTCGCTCACCGAGCTCGCCATGGACCTCGCGGGACCGCGCGCGCAGCTCGTCGACGACCCGTGGACCTACCGCTACCTGCGCGCCCGCGCCAACTCGATCGAGGGCGGGACGACCGAGATCCTCAAGAACATCGTCGCCGAGCGCGTGCTCGGGCTGCCGAGGGCCTAGATGGTTGATTCCGCGACCCTCGCACCCGTCTGCACGCGTCCCGCGGCGCAGGGCCGTACCCACCGAAAGGGGCCCGTGGCTCTGCCACTGTGCCCCTCCGGCGTGCACGCCCCTGCATCCACGGGCCACGCACATCCGTGCACGGCGGCCGCGAAATCAACCATCTAATGAACTTCGACCTCTCCGAGGACCAGCAGGACATCAAGCGCACCGCGCGGGAGTTCCTGGGCGCGCGCTACAAGCTCGAAGAGGTCCGGCGGCTCGCCGTCGACGAGGAGCGCGGCTTCACCGACGCCCAGTGGGACGAGATCGTCGGGCTCGGCTGGCCGGAGCTGGCGGTCGCGGAGTCCGGCCTCGGCATCGTCGAGCTGGCGGTGGTGGCCGAGGAGCTCGGCTACGCGTGCGCGCCGACGCCGCTGGCCTCGACGTGGGCGGCAGCGCTGCTGCTCGACGCCGCCGGCGAGGCGGAGCGGCTCTCGGACGGCCGCCGCGGGACCGTCGCGCAGTGGGACGAGGACACCGACGGCGCGCCCGACCGCTCGTCGCTGGACGAGGACCTCCGCGGCGTCAAGATCGCCGTGCCCGACGCGGCCGCCGCCGACCTGATGGTGGTCACGGCCTCGGGCGGGCGGCACTTCGTCGTCGACGCGGCGGACGTGGAGATCGAGCCGGCGGAGACGCTCGACACCACCCGCCGCCTCGCCACCGTGCGCCTCGACGGCCCGGAGGCGGTCGAGCTGACCGGCGACTTCGGGCGGGCGTGGCACGCGATCGCGGTGATGACCGCCGCCGAATCGGTCGGCCTCGGCCAGCGCGCGATGGAGATGGCGGTCGCCTACGCCAAGGACCGCACGCAGTTCGAGCGCCCGATCGGCACCAACCAGGCGGTCTCCCACGCGTGCGCGCAGATGCTCCTCGAGGTCGAGGGCGCGCGCTCGGCGGTGCTGTGGGCCGCGTGGGCGCTGGACCACGAGCCCGAGACCGCGGCGATCGCGACGAACGTCGCCAAGGCCTACGCGTCCGACTGCGGCGCGCGCGTCACCGCCTCCGCGCTCCAGGTCCACGGCGGCATCGGCTTCACCTGGGAGCACGACCTCCACTTCTTCCTCAAGCGCGCGCAGGCCAACGCCCACGCGTACGGCGACGCCCGCTGGCACCGCGACGAGCTCGCCGCGGCTTTGTTCGACTAACTCCGGCGAACGTCAACTGCGGCTGGGTAGGGCCGCCGCGGCAAGGTTGTCACGTTGATCCCGCTATGCGGGATCAACGCAGCAAACTTGTCACGTTGGGGCCGCCATAGGGCCCAAACGTGACGAACTGGCCGCCGCGGCACCCCGAACCCTTCCCTGAATGCCCGCAGTTGGCCGGACCCGGCCTCAACCCTTGAGGAAGCGGCGCACTTCGCGCTGCTTGACGGCGTCGGGGACGACCAGGCCGTTGCCCTCCGGCACGCCGGGGAGCACGCGCGTGTCGGGGGTGCCGCTGGTGGCGACCGAGCCGAACATGCCGAGCAGCGCCGGGCCGGCCATGTCGGAACGGATCGCCTTCGGTGCCTGCCATGACACCCAGGGCAGGCGGATGAACGTCTTCGGGCTGATCAACCGGCTCTTGATCGCGCTGAGGATCTTCTGCTGGCGCCGCGCGCGCGAGAGGTCGTTCTCGGCCGGGTTGCACTCGTTCTTGCGCGTCCGCGCGAGCGCGAGCGCCTGCTCGCCGTCGAGGTGGTTCGTGCCGCGCTTGAGGCGCAGCGTGTAGCCGCCGTTCTTGGCGCCGCCGTTGATGCGGCTCACCACGCAGCCGCCGGTGTAGTCGATGCCGCCGAGCGCGTCGATGAAGGCGGGGAAGTTCTCGAAGTTCACCTCGACCAGGTGGTTGATCGGGATGCCGAGGTACTGCGAGACGGTCTTGGTCGCGAGCCCGGGGCCGCCGTAGGCGTAGGCGGCGTTGATCTTGTCGCGGCCGTGGCCGGGGATGTCGACGATCGTGTCGCGCGGGATGCTGAGGCGGGCGGACTTCCCGCCGCCGACGCGCATGAGCATGATCGTGTCCGACCGGCTCGGCTGGCCGATCGTGTTGGCGCCGGGCTCCTTCGTGCCCTTGGTGCGGGCGTCGGAGCCGAGCACGAGGATCGTGTTCGGCGAGGTCAGCGTGAAGCCGGAGTCGGCGAGCGCGCCGCCGGCGGCGTCGGTCACCCCCTGGCGCTGGACCTGGGCGGAGATCAGGAAGAGCAGGAGGCTGAGCAGGAGCCAGCCGGCGACGGCCGCCGCCGCGTACCCGAGCACGCGCCAGAAGGTGAAGCGGTCGCGCAGGCGCCTCTTGTCCGGATCCTCGGGGCGGGGGACGCCGCCGCGCAGGTCGTCGATGCCGTCACGAGCACCGTTGGACGACCCGCGGCTGAACAGCTTCGGGCGTGAGCGGTACTTGGTGTACGTGGGCTTCTCGTCGGCCATGGCGGCGGGGTATGGTGGTCGAAGTGGCGGCCCGCTCTGTGATCGGCGTCGATCTGGGCGGGACCAAGCTCCTGGCCGGAGCGGTTGATCCTGAGCGGCTCACCGTTCACCACCGAACGCGCCGCGAGGTCTTCGGAATCGACCAGTCGGCGCTGCTCGACGCGGCGGTCGACGCGGTCAAAGAGGCTAGCGACGCGGTTAAAGGGGAGGTTTCGGCGGTCGGCTTCGGAATCCCCTGCACTTTCGACCGAAGGACGGGCGTCGCGGTCCAGGCGGTGAACCTCCCGCTGGCCGATCTGAAGTTCGGCGAGGTGATGGAGGAGCGGCTCGGCCTCCCGGTCGAGGTCGACAACGACGCCAACTGCGCGGTCTGGGCGGAGGCACGCGCGGGTGCCGCTCGGGGCGCGTCCGACGTCGCGCTGCTCACGATCGGGACGGGGATCGGCGGCGGCCTCGTGCTGGGCGGTCGTCTGTACCGCGGCTGGGCGGGCGCGGGCGCCGAGATGGGCCACATGGTGGTCGACATCGACGGCCCGCCGTGCCAGGGCAACTGCCCGAACTGGGGCTGCCTCGAGTCGGTCGCGTCGGGGACGGCGCTGGTGCGCGAGGCCGCGCTGCGGGTGGCGCGCGAGCCCGACACGCCGCTGGGGGTCGCGCTGGAGGAGGGGCGGGCGCTGACGGGGCCGCTGATCACCGAGCTGGCCTTCGACGGCGACCCGGTGGCGGCGGCCGCGGTGCGGGTGGTCGGCGAGCGGCTGGGGGTGGGGATCGCGAACCTGGTCAACATCTTCAACCCCGAGGTCGTGGTCATCGGCGGCGGCGTGATCGCGACGGGCGAGCTGCTGCTGGGGCCGGCGCGCGACGTCTTGATGCGGCGCGCGCTGTCGCCGGCGAAGGACATGGTCCGCGTGGTGGCGACCTCGTTCGGCGGGGAGTCGGGGATGATCGGCGCGGCGCTGCTCGCTGCCGATCCGGAGGCGGCGGAGTGGGGGTCGGGGCCGTCGTGAGCGGCCGCCTGGTGGTCTGCCCGACGCCGATCGGCAACCTCGAGGACGTCACGCTTCGCGTCCTCGCCGCCCTCCGCGAGGCCGATCTCGTCGCGTGCGAGGACACCCGCCGGACCCGCGTCCTGCTCGAGCGCTACGGGGTGCAGGCGACGCTGGTCTCCTACCACGAGCACAACGAGCGCGAGCGGACGCCCGAGCTCGTCGGCCGCATGGTCGACGGCACCGTCGTCGCGCTCGTCTCCGACGCCGGCATGCCGCTCGTCTCCGACCCCGGCTACGTGCTCGTCGCCGGCTGCATCGCGGCAGGGCTGGAGGTCGAGGTCCTGCCCGGCCCGTCCGCGGCGATCGCCGCGCTGGTGGCGAGCGGCCTGCCCGCCGAGCGGTGGCGCTTCGCCGGCTTCCTCCCGCGCAAGCGCGGGCCGCTCGAGGCGTTGCTGGGCGCGGAGGAGACGCTCGTCGCCTTCGAGTCGCCCCGCCGCGTCGCCGCCTCGCTCCAGGTGCTCGCCGACCTCGACCCGGCGCGCCCGGTCGCGGTCTGCCGCGAGCTGACGAAGCTCCACGAGGAGATCGTGCGCGGCGAGGCGGCCGAGCTCGCGGCGCGCTACGCGGACGCGCCGCCCCGCGGCGAGGTCGTCCTCGTCATCGGCGCCGCCCCACCGCGCGAGGGAGCCGACCCGCGGGCCATCGACGCCGTCCGCCGCCTCGTCGAGGCGGGAGCCCGCGCCCGGCCCGCCGCCTCGGTCGTCGCCGAGCTCACGGGCGGAGCCGCCAACGATCTGTACCGAGCTGTGACAGAAGGCGCACAAGACCGCAACGATTGACGCGCGCGCGGCCACCCGCCGCTCCGGCGCCCGTAGCGTCGCGCGCCCATGCCCGACGACCCGCCATTGCGGCGCACCTAGCGTCGCGGCCCATGCCCGACCACCCGATCCTCGGCCCGGCCGTGCTGCTCGGCTTCGCCACCGGCATCGCGCTGCTCCTCCTTGCCGCCGCGGCCGCCGCGGCTCCGCGGCACTGGAGCCCGCCGGTGGCCGGCGAGCCGGCGCGGCTCTTCCGCCTCGGCCCGGACCCCTTCCGGCGCGGCCAGCACCGCGGGGTCGACTACGCCGCGCGCGGGCCGGTGCGGGCGGCGTGCGCGGGTCGCGTCGTGTTCGCGGGGCCGGTCGCGGGCGCCGGCACGGTGAGCGTGCGCTGCGGCACTGGCGCGTCACCTACGCGCCGCTCGCGCGCGTGACCGTGCGCGAGGGTGGGCGCGTCGGCGCCGGCACCAGGCTCGGCCGCGCGGAGGGCGCGCTGCACTTCGGTGTCCGCCGCGAGGGCAAGCGCTTCGGCTACGTCGACCCGCTGCGGTTCCTCGGCGCCGGCCGCCCCGCACCGCCGCTCCTCCGCGCGCCGCCCCGCGGCCGGCCCGTCCGCCCGCCGCCGCCACCGCCGCCACGCGGAGCGTCGCCGTGGTACCGCCCGTTCCGGTCGCCGCAGGGCCGCCCCGCCCGCCTCCACCCGGCCCGCCCGCAGGCCGTCGCCCGCCCCGCGCCGGGCCTCGCCCCGTGGCCGGTCTGGCTGGGGCTCGGGCTCGGCCTTGCGGGGCTCGTCGGGGCCGGTAGGTTGAGGCTTCCGAATCGCAGACCGGGAGGTGCAGCGTGCCGCGCGTCGTCCACTTCGAGTTCCTCTCCGACGATCCCGAGCAGTCGGTGAAGTTCTTCGATGACGTCTTCGATTGGAAGAACCAGTCGTGGCCGGGTCAGACCTACTGGCTCGTCGAGACCGGCGAGGAGGAGCTCGGCATCAACGGCGGCATCATGCGCGCGAGCGACTTCCCGCACGCGCAGAACGCGATCTGCACGATCATGGTCGACGACATCGGCGAGGCGCTCGGGAAGGTCGAGGCGGCGGGCGGCAAGGTCATCGCCCCCGAGCGGCAGGTCGGCGAGGCCGGCTGGGCCGCCTACGCGGCCGACCCGCAGGGCGTCGTGTTCGGGATCTGGAAGGCGGCGTGAAGGTCGAGCAGCTCGTCCCGATCCTCAACGTGTCCGACGTCGAGGCGAGCGTGGCCTGGTTCGGCAAGCTCGGCTGGGAGAAGGGGTTCGAGTGGCGCGTCGAGCCCGACGGCCCGGTCGAGTTCGGCGCGGTGACCGCGGGGGAGAGCGAGATCTTCCTGTGCCACGACGGTCAGGGGGGCCGCGGCCGCGGCACCAACACGTCTACGGGCGCGGGCGCCGACCAGCGTGCGGACCAGGGCGCGTGGGTCGCCATCTGGGTCGACGACGTCGACGCCGTGCACGAGCGCTGCCTGGCCGAGGGCCTCGAGGTCACGTCCCCGCCGACCGACGAGCCGTGGAACGTGCGCGAGATGCACGTCCGCCACCCCGACGGCCACGTGTTCCGCATCAGCCGCGCGAGCTAGAGCCACTCCGTCTTCATCTCGGCGACCGGCTGGATGCTCGTCAGCTCGAGCGTCACCGAGCCCGTGTTCTCGAACCGGTGCGCCGCACCCGCCGGCACCACCACCGTCTGCCCGCCGCGCACCACGTGCTCGGCGCCGTCGACCGTGAACGTCGCCTCGCCGTCGGCGACGATGAACACCTCGGGGTAGGCGTGGCGATGCAGCGACGGCCCCCGCCCGGGCTCCATGTGCACGAGCATGAACGAGGCGTCGACGCCGTGCGCGTGACCGTCGAACGTCTGCGTGCTCGTCTCCGTCGCGAGATCGACCACCGTGTCGAGCGTCAGCGGCTCCGCCACCTCACACCTCCCCGTCGTAGTAGTCGAGATGGCCCGACCGCCGCGACATGAGCCGGTCGTGCGGCGTGGTCGCGAGCAGCTTGTCGCTGTCGGGATAGACCGCCACCGAGTACTCCGGCTTCGTCGAGAGCATCAGCACGCGCACCGCGTCGGAGCCGCGGTTCGTCACCTTGTGCGCCCCGTCCGGCCCGACCGGGAACACGACGATCTCGAACGCGCTCAGATCCTCCTCGCCGGCCGGCGTGCGCACCACCACCGTCCCGTCGAGCGGCATCAGCCACTCCTCTTCGGGCCACTCGTAGTGGTAGGGGCAGATGCTCTGCCCGGGCGGGAGCTCGTAGACAGAGCCGCCGAGCTGCGAGGCACCGATCTTCGGCCCGAAGCGGTCCATGCCCGCGCGATAGCCCTCGGGGTCGGCGTCGTCGTACTCAGGGGAGGCAGCCAGCAGGTTGAAGCGTTCCATGCCTCCGAGTATCTAACGTGAAGGCCACGCCGATGGCCTTCTACGTCACCACCCCCATCTACTACGTCAACGCCGCGCCCCACCTCGGGCACGCGTACACGACGATCGGCGCCGACATCCTCGCCCGCCACATGCGCCAGCGGGGCGAGGACGTCTTCTTCCTCACCGGCACCGACGAGCACGGGGAGCCGGTCGCCCAGGCCGCCGAGCGCGAGGGCGTCAGCCCCAAGGAGCTCGCCGACCGCAACGCCGCCCGCTTCCAGGACCTGATGCCGCGCATCAACGCGAGCATCGACTTCTTCATCCGCACCTCCGACCCGCGCCACGGCAAGCGGGTCCAGGAGGTCATGCAGCGCATCTACGACAACGGCCACGTCTACAAGGGCATGTACGAGGGCTGGTACTGCCCCCGCTGCGCGGACTTCAAGACCGACGCCGAGATGGGTCCCGACAACACCTGCCCGATCCACCGCATCCCGCTCGACCGCGAGCGCGAGGAGAACTGGTTCTTCCGCCTCTCCGCCTTCCAGGAGCAGCTCGAGCAGCTCTACGACGGGCAGTCCGATTTCGTGCTGCCGCGCGTCCGCTTCAACGAGGCGCGCTCGTTCATCGCCGGAGGGCTGCAGGACGTCTCCCTCAGCCGCGCGAAGCTCAACTGGGGCGTGCCCGTCCCGTGGGATCCCGACCACGTCTTCTACGTCTGGTTCGACGCGCTCCTGAACTACTACACCGCGCTCTCCTTCGCCCGCGACGGCACCGACGAGACCGGCACGTTCTGGCCCGCCGACTTCCACGTCATCGGCAAGGACATCCTCAAGTTCCACGCGGTCTTCTGGCCGGCGATGCTGCTCGCCGCCGACATCGCGCTGCCCGAGCACCTCTTCATCCACGGCTACCTGCTGATGAAGGACGCGTCGGGCGAGGAGCACAAGATGTCCAAGTCGCTGGGCAACGTGCTCGACCCGTTCGCGGTGATGGACCAGTTCGGGACCGACGCGCTGCGCTACTACTGCTACCGCGAGGTCTCCTTCGGGCTCGACGGCAGCGTGTCGACGACGACGTTCGGCGAGCGCTACACGTCCGAGCTCGCCAACGAGTACGGCAACCTCGCCAGCCGCACGCTGAACATGATCGGCCGCTACTGCGACGGCGCGGTGCCCACGGTCGAGGTCGACCCGGAGCTGCGCGGCGACTTCGACGGCCTGGCCGACGAGGTCGCGAGCCTGCTCGACCGCGCCGAGATCACCCAGGCGCTCGACCGCATCTGGGCGCGCGTGCGGCGGCTCAACCGCTACGTCGAGGAGAAGGCGCCGTGGAAGCTGGCGAAGGATCCCGGCGCCGCGGCCGAGCTCCAGACCACGCTGCGGTCGCTCGCCGAAGGCCTGCGCGTCGTCACCGTCCTGCTCTCGCCCTACATGCCCGAGTCGACCGCGAAGCTGCTCGCCGCGCTCGGGGACGAGCGGCTCGAGCTGAGCGCCGCGACGTTCGGCGACGGCGCGGGCGGCGGCTCGATCAGCGAGCTCCCGCCCCTGTTCCCAAAGCCCTAGTGGTGCGTCACCGGTGATCGACTCGCACACCCATCTCGACCACGGCCCTGCGCCCGAGGACGAGCTGGTGGCCGCGGCGCGCCAGGTGGGCGTGAACCGGATCCTCACGATCGGGATGGACTCGGAGGGCTGCCGCTCGGCGCTCGCCGCCGCGGAGCGGTTCGACGAGGTCTTCGCCGCGGTCGGCCGCCACCCGAACAGCGCCGAGGGCTTCGACGACGCCGCGGCCGCGGAGCTGGCCGAGCTCGCGCAGGCCCCGCTCTGCCGGGCGGTCGGCGAAACCGGGCTCGACTACTACCGCGACCGCGCGCCGCGCGAGGACCAGGAGCGCGCGTTCCTCGCCCAGATCGAGGTCGCCCGCGCGGCCGGCAAGCCGCTCGTCATCCACACGCGCGCGGCCGACGACGACACCGTCAACACGCTCGCGACCCGCGCCCAGGGCGTCGAGGTCGTCATGCACTGCTTCTCGATGCCGGACCGGCTCGACGAGTGCCTCGACCGCGGCTGGTGGATCTCGTTCGCCGGCAACGTGACGTACCCGAAGTCGACCGAGCTCGCGGACGCCGCCGTGCGCGTCCCGCTCGACCGCCTGCTCGTCGAGACCGACGCGCCGTACCTGAGCCCGCAGGCCGTGCGCAAGCACCGCAACCAGAGCGCGTACGTCGTCTACACCGCGCGAGTTCATCGCCGAGCGCCGCGGCATCGACTACCGGGAGCTCGAGCAGGCGGTCGAGGCCAACGCCGCGCGCCTGTTCGGCTGGTGAGCGAGCTCCCGGCGCAGCCCAGCCTGCGCCGCATGAAGGCGTTCGGCATCCGTCCCAACCGCGAGCTGGGCCAGAACTTCCTGATCGACTCGAACCTGCTAGGGGTCATCGGCCTCCAGGCCGATCTGACCCCCGGAGACGTGGTGCTCGAGGTCGGCGGCGGGCTCGGCGTGCTCTCGGAGTACCTGGCCGCGCGCGTCGCCCACGTGCACGTGGTGGAGGTGGACCGCCGGCTCGAGCCGGCGTTGCGCGACGCGCTCGACCCGTGGCCGAACACGACGCTGCACTTCGCCGACGCAGTCCGCCTCGACCTCGCCGGGCTGCAGCCCGCGCCGACCAAGGTGGTCGCCAACCTCCCCTACGGCGTCGCCGCGACGGTGATCCTGCGCGCGGTCGAGGAGCTGCCGGCCGTGACGACGCAGGTCGCGATGGTCCAGCGCGAGGTCGGCGAGCGGCTGGCGGCCCGCCCCGGCAGCTCGGCGTACGGGGCGCCGTCGGTGCTCGCCCAGCTGGCGAGCGAGGTACGCGTGCTGCGGCCCGTGTCGCGCAACGTCTTCCACCCCGTGCCGAACGTCGACTCGGTGCTCGTCAGGTTGCGGCGCACGGGCCCACCGCCCGATCCCGAGCTGCGGCGGCTCGTCACCGCCGGCTTCGCGCACCGGCGCAAGGCGCTGCCGCGGTCGCTGGCGCTGGCGGGGATGGACCGCGACCGGGCGCGGGCGGCGCTGGAAGCGCTCGGGCTGAAGGCCGACGCGCGGGCCGAGGTGCTCGGGCCGGAGCAGTGGCGCGCGTTGTATGACGCACTGAACGAGCCCACGCCTCAATGAGGCTGTTCGCCCGCGCCCCCGGCAAGGTCAACGTCTGCCTCTACGTCGGCACGCCCCGTGCCGACGGCCTGCACCCGCTCGTCTCCGTCGTGCAGGCGCTCTCGCTCGCCGACGAGCTGACGCTCGAGCCCGCCGCCGACCACGACGAGGTCGTCTGCCCCGGCGTCGAGGGCCCGAACCTCGCCGGCCGCGCGCTGCAGCTGTTCCGCGAGGCGACCGGGTGGGACGGCCCGCCGCAGCGGCTGACGATCGACAAGCGCGTCCCCGTGGCCGCGGGCATGGGCGGGGGGTCGTCCGACGCCGCGGCCGCGCTCCGGCTCGCCGCGCACGCCGCCGGCCTGCGCGCTGCCCGCCGAGATCGCGCCGCGGCTCGGCGCCGACGTCGCCAGCCTGCTGCGCCCCGGCCGCGTGCTGATGACGGGCGCCGGCGAGCACGTCGACCGCCTCCCCGATCCGGCCCCCCTCGGCGTGCTCGTGCTCCCGGTCGACGCCGCGCTCTCGACCCCCGACGTCTACCGCGAGGCCGATCGCCTCGGCCTCACCCGCTCGCACGCCGAGCTGGCCGAGCTCGACACCGCCGTCCGCGCCGACCCCGGCGCGCACGTGCACAACGACCTCCAGGACGCCGCCCGCTCGCTGTGCCCGAGGATCGACGCCGCGCTCGAGTACGCGACCGGCGCGGGAGCCCAGCACGTGCTCGTGTCCGGCTCCGGGCCGACGGTCGTCGGCCTGTTCCTCGACCACCCCGCGCGGGCGGAGGTGGCCGCCGGCGACTGGCCGCGCGGCTTCGCCGCCGCGCCGGTGGGCCCGGAGTGGGCCCGAGTACGCCCCGCCGGATGAAGCTCTTCCCCCTCGCCGGCGCGGTCGCCCTCGCGATCTTCCTGGTCGTCCGCCGCAACCACCTCGGCAGGTTCACGCTCGCCGGCGGGGCGCTCGTCACCGTCGGCCTCGCGCTGTGGGGCGTGGGCATCGTCGAGCCGCCGAGCCTGACCACGCTGATCGAGGACATCGGCCAGCGCCTCGGCAAGTGGACCTACCTGTTCGTCGGCGTGCTCGCGTTCGCGGAGACCGGCGCGTTCGTCGGCCTCGTCGTGCCCGGGGAGACCACGATCCTGATCGGCGGCGTCGTCGCCGGCCAGGGCGAGATCTCGATCTACCTGCTGATCGGCCTCGTCTGGGCGTGCGCGGTCGCGGGCGACCTCACCTCGTACATGCTCGGCCGCCGCCTCGGCCGCGACTTCATGGTCCGCCACGGGCCGCGGGTGAAGATCACCGAGGAGCGCCTCGAGTACGTCGAGGACTTCTTCGACCGACGCGGCGGCATCACGATCCTGATCGGGCGCTTCATCGGCCTCGTGCGCGCGATCGCGCCGTTCATCGCCGGCGCGTCGCGGATGGAGCTGCGCAAGTTCATCCCCTACGACGTGCTCGGCGCCGGGGTGTGGTCCGCGCTCTTCTGCCTGCTCGGCTACTTCTTCTGGCAGTCGCTCGATCGCGTCGAGGCCTACATCGGCCGCGGCCTCGCCGCCTTCACGGCGCTGGTCGTCGTCGGCCTCGCGGTCGGGTTCGTGCTCAAGCTCCGGCGTGACGACGAATTCCGCGCCACCGTCCAACGCCGGCTCGATCGCAGCGGGATGTGGCGCCACGTGCGCAAGCCCGTCTTCTTCGTCGCCGACCACGCGCAGTTCGGGCTCGAGCTGACCACGCTGCTCGCGCTCGCCGCGGTCGGCACCTACGTGTTCTTCGGCCTCGGCGCGCTGCTCGGCCCGGAGCCGTCCGCGCCGTTCGACGCCGAGGCGTTCGACCTCCTCGGCGCCCTCTACACGGACTCCGCCGGCGCCGTCATCCGCGTGCTCACGCACGTCGGCTCCTATCCGGTCACCGCCCTCGTCGTGATCGCGACCGCGATCTGGGCCGCCCGCCACGACCGGGTCCGCGAGGGCCTCGCGCTCGTCGTCGCCCACGCGCTCCTCTACTTCGCCGTCCATATCGCCAAGGACGCCGAGGGCCGCGCCCGCCCGTCCGGCCAGCACTCCGACACCGAGGGCCTCGCCTACCCCTCTGGGCACTCGGCCTACGCGATCGCCTGGATCGCCTGTGCGGTCGTGATGGCCCGCGGCGGCCACCACTGGGCGACCCGCTTCGCGATCGTCACGATCGCGCTGGCGATCGTCGCCGGCGTCGGGGCCAGCCGCATCTACCTGCGCGCCCACTACCTCTCCGATGTCCTCGGCGGCCTCGCCCTCGGCACCGCGGTCTACGCGCTCGTCGGCGTCGTCGCGCTCGTCATCGGGGCGGTGCGTAACACTGGAGCCCGATGAGCAACGACACGCTCACCATTGTCATCGCCGGGACCGCGGCGGGAATCTCCGTGATCGCCTGGGCGGTGCTCGTGCTCGTGCCGGCGTGGACGTCGTTCTCCCGCGTCTGGGAGCGGATCATGGCGGCGGTTCTGAGCCTCTACATCCTCGGCGCGTTCGCGCTCGCAGGGACCATGCTCGGCGCCGCGATCCTCTGGTACTACGACGAGATCTAGGGGAACACTGGCCCTGGGGGCCAGGTTCCCTTGCGGGTATTCGCCCAGGGGGCGAAACCCGCGGTCCGGCCCGCGGTCCGGCCCGGCCCTAGACTTAAGCCGATGTCCCAGCCGGCCCGCCAGGTGGCGGCCGCGCCGGACCTCGGCTCTCTCGACGCCATCACACAGGCCGTCGAGGGCGGCCTCGGGCTTCCCGAGGTCGTGCGCGCCGCGGCTCGCGCGCTGGATGCCTCCTTGATCCTGATCGACCGCTCGAGCGGGGTGCTCGCCGTCGCCGCGCGCTCGTCGGCCGACGAGCGGTCGCTGATGGCGGACGCTCCGGGGGTCGAGACGCACGAGCTGCGCGTGGGGGACAACGCGGTCGGCCGCCTGCGCCTGCGGGCCCGCTCCGGTGAGGAGCCGTCGCCCGCGCTGCTGCGCGTCGTCACCACCTTGATCGCCTCGGAGGTCGAGCGCCTGCGCGCGCCCGAGCGCGCCTCCGAGGCCGCCCAGGGCGCCTTCCTGCGCGCGGTCCTGCGCCGCGACGTCACCGACCGCGGCGACCTCGTCGCCCGCGGCGAGGAGCTCGGCATCGACCTCGCCCACGGCGGCGCCGTGATCGTCGTGCGCGCCCACCACCTCGCGCCGAGCGACGACGACTGGCGCGCGCGCGTGCTCGCCGCCGCCGAGCGCGCCGCCCGCACGAGCGCGCCCGGCTCGCTCGCCGCGGTCATCTCGTCGCAGGCCGAGAGCGCCGGCCAGGTCGTCGTGCTCACGCCCGAGGCCGACGAGGACGGCGTCCGCCGCGTCGCCGAGGCGATCGCCCGCGAGCTTCAGAGCTCGCTGCACGGGTTCACGTTCGCGGTCGGCCACTCGCGCGTCGCCCACGACCCCGTCGACCTCTACCGGGCGGGCAACGAGGCGCTGCTGGCGGCCAACGTCGCCGAGACGCGCCCCGCCCACATCGACGATCCGCTGCAGGTGCTCGCGTTCGAGGACACCGGCGCCTACCGCCTGCTGCTGCCGGCCATGAGCGAGGACCCGGCCGAGCTGCAGCGCTTCTACACCGAGACCGTGCAGCCGCTCGTCGCCTACGACGCCCAGTACGAGACCGACCTCGTGCAGACGCTCGAGACGTTCCTCGAGAGCGACGGCAACGTCGCCGGCACCGCCTCCAAGCTCTACACCCACCGCCACACGGTCCGCTACCGGCTCGAGCGCGTGCGCGACCTGTCGGGGCTCGACGTCGGCTCGACCGACGGCCGCGAGCGGCTCGGCCTCGGCCTCAAGGCGATGCGCGTGCTCGGCATCGCCTCCCCGCAGGGCCCTGCCAGCGAGGCGGGCGCCGGCGCCGGTCGCGTCCGCCGCGGCGCCAAGGACCGGTGATCACCGACCCACGGCTCTCCGAGGTCGCCGCGCAGCTCGAGGCGACCGGGAGCGCGGCCGAGGTGTACGACAGCGAGTGGCGGCTCGTCTACCTCACGAGCCAGTTCCGCTTCTTCGCCGGGGACAAGCCGCTCGAGGAGCTCGGTCTCGGCCGCCACGCGATCGAGATCCGCGTCGCCGAGCTGCACGGGATGGTCCCCGACGACGTCGAGCTGCGCTGGCTGCGCACCAACATCCCGCTGATGGCGCAGGACACGCCGGGCGGCGCCGACGCCATCCGCGCGATGCTGCCCGACGAGGCGGCGCGGGCGCTCGGCCCGCTCGAGCCGCAGGAGCCGAAGGGGCTCTGGTGGGGCGAGATCACCTACCTGCAGCCGCAGCTCCCGCCGGCGCAGACGCGCTACGTGACGTTCGCGCTCCCCGAGCGCGCCGGCTGGGTGATCCTCTACCTGCCGGCGGCGCCCGCGAGCATCGTCTCGCTGATCACGCGCGGCAACCAGGGCATGTTCGCCCGCATGGCGGAGCTGCTGCACCCGGCCCGCCACGAGACGGCGATCCTGTTCGCCGACATCCAGGCCTCCGGCGAGCTGGCCCGCCACCTCTCCTCGCAGCGCTGGTTCGAGATCATCCGCGAGTTCTCGACCGAGGCCGACCACGCCGCGATCAGCCGCGCCGGGATCGTCGGCAGCCACGCGGGCGACGGCGTGACCGCGTTCTTCCTCGCCGAGCATGCCGGCTCCCGCGCCGCGGCCTGCGCGGCGGCGCTCGAGGCCGGGCGCGAGATCGTCGACTGGCGCCCGCCGGGCATGGGCCGCGACGAGCTCAGGATCAACGCCGGCGTGCACTGGGGCGGGGCGCTCTACCTCGGCCAGATCGTCACCGGCGGCCGGCTCGAGGTGACCGCGCTCGGCGACGAGGTCAACGAGTGCGCGCGGATCCAGCAGACCGCCCGCGACGGCGCGCTGCTCGCGTCGAAGCCGCTGGTCGAGCGGCTCGACCCCGAGCACGCGGAGGCGTTCGGGCTCGACCCGCTGACCATGGTCTACCGCACGGTCGGCGAGCTGCCGGGCGTCACGCCGAAGGCGGTCCGCGACGCGGGCGGGATCCCGGTCGTGGCGGTCGGCCCGCGTCAGGACGCCAGGTAGAGCGCGAAGTTGTCGAAGCGCGGGGCGCCGTCTCGCGCGAGCAGGCCCACGCGCGCCTCGGCCCCGGGGTCGATGCTCTCCTGGTCCGTCACATAGCCGAACGGCGTGGCGTTGATCGCGTAGATCAGCGTCACCGGCTGCCCGGGCGCGCCGGTGCCGCAGCCGAGCCGCAGCAGCCACGGCTTGCCGGGGTCGCTGCGCTCGTTCGGGGTCAGGCGGTGCTCCTTGATGACCCGGACGTCGCCGCCGTCGAGCCGCAGCAGCTGGACCTTCGCGTTCGCGTGGAGCAGCAGCCCGTAGCCGGTACCGCCGTCCGACGAGGCGCGGCACAGCAGCCCCGCGGCGCCGCGCTTCGGCAGCTCGACGGTCACCTCGGAGAGCGTGCCGCGGGTCGGCGGCTCGATCCGCTGCGGCGCGAGCGCGGCCGCCGAGCCGCGCGCGGGCAGCACGAACACGCCGTCCTGGTAGCCGTTGCGCGGCCAGCCCGATCCCGGCCGCTCGAACTTCTCGACCACCTGCGGGCGCGCGGGGAAGCTGCCGGCCTTGGGGTCGACCGTCACCGCGGGCGTCGCGGCCGCCGGCTCGGGCGTCGTCCGCGCCTCCTCCTCGCCGCCCCCGCACCCGGCGACGACCGTCGTCACCGCGGCGAGGAGGGCGAGGCTGCGCATCGTGTGCCGTATACCCGTCATCCCGGCAGGTCCGGCAGGTTGGGGAGGTCCGGCAGCGGCCCGGGCAGGTCCGGCAGATCGGGCAGGTCGGGCAGGTTCGGCGGGTTGGGCGGATCCGGGAGCTGCGGCAGGTTGGGCAGGTTCGGGAGGTCCGGCAGCGGCCCGGGGAGGTCGGGCAGGTCCGGGAGGTCGGGCAGGTCGGGCGGCGTGATCAGCTCGATCGGGCTGCCGGCGTCGCGCTCCTCGATCACGCGGTCCTCCTCGCCGGGCTGGTACTGGTAGGTCGAGTAGGCGGGGAAGCCGTCGCGGTCGTCCTCGGTGATCGAGAGGTCGCCGTCGTCGTCGGGCGAGAGGGTGACGTCGCCGCTGATCGCCGGCGTCGGGGAGACGCTGTTGCGCGACTCGTAGTCGATCCGGACGCTGTCGCCGTCGACGTTCACGTTGTAGTTGTTGGTGACGTCGAGGTTGATGCCCTCGCCGGTGGCGTCGTTCTCCGAGTCGTTCTCGATCAGCCCGAGGTCGCCGTTGATCGAGATCGGCCGCGCCTCGTTGCAGAAGCCCGCGCCGGCCACCGACACCGTGCACGTCTCGCTCTGGACGATCATGCCGCGCCCCGTCTCGCGGTCGATGACGACCGTCACGCGCGAGTCGGTCTCCTCGAGGTCGGGGTTCCGCAGCGGGTTCTCGTGGTCGCGGCCGTCGCCCCGGAGCGGGCCGGCGCTCTCGCCGGGGATGAAGAGGTCCATGACGAGGATGCCCTGCCCGGGCGCGGGCGGGATCTGGAAGTAGCGCCGGTTGTTGGAGTCGTCGCCGGCCTGGATCGTGCCCTGCTCGACGAGGGCGGCGAACTCGGCGTCGCTCGGCGACACGAGCGCCGCCAGCGCCTCGCCGCGCGGGCCGGACTCGAAGAGCGCGCGGTAGAACTCGAGCCGCTCGACGAGCTCGCGCGCCTCGTCGAGGTCACCGCGGTCGAGCGCGGCCTGCGCCTGCTCGGCGAGGTCCTCGATCGCGCCGCCCTGGGCGTTGACGAGCGCCCTCGAGCTCCCCCAGGCGGTTCTGCAGGTCGCGCGCCGCGTCCGCGCTGCTCGTGCCGGCGGTCGCCTCGCAGCCTCCGCCGGCGATCGCGCACACCGCCTCCGACGCGCGCGCGGCGATCGTGGTGCCGATGCCGCTCGAGACGAGCGCGCCGACGATGACGGCCACGAGCAGCAGCACGCCCATGTACTCCGCCGTCGTCTGACCCCGCTGTCCGCGCACCATGCCCGGAAGCAGATCGCGCGCGGGATGCCCCTCCAAGAGGCGCGGGGCTCAACCTGCTGCTGGGACCCGGTCCCCTCTTGGCACGGGACCGGGCGGGCGAACCGTGAGCGCGAACAGCACGCAGGCGAGGTCGGTCGCCTGCACCTCGGGCACCTGGAGCGCGAGGTTGGCGATCGTCATCCCGGCCACGAGCAGGGGGCAGAGCACGAGGGCCCACAGGCGGAAGCGCCCGTGGCGGCCGAGCAGGTAGAGGGCGACCATGTACAGCGGCCAGACCCACAGCGCCGAGAGCGCGAGCGTGAACACGTACTCGCCCGCGTCGATCGGGTCCTCGCTCGCCACGCGCAGGCCGGCGGCGCCGGCGAGCGCGACGATCACGAAGCCGGCGATCGCGCACGCGACGGCGATCACGAGGTTGCGGGCGACCCAGGCCAAGCAGGAGAGACTAGGCTCCGGCCAGCGATGGCGCTGGGGATCATCACCGGCTCGGGGACCTATTCGCTGCCCGGCTTCGAGGGCACCGGGCCGGAGCCGGTGGCGACCGACTGGGGCGACGCGTTCGTCTCGCGCGGGACGTTCGCGGGCGTCGAGGTGCTGCACATCTCGCGCCACGAGGAGGGCCACGTGCGGCTCTCCAACCACGTCACCCACCTTGCCAACCTCGCCGCGCTCAAGCAGCTCGGCGCGGCCGGCGTGCTGGCGGTGACGGTGTGCGGCGCGGTCGACCCGGGCGTCGAGCTCGGCACGCTGATCTGCTTCGACGACCTGCACTTCCTCGCCAACCGGCTGCCCGACGGGCGGCTGTGCACGTTCCACCAGGACGCCGGCCACCACGACCGCGGCCACTGGATCTACGAGGACCCCTACTCGCCGCCGCTGCGCTCGGCGCTGCTGGCCGGCGCGGCGGAGGCCGGTCTGACGATGCGCGACGGCGGCTGCTACGGCCACGTCGACGGGCCGCGCTTCAACACGAAGGCCGAGATCCGCGGGCTGGCGGCGGCGGGCGTGACCGCCGTCTCGCAGACCGCCGGGCCGGAGACCGTGCTGGCCGGCGAGGCCGAGCTGCCGTTCGCGCTGATCGGCTACGCGACCGACTACGCCAACGGCGTGCAGGCGGAGCCGACGCCGGTCGAGCGGCTGCTCGAGCTGATCGCGGCCAGCACGGACACCTTCGCGCGCGTGCTCACGGCCGCGGTGCCGAAGGTGGAGGAGGCTGCGCTCGCTCCCTCCGGGATCGTCTACCGATTCCACCGCTCCGGCTGACGCGCGTCGTCAGCTTGTGACACCCGGGCCGCGAAGCGTCGGCTAGGTTGAGTCGATGGCCTCATCTGACTCGCGCTTCTGGCATCCGTTCGCAGACATGCACGCGGTCCGCTCCGCCGAGCTGACCCTCGTCAGCGGCGACGGCGTCCACGTGACCGACGAGGACGGCCGCCGCTATCTCGACGGCACCGCCAGCCTCTGGAACGTCAACGTCGGCCACGGCCGCACCGAGCTCGCCGACGCGGCCGCCGCGCAGATGCGCGAGCTGGCGACCTACGGCGCCTTCGGCGCCTTCAACAACGCGCCCGCGCGCGAGCTGACCGACCGGCTCGCCGTCGCTGGCCCCGGTCGACGACGCGCGCATCTTCCTCACCAGCGGCGGCGGCGACTCGATCGACACCGCCGCGAAGCTCGCCCGGCGCTACTTCGCCGCCATCGGCCAGCCCGAGCGCGTGCACCTGATCTCGCGCTCGCAGGGCTACCACGGCACCCACGGGCTGGGCACGAGCATCGGCGGCATCGCCGCCAACCGCGCCGACGTCGGACCGCTGGATCCGGACGCCTCGCAGGTCCCGCACGACTCCCTTGAGGCCCTGGAGGCCGAGATCGAGCGCGTGGGCGCCGAGCGCGTCGCCGCCGTGTTCGTCGAGCCGGTGATCGGCGCCGGCGGCGTGCACCAGCCGCGCGACGGCTACATCGAGGGGCTCGACGCGCTCTGCAAGCGCACCGGCGTGCTCCACGTCAGCGACGCCGTGATCGCCGGCTTCGGGCGGCTCGGCGAGTGGTTCGGGCCCGAGCGCTGGGGCGTGCGGCCGGACATGGTCGTGTTCGCCAAGGGCGTCACCAGCGGCTACCTGCCGCTCGGCGGCGTCGTCGTCAGCGGCACCATCGCGGCGCCGTTCTGGGACGAGCCGAACCCGCCGTGGTTCCGCCACGGGCCGACCTACGCGGGGCACCCGACGTGCTGCGCGGTCGCGCTGGCGAACCTCGACATCATCGAGCGCGAGGGGCTGCTCGCGCGCGGGCTCGAGCTGCAGGACGAGATCGCTTCGGCGTTCCGGGCCGCTCGAGTCGCACGCGCTGGTCGGCGAGGTGCGGGCCGGCATCGGTGCGCTGGGCGCGCTCGGCCTGTCGCGCGAGGCGCTGGAGCGTGAGCCGAAGGCGCCGCTGCGGGTGTTCGCCCATGCGCGCGACCACGGTGTGCTGATCCGGCCGCTCGGCGACGCGGTGGCGATCTCGCCGCCGCTGATCGCGACGCGCGAGGACGTGGAGACCGCGACGAACGCGATCTCCGACGCCCTCGACGCCGTCGCGAGCGAGCTCGGGGTGACCGCCGCCGCCTAGCTCGCCTCGGGCACCGCAGCCGCGGGCTGGTGGAGGAAGGTCACCACCCGCTCGCGGCGGCTTCCGTGCCGGTGGCCGTGCTTGCCGTCGCGGGTCAGGATGACCCGCGTCACGCCGCCGAAGTCCTCGGCCTCGACGTCCCAGCGGCGAAGCTTGCCGCCCTCCGCCCAGCGCTCGGCCAGGCGCAGCGCCTTGCGGCAGCGGACCTTCGTGACGCGGACGTCGCCCTCGCAGACGCGCTCGGTGTCCGGCGCGGGGATCGGCTGCCAGTCGGGCGACTCGTCGCGGCCGGCGTAGTCGGTCAGCGTGCGGAGGTGCACACCGGCCGTGGTCATGATCTTGATGTCGACCTGGAGGTTGCCGGGCCCGCTCGAGTAGGCGAGCATCGTGCCGTCGGGCGACCACGCGGGACCCTCGTCATGCGCATCGTTGTGGGTGATCGGGAGCGCGTTGGTGCCGTCGGCGTCCATGACCCAGATCTCCATGTCGTTGCCCGGATTGAGGCCGCGCACGTTCACGTTCGACTCGAACGCGATCCTGGTGCCGTCCGGTGACCAGGCGGGCGCGGAGTCGTAGGCGAGTCGGGTGGTCGAGCAGCGTCGTCACCTCACCGCCGGCGACGGGCATCGTCTCGATCGCTCGATCAGTGGAGCCGACCTCCACGCTCGAGAACAGCAGCTTCTTCCCGTCGGGCGAGACGCTGGGGTAGAACTGGTGTCGCGGCGGGTCGAAGAGCAGCGCGGGGTTCTTCCCGTCCGTGTTCATCGTCCACATGCTCGAGACGCCCGGCCCGCTGACGCGGAACAGCATGCGGCTGCGGTCCGGCCACCAGGTCGGCTGGCTGGAAGCCTCGCCGACTTCGGAGAACGTGAGCCGGGTGGGCACCGAGCCATCGGCGCGCATCCGGGACACCTCGAAGTTGATCGGCGAGCCGGGCTTGCGGATCCGGTAGGCGATGTCGCGTCCGTCGGGCGCCCAATCGGACTGCGCGTCGTCCTCCTTCTCGTTCTTGGTCGTCAGGAGGCGCAGGTCCGTCCCGTCGTGGTTGATGCTGTAGATGTCGCCCGTGAGCTCGCCCGGACTGGCGCGGAAGCTCGAGAACGCGATACGGCCGTTGAAGACGTCCGCCTGAGCGGCCGTCGGCACGGCCAGGACTGAGCTCGCCGCGAGCGCGGCGAGGGTGCGAGCCTTCATGGCAACCCCCTTGGAGGTCTGGAGAAGTGGAACCACTCTCCAGAACGGCTCCGCTTAGGAAGGGTTGCGCGGTTACCTGCGTTTGCGGACGACGCGCACGCTGGTCGACACGCGGCCGGAGATCCGCAGCTCGCGATCGCGGTAGGCCCTGGTGCGGACGCCGCCGGCGCGCAAGCGGACGCCGTCGTAGCGCTGCAGGTCGCTGATCCGGCGGGCGAGCCCGTCGAGGCTGCGGGGACCCTCGCGGCCGGTGGAGTCGCCTTCCTCGTCGCCGCCGATGATGATCGTCTCGACGAGCGCGCCGAACAGGTCGGAGTCGGGGTCGTCGACGTCGTGGCCGAGGAACGTCAGCTGCCGGGTCCCGCGGCGCAGGCCGCTCGGGATCCGCAGGCGGAAGGTGCGGGTGATCCGCGGGCCGCGGACGACCTGCAGGTGCATGCGGGCACGCACGCGGCGGCCGGGGCGGACGCGGCGCGGCAGCTCGACTCGGCGCAGGAAGGCCTGGCGCAGCCCGCGGCGGAGCGTGACGCGCGCGGCGAACTCGGTGACGTGGAGCGCGCGCGGCTTGTAGTCGTCGATCTCGGTCAGCGCGGCGAGCGCGTCGGAGGCCCCGCCGGCGGCGACGATGTTGGCGCCGGCCTCGGGGTCGGACGGCGCGATCGCCGACACGTAGCGGTTGCACAGCCGCAGCGGGCGCTTGCGCTCGCGCAGCGTGATCTGGATGCAGACGGTGCCGCTGAGCTTGCCCGGCGCGCTGCGCAGGATCGCCGAGGCGCCCTGGGCGAGCGCGAGCGGCGCGACGAAGCTGAGCGCGGAGCCACCGGTGGGGGTGCCGGCGTCGGTCTCGTCGACCACGCGCGAGCCGAGCACCGACTCCTCGCCGGTGTCCTCGTCGTGGCTGAAGATGCGGACCGGGACGGTCGGCGGCGTCGCGCCCGGCGCGGCCGACGACGGCGGCGGTGGCGTCGTTGGAGATCGTGCCGAGGTCGTGGCCGGCGGCGGCGAGCTTGTAGGTCGAGCCGGTCTCGTCGCCCGCGTTCGGGTTCGAGATCACGGTGTAGACGTAGGCGTCCTGGAGCAGCAGCGCGCGCAGGCCGGAGTTCTCGAACGGGTGGCCGAAGCCCCACACGCGATTGCCGTCGACGTAGGCGACGGTGCCGACCGCGCCGACCGCGAGATCGCCGGACGAGTAGCCGACGCTCATCGCCGAGCCGGGGCGCGGCGGGGCGGCGGGGAAGGGGGTGAGCGGCGCGGCGGGGGCGGCGAGGATCTTCCGGCTCGCCTTGTCGCCCGCCTCGGTCAGCTTCCGCGCCAGCCCGCGGTTGAGCCCGGAGACGGTGAGCGGCTCGGCCAGCGGCAGCACGCGCCCGATGCGGGAGCGGCGAGCGACCGGCGAACCCTGCGGCGCGTCGGGCGGGTTGGCCAGGATCTCCTCGATCGGCGTGGCGAGGACGGTCTTGCCGCCGTACTCGCCGATCGCCTCGGAGATCGCGCCCGCGTTGCGCCCGCCGCAGTAGATCGGCGACCCGGAGAAGCCGGGGCCGACGCCGGTCGCGTCCACGGCCGGCCCGGAGACGCGGATGAGGATCCGCGGCCCGTCGTTGGCCGACGCGTCGCCCGACACGACGTCGACGATCTGGACGTCGAACGCGCTGATCTGCGTCCCCTGGATCACCGAGTAGCCCGTGCACTGCATCCCGGGCCGGAGCTCGCCGAGGGGCATGATCGGATCGCCGGCCCGCGCGACGTCCGGCACGACGCCCGCGAGAAGGGCCGCCCCGAAGGCGGCGGCGAGGTGGCGGGCGCGCATCAGCGGCGCCACTGTATCGCCGGGGTCCGGGTGCGAGCGCGCCTACGTGACGGTGTCAAACGCGCGCGCGTACGTGACCACGCCCTTCGCGGCGGGATCGTGCGCGGGCAGCGGAAGCACCATCCACGCCTCGGGCGGCACCTCCCACGGCGCCTCGACACCGTGCGCCGCCGCCGGCTCGAAGCCGAAGCGCGGGTAGTACTCGGGATGGCCGAGGACGACGACGAGCGGGAAGTCCGTCGCCGCGGCCCGACTCAGCGCGTCGGTCGCGAGCTGCGACCCGACCCCGGAGCGCTGGTGTGCCGGCAGCACCGCCATCGGCGCCAGCGCGAGCACCTCGTGGCCGGACGCCAGGCGCGCGCGGCTGAACAGGATGTGGCCGACGACCTCGTCGCCCTCGACCGCGACGAGGCACAACTCCGGCACGTGCGCACCTTCCTCCCGCAGCGCATCGACGAGCCCGCCCTCGGGCGACCCCTCGCCGAACGCCCCGTCATTGACGGCGCGCACGGCGTCGTGGTCCTCGGGGCGCTCCGGCCGGATCGTGACCATAGACTCGCCGCCATGGTGACGCCCGAGCAGGTTCAGCGCTGGCTCGACGACTACGTCGCCGCCTGGCGCAGCTACGACCGCGACGCGATCGTCGCCCTGTTCTCCGAGCGACGTCTCCTACGCCTACGAGCCCTACGGCGAGCCGATGACCGGCGCCGAGGCCGTCGCCGACTCCTGGCTCGAGGACCAGGACGAGCCCGACTCCTGGGAGGCCGACTACCGCCCCGCCCTCATCTCCGGCGCCGAGGCGATCGCGACCGGCGAGACGCGCTACACCGACGGCGAGGTGTTCTCGAACCTCTGGCAGCTCGAGTTCGGCGACGACGGCCGCTGCACGCGCTTCGTCGAGTGGTACATCCAGCACCCGCGCCGCTGACTCACGCGGCAGCCCCGCGCGCCTCCGCCTCGTACCACCGCACCCACTTCCGCACCGCGTTGTCGGACACGCCGTACTTGCGCCCGACCGCCGACCAGCTCGTCTCCGCGATCTCCCGCATCAGCTGCTCGTACGGAGGCCGCTCGACGGTGCGTGCCCGCTCTGCCGCTTCGAGACTCGCGGCCGATCGCCCGCCGCAGGCCCGGGAACAGTGCCGCTGAGCCGCGACGTCATGAATGGAACGGCTCGCCGCATGTCACGCACGGTCGAACCAGCTTCACGTTCCGACCGCAGTGCGTAGTCGAGTGTCGCCGCGCAGTTCGGGCAGACGATGCGCAGGTTCTCGATCCGATTGTCGGTGGCGACGCCGCTGATGTGATCGAGGATCAGCGCCATCTCCCGACCCTGCCAGACTCGCCCTGGCCGCACAGCTCGCAGCGCCGCTGCTTGAGGCCGTACCGCGTACAGCCGCTGCTTGAGCTTCCGGCGGCTGTACGTGCAGTCGTCGCACGAGCAGGTCCTCGAGCGGGGTCACCTTGCGGCGTGCCAGGGCCTCGCGTTGCTGGCGACGCGGATCGAAATGATCGGCTGGGATGCCGCCAGACCTCGGTGGCGTAGCGGCGTAGCGTTTTCCAGTTCCCGCCGGCAGGGCGCATGCCGAGCTTCCGCAGCGCCTCGGCGTACGAGTACGACTCGATGATCGCGTCCCGAGCCTTGTCTTCGGAGTAACGCGGGCCCGCTCTTGACACGAACACATGTTCGCATCCGTCCCGGACGTTCGATCCGACTGGGGGGCCAGGAATCGAACCCGGTCCTCGCGGACCAAAACCCGGTGTCTGGCCAATAGACCACCCCCCAAGGGCGGTCCGCGTGCCGATACTACGATGCCTCGCGTGCGCGCTCCCACCGTGCTGATCCTCGCTGCCGGCGAGGGCACCCGCATGCGCTCGGATCTCCCGAAAGTGCTCCACCCGATCTCCGGGCGGCCCATGATCGAGTGGCCGATCGCTGCGGCCCACGAGGCCGGCGCCGGCAAGGTCGTGGTGATCGACGGGCCGAAGCGCGCGCTCGCAGAAGCGCTTCCCGAAGGCGTCGTGGTCGCGATCCAGGAAGAGCCGAACGGGACCGGTGACGCGGTGCGCTCCGCGACCGATCACATCGCCCACGACGACATCGTGCTCGTGCTCTACGGCGACGTCCCGCTGATCACCGCGGACGCCATCGCCGCTCTCGCCACCGCGCACGAAGAGTCGGGAGCCGCGGCCACGATGGCGACCATGGAGCTCGAGGACCCGCGCGGCTACGGGCGCGTGGTCAGGGGTGCCGACGGCAGCGTCGAGCGCGTGGTGGAGACGAAGAAGCCCGGCGACGCCACGCCCGAGGAGGAGGCGATCCGGGAGGTCAACACCGGCATCTACGCCTTCGCCGGCGGAGACCTCGTCAAGGCCCTAGGCGAGCTCACGTCCAACAACGCCCAGGGCGAGCTCTACCTGCCCGACGTGCTGCCGCTGATGCGCGCCGACGGCAAGGAGATCGCCGCCCACGTCGTCACCGACTCGGCGCTCACGCTCGGCGTCAACACCCGCGTCGAGCTCGCCGAAGCCCGCCGGCTCGCCCAGGAGCGCATCCACCGCGAGCACCAGCTCAACGGCGTGACGATCGTCGACCCCGCCTCCACGCTGATCGAGGCCGACGTCGAGATCGGCAAGGACACGATCATCGAGCCGAGCACGTTCCTCCGCGGCGCCACGAAGATCGGCGCCCGCTGCGAGATCGGCCCGCTGACCACGCTGATCGACACGACCGCCGGCGAGGAGTGCCGGATCGTGCACTCCTACCTCGACGGCGCCCGGCTCGAGAACGGCGTCAGCGTCGGCCCCTTTGCCTACCTCCGCCCGAACGCCCACCTCCGCGACAAGGCGAAGGCCGGCACGTTCGTGGAGATCAAGAACTCCGAGATCGGCGAGGGCACGAAGGTGCCCCACCTCTCCTACGTCGGCGACGCCGACGTCGGCGCCGGCTCCAACATCGGCGCCGGCACGATCACCGCGAACTACGACGGCGCCAACAAGCACCGGACCACGATCGGGGCGAACGTCCGCGTCAGCGTTCACACCTCGTTCGTCGCGCCCGTGAAGATCGGCGACGGCGCGTACACCGGCGCCGGCTCGGTGATCACCGACGACGTGCCGCCCGACGCGCTGGGCATCGCGCGCGAGCGTCAGCGCAACATCGAGGGCTACGCGGAGCGCGCTCCTCGCAAAGAGCGATGACAGACAACGCGACGTCAGCACCCGTGCGTACACTCAGCCCTGCGGTGAGCGCGCTGGATCCCCACCCCCTCCCGGCCACCTCCCTCGAGCTTGCGTACGGCAAGCGCCTGATGCTCTTCACGGGCCGCGCGAACCCCGAGCTGGCGGCCCGGATCGGCAGCAAGCTGGGGGTCGATCTCGGCGGCGTGACGCTCAAGACGTTCGCCGACGGCGAGGTCTACTGCCGCTACCAGGAGTCGATCCGCGGCGCCGACGTCTTCATCGTCCAGCCGACCTGCGGCAACGCGGCGATGGGGATGACGCCGAACGACTCGCTGATGGAGCTGCTGCTGATGATCGACGCGGCGGTCGGCGCCTCGGCCCACCGCGTGATCGCCGTCACCCCGTGGTTCGGCTACTCGCGCCAGGACAAGAAGTCCTCGCCGCGCGAGCCGATCTCCGCCCGCCTCGTCGCCCGCGCGCTCGAGTCCGCGGGCGCCGACCGCGTGCTGACGATGGACCTCCACGCCGGCCAGATCCAGGGCTTCTTCTCCAAGCCGGTCGACCACATGACCGCGCTGTTCATGCTCACGCAGTACTTCTCCGACCTCCGGCTCGAGGACCTCGTGGTCGTCTCGCCGGACGCCGGGCGCGTGAAGCTGGCCAAGAACTTCGCCTCGAAGATCGGGGCCGAGCTGGCGATCCTCAACAAGGAGCGCCCGGCCCAGCAGGTCGCCGAGATCGGCTACGTGATCGGCGACGTCGCGGGCAAGACCGCGGTGCTCGTCGACGACATGATCGGCACCGCCGGCACGCTCAAGGCCGCCGCGCAGACCGTCATCGACGAGGGCGCCCAGCGCGTCTACGCCGCCGCCACCCACGCGGTGTTCAGCGAGGTCACGGCCGAGAACCTGGCGTCGGCGAACTTCGAGCAGGTGGTCGTGACGGACACGATCCCGCTGCTCCCCGGCGCGCCGGACAACGTCCGCGTGCTCTCGTGCGCGGACCTGCTCACCGACTCGATCCGCCGCATCTTCACCGACGACTCCGTGTCCGAGGTGTTCGGCGGCGAGAACCAGCTGTTCTAGCCTACGGGGCTAGGCGTGGCTCAAGAGCGTCGTTCGCGGCCAGTTTTGTCAACGGCGTGTCCACGAGCTGCGCGGCGACCACCTCGGCGGCCATCGCATCCGAGGTCGGCATGACGGGTTCCGGCAGCTCGAGCGGCTCGACGCAGCGCGGTTGCGGAAGGAGACAGACGACTTCCGGGAGGCGTGGGCTGGACTGCTCCCGGGAGAGCGATGAGCTACGGCCTCGACAGGCGGCGGCTCGCAGCCCACGAGTGCGGTCATGCCGTCGCGGCCTGGATGCTTGATCGCGTCGTGACGATGGTCACGCTCGACTGCTCGGAACAACGCCTCGGTGGGCCGGGCCAAGCCGATGTCAGACGCCGTGTCCGCGTCCTCTTTCCTTTAGACCAGTCGACTGGACGAAGTACGCCGACGTCCTGGCCACCATCGATGATCGCGACACGTGGCTGGCGGTCTCGACGGCCTACACCGCCTTCGCGGCCGTCACCGCGAACGAACACACAGTCGTTACGGATTTCGTGCCTACGCTCGCCCAGGAGGCCGACGCCGCGGTCGAAGCGCTGAGACCGCACGTGTGAGCCGCCCTTGCGCAGCCCAAACGATCCGCGCGGCGCCGTACATGCGTCTATGCCACGCGCGAGCGGACGTGGCAGCGCGTTGTTTTCCACAGTGGTGAGGCGGGCGATGGATGCGGCAAGGACGCTCGAGCCCGCCCCACCACGCCAACCGCTCCCCGTGACGCGGCAATCGTCCGCGGACGAAGGCTGGCGAGCTTGTGCAGTAAGGAACTAACGTGGGTACAACTCGGACTGAGCCTGAAGATCGGGGTCGAGATCCGCACGATCTTCGATGCCTGGATCACGGTATGTCGACGATCAGGAGTTCAAGGATGAATATCGAGGTCGAGATCCGCACGATCACCGGTACCTGGATCACGTATGTCGACGAACAGGAGTTCGAGGATCGAGAGCCAGGTGCTATCTCCGGAAAGCTGCGGGACCGGATCAAGGCGGGCGAACCCATCCAGGTGCGTGCGGAGAGCAGCGGCGGGCGGCTGCAGCCTTCACGCTCCCACATGGCGGTCTTCAACCCCGGGCATGTCGTGGCGGTGATCGAGGGGTTGCAGCGGCCCCGCGGATGGCGCTGACGGCGCGCCCGTCGCCAGGCCATCCGCCGATAGGCGTCCGCGATCTGCTCTTGGATGCCGACGGCAGGCTGAACGCGCTTCAGCAAGTTGCCGAGGCTCTGGCCATTGAGGCCCTTGCCGTCCCGGTAGCCACCGAACGGCAGCTCCTCGTCCGCGTTCAAGGCCGTGACGATCTCTTTCGTGGCCACGTGCTCGCGGTCTCCGAACAGGTCCCGGATCGCGAGCAGCGCCATGCGGGCGCCGCCGCCGTCGTCCTCACGTCGCCTGGCGAGTTCGAGCTGCTCGGCGTGTCCGCTGATGTCAGTGACCCGTTCGGCGATCTCGCGAACTCGATTCGGTGTTGTCCGGCAGGACCTGGACGCGCTCGAGGTGCTCTACCGCCGGTAGCTCGCGCGACGCGGGCGCGCCCGCGCGCGCCTAGGATGTCCACGTGATGTCAACGAACGCAGCCGAACGTGGCGACACGGGCCGCCACGAGGGACGGCCCGGCGGTCGTGTTTCCCCTGCTAACCCCGCACTTGCCGATACGGGCCGATACCAGCCATCACGGCCGGTGGAGAACCAGCTGTTCTGAGCGCCGCCCGCCTCCAGGAGCTGCTGGGGCTGGACGACGACGAGCTGCTCACCGTGCTCGACGCCGGCCCGCTGGAGATCGTCGGCGGCGACCTCGACCACCGGCCGGAGCTGCCGATCCTGCTCGACCTGCTGGCCGAGGCCGAGGAGCAGGCGGGCGCTCCGGTGCTGCGGCGCTGGGTCCGCCGCGAGGGGCCGGCGGGGCGCCCGCTCGACGCGCTGCTCGCCCGCGACTTCGGCCGTTTCGAGGATCAGCTGGCCACGCTCGCCGAGCGCGGATTCGTCCTGCGGGGCGGCGGCGCTTGAGTTAGGGTCGCGCCATGGATCTCCACGCGGTCGCGCCCGCCGCCGCGACGCGCCCCGCGGCGCTCGACGCGCCGACGCTCTGTCACGCGTTCCAGACCACCGCCGCGGAGCGACCGGACGAGATCGCGCTGCGCAACCCCGGCGACCAGGTCGCCATCACCTGGCGCGAGTACGCCCAGCGCGTCGAGGCCATCGCCGCCGGGCTCGCACGGCTCGGCGTCGAGCGCGGCGACAGCGTCGCGATCATGCTGCTCAACCGGCCCGAGTTCCACCTCGTCGACACCGCCGCACTGCACCTCGGCGCCGCGCCGTTCTCGATCTACAACACGTGCACGCCCGAGCAGGTCGCCCACCAGCTCCGCAACTCCGGGGCCCGCGTGGTGGTCACCGAGAAGCACTTCCTCGCCAGCGTGCAGGAAGCCCGCCGCCACGTCCTCGACGTCGCCCACATCGTCCAGCTCGACGGCGCCGACGACGACATCATGAGCCTCGCCGAGCTCGAGGGGACGGGCGCCTCGAGCTTCCGCTTCGCCGAGACCTGGCAGGCGGTCGCGCCCGGCGATCTCGCGACGATCATCTACACCTCGGGCACCACCGGGCCGCCCAAGGGCGTCGAGCTCACCCACGGCAACGCGATGGCCGAGTGCGTCGCCTGCGCCGAGCGCTTCCCGCTCACCCCCGGCGGCCGCACGATGTCCTACCTCCCGAGCGCGCACGTCGTCGACCGCTGGAGCAGTCACTGGTGGGCGTCGCTCACCCACGGCTTCAGCGTCACCTCGGTCGGCGACCTGCGGACGGTGATCTTCCTGCTCCCGAGCATCCGGCCGACCCGCTGGGGCGCGGTGCCGCGGATCTGGGAGAAGCTCCACAAGGCGCTCGTCGGCCAGGGCGTCACGGATCCCGGCCGGCTGTCGGACGAGGAGCGCGCGGTGCTGCGCGAGCGGCTCGGGCTCGACGCCGCCGAGCACCTCGGCGGCGGCGCGGCGCCGATGCCGATCGACGTCCTGCGCTACTTCGAGGCGCTCGGGCTCCCGATCAGCGAGGGCTGGGGGATGTCCGAGACGGCCGGCGCCTCCACCGGCAGCCCGCCGGACGCGATCCGGCTCGGCACCTGCGGGACGCCGCTGCCCGGCGTCGAGCTCGATCTGGCCGCCGACGGCGAGATCCTCGTCCGCGGCCCGACGGTGATGCGCGGCTACCGCGACGACCCCGGCGCGACCGCCGAGGCGTTCGCCGCCGACGGCTGGATGCGCACCGGCGACATCGCCCACATCGAGGACAACTACGTCTCGATCGTCGACCGCAAGAAGGAGCTGATCGTCACCGCGGGCGGCAAGAACGTCTCGCCGGCCAACATCGAGATGCGGGTCGAGGCGGCCTCGCTGCTGATCGCCCACGCCGCGGCGGTCGGCGACCGCCGCCCCTACGTGGCGGCGCTGATCGTGCTCGACCCCGACGTCGCCGTCGACTTCGCGGCCGAGCACGGGATCGACGACGCCAGCGTGCAGGCGCTCGCCACTCACCCGGAGGTGCGCGCGGCGGTGCACGCCGCCGTCGAGGCCGCCAACGCCGGGCTCTCGCGCGCCGAGCGGGTCAAGCGCTTCACGATCCTGCCGGTCGAGTGGCTGCCCGGCGGGGAGGAGCTGACGCCGACCGTCAAGCTCCGGCGGCGCGCGATCGCCACGCGCTACGCGGGCGAGATCGACGAGCTCTACTCAGGGTCCGGGCGCGTCTCGCCCGGCCACGAGCCGGTCAGGTAGTACCAGCCCTTGGCGCCGTAGCGGTCGACCGCCGCGCGCGTGAGCTTGAACGAGACGCCTTCGACAGCCGCGGCGGCGAGCACCTTCGGCCAGGTGGCCTCCTTGGTCGTCGCCTCGGGCGGCTCCTCGTCGTCCAGCCTCGTCCACACGTAGTCGAACACCTGCTTGCCGAGGAGGCCGCCGAGGATGCCGAGGACCAGCCCGAACGGCTTGTAAAGGAGCTTCATCGAGGCGGGAGGCTATCCACTGTCCATTCCTTCGGTAACAATCAGTGCACGAGCAGCCGATAAATAGACATGGACGACCACGCCGACGACCTCCTCCGCAGAGCCCTGATCGATCAGGACGCCTCGGCTGCGGTCGCGCTCCGGGTGGGCGGGCTGCCTCTGTGCGACACGCTGACCGTCGTCTTCCACGGCCGCCGCGACCTCGGCACGATCCAGACCTACATCACCCACGGCGGGCGCGGGGCGGGCAGCGCCGTCGGCCCCGACGAGCTGCTGCGGGTGCCGTGCGACCTCGACCTCGCCTCCGCGCGCGACCGCGACGAGGCCGAGGAGCTCTACGCCCAGCAGGCCGGCGAGCTGCGCGACGCGCTGGCCGCCGCCGACACCGTGCTGTCGGTGTGGCAGGAGCCGTTCGAGGACCTCGTGCACTCGCGCGTCGACGTCGACCGCCGGATCGGGCTCGACGTCCGCCTGCCCGCGCACCGGCTGCTGCCGGCCGCGCTGGTGGCGCCCGAGAAGCAGATCGTCGTCACCGCTGTGTGCAACGCGCGCCCGCTGGCCGAGGGCCGGCCGCCGATGGGCATCGCGTGCGCGCAGCAGGACGTCGCGCGCGTCTACCCGCTGCCCGACGACCCCGAGCGCTGCCTCGAGGACTTCCTCGAGCACGCCGCCGAGCACGCGATCCGCGCCGGTGAGCGGCTCGCCCAGCAGGAGGCCTCGGTCGAGCGCTTCCTCGAGCTCTCGGGCGACGACTTCCACGAAACGGGCTAGCAGCCTCCCGCGGCCGTGCGCCGCGTCACCGTCATCACCGCGATCGTCTTCGGGACGTTCGTCTTCCTCGGCATCTCGTTCCTGCTCGCGCGCTCGCTGACCGGCCCGGGCGCCGAGCGCTCGCGGGTGCTCGACGTCGTGCAGGCGCAGGCGCGCGGCGACGCCGACGCGGTGCTCGAGGAGCTGCCCGCCTGCGCGGCCGAGCCCGCGTGCGCGCGCGTGACCCGCGACCGGGTGGCGGAGCTCGAGCGGCCGGGCGAGGTCGAGATCCTCACCTACCGGCCGTCGGTGCGGGTGACGATGACCCGGCGCTCGGGAACGGGGCGGGTCGCGTGGCGGGCCGGCGACTCGCTGCCGGTGGTCCAGTGCGTCAAGGCGAGGCGCGAGGGGCCGCTCACCGGCGGCGGGGTCGAGCTGCTGGCGATCTCGAAGCCGATCCCGCTCGATGCGGCGTGTCCGTAGACGTTGCCGCGACTTCCCGCCGACGACTGTGTTGTGATGCCGCGGATGCGAGGCCCCCTGAAACTGATCCTGCCCCTGTTCGCACTGCTCGCGCTGGCACTGCCCGGCGCCGCGGCGGCCGCTGACAAGCCTTCCAAGAAGACCCTCTACTACGAGGGCCCCTCCGGCCGCTACCTGATGGACGGCACGTGGCTGTTCCGCCTCGACCCGAGCAACAAGGGCCTCGGGAGCAAGTGGAACCGCAGCGGGAGCACTGCTGGCTGGAGCAAGGTCAAGGCCCCGAACGTGTGGAACCTCGGGGACGACTCGCCGCAGTCGATGATCGGCGGGATCGGCTGGTACCGCAAGGACTTCTCGCTGCCCGACGCGAGCCGCGCGCTCGAGTGGGCGGTGCGCTTCGAGTCGGTCAACTACCGCTCGCAGGTGTGGCTCAACGGCCGGCGCGTCGGCGGCAACCGCGGCGCCTACATCCCGTTCGAGTTCCGCCTCAACGGCCTCAAGCGCCGCGGCACCAACCGGCTCGTGATCCGCGTCGACTCCAAGCGCCGCTCCACCGACTTCCCGCCCTCCGGCCTCGCCACCAACGGCGCGCCGACCGGCGGATGGTGGAACTACTCGGGCCTCCAGCGCGAGGTCTACCTCAAGCGGCTCGACACGGTCGACTGGAAGTCCGTGCGCGTAATCCCGAGGCTGGCGTGCGCGAGCTGCACGGCCAGCGTCCAGGTCAAGGCCATCCTCCGCAACGTCAGGGGCAGCGGCCAGAACGTGCGCGTGACGGGCAATTTCGGCTCGCGCCGGCTGAACCTCGGCTCGCGGGGCATCTCCCGGAACGGGGTCACCTCGTTCACGACCACGTTCCGGATGCCGAACCCGCGCGTGTGGTCGCCGGCGCGGCCCTACCTCTACAAGGTCAACCTGCGCGCGAGCGCAGGCGGCCGCGCGGTCGGCACCTACCGGCTGAAGACCGGCATCCGCTCGATCCGGGTGTCGAGCGACGGGCACCTGATCCTCAACGGCGCCCGCGTGAACATCCGCGGCGTCGGCTTGCACGAGGACTCCAAGGAGCAGGGCTTCGCGGTCGACAACGCGTTCCGCCGGCGGCTCGTGGCGGAGACGAAGGCGGTGGGCGCGACGCTGATGCGCACCCACTATCCGATGCACCCCTACACGCACGAGCTCGCCGACGCGCAGGGGCTGCTGATCTGGTCGGAGATCCCCGTCTACGCGATCAAGACCGCCAACCTGGCCAAGAACCTGGTGACGACGCTGGCGGCCAAGGAGCTCGAGAAGAACATCATCGCGAACCAGAACCACCCGTCGGTGCTGCTGTGGTCGATCGCCAACGAGCTCTCCGCCCGGCCCGGCCCGACCCAGGCCAACTACATCAAGAACGCCGTCCGCCAGGCCAAGGCGCTCGACCCGAGCCGCCCGGTCGGCCTCGCGGTGGCGGGCTACCCGACGGTCGGCTGCCAGAAGGCCTACGCGCCGCTCGACGTGATCGGGGTCAACAGCTACTTCGGCTGGTATCCCGGCCCCAGCGGCCTCGTCTTCGACCGCACGAAGCTGTCCGCGTGGCTCGACTCGGTGCGCGCGTGCTACCCGAAGCAGGCGCTCATGGTCACCGAGTTCGGCGCCGAGGCCAACCGCGACGGCCCGGTGGAGGAAAAGGGCACGTGGGCCTTCCAGCAGGACTTCATCAACTTCCACCTCGCCACCTACGCGTCGAAGCCGTGGCTGAGCGGCGCCGTCTACTGGGCGCTCAACGAGTTCCGGGTGCGCCCGGGCTGGGAGGGCGGCAACCCGCGCCCGACCCCGCCGCTGCATCAGAAGGGCGTGCTCCGCTACGGCGACCTCTCCCACAAGCCCGGCTGGGAAGAGCTGCGGCGCAACTACGTCGCGACGAAGCAGTACGGGTAACGCTGGCCCAGAGGGCGGGGAACGCTGGCCCAGGGGGCCAGGTTCCCTTAGCGGGTGTTCGCCCAGAGGGCGAAACCCGCGGCTAGCGGTGCGGGATCGGGCCGGCGCTCCGGCGCCGGCTCGCGGGCCGGGCGGCGCTCCGTGCGGGACTTCAGGTCGCGCAGCCGCTCGTGCGAGCGCAGGCGGACCGACGGCTGCACGGCGTCGGGCAGCGGCAGGCCGCCCGACGGTGACGTCTTGGGCGTGCTGGGCAGGCGGTCGTTGCCGCCCCCGCCGCCGTCTTCGTCGTCGGGCGGCTTCCACGGCTGCGTCGTCTCCGAGCGCAGGAACATCACGAACAGCACCACGCCGAGCCCCACCGCGATGAGGTGGAGCGTGCCGAAGATGAGCATCAGCTCGGCGTCCGGTGACATCAGGTCCAAAGGTACCCGCCCGAGGGTCCTGGTAGTACCACTTCGCTAGCATGGCCGCGCGATATGGCCGGTTCGGACCACACAGCACTCGAGGTCACCGCGCGCGCCGTCGAGGGCTCGCGCTCCACGCGCCGCCTGCGGAAGCAGGGGTTGGTGCCCGGTGTCGTGTACGGCGGCGGCGACGAGCCGCTGACGTTCGCAGTTGACGCGCTGGCGCTCCGCGCGACGCTCGCGCACGCCGGCGCCGTGCTCGACCTCAAGGTCGACGGCGGCGACATCCAGCCGGTGATCGTCAAGGACGTCCAGAACCATCCGCTGCGCGGCGAGGCGATCCACCTCGACCTCCTGCGCGTGGACATGAACAAGCCGATCCACGCCGTCGTCCAGCTCGAGCTCACGGGCGGCGACGAGGCCCCCGGCGTCACCGAGGGCGGCGTGCTGAGCCAGGAGACGCGCGAGGTCAACATCGAGGCGCTCCCGGACGACATCCCGGACTCGATCACGCACGACGTCTCCGACCTGGAGATGAACGCGACGGTCACGCTGTCCGCGGTCTCGATCCCCGAGGGCGTCACGCTGCTCGACGACCCCGAGGAGACCGTGATCGCCACGATCACCCCGCCGACGCAGGAGCCGGTGGAGGAAGAGATCGAGACCGAGACCGAGCTGGTCGGCGAGGACGGCGAGCCCATCGAGCCCGCAGAGGGCGAGGAGGGCGGCGAGGCCGAGGCCTCCGGCGAGGGCGGCGAGTCCGGCTCCTCGGACGACGAGAGCTGAAGCTCTTCTCGTCCACCCCGGTCGACTGGCTGATCGTCGGGCTCGGCAACCCCGGGCCGTCCTATGCGAACTCCCCGCACAACGCGGGCTTCCGTGTCGCCGACGCGCTGATCGCCCGCTGGGACCTGCCGAAGCCGAAGAAGAAGTTCGCGGGTGAGCTGACCGAGGGCCGGACCGGCCCGGGCGGCCCGCGCGTCGCGGTACTCAAGCCACAGACGTTCATGAACGACTCGGGCCGCTCGGTGGGGCCCGCCCGCGGCTCGTACAAGCTCGAGCTCGACCGCATCGTCGTCATCCACGACGAGATCGACCTGCCGTTCGGCGACATCCGGGTCAAGGAGGGCGGAGGGCTCGCCGGCCACAACGGGCTCAAGTCGCTGAAGCGCGACCTCGGCAGCCCGGACTTCCTGCGCGTGCGCGTCGGCGTGGGGCGGCCGGACACCAGCGACTCCGACGTCGTCTCCGGGCACGTGCTCGGCTCGTGGCGGCAGTCGAAGGACGAGGTGCGCGAGTTGATCGACCGCGCCGCCGACGAGGCCGAGCGCGTGGTCGTCCCGGTGACCTGAGCCGGGCCGGGCCCTTTCGCGCGCGACGCGAATGTGGGAGCCTCGGCGCAGCTCGGTTCCCCCCGGATGTCCACCGAAGCCGCCACACCCGCTCCCGCCATGCCACGTCTGCTCGCGGTCGCCGCCGCGGGCGCGGCCGTCGCGATCGCGCTCGGCATCTACGGCCGCGTCCACGACCCGAGCCAGCAGCTCGTGTTCACGCTGGTCTTCTCGTCGACGATCGCCATGAAGGTCTGGCTCGGGACGGCGGCCGCCGCGCTCGCGCTCGTGCAGGTGCTGCTCGCGCTCTGGCTCTACGGCCGGCTCCCGTGGGCGGCCCCCGCGAGCGTCGGCCCGGCGCACCGGATCTGCGGCCGGCTCGCGTTCATCGTCTCGCTGCCGGTTGCGTACCACTGCCTGTGGTCGCTGGGCTTCCAGGACACCGACGCGCGCGTGCTCGCCCACTCGCTGCTGGGGTGCGCCGTCTACGGCGCGTTCGCGGCGAAGGTGACGATCGTCCGCTCGTCGGCGCTGCCGGGCATGGCGCTCCCGATCGCGGGCGGGCTGATGTTCGCGCTGCTCGTCGGGGTGTGGTTCACGAGCGGGCTCTGGTTCATCCGCGAGAGCGGGTTCCCGGCCCTCTGATGCTGGCGACCGTCGACCGCATCCTCGCCCCGCTGTCATGGGTGCTCGCCGGCCTCACGGTGATCATGCTGATCGTGGGACCGCTGCTGCTCGCGGAGGACGAGACCCAGCCCCGGGCTGCGGCAGCGGGCGCCGCGCCGTACGCCGCCGCCGCGGGCTCCGACGGCGGCGGGACCGCCGCGGCCCCGGCCGCCGCGGACGGGAAGGCGGTCTTCAGCGACAACTGCGGCGGCTGCCACACGCTCTCCGACGCCGGGACGAGCGGCATCGCCGGGCCTTCGCTCGACGGCGCCGGGCTCGACGCCGAGACGGTCGCGGGCATCGTCCGCGGCGGCCGCGGCGGCATGCCGGCCTTCGGCGACTCGCTCAGCGCCGCGCAGATCCAGGCGGTCGCGGACTACGTCGCCGAGGCGTCCGGCAGTTGAGGCCGCGCGACTGGAACGCGGCGTCGTACCAGCGCATCTCGGCGCCGATGGAGGCGATGGGGCGCGAGGTGCTCGACCGGCTCGAGCTGCGCGGCGACGAGCGCGTGCTCGACGCCGGCTGCGGCACCGGCCGGGTGACCGCGGCGCTGCTCGAGCGGCTGCCGCGCGGCGAGGTCGTGGCCGTCGACGGCTCGCCCGCGATGGTCGCCGAGGCGCGCGAGCGGCTCGGCCCGGGGGTCGAGGTGTTCGCGGCGGACCTGCTCGAGCTCGAGCTGGAGCGGCCCGTCGACGCGATCCTCTCGACCGCGACCTTCCACTGGATCGCCGACCACGACCGGCTGTTCGAGCGCCTGTTCGCGGCGCTGCGGCCCGGCGGCCGGATCGTGGCGCAGTGCGGCGGCGCGGGCAACGTGGCGCGTGGTGCAGGCGGCGATCGACGCGGTCGCCGAGCCCGCGCTGGCGGGCTGGCCAGGGCCCTGGACCTTCGCCTCGCCGGAGGAGACGGTGGCGCGGCTCGAGCGGATCGGCTTCACCGAGGCGCGCGCGTGGCTGCAGCCCGTCCGCGTCGAGCCCGACGACCCGCGCGAGTACATGGCCACGATCGTCCTCGGCTCGCACCTCGAGCGGCTGCCGGAGGAGCGGCGCGGGCCGTTCGTCGACGCCGTGCTGGCGGAGATGCCCGAGCCGGTCATCGGCTACGTGCGCCTGAACCTCATGGCGCACCGCCCCTGAGCCGACATAGGCACCATGCACCTGCGGCGCCGCCGCAAGCTCGAGGCGGTTCCCTCCGCGGCCAGGCCTCCGGCCGACGGCGCGGCCCCCTGCCTCGATCCCACCAGCCGGAGCTGGGGCGTCCAGCCGGTCGCCGGCCGCTTCGTCGACTGGTCGGCGACCGCGCACTACGCCGGCTTCGGCGGCGGCTACTGCGGCGTCTGGCACGCCGACGACCCGCACACGCCGCTGGACCGCTTCGCCATCGGGCCGGCCGGCGTCCTCTCCTCGCACCTCCTGCTGCGCCGGCTCGAGCTGATCCCGATGCTCGCCGCGCGCCGCCTGCCCGGCCCGCGGCTGACGGCGCGTGCCGACGACGTCACGCTGCTGCTGGCCGAGGAGCGCGTCGGCGCGGGCTTCCATGTCCACGCGGGCGTGGCGGACACGGCGTGGTTCGTGCACGCGTTCGGCGTCGGCCCCATCCCCGAGCTGCCGGCCACCGAGCCGGGCAGCGCCACGCTCGGCGACGCGCTCGAGCGCGCGCTCGCCGACTGGGGCCCGGTCGAGTGGTCCGCCGTGCCCGCCGCGGTCCCGCGCGGGCTGCACGACACGCTCTCGTGGTCGCTCGGGCCGGGGATCGCCGCGGCGTCCTAGACTCGGCGGGGGTTTGTCTCTCCGCCCGCTCCTCCGCCATCTCGAACACCATCCGGACGCTCCGAAGCTCGACGAGCCGGGCGCTTCCGCGTTCGTCTCGCAGGCGCTCCGCCCGTTCCTGATCGCGGCGGTCGCCGACCGCGACGTGCGGCGCCCGACCGTCGTCGTCGCCGGCGACGACCGGGCGGCCCGCGACCTCGCCGCCGACCTGCGCGCCTGGCTCAAGCCGCGCCCCGTCCGCTTCTACCCGAGCCGTGGCGTCGCCTACGAGTCGCACCTCGCGCCGCCGCCGCACCTGGTCGGCCTCAGAGTGGCCGCGCTCGACAGCATCCTCGAGGCGAGCCCGGGCGAGGAGGCGCCGGTCGTCGTCGTCTCCGCCGTCGCGCTCTCCGAGAAGGTCCCCGATCCCGAGCTGCGCCCGCACGGCTTCACGCTCGAGGTCGGCGAGCTGCTCGACCTCGACGAGACCGTGCTCAAGCTCGTCGCCGCCGGCTACGAGCGCGTCGACCAGGTCGAGGACCGCGGCCAGTTCGCGGTCCGCGGCGGCCTGCTCGACATCTACCCCGCCACCGAGGAGCGCGCGGTCCGGGTCGAGCTGTTCGACATCGAGATCGAGTCGCTGCGGTGGTTCTCGACGTTCACCCAGCGCTCGCTCGGCGAGGGGCAGCGGGTCGAGATCGCGCCCGCCGCCGAGCTGGCCGCCGAGCACCGCGAGCTGGCCGAGATCGCCGCGCTCGAGGACGAGGAGAGCCGCCCCGACGTCGCCGAGCTGCTGCCGGTCGACCGCTTCCGCGACCTGCTCGGCCTGCTGCCGGAGCACGCCGACGTCGTGATCGCCGCCGACGAGGACGTCGAGCCGTCGCTGCGCGACCACTGGGACGACGTCTGCGCCGCCTTCCACGACACCGACGCGCATCACCTCTACGTCAAGCCGGACGCCATCACCGAGGCGCTCGAGGCCCGCCGGCCGCTCCGCCTGTCGAGCATCTCCGGCTCCCAGCCGATCGAGTTCCGCGCCCAGGCCGCCGAGTTCGCTGCCCGCTCGCTCAACGAGGCCGAGCCGGAGCTCGAGAAGCTCACCCGCTCCGGCTACACGACGGTCGTCACCTGGCCCCAGCGCGGCCAGGGCGAGCGCGCCGCCTACAACCTGCAGCGGCTGCGGGCGACGTGGGACGACGACAAGCTCGGCACGCTCGTCTTCTCCGAGGCCAACCTCCGCGACGGCTTCGTCTCCCCGCCGCTGAAGCTCGCGGCGATCCCCGAGCACAAGCTGATCCACCGCCGCGGCCGGGTCGAGCGCCCGACGCGCCGCGGCAAGGGGCTCCTCAGAAGCTTCGCCGACCTCCGCACCGGCGACATCGTCGTCCACGAGGACCACGGCCTCGCCCGCTTCGCCGGCTTCGACACCAAGACCGTCGCCGGCGTCACGCGCGACTACCTGAACCTCGAGTTCCAGGGCTCGGACAAGGTCTTCATGCCGGTCGACCAGCTCGCCAAGATCTCGCGCTACGTCGGCGCCGGCGGCGACCACCCGCCGCTTTCCAAGCTCGGCGGCACGCGCTGGGAGACGATGAAGGCGCGCGCCCGCCGCGCGGCCCAGGAGCTCGCCGGCGAGCTGCTCAACCTCTACGCCGAGCGCCGCCGCCGCCGCGGCTTCGCCTTCCCGCCCGACTCCGACTGGCTGCGCGACTTCGAGACCGCCTTCCCGTACCGCGAGACGCCCGACCAGCGCGAGGCGATCGAGCACGTCAAGTGGGACATGGAGGCCGAGCGCCCGATGGACCGCCTGATCTGCGGCGACGTCGGCTACGGCAAGACCGAGGTCGCGCTGCGCGCCGCCTTCAAGTCCGCCAACGCCGGCAAGCAGGTGCTGATGCTGGTGCCGACGACGATCCTCGCCCAGCAGCACTTCGGCACCTTCACCGAGCGCCTGCGCGACTACCCGTTCACGATCGAGCACGTCAGCCGCTTCCGCCCGCCGGCGGAGCAGCGCGCCGCGGTCAAGGCGTTCTCCGAGGGCAAGACCGACATCCTCATCGGCACCCACCGGCTGCTCTCCCGCGACGTCCGCGCGAAGGACCTCGGGCTGCTGATCGTCGACGAGGAGCAGCGCTTCGGCGTCAAGCAGAAGGAGCTGCTGCGCCAGCTACGCCTCAAGGTCGACGTGATCTCGATGAGCGCGACCCCGATCCCGCGCACGCTGCAGATGTCGCTCGCCGGGATCCGCGACATCTCGGTCATCGAGACCCCGCCGGAGGGCCGCCGCCCGGTCAAGACCTACGTCGGCGAGTACGACGAGGGGCTCGTCAAGCAGGCGCTCGAGCGCGAGAAGGCGCGCGAGGGCCAGGCCTTCTTCCTCCACAACCGGATCGAGGACATCGACGAGACCGCCGAGCGCCTTCGCGCGCTCTGCCCCGGCATCCGCTTCACCGTCGCCCACGGGCAGATGGACGAGAAGCTGCTCGAGGACCGGATGCTCGAGTTCCTGCGCGGCGAGGCCGACGTGCTCGTCTCGACCTCGATCATCGAGTCCGGCATCGACATCCCGCAGGCCAACACGCTGATCGTCGAGCGCTCCGACACCTTCGGCCTGTCGCAGCTCTACCAGATCCGCGGGCGCGTCGGCCGCTCTCGCGAACGCGCGTACGCGTACCTGCTCTACCCCAGCGCCGCGGCGCTGACCGAGGAGGCCGCCAACCGCCTCTCGGCGCTCTCCGACTACACCGAGCTCGGCTCGGGCTTCAAGGTCGCCATGCGCGACCTCGAGCTGCGCGGCGCCGGCAGCCTGCTCGGCGACGAGCAGTCCGGCCACGTCGCGGCGCTCGGCTTCGAGCTCTACATGCAGATGCTCGACGAGGCGGTGCGCGCGATGGGCGACGGGGCGGTCGACGAGGAGGACCTCGCCGAGCCCGTGCGGCTCGACGTCAACGTCGACGCCTACGTGCCGTCCGACTACATCCCCTACGAGCAGGCCAAGGTCGAGGTGCACCGCCGGATCGCCGGCGCGCGCGAGGTGGCCGAGCTCGCCGAGCTGCGGGTCGAGCTTTCCGATCGGTTCGGTGACCCGCCGGAGCCGCTCGAGAACCTGATCACGCTCCAGCAGGCGCGCATCAAGCTCGGCCAGGCGGGCGCGCGGGCGGTCACCTTCCGCCAGGGCCGGCTCGCCGTGACGCCGATCGAGCTCGACTCCGTGCGCGCGAAGCAGCTGCGCGCGGAGATCCCCGGCATCCTCTACGAGTCGGGCAAATCCCAGCTTTCGCTGCGCGTCCCCGACGATCCGGCGCAGCAGTTCCCGGCCGTCGTGAAGGCCGCAGATGCGCTGTTGGCTCTTAGCGTTCTTTAACTAATGACCCGCTACCCTCGGTTCGCGATATGAGGATGAAGACGAAGCTGTATACCCTGGCGCTCGGCGCCTTTTTTGTGCCCGCCATGCTTGTCGCCGGGTGCGGCGGCGTCCCGGGCAACGCGGTGGCCGAGGTCGACGGCACCGCCATCGAGAAGAACGATTTCGAGCACTGGCTCAACGTCGCCGCCAAGTCCGGCGGCCAGGCCGGTGCCGCGGCGCCCAAGCCGCCCTCCTACGAGGCGTGCGTCAACCAGAAGCGCAAGACGACCCCGAAGCCGGCCAAGGGCCAGCCGAAGGTGACCGACGCGCAGCTCAAGGCCCAGTGCAAGCAGGAGTACAACGCGCTGCGCGACCAGGTCCTGCAGCTGCTGATCTCCTTCCAGTGGATCGAGGGCGAGGCCCAGGAGCAGAACATCAAGGTCTCTGAATCCGAGGTCAAGAAGTCCTTCGACAAGCAGAAGAAGGAGGCGTTCCCCAAGGCGGCCGACTTCGACAAGTTCCTGAAGGAGTCCGGCCAGACCGAGGAGGACATCCTCCAGCGCGTCCGCCTCGACACCCTCTCCACCAAGATCCGCGAGAAGGTGACCAAGGGCAAGGACAAGGTCACCGACGCCCAGATCGAGGAGTACTACAACAAGAACAAGCAGCGCTTCGCGCAGCCTGAGCGGCGCGACCTGCGGATCGTCCTGACCAAGACCAAGGCCAAGGCCGAGCAGGCCAAGGCGGCGCTCGAGGACGGCGAGTCCTTCAAGTCGGTCGCCAAGCAGTACTCGATCGACCAGGCCTCGAAGGCGCAGGGCGGCAAGCTGCCGGCCGTCGCCAAGGGCCAGCAGGAGAAGGCGCTCGACGAGGCGATCTTCAAGGCCAAGAAGGGTGAGCTGGTCGGCCCCGTGAAGACCCAGTTCGGCTACTACGTCTTCGAGGTCAACAAGGTCACGCCGGAGTCGCAGCAGACGCTGGCGCAGGCCAAGGAGACGATCAAGCAGACGCTCGCCTCCCAGAACCAGCAGAAGGCGCTGGACAGCTTCGTCAAGTCCTTCCGCAAGCGCTGGAAGGAGAAGACGGACTGCCGCGAGGGCTACCGCACGCAGGACTGCAAGAACGCCCCGAAGGCGACGCCGACGCCGACCGCGACGGCGCCCGCCGGCACCCAGCCCACCCAGCCCGCTCAGCCCACGGCCACGCCCGAAGGCAACTGAGCGACCCGAAGGACTCCGCAGCGGCGGTTGAGCGCCTCGACGCGCTCACCCGCCGCCTGCGCGTGGAGTGCCCGTGGGACCGCGAGCAGGACGAGCGCTCGATCGTCCCGCACACGGTCGAGGAGGCCTATGAGCTTGCCGCCTCCGCCCACGCGGGCGACGACGCGAAGCTGCTGGACGAGCTCGGCGACGTCCTGTTCCAGGTCCACTTCCTCTCGCTGCTGCTCGAGGAGCGGGGCGCCGGCTCGCTGGCCGAGGTCGCCGAGCACTGCCGCCAGAAGCTGATCCGGCGCCATCCCCATGTGTTCGGCGATGTCGAGGTCGAGCACGCCGGTGAGGTCCTGAAGAACTGGGACGCGATCAAGCGCGAGGAGCCCGGCCGCGAGCCGGGCATCTTCGGCGAGGTGCCCGAGAACCTGCCGGGGCCGCTGTACGCGCGCAAGGTGCAACGGCGGGCGGCGTCGACGGGCTTCGACTTCGAGCACGTGCCCTACGACGCGATCGAGGGCGAGCTCGAGGAGCTGCGCGAGGCCGAGGGCGACCGCGAGGCCGCCTTCCACGAGGTCGGCGACGTGCTGTTCGCGGCCGTCAACGTCGCGCGCAAGCTCAAGGTCGACCCGGAGCTCGCGCTGCGGGCGGCGAGCGACCGCTTCCGCGGCCGTGTCGAGACGGCAGCCGCCCTCGCCGCACGCGCCGGGGCGGACTGGGACGATCTCGGCCCGAACGCGCAGCTGGGCTACTACGCCCAGGCGCGCCTCGCCGAGAGCCAAGGAGACGCCGAGTGAGCCAGATCGAGACCGTCCACGCCCGCCAGATCCTCGATTCCCGCGGGAACCCGACGGTCGAGGTCGACGTCGTGCTGCGCTCCGGCGCCCAGGGCCGCGCCGCGGTCCCGAGCGGCGCGTCGACCGGCGAGTTCGAGGCGACCGAGCTGCGCGACGGCGGTGACGCCTGGATGGGCAAGGGCGTCTCGAACGCCGTCGCCAACGTCAACGGCGAGATCGCCGAGGCGGTGAGCGGCGTCGACGTGCTCGACCAGAAGGGCCTCGACCGCGCGCTGTGCGACCTCGACGGGACGCCGAACAAGGAGCGCCTCGGCGCCAACGCGATCCTCGGCGTCTCGCTCGCGGGCGCGCGGGCGGCGGCGATGGAGGAGAACCTGCCGCTGTGGCGCTACCTCGGCGGCGACGCGGCGCGCATCCTGCCGGTGCCGATGATGAACGTGCTCAACGGCGGCGCCCACGCCGACAACTCGGTCGACTTCCAGGAGTTCATGGTGGTCCCGGTCGGCGCGCCGTCGTTCGCGGAATGCCTGCGGATGGGCGCCGAGGTCTTCCACCACCTCAAGCAGTGGCTGCACGACCAGGGCATGGGCGGCGGCGTCGGCGACGAGGGCGGCTTCGCGCCGAACCTGAAGTCGAACGAGGCGGCGCTCGACGCCCTGATGAAGGGCATCGAGGCGGCCGGCTACACGCCGGGCGAGGACATCGTGATCGCCCTGGATCCCGCGACGAGCGAGATCTTCGACGAGGGCCGCTACGAGCTCGAGCACGAGGGCCGCGAGCTGACGCCCGACGAGATGGCCGGCTACTGGGGCGACGTCTGCTCCCGCTACCCGATCCTCTCGATCGAGGACGGGATGGACGAGGAGGACTGGGACGGCTGGAAGGGCCTCACCCAGCTGCTCGGCGACAAGGTCCAGCTCGTGGGCGACGACCTGTTCGTCACCAACACCGAGCGGCTCAAGCGCGGGATCGACCTCGGCGTCGCCAACTCGATCCTGATCAAGGTCAACCAGATCGGCACGCTGTCGGAGACGCTGGACGCGATCGCGATGGCGCGCGACGCGGGCTACAGCGCGGTCATGTCGCACCGCTCGGGCGAGACCGAGGACACCACGATCGCCGACCTCGCGGTGGCGACGGGCTGCGGCCAGATCAAGACCGGCGCGCCCTCGCGCAGCGACCGCGTGGCGAAGTACAACCAGCTGCTCCGGATCGAGGAGGCGCTCGGCAGCGACGCGGAGTTCCCGGGCCGGAAGGTCTTCCGCTCGTAACGTCGAAGGCGGTCCGGAATGGCCGCCGCCCACAGCCGTATCCGCTGGGACCGCGTGGGCCGCTGGGCGCTCCTGTTCGTGCTCGCGCTGGTGATCTACCTCTACATTGGCCCGGCCACCAATTGGGTCTCGACCTGGAGGGAAGCGCGCGAGAAGCGCGGCGAGGTCGCCGAGCTGCGGGCCGAGAACGAGCGCCTGCGCGAGCGCCGCGACGCCCTCAAGCGCCGCTCCTCGCTCGAGCGCGAGGCGCGCCGGCTCGGCATGGTGCGGGCAGGCGAGCGGATGTACGTCGTCGAGGGCCTGCCGAAGCCCGCTCGCTAGCCTGCGCGGGGTGCCGTTCGACACCGCGCTGGACCAGTGGGCCGCGGGCCTGCGCCGCCTCGAGGAGGCGCCCGCCGAGGAGCGCCCGACGCTCGAGCGCGTCACGCGTCAGATCCACAACGAGCTGCGCCGCCGCCTCGGCGGCCCGTTCACCACGCAGGAGCTCGCCGACCTCTACGACGCGGGCACCGGCTGGATCTCCGACGTCGCCTACGGGCTCGCGCCCGAGCAGCCCTACGCCTGGGACATCCGCGTCGTCGGCGACGCCGCCTTCGCGCGCTATCTGCGCGAGGCGACGGACTATGCCGGCGGAAGGCAGCACGACCTAACGTCGCCCCGCTCAAGGCCGGCTATAAGTTCGCCGCCAGGCAACTTGACTTCGTCGAAACTTGCCTTCGGCGACTTACTTGGGGGGCTTCTTGTGTAAAGCTCCGCGACCGGTCCACGGTCTCGAACCCCAGCCGCTCGTAGAGCTTCTGCGGCCAGTCGTCGGCTTCGGCGATGATCATCACGAGGTCGTCGCCGCGCTCGTGGGCGGCCGCGATCGCCGTGCGGACGACCGCGCTGGCGAGGGCGTGGCCTCGGTGGGCGGCCGCGGTGTAGACGCCCTCGACCTGCCCGACCCCGCCGGCGCCCAGCAGGTGGCAGCAGGCGGCGGGCTCGCCGTCGCGCTCGGTGAGGAAGAAGCGCGCGCTGATCGCCTGCGCGGTGTCGGCGTCGGCGTCGGCCAGGTCGCGCGCCTCGGACGCGCTCATGGTCTCGCGGTACCAGGCCTCCATCAGCCCGCGCACGCCCTCGTAGCCGGTCTCACGCACCTCCGCCTCCGCTGCCCCGCGCACGTCGGTGCCGCGCAACGCCATCACCACGACCTCGTCGGCGGTCCAGCCGGCGGCCGCGAAACCGTCGGCCAGCTCGTCGCCGCCGTGCAGGACGTCGACCTTGCGATGGCGCAGCCCCGCCGGCGCCTGCAGCCGCTCGGCCTCGGCAATCAGCTCCTCGGCCGTGACGCCCGCGGCGTCGTCGACGACGAGCAGGTTGAGGTCCCACTTCGTGGGGTGCTCGGGCGTAAAGGCCGCGAGGCCGTGGGCGAACGGCTCGCTGCGCGTCGTGCTCTGCTCGAACTGCGCCCGCCGGTACGCGCGCAGGCGGGCGACGTCAGCTTTCGTCGTCCTCGTCACCGCCGCCGGCCCGCTTGATCACGATCTGGTCCTCCTCGATCGTGACCTCGACGGGTCGGTGCCCGGCCCAGTGCTCGGCGTAGATCGGATCGTCCTCGACCGCGGGGTCGAGCCACAGGCCGTAGCCCTCCTCGCCGTGGTCGAAGGTCCCCTCGAGCGGGCCGGTGCGCTTACGAGTACGGCCGCCGCTGCGGCGCGTGGAGGTCCGGCGCCGGGGCGCGGGCTTCTTCTCCTCCTCCTCGTCCTCCTCGGCGGCGCGCTTGGCGGCCTCCTCGGCGAGCTTGGCCTCTTCTTCGGCGCGGCGGGCCTCTTCGGCCTCGAGCTCCGCGGCGATGGCGGCGTCGTCCTCGGCGCGGAGGTCGACCTCCTCGGGCGCGCCGGCGCTGTCGCCGTCGGCCTCGAGGTCGTTCTCGCGCTTGAACGACTGGATCTGCTGGACCGTCACCTCGAGTTGGTGGGCGATCCAGGCGTCGGTGCGGCCCTGCCGGACCCACCCGCGAATCTGATTCAGCTGCGGACGCAGCGACCTGCGACTCATGGCGGGCGGGGAGACTAGCGCACACACCACGAAGCCCTAAGGTGCAGGCCCTATTCCACCGTCGTCGAAATGGGTCTAGCCTTCACAACGTGGGGTACGGCTGTGACAGCGACCGACTCGGCAGGGAGACGGCGGCATGTTGGTACTGACCCGGAAGTCAAATCAGTCGATCATGATCGGAGATGACATCGAGGTCTCGGTGCTTTCGATCATGGGGGAGAAGGTCCGGATTGGGATCCAGGCTCCTCGCGACATCCCAGTATTCAGAAAAGAAGTCTATCTCGAGATCCAGCAGGAGAACGTGGCTGCTGGGGCCTCGGCGCGGGCCGAGGTCGATGATGCGTTGAAGCGGCTCAGCTCCAAGGGCGGCGACGCTCCGGGCTAGGGCTCCGGATAAGGGTTTCGCCTGCCAGGCGAGTTGACTTCGTCGAACTCGCCTTCGGCGACGTTACGCGTTAGCCCATCACGTAATACAGCGTCTCGAACATCGCGATCGTCACGATGACGGCGGTCGCGATGAGCGTGAGCAGCACGAGCCAGAAGCGGAGGGAGCCCTGCTTGCGCGTGCGCTCGCGATGGCGGACCCGGGTCCGCCGGATCGCCTGTGCCTGGATCCGCTCCCGGCGCTCGCGATCGGCGTCGATCTCCTCGACGAAGGCCGCTTCGATGTCGGCCAGGCTCTGTCGCATCCGCGTGGACACGCCATTTATCTTATGACGAACGACAGGCCGACCACAGCCCGCGGCCGTTTTCGCGGGCTTTCGCGGCCAGGCTGCGGAACTCGTCGGCGTGCTCCACGTTGGGCGGGATGGTGAGCGGAACCGCGTAGCCGCGGCGAACCAGCGCCGCGTTCACGAACAGGTCGTCACGGGCGCGGTAGACATAAGCCAGCAGCCGCCCGTAGCGGTCGCGCGGCTCGGCGTCGAGCACGAGCCGCACCCGCTCGCCGTCCACCAGCCGGGCGTTGGCCGCGCTCGCGCGCTTGGCGAAGCACTCCACCGCCGTGCCGGGCTTGACCGACTCCGGCGTGTCGACGCCGATGTAGCGCACCTTCTCGCGCTGCCCGTCGACCTCGACGTGGATGGTGTCGCCGTCGACGACGCGGGTGACCGTGCCCGCCTCCCCGCCGCCGCCACCCGCCGCCGGCTCAGCGCAGCCGGCGACGAGGACGAGCAGGAGGGCTAGACGCGCGCGGCGGATTCCGCGTCGTCGTAGACCTTGATGAAGCGCAGGTAGTTGTCCGCGATCTGCTCCGCGGCGGCGCGGCGCTCGAGGCCCTCCTCGAGGAAGCCCTTCAGCGCGTCCCACCAGATCGAGCGGCCGATCGCGAAGCCGATGAAGCCCTCCACCGGCGCCGCCTGCTGCAGCCACAGGTCGACCTTCTCGTCGGACGCGCCGCGACCGAGGAGCACGGACGTGACGTTCTCCCGGCCCTCACCGGAGCGCGTCTGCTTGATCAGCATCGCGGCGTCCTCCTGCGAGTCGACGCCCTCGATCTTCCAGATGTCGACCTCGATGCCGTAGTCCTGGATCTGCTCGATGGCGCGGCGCATCAGCTCCGGGCGCAGCTCCGCGTCGTAGCGGTCGGAGTCGCCGTCCACCTGCGCCAGCTGGTCCTCCTCGGCCGGCACGAGCAGCTCGAACAGGAACAGCCGGTCGTTCTCGTGGAGCCAGTCGGCGAGCTCCTTGAGGCGGCCGAGCTGGCGCTCGTTCATCTCCGCGTCGCCGTCCGGGTTGAGCCGCACCAGGACCTTCGAGAAGTCCGGGTCGTTGTCCAGGATGTGCTGCCCGAAGTCCTCGTCGTACTGGAAGTCGAACTCCTCCTGCCCCGACTTCTCGACCGGCTGGGCGAGCTTGAGGCCGTGCTCGCGGGCGAGCGTGGGGATGTCGGAGCCGAACTGCTCGTCGACGAGCACGCCGGTGGCGTCGGCGTCGACGCCGCGCTCGACCGCGATCTCCATGCCCTCGTAGATCAGCTTCTTGGCGTCGCTGATCGTCTCGGTCTCCTCCGGGGTGGGATCGCCCTCGATCCCGAACATCTTCTTCTGGAAGGAGCCCCGGTGGTCGAAGGCGAGGATGTAGAGCTTTCCGTCGTAGCCAAGGGCCATTGGGGATCCACCTTTGTCGTGACTTGGCGAAGCGCCCACAGGCTACCCTCCCGCGCCGTGAAGCCGAACTTCACCGGCCCGAACTACACGTTGGGCATCGAGGAGGAGCTGATGATCCTCGATCCCGACGGCTGGCAGCTCGCCAACGCGATCGAAAGCCTGCTCGAGGACGCGGGCGACGACAGCGAGGACATCAAGCCCGAGCTGCACGAGTCCGTGCTCGAGATCGCCACCAAGCCGTGCGACGACACGAGCGAGGCGGGCGCCCAGCTGCGCGGGCTGCGCCGCCGCGTCGCCGAGATCGCCGCGCGCCGCGACCTGACCATCGGCTCGGCCGGCACGCACCCGTTCGCCCACTGGGAGGACCAGCGCATCTCCGCCCGCCCGCGCTACCGCGACCTGATCGACGCGCTGCGGTTCGTGGCTCGCCAGGAGGTGATCTTCGGGCTGCACGTCCACGTCGGGATCGACGACGCCGACAAGGCCATCCACGTCGCCAACGGCATGCGGGTGCACGTGCCGCTGCTGCTCGCGCTGTCGGCCAACTCGCCCTTCTGGCGCGGGCAGCCGACCGGGCTGGCCTCGACGCGGATGCCGATCTTCCGGCAGTTCCCGCGCGTCGGCATGCCGCCCGCCTACCGCGACTGGAAGGACTTCGAGGAGCGGATCGGCTTCATGGTCGACGCCAAGACCGTCGAGGACTACACCTACCTCTGGTACGACGTCCGGCCCCACCCGAACTTCGGGACGGTCGAGATCCGCGCCATGGACGGCCAGACGCGCGTCGAGCACACGCTCGGGCTGGCGGCGCTCATCCAGGCGATGGTGAAGGAGCTGGCCGAGCACTACGAGGCCGGCGAGAAGCTGGGCGAGTACCCCTACGAGATGCTCGACGAGAACCGCTGGATCGCCGCGAGGCACGGCCTCGACGGCGAGATGGTCGACCTGCCGGGCTACGAGCGCGTCGCGACGCGTGAGCTCGGCCGCCGCGTCCGCGACCGGCTCCGCGACCACGCGAAGGACCTCGGATCGGAGGACGAGCTCGCCGCCATCGACGATCTGCTCGAGTCCGGCAACGGCGCGCACCGGCAGGCGATCGTGTACGAGGCGAACCACGACCTCGAGGAGGTCGTGCGCGAGATCGCCGAAGCGTCTGTCCCTGAGTAGGCGGCGGCGTAAACTCGGTTACGTGGCGAGCGGTCCTGAGCTCTTCGTGGTCTGCAAGAAGTGCAACTCCGAGGTGTCCCCGTACATCACGGAGTGCCCGTACTGCGGCACGCGCCTGCGCAAGCGGGCGCCGAAGCTGGACAAGGGCGGGACGCCGCGCACCGCCAAGCGGCGCGAGCGCCCCAAGCTGAGCCGCCTGCGGCCGGGCGAGATCCCGGGCGTGCGGGCCGACGGCCGGCCGTACGCGACGACCCTCCTGGTCCTCGTCTCGCTCGTCGTCTCGCTGCTCTTCCAGTCGGGCATCCTGCCGGTGCGCTACCTCGACGACGTGGTCGCGACGAGCCCGCTCGAGGGCGACTACTGGAAGCTGGTCACGCAGCTGTTCGTCTACTACTCGTCGACCGGCTACATGATCGCGGCGCTCGGCGCGATCTTCCTGTTCGGCTGGCTGCTGGAGCGCCGCCACGGCGCGTGGGCGCCGCTGCTCGTGTTCTTCGTGGGCGGGCTCGCCGGATCGGCGCTCGTGCTGGCGCTGGACCCGAACGGCGGGACGATCGGCGCCAACTCGTCGGCGCTCGCGCTGCTGGCGGCGTGGACGATGCGCGACGTGCTGGCCCGCCGCCGCGGCGAGGAGGACGACGCCGACCTGCTCGGCGTGCTCGCGATCGCGGTCCTGCTCGTGCTGCTGCCGATCGCGTCGATCGAGCCGAACTCGCTCGCCGGGCTCGGCGGCGGCGTGGTGGGGATCCTGCTCGGGCTGTTCCTCGCGCGGCTGCCGCAGCGCTAGGCGACGGAGATCGTGCCCGGCTCGCCGTCGGTGAGCCGGCCGACGACCCAGCCCTCCATGTCCCTCCCGCCCGGCACCGCGGCGAGGAGGCCGCCCGACGTCATCGCGTCGCAGACGAGGCGCCGGCGGGCCTCGGGCACCGCGTCGGCCCAGCGCGTGAACGACTCCGCGTCGGCCCGGTTGCGCTTGGAGCCGCCCGCCAGCGCGCGGTCGTCCGCGAGCAGGTCGAGCACGCCGTCGATGGCCGGCACCGCCGCGGCGTCGATCTCCGCCGCCAGGCCGCTGGCCGCCGCCAGCTCGTGCACGTGGCCGAGCAGCCCGAAGCCGGTGACGTCGGTCAGCGCGTGCGCGCCGGCCGTCGCGCGCCGCGGCCGCCGCGCGGTCGTTGAGCGTCGTCATGACCTCGATCGCGCGCGCCACGAGCTCGTCGTCCGCCAGCCCGCGCTTGATCGCGGTCGCCACCGTGCCGGCGCCGAGCGGCTTGGTGAGCACGAGCGCGTCGCCGGGCGCGCCGCCGGCGTTGGTGAGCACGGCGTCGGGGTGGACCGTGCCGGTGACCGCAAGCCCGTACTTCGGCTCGGGGTCGTCGATCGAGTGGCCGCCGACCACGCTCGCGCCCGCCGCGGCCACCGCGTCGGCCCCGCCGCGGAGGATCTCCGCCAGCGTCTCCGGCCCGAGCGTCTCGAGCGGATAGGCGACGAGGTTCAGCGCCGACACCGGGACGGCGCCCATCGCGTAGATGTCGCTCAGCGCGTTCGTGGCGGCGATGCGCCCGAACGCGTACGGGTCGTCGACGATCGGGGTGAAGAAGTCGGCGCTCTGGACGATCGCGATCTCGTCGCTGAGGCGGACGACGCCGGCGTCGTCGGCGGTGTCGACGGCGACCAGCACGCGCGGGTCGGTCGGCTGCGGCAGTCCGGCCACGATCGGGCGCAGGTCGGCCGCGGACAGCTTGCAACCGCAGCCCGCGCCGTGGGAGAGGGAGGTCAGGGCGGGAAGCATGTGCCTCCTATGATGCCGGGCCGTGCCCGAGTACACGGACGCGCAGCTCGACGCTGCGGTGGAGGCGCTGAGCGACCCGGGGGCGCTGGAAGAGGCCCAGCGGATCGTGGCGAGCACCGCACCGCAGCTCCAGGGGATCCTCAACCAGGCGCTGGAGTCCGCCGACTGGTTCGGCTCCGCGCATCAGGCCGAGGTCCTGCGCGCGGCCGGGATCGCCGACCCCGACGAGCGCATCGCCGCGGTGCGGACGCTCATCGCCGAGGAGACGCGCGTGAGCATGCTGATCGGCGTCGCGGTCGGGTACGAGCTTGCGAGACAGCTGACCAAGGAGACTGACTGACAATGGCAGTGGACATCCGCTTCCTGGGCCAATCGGCCGTCGAGCTCACCGCGGGCGAAGCGAGGGTCCTCGTGGACCCGTTCATCACCGGCAACCCGAAGGCGACCCTCGAGGCCTCGGAGCTCGAGCCGACGCACATCCTCCTGACGCACGGCCACCAGGACCACTACGGCGACATCGTCGACATCGCCAAGCGCACCGGCGCGACCGTGGTGGCGCTGACCGAGATCGCCGACGAGCTGCAGAGCAAGGAAGGGCTCGAGAACGTCCTCGACCCGAACTTCGGCGGCACCGTCACGTTCGACTGGGGCTGGGTCAAGATGGTCCCGGCGTTCCACACCTCGACGACCCCGAACGGCACCGTCACGCCGGCCGCCGGCCTGCTGATCAACATCGGCGGCACGCTCGTCTACCACCTCGGCGACACCGCGCTGTTCTCCGACCTGCAGCTGATCGCGCGCCGCGGCGACAACGTCGACGTCGCGCTGGTGCCGATCGGCGGCCACTACACGATGGACCGCTACGACGCGGTGACCGCGGTCGAGTTCATCGACCCCGGCACGGTGATCCCGATCCACTACGACACGTTCCCGCCGATCGAGACCGACGCCGAGGCGTTCAAGTCCGACGTCGAGTCGGCCACCAGCGCCAGCGTCGTGATCCTCCAGCCAGGGGAGACGCACTCAGCGTGACCCACGCCATCGTCCTGATCGAAGCGGAGCGCTCGGCGATGCCGACGCTCGGCGGGCAGCTCGCCGACGTCGAGGGCGTCGCCGAGGCCTACTCCGTCACCGGCGAGTGGGATTTCGTCGCGATCATGCGCGTGCGCGAGCCGGAGGAGCTGGCGCCGCTCATCACCGGCCGGCTCGCGCAGCTCGAGGGGATCAAGCGCACGCACACGATGGTCGCCTTCGAGGTGTTCTCCGAGCACGACCTGGAGGCGCTGTTCTCGATCGGCGACTAGCGGCGCTGCTGCTGGTCGGTGCGGGCCTCGCCGGATGCGGGGAGAAGTCGGAGCCTTCGACGCCGCGGGCGATCCAGTCGCAGGCGGGCGGCGGCGACGAGGAGCCGATCCGCCAGCGGGTCGCGATCACCGTCGGGCGGCGGGCGATCAAGCCGGCGCTCCGTGCGCGTCGACGCCTTCCTCGGGATCCGCCTGATCATCCGCAACGCGTCGGGCCGGGAGCAGCTGATCGAGGTGCGGGGCGCCAAGCCGCCGCGCGGCCTCGAGATCGGGCCGGGACTGCGCGCGAACCTCGACCTCGAAGGCCTGCGCCCCGGCCGCTACCGCATCCAGGGCGAGCCGACGAACGGCCGCGCGACGCTGCTGGTCAGGCGCTCGACGCCGTAGGTTGGCCAGCCAGCCAGGCGGTCTGTAGGCTCCGCCTCATGGCCGACTCCGCCCCCCGCACCGAGCGCATCGACTTCCAGGCGACCAGCGACCCCGCGCTGCTCAAGTCCGCCGACCGAGGGGAGGCGAAGCTGCTCGACTACGGGCAGCTGTACGCGCTGTGGGAGCGCCAGCAGTGGGCGACGCAGGACATCGACTTCACGCAGGACCGCATCGACTGGCACGAGCGGATCGACCCCGAGGAGCGCTTCCAGCGCATGTACGGGCTCTCATCGTTCTTCATCGGCGAGCAGCGGGTCGCGGCCGAGCTCGGGCCGATGATGCGCGCCGCGCCCGACGAGGACATGCGGATCTTCCTCTGCACCCAGATCGCCGACGAAGCCCGCCACGTCGCGTTCTTCGACCGCTTCTACAGCGAGGTCGGCGTGCTCGAGTCCGACAACCTCCAGGACCGCCTGGAGGAGAACGCGCAGTACATCAACCGCGACTTCGGCGTCCTGTTCGACGACATGCTGCACACGCGCGTCGACCGGCTGGCGACCGAGCCCGAGGACCTCGAGACGCTGGTCGAGGCGGTGACGATCTACCACATGGTCATCGAGGGCATGCTCGCCCTCACCGGCCAGCACTTCATCATGGACTACAACGAGCGGGTGGGGACGCTGCCGGGCTTCGTCGAGGGCTTCACCAAGGTCGCGCGCGACGAGCACCGCCACGTTGCCTTCGGCGCGCGCTTCCTGCGCGACATGGCCCGCCGCGACCCGCGCTACGTCGACGCGATCCAGCGCACGCTCGTCGAGGTCGCGCCCGCCGCCGACGGGGTGCTGAAGCCGCCGTGGATGGAGGGCGGCGACGACGAGCAGACGCTGTTCGGCGTCTCGGTCGCCGAGACCCGCGCGTTCGCGATGAAGGCGCTCGAGCGGCGCATGAAGGTCATCGGACTGCTGCAGGCCGCATGAGCACGCCCGAGATCGACTTCGACCAGTTCCTCGCGGTCGACATGCGCGTCGGCCGCATCACGCAGGTCGACGACTTCCCCGAGGCCCGCAAGCCGGCCTGGAAGCTGACGATCGACTTCGGCCCGGAGATCGGCGTCAAGCGCTCGTCGGCGCAGATCAGCGAGTACGCCCGCGAGGAGCTCGAGGGCCGGCTCGTCGTCGCGGTCGTCAACTTCCCGCCGCGCCAGATCGGCCCGTTCATGTCGGAGGTGCTGACGCTCGGCGCGGCCGACGAGAACGGCCGGATCATCCTGCTGCAGCCCGACGCGGACGTGCCGGTCGGGGCGAGGATCAGCTAGGGCGCCGGGGTCGGGCTCGGCGCCGGCGTGGTGGTCGGCGCGGGCGACGGGGACCGGGCGAGGGCGAGGGCGTCGGGGTCACGGTCGGGACCGGCGTCGGGCCGGGGCCCGGGGTGGTCGTCGGCACCGGGGTCGGCTGCGGCGTCGGCTGGCCCACCGGCGGCGGGGTGGGCTGGGTGGCCGGCGCGGTCTGGCCGGGCGGGAGCGCGCCGCCGGACGGCTGCGTCGACCCGGCGGTGTCGGTCGGGGTGGCGGTGTCGCCCTCGCGCTGCTCGCGCAGCGGGTCGACGGCGGCCACGAGCGTCGGCTTCTTCGCGTTCTCCTTGACCGGAGCGGAGGCGGCCGGCTTCTTCGCGTCGTCCTTGCGCGCCGCGGCCTTCTTGCGCGCCGGCGCCTTCGCGGCGGCCGGCTGCGGCGTCGAGTCGACGGCGACCGGGGCGGACTGTTCGGGCGCCGTGGTGGCGGCGGGCGTCACCGCGGCGGCGACGGCCTGCGACGGCTGCGTGCGGTCGACGGCGACGTGCTTGGCCTCGACCGCGCCGGCGGTGACGATCGCAGCGGCGGCGAGGCCGGCTGCCGCCTTCGTCGCCAGCGCGCTCGCGCCCGCCTGGACCATGCCGCCGGCGGCAGCGCCCGCGGCGGCCGTGCCGCCACCGGCTGCGGCGGCGGTGCCGCCGCTCGCGGCGGCCGTCGTGCCGAGGTGGGCGAGCAGCGTCTTCTTGAGCAGCAGCAGCGGCGCGACCGGGAAGATCGCCGCCAGCGCCTTGTTGGTCTCGCGCAGCTGCTTGCGGAACAGGCCGCAGCGCTCGCACTGGCGCAGGTGCCGGCGCACGGGCGCGCTGGTGCGGCGCAGCCCCTCGGCGACCTCGCCCAGCTCGTCGCGGACCTCCTCGCAGGTCAGCAGCCGCGCCTCGGCGGCCTCGGCCAGCGACACGCGGGCGCGGACGAGCAGCGACTTGACCGACGGCACCGTGGTCTCCATCGCGTCGGCGATCTGCTCGTAGGACAGCGCGTCGATCTCCCGCAGCAGCAGCGCGGTGCGCTGCGTCTCCGGCAGGTCCTGCACGTCGGAGACCAGGAGCCGGAACTCCTCGCGCTTGTGGACCTTGTCGGCCGTCGTGGTCCCGCCCTCGGACAGGTGGATGTCCATCGAGTCGACGCCGACCGCCTGCGTGCGGCGCAGGTGGTTGAGCGAGCGGTTGCGCGCGATCCGGTACAGCCACGGCCGCACGTTGATCGGCCGCTCGTCGGCGAGCATCGCGTTGAAGGCCGCGGCGAACACCTCCTGCAGCACGTCCTCCGCGTCCTCCTTCGAGGACAGCATGTGGCGGCAGAACGCGAGCAGCCGCGCCTGGTAGCGCGCCACGAGCGCCTCGAAGGCAGCCTGATTGCCTCGCCGCACGAGCGCGACGAGTCGCTCGTCCGACTGCAGTCTGAGCAGCGGCGAACGTCCGTGAAGACCGGCGGAGCCGGCGTGTGTTAGGGCTGAAGCTTCCACGCGCGAAAAGGTGACGGCGCTCAGAACAACCCCAGAGCGGCCGCGAAGTTGCTCGAATTCAGGTTAGCCGTACGATCCTCCCGCGAAGCCCGGGTAGGCAAACTGGCAAAGTCGGCCCTCTTAAAAAGGGCTGCCCTCCGTGGCATTGTGGGTTCGAGTCCCACCCCGGGCATCGCCGGTGGCCAGTACGGCGCACACGATCACCCAGCCGGCCAGCAGCCACAGGTAGGCGTGGCCCGACAGATCGCCGTGGAGGCGGCCGAGCTGGAACGTGGCGATCAGCACCAGCACGCGCGCGATGCGCGGGACGCGCGGGCTGCCGGCGAAGACGGCGCGCGTGCCCGCGAGGTAGATGCCGATCCCCACGCACGCCAGCCAGTAGGCGATCCGCGGCGGGTCCTCCTCCAGCAGCAGCCCGACGCCGGCGGCCGTGATGAGCAGCGCGAACGCCGGCAGCATGTGGCCGACGGCGAACACCGCCCGCGCCATCGTCGGCGATCCGCCCGACAGCTCGAGCACCCGCATGTTGATGTCGGCGACCGAGTCGAAGTAGAGCCACCACAGCGCCCCGGCCAGCAGCATCGCGGCGACCAGCGCCGCCCACACGCCGGTGCTGTCGAGCTCGCCGGCCGACGACGCCTGGCCGGCCTCGACCAGCACCTCGCCGAGCAGGATGATCAGGAACAGGCCGAAGCGCTCGGCGAAGTGGTGCGCGTCGACCGCCTCGTCCGGATCGCTGGGCGCGAGCGCGGCCCAGTCGTGGTCGCGGCGGGCGCGGTGCGCGGCCTCGCGATCCTCGACCAGCATGCGGCTCGATTCGATGCCGATGGCAATCGCCCACAGGACGTAGCGGAACGGCTCAGGCGCCGCGATCGAGAGGCCGAACAGCGCCGCCGAGGCGAGGAACGCGCGCGTGACCTTCGGCGGGCTGTCGCCCTGCGCGGAGATCCCCGCGAGCACGAGCCGCGTGACCGCGAGGCTGGCGGCGAACACCGCGGTGTCGCCCTCCGCCGCCGGCTCGATCGCCACCGCCGCCACCCCCGCCGGCACGCTGCCGGCCAGGAAGAGCAGCCGCTGCAGCGGGGCGTCGGCGCCGTGGCGGTTGTAGAGGACGGCGAAGCCGACCCACGTCCACCAGAGCGTGAAGAACAGCCCGAGCGCGATCCACACGCTGCGCATCTCGGGCTCGCCCACCATCAGGTGCGCGAGCTGCCCGATCGCGAGCACGAAGACGAGGTCGAGGTAGAGCTCGACCCAGGAGACTCGCTTGCCCGCCTCGTTCATCGGTATGCGTGCGTACCACGCTTGCGTTTGCTCAAGAAATCCGACAGGGTAAATCGAGCCTATGGACGCGATCCGCGCCATGCGACTCCAAGCCGTCCGCTGCACCGACTGCGGCGACGCCCGCTGGAGCCTCTTCTCCTCCGCCGACCCCTCGCAGCCCTGCGAGCTGTGCGGCGGCAAGATGATGCTCGAGCGCCGCATGCCCGGCTCCGGCCCGCGCGAGCTCTCGCGCGAGCGCCGCAGCGCGAGCGTGCCGAGCCGGCACGTGCTCCGCTGACGGCCTGACCCCCGCGCACACGGCCGAAACCGCAAGTTCTGCGGCGGTGCCTCGTTGGCGCCCTTGGGGATGCGGCTCACCGGGGATCAGATCGTTCGCGCGGCGGCGTTGGCCGCCGTTCTTGTCGTGGCCGTCGTGGTCGCCGTCCTGCTGCTGGGCGGCACCGGCGGCGGCTACACCGTCAAGGCGCGCTTCCAGAACGCCGCCCAGCTCGTCAAGGGCAACCTCGTCCAGACCGGCGGCGCGCCGGTCGGCAAGGTCACGAACATCGACCTGACCGAGGACGGCCAGGCCGAGATCACGATGTCGATCGACGAGGCCTACGCGCCGCTGCGCCGCGGCACGCTGGCCACGATCCGCCAGGCGTCGCTCTCGGGCGTCGCCAACCGCTACATCGACCTCCGCATGGCGCCCCAGCGCGCCGAGAAGATCCCCGACAAGGGCGTCCTCGAGCAGGACGCGACGACGACCGCGGTCGACCTCGACCAGATCTTCAACACGTTCGATCCCCGGACGCGCAAGGCGCTGCAGGGCGTCATCGACGGCTCGGCGAACCAGATCAAGGGCCAGGGCAAGGCCTTCAACGAGGGCATCGCCTACCTCAACCCCTCGCTCGCCGCGTCGAGCCGCCTGTTCCGCGAGCTCAACCGCGACACGCCGCTGCTCGAGCGCTTCGTCGTCTCCTCCTCGCAGCTCGTGACCGACATCGCCGACCGGCGCGAGGACCTCGCCGGCCTGGTCGACGACCTCGCCACCACGACGACCGCGCTCGGCAACCAGAAGACGGCGCTCGCGGAGTCGATCGGCCGGCTGCCCGACTTCCAGCGCCGCGCCAACACGACGTTCGTGAACCTGCGCGCCGCGCTCGACGACCTCGACCCGCTGGTCGAGGACTCCAAGCCGGTGGCGAAGAAGCTGCGCCCGTTCCTCGCCGAGCTGCGCCCGCTGGCCCGCGACGCCCGCCCGACGGTCAACGACCTCTCGCAGATCGTCCAGCGGCCGGGCGGCGCCAACGACCTGATCGAGCTGACGAAGCTCCAGGTCCCGCTGCGCGACGTGACGACGCGCCAGTTCGAGGCCAACGGCAAGCAGCGCGAGGGCGCGTTCAAGGCCGGCCAGGAGGCGCTCAAGGGCGCCACGCCCGAGTTCGCGTTCTTCCGCCCCTACACGCCGGACCTGCTCGGCTGGTTCGACGACTTCAGCCATTCCGGCACCTATGACGCGCTGGGCGCCGCCTCGCGCGTCGGCATCCACGCGAACCCGTTCGCGCTGACCGGCGCGACCGGCGCGGGCCAGTACGAGCTGATCCCGCCGCAGCTGCGCGACGAGGCGCTCTCGGCGACGCTGGAGCGGCGGCAGAACAACCGCTGCCCGGGCAGCGCCGAGCACCGGGCCGCGGACGGCACCGGCCCCTACAAGCCGAGCCCCGACTTCCCCTGCGACGAGTCCCAGGTGCTGCCGGGCAAATGAGGCGCGCGCTCGTGGTCATCCTCGTCCTCGCCGGCGCGGGCGCCTACGCGCTCACGTCGACCGGCGCCAAGGAGGAGCGCGGCTCGAAGTTCACCGTCGAGTTCGACAACGCGTTCGGGCTCGTCAAGGGCGGCGACGTCAAGGTCGCCGGCGTGCGGGCGGGGACGGTCTCGAAGCTGCGGCTGGACCACAAGAGCCACAAGGCGCTCGTCGACTTCGAGCTCACCAAGGACGGCTTCGGCTCGCTGCGCGCCGACGCCACCTGCGAGTCGCGGCCGCAGTCGCTGATCGGCGAGTACTACGTCGACTGCGCGCCCGGCAAGTCGCCCGAGGAGCTCGAGCCGGGCGACACCATCCCCGTCGAGCGCACGACCTCGACGATCCCGGCCGACCTGCTGGCCAACGTCATGCGCCGCCCCTACCGCGAGCGGCTGCGGATCATCCTCAACGAGCTCGGCGCCGGCACCGGCGGCCGCGCGGAGGACATCAACGCGACGATCCGCCGCGCCAGCCCGGCGCTGCGCGAGACCAACAAGGTGCTCGACATCCTGGCCCGCCAGAACCAGGTGCTCAAGGACCTGTCCGTCAACGCGGACACGGTCATCGGCGACCTCGCCGACAACCGCAAGAACGTCGGCCGCTTCGTCAAGGAGGCCGAGGACGTCGCCACCACGTCCGCCGAGCGCCGCCGCGAGCTCGCCGCCGGCCTCCAGCGCCTGCCCACCTTCCTGCGCGAGCTGCGGCCGACGATGGCCGAGCTCGGCGCCACCGCCGACGCCTCGACGCCGTACCTGCGCGACCTCAACGCGTCGGCCGGCCAGCTCGAGCGCTTCCTCAACGAGCTCGGGCCGTTCGCCGAGGCGAGCAAGGGCAACGTCCGCACGCTCGCCGACACCGCCGACACCGCGCGGCCGGCGGTCGAGTCGGCCAAGCCGGTCGTCGCCCAGCTCACCAAGGCGACGCAGAACGCGCCGGAGCTCGCCAACAACCTCGAGATCGTGCTGCGCGACCTCGACGACCGCAAGCGCGCCGTCGAGAAGGACAAGCGCTCGCCCGGCGGCCAGGGCTACACCGGCTTCGAGGCGTTCCTCTCCTACGTCTTCGACCAGATGATGGCCATCAACATCTACGACGAGAACGGCCACATCCTGAAGGTCAACCTGTCCGTCTCGGAGTGCAGCGAGTACCAGAACGCGGACTCGATCAAGCGCAAGGAGAAGGAGAGCCCCGGCTTCATCAGCCGCTGCCTCGCCGCGCTCGGCCCGAACCAGCCCGGCGTCACGACGGCCGACCCGACCGACACGGGCGTCGATGACCCCGGCCACGAGCCGCAGACCTCGAGCAAGGCGAAGAAGAAGAAGCAGCCGAAGAAGCAGACCAAGAAGGAGAAGGAGCAGCAGCAGAGCAAGAACGCGCCGGGTCAGCCCGATCTGAAGAAGGCGCTCGACAAGCTGCTCAAGAAGGGCGGCGGCGTGAACCGGCCGAACGTGCCGACCCCGTCGCTCCCCAACGTCCCGCTCCCGAACGTCCCGCTCCCCGACGTCCCGGCGCCGAACGTGCCGAACCTGCCCCAGGGCGGCGGCTCCGGCGGCCAGTCGGTCGATCCCCAGGCCCTCCTCGACTACCTGCTGAGCCCATGAAGGGCCGCTCCGCGTCATCCGTGTTCGCCAACCCCGTGCTCGTGGGCGCGGTGACCGTGCTCGTCGTGATCGTCGCGGTCTTCCTCTCCTACAACGCGAACAACGGGCTGCCGTTCGTGCCCACCACGTCGCTGAAGGTGCGCTTCTCCAACGGCGAGAACCTGGTCAAGGGCAACGAGATCCGCTCCGGCGGCTTCCGCGTCGGCGTGGTCGGCGACATGAAGCCGGTGCAGCTCTCCGAGGGCCGCGTCGGCGCCGAGCTCACGCTCAAGCTCGACAAGGCGATCGGCGACGTCCCCGAGGACTCGCGGTGGCGGATCCGCCCGCGTTCGGCGCTCGGCCTCAAGTACCTCGAGCTGACCGAGGGCCGCTCGCAGACCGCGTTCAAGGACGGCGACACCGTTCCGCTCGAGCGGACCCGGACCAACGTCGACCTCGACGAGGTCTTCGAGATGTTCGACGCGAAGACCCGCCGCGCGAGCCAGCTGAACCTGCAGGGCTTCGGCGACTCGTTCGCCGGCCGCGGCGCCGCCGTCGGGCGCACGGTCGAGGAGGCGCCGCGCCTGTTCGGCAACCTCGAGCCGGTCGCGCGCAACCTCGCCGCCCCCGGCACCGACCTTCCGAGCTTCTTCAAGGAGCTCGGCGACGCCGCGCGGGTGATCGCCCCGATCTCCAAGACCAACGCGCGCCTGTTCACGACCATGGCCGACACCTGGGAGGCCGTCGGGCGCGACCCCGAGGCGCTCCAGCAGTTCATCGAGAAGCAGCCCGCGACGATGGACGCGGCGATCTCGTCGTTCCAGGTCCAGCGCCCGTTCCTGCGCGAGCTGACCACCTTCTCCAAGGACTTCTCGGGCGCGACCGCCGAGCTGCGCGGCGCGCTGCCGGACATCAACCCGGCCCTCGAGACCGGCACCCGCGTGCAGAAGCGCGTCCCGGAGCTCAACGAGCGGCTCGAGGGCACGTTCGCCGCCCTGCAGGACCTGACCTCGGCGCCGTCGACCAGCGCCGCGATCCGCGGCCTCACCGCCACGGTCAACTCGCTCAACCCGCAGATGCGCTTCTACGGCCCGTTCGTCACGGTCTGCAACGCCCCGAACTACTTCTTCACCTACCTCGCCGAGCACTTCTCCGAGGCCGACAGCACCGGCCAGGCGCAGCGCGCGCTCCTCAACACGACCGGCCGCCAGGACGACTCGCTCGGGTCGATCGGCGCCGACGAGCCCGCCAACGGCAACGAGGTGCTCGAGGGCAACAAGCAGTACCTGCACGCGAACCCGTACGGCGCCGCGGTCACGCCCGACGGGCGCGCCGACTGCGAGGCCGGCCAGCGCGGCTACCTCGAGCGCAACGCGCGCTACTACGACAAGCGCTTCAAGATCGAGCAGGACGCACGCACGCCGGGCGCGCAGGGGCCGACCTACGCGGGCCGCGCGCGCGTGCCCAAGGGCCAGACGTTCACCTCGGTCCCCGAGACCGGCCCGTACGCCGGCATCCCCACGTCCACGAGCGGTGAGAAATGAGGAAGCGCCGCGGCGGCATCAGCCCCTTCACCGTGGGCGTCGTGGCGCTCGTCGTCACGCTCGTCGGCGTCTACCTCGGCTTCACGAAGTCGATCCCGTTCCGCTCGCACTACGAGGTCAAGGCCGCGTTCAAGAGCGCGAACAACCTGCGCAACGGGTCGCCCGTGCGGATCGCAGGCGTCGAGGTCGGCAAGGTCACGAAGGTCGAGCGCGGGCGCGAGGGCGACGAGGGCGCGGTCGTGACGATGCGGATCCAGGACAAGGGCCGCCCGCTGCACGCCGACGCGCAGTTCAAGATCCGCCCGCGCATCTTCCTCGAGGGCAACTTCTTCGTCGACGTCAACCCGGGCACGGCCGGCAAGGAGGTCGCCGACAACCACACGTTCCCGGTCCAGCAGACCGACACCCCGGTCCAGCTCGACGAGGTCCTGACCGCGCTGCAGACCGACACGCGCGAGGACCTCAAGACGCTGCTGCGCGAGTACGCGGCCGGCCTGCGCGGCAAGGGCGCGAAGGGCTTCAACGCCTCGATCAAGTACTGGAAGCCGGCCTACCGCGACTCGGCGATCGTCTCCGAGGCGATGCTGGGCGAGAAGGAGCACGACCTCTCCGGCTACATCGACCGCGGCGGCGTGGTGGCCGGCGCGCTCGACCGCAACCGCGGGCAGCTCAAGGACCTGGTCACGAACTTCCGCGTCACAGCCGGCGCGTTCGCCCGCGAGAGCGGCAACCTCGAGGCGGCGATCGCCGAGCTGCCGCGCACGCTGCGCGCCGCCCAGCCGGCGCTCGGCGCCCTCAACGCCTCGTTCCCCGGCCTCCGCGGCTTCGTCCGCGACATCCGTCCCGGCGTCGAGAACTCCGAGGAGACGATCGACGTCGCGATGCCGCTCCTGCAGCAGCTGCGCGGGCTCGTCTCCGAGGAGGAGCTGCGCGGCCTGACCTCCGACCTGCGCCCGACGGTGCCCGCGCTCGCGAGCTTCACCAGCGAGAGCGTGCCCCTCAGCAAGCAGGCGCGGGCGGCGGCGAGCTGCCAGAACGAGGTCGTCCTGCCGTGGACGAAGGACAAGCTCGTCGACGAGAAGTTCCCGTCCACCGGGCCGGTCTACACCGAGCTGCCCAAGCCGTTCCCCGGCCTGGCGGGCGAGAGCCGCTCCGGTGACGCCAACGGCCAGTGGTTCCGGGTGCTCGCCGCGGGCGGCACCAACCTCGTGACCTTCGGCCCCGGCGTCTACGGCACGACCGCGTTCCCGCTGCTCGGCGTCAACCCGCAGAAGCCGAAGGAGCGCCCGCCGCTGCGCGCCGACCGCCGTGCGAGAACCAGCAGCCACCGGACCTGCGCTCGCGGCCGGGCGCGCCGCCGGAGCAGCGGCAGATCGACCCGAACGGCAAGGCGTTCGCCGAGCGCTGGAGCAAGGTCCGCAAGTACGGCATCGATCTCATGAAGCTGTCGCTCGAGCGCGAGGGCCTCGCCGACAAGCGCAAGGTCGTCGACAGCGACCTCACGCTCGACGACATCAAGAAGATGGGGAACGGCAAGTGACCGCGATCAAGAAGAACCTCGGGGAACTTCGCCGCCATCGTCGTCCTGATCGTCATCGCCGCCGGCGTGTCGCTCTACATCGTCCAGCAGCAGCGGCTGCGGATCCCGTTCCTCGAGCCGAAGCCCTACCGGCTCAACGCCGAGTTCTCGACCGCCCAGGCCGTCGTGGCCGGCCAGGGCCAGACCGTGCGCGTCTCGGGCGTGCGCATCGGCGACATCGGCGGCGTCGAGCTCAAGGACGGCCGCGCCGTGATCCAGATGGACATCGACCGCGAGTACAAGGACCTCGTCCACACCAACGCGACCGCGCTGCTGCGGCCGAAGACCGGGCTGAAGGACATGTTCATCGACCTGCAGCCCGGCGGCGGCGACGCGCCGGTGGCCGAGCAGGGGTTCACGATCCCCGTCCGCGCGACGCAGCCCGACGTCAACCCCGACGAGGTGCTCGCGGTGCTCGACACCGACACGCGCGAGTACCTGCAGCTGCTGGTCAACGGCGTCGGCCGCGGGCTCGAGGGGCGCGGCGGCGACCTGCGCGACCTGCTCGCGCGCTTCGAGCCGACCCACCGCGACCTCGCGCGCGTCAACGGCGCGGTCGCGACGCGCCGCAAGCAGCTGCGGCACCTGATCACCTCGCTGAACGTGCTCTCCAAGGAGCTGGCGTCGCGCGACGACGACCTCGCCGAGCCTCGTCGACTCGTCGTCCGCGGTGTTCGACTCGTTCGCCCAGGAGCAGGCCAACGTCTCCGCCGCGGTCGGCGAGCTGCCGAGCACGCTGCGGCAGACCACCGACACGCTGGGCCGCGTCGAGACGTTCGCGGAGCTGCTCGGCCCGACGACCCAGAAGCTGCGGCCGGCGGCGCGCGCGCTCGCGCCCGCCAACGAGGCGGTGCGCCCGTTCGCCAAGGCGGCGGCGCCGCAGCTGCGCAAGAGCATCCGCCCGTTCGTGCGCGAGTCGCGCCCGCTCGTGCGCGACCTGCGCCCGGTCTCGGAGCGGCTCGCCAAGGCCGGCCCGGACCTCACGCAGGTGTTCTTCCGCTTCAACCGCTTCCTCAACCTGCTGGGCTACAACCAGAACGGCAAGGAGGGCCCGGACAACGCCGCCCGCCAGGAGGGCTACCTGTTCTGGCTGGCGTGGCTGAACCACTCCGCGACCCAGCTGTTCTCGTCCTCCGACGCCCACGGCACGTTGCGCCCGGTCACCATCGCGGCGCCCTGCGCGACGCTCGCGCAGGTGCTGCAGGCACAGCCCGAGCTCGAGTTCACGTCGGTGCTGACGCCGCTGCTGACCGAGTCGACGGCGTGCAACGGCGGCACGAACGGCGGCAACGGCCCGCAGATCCCCGAGGTCCCCGAGCTCCCGATCGGCAAGCAGAAGAAGGGCTGATGCAGACCTCCACGCCATCCTTCTCCCGCGTCCTCGTCATGGTGGTCTTCGCGCTGTCGTGCTTCGGGCTGCTGCTGTTCCTGTGGCTGTCCTTCGGCGGCCCGATCCCGCTCAAGCCGAAGGGCTACCGCGTCCAGGTCGGCTTCCCCGAGGCGACCCAGCTCGGCCTCGAGGCCGACGTGCGCGTGGCCGGCGTGTCGGTCGGCAAGCTGCGCAAGAAGGACCTCGACCCGAACTCCAACCGCACGCTCGCCACGCTCGAGATCGACCGCGAGTTCGCGCCGCTGAAGGCCGACACGAAGGCGACGCTGCGCCAGAAGTCGCTGCTGGGCGAGACCTACGTCGAGCTGACGCCGGGCTCGTCGGAGAAGACGCTGCCCGAGGGCGGCCGGCTGGCCAACGCCCAGGTCAAGCCGACCGTCGAGCTCGACGAGATCTTCCGCTCGCTCGACCCGCAGACGCGGGCGCAGTTCCGCACCTGGCAGCAGGACCTCGCCGAGGGCGTCAACGGCCGCGGCCGCGACTTCAACGACGCGCTCGGCACGCTGCCGGGCTTCGCACACGACGGCGCCGACGTGCTCGAGGTGCTCGACGCGCAGGAGGGCGCGGTGACCCGGCTCGTCAAGAACACGGGCGTGACGTTCGCGGCGCTGACCGAGAACGAGCAGCAGCTCTCGAACCTGATCACGTCGGCGAGCGACGTGTTCGACGCCACCGCGTCACAGCAGGACAACCTGGCGGAGACGATCCGGATCCTGCCGACGTTCCTCGACGAGTCGAAGGCGACGGTCAAGCGCGTGCGGACGTTCTCGCGCAACACGCAGCCGCTGGTCGAGGACCTGCAGCCGGTCGCGCGCGACCTCCAGCCGACGCTGCGCGACGTGCGCGCGCTGTCGCCCGACCTGCGCCGCTTCTTCCGCGACCTCGACCCGCTGATCACGGCGAGTCGCACCGGCCTGCCGGCGGGCAGCGAGGTCCTGCGCGGGCTCGAGCCGACGCTGGCCCAGCGTGACGCCGTTCCTGGCGCAGATCAACCCGATCCTGCAGTACCTCGAGGCGTCGCAGTTCCAGGTCAGCGACTTCATCACCAACGGCGCGGCCGCGCTCGCGGACACGGAACCGTCGACGAGCGGCGGCGTCGGGCACTACCTGCGCCAGTTCGGCCCGCTCGGCACCGAGAGCCTCGCGATCCACCGCGAGCGCCTGAAGACGAACCGCGGCAACGCCTACCCCGGCCCGCTGGCGCTGTTCGGCGACCTCGAGAACAGGGGCATCTTCCCGAACTACGACTGCAAGCCGTCCGGCGGCGAGACGGCGCCGTCCGAGGGCAACCCGGGCTGCCGCGTCGCCAGAGGCGACAACTTCGGGCAGGGCCTCCAGGGCTCCTTCCCGCGCGTCAAGGAAGCCGACTACAGCGCAGCGGGGGCGGCGAAGAAGTAGCCGGCTACGCGGCCTGCGCGCTACGGCGCGCGGCGGCGTCGGCGAAGCCGGTGAGCAGCCCGTCGGCCAGGCCGCGGTCGCCGTCGAACTCGAGCTCCTCGAGGTCGCCCTCCGGGCCGAGCGCTCGCACCCACGCCGCGGTGCTGCCGCGCACGGTGGCGGTCGGCGTGCCGTCGCGCTCGCGCTCGGCGATCTCGACGTGCCCGCGGCGCATGGTCACGAGGAAGCGGCGCTCCGGCGTCTCGCCCTCGGCGTCGACGACCAGCTCGACGGCGCCGTCGAGGTTCTGCGGCGGCTCGAGCAGCCCGGGCGCCAGGCGGAAGATCGCGCCGACGTTGACGTCCTCGCCTGCGCGGGGCGCGGTCCACGTCCAGTCGTAGCCCCACTGCGCGAGCGCGCCGAGCACCGGCATCAGGTCGCGCGAGCGCTCGGTCAGCTCGTAGTCGACGCGCGGCGGCACCTCGCGGTAGCGCTGGCGCGTGAGCAGGCCGTCGGCCACCATCCGGTTGAGGCGCGAGCGAAGCTGCTCGGTCGAGATCCCGGGTAGCACCCGCTGCAGCTCCACGAAGCGCCGGGGACCGGCTGCGAGGTCACGGATGATCAGCAGCGTCCACTTGTCGCCCACGAGGTCGAGCGCGCGTGCGTCAGGGGACCACTGGTCATACGGGTGACGCTTGGGGGGAGGCGCAGCCGGGATAGAAAGACTCCGGAATTCGGCGGTAAAACGGGCGAAATGCAGCATACCGCCGATCGCGGCCGACTCATACAAGAACTTTCCCGCCAGTTCTCTGCTAGCGCGTCGTTGGACCCATAAGGCAGGGGGTTTCCGATCGGACGCGGAGCCTCATCCACGAACTGGCAGACGCCGAAGAAGGGGCAATGGGTCAGGTCATCGATCTCGCACAACGGAGGGAGGCCGCGCAGCAGCGCAAGACGCGCACGCGCGAGCCCTCGCGCGCGCAACTGTTCTTCGATCTCGCGTGCCCGTTCACGTACCTCGCCGTCGAGCGGGTGGCGCGCGCGTTCGCGCACGTCACCTGGACCGCGACGTCGGCGGAGACGCTGCAGCGCGGCTCGCTCTCGGCCGACCCCGACCGCTTGGAGCGCGTGCGCGAGGCGGCCGAGCGGCGCGCCGAGCAGCTGCGGCTGCCGCTCGAATGGCCCGAGCACTTCCCGCGCGAGGTGCCGGCCGCGATGCGCGCCGCCGCCTACGCGTCAGAGCAGGGGCGCGGCGGTGAGTTCGTGCTGGCCGCGAGCCGGCTGGCGTTCGCCGGCGGCTTCGACCTCGAGGACCCGGAGATCCTGGCGGAGGCGGCGGCCGCCGCGGGCATCCCGCTCTACGACTGCCTGAGCGCCGCGGGCGACTTCGCGCGCGACGGTGTCGCGGAAGAGCTGGGGCGCAAGCTGCTGTCCGCGGGCGCAGACCGGCTGCCGGTCCTGCGCGTGGGCCGCTCGCTGTTCTGGGGCGAGCAGCGCGTCGGCGCCGCGTCGGCGTCGGTGCGGCAGGCGACTCCGGCGCTCGCGCGCCGGGGCTAGGGCGAGACCAGCCCCGCGAGGATCTGGGCGTTCATCGCGTCGACGGTGTCGGGACGCTCGTCGTCCTCCACCACCGCCGCGAGCGTCGCCCACGCGTAGTCGGACTCGTTCAGCAGGAGGTCGAGATCCGCGTAGGGAGTGTGGCTCCCCGGGATGACCGTGATCTGGGGTTCTTCCATGTTTCAGGACGCTAGAACCGCTCCTGCCGATGTGCACGGGGTGCGCGCTGTCGGACCCCCCGACCGGGGGGTAGATTCCGAGGCCATGACGACGGAGACGACCGCTGTTCACGGGGGCCGCCTGGTCGCCCGCCGCCTCGCCGCCCACGGGGTCACGAAGCTGTTCACGCTCTCGGGCGGCCACCTCTTCTCGGTCTACGACGGCTGCCGGGAGGAGGGCATCGACATCGTCGACGTGCGGCACGAGTCGTGCGCGGCGTTCGCCGCCGAGGGCTGGGCGAAGGTCACGCGCACGCCCGGCGTGGCCGCGCTGACGGCCGGCCCGGGGGTGACCAACGGGATGAGCGCGCTCGGCTCTGCGCTGCAGAACCACTCGCCGATGCTCGTGCTCGGCGGGCGCGCGCCGGCGATGCGCTGGGGCCAGGGCTCGCTGCAGGAGATCGACCACGTGCCGTTCGTGCGGCCGCTCACGCGCTTCGCCGCGACCGCCGGCTCGACCGCCGAGATCCCGGCGCTGATCGACGAGGCGTGGGCCGCGGCGGTCCGTCCGCACTCCGGTCCGGCGTTCGTCGACCTACCGCTCGACCACGTGTTCATGGAGGCCTCGGACGAGGACGCCGACGAAGCGCCCGCCGCGCGGCCCGCGCCGCCGGTGCCCGACCTGGCACGTGCGCTCGCGCTGCTGGCCGACGCCGAGCGCCCGGTGATCATGGCCGGCACGGACCTCTATTGGGGCCGCGGGGAGGGGGCGCTGCGCGAGCTGGTCGAGGCGCGCGGCATCCCGGTCTTCCTCAACGGGCTCGCGCGCGGCTGCATCCCGGCCGACCACGAGCTGTTCTTCTCCCGCGCGCGCAGCACGGCGCTCAAGGGCGCCGACGTCGCGTTGGTGGTCGGCGTGCCGATGGACTTCCGGCTCGGGTTCGGCAAGTCGTTCGGCGAGGACGCGGAGATCGTGGTGATCGACGTCGCCGAGCCGGAGCGCGACCATCCGCGCGACGTCGCCGACGAGCTCTACGGCGACCTCGGCGGGATCCTGTCGGGGCTCGCCGAGGGGAGCGGGCCGTCCACGAGCGAATGGGTCGACACGATCCGCGCGGCCGAGCAGGAGAAGCGCGCGGCCGAGCGCGAGCTGCGCGAGGACGGGCGGTCGCCGCTGCACCCGATGCGGCTGTACGCCGAGCTCGGCGAGGTGCTCGACCGCAACGCGATCGTGATCGGCGACGGCGGCGACTTCGTCTCGTACGCCGGCCGCGTGATCGACTCCTATGAGCCGGGCTGCTGGCTCGACCCGGGCCCGTTCGGCTGCCTCGGCTCGGGTCCCGGCTACGCGCTGGCGGCCAAGCTCGCGCATCCCGACCGCCAGGTCGTGCTGCTGCTCGGCGACGGCGCCTTCGGCTTCTCCGGGATGGAGTACGACACGCTCGCGCGGCACGGCGTCAACGTGGTCGGCGTGATGGGCAACAACGGGATCTGGGCGCTCGAGAAGCATCCGATGGAGTTCCTCTACGGCTACTCGGTGGCCGCGGATCTGCGGCCGGAGACGCGCTACGACCACGTCGTCGAGGCGCTCGGCGGGCACGGCGAGCTGGTGCGCGAGCCGGCGGAGCTGAAGCCCGCGCTCGAGCGCTCGTTCGCGGCGGGCAAGCCGGCGCTCGTCAACGTGCTCACCGACCCGTCGGTGGCGTACCCGCGCTCGTCGAACCTGGCGTAGCCGCGCTGCCGCCCTTTGGCGGCAGCCGAACAAACTCCCTCCGAAACGAGAAGCCGCCCGCGGCGGGGGCGGGCGGCTTCACGGTTGGCCCCGTCAGGACGGGCAGGGGTACGTGCCTTGCGGGGGCCTATTGGGTGGCCCGAACGGCGGGAGGCGCCGTTGATGCGGCAATCGCTCGGACCTATGCGTCAGAGGACGACGGCGGGAGGCACGACCGCCCTTGCTGACGGAGAGATTCTCTCCGCGCGCGCGAAGCGGTGCCAATCAAACAAACGTCCAGATACCCCCCATTTGGGGGGTGTCAGTTGGCCGTGGTGGACCGTCCTGTCTCCCGGGCTGCGCCCCAGAGGATGTCTCGGTCCGACACCTCGACCTCCGCGAGGCCGAACGCGCGCAGCGCGGTGGTCAGGACCACGACACCGGCGACGATCGTGGGAGCCCGATCCGGGTCGAGCCCGGGCACCCGCCGGCGCTCCTCGAGCGGGATCGCCGCGAGGTCGTCGAGCATGGCGCGCAGGCGCCCGGCGTCCAGCCGGTGGCCCTCGACGTCAAGGCCCTCGGCGCCGAGGTCAATGCCCGCGGACTGGGTCGCGGTGCCGGCGACGGCGACCGCGACGGCGACGGGCTCGCGCTCCTGGACCGGGAAGGCCGCCTCGATCTCCCGCTCGATCTCGGCGGCGAGCGCGGCGAGCTCGTGGGGTGCCGGCGGGTCCGAGTGCAGGTGGCGCTCGGAGTGGCGGACGACGCCGACCTGGGTGGAGACGTGGAACGCCACCTGCTCGCCCTCGCCGACGACGAGCTCGGTCGAGCCGCCGCCGATGTCGATCACCAGCAGCCGGCCGCGTGCGGGCGGCTCGCGCGCCGTCGTCGCGCCGAGGTAGGTGAGGCGCGCCTCCTCGTCGCCGTCGAGGATGCGGGCGTCGAACCCGAAGCGCTCGCGCACCGTGCGTGCGAACGCCGCGCCGTTCGACGCGTCCCGCACCGCCGAGGTCATCACCGCGGTGGTGCGCTCGGCGCCGTGCTGCTCGACCGCTTCGGCGTACCGGGCGAGCACGTCGAGCACGCGCGCCTGCGGTTCGTCGCCGAGCGCACCGGTGGCGTCGACGCCCTCGCCGAGCCGCGTGACGATCGAGCGCCGCTCGACCTCGGTCACCGCGTCGTCCTCGACGTCGGCGATCAGCAGCCGCGTCGAGTTCGTCCCGATGTCGACGATCGCGACGCGGGTCAGTTGGCCTGGTGCGGCATCGGCTCGCCGGCCAGCGCGGCGAGCAGGTTGTCGACGGCGATCTCGGTCATCTTGTGGCGGGTCCGCACCGTCGCCGAGCCGACGTGGGGCACGACGAGCAGGTTCGGCGCCTCGAGCAGCGGATGATCGGCGGGCAGCGGCTCCGGGTCGGTGACGTCGAGCGCGGCGCCGCCGATCGCGCGCTCGTACAGCGCGCGCTGAAGCGCCGCGGTGTCGACGATCGGCCCGCGCGCGGTGTTGACGAGCAGCGCGGTCGGCTTCATCCGGTCCAGCGCGGACCGGTCGATCAGGTGGTGGGTGTCGGGCGTGAGCGGGCAGTGGAGGCTGACGAAGTCGGAGCGCTCGAGCAGCTCCTCGAGCGGGACGCCGCCGGAGCGCGCGCTGTGCAGCACCTCCATCCCGAAGCCCTCGGCGCGGCGCGCGACGGCCTGGCCGATGCGGCCGAAGCCGACGATGCCGAGCGTCGCTCCCGTCACCTCGGCGCCGAGGTTGCGGTCGGGCTCGAACGTCACCCACTGGCCGTCGCGGACGTCGCGCTCGCCCTCCGGCAGGCGCCGCGCGAGCGTCAGCAGCAGCGCGAAGGCGAGGTCGGCGGTGGCGTCGGTCAGCACGTCGGGCGTGTTGCCGACGGGGATGCCGCGCCTGCTCGCCGCGTCGAGATCGACGTTGTCGGTCCCGACCGCGTAGTTGGAGATCGCGCGCAGATCGGGGGCGGCGTCGAGCAGCGCCTCGTCGACGGTGTCCGTGAGCAGACTCAGCAGCCCTTCGACGTTCGAGACGTTCTCGCGCAGCTCGTCCGGGGTCGGCGGGAGCCGGTGCGGCCACACCTCGACGTCGTGGTGCTCGATCAGGCGGTCGAGCGCGGGGCCGGGGATGCGGCGGGTCACGAAGCAGCGGGCCATTGCCAGCGCCGCATTCTGGTGATTAGGGTGCGCGGATGCCACGACGCCTCGTTCTCTCCCTCGTCCTGATCGGACTCCTCGCCCTGCCGACGGTCGCGTTCGCCGCCACCAAGAACGGCATCACGCCCACATCGCCGAAGGCCGGCAAGACGATCGCCGTCGGCGAGCGCCCGACGATGAAGGGGCGCGTGAGCGGCCCCGGCCAGGTCTACGTCTACGTCTGCAAGTCCAAGAAGAAGAACTCCGACGGCCTCATCTGCACCGACGAGGCGATCAAGCGGGCCAAGAAGAGCGGCGGCAAGTTCAGCGTCAAGCTCCCGTTCTTCGACTTCCCCGAGTTCTGGCTCAACTCCCCCGGCACCTACTACTGGCAGGCCCACCGGATCGCCTGCAACGGCGGGACCTCGGACTGCCGGCAGGAAGGCCCGATCGTCAAGTTCAAGGTCGGCTGACGGTCCGGATCGGCTGCTCCGGCTGGAACTACGCCAGCTGGAAGGACGCGTTCTACCCGCCGCGCCTGCCGGCGCGGCGGTGGCTCGAGCACTACTCGCGGCAGTTCGACACCGTCGAGGTCAACGCCACCTTCTACCGGCTCGCGTCGCCCTCGGCGGTCGACGGCTGGGTGCACCACACGCCGCCCGAGTTCGTGTTCGCGGTCAAGTCGTCGCGCTACCTGACGCACATGAAGCGCCTCGCCGACATGGACCGCGGGGTCGGCCGCTTCTACGAGTCGATCGCGCCGCTGGCGGAGTCACCGAAGCTCGGCCCGGTGCTGTGGCAGCTCCCCGACCGCTTCGCGCGCGACGACGAGCGGCTGGCGCACGCGCTCTCGAACCTGCCGCCCGGGCGGCACGCGTTCGAGCTGCGCCATCCGAGCTGGTTCGCCGAGCCGGTGTGGGAGCTCCTGCGGCAGCACGGGGCCGCGTTCGTGCTCCACGACGACAAGCGCCGCCGCGAGACGCCCGAGGTCCTGACCGCCGATTTCACCTACCTGCGCTTCCACTACGGCCGGCGCGGCCGGCGCGGCAACTACTCGGAGACGGAGCTCGAGGAGTGGGCCTCGCGCGTGCGCGCGCTCGCGCGCGAGGCGGACGTCTTCGCGTACTTCAACAACGACTGGGAGGGCTTCGCTCCGCGCAATGCCGAGCGCTTGCGAGCGTTGATAAACTTGACGGCTCGCCGCGGGGTGGAGCAGCCAGGTAGCTCGTCGGGCTCATAACCCGAAGGTCGCGGGTTCGAATCCCGCCCCCGCTATACGGAAGCCGCCTCTCGCCAGGCGGCTTTCGTGCTTAAGGGCAAGACCCCACGAAAGCCCCGCTCCGCCGGGGCTTTCGCGTTCTCGGGCAGGCTTGCCCGCGCGGCCTTGGGAGACCCCTCGCGGCCCGCACCGAGGGCCTCGCGCAGGGTCGGCTTGGTCACAATTTTCCCTCAATTTCTCGTCGCAGGCCCTGTCGGTTGAGCCCGATTGCCCGCGCGTGCAGCTGGGCGGCTTAACCCGTTGTGACCCGCCTCCTCACCGTCGACGACGTCGCCGAGCGCCTGGGCGTGACGAAGGACTGGGTCTGGGCGCAAGCGCGCGCCGGCCGCATTCCGCACGTGCAGCTGGGCCGCTACCGCCGCTTTCGGGAGGAAGCGCTGGACGAGTGGCTCGACGAGCTCGAGCGGCAGAGCGTTGAGGAGCATGCGACGAAGGGGCCAGTTTTCCGCCGCACTGGCTAGACGCGGCCGTGGAGTACCACGCGCTGGTCATACGAGACGGCCACATGACGCTGCTCGACCCGCCGGCGATCATCTGCCGCTCCTGGCACCCGACCGAGGATCCTGATCTCGACGGCGACGAGGAGGAGCTCGCGATCGAGATTGACCTGCACGAGCGTGGCTGGCGAATGTGCCAGTGCTATTCGCGCTACGAGCCGGACGGCGAGTTCGGGCACATCGCGGAGGGCCGCCTGCTCGCGATCCCGCAGCGCGACTTCGAGGAGGCGCTCCGCCTGCTTCAGCAGCGCGACCTGCCGGAGTATGAGGAGTGCGTCTATGACGCCCTGGCGCGCGTCGCAGACGAGGTCTCGCGCGCTGGCACGGGTCGATGACGCGCGCGTAGCTGCTCCCTAACGATCGAGCTCGCGCCCAAGGTCCCGTTCGGGGCGCAGCTGATCGAGAGCGAGCTCCTCAACTCGCCGGCGGCTGAGGGCAGCGGCGAGGAGGGCGCGGCCATTGCCGGCCGGTTCGGCCGGCGCGAACTCGTCCCGGCCGCGGTTGCGGTCGGCGATGACGTAGAGGCGGTTCGCGACGGTGGCGCGTGACATCGTTGTGTAGGCCCACTCTCGGTAGGTGTCGTCGCGGGCGAGTACGAGCGCGTGGCGGCACGTGACGCCCTGCGCCGCGTGTGCGGTGATCGCGTACCCGTGCTCCAGCGTCGGCCGACCGCCGAAGGCCTTCTGGGTGAGGAACGCGGCGTCGAGCCGAATGACGCGATCTGGGAAGCGGACGGTGAGCGCGCCGGCTCGTTGGTCGATCGCGTCGACGACGCCTCGCTCTCCGTTGCGGACGTCGAGACGCGAGCTGTTGTGCTTGACGATGACGTGATCGCCCGTGGCGAAGCGTCCGCCGCCGACGACGAGCTCGTCGCGGCCGAGGCGGCCCGCGGCACGCATGACGGCGCGGGCGCGGCCGTTGAGCTCGTGGACGTCGGCGCGGTAGTGGGCGATCATCAGGCATCCGTGCGGATCGTTGGTTGCGTGCCAGTCGCGGAGCAGTCGGTCGAGCATCTCGTCGCCGCGGTCGCCGACGCGCACGCGGTCGTGGCGCTCGTAGAGGCCGAGCGCTTCGTCGGTATCGCCGTCGCGGAGGAGCGCGAGAGCGTGGCGCTCCCATGCCTCCTGTTGTCGCCGGTTGTCGCGCAGCTCGACGACGGGGAGCCGCGTAGCGAGCGCACTGAGGATGCCTCCGGCTTCGATCGCGGGCAGCTGGCGCGTGTCGCCGACGACGACGAGCTTGCCGCGCGCGGCCTCGACGCGCTCGAGCAGCTGCGCGAACTGCCGGGTGCCGAGCATGCTCGCCTCGTCGATCACGAGGACGGTGCCCGGCTCGATGGGGCGTCGCCGGTGCACTAGCGCGTGAACGCTCGTGGCGTCGATGCCGCCGCGCTCGCGGAGCTCGTGCGCGGCCTTTCGCGCGATCGCGCAGCCTCGGACCGCGCAGGCCTGTCGCTTCCCACGCTTCGCGGGCTGCTGCGAGCGCGGTGGTCTTGCCGGTCCCGGCGACGCCGATGACGACGGCGACGCCCTCCCCGCCGCGGGTCAGCCGCTCGACCATCACGCGCTGTTCGCCAGAGAGGTGTGAGTGCTGTGCGAGCGCCGAGGCCGTCGCCGCCTCGGTCGCGAGTCCGCGGCCGGCGGAGCGGAGCGCCATCGATGTGTCGATCGCGGCTCGCTCGGTCTCGAGCAGTTCGACGGTCGAGTAGCGCGGCTCCGTTGCTTCGCCAAGGGGCACGACCGTCGGGCTGCGCAGGAATGCATCGGCCGCTCGTTCGAGCTCGGCGACGTGAGCGCCGGAGCGTGCGGCCTCGCACAGCGCCTGCAGCACGTCGCGTCGGGTGAAAGATGAGCGCTGTTCGCGTGAGTCCGCTGGGCGCGGCGAGCGCTGCGAACTCGTCCGTCCAGCTCGGTGCCTCGGGCGTGGAGCGGTCTCGCAAGGAGGCGATGCGGTCTTGCCTCAGGTTCAGGCGCGCGGCGCGGCGGCGCCACTCAGGCGCTAGCTCCTCGGGTGAGCGCGTTCGGTCCTTCGCGCGTCGCGTGTCGAGCGCGGCGACCTGGGCGGCTGTGCGGCCGTGTGAGCCGTGGAGTTCCATCGCGGCTTCGATCTCGGCCCGCCGCCGCGAGAACGCACGGATCACGCGCGACGGGACGCCGCGGACCTCGGCCGACCCCTTGGTGATCGGGGTCCACTGGAGCCCGAGCGTGCGGGTGAGCTCCTCGCGCAGCTGCGCCTGGTAGAGAAATCCGGCCGTGCGAGCGTGCGCGTAGATGAGGCGCCCGTCGAGCGCGGACCAGCGGCCGTCGGCGGCACGGACCGCGTTGGCGACCACCACGTGGGTGTGGAGTTGCGGATCGCCGGCGCGGCTCGTCCGATGCAGGAACGACGCGGCGACCAGTCCGTCGCCCGGCACGACGCGCGTCCCACCCGCGCCGCGACGCGCGAACGCCGTCGACCGCTCGAAGTAGTCGAACGCCGCCGCGACGGCGCGGTCGTGCGCGCTGCGGACTGCGCCCTGGATCGTCGGATCGCCGACTCCGAAGAGGATGCTCACGCTCTTCGGCGCCGAGAACGTGACGTCGAAGCCGGCGACCGAGCCGTGGCGCCGAAGCGGCTCGCCGGTTGCGGGTGCAGTGCCGCCCAGGACGGCCTCAAACTCTGCGTCGTTGACGCGGCCTTCGAGCGCGAGAGCCCGCGCGCCGCGTCCGATCCAGCGGCCGGCTGCCTCGGGTCCGCCGAGGTAGTAGTCCTCGACGCCTGAGGTCAGTGCCTGGGCTGCGCTGACGGGCGTGGCGGCTTGGTCGAGGTAGTACCGCGCCTGTCCGGCTGAGAGCTTGCCGACGGAGACCATCGACGGATAAGCCGCCGAGCGGTCGCGCCGGGCAATCGCACTCGACGAGTGCAACTGTGTGCTGCTCGTTCGGTGTTGGCCTTTGACGTTGGCTCTGCCGTTGACATCGCTGTTTCGGTTGCGTCGGCGAGCGCTCCTTGAGTTCGTTCTGAGCTCTCGGATGTGAGGCAGTTGGCTGTGGGGGAGTGCTGCGTTGGGTGGCTTGCTTGGTGACCTTGGTGGTTCGAGATTGCTTGCCTGCCTGCGGTCGCCGACGTCTCCGCTACCGCTGTGCCAGCGACGCATGGATTCACCCGTAGTCAGTGAGCGCGCGCTCGCGAACGGGGCGATCGTCTGCTGACCGCTGGCGAGCTGGCCGAGCGCTGGCAGGTGCCAAAGGCGCAGGTCTACCGCCTCACGCGAGGTTCGGATCTCTGCGGTGCGGCTCGGGCGCTACTACCGGTATGCGCGCGCCTCCATCCTCGCCTTTTGAGGCGGCCAGCGGTGCGGCGGCGGATGGCTAATCCGTCCGACGGAGGCTCGAATCCTCCCCGGCCATAGCGTTTTTGCTTTGGGACGGGGATTCAGGGCTCACCTGGAGCAGGGACATCTGTCGACGTGTCCCCATTGTGTCCCGAGACTCGTCGGGGATTGGGGCTCCACCGCCGTCAGCTCACCTTGAGTGCGAGCGGCAGAAGGCGCGCACGGCATCGTTGAACTGACTGGGCCGCTCGAGGTTGCTGACGTGCCCGCAGTCCGGGATGACGACAAGCTCCGCACTGGGGATGCCTTGTTCGAACTGCCGCGCGACGCCGAGCGGGGAGCGCGCGTCGAGTTCGCCCCAGACGAGCAAGGTGGGCACGGCGATGCTGGGCAGAACGTCGCGTAGGTCGGCCGCAGCCATCAAGTCCAGCTCGGTTCGGAGAGTCTCTGGGCGCACCACGGCGGCGATCTCGTTGAGCAGCGGGACGAATTCGGCCGGCGGGTCGCCGGCGAACAGCCCGGGAAAGGTGGGATCGAACCTCTCAGGCGGCGCGGCCAGCATCTGCCGTGCGCCCTCTACGCGTGCTCGCACCTCGTCGTGGGGCAGCGAGCCCTTCCAGCCGGCGTATGTGTCGCTGAGGATCAGGGTCGAGACGAGTTCAGGACGGTGGCGGTAGAGCTCGAGGACGAGGGTGCCGCCCCACGAAAGGCCGGCGAGATGCGCTGGCCCGATGGCGAGCGTCTCGATCAGTGCGGCGAGGCAGTGCGCGAAGTCGGCCAGCACGAAGCCTGGTGGGAGATCCGAGGAGTGGCCCGCTCCGGGCTCGTCCCAGGCGACGACCGTGAACTCGTCGGCCAACGCGGCGAGCTGGGGCTGCCACGCGCGGCCGTCATCCGCTGCGCCGTGGACGAACAGCAGGAGCGGTCCGTCGCCGACGCGCCGATAGGCGATGTCCAGCCCGTTTGCACGGACGGTCTGCACTGCCGCAAACGTACTCGCGCGCGCGCCTGCGGTGGTCATTCGCGGTGGAGCCGGACGAAGCGCGGTTCGGCGTGCTTGACGTGTCGGTAGAACGCCGCGCCCGAGACGTCGAAGGGTTCCTCGTCGACGACGGTCCACGCGGGATAGGCCGCCTCGATGTCGGCGCGGCTCGCTCCCCGGGGGAGGAGTGCTCGTCGGCGGCGCGACCAGGCCATCATCAGCAGCGTGGCATCTGGTGCCGCGACGTTGGTCACCTCTCGGCCCATGGCCGCTCGCTGCGCGTCGCTGAGTTCGTCGTGAAAGAGGCCGAAGTCGAGCAGCAACCGGAAGTCGGAGCCGATGCCGGCCCTGCTGAGTCGTGTCACGTCGCCCTCCACGAGCCGCAGGTCGACGCCGGCTTCTTCCGCTCGTACGCGTGCGGATCGCAGGGCCTTCGGCACGAAGTCGACGCCGGTGACGTCCCAGCCGCGCCTGGCGAGCTCGACGGTCCAGAGGCCGCTTCCGCAGCCGAGGTCGAGCGCTCGCCCGAGCGGTGCCCGCCGATGCTGTTCCTCGCTGTCGAGCAGTGACGAGAACCGTTCGACGACGCTGGGGAGGTCGGCGATGTCGTCCCACGGGGTGAATCCGACTTGGTAGAGCGCCTTGTATGCGAGGCTCACGGCGCTTCGGCGCGATTGGCGCCTTGAAGGGCGCGGACGTCGTCGAGGCCGAGTGCGTTGCCGCCGATGCCCCAGCTCCCGCTGGCGACGTCCTCGAGCACGACCCAGGTGTGGGGCCGGATGCTCTCGCCGGTGAAGTTCACGATGGCGTCGGTGACCGCCTCGATGATGGCCTTGCGCTCTTCGTCGCCGAACTCGTCCTCGAAGACCTTGATCTGAATCAGCGGCACGGTGCCCTCCTCGTTTGCTCGTCGAAGCTCCTGTCGCTAGGAGAGACGGTGCAGCCCGACGACGGACGCAGCAATAACCGTGGCTTGAATCTGGGGCGCGGAGCGCCGCACGGCCGTGCCCATGGGTGATCGTCAGGGGTAGCGCGCGATGAGCTTGCGGTCGAGTCGCGCGAGGCGGGCGATGCTGGCGAGCACGCGAAGGCCGCGCTCGAGGATTGGGGAGGCGGGAAGCCGGGTCTCGCCCCACTCGAGCAGGAGTGCGGCGTGCAGCGGGTTGCGGGGCACGCCGTTCTTGAGCACCTTCCCGTCGGCCGCCAGTCCGTAGATCACTCGGAGCGACGTTTCGAACCCGGGCTGGCCCGGCCGCAGTTCGATGTGAGCGACGGTCCGCGCGGAGCTCGCGTTAGACCACGCGTGCAAGGTCCCGACTGGCACCGTCATCTCATCGCCCGGTCGGAGTACGCGATGGACGTCGCCCACTTGCACGTCGAGCTGGCCCTCGAGCACCGAAAAGCGCTCGGTGTAGCCGAGGTGGTAGTGCGGAGTCACCTTCCCGCCCGGCGCGACATCGAGCTCGGCGAGCGACCGCTCGCCGCCCGACTCCTCGCTCGTCTCGAGGAAGGTGACGGCATCATCCTGGACGGGGTTGTGGATCCGCCGACGCGGAGAGGGGATGGATTCGTGCATGAGTGGCCTACCTCGTGGTGATGTCACCCGGCTCGGTCGGGCCGGATGTCCCGCCGTCTGGTGAGGGCTAGTCCGGAAGCCTCGGCGTCGCGCTGCGACAGGCGCACGGGGTGTGGCGCGGCGCGTAGTGCGTGATCGTGCCGCGGCGGTCGAGCTCAATCTCACAGCACCCTTGGAGGAGCTCTCTGAGCTGAGCCCGAGCGCGTTGGACTCGTGACTTCATTCCGGAGGTCGAGAGGCCCAGCTGCGCCGCCGCGGCGGTCTGGGTGAGCCCGTCGAGCTCGGTGAGGGTGATGGCTTCCCGGTACGCGCTCGGGAGCTGTTCGACGAGCGGCCGCAGGCACGCTGCGAGTTCGCTGCGAAGCTCCTCGGGGGCGGGTTCGGACGGCGGCGACGGCGCGCGAAGGTCGAGGTCGATGCCGGCGGGCCGTTCTCGACGGACGGCCGCGCGCCGGTAGTGATCGGCGATCGCATTGCGGGCGATCTGGTGGACCCACGCGGAGACGGCGGCGGAGCTCTCGAGCTCGCCGGCATGGCGGTGGATGCGCAGCAGGACTTCTTGGAGGATGTCCTCGGCGCTCTCGCGGTCGGGCACGCGGCGTGCGATGAAGGCGAGGAGTCGATCCTGAAAGTCGTGCAGGACTGCGTCGGCGCCGGGCGGCTCAGAGCGCGGCGGTGAGCTCAGCGGCATCCGCAGCCTTTTGAGGTCGCGGTGCCGCAGCACTCCTCCTTGGCGTCGGCCCTACAGCACACCTCCTGCTCCGTGGGTGTGCAGCAATCGTTGCCGGCGAGCGGCAGCGACGTCGGCCCGGGAGGCGCGACGGTCCTGGGTAGCTCGATCGCCTCTCCGTCAGCGCTTCCGCTTGCGACTGTGCGCGTTCCATCTCACATCTCTCTCGTAGACGAAGCCTCTCAGAGAGAGACGGTGTCGCCAACGAATGGACGCACATGCGTCTGGTCGGTGCGTGACCATGAACGGTGTATGCGGCAGCGCCCTCGCGACACCGTGTCTATCCGGGCGGCATCCCGGGCCGACGTCGACGCGATCGCGGCGATCTACAACGAGGGCATCGCTGACCGTGTGGCCACGTTCGAGACACGCCTCCGCGGCCCAAGCGAGGTTGCAGAGTGGTTCGCCGACGATCTCCCCTTTCTTGTCGCGACGAGCGAGGCCGGCGGCGTCGTCGCGTTTGCCCGCGTCTCGACCTACTCCGACCGCTGCGTCTACTCGGGAGTCGGCGAGTGCGGCGTCTACGTCGCGCGCGCCGCGCGCGGAGAGGGGTCGGGCGTCGCCTGCTCGAGGCGCTCGCAGTCGCCTCCGAGCAGGCGGGGATCTACAAGCTGACGTCACGGTTGTTCACGGACAACGCCGCCAGTCGCGCCGCGCATCTGGCGGCGGGCTTCGAGGAGGTCGGCATTCAGCGTCGCCACGGCAAGCTCGACGGCGAGTGGAAGGACTGCGTGCTGGTCGAGCGGCTGCTCGGAGAAGCGGCCGCGTTCCAGCTGAGGCGCTACGCGCGACCGGCTGCGGGCTGGCGGGAGTCGTGCGGCAGCACGACGTCTGCGGCCGTGGCCGGCGTGACGTCGGGGTAGAGCGCGCGGATGACGACGATCGCCACCGCTCCGCCGATCAGCTGGGCGACGACGAAGCCGGGGACCGAGGCCGGCGCGATGCCGGCGAACGTGTCGGAGAAGGTGCGGCCGACGGTGATGGCGGGGTTGGCGAAGCTGGTGGAGCTGGTGAACCAGTAGGCGGCGCCGATGTAGGCGCCGACGGCGGCTGGGGCGCTGTTCGTGCGACCGGTTCGGGCGAGCGCGAAGATTACGAGCAGCAGGCCGAGCGTGGCGATGACCTCGGCGAAGAGGTGCGCGGCGCTTGCGCGGTGTTGGGTCGAGATGCTGATGGCGGCCAGGGCGAACATCCCGTTGGCGGCGATCGCGCCGGTGATGCAGCCGGCGATCTGGGCGGGGATGTAGGCGAAGGCGTCGCGCCAGGACAACCCGCCGAAGTGGGCGTCGACGAGCGAGACGACCGGGTTGAAGTGACCGCCGGAAACAGGCCCGAACATGAGGATGATCGCGAACAGGCCCGCGGCGGTGGCGGCGGCGTTCTCGAGCAGCGCCAGGCCGGTGTCGTCGGGCGAGAGCTTCTGGGCGGCGATGCCCGACCCGATGACGACCGCGGCGAGGAACGCGGATCCGAGGTACTCGGCGAGCAGCCGCCGGGCGAGCGGTGGCGTCACGCTCTGGTGAGCTCGTCGAGCAGGCGCCGGACGCGGCTGTCGATCTCGTCGCGGATACTCCGCACGCCGTCGAGGTCGGCGTCGGCGGGGTCGTCGAGCTCCCAGTCCTCGTAACGCTTGCCGGGGTAGATCGGGCAGGCGTCGCCGCAGCCCATGGTGATGACGACGTCGGCGGCCTGGACGAACTCGTCGGTCATCGGCTTGGGGAACTCCTGGCCGAGATCGACGCCGAGTTCGTCCATTGCCTGGACGACTTCGGGGTTGATCTCGTCGGCGGGCGTGCTGCCGGCAGAGCGGACGTGGACGCGACCCGCTGCGCGGCGGTCCAGCAGCGCGGCGGCCATCTGGCTGCGCCCGGCATTGTGCACGCAGACGAAGAGCACCTCGGGGACGTCCTTGGCGAGCATGCCCTCGACCTGGGCGAGCGCCCGCAGGCGCTCACGGGCGAAGCGGTGCACGAGCAGTGGCACGAAGTCCTTGAGGCGCGGGCCCTGCAGCGCGGTGAGCGACTCGGTGACGTAGCGCTCGATCGTCTCGGCGGAGAATGTGCCCGCGAACTCGCTGCGGAGTCCCTCGATGCCTCGTTCGAGGTGACCGCGGGTGATCAGGTCGACGTCGAGCTCCTGCAACGTGGTGGCCACGGCTCGGCTCCTCTTTGCTCGGACTGGGGGTCGGCCGGGAGGATAAGCATTGACAAGCGTCACTTCAATAGATATATGTAGATTGATGGCGATCGATCTGGAGTTGTCCCCGAAGACCAAGCGCGCCGCCGGTGAGCGGTGCTGCGAGCCGGTGGTGTACCCCGACGTCGAGCGCCAGGAAGCCGAGCGGATGGCGAAGCTGGCGAAGGCGATTGCTGATCCGGTGCGGCTGCAGCTGGTCGACGTGCTGCGCAAGCACGCGGGCAAGGTCTGCGTGTGCGAGCTGGTACCGCTGTTCGACCTCTCCCAGCCGACGGTCTCGCACCACCTCAAGGTGCTGCGCGACGCCGGGATCGTCGAGTCCGAGCGCCAGGGCCTGTGGGCGTACTACTACGTCGTGCCCGGCGCGCTGGACGAGCTGGCCGGCTGGCTCAGCTGACGAATTTCGCTCACAGGGTCTCCGCGCGGAAGGCGAGCGCTGCCGCGACAAGGGCGCAGGCAGCGAGGGTCCACAGCAGGGTCGTGTAGCCGACGGCGGCGGCGTAGACGGCGGCGGCGACTGGGCCGCCGGCGCGGGCGCCGGTGGTGAAGAAGGCGGCGACGCCGCCGATGGTGCCGTAGCTGCCTGCTCCGTAGCGGTCGGCGATGAGCGTGGCGCGTGAGAGCGTGGTCATGCCGTTGCCCATGCCGAGCACAACGAGCCCGGTGATCGCCGCGGCGGTGCCGTGGACGCCGACCAGCAGCGCGATGCCGGCGGCGATCAGCGCGAACACGCCGGCAGTTGCCCACGCCGGCGGGAGCCGGCGGCCGACGACGGCGAACAGGACGCGGCCGGGGATCTGCGAGAAGCCGATCAGCCCGACGGCGAAGGCGGCGAACGGTGCGCTGTAGCCGAGCTCGACGAGGTAGGGGACGGCGAGCACGGTCATGGCGATGCCGGTGAAGGTGGCCAGGAAGAACGCGGCCGAGAGCAGCCAGAACGGCGCCGAGCGCAGCGCGTCGCTCGCCGAGCTCGACAGTGCGGAGCCCCGCGTCTCGGCGCGCGCCTCCGGCGCGGGGCGCAGCACCAGCGCATGGATGGGGATGGTGAGGGCGGCGAGGATGAGCGCGAGGATCACCAGCGCGTCGCGCCAGCCGTGGGCATCGATGAGCGCCTGCGAGAGCGGCAGGAAGATGAAGCTGGCCAACGCGGCGACGAGGGTGAGGGCGGTCAGCGCCTGGCGTCGCTGACCGGCGGCCGGGAACCATTTGGCGAGCACGACGAACGCGGGCTCATAGAGCACGGTCGACATCACCAGCCCGATGCCGGCCCACAGCGCATAGAAGGCGGCGAGCCCGTCGACGCGCGACCAGGCGAGCACGAGCAGCACGCCGGCGACGGAGCCGGCGGTCATGAGCGCGCGCGGGCTGCGGCCGTCGAGGTAGCGCCCGACGGCGATGCCCGCGATCCCGGAGAGCAGCAGCGCGAGTGAGAAGGCGCCGGTGAGCTGGGCGGTGGAGAAGCCGAGCTCGCGCTGCATCGGGAGCAGGAAGACCGCGAACGCGTAGTAGAGGATGCCCCACGAGACGGTCTCGGTGACCGACAGCGCGCCGACGATCGCCCACGCCCGCGAGAGGGGCGGCTGGCGAAGGCCGGCGCGCTGCTCGAGCGTTTGCGGCGGTGCGCTCACGCGGTGGCGGCGACCTCTTCGTGCGGGGAGCCGGCGCCGCAGCAGGCCGCGCCGGCGGCCGGCTCGGAGGTGCTGGGGGTGATGCCGCTGTTGCACACGCCGGTCTCGGGGAGGACGAACTCGACCTTGCGGGCGGCCTGCCAGTCGCCGTCCAGGGCGGCGACGACGGAGCGGACCTGCTCGTAGCCGGTGCGCAGCAGGAAGGTCGGCGCGCGGCCGTAGCTCTTCATGCCGACAACGTAGATGCCCTCGTCGGGGTGGGAGAGCTCCTCGACGCCGTGCGGCGGCACCGACCCGCAGGAGTGCAGGTTCGGGTCGATCAGCGGAGCGAGCGTGCGCGGCGCCTCGACGCGGTCGTCGAGGTCGAGCCGCAGCTCGGCCAGCAGCGAGAGGTCGGGGCGGAAGCCGGTGGTGGCGATCACCTCGTCGGCGAGCAGCGCTCGGGCGCCGTCGCGGAGCTCGAGCCGGCCGTCGCGCTCGGCGATCTCGCGGCTGTGGAAGCCGGTGACCAGCTCGATGGCGCCGTCGTCGAGCAGCCGGCGGACGGTCTCGCCGAGCGCGCCGCGCGCGGGCAGCTGGTCGGCGCGGCCGCCGCCGAGCTTGTCGCCCGGCGCCTCGCGACGTACCGCCCACACGATCTGCGTGTCCGGCGCGTCCTTGCGCAGCTCGACCAGGTCGACGAGCACGTTGAAGGCCGAGTGGCCGGTGCCGGCCACCACCACGCGCTTGCCGGCGTAGCGGTCGCGATCGCGACCGAGCACGTCGGGGATGCGGTACGCGATGCGGTCGGACGCCGCGCGCTCGCCCGCGGCGGGGACGCCGCCGGCGCCGAGCGGGTTGGGCTTCGTCCACGTGCCCGACGCGTCGATGACGGCGCGGGCGAGCACGCGCTGCTCGCGGCCGTCGCGCTCGACGATGAGCTCGAACGGCGCCTCGTCGCGGCCGGCGTCCTTGAGCTTGTCGATCCCGACTCGGGTCACCGCGGTCACGCGGCTGCCGTACCGGATGCGGCGGCGCAGCTGCGGCAGCTGGGAGAGCGGGTCGAGATAGCGCTCAGCGATGTCGCCGCCGGTCGGGTACTGCTCGGCGGGCGGCGCGACCCAGCCCTCGGCCTCGAGCAGGTCGGCGGCGACCGGGTCGATGTTGAACGCCCACGGTGAGAAGACGCGCACGTGCGCCCAGTCGCGCACCGTGGCGCCGGGGCTGTCGCCGGCCTCGAAGACGAGCGGCTCGATTCCGCGCGCGACCAGATGCGCGGCGGCGGCCAGGCCGACGGGGCCGGCGCCGATGACAGCGACCGGCAAGGGCGGGGACTCGGGCATGTCGAAGCTCCTCATCAGATCCATCGAAGATTGTCGATGCGTCGAGACCGTAGCGCGATCTCGTAGACATATCAAGTTTTTTCGATATCCTCGGTCGCGTGATCGAGCTCCCGCTTGTGCAGTGCTGCCCCCCGCTCGGCGAGCCGGCGCTCTCCGACGCGGACGCCGACGGGCTCGAGCGGGTGTTCAAGTCGCTCGCCGACCGCCACCGCGTGCGGATCCTCAACCGGCTCCTGCAGGCCGGAGGAGAGGCGGTCTGCGTCTGCGACTTCGAGGCGATGCTCGGCCTCAAGCAGCCGACCGTCAGCTACCACCTCAAGCAGCTGCTGGACGCCGGGCTCGTGAGCCGCGAGAAGCGCGGCTCGTTCGCCTACTTCAGCCTCGTGCCCGAGGCCTTCGAGCGCGTCCGCGCGCTGCTCGACGTGCCGGCGCTTCGCGGCCGCCGAATAGACGCGCTTCTATTAGCGTTCATCAATGGAGTTGGCTACCGTGCGGTATCGCCATGGGCGATCGCGTCGCGGTCATCACCGACATCCACGCCTACCTCCCGGCGCTCCAGGCAGCGCTCGCGCGGATCGACGAACTCGGCATCGAAACGGTCTGTTGCGGCGGCGACCTGGTCGGCTATGGCCCGCACCCCAACGAGGTCTGCGCGCTGATCGCTGAGCGCGCGATCCCGACCATCTACGGCAACTACGACTACGCCATCGCCCGCGAACTCGAGGACTGCGGCTGCGCCTACATCGACCAGCACGACCGCGAGCTCGGCCAGCGGTCCGTCGACTGGACGCTCGAGCACACGGATCGGGCGTCGAAGGACTTCATGCGCGAGCTGCCCTTCGACCTGCGCTTCGACGTTGGCGCCACCAGCGTGCACCTCGTCCACGGCTCGCCGCGCAAGGTCAACGAGTACCTCTTCGAAGAGAAGCCGGCCCGTCTCTACGAGCGCCTCGCCGGCGCCGAAGAGGCTGACGTCCTCGTCTTCGGCCACACGCACAAGCCGTGGGTGCACGAGTACGGCGGGGTGTTGTTCGTCAACTGCGGCTCGGTCGGCAAGCCCAAGGACGGCGATGCGCGCGGCGCCTTTGCGATCCTCGAGGCGTCCGACGCAGGTCTGCAAGTCACGATCGAGCGCGTCGAGTACGACGCCGAGGCGGTCGCCGCCGAGGTTCGCGCGGCGGGCCTGCCCGGCGAGTACGCCGACAAGCTCCTCGTCGCCGCGTGAGCGCGGCCCGCTGACGCGGGGGGGCGAGCTTCAGGCCGCTCGCGCCTAGTAGCTGGATGGCCTCTTCCAGCTCTGGCCGCCGCGCCTACGGCACCGGCTCGATCGTCGAGCGCTCGGGCTCGTTCTACGGCAGGTGGCGAATAGGCGATCAACAACTTCAGCGCCGGCTCGGCCCTGTGCGGTCGCACGCCAGGCCAGATGGGCTGACTCGCAAGCAGGCAGAGGCTCGCCTCCGAGAGTTGATGTCCGAGACCGTCGCGCCGTCGCCCGATCGGCAACGCACGTTCGACGTCGCCGGTGCGCAGTACCTCCGGCATCTGGAAGAGGTCATGCAGCGCAAGCGGACGACCGTGCAGGACTACCGGATCATGCTCAGGCGGCACCTCGGGCCGTTCTTCGGGAAGCGGCCGCTCGGTGTCATCGAGCCGAGCGACATCGGCAACTACGTCGCCGCGAAGCGCCAAGCCGGCCTCGCGATGAAGACGGTGACGAACCATTCTCCAGTTCGCGCACGGTGTCTTCGCGTTCTCGCTTCGACGTGGCTGGGTCGCGACGAATCCGGTCGCGATGGCCGACCGGCCCCCGGCGGCGCCCGCCGACCCGGACATCCGTTTCCTCGAACGTGAGGAACTCGAGGCGCTGCTGCGCGCGGCCGCCGACGACTACCTCGGCTCGCTCGACCGCGTGCTCTGGCTCACCGCTGCGATGACCGGCTTGCGGCAAGAAGAGCTCGCCGCCCTGCGGTGGCGTGACGTCGACTGGGCCGCACGAGTGATCCGCGTGCGACGCAGCTACTCGCGCGGCCAGTGGAGCACGCCCAAGAGCCGGCGCTCGATCCGCGCCGTGCCGATGGCGGACCGCGTCGCGCGCGAGCTCGAGCAGCACTTCGGCCGCTCGGCGTACACGGACGACGACGACCTCGTCTTCTGCCACCCGCACACCGGCACGCCCTACGACGCGAGCAAGAGCCGCGTGCGCTTCAAGGACGCGCTGCGCCGTGCCGAGCTGCGCGACATCCGCTTCCACGACCTCCGCCACACGTACGGGACGCTGATGGCCGCCGCCGGCACCCCGCTTCGGACGCTGCAGGGATGGATGGGACACCGCGACTACAAGACGACGGAGATCTACGCCGACTTCGCGCCCGACCCGAGCCAGGGAGCAGTCTGGGCCGAGCGCGCATTCGGCCGCGCGAGCGCCGAGCAGCCAGCCGATCCTTGGTCACAATTTGGTCCCAATCTGAGCGAAACCAAGGCCAACTGACACCAACTGAATTGGCTCTACAAAGCCAAATTCGACCCCACGCAACCCGGTCGAGCGGCCTCATAACCCGAAGGTCGCGGGTTCGAATCCCGCCCCCGCTATACGGAAGCCGCCTCTCGCCAGGCGGCTTTCGTGCTTAACGGGCCGGAAGCGTCTCGAATCGGCGGGTACCAATTGGTACCAGTTTCTCGGCCCCACGCCCTCTCGGCCGATCGAAATTGCCCGCGACCTGCCTCCGGCGGCTAAACCGTCTCCACGATCCCGACGACACCTGTGGCGGATTCACGTCCGAGCGCGCGGCGCCCCGACCCCGCTATCCGCCGAACGATGACGGTGACGCGCCGTCGCCGACGGCAGGAAACGCCCCGCTCCGGCGAGGCTTTGCGATACGTCACGGCGACCGCCAGAAGGGGCGCGCTCGCGCGGCGCGGCTGGCCTAGCCTGTGGTGGAAAGGATGGACGATGACCGCGAGCCTTACGAGCCGCTGTGGGCGGAGAGCCTGAGAAGGACGGCCTCGCCGAAGCCGGAGGCCCCCGCGAAGCCGAAGCCCCCGTCGTTCCCGGCCGGGCCAGTGCTCGCGATGGTGGCCCTCGTCGCGTTTGCGGTCCTCCTCGGCGTGATCGTCAGCGCTCATCCGAGCCGGGTCACTTTCGACGACCTTCCGTCCTACTGGGGGAGCGTCGAGATGACGTGTGCCACCGTGCGCATCGAGGAGGACGACCGGACGTTCGAGTTCTTCCGCTGTAACGCGCAGGGCGCCGGCCAGCTGCCGCCCGGCGCCTATCGACCGCCCGGGACCAACTGGAACTCGGACTTCGACCGCCGCCGAGCGACGGACCACGCGATTCGGATCTCGCCGACTGGCGAGGTCCTCGGCTGGGCGCTCTACGTCCCGTGAGGGGGACCAACTTGAGCGCGAAGACAGAGGTGTCAGCCCAGCCGACCTGCGGCGGGAATCGGTCCGGTCTGGAACACTCGGCGGATGCCCGCGCCCAGGGTGCGCGATTTCCATGACGACGATCTCGACCAGGTCGTCCGCGTCTGGGAAGAGTCCCGGGCGCCCGGGCGGCATGCGGTGCACGGGCTGGCCGAGGTGCTGGCAGCGATCCGCGACGACGGCGTCGCTGTCGTCGCGACGCTCGGCGAGGTCGTGGTGGCGGCGGCTGCGGCACGCGTCACCGGCGACCGCGCGTGGGTGGTTCTGGTTGCGATCGCGAAGGACTGGCGCGGGCAGGGCCTCGGCAGCGCGATGCTGATCGAGCTCGAGAAGCGCCTCATGGCTCGCGGTGTGCACCGGCTCTCGGCGCTGCTGGGCGAGGACGACACCGGCGCGCAGGCGCTCCGCAACCGCGGCTACCAGCAGCGTGACCTCGCGTACTTCGAGCGCGTGGTGCCGTTGCAGCCGGCCGAGGTCGGGCTGCTCGGCGAGCTCGGTGGCCGGATCCTGCCCGCGGATCTATGGGACGCGCTCGCCGGCATGGAACGCGAGAAGGAGGTCATCGAGCGACGGATCGTGCTGCCGCTCGACGACCCCGACATGGCAGAGGAGTACGGCGTTCAGCCGCCACGCGCGGTGGTGCTGTTCGGGCCGCCCGGGACCGGCAAGACGACGTTCGCCAAGGCGGTGGCATCGCGCCTTGGCTGGCCGTTCCTGGAGGTGTTCCCGTCGCGGCTGGCTGCAGCCGGCGGTGGGCAGGCGCTGGCGCTGCGCGAGACGTTCGCCGAGATCGACGAGCTCGAGCACGCCGTGGTGTTCATCGACGAGGTCGAGGAGATCGCCGGCCAGCGCGGCGGCAGGCCGCCGTCAAGCACCGAGGGCGTGACGAACGAGCTGCTCAAGATCATCCCCGCGTTCCGCGAGCGCGGCAATCGGCTGCTCGTGTGCGCGACGAACTTCGTCCGCTCGCTCGACCCCGCCCTGCTGCGCCACGGGCGCTTCGACTACGTGATTCCCGTCGGGGCGCCCGACGCCGCCGCCCGGGCGGCGATCTGGCGGCGCTACATCCCCTCGGGAATCCTGGGAGCCATCGATGTGGACGCGCTTGTCGCCGCCAGCGAGCTCTTCACGCCGGCAGACATCGAGTTCGCCGCGCGCAAGGGCTCACAGCACGCGCTCGAGGCGGCCGTGTACGGCGGCGAGGGCGACCGGCCTCAGCGGCAGGGGCCCGTGACCGCCGACTACCTCGCTGCTCTCGAGCAGACCCGGCCGACGCTCACCCGGGCGATGCTCGACGAGTTCACCGAGGACATCGAGAGCATCGCCCGGCTCTGAGAGCGACTCGCGGGCGTAGATCGGGCCCTGCTACCTCGACGTCCGCGAGGCCGTGCCGAGCGGCTTCGTGCCAGACCCAAATGCTCGTTGCATCGCGTGGAGCGGTGCCACGTTCGACACGCTCGTGAAGACCTCCGAAGTCGGGCTGGCCGGTGCCTTCACAATGGGTTCCAAGCCGACCAGCTCGCCGCGAAACACTGCGCCCATGATGGTGAATGAGACCGTCTCAAGCGGCACGTCGTCCCTTACGCTCTCGCCGGCGACCTTCGTCGGCCCGGCCTTGGCCAGGATCGGGCCGTCCAGGATCTGCGCGCTCGCCGGTCCGGCGGCCGCGAGGAGTCCCGCCACGACGCCGAGGGTTGCGACTGACTGCCTGAGGGTGGTGCTGAGCATGGGTTTCCCTTTCCGGGGTGGGGTGCTTGTCGGCGGGTATGACCCCGGACCCAGCGCGCTGGTTGGTCACATGCGCGGGCATGCCGCGGCCAGTGACCCCTAGCATCGTGAGCTTGAGTTCGTCGACGACGTCGACGACGTCGCCGGCGAGCAGCGCCTGCGCGACCGAGATGCTTGCGTGGACGCCGACATCGTCGCCGGGCTGCCGCTTGAGATCCCGAACGAATTCGACCAGCCCGCCGTCGATCGTCGTCGTGTTGGCCCAATCGTGGTCGAGGGGCGTCGATGTCGCCCTGGGTCGCCATCACAGCGGCGAGCTTGGCGTCGATCGCGTCGTCCCAGCCGAAGAAGGTGTCCGGGGCCTCGGCAACTCCGTCGAGGGACATCAACTCGCAGACGACGATCTTTCGCACGTCCTACCCCTCCGATCGGGCTCGTTGCTTCAGCGGAGCTCCTCGACCAGCCCGATGATGATGCCGTCGGGGCCGCGGACGTAGCCGTACCGGTAGATGTCCCCGTACTGCGCCACCTCGCCCACGAGCTCGGCGCCGTGGGCGCGCAGGCGGTCGAGGACGTCGTCGACGGAGTCGACGACGAACGTGAGGCGAGGGATGCCCGGGGTGTTGATCGGCGCCCTCGGCGCAGCGCTGGTGGCCACCGGCGAGTGGAACGTCGACAGCTCGATCCGGCCGTGGCCGTCAGGGGTCCGCACGAAGGCCATGTCCGCTCGGACGCCGTCCAGCCCGACGAGCTGGTCCACCCATTCACCTTCGACGGTTGTCTCGCCCTCCAGTTCGAGGCCCAGTTCGACGAAGAACGCGACAGCAGCCGCGAGATCCTCGACCACAACGCCGGCGTGATCCATCCGGTGGATCGTCATGCCGCGCAGTTGTAGGGGAAACCCCTCAGCGTCGTCGCGCGGCCGGCTCCAGCGCGGGGTTGACCCACGAGTTGTCGACCGGGTTGATGGTCGTGCCGGGCAGGACGATCTCGTCGATGCGGTCCAGCAGCGCGGCGTCAAGGACAGCGTCGGCTCCGGCGAGCTGGCCCTCGAGTTGCTCCATCGTGCGCGGTCCGATGATCGCCGCGGTGATGGCGGCGTGGTTGAGCACGAACCCGATCGCGAGCTCGATCAGCGTGATCCCGGCTTGGTCGGCGAGTTGGGCGAGCTCCTCGACGGCGTCGAGCTTGCGCTGGTTGAGCGGCTCGGACAGGTTGAAGCGCTCCGGGAGCCGACCCGCGCGCGAGGAGCTCTGCTGCCCCGTCTCCTTGCGCCAGCGACCCGAGAGCCAGCCGCCGGTGAGGGGGCTGTAGGTGATCACGCCCATGCCGTAGCGCGCGCAGGTGGGGAGGACGTCGGCCTCGATCGCGCGGACCAGGATCGAGTACGGCGGCTGCTCGGTCACGAAGCGCTGCAGCCCCCGGTCCCGCGACACCCACTGCGCCTCGACGATGCGCGAGGCGGGGAAGGTGGAGTGGCCGATGTAGCGGATCTTGCCCTGCTGGACGAGGTCGGTGAGCGTGCCCAGCGTCTCGTCGAGGTCGGTGTCGGGATCCGCGCGGTGGACCTGGTAGAGGTCGATCCAGTCCGTGTCGAGCCGCCGCAGGGAGTCCTCGACCGCGCGCACGATCCAGCGCCGCGAGGCGCCGCGGCGGTTGGGGTCGTTGCCCATCGGGTTCCAGAACTTGGTGCCCAGCACGACGTCATCGCGCCGTCCGCCGGCGAGCGCCTTGCCGACGATCTCCTCGGACTCGCCCTCGCCGTAGACGTCGGCGGTGTCGATGAAGTTGATGCCGGCGTCGAGGGCGGTGTGGATGATCCGGATCGACTCGTCGTGGTCGCGGTTGCCCCAGCCGCCGAACATCATCGCGCCGAGGCAGAGCTTGCTGACCGAGACTCCGGTGCGTCCGAGCGGGCGAAGGTCCATGAGCCGGAAGTCTCCTCCTCGGCGCGGTTGCGTGCGGAACGCGACGCCGGCTTCGGTACCTTGCGGTCGGCGACAGCCCGGCCGGGCGATCGCAAACGACCTGTGCCCGTGATCATCCGATTCCTCATAGCGGACGCCTATTCCGTCGGCGGCACGATCCGCACGACGTTCGTGACGGCCGGTCAGCTCGCCAACGACCACGAGGTCGAGGTCGTGAGCGTCTACCGCCACTCGGAGCGGCCGCGCCTCGAGCTCGACCCGCGCGTGCGCCTCCGGAGCCTGACCGACCTGCGGCCCGCGTCGCTCGGGCGCGCCAGGGGGGCCGCCGCCGCTGCCCCGAGTCGGCTGATCCACGAGGAGGACGTCCGCTACCCGAGGTTCAGCCTCCTCACCGATGCCGCGCTGCTGCGGTTCCTCCGGACGCTGCGCAACGGCGTGCTCGTCGGGACGCGCCCCGGCCTGAACCTCGCCATCGCGCGCCATGCCCCTGCGCGGCTGGTCCGCGTCGGTCAGGACCACATGAACGTGGAGAGCTACCGGCCCGGTCTCGTGAGCGCCATCGCGGACCGCTACCCGCGGCTCGACGCCGTGTCGGCGCTCACCGAGGGCACCGCCGCCGAGTACCGGGAGCTGATGGCTCAGCAGGGCCGGGTCGTGTGCATCCCGAATCCGGCTCCACCGGACCAGGGGCAGCGGACGGCGCTCGACGCGCCGGTCGTGGTGGCGGCCGGATCGTTGACGCGACGCAAGGGCTTCGACCGGCTGCTGGAAGCCTGGGCGCGGCTCGCCCCGCGGTTTCCGGAGTGGCGCCTGAGGATCTTCGGCACCGGGCACAGGCGTCCGGAGCTGGAGGAGCTGATCGACAAGCTGGGTGTCCGCGGCTCCGCCAGGTTGTGCGGTCACACCCCGCGGATGCACGACGAGCTCGCGAAAGGCTCGGTGTTCGCGATGACGTCCCGCATGGAGGGCTTCCCGATGGTCCTCCTCGAGGCGATGGCCGTCGGGTTGCCCGTCGTGGCCTACGACTGCCCGACTGGGCCGCGCGACATCATCACCGACGGCGTCGACGGGCATGTGGTCCCGAACGGCCGCACCCGCCTCTTGGTCGAGGCGCTCGGCGGGCTGATGGAGGACGCGGGCCGGCGCCGCCGGTTCGGCGCCGCCGCGCTCGAGAACGTGACGCGGTACCGGATCGACGCCATCGGTGCGCGCTGGGAGGAGCTGTTCGGCGAGCTGGCGGCCGAACGCGGCAGCCCTAGGGGATCACGGCATGGCGATGCCAGAGCTCGCGCTCGGGTGTGAGCACGTCGCTCCACGGCTTCGGGGTATCGGCCCAGTGCCGCAGGCCCGGGCCGCGCTCCGGCGAACGGCTCGGCACGACCGCCCACCGCTCCGGAACCTGCGCCCGGTCCGGGCCCACCAGGAAGTGCAGGATCTCGACATCGTTGAGCCGGAACGTGGCTGCCAGCGCCAGCCCTTCGTCCATGAATCCGTCTCGCCGGAGCCGGCCGAGATCGAGCACCAGCGGCGCCAGGCTGAAGGCGTCGAAGTCGAACCCGTGTCGCGCCAGCGCCGCGCGGCGTAGCTCGGCTGCTGCGGCCGGGCGATCCCGCAGCCGGTTCGCGGCCGTGTTGATCACGCCGAAGCCGCTGAGGTTCGTGGTCCCGAGGCGGGTGGCGGCGGCGAGCGCATGTGGGCCGAGCTCGAGGTCGGCGAGCTCGCTGAGGTCGGCGGTGACGACCGACGGCGTCGGCAGGACCACGAGCCGCTCGACGTCCGGGATCAGGCTGGGCAGCATCGTCAGGACGAGCTGGCGACCGCGCTTGCCGAGGCTCTTGAGCGGGATCGAGTTGACGGTCACCTCCGGGAAGGCGGCCGTGAGCCGCTCGACGGGGGTGTCCGGCGGCGTGAGCGCCCACAGCCGGACCGGCCTCGACGTGTGCTCGGCCAGCGAGTCGAGCAGCGCCGCGGCGCCACGGATCTGGCCGCTGCGCAGGAACATCGCGCAGTCCACCGGCGGTTCGGGGTTGGCACCCCGCGCGCGATGGGTCTGCGTCGTGCCGACCACGCGGGGAACGCGCGTGGCCCACTTGTCCGCCGGCGCGTCCAGAGCAGCGGGACGACCCAGCTCGCGCTGGGCGGCGGCGACGTCGTCCGCAGTCGCGGCGCGCCATGCGGCGTAGACGTCGGCTTCCGGCTCGCCCGCGATCATGGACCGCAGGACGCGCTCGAGCTTCTCCGTCAGGCCCGATCGGATGGCCTCGAACTCCTGGTCGCTGATGTCGGCGAGGCCGGCGAACCGCACGTCGGCGCGGTTGACGGGCACGAACTCCGTCTCCACGCCGATCGAGCGCAGTGGCAGGTGGCAGTGCAGCCGCGACGTGACGACGCGGGAGTGCTCGCGCCGGTAGGTGTCGAGGCGCTCGAGCGCGATCGTGGCGTTGGCGACGAACGACCGCCGGCGCACCGCCAGCGAGCTGTGACCGTAGGTGACGGCGTCCGCCGGCACCGCCTCCTTCGGCACGTCCACGTAGGCGACCGGCGCGTCGCCTGCCGGAGCCGGAGCGTCGGGGAAGAGCGCGCCGATCGTGGTCGTCAGGCACCCGGAGAAGAAGGCCGGGACGTCCATCGAATTCAGCAGGTGCGCGGTGGTCCAGTCACGGCAGCCGACAGGGCCGTAGCGCCGGAGGTACTCGACCGCCTCGGGGGTGAGCAGGCTCCGCTTGTTGCAGTGGAACGAGACGAAGATGGGCCGCAGGTTGCGGTGCAGCGGGAAGCCATGGCGCATCGTGAACAGCGCGTGCATGTACCAGCCCAGGCACAGCACCCATGTCCCCTCGGGGATCGGCTGGTACATCGACGCGTCGCGGTGGACCGCCATCACCTCGAGGTCCGCGTCGAGATCGTCGCGGCGGAACTCCGGCCGGGTCCGGTCTCGGAGCGTCGTGAGCAGATCGACCAGCTTGCGCTCGCCGTGGAGGCGTACGCCGTCATGGCGTACGACGTGCGCGAGCGCGGCGATGCTCTGGATGTGATCGCCGATGTTGGCCGAGGCGCGGGTTGCACCCGGATGCCCGTAGTCCATGATCGCGAGCACCGGGCGCTGGTCCGCGGGGGCGGGAGCGGTCGGCGAGTCCGCGTCGGCGTCGACCCATGACCGCATCCAGTCGCGGTGCAGCGGTCCCTCCGACCAGCCCGGCACCTCCCGGCCGACGTGCCGGTCGAAGACGCCGAAGACCTGGCGGGCAAGATCCTGGGCTCCGTAGCCGAAGACGGCCGCGAGGACCTCGTACCAGCTCTCGGACCCCACGTCCTGCGGGTCGTCGTCGACCAGTGCCCGCACCGCCTGGAGGGTCTCGTCGGGATCGACGGCGAGGCCGGACCTGACGTACTCCGCCGGCGCGAGCCGCGCCCACGTGACCGACGGCACGTCGCGCAGATTCGCCCGCGCGAGCGCGACGTAGCCGCGTTCGTGGGCGACGATGCCCGCCGCCACACGCCCGAGCGTGGTCGTCTCGGGGTGGCGGAGTAGCGATTCGGCAAGCGCCACCGCGCGGCCCGGCGTGCCGTCGGCGACCAGAGCGCGCACCTCGTCGATCACGGCGACGTCCAGCGCACGGCCGCGTTCGAGCCGCTCGACCAGCGGTCCGCGCGGCTCGGTCGGGAGCGCCGGCGCGGGGGCGGCGGGCCGCGGGCTCGGGGTCGATCTCGTGGCGTGCGCTCGGCGGCGGCGGGGCAGGATGCGCCTCGCCACCCTGGCGCCGCGCGCCCGCACCCGCGTGAGGGCGCCGTCAGACACGGACGACGTGGAGCTTCGTACGGTGCTCGAGCCGGTAGCCCTCGCGGCCCGCGAAGTACTCGTCGACCGCCCGCCGGCAACCGGACCATTTGAAGTAGTCGTCGAGCACGATCCGCCCGCCGCTCACGAGCAGCGGCGCGATGCGGGTCAGGCAGGTCATCGTCGACTCGTACCAGTCCCCGTCGAGGTGGGCGAAGGCGACCGGCTCGTCGAGCCGGATCGTGTCCTCGAACAGCCCGCGCACGAGCTCGACGTTGTGCTCCCCGACGGCGACGCCGTGGCGAGCGAACGAGTCCGCCACCTCGTGGTAGAGATCGTCGCGGTACCCGTAGTAGGTCTCGCCCCCCGGACCCTTGGCCTCTCCGGCGGCGATCGTCGCGTAGCGGCGATGCACGTCCGCGCCGTCCCGCTCCGACGGCGGCGGGATCGTGCCGAAGACGTCGTAGACCTTCATCGGCCGCTCAGGCGACTTCGCGGCGGCGAGCACGATCGCCGACCCGCCGAGGGCGGTCCCCGCTTCGATGACGGCGCCCTCCACCCCGTCGCGCTCGATCTGCAGCACGCACCCGGCCAGGTCCTCGAGCATCCCGGCCTTCAGGTAGGTCAGGCGCTCGTCACGGACCGCGGCGACGGTCCGCACCACCGGCTCGGGAATCTCGCCGTCGAAGAGCGGCGAGTGGTCGCGGCCGGCGCTCAGCTCTGCACGCGCTTTTCGCAGCCGCTTGCGGGCCGTCTTGAGCTGCCGCCGCGTCTCCCGGAGCTCCTGCTCGTACTCGGGCGCCAACCAGCGGGCAGCCCGTCGGCGGGCCCGGCGCACGAGCGCGGCCAGTTCGGGACGATGCCTCGACATCGCGCAGCAGTGTATGGACCTGGGCCGTCGCTACTTCTTGGCGACGACCTGATAGTTCTTCGGCAGGCCCTTGCCGACGAACTTGTGCTTCAGGTCGAGCGTCGCGAGCGCGTCGGCGGCGCGACGCCCGATGCGCTTGGAGACCTTCGCCGCCGCCGCCAGCGCCAGGCCGCTGAGGCCGCCACCGTAGTCCGCGCGCGACGAGGGAAGCGCCCGGCTCATCAGCCGCGCCTGATAGCTCAGCGTGCCGAGGTAGCCCTCCATCCATTCCACCTCCAGGACCTCGAAGCCCACGCTTTCCAACAGACGCCGCAAGCCGAACTGGGTGTACCGAAAGAAGTCATAGGGCCGCTCGTGCTCCGCGTAGAAGAACGGCGCCGTCAGCCACAGGGTCCCCCCCGGCTTGAGGACACGATGGAGCTCGGCCAGGACCCGCTCCGGTTCTGGGACGTGCTCGAGAACCTGGGTGAGGACGACATGATCGAACCGGCCCTCGTCCACCGGGATCTCGGTCAGGTCGCACACGTAATCCGGCTGCACGTACTTCTTGCCCTTGACGGCGAGGAAATCCGCGGTCTCGTAGCGCGCATGAGCGAACAGGTCGCGGTAGGGAGCGCGTCCCGCTCCCGCATCCAGGACGAGCTGACCCGGCTCAACCGCCTGCCCGGCGCGGACGAGGAAGCGGTGGAGATACGCGCGGCTGCTGTTGCCACGTGCGGCGTAGGCACCCATGGGCGCGAAGCATGGCGCAACCAGCAGCTACGCGGCTGCCGCGAGGGCCGGCGCGACGTGGTCGATCGCGACCGCGTACGCGACGCGCGACCCCGTGCCGATCGCGTTGGCCACCGACCGCGAGTGCGGGGTCGTGGCATCCCCGGCGGCGTAGACGCCGGCGACGTTCGTCCGCCCGTCGGCGTCGGTGACGATCGTCCCGGTCTCGGTCAGGTCGCACCCGAGGGCGGCGGCGAGCCCGTTCGGCTGGTCGCGCCGCGTGTTCACGAACAGCGCATCGCGGGGCTCGGCCGGGCCGTGCGAGAACTCGATCTGCGCGAGGCGGCCATCGCTGCCGGCGAGCCGGGCGATGGGCTCCGTCCGGACCCGCACGCCGGCGGCTGCCAGCAGCGCGCCGCCGGGGTCTGGCGCGCCGTCCGTGCACAGCACGACGTCGTCGCTCCAGCCGGCGAGCACGAGCGCCGAGCGCACGGCGCCCGGGCCGCTGCCGTGGAAGGCGAGCGGGCGGTCGCGCACCTCCCAGCCGTCGCAGAACGCGCAGTGGAACACCGAACGCGCCCACAGCGCCTCGATCCCGGGCAGCGGCGGCGGGTCATAGCGCAGCCCGTGCGCCAGCACGATCGCCTGGGCGCGCACCGGCGCCGCGTCCGTCGGGGTCACCACGAACCCGTCCGCCGTCGGCTCGACGTCCTCGACGGTGCCGTGACGGACGTCGACGTTTGCATGCTCCTCGAGCTGCCGCCGCCCGCTGCCGCGCAGGTCCGCGGGCTTCACCCGGTCATGGCCGAGCAGCCCGCCGACGCCCTGCGACACGGCGTTCGCCGGCCGGTCGTTGTCGACCACGAGCACGCGCTTGTTCGCCCGGCCCAGCACGAGCGCCGCGCTCAGGCCCGCGGGCCCGCCGCCGACGATCACGGCGTGATACGGCGCGCTGCGCCAGGTATCGAGATATGAGGGCCGGTCGGTCATTCACTTGGTAGACGTCACGGCCCTCCCGCCTCATCCCGGGGCGGCGAGATTCGGGGGGTAGCCACACCTCGACCGCCAGTGCGTTGCACCGCTTTCTGCACGTTGACAGCGCGAAGATCGCCTCCGTAGGTTCCCCCGATGAGCCCCGACCGCACGCGGCGAGAGCTCCTCGCGGACGCCGGCCGGGTCTCGCTCGCGGGGTCGCTCCTCGCGCCGATCAGCGTGGCGTCAGCGCAGGCCGTCCCGGCGCCCGACCTCCCCACCACGAGCGGCTGGACCAACGACGACTACTGGGCGTTCGCCGACTGGGCGCTGACCGTCGCCGACGACCTGTGGAACGAGTCGACCGGCTTCTACGGCACCGACATCCGCACCAGCGCGGCGATGCTCGCCGCCCACTCGATCGCGGCCCAGACGGGCTACACCGGCGGCCCGACCCGCAACGACGCCCGGGCGAAGCGGATGGCCGAGCAGCTCGTGAACGCGCCGCCGTTCCGCAACGCGCCCTCGAGCGGCAGCACGGGCTCGACCAACCCGCACTCCAACTCGCAGTCGCACACCCCCGGCTGGACCAGCTCGCCGACGTCCAGCTCGCAGAGCCAGCACGTCTCGATCGACCCCAAGGTCGCGGAGGCGCTGTCGCGGGCGTGGCTCGTCCGGGACACGATCGGGCTCTCCTCGCAGACCGCATCGCGGATCGCCAGCCGCGTCCAGTCGACCGCCCAGGGCGTGTTCTTCAAGTACCCGAACATGCGGCTGAACCAGGTCAACTGGTACTTGGAGCTCTACCTGTGGGCGGCCGTGACCACCGACTCGCCGCAGAAGTGGATGTCGCCGTTCCGCAACCAGCTCACCCGCTGGTGCACCGGCGCGACGCAGAAGCGGGACCCGTGGATGATCAACAACCTGGGCCCGAGCTGGAGCTTCCATCGCGACCCGCTGTCGAGCGTCAACGACCCGCAGAACATCGAGTCCAACGAGTACGCCTGCATCATCCTCGACTCGCTCAGCTACCTGCCGGAGGCGAAGCAGTACGGGCTGAAGCTCAGCTCACACGAGAAGAAGGTGCTGAAGGCGTGGTCCAAGCGGGCGATCTCGGCCTACTTCACCCACTCCGGCTACCTGAACTGGGACACCGGCCTCTACCTCGACCGCTGGCACCTCGGCCGCTACTGGGCGTGGTCGCTGGGCGGGCTGTTCGCGGTCATGCTCAACGACGAGCAGGGCGACGCCGACGACGCCAAGCACGCGAAGTGGCTGTTCGACCGCGCGCTCGCGACCTACACGCGGTGGGCGACGCTGGCCGGGCAGGCGGTGCCGCAGACCCCGACGTATCCCGTCAAGAGCACGCTGACGCCGAATCCGCAGGACATGGCGGCGCGCTTCGTGTTCCTGGCGACGCGCGCGGTATGGCGGAACATCGAGACGCTGCCCAACGCCGCCCCGGGGGCGCTGTACGCGTACGACCCGGGGATCGGCCGGCTGGCCGTCACGACGCCGTCCTACAACTGCGCGATCGTCGCGCAGAGCAACGGGGCGTTCCCGTACGGCGGGCTCGACCTCTGCCGGTTCTCGGACGCCGACCAGCGCGTGGCGGCGAGCATCGGCGGCAACGGCGCGGCGAACTTCGGGGTGGTGGTCAAGCACGGCAATGACGTCGTCGTCTCCAGCTCGGTGGCGCGCAAGAAGAACGGGCCGCCGCCGCTGACGATGACGAAGGGCCCGCGCGGCAAGATCACCAACGGCTCCAAGTACCCGTCGACGCCCTACGCCGGCGGGTTCAGCGAGCTCGAGGTGACCGGCGTGCGCAAGGGCGGCGGCGTCACCGTGCGCTCGACCAACTACTTCAAGCCCGACCACATCCTCGGCACCTGGCAGGTCAGCCGCGGGGACAACGACCAGGAGCTCGACGTCGAGGTCCGCTTCCCGTCCTACGGCAGCGGCGCGAAGATCACCGCCGTCACCACCTCGGGCAGCCGCATCGCGATGAAGCAGGGCGGCAGCGCCGTCGCGCTCAGCAAGGTCGCGTACTTCTGGCTGCGCAGCGCCGGGAACGAGACGGGCTACGTCGTGGTGCCGCTCAGCTTCACCAAGGGCGCCAAGACCGCGGTCGTGAAGCCGGGCAAGCAGTCCTCGGCGCCCGCCCCCGGCCTCACGCTGCTGCTGCTGCCGGTGACGAACAACAAGACGTTCGACACGTGCAAGCTGAAGGTCGCGATGGCCGTGGCGGACACGGCCGCGACGGCCGACTCGGTGGCGAAGCAGCTCGGCGCCCGCTAGCGGAGCCGGCGCACGACCAGCACCACGACGCCGATGACGACTGCCAGCGCGCCGAGCTGGACGAGCAGGGTCACGGCGGTGCTCGAGTCCTCGGTGGCTCGCCGCAGGCCACCGAACAGCAGCGTGCCCGCGAAGAAGGCCACGAACGACCAGAGCAGCGTGGTGTTGCGCATGACGGCGAACGCTACCGCCGCCGGCCTGCAAAGCTCGTGGCATGGCTCGGGTTGCGGATGAGGACACGTTCGCCGAGCTGATCGAGCCGCACCGCCGCGCGCTCCACGCCCACTGCTACCGGATGCTGGGCTCGGTCCACGACGCCGACGACGCGCTCCAGGAGGCGCTGCTGGGGGCGTGGAAGGGGCTGCCCGGGTTCGAGGGGCGCAGCTCGCTGCGCTCCTGGCTCTACACGATCGCCACCAACGCGTCGCTGCGCATCCTCGAGGGGCGCAAGCGACGCGAGCTGCCGGGTGATGCGGGAGGCGGCGACGACCCGCGCGCGCCCCTCGCCCCGCCGCAGGCCGAGTCGGTGTGGATCGAGCCGTACCCGGACGAGCTGCTGCGCCACGAGGACCGGGAGGGGGTCGAGCTCGCCTACGTCGCCGCCCTCCAGCTCCTGCCGCCGAACCAGCGCGCGGCGCTGCTGCTGTGCGAGGTGCTCGGCTTCAGCGCCCGGGAGACGGCGGAGATCCTCGAGACCTCGGTCGCCTCGGTGAACAGCGCCCTGCAGCGCGCCCGCGCGAAGCTCGACCGCGAGCGCCCGGCCCGCTCGCAGCAGGCGACGCTGCGGGCGCTGGGCGACGCGCGCTCCCGCGACCTCGTCGCCCGCTTCGTCGACGCCTGGAGCCGCGCCGACGTCGCGGCGATCGTCGCGATGCTGAGCAAGGACGCGAGCTTCTCGATGCCGCCGCTGCCGACCTGGTTCCGGGGCCGCGACGACATCGCCGACTTCCTCACCGCCCGCGTGTTCCGCTCGACCTGGCGGTTCGAGCTCACGAGCGCCAGCGGACAGCCCGCGATGCTGGGCCGCCGGCAGATCCCGGAGACCGGGGACTTCGAGCTCCGCGTGCTCACGGTGCTCACGTTCGACGGCGAGCGCGTCGCGGCGATCACCTCGTTCCTCGGCCCGGACGTGCTCGGACGCTTCCGGCCCGGCGAGCCGATGAGTTCGGAGGTCGACACCGCTCTCCATCGATAGAGGCAGTCCCCCTATCGAAGGAGATCACGATGATGCTCGAGGCCAAGACGGCGCTGATCCACGGCGGCGGCGGGGCGATCGGCGGCGCCGTCGCGCGGGCGTTCGCGGATGCCGGCGCCAACGTCTACCTCACCGGCCGCACGCGGGCCCGGCTCGAGGCGGTGGCCGCCGACATCGGCGACGCCGCCCACGTGGCGGAGGTCGACGCGCTGGACGAGGCCGCTGTGGCTGAGCACGCCGACACCGTGGCGGCCGAGGCGGGCGGCATCGACATCGCCGTGAACGCCACGTCGTTCCCGTACGTGTCGGGCACGCCCTTCACCGAGCTGGCGGTCGAGGAGGTCATGCGCCCGATCGATGCCTTCCTGCGGGCCAACCTGATCACCGCCAAGGCGGCGGCCACGCACATGACGGCGCGCCGCTCCGGGACGATCCTGACCCTCTCGACGGCCGGGGCCCGCTTCGCGCGGCCCGGGAACCTCGGCTTCGGCACCACCTGCGCGGCGATCGAGCAGCTGACCCAGCGGCTGGCGGCCGAGCTCGGGCCGAGCGGCGTCCGCGTCGTCTGCCTGCGCCCCCACGCGGTCCCGGACGCCGCGACCAATGGCTCCTACACCGGCGAGGTGTTCGCGCCGCTGGCCGCGGCCTCGGGCGTCAGCGTCGAGGAGATGCTCGCGCGATGGGGCGAGGACCAGACGCTGCTGGGGCGGCTGCCGACGCTGGCCCAGGTCGCCGACGCGGCCGTCTTCCTGGCTTCGGACCGCGCCGGAGCGATCACCGGGGCGGTCGTCGACCTCAGCTGCGGCAACGCGGTGCGGGCGCAGCAGTTCGGGGGTGCGCTGGTCGGCGTGCTCGACTAGCTCCGGAGCGGTATGTTCGCGTCCATGAAGGTGCGCGATGCGATGACCGAGCGGGTGCTCACGATCGCCCCGGACCTCAGCCTGCGCGACGCGGCGCAATTCATGACCGAGAACAACGTGGGCGCGGCCGTGATCGTCGACCCGGAGCAGCCCGGGCCCGGGATCGTCACCGAGCGCGACCTGGTCCGCTCGCTGGGATCCGGCGAGGACCCCGACAGCGAGCTGATCCGCGACCACCTCACGTCGCGGGCCACGTTCGCCGACGCGGACTGGGATCTCATGCAGGCCGCCGACGCGATGGCGAAGGGCGGGTTCCGCCACCTCGTCGTGATCTCCGACGGCCAGGTGGCGGGCATCATCTCGATGCGCGACATCATCCACGTGTGGCGACCGCGCTGAGGGAGCGAACCCGGGAATAATCCGAGCGCTGCCGAGTCTATGGGGCATAGCTTTGTCGTCTTGCTAGGAGCCTCATGCCTCACGTACTCGACTCGCGGGCGCGGTTCGCGCTCGCTGCGGCCGCGCTCGCCGCTTCCCTCGCGCTGACCGCCGACCGCGCGGACGCCGCCGTCACCCCGGTGGTGAAGGACCGGACGCTGCTGGTCACCGGCGACGCCGCCAGCGAGAAGCTCACGCTGCGCGTCCCCACCACTGCGCCGACCACGGTTCAGATCGACGTCGGGAGCGACGGCTCGGCCGAGTTCACGTTCCCTCGCTCGCAGTTCGATCTCGTGCGCGTGCGCGCCGGCGACGGCGCCGACCTCGTCCGCGTCGAGGACGCCGCGGTCCGCGGCGCCCCCACGCTGCCGGTGACGCTCGACGGCCAGGGCGGCGCCGACACGCTGCTCGGCGGCCGTGGCGCGGACACGCTGCTCGGCGGCGACGGCGAGGACACCGTGGACGGCAACGGCGGCAGCGATACCGCGCTGCTCGGCGCCGGCAACGACCAGTTCGTCTGGGACGCACGCGACGGCAGCGACGCCGTCGAGGGCGGCGAAGGCTTCGACATGGTCGGCTTCACCGGCACCGACGGCAACGATCAGGTGCGGCTGGCGGCCGACGGCGCGAACGCCCGGCTCGAGGCCGGGGCGACCGGCATCGAGACGAACAGCCTCGAGCGGATCGACGCCGCCCCGCTGGGCGGCGACGACACGATGACGGTGGGCGACCTCGAGGCGACCGCCCTGCAGGAGCTGCGGGCGAACCTCGCGGGCGCGCCCGGCGGCACCGCCGCCGACGCCGGCACGGACCGTCTGGTCGCGGAGGGCGGGAGCGGCAACGACTTCATCGACGTCATGAGCACCAGCCCGGGCCAGGCCTTCCTGCTCGGCGCGGCGGTCTTCGTCGAGGTCCGCAACGCGGATCCGGCGCGCGACGAGCTGACCATCGACGGGCACGCGGGCGACGACCGGATCAACGCCGACGGAGCGGCGAACGCGTTCAAGCTCGTCGTGGACGGCGGCGCCGACGACGACAACCTGTCCGGAGGCGCCGGCCAGGACACGCTGATCGGCGGCGCGGGCAAGGACTTCGTCGACGGCCGCAAGGGCGACGACACGCTCCTCCTCGGCGAGGGCGACGACCTCGTGTCGTCGCGGGCCGGCGACGGCCGCGACACGATCGAGGGCGGCGCCGGCGACGATCGGCGCGTTCTTCAACGGCACGTCCGCGAACGAGCGGTTCGCGATCTCCGCCGCCGGACCGCGCGCGCGGCTCAGCCGCGACGAGGCCGTCGCCGTCGACGCCGCCGGGCTCGATCGGCTGACGGTGCTGCTCGTTCGGCGGCGCGGACCGTTTCACGGTCGGCGATCTTTCCGCCACGCGGCTGGCGTCCGTCGAGGCCAGCCTCTTCGACTTCAACGTCCCCGGCGGAGCCGTGGATACCGTCGTCGTCGACGCGACGAACGGCGGCGACACCGTCGCGGCGGCCAGCAGCCAGGGCGTCGTCAACGTCACCGGCCTCGCCGCCAAGGTCCGGATCACCGGCACGGACGCTGCCGGCGATCGCCTCGAGATCAACGGCCGTGCCGGCGCCGACACCATCGACAGCACGGCGCTGGAGGTGGCCGAGATGCGGTTCCTGGGCAACGGCGGCGCGGGTGACGACGTCGTGCTGGGCGGCGACGGCGACGATGTCCTGATCGGCGACGACGGCGCCGACGTGCTGTTCGCCGGCAGCGGCGACAACGTCGCGTTCGGCGGCGCGGGCGACGACGTGCTGCGCGGCGAAGAGGGCGACGACGTCCTCGACGGCGGCGCGGACGACGACATCCTGCTCGGCAACGGCGGCGACGACGTTCTGCTCAACGGCGAGGTGGTGTTCGACGACTGAGGCCCAGAATGCCGGGCGTGGAGGAGGCGCTGCGACGCGTATGGCTCAGGCTGCCCGCCGGCGTCCGCCGGCGCGTGTGGCGGTTGCGGCCACGGCCGGGCCAGTGGCATCTCACCCACCCGAGCGTGGCCGCGCTGCTGGAGGCCCGCTGGGCGCTGCGGATCCGCCGGGCGGACGTCATGAGCCCCGAGGAGCACGCGGCGCGGTTCGCGGACCCGAAGCGCCGCGGTGCGGAGATCGAGCTCCCGATCGCCTGCCTGCTGTGCGGCGGGAGGCGGCTGGGCGAGCTGATCCACGCCTACGACCACCGGCGCAAGGTGCCGAACTGGAACTACCACGTCGTCCGCTGCGCGGACTGCGGCTTCCTGTTCCGCCACCCCGGCATCCGCCCCGAGCGGCTCGGCGACCTCTACGCGACGGGCCGCTACGCGAAGTTCCTCGGCGGCAAGTACAGGCGCAAGCGGCTGCGCCGCTACCGGGTCACGATGAAGCCGTTCGGCGCGCTGTTCGAGGACGGGGACGGGCGGCGCCTGCTCGACTTCGGGTGCGGGAACGGGATGTTCCTCGACCTCGCCCGCAAGCGCGGGTTCGACCCGTACGGCGTCGACCTGGCCGAGGATGCGGTGAAGGCGGCGCGCAAGCGGGGGCACAAGGCGCACCTCGGCTCGCCCACCGACGTCCCGGAGATCGCCGCGGGCGGCTTCCACGTCATCACCATGTGGTCGGTCCTCGCGCACCTCGCCCAGCCGGTGCAGGACCTGACGATGCTGCGCAGCCTGCTCGCCCCCGACGGCGTGCTGCTGATCCTCACCGTCAACGCGGATTCGCTCGCGCTCAAGCGCAAGCTCGAGGCGTGGGGCGGCTTCACACCCAACCACCTCCTGTTCTCCTCACCGCAGACGCTGCCGCTGCTGCTCGAGCGCGCGGGCTTCGGCGCGGTGGTGATGCCGCCCTGGTACGGCGATCCGGTCGAGGCGGGTCGCTCGCGCCTGACCCCGCGTGCGCAGCGCCGGCTCAGGCGGACGATCGACCGTGGGAACCGCGGGAACATGCTTCGGGCGGCGGCGTTCGCCGATCCGGACGGCCCGAGCCGCTGGGGCCTGACCGCAACATGAGCCGCACGGCGAGCGGGGCGATCAGCACCATCGCGATCACCCGCAGGCTCTGCACCGCGATGATGAAGGTCGAGCTCGCGCTCGCGCCGAAGGCGACCGCGAGCACCGCGTAGATGCCGCCCGGCGTCGTGGCGAGGTAGGCGTCGACCAGCGTCGTCGACGTCGTCGCGGCCAGCAGCACGGCAAGCCCGAAGCACGCCACGATCAGGAACGCGATCATCGCCAGCACCGGCCCGGTGAGGCGCCCGAGCAGCTTCAGCGTGGCCGGGGTGAAGCTCAGGCCGACGCGCAGCCCGATGAGCGCGAACGCCGTCTGCACCACGAGGCCGGGCACCGCGTAGTCGCCGAGCACGCCGCTGAGCACCAGCCCGCCGGTGAGCAGCATCGGCACCAGCAGCACGCCGGCGGGGATCCGCGAGCGCACGCCGGCGACGCCGCCCACCCCGGCGAGCGCCGCCGTCACGGGCCAGGCCAGCGGATCGCCGATCGTGTCGCTCATCGGCACCGCCCCGGTCGCGTGCTCCCCGCCGAAGAACAGCGCGATCACCACCGGCGTGACGAGCACCACGACGAGCACCCGCAGGTACTGCATGAACGCCACGAGCCGGTCGTCGGCGCCGAGCTCGCCCGACATGCCGACGATGCCCGACGCGCCGCCGGCGATCATCCCGAGCGCCGCGGTCGGGCGGTCGAGCGCGGTCGTCCGCGCGAGCACCCACCCGGCCGCCAGGCTGAGCGCGATGGTGGCGAGCGAGACGAGCGTGATGGCCAGCCATGAGTCGCCCAGCGCGCGCAGGATGTCGGCCTCCAGGTAGGCCCCGAACGAGACGCCCGCCACGGCCTGCGCGGCGCGGAACACGAGCGGGTCGACCACGAGTGTCCCCGGCCGCGCCAGCGCCAGCGCGAGCCCGATCAGCAGCGCCGCGAACAGGTACGACGACGGCAACCCGGCGACGTCGAGCAGCACGCCGCCGGCGAGCACCCCGGCGGCCAGCGCCACCCAGATGCCGAGTCGCCGCACCCGCCCAAGCCTAGAAGCGACCCCGCTTTCCAGCTAGACGAGCGAGATGCGAGCGTGGATGCGCGTGCCGCGCCCCGGCGGGCTCGAGACGTGCAGCGCGCCCTGCAGCGCCGCGACCCGGTCGGCCAGTCCGCGCAGCCCGGTGCCGCCGGACGCGTCGGCGCCGCCGACACCGTCGTCGAGCACCTCGATCTCGAGCTGGTCGCCGAGCACGCGCACGCCGATCGACGCGCGCGAGGCGCGCGCGTACTTGCCGATGTTGGTGAGCGCCTCGGCGACCACGAAGTAGGCGGTCGTCTCGACCGACATCGGGAGCCGGTCGTCGAGCTCGGCGTCGAGGTCGACGGGCACCGGCGAGCGGCCGGCGAGCGACTCGAGCGCGGCGTGCAGGCCGCGGTCGGTGAGCACCGAGGGATGGATGCCCGCGGCCAGCTCGCGCAGGTCGTCGATCGCGGCCTGCGCGTGCTCGAGCGCGTCGTCGACGAGCGTGCTCGCGCGCTCCTGGTCGGCCCAGCGCTTCTGCGCGAGCTGCAGGCTGATGACGACGCTGACCAGCCGCTGCTGCGCGCCGTCGTGGAGGTCGCGCCCGAGCCGGCGGCGCTCCTCGTCGCCCGCCTTGAGGATCCGCGCGCGCGACGCGGCGAGCTGCTCGCGCGCGTCGGTGTTGGCGAGCGCGTCGGTGATCAGCTGGGCGAACGCCGACAGCCGCGCCTCCGCGTTGGCGGGCAGGTGGTAGGGGCGCGCGTCGGCGGCGATCACCGCGCCCCACAGCCGGCCGGCGACCACGATCGGGGCGCCCACGGCGGAGCGGATGCCGACCACCTTGAGCCGCAGCGCGAGCTCGTCCCGGAAGTCGCTGTAGTCGTCGACGCGCACCGTGCGCCCGCTGCGCCGCACGCGCGGGGCCACCGTCTCGCCGTCGAGCGGGATCGGCATCGAACCGACCGGCACCAGCGGCGCGCCCTCGATCGCCCACGCGCCGACGATCGTGCCGGTGCCGTCGTCCTCGTAGCGCACGAGGTTCGTGGTGGTGACGCCGAGCACGCAGCCGACCTCCTCGCACACGCTCTCGAACACGCATGCGGCCGGCACGTCGCGGGCGACGAGCGTCGCCACCCGGCGCAGCGCCGCCTGCTCCTGCACCAGCGCCTCGAGGCGCTCGACCGTCCGGTCGTCCTCGATCACGAGCGCAGGAACGTCAACACCGCGAGCACGCGCCGGTGCGGCTCGAAGTCGCGCTCCAGGTCGAGCTTCTCGAAGATCGCGGTGACGTGCTTCTCGATCGCGCTCTCGGTGACGACGAGCAGCTCGGCGATCCCCTGGTTGGAGCGGCCCTGGGCCATCAGCTCGAGCACGTCGCGCTCGCGCGGGCTCAGCTCCTCCACCGGGTCCTCGCGCCGTTGGCGGGCGAGCATGCGCGTGACCACCTCGGGGTCGAGCACGGAGCCGCCCTCGCCGACGCGCCGCACCGCCTCCGCGAACTCGTCGAGGTCGCCGACGCGGTCCTTGAGCAGGTAGCCGACGCCCTCGGCGCTCTCGCCGATCAGATCGACCGCGTAGCGCTCCTCGACGTACTGCGAGAGCACGAGCACGCGCGTGTCGGGGTGCGTCGAGCGGATCTGGATCGCGGCCCGCAGGCCGTCGTCGGTGCGCTCGGGCGGCATCCGGATGTCGACCACCGCGACGTCGGGCTTGTGCGCGCCGACCTTGCGCCGGAGGTCGGTCGCGTCGCCGGCCTGGCCGACGACGTCGAAGCCTGCCTCTTCCAGCAGCCGGACGATGCCCTCCCGCATGAGGGCCTGGTCCTCGCCGATCACCACTCGCATCTGACGAGCCTCCCGTTCGGGAACGCTACTCCTCACTGGCCGGGGTCCCAGAGGGCTTGGATCCGAGCGCCCGCGAGGGCCTCCTTGGCCACGAACCGCAGCGCGCCCGCGCGCCGCACCAGCGAGCCGACCGCCTCGTCGACGTCGGCCGACGTGAGGACGACCCGCGGCGCCGGTTCCTCCCGGGCCAGCGCCGCGGCAACCGCGAAGCCGTCCATGTCGGGCAGGTGCACGTCGAGCAACACCGCGTCGGGATGCAGGTCTCTTGCGGCCCGCAGCGCCGACGCGCCGTCGTCCGCCTCGCCGACGACCGCGTAGCCGCAATCCTCGAGCAGCTCACGCGCGAGCTCCCTGAACCTCGCATGATCGTCGACTACGAGCACCGTCCGAACCATGGACTTGATGGTTCCAGCGTGTCGGCGGCTCCACAGTGGGGCTAGCCGCAGGTCCCGCCGGTGGCTCGCTGGCTCGCCGCCCGGCCGGGGCGCACGTAGCGTGGCCGGACCATGCCCGAGAGCCTGGAGCTGCTGTCCGGACTGACGCTCGGCGTGGCGGTGCTCGCGGGCCTGGCGGTGACGTCGCGGCGGCTGCTGGGGCTGCGCGTCAGCGCCACGCGCATGCTCGTGGCCGCGGTGGTCGGCTACGTGGCGGCGGCGCTCGCCGGCACCGCGATCACCGAGCCCGTCGACGGCGCGGCGCTCGGCTCGGCCCTGCTCGGGCTCGCCGTGCTCGTCGCCATGGTGGTGCTCGCGCTCGCGGAGGCGGTGCTGCCGAGCGGGCCGCGGTCGCGTGGGGCGGGTGGGCTGCGGCGGCGGTTCGGGCGCACCCGCAGGTACGTGCAGGTCGGAGCGCTCGCCCTCCGGGCGCGCACGACGGCGCGGCGCTCGCCGGCCGTCCGCGCCCGCGCCGTCCGCGAGGCGCTCGAGGAGGGCGGCGCCACCTTCGTGAAGCTCGGCCAGCTGCTCTCGACCCGGCCCGACCTGCTCGGCCCCGAGCTGATGGACGAGCTCGACCGGCTGCAGAGCGAGGCGGCGCCGGCGCCGTGGCCGGCGGTCGAGCGCGTGCTGGAGGACGAGCTGGGCGCGCCGGTCGACAGCGTGTTCGAGGCGTTCGCGCGCGCGCCGCTGGCGGCGGCCTCGGTCGCGCAGGTGCACCGGGCGCGGCTGCGCGGCGGCGCCGACGTCGTGGTCAAGGTCCAGCGCCCGGGCATCGAGCCCGGGATCGAGCGCGACCTCGACATCGTCGCCCGTCTCGCGCGCGTGATCGACGCCCGCGGCGCGCGGGGCACGCACGCGCTCTCGACGATCGAGCCGCAGGTGGTGCGCGGCCTCAACGTGACCGAGCTGGCCACCGGCTTCGCCCGCGCGATGCGCGAGGAGCTCGACTTCCGCGTCGAGGCGCGCAACCTGCGCGCCGCGGCCGCCGCCGGGCGCCTGCCCGTGCCCGCCGTGCACGAGGCGCTGTCGGGTCGGCGCGTGCTCGTGCTCGACCACCTCGACGGGCTGCCGCTCGGCCGCGCCGAGGCGCTGCTGGCGCGGCCGGGCGTCGACCGCACGGCGCTCGCGCGCGAGCTGCTCGACGACGTCCTGCTGCAGATCACCCGCGACGGCGTCTTCCACGCCGATCCGCACCCGGGCAACGTGATGGTCCTGCGCGACGGCGGCCTCGCGCTCGTCGACTTCGGTTCGGTCGGCCGGCTCGACGCCGGGCTCCGCGCGGCGCTGCAGGACCTGCTCGTCGCCGTGGAGCGCCGCGACGGCGTCGGGCTGCGCGACGCGCTGCTCGACATCGCCGGCCGCCCCGACGAGCTCGACGAGCGGCGGCTCGAGCGCGCGGTCGGGCAGTTCGCCGCGCGCCACCTCGGCCCCGGCGCGGCGTCGCTCGAGATGTTCACCGACCTGTTCGACGTCGTCGCCGACTTCGGCCTGGCCGTGCCGCCCGACGTCGCCGCAGTGTTCCGTTGCCTGGCCGCGCTCGAGGGCAGCCTCGCGCTGGTGGCGCCCGGCTTCGACCTGATCGAGGAGTCCCGGCGCTTCGCCGCCACCGAGCTGCAGCGGGCGCTGCGCCCGGCGCAGCTGCGCGAGGCGGCGGCCGACGAGCTGCTCGGTCTGCTGCCGGTGCTGCGCCGCGTACCGCACCGCCTCGACCGCATCGCGGCCGCGGTCGAGGACGGGCGGCTCGCGGTCAGCGTGCGGCTGTTCGCCGACCAGCGCGACCGCCGAGTGGTGACGACGCTGCTCCATCAGGCCGTGCTCGCGTTCCTGGGCGCGGCGCTCGGCCTGATGGGCGTGCTGCTGCTCGGCACCGCAGGCGGCCCGGAGGTGAGCACGACGACGAGCCTGTTCGATGTCCTGGGGTACAACCTGCTCCTCGTCGCGCTCGTGCTCGTGCTCCGGGTGCTGTTGATCGCGTTCCGCCCCGAGCGTTAGTGGGTCGCCGTCTTGCGGTACTTGGCGACCGCCAGCGGGGCGAAGATCGCGATCAGCGCGACCGACCACGCCACCGCGCCCCAGATGCTGTCGCCCGCCGGCGCGTCGAGCCAGAGGGCGCGCATCGCGTCGACGACGACCGTGATCGGGTTCGCCTCGGCGACCTGCTGGAGGCCGTTCGGCATCGACTCGACCGGCACGAACGCCGCGGAGATGAACGTGATCGGGAAGATCAGCGTGAAGCCGACCCCGTTGGCCGCCTCGGGCGAGGAGACCGACATCCCGATCAGCGCGAAGATCCACGAGAACGCGAAGCCGAACAGCAGCAGCAGGCCGACGCCGGCGAGGATCTCGGGCGCGGTGGCGTCGAAGTTGAAGCCGATGATCAGCCCGGTCACGAGCAGCACGCCGATCGACAGCGTGTTGGTCAGCACGTCAGCCAGCGTGCGGCCGGCGAGCACGGAGGCGCGCGCGGTCGGCAGCGAGCGGAAGCGGTCGATCAGGCCCTTGTTGAGGTCCTCGGCCAGCCCGAGCGCGGTGACGAACCCGCCGAACGCGATGTTCTGGACGATGATCCCGGGGATCAGGAAGTCGACGTAGTCGTAGCCCGGCGTGCTGATCGCGCCGCCGAACACGTAGACGAACAGCAGCACGAACATGACCGGCTGGATCGTGAAGCCGATCAGCAGGTCGGGGGCGCGCGGGAGCCGCACGAGGTTGCGCTCGGCCATCACCAGCGCGTCGGATGCGAGACGGGTCATGCGACCACCTCCAGCTCGGGCTCGCCGTTGCGTTCGTCCTGCGGCTCGGCCTGGTGGCCGGTGAGGGCGAGGAAGACGTCGTCGAGCGTCGGGCGGCGGATCGCCACGTCGTCGACCGTCAGCTTCGCCTCGTCGAGGCGGCGGACCGCCTCCATGATCGCGCCGCCGCCGGGCTCGACCGGCAGCCGCACCGAGCTGCCGTCGATCTGGGGCTGCTCGTCGGCCATGCCGCCGAGCGCCCAGGCGGCCTCCATCGCCTCGGTCTCGTCGCGGAGGTGGACCTCCAGGCGCTCGCCGCCGACGCGGGCCTTGAGCTCGTCGGCGGTGCCGTCGGCGATCACGTGGCCGTGGTCGATCACCGCGATGCGGTCGGCGAGCCGGTCGGCCTCGTCGAGGTACTGCGTGGTCAGGAGGACGGTCGTGCCGTCGGCGACGAGCTCCTCGATCGTCTCCCACAGGTCGACCCGGCTGCGCGGGTCGAGGCCGGTGGTCGGCTCGTCGAGGAACAGCACCGGCGGGCGCGCCACGAGCGCGGCCGCCAGGTCGAGCCGGCGGCGCATGCCACCGGAGTACGTCTTCGCCACGCGGTCGGCGGCGTCGGCGAGGCCGAAGCGCTCGAGCAGCTCGTGCCCGCGCGCGCGGGCGTCGCGCCGGCGCTCGCCGTACAGGCGGCCGACCATGACGAGGTTCTCGAGCCCGGTCAGGTGGTCGTCGACCGCGGCGTACTGGCCCGCGAGGCCGATCCGGGAGCGGAGCTGCGCGGCCTCGCGGACCACGTCGAGGCCGGCCACGCGAGCGCTGCCGGCGTCTGGGGAGAGGAGGGTCGAGAGGATCCGGACCGTCGTCGTCTTGCCGGCCCCGTTGGGGCCGAGCACGCCGAGGACGGTGCCGGGGGCGGCCGCGAGGTCCACGCCGTCGAGCGCGCGCACGTCGCCGAACGACTTGACGAGGCCGCTGACCTCGATCGCTGGGGGGAGGGATGCATTCGTGAATCCTCCCGACCATTTAGGTCAGTTTCTGTCCTCAATCTCCGGCAGGATGAAGAGTGTGGGTGACCACACCACCTCCTCCCGGCTGCTGACCCTGCTGTCGCTGCTGCAGACGCGCCGCGACTGGGCGGGCCAGGAATTGGCCGACCGGCTCGACGTGTCCGGGCGCACGGTGCGGCGCGACGTCGACCGCCTGCGCGAGCTCGGCTATCCGGTCGAGTCGCTGACCGGGCCGGCGGGCGGCTACCGGCTCGCCGCCGGCACCGCGCTGCCGCCGCTGCTGCTCGACGACGACGAGGCGATCGCGATCGCGGTCGGGCTGCGCACCGCGGCGCGCGCATCGGTGACCGGGATCGAGGAGACGTCGGTGCGGGCGCTCGTCAAGCTCGAGCAGGTGCTGCCCACGCACCTTCGCAGGCGCGTGCAGGCGCTGGGGGCGGCGACGATGACGCTTGATCGCGGCGGCGGGCCGACGGCCGACCCGCAGGTGCTGACGCTGATCGCGGCGGCGTGCCGCGACCACGAGAAGCTGCGCTTCGGCTACGAGGCGCGCGAGGGCGAGAAGACCCGCCGCGAGGTCGAGCCGAACGCGCTCGTCAACGTCGGCCGCCGCTGGTACCTCGTGGCGTGGGACTGCGGGCGCGGCGACTGGCGCACGTTCCGCGTCGACCGGCTCTCGCGCCCGCACGTCAGCGGCCGCTTCCAGCCGCGCGAGCTGCCGGCCAAGGACGCTGCGTCCTACGTCTCCCAGAGCCTGTCGGCGCGGCCCAACCGCTACGAGGCACGGCTCACGCTGCACGCCTCGGCTGAGGAGCTGCGCAAGCGGCTGCCGCGCTGGGCCGGCCCGTTCGAGCCGCTCGGCGAGGACCGCTGCGAATACCGCACCGGCGACGACAACCTCGAGTGGCTCGCGGCGCGCCTCTCGATGCTCGGGTGCGACTTCGAGGTGCACGAGCCGCCGGAGCTGGTCGCGCACCTGCAGGCGCTCTCCGAGCGCTTCGCGCGCGCCGCCGCCTAGCTCCCGAGGTAGCGCGCGCAGACGGACGGGTCGCCGCTCTCGAAGCCGGCCAGCAGCGCGTCGCGGCGCTCCTGCGGCCGGCCGTGGTGCTGGGCGTTGCCGACGTCGAAGTCGCCGACGGCGAGCGCGGCGTTGGTCGCCTCCTCGAGGTCGCCGGGCTGGAGGTCGCCCTGCTCGAACACCGAGTGCGCCCACGTGCCCGCGAAGCAGTCGGCCTGCAGCTCGAACGGCTTCGCCGACGACGTGACGCGGTTGTCGAAGATGCCGAGCTCCTGCTGCAGGTTGTGCGCGTACTCGTGCGCGAGCACGTAGGCGACGGCGAAGTCGCCTGCCGCGCGGCCGCCGGACGACTCGCCGGGGAGGCCGCGGATGACGCCGTTGTAGAGGTCGGCGGCGAAGCGCTGCGCGACGTAGATCGTGTCGTCGGCGGGGCAGTAGAAGGCGGCGCGGTCGTCCGCCTCGTCGCCGCAGCCGGTCAGCACGCGTGCGGCGGGCGGGACCCAGACGTAGCGGACGCGCGGCGGGGGCAGGTTCGAGGCCCTGAACGTCCTGGTCCAGTAGCTGTCGACGTCCTCGAGCACGTCGGTGAGGAAGGCGTCGATGGTCTGCGGCTCGTTGCGGCCGCGCGAGCGCACGGTCGGGCTGGTGCGCTCGGCGCGCGGTACGGCCCGCTCGATGTCGTCGAGCACCTGCTCGATCCGGTCGCCGAAGCGCTCGCGGCGCTCCTCGAACTCGTCGCGGGCGCGCTCGTAGCGCGCCTCGACCTCGCGCTCCACGCGCTCGCGTGCGGCGTCGACGCGGTCGCGCACGTCGTCGCCGCCGCAGCCGGCGACGGCTGAGGAGCAGGATGAGGAGCAGGACGACGTGCATGCCTAGAGCCGGAGCGCGCGGCGGACGCGCGCGTGCCCACGGGCCACAGTCTCGCGGGTCTCCTCCGGCGGCGGCAGCCGCGACCACTCGGAGGCGAACTCGGCCCCGAAGACGAGCACGTTGGCGGCGGCGAACACGAACACGAGCAGCGCCATCAGCGCACCCAGCGAGCCGTACAGCGCGCCGAAGTCGGAGAGGTCCTCGAAGTAGAGCTCGAGCGCGTCGCGCACGACCTCGAGCAGCAGGACGGCCACGAGCGCGCCCGGCCAGATCTCGCGCGTCTTCGGGCGCGGGTCGGGCAGCCAGCGGTAGAGGAAGAGCACGACGAGCGCCGTCAGCAGCCACGGCAGCGCGTCGCCGACGCGCTCCAGCAGCGCCGCGGCGGCGAGCACGACGGTGCCACCGACGACGAGCGCGAGATCGAGCAGCTTGCGCCACAGCAGCGGCGGGCGCGTGTGGATGTCCCACGCCTCGTTGATCGCGTGCCGCAGCGCGCCCATGATCCCGGTGGCGGCCGCGACCAGCAGCAGGATCGAGGCGGGCCCGAGCTGCCCGGCGCCGCGCAGCGCCTCGTCGATCGCGGACTGGAGCTGCGCGCGGTCGGCCTCGCGCGCGAGCGGGACGTGGTCGAAGACGGTGTCGATCACGCGCTTGCGCACCTCGTCCTCGTCGAACGCGAGCCCGAAGGCGCCGACCAGCAGTAGCGCCAGCGGGATGAACGAGAGCAGCGCGAAGAACGCGATCTGCGCGGCGTCGCGGTGTCCGCGGTCGTCGACGAACTCGACGCACGCGCGGACGGTCGTCAGCTCGACGCGGTCGAGCCAGCGGCGCGCGAGGGTCACGCCGCGCGGCGCTGCGTGCGGCGGCTGCGCGTCTGGCGCTTGGCCTCGTACGCGGCCTCGTCGGCGGCGGCCAGCAGCGCCTCCGGCGTCGTGCCGTCGGCGGGGAAGACCGCGGTGCCGATGCTCGCGCTCAGACCGCTGAGCCCGGCGGTGACGCCGGCCAGCGCCTCGCGCACGCGCTCGACGAGGTGCTCGGCGCTCGCTGCGCCGGTCTGCGGCGCGAGCACGCAGAACTCGTCGCCGCCGAGGCGCACCACCGTGTCCTGCGCGCGCACCGCGCCGACGAGCGCCTGCCCCGCGTCGCACAGCAGCTCGTCGCCGGCGTCGTGCCCGAAGCGGTCGTTGACCGCCTTGAACCCGTCGAGGTCGAGCGCGAGGACTGCGAACGACTCGCCCTGGCGGGTGTGGCGGGCGATCTCGTAGCCGAGCCGCTCGTCGAGCGCGCGGCGGTTGGCGAGCCCGGTCAGCGGGTCGCGCAGCGCGAAGCGCCGCATCGCGTCGCGCTCGCGCTCGAGCCGGGCCCGCAGCGCCAGCAGCACGCCGAGGCTGGCGGGCACGACCACCGCGGCCGGCATCACCGGCGGTGGCGCGGCGAGCGCGGCGCACAGCACCACCAGCGCGGCCGAGGCGACCGCCGCCCGCGCCGACGGCTCGGCGCTCGCCAGCACCAGCGCGCCGGGCACGCAGGCCCAGAACCCCTCCGGACCCCACGCATAGGCAAACCCCGCGACGAGCGCGGCGACGACGACGGCTCGGAGCGTCCGTGCGGCCGGAGACACGCGCGCAGCCTGACGGCAGCGCCGGACGAAACCTCAGGGCTTCTTCGCGGTGATGTAGGTCCAGCAGGCGTTGAAGGCGGGGCGACCGCCGAACAGCGTCTCCATCGCGTGGCGGATCAGGTGGAGGCGGTCGCGGAGCGCTCCCGGGGTGGGGTCGGAGCCGCCGACCCAGCCCAGCACCGCGTAGTGGTAGGCGCTGAGGAACTCGAACCACTCGCTGACCCGCGCCTCGATCGTCTCCTCGCGCACGTCGAGCACCTCGAAGCCCGCGGCGATCAGCGCGTCGAGGTAGAAGTCGAGCGGCCGCGGCGGCACGAACACGCGGTTGCGGTACTCCGCGTGCTCCTTCATCCGCTCGCTGTCGTCGACCGCCTCGCGGTAGTGCACGTACTGCGGATCGCTCCGCACGAGCCCCTCGGCGAGGTCGTTGATGACCCACACCGTCTCGTCGAGGATCCACTCGGCGGGCTTCGCGCGCGGATTGCGGATGTTGCCGGAGTTGATGAACACGCCGCCGCCGGGGCGCAGCGCGCGCATCCAGGTGCCGAGCGTCTCCTCGAGGTCGGGGTAGAGGTGGACCGCGTTCGTGCACGCGAGCGCGTCGAACTCGAGGTCGAGCACCTCGTCGAGCGTCTGCAGCCGCCGCTCGTCGCGCAGGTAGCGCAGCAGCCGCAGCGCCACGAGCGGGTCCGCGCCGTACTTCTCGAGCGCGACGCGGAGGAACTTCGCCGACGCGTCGACGATCGCGACCCCGACGCGGCGGTCGAACACCCGCAGGCGCAGGCGGTCGAGCAGGATGCCGGTGCCGCCGGAGTAGTCGAGCAGCCGGTCGCCGTCGCGCAGCTCGCGCGCGAGATCCTCGACGGTGAGGTCGAGGTTGCGGTACCAGCCGTGGGCGTCGACGTGGTCGTAGGCGATGCCCGCCTCGTCGATGTCGCGGTTCGTCCAGTCCTCGTCCGGCACCCGCACGAAGCCCTCCGGCCACGCGAAGGCGGCCGGCGGATCGGCACCGTCGGGCAGCGGCGCGCTGAGCTCGCGGTGCAGGGCCAGCAGCCCATCGACCGCGGCGGCGCCGCCGCGGCCCCAGCCGCACTCGGTGGCGATGCCGAACGACCCGACGTACCGGCGCGCCGCCTCGATCCGGCGCTCTGCGCCGTCGTCGCCCGCGTGCAGCAGCCCGAGGTAGAGCTCGGTCTCCGGCGGCAGCCGCAGCTCGCCCAGCGGGGCGTAGTAGGCGTCGTCGTCGCGCTCGTGCGGCACCGGCATGTGGATCCAGTTGAGCGGGCGGTCGAGCGTGGCGGCGAGCGCGTTGGCGACGCCCACGAGCTTGCCGGCGTCGGCGGGCTCGGCGAAGTGGCCGTGCTCGTCGTCGCCGTAACAGAGATGGAAGCCGAGCTCGACGGCGGCGGGGACCATGCGGGCGAGCCGCAGCAGCCGCTCGACGACGCCGGCGCGCACGTCCTCGAACCAGACCGCGATCGCGCCCTCCAGCATCGCGAACTCGTACCGCGCGTCCCACTGGATCGCGAGCTGGTCGGCGGGGATGGCGCCGAGGATGCGCTCGACCTCCGCGCGCATCTGCGCCTCGTAGACCGGCTCGAGCTCGGATTGGTAGTCGAGCGCCACGAACGCGCTGACCGGCGCGAGCGGCGTCGGCAGCGAGACGAGGAAGCGACAGGCCGGCGGGATCGCCCCGTCGCGCTTGAGCCGCGCGAACGTGCGGTAGGACTCCATCGCCGCCGACGCGTAGCCGAGCTCCTCGAAGGCCATCCCGCTCGCGTCCTCGCCGGTGCGCAGCCGCAGCTGCGGGAGCGCGCGGTACGACGAGGCGCCCGGCGGGCCGATCTCGAACTCCGGCAGCGAGCTGAACAGCGGGTACTGCCAGACGATCCAGTCGGAGCGGGCGCCGGTCTCGCCGTCGGGCAGGCGGCGGACGCGGTCGCCCAGCGCGTCGGCGACGCGGCGGAAGACCTCCTCGGCGCTCCCGAGCGGGACGCTGCCCACCAGGTGCACGCCGACCGGCGCGCTCTCCTCCATCGGAGTCGGGAGACTATCCCGCGCGTGAACGGGCACGAATTGGAGTGATGACTTCCACGCTTCCCGAGCTGACCGTGCGGTTCCCGTCCGACGACGAGGCGGCCGCGTCGCAGGACACCGAGTGGTGCGAGGTGATGGTCGGCGACGAGCAGCGGACCATCCGCTTCCACGACTACCACGAGATCTACGAGGTCCCCGGCCTCTACGAGCAGATCTTCCATGACCATCTGCAGTGCGCCTCGCCGGAGGTGGTCGCCGAGCTCCTGGCCGAGCAGCTCGTCGCGGCGGACGTCGACGCGAAGACGCTGACCGCGCTCGACGTCGGCGCCGGCAACGGGCTGGTGGGCGAGCAGATCCAGGCGCTCGGCGTGCCGTCGATCGTCGGCGTCGACATCATCGAAGAGGCCGCCACGGCCGCCGCGCGCGACCGGCCGGCCGTCTACGACGACTACGTCGTGTGCGACCTCACCTCCCTCGACGACGACGAGCGCGCCCGCCTGGGCGAGCCGACACTGCTGACGCTGGTCGCCGCGCTCGGCTTCGACGACATCCCGCCGGAGGCGTTCTCCGAGGCGTACGCCGCAGCCGCAACCGGCGCGTGGATCGCCTTCAACATCAAGGCCGACTTCCTCGAGGAGGATGAGGAGAGCGGCTTCCGCGGGCTGATCCGCCGGATGGTCCGGGAAGGGTCGCTCGAGGTGCTGGCGCGGCGTCGCTACGTGCACCGGCTCTCGATCGCCGGTGAGCCGCTCGAGTACGTGGCCGTGGTCGGCCGCAAGCGCTAGCTTCCCCCGCGTGCCCGCCCGGAGAGCGATCTTCGTCGCCCCCTTCGGGGAGCTCTCGGAACCGCGCGTCCTGGCGGCGCTCGCCGCGGAGACCGAGGCCGCCGGCTGGGACGGCTTCTTCCTCTGGGACCACATGGTCTACACGGACGTCGCGCGCCTCGCCGACCCGTGGGTGTCGATGGCGGCGATCGCGTCCGCGACCGAGCGGGTGCGGATCGGCGCGCTGGTGACGCCGACGCCGCGCCGCCGCGTCGCCAAGCTCGCGCGCGAGACGGTCACGCTCGACCGGCTGAGCGGCGGGCGGCTGGCGCTGGGCGTCGGCATCGGCGGCGACGGCCACGGCGAGTTCGCCGACTTCGGCGAGGAGACCGACCCGCGCGAGCGGGCGCGGAGGCTCGACGCCGACCTCGAGCGGCTCGCCGAGCTGTGGGGCGGCGAGTTCCAGCCCGTGCCCGTCCAGCAGCCGCGGATCCCGGTGTGGGTGGCCGGGCGCTGGCCGAACCGGCGACCGCTGCGACGTGCGCTGCGGTGGGACGGGTACTTCCCGATCGAGCTGCCGGGGCCGGAGGCGGTCGCCGAGCTGGCGGCGGAGATCCGGGCGGAGCGCGGCGACGCGTTCGATCTCGTGGTCGACAACCCCGCGGACGTCGACCATCGACCCTGGGAGGCGGCGGGCGCGACGTGGTGCCTGTCCGGCTTCGGCTCCGACCCGCGCGAGGACGAGGTGCGGGCGGCGATCGCGGCAGGGCCGTGACCACGCTGTGGACGATCGGCTACGAGGCGCTGTGGCCGGACGCGCTCGTGGCGGAGCTCTCGGCGGCGGGGGTGCAGCGGGTGCTCGACGTGCGGCTCCGCCCGCAGTCGCGGCGCCCGGGGATGTCGAAGACGAAGCTTGCGCTCAAGCTCGCCGAGCACGGGATCGCCTATGAGCACCGGCGCGAGCTCGGCACGCCGCTGGAGATCCGCGGGCTGTTCCGCGCCGGGCACCAGGACGAGGCGCGGGCCGCCTACCGCGAGCACGCCGTGACGCACGCCGGCGCCGAGCTCGACGCGCTCGCGGCCGAGCTCCCGCGCGTCCGCACGGCGCTGCTCTGCCTCGAGGCGAACCCCACGGGCTGCCACCGGCGCGTGGTCGCCGAGCTGCTGCGCGAGCGGATTCCGGACCTCGAGGTCGAGGACCTCTAGAGCCGGGTGAGGAGCTCGCCGGCGCTGTCCGGGAGCTCGTCGAAGCGATCGCCGGCGAGATCGTGGATCTTCGTCTCGAGGTCCTCAGGCGAGAGCGGATGCAGCGGCGAGCCGCGGGCAGCGTCGACGCGGGCGAGCTCGTCGTCGCCGGCGAAGAGCGCGAACGCCGACTCGCCGAGGGCCGGGTCGGTGCGGACGCTGATGCGCTCCGCGAGCGCCTGCACCTCGGGGTCGAGCGCGGCGAAGTCGTCGACGCGCGGGCCGCCGCGCAGGAGCGTGAACGCGGTCGTGTAGGGGATCGAGAACTTCGCCTGCAAGGGCGTCTCGACCCCGTCGTAGCCGGCGGCCTGCCGCGAGACCGGGTGGGCGAGGACGCGGAGCGGGCCGTCGGGGACGCCCTCGACGCGCTCGGCGCACTCGATCGCCCCGTGGGTCTGGAGGCAGCAGGGCCACGCCTTGATCCAGTTCTGGGTGATGGCGCTCTGGGCACCGGTCGCCCAGCGGCCGCCGTACGCGTCGTGCCACGCCTCCGCGATGCGGTCCGTCGGCACCGTCGCGCCGGCGGCGGCGAGGCGGGCGGCGGCCACGCCCGTCGCGGCCGCGAGGCCGACCTGGATCGACTTGCCGTCGGAGCCGAACGCCGCGCGCAACCCGCCGGCCCGCAGCGCGGCCAGGCCGGCCGCGGTGTCGCGGTCGGCGCCGAGCAGCCGCGCGGCGGCCACCGCGGCGCCGACGGCGCCGCACACGGCGGTCGGGTGCCAGCCGCGGTCGTAGAGCGCCGGGTGGCCCGCGGCGGCGAGCGCGCCCATCGCCTCGAAGCCCTCGGCGTAGGCGGCGAGCACGTCATCCACCGTGGCGCCCGCACGCGCGCCGAGGACGAGCGCCGCGGGCGCCACCGGCGCGCTCAGGTGCGCCATCCCCGGGAGGTACGTGTCGTCGAAGTCGAGCACGTGCCCCGCGGTGCCGAGCGCCACGACCGGGTCGCCGGCGGCCGCGGCCGCCCGGGCGGCCGGCTCCGAAGCCCCGCGCGACGCGCAGGCCATCCAGTCCGTGAAGGCGGCCCGGTAGTCAGCCGGCATGCGCGGCGGCCGCTTCGCTCGGCGTCACGCCGAACGCGTCCGCGATCAGCTCGTATGACCTCCGCCGCGCGCCGTGGTCGTAGCTGATGTTGACCACGATCACCTCCTCGGCCAGGTAGCGCGACGCGATCTCCTCGATCCCCGCGCGCACCTTCGCCGGCGAGCCGATGACGCCGCGGCGCGGCACGTTCTCCTGCGTGGCCAGGAACCGCAGCGCCTTCTCCGGCGGCGGCACCGGGATCAGGCGGCCCTGGCGGAGGAGCGTGAACGTCATGCGCCCGCTCGCGGCGATCCGCTCCGCCTCCTCGTCGGTGTCGGCGCAGATCGCCCACACGGCGACCGCCACGCGCGGATGGGCCAGCCGCGGCGAGGCGGCGAAGCGCTCGCGGTACAGCTCGGCGTTCGGCGCTCCGTCGGCGTTGATGAAGTCGGCGAACGCGTAGGGCAGCCCGAGCTGGCCGGCCCAGATCGCCGACTGCGCCGACGAGCCGAGGAGCCACACCTCGGGCTGGTGCGGCGCGCCCGGCAGCGTCCGCCCGAGCCGCGCGAACGGGTGGTCGGCGGGGAAGCTGCCGTCGTAGTGCGCGAGCAGCTCCGCGAGTTGCTCGGGGAAGTCGTCGGGCCCGGCGGTGCGGCGGTCGCGCTGCAGCGCGAAGGTCGTCATCGGGTCGGTGCCCGCCGCCCGCCCGATGCCGAGGTCGATCCGCCCCGGGAACAGCCCGGCCAGCAGCGAGAACGTCTCCGCCACCTTGAACGAGGAGTAGTGCGGCAGCATCACCCCGCCGCTGCCGATCCGCATCGTCGAGGTCACACCGGCCACCGCAGGGATCAGCGCCTCCGGGCTCGGGCCCGCCAGCGTCGGCCCGCCGTGGTGCTCGGCCAGCCAGTAGCGGTGATAGCCGAGCTGCTCGCACAGCCGCGCGAGGTCGAGCGTGTTCGCGAGCGCCTCCGGGCCCGTCGAGCCCTCGGGGATCGGAGACTGGTCGAGCACGCTCAGCCGCATGCCCATGAGGGTAGGTCAGCGCGAGCTCGCGGCGAATCGACCGCGCCCCACGGCGCGGATCTCGCCTCGCTGCATGGCCGCCGCCAGCGCCCGCCGGTACCGGCCGGGGCCCCACAAGCGGCAGTTGACCCGCCGCCCCAGCTCGCCGCGTGAGAGCTCGCCCTCCTGCAGGGCGGCCGCCAGCGCCGCGACCTCCTCGTCGATGTCCTCGTCCGGCACGCGCGACGAGGACTGCTGGAACGCGGAGTAGGAGTACGGGCGCCGCGGCTCGCGGTCGCGCGCCGACGACTCATCCGCCTCCTCGGCCGACAGCGGCGTCGCGATGTCCTCGAGGTCGCGTCGCGCCGCCTCGATGCCGAGCACCGCCTGCACGATTCCCCCGAGGATCATCAGCGTCGCGCCCAGGATGTAGCCCCAGAAGACCTGCGTCTCCTCGCCGCTCTCGACGAGCTTGCCGAACAGCAGCGGCCCGGTGATGCCGCCGATCGCGGTGCCGACCGCGTAGAAGAACGCGATCGCCAGCGCGCGCGTCTCCATCGGGAAGATCTCGCTCACGGTCAGGTACGCCGAGCTCGCGCCCGCCGACGCGAAGAAGAAGATCACGCTCCACGCCGCGGTCTGCGTCGTCGCCGTCCACACGTCGGCCTTGAACAGGAACGCCGTGACGATCAGCAGCACGCCGGAGAGGATGTACGTGCCCGCGATCATCGGCTTGCGCCCGACGCTGTCGAAGAACCGCCCGAGCACCAGCGGCCCGAGGAAGTTGCCGATCGCGAACGGGATGATGTACCAGCCCACGCTGGCGGGCTTGACGTCGTAGAACGTCCCCAGCACGAGCGCGTAGGTGAAGAACACGGCGTTGTAGAGGAACGCCTGGCCGATGAAGAGCGAGAGCCCGACGACCGTCCGCCGCGGGTACGCGCCGAACACCGTCTTGGCGATCTCCACGAAGCCGACGTTCTCCTGCTCGCGCACCTTGATCGACTTCTTCGGCTCCTTCAGCTCGTCGACGCCCGCCGACTCCTTGACCTGCGTCTCGATGTCGTCGACCAGCTCCTCGGCGTCGTCGAGCTTGCCGTGGATGAACATCCAGCGCGGGCTCTCCGGCACGTGCCGCCGCACGATCAGGATGCCGACGCCGAGCACCGCCCCGAGCCCGAAGGCGAGCCGCCAGCCCACGTCGGCGTCGAAGATGTTGTCGTTGAGCAGCACGATCGACAGGGCGGCGCCGAACGCGGTGCCGAGCCAGAACGAGCCGTTGATGATGAGGTCGACGGTGCCGCGCACCCGCGCCGGGATCAGCTCGTCGATCGCGGAGTTGATCGCCGCGTACTCGCCGCCGATGCCGGCGCCGGTGAAGAAGCGGCAGATCGCGAACATCAGGAACGTCGTCGAGAACGCGGTCGCCACCGTGGCCACCAGATAGAGCGCCAGCGTGATGAGGAAGAGCTTCTTGCGCCCCATCCGGTCGGCGAGCCAGCCGAAGAACAGCGCGCCGAGGCACGCGCCGGCGACGTAGACCGCGGCCGCCTGGCCGATCTGCGCCTCGCTGATCTTGATCCCGGACCCGTCCTCGGTGAGGCGCGAGGAGATCGTGCCGACGATCGTGACCTCGAGCCCGTCGAGGATCCACACGGTGCCGAGCCCGACGAGCACCATCCAGTGCCAGCGCGCCCACGGCAGGCGATCCAGCCGGCCGGGATGTTCGTCTCGATGATGCGGCCTTCAGCCGCCCCTGCTGCCGCCATGCTCAACGTTGTGTTCCCGCCCGCGCGCGGCATGAAAACGTGTGGGCATGCGACTCGGGGTCGGCGCGGCGTTCGTGGGCGGCGAGATCGTGCCCGGCGACGTCGAGGTCGCCGGCGGCGCGATCGCTGCCGCCGGCCTCGAGCCGGGCGGCCGCGGGCTCGCCGTGCCCGGCTACGTCGACCTCCAGGTCAACGGCTACCAGGACGTCGACCTGCTCACCGCCGGCGCAGCCGAACGCGAGCGCATCGACGCGGCGCTCCAGGCCGCCGGCACCACCGCCTGGCGGCCGACGCTGATCACCGCGCCCGAGGTGGATCTCGTCCGCGCGCTCGAGCTGCCCTGGCCGGCCAACTGCCTCGGCGTCCACCTCGAGGGCCCGTTCCTGTCACCCGAGCGCAGCGGCGCCCACCCGCCCGAGCACCTGCGCGCCCCCGACGTCGCGCTGCTGCGCCGGCTGCTCGACGCGGGCCCGGTGACCCAGGTCACGCTCGCGCCCGAGCTGCCCGGCGCGGACGCGCTCGTCGACGAGCTCAACGCCCGCGGCATTCTCATCTCCGCCGGCCACAGCGCGGCCCACACCGCGCCGTTCGCCACCGTCACCCACCTCCACAACGCGATGGCGCCCGAGCTCGCCGACGCCGCGCTCGCCGACCCGCGCGTGACGCTCCAGCTGATCGTCGACGGCCTCCACGTCCCGGAGGACAAGGTGCGCGCGGCGTTCCGGACCGGCCGCGTCGCGCTCGTCAGCGACTGCGTCGGCAGCAGCCTCGGCGGCCGCCCTCTCCACGCCGTGGACGGCAAGGTCACCGGCGAGCACGGCCGCCTGGCCGGCAGCACGCTGACCATGGCCGAGGCGGTCCGCAACGCCCACGCCATGGGGGTCCCGCTCGAGCAGGCGCTCACCGCGGCCACATCCACGCCCGCGCGGCTCGCGAACACCGAGCCGCACGGCGTGCTCGTCCTCGACGACCGGCTCGAGGTCGAGCGGGTCCTCCGCTAGCGCACGCGCGTCGGCGCCGAGGTCGAGAGCGCGTTGCCCGCGCTGTCGAACGCCCGCACCTGCACGAAGCGCGGCACGCCCGGCGTCGTGATCCTCGTCTCGAAGCCCGTCCGCGGCGCCCGGCCGACCGACGCGAGCGTGCTCGCGCTCGAGCCGGCGAACAGCTCCCACGTCGCGACCTCGGTCGCGCCGTTCCAGCTCATGTAGACGTCGGTGCCCGCGCCCGGCTCGTCGGTCGCCGCCACCACCGGCCGCGAGCGCGGCAGCCCGACCCACGGCAGGCGGTAGCTGCGGTACGACTCGTAGCCGAGCGACAGCGCCGCGTTGTACAGCGGCGTGCCGGACGGCGTGTACTCGGTCAGCTGCCGCTGCGAGCCCCAGCCGACGAGGAAGTTGCCGTTGGGCAGCGACTGCTGGTTGCCCTGGGTCGCGGCCAGCAGCCGGCGCGGGTGCCGGGTCGCGGAGAGCAGCCGCGCCGTGCGGTTCGAGTGGTTGAGCCGGATCGCCAGCGCGCGCGAGAACTTGCGCACTGGCGGGAAGGCCGAGTTGTCGAACACGGTGATGGCGCCGTCCGCGCGCCGGGCGATGTCGTGCTGCCACGCGAACTGCGCCGCCCGCGGCAGCCGGAACGTGCTCCGCTTGCCGCCGAGGCGCCACAGGATCCGCCCCGTCTCGCGGTCGATCTTGTAGCCCGCCCACGTGTTGCGCGCGGACATCAGGAAGTCGCCGTCGCTCTCGACCTTCACCGAGTTCGTGTGCACGTAGTCGAACGGCGTTCCCGGTCGCGGCCGCGAGAAGGTCTCGCGCAGCAGGATGTTGCCGAGCGAGTGCCACTCGAAGGTCACGAGGCCCGTCGCGATCTCGACCTCCTGGATGACCGAGTCGACCACGAGGCCGCGCCGCTTCCCCTTCACCGGCCGCAGGTTCTGGCGCACGATCGGATAGCTGATGAGCAGCGCCCTGCCCTCGGGCGTGATCTCGAACTCGTGCAGGTCGGGCTTGAAGCCGTTGACGGTGCGGATGCGGCGGATGACCCGGTAGGACTGGTCGAGGATGACGAGCTCGCCGGTGCCGATCCCCTGCCGCGACGTGCCGCGCCAGTAGGTGAGGACCGGCCTGCCCTGGTAGGTCTGGGCGCGGAAGTCGGTGGCCGCGGTGATGCCGGGCAGCGGGTCGAACCAGATCGGCTCGCCGCGGTTGTCGGCGATCAGCGGGCCGGCCTGCTTCTCGTCGCGCTTCGACTTCGGGCTCAGGAAGAGGTGACCGGGGGCGACGCCGGGCCGCGAGGTGGTGACGGTCACGAACGGCGGCTGGAGGTCCGGCCGCGAGCGGAAGTGGCGCGTCTTCTTGGCCGCGATGTTCTCGCCCGGGAAGATCCGGTTCTGGATCGTCACCCGCTCGGGGATCCGCGCCGTGCGGAACGTGAAATCTCCGTTGCGCGCGCCGCGGATCCGCAGACCGGTCCGCACGGTGACCCGCTCCCCTTGGCGCAGGTCGCGCGCCAGCACGAAGCTCGCGCCCTGGCGGTCGGCGTGCGCGCGCAGCCGGCCCGCATGGCGGCCGCTCTTCGAGCCGGTCACGCGGATGCTGCCGAGCCGGTTCGCCGGCGCACCCCGCAGCGAGATCTGCGTGCCGGGACTGGCGCTCGGCGTGCCCGGCGAGGGGTACGCGCTGATCGGCTGGTCCTGCGCCGAGGCGGCGGCGGGCAGGGCGGTGACGGCGAGCAGCGTCGCGAGGACGGCCCGGAGAACGAGTCGCGGCATCGGCGGAGTCTCCAACAGAATCCGGCGATGCGAGTTGCGCTCAGGGCCGCAGCGGGCCCGCCGGCTCGCGGCAGACGTCGCCCGCGCACGTCCGCAGGCGCACGAGCTCGCGGTGCAGCGAGCGGCGGATCGGGGCGTAGCGCGGGTCGGCGTGGCGCGACTGCATCTCGCCGGGGTCGCGCGCCCGGTCGTAGAGCTCGCGCGCGCCGTTGATCCACTCGACGAAGAGGTAGCGCTCGGTGCGGATCGCGTGGTACTCGCCGACGGTGCCGGAGCGGGCCGCCCCGTCGCGGTCGATGTCGCCCGCCGCGAGCCCCTCCTGCAGCAGCGGCCGGCGCGTGCGCAGGCCGCCGTCGCGGGCGAACGGCAGGATCGAGCGGCCGTCCATCGGCCGGTCGGCCGCGACCCCGGCGGCCTCGAGGATCGTCGGCGCGAGGTCGGCGTTGGTGATCGGCTCGCCCGACACGGTGCCGGGCGGGATGCCGGGCCCGCGGATCAGCAGCGGCACGTGCGACGACGGGTCGTAGGCCAGGTACTTGCCCTTGTAGATCCGGTGCTCGCCCTGGAAGAAGCCGTTGTCGGAGGTGAAGAGGACGTACGTGTTGCCGAGCCGGCCGGTGCGCGCGAGCGCCCCGACCACCGCTTCGACCGCCTCGTCGACGGCGAGCAGCGACTCGCGCCGGGAGCGGAAGTCGGCGCGGATGCGCGCCGCGGTGGAGCGGCTCGGCTGGTGGAGCTTGCGCACGTAGGGCGGCTTGTCGCTGACGTCGCGCTCGCCGAGCATCGACCGCGGAAGGCGCAGGGTGCGGTAGTGCCCGTCGTGCCGTGGTGCGGGGCGCACGAACGGCTGCGTCGTCGAGCCGGGGTCGACCGACTCGCCGTGCGGCGCGACGAACATCAGCGAGAGGAAGAGCGGCGTGCCCGGTGCCGTGCCCTCGATCGACGCCACCGCCTTGTCGCGGAGGACGTCGGTCTGGTACGTCGCCGGGTCCTCGACGTCGAAGTTGCCGTAGCGGCGCAGGACGCCGTTCTCGAAGATCTTGTAGCCGTACATCTGGTACGTGCTCTTGTCGACGGTGCCGTGCCAGTCGGTCCAGCCCGGCGGCACGCTGGGTTGCCGCCGCAGCCCGTAGCCGTTGAGGTACTTGCCGACGTGCGAGGTCCGGTAGCCCGCCTCGCTCAGCCACACCGGCAGCGTGTGCCGGGCGTCGAGCGCCTCGAAGCCGCCCTTCGGGGGCGTGTTCGTCTGCACCCCGTTGTTGTGGTTGTACTGGCCGGTCAGGTACGTCGCGCGCGACGGGCAGCACAGCGGATAGGAGACGTAGGAGCGCGTGAAGCGCGCGCCCGCCGACCCGACCAGCCGGCGCGTCCGCGGCATCGCCGCCAGGTCGGCGTAGGTCTGGTCGTCCGTCATCACGACGACGAAGCTGGGCCGCTCGGGCGCCTGGGCCGGGGCGGCGAGCGCGAGCGCGGTGAGGAGCAGGGGGAGCAGCGGCATCAGCGTAGACCGCGCTTGCGGCGTGCGCGAGCCACCCGGCGCCACCACAGCACGGCCACGACGGCCACCGCCAGCAGGACCAGGAACCCGACGAGCGGCGCCAGCACGGCGAGCACGCTGAGCACCGCCGAGCCCACGTCCTCGCCCAGCGACAGCACCGGGTTGCCCGCCCCGGCGGTCAGCGTGGTCGACGCCGGCCGCACCGTCGCGCGCGTCGCGTGCAGCGAGCCCGCCACGGTGGCGCCGAGCGCGAACAGGACGATCGAGGGGATGTCGGTGGGCGTCTCGGTCGGCGCGGCGAACACGATCGCGCCCGACGCCGGGTGCACGACCGAGCCGACCGCGTGCAGCAGCGAGTCGATCGCCGGCACCTTGTCGCCGACGAAGTCGAGCGCGAACAGCACCCCGAGCACGATCAGCCCCGGCGTGGTCGCCAGCGCGTCGTACGGCTCGGCGAGCTGGAGCTGGCCGGCGCGGTCGAGCAGGCCGGCGACCAGCAGCGGGATCCACGCGTTGAGCCCGGCGGCGCCCGAGAGCCCGAAGGCCGCGAGCAGGCTCCCCGCCGCGGTGGCGACGTCGATCACCGGCTACCGCCGCGTGATCGAGACGTCGACCGTCCAGGGCCGCAGCCCGGGCGAGCTGCCCTCCAGCACGAAGCGGTTGGCGCCGCGCTTCAGCCCGCGCGCCCGCGCTCGGAAGCGCCCGTCGGCGCCGACCTCCACCGCCGCCGGCTGCCCGCCCTCGCGCGCGAGCGTCACGCGGCTCGACGGCGGCTCCACGCTCCCGGTGAAGGCGAGCGCGGGGCGGCGCGTGCTGGCGGTCGCGTCCGGCGCCCGGTGACCGGCCTGGGTGCCGGCGTCGGGGTTGGCCGGCGCCGCGGGCCGGGCGAGGTCGAGCGTGCCGGTCACCGCCGTCGGCCGCGACACGTCGGGCTCCTCCTTCTCGCCGCAGCCCGCGAGCGCGAACGCGGCGAGCAGCAGCGCGGCGGCCGCCTTAGCCGGCGACATCCCGGAGGGTCTCGGGGCCGACCTCGGCGAGCGAGTGGCAGCCCGCCAGCGCCATCGTGAGGTCGAGCTCGGCGCGCAGGTTCTCGAGCACCTCGCGCACACCGGCCTGCCCGGCGACCGCGAGCCCCCAGACGTAGGCGCGGCCGATCAGCACGGCGGTGGCGCCGAGCGCGATCGCCTTGAACGCGTCGGCGCCGCTGCGGACGCCGGAGTCGAGCAGCACCGGCGCGCGGCCGTCGACCGCCTCGACCACGCCGGGCAGCGCGTCGAGCGTCGCGATCGCGCCGTCGACCTGGCGGCCGCCGTGGTTGGAGACCACGATGCCGTCGACGCCGGCGTCGAGCGCGCGGCGGGCGTCGTCGGGATGGAGGATGCCCTTGAGCAGCAGCGGCAGCTTCGTGCGCTCGCGCAGGAACGGCAGGTCGTCCCACGACAGCTGCGGCCGCGAGAAGATCTCCGCGAACCGCTGCACGGCACCTCGCGCCCGGCCGGTCCTCAGGTTCTCGACGAACGGGCCGGGATACGCGCGCGTGAGCTGGAAGAGCGTGCGCAGCGCCTGCGGCGTCGGCTGCGGCGTCGGCACCTCGCGGTTCGGCGAGCCCTCCGCGATCAGCCGGCGGAACACCGGGTCGCTCGTGTACTGCGCGATGCCCTGGCCGCGCAGGAACGGCAGGAAGGCGGGCTCGAGGTCGCGCGGGCGCCAGCCCACGATCGTGGTGTCGAGCGTGAGCACGATCGCCTCGCAGCCGCACGCCTCGGCGCGCCCGACGAAGCTCTCGACCAGCTCGTCGGAGGTGCTCCAGTAGAGCTGGAACCAGCGCGGGCTGTCGCCGAGCGCCTCCGCGCACTCCTCCATCGGGCGCGAGGCCTGGTTGGAGAAGACCATCGGCACGCCGGTCTCGCGCGCGGCCCGCGCGACGGCGATGTCGGCGTCGCGGTGGGCGAGCTCGAGCACGCCGACCGGCGCGGTCAGGAACGGCGAGTCGAGCCGGCGGCCGAACAGCTCGACCGAGGCGTCGGGCTGCGCGGCGCCGCGCAGCATCCGCGGGACGATGCGCTTGCGGGCGAACGCCGCGCGGTTCTCGCGCACGGTGTCCTCCGTGCCGGCGCCCGCCGCGACGTAGGCGTAGTGGTCGGCGGGCATCGCGTCGCGGGCCGCCTCCTGCAGGCGGTCGGGGTCGAGCGGGACGCGCGGGCGGCGCCCGCTCACCCCGCCGAGGTAGATCGCCGTCTGGCGCTCGCGTCCGATCATGGGGGCTGACCGTACCGAGGTCGGGCAGAGGGCCACACCGTCATGACGCAGGCCACCACCATGTCAAGGACGAAGTGGTTCGGAGACAGTTCCGGCATGCCCTCCACCTCCTCCCATCGCGAGCTCCACCACCGCAACAACGACGGCATCGACGTGTGGCTGATGTGGGACCCGGGCACGGACAACGTCCACGTCCGCGTCCGCGACGCCAAGGCCGGCAGCGCGTTCGAGATCCCGGTCGCCTCGCCGGCGAGCGCGATGGACGTCTTCCACCACCCGTTCGCGTACACGGTCTGAGCTAGCCTGGGCGGCGTGAAGGCCGCCCTCGCGATCGCCCTCGGGGTCGCGCCGGCGACCGCCGCCGCGCAGTTCCCCGGCACCGGCCTGACGCAGCTGTCCGACGCCCCGGCGAGCAGCCCGGCGATCTCGCAGGACAAGCGCTGGGGCCGGCTCGTCGCCTTCGAGTCCGGCGGCAACGTCTTCGCCGTCCGCCGCGCCGAGCCCTACGGCGAGAACGGCACGCCGTGGCAGGCCGGCAACCGCGTGCTGGTCTCCGCGGGCCTCGGCGGCGCGCCCGCCAACGGCCCTTCCTCGGCGCCGGTCGTCGACGGCACCTCGCGCGTCGCCCCGCACTGCGTCGCCTTCGTGTCGGCGGCCTCGAACCTCGTCCGCGGCGACACCAACGGCAAGCCCGACGCGTTCGTGCGCGACCTCCGCAGCGGCGTCACGCGCCGCGTGTCGGTCAACAGCCGCGGGCGGCAGTCGAACGGCACGGTGACCGAGGCGGCGGTCGACGGGCTGTGCCAGCGCGCCGCGTTCGTCTCCGACGCCACCGACCTCGCGCTGCGCAAGACCAAGAACCGCAACTGGAAGACCGCGGTCACGCGCGCCAACCCGGCCGGGCGCCGCCAGGTCTACATCCGCGCGTTCGGCGGCACCACGCTGATCGACAAGGCGCTGAAGGGGCTCACCTTCCTCGCCTCGGCGACCGACAAGGGCCGGCCCGGCAACGCCGACAGCCACTCGATCGCGTACTCGGTCAACGCCGACCGGATCACGTTCGCCTCCGAGGCGGCGAACCTCTCGTCGCGCGACCGCAACGGCGTCACCGACATCTACCAGCGCGGCATGAGCCGCCGCTACGGCAAGAAGATCAAGGGCAAGCGCGTCCAGTACCTGCGCATGGACACGAAGCTCGTCTCCTCCGGCTCGAACGGCCTCGCGGGCTCGGGCCCGTCGACCGCGCCGGCCAGCAACGTCGACGGCAGCATCGTCGCGTTCGCGACCACCGCGGCCAGCCTCGTGCGCACCGGCGGCGTGTCGCAGATCGCCAAGGCCGAGGTGCCGAGCGGCACCGGGCGGCCGAAGGTCACGCTCGCCTCGACCGGCGGCGGAGCGCCCGGCAACGGCGCGAGCACGGCGCCGAGCCTGACCGCGGCCGGGTCCTGGGTGCTGTTCGAGTCCGACGCCACCAACGTCGGCCAGACCAACACGCGCGGGGCCGACACCAACGGCGTGCGCGACGCGATGCTCGCCACCGAGCCGTCGGGCGACCGCTGGATCCTCGGCGAGCGCGGCGCCACGGCGGCGACCACGAACCCGATGACCAGCCCGCACGGCAACTACGTCGTGTTCGAGCGCGGCGGCCAGGTCCACCTGCTCTACGTCGGCGAGAAGTAGCGCGCGAGGGTGGAGCGGGCGTAGAGTCGGCGGGTGCGCGCCGCCCTCGCCCTGCTCGTTGTCCTCGCCGTCGCCGTGGCGGCGGCGCCCGCTGAGGGCGCGAAGCGCGCGAAGACGCCGCGGCTGAAGGCGTTCGGCTCCTGCAACGGGCTGATCACCTACGCGCGCCGGCACACCCCACGGCTGCCACCGCCGCCGCGGCTCGGTGCGCCGCGCCGCACCCCGGTCGTCGGCGGCGGGGAGGACGGCGGCTCGACGCCGGTCGCCGCGCCCGCCCCGGAGAGCGGGAGCACGGCGCCCGACTCATCGACCACGAACGTGCAGGAGGCGGGCGTCGACGAGCCGGACATCGTCAAGTCGGACGGCACGAACGTCTTCGCGCTCGCCGGTCAGCGGCTGCATGCGGTCGACGCGCGCGCGACGGTCCCGCGCAAGCTGAGCTCCGTCGCCATCCCCGGCTACGGCGGCGAGCTGCTGATCCAGGGCCGCCGCGCGCTCGCCATCACCGGCGGCGGCAAGGGCACGCTGCTGACCGAGATCGACATCGCCAACCCCGCCGCCATGCGCGTGCTGCGCACCTTCAACGTGGACGGCGACTACGTCAGCGCGCGGCTGCACGGCCGGACGGTCCGCATCGTGGTCTCCTCGCAGCCGCGGGCGCTGTACCGCACGCCGCTGCGCGCGCGCCGCGCGGGCTGGGTGCCGAACGCCACGCTGCGCAACCGCCGCACCGGCCGCAAGCGGACGCGCGCGATCGTCGCCTGCGACGACGTCCGCCGCACCCCGCGCTTCACGGGCGCGGGGATGCTGACCGTGCTGACCGTCGACCTCGAGCGCGGGCTGCCGGCCATCGACGCCGACTCGGTGATGACGAACGCCGACACCGTCTACGCATCGCCGACCAGCCTCTACGTCGCCACCAACGGCGGCTGGCTGCGCGACGACACCTCGATCCACCGCTTCGACGTCACCGGCCCCCAGCAGACCGACTATCGCGCGAGCGGCCAGGTCCCCGGCGAGCTGCTCAACCAGTTCTCGCTCTCGGAGCACAACGGCGTGCTCCGCGCCGCCACGACCGAGGGCTTCGACTCCGACAGCCAGAGCCACGTCACCTCGCTGCAGACGCGCTCCGGCCGGCTGGAGAGGATCGGGCAGGTCAGCGGCCTCGGCCGCGGCGAGCGCATCTACTCGGTGCGCTTCATCGGCGACCGCGGCTACGTCGTCACCTTCCGCGAGACCGATCCGCTCTACACCCTCGACCTCGCCGACCCGACCCAGCCGCGCGTCCGGGGGGCGCTGAAGATCCTCGGCTACTCGGCCTACCTGCACCCGGTCGGCAACCACGAGCTGATCGGCATCGGCCAGGACGCCGACGCGCAGGGCGTGACCAAGGGCACGCAGCTGTCGCTGTTCGACGTCGACGACCCCGCGAACCCGCGGCTGCTGCACAAGGCCGCGCTCGGCGAGCTCACCTCGAGCGAGGCCGAGTACGACCACCACGCGTTCCTGTGGTGGGAGCCGCTGCGGCTCGCGGTGGTGCCGGTCGCCGACTACGACGACGGCGAGCCGGCGCAGGCGATCGGCTTCCGCGTCGATCGCATAGCCGGCATCGGCGAGGTCGGCCGCACGCGTGAGAGCGCCGACGTGCTGCGCACGCTCGTCGTCGGATCGCGGCTGCTCACCCTGACCGACGAGGGTTTGCGCGCGAACGACCTGGCGACGCTCGCGCCGGGCCCGTTCACCGCTTTCTGAGCCGGCGCCGCAGCAGCCATACGCCGACCGCGGCGAAGAGGACGAACAGCAGCGGCTTCGAGACCGAGCCGATCGCCTCCGCCGCCCGCTCCCACTCCGCGCCGAGCACATACCCGACGCCGATCAGCAGCGAGTTCCACAGCAGCGTGCCGAGCAGGCTCGCGAGCAGGTAGAGCCCGCGCGGCATCTTCAGCACGCCGGCGGGGAGCGCGATCAGGCTGCGCACCCCCGGGACGCAGCGGCCGGCGAACACGACGAGCGCGCCGCGGCGCACGAACCAGCGCTCGGCCTGCTCGAGGCGCTCCTCGTCCATGCGCGCGAGCTTGAGGAAGCGCAGCGCGAACGGCTGCCCGCCGCGTCGCGCGAGCTCGTAGAGGACGACCGCGCCGGTCATGGCGCCGAGCGTGCCGGCGGCCAGCACGCCCGCGAACCCGAGCTCGCCGCGCTCCACCAGGTAGCCCGCGAGCGGCAGGATCGCCTCCGACGGGATCGGCGGGAACAGCGTCTCGCCGAACATCAGCAGCGCGATGCCGGCGTACCCGAGCTCCTCGAGCAGCGTGCCGATGTCCATCGGCACCAGTCTGGCCTACCGGCGCGAGCGGATCCGCTCGGTGGGGCCGGCCGGCGTCGACTGACCGAGTGTGAGGACGCCGACGCCCGGGTCGCCTTGGTCATCGCTCCGGGCGTCGGCAGGCACCTGCTGGAGCAGGTCCGGCTCGAACGTCGGCACGAGCTCCAGGAACGCGTCGACGAGCGCGGGGTCGAAGTGGCGGCCGCGCTGCGCCTTCAGCTCGGCGATCGTGTCGTCCATCGTCCAGCGCGTCTTGTAGACGCGCTTGGAGAGCAGGGCGTCGAAGACGTCGCAGATGGCGGTGATCCGCGCGGCCAGCGGGATCGCCTCGCCACGCAGCCCGGCGGGGTAGCCGCTGCCGTCGAAGCGCTCGTGGTGAGTGAGCGCGATCTCCTCGGCGGCCTGCAGGAGCGGTGAGCTCGAGCCGGCGAGGATGTCGGCGCCGATCGTGGTGTGGGACTGCATGACCGCCCACTCCTCGGCGTCGAGCTTGCCCGGCTTCAGCAGCACGCGGTCGGGGATGCCGATCTTGCCGACGTCGTGCATGGCGCTCGCGTGGCCGATCAGCTCCGCCTCTTCCTCGGGCAGCCCGGTCGCGACGGCGAGCCGCTGGGTCATGCGGCGGATGCGCTGGATGTGCTCGCCGGTGTCGCCGTCGCGCGACTCCGCGGCCTGGCTGAGGCGCTGGACGATCTCGAGCTGCGTCTCGCGCAGCTGCGCGGTGCGCTCGCGCACGCGCTGCTCGAGCAGCTCGTTGTACTCGGAGACGCGCCAGCGCTCGCGGCGCTCGGCCACGAACGCGGTGGTCATCGTGCTCACCGTGCCGATCGCGAGCGCGAGCAGCGGGTAGGTCGCCTCGACGATCCAGCCGCGCGCGAAGGCCGCCTGCACGAGCCCGGCGAACGCGAGTGCGGCAAGCGGGGTGACGACCGCGGCCCGGATCCCGCGTGTGAGCAGGTGGGCGACCGCGGGCAGCACGCCGAGCAGCAGCAGCGCGAGCACGCCGGTCCAGTCGGGCGCGTCGCGCAGCGGCAGCCCGCGCAGCGCGGTCGAGATCGCGTTGGCCTGGATCTCCGGGCCCGACATCAGCTGGTCGCTGGCCGTCGGGGTGGAGTGGACGTCCTGCAGCGTCGGGGCGCTCGCGCCGATCACGACGATGCGGCCGCGCAGACGGTCGGGGTCGACGCGGCCCTCGACGAGGTCGCTGAAGTGGTAGGTCGGGATCGTGCCGCGCGGGCCCGCGTAGTCGATCCAGGCGCCGGCGTCGCCGAACGCCGCGGCGGGGAGCTTGCGGCCGGTGCTGAGCTCCGAGGCGACGACGGCGACGCTGGCCAGGCGGCCCGCCGAGTACGGGAAGCGGTGGATCGACGCCGCCGCGGTCGGTCTCGAGGTTCGCGGCGGCGGCGTGGGCGCCGGCCGCGTGCAGGTTCTCGTCGCCGCCGAGCACGTTGGTGCCGCCGCGGCCGTCGGTCTCGGTCGTGGCGAGCACGACGTCGTCGGCGCGCCGGATCGCGCGGAACAGCGCGAGGTCCTCGCGCTCGCTGGTCGGCTCGGTGAACTGGACGTCGTAGACGATCCGGCGCGCGCCGGCCTTGCGCAGCGCGTCGACGGCGCGGGCGTGCAGCGAGCGCGGGAACGGCCACTGCTGCTCGAGGTCGGAGAACGTGACGTCGTCGATCGCGACGACCGCGAGCTTGTCCTCGACCTGCGCGCCGCGCGCCTGGAAGCGCATCGCGACGGTCTCGTCCTCGACCCGGTCGAGCACGTGCGCCTCCTTGGCCACGAGCGCCAGCGCCAGGGCGGCGATCGTCGCGACCAGGATGGCTATCGCCAGCCCGGTGACCCTTGCCGGGGTCGCAGAGGCTGCCGTCGGCGCGTGGTCCCTGCCCCGGACCATGGCGCTAGCGGCTTCGGTGTCGGGCGAGGTAGGCGTCGCCGGCCCGCACCAGCACGCTGCGCTTCTTGCGCAGGTCGCGGACCAGGACCTTGCCCTCGGTCACCCGCGTCACGGTGCCGATGCAGCGGTCGGTGGTGACCCACCGGGTGCCGCGGACGGTGGCGACGCTGTCGCGGCCGTGGGTGCGGAAGCGCGCGTGCCTGTCCTTGCCCCACAGGCGGCGGACGACGCGGCGCTTGCCCTTCGCCTCGCGGGCGAGCACGGAGACGCCGGCGCGGTTGCCGCAGCGGGCGAAGCTGCCGCCGCGCAGGACCAGCGACGTCATGCCCTTGCCGCTGCGCTTCTGGCGGATCTGGAACACGCCGCCCCAGAACGTGCCGTTCTGCGTGCGGCCGCGCTTGTTGCGCGCGCTCTGGAGGACGATCTTGCCGGCGCGCGTGTCGACCATCGTGCCGACGGGCAGGTTGGCGCCGGCGGCCAGCGGGGTGAAGGAGCGCGCGCCCGGCGCCTTGACGCGCACGGTGCCGGTCAGCGGCTTGACGACGACGGCCTTGCCGAGCACGGGCGGAGCGATCGGGGCGGTGACGACCGGCGCGGACGTCCCGGCGCCGGGCGACGGGTTGCCGCCGCTGCCGGGCTTGGCGTCGGAGGTCGGCGCGATGAGCGGCGGGCTCTGCGCGGGGAGCGTCGGCTGGTAGCCGAGCAGCTTGCCGTTCTCGTCCGTCCACAGCGAGAGATCTGCGGAGACGCCGTCGCCGGAGCCGTTGGTGGCGACCAGGCGGGCGTGGTAGTGCGAGCGCGGCTCGAGCGTGAGCGGGACGACCTCGGCCACGGGGACGGCGCCCTGGCTTGCCGGCACGGTGAGGCTGCCGGACTGCTGGTCGTACTGACCCTTGTCCGGGCCGTACTCGACGCGGAAGGTGGTCTCCTGCGTGTTGGCGGTGACCGTCGCCTTCAGCTGCCCCTGGTTGAGCTCGAGGTCGGCGGCGGGCGGGACGCTGACGCGGGAGATGCGCCCGTCGAGGCCGCTCTCGGTGAACCAGACGTTGCCGTCGGGGCCGCGCGTGATCCCGTTCGGGTCGGCGTCGGCGAGCAGGTCGAGGCCGGCGGTGCCGCCCACGAGCTCGCTGAACGCGTGGCTCGGCGTCGCCATGCGGCCGATCCGGCCGGGGTGTGCCGCGCCGGTGAACCACAGCGCGTTGTCGCCGCCCTCGGCGATGCCGACAGGGCGCGAGTCGGGCGTCAGGCCGGCGCTGAACTCGCGGATCGTGCCGTCGGTCTTGATCCGGCCGATGGCGCCGGGGTCGTCGGAGAGCGTGAAGTAGAGCTTGCCGTCGGAGGCGGCGACGATCTTGTTCGGCGCGCCGCTGAGGCCGGAAGACCAGAAGCACGGGTCGTCGGGGTCCGCCGGGCTGAAGCTCTCGATCCGGTTGTCGCCGTCGGCCTCGATGGTGACCCACAGCTGGCCGTCGGGGCCGCTGGTGATGTCGTTGAGCGTGTCGCTCCCGGACAGCCCGGCGTTGAACTCGTCGTGGCTCCCGTCCGGCTTCATGCGCACGAGCTTCTTCGTTCCGCTCGCGATGAACCAGAGGTTGCCATCGGAGCCGAGCGTGATCGCGGTCGGGTTCATGCCGCCGGGCAGCGGGTGCTCCTCCATCGTGCCGTCGGCGGGGTCGACGCGGACGATCGCGTCGGACAGGCCGCGCTGGGTGAACCAGAGCGCGCCGTCCGGGCCGGTGGTGATGTCGCCCGGGGTGTTGAGGAGGGCGACGGGATACTCGGTGATCGACCCGGTCGGCGTGATGCGGCCGACGCCGGGAAGGATGCCCCGGCTGGTGAACCACAGGTTGCCGTCGGGTCCCTCGGTGATGTCGGCGGGCGCGTTGGCGACCGTCAGGCCGGTGGAGAACCCGGTGATGCTCGGGTGGTTCGCGTGCGCGGACGCGGGCAGCACGGCGAGCGCCGCGACGGACGCGAGCGCGGCGGTGAGACGACGGACCCTCCGAGGCACCGAATAGTTGTCGACCGCCGACCCGCACAGCTTGACGATCCTGGCCGCATGTCGGAGCCCTGCTAGCGTGACGAGCACGGGTGGCGCCGCTGCCCGTGAGGTTTGAGCCTTCGAGTGCGCTCCGCGTGGTCCGGGTCCGTCGAATCTCCCGTATCACCATTTGTTAGGAGCAGCACCAATATGTCTTCCCGAACGTTCGCCGATCTCGGCGTATCGTCAGCCGCTACGGGCGTCCTCGCCCGCCGCGGCATCACCGCCCCGTTCGCCGTCCAGACGCTCGTCATCCCCGACGCGCTGGAGGGCCACGACGTCCTCGCCGAGTCGCCCACCGGCTCCGGCAAGACGCTCGCCTTCGTCCTGCCGATCCTCGAGCGCCTGTCGCCGAGCGACCCCCGGCCCGCCGCGCTCGTCCTCGCGCCGACCCGCGAGCTCGCCGGCCAGATCGTCGACGACGCCCGCGACGTCGCCGAGGCCCGCGGGCTCAGCGTCGCCGCCGTCTACGGCGGCGTCGGCATCGAGCGTCAGGCGAAGCTCGCCCGCCGCGCCCACCTGCTGGTCGCGACGCCGGGCCGCCTGCTCGACCTCATGCAGCGAGGCGACATCGACCTCGGCCGCATCCGCATCCTCGTCCTCGACGAGGCCGACCGGATGATGGACATGGGCTTCCGCCCCGATCTCGAGCGCATCGTCAAGCGCACGCCCGTCGAGCGCCAGACGCTGCTGTTCTCCGCCACGCTCGCCGGCGCCCCCGGCGACCTGGCCCGCGAGTACACGCGCAACGCGCGGCGCCACACGCACAAGCCGACCGTGCGCAAGACCGCGCAGGTCGAGCACCGCTTCGTCAAGGTCCTCCACGAGGCCAAGCTCGAGACGCTCGTGCAGGAGCTCGAGGGCAAGCGCGACCTCGCGCTCGTCTTCGTCCGCACCAAGCGCGGCGCCGACCGCCTCGTCAAGCGCCTGCGCGCCCGCGGCGTCGAGTCGATGGCGATCCACGGCAACAAGACGCAGAACCAGCGCGAGCGCGCGCTGGCCGCGTTCGAGCGCTGGGACGTCGACGTGCTCATCGCCACCGACGTCGCCGCCCGCGGCATCGACGTCGCCGACGTCAGCCACGTCATCAACTTCGACGCCCCCGAGGACCAGGACGGCTACGTGCACCGCACGGGCCGCACCGGCCGCGCGGGCCGCGACGGCGTCGCCATCACGTTCGTGCTCGGCGACCAGGCGCGCGAGATGGGCGCGATCGCCCACCGGCTCGGGCTGGAGTTCGCGGGGCACACGAGCGGCGGGGCCGATGGGCACCGGCGCTCCGGGCGCTCGCGCAACAACCGCCGCTCGCGGTAGCGCGAGCGAACTGCGGCTGGGTAGGGGCCGGGTTCGAACCGCCCCAAGCGGCCACGAAAGTCACCTCGATGGGCTGTGGGCCCATCGAGACGACACTCGTGGGCTCCGCGGCGGTTCGACCCGCCCTTACCCAGCCAGCCGTTGACGTTCGCGTCGTAACGCCGCGGACGCTCAGACGGGCGCGGCGTTGGCGCGCGCCCGCCGCCCCGCCTTGACGCGCTCGGTGCGCTCGAGGATCACCTTCCGCAGCCGGACGCGCTCGGGGGTGACCTCGACGCACTCGTCCTCGCGCAGGAACTCGAGCGCCTGGTCGAGCGAGAGCTGGCGGTGGGGGACGAGGCGCACGAGCACCTCGGACGTCGAGGAGCGGATGTTGGTCAGGTGCTTCTCGCGCACGGCGTTGACGTCGAGGTCCTCGGCGCGGGCGTTCTCGCCCACGATCATGCCCTCGTAGACCTCCTCGCCGGGGCCGACGAACATCGTCCCGCGCTCCTGCAGGTTCATGAGCGCGAACTGCGCGGCGGTGCCGCGGCGGTCGGCCACCAACGCGCCGGTGGGCCGGGTGCGCAGCTCGCCCGCCCACGGCTCCCAGCGCTCGAAGACGTGGTGGATGAGGCCCGTGCCGCGGGTCTCGGTGAGGAACTCGGTGCGGAAGCCGATCAGCCCGCGGGCGGGGACGAGGTAGTCCATCCGGACCCAGCCGGTGCCGTGGTTGACCATGTGCTCCATCCGGCCCTTGCGCAGCGCGAGCAGCTGCGTGACGACGCCGACGTACTCCTCCGGCACGTCGATGGTCATGCGCTCGAGCGGCTCGTGGACCTTGCCGTCCACCTCGCGCGTCAGCACCTGCGGCTGGCCGACGGTGAGCTCGAAGCCCTCGCGGCGCATCAGCTCGACGAGGATCGCGAGCTGCAGCTCGCCGCGGCCCTGGACCTCCCAGACCTCGGGGCGCTCGGTGTCGCCGACGCGCAGCGAGACGTTGCCGACCAGCTCCGCCTCGAGCCGGTCGCGGACCTGGCGCGCGGTCAGCTTGCCGCCGTCCTGGCCGGCCAGCGGCGACGTGTTGATGCCGACGGTGACGGAGAGCGACGGCTCGTCGACGGTGATCACGGGCAGCGGCCGCGGGTCGTCGCGGTCGGCGAGCGTCTCGCCGATGGTGACCTCGGCGATGCCGGCCACGGCGATGATCTCGCCCGGCCCGGCCTCGGCGGCGTCGACGCGGTCGAGCGCCTCGGTGACGTAGAGCTCGCCGACCTGCGCGTTCGCGACGGAGCCGTCGGCGCGGCACCAGGCGATCGGCTGGCCCTTGCGGATCGTCCCGTTCCGCACGCGGCAGAGGGCGAGCCGGCCGACGTAGGGCGAGGCGTCGAGGTTGGTGACGTGCGCCTGCAGCGGGGCGTCGGGGTCGTAGGCCGGCGCCGGGATGTGCTCGAGCAGCAGGTCCATCAGCGGGCCGAGATCGTCGGCGAGCGCGTCGACGTCCGCCTCGAGGCCCGCGCGCCCGGCCTTGGCGTTGCAGTAGACGATCGGGAACTCGATCTGCGACTCGTCCGCGTCGAGGTCGAGGAAGAGCTCGTAGACCTCGTCGACGACCTCGGCGATGCGGGCGTCGGGGCGGTCGACCTTGTTGACCACGAGGATCACCGGCAGCCGCGCCTCGAGCGCCTTGCGCAGCACGAAGCGGGTCTGCGGGAGCGGGCCCTCGGAGGCGTCGACGAGCAGCAGGATGCCGTCGACCATCGTCAGCCCGCGCTCGACCTCGCCGCCGAAGTCGGCGTGCCCCGGCGTGTCGATGATGTTGAGCTTGACGTCGCGGTAGTGGACCGAGGTGTTCTTGGCGAGGATCGTGATGCCCTTCTCGCGCTCGAGGTCCATCGAGTCCATGACGCGGTCGGCGACGTCCTGGTTGGCGCGGAAGGCGCCGGACTGCCAGAGCATGGCGTCGACGAGCGTCGTCTTGCCGTGGTCGACGTGGGCGACGATGGCGACGTTGCGGAGGTCCTCGCGGGTGGCGGGCATGTCCGCTTGAGCCTAGACGCTCGATTCCACGACCCCCGCGCCCGTCTGCACGCGTCCCGCGGCGCAGGATCGGCACCCGCCGAAGCGGCCCGTGGCACCACCACTGTTCCCCTTCGGCGGGCACCGCCCTGCATCCACGGGCCACGCACATACAGGCACGGCGGCCATGGAATCGAACGTCTCAGGCGGAACCGGGTTCCCGGCGCGCGTGTAGAAGGGGGAGTGGTGGGCCGGCCACACGATCTCGACGACTACGAGCAGCTCGTCCGCGAGCACCAGGCCATCGCCTTTCGCACCGCATACCTGATCACGGGCTCAGCCGCCGACGCCGAGGAGGTCGTCCAGGACGCCTTCGTCAAGGCGTACCGGGCGCGCGACCGCTTCCGCTCCGGATCGCCGTTCCGGCCGTGGCTGCTGGCGATCGTGGCGAACGAGGCGCGCAACCGGCGGCGCTCGCTGGCGCGCCGCGGGCGGTTCGAGCTGCACCTGGCCGAGGAGCGCCCCTCCGCTGACGCGGCCCCGTCTCCGGAGGCGGCGCTCCTCGCCCGCGAGCAGCGCGAGCGGCTGCTGGCGGCGATCGACCGGCTCAGCGAGGAGCACCGCGAGGTGGTGGCGTGCCGCTACCTGCTCGGGCTGTCCGAGCAGGAGACATCGTCCGCGCTGGGCTGTCGGCCGGGGACGGTCAAGTCGCGGTTGTCGCGCGCGCTGGCGCGGCTGGAGGCGGAGCTGTGAGCCTGGAGCAGCGGCTGAGCGAGCTGGCGGTGGAGTGGCCGGAGACGCCGGACGTCGCCGCGCGCGTCCGGGCGCGGATCGAGGCCGAGCCGGCCCGCCGCCCACCGCTTCGGCGGCGCCTGGCCATCTCCGTCGCGGCCTTCGTCGTCCTCCTCGGTGGCGTGATGGCGGTCCCGTCGGCGCGCAGCACCGTGCTCGACTGGCTCGGGCTGGACGGCGTGACGATCGAGCGCGTGCCGGAGACGCCGACGCCGGCGCCCACGACGCGGTTCGATCTCGGCGCGCCCGAGCCGCTCGCGGAATCGATGGTCGTGCCGGAGGAGCTCGGCCGGCCCGACGGCGTCTACCGCGACGGCGAGATCGTCACCTTCCTCTACCGCCCCGAGACGCTGTTCACGCAGTTCCCCGGCCGCACCCACCCGGAGCTGATGCGCAAGCTCGCGGGGCCGGGCACCACGATCGAGCGCGTGACCGTCGACGGCGAGCCGGGCTACTGGCTCGCCGGCGCCCCGCACACGCTGCTCTACGAGCACCCCGCCGGCGGGATCCGCGAGATCCCCGCGCGGCTCGTCGGCAACACCCTGGTCTGGCAGCGCGGCGAGCTGACGCTGCGCCTCGAGGCCGACGTCACCAAGGAGCGGGCACTGGCGATCGCCCGCTCGGTCCAATGAGAAGGGAGGCCACCATGCGACGCATGCTGGTCCTGGCGGCCGCCGCCGCACTCACCCTCGCCGCCGCTCCGGCGGCCGGCGCGAAGGAGATCACCAACGCGAAGGTGTGTGGCCCCGACGGCTGCGCCGCCGTCGAGGACGAAACCGGCCGGTTCGCGCTGATGACCGCCGGCTCCCCCACCGACCCGCCGACGCGCGCGCCGTACTACGAGGTGAGCGGCACGTTCGCCGCCGACGACCACCGGGAGACGGTCGGCTTCGTCGCCGTGCCGGAGCGCCGGGCGATCCGCTACGACGACGGCAGCTGGTACGCCATGACCGCCGAGCAGATTGCGCTGATCGACAAGCTCACGGCCGACGCCAGGGCGTTCCCGGCCGCCGGGCTCGTCGGCGCCGCGGAGCCGCCCGCGCCGCAGCCCGCGACCGCGAGCGACGGCGACAGCCCGCTGTGGCCGGAGGGCGTGATCATCGCGGTGATCGCGTTGCTGGCGGCCGCGGGGATCATGCGGTTCTCGGGCCGCTGGCGGCCGGCGTCGAGCTGAGGACGCGCCTGACTCGGTAGAAGTCCCGGCGTGGGCCGCCACGTCGAGATCTCCGACACCCGCCTCCACGTCGTCGAGCGCGGTGGCGACGGGCTGCCGCTGCTCGTCGTCCACGGCGGCCCGGGGCTCGACCACCACCTGTTCGGCGACTACCTCGACCCGCTCGGCGACGAGCTCCGGCTCGTGCTCGTCGACCTCCGCAGCCAGGGCCTGTCGGACACCACGCCGCCGGAGACGTGGACGCTCGAGCGCATGGCCGCCGACCTGTCCGAGCTGGCGGCCGCCATGGGCTTCGAGCGCTACGCGACGCTCGGGCACTCCTACGGCGCGTTCGTCGTGCTCCAGCACGCGGTCGAGCGCGCCGGCGAGCCGGCCGCCACGATCGTGTCGAGCGGGCTGCCGAGCGCGCGCTACCTGGCCGCGGTCCAGGACAACCTGGCGGCGTTCGAGCCGATCGAGCTGCGCGAGCAGGTCACCGCGTCGTGGGCGCGCGAGGCCGAGGCGCAGACCCAGGAGGACTGCGCCGCGCTGTTGCACGACCAGCTCCCGTTCCACTTCGCCGACCCGACCGACTGGCGCGTCGACGAGTTCGAGGAGCGCACCGCGGGTGCCGTGTACGCGCCCGCCGTGCTGCGGCACTTCGCGACCGCGGACTACGGCGCGATCGAGGTCGAGGACCGGCTCGGCGACGTGTCGCATCCCGTGCTCGCGCTGGCCGGCCGCCACGACCGCACGTGCGTGGTCGAGGGCGGCGAGGCGATCGCGGCCGGCATCCCCGGCGCGCAGCTCGCGGTGTTCGAGGCGAGCGGGCACCTGTCGTACGCCGAGGAGAACGAGGCGTACCTCAGCGCCGTGCGGCGCTTCCTTCAGTCGGTGCCGTAGAGGCGGTCGCCGGCGTCGCCGAGGCCGGGCCGGATGTAGCCGCGCTCGTCGAGCTTGTCGTCGACGGCGGCGCAGAAGATCGGCACGTCGGGGTGCTCGGAGCGGACGGCCTCGAGCCCCTCGGGGGCGGCGACGAGGCAGACGAAGCGCAGCCGCTCGGCCCCGCGCTCCTTGAGTCGTCGCAGCGCGCTCGAGGCGCTGCCGCCGGTGGCGAGCATCGGGTCGACGAGCACGATCTCGGCGTCCGGCCCGTGCTCGGGGATCGACTCGTAGTAGCCGACGGGCGAGAGCTCCTCCTCGTCGCGGTACATGCCGAGGTGGCCGACGCGCGCCTCCGGCATCAGGCCGAGGAAGCCCTCGACCATGCCGAGCCCGGCGCGCAGGATCGCGATCACGACGATGTCGTCGCCGAGCCGGGCGCCGCGGGTCGTCTCGAGCGGCGTGGCGACCTCGATCTCCTCGAGCCGCAGGTCCCTGAGCGCCTCGAAGCCGATCAGCATCGCGGCCTCGCGCAGGCGGCGGCGGAACTCGCCGCTCGGCGTCGCCACGTCGCGCAGCACGCTGAGGTGGCGGGCCACGAGCGGGTGGTCGACGACGGTCACTCCGTCCACGCGCGCGCACGCTATAGCCTCGGAGCGGTGAGCGGGCCGCGCCGCAACGTCGAGCTCAAGGCCGCCGACCCCGACCCGGCACGCACGCTGGAGCGCGCGCTGGCCCTGGGCGCGTCGGACGAGGGCGTGATCGTCCAGCGCGACACGTACTTCCGCGTCGCCTCGGGGCGGCTGAAGCTGCGCGAGGAGGAGCCGGGGGAGGCCCACCTGATCGCCTACGTCCGGCCCGACGACGCCGACGTGCGCGTGTCCTCGTACCGCGTCGTGTCGGCGCCGGACGGCACGCTCGAGGCGCTGACAGAGACGCTCGGGGTCGACGTCGTGGTCGAGAAGCGGCGGCACCTGCTGCTCTGGGAGACGGTGCGGATCCACCTCGACGAGGTGACGGGGCTCGGCGCGTACGTCGAGCTCGAGGCGGTGGCGCAACCCGACTCGGACCTGTCCCGCGAGCACGCGCAGATCGCGCACCTCCGCGCCGAGCTGGGCATCGAGGGGCTGCGCGAAGGGTCGTACGCCGATGCGATCCGCGGCGCGCCGGATCCCGAGTTGCTGCGCATGGCAAGAAACGCGGCCGGGCACGCCTACGCGCCGTACTCCAACTTCCCCGTCGGCGCCGCCGTGCGCACCGACGACGGCCGCCGCTACGCGGGGGCCAACGTGGAGAACGCCGCGTACCCGCAGGGGCAGTGCGCCGAGGCGTCGGCGATCGGGGCGATGGTGGCGGGCGGCGGTGGGCGGGTGGTCGAGGTCGTCGTGGCCGCGCCGAGCGAGCAGGAGTGCGCGCCGTGCGGCGGCTGCCGCCAGCGGCTGCGCGAGTTCGCCCACGCCGACGCGCCGATCCACCTCGCCGACCTGCACCGCGTGCGCCGCACGACCTCGCTCGCCGAGCTGCTGCCGCTCTCGTTCGGCCCGGAGAGCCTTGGATGAGCCCGGCCGGCGCCGCCGCCGCGATCCAGGCGCTCGCGCCCGGGTTCGCCCCGCGCGTCGGGCTCGTGCTCGGCTCCGGCCTCGGCGCGCTCGTGGACGAGCTCGAGGATCCCGTCCACATCCCGTACGCCGAGATCCCCGGCTTCCGCGTCGGCACGGTCGCCGGCCACGCCGGCGCGCTCTCGCTCGGCACGCTCGACGGCACCCCGGTCGCGTGCTTCCAGGGCCGCTCGCACGTCTACGAGGGGATCGAGGCGTCGGCGGTCACCACCCCGATCCGCACGCTCCAGCTGCTCGGCGCCGAGACCCTCGTGCTCACCAACGCGGCCGGCTCGCTGCGCCCCGAGGCCGGGCCCGGCAGCCTCGTCGCGCTGACCGACCACATCAACATGCAGGGCTTCAACCCGCTCGTCGGGCCGAACGAGGAGGGCGTCGGCCCGCGCTTCCCGACCCTGCGGCACGCCTACGACCCCGACCTGCGCGACGGGCTGCACCGCGTCGCCGACGAGCTCGGCACGACGCTCCACGACGGCGTCTACCTCGCGGTCAGCGGCCCGAGCTTCGAGACTCCCGCCGAGATCCGCGCCTTCAAGACGCTCGGCGCTGACCTGGTGGGGATGAGCACGGTCCCGGAGGCGATCGTCGCGCGCCACTGCGGGCTCAAGGTCGCGGCGGTCTCCGTGGTCACCAACCTCGCCGAGGGCATGGGCGACGTCGCCCTCTCGCACGAGCAGACGCTCGAGGAGGGCAAGCGGGGCGCCGCCGAGCTCGGGCCGCTGCTGAGACGCTGGGTGGGCACGCAATGACCTTCTTCGCCCAGGAGCTGATCCGCCGCAAGCGCGACGGTGACGCGCTCTCCGACGACGAGCTGCGCTTCCTCGTCCACGGCATCGCCGACGGCGGCGTCAGCGACGGCCAGGCCGCCGCCTTCGCGATGGCGGTCTTCTTCCGCGACCTCGAGCCGCGCGAGCGCGTGACGCTCACCACCGCGATGCGCGACTCCGGCACCGTCCTGGCCTGGGACCTCGACGGCCCGGTGCTCGACAAGCACTCGACCGGCGGCGTCGGCGACAAGGTCTCGCTCATCCTCGCCCCGCTGCTCGCCGCCTGCGGCGCGTTCGTGCCGATGATCTCGGGCCGCGGGCTCGGCCACACCGGCGGCACGCTCGACAAGCTCGACTCGATCCCCGGCTACGCGTCCACGCCCGAGCTCGAGCACCTGCGCAAGGCCGTCACCGAGGCCGGCTGCGCGATCGTCGGGCAGACCGCCGACCTCGCGCCCGCCGACCGCCGCCTCTACGCGCTGCGCGACGCCACCGGCACCGTCGAGTCGATCCCGCTGATCGTCGCCTCGATCCTGTCCAAGAAGCTGGCCGAGGGGCTCGACGGCCTGGTCATGGACATCAAGGCCGGCTCGGGCGCGTTCATGGCCACCCGCGAGCAGTCCGCGGAGCTCGGCAGCGCCATCGCCGAGGTCTCCGAGGGCGCCGGCCTCCCGTGCGCCGCGCTGCTGACCGACATGGACCAGGTGCTCGGCCGCACGGCCGGCAATGCGCTCGAGGTGCGCGAGGCGATCGACGTCCTCCGCGACGGCACCGGCGAGCCGCGGCTCGTCGAGGTGACGGTCGAGCTCGCCAAGGCGGCGCTCGAGCTGGTCGGGGTCGACGGCGAGCCGGAGGCCGCGCTGCACTCGGGCGCCGCGGCCGAGCGCTTCGCCCGCATGGTCACCGCCCTCGGCGGCCCGGCCGACCTCCTCGACGCGCCGGAGCAGCACCTCCCCGAGGCGCCGGTCCGGCGCGAGGTGACGGGCGAGGGCGTCGTCGAGAACATCGACGTCCGCGCGCTCGGCCTCGTCGTGATGGAGCTCGGCGGCGGCCGCCGCCGCGAGACGGATCGGATCGACCCCGCCGTCGGCCTCACCGACGTCGCCGGCCTCGGCGAGGACGCGGCGCGCCTCGCCACCGTGCACGCGCGGGACGAGCAGTCGGCGGCCGCCGCGGAGGACGCGGTCCGCGCAGCCATGACCACCGGCGACGGCCCGGTCACGCCGCCGCCGCTCGTCGAGCGGATAGGCTCGCGCTGATGGCCGAGCTGCCGCCGGAGGTCCGGGAGCTGTTCGAGAAGGCGAACTTCGCCCACCTCGCCACGCTGACCAAGGACGGCTCGCCCAGCTCGACCGCGATCTGGGCCGGGCTCGAGGGCGACAACGTCGTCTTCTTCACCCAGGAGGGCTCGCTGAAGGCGCGCAACATGGACCGCGACCCGCGCGTGGCGATCTCGATCACCGACCACGAGGACCCGTACCAGACCGCCCAGCTGCGCGGGCGCGTCATCGAGATCCGCGGCGTCGACGAGGCCAACGCGCTCGCCGACACCCTCGCCCTCCGCTACACCGGCGAGCCGTTCCCCTACCACCCGCCGACCTCGCGCCTCTACGTCGTCGAGGTCGACAAGGTCCGCTCGACCCAGCTGCCGTTCGAGCATCGCCCGGCCGCGTGAGCGTCCCCAAGGCCGAGCTGCACGTCCACGTCGAGGGGGCGGCGTCGCCCGATCTCATCCGCCGGATCGCGGCGCGCAACCAGCTGCGCGTCCCCGACGGCGTCATCGGTGACGACGGCAAGTTCCTGTGGAAGGACTTCCTCGACTTCCTCAACACCTACGACGCCGCCACCAGCGTCATCCGCACCGGCGAGGACTACCGCGACATCGTCTTCGAGTACCTCGTCGAGTGCGCCGCCGAGGGCGCGATCTACGTCGAGCTGACCGCCTCGGCCGACCACGCCGCCGACGTCGGCCTGTCCGACGAGGACCACCTCGCCGCGCTCGCCCAGGGCATCGACGACGCGCGCGACGCGACCGGCATCGAGGGCCGGGTCGTCATGAGCTGCGTGCGCCACTTCGGCCCCGACAAGGCGCGCGAGGTCGCCCGCCGCACGGTCGAGGGCCCGCATCCCTACGTCACCGGCTTCGGCATGGGCGGCGACGAGGCCGGCTTCCCGCCCGAGGACTTCGCCGCCGCCTTCGCCACCGCCCGCGAGGCCGGCCTCGGCCTCACCGTCCACGCCGGCGAGTGGGCGGGGCCGGAGAGCGTCCGCGGCGGGCTCGCGCTGGGGGTCAGCCGGATCGGCCACGGCGTGCGCGCCAGCGAGGATCCCGAGCTGGTGCGTGAGCTTGCTGACAAGGGCACGGTGCTCGAGGTATGTCCGACCTCCAACGTGGTGCTCGGGCTCTACCCGTCCTACGAGCAGCACCCGCTGCCCGCGCTGCGCGACGCCGGGGTGCGCGTGACCCTCGGATCGGACGACCCGCCGTACTGGGACGCGTCGATCGGCGGCGAGTACGAGGTGGCCGCCGAGCGCATGGGCTTCGACGAGGAGGCGCTGCGCGAAGTCACCAGAACCGCGCTGCGAGCGGCTTTCGTCGAGGACGATGTCCGGCGAAGGCTCCTGGATCTCGTTTAGGCTCCGCCGAACTTTGTTCCGATCCCTGAGGAGGGTTCGTTCGTGAGGCATACCTGGATCCGCTTATTGCTCGTTGCTCTGCTCGCACTCGGCACCGGCGCGCTCGTCGCCTGTGGCGAGGACGACGAAAGCGGCGGCGGCAGCAGCGCGGAGAGCACCCCGGCGGGGGAGAAGAAGATCAAGATCGCGATGGTCACCGACATCGGCGGCCTCAACGACCGCGGCTTCAACGCGCTCGCCTACAAGGGCCTGCAGCAGGCGAAGTCCGACCTCGGCGCGGACATCCGCGTCGTCACGTCGAAGTCCAACGCCGACTACGTGCCGAACCTCTCGACGCTCGCACGCCAGAAGTACGACCTCGTGGTCGCCGTCGGGTTCCTGATGGGCGACGCGACCGCCAAGGTCGCGAAGTCCTTCCCGCAGACGAACTTCGCGATCGTCGACTTCCCGGCGGGCGCGCTCAAGGGCAAGCCCAAGAACGTCCGCGGGCTCCTGTTCAAGGAGGCCGAGGCCGGCTACCTCGTCGGCTACATGGCCGGGCTCTACGCCAAGGAGAAGGGCGGCAACCAGGCCGTCACGTCCGTCGGCGGGCAGAAGGTGCCCGCGGTCGACGCCTACATCGCGGGCTACCAGGCCGGCGCGAAGAAGGCCAACCCGGAGGTCAAGACCGAGTTCTCCTACTCGCAGGACTTCGTCGACCAGGCGAAGTGCAAGGAGATCGCGCTCAACCAGATCGACGGCGGCTCGCAGGTCGTCTTCGCGGTCGCCGGCCAGTGCGGGCTCGGCGCGCTCGACGCGGCCAAGGAGAAGAACGCCCAGTCCATCGGCGTCGACGCCGATCAGGGCTACGTCAACTCGAACGTGATGACCTCGGCGCTCAAGAAGGTCGACGTCGCGGTGTTCGAGACCGCCAAGGCGGTCCAGGACGGCTCGTTCAAGGCCGGCGAGGACGGGCTCTTCGACGTCAAGAACGGCGGCGTCGGCCTCGGCAAGGTCTCCCCGGCCGGCCAGCCGTTCGAGGAGGACGTCAAGAAGGTCCAGGAGCAGATCTCCTCGGGCGAGATCGCTGACATCCCCACCACGGTGAAGTAGCGCTGGCCGAGGATCCCCTCGCACTCGAGCTCCGAGGCGTAACCAAGCGATTCGGCGCGGTCGTCGCGAACGACCGCGTCGATTTCGACCTGCGCAAGGGCGAGGTGCACGCGCTGCTGGGCGAGAACGGGGCCGGCAAGTCGACGTTGATGAGCGTCCTCTACGGGGTCTACAGCCCCGACGAGGGCGAGATGTGCCTCAACGGCGAGACGGTCGAGATCGACTCGCCGAAGCGGGCCATCGAGCTCGGGATCGGCATGGTGTTCCAGCACTTCATGCTCGTCCCGGTGATGACGGTCGCCGAGAACATCGTCCTCGCCGACGAGCCGCGCAAGGGGCTCCTGCTGGACACCAAGGCGGCGGCCAAGCGGGTGCGCGAGCTGTCGGACCAGTTCGGCCTGGCGGTGGATCCCGACGCCCGCGTGGGCGACATCTCGGTCGGCCAGCAGCAGCGCGTGGAGATCCTGCGCGCGCTGGACCGCGGCGCCGACGTGCTGATCCTCGACGAGCCGACGGCGGTGCTGACCGCGCAGGAGACGCAGGACCTGTTCCGGATCCTGCGCACGCTGACGGCGGAGGGCAAGTCGATCGTCTTCATCTCGCACAAGCTCGGCGAGGTGCTCGACATCGCCGACCGGGTGAGCGTGCTGCGGCGCGGCAAGAAGGTGGAGACCGTCAGCACGGAGGGGGCGACGGAGGAGTCGCTCGCGCGGATGATGGTCGGGCGCGACGTGCTGTTCCGCGTCGCGAAGGAGGAGCACAAGGCCGGCGCGCCGCTGCTCGAGGTCGCGGAGCTCGAGGTGGTCGACGACCGCGAGCTGCCGGCCGTCCAGGGCGTCTCGTTCGAGGTGCGGTCCGGCGAGATCGTCGGGATCGCGGGGGTCGACGACAACGGTCAGGCCGAGCTCGTGGAGACGCTGGCCGGGCTGCGCAAGGCGGTGTCGGGGTCCGTACGGGTCGACGAGGTCGACGTCACGGACCTCGACGTGCGCGGGAAGCTCGACGCCGGCATCGGCCACATCGCCGAGGACCGCCACCGGCGCGGGCTCGTGCTCGACTTCAACCTCGCCGAGAACCTCTGCCTGCGCGACTACAACCGCGCGCCGATCGCCAAGCGGGGGCTGATCTCGCCCAAGCGCATGAACGAGCGGGCGGCGCCGCTGCTCGAGGAGTACGACGTCCGCGGCGGCTCCGCCGACGCGCTGGCGCTGTCGCTCTCGGGCGGCAACCAGCAGAAGGTCGTGATCGCGCGCGAGATCGCCGAGGAGCCGAAGCTGCTGATCGCGGCGCAGCCGACCCGCGGGCTGGACGTCGGCGCGATCGAGTTCGTCCACCGGCGGCTGATCGAGCAGCGCGACGCGGGGCGCGGCGTGCTCCTCGTCTCGCTCGAGCTCGAGGAGATCCGCTCGCTGTCGGACCGCGTCCTGGTGATGTACGACGGCCGCTTCGTGGCGGAGCTCTCACCGGAGGCATCCGAGGAGGAGTTCGGCGTGGCGATGCTGGGCGGGCGCCGGGAGGCGAGCGCGGGTTGAGCGGGGCGCAGCCGGGCACCACCGTCGCCTCGCGGCTGTCGGGCTACCTGCGCGCGGGGGGCATCATCACGCCGCTGCTGACGGCGCTGATCGCGTTCATCATCGGCGGGCTCGTGATCGCGCTGACCGGCGCCAGCCCGTTCACGACCTACAAGGCGATCTTCGAGGGCTCCGGGCTCAACTGGTTCTTCCCCTGGATCTCCGCCGAGGACCGCTCGCTCGCGGCGCTGAACCTCCAGCAGACGCTGATCCTCACCACGCCGCTGATCCTCACCGGCATGGCCGTCGCCTACGCGTTCCGCGCCGGCCTGTTCAACATCGGCGGCCAGGGCCAGTACTGGGCGGGCCTCTTCCTCGGCGTCTGGGTCGGCTCGTCGCTGGAGGGCCTGCCTGGCTTCCTGCACGTCCTGCTCGCGCTCGTGCTGGGCACGCTGGCCGGCGCCCTCTGGGGCGGGATCGCGGGCTTCCTGAAGGCGCGCACCGGGGCCAACGAGGTGATCTCGACGATCATGCTCAACTACATCGCGCTGTGGGTCGGCGTGTGGGCGTTCGGGCTCGGCGGGCCGCTGCACTCCGACGACCCGGCCGACGCGTCGATCCCGATCTCCAACCCCGTGACCGGCGACTCGCGGCTGCCGGTGTTCTGGGGCGATCCCGAGCTGCAGGGCCTGCACATCGGGCTCTTCATCGCGCTCGTCGTGCTGGGGCTGTTCTGGGTGCTGCTCAACCGCTCCGTCGCCGGCTATGAGGCGCGCGCCGTCGGCTTCAACCCGGACGCCGCGGAGTACGGCGGCATCCACGCGGGGCGGACCTACACGAAGGTGATGCTGTGGTGCGGCGGCTTCGCCGGGCTCGCGGGCGCGCTCGACGTGCTCGGGTGGCAGTTCGCGGTCGCCACCAACGACCTCCAGAACGCGAGCGTGGTGGGCGCGGGCTTCATCGGCATCGCGGTCGCCCTGCTCGGGCGCAACACCGCGGTCGGCGTGCTGTTCAGCGCGCTGCTGTTCGGCGCGCTGATCAACGGCACGTCGGTGCGCAACCTCGATCCGGCGGTGTTCCCGCCCGAGCTGGCGACGAACCTGACGCTGATGATCATGGGCCTGATCGTGCTGCTGGTGTCGGCGCCGGTGATCGTCACGACCTTCTACCGGCTGCGGCTGAAGCGCTCGCGGCCGGACGACGAACCCGGCCAGGTGGAGGCCCCGTGACCGCCGCGACGGCGACGCGCGGGCGCTTCGACGTCTCCGGCGTGGAGAGGTCGACCTGGACCGGCTGGGGCGGCGTCGCGCTCGGGATCGTGGCCTGGTGGGTCGCGCTGCCGCCGCTGCTCGTGCGCTCGCCGGCGCCGTCGGTCGTGCTCGCGCTGATCGCGGTCGGGCTCGGCGTGTGGACGGTGCGCGAAGGCCAGGCGCGCCTCGGCTGGGGCGCGGTCGCCGCGGGTGTGATCGGCGGGATCGGCGCGGTCGCCGCCACGCAGTCGGGCGAGGGGAACCTCGAGCGCGTCGTCGTCTGGTCGGCGCTCGCCGCCGCGATGCTGCGCTTCGCCACGCCACTGGTGTTCGGGGCGCTCGGCGGCGTGATCAGCGAGCGCGCGGGCGTCGTCAACATCGGCCTCGAGGGCATGATGCTGATGGGCGCGTTCTTCGGGATCTTCGGCGCGGACGTCCTCGGCGGCTGGCTCCCGGGGCTGCTGCTCGGCATGGCCGCCGGCGGCGCGCTGGCCCTGATCCACGCGTTCTTCGCCGTGACGCTGCGCGCCGACCAGATCGTGTCGGGCTTCGCGCTCAACTTCCTCGCGCTCGGCATCACCGGCTACGTCTTCCTCGACCACTACGGCGAGCAGGGCACGCCCGACGGCGTGCCCGACGTCCCCGACATCACCCTCCCGATCGACTGGATCCCGTTCTTCGGGCCGGCGCTGGAGAAGCTGAACCTGCTCGTCTGGGTCGCGCTGATCCTCGTGCCGCTGATGTCGATCTTCCTGTTCCGCACGCCGACCGGCCTGCGCGTGCGGTCGGTGGGAGAGAACCCGCGCGCGGCGGCGACGGTGGGCATCTCGGTCTACTGGATCCGCTATCTGGCGGTGATCGCCTCGGGCATGCTCGCCGCGATGGGCGGTGCCTTCCTGTCGATCGGGTTCGTGCACTCGTTCAACCAGAGCATGACCGCCGGCCGCGGCTTCATCGCGCTCGCCGTCGTGATCGTCGGCAAGTGGCGGCCGGGCGCGGCGCTGGCCGCCGCGCTGCTGTTCGGGTTCACGCAGGCGCTGTCGCAGCGGCTGCCGGTGTTCTCCGAGAGCTCGGCGACGCTGCTGCAGGCGCTGCCGTACGTGGTCACGCTGATCGCGGTCGCCGGCCTGGTCGGGCGCTCGATCCCGCCGGCGGCGGACGGCGTGCCCTACTCGAAGGAGTAGCCGGCCGGTCAGTCCTGGATGACGGTGTTGTCGCCGTCGCCGCCGTCGAGCGTGTCGACGCCGGGACCGCCGATGAGGACGTCGTCGTTGTCGCCACCGAGCAGCGTGTCGGCGCCCGCGCCGCCGACCAGGACGTCGTCGCCGGAGCCGCCCTGGGCCTGGAATGCGATGCCGTCGGCGTCGAGGCCCGACGCCTCGACGACATCGTCGCCTCCGAGCATGTGGAGGGTGAGCTCGTCGTCCGCGGCGTCCGCGTGCGTGATCTCGACCAACGGGTTGGTGCCGAACACGGTGGCCGAGCCTGCCGCGCCGGTCACGGCGAAGACGTCGTCGCTCTCCGTGGCGTTGACGTTGACCTTGTCTGCCTCGCCGTCGTCCGTCGTGCCGCCGAGGCTCGCGGCGAGATCGGCGTTGACCTCGGCCAGGGCGGTGCCGGCCGTCTCGTCGACGGTCAGGACGTCGGCGCCGCCGAGGGCGAACAGATCGATCTGCTCGACGTCGTCGACGTCCATCACGATGGCGGCGACGTTCCGCGTGAAGCGGATCCGCCCGCCGTTGGGCGTGACCTCGAACCGCTCGGCGACCGCGGAGCCGTTGAACCGCAGCGTGTCTCGGCCGCCCCCGCCTTCGACGACGTCGCTGCCGTCGCCCGGGTCCCAGGTGAACGAGTCGTCCTGCTCGCCGAGCAGCGCGACGTCGTCGCCCCGGTTGCCGTCCACGGTGTCGGTCCCGCCGCCGCCCAGGAGGAGGTCGGGACCCGCGCCGCCGATCAGCGTGTCGGCGTCGCCGCCACCGTCGGCGGTCAGCGCGAGCGTGTCGGCGGCGAGGTCTTCCGCGCGGAGGCGGTCGTCGCCCCCGGCCAGGTTCAGCACGAGCGCGTCCTGCGGGCCCTGGGCGCCTCTGACCGCCAGGGCCAGCCCGCTGTCGAGTCCGCTCACCGACGCGGAGCCGCCGCTGCCGCTCACGGTGACGGCGTCGGCGCCGCCGGTGCCGTCGACCACGAGCCGGTCGAGCGCCCCGTCGGCCGCGAGGTCGGCGTTGAACTCGTCGAGATCGGTGCCCGCGACGTTGCGCGCGGTCAGGGTGTCGGCGCCGCCGAGCGCGAGCGTGTCGATGCGCTCGACGTCGTCGAGGTCCATCGCGATGCCGCCGACGTCGCGGGTGTAGCGGACGCGGTTCCCGTCCCGCTCGACGGCGAACTGCTCGCCGGTGCCCGAGCCCGTGAAGCGAAGGGTGTCACGGCCGCCCTCGCCCTCGACGGTGTCGCTGCCGTCTCCCGGCTCCCACGCGAAGGTGTCGTCGTTGCCGCCCAGGCGGGCGACGTCGCGGCCGCCGTTGCCGTCGACGGTGTCGTCGCCGTTGCCGCCGAGCAGCGTCTCGGCCGCGTCGCCGCCGACGAGCGTGTCGGCTTCAGGGCCGCCGTCCGCGCTCCACTCGGGCGCATTCGCGGCCAGGCCCTCGGAGGAGATGCGGTCGCGGCCGCCGCGGGCGTCGATCGCGAGCTGGTCGGTCGGCTCGCTGCCGCGGATCGTCACCGCCGCGGCGAGTCCGGTGACCCTTGCTGCGCCGGACGCGTCGATCGTGTCGTCTCCGGCCGTGCCCTCGAGCGCGACGCGGTCCTGCGCCCCGTCGCCGGCGCCGAGGTCGGCTCCGACCTGGCGGACGCCGGTGCCGGCCAGGTCGCCCACCGCGACGGTGTCGGTCCCGCGGCGCGCGCGGAGGGCGATGCGCTCGACGCGCGCGAGGCGCAGGTCGACGGCATCGACGTCGCGCCGGAGACGTGCGCGCGTCCCGTCGGCGGTGACGCTGAGCGCCTCGGCCGCGTTCGAGCCCTTGAAGGTGAGGGTGTCCCTGCTCCCACCGCCGGCGACGCGGTCGTTGCCGTCGCCGGGCGCCCAGCGCACGCGATCTCGCCCGGCCCCGAGCCCGACGCGGTCGTTGCCGCCGTTGCCGTCGACGATGTCCTTGCCGCGGCCGCCGAGGAGCCGCTCGCGACCCGCCCCGCCCGTCAGCCGGTCGTTGCCCCGCTCGCCCTCGAGCAGCGTCGGGACGTCGGTCGTGAACTGCACCTCCGAATCGTCGATCCGAACGCGGTCGTTGCCGCCGCGTGCGCGCACGCGGATGCGGTCGACGTCGCGCTTGGCGAACTCCAGGTCGGCGCTGCCGTCGTCGCCGAGGTCGACCTCGAGCCGGTTCGGGCGGTCCGAGCGCACGCGCAGCGTGACGTCGTCGCGCGCGGCGGTGCCGGTGAGCACGAGCGTGCCGTTGGCGTTCACCCGCGCGGACGGCGCTGCGCTCGCGGGATCGGCGGCCGTGGTCAGGCCGGCGAGCAGGAGGCCGGCGGCGAGGGCGTGGCGGTGGAGGGGGCGCATGTCCCCGGGAACGCCTGTGACCCCGGGTTATTCCGCCGGCCCCAGCTCACGCGACGCCGCACCAGTCCATGGCGGTCGCCGCCAGCACCTTCGTGACCTGACGGACGCTCTCGAGGTCGACCCACTCGTCGGGCGCGTGCAGGTTGCCGCCGAGCGGGCCGTAGCACGTCGTGGGCACGTCGTAGTAGAGGTTGAACAGGCGCGCGTCGGTCGTCGCCGTGAACGACAGGTGCTCCAGCTCGTCGCCGAGCAGCTCGCGGTGCGTCGCGGCGAGCGTCTGCATGATCGGCGCGTCGGCGGGGAGGATGAACCCGTCGGCCTGGAAGGCGTAGAACGTCACCTCGGGCGGATGCTCGGCGAGCCACGGGTCGTCGCGGACGGCGTCGACCAGCGCGTCGCGGAAGCGCTGCTGGACGTCGGGCAGGTGCTCGCCCGGGTAGGCCGCGATCCTGACCTCGAGCACGCACTCCTCGGGCACGCTCGAGGCCCAGTCGCCTCCGCGGACGATGCCGACGTTGTAGTTGAGCGGGTGCGGAACGCCGGCGAACTGCGGGTGGCGGAGCTCGTCGCGGTTGGCGGCGGCCTCGATCTCGACGACCGCGTCGATCACCCGCGCCGCGGCGACGATCGCGTTCTGGGCCTCGGTGGCGCGCTCGGCGTGCGCGCCCTGGCCGTGGACGGTGACGCGCGCCCACATGACGCCGACCTGCGCCTCGAGCGCGCGGTGGCCGAACGGCTCGGGGATGACGGCCGCGTCGCCCGTGTAGCCGCGGTCGAGGGCGGAGAGCGCGCCGTTGCCCGTGCACTCCTCCTCGATCACCGTGACCAGGCTGAGGTCGCCGCGGAGGCCCACGCCGGCGTCCCGCAGGGCGCGCGCGGCGAAGACCATCGCCGCGACGCCGGCCTTCATGTCCGCGGCGCCGCGACCCCACATGCGGCCGTCGGCGACCTCGGCCGCCCACGGGTCACGCGTCCAGCGGTGCTCGGGCGAGGCGGGGACGACGTCGATGTGGCCCTGGAAGACGAGCGAGCGGCCGCCGTCGCCGGCCGCGAGCCGCCGGGCGCCGACGTTCGGGCGCCCCGCGAACGACCACTCCACCGGGCCGTAGCCCGGGAGCCGCGCGATCCGCGCGGGGTCGATCTCCCACACGTCGACGTCGAGGCCGAGCTCGGCGAGCTCGGCCGCGATGAAGCGCTGGACGGCCGCCTCGTCTCCGAGCGTGCTGCGCCGCGTCACGAGCCCGCGCAGGAACTCGACCTCTCGCTGCCAGTTGGCGTCGACCGCCTCGAGCACCCGGCGGCGCGCGTCGTCAGCGCCCATTGCTCAGGACACGCTCGAGGTTGTCGAAGGCGCGGCCCCAACCCCCTTCGTGCGAGCGCACCGCTTCCTCGTCCCACAGGCCGCTGTGGGTGAAGCGGACCGTCGTGACGCCGTCGGCCTCCTCGAAGTCGAGCTCGATCAGCTGCCGCGTCGGGTTGCCGTCCCAGAGCCAGGTGAACGCGAGCCGGGACGGGGGATCGATCTCGGTGTAGCGGCCGCCGCCGCCGTACTCGACGTCCTCCTGAGGGTCGCGCATCACCACGCGCAGCTCGCCGCCGACCCGCAGGTCGACCGCGGCCTCGCTCGTCTCCCAGTCGTGCTCCGCGTGCCACCAGCGCCGCATGACCTCCTCGCTGGTCCAGGCGTCGAACACGGCCTGGGCGGGCGCCTGGAACGTGCGCTCGATGCGCAGCGTGTTATCGGTGGTCATCGCCCGGGGTCTGCCGACGTCGCACGCGCTGCATTATCCAGGCGCGCGCCATCAGCAGGCCGGCGCCGGCGGCGGGGAGGGAAGGGAGGAGCTCCTCGAGCGGAACCCCTCCCACGTGACCGACGATCACGCGCTGCTGCCGTACGCGTCGTGGTAGTCCCACCACTGGTACGACGCGGTCTGCGGGTAGCCGTCCGGCGAGTCCTCCCACTCCTCCTGGCGCCCCAGCGCGGTCATGTCGAGGTAGGACCAGGTGCTCCCCATCGCCTCGTCGCCGCGGCTGTCGACGAAGTAGGTGCGGAAGATCCGGTCGCCGTCGCGGATGAAGGCGTTGTGCCCGTGCCAGTCGTCGACCCCGAAGTCGGCGTCGAAGTCGTCGGTCAGCGTGTACCAGGGGATCTGCTCCCATCCGTGGCGCTCCTTCAGGCCCTGGATGTCGGCCTGGGGCGCCCGCGAGACGAACGCGAGCGTCGTGTCCCGCGCGTTCAGGTGGGCCGGGTGCGCGACCTGGTCGGCAAGGAACGAGCAGCCCGCGCAGGCGCGCTCGGGGTACGAGCCGCCTGGCGCGAGGGTGGTCACGTCCGGCGCGTAGAACGCGCGGTAGACGATCAGCTGGCGGCGCCCGTCGAAGAGATCGTGCAGGCTCGCGCCGCCGTTGGGGCCCTCGAAGCGGTAGTCCTTCTCGACGGCCAGCCACGGCATCCGCCGGCGCTCGGCGGCGAGGGCGTCGCGGGCCCTCGTGTGCTCCTTCTCCTTGACCAGCAGCGCCTCGCGCGCGGCGTTCCACTCCTGCGGGGACACGATGGGCGGGGTCTTCATTGCGGGTGTTCCTCCTTCAAGTACTCGTCAACGACGTCGAACAGGCGGCCCCAGAGGGCGCGCTGGCGATCCATCCAGTCGGCGGCCTCGCTGAGCACGTCCGGCTCGAGCGAGAGCTGGTGCGTCCGGCCCACGACCTCGCGTCTGAGGACACCCGTCTCCTCGAGCACCTTCAGGTGCTTCGTGATGGCGGGCTTTGAGACGCCGAAGCCGGCGGTGGCGTCGCCCACCGTGGCCGGGCCGACGGCGAGGCGCTCGACGATCCCGCGGCGGATCGGGTGCGAGAGCGCCTTGAACGGATCGTTCACCATAGGGTTAACAATAACACGTGTCACAGATCGTCCCGCCGGCCCGAGCTAGGTCCAAAGGCCACCAAGGAGAGGGGTTGCGATGATCCGGGCGCGGAAGTGTCGGTCCAAGCAGGCGGCGGTCGTCGCGGCAGCGCTCCTCTCGCTCGCGGTCCTCGCCGCTCCCGCGGCCGCCCAGATCGATGCGCCTCCCCGGACCGGCGGCGAGTGGCTGGGCAAGCGGCCCGGCAGCTGGGCGCCGGCGCCTGCTCCGGCGGCGGCGCAACAGCGTGCGGCGGCGAAGGCACCGGCCGCCGCGCTGACGGCCTGCGAGGAGGACCCGGCGTTCCTGTGCACGACGGTTCCGGTCCCGCTCGACCGACGCCACCCGGACGGGCGCAACGTGGACGTGCACGTCGAGGTCTTCCCCCACACCGGACCGGGCGAGGCCGAGGGCGCGGTGTTCGTCACCTGCGGCGGGCCCGGCTGCTCGATCACCACCGAGCCCAAGTACGGCTTCACGTTCTACGTGCTCCCCGAGATCGCGCAGACGCGCGACCTCGTGTACGTCGACCAGCGCGGCGTCGGGCTGTCCGACCCGATCGACTGCCCCGGCCTGCAGGCCGGGTCCCCGTTCTCGCTGTACGAGGACACCGCCGCCTGCCACGACCAGCTCGGCGACGCCTCCGACCTCTACAGCACCACCGACGTGGCCGACGACCTCGAGGACGTCCGCCGCGCGCTCGGCTACGGGCGCATCGACCTGTTCGGCGGCTCGTACGCGGGCGCCGACATGCTGACCTACGCCGTGCGGCACACGAAGCGGGTGCGGTCGGTCGTGCTCTCCTCACCGGCAGTCGTGGTCGGCACCGACCCGTTCTACGCCTACGCGCCCGAGGCGATGACCGGAATCGCCGCCAAGGTGTGCGGCCGCTCGCCGGCCTGCCGCGCCGCCAACCCGAACCCGGCCAGCGCGTTCGCCAAGGTGGCGCGCGACCTGCGCCGGCAGCCGGTGCGCGGCACCGGCGTCGACTCCGGCGGCGCCACGCACGAGGACCTCAAGGTCACCGAGAACGTGCTCGCCAACGGGATCATGTACTTCAACGGCGCCCACTTCACGGGGCCGGGCGAGATCCTCCCCGCGATGGCGGCCGCGCGCGGCGGCGACACGGTGCCGCTGCTGCGCCTGGGCGCCGACACCGATCTCGCGAACGGCTTCGGCGCCCCGCTGCGCGAGTTCTCCAACGGCCACGGCATGCTGCGCGGCTGCGTCGACGGCGAGCTCCCGTTCGACAAGACAGCCGGGCCGCGGACCCGCGCCGCTCAGTTCGCCCGCGCGTACGCCCGCGAGCCCGCGTTCTACGGCGACATCTCCAAGCCGGCCTGGGCGCATCCCGGCTACTTCGGCTTCCAGCCGTCGCCGTGCATCGTGCGGCGCTGGGAGGACCGGCCGATGTACCGCGAGGGCACCCGCGTCAAGGGCGTCCCGACGCTCGTGCTCGGCGGCGAATACGACATGCCCGTCCCCGAGTCCGTGGCCAAGCTCGCGACGCGCGTGATGAGCGGAGCGTCGTACGTCGGCTTCAGCGCGGCCGGTCACGATCCCCAGTTCTGGTCGGACTGCGGTCCTGAGCTCGTCCAGCGCTTCTACGCGGAGCGCGAGGCGGGCGACACCTCCTGCGCCCGGGAGCGAGCCGGCGGCTGGTGGGTCCCCGGCGTGTTCCCGACGAGCGTGGCCGGCCTCCCGGCGGCCGAGCAGACGGGCGGCCCGTCCGCGCCGGCGCGGCTGCGCCGGCTCGCCACCGCGGCGGCCTGGACGGTGATGGACAGCGTGCAGCACAACTTCTTCACCCCCGGCGACAGCGTGGCGCTGCGGGGTGGGACGGTCGACTTCGAGGAGATCGAGGGCGGAGCGCAGTGGACGCTCGGCGACGCTCGCTTCACGAATGACGTCACGGTCAACGGCACGTGGACCGATCCCGGGGATCGGATCTTCCACGGCGACTTCGCCGTCACCGGCCCTGGGGCGCAGACCACCGCGATGAGAATCGGCGGACCGTTCCTCGCCGACGGCGAGAACCTCACGATCCGCTTCGACGTCGGCGGCGAGGAGGCCACCTTCACGGTGCCGGCCTACTGAGAGATCGGTCCTAGTCGAACAGCTCGTCGAGGAAGCTCTTCTTGCGCTTCTTGTGCTGCTTGTGCGACCGGTAGTCGGAGTAGATGCGCTCGGCCGTCTGCTTGTCGAGGCCGTAGCCCTTGGACTGCGACTGCGACTGCGGCTTGCCGCTGTGGCCGGTCATCTCGCGCATGAAGTCCTCGTCGTCGGAGTCCATCGCGTCGATCACCTGGCGCTCGCGCTCGACGACGCGGTCGAGCTCGCCGCGGTCGAGCCACACGCCTCGGCACTGGCGGCAGGCGTCGACCCGCACGCCGCTCCGTTCGAGCTCGACCAGTTCGCCACCGCATGAGGGACACGTCATCGCCATGTCCGGATCGTAGTCGCACGCGTTTTCGGCTAGCGTCGGCCTACGATGCGCCGGATGGTCGCCGCGGTGATGGCGCTCGCGATGCTGAGCATCGCGGCCCCGGCTCGCGCGGGCGTCGTGGACGTCTACCAGCGGCTCGCGGAGCGTGACCTGGCGCCGGCGCCGCTGGTGCCGACCACGGTGCCGCCGGCCCTGCGGCCGATCGACCGGACGGTCAGCGGGGGCACGACGCGCGGCGGTCGCGGCTACTCGCTGCGCTTCGTCGAGACGGGCCCGGAGGCCGTCATGGTCGTCAGCGGTGGCGAGTTCCGGACGCTGCGCGCGCTGCGGAAGGACCATCGGCGCCTCGGGTTCGCCCGCCAGCGGCGCACGCGCGTCCGCGGGCATCGCGGCTACCTGCTCACGCGGAGGGGCGAGCCCGTCAGCCGGGTGATCGCCTGGGTCGAGCGGGGGGTCGTCTACGCGGTCGGCTCCGGCACGCCGCGCACGATCTCGCTCGCGAGCCTGCGCGCCACGGCCGCCGGGCTCGACCGCCTCGAGCGCGACTGGATCGGCGCCTCGGCCGATCCCGACAGCAGCTCCGAGGCGTTCGCCGTCACGACCGCGCGCACGATCAGCATCGACGTGTCCTACGAGGCGAGCTGCAGCTTCCCCGGCTCGACGGAGCCGACGCTGCGCGTCGGGCAGGCCGGCGTCATCCTGCACCGGCGCCAGGGGAACCGCTTCGGGTTCGCCGTCGAGGCGCCGTGGACCGGGACGGTCACGGGCACGATCGCCCCGGCGGCGATCACGCTGACCGTCCAGGCCACCGGGATGTTCGAGGGCTCGGCGTGCGACACCGGGCCGCTCACGCTCACGCTCGACCGCCGCGTGAGATAGTCGCCCGCATGTCGAAGATGCGCGACGCGATGAAGTCGCAGCCGGACGAGCTCGCGCGGCTGCTCGCAGACCCCGGCCCCGCCCACGAAGCCGCCGAGCTCCTCCGCGGCCGCCGCGTCCTCCTGATCGGCATCGGCACGAGCTGGCACGCCGCCCACCATGGCGCATGGATGCTGCCGGACGCCGAGGCCGCGCACGCGGCGGACCTCGCGCCCTACGAGCGGCCGATCGACCCCGAGCTCGGCGTCATCGTCCTCAGCCACACCGGCGGGACCGGCTACACGAAGCAGATGCTCGAGCGCGCGCGGGCGGCCGGCGCCGCCACCGTGCACATCTCGGGCCGCGGCAACGGCGGCGACGTGGAGACCGTCGCGCCCGAGCAGTCGTACGCCTACACCGTCAGCCACACCGGCGCGCTCGTGCGCCTGGCGCAGATCGCCACCGACCTCGGCGCGGAGCTCGGCCCGCTCGACGCGATCCCCGGCGCCGTCGCGGCGGCGCTCGACGCGCCGGGGCCGCTGATCGAGCCGCCCGCCCGGCTGGTCGAGCTGATCGGCGCGGGGCCCAACGCGTGGACCGCCCAGGAAGGCGCGCTGAAGATCCGCGAGGCGTCCTACGTCGCCGCCGAGGGCCTCTCGTCGGAGCAGTTCTTCCACGGCCCGAGCGTCGCGCTCGACGAGCAGGACACGCTCGTCGTCCTCGACGGCGGCGGGCCGGCCGCCGCCCGCACGGAGTCGATCGCCAACGCGGTCGAGGCGACCGGGGCGGCGATCGCGTGGTTCGCCCACCGCGAGCTCGGCGAGGCGCTCTCCGTGTTCCCGCTCACGGTCGTCGTCCAGCGGATCGCCGCCGAGCTCGCCGAGGCGAGGGGCGTGAGCCCCGACCGCTTCCGCTACGAGGAGGACCCGCGCCGCGAAGAGGCGTTCGAGGGCGTCGGCTTCTAGAGCGCCGCGAGCTCGGCGGGCGAGAGCCCGTCCAGCCCGAGCGTGGCCAGCGTCCGCGCGCCCTCCGCGCGGAAGTCGCGCGCCAGCACGACCGAGGCGACCGTGGTCACCGAGTCCATCACCGGCGTCGGCACGCCCAGCCGCGCGGCCAGGTCGCACAGGAACACGAGCGAATAGCCCACGTCCTCGGTCAGGTACCGGTGGTCGAGCTGGCTCTGCGCCTTGATGCCGAGGAAGCCGGGCGCCGTGCTGTAGCCGGTCGAGTAGTTGTCCTCGCGCATGTACCCCTGCCGCATGCCGATGGCGGGCTCGCTCAGGACCGACACCCCGAGCGCGTCCGCGATCGCCAGCCGCTCGCGGTCGACGGCCTCGATCAGCCGCCCGACGCTCTCGGTCACCCCCTCCTCGTAGAAGAGGAAGTCGCCGCCGGTCCGCTCCAGCAGCGCCGCGTTCAGCAGCGTCACCGCGGGGTGGATGATCGGGTTGCCGTTCTGCAGCGTGGTCTGGAAGACGCTGTCGGCCCGCTCGACGGCCGGCCACACGTCCTCGACCAGGTGCATCAAGCGGTCCGTCCCCGCCCGCGGCGTCGCGGCGAGGTACACGTCCGTGCTCAGCTTCAGGAACACGTTGATCACGCCCGGCGACGTCACCCGCACCGCGTAGGGCAGCGTGCTCGTCTCGCCGACGATCACGCCCGAGTCGTCGAGCGCGAGCCCGGCCGCGCGCTTGAACGCGATCGCTCCCGCGCACGAGCCCGGGCACACGAGCACCGCCATGCCCTCCCGCAGGTGCGGCCCGACGTCGGCGGCCAGCGCGTCGGTGGCGTAGGCCGGCCCGACCAGCACGACGAGGTCCGCGCCCTCCAGCGCCTCGCCCGCGTCGTGACCGGCATACGCGATCCGCGCGAAGCCTTCGAGGTCACCGTGCGCGCGAATGCCGCCGGCGTTGCGGATCGCGACGACGTTGTCGCCGTACTCCGCCGACGCGTACAGCGTCACCTTGTGGCCGTGCTGGGCGAAGTCGAACGCGGAGGCCACGCCTCCGTTCCCGGCTCCGAGCACCGCCACGCGCATGGCGGAACCCTAGACGGGCGAGCGACTACGCCGCGACGTGCTCGATCGCGAGCTCCCGCGTGTCGACCAGGTCGAGCATCTTGTCGAGCCCGCTGCTCTGGAAGATCAGCATCACGTAGGACCCGGGCTCGACCACGAGCGCGAGCCTGCCGTGCTCCGGGCAGCTCCTTGCGCGCGTGCACGATCGTCGCGAGCGCGACCGAGTCGAGGAAGTCGATCGCTCGCAGGTCGACGACCAGGCGCTGCCTGCCGTCCTTGATGGCGGTGTCGAGTCGATCACGGAGGGCCGGCGCGGTCGCGATGTCGAGCTCGCCGCTGACCGCGACGACGAGCCCAGCGGGCTCGAACGTCTCCTCCGTGACCTCGATTCCACGCGGTTCACCGCTCGGAGAGGTCACCTGAACTTCTTGCTTCTGGATGGTCATAGGAGGTCCTTCGGCGCATCGGCCCGAGGCCTTTACCCTGGCAGCGCTCCCGACTTTGCCCGGCGCTACGGTCTAGCCCGATGCGGATCGCGACCTGGAACGTCAACTCGGTCAAGCAGCGCCTGCCGCGGCTGCTGCCGTGGCTCGACGAGCGGCAGCCCGACGTCGTCTGCCTGCAGGAGACCAAGCTCGCCGACGACGCGTTCACCGCGCTGCTGGGCGACGAGCTCGCCCGACCGCGGCTACGAGGTCGCCGCTGCACGGCGAGGCGGCCTGGAACGGCGTGGCGATCCTCTCGCGGGTCGGGCTCGAGGACCTCGCGCTCGGGCTGGAGGGCGGCCCGGGCTTCCCGCACCCCGAGGCGCGCGCCGTGTCGGCGACCTGCGGCGGCATCCGCGTCGTCTCCGTCTACGTGCCGAACGGGCGCGAGCCGGACTCCGAGCACTACCACTACAAGCTGGCCTGGCTGGCGGCGCTGCGCGAGCTGGTCGCCGGCGGCCCGGACGCCGACGATCGTGCTCGGCGACATGAACATCGCGCCGGCCGACGAGGACGTCTTCGACCCCGACGCCTACGTCGGCCAGACCCACGTCACCGCGCCGGAGCGCGAGGCGCTGCGCAGCTGCAGGGCGTCGGCCTGCGCGACGTCGTGCGCGACCGCTGGCCGGACGAGCGCGTCTTCACCTACTGGGACTACCGCGCCGGCATGTTCCACCAGGACCTCGGCATGCGGATCGACCTCGTGCTCGCGAGCGACGCCGGTCGCCGAGCGCGTGAAGGCCGCCTGGGTCGACCGCCAGGCGCGCAAGGGCAAGGGGCCGAGCGACCACGCGCCGGTCATCGTCGACCTCGACGAGGCGCCCGACGGCGACATCGGCCCCGTCGTGCCGCCGCCCTCCGCGCCGGTCACGAAGCGCGGCGCGAAGAAGCTGCCGCAGGCCTAGTCGCGCGGCCGGTCGCGGTCGCGCGAGGGCTGGACGCGCTTCGGCTCGCCCGGCATCTTCGGGTAGTCGGGCGGATACGGCATGTCGCCGGCCTCGTCGGCTGCGTACATGTCGAGCAGCGGCTGCAGCGAGTGGGCGACGTCGTCGATCGCGGCGTGCAGGTCGCCGACCTCGGCGAAGCGCGCCGGCATCGTCGCGACGGTGAAGTCCTCGGGCGCGACGCTCGCCGAGCTCGTCCCACGTCACCGGCGCCGAGACCGGCGCGCCGGGCTTCGGGCGGATGCTGTAGGCCGAGGCGATCGTCCGGTCGCGGGCGTTCTGGTTGTAGTCGACGAAGATCCGCTCGCCGCGCTCCTCCTTCCACCACTTCGTCGTCACCTCGCCGGGCAGGCGCCGCTCGAGCTCGCGCCCGAAGGCGATCGCGGCGTGGCGCACGTCGGTGAACGTCCACCGCGGCTCGATGCGGACGTAGATGTGGACGCCGCGCCCGCCCGAGGTCTTGGGGAAGCCGGTGTAGCCGAGGTCGGCGAGCAGCGTCCGCGCCACGGCGGCGACGCGCACGGCGTCGGCGAAGTCGGTGCCCGGCTGCGGGTCGAGGTCGAGGCGCAGCTCGTCGGGGTGGTCGACGTCGTCGTCGCGCACCGGCCACGGGTGGAACGTGATCGTCCCCATCTGCGCGCCCCAGCCGACGACCGCGATCTCGGTCGGGCAGATCTCGTCGGCGTGGCGGCCGGAGGGGAACTCGATCCGCGCGGTCTCGACGTAGTCGGGCGCGCCCTTGGGGATGCGCTTCTGGAAGAAGGCGTCGCCGCCGCCCTTCTCGCGCGTCGAGACGACGATGCCCTCGGTGCACGCCCTTGGGCCAGCGCTCGAGCGTCGTCGGCCGCCGCGACAGCGCGCGCATGATCCCGTCGCCGACCGCGAGGTAGTAGTCGACGACGTCGAGCTTGGTGATCGCGCCGGTGCGCTCGGTGGCGGGGAAGATCACGCGGTCGCCGCTGGTCACGCGCAGCTCGCGCCCGCCGGCGTCGAGGTAGGTGGCGTCGGAGGCCATGGCTCAGAGTTCTACGCCAAGACGGCGCCGGGGGAGCACGTTCACCCCCACGGGGCATACCCGCCCCGCCCGTCCCGCGGGAGGCTCTCTCCATCTCAACCAGTCCGCCCCGGAGAGGTCCGCACATGTCCACCAAGTCCAAGCAGGCGCTCGCGAGCAGCGATGTCATCCGTGCCTCGCTCAAGCACCGGAACGCGAACGCGGCGCTGAACGTCGCCGGCCGCGTGCTCCTGATGGTCTTCGCGCTCGGCACCGCGAGCGTCGCCGCCGTACTCGTCTATCTGCGCGCGGACGAGATCATCAAGGCGCTCACCGACGGCGACGACGCGCTCTGGAGCGAGCTGCTGGCCCTGACCGCCCCAGTCCTGCTCCTCCTCGTCCTCGCCGGGCTCGCCGTCATCGTCGGCTTCATCGCCCACTCGCGCGACCTCGACGAATCGTTCAAGACGTTCGACTCCGTCAACCGGCTCCGCCGGGAGGACGAGGTCGCGGTCTCGGCCCGCGGGCTCGTCGTGGCCTTCGAGTCGCAGCTCGCGGCGGTCAAGCGCGCGCACGGCTTGACCCTCTGGGTCGGCCGCACCCTGTTCATCGTCACGATCGGCCTGTTCGTGGCCTGCGCGATCCGCACGCTCGCCGAGGGCGTCGACCCGACCACCGCCATCCTGGGCGCGACGTCGCTGACCGGGGCGCTGCTCGGCGCCGCGACCAAGGTCCCGACCAGGATCGCGCACGAGGCGGCCAACGTCGTGCAGCTGCAGCTGATCGTCACCGGCGCCCACCGCCAGATCGGCATGCTCGAGAGCGACGCCTTCGCCTCGCTCAACAACAAGGAGACGCCGCGCGCCGACGCCCACCGGATGGTCCTGGAGATCCAGCAGCGGATCGAGGACGTCGTCGACATGGCGACCAAGCAGGTCGAGGGCTACGCCGACCCGGAGCCCGAGGCCGAGGTCGTCAAGTTCCCGCAGCGCCCCACCCGCGCCGCCGCCTAGCCAAGCCTCCTCCGGCAGCCACGCCCGCCCTCGCAAGAGGGCGGGCGTCGGTTGACTTTCGCTGACCGGCGAGCAAGCCTGTCCGCGGTGCACGAGCTGCCCCTCGCGCTGCACTCGTCGTCTCCCGCCGAGCTGAAGGCCCGGCTCGAAGCCGACCGCCTCGGCTGTCCGTACCTCCTCTACCGCCCGCGTCCCGACGAGCAGCGGATCGTCACGCTCGCGCCCGGCACCGACCGCGCCGCGATCGGCCGCCAGCCGGCCTGCGACATCGCGCTCCCCCAGGACCCGTCGGTGTCCCGCGTGCACGCCGTGCTCGAGCGCATCGGCGAGGAGTGGACGCTGGTCGACGACGGCTCGTCGCGCAACGGGTCGTTCGTCAACGGCCAGCGCATCCACGGCCGCCAGCTGCTGCGCGACGGCGACCTCGTCCGCGTCGGCGACACCCACCTCGTGTTCCGCGCCCGGCGCGACCACGCCACCGCCGAGACGCTGCCGGCCTCGATGACGCCGCCCGCCATCTCGAGCGCGCAGCGGCGGGTGCTGATCGCGCTCTGCCGGCCCTACGCCGACGCCGGCTTCCCCGCGCTGCCCTCCAACAGCGAGATCGCCGAGGAGCTGTTCCTGAGCGCCGAGACCGTCAAGTCGCACCTGCACGCGCTGTTCCACGCGTTCGGGCTCGACGAGGTGCCGCCGCAGCAGAAGCGCGCCCAGCTCGCGGCCGCGGCGCTCGAGCGCGGCGTCGTCACGCTGCCGGAGCTGACCGCGATCTCGTAGCGAGCGATGGATTTCCGTCTCGTGCCGGATCTACATCGGCATGAGACAGAACACCACCTGGGTCATCGCCCTCACCGCCATCGGCTCCCTGATGGCGGCGCTCGACACGCTGGTCGTGGCGACCGCGCTGAGCACGATCCGCGTCGACCTCGGCGCGTCCGTCGAGGCGCTCGAGTGGACCGTCAACGCCTACAACCTCAGCTTCGCCGTCCTGCTCATCACCGCCACCGCGCTCGGTGACCGCTACGGGCGGCGCAACCTCTACGCGGCCGGGCTCGGGCTGTTCGCCTTCGCCTCGGCCCTCTGCGCGCTCGCGCCCGACGCGGGCACCCTGATCGCCGCCCGCGCGCTCCAGGGCGTCGGCGCGGCCCTGATCATGCCGCTCGGCCTGGCGCTGCTGAGCGCGGCCTTCCCGCCCGAGAAGCGCGGCGCCGCGATCGGCATCTTCAGCGCGATCACCGGCGTCGTCGGTCGCCGCCGGGCCGCTCGTGGGCGGCGCGGTCGTCGACGGGCTCGCCTGGGAGTGGATCTTCTGGCTCAACGTGCCGATCGGCGCTGCTCGCCATCCCGCTCGTGCTCACGCGCATGCGCGAGAGCCGCGGGCCCGACACCGCGCTCGACATCCCCGGCCTCGCGCTCGTGACGGCCGGCGTCCTGGGCATCGTGTGGGGCCTGGTCCGCGGCAACCCCGCCGGCTGGGGCAGCCCCGAGGTGATCGCGGCGATCGCCGCCGGCGTGCTGCTGCTCGCCGCCTTCGTCGCCTGGGAGCTGCGCGCCCGCGAGCCGATGCTGCCGATGCGGATGTTCCGCTCGCGCGCGTTCTCGGCGAGCAACGCGGCGATGTTCTTCACGTTCGCATCGCTGTTCACGTGCGTGTTCTTCTACGCCCAGTTCTTCCAGAACGGGCTCGGCTACGGCCCGCTCGAGGCCGGCCTCCGCCTGATGCCGTGGACGGCCACGTTCATCACCGTGGCGCCGGTGGCCGGCGCGCTCGCCGACCGCATCGGCGAGCGGCCGCTGATGGTGCTCGGGCTGTCGCTGCAGGCGGCCGGGATGGGCTGGATGGCGCTGATCGCCGAGCCCGGCATCGCCTACACGAGCCTGCTCGCCCCGCTGATCGTCGGCGGCGTCGGCGTCTCGATGGCGATCCCCGCCGCGCAGAACTCCGCGGTCGGCTCGGTCGAGGAGGCCGCGATCGGCAAGGCGGCCGGCACGAACAGCATGATGCGCGAGCTCGGCGGCGTGTTCGGGATCGCCGTCGCGGTCGCCGTCTTCGCCGGCGCGGGCGGCTACGCCTCCGCGGCCGCGTTCACCGACGGGTTCGCGCCCGCGATCGGCGTCGGCGCCGGGCTGGCCCTCGCGGGCGCCGCCGCCGGCCTCGCCCTCCCCGGCCGCCGCCGCGGCCCCGTCCTAACCCGGGCGATCCCCGCCCTCGAACAGGAGATGTGATCCGATGAGACAGGTCATGGTCCGCTACAAGGTCAAGCCCGAGCGCGTCGCCGAGAACGAGGCGCTCGTGCGCGCGGTCTACGACGAGCTGGCCGACGCCGAGCCCGACGGGATCCGCTACGCGACGTTCCGGCTCGAGGACGGCGTGAGCTTCGTGCACGTCGCGCTCCAGAGCGACGACCGCCCGTCGCCGCTGCCCGAGCTGGGCGCCTTCCGGCGCTTCGCCGCGGGGATCGAGGAGCGCTGCGACGAGCCGCCCGCGTTCAGCGACCTGCACGCGATCGGGGCGTACGGGCTGTGACGGGCGCGACCTACGACCTCGTCGAGCCCTACCGGCCCGAGCTGCTGGCCCACTGCTACCGGATGCTCGGCTCGGCGCAGGACGCCGAGGACGCGCTGCAGGAGGCGCTGACCAGCGCGTGGCGGGCGCTCCCTCGCTTCGAGGGGCGCAGCTCGCTGCGCTCATGGCTCTACAAGATCACCACCAACGCCTGCCTGAAGCTGATCGAGCGGCGGCCGGCGCGCGTGCTGCCGCTCGACTACGGCCCGGCGTCGGCCCGCCACGAGGGCCCGGCCGAGCCGCTGGCCGAGCCGGTGTGGGTCGAGCCCTATCCCGACGCGCGGCTGGGACTGGACGCGTCGGTCGCCGGCCCCGAGGCCCGCTACGAGCAGCGCGAGAGCGTCGAGCTGGCGTTCGTCGCCGCGCTCCAGCACCTGCCGGGGCGCCAGCGCGCGGTGCTCATCCTCCGCGACGTCCTCGGCTTCTCGGGCGCCGAGGCCGCCGTCGCGCTCGACACCACGCCGGACGCCGTCTACAGCACGTTGCAGCGCGCCCACAAGGCGATCGACGAACGGCTGCCCGACCGCAGCCAGCAGGCGACGCTCGCCGCGCTCGGCGACGAGCGGCTGCGCGCGCTGGTCGACCGCTACGTGCGGGCATGGGAGGACGCCGACGTCGACGGCGTCGTCGCCCTGCTCGCCGAGGACGCCACGCTCACGATGCCGCCGCGCCCGACCTGGTTCCGCGGCCGCGACGCGATCGGCACCTTCCTGAGCGAGTTCCCGCTCGACGGCGAGCACCGCTCGCGGCTCGTCCCGGTCGCGGCCAACGGGCAGCTCGCGTTCGGCCACTACTTCTGGGAGGACGAGGCGGGCGGGTTCGTCGGCCACGGCATCAACCTCGTCACGCTGCGTGGCGGCGAGATCGCCGACACGACGACCTACCTGACGCCGGACGCGTTCCCGCGCTTCGAGCTGCCACGGCTGCGAGCGGTGAGCAAGCTGTCCGGCTGACTGCGTCTGTGGGAGGGTTGTCTGCGATGGAGGCGTCCGCGGGCAACGAGGTCGTCCAGGCGCTGCTCGACGAGCAGGCGGCCCTGCGGCGGGTGGCCACGCTGGTGGCGACCGCGGGCGAGCCGGCGCGCGTCTTCCCGATCGTCACCGAGGAGGTCGGCCGGCTGCTCGGCGCCCAGACGGCGAACATGGTCCGCTACCGCCACGACGGCACGGCCGACGTCGTCGGCCAGTGGAACGAGCCGGGCGTGCCGAGCATGCCGCTCGGCGCGCGGCTCGAGCTCGACGGCGAGACGCTCGCTCCCAAGATCTGCCGCAGCGGGCGGCCCGAGCGCGTCGACGACTACACCGGCCTGGCGGGCGGCCTCGCGGAGCGCCTGCAGCAGCTCGGGATCGCCTCCGGCGTCGGCGCCCCGATCGTCTTCGACGGCGCGCTGTGGGGCGGGGTCCTCGTCTCGAGCACCCGCACGCATGCCTTCGCGGCCAGGGCGGAGCACCGGATCGCCGCGTTCACCGAGCTCGTCGCCCAGGCGCTCGCCAACGCCGAGGCGCGCGAGCAGCTCGCGGCGTCGCGGGCGCGCGTGGTCGCCGCCGGCGACGCCGAGCGGCAGCGGCTGGAGCGCAACCTGCACGACGGCGCGCAGCAGCGGCTCGTCACGCTCGCGATCGGGCTGCGCATCGCCGACCGCCTGATCGACAAGGACCCGGAGGGCGCGCGCGCCGCCATCGCGCGCGTCAGCGAGGAGCTCTCCGAGTCGCTCGCCGAGCTGCGGGAGCTCGCCCGCGGCCTGCATCCCGCGGTGCTCAGCGACCACGGGCTCGAGCCCGCCATCCACTCCCTCATGCAGCGCGCGCCGCTGCCGGTGGAGCTGACCTACGACGTCGCCGAGCGGCCCGCCGAGGCGGTCGAGGTGGCGGCCTACTACGTGATCGCCGAGTCGCTCACCAACGTCGCCAAGTACGCCCGGGCGTCGCATGCCACCGTCGAGGTGCGCGCGCTCGGCGACCGGCTGCTGGTCGCCGTCAGCGACGACGGCATCGGCGGCGCCGACCACACGACGGGCTCCGGCCTGCTCGGGCTGCAGGACCGCGTCGCCGCGCTCGGCGGGCGCCTGCACATCGAGAGCGTGCGCGGAGAGGGGACGTCGGTGCGCGCCGACGTGCCGGTCGCGTGAGCGCCGTCCTGCTCGTCCCCGGCTCGTGGCACGGCGCGTGGTGCTGGAGCGACGTCCTCGACCGGCTGACCGCGGCGGGCGTCGACGCGCGCACGCTCGACCTGCCCAGCAACGACGGCGCCTCGGGCCTCGCCGACGACGCCGACGCGGTGCGGGCCGCGCTCGCGGCGATCGCCGATCCGACCGTGGTGGTCGGCCACTCCTACGGCGGCGTCGCGATCAGCGAGGGCGCGGCCGACGCGGCGGGGCTCGTCTACCTGTGCGCGTTCATGCTCGACGTCGGCGAGTCGCTGCTCGACGCCATGCAGCACGAGCTCCCGGACTGGATCGAGCTCGACGAGCAGGCCGGCTCGCACCTCGCCACGCGCACCGGCGAGGTGCTCTACGGCGACTGCGCGCCCGACGTGGCCGCCGCCGCGGGTGCGCGACTCACCCGCCAGTCCGTGGCCGCGATCGCGACGCCGCAGTCCGCCGCGGCGTGGCAGAGCGTGCCGAGCACGTACGTGATCTGCGAGCAGGACCGCGCCGTGCCGCCGCCCGCGCAGGAGGCGATGTCGGCGCGCGCGGGTACCGTGCATCGCCTGCCCTCTTCGCACTCACCCTTCTTCTCCCGGCCCGACGACGTGGCCGAGCTGGTGCTCGCCGCGCTGTGACGGTCGTCGCCGTCACGCTCTACGACGTCGTCCTGTGGGTCCACGTCACCGCCGTCGTGGTGGCGTTCGGCGCGCTGTTCGCCTATCCGGTCTTCCTCGCCGTCAACGCGCGCGCGCCGCTCGCGCAGCGGGCCGGGCTGCACCGCGCGCAGATCGCGTTCAGCCAGCGCGTGACAGGGCCGGCGATCGGCGTCGTCCTGCTTGCGGGCATCTACCTCGCCACCGACGGCGAGTGGTGGAGCCAGGCGTGGGTGGGCATCTCGCTCCTGCTGCTGTTCGTGATCGCCGGGCTCGGCTCGACGGTGCTGCGCAAGGGCGAGGAGGGGCTCGCGGCAACCGCCGACGCCGGCGACGAGGCCGGCTACGCCGCCGCGCTCGCCACGGTGCGCCGCTGGACGCTGATCACGCTCGCGCTGCTCGTGCTCGTGCTGTTCCTGATGACGGCCAAGCCGGTCTAAAGGCGGAGACGCGGGCGGGGGTTGCCCGTACCGATGAGCGGGGGCCCGTCAGTCAGTCTGTGTGGCTGACATGAGCTCCCCCCTCGCCATCGAGGCCACCGGCCTCCGCAAGACGTTCGGATCCACCCGCGCCGTCGACGGCGTGGACCTCGCCGTCCCCGGCGGCGCGGTCTACGGCGTGCTCGGGCCCAACGGCGCAGGCAAGACGACGACCATCCGGATGCTCGCCACGCTGCTGCGGCCGGACGGCGGCAGCGCCCGCGTGCTCGGCCACGACATCGTCACCGAGGCCGACACGGTTCGCAGCCACGTCAGCCTCACCGGCCAGCTCGCGTCGGTCGACGAGGACCTGACCGGTCGCGAGAACCTGATCCTGATGGCGCGCCTGCTCGGCTACGCGCGCGGCGCCGCGAAGGCGCGCGCCGACGAGCTGCTCGACGCGTTCGGCCTCGCCGACGCGTCGGCGCGCCAGGTCAAGAACTACTCCGGCGGCATGCGGCGGCGGCTCGACATCGCCGCCAGCATCGTCGTCACCCCGCGCCTGATGTTCCTCGACGAGCCGACCACCGGGCTCGACCCGCGCTCGCGCAACCAGGTGTGGGAGATCATCCGCGCCCTCACCTGCGAGGGCACCACCGTGCTGCTGTGCACGCAGTACCTCGACGAGGCCGACCAGCTCGCCGACCGCATCGCGGTCATCGACCACGGCCGCGTGATCGCCGAGGGCACCCCGGGCCAGCTCAAGGCGTCGGTCGGCCAGGGCACGCTGCACGTGCGCGTCGCCGACCCCGACGACCGGGAGCGGGCGCACGCCGCGCTGGTGGCGGCGCTCGACGCGCCGGTCCATCTCGAGTCGGATCCGGCGGCGCTGTCGGTGCCGGCGCCCGATCCCGAGCGCGCCGCCGAGGCGCTCGCTGCGCTCGACATCGAGCTCGCGGGCTTCTCGCTCGGCCAGCCGACGCTCGACGAGGTGTTCCTCGCGCTGACCGGCCACCCCGCCGAAGAGGAAGAGGAGGTCGCGGCATGAGCGCAACGTCCGCCACCCGCACCGACGACGAGCCGCGGCTCGACGTCGCGGTCAACGCCGCGATCGCCTCGAGCGAGCGCCCCCCGCGCCCGGGCGCGCTGGCCAACTGCCTGACGTTCGGCTGGCGCGGGATGCTGAAGATCAAGCACGTGCCGGAGCAGCTGCTCGACGTCACGGTGACGCCGGTGCTGTTCCTGCTCATGTTCACCTACCTGTTCGGCGGCGCCGTCGCCGGGTCGACCGGCGAGTACCTGGAGTACATCCTGCCCGGCGTGCTCGCCCAGTCGGTGGTGTTCACCGCCGTCTACTCCGGCGTCGCGCTCAACACCGACGTCACGAAGGGCGTCGTCGACCGCTTCAAGTCGCTGCCCGTGTGGCGGCCGGCGCCGCTCGTGGGCGCGGTGGTGGGCGACAGCGCGCGCTACGTGATGGCGGGCACCGTCGTCATCGTGCTCGGCTTCATCATGGGCTTCAGCGCCGGCGGCGGGGCGCTCGGCGTGGTCGCCGCGCTCGCGCTCGTGGTCATCTTCACCTTCGGGCTGAGCTGGACCTTCACCACCATCGGCCTGACGATGCGCGCGCCCAACGCGGTGCTCAACACCGGCTTCATGGTGCTGTTCCCGCTCGTCTTCCTGAGCAACTCCTTCGTCGAGCCGTCGACGCTGCCGGGCTGGCTCGAGGCGTTCGTCGACGTCAACCCGTTCTCGCACCTCGTGACCGCGCTGCGCGGGCTGATGGCCGGCACGTCGCAGGCGGAGGACGTGCTGCTGGTGCTCGGCGAGGCGGCGGTGCTGACCGCCGTGTTCGCGCCGCTCACCGTGCGGCTCTACCGCCGGGCGGGGTAGCCCTCAATCGAGCACGACGACGCGCGCGCCCGAGATCCAGTGGACGCGCGTGTCGCCGTGGCGCTTCTGCGCCAGCCCGGCGACCGGGTGCGTGTGGCCGTGGAAGATGTGGCGCGGCTGGTGGCGCTCGACCCAGTCGCGCAGCCCCTCGAAGCCGACGTGGGCCGGATCGTCGGGGTCGTCGTTGATCCCGAACGGGGGGCAGTGGCAGAGCAGCACGTCGGCGGCCGGCAGGCGGCGGGCGAGCCGTGACGCCTTGCGCTGCGTGTAGTGGTAGTCGCCGCCGCCGCCGTACTCCACGCAGCCCTCGAAGCCCGCGAACGTCCGCGCGCCGAGCGAGGTGCGCCGCATGTGCAGGTCCTCGACCTCGACCTCGCGCAGCACGTCGCGCTCGTCGTGGTTGCCGTGCACGCCGAGCTTCGGGAGCTGCAGCGTGCGCAGCCCCTCGATCCAGGCGCGGTCGAGGTCGCCGAGGCAGACGACGGCCTGCACGCGCATCTGCCGCGCCATCAGCGCCGGGTCGACCGGCGGCGGCTTGTCGGCGAGGGCGAGCACGCGCACGCCGGTAATACTGCCCGCGTGACCGCTCGTAATGTCCTCGGCGGTGAGCTCGAGCCCTGCGGCACCGATCCGCTGACCGGCTTCTTCCGCGACGGCTGCTGCAACACCGACCCGCGCGACGTCGGCAGCCACACCATCTGCGCGGTGGTGACGACGGAGTTCCTCGAGCACCAGCGCTCGATCGGCAACGACCTCGTGACCCCGCGGCCGGAGTTCGCCTTCCCCGGCCTGGTGCCCGGCGACCGCTGGTGCGTGACCGCCATCAACTGGCGCCGCGCCCACGAGGAGGGGGCGGCGGCGTTCGTCGTGCTCGCCTCCACGCACGAGCGCGCGCTCGACGCCGTGCCGCTCGAGGCGCTGCGGGAGATGGCGGTCGACGTGCCCGCCGATCCCGGGTCGTTGTAGGCACGACCTACTAGGTTGGGGGACGCGATGGCTGTCCCCCGTCTCCGCGTTCCCTCCCAGCAGGCGGCCTCCGGGCTGAGCTCCGACGAGGTCGAGCTCTACCACCGGACCTACACGACGCTGCTGCGCTCGTCGGGGGAGACGCTCGTGCGCGTGCTCGAGCCGAGCCACCGCTCGATGAACTCGAGCCTGCACCCGCTGGCGGGCTCTCAGGAGCTCGACCTCGGCGCCTTCCTCTACGCCACGCGCCGGCTGCCCGACGAGGTCGCCGACGCGAACGTGATCGTGATGGGGCAGGAGGCGATCGTCTTCAAGCGCGCCGGCATCGGCCCGATCGAGGACTGGCAGCCGCTGGAGGCGCCCGCCCGGCGGCGCCGCTGGTTCCATGACGGGAGCGGCGTGCTGGCCGTGCTGCTCGCCTCGGCGTCCGACCTCGACGACCTGATCCCGACGCTCGTCGCCTACCAGATCGAGTGGAACAAGATGCGCGTGAAGATGCGCGCGGCCGACCGGCTGAGCGACGATCCGACGCCGGAGGAGTGCGCCACGGCGCTCGGGGGCTCGGTGGAGGACTGGTCGCGGCTGCGCAGCGCCTGGGGCGCGGCGTTCGGCCCACGCATCGCCGACGTGGCCGAGCGGCGGCTCAACCTGCGGGTGCGCATGCTGGGCGGCAGCGCGGTCGGCTACGCGCGCATGACCCGCCGCTGGTGGCGGCCGGTGCGGCGGACGCTCGAGGAGCAGGCGATCGAGGAGCGGCCGATCTACTTCGTCTCCTCCAACGCGCACTCGATCGTCAACCTGCTCACCGGCACGGCGCGCGAGCGCGAGGCCGAGATCACCGACTGGGTCGACCGCTCCGACGATCCCGACCTGGGGCCGGAGCTCGAGCGGTTCCGCTCCGGCGCGGCCGAGGGGTCGTGGGAGAACTTCCTCTACTTCGCGGCGCGCGAGTACTTCACCGCCCACCCGGAGGACTCCGACATCTTCGAGCAGCGCTCGCGCGAGGAGCGCGCCGTCGGCGTGACGCACCTCTCGAGCACGACCGCGCTGCGCGTCTCCGCCCAGGTCATCGACCTGTGCCGGCTCGACCCCGCCGCGCTCGACCCGCGGCTCGGGGTCACCGACGGCGCCAAGCTCGCCGCCTGCGAGGCGGTGATCGTCAACATCGAGTATCCGCTCGGGCTCGCCGCCTACAACATCCTGCGCGAGATCACCGAGGACAGCGACCGCCTGCGCGGCGTCTACGTGCTCGGCAAGGCGGCGACGCTCAACGCCGACGTCGGCGACGTGATGATCTCGTCGGTCATCCACGACGAGCACTCGGCGTCGACGTACTGGCTCGACAACGCGTTCTCGGTCGACGACATCGCGCCGTTCCTCGTCTTCGGCTCGGGGCTCGACAACCAGCGCGCGGTCACGGTCAAGTCGACGTTCCTGCAGAACCGCGAATACCTCGACTACTACTACCGCGAGGCGTTCACGGTCGTCGAGATGGAGGCGGGGCCGTTCTGCGACGCGGTCTACGAGATCGCGGACGTCGATCGCTACCCGGTCGGCGAGGCGGTCAACTTCTCGAAGCTCCCGCTCGACTTCGGCATCATCCACTACGCATCAGATACGCCGTACACGCAGGCGCGCACGCTCGGAGCGCGCGGGTTGTCGTATTACGGGATGGATTCCACGTACGCGTCGTCTCTGGCGATCGTCAGACGGGTACTAGCTCTTGAGGGCGTCCTGGACGCGGACTGAGGGGTTGCGGTATTAGGGTGCCCGAACACAACCACGTGAGGTAGGAGTCGGGGCATGAGCGCAGTGATGGAACGGGACGACGTCCAACCCGTCGCAAACGAGAGGCTCGATCGCGTCCTGACCGGGACGTTCACCGTCGTGCCCTTCCTCGCCGTGGCCGGCGGGGCCGTGCTGGCGTGGCAGCAGTTCCTCCACTGGAGCGACGTGATCATCTTCGCGGTGCTCTACGTCCTGACGGGGCTCGGCATCACCGTCGGCTTTCATCGGCTGCTCACGCACCGGGCGTTCAAGACGAAGACGTGGTGCAAGGCGACGCTCGCCGCGCTCGGCTCGGCGGCGATCGAGGGGCCGGTGATCTCCTGGGTCGCCGACCACCGCAAGCACCACGCGTTCGCCGACCAGGAGGGCGACCCGCACTCGCCGCACGTCGATCACGGGCACGGTCTGTCGGGCGCGCTGCGGGGGCTCCTGCACGCGCATCTCGGGTGGCTGTTCCTGCACACGCAGCGCGGCAAGAAGGAACGCTACGCGCCGGACCTCATCGCGGACCCCACGATCAGCTTCATCGACCGCACGTTCATCCTGTGGGTGGTGATCGGGCTGGCGCTGCCGTTCGTGCTCGGGGTGGCGATCGGCGGCTCGCTCGTGACCGGGCTGACGGGGATGCTGTGGGGCGGGTTGGTGCGCGTGTTCCTCCTGCACCACGTGACCTACTCGATCAACTCGCTGTGCCACTTCTTCGGACGCCGGCGGTTCGAGACCGAAGACGAGTCGCGCAACCTGTTCTGGCTGTCGCCGCTCTCGCTGGGCGAGTCGTGGCACAACAACCACCACGCGTTCCCGACCTCGTTCCGGCACGGCATGAAGCCGTGGGAGCTCGACGTGTCGGCCGGCGTCATCTGGGCGATGGAGAAGACCGGGCTGGCGTGGGACGTGGTGCGCATCCCGCCCGAGCGCCAGGCGCGCAAGGCGGTCGCGCCCGTGACGCCCTAGCGTGACCCCCGCGCGTGGCGGGTGTACCAGCCGGCGCCCGCAAGGGTGTTGCGGCGGATGCGCTCCGCTTCGGCCTCCTCGTCCTCCGTGGCGGCGCGGATCACCGCCTCGACGACCGCGCCGGCGCGCTCGAACGGGATCACCTGGGCGAGTGGCGTGCCCTTGGCGAGCGTATGGACGCCGTCGCCGGCGAGCGCGACGAACGGAAGGTTGACCGGCGCGCGGTAGGTGTCCGTGTCGACGACGCCGGCGAGCACCTCGACGATGCCGCCGGGGCGGTTGAGCGGCGGGAGGAACAGGCAGCTCCAGCCGGGGGCGGTGCTGATGATCCAGGGGTTCGTGAACTTCAGCAGCGGCCGTGGCTCGTAGGGGTTGCCGGCTGCCTGGAACGCGCTGTGGGGGCTCACCAGCTCGCGGTCGAACTCCCAGCCGGCTGCGACCTCGCGTCCAGACTCGCTGATCTCGAGGCGAACGGTCGCGGCCAGCGGGAGCAGCCAGCCCGTGTTCATGGCGTCCAGGAACGGCAGGCAGCGCTTCACCGTGAGCCCGTTGTTGTTCGCGCTCAGCTCGTGCGTGTCGGTGCCCGCGAGCGCGCTGTACCACCCGGGATGGACCGTCCGCGCCGGGACCGGCTCGGCGACGACCCCCTTGTCCTCGGGTGCGCACAGGAACTCGATGTGCGGCGCCGCCCGCCGCCCCAGGACGCGCATGCCCCTACCGCCGGCAGCGCTTCTTGCGCTTTGCCTTCTTCTTCTTGCACTTCTTGCTGGAGTTCGAGCTCGAGTTGCTCGAGGAGTTCGAGCTCGAGTTCGAGCTGGAGTTGCTCGAGGAGTTGGAGCTCGAGTTGCTCGACGAGTTCGAGCTCGAGTTGCCCGACGCGACGGCCACGGGCCCTGCATCGCCGCGGGCGGTCGGCGGCGACGCCACCGTGGGCACGGCGGCGACCGCGACGATCAGCCCGCCTGCACCGATCTTCGTGGCATAGGTCTTCCAGCGCTTCTCCATCACGGCACCTCACTCCGTTCGGGGACGGACGGAACCCTCGGGGGCGAACGTGAAGCGCCCGTGAGACCCAGATGAGTCGTTGCTCATCTAGACGGAGCGCGGAAAGCGGAAGCGGCGGTCTGGGTCGTAGCGCTCTCGGACCGCCTCCAGCCGGGGCAGGTTGCGGCCGTAGTAGGCGCGGCGCCAGCCGTTGAGCTCGGGGTCCATGTAGTTCTGGTAGGCGCCCTCGGCGTACGGCGCGACGATGCGATGCAGGCGGCGGAGCCCGGCGTCGTCGCCGGCGTAGGTGAGGTACTGGATCGAGTAGCGCGCGTCGCGGTGGACGAAGGCGGTGTCGCGGGCGCGGGGGCGGTTCAGCGCGCCGCCGTACGCGTCGAGGAGGAGGCTGCAGCTGCCACGCGCGAGCTCGGCGACCAGCGCGTCGCGGGTGCGGGCGGGGAGCGCGCGGGTGACGTAGTGCGACTTCGCCGAGAAGCTCGAGCGCGGGCTCGTGCGCCCGTTCGCCCACCGGACCTGCAGCGGGCCGTAGGCCGACGTGCCGGTGGTGAGCGAGGCGCCCGCGCGGCGCAGCGCGCCGAGGTTGGCGTCGAGCTGCGCCTCGGAGCCGAGGTACTGGCCGAGCACGTCGACGCTCCCGTTGCTGCCGAGCTGCAGCAGCGCGGTGAGCCGCGGGTCGGTCTCCGGCGCCCACGCCTGCCACGCCGCGATGGCGGCGGCGCCGTCCGGCAGCGTGCCGCGGAACCAGGCGGCGCGTGCCGCACGGTGCACGCGCAGCTCGAAGCGCGTGGCGATGCCGAAGTTGCCACCGCCGCCGCCGCGCAGCGCCCAGAACAGGTCCGCGTCGTGGCGGCGATCGACGCGCCGGAGCCGGCCGTCGGGCGTGATGACGGTGATGCGGGTGACGTTGTCGGCGGTCAGCCCCCACGCGCGGGCGGCGAGCCCGTAGCCGCCCCCGAGCGCGAGCCCGCCGAGCCCGACCGTCGGGCAGGAACCGAGCGGCACCGCGCCGCCGCGGCGGGCGAGCAAGTCGACGATCGCGATGGCGTGCGCGCCGGCGCCGACGCTCGCGGTGCGCGAGCCGACGGCGATCCCGTCGAGCCGCCGCAGGTCGACGACGACGCCCTCGCCGAGCGTCGAGTAGCCGGCGTAGGAGTGGCCGCCCGAGCGGGCGGTGACGCGGACGTCATGCCGGTCGGCCCAGCGAAGGATCGCCTGCACGTCGCGCGAGTCGACCGGCTCGACGACGGCATCCGGCCGCGTGCCGTCGAAGCGCGCGTTGTAGACCCGGGCGGCGGTCGCATAGCGCGCCGCGCCGGGCCGGATCACCGGCCCGCGAACGCGCCGCGCGAGCTCGCGGAGCGCCCGCGGCTTGGCGCCGCCGGCGCGCCGGGCGGAGGGAGTGGCCCAGTCGCGAGCGGGCATCGCCCGCGCCTCGGACGCGCCGAGGGCGAGCGCGCCTGCCGCGAGCAGGAGCCGGCGGCGGCCGAAGGCGCCGCCCTCGCGCCCGCCGGCGACGAGGCCGCCCCGCGGCGCCCCTTCGCCGCTCACGACCGCAGCCCGACCTGGCCCTCGGCCGCCGCTCGCAGGGCGGTCTTGAGGCAGTCGCCGGACTCGCACGGGAGCTCGACGTCGATCTCGATCTCGTCGATGCCTCCGCCGCGGCGGACGGTCATGTCCCCGAGCGCGCCGAACAGGTTGAGCATGCCCTTGTTGAACGCGAACAGTCTGGCGTGGAAGCGATCGATGCCGTTCGCGTGCGCGCGGGCTGTGAGCCGGCGGAGCAGCTCGCCGCCGAGCCCGCGGCCCTGCCAGTCGTCGACCACCGCGACCGCGGCCTCCGCCACCCGCGCACCTTCGCCGAGCCGGATGTAGCGCGCGACGCCGACGCCCTCGCCGGTCTCCGCGTCGAGCGCGCCGAGCGCCTCGTGGTCGACGTGGTCGACCTCGGTGAAGTAGGCGAGGTCGTGGCGGGTGAGGCCCCCCTTCGCGCCCATGAAGCGCCGGTAGCGCGACTCCTCGCCGAAGCGCTGCCAGCCGCGGACGAACAGGTCCTTGTCCTCCGGGCGCACCGGCCGGATGTCGACCCGCGAGCCGTCGCGGAGCGTGACGGTCACGTCACAAGGCGGCGACGGCCTCGTCGACCGGCACGTCACCGCCGAGCAGCTCGTAGGTCCCGCGCACGGTGTTCTCGGCCTCGAGCATCGCGAGCAGCACCGACGCGACGTCCTCGCGCGGGACCTCGCCGTAGCGGCCCAGCCGCCCCGCCAGATCGACCTGCCCGGATCCGGGCCCGTCGGTCAGGCGCCCCGGGCGCACGATCGTCCAGTCGAGGCTCGAGTCCGCGAGCGCCACGTCGGCGTCGTGCTTGGCCTGCTGGTAGGGGCGCATCTGCTCGCTCGCCGACGAGGGATCGCCGGCGCCCATCGAGGACACCATCAGGTACCGGCGCACGCCCAGCTTCTGCGCCGCCTCGATCAGCTTCACCGCGCCGCCGTAGTCCACCGTCCGCTTGCGCTCGGCTCCGCTCCCGGGCCCCGCGCCGGCGGCGAAGACGATCGCGTCCGCCGAGCCCATGTGCGGCTCCGGGTCGTCGTGCTCGAGGTCGCAGAGAACCGGCACCGCGCCGTCCGCCTCGAGGTCGGCGGCGTGGTCGGGGTTGCGGATCATGCCGCGCGCGTGGTGGCCGGCGCTCGACAGCTTGCGGAGGAGATGGCGGGCGATCTGGCCGTGCCCGCCGGCAACGAGAACATCCATACAGCGAGGCTACCCCGCTGCATCGGCGGGGAGCCTTCCGATCGACGGGGGCTAGGCGACCGGGGCCAGCGGGCCCGTGGCGGCCAGGTCGTCGACGAGCTGCGCGGCGCGCTCGTCGGTCCAGCGGCCGGATTCGGTGAGGTGGGCCGCGAGCGCGGTCACGTCGTCGAGGGCGGCGATCACGTGATCGTCGGGGCCGGTCGCGAAGATCAGCGTGTCCGCGGCGTCACGGATGCGCTCCTGCTCGGCGGCCTGCAGCTTGGCGGGCCCGAGATCCTCGAGCGTCTTCACGATGCGGCCATAGGCCTGGGTGCGTTCGCTGGTCATGTGCGGAAACTCACTTCGTGGCGTACTCACTTGTCGTCAGTCTAGGAGCGCGACTTGAGGCTCTTGATACGAGACATCCCCGGGGCATCCCCTAGGGGCAATTCCCAATTGGCACGGGCGCGTCCGTCGGGCAGCCTTCTGAGCGTCCCCTCCCCGCAGACTGGATTCATTCGATGACCGATGCCCCCACCCCTCCCGAGAAGCCCGAACTGCCGCCCGAAGAGGATCGGCCGACCGCCGCCACGCAGCCGATGGCGGAGGGCCCGCGGCCGCGGAAGCTGACCCGCTCCGCCTCCGACCGCGTGTTCGGCGGCGTCTCCGGCGGCCTCGGGCGCTACTTCGACATCGACCCGATCATCTTCCGCATCGGCTTCGTCGTCCTGGCGCTGGCCGGCGGCGCCGGCGTGCTCGCCTACCTCGCCGCCTGGCTGCTCGTCCCCTCCGACGCGGTGCCGGGCCAGGAGCCGGCGGACCGCAGCCGCGCCGCGACGATCGTGGGCGGGATCGTGCTGGCGCTCGCCGCGCTGGTGCTGATCGGTCCAGGCCTGTTCTTCCTCGCGCCCCCGTTGATCGGGATCGCGCTGATCGGCCTCGTCGGCGTGCTGCTGTGGCGCGCCGCGGGCGGCAGCGAGGGTGAGGGCAACCCCGCCGCCAAGATCGGCCTCGTCCTGCTGCTGCTCGTCGTTTCGCTCGTCGGCTTCTTCGCCGTCGTGGTCGGCGCCGCCGCCGGCGGCGGCGCGGTGATCGCCGGCCTCGTGATCGCGGTCGGCGCCGCCCTGACGGTGTCCGCGTTCCTCGGCGGCCGCCGCTGGCTCGTGCTGCCCGCGCTCATCCTCGCGATCCCGCTCGGCTTCGTCGCCGCGGCAGGGATCGACGTCGACGGCGGCGTCGGCGACCGCGACTACGCGCCCACGTCCGTCAACGAGCTGCGCGACGGCTACGAGCTCGGCATGGGCGAGCTGAACCTCGACCTGACCCAGGTCGACCTGCCGGCCGGGCGCACGCCGCTGAAGCTCGACATGGGCATCGGCAGCCTGCGCGTGATCGTGCCCGACGACGTCTGCGTCGCCTCGAACGTGCGCATCGGCGCCGGCTACGCCCGCGTGCTGGACCGCGACAGCGGCGGCCTCGACATCGACTGGCGCCGCAGCCCGGTCGACAACGGCAGCGTCAAGCGGCTGGTGATCGACGGCGACGTCGGCATCGGCGAGCTGCAGGTCGTCAACAGCCGCTCGCAGTTCACCGACTGGGAGGACAACAACCGCGTCGACCAGCGCTTCGAGGACAACTGGCGGTTCGGCGGCAACAGCGCCCTGCCGATCCCGGGTACGGACGCCAACCTCGCCTGCACGGAGGCCGCATGATGGCCCCGCGCGACTTCGACCCCGCCTCGCTCGTCGCCGGGCTCGCCGTGAGCGCGCTCGGCGTCCTGCTCCTGCTCGACCAGACGGACACGATCGATCTGCGCTTCGGCTATCTCTGGCCGGCGCTGCTGGGCACGATCGGCACGATCCTGCTCGCGGTCGGACTCGCCGGGAAACGTCGCTGAGTCCTCCTGCGAACATGGCGGGCATGAGCGCGCTGGAGCAGCCGGCCGCGGCGCCACCGCCGCTGCGCCGCGATCGTGACGGCGCGATCATCGGTGGCGTCTGCGCGGGTCTCGGGGGGCGGCTCGGGATCGACCCGATCGTCCTGCGCATCGTGTTCATCGCGGCGAGCGCGGCCGGCGGCCTGGGCGTGTTCCTCTACCTGCTGGCGTGGGCGCTGCTGCCCGCCGTCGGTGAGACGCGCACGACCCCGCTGCGCGTGCCGGGCAGCCGTGACTCGTGGAGCGTGGCGACCGGCATCGGGATGCTGATGATGGCGCTGCTGCTCCTGTTCCGCGAGTGGGGCCTGTGGATCGGCGACGGGCTCGTGTGGCCGGTCGTGCTCGCGGCCGCCGGCGGCGCGCTGATCTGGCGCCAGTCGGCACGCGCCGCCGCGCCCGCCCCGGCCGAGGCCGAGCGCGAGGAGCGCCGGCGCGAGAGCGGCAGCGCGCTCGGGCGCGCGGCGCTCGGCGTCGCGCTCGTGGTGGGCGCCGCGCTGCTGTTCCTCTACTTCAACGACGCGCTCGCGCCCGCGCGCGACGTGCTGCTGCCGATCGTCGTGGTGCTCGTGGCGGGCACGCTGATCCTCGCCCCGTGGTGGATCCGGCTCGTGCGTGGGCTCGCGGACGAGCGCGCGGAGCGGGTGCGCTCGCAGGAGCGCGCCGAGCTCGCCGCCCACCTGCACGACTCGGTGCTGCAGACGCTGGCGCTGATGCAGCGCCAGGCCGACAACCCGCGGGAGGTCGCGGGCCTCGCCCGGCGCCAGGAGCGCGAGCTGCGGGCGTGGCTCAACGGCGGCCGGCCGTTCGGCGACCGCTCGACGTTCGCCGCCGCGCTCGAGCTCGCAGCCGCAGAGGCGGAGGAGGCGCACGGCGTGGCGGTCGACGTGGTGGCGGTCGGCGACCACCCGCTCGACGACGACGCCGAGGCGCTGGTCGCCGCCGCGCGCGAGGCGATCGTCAACGCCGCCAAGTTCGGCGGCGGCGCCGCTGTGTCGGTCTACGCCGAGGCGAGCGACGACGGCGCCGAGGTGTTCGTGCGCGACCGCGGCCCGGGCTTCGATCCCGAGGCGATCCCCGCCGACCGGCGCGGCGTACGCGAGTCGATCGTCGGGCGGATGCAGCGCCACGGCGGCGACGCGGTCATCCACTCGGTCCCCGGCGAGGGCACCGAGGTCGAGCTGAGGCTGCGGCGGGCATGACGGCCGAGACCCCCAGCGTCGTCATCGTCGACGACCACTCGCTGTTCCGCTCCGGCGTACGCGCCGAGCTCGACGGCCTCGTCGAGGTGCTCGGCGACGCCGCCACCGTCGAGGACGCCGTGCGCTGCATCGTCGAGCTCGAGCCCGACGTCGTGCTGCTCGACGTCCAGATGCCGGGCGGCGGCGGCGTGCAGGTGATCCGCGACGTCGCGCTGAAGCGGCCGACCCAGCGCTTCCTCGCGCTGTCGGTCTCCGACGCGGCCGAGGACGTCATCGCGATCATCCGCGCCGGCGCGCGCGGCTACGTGACGAAGACGATCTCCGGGCCGGAGCTGGCCGACGCGGTGCGCCGCGTGGCCGGCGGCGATGCCGTCTTCTCGCCGCGGCTCGCGGGCTTCGTGCTCGACGCGTTCGCCGGCGGCGGGGGCGCGGCGCCGGTGCCGGCGGCCGTCGACCCGGAGCTCGACCAGCTGACCGCGCGCGAGCGCGAGGTGCTCCAGCACATCGCCCGCGGCTACCTCTACAAGGAAATAGGGGCACGGCTCCATATCTCCGCCAAGACCGTCGAGGCGCACGTGTCGGCGGTGCTCCGGAAGCTGCAGCTGTCCAACCGCCACGAGCTCTCGCGCTGGGCCGTAGAGCGCCGGTTAGTGGACTGATCCGCGGTCGGACGCACGTCCACCCTGGACGAACGTCCGAGTTAGAAAATAAAGCGAACCGTTCCATCGCGCCGATAGGGGGCGTGATCCCTCAGGTGTCCCCCCACCCCCCGAAAGGAACGGAAAACCCAATGCAGCGCGTTTCTGCCCTCTGGCAGGCTTCCCCCCGCAAGCTGGTCGGCGCTCTCGCCGTCCTCATGCTCGCCGCGATGATGGCCGTCGCTTCAGGCGCCAGCTTCACGGCGACCTCGGCCAACGCCGGCAACATCGTCACCGCCGGCACGCTCAGCCACGGCAACTCCCAGTCGGGCGCGATCCTCTCGGTCGACAACCTGATGCCCGGCGATTCGGCCGTCGGCACGGTCACGCTCTCCAACACCGGTGACGGCGCCGGCGTGTTCAGCCTCACGAAGTCCAACGTCGCCAACTCGGACCCGGCTCATCCGTTCTCGGAGAAGCTCGACCTGCTCGTCCAGGACGTCTCCGACGCGACGCCGGTCACCATGTACAGCGGCAAGCTCGGCGCCATGGGCGTCCGCCCGGCCGGCACGATCGCCGCCGGCAGCAGCCGCGAGTACCGCTTCACCGTCACGTTCCCGGACGGCGGCCTCCCCTCGGGCCCCGACGCCGGCGACAACCTCTACAAGAACGACTCGGTGACCGTCGACTACAACTGGGAGTCGGTCAGCCAGTAATGACCCGGTCGTCCGCGACCATCGTGACCCGAGCCCGCGCGCTGACCTCCTTGGTCGGCCGCGGGCTCGTGTCCGTTCTGGTGCTGCTCGCGTTCGCGGCAGTGGCAGTGACGTTCGCCCCCAGCCTGTTCGGCTACGAGCGCTACGTGCTGGTGGGCAGCTCGATGGAGCCCACGATCCACAAGGGCTCGCTCGTCTTCGATGAGATCGTCCCCGTCGCGCAGCTGCGCAAGGGCGACGTCATCACCTACGTCCCGCCCGGGCGCTCACAGCCGGTGACGCACCGGATCATCTCGGTCAAGCACCCGAAGCAGCTGCACGGCAGCCCCTTGTTCCGCACCCAGGGCGACAACGTCGCGAAGCCCGACATGCGGCCCTTCACGCTCGATCAGCCGACGCAAGCTCGCTACAGCTTCGCGGTCCCCTACCTGGGTTGGCTCTACGTCACGCTCGGCACGCCGCAGCTGCGGCTCATCCTCTTGGTCGCCCCGGCGCTGTTGATCGCGCTGGCGATGCTCGGAAAGTTGTGGCGCGAAGGCGGCCGGCTCGCCGCCGAGCGCGCGAAGCTCGCGGCCGCCGAGCACGAGGCGGCATGAGATGCGCGGCTACGGGGCAGCGATTGCAACTCTGATCCTGGCGCTGGCGATCTCCGCCGGCGCCTTCGCGCTGCCCAAGGGCCCGGAGCTCAGCGGCATGGCCGCCGAGGGCCCCATCACCCTCTCGTCCAGCCGCGCCGGCACCGCGCTCCTCCACGGCGAGGGCATCATGCCGGGCGACTCCGTCACCGGCCTCATCACGCTCGCCAACAAGGGCGACCGGCCCGGCAAGCTCGCGCTCACGCTCGGCGGCCTGCAGGAACAGCCCGGCGTCTACGGCGGCCGCCTCTCGAGCGTGATGAAGCTGCGGATCGATGACCTCACGAGCGGCGGCGCGCCGGTCGACACGACGCTGTCGCGCTCGACGCCCCTGCTGCTCGCCGACCTCAAGGGCCGCCAGTCCCGCACCTACCGCCTCACCGCGACCTTCCCCGACACCGGCGTGCCCGCGGGCCCCGGCCTGGGCGACAACGCTCAGCAGGGCTCGCGCCTCGAGGTGGCGATGACGTGGGCGCTGACCGAGCGGGAGCCGGTCGCGCCGAAGCCGCCGAAGACGCCGGCGACGCCGGGCAACCCCGCGCCGGCGCCCGGCCCGAGCCCGATCACCGGCGACGGCACGCGGCCGCCCAGGCTCGTGACCCTGCGCGTGCCCGCGCAGCGCGTGATCAAGCCGCGCAAGCTGAAGGTCTACGCCTCCTGCGAGGTCAGGTGCAAGCTCCAGTTCAACGCCAAGATCGACAACGCGCCGAAGCCCCGCGCCAAGGGCAAGAAGGCGAAGAAGCGCCGCGTGATCATGGGCAAGAAGGTGATCAAGAAGCAGAAGCGCTGGGTGAAGGTCAAGCGCGTCGGCAAGGAGAAGCGCTTCACCCTCAAGCTCACCAAGAAGGCGCTGCGCAAGCTCAAGAAGCGGCTGCATCACAAGGGCCGCGTCGGCATCACCGTGACCGCGCGCATGCGCTCGGTGGTCGGCAACCGCGTCGTCAAGCGCCGCATCGTGATGCGGACGTACAAGAAGGGCGCGCGCGCCCGCCCCGCCCCGCTGCGCTGACGCCGCGCGCGGCCCTTGTAAGGGCTGCCAGAATCGAAGCATGACAACTGAGAAGGCAACGTTCGCGGCGGGCTGCTTCTGGGGCGTCGAGGTGGAGTTCCGCAACACCCCGGGCGTCAAGAGCGCCGTCGTCGGCTACACCGGCGGGCACAAGGACGACCCGTCCTATGAGGAGGTCTGCACCGGCACGACCGGCCATGCCGAGGCGGTCGAGGTCGAGTTCGACCCCGAGAAGGTCAGCTACGAGCAGCTCGTGGACCGCTTCTTCGAACTGCACGATCCGACCCAGGTCAACCGCCAGGGCCCGGACTTCGGCACGCAGTACCGCACCGCCGTCTTCACCCACTCGCCCGAGCAGGTCGAGATCGCGACCGCCGCGAAGGAGCGCGCCCAGGCGCGCCATTCGCAGCCGATCGCGACCGAGATCACCGAGGCCACGACGTTCTGGCCGGGCGAGGAGTACCACCAGCGCTACCTCGAGAAGCGCGGCCTCGCCACCTGCGCCGTCTGATCGCGCAGGAATGCGCGCGCGCCAGTCCGGGCAACCCCAGGGGACATGGCGCGTGCGCAGCCTGCCACGAGGGCACGGGGCAACGGAGTCGCCCGTGAGCTGACCGCGGGGCCGCCCGAGGGCGTCCCGCAGGGGCTCGTGGTGGCCGCCGCGTGGACGTGGCGGGTGCTGCTGGTCGCGTTCGCGATCGTGGCCGCCGGCTACGTGGCGGGCAAGCTGCTGCTCGTCGTCGTGCCCACCGTCGTCGCGCTGCTGCTGGCGACGCTGCTCGCACCGCTCGCGCACCGGCTGCGCGATCGCGGCATGCACCCGGGCGCGGCCGCGCTCGTGACGGTGATCTCCGGGATCGCGCTGATCGCGGTCGTGCTGGCGCTGATCGTCCCGCAGTTCGTCTCCGAGCTCGGCGAGGTCGGCACCAGCGTCGAGCAGGGCAGCCGCAAGGCGGGCGAGCTGCTGCGGCCGCTCGGCGTCTCGCAGGCCGAGGTCGACAAGGCGATCGACGACGGCGTCGAGTCGCTGAAGGGCAGCGGCAACCAGCTGGCCGGCGGCGCGGTGTCGGGCGCGCTGGCCGCCCTCAACGTCATCGCCGCGATCCTGCTCACGCTCGTGCTGACGTTCTTCTTCGTCAAGGACGGGCGCCAGATGTACGGCTGGATCGCGGGCCTGTTCGGCGGCCGCGAGAAGGGCGCCCAGGAGCTCGGGCAGCGCGTCTGGCGGGTGCTCTCCGGCTACGTGCACGGGATCGCGCTGGTGGCGCTGATCGACGCGCTGCTGATCGGGGCGGTGCTGCTCGTGATGGGCGTGCCGCTCGCGATGCCGCTGACCGTGCTGACCTTCCTCGCCGCCTTCTTCCCGGTCGTCGGCGCGGTCGTGGTCGGGGCCGCCGCGGTGCTCGTCGCGCTCGTCGCGAAGGGCGGGATCGCGGCGGCGGTGGTCGGCGTCTGGATCCTCGTCGTGCAGCAGCTCGACGGCAACCTGCTGCAGCCGCTGCTGGTCGGGAAGCGGCTCGAGCTGCACCCGGTCGTCGTGCTGCTCGCGCTGACCGCAGGCGGCGTCATCGCAGGCCTCGTCGGCGCGTTCCTCGCCGTGCCCCTCGCCGCGGTGGCGGGGGCCGTGATCGCCTTCGCGCGCGAGTCCTAAGCCGTCGCCGCGGCCTCCGGCGCCGCCACCGTCCCGCGCACCAGGTCCGCGGCCTTCTCCGCGATCATGATCGTCGGCGCGTTGGTGTTGCCGCGCACGAGCGTCGGCATCACCGAGGCGTCGACCACGCGCAGGCCCTCGACGCCCTGGACGCGCAGGTCGGCGTCGACCACCGAGCCCATCGCGCACGTGCCGACCGGGTGGTAGAGGTGGTGGCCCTTCGCGCGGACGTGCGCGCGGATCGCCGCCTCGTCGTCTCCGTCGGGCACCTCGTACGGCTCGCGCTCGTATCCCTTCAGCGGCGCCTGCTCGCGGATCTCCAGGCACTTGCGGATGCCGGCCACCTGGACCGCCCAGTCCTCCTCGGTGCCGAGGAAGTTCGTGAGGATCTTCGGCTTGTCCACGGGGTCGGCGGACCGCAGCGAGACGCGCCCGCGGGAGCTCGGCTTGACCACGCACGCGCCGTAGGAGTAGGCGTGGTCGAACGGGTCCATCAGCCCCTCGTCGGCGAACATGACCGGCGCGAAGTGGAACTGGATGTCGGGCGCCTCGATGTCGTCGCGGGTGCGCCAGAAGCCGCCGGACTCGGCGATGTTGGACGTCAGCGGACCGCGGCCCTGGGTCTGCAGGAGCGCGACGTTCTCCTCGGTCTCCGCCGTCTCGAGCGTCGTCGGGTCATCGGTGAAGAGGATGATCCCGGCGTTGAGGTGGTCCTGCAGGTTGCCGCCGACCGCGGGCTGGTCGAGGCGCACGTCGATGCCGAGCCCGGTCAGGTCGTCGGCGGGGCCGATGCCGGAGAGCATCAGCAGCTGCGGCGACTGGTAGGCGCCCGCGCACAGGATGACCTCGCGGGCAGCCGGCAGCTCGGTCGGCGCGCCCTCGACGACGGCCTCGATGCCGGAGGCGCGGTGGCCGTCGAACAGCACCCGCGTCACGAACGCCATCGGGATCAGCGTCAGGTTGGGCCGCGGCAGCGCGGGGTGGAGGTAGGCGACCGCGGTCGAGCAGCGCATGCCTCCTCGCTGCGTCAGCTGGTAGCGGCCGACGCCGTCCTGCTCGCCGGTGTTGAAGTCGTCGACGGCCTTGATGCCGGTGGCGGCCGCCGCCTCCACGAACGCGTCGGCGAGCGGGTGCATCGAGTGCGAGTCGGAGACGCTGAGCGGACCGCCGGCGCCGTGGAACTCCGAGGCGCCGCGCTCGTTGTCCTCGGCGCGCTTGAAGTAGGGGAGCACGTCGTCCCAGCCCCAGCCGGCGTTGCCGAGGTCGCGCCACTCGTCGTAGTCGCGGCGGTTGCCGCGGATGTAGATCATCGCGTTGAGCGACGAGGAGCCGCCGAGCACGCGGCCGCGCGGGAGGTAGACGCTGCGGCCGTCGAGCGCGGGCTCCGGCTCGGTCGCGAAGTCCCAGTCGAACGGGGTCTTGTAGAGCTGCGAGAACGCCACCGGGATGTGGAGGCCGTCCTCGCTGTCCGGCGGGCCGGCCTCGACGAGGCAGACGGAGACGTCCGGGTCTTCGGACAGGCGGTTGGCCAACACGCAGCCGGCTGAGCCGGCGCCGACGATCACGTAGTCGTACATGCGCCCGATCCTCTCCGGCTTCGGGGCTCAGCGCAACCGGGAGGTCAGGGCCCCGCTTCGCCGGGGTTCGACCCCGCGGTCCGCATCGAGCGCCCCGCCTCGCGCTCGCCGAGCTTGAAGCGCTCGGGCATCGGCTTCCCGCCGCGCAGTGCCGTGGCGAGGTGCTCCGCGATCGCCGGGCCGTGCTTGAAGCCGTGGCCGGAGCCGGCGCCGAGCAGCCACACGCTCGGGTGCTCGGGATGCGAGGCGGCGATGAAGTTCGAGTCGGGGCTGAGCTCGTAGCGGCAACTCGTCGACGACTTCAGCGGCGCGTCGGCGAGCGCGGGGAAGCGGCGGGAGAAGTACTCGCGGATCCAGCGCTCGTTGTCGGGGCTGGTCGGCGGGAGGTCGTCGTCGGGAGCGAGCTGCGGGCCCTCGAAGTCGGGCGCGCCCTTGACCCCGAGCGCGTCGAGGTCGCCGGTGCCGTAGACGGCGCCGTCGTAGTCGACCCAGCCGGGAGCGTGCGACCACGGCTCGCCGCCGTCGAGGAAGAACAGGTCCTGGCGCGTCGTCTTCACGTTCGCGAGGCCGGGGAAGAGGCCGGCGAGCCAGCCGCCGCACGCCCACACCACCGCATCGGCCTCCAACGTCTCGCCGCCGACCACGACCTGCTCCCCTTCGGCCGCGGCTCGCCCGCGGACCACGCGGGCACCGTGGGCCTCCGCCTGAGCGGCCAGGGTCTGGGTCGCCAGCTGCGCACGCAGGACGCCGGCCTCCGGCTCGTGCACCAGGAACTCGAGGTCGTCGCCGCGGAAGCTCGGGAACAGCCGCTCGCCCTCGTCGACGCCCAGGCGCTCGACGGGGATGTCCTGTGCGCGCATGGTCTCCTCCGAGGCGGCCTCCCAGCCGTCGGTGCTTCTCGCGAACCAGACCAGGCCGCACTCGATCAGCACATCGGTGCCGGACTCCGCCTCGAGCTCGCGCCAGAGCGTGCGCGCGCGCCGGGCGGAGGCGGTGTAGAAGGCGTCGTCGCCGTGGCCGCAGCGGATCAGGCGGGTCTCGCCGCCGGACGTGGCGCGGCGGTCGCCGGGCTCGAACTGGTCGACCAGCGTCACCTCCACGCCGTCGCGGGCGAGCCACCAGGCGAGCGAGCCGCCGAAGGTGCCGGCGCCGACGATCACGATCGAGTCCATGGCCGGACGCTACCGTGCCGCGGATGCTCGCTCTGGCTGCTGCCGCCGCGTCGCTCCTGTTCGGGCACTCCGCGCAGGACCGGCCGCTGCGCGCGGAGCGGGTGGGTGAGGGAGCGACCCGGGTGCTCGTCGTCGGCTCGATCCACGGCAACGAGACCGCCGGCCGCGCGGTGCTCGACCGGCTCCGGCGCTCGACGCCGCCGCCGGGGGTCGAGCTGTGGCTGGTCGACTCCGTCAACCCCGACGGCGTCCGACGCGGCACGCGCCAGAACGCCCGCGGCGTCGACCTGAACCGCAACTTCGGCCGCCGCTGGGCCGGCGGCGGCAGCCCGTTCGACACCTACTTCCCCGGCGCGCGCGCGTTCTCCGAGCCGGAGTCGCGCGCCGTGCGGCGGCTGGTCCGGCGCCTGCGCCCGGCGGTCACCGTCTGGTACCACCAGCACATGCGGCTGGTGAACCTGTCGTCGGGCGCCGACCCGCGGGTTGTCCGCGCCTACGCCCGCCGCGTCGGCCTGCCCGCCCGCGCGCTGCCGAACTACCGCGGCACCGCCACGAGCTGGCAGAACCACCGCTTCCCGGGGACGAACGCGTTCGTCGTCGAGCTGCCCGCGGGATCCCTGGGCGCGGCCGCCGCGCGGCGCCATGCCCGCGCGGTGCTGGCGGCCGCCCCGTCGGCGGCCGCCGCCCAGTCGAGGCCGCCGATCGTGTGGCGCAGGATCCCCTTCGGCGCGACCCGCAAGGCCCAGACCCGCGCGTACGCCGAGCGCCACTACGGCACCTCCACCCACACCCTCCGCCCCAAGGTGATCGTCGAGCACTACACCGCCTCCTCGACGTTCTCGTCCGCCTACAACACGTTCGCCGCCAACGCCCCTGACGTCGAGCTCCACGAGCGGCCGGGCGTGTGCGCGCACTTCATCGTCGACCGGGACGGCACGATCTACCAGCTCGTGAGCCTCAAGCTGATCTGCCGCCACACGGTCGGGCTCAACGACCGCGCGATCGGGATCGAGCACGTGGGCATGTCCGACGCCGAGATCCTCGGCCGGCCGCGGCCAGCTCAGGGCGTCGCTGAACCTCACGCGCTGGCTGCAGTCCCGCTACGCGATCGCCACGAAGAACGTCATCGGGCACGCCGAGAGCCTGAGCAGCCCCTACCACCACGAGCGCGTCGCCCGCCTGCGCACCCAGACCCACGGCGACTTCAGCCGCCCCGCGATGAAGCGCTACCGGGGGAAGCTGTGAGCGCCGAGATCGTCCTCGTCCGCCACGGCGAGACCGAGTGGAGCCGCTCCATGCGCCACACGGGCAACACCGACCTCCCGCTCACCGAGGAGGGCGAGCGCCAGGCCGCGGCGGTCGCTCCCAGGCTCGAGGGCCGCGAGTTCGCGCTCGTGCTGACCTCGCCGCTGCGCCGCGCCCGCCGGACCGCCGAGCTCGCGGGCTTCGCCGGCGCCGAGCCCGACGAGAACCTCAAGGAGCGCGACTACGGCGAGTACGAGGGCCGCACCACCAAGGAGATCCGCGTCGAGCGCCCAGGCTGGGACGTGTGGCGCGACGACATCCCCGGCGGCGAGACGCTCGAGCAGCTCTCCGCCCGCGCAGACCGGGTGATCGAGCGCGCGCTCGCCGCCGGCGGGGACACGCTGATCTTCGCCCACTCGCACCTCCTGCGCGAGCTCGGCGGCCGCTGGATCGGGCTCGGCCCCGACGGCGGCGGCAAGCTCGTGCTCGCGACCGCCGCGCTCTCCACCCTCGGCTTCGAGCGCGAGCGCCGGGTGCTGCGCGCCTGGAACGCATGACCGAGTCGACGTTCAACTCGCTCGTCGGCGACCTCGACTACCCGATGTTCATCGTCACCGTCGCCAACCACGGCGAGCGCTCCGGCTGCCTGATCGGGTTCGCCACGCAGGCGAGCATCGACCCTTCGCGCTTCCTCATCTGCCTCAGCCACAACAACCACACCTACCGCGTCGGCCGCGACGCGGAGCTGCTCGGCGTGCACTTCGTCCCCGAGGAGGAGGCGCCGCTCGCCGAGCTGTTCGGCGGCGAGACCGGCGACGAGGTCGACAAGTTCGAGCGCTGCGAGTGGACCGAGGGCCCCGGCGGCACGCCGCTGCTCGAGGCGTGCCCGAACCGCTTCGTCGGCCGCGTCCTCGAGCGCCTCGACGCCGGCGACCACGACGCTCTCCTGCTCGAGCCGGTGGCCGCCGAGCGCGGCCCCGACGGCGACGAGTTCACGTTCCACCGCGCCAAGCGGATCGAGCCCGGACACGAGGCCTGACGGCGCGGCTCACACCCCCGAGCGCAGATCCTCCAGGCGCTCGGCGGTGTAGCCGATCGCCTCGAAGCGCGCGGTCGCGCCCTCGCCGAGCGGCGACTGGGCGAGGAAGCCGGCGCGCAGCGCATCGGCCGCGAACGGCAGGTGCCGGACGAAGCGCCACGGCTCGTCGTCGAGCCGCGCGTGCAGCGCGCACGCCGCTCCGAGCCGCGAGACCCGCAGCCACACCGCGTCCCCGGGAACCGCGAACGCGTTGGCGTCGTCCGACAGCCCGTCGGTGACGACCGAGACGACGCCGGGCTCACCGTCGGGCGAGACCTCGAACGCCAGCTTCACCCACATCGCCTCGCCCGCCCACAGCAGCAGCGCGCCCGCGTCGAACGCGCCCGCGAACGTGCAGCGCACCCGCGCGGAGAGCTGGAAGTCGCCCTCGACCGGGCCGAGCAGCCGCGGCGCCCCGGTCTCCGGCTCGCGCCCGCCCGGATCGCGGAAGAGGTCGCAGGTCGGGGGCGCCTCGATCTCGAGCGCGTCTTCGAGCCGCCAGGCGGCGGGCTCGACGTCCCACGTCAGCGGAGCGGGCAGCGGCGCGACGGTCAGTGGGTCGGACATGCCCGTTAGGCTCGCACGATGGTCCGCGTCGTGCTCGCTCTCGGCCTCGCTGTCCTCGCCTTCCTGCCCGCCACCGCGGCCGCCAAGCCGGGGGTGTGCGACCGCGACGTCGTCCAGCAGGCGCTCATCGACGCCGGCAAGCTGACCGCGCAGGACGTCGAGTTCGGCATGGTCGTCGACCTCGTCCGCTGCGGCGACATCACGGACGACGGCGCCGCGGACGCGCTCTTCACCGTCGCCAGCGGCGGCACCGCCGGCGACACGCGCTTCGGGGTGCTGCGCGGCGGCTCGCGTGCGCTCGTGCTCCACCGCGAGGGCTACAAGATCGGGATCGCCCGCCGCAACCGGCGCTCGTTCGAGGTGCTGCAGCCGCACTACCGCAAGAACGACGCCAACTGCTGCCCGAGCTCGTTCCGGCTGCGCCGCTACACGTGGACCGGCAGCCGCTTCAAGGCCGGCAAGGCCAAGCAGCGCCAGACCGCGCCGCGGCGCTTCTACAAGCCCTAGTCCGGCAGCCGCTCGGCGCAGAAGCGGTCGACCACGCGGTCGAGCCAGGTGGTGAGCGGCTGCCGCGCGGCGTCATAGCCGGGCAGCTCGTCGAGCACGCGCCCGAGCAGCTGGCTCGTCGCCCGCTCGGCCGCGAACACGCCGATGGCCAGCCGCAGCCGGGCCAGCACGCGCTCGGAGATCCGCCACCACAGCTCCGACACCGCCTCGGCTTCCCCCGCGATGCTGCGTTCGATCAGCTCGCCGATCTCCACGTCCTCGTACGTCCGCCGCACCGGCTCCATCGGCTGGACGAGCCGCAGGTGGCGCGCCGCGGGGCGCAGCTCGGGCGGCAGCGCGCGCGCCGGGTCGCGCTCCGCGACCGGAGCGCGCGAGCGCGCGCCGGCACCTGCCGCGGCGGCCCTCCGCTCGACGAGCACCTCGACGTGGGGCTCGCCGGCGAAGTGCTCGCGCAGCGGGTCGAGCAGGGCGTCGGCTCGCTCGGGCGGTACGAGGTAGAAGATTCGGGTCATCGCGCTCCCATCCGTGGGTCCGGCTAGGAAACCGCTTCTGACGCCGTGTCGCCAGGGTCGAAAGGCCAGGTTCGCGGGGGATGGAAGGGGTATGTTCGCTCCACGAGGGATGACATGGGCGACGAGAGGCTCACCGAGCTGCACCGTGCGTTCGCCACCGCGTTGCTGATGGGTGACGAGGTCGGCGCCGAGCTGGCCATCCGCGACGCGATGGACGCGAAGGTCAGCACGGCCGAGATCGACGACGCGATCATCGCGCCCGCCATGTGGCTGGTCGGCGACCTGTGGGAGCGGGGGGAGATCTCCGTCGCCGACGAGCACCTGGCCACGGAGATCACCGTCCGGGTGCTCGCGCTCCAGCGGGAGGCGGAGCGGGTGGCGGTCGCCCGCGCCGCCAACCGCGTCATGCTCGCCACACCGGAGGGCGAGCAGCACGTCGTCGCCCTGCGGATGACGCGCAACCTCCTCCGCGAGGCGGGCTACGACGTCCTGATGCTCGGCGCGGAGGTGCCGCCGCGCGATCTCGCCGCCGCGGCGGCTCGCTACGAGCCCGACGTGATCTGCCTGAGCGCCACCATGCCCGGCGCCACCGACCGCGTGCTCGTCGCCATCGACGAGGTGCAGGAGACCAGGCCCGGGGCGGCCTTCGTGGTCGGCGGCCGCGGCCTGGCACAGCGCATGCGCTCGGAGCCGGGCATCAACGTCTGCCTGCGCGTCCCGGAGGTGGTCGAGGCGGTCGACGCGATGATCAAGCGGGCGGACTTGAACTAGCGCGAGGAGTGAGGGTGTTCACACCCCTGGGGTCTGGCCTCCGGATTCCCGGTGCGGGAGGGTGACCGCATGTTCGTGATCGCACTCCTCATCGTGGCCGGGCTGTTCGTGACCTCCGCCGGACCGGCCTTCGCCTCGGAGGTCGAGGTCCGACCCGGACCGGCATCCGAGGGGCCGTGGGCGGGCCTCCTTTACCGTGCCGCGCCAGGCGAGGCGAACCGTGTCCTGCTCGTGACGGTCGACGACGCGACGATCGACGTCAGCGACCCCGGCGCGTCGATCGCCCCCGGCCGCGGTTGCCGCGCGGTCGACGCGCACCTCGTTCGCTGCAGCACCGCGGCGTTCCCCGGCCGCCTGGGGTTGATCGGCGCCGACGTCCGCGCAGGAGACATGGACGACGTCGTCGAGACGCGCGGCCCGGGGCTGTCGGCCGACGGCGGGCCGGGAGATGACCGGCTGGAGGTGGCGAGCGACGTCAGAGGCGTGCTCGACGGCGGCGGTGGTCGCGACACGCTGCTCGGGGGCGCCAACTCCGACGTGCTGATCGACGGTGACGCCAGCGGCGCCGCCGACGCCGACATCCTCGACGGAAGGGAAGGCGGCGCCGAGGTGAGCTACGCGGGCCGGACGGAGCCCGTGCGGGTGGACCTCGCTCGATCAGTGGCCGGGGAGCCTGGAGAAGGCGACGTGATCCGGTCGATCAGCGGGGTCATCGGCGGAGCCGGAGCCGACGACCTGCGCGGCGACGGCGACGTCAACGGGCTCGTCGGCGGCGCCGGTGACGACCGGCTCATCGGACGTGGTGGGGACGACTTCCTCAACGGCGGCCGTGGCGCCGATCACCTGGACGGCGGCGCGAATGACGATCGCCTCGTAGCCGGGCCCGGTCGTGACACTGCGACCGGCGGGGCCGGCATGGACTACCTGGACGGCGGGCGGGGCGCGGACCGGCTGCGCGGCGGGGGCGACGCCGACGTGCTCATCTGGGGCGACGCGCACTGCGGCGCCGGAGAGGACCTGGTGACCCCGTCGGCGAACGACTACGTCGCGCCGGACTGCGAGGCGGCACGGTTCCTCTTCGCGTCGCGCGTCGCCGACTTCAGGGTGACCGACCTCGACCCAAACCCGCGACGTGGCTCCGCGACGCTCGTCTTCCGCGTGCGCTGCCCATACATCGAGACGGACGGCTACCCGAGCCCGCTGTCGCTCCGCGGCACGGTCCGGCTCACCACGCGCAGCGGCGTCCTCGTCGGCATGGGGCGGGTGTCCCGCAGCGCGCGGAGCTGCGGGAGCGGCGGCGCGCTCGAGGGCTCGTTGGATCTCCCGGTCGCGTCGATCCGCGTCGCGCTCACCGGCGCGGGACGGCAGTTGCTCGCCCGCGGCCGAGCGTTCGTGACCGTGCGCTTCTCGGGCCGCAACGTGCCACCCGTCCCGTGGCGCATCAAGCTCGCGCGCTAGAACTCCGGGCAGGGGAGACATTCACTGCGCGGGAGGCGGGGTATGAGCACCATCCATTCGGATCGCGGCATCGCCGAGTCGCCGCTGTCGAACGGCGATCTCGCTCCGACCGAGGCGAACCGGCGGACCTGGGGCACCTACGACTTCGCGGCCCTCTGGATCGGGCTCTCGATCGTGACGACCACCTACACGCTCGCCTCCGGCCTGATCGCGGCCGGCATGACGTGGTGGCAGGGGCTGCTGACCGTCTCGCTCGGCAACGTGATCGTGCTGATCCCGATGCTGCTCAACGCGCATCCGGGCACGAAGTACGGGATCCCGTTCCCGGTGCTGGTGCGCTCGAGCTTCGGGATCCGCGGGGCGAACGTCGCGGCGATGGCGCGCGCGCTCGTGGCGTGCGGCTGGTTCGGGATCCAGACCTGGATCGGCGCGCTCGCGGTCGACACGCTGATGGCCACGCTGTGGACCGGATGGGTCGACATCGGCGGCCACAAGGCGATCGCGTTCGGCGCGTTCTGGCTGATCGAGCTGGCGATCATCCTGCGCGGCATCGAGGGCATCCGCTGGCTCGAGCGGACCGCCGCGCCGCTGTTGATCGGCGGCAGCGCGGCGCTGCTGATCTGGGGCTTCGACGCCGGCGGCGGGATCGGCAACGTGTTCTCCGAGTCGTCGAAGCTGGTGACCGACGACCAGTCCTTCTGGGCGCTGTTCGCGCCCGGCCTGGCCGCCAACATCGGCTACTGGATCACGCTGTCGCTCAACATCCCCGACTTCACGCGCTACGCGCGCGACCAGAAGTCGCAGGTCGTCGGCCAGTCGCTGGCCATGCCCGCCACCATGACCGCGTTCTCGTTCGTCGGCATCGCCGTCACGGCCGCCACCATCGTCGTCTACGACGAGGCGATCTGGGACCCGGTCGCGCTCCTGGCGCGGCTGCTCGACGACCTGCCGGTGCTGCTCGTGCTGGCCATGATCGTGATCGTCATCGCGCAGCTGTCGACGAACATGGCGGCGAACGTCGTCTCGCCGTCGAACGACTTCTCGAACCTGTCGCCGCGCCAGATCTCGTTCCGCACCGGCGGGGTGATCACCGCGTTCATCGGGATCATCTCGTTCCCGTGGAAGCTGTACGAGGACGTCGGCGCGTACATCTTCACCTGGCTCGTCGGCTACGGCAGCCTGCTCGCGGCGTTCGCGGGCGTGATGATCGTCGACTACTGGATCCTGCGGAAGACGAAGCTCGACGTCGTCGAGCTCTACCGGTCGGGCCCCGGCGGCCGCTACTGGTTCTCGAGCGGCTACAACGTCCGCGCGCTCGCGGCGGTGGCGATCGGCGTGATCCCGGTGGTCCCGGGCTTCCTCAACGCGGCCACCACGAAGGGCGGCGTCGTCGCCGACCCGACCTTCCTCGACCAGCTCTACCGCTACGGCGTGTTCGTCGCCTTTGGGCTCGCCGCCGTCTCGTACTACCTGTTCGCCCAGACGGCGACGCGGGAGGAGCCGGCGACCGTCGCCCAGCGCGGCTGACCCGCTGGACCTGGCCTTTGGGCCTGTCCGAAGGGAGCCGATCGCGTTGACGCGTGGCACGCTGATCCGCGAGCGCGATCCGCGAGACGCCGCCGCCGAGGCCACGGACGTCCCACCGGCCGGGCCGCCTTCGACGAGCTTCGCCTCTCACATCCTCCAGTTGCAGCGCAGCGCGGGCAACCGCGCCGTCGGGCGCCTCTTGGCCGGCTCCCCGCCTCGGCGCTCGCTCGCCCGCGCGCCCTGGTACCGCGGGCAGATAGACCAGGGGATACGCTCGCCTCCCGGCGGCCACATCCACGACTTCGGCGACGGTGTGTACATCGCGGAGACCGCCGAGCTGGGCGGCGCGTACGCCGCATTGCGATCGGCCAGGGAGAAGGACCTGTCGCGTGCCGAGCTGCTCATGGGCGACATCCCCGACGAGGCGTTCTTCCGGACCCTCGACCTGCGGGCCGATCCGCGCTGGGCGGCGTTCCTGAGCTCGCCGTGGTCTGGGGATCCTGCCCTCGGCAGCTGGCGCAACCTGCTGCCGCCGAACGGCCCGAACGAGAACTACGGGCGCGTCTTCATGGCGTTCCTCCGTCAGTACGACATCCGGCTCGAGGACTACGACTCGGTGATCGGCGAGGAGATGGTCCGCGGCGGGACGCAGGTCTGCCTGCGCACTCCGCGGGCCCAGCAGGAGGTGCTCGGTCGCATGACGGTGGTGGGCCGCGGCACCCAGATCCCGCAGGTGGCGGCGGAGGCGGCCAGGGCGGCCGCGGCCGCGGGCGGGGGCGGCGGGGGCAGCGGCCGGGCCGGCACGGCCGGCGGCGTCGGCCGCCGGAACCCCGTCGTCCGCGTGACCATCCCGCGCACCACGCCCGTCGAGGAGCCGCCGGCCGCGCCGCCGATGGCGGCGCCCTCGCTCCCGCAGGCCACCGCCACGCCGCCGCGGCTGGCGAAGTTGCGGGCGAGGCTGGTGCGGGGCGGCTATGCCGCCGGATTCGGGGCGAGCATGCTGCTCGGGATCGCGGCCGCGCTCCTCCGCTCCTCGCTGGATCAGCGCATCATCGACCATCAGCTGGCCGACTTGGCGCCCGAGCTGGACGCGGCTGTGCGCGCGCGGATCCCGGACGCGCTGGAGGTGCGGGCCGACGATCCGGAGCTGCCGGTCTACCTGCGGACCTGCGTGCGCGTGGCGCGCACGAGCACCACGGATCAGACGGAAGGCGGGACGTACGCGGCCGACCTGCCGATCGTGACGCTCCGCTGGGTGAGCATTGGGCACGACCCCTGGAGCTTCACGCGCAGCGGCTGGGAGCCGCATCTCGGCTACCGCACCGAATGGACCGAGTTCATCACCTCCGAGCCGCTCGAGGGCCTGATCGCCGGCCCGCTCGTCGTCCCGGGCGCGGCGGTGCCGGACGGCGGCGCGATGCTCGGCACGCTACCCGACCGCTAGCGCGGAACTGCGGCAGGATCGCCTCCGCCCAGGTCGTGAAGAACGCGTCCTGGGCGGGGCCGATCTGCGACACGAACAGCTCGTCGACCCCGGCGTCCGCGTACTCGCGCAGCGACGCGGCGTGGGCGTCGAGGTCGGGGCCCATCGGTGGCGAGAGCAGGTCGGGCGTGACGAGCTCGGACGCCTGCTCGAAGTGCGACGGCGTGGGGAGGATCTGCGCGAGCTCGCCCGGCAGCGCCTCGTTCGGCCACAGCCGGTGCACGGTCTTGCGCGCCTCGTCCTCGGAGTCCATGAAGCAGACCTTCGCGCCGGCGTGGACCGGGCCCGTGCCGCCGCCCGAGCGGTACTGCTCGATCGCGTCCGTGTCCGGCGAGGTGGTCACGAAGCCGTCGCCGATCTCGGCCGCGAGCGCGATCGCCTTCGGGCCGAAGCCCGACACCAGCACCGGCACCGGCTCGTCAGGCAGGTCGTAGACGCGCGCGTTCTCGACCGTGTAGTGCCGCCCGCGGTGCGACTGCTGGCCGCCCTGCCACAGCGTCCGCATCACCTCGACGGACTCGCGCAGCATCTCGAGCCGCACGTCCGCCTCCGGCCAGTGGTCGCCGAGGATGTGCTCGTTGAGCGCCTCGCCGCTGCCGATGCCGAGGTTGAAGCGCCCGCCGGTCATGACGGCGCTCGTGGCCGCCGCCTGGGCGATGATCGCGGGGTGGATCCGGATCGTGGGGCAGGTGACGCCGGTGGTGACGGGCAGGTCGACCGCCTCGGCGAGCGCGCCGATCACCGACCACACGAACGCGCTGTGGCCCTGTTCGTCGTTCCACGGGTGGTAGTGGTCCGAGATCCACAGGGCATGGAAGCCCGCCTGCTCGGCGCGCTTGGCCTGCTCGACGAGGTCGCGAGGCCCGAACTCCTCGCAGGAGAGAAAGCATCCGATCTGCATGGTGCGGTGCTCTACCCATGAGGCTGGTGACCTGGAACGTGGCCGGGCGCGTCGGCCGCCTCGCCGAGCAGGCGGCGGCGGTCGCGGCCGCGGGCGCCGACGTCGTCGCGCTCCAGGAGGTCACGCGCCGCAGCGAGCCGGCCTGGCGGGCGGCGCTCGCCGAGGCGGGCCTCGAGCACGTGGCGAGCAGCGTGGCGCTGGCGGCGCCGGAGCGCAAGCGCCCGCTCGGCGTGCTGACCGCGGCACGCGCGCCGCTCGAGCAGCGCGCGGCGCCCGACGTCCCGTGGCCGGAGCGGGTGCTCGTCGTGGCGGTGGAGGGCGTCGAGGTGATCAACCTCCACTCGCCGATCGCTCCCTCGCCGGAGCTGGCGAAGATCCGCACGCACGAGGCGGTGGCGGCCTGGCTGCACGCCGATCCGCGCAGCCCGCGCGTGCTCTGCGGCGACCTCAACACGCCCCGGCGCGAGCACGACGACGGCAGCGTCCTCACGTTCGCCCACGACAGCTCCGGCCGCCTGCGCCCGGAGCGCGGCGAGCGCTGGGATGCCGCCGAGCGCGCGCTCGTCCACACCCTGCGCGACGAGCACGGCTGGGTCGACGCCTACCGCGCGCTCCACGGCTACGGCCACCGCGAGGCGAGCTGGACGTTCCAGCACGACCGCGGTGGCTGGCGGCTCGACCACGTGCTCGTGCAGGGGCTGACGCCGGTGGCGGCGGCGTACGCGCACGAGTGGCGGAGGGCCGGCCTCAGCGACCACTCCGCGCTCGTGGTCGACCTGCGCCGGCCGGACCGACCGCCGTCGCAGGCGGCCGCGCCGTAGGCTCCCCGCGCGTGGAGACCTTCCGCCGCCTCCTTCCCGCGCCGGCGGCCGAGGGCCTCACCGCCGCCGACCTGGCGGCCGAGCTGCCCGGCCCGGCCCACGCCGACCGCCCGTTCGTGCTCGTCAACATGATCGCCACCGCCGACGGGCGGGCGACCATCGAAGGGCGCACCGCGCCGATCGCCAACCGCGCCGACTACGAGCTCTTCCACGCGCTGCGCGCCCGCAGCGACGCGGTCATGGTCGGCGCCGAGACGATCCGCGTCGAGGGCTACGGGCCGATGGAGCAGCTCGCGGTGGTGGTCTCGCGCCGCGTCGAGCTGCCGACCGAGCGCGGACTGCTCGCCGCGCCCGGCAACCGGGTCCTCATCGTCACGCCCTCACCCGACGCCGAGCTGCCGCCGTGCGCCGCCGAGGTCGGCTACCTGCGCGAGGCCGACCTCGGCACCGCGCTGCGCCGGCTCAAGGCCGAGCACGGCGTCGAGTCGATCGACTGCGAGGGCGGGCCCGGCCTCAACGCCACGCTGCTGCCCGCCGGGCTGGTCGACGAGCTCCACCTCGTGATCGCGCCGAAGCTCGCCGGCGGCCACGATCCCCTCACCATCTACAGCGGCGCGCCGCTCGAGCTGCGCCTGCTGTCGGCGCACGACTCAGGCGGGTACCTGTTCCTGCGCTACGGCCTCTAGCTCGATCTCCACGCGCCAGCGCGGGTCGAGCAGGCCGGCCACCACGACCATCGTCGCCGCCGGGCGGACCGCCTCGAAGTAGGCGTTGTGCGCGCGGCCGACCGCCTCCCAGTCGCCGGCGTCGACGAGGTACATGCGCGTGCGCACGACGTCGCGCAGCGAGGCGCCGAGGTCGGCCAGCGCGGTACCGCCGACCTTGAACGCGCGCATCGCCTGCGCGAACACGTCGGGGTCGCACGAGCCGTCCGGCCACACTGGCCCTGTGCCCGAGACCAGCACCCGGTCGGCGACCCGGATCGCGCGCGAGAAGCCGATCGGACCCTCGTAGGGTGAGTCCGACCTCGCGCGCGACCGCTCAGCCATAGGGGTACCACCAGTCCTTCGGCGCCAGCTCCGACTCGATGTGGATGTGCTTGGTCTCCTGGAACGCCTCGAGCCCCTCCTGCCCGAGCTCGCGCCCGAGGCCCGACTGCTTGAAGCCGCCGAACGGCCCGGCGTCGTTGTCGGTCAGCGGGTCGTTGAACCACACCGTGCCGGCCTTGATCTCGCGCATGCAGCGGAAGATCGTCCGCAGGTCGCGCGTGTAGATGTTGGCGCCGAGCCCGAAGCGCGTGGAGTTCGCGAGCTCGATCGCCTCGTCGAGCGACTTCACCGGCACGATCGGCGCCACCGGCCCGAACGTCTCCTCGCTCAGCAGCGCCGTCTCGGCCGCCGCGCCGGTGACCACCGTCGGCGCCATGAAGTAGCCGCGGTCGTGGCCCGCGTGGTCGCCGCCGAACACGATCTCCGCGCCGGCGCCGACCGCCGCCTCGAGCTGCTGCTCGACCTTCGCGCGCTGCGCGGCGCTCACCATCGGGCCCATGTCGGTCGCGTCGTCGAGCGGGTCGCCGACGCGCAGCGAGCGCGCGTGCTCGACGAAGGCGCCGAGGAAGTCGTCGTAGACCGAGTGGTCGACGTAGAAGCGCTCCGCGGAGGTGCAGACCTGGCCGGAGTTGAGGTACGCCGCCCACGCTCCGCCGCGAGCCGCCACCTCGATCTCCGCCGCGACGTCGGCGCAGACGATGAACGGGTCCTTGCCGCCGAGCTCGAGGTTGATGCGCGCGACGCGGTCGATGCAGGTGTGGGCGATCCGCTGGCCGGTCTCCACCGAGCCGGTGAACGCCACGCAGTCGACGCGCGGGTCGGCGACGATGCGCGCGCCGACGTCACCGCCGCCCGGGACGAGGTTGACGACGCCGTCCGGCAGCGGCTCGAAGCAGTCGGCGAGCGCGAGCGTCGCCAGCGGGGTCAGCTCGGACGGCTTGCAGACACAGGCGTTGCCGGCCGCGAGCGCCGGCGCGAGCTTCCAGGCGAGCAGCAGCAGCGGGTAGTTCCACGGCACGATGCAGGCGACGACGCCCATCGGCTCCTTGACCACGAGCGCCAGCTGCGAGGACTCGACCGGCGGGATCACGCGGCCCGCGAAGTTGCGTCCCATCTCGGCGTAGTAGTCGAACGCCGCCGTCACCCAGCCGATCTCGTCGGAGTTCTCGATCCGGGGCTTGCCGCCCTCGCGGGTCATGACCTCGGCGAGCTCGTCCGTCTTCGCCCGGATCCGCGTGGCGACCTCGTGCAGCATCTCGCCGCGCTCGGCGGCCGGGGTCGCGGCCCACCCGCGCGACGCGTCGCGTGCCGCGGCGATCGCCGCGTCGACCTGCTCCTCCGACGGCAGCGCGACCTGGGCGAGCCGTTCGCCGAGCGCCGGTTCTTCAACGTCGAGGGCGGATCCTTCCCCCGCGACGAGCTCGCCTCCGATCAGCAGCTTCACCGCTTCAGCCACGGCACCACCGTCTTCAGGAACCGGCTCGTGGCGGGCGCGGCCGTGAGCGGGTCGAGATGGCTGTTCTCGCGCGAGGCGTCGACGAACCGCGCGCGCCCCGGCGGGATCCGCGAGGTCGCCACGAGCCGCCGCGCGCCGCGCAGCACCCGGCCGCGCGTGAGGTCGGTCTGGATCGCGTACAGCGGGACCCGGATCGTCCGCTTGTGCCACGGCCGCAGCCCGAGCAGCTTGGTCACCGCGTTGCGGCCGAGGTTGCTGGCGCCGTCGACGTCGAGCGACAGGCGGGTCGGGAAGTACCACTCGGTCGCGTCGACCGGCGACCGGCCGAACAGCTTCGCCACGTTCTCGATCGGCGTCACCTCGCCGTTCTGCCACGGCCGCGGGTCGCCGCTCGCGGCCAGCGCGCCCGCGCGCACGTGGATCAGCGACAGCACCGCCGGCGACGTCGACTGGTCGAACGCGTAGCCGAGGCCGCCCTCGTTGGTGACGGGCACCGGCGCCCGCAGCGCGGCCGGGATCAGCGGGTAGTCGATGAACGTCGCGCGCGCGTCGGGCGCGACGCGCGCGTACAGCCCGGCGATGCCGGAGAACACGCCCGACGCCCACGGCACGCCGATGCCGAGCAGGTCGAGGAACGGATCGCCCTGCCGCAGCGCGGCGAGCCGGCGCTGCACGCCCTCGAGGCTGGGCGAGGTGAACGTGCCGAGCAGGCCGCCGTCGATCAGGACGAGCCCGGAGAGGTCGCGGTGGCCGGGGCGGCCCTTGAAGTCCCACGCCGCGTAGGCGACCGCCATCGACGCGCCGAGCGAGTGTCCGCCGAGGATCACCTTGCGCCCGCCGCGGCGCGCGCGCTTGACCACCGCGCGCAGGTCCTCGAGCGCCGAGCTTCAGCCCCCAGTCGCGCGCGAACGGGGCCGAGGCGCCGGCCACAGGCGCGAACCCGCCGCCGCCCAGGTAGTAGGTGAACGCCTGGTCCGGGTTGCCCGACGCGAACCCCTTGTGGTCCTCGAGTGCCTGCGAGCGCCGGTCGTAGGCCCACACCTGCAGGCCCTTGACCCGCTTGACGAGCTCCGGCCCGACGAGCGAGAAGTCGCCCGCGCCGCCCTGCGTCCCGGGCACGAGGATCAGCACGCGCTTGGCCGACGCCGGCCCGAAGCGCTCGTAGCTCACGCGGTCGTAGCGCGCCGGCCCGGGCCCGGACGCGCCCGGCACGCGCACCACCGTCCCGGCCGACGCGCCGGCAGGCACGAGCAGCAGCAGCGCGATGGCGAGGAGAACAGCTCTCACGGCCGCGGCACTCTACGTGCCACGGCCGGGGATCGCCACACCCGACTCGTACGCGAGCACGACGGCCTGCACGCGGTCGCGCAGACCGAGCTTCATGAGCATGCGCGCCACGTGCGTCTTCACCGTCGTCTCGCTGACGATCAGCTCGGCGGCGATCTCCGCGTTGGAGAGCCCGCGCGCCACGCACTTGAACACCTCGAGCTCGCGCGCGGTCAGCTCGTCGAGGCCGGGCGGCGCCTCGGGAATGGCGGGCGCGACCTCGGCGAACTCCTCGATCAGGCGGCGCGTGATCGACGGCGCCAGCAGCGCCTCGCCGCCTGCGACCACGCGGATGCCGGCGGCCAGCTGCTCGGGCGGGACGTCCTTGAGCAGGAAGCCGCTCGCGCCCGCGCGCAGCGCCTCGTAGACGTACTCGTTGAGGTCGAAGGTGGTCAGCATGATCACCCGCACCGGCGGCTCGTCGCCCTCGGCCTTGACCACGCGGCGGGTCGCCTCGATGCCGTCGAGCTCGGGCATGCGGATGTCCATCAGCACGACGTCGGGCGCCAAGCGCTTCGCCATGTCGACCGCCTGCAGGCCGTCGTGGGCCTCGCCGACCACCTCGATGTCGTCCTCGGCGTCGAGGATCATCTTGAACCCGGCGCGGACCAGCGCCTGGTCGTCGGCGATCAGGATGCGCACGCTCATGGGGTGGTCTCCAGCTCGCTCCGGCCGGCGGCCGCGGTGAGCGCCGCCTCTTCCTCGTTCTGCAGCGGCAGGTGGGCGCGGACCTCGAAGCCGCCCTCCGGCCGCGGCCCGGCGTGCAGCTCGCCGCCGCACACGCGGACGCGCTCGCGCATCCCGCGCAGGCCCTGGCCGCTGCCCTGGACCGCGCTCGCCTTGCCGCCGCCGGTGTCGGCGACCGCGATCCGCAGGTCGTCCTGGTCGTAGTGCACGCGCACCGTGGCGCTGCCGCCGCCGTGCTTGAGCGCGTTGGTCAGCGCCTCCTGGATCACGCGGTAGGCGGCGAGGTCGACGCCGGGCGGCAGCTCGCGGCGCTCGCCCTCGACGTGCAGCTCGACCGGCAGGCCTGCGGAACGCGAGCGCTCGGCCAGCGCGTCGAGCTCGAGCAGCGTCGGCTGGGGCGTCAGCGCGGCGAGGTTCTCGCCCGCGTGCAGGACGCCGAGCAGGTGGCGCATCTCGCCCAGCGCCTCGCGGCCGGTGCGCTCGATCAGCGCGGCGGCCTCGACCGCGCGGGCCGGGTCGCGGGCCAGGATGCGGCGCGCGCCGCCCGCCTGGATGACCATCGTCGAGACGCTGTGGGCGACGACGTCGTGCATCTCGCGCGCGATCCGGCGCCGCTCCTCGGCGACCGCGGCGTGCGCCTCGGCCTCGCGCTGCTCGTGCAGCCGCACCGCCGCCTCGTGCAGCTCGGCGGTCAGCCGGCTGCGGCTGCGCACCGCGCGGCCGGCGAGCCACAGCAGCGTGGCGAAGACGCCGGGGAAGAAGATGTCGCCCCAGACGAACTCGTCGGCGTCGAGCGCGACCAAGGTGATCGTGACCACGGTGAGCCCGAGCCCGAAGAACGAGCTGCGGCCCTCGGCGTGGGCGCCGACGGCGTAGGGGAAGATCATCAGCCCCAGGAACAGCGCGGACACCTCCGACGGCTGGGTGAGGAAGGCGACCATCACCAGCGCCACGCCCATCCAGATCGACAGCCCGAGCACGGGCCGGCGACGGCGCACGAGCACGGCGACGCCGATGCACGCCATCGCCAGCACGTTGAGCACGACCGGGCCCTGGATCTCCGGCTTGGTCGCGACCTCGATCGAGCCGCCGATCCCGAGGCCGAGCGCGAGCAGCCAGTCGAACACGCGCGGGTCGATCCGGCGGAGGCGCCTCATGCCGCCGGCTCCAGCTGCGGGGAGGCCGCAGGCGTCTCGGCGCGCCCGATCGGCAGGCGCGCGGCGACGCGCCACCCGCCTTCGGCCGGTGGGCTCGCCTGCACCTGGCCGCCGTAGACCGCGACGCGCTCGCGCAGCCCGAGCAGGCGCCGGCCGCTCGGCTGGCCGTCGTCGGTGATCTCGAGGTTGAGGTCGGCGGCGTCGTAGCGCAGGCGGACCGCGGCGCGGCCGGCCCCGGCGTCGCGCGCGCGCCCGAGCGCCTCCTGGACGAGCCGGTAGGCGGTCAGGTCGACGCCGGCCGACAGCGGGCGCGGCTCGCCTTCGACGCGCAGCTCGACCGGCAAACCGCCGGCCATGAAGCGTCGCACCAGCGAGCCGACGTGGGCGAGGCTCGGCTGCGGGGCGAGCGCGATCTCCTCGTCCTCGCGGCGCAGCACGCCGAGCAGGCGGCGCAGCTCGGTGAGCGCCTCGCGCCCGGTCGTCTCGACGGTCGAGAACGCGGCCTGCGCGTGCAGCGGGTTGCGCTCCGCCAGCCGGCGCGCGGCGGCCGCCTGCACGGTCATCGCGCTGAGCGCGTGGGCGACGACGTCGTGCAGCTCGCCGGCGATCCGCGTGCGCTCTTCGAGCGCCGCGCTCTCGGCGGCGCCGTCGCGGCTCTCCGCGAGCTGCTCGGCCTTCTCGCGCAGGGCCGCGTTGAGCCGCGCGCGGTTGCGCATGACGGTCGCGAACAGCATCGGGGCGGCGACGCCGAGCGCGACCGAGTTCACGAACGCGGTGATGTCGTTCGGGTACGGGTCGGTGGCGGTGGCCAGCGCGTTGAGCGCGACGCCGACGAAGGCGCCGAAGGCCAGGTGGCGGCCCTCGGTGTGCGCGCCGACGGTGTAGGACGCGAGCAGCATCCAGAAGAACGGGCCGGCGATGTGCTCGTCGAGCCGCTCGCCGCCGACCTGGATGAGCAGGATGAAGCCGCCGAGCACGACCGCGAGCGCCGTGACGGGGAAGCGCCGCCGCACCGCGAGGCCGGCGGCCATGGCCGCGAGGACCGCCGCGGCGCCGGCCAGCTCCGTGCCGGACACGGGCGCGAGCACGACGAGCTCGAACAGCGCCTCGGCGAGCAGCAAGGCGGCGAGCCCGGCGTCGAACGTCCGGGTCGGCAGCGCGCGCACGCGCGCGACGAGGGCACGGAAGGGCTGCATGCCGGACCGACCTTAACGCGCGCACGGGCGCGCTACGTCGTCCGGGCTGACGATCCCGGAGTCATCCCTGAGGATGAGACGGGGTCGTCGTTCCGCCTGCTCAGGATCGTCATCCAGGCCGACGACAGGCGGCCGCCGTCGCGGGAGAGTTCTCCCACCATGAAGACCTGGACCGCGATCACCACCATCGACGCCGCCCCCGAGGCCGTGCTCGACGTCCTGACGGACCCTGACGCGATCGCCCGCTGGGCGCCGCTGCCGTTCGACGTCGACGACCTCGACACGCCGCGCCTGATGACCGGCTCGACCGCCCGCGTCTCCGGCCGCCTGGCCGGCCGCCGCGTGGGGTTCGACGTCGAGGTCCACGAGGCTGCCAAGCGCCGCCTGGCGCTCGCCGCCGACGGTCCCGTCGGCCTCGACGTCGCCTACGAGCTCGCTGCCACGACGCGCGGCTCGGAGGTGCGCGCCTCGATCTCCGTCCGCGCCCGCAAGGGGATCACCGGCCGCCTCCTCGCCGAGGCGACCAACGCCCTCCTGTCGGCCGGCGCGCTGACCCAGGCCATCTCGCGCCTCGCGGCCGAGGCGGCCTGCCCCGCGTAATCCGCGCCCCCTCCCGAGACCTCCCCCACCGAAAGGCCCTCATGCTGACCCACACCTCCACGGCCGCCCGGCCGGCCACGAGCATCGCCGTGTCCGCGCGCCGGGTGACCCGTCATTACGGCGACGGCGAATCGGCCGTGCACGCCCTCCGCGGCGTCTCGCTCGAGGTCCCCGCCGGCCAGTTCACCGCCGTCATGGGGCCGTCCGGCTCCGGCAAGTCGACGCTCATGCACCTGCTCGCCGGCCTCGACCGCCCGACCAACGGCCGCGTGAAGATCGGCGACGAGGACATCACCGAGATGGCCGACAAGCAGCTCACGAAGCTGCGCCGCCGCCAGATCGGCTTCGTCTTCCAGCAGTTCAACCTGCTGCCGATGCTGACGGCGGAGGAGAACATCCTGCTGCCGCTCTCGATCGCCGGGCGCAAGCCCGACAGGGCGGCCGTGCAGTCGCTGATCGCCCGCGTCGGCCTCGACGAGCGACTCCGCCACAAGCCGTCGCAGCTCTCCGGCGGCCAGCAGCAGCGCGTCGCGATCGCCCGCGCGCTGGTCACCCGCCCGACGGTGCTGTTCGCCGACGAGCCGACCGGCAACCTCGACTCCACCTCGGGCGCCGAGGTGCTCGAGCTGCTGCGCGAGGCCGTCGAGCTCGACGGCCAGACCACGGTCATGGTCACCCACGACCCGCGCGCGGCGGCCACCGCCGACCGCGTCCTGTTCCTCGCCGACGGCCAGATCGTCAACGACCTCGCGTCGCCTGACGAGGAGGAGATCCTCGCCGCGGTGAAGGAGGCGACCCAGCGATGACCCGCGTCGCGCTCAAGGGGCTGGCCAGCCGGCCCGTCCGCACGCTCCTGACGACGCTGGCCATCGTGCTCGGCGTCGGCATGGTCAGCGCTGCCTTCACCCTCACCGACACGATGCGCGGCGCCGCCGACTCGCTGTCCGCCGCCGCCTACGACGGCACGGACGCCGTGGTCACCAAGCGCACCGCGTTCGCGGTCGACTCGAAGGACTACACGATCCAGCGGCCCACCATCGACGCCTCGGCGCTCGAGACGGTCCGCGGCGTGCCGCAGGTCGCCGCCGCCGTCGGGGACATCTCCGACCAGGCGCAGATCATCGGCCGCGACGGCAAGCCCGTCGGCGACGGCCCGTACTTCGCCTCGGGCTTCGACTCGAAGGTCGAGGGCGCCGGCAAGCTGACCGCGTTCCGCCTCCAGGACGGCCGCTGGGCGGCCGGGCCCGGCGAGGTCGTCATCGACGCCGCGACGGCGGAGAACGAGCGCTACCCGGTCGGCCGCAGCGTCAAGATCACCACGCGCGGCGAGGCGCGCGAGTTCACCGTCGTGGGCGTCGCCCGCTTCGGGACCGTGAAGTCGCTCGGCACCGTGACCGCCGCGGTGTTCGATCTCGAGACCGCGCAGGAGCTGTTCGGCAAGCAGGGCCGCTACGACTCGATCCTCGCGGCCGGCAAGCCCGGCGTCGCCGCGGCCGACGTCCGCACGGCCGTCGCGGGCGCGGTCGGCCCCGGCGCGCAGGTGCAGACGGCGGCCGCCCATGACCGCTTCACGCTCGACGGGCTGAAGCAGTTCATCGGCATCCTCAAGACCGTGCTGCTCGTGTTCGGCGGCGTGGCGATCCTCGTCGGCGCGTTCACGATCTTCAACACGCTCTCGATCACCGTCGCCCAGCGCACGCGCGAGTTCGCGATGCTGCGCATGGTCGGCGCCGCGCGCCGCCAGGTGCTCGGCTCGGTGATGATCGAGGCGCTCGCCCTCGGGCTCGGCGCGTCGATCATCGGCATCGGCGCCGGCTTCGCCATCGCCGCCGGGCTCAACGCCGTGTTCGGCGCCATGGACCTCTCGCTGCCCCAGGCGGGCACCGTGTTCGAGGCCCGTACCGCGATCGTGGCGCTGCTCGTCGGCACGCTGGTCACGCTGATCGCCGGCTTCCGCCCGGCGCGGCGGGCGACGAAGATCGCGCCCGTCACGGCGCTCCGCGACGCCGACCCCGCGGCGCACAAGCTGCGGCTGCCCTCGCGCGCGGTGCGTGCGGCGGCGTCGCTGCTCGGCCGCCCGGCGGCCGCCGTCGGCGGCTCCGCCGGCAAGCTCGCGCGCCGCAACGCGATGCGCAACCCGAGCCGGACGGCGGTCACCGCGAGCGCGCTGATGATCGGCGTGATGCTCGTGACCGCGGTCACCGTCGTGGCGAACGGCCTCCGCCAGGAGACCAAGGGCACGCTGAACGACCGCATCGCCGCCTCGCACGTGATCACCGCCGAGGACGGCTGGTCGCCGATGAACCCGGAGGTCGCGCGCGCCGCGGCCTACGTCCCCGGCGTCGAGGCGGTCAGCGCGCTGCGCCAGGACGGCGGCCTCGTGGCCGGCGAGAAGGAGATCGTCAACGGCGTCGACCCGGCGTCGATCGCGAAGCTGTTCGACTTCGAGTGGAAGGACGGCTCGAGCCAGGTCCTCTCCGCGCTGGGGACGGACGGCGCGGTGATCGACGACGGCTGGGCGACCGAGCAGGGCCTGAAGGTCGGCGACTCGCTCACCGTCACCTCGGCGAAGGGCGTCAAGCTCCCGCTGACCGTGCGCGGCATCGAGGACTCGCCGGTGCTCGACTCGCTCGGGCTCGGCCCGATCACGGTCTCCAGCACGCGCGTTCGCCAAGGCGTTCGAGACCGAGCGCGACCGGCTGGCGTTCGTCACCACCACCGACGACGCGGCGCTCGACAAGGCGCTCGCCGGGTTCCCGGACGCGAAGGTGCTGACCAAGGACGGCTTCATCGCCGACATGACCGCCGACATCGACTCGCTGCTCGCCGTCTTCATGGTGCTGCTGGCGCTGGCGGTGATCGTGTCGCTGTTCGGGATCGTCAACACGCTCGTGCTCTCGACCTTCGAGCGCACGCGCGAGCTGGGCATGCTGCGCGCGGTCGGGATGACGCGCCGCCAGGTCCGGCGGATGATCCGCCACGAGTCGATCATCACGGCGCTGCTCGGCGCGGTGATGGGCATCGCGGCCGGTCTGGCGGTCGCGGCGGTGCTCGCCTCCGTGTTCGCGGAGGAGGGCCTGACGTTCGCCGTGCCGGTCGGCTCGCTCGTCGCCTTCTCCCTGGTGGCGATCGTGGCCGGCGTGCTCGCGGCCATCCTCCCCGCGCGCCGCGCGGCCCGGATGGACGTGCTCACGGCGCTCGCCTACGAGTAGCCGGAACTGCCCGCGGGGTCGGAGGCAACTCCGACCCCGCTGGTAGGATTAGCGCTCCGATGATCTTCACCACCAAGGCGGAGTACGGGGTGCGTCTGCTGATCCAGCTCGGCCTCCGCGCGGAGTCCGGGCCGGTGTCGCTCAAGGCGGTCGCGGCGGCCGAGAACCTGCCGCTCGCCTACCTCGAGCGGATCGCCGCGCTGCTGAAGAAGGCCTCGCTCGTCGAGGCCACGCGCGGCGCCCACGGGGGCTACGTGCTCGCCCGCCCCGCCGAGGAGATCACGATGGACGCGGTGGTGCTCGCGCTCGAGGGCGCGATCGCTCCGATGGAGTGCTTCGTCCAGGACAAGGACGACACCCGCGTGCTGTGCTCGCACGGCAGCGACGAGAGCCACTGCGCCACCAAGCTGATGTGGACGCGCGTGCAGATGGGCGTCATCAAGTCCCTGCAGCGCACCACGCTGGGCGAGCTCGTCGAGTTCGCGCAGTCCGACAAAGACCTTTCGCTCACCTAGGAGACCATGGCTGACCTCGAGATCCGCAACCTGCACGTCAGCGCAGGGGAGAAGTCCATCCTGCGCGGCGTGAACCTGCACGTCCGCTCGGGCGAGTTCCACGCGCTGATGGGCCCGAACGGGTCCGGCAAGTCCACCCTGGCCAACGCGATCATGGGCCACCCGAACCTCGACGTCACCGAGGGCCAGATCCTCTTCGACGGCGAGGACATCACGGAGGCCGATCCGGACGTGCGCGCCGTCGCCGGCCTGTTCATGGCGTTCCAGTACCCGGTCGCGATCCCGGGCGTGACGACCACGAAGTACCTGCGCATGGTGATCAACGCGCACCGCGAGGCGCGCGGCGAGCCGCCGATCCCGCTGAAGGAGTTCCGCCAGACGGTCGAGGCCGCGATGGAGCTCACGCACGTGCCGAAGGAGTTCTCGTCGCGCTACATCAACGACGGCTTCTCCGGCGGCGAGAAGAAGCGCATGGAGATCCTCCAGATGGCGCTGCAGAAGCCGAAGCTGGCGGTGCTCGACGAGACGGACTCGGGCCTCGACATCGACGCGCTCAACACCGTCGCCAACGGGGTGAACACGATCTCGAAGGGCTCCGACATGGGCGTCCTGATCATCACCCACTACCAGCGCATCCTGCACATGGTGATCCCGCAGTTCGTGCACATCATGTTCGACGGCCGGATCGTCAAGGAGGGCGGGCCGGAGCTCGTCACCGAGCTCGAGAAGCACGGCTACGGCTGGATCCGCGACGAGGTCGCCGCCACGGCATGAGCCTCACGGTCCCCGCCCCCGGCGAGTTCCCCGTGCTGGAGCGCGAGGGGCTCGCCTATCTCGACTCCGCGGCGACGTCGCAGACGCCGCGGAGCGTGATCGAGGCGATGGACCAGTACTACCTCGAGGCGCGCGCGACCGTGCACCGCTCGACCTACGCGCTCGCCGCCGAGGCGACGGAGCTGTTCGAGGGCGCGCGCGGGCGGATCGCCGCGTTCACCGGCTCCACGGCGGGCGAGACCGTGTTCACGCGCAACGCGACGGAGGCGCTGAACCTCGTGGCCTGGTCGTGGGGCCGCGGGAACGTGGGGGAGGGCGACGTCATCGCCCTCACCGAGATGGAGCACCACTCCAACATCGTGCCCTGGCAGATGCTCGCGCAGGACCGCGGGGCGCGACTGGAGTACGTCGGCGTGACCGACGAGGGGCTGCTCGATCTCGACTCCCTCGACGCGGTTTTGGCGTTGAACCCGAAGGTCCTCTCCGTCGCCCACGTCTCGAACGTGCTCTCGACCATCAACCCGCTGGAGGAGATCGCGCGCCGCGCGCACGCGGCGGGTGCGGTGGTCGTCGTCGACGGGGCGCAGGCGGTGCCGCACCTGCCCGTCGATGTCGGCGCTCTGGGCGTCGACTTCTACGCCTGGACGGGGCACAAGGCCTACGGCCCGACCGGGATCGGCGTCCTGCACGGGCGCATGGAGCTGCTCGAGGCGATGCCGCCCTGGCTCGGCGGCGGGCACATGATCAAGCGCGTCGGGCGCGACGAGTCGACGTACATGGAGCCGCCCGCGCGCTTCGAGGCGGGCACCTCGGCCGTGGCCGAGGCCATCGGGCTGGGCGCCGCGGTCGACTTCCTGGGCGAGATCGGGATGGACGAGGTGCGGGCGCACGGGCGCGAGATCGCCGCGTATGCGCTCGAGCGCGTCGGCGGGCTGGACGACGTGACGATCTACGGGCCGGCCGACGTCGACGTCCGCGGCGGCGCGCTCGCCTTCAACATCGAGGGCGCGCACCCGCACGACGTGTCGGAGATCCTCGGGCGCGAGGGCGTCTGCATCCGCGCCGGCCACCACTGCGCGCAGCCGCTCATGCGCCGCCTCGGCGTGCCCGCGACGTCGCGCGCGAGCTTCGCCGTCCACACCACGCGCGACGACGTCGACCGGCTGGTCGACGCGCTCGCCTCCGTTCGTAGTGTGTTCGGCTGATGGACGAGCTCTACCGGGAGAACATCCTCGATCACTACAAGCAGCCGCATAACTGGGGCGAGCTGGAAGGTGCCGACCTCGAGTTCGAGGACTTCAACCCGCTGTGCGGCGACGAGCTGAAGGTGCAGATCAAGGTCGACGGCGAGAACCGCGTGGAGGAGCTGCGCTTCTCCGGCCACGGCTGCGCGATCTCGCAGGCGAGCGCCTCGATGGCCTCCGACGAGGTGATCGGGATGCCGGTCGACGAGCTCATCCGGCTCGACAAGGACTTCATCCTCGAGCTGCTGGGGATCGACATCTCCGCCACGCGCTTGAAGTGCGCGCTGCTCTCCCTCAAGGTGCTCAAGAGCGCCGGTCTCGGCCACGCCGCGGCGTGGGAGGCCGACACGCCGCCGAGCGCGGCGGAGTCGGGCGCCTGAGCCAGTACGAGCTCCTCCGGTTCCGCACCCGCGACGGCGGCGACACCACCGTCTATCTCGTCCGCCACCCGCTCGCCTCCACGCGCGTGCGAGTCGCGTGCTTCGGCGCGGAGCCGGTGCGGTTGGATGTGTGGTGCCGCGAGGAGGGGCACGACGAGGCGCTGGTCGCCGGCTTCTTCGTGCGCGATCCCTACCGCCCGCTCGGCGAGGTCGTGGTGGGTGGCGACGCCGTCGCGTACGAGCCGATCGACGGGCCGTGGGCGGAGCGGCGCGCGTGCCTGCACGTCGACGGCACGGTGCGGATGGCGGCGCGCGCCGACATGCCGGCCTCGCCCGGCGGAGACCTCGTCCAGGCCGGGCCGCTGCTGGTGAGGGACGGGCGCTCGCTGATGGACGGCGAGGACCGCGAGGGCTTCTCCGCCGGCTCCGCCCAGTTCGACTCCGACATCACCGCCGAGCGCCACCCGCGCTGCGCGCTCGGCGTCAGCGACGACGAGCTGCTCGCGGTCTGCTGCGACGGGCGGCGCACCGGCGTCGACGCCGGGCTCGACCTCGCCGAGCTCGCGCGGCTGATGCTCTCGTTCGGCGCGCGCGAGGCGATCAACCTCGACGGCGGCGGCTCGGCGACGCTGGTCCACCGCGGGCACCTGCTCAACCGGCCGTACTCGAACGTCGACCAGCCGGCGCCCGAGTCGCGGCCCGTGGTCACGGCGCTGCTGTTCGGGGCCGCAGGCCAGGCAGGTAGTAGTAGCGGTCCTTGAGCGCAGGGCGGAGCTCGAAGCCGAGCCGCCGGTAGAACGGGATCGACTCCGGCGTCGGGCCGAGCACGACATGCTCGGGGGCGCGGGTCAGGGCGCGGGCGAGCAGCGCGCGGCCGATGCCCCGGCGGCGGTGGCCGGGGAGGACGGCGAGGTCGAGCACGACGGCGGTGACGTCGTGGGTGAACGTGCTGACGATCCCGACCGGACGCCCGTCGCGGCGCGCGACGAACCGCTGCTGCGCGCCGACCGACCCCTCCCCGAAGTCGACCGCCGCGGCGACGGAGCGGTACTCGTCGGCATCGGCCGGCTCGCCCTCGGGCGCGCCGAGCTCCAGGTCGGCGAGACGCGCGCCCATCAGCACCGCGGTCCGCTCCGGGCGGCAGCCGGCCGCGACGAGCCGGTCATGGAGCTCGCTGCCGGCGCCGACGAGCCACTGGGCGGGCGCGTCGCCCATCCACGCGAGGATGTCGGCGGGGTCGCCGTCGAGCACGCTGCACACGACCCCGTTCTCGCTGTTGGAGTCGACCCCGGTCCGGACCGCGAAGCCGTCGCCGACCTCGATCCGGTCGCCGGGGAGCTGGGCGAGGTACGCCGCGTGGGCCGCGAATTCCAGGTCCGCATAGGGAGGCGAGGCGACGCCGCCCGCCGCGCCGGCTCCGCCACCGGCGGACGCGCCGGCTCCGCCGCCCGCCGCCTCCTGCGCCGCCACCTCGAGCCGCGCGGCGAGCCATTCCGCCACCTCGCCCGCGGCCGAGTGGACCATGTGCGGCTCGACCTCCGCGCCCGCCGCCACGAGCGCCTGGGCGATCCCGAGGTGGTCGGTACCTCCGCCGGCGATCGGGCCCGGGCAGTGGAACGAGCCGTGGGCGGCCCAGCCGAGGGCGGTGCCGCCGATGCCGGGCTCGGCGACGGCGGTCGGGTCGGCGCCGCGGGTCAGGAGCGTGTCGACGACGATGCCGTGGCCCCACCACGCGCCGTGGTGCAGCGGCGTGCCGCCCATCTGGCCGCGCCGGTCGATCGGGACGCCGAGCTCGACCAGGATCTCGACCGTCGCGGAGCGGCCCTCGGCCGCCGCCTCGTGGAGCGCCTCGGCGAACTCGGACCGCAGCCGCTCGACCCGCTCGGGGTGCTCGGACGCCAGCCGTTGCGCGCCCGCCCGGTCGCCCGCGAAGCACGCGCCGATCAGCTCGTCGACCGGCCCGATCTCGCGCCGGGCGCCGAGCTCGGCGAGCAGCTCGCAGAGGTCGGGGCGCCCCATCCGCCACGCGAGGCCGTAGGGCGTGCGCTGGTTGGCCTCGTCCCACGTGTTCACGTCGGCGCCCGCCTCGACGAGCATCCGGATCACCTCCGGCGAGCGGCCGCGGTAGATCGCCCACAGCAGCGAGCGCGGCACCTCATGGCCAGGTTCGTGGTCGAGCAGCAGCCGCAGCATCGCCGGCCGCTCGACGTCGAGGCAGTGCGCGATCGCGTTCGTGCCCTCGACCTTGGCGCCCGCGGCGAGCAGCAGTCGCAGGCAGCTGTCGTCGGCCGTCTCGGTCGCGTGGTAGACGGACTCGTCGTCGTCCGGATTCGCGCCCGCCTCGAGCAGCAGCGCGGTCATGCGCGGCTCGTGGGCGACGCCGGCCGCGCCGTAGAGCGCGCCGAGCGACCCGAACTCCGGATGCTGCCAGCTCGAGTCGGGGTCGGCGCCGGCGTCGAGCAGCGCCCGCGCGCAGTCGAGCAACCCGTCGGTGCGCTCGCCGCCGAGGAACGCGGAGTGGCACGGGTACAGCAGCGGCAGCCAGTCGCGCGCGCCGACCGGCCGCGTGGCGAGCCCGGGGTCGCGCGCGAGCGCGGCCCGGACGCGGTCGGCGTCACCGAGGACGAGCGCGGCGTCGACGCCCTCGCGCGCGAGGTCGGGGTCGAGCGCGAGCAGCGCCTCGGCGTGGTCGCGCCGCCCGTCGGTGGCCTCTTCCACGAGCCGCCGCGCCCGGTCCTCCCGCGCGACCGCCTCGGCCTCCACGCGCCGCACGAGCCGCGGCCAGCTCGCCTCGCCGAGCTCGCGCGCGACCGCCAGCTGGGCATCGGCCAGCCGGAAGGCCTCGCCCTCCACCTCGCCGCCGCCGCGCATCCGCGCCAGCGCGGCCTCGTCGCCCTCGCGCGCCGCCTGCAGCAGGCGCTTCGCCTCGCGCCGGGCGCGGTCGAGATCGATCCGTCGTTCCATTCCCGATCACCTCACGTGTCGCCCGCGGTCCGCGTGCCGGGCAGAGGTCGATCGGAACAGGTCATTCCGTTCTACCGTCGAGGTGGGCCTGGGACCCTGCCCGCGGACCAGGGTGCGCCCTCGTGCGCGCCGCGGAACCTACTCGCGCGACCCGCGCTCCGCAAGCGTCGGCGGGTCGAACACCGCCACCAGCCGCCCGCCCGGCGCCAGCCAGCGCTCGGCTGGCCGCAGCCGATCTCGAGCACCCGGTCACCGGGGCGCAGACCCAACCCGTCGACGACCGCCCGCAGCCGCTCGGTCACGCCACGCGCGCGTGAGCGAGCATCGCGACGAAGCGCCGCGTCCGCTGGTGCTCGCTCGCGTCGGACAGGCGCGCGAGGCCGGCCTCCCGGAAGCGCTCCTGGGCCTCGTCCGGCAGCGACTCGACGAACGCGCGCGTCCCGCCCGACGAGAACCACTCCCACCACGCCTCGCCGCTCGGGAACGTGCGGTCGACGTGCATGCGTTCGATCGTGACGCCGTCGAAGCCCGCATCCTTGAGCACCGCGTGCAGCTTCGGCGCGCCGGCGACGCGCCCGCTGCGCCGGCCGACCTCCTCGAGCAGCTCGGGCGGCGCCGCGCCCGCCACCTCGCCCATGAGCTCGCCCTCCCACTGCCACTCGTCGTCGACGATGCCCTCCCACAGCGCGATGCCGACCGTCCCGGTCGGGCGGAGCACCCGCCGCATCTCGGCCAGGGCGGCGTCCGCGTCCGGGAGGGTGTTGAGCGTGAACGCGCACAGCACCGCGTCGAAGTGCTCGTCCTCGAAGGCGAGCGCGCCCGCATCCATCACCTCGGCCCGCACCCAGTCCAGATCGGCCTCCGCAGCCGCCTCCCGAGTACGCGCGACCATCCCCTCGGAGAGGTCGATGCCCACCGCCTCGCCGGTCGGCCCCACACGCCGCGCGGCGGGCAACAGCGCGCCGCCGGCGCCACAGCCGACGTCGAGCACCCGGCCGCCGGGGCCGAGCAAGACCATCTGCGCGATCCGCTCGCCGAACGCGGCGTGGTGCGAGAACGCTGCTCGGTCATAGGTCGGCGCGGCCCGCTCGTAGGCCCCCGCCAGGTGCGCTTGGACATCCACGACCGCGAACCCTAGACCGCGGGGAAGCGCACGCGGATCTCGTCGATCCAGCCCGCCATCCGCTCGGCCAGCGCCGGGTCGGCGATCTCGAGCACGTTCTCGGCGTTCGTCTCGCCCGAGCGCGAGAGGTTGAACGAGCCGAGGAACACGGTGTCGTCGGCGACCGTGACCTTGGCGTGCATGAAGTCGTGGACGGAGTCGGGCCGGTACGGCGTCGAGCGCTTGCCGGTGAAGACCTCGAGCGCGCGCTCGAGCAGCGGCGCTTTCCACTGCGAGCGCGGGTTCTGCGCCCACTGGGCGAAGACCTGGCGCACCTGGGTGGCGTCGCACACCCCCGCGACGTCCAGGCGACCCTCGGCGAGCACCTCGTTCAAGGTCCCCAGGATCGGCCCGGCGGTCAGCACCGGCGAGGCGATCCGGACGCGCCGCCGCGCCGCCCCGATCCGCTTGGCGATCCGGTGCGACAGCTCCGGCCCGCGCCCGGGGCAGAACCACGCGCGCACCCGCGCGTCGCCGGCCCGCGACCAGCCGGCGTCGAAGCCGTCGCGGTCGTCGATCCGCCCGCGCCGCCACAGCGCCTCGAAGTCGCGCGTGTAGTCGGCGGCCAGCTCGGCCGACTCGACGGTCGCCAGCACGTTCTCCGCCCGCGTCCAGTTGTCGAGCGTCCAGTTGGACGAGCCCGTCCAGATCGCCGTGCCGTCGCGCACGACGTACTTGTGGTGCATGAGGTCGCGCCAGCCCGGGATCGGGCAGACCGGCACGCCCAGCTGCTCGAGCAGCTCCGGCTCCGTGCTCGGCGGCGGCGGCTCGAACGGGCGCGGCTCCTCCTCGCGCTCGTCCTGGTTGAACATGATCCGCACGCGCACCCCTCGGTCGCGCGCGCCGCGGATCGCGTCGCCGACCGCGTCGCCGAGCTCGCCGGGGAGCCGCACGTCGTAGAGGGCGAGGTCGAGCGACTCGCGGGCCTCGCCCAGCCAGGCGATCAGGCGCTCCGCCACCGCCTCGGCCCGCTGCCCGCCCTCGGTGAGGGTCATCACGTCGATCGGGAGCACGGGACGGCAGTCTGAACTATCTTCCGCGCCTCCAAGGCGACAGGGAGGGAGTCAGCATGTGCTTGCCCGGGACCATCGAGGCCGTCCGTGAGCAATCTGAGCGCGAGGGCGTCAGCCGGCGCGCGCTCCTGGCCGGCGGAGGCGCGGTCGCGCTCGCCGCGGCCATCCCCGGCACGGCGGAGGCCAAGCGCGGGCGCCGCGGGCGCCATGGCGGCGGCCACCACGGCCGCAACAAGGTCACCGACCTCACCCACACCTTCCGCGCCGGCTTCCCCGTCTACACGGGCGCCGAGCCGGCCCGCCGCACGCTCAAGAACTACGTGCCCGACGGGTTCTACTCCCAGGAGTGGACCTTCGGCGAGCACTCCGGCACGCACATGGACGCGCCCGGCCACTTCATCGAGGGCGGCCGCCGCGTGCCGCAGCTGCGCCCGGACGAGCTGCTCGCGCCCGCCGTGGTGATCGACATCTCGAAGCGCGCCGCCTCCGACCCCGACGCCGAGGTGACCCCGGACGACCTCCGCCGCTACGAGCGCCGCCACGGCCGCATCCCGCGCGGCGCCGTCGTCTTCATGGACTCGGGCTGGGCCGCCAAGGCCGGGGACGGCGCGGCGTTCAAGAACGCCGACGCGAACGGCACCTACCACTTCCCCGGCTTCGGCATCGAGGCCGTCGAGGTCCTCCTCACCCGGCGCGGGATCCAGGGGATCGGCGTCGACACGCTGAGCCTCGACCCCGGCAACTCGACCACGTTCGAGGTCCACACGCGGCTGCTGGGCGCCGACCGCTACGGGCTCGAGGGCGTCGCCAACCTGCCGGCGCTGCGCCCGCGCGGGGCGCTCGTCTCGGTCGGCGTGGTGCCGTGGGAGGAGGGCTCGGGCGGGCCCTGCCGCCTGCTCGCTTACGGGTAAGACGCACGAACTCCGGCCGCTAGACTCCTAAGTCCGACTTGAGCAGTCGGAGTTCGTGACGAATGACCCCTGTGATCAACATCTGCCCCGTTGAGGAGCTCCCGCCCGGCGAGCACCGTCTCGTCGAGTGGGAGGACCTGGAGATCGGGGTGTTCAACTGCAACGGCGAGCTGGTCGCGATCGAAGATCGCTGCTCGCACGACGACGGCAACCTGCTCGAGGGTGAGCTCGATCCGGAGACGTGTACCGTGGAGTGCCCGCGGCATGGCTCCGTGTTCGATCTGCGCACAGGAAAGCCGCTGAATTTGCCCGCGTATGTCCCGATCGACACGTTCCCCGTGTCGATCGAGGACGGCGTGGTCCGACTGGAGGTCGATTGACCATGGCGACGCCTGAGACGATCGCCGAGCAGCAGGCGCTGGTCGGCATCAACGCCGACTACAAGACGAAGTTCGGCTTCCACGATTCCGAGACCGGCTACGCCTTCAAGGCGCCAAAGGGCCTCACGCCCGAGCTGATCCATCAGATCTCCGAGTTCAAGAACGAGCCTCGGTGGATGCTCGAGTTCCGCCTCAAGGCGTACGAGCACTTCCTCTCGCGCCCGCAGCCGACCTGGGGCTCGCCGTTCCTGGCCGAGGTGGACTACGACAACATCCACTACTTCGTCCGCGCCTCCGAGAAGTCCTCGACCACCTGGGACGACGTCCCCGAGGACATCAAGAACACGTTCGACAAGCTGGGCATCCCGGAGGCCGAGCGCAAGTTCCTCTCCGGCGTCGGCGCCCAGTACGAGTCCGAGGTCGTCTACCACCAGGTCCGCGAGGACCTCGAGAAGCAGGGCGTCGTGTTCATGGACATGGACTCGGGCCTGCGCGAGCACGAGGACCTCGTGCGCGAGTACTTCGCCTCGATCATCCCCTCGAACGACAACAAGCTCGCGGCGCTGAACTCCGCGGTGTGGTCGGGCGGCTCGTTCGTCTACGTCCCGCCGGGCGTGCACGTCGAGATGCCGCTGCAGGCCTACTTCCGCATCAACACCGAGAACATGGGCCAGTTCGAGCGGACGCTGATCATCGCCGACGAGGGCTCCTACGTGCACTACGTCGAGGGCTGCACGGCGCCGATCTGGTCGTCGGACTCGCTGCACTCCGCGGTGGTCGAGCTGATCGCCAAGCCGGGCGCGCGGATCCGCTACACGACCGTGCAGAACTGGTCGCAGAACGTCTACAACCTCGTCACCAAGCGCGCGATCGCCGAGACCGATGCGACCGTCGAGTGGGTCGACTGCAACCTCGGCTCGAAGCTGACCATGAAGTACCCGAGCGTCTACCTGATGGGCGAGCGCGCCCACGGCGAGGTGCTCTCGATCGCGTTCGCCGGCAACGGCCAGCACCAGGACGCGGGCGCGAAGATCATCCACGCGGCGCCGAACACGACGTCGAACATCTTCGCCAAGTCGATCTCCAAGGACGGCGGTCGCTCGTCCTATCGCGGCCTGCTCGAGGTCGCCAAGGGCGCCCACGGCTCGCGCTCCAAGGTCGTCTGCGACGCGCTCCTGCTCGACGAGGATTCGCGCTCCGACACCTACCCGACCATCCGCATCGGCGAGGACGACGTCGACGTCGGCCACGAGGCCTCGGTCTCCAAGATCGGCGAGGAGCAGCTCTTCTACCTGATGAGCCGCGGTCTCTCCGAAGAGGAGGCGGGCAAGCTGATCGTCAACGGCTTCATCGAGCCGATCGTCAAGGAGCTCCCGATGGAGTACGCGGTCGAGATGAACCGCCTCATCGAGCTCCAGATGGAGGGCTCCATTGGCTGAGGCCACCCTTCACGAGCCGGAGTGGCTTGCGGCGCGCCGAGAGCGCGCCGCTTCCTTGAGGGACGAGCTCGACCTTCCGCGCTTCAAGGGCACGACGGGCTGGGAGTTCACCGACCTCGGGAAGTTCGAGCTGTCCCGGTTCGATCCGGCGCCCGCGGATGCGGATCTGAACGTTCCGGAGCTGCTGTTCGAGGCGCCCGGCGACGGCATCTCGCTCACCCAGGTCGACGGGCACTCCGAGGCCGGTGAGGTCGGCGCCGACGGCGTGATCGTGAAGGCGCTGGGCATCGCCGCCGTCGAGCACCCCGAGCTGGTCGAGCCGTACCTCGGCACGATCGTCCCCGCCGACGACATCTTCGTCGCCGCCAACGACGCCGGCTGGGCCGCCGGCGCGTTCGTCTACGTCCCGCGCGGCGTGCGCGTCGAGGCGCCGGTGCTGCTGAACGCGGTCACCGCCGCGGCCGGGACCGCTCTGCAGCGGCGCGTGCTGGTCGTCCTCGACGAGGGCGCCGAGGCCGAGGTGTGGGAGCAGTACCTGTCCGGCGACGACGAGACGGAGACGCTGTTCAACACCGTCGTCGAGCTCGTCGTGGGCCAGAACGCGAAGCTCCGCTACGTCTGCGGCCAGGACCTGAACGAGAAGTCGTGGATCTTCGGCGCGCAGCGCGCCGAGGTGCAGCGCGACGGCAAGCTCGACTGGGTCGCCGTCGGCTTCGGCTCCGCGCGCGGCCGCGTGCGGATGGAGACCAAGCTCGCCGGCGAGGGCGCCGAGGGCAAGGTCACCGGCGCCTACGTGCCGCACGGCCGCCAGCACGTCGACTTCGACACCACGCAGGAGCACGCGGCGCCGAACACGCTCTCCGATCTGGCCTTCCGCGGCATCCTTGCGGGCCGCTCGTCGGCGGTCTGGCGCGGCGTGATCAAGGTCGATCCGGGCGCGCAGCAGACCGACGCGTTCCAGGAGTGCCGCAACCTGCTGCTCTCCAAGCGCGCGCACGTCGACGCGATACCCGGCCTCGAGATCCTCGCCAACGACGTCCGCTGCACGCACGCGGCGGCGATCGCGCAGATCGACAAGGACCAGGTCTTCTACCTGCGCTCGCGCGGGCTGCCCGAGCCGCAGGCGCAGCGCCTCGTGATCGAGGGCTTCATGGCCGAGCTCGTCGAGCGCTTCGAGGAGGGCCCCGTCCGCGAGGTCCTGGCCGGCGCGCTCGAGCGGCGCCTGGCCGCCGTCCTCGACTAGAGCTTCCCCGCGCTTGCGTCAGGATCCGGCGGTGTCCTTGGAACTGTCCCCCGAGGAGATGCGCCGCCTCGGCTACCGCGTGATCGACGCGATCGTCGAGTACCGGTTGTCCCTGCGCGATCAGCCGACGGTGCAGGTCGGGGAGCCGGACGCGCTGCGCAGCTTGCTCAGCGGACCGCCGCCGGACGCGCCGGGGGACGCCGGCGCGGCTGCTGGAGCGCCTGCTCGAGGACGTCGTGCCGTGGGCGGCGCGCAACGACCACCCGCGCTGGTTCGCCCGCATCGCCGGGCCCTCGAACTACGTCTCGGTGCTGGCGGACGCGGTCGCGGCCGGCTTCAACCTGCTCGGCACGTCGTGGGTCGCATCGTCAGGGCCGGCGGTGCTCGAGCTCACCGTGCTCGACTGGCTGCGCGAGTGGTGCGGGATGCCTGCGGGCACCGAGGGCGTGCTGACGAGCGGCGGGTCGACCGCCTCGCTGACCGCGCTGGTGGCGGCGCGGGAGGCGTGGGGAGCGGGCGGGGTCGTCTACGTGTCGGACCAGGCGCACGGCGCGATCGCGCGTGGCTTGAAGGTGATGGGGGAGCAGGAGCTCCGGGTGCTGCCGTCCGACTCGCACTTCCGCCTGGTGCCCGCCTCGGTGTTGACGGCCGTCGCCGCGGACCGGGCGGCGGGACTGAAGCCGTTCGCGCTGGTCGCCACGGCGGGGACGACGAACACCGGCGCGGTCGACCCGCTCGGCGAGCTCGCCGACCTGTGCGCCGCGGAAGGGCTCTGGTTCCACGTCGACGGCGCGTACGGGGCGGCGGCGGCGCTGACCGAGAGCGGCCGGGCGCTGCTCGACGGGATGGGCCGAGCCGACTCCTTGGCGATCGACCCGCACAAGTGGCTGTTCCAGCCCTACGAGGCGGCCGCGGTGCTCGTGCGCCATCCGGGTCTGCTCGAGCAGACGTTCGCGCTCAGCGGCGAGTACCTGCGCGACACGTTCGGCGGCGAGGTCAACTTCCGGGATCGGGGAATCCAGCTCTCGCGCGGCACACGAGCGCTGAAGCTCTGGTTGAGCGTGCAGGTGTTCGGGCTCGACGCGTTCCGGGAGGCGGTGGGGCACGGGATCGCGCTGGCGGAGCACGCTGAGGCCGTGCTGCGGGACCGGCCGGGCTGGGAGATCGTCTCGCCGGCCTCGCTGGGGATCGTCTGCTTCACCCGGGTGGGGGTGGACGACTCGGCCGTGTCGGCCGCGACCGTCCTCGACGGCTACGCGGCGCCCTCCACCACGGTCCTGCGTGGAGAGACGGTCCTGCGTCTCTGCACCATCAACCCCCGCACGACCTTCGAGGAGATCGAGGAGACGATCGTCCGGATGGAGCAGGTCGGCGGCTGATTGACGATTTCGGCGCCGGGTAGGGCTGGAACATGCCGACAGAACCAGCCCCAATCACGCTCTCGCAGGTCGTCCACCGCGCGGTCGAGGCCTGCGATCCGGACGGCACCGACCCAGACCTCGCCGACTTCCTCATCCGCTTCGAGGACGCCGACGAACCGGTCGCCGGCCTCGAGGACATCGAGCAGCGGATGGCCGAAGCAGCCGGCGCTCTGGACCCCGAGGGAGACATCCCTGCGTTGCAGATGGCCGCCGCGGTCGCGACCTACCTGTCCTTCCGCCGCGACGAGGTCGACGAGGACGCCGACGAGCTGCTGCGCCTGGCGGCGCGGGCGGAGTTCAACGGAAGCCCGCCGCCGGCCGTGCAGAGCTGGCTGGAGGAGCGCGGGGTTCGCTAGCAGGCGACGATGAGGTGGAAGGGGAGCTTCTGAGCGTTGCCGGCAGCATCGTAGGTCTTGACGAGCACCTTTCCGCTTTCGCGTGCAACGGTGATGCGCCCGGCGGGCGGGTGACGGTGACGCCGCCCTCGACCGTGGCGAGCGTCGCCGTGGATACGCACTCGTCGACACCCTGTGGGAAAATGACGAGGTACTCATTGAGGCCGCGCGTATCGACGTCAATGGCATTCCCGCGGCGGATTCCAGCCGCCCGAGCTCACGGCCGCTCGGTAGGTGATCGCGGGATTACCCCCGGGGCCAGCAGGCCCGGCGGGACCCGTAGCGCCTCGTAGCGAGTTGCGAGCGCTGAGCGAGAGGTCCCGTAGGCCGAGCGAGCGGTCGCGCACCTCACTGGAGCGAACCGCTCGCTGGCGGATCTCGCTCGCTCCCACGGCGCGCGCCCGAATCTGCTTCTCGCCGACGCTGTTCCGCGGGAGTGTCAGGGCGTACGACGTGCCTCCCAGCGCGAGGAACAACGCCAAGGACGACACGACGTTGGCGTAGGTGACGCGTTCACGGATGCGAGGCACGGACCCTCCTCAACTCGCGGGCACACGGACACACGATCCCTGGGAGCGCCCAGAGTTGCGCCTTCACAATCCTCGCACCCGCACCAGGACTCGAGCGGGAAGCGCCGGTTTCGTATGGATAGCTCGACTCCTTTGGAACGCGCGCGCGGAAGCGGTAACGAACGGTGCCGCGCGTCGCCGAGAAGCGGTAGCGGTACGACCAGCGACCGGTTCGCGCTCGCGCGTGTGGTCGCAAACGTCCGCCACCCGCCCGGGCGCGGGCTTGGATCTCGATGAGCTTGCCCGGGCGGGCGGGACCGCCGCGCAACCGGCCAGCGGAACGTCACGTCCTCGCCGTTGACGACGTGCCGGCGACTTGCGTGCATCGACGTGCAGCGCGAACGCCGAGTCGCACCTCGGCTGTACGTCCCTGGATGGTGTCGGATCCGTCGTAGCGGAATCGCAAGCTGCGGCTGGGTCCCCGCAGCGCCCGGAACGTGAATCGGCCCTTCGCGTTCGTTCGCACCGTCGCGAGCGCCTTCCAGGTCGCAGCTGGCAGCTTGGTCTGCTCGAACACCCGCACTTCGCGACCGGAAGTGGATTGCCGCCAGGGCTCGTCAGGCGACCGCGGAGTCGAATGCGTGCGACCGAAGTGCGCGCGCGGGCTTCGGATCAGCTTGATCCGGTACCGCAGCCGGCCATTGGCTCCTCGCGCCCGGACACGCGTCGGCCTGCCGACCGCCAACCGCGTTCGGATCCGAAGCGGGAGTGCGAGAAGCAGCGGCTTGCCGCCGTCAAGTCGATCGGTCGACCGTTCATTGCCGGCGAGGTCGACGGCACGCGCGCGGATCTCATAGACGCCGTCCGGCAGACGCCTCGTCGTCGACGAACTGTCGAGTATCCGCCGCGCTCAGCCTTGACGGGCAGGCTCTTCCAGGTGGCCGTGCTGCGGCGCACGGAGGATGGATCTCTCGGACCGGAGCCCGACCGGTCGACTGGCCTGGACCCTCACGAGCGCAGGCGCGGTCGCTCGGACGGGGCCAACAGTGCGAGCGCAGGTGGCTCATCGTCGAGTCGCAGCACGGTCTCCGCGTAGCTGTCGCGACCGAGGTTCCCGGCAGCGTCCACCAGCCAGACCCGGGTCCGCCATTCGCCGGCGCCTGGGAGGCGCACCCCCATGGAGGTCAGGTCACGCCGACTGCTGCTCGGACGTCGACGCAGCTAGCGAGGTTGGGCAGGCGGCAGAGTTCAACCCTCGCCGAGGTGATCGGCGCCGCGCTCTGCCGCGGATTGCTCCACCGGAGGCCGAACTGGTTCTGCGACCTCCAGCCAGAGCCGCCGTCGACGCCGAGATTGACCGGTCGCGACGGCGCGTGATTGTCGACGTAGATCGTGCGGCCCGTCTGATTCGGATTGCCAGCCGAATCCGTGGTGTGCACAGTGACGTTGTGTCGGCCGTCGCGAGAGCGAGAGTGTTAACCGGGATCCTGATCGGCGAGCGGGGCATGGGATCGCGAACGTGAAGTCACACCGGAGGTCTGACGGTCGACTCGGCTCCGTCGATTCGGACCGCGACCGAGCCGATCCCTACTGGGTCGGACGCGTTCACCGCCAACGTCCTGCACTCCCCGCCGCCAGCCACCGCTGACGAGGCTGCCACCCGCAATCGACACGCTCGGAGCTCCGTCCTCCTGCAGCACTACCTGGACGTTGCGGAGGGACACGGAGCCGTTGCGAACCGAGCGCGAACAGCCCTCGCCGCGGCCGCAGATCGTCCTCGCGGCGACGCGACTCGTCGAGAACGGGACATCGAACGGCTGCCAGCCGAACGTGCTCAAGCACGTGGTGCCGCACAGTCTCCACGAGTTGGTCGCGGCATCGACGAGTCCCGCCGCCCAGGCCTGCTGGCTGATCAGGTTGAAGTCGCCCCAGACCCGCACGATCCGCGTGCCGGGAGGCGCGTCGAAGTAGGTCTCGGCGTACGCGAAGGGGGAGGCGAGGGACGGGCCGAGGCTGTTGCGGGCGGTCATCCCCGCGTTGGATGCGCCGTACTGCGGGCCCGCAGGGCACTGGGTGAACGACTCGACCGTCGTGCTCGACGCCGCGTGGCGCCAGGCGTGGTTGACGCCCTCGCCGTCCCAGCACGCCCGCACGCTGTAGACGCCTGCGCTCGCGTCGGCTGCGAAGCCGACCGTCGCCAGCACAGCGATAAGGAATAGGCGACGGATCATGGTTCGAACTCCCCTCCTCCGGTCGATGGTGCAGCCGCCGGCGTGACCGGTCCGGGATCGGCGGACTGCTGCTCGAACGAGAAGTCCTGGGTGCTCGCCTGAGCGGGTGAGATCGGGGCTTGCTCGTGGCTCTGGCGCTTCGGTTGCGTCGTCTGCTGCGTCGGGTCGAGAGCGGCGAGCCGGTGTGGGTGTCGGTGCGACGGCCTGGCTCGCCGGGCTCGGGAGGCGGGAGAGCTCGGCGTCTCGCTTGGCCTTCGCTGCCTTCTTGGGCTTCGACGCCGGCTTCGCCTCCGCGCGGATCGCCGGCTTCGGGTCGGGCAGCAGCGCGGTCGCCACGCAGTACGTGCCCGCTCCCACGCCGGAGACGCAGACGCCGATCAACGCCGCGACCGCGCCGATCCGGCCTCCTCCGCCGCTGGAGGTCGCGTGCACGGTCATCGCCAGGTCGGAGCTCTGGAGCCGCTGGAGCGCGACCTCGACCCAGCTGCGCACGTTGATCCGCACGGACGACATCCGCCCCGCCGCCTCCGCCACCGAGGGCGCGACGGGCTGGACCGCCGCTTCGCCCGCGTTGAGGCGCCGGAAGGCCTCGTCGACCTTCTCGGCCTGCTCCATCGGTCGAAGGTCGACGGCCTCCTCCGCCCGCGGCCCGCGGATCCGCTCGACCCACGCCCGTGCCGGCTCCACCAGAGCACCCAACGGCAGCCATGCCGTTGCCCGCCGCAGCCGCGAGGCGTGGAGCTCGGCGTACTGTCGCTCGGCACGCTGCGCAGTTGCGGAGGTGCGGCCGGAGCTCGAGCATCGCCTCGCTCGACACCGTCCCGGCCGCCAACGCCGCGACGACCGGCGCGAGGCGTTCGCACTCGGCTCCCGTCTCGAGCTCCTCGTACAGCCGCATGAAGCGGCGCCGGCCCTCCGTAATTGAGCGATTTACCTTTGTATAGGTCCAGCCCAGTCGCTCGCCGATCTCCACGTAGGACAGACCCTCGGCCTTGAGCATCAGCGCCCGCGCCTCGTCGCGCTTCAGCCGCCGCATCACCTCCGCCGACCGCTGGACCCGTTCCGCCGACTCGAGCCGCTCCTCGACCGAGCGTTGCGAAGCCGCGGGCACCGCGTCGAGGTCGACCTCCTCTGCCGTGACGCCCGACCGCGCGCGGCGCACCGCCAGGCTCTCGTGCTTGACGACGACCTTGAGCCATGCGAGCTCGGTCGCCGGGTCCAGAGACTCCGCCCGCCGCATGTAGATCTCCAGCGAGCGCTGGACCGCGTCCTGCGCGTCGTCCGTGCACAGCGAGTACGACCGCGCGACCCGATTCAGCGTGTCGCCGTGGTGTGCCACGACGAAGGCGACCCGCTCCGCGGGGTCGCCGACTGCTGCTGGCCGTCGATCGAACATCCGTGTCGCCACGGGCCGCGCTCCCTCCACCAGAGACGCTGACTTATCAGCGATGTGTAGTGGCAACCGCGCGCAGTTCGCCCCGCCGTCGAAGCAAACCTGCGGAAATTGCGGACTTAGTCTTCGAGCGTCACGGTGTCGCCGACAGTGACCCGCCCGAGCGTCACCACGGACCCGTAGACGCCGATGCAGGTCGACCGCTCGCGGGCGAGCGTCTTCAGCACAGAAGGGTCGCGCTCGCCGGAGACCGGATCGACGTTGACGACCACGCAGCGCTCGTCGCGCTGGTCGACCCGCATCGCCATCCCGCCGACACGCAAGACGCGCCCGACCCACGCGTCCTCCCGCTCCGAAGACTCCACGAGCAGGTTCGGGCGGAAGCGCTGGACCGCCAGCTCGCGGCCCACCAACCCCTCCAGCTCGCCGATCGCCTGGGTCGTGATCAGCGACAGCGGCATCGCGTCGAACACCCCGCGGTTCTGCTTGATCACCCGCACGCCCTCACCCAGCGAGGCAGCCAACGCCGGATCGACCACGTCGAGCTCCGCGCCCGCCGGCGTCCGCACCACCGTCCGCGACGCATCCGGCCGCGCCGGATCCACGAACCGCGGCAGATACCTCCACATCGCCGCGTCCTCTCGGATCGTCATCCACGGGAAGCCCGACCGCTCGAGCCCGCCGCGCACGAACGCCCACCGCCGGTCGCCCGCGAGCCCGTGCCAGCCGACCTCCACCGACTCCAGTGCCTCCGATGCCATCGACTTCACCGGATAGCGCCATAACCCCACCAGCCGGCCGACCTCTCGCGTGCTCATGCGCCCGTATCCTGACGCCCATGCCCGAGATCAAGGACTCGATCCTCGACACGATCGGGGAGACGCCGTTGGTCCGGCTGTCCCGCATCGGCGCCGGCCTGAAGCCCCAGATCGTCGCCAAGCTCGAGGTCTTCAACCCCGGCGGCTCGATCAAGGACCGCGTCGCGATCCGGCTGATCGAGGCCGCCGAGCAGGACGGTCGGCTGAAGCCCGGCGGCACGATCGTCGAGCCGACCTCCGGCAACACCGGCACCGGCCTCGCCATCGCCGCTCGTCTGAAGGGCTACCGCGTGATCGCGGTGATGCCCGACAAGATGAGCAGGGAGAAGATCGACCTCCTGCGCGCTTACGGCGCGGAGGTCGTGGTAGCGCCGACCGACGTCGCGCCCGACTCGCCGCGCTCCTACTACCGGGTCGCCGACCGCCTCACGCGCGAGATCCCCGGCGCTTTCCAGCCCAACCAGTACGCGAACCCCGCCAACCCGCAGACCCATTACGAGACCACCGGCCCCGAGCTCTGGCGCCAGACCGACGGCAAGCTCACGCACCTGGTCGTCGGCGTGGGCACGGGCGGGACGATCACCGGGATGGCCCGCTACCTGAAGGAGCAGAACCCGGCGATCGAGATCGTCGGCGCCGACCCGGTGGGCTCGATCTACTCCAACGAAGAGGTCCACCCGTACCTCGTCGAGGGCGTGGGGGAGGACTTCTGGCCCGCGACCTACGACCCCTCGGTGACCGACCGCTACGTCACGGTGTCGGACCGCGACAGCTTCCTCACCACCCGCCGCCTGGCCGAGACGGAAGGCATGCTGGTCGGCGGCTCGTGCGGGCTCGCGGTGCACGCCGCCCTGGAGGTGGCGCGCGACCTGGACGAGACCGCGCTGGTCGCCGTGATCCTCCCCGACGGCGGCCGTGCCTACCTCTCGAAGATCTTCAACGACGCGTGGATGGACTCCTACGGCTTCCTCGAGCGCGCGGCCGACAAGACCGTCGGCGACGTCCTCGAGGCCAAGGACGCCGCCGGCGAGATGCCCCCGTTCGTGGTCGTCAACCCCGGCTCGACGGTGCGCGACGCGATCGGGCTGCTGCACCGCCACAGCGTCTCCCAGCTGCCGGTGATGGAGGAGGACGAGATCGTCGGCTCGGTCGGCGAGCGCGGGCTGCTGCGCCGGGCCTTCGACTCGCCGGCGACGATGGACGCCGTGATCGTCGAGGTGATGGAGGAGCCGTTCCCGGCCGTCGCGTCGAGCGACTCGGTGCGCGAGGCGGTCGAGCTGCTGGCGGGCGAGCGCGGTGCGATCACGGTGATGGACAACGGCCACCCGCTCGGCATCCTCACGCGGGCGGACCTGCTGGAGTCGCTGGTCTCATGACCGAGTTCGCGACTCGCTGTGTGCACGCCGGGCTGACGCCCGATCCGTCGTTCGGGTCGGTCATCCCCGCGATCCATCAGTCCTCGACGTACGTGCAGCCGGAGCCCGGGTCGTTCGTCGAGGAGTTCGACTATTCGCGGAGCGCGAACCCGACGCGCGCCGCGCTCGAAACGGCGCTGGGTGAGCTGGAGGGGGGACTGGCGTCGGCGTTCTCGTCGGGGATGGCGGCGGAGCATGCGGTGCTGACGGCGGTCGGTGCCGCGGGGGCGCATGTGGTGCTGCCGGATGACCTGTACGGCGGGACCTACCGGCTCGTGGACAAGGTGCTCTCCCGCTTCGGCGTGGAGTACTCGATGGTGGATCAGCGGGACCTTGATGCGCTGGCGGCGGCGGTCCGGGACGACACGGCGCTGATCTGGGTGGAGACGCCGACGAACCCCTCGTTGAAGGTGATCGACCTGGCCGGGGTTCTGGAGCGGAAGCGGGCTGCCGTGGTGGTGGTGGACAACACGTTCGCCACTCCGGTCCACCAGCGGCCGCTGGAGCTGGGCGCGGATGTCGTCGTGCACTCGACGACGAAGTACCTCGGCGGGCACTCGGACGTGGTCGGCGGCGCGGCGATCGTGCGCGATCCCGCGCTGCACGAGCGGGTGCGGTTCGTGCAGAACGCCGTGGGTGCGGTGCCGGGGCCGTTCGACTGCTTCCTCGTCCACCGCGGGCTGCGGACCCTGCACCTGCGCGTCGCCGCGCACGACGCGAACGGGCTTGCGGTCTCGAGCTGGCTGCGCGAGCAGGCGGGCATCGTCGACGTGCGCTGGCCGGGCTTCGGCGGGATGGTCTCGTTCCGGCACCCCGACGCGGTGCGGATCGCGTCGTCGACCCGCGTGTTCACGTTGGCCGAGTCGCTCGGCGGCGTCGAGTCGCTGATCGAGGTGCCGCAGGCGATGACGCACCAGTCGGTCGAGGGCTCGAGCGCGGCGGTGCCGGCGGATCTCGTGCGGCTGTCGTGCGGGATCGAGGCGAGCGTGGACCTGATCGCCGACCTGGAGCAGGCGTTAGCGCAGTAGCGCGCGCAGTTCCGCTTCGAGCGCCTCGGGGTCGTCGAGGTCGCGCCAGGTGATGCGGATGACGGTCCAACCCGCCGCCGCGAGTCGCCGATCGCGCCGGCGGTCTTCCTCGAAGGCTTGGCGGGTCGAGTGGAACGTGTAGCTGTCGAGCTCGACGATGAGGCGGTGGTCCGGCCATACGGCGTCGGCCTCGTAGCCCTCGATGAGGGTGTTGGTCTGGGGCGTTGGCAAACGGCTTGCGTCGAGGAAGGCGAGGAAGCGGGCCTCGAGGTCGCTCCGGGTGTGGGCGGGTGGCTGGCGGAGCGCTGCGATGCCTCGCTTGGTGGGGTGGCGGGCGATGAGCTCGTGCGGGCCGGGGAGGCGGCGGATCTCGGCCTCGGTCATCGCTCGGTTGAGCTGGTAGCGCGGGATGACGCCGGCGAGGTCGAGGAGCGTGCGCTCGGGCGTGGTCGTGGGGATGCCGTGGTGGGTGGTGATCTCGTCGGGTGGGAGGGCGGTTCGGTGAAGGACGAGCCCTGGCCGGGGTCTGCGCGACGTCGTCGTCGTGATCTCGATCCGTCCTTGTGAGGGTCGGATGCCCCAGAGTGCCGCAGCGGATCGATGGCTGAGCACCCCGCCGGTCGCGAGGTCGCCGCCATCCAGCGCCCGCGCTGTGAGAGCACCTGGTGGCCCACGGCGTACACCCCGCGGTAAAGGGGGTGGAGGCTGCCGGCGTCGACTCGCCGCCCGATCGCACTCGGAGTCAGACCGGCGGCGAGAAGTCGCTCACGGCTCACGACTCCGTGCTGCCGCCCGGCGAGCACACCGACGACCGCTCCGGAAGCAAGGTTGTTGCGTTCGTCCCGCATAGCGGGATCAACGTGACCAACTTGACTCACGCCTCCGATGGTGCCGACCCAAACGCAACAGAACTCACTCCCTCAGTGCCGAAGTTCGCCCAATCCCTTGACAGGCGCCGCTACTTAACGCATCCTTTAATTAACCAATGGATCAACTAAGCCAGACGTTTCAAGCGCTCGCCGACCCCACCAGAAGGGCGATCCTCGCCCGCCTGTTCGACGGGCAAGCCACCGTGAACGAGCTGGCCGCGCCGTTCCAGATCAGCCTCCCCGCGGTCTCTCGGCACCTGAAGGTGCTGGAGAGAGCCGGCCTGATCACCCGTGACCGCGACGCGCAGTACCGGCCGAGCACGCTCCGGGTCGAGCCGCTGAAGGAGGCCGCCGCGTGGATGGCGCCCTACCGCGAGCTGTGGGAGGGCCGGATGGACCGGCTCGGCACCCACCTCGACACCCTCATGAAAGGACAGGACGATGCCTGACGCCGCCACCCAGGTGGACGTGACCCGCACCTTCGACGCCCCGCGCGAGGCCGTGTTCGCGGCCTTCACCGACCCCGACCAGGTCACCCGATGGTGGGGGCCGGAGCACTTCGACGTCCCGCGGGACTCGGTCACCATCGAGCTCCGCGCGGGCGGCCGCTACGACCTGACGATGGTCGGGGGCGGGCAGGAGTACCCCGTCCGCCAGGAGATCCTGGAGATCGACGCGCCCGCTCTGCTCGTCCTCCGCCACGAGCCGATGCCCGACTTCGGGATGCTCGAGGCCATCGACACCCGGATCGAGTTCCACGACCAGGACGGCAGCACCCGGGTCGAGATCGTCAGCGGCCCTTACAACGCCGAGATGGGCCCGAACGCCCAGATGGGCTGGGAGCAGCAGCTGAACAAGCTCGCGGGCCTGCTCACCGCTTGATCTGCTTGGGCTCCTCGCCCTCGCGCCAGGAGTCGATGAGGAGGTGGTCGGCGGGCTCGCCCAGGCGGACCGTCGACACCTCCGTCAGGTCCGCGCGGAACAGGTGCGCGCCACCCGAGTCCGGGGAGCCCATCGCCTTGAAGATCTCCGCGCGCCGCTTGCCCTCGCCGATCTCCTCGACCCGGCCGGCGACCTTGGCGTCGCCCTTCCACTCATTGGCGTCGCCGGTGCCGGAGTGCAGCGCGAAGCGCGGGTCGCGCTGCAGGTCCGTCGCCTTGACCGCGTTCGGCATCGAGCCGAACCACAGGTCGCCCTCGATGAAGCGGCACTCGATGCCGCTGATGCGGGGCGAGCCGTCCCGCCGCAGGGTCGCGAGCGTGAGGTGCTTGTTGGCCTCGAACAGCTCGCGCGCGCGCTGAGCGAGCTCCGGCGCGGCCTGCTCGACGTCGGTCCACGTGGCCACGACGCAGAGCATCGCATTCAAGCCTCGCGCGCGCCGACCCGATGCACTTACTCGTGCGCCCGTCCCGCATGCTCATGCTCGGCCTGCTCGCGACCCTGCTCGTCGCGGCGCCCGCGCACGCCATCATCCAGCTGCCGATGGTGCCCAGCCAAGTTGCCCACAACCCTGCCGAGCGGCTCCTCGCGGAGCCGATCGAGGACTCCGTGTACGACCGCGCGACCCGCTGCAGCAAGGCGCCGAGGCCCGGCGTGGCCGCGCTCCAGCGCTGGCTCGAGGAGAACGTCCGCGGCGTCTCGTGGGGCACCTACCGGTGCGAGAAGTGGGGCAAGCAGCAGGCCTCGCTGCACTCCGAGGGGCGCGCCATCGACTGGCACCTCGACGCCCGCAAGGCCTCCGACCGCCGCGAGGCCGAGCGCCTCGCACGGCTGCTGCTGGCGCCCGACTCGCTCGGCAACCCGCAGGCGCTGTCGCGCCGCATGGGCGTCGAGGAGCTGATCTGGGACTGTGGGTACTGGGCTGCGGGGATGACCGCGTTCGACGAGTACCCGGCGTGCTTCAACAAGCACGGGACGCGCCGCAAGCGCGTCGACCCGAGCGTGGCCCATCGCGATCACATCCACATCGGCCTGACCAAGGCAGGCGCTGCGAGGAGGACGAGCTTCTGGGCCGTCGTGCGCTGATCTTCCTGCTGCTCGCGCCCGTGCTGGCCGGCTGCGGCGGCGCCGACAGCGCCCCGCACTCCAGCGTCAAGGCCGCCAAGCACGCGGAGCAGCCGCCGCTGCCCAAGCCGCGGCCGAAGCTCGTCGAGCCGGTCGCCGGGCAGGCGCAGGTGGCGCCCGAGGTCGACGAGTCCGGCGGCATCGCCGCCGAGCCCAAGACGCCCAAGCCGACGCGCGCGGCCTCCGGCACGCTCGCCCGTAAGGACGCGCCGAGCGCCATCAACGGCGGCACCCGGACCGCGACGGCGCTCGACAACGGCGTCGCGCTGCCGCCGCTCGAGGCGCCGACCCAGGTGCTGAAGATCATCGAGGCCGGCAACGCCATCGCGCGGACGCCGTACAAGTGGGGCGGCGGCCACGGCCGTTTCGTCGACACCGGCTACGACTGCTCCGGCTCGGTCTCGTTCGCGCTCTACGCCGCCGGGCTGATCGAGGGCCCGAGCGATTCCAGCGGCCTCATGGGCTGGGGCAAGCCGGGCAAGGGCAAGTGGATCACGATCTATGCGAACGCGGGCCACGTGTACATGGAGGTCGCCGGCATCCGCTTCGACACCTCCGGCGCGAAGGTCACCGGCTCGCGCTGGCAGAACGACCTGCGCACCAACGCGGGCTTCGTCGCCCGCCACCCGCCCGGGCTTTAGGAGCCCGTCAAAGAAGTCGGCACGCCCCGGTTGCACCCGGACGCACCGCCTGTTCTTTGACGGGCTCCTAGCGCCGGACCTCGTCGAGGCGGCGCTCCTCGAGGTCGAGGTCGCGCTGGACGGTGCGCATGACCTCGTCGGAGATGTGGCCGGCGCGGCGCATGCCCTCGATCGCTTCGCGCTGGGCGTCGATGACCGAGAACATCATGCGGCGCCAGGCGGAGCTGCGGTCCTCGATCGCGCCGTCGTCGACGTCGTCGTCGAAGCGCGCCGAGAAGCGCGTGATGCGGTAGCGGTAGATGCCGCGCATGCGCTCGAGCGAGTCGTCGCGGGTCCACTCCTCCTGCTCGAGGCCGTCGATGCGCTCGAGCGCCGCCTCGGCGGCCTGGAGACGGGCGCGCGCCTCCTGCTCGAGCGCGTCGCTGTCGTCGGCCTCGATCCGGAGCAGGCGGATCATCCACGGCAGCGTGAGGCCCTGCAGCACGAGCGTGCCGAGGATCACGCAGAAGACGCTGAACAGGATCACCGGGCGCTCGCTGAACGGCTCGCCGGAGTCCGTGACGGTGGGGAGCGCGAGCGCGGCGGCGAGCGAGACGGCTCCTCGCATGCCCATCCAGGCGACGATCGCGACGATGCGCGCCTTGAAGCGGCGGTCGACTCCTTGTCTGAAGAAGTAGGGCGAGAACTGGAAGACGTAGGTCCAGACGATCCGGGTGACGATCACCGTTGCGGTGATGACGCCGCCGTAGACGAGCAGGTCGCCGGTGTCGAGCTCGGCGCCGCGGAGGTCGTCGACGATGGTCGGGAGCTGCAACCCGATCAGCAGGAACAGGATCGAGTTCAGGAGGAAGGTGATGATCTGCCACACCGCGTCGGCCTGCATGCGGACGGTGGAGTTGGTCAGACGCGACGTCTGGGAGCCCATGTACAGGCCGATCGCGACCGCGGCGGTGACGCCCGAGAGCCCGAGCTCCTCGGCGGGCAGGTAGGCGGCGTAGCCCGAGAACAGCGCGATGGTGATCTCCACCGGCGGGTCGTCGAGCCGCTCGCGGATCTGGGCGATCACCCAGCCGATGGCGAGGCCGAGCGCGGCGCCGCCGAGGCCGGAGTAGATGAACTGCGCGCCGGCGTCGAGCGCGCTGAAGCTGCCGGTGAGGACGGCCGCGACCGCGACCTTGTAGGCGACGAGTGCGGTCGCGTCGTTGATCAGCGCCTCGCCCTCGACGATCGTCACGATCCGGCGCGGGATGCCCACGCGGCCGGCGATCGCCGTGGCGGCGACGGGATCCGTGGGCGAGACGATGGCGCCGAGCACGAAGGCGGCGGGCCACGACATGCCGTCGATCACCGCATGGGCGACGATGGCGACCGCCAGCGCGGTGGCGAGCACCAGCCCGATCGAGAGCATCCCGATCGGCTTGATGTTCTCGCGCAGGTCCCTCAGGCCCGTGAAGAAGCTGGCGCTGTAGAGCAGCGGCGGGAGGAAGATGAGCAGGACGAGGTCCGGCTCGAGCTCGACGCTCGGGACGCCCGGGATGAAGCCCATCGCCAGGCCGCCGAGGACGAGGAAGATCGGGTACGGGACGGCGAGGACGCGTGCCGCGGTGACGAGCACCGCGACCGAGAACAGGAGGCCGGCGAGCACCAGCTCCGTGTGGGCGCCCGACGAAGCCATTTAGGTGCGTCTTAGCACGCTTGGGGTGAGCACCCCATGGTGGGATCGCCGAGGTGGGCCGATGATCCTCGTGCAGCGTGCTCCGCTCCTGAAAGGATCGCCTGATGCCCCGCTTCCACGCCGATACCGACTCCGTCGCCGGACCGCCGCCTGAGGTCATGGCCGAGATCGACGCGGCGTGGGAGCGGGCTCAGGAGCTGTTCTCCGACGAGCTGGAACTGCATTTCGAGGTGGATCGCCGCTTCGGCCGGGCCTGGGCCGAGCTGCGCACCGCCGACGGCACGGTGGCTGAGACGCTCTCGGCGTCGGAGGCCGTGGCGATCTGCTGCGGCACGCCGTCGGTCGACGAGCTGCCGCTCGCCGCCTAGCGTCACCTTCCTGTCCTCGGCGTTTTCGCCGGACGCCTTGGTCATACAGTGAGGGCCATGGCTCTCACACCCAAGGACATCATTTCCGGCGTCGTCGAGCGCGGGCGCAAGGTCGTCTCGGAGGCGACCGGTCGCTTCCGCCGCGATCACGAGGACGACGCGCCGACCACCGAGGTCGCCGACGCTCCCACGCGAGCGGGCGGGACCAAGACCGGCGCGAGCACCCCGGGTTCTACCCGGACCGCGCGGGCGAAGGCTGCCGGCACGAGCACGCGCAAGCCGGCGGCGAAGAAGGGCACGCCGAAGGCGGGCGCCAAGAACGCGCCGAAGTCGTCGACGACGAAGCCCACGGGCGCGGCGAAGCCGAAGGCGGCCGCGAAGCGCAAGGCGCCGTCGCCGGCGGCGAAGGCCGCGGCCGAGGCCCCGACCAAGCCGACCCCGGCCGCGAAGCCGAAGGCCGCCGCCAAGAAGGCGGCCGCGAAGCCGGCCTCGAAGCCCGCCGCGGCGAAGCCGGCCGCTTCGTCCGCCTCGAAGCCTGCGGCCTCGGCCGCCGCCGCCTCGAAGCCGGCCGCCGGCGAAGCCTGTGGCCGCGGCCAAGCCGAGCGCGCCGCCGTCGACCCCGGCTCCGAAGCCCGCTGCCGAGCCCGCTGCGACCAAGACCGGCGACTCCGCGGCCTCCACCGCCGCCGCTGCCGAGACGGCCAAGCAGGCCGCCTCCGCCGACAAGTAGACCGTTCTGCGGGTGACCCGGGCCCCACGGCCCGGGTCGCACGCTGACATTCCGGACTGGACCCCGCGGCCCGTCGCGGTTTAGGTTGCCGCCATGCGTCCGATCCCTGCTCCTCGCCTTGGCGACACACACGGCCTGCTCCGCGCGATCAACGAGCGCGAGCGGTTGCGCCTCGACGAGTTCATCACCGAGTTCTCGATCGAAGAGCTGTTCCCGCCGGGCCTCGAGAACGCGCTCGGCCGCACGCGCCAGTTCGTCTCGTTCGCCCGCTCCGCCGGCCTCCTCAAGGAGGACCGCGGCGTCGTCGAGCTGACCGAGGTCGGCAAGCGCTACGTGAAGAGCGGGGACGCGGCGGCGGTCTTCGACGTCTCCTCCGGCCAGGCCGAGTGGCTGCGCCGCCAGCTGTTCGAGCGGCACATGACCGACTCGATCTACCACGGCGCCGCGATCGGGCTCTCGCTCTACGCGTCCAACCCGGCCGAGTTCCACGTCTCCAGGCTCGACTTCGGCCGCGCGCTCGCCCACCTCGGCCGTGCGGGCTGGGACAACGAGAACACGCTCGAGAGCCAGGGCGAGCGCTACACGACGTTCCTGCGCGACCTCGAGCTGCTCGACGAGCAGAGCCGGCTGACCGAGATCGGCACCCAGACGAAGACGGAGCTGACGCTGCCCGTCCACATGTCCCTGCGCGACCTGGCCGGCCAGCTCAACCCCGGCGGTCCGGAGGCGGCCGAGGCCGAGGGCCAGGCCGAGTTCGCGGCGACCGCCCCCGCGCCCGAGCCCGAGCCGGAGCCCGCGGTGGAGGAGGAGCCCGTGGCGGCCGCGGAGCCGGAGGCCCCGGCGGTCGACACCGGCGAGTACGAGGACGTCGCCGGCGCCCAGGCCGGCCGCGCGAGCGAGACGGAGCAGAGCGGCCGCCCCGTGCCGCCCTCCGACATCTGGGAGACCGCGGCGCCCGACGAGGTCACCCGCGCGTACTCCGCCATCAGCCCGGAGCAGGCCGCGGCCGCCTCGGTCGCCCCGCCCGGCGCGGCCGAGCCGGCGCCCGTCGGGCAGGAGGGCGCCGAGCCCGTGCCGCCCGCCGAGGAGCCTGTCGAGGCCCCGGGCATGACCTCAGGCGACCCGCTCGCCGGCGGCGTGACGTCCGGCGACCCGCTCGCGCCGGGGCCGGCCGACGTCGCCGGACCGGGAGTGGAGTCCGCGGCGCCCGAGGTTGCGGCGGACGAGCCCGCGGCCGACGAGGCCGTCGCGGAGCCGGCGGCCGGAGCCCCCGCGGCCGAAGGCGGCGACGAGTGCCGGCGGCGGAGCCGTGCGGCCGGCGGAGCCGCGGGTGCGGCAGCGCAGGCGCCAGTCGGCGGCGCTGCCGCCGGCGCGGCGGCGGTGCCCCCGCCGATGCCCCCGCCGCGGACGCGCCGGTCCCCGTGGTGGAGGTTCCCGCGGAGCTGGTCGCGGAGGAGGTCGCTGCGGGCGTGCCCGAGGCAGGCGCCGCCGCCGAGGGTGTCACCGGCGAGGCGGTCGCCGAGGCCGCCGCGCCCGTCGACGCGGGCGAGCAGGAGTCCGTCGCCGACGAGGCCGCCGCGGCGGCGCTCGCCGCCGGCCTGACCGCGCCGCCGCCGGGCGCGGGAGAGCCGGCTGCCGCCGACGAGGTGACCGCCGCCAAGGTCGGCGACGAGGCCGTGGCCGAGGTGCCCGCGGAAGGCGCCTTCGCCGCCGGGGAGGAAGCGCCGGTCGGTGAGGCGCCCGACGCCACCGCACAGGAGGCCGCCCTCGCCGAGGCGGTGCTCGCCGAGACCCCCGGCCCTGCCGCCGCGGCCTCGACCCGCGAGCCGAGCGGCTTCATCGACCACGCGGCCATCAAGGCCGCGGCGGAGGACTCGGGCCTGAAGCTGCCCGACTCCGTCTACGCCGGGATCGTCGCCGCGCTCGCGACCGGCAAGCACGTCGTGCTGGCCGGGCCCGCCGGGTCGGGCAAGACGAGCCTCGCCCTCGCGGTCGCCAAGGCCGCCGTGCAGGCCGGCCGCTCGGAGGGCGCGGCGATCGCGACCGCGAGCCCGAAGTGGACCGCGCACGACACCGTCGGGCGCGTCGGCGAGGCCGGCTTCACGCAGGGCCACGTGCTCGCCGCGGCCGGCAAGAAGAAGTGGCTCGTGATCGACGAGATCGACCGCGCGAAGCTCGACAAGGCGTTCGGCGACCTGTCGTCGTTCCTCGGCGGCCTGCCGCTCTCGCTGCCCGACGGCTCGCGCGAGGTGGCCGCGCCGAAGGACTGGCGGATCGTCGCCACGCGCGACTCGAGCGGCGGCGCCGCAGACGGCTCCGCCGCGCTGTTGCGCCGCTTCGCCGAGGTGCGCCTGCCGCGGCCTGACGCCGCCGACCTCGACGCGGCCATCGACGCCGCCACCGAGGGCGACCCCACCGCCGCGGCGGTGGTCAAGCGGCTGGCGGCCGACGACTCGCTCGCCCAGCTCGGCGCCGGCACGCTCCTCGACGCCGCCAAGTACGCCGCCGAGCGCAATGCCATCTCGCCCGCCTCTGACCAAGAGCTCGAGCGCGAGCTGCGCGCCGCGTACATCGACCCGCAGCTGCGCGAAGCGGACGACGACTAGCTACATCCGCTTCGGCAACGCCTTCCAGGTCGCATACGCCGGGCGCTGGACCGTCGACGGCGCCGCCTCGAGCAGCCCGCAGTCGAAGTTCGGGTCGGCGTACAGGAGGTACTGCGCCAGCATCGCCACCCCGGCGTCGCCGGCGGCGTTGAGGTCCCACGCCGTCTGCAGGCACCGCGCCTGCGCGGCGAGCGGGTCCTCGTCCGGATAGAGCCGCTTCATCTTCCCCACCCGCGCGCCGCCCTCGGTGACCCAGATCGTCGGCGCGCCCGCCTCGGACGACTTCGCGCCGTCCCAACGCCCGCGCAGCCGGTCGCGCAGCAGCTGCACCCGCGTCGTGACCCGCTGCTCGACGTCGGAGTAGTTGTGGTGCGACCAGCCCTGCCGGGAGTGCGGCCGGTAGCCGATCGCCGCGCACGCGTCGAGCAGGTTCGTCGTGAACTCGAGGTAGTGCGTCACCCGCCGCGACACGACCTCCGAGTCCGACGACGAGGGCGCGTACAGGTCCGTCGTGTGCCCGACCCGCGCCGAGACCGCCTGCGCGGTCGCCAGCAGCTGCGCGACCCGCTCGCCGATCGTCAACGCCCCCGAGGCGGCGAACGGGTCGCCCGACGTCGACGGCGCCCGCTGCGGCCACAGCTGCAGGTTCGGCTCGTTGACGAGCTCGAACCCGCGCACGGAGCGGTGGTACCGACGCATCAGGAACTCGAAGAACCGCGACCACGCGCCGTCGAGCGGATAGCCCTCGTCCGGCACGCGGTACTCGAGCGCCCCCCGCGAGGGGTTGGAGACCGCCGCGTTGCGCCCCCGCTCGACGTACTTGGTCCACGCCGTCGCCGACATGCGGTCGGCGTACTCGAACGAGATCTCGGCGTCCGTGTCCTTGACGAGCCCTGCCGTGCCGTTCGCCCACGCGGGATGGCGGTAGGGCATCAGCATCACCCACAGCCCGTCCGCGCGCGCCTGGCGGATCTGCGCGTCGAGCGCCATCAGGTTGGGATAGCCCGGGTTCGCGGGATCGTCGATCCGGTAGCGCGCATCGGGCTGCAGCGACGGCCAGTCCGCCCACATGCGGATCCAGCCGGTCTGCGTCTCCGCGAAGTACGCGCGGTTCGAGAACACGCGGTAGTCCTGCGCGGAGCCGGGATGGATCACGCCGCCCGGCCCGATGTCGATCAGCTTGCGCGGGCCCGCCGCGCCCAGCGCCGGCGTGGGCGCCCCGAGCGGCGCCAGCGGCAGCAGCGCAGCGCCCGCCAGGGCGCCGCCACGCACGAGGAACTGTCGCCGGCTCAGCATGGGCGCGCCAGGATGGCGCGTCCACCTAAAGCGTCAATTCAGGTGCGTCTGCAGCCAGAGCTCGAGCAGGCCGAGCTGCCAGAGCGTCGAGCCGTCGAGGTTCGTGCGGTGCTCGTTCGGGTCGCGCAGCATCTCCTCGACCACGTCATCGCGGAACAGCCCACGATCGCGAGCGGCCGACGAGCGCAGGGCGTCCGACACGAGCTCGAGCACCGGCCCCTCGAGGTGCGACAGCGCCGGCACCGGGAAGTAGCCCTTGGGCCGGTCGATCACCGCATCGGGCACCACGCCGCGCGCGGCCCGCTTCAACACGCCCTTGCCGCCGTCGGCGAGCTTGAGCTCCGGCGGGCAGGCCGCCGCCAGCTCGACCAGCTCGTGGTCGAGGAACGGCGTGCGCGCCTCCAGGCCGTGGGCCATCGTCATGTTGTCGACCCGCTTGACCGGGTCGTCGACGAGCATCACCTCGGCGTCGAGCCGGAGCCCGCGGTCGATCGCGGTCGAGGCGCCCGGGCGGGAGAACCAGTCGGCGGCGAACGCGCGCGACGGATCGTCATCGAGCGGCGAGCGCACGAGCTCCGAGAGCTGCTCGTGGTCGCGGTCGAAGAACGTCGACGCGTAGACGCCGAGCCCGTCCCCGTCGGCCTCGAGCAGCGGCGGGTACCAGTAGTAGCCGCCGAACACCTCGTCCGCGCCCTGGCCCGACTGCACGACCTTCCGCACCTTGCGCACCTCCTCGGACAGGAGGAAGAACGCCACCGCATCGTGCGAGACCATCGGCTCGCTCATCGCCGCGATCGCCCGCGGCAGCGCCGGCAGCAGCCGCTCCGGCCCGACGCGGATCTGGTGATGGTCGGTGCCGTACTCCTGCGCCACCAGGTCCGAGAACTCGAACTCGTCGCCCACGCGCTCGCCGACGTCACGGAAGCCGACCGAGAACGTCGCCAGCCCGGTCTGCCCCTGCTCGGCGAGCAGCGCGACGATCAGCGAGGAGTCGAGGCCGCCCGACAGCAGGATCCCCACCGGCACGTCGCTGACCATGCGCCGCCGCACCGCCACGCGCAGCGCGTCCAGCACCGCCTCCTCCCACTCCTGCTCCGACCAGTCCGCCTGCGCCGCGTCGCGCTCGAACGGCGGGTCCCAATAGCGCCGCTCGTGCCGCCGCCCGTCCGGCTCGACCACCAGCACCGTTGCCGGCGGCAGCTTGCGCACCCCGCGCAGGATCGTCCGCGGCGCCGGCACGATCGAGTGGAACGACAGGTAGTGGTGCAGCGCCACCGGATCGACCGACGTGTCGACCCCGCCGCCCGCCACCAGCGCCGGCAGCGACGACGCCAGCCGCAGCCCGCCACCCGGCAGCTCCTGCAGGTAGAGCGGCTTCTTGCCGAGCCGGTCGCGCGCCAGCACCGCCCGCCCCGACGCGTGCTCGACGAGGCAGAACGCGAACATGCCCGCGAGCCGGTCGAGCAGCCCTTCGCCCCACTCGGCCCAGCCCTTCAGCAGCACCTCGGTGTCGGCGTCCGAGAAGAACGCGTGCCCCGCCGCCTCGAGCTCCTGCCGCAGCTCGCGGTGGTTGTAGATGATCCCGTTGAAGACGATCGTCAGCCCGAGCCGCTCGTCGACCATCGGCTGCGCCCCGCGCTCGGAGAGGTCGATGATCGAGAGCCGGCGGTGCGCGAGCCCGGCGGACCCGTTCAACCACAGCCCCGAGCCGTCGGGCCCGCGCGGAGCGAGCACCTCGCTCATGCGCTCGAGCGCCTCGCGGTCCGGCGGCGCGTCGCGCCGCAGCTCACCGGCGATGCCGCACATCAGACCGGCAGCACGGCGGGCTCGGAGCGCGCCGAGGTGAAGTCGGCGTGCAGCGCCCGCATCAGCCGCCCGAGCTGCGGCGCGGCGCCGCGGCCCGCCCGCGAGCGCTGGCGCACCGCGCCGGTGGCGGCCGCGAGCTCGCGCACCGAATCGAGCTCGTCCGCGCAGCCGAGGTCGGCGGCGTGCGGCGCGCACGCGGTCAGCAGCTCTTCGGCCCACTCGCGCGCCGGGCGCCGGCACTCGCGGCCGGCGTCGATCAGCTGCCCTGCCATGCCGTCGCGCGCGGCGATGAAGCGGTTCTCGTCCAGCACCTCCGGGCTCGTGACGAGCGCGTGGCTGGCGTAGCCCTCGAGCGCCTCCAGCCGCACGAGGCATTGGACCAGGGCGGCGATCGCGGCGGTGTCGGCGACCCGCGTCTGCGCGTCCATCACCCGGATCTCCAGCGTCCCGAAGCGCGGCTGCAGCCGGATGTCCCACCACAGGAACGTCGGCTCGGGGATCGCGTCGCAGCGCAGCAGCACGTCGATGCCCTCGACGTAGTCGGCGTAGGAGCGGAAGTCGCGCGGGATGCCGACGCGCGGGAAGGCCTGGAAGAGCGGCGTCCGCATCGAGCACAGCCCGGTGTCGCGGCCCTGCCAGAACGGCGAGTTGCCCGACAGCGCCAGCAGCATCGGCAGGTGCGCGCGCACGCGGTTGTAGGCGCGGACGGCCATCTCGGGGTTCGGCACCGCGACGTGCACGTGCAGCCCGAACGTCGGCTCGCGCCGCGCCAGCTCGCGCATCGAGGAGTAGAGGAACTGGTAGCGCGCGCCGGGCGAGACCTCGACGTCCTCCCACAGCGTGAACGGGTGGGTGCCGGCGACGGCGGCGCGCATGCCGAGCGGCTCGAGCACGTCGGAGAGCCCGCCGCGCAGGGAGCGGAGCTCATCGATCGCGCTCGGGACGTCGGCGTTCGGCTCGGTCGCGAGCTCGAGCGCCGACCCGTGCGTCTCGGCGGCGGTGCGCTCGGTCATGTGCTCCGGCAGCGCCTCGAGCACCTCCTCCGAGCGCGAGGTGAGGTTCCACGCGTTGGGCTCGAGGAGCATCACCTCCTCCTCGATGCCGACCGTCCACGGCGCCTCGGCGCCCGCGGAGCTCCAGTCGGCCCAGTGCTCGCTCATGCCGCACGCGCCGTGCGCTGGTCCTGGCCGTAGGCGCCGGCCTCGTCCACGAGCTCGCGGAACAGGGCGAGGTGCTCCCCGCGGTCGACGAGCGACTCGGCATGCCACTGCACGCCCAGGTAGAGCTCGGGCCCGGTGCTCTCGATGCCCTCGACCACGCCGTCGGGCGCCCACGCCACCGGGCGCAGGCCCTGGCCGAGCCGGTCGGCGGCCTGGTGATGGAACGAGTTGACCTCGGCCTCGGTCGCGTCCATCACGCGCGCGAGCCGCGAGTCGGGATCGATCCGCACCGCGTGCGTCGTCACCCGCCCGCGCGCGGCCTGACGATGCTCGACCGAGCCGTCGGTGAGGTCGCCGAGGTGCTGGTGCAGCGTGCCGCCGCGCGCGACGTTGAGCGACTGCACGCCGCGGCAGATGCCGAGGATGGGCATCGTGCGCGCGTCGGCGAGCTGGGCGATCGCGAGCTCGTAGGCGTCGAGGTCGGGCTCGGTGACGCCGAGCTGCGGGTTGCGGGCCTTCTCGCCGTAGCCCTCGGGGTCGATGTCGGGCCCGCCGGACAGGCAGACGCCGCACAGCCGGTCGAGCAGCGGGGCGATCATGTCGTGGCTCAGCGGCGGCAGCACGACCGGCATCCCGCCCGCGAGCTCGATCGCGCGCATGTAGACCATGCCGAGCGCCATCTCGCGCTGCGGCGGATCGCCCTCCGGCGTGGGATCGGTGTGCTCCGCCAGCCGCACCTCGGAGGTCGTGACCCCGATCAGCGGCCTGCTCACGGCAGCACCCACGTGTCCTTGGCGCCGCCGTTCTGCGACGAGTTGACCACCAGCGAGCCCTCGCCGAAGGCGACGCGCGTGAGGCCGCCCGGCAGCGTGGAGACCTGGCCGTCGCGGGCGAGGAAGGCGAACGGGCGGAGGTCGACGTGGCGCGGCACGAGCCGGCCGTCGATGACCGTCGGGTGGCAGGAGATCATCACCATGCGCTGCGCGATGTAGTCCTCCGGAGACTCCTGCACGGCCTTGCGGACGCGCTCGCGGTCCTCCGGGTCGGCGTGCGGGAGGACGACGATGCCCTCGCCGCCGTACCCGCCGCGCGGCTTGATGACGAGCTCGTCGAAGACGTCGAGCGCGCGCTCGAGCACCTCGGGCCGGCCGAGGTCGAAGGATTCGACGGAGGGCAGCAACGGCTCTTCATCCTCGTAAAAGCGAATCATGTCCTCGACGTAGGCGTGCGTCAGCTTGTCGTCGGCGATCCCGGTGCCGAACGCGTTGACCGTCGCGACGCGGCCCTCGCGGATCGGCTCGTACAGGAGCTTGCCGACGGCGGTGTCGAGCCGGTCGGCGTTGGTGCGGCGGTAGATGACGTCGACCGCGTCGAGGTCGAGCGCGTCGGGCTCGACGAGCGGGATGCCGAGCGCCTGGGCCGCCCACTCGTGCTCGTAGTAGGCCGAGTTGGACTCGCCGTCGGTGAGCACGACGGCGCGCCCGGACCCGGGCGCGGGCGACGCGGATCGCAACGCCTCCTGCAGCATCTGCGACAGGCCGTCGAGCGTGCGCGGGCGATCCTCCGGGCGGACCTCGATGTGAGCGGTCAGCGCGCGGCGCGCCGCGGCCGCGTAGGCGAAGCCGCTGGGGGTGCGGACGTTGTCCTCGAGCACCGCGAAGCGCCCGTCGCCGCCGCGGACGAGGTCGAGCCCCGCGATGCCGATCCAGAGGTCGCCGGGCGGCCGCACGCCCTGCATGGCGGGCTCGAAGTACTCGGCGCCCTCGATCACGCGCTCCGGGACGACGCCTTCGGCGACGATCCGGCGATCGCCGTAGACGTCGGCGACGAACGCGTTGAGCGCGCGCACGCGCTGGGCGAGCCCGGCCTCGACGCGCGCCCACTCGCTCGCGGAGATCACGCGCGGCACGGGGTCGACGACGAACACCTCGTCGCCGTCCGTGGCGTGGAAGACGACGCCCTGGTCGGCGCCCTCGCGCTCGACCGCGACCGCGAGATCCTCGAGGTCGTGGCCGGCAAGCGCGCGCATCGCGCCTTCCGCGACAGGGCGGACGCTCCCGTCCTCGTCGACGGCCTCGTCGTACCAGCGCGACGGTCGCGGATAGTCCGCCAGCAGGTTGAGCGGCTCCTCGGCGAGGGTCACTCCCGCAGAGCCTTCCCGATCCGGGGAGATTTGCTGTATCGACAGGCGTCCCAAGTCTGCGCGCGGACGTTGGCCCTCATGGCGCAAACGCGCCCACGAGCCACTCGACGACGCCGCGCGGGCCGCGCTCGGCATGGAGGGCGCGCTGGCGCTCGGCGCCGTTGCAGCGGGCAAGGGCGCGGGCGTGCTCGAGCTCGGTGGCGCCGCCTAGGCGGTCGGCGGCGGGGGCGACGGCGTCGATGAGGTCGAGCATACGCTCGCGCGCGGGCTGTGGCTCGCCGCTGTCGAGGTCGAGCAGCGTGCCGCCGAGGCCGTGGCGCATGGCTCGCCAGCGGTTCTCGGCGATGCGGGTGTGGTCGTGGACGGGGAGCCGCTCGCCGTCGTCGTGGCGCTCGGCGAGCGTCGCGATGAGCGCGGCGGTGAACGCGAGCACGCCGGCCGCCTCCTCGGGCGTGCTCTGGGCGTCGGGCACGCGCAGCTCGATCGTGCCGTGCTCGTCGTGGGCGCGCAGCTCGTACCAGGGCTCACCGGCGGCCGGGAAGACGCCGCCGCGGCGCCCCCAGCGCTCGAGCGCGGCGCGCTCCTCCCAGTCCGCGAAGGCGGGCGGGATCCCCTGGCGGGGGAGGAGCTCGGAGAGCTTCGGGCGCAGGGAGGCGAGGCCGGTGTCGCGGCCGGCGTGCAGCGGCGCGTTGCCGGCGAGGGCGGCGACGTCGGGCAGATGGGAGCGCAGCGCGTTGTGGACGGCGAGGGCGCGGTCGGCGCCGCGGACGGCGACGTGGACGTGCAGCCCGAACACGAGCTGCCGCGGCAGCACCCAGGGGAACTCCGCGATCAGGCTCGCGTACTTGGGGTCGTCGATGAGCGCACCCTCGGGGTCGGCGAACGCGTGCGTGCCGGCGGCGGCGACGCGGGCGTAGGCCTGCGTGCCCTGCTTGAGCGCACGGCGGGCGCCGGTGAGGCTCCGGGCCGCCTCCGCGATCGTCGTGCAGACGGGCGACGCGGTCTCGAGCTGGGCGGCGGGCAGCTCGGTGCGCATGGCGACCGTGTCGCCGAGCTCGGCGCGGACGCGGGCGGCTTCGGGGAGGAGGTCGAGCGTCTCGGGATCGAGCAGCATCAGCTCCTCCTCGACGCCGATCGTGTGGTCGGCCACGCCGTCGAGCAGCGTGCGCCAGCCCTCGGCCGTGAGCCCTTCCGGCATGCGCCGGACGCTACCCGCGTTGGCGCGCGCTCAGCCGGCGGGCCCGGCCCGGAGGCGCCGGCGCAGGTTGTCGTCGACGCGGTCGAGGGCGGCGGCGAGGGCGGTCAGTTCGTGCTCGTCGAAGCCGTCGAAGACGAGCCGGCGCTCGGCGACGGTGGCTTCGTGGAGCGCGCTCGTCAGCGCCTGGCCGGCGGTGGTGAGCGTCAGCAGCCAGCTGCGGCGGTCGGCCGGGTCAGGGGAGCGCTCGACGTCGCCGCGCTCGACGAGCGCGTCGACCAGGCGGCTGACGTTCGGGGGATCGCCCAGCACGGCTTCGGCGAGGTCGACCTGCCGCACGGGCGCTCGCTCGGCGATGCGCGCGAGGAGGAACCACTGCTCGGGTGAGAGCCCGGGCTCGTGCGCGTCGAGGAACCGGCGCAGGTGCGTGCGCAGGAGCCGGTTGGTGCGATGGATGCGGAACGCGAGGGCGTCGTCGAGGCTCCCCGAGCCGTGGCGCTCGCCCGCGCCGGCAGCGGTCACGGCCCGACGCGTTCGGCCAGGTAGTACGCCGAGTCGGGCTTCCCGTCCATGAGCGGGAACAGCACGTCCGCAGCCGCCCGGAAGTAGTCCGAGCTCATGTAGGCCTCGGCGGCGTCGCGATTCGACCACTCCTCGTAGAGCAGGAGGCTGTCGGGCTCGGACGGGTCGGTGTAGACGGCGAACCGCTCGCAGCCGGCGAACCGCTCTGGCACCTCGACCTCCTCGCGCTTCAGGCGGGCGAGGAAGCGATCGCGGCCCTCCGGCTTCACACGGACGGCGACTCTGACGCAGTACACGGGGGATCCTCCTGGCAATAGTGGCGGCCGCAACTATAGCGGTCGCAACCAATTGCCGCGGCCTCGCGATTGCGGAGCGCAACGGGCGGGAAGCGTGGCAATCGTCATGCGCATCGTCGTGTTCCCCGGGGTGCTGCGGCCGCCGAGCGACGCGGCGCTGCTCGGCGGCGTGATGGCGCGTGACGGCAGCGGCCTGCGAGGGCGCGAGGTGCTCGACCTGTGCTCGGGGAGCGGGATCCTCGGGCTGACGGCGGCGAAGCTGGGCGCGCGCGCCACGGCGGTCGACCTCTCGCGCCGGGCGGTGCTGAACGCACGCGTGAACGCCGCGCTGAACCGCTTGGCGCTGACCGTTCTGCGGGGCGACCTGTTCGAGCCCGTCGACGGGCGGCGCTTCGACCTCATCGTGTCGAACCCGCCCTACATCCCGGCGCCGCCCTCCAACGGCGAGCCGAAGGGCCCCGCCCGGGCGTGGGACGCGGGGCCCGACGGGCGGGCCTTCCTCGACCGCATCTGCGACGGGGCGGCCGGGCATCTGCGCTCGGGTGGCAGGATCCTCGTCGTGCACTCGAGCCTCGCCAGCCCCGAGGAGTCGGAGCGCCGGCTCGCCGCGGCCGGGCTGACGACGCGCGTCGTCGCGGCGCACGACGGCGAGCTCGGGCCGGTGGCGCTCGAGCGGCTCGGCTATCTGCGGTCGATCGGCGTGGCCGACAGGTCCGTGGCGGAGCGGATGGTCGTGGTCGAAGGACGGCGGTCGTGAGCGACGCGGCCGGCCGGCACGCGGTGGCGCTGGCGAGCGTGGCCGAGCTCGCCTCGCGCGCGGGCGCGCAGCGCGTGGTGCTGCTGATCGACGAGGGCGAGCTGGCCGACGCCACCATGATCGAGTGGGCGGGCGACGGGCGGCTCGAGGTCACCGAGGCGGGGGTGACCGAGCCGGTGGCGGCGGCCACGCTCGCGCAGGTCGTGCCGGCGGAGCTGCCCGACGTGCGGCCGGTGCCGCCGTCGGCGCTGACGGTCGACGAGGAGACCGGCGAGCTGGCGGCGCCGATCGGTGCGCTGGCGGCGCTGGCGAGCGCGGTGGTGGCGCTGGCGGCGGCGTTCGGCGGGCGCTCGGTGGCGACGGCGGAGTTCGCCACGCGCGAGCCCGATCAGCCGTTCATGCTCGCCGCCCGGCCGGGGGAGCCGGTGGTCGCGCAGCTGGGCGGCGCGACGTTCGCGTTCCCGGAGGGCTGGCCCTAGGCGCCGCGGCGGCGGTACGCCTGCGCCTTCGCGCGGTTGCCGCAGACGGCCATCGAGCACCACGTCCGCGAGCGGTTGCGCGAGTGGTCGTAGAAGGCGACGTGGCAGGTGTGCCAGGGGCAGGCCTTCAGCCGGTCCCAGGTGCCCTCGGCCTGCGCGCGGGCGACGATGCCGAGCAGGCGGCCGGCGACGCGGTCGATCCCGAAGGCCTGCGACGTGACGCTCGCGCGGCCGGCGGCGTCGAGCGCGACGGTCAGCCGCGCGCGGTCGGCGGCGGCGCCGAGCGCGGCGGGGACGGCGGGGTCGAGCTCGCCGCCGTTGTTGGCGAGCAGCAGCGCGCGCAGGTGCTCGCGGATGGCGACCGCGGTGGCGAGGTCGTCGTGGCCGAACGGCTCTCGCGCGTCGGCCAGGCCCTGCTCGGCGAGCCAGGCGGCAAGCGCCTCGGGCGAGCCGAACGCCTCCTCGCCGGTCTCCTTGTCGACCGTGTTGACGAAGTCCTCGATCAGGACGAGCTCGTCAGGAGCGGGCTTCGGCATAACCATCAAAATAGCATAGGAGGTGATACAATACCTAGCGTAACGTAAACACCGGTTATGCCAGAGGAGGCATGATGATGCATCCGCTTCTTGCAGCCAGCGTCGCGAACAGCCTGTTCAACGATCGCAGCGCCGCTGCCAACAGCCGCGCCCGCCGCATGCGCCGCAAGTCCCATGATGGCGCCCGCCGTACAGCCGCGTCCGACGACACGTCGGGCATGGGGATGCGGGCCGCCGCCGACGTCGTGATCCGCCGCGCGACGGAGGCCGACGCGCCTGCGCTCGTCCGGCTCGGCGTGCTCGACAGCAACCGCCGCGCGGGCGAGGCGCTCGCCGCGGCGACCCGTGACGAGGGTGTCCTCGTCGCGGAGAGCGACGGCAAGATCGAGGCCGCGCTCGGATTCGACGGCGAGGTCGCCGTCGCCGACCCGTTCCGCCCCAGCGCGATCCATGCGCAGCTGCTCGACCTGCGCGCCCGCCAGCTCGGCGGCGCGCCGGCGAGCCACGGCGCCGGTCGCCTCGTGCTGCACCCGCGCACGTCGTAACGTCTCGGGCGGTGCTGCCGCCCGGCCCGTCCGCCCCGCCCGCCATCCAGACCTGGGAATGGCTGGCGCGGCCGACGACGCTGCTGCGCCGCAGCGCCGCCCGGCACGGCGTGCCGTTCACGCTCCGCACCGCGTGGACGGACGCGCCGCTGGTGGTCGTCTCCGACCCGGCCGACGTCCGCGCGGTGTTCACCGCGCCCCCGGACGTCATCCACGGCGGCGAGAGCTCGAGCTTCCTCGAGCCGTTCGTCGGCTCCAACTCGATCCTCATCCTCGACGGCCCCGAGCACCTGCGCCAGCGCAAGCTGATGCTGCCGCCGTTCCACGGTGACCGCATGCGAGCGCACCGCGACCTGATCGCGCGGCTCGCGGAGGCGGAGGTCGAGCGCTGGCCGCGCGGCGTCCCGTTCGCGACCCACGCGCGCATGCAGTCGCTCACCCTCGACGTGATCATGCGCGTCGTCTTCGGCGCCGAGCTGCCCGGCCTCCGCGCCGCCATCCGGCGGACGCTCGACATGACGATGTCGCTCCCGCGCGCGCTGTTCTTCTCCCTGACCGGGAACGACCTCGGCTTCCGCCGCGCGATCAGTCAGGTTGAAGGGGAGCTGGCCGAGGTCATCCGCGCGCGGCGGGCCGCGGGCGGTCAGCCGCCGGCGATCCTCGACGAGCTCATCGCCGCGGGCTCCACCGACGACGAGCTGCGCGACCAGCTCGTGACGCTGCTCGCCGCCGGCCACGAGACCACGGCCGGGGCGCTCGCGTGGGCGCTCGAGCGCCTCGCTCGTCACCCGGAGGTGCTCCAGCGCCTGCGCGAGGACGAGCCGGGCTACGCCGACGCCGTCGTCAAGGAGGTGCTGCGCACGCGGCCCGTCCTCACCATCGCGGCGCGCAAGCTCGTCGCGCCGTTCGCCGTCGGCGGCTGGGAGCTGCCGGCCGGCGTCCACGTCGCGCCCTGCATCTACCTCACCCACCGCCGGTCCGACCTCTACGACGAGCCCACCGCGTTCCGCCCCGAGCGCTGGCTCGGCGACGGCGCGCCCGACAGCTACGCGTGGATCCCGTTCGGCGGCGGGGTGCGCCGCTGCGTCGGCGCCGCGTTCGCCGCCATGGAGATGAGCGAGGTGCTGCGGGCGGTCGCCGCGCGCGTGACGCTCCGCCCCGACGGGCCGCGCAGCGAGCGCATGCGCCGGCGCTCGGTGACGCTCACGCCGGAGCACCGCTCGCGCGTGATCGCCGAGCCGCTACGTTCAGGTTGAGCCGCGCGTGTCCCTCTTCTGCCGCCACAACCGCCTGACCCAGAACTGCCCGATCTGCTCGCGCGAGGTCGCCGCCGAGCGCGCCGCCTCCGCGCCTCCGCGCGCCACGAGCTCGCGCACGACCAAGCGCGCCACCGGCACCCAGCGCCGCTCGCCCGGCGTCGTCACCAAGCGCTTCGCCCGCGCCGCCGACGACGGCTACCGCAACCCGCTCGTCCCCGGCCTGCGCGCGACCGCCGACGCCGAGCGGCTCGCCGCCGCGCTCGCCTGGGCCGACCGGCGGCTCGAGCCGCCCGGCCCGCACCCCGCGGTCGCGGAGGAGCCCGTGCAGGAGGAGGCGCACTGGCTCGCGTTCCTGCTCGCGCTCGTCCCGCCCGCCGCACATGAGCTGCATGCCGTGATCGTCGCCTCGCGCCCGAGCTGGGCGAGCGGCGAGGCGCCCGACATCCCCGGCGCCGACCCCCGCACGGTCCCCGCCTACCGCGCCTGGGCCGAGCGCGCCGGCACGCAGGCCGAGGCGTTCCTGGGCGAGCCCGCGTGGACCCCGGAGCGGCGTTTCGGCCGCACCTTCGAGCGCCTCGCGCTGCCCGGGCTCGGCCGCACCGCCCGCTATGAGCTGCTGCTCACGCTCGGCACCGCCGGCACCGCCGACGTGGCCGCCGACGCGCTCCACCTCGGCAAGTCCGACGACCCCACCGCGCTCGCCGCCAAGCGCGTGCTCGTCTCCGGCGACCCGATGCTGCTCGAGCGCCGCGCCGCCGACCTCGCGAACGGCTGCGAGATCCGCCTCGGCGCGCTCGACCGCGCGCTCGCCGTCTGGGGCGAGGACGAGGCGCCGGAGAGCGAGGCGCCGCCGGCGATCCGCTCCGCGCTGGGCCTGGAATGACCGTCGAGATCCACGCGCTCGACCTCGGCGCACCAGGCATCGCCGACGAGGTCGTCACGCTCCAGCGCGCCTCCTACCGGATCGAGGCCGACATCCTCGGCGCCCGCACGCTGCCCGTCCTCAAGGAGTCGCCGCGCAAGCTGCGCCGCGCGCGCGAGCACTTCCTCGGCGCCTTCGACGGCGAGCGGCTGGTCGGCGCGGTGTCGTGGAAGCGCAAGGGCGCGCTCGTCGACATCCATCGCCTCGTCGTCCATCCCGACTGCTTCCGCCGCGGCATCGCCAACGCGCTGCTCGACGCGCTCGAGGCGCTCCAGCCCGACGCCGAGCGCTGGATGGTGGCCACCGGCGCGGTCAACGAGCCGGCCCGCAAGCTGTACGAGGGGCACGGCTTCGTGGCCGTCGGCGAGCAGCTCGTCGACGGCTCGATAACGATCGTGACATACGAGCGTCGCGCGTCATCGGCATGATGCCCGGCGTGTCCGTGAGCGCCCTGCGCATGCGCCTGACGCCGGCCGCCCCTGTCCCCACGTCCGACACGGCCGACGCCGCGAGCCCCGCGCCTCGTCCGTGGAAGGCGCTCGTGCTCGCCTGCCTCGGCCTCGCCGCGCTGTCGCTGCTGCTGCCCTCGAACCCGACCTACGACCCGTGGGCGTGGATCATCTGGGGCCGCGAGATCACCCAGTTCGACCTCACCACCACGAGCGGGCCGTCGTGGAAGCCGCTGCCGGCCTTCTTCACCACCGCCTTCGCGCTCGCCGGCGACGAGGCCGCGCCCGACCTGTGGCTGGTGATCGCTCGCGCCGGCGGCTTCCTCGCCGTCGCCATGGCCTACCGGCTCGGGTCGCGCCTCGGCGGCCGCCCCGCCGGCGTGATCGCGGCGCTCTCGCTGTTCCTGGCCGACGACTACATCTTCTCGTTCTGGCGCGGCAACTCCGAGGGCATCCTCGTCGCGCTGTGCCTGTGGGCGATCGAGCGCCACCTCGACGGCCGCCGCGCCGACGCCTTCCTGCTCGGCCTCGGCGCCGCGCTGCTGCGCCCGGAGGTGTGGCCGTTCTTCGGCCTCTACGGGCTGTGGCTCGCGTGGGTGGAGCCGCGCCGCCGCTGGCTCGTGCTCGGCGCCTTCGCCGCCAACGGCGTGCTGTGGTTCGCGCCCGAGTACTGGGGCTCGGGCGACTGGCTGCGCGCCGCCAACCGCGCGCACCAGCCCAACCCCGACTCGCCCGCCTTCGCCGAGCGCCCGTTCCTCGAGGTGTTCCGGCTCTCGTCGTCGATCCTCTCGGTGCCGGTGCTGCTGGGCTCGCTGGTCGCCCTCGTCAAGCCGATCCGCGCGCGCCGCTGGGACGTGCGCTGCTCGCTGTTCGCCGCCGCCGCGTTCCTGATGATCGTGGTGGGGCTGATGACCGAGGGCGGCTTCGCGGGCAACCTGCGCTACGTGGCGCTGCCGGCCGCGCTGCTCTGCGTGCTCGCCGGCGTCGGCTGGACGGAGCTCGTCCGCGCGGCCGGCGCGCGCGCCGGCCGCGCCGCCGGGATCGCGACCGCCGCCGTGCTCGTCGCCCTCGCCGCGCCGTTCGTGATCTCCGACCTCGACGAGCTGCGCGTCGGCGCGGAGCGGACGCGCTCGGAGGCCGACTTCTATGACACGCTGCCGGCCGCGATCGCCAAGGCCGGCGGGCGTGGGGCGATCATGCGCTGCAACGTCTTCACCGGCCCGTACCAGGTCCCCGCCGTCGCCTGGCACCTCAAGGTCCACACCGGCGAGGTCGGCATCGACCCCAAGCCGCCGGCCGTCCTGATCGCGCCGCGCGACTCGCCGCTCGCCAGGGACGATCGCTTCCCGCTGCAGACCACCACCCGCCAGTGGGTCGTGCGGCGCGACTGCGAGGCCTGAGCACCCCTCTATCCTGGCGCCCATGGCCACCTACGTCTCGCGCCCGGCGTGGGAGCTGCGGGCACGGTCGGTCATCAGCGCCCGGGTGCTCGTGCCGGTCGGGCTCGGTCTCCTCGTCGCCCTCAGCCTGAAGGTCCGCACGACTGAGCTCAGCGTCGGCTACTGGGTCGACGAGGGGCTCTCGATCGGGATCGCCGACCGGCCGCTGACCGACATCCCCGGCATCCTGCGCCAGGACGGCTCGCCGCCGCTCTACTACATGCTGCTCCACCTCTGGATGCTGGTGGCGGGCAGCGGCGAGAAGGCCACGCACACGCTGTCGCTGATCTTCGCGACGCTGACCATCCCGGTCGCGTTCTTCGGCGTCGACGCGATCTTCGGCCGCCGCGCCGCGTGGATCGTCGGCCTGCTCGCCGCGCTCAACCCGTTCCTCACCACCTACGGTCAGGAGACGCGGATGTACTCGCTCGTGGTGCTGCTGGGGATGCTCGCCACGCTGCTCTTCCTGTACGCCTTCACGCGCGACGAGCCACCGGGCAAGCGCTGGCCGATCGCCTTCGGGCTCGTGCTCGCCGCCCAGCTCTACACGCACAACTGGGCGCTGTTCTTCGGCATGGCGCTCGGGTTCGCGTTCTTGGCGCTGCTGTGGCTGGCGCCGAAGCCCGAGCGACGGCAGAAGCTGCGCGACGGCCTGCTCGGCTTCGGCATCCCCGCGCTGCTCTACCTGCCGTGGCTGCCGACGCTGCTGTTCCAGGCCGCGCACACGGGCGCCCCGTGGTCGGGCCAACCCGACCGGGACAGCCTGCTCGAGGTGCCGCACCGGCTGCTGGCCAAGAACGCGTGGCTGATCGTCGTGGTCGCCGCGTGGGCGGGCGTCGTCGCGCTGCTGAAGGCGCGCGAGGGCCGGACGCTCTCGCCGCAGGCCCGCGCCGTGGTGGCGGTGGCGATCGTGTCGGTCGGCACCGTGCTGCTCGCCTGGCTGTCCTCTCAGTTCTCGCCGGCCTGGGCCAACCGCTACCTGGCGGTCGCGATCCCGCCGGTGCTGGTGTGGGTGGCGGCCGGGCTCGCCCACGCACGCTCCGCCGGCATCGCCGGGCTCGTGGTCGTGGCGCTGCTCTGGTACAACGACGAGCCGCCGGGCCTCAAGAGCAACGTGCGCGAGGTCGCCGCCGCCATCGGCCCGAGCCTCGCGCCCGGCGACGTCGTCGTCTCGACCCAGCCCGAGCAGATCCCCGTGCTCGAGCACTACCTGCCCGACGGGCTGCGCTACGCGACGCTCACCGGCTACGTCCGCGACACCGGCGTGACCGACTGGCGCGACGGCGTCGAGCGCCTCGAGCGGACGACACCGCAGCGCGACCTCAAGCCGATCCTCGACGACCTCCCGCCCGGGCGCCGGCTCGTCCTCGTCACCCCGATCATCTTCGACATGGGCCGCTGGGGCGCGCCGTGGACGAGCCTCGTGCGGGTGCGCTCGGAGGCCTTCAGCCAGTACGTGACCAACGACGAGCGCTTCCGGACGTTGGCGATCTACCCGCCGGTGCCGCGCGAGACGCGGCCGAACCCGGTGGCCGCCACCGTGCTCGTCAAGACCGCTGGCTGACCGTCGGCTCCGGCTCCTCGGCGACCGGGGCGAGGCCGCCGTGCGAGCGCGGCAGCGAGAGCTTGAAGATCGTGCCGCCGCCGGAGCGGTCGGCGAGCGTCAGCGTGCCGCCCATGCGCTCGGCCAGCTCGCGGCCGATCGCGAGGCCGAGGCCGAAGCCGCCCTCGGAGCCGCGGGTGCGCCCGCGGTAGAAGCGCTCGAAGATCCGCTCCCGTTCCTCGAGCGGGACGCCCTGCCCGCGGTCGGCCACCGAGACGGTCGCGTCCTGCCCGGCGGTCACGCGGATGCCCGCGCCGTCGCCGTAGCGCAGCGCGTTCTCGATCAGGATCCGCACCACGCGCGCGACCGCGTCCGGGTCGCCGCGGCCCCAGCACGGGCCGGCGGGCGGCACGACCTCGATCGCGGTGTCGCGCTCGCCGGCGCGCAGCCCGAACTCGGCCACCACCGCGCGGGCGAGCTCGCCGAGCTCGACCGCCTCCGAGCGCAGCGCGACCGCGGCGTCGAGCCGCGACAGGTCGAGCAGCTCCTCGGCGAGCGTCGAGAGCCGCTGCAGCTCGCGCCGCGCGGTGGCGACCTGGATCTGCGCGTCGGGCACGTCGGGCCGGGCCTCGTCGAGGTCCTCGGACAGCAGCTCCATCGTGCCCTGGAGCATCGTCAGCGGCGTCCGCAGCTCGTGCGACGCCGTGGCCACGAACGCGCGGCGCGCCGCCTCCTGGCGCCGCAGCTCCTCCTGCATGCGGGCGAGCGCCCGCGCGAGGTCGCCGACCTCGTCGTGGCCCGTGTCGCGCGGCATCGAGACGTCCGGCCCCTCGGCCGAGATGCGGAGCGCCGCGGCGCGCAGGCGGCCGAGCCGCCGCAGCAGCGTGCTGGCGAGCAGGAAGGCGAGCGCGACGGCGACGAGCAGGCCGACGCCGGCGGCGGCGAGCAGCGCGTTGCGCACCTCCTTGACCGCGTTGCCGACCTCGGTCAGCCGTCGCCGCGCGACGACCGCGCCGACCACGCCGCCGTTGCGATACAGCGGGACGCCGATGGCGAGGTCGTCGCCGCGCACGTCGGTCACCGTCTCCTGCCGGTTGAGCGTGCGCACCGCGGCCAGGAAGGCCTGGCGCGGCGGCGGGCCGCTCTCGGAGTCGGCGAGGAAGCCGGGCGGCGACTCCTCGTCGCTGGCGGGGGTGAGCGCGAGGTCGGTGACGAGCACCCGCCCCGCGGTCTGGTCCGACAGCTCGAACGCCTCGGAGCTGAGCGCGATCTCGCGGTCGACGCTGCCGCGGCGCGCGAGCGCGTCCTCGAAGCGCGGGCGCGCGGCGAGCACGGCGGCGCGCAGGCTGTCGGTGCTCTGGTCGCGCAGGCGCTGCTGGAGCGGGCCGAGCACGACCGCGGCGGCCGCGGCCAGCGTGACCGCGCTCGTGAGCACCAGCGCCAGCAGCAGCCGTCCGCGCAGTCCTCCGAAGGACAGGCGGAGGACGCGCCTCATGCCTCGCGGAAGCGGTAGCCGGTGCCCGGCACCGTGAGGATCAGGCTCGGTTGCTCGGGGCGCTCTTCGAGCTTCTCGCGCAGGTGGCGGATATGGACGTCGATCGCCCGCGGGTCGCGGTAGGCGCTGTCGCCCCAGATCGCGCGCAGCAGCTCCTGGCGGTTGAACGCGCGCCCGGGGCGGCCCATCAGGCAGGCCAGCAGCTCGAACTCGCTGAACGTCAGCCGCACCGCGCCGCCGTCGACCTCGACCCGGCGCAGCTCACGGTCGAGCGTGACCGGGCCGACCGCGAAGTTGCCCTCCACCACGCGGCCCTGCGCGCGCCGCAGCACGGCGCGGATGCGGCTGCGCAGCTCGGCCAGCCCGAACGGCTTGGTGACGTAGTCGTCGGCGCCCGCCTCGAGGCCCTGGACGGCGTCGGCCTCGGAGTCGAGCGCGGTGAGCATGATGATCGGGACGACGTCGCGGCGGCGCCGCAGCAGGCGCGCGACGTCGTGGCCCGTCGGGCCCTCGCCGAGGGCGACGTCGAGCAGCACGACGTCGAACGGCTGGTCGCCGGCGGCCTTCAGCGCCGCCTCTCCGTCGGCGACGGCGATGACGCGGTGGCCCTCGCGCTCGAACGAGCGGCTGAGCATGTCGCGCAGCGGCCCGTCGTCGTCGACCAGCAGGATGTCGAGTGCCGTGGCGGTCTGCACACCCTCAGCGTACTGGCGCCCAGGCGCGATTAAGGGGTGTTAGCTGCGGTTAGGCGCGCGTGTGGGCGCGCGTGGGAGCGAGCAGCCTGTCGGCCATGTCCACTGTTGAGTTCGAAGTCGTACCGACTCCCAGGCGTACGTCGAACCGGGCGCCGGTCGCGGTGCTCGGCGGCGGCCCCGCCGGCCTCACCGCCGGCTACCTGCTCGCCAGGAAGGGCGTGCCCGTGATCGTGTTCGAGGCCGAGGACCAGGTCGGCGGCCTGGCCAAGACCGAGGTGCGCGACGGGTATCGCTTCGACCTGGGTGGGCATCGCTTCTTCACCAAGTCCAAGGAGGTCGACGACCTCTGGCACGAGGTGATGAAGGAGGAGTTCCTGCTCCGCCCGCGCATGTCGCGGATCTTCTGGAACGGCAAGTTCCTCCACTACCCGCTCGACGGCATGGACGTCGTCAAGAAGCTCGGCCCGCTCGAGCTCGTCCGCTCCGGCCTCTCCTACCTGTGGGCGCAGGTCAAGCCCAAGGGCAAGGAGGAGAACGTCGAGCAGTGGGTCTCCAACCGCTTCGGCAAGCGGCTCTACCAGCACTTCTTCAAGACCTACACCGAGAAGGTGTGGGGAGTCCCGACCACCGAGCTGCGCGCCGAGTGGGCCGCCCAGCGCATCAAGGGCCTCTCCTTCACCTCCGCCGCCAAGGCCGCGTTCTTCGGCAACAAGAGCGAGATCAAGTCGCTGATCAACGAGTTCCACTACCCCCGCTTCGGCCCCGGCCAGATGTGGGAGACGATGGCCGACGAGATCATCGCCGCGGGCGGCGAGGTCCGCCTCAACTCGCCCGTGCAGGAGCTCGAGATCCGCGACGGCGAGGTCGCCGCGGTGGTGGCCGGCGGCGAGCGCATCGAGCCGTCGCAGGTCATCTCCTCGCTGCCGCTGCGCGCGACCGTCGGCCTCGCCGGCGCCGCTGCCGCGGGCGAGATCCAGGGTGCGGCCCAGGGCCTGCGCTACCGCGACTTCCTCACCGTCGCGCTGGTGATCGACGGCGAGGACCTGTTCCCCGACAACTGGATCTACATCCACGACCCGGCGGTGCACGTCGGCCGGATCCAGAACTACCGCTCCTGGAGCCCGTGGATGGTCCCGGACGATTCGAAGGCCTGCGTCGGCCTCGAGTACTTCTGCTTCTCGGGCGACGAGCTGTGGGAGATGGAGGACGACGCCCTGGTCGAGCTGGCGAAGAAGGAGCTCCACCAGCTCGGGCTCGTCGCGCCGGAGAAGGTCGAGCGCGGCTTCGTCACGCGCGTGCCGCTCGCCTACCCGATGTACGACCCGGACTACGGCGAGCGCGTCGACTCGATCCGCGGCTGGCTCGAAGGCATCACGAACCTGCAGCAGGTCGGGCGCAACGGCCTGCACCGGTACAACAACTCGGACCACTCGATGCTCACCGCGATCCGCGCGGTCGACAACGTGCTGACCGGCGCGAAGCACGACCTGTGGGCGGTCAACGCCGAGTCGGTCTACCACGAGGAGGGCGCCAAGGAGGAGCAGCCCTACAAGCGGGCGCCCGAGACGGCCTCGATGCGGGAGCCGCTTGTCTCCGAGGGCTGATCGCTGGACGGATGTCCGACCGACCGAGCTCTCGCGACGCAGCTAGTCTGACCGAGCGTCCTGGAGGGCGAATGCAGTACCGCGAATGATTCGCGGAGACGGCGGCTCCACACCGGAGCCGCCGTTTCTCCTTTGGGCGAGCCGATCCCTAGGCCCGGCGCAGCTTCAGCCGCTTCGTCACGCGGCGGGTGTTGCCGGCCGCGTCGACCGCGGTCACGCGCACCGTCATCGTCACGCGCTTGTGGCGGCGCAGCGCGCGCCGGATCTTCTTGATCGCCCTGGCCTTCGGCCGCAGCCGCACGACGGTCCGGCGCCCGCCGCGGAGCGGGGTGCGGACGCGCTTGAGGTTCGTCTTCGCCAGCCGCGCGGTGATCGTCACGCGGCAGTTCTCGCTCGCGGTGAGGAGGATCCGCGGGGTGGCGCGGCGGCCGACGCGGCCCTTGCGGGCGACGCGGATGCTGATCCGCGGTGAGGTGCGGTCGGGCGGGCCGGGCGTCCCGGTGCTCCCTCCGGCCGGTGGCGGGGCGGCCGTCGTGCCCGCGAAGCCCCGGACGCACGGGCCGAGTGCCCCGTCCTGGACCCGGGAGACGGTGCCGTTGTTGGAGACCACGTAGACGTGGCCGCAGGCGTCCTCGCCGAAGGCCCCGAGGTTCGGCACGGTGGCGAGCCCCGCCGGGCGGTCGTCGGTCGCCCGCGGAAGTCCGAGTGCGAGCGAGCGGACCACGCCGTCGTAGTAGTCGGCGTAGAGGTAGCGGCCCACGAGCGTCGGCAGGCCGGGGTCGCGCACCACGACGCCGCCGGTGACGGCGCGCGGGCTCCCCGTCGAGTACTCGGCCACGGGGTCGGTGAACGACTGGCCCGGGCATGAGCGGGGACCGGCGACGAGGCCCTCGCGGCACGGCCAGCCGTAGTTCGCCCCGCTGCCCAGGCCCGGCCAGCGGGCGAAGTCGATCTCCTCGCGAGCGGCGCCGCCGACGTCGCCGATCACGACGTCGCCGGTGATGCGGTCGAACGAGAAGCGGAAGGGGTTGCGCAACCCGACGGACCAGACCGCGTTGCCGAACGGGCTGCCGGCCGGGATCGTGTGCGCGCCGGCATTGCCCGGATGGGGGTCGATGCGCAACAGCTTGCCGAGCGGGCGCGCGGGGTTCTGCGCGTTGTCGTGCACGTCGTTCTGCCCGCCGCCGTCGCCGGTCGCGAGCCACAGGTAGCCGTCGCGCCCGAACGCGATCGTGCCGCCGTTGTGGTTGCTCTCGTCAGGGTGGTCGGCGAACCACACCGTCCGCCCGGCGGGATCCGCCACGTCGGGGTTGGCCGCCGAGCGGCGGTACTCGCGCACCTCGAGCCGGCCGTCGGGCTCGCGCGCGAGGTAGACGTAGAACAGGCCCGAGGTGGCGTAGTCGGGTGCGAAGGCGATCGAGAGCAGCCCGCGCTCGCCCGCCGTGCTGACGTCGGGGATGCTCAGCACCGGGGTGGCGAGCGCGGTGCCGTTACGCACCACCCGCACGACGCCGGCGCGCTCGACCACGAACAGCCGGCTCGCGTCGCCGGGCGGCGAGGCGACGTACATCGGCACGTTGAAGCTGCCGACCGGAACCAGCGTCGGCGCGGCACCGGCGCCCGCCGGCAGCGCGAGCGCCAGCAGCGCGGCAGCGAGCAGCGCCCTAGTGATCCGCGACATGTCCGTGCTCGGGCTCGAGCGGCAGGCCGCGGCCGGCCCACTCCTCCATGCCGCCGACCATCGAGCGCGCATCCCAGCCGGCGCGGCGGAACGCGTTGGCGGCCATCCCGGAGCGCGCGCCGAGCCGGCAGACGAAGACGACCGGCGTGTCGCGCTCGATCGTGTCCGCCTTCGAGGCCAGGCGCTCGAGCTCGATGTGGCGGGTGCCCGCGATGCGGCCCGCCTCGTACTCGTAGGGCTCGCGGACGTCGATCAGCTGGATCTCGCCGCGCTCGTGGGCGCCGCGCACCTCGTCGGGGTCGACGTCGACGTCATCGGCTTGGAAGGGGTGGGCCATGCGACGAGGGACGGTACCGCGCGCGCTACGGGCGCGGGCCACGTGCCTTCGGCCCGGAGCCCGCCTCGTGGCCGATCAGGCGGTGAGCGTGGCGCGCCCACGCGCACAGCAGCGGGCGCGTGTCGCGCGGGTCGATGATCTCCTCGACGCCGAAGCGCTCGGCGGTCCGGAACGGCGAGCGCACCGCATCGAGCCGCGCCTCGATCTCGGCGCGCAGGGCGACCGGGTCCTCGGCCGCCTCGAGGTCGCGCCGGTAGGCGGCCTCGAGCCCGCCCGCGATCGGCAGCGAGCCCCAGTCGCCCGACGGCCAGGCGTAGCGGAGGTTGAGGCGCGAGGCGTCGCCGTGCGCGGCCCCGGCCACGCCGTAGACCTTGCGGACGAGCACCGAGACCCACGGCACTGACGCCTGATGGACGGCGAACAGCGCCCGCGCGCCGCGGCGCATCGTGCCCGCGCGCTCGGCCTCGGAGCCGATCACGAAGCCCGGCTGGTCGACGAGGTTGACCACCGGGAGGCGGAACTGGTCGCACAGGTCGACCATGCGTACGAGCTTGTCCGACGCGTCGCCGGTGAGGCCGCCGCCGTAGTGCTTCGGGTCGGAGGCGAGCACGCCGACCGGGTGGCCCTCGAGCCGCGCGAGCGCGCAGATCAGCGAGCGGCCATGGCGTGGTCCGAGCTCGAACAGCGATCCGCGGTCGCAGACCGCCGCGAGGATCGCGCGCATGTCGTAGGGCTTGCGGGGGTCGCGGGGGATCGCCGAGAGCAGCGACTCGTCGCGGCGGTCGGCCGGATCGCTGCCGGCGACCACCGGCGGGAGGTCCCAGGCGCTGGGCGGCAGGTAGGAGAGGAAGCGCTTGAGCTGGTCGAGCGCGTCGTCCTCGTCGGCGGCCTCGTTGTCGACGGCGCCCGCGCGCGTCTGCATGCGCGAGCCGCCGAGCGTCTCCTTGTCGGGCGACTCGCCCATCGCCGCGGCGACCACCGGCGGGCCGGCCACGAACAGCTGGGAGGTGCCGCGCACCATCACGCTGAAGTGCGAGGCGACGACGCGCGCGGCGCCGAGCCCGGCCACCGGCCCGAGCGCGGCGGCCACCACCGGCACGCGCGCGAGGTTGGCGATCGCCAGCTCCATGCCGGGGATGAACGGGACGTACGTGTAGCCCATCTGCTCGAGCGACTTGACCGAGCCGCCGCCGCCCGTGCCGTCGACGAGCCTGATCAGCGGCAGCCGCAGGTCGTGGGCGAGCCGCTCGGCGTGGACCATCTTCTGCCAGATGGCGGCGTCGGCGGCGCCGCCGCGGACGGTGAAGTCGTCGCCCTGCACGACCGCGGCGCGACCCTCGATCTCGCCCTGGCCGCAGACCATGTTGGCCGGGGTGAAGCCGGTCAGCTCGCCGTCCTCGTCGTACGCCCCGACGCCGGCGAGCGCGCCGGTCTCGTGGAACGTGCCGGGGTCGAACAGCCGCTCGATCCGCTCCCGCACCGTCTGCCGCCCGGACGCGTGCTGGCGCGCCACGCGCTCCTCGCCGCCCATCTCGCGGGCGAGCGCCTCGCGGCGGCGCAGCTCCTCGAGCTCGGGCTCCCAGCTCATGCGGCGGTAGCCTCGCAGGGATGTGGTCGAACTGGTCGCGCGGGCAGACCTGCGAGCCCGCCGAGCAGGTGCGGCCGGGCACCCGGGGCGAGCTGGCCTCGGCGGTGGCCAACGGGCGCGCCGTGCGCGTCGCGGGCGCCGGCCACTCGTTCTCCGGCGGCGTGCCGACCGACGGGACGCTGGTGTCCTTGGATCGGCTCGACCGCGTGCTCGACGTCGACCGGTCGTCGGGGCTGGTGCGGGCCGAGGCCGGCATCAGCCTGCACCGGCTCGTGCGCGAGCTGCACGGCCACGGGCTGGCGCTGCCCAACCTCGGCGACATCGACGTGCAGTCGCTGGCCGGCGCGCTCATCACCGGCACGCACGGGACGGGCGCGAGGCTCGGCAACCTCGCCTCGGGCGTCGAGGCGATGGAGCTCGTGCTCGCCGACGGCAGCGAGCTGGTCGTCGACGGGGGCGACGAGCTGCGCGCGGCGCGGGTCTCGCTCGGCGCGCTCGGCGTCGTCGCGGCGGTGACGCTCCGCTGCGTGCCGTCCTTCCGCCTGCACGCCGTCGACCGCGCGCTCCCGCTCGACGACGTGCTCGGCGGGCTCGACGACCACGTCGACGGCAACGACCACTTCGAGCTGTTCACGTTCCCGCACTCGACGCTGGCGCTGACGCGCACCAACAACCGCAGCGACGCGGCGCCCACGCTCCGGCGCCCGCGGCTCGAGTGGCTGCAGGACGTGGTCATGGACAACCACGCGTTCTGGGCGCTGAACCGCGCGGCGCGCCGGGCGCCGCGGGCGATCCCGTGGATCAACCGGGCCGCCGGGCGGGCGGCCTCCGAGCGCGAGCGGGTCTCGGAGTCGTTCGACGTGTTCTCCAGCACGCGGCTCGTGCGCTTCGAGGAGATGGAGTACGCGCTCCCGCGGGAGCGGGCGGTCGACGCCGTGCGGGCCGCGCGGCAGATCCTCGAGCGCCACCCGGTGTCGTTCCCGATCGAGCTGCGCTTCTCGGCCGGCGACGATGCGCTGCTGTCGCCCGCGCACGGGCGAGACACGGCGTACGTGGCGGTGCACGTGTTCGAGGGGATGGAGTTCGAGGCGCCCTTCCGCGAGGTCGAGGCGGTGATGCGGGAGTGGGACGGGCGGCCGCACTGGGGCAAGCGCTCCTTCCTCGGCGCCTCGGAGCTGGCGCCGCGCTACCCGCGCTGGGACGACTTCGCGGCGATCCGCTCGCGGCTCGATCCGGACGGGCGGTTCGTCAACCGCTGGATCGCGCAGACGCTGCTGTGACCTCGGTCCAGCGCTGGACGCTGATCGTCGTCTGCACGTCGACGGCGGTCCTCCTCGTCAACGTGGCGGCCCCGAACGTGGCGCTCGAGGCGATCGCCCAGAGCCTCGACGCGTCGTTCACCGACCTGCAGTGGGTGCTGAGCGGCTACTCGCTCGTGCTCGCGGTCTTCCAGCTCACCGCGGGCTCGCTGGCCGACCTGTTCGGGCGCCGGAAGCTGTTCGTGATCGGGCTCGTGATCTTCACGACCGCGTCGGCGCTGTGCGCGCTGGCGCCGTCGGCGGGGCTGCTGATCGGCGCGCGGGCGCTGCAGGGGCTCGGTGCGGCGGTGATGTTCCCGGCCTCGCTGGCGCTGCTCGCGCAGGAGTTCGAGGGCCCGGCGCGCGGCCGCGCGATCGGGATCTGGGGCGCCACGATCGGGCTCGCGTTCGCGGCCGGGCCGCTGGTCGGCGGGGTGCTCGTCGACGCGTTCGGCTGGCACTCGATCTTCGCGCTCGGCGTCGTGCTCGGGCTGCCGACGCTGTTCTTGGCGCTGACACGAATCGGCGAGTCGCGCGACCCCGACCCGCGGCCCGTCGACTGGCCCGGGGTGACGACGCTGTCGCTCGGGCTGTTCCTGATCGTGTTCGCGGTCCTGCGCGGCAACGCGCTCGGGTGGACGAGCGCGCCGGTGCTCGGGCTCGTCGCCCTGGGCGTGCTCTCGCTCGTGGCCTTCGCGCGCGTCGAGCTGCGCGCGCAACACCCGATGATCGAGTTGCGGCTGTTCCGCAACCGCACCTTCCTCGGCGCGACGGTGATCGTCGCGACGCTGGCGGGCGGCTCGTTCGGCGTCTTCGTCTACCTGTCGCTGTTCCTGCTCGACGTGGCCGGCGGCAGCCCGGTCGAGGTCGGGCTGTGGCTGGCGCCGCTCGCGCTCGTCGCGTTCGCGACCTCGCTCGGCGCCGGGCGGATCGCCGGGCGCGTGCCGCTGACCGGCGCGCTGGCGGTCGGCATGGGGCTGACCGCGGTCGGGCTGCTGCTGATGACCGGCGTCGACGCCGGCTCGTCGTGGCTGCACCTGTTCGCCGGGCTCGTGGTCGTCGGCGCCGGCACCGGGCTGGCCAACCCGCTCGTCACCTTCGCCCACCTCGGCGTGCTGCCGCCGGCCCAGGGCGGGCTCGCGTCGGGGATCAACAACACCGCGCGGCAGCTCGGGCTGGCGATCGGGATCGCGGCGCTCGGCGCCGTGCTGCAGGGCACGATCGCCGGGCGGGTGGAGGAGCGCGCCGACGGCCTCGGCGCCGCCCGCGGCGCGATCACCGACCGGATCGCCGACGGCGACGTGGCGGGCGCCACGCAGCTCGCGCCGCCGGCCGCGCGCGACGGCCTGCGCACGACCTACGAGGCGGCGTTCGCGAGCGGGCTCAACGAGCTGCTGCTGATCGCCATCGTGCTCGCGCTGATCGGCGTCGCGGCGGCGGTGCTGCTCGTGCGACAGTCGGACATGTGGCGCCCCGCGTAACTTCAGCCGACGGGACCGAGATCGCCTACGAGCGCGCCGGTGACGGTCCGTCGGTGATCCTGGTCGGCGGCGGGCTCGACGACGGCGCCGAGAACGCGCCCGCTCATGCCGGAGCTCGCCGGGAGGTTCACGGTCTTCAACTACGCACGCCGTGGCCGCGGGGAGAGCGGCGACACGCAGCCGTACGCGGTGGCGCGCGAGGTCGAGGACATCGCCGCGCTGATCGACGAGGCGGGCGGCCCGGCGCAGCTGTTCGGCGCCTCCTCGGGCGGCGCGCTCGCGCTCGAGGCGGTCGCGGCCGGGCTCGCGGTGGACCGCGTCGCGGTCTACGAGGTGCCCTATCCGCTCGAGCTGCTCGACGTCTGGCGCGCGTACGTCGTGGATCTCTCCGCCGCGCTGGCCGAGGACCGGCGGGGTGACGCGCTCGAGCTGTTCATGCGGCTGGCGGGATCGCCGGAGGAGGCGATCGCTGCGGCGCGGCGCGCGCCGGTGTGGCCGGCGCTGGAGGCGCTGGCGCCGACGCTCGCCTACGACGCCGCCTGCCTGGGCGACGGGCGCGTGCCCGAGCGCTTCGCGGCGATCGCGCAGCCGGTGCTCGTGCTCACCGGCGCCGACGAGGCCGGCTTCTTCGGCCCGGCGGCGGCCGCGCTGGTCGCGACGCTGCCGAACGCGCGGCGCGAGCGGCTCGCCGGACAGGGTCACGTGGCGGCGCCGGAGGTGCTCGGGGCGACGCTCTCGGAGTTCTTCGACGCCGGCTGACGCGCCGTGGTGCGGCGGCAGCCGTCCTGCCCCGGGGTCGCATAGCGACCCCTAGGCAGGACAGCGCCCGAGAACCCGAGCCCTACCCAGCCGCCGTTGACGTTCGGCCTGCGCCCTACAGGAACGCCTCGCCCTCACCACGGTACGTCGGCACCGTCTCCACGATCTCGTTGCCGCGGACCAGGTGCAGCTCGTTGAAGCGCTCGCACAGCTCGCCCGCCTTGGCGTGGCGCATCCATACGCGGTCACCTACTCGCAGGTCGCCCCCGTGGATCGGCGTCTGGACCTCGCCGGCGCCCTCCTGCTGATCGAGGCGGAGGCTGTCGTCGAGCGGCCGCGGGAGGCGGTCTGGCCCTGCGGCGCCGGAGGCCGGGTAGCCGCCGCCGAGCAAGGTGGCGGTGCGGTCGTCGGGGCGCCGCACGACCGGCAGCGCGAACAGGGCCGCCGGCTCGGGGTGGAAGGCGCCGTAGGCGTCGAACAGCGTCGGGCCGTACAGGCCGGAGCCCGCCGCCACCTCGGTCACCGCCGCCTCCGATGCGGTCCGCTCGACCGACCCGGTGCCGCCGCCGTTGACGAAGCGCAGGGGCGCCACCGCCCGGACCGCGGCCACCACCGCGGCGCGGCGCGGCGCCAGCTCGCGCGCCGACGCCCGCTGCATCGCCCGGATCGCCGCGCCCATCAGCGGCCGGCCCGGCGGGCGGTCGCCGACGCCGGCGATGTGGGCCTCGTAGCTCATCAGCCCGTCGAGCTGCAGCTCTCCGCGCGCGACGACCGCGCGCGCCAGCTCGGCGGCCTGCTCCGGCGTCCGGACCGGCGAGCGGCGGGCGCCGATCTTGATCCGGCCGCCCAGCGGCCACCAGCCGGCGTCGACGTCGAGGCAGACGCGGATCGGGCCGCCGCCGGCCTCGCGAACGGCGGCGACCGCCAGCTCCAGGTGCTCGGCGCAGTCGACCATGATCGTCACGCGCTCGCACGGCCCGGCCGCGAGCTCGCGCAACGCGACCCGGTCGACCGTCGGATAGGCGACCACGAGATCGTCGTGATCGTGCCCCGCCAGCCACAGTGCCTCCGGCAGCGTGAAGGCCAGCACGCCCTGCAGCCCGGCCCCGAGCGCGCGCTCGATCAAGGCCCGGCAGCGCACCGACTTCGATGCCAGCCGGATCGGCGTCCCGCCCGCGCGGCGCAGCAGGTCGGCCGCGTTGTGGTCGAAGGCGTCGAGGTCCACGATCGCGAACGGCGGCTCCAGTCCGGCAGTCGCGTGGTTCAGTGCTTCCCGCCGGGGGTACCCGCTAGGATGCCGCGCTTCGGTTAGGGACATAACGCCGAGTCTCCCAGTCCAGGGGAGAGCGGGGGAACCAAATAAATGGGCCAGGAATCACTGGCTCGGGGGCGAATCGCCGTAGTGATGCGGCGTAGCGCGATCTTTCCGTGCGAGCCCGACAGCTAACCCCGTAGGCGATGAAAGAAAGGACGTTCGTTGTCACGCTGTCGATTGCTCGCCGTAGGCCTCTTGGCCGTCGGTGCCGTGACCATGCCGGTCACGGACGCCTTCGCCGCCAAGCGGATCTTCGGGAAGAGGGCGCTCCATGAGGGGATGCGCGGTCGTGACGTCCGCGTTCTCCAGGACTTCCTGACGCGCGCGGGCTTTGAGACGACCGTCGACGGCCAGTACGGCCGCGGCACCGCCCGGAAGGTGCGCTCGTGGGAGAGCAGCGCAGAGCGCCGGGTCAACGGTCGTGTGTCGCGCCCCGACGCCAAGGCGCTTCGCATCACCGTCGAGTCGAGCTCCGCCGAGCGCGAGCCGGCCGTGGTCGCGCCGCCCACCGGCAAGGCGATCGTCGGCTCGGACGGCCTCGCCGTCGCGCCCGCCGACGCACCCCCGCAGGTCCAGGCGATCATCGCGGCCGGCAACCGCATCGCCACCAAGCCGTACAAGTACGGCGGCGGGCACGGCAAGTGGGAGGACAGCGGCTACGACTGCTCGGGCTCGATGTCCTACGCCTTCCACGGCGCCGGGATGCTCGACGAGGCGCTCGACTCCACCGGCTTCATGAGCTGGGGCGAGGCCGGCAAGGGCACCTGGGTGACCATCTACGCCAAGGGCAGCCACGCCTACATGGTCGTGGCCGGGTTGCGCTTCGACACCAGCGGCCGCGCCAGCCAGGGCACCCGCTGGCAGGCGGACATGCGCTCCGCCGCGGGCTACACCGTCCGACACCCGGTAGGGCTTTAGCGCGGCGGCGTGCGCGGCGGGCGCCGGAGGGGTAGAAATGCTCCATGGCCGCCCGCCGCGTCGCCATCGCCCTCACCGCCGTCGCGGTGGTGTGGGGCGGCTGCGGCGAGCAGGGCCCTGACTACGCGCTGAAGACGCCGCCCGCGAGCGTCGTCGCGGGGCCGATCGAGACGCCGCTCCCGAAGCAGCGGACGCCGCCGAAGCCGCTGCCCGGCGAGCGGCACCCGAGCCAGCGCGACGCCGAGCGGCTCCGCCCCGTGCTCGAGGGCTGGGCGCAGGCGGTCCGCGAGGGCGACCCGGACCGCGCCGCCCGCTACTTCGCGGTGCCGGCCATCGTCGCGCAGTCGATGCCCGTCGAGCTGCAGACGCGCGAGCAGGTGCGCAAGTTCAACGACGAGCTGCCGTGCGGCGCCCGCCTGCTCGAGGTCCAGCACGACGGCCGCTACGTGGTCGGCACGTTCCGCCTCACCGAGCGCGCGGGCCGCGCCGCTTGCACGAGCGCGGGCCAGCTCGTCCGCGTCGCGTTCGTGATCCGCGGGCGCCACTTCACCGAGTGGCGCCAGGTGCCCGACCGCCGAGGCGCTCCGCCGGGCCCTGACAAGCCGGAGGAGGCACCGCCCCCGGGCGGGCCCGGAGCGGCCTAGTAGATGTCGCGCTCGCGGGCGACCGGCCGGTCGCCCGGGACCTCGCGGGTGCGGCGTGTGGCCAGGCTCGTGTAGTAGAGCGAGATCACGAGGCCGAGGACCCCGACGATCATGAGGATCAGGCCGACGGTCGAGATCTCCAGACCGGAGATGTCCGCGTTGACGGCGAAGTACAGGATCGCGCCGAGCGCGATCAGGAAGATGCTGGTTCCGATGCCCACAGGTCAGTCTCCTTGACAGGTTTCACTTCGTGGTTGCCCGTTCGGTGCACCCATGGAAACCCCTGCGGACGCGTGTTCTAGGCTCCTTATATGGCCACGAGCACCCCGCCAGACACCACGTACGCGCTGTCCGACGACCACGTGGCCTTCCGCGACACGATCCGCCAGATCGTCGCCGAGCGGGTCGCCCCGCGCGCCGCGGAGATCGACGCCAAGGCGGAGTACCCGTGGGATCTGCGCAAGCTGTTCGGCGACCAGGACCTGCTCGGGCTCCCGTTCGAGGAGGAGTACGGCGGCACCGGCACCGGCACGCTGATGCTCAACATCGCGATCGAGGAGATCGCCAAGGCCTGCGCGTCGTCCGCGCTGATCCTGATGGTGCAGGAGCTCGGCACGCTGCCGATCCGCCTGTTCGGCTCCGACGAGCTCAAGCAGCGCATCCTGCCCCGCTGCGCGAGCGGCGAGTGGTCGCCCGCCTTCGCGCTGTCCGAGCCCGAGGCCGGCTCCGACCCCGGCGGCATGCTCACCACGGCCCGCCGCGACGGCGACGAGTGGGTGATCACCGGGACGAAGAACTGGATCACCAACCTCGGCGTCGCCGACTTCTACGTCGTCTTCGCGGTGACGGATCGCGAGACGCGACGGCTCTCCGCGTTCGTGGTCGAGGCCGACCGCCCCGGCTTCAGCGTCGGCAAGCTCGAGCACAAGCTCGGCATCAAGGGCTCGCCGACCGGCCAGCCGATCTTCGACGACGTGCGCGTGCCCGCGGGCAACCTGGTCGGCCAGGAGGGCAAGGGCCTGAGCGTCGCGCTCGGCACGCTCGACCACTCGCGCCTCGGGGTCGCCGCCCAGGCGGTCGGCATCGCCCAGGGCGCCACCGACTACGCGGCCGCCTACGCGCGCGAGCGCAAGCAGTTCGGGCAGCCGATCAACGAGTTCCAGGCGATCCAGTTCAAGCTCGCCGACATGGAGACGAAGACGGCCGCCGCCCGCGAGCTGCTCTACAAGGCGTGCGCGAAGATCGACCGCCACGAGCCCGACCGCGGCAAGTACTCAGCGATGGCCAAGCTGTTCGCCTCCGACACCGCGATGGACGTCACGATCGAGGCCGTCCAGGTCCTCGGCGGCTACGGCTACGTGACCGAGTACCCCGTCGAGCGCTACCTCCGCGACGCCAAGATCACCCAGATCTACGAGGGCACGAACGAGATCCAGCGTGTCGTGATCGCCAGGACGATGAAGTGATGCTGTCCGAGTGGCCCGCCTGGAAGCGGATCTCCACCTCGGCGCTGTTCTGCCTCTGCATCGCGGTGCTGATCATCACGATCTTCCGCGGGCTCGCGCCCGACTACCCGCTGCGCCTGTTCCAGGGCGTCGCCGCCGCGGTCGCCGGGCTCGGCCTGCTGGGGATGGGCGTGGCGGCGATCACGACGCGGCTCGGCGACTACCAGGACCCCGCCGACGAGGAGGAGTTCGAGCTGCTCGTGCGCCAGTCGGAGCGGCTCGCGCGCGAGAACCTCGCCGCCGAGCCCGACGAGTCGGACTTCCTCGCCCTCGACCCGCGTAAGCCCGACGACTTCGAGGAGCTCGTGCGCGAGGCGCTCGACGACCTGCCCGACCTGCTCCACAAGGCGCTCGACCACGTCGCCGTCGTGATCTCGGACAAGGGCCGCCGCCACCGCGCCTACGGGCTCTACCAGGGCGACACCGCCGCGCGCGACAACTACCCCGACCGCATCATCATCTTCCGCGACACGCTGCTGCGCGACTTCGGGCACGATCCCGACGAGCTGCGCGCGCAGGTGACGCGCACGGTGCGCCACGAGCTGGCCCACCATCTCGGCGCCGACGAGCTGGGAGTGCGGGAGCTCGGCTTGTGATGATCGTGATGACACCGCACGCGACCGACGCGGAGGTCGCGGCGGTGCGCGAGCGGCTCGAGACGATGGGCGTCCACGTGCTGGTCATGCCCGGCGAGCTGACCACGGCGATCGGCGCCATCGGCGACCCCCAGGGAGTGCGCGAGGCCGGCTTCGAGGGGATGGAGGGCGTCGACCGGGTCGTCCCGATCTCGCGGCCGTACAAGCTCGCCTCCTCAGAGCTGTTCCACGAAGGCCCGAGCGTGTTCGACATCGCCGGCCGCACGGTCGGCGGGGACAAGACGTTCTGCCTGATCGCCGGACCGTGCACGGTCGAGACCCGCGAGCAGACGATGACCGTCGCGCGCACGGTCAAGGAGGCGGGCGCCTCGATGCTGCGTGGCGGCGCCTACAAGCCGCGCACCTCGCCGTTCGCGTTCAAGGGCCTCGGCCCGGAAGGGCTGGAGATCCTCGCCGAGGCGCGCGCGGAGACCGGGCTGCCGGTCGTCACCGAGCTGCTCGACACCAACCACGCCGACGTCATCCACGGGTACGCCGACGTCGTCCAGATCGGCGCGCGCAACATGCAGAACTACGCGCTGCTCGAGGTGGCGGGCAAGCTCGGCCTGCCGGTGCTGCTCAAGCGCGGGCTCTCCTCCTCGCTGGAGGAGCTGCTGATGGCGGCGGACTACGTGCTCAAGGAGGGCAACGAGCGCGTGATGCTGTGCGAGCGCGGGATCCGCACCTTCGAGACGGCGACGCGCTTCACGCTCGACCTCTCGGCGGTGCCGTGGCTGAAGCTGCACTCGCACCTGCCGGTGATCGTCGACCCCAGCCACGCGACCGGCGACCGCCGCCTCGTCGAGCCGCTCGCGCGCGCCGCCGCCGCGGTCGGCGCCGACGGCATCATCGTCGAGGTCCACAACGACCCCGAGGCCGCCCTCTGCGACGGCCCGCACTCGCTGTACGCCCACGACTTCCCCGGCTTCGCCCAGCGCGTCGCCGCGCACGCCCAGCTCGACGGCAAGACGATCGCCTAACGAGGGCCGTTGCGGATCGCCGAGTTGGCGAGCCGCACGAGGATCTTGCGCTCGGTGCGCTGCGTGCCGAGCTTCGCCTCGACCTCGTAGCGGACGCCGCGCTGCACCCACTGCAGGCTGGGGGCCCCGCACGACGCGCCGCAGCTCGTGGCGCGGAAGTAGCCGCTGCGGCCGTTGGCGAGCGCCACCTTCTTGGTGTTGGTGACCTTGGCGCCGCGGCGGGCGCGGAAGCCCGCGACGTAGCAGGCGGTGGCGGTGCCGCAGTCGCGCACAGCGCCGATCTCGATCTCGTAGCGGTTCGTGCGGCCGCGGCCCTCCGAGAAGAGCTTGCGGTGCTCGGCGGTCATCCGGCTCGGCAGCAGGACCGGGACCTCGGTGGTCTTCTTGATCGCCGTCAGCGGCTTGGCGACCAAGTCGGGGATGTCGAAGACGTAGGACTTCGCCCACGCGGTGGTGGGGAGGAGCAGCGCAACCAGCGCCGTGAGGAGTGCGATCCGTCGCATCTCTCCGGATGTTAGACCGTGGCTCCGAAGTACTCCATGGCGAGCGCGTTCCAGTCGGCTCCGGCGCGCAGCTCGCCGAGCGTCGAGAACACGAGGCCCTCCATGCGCCGCACGAGCAGCGCCTGGGGCGGGAGGGTGAGCCGCCGCAGCTGCTCGAACCACGGCGAGGCGGGCGAGGAGGTCTCGTCGAGCAGCTCTGCCACGTACTGCGGCGACAGGCGGCGGAAGCCGGGCTCCAGGTACCACTCGCCGGCCGCGAGCAGCCACTCGAGCAGCGCCTCGGGCACGAAGTCGTCCGGGTTCGGCAGGTAGCCGAGGTCGGCGAGGATCGCGTGCACGGCCGCGGCGTCCTCGGCCACGCAGGCCCGGGCGAGCGCCTTCTCGCCCTCGAGGAAGGCGGGGTCGAGCGTGCGCATGAGCCCGAAGTCGAGGAATCCGACACGGCCGTCGTCGAGCAACAGGTAGTTGCCGGGGTGAGGGTCGCCGCACACGCGGTTGAGCCGGTCGAGCAGCGAGAAGTAGAAGCGGAACACGATCTCGCCGAAGCGGTCGCGCTCGGCCTCATCCAGCTGCTTGACCTCCGTGAACCGCCTGCCGCGCAGCAGCTCGGTCACGAGCACGCGGCGGCTGGAGAGCGCCGTGTGGACGCGCGGCACGTAGACGAGCGGATCGCCGCGGTAGGCGCGCTCCACCGCCCGGTGGTTCTGCGCCTCGATCTCGTAGTCGAGCTCCTCGGCGATGCGCTCGCGCAGCTCGCCGTAGAGCGCCTTGACGTCGAGCCCGGGCGCCAGCCGCTTGACCAGCGGCAGCAGCAGGGACAGGTTGCGGAGGTCGGACTCGACCGCCTCGGCCACGCCGGGGTACTGGAGCTTGACCGCGACGTCGTCGCCCTCGAGCGTGACCGCGCGGTGGACCTGGCCGATCGAGGCGGCGGCGAACGCCTCCTCCTCGAACGAGTCGAAGTGGTCGCCGACCTTGCCGCCCAGCTCCTCCTCGAGCAGCTTGCGGACCTTCTTGTACGGCAGCGGCGGGACGTCGTCGCGCAGCGAGGCCAGCGTGTTCTTGAACTCCTCGCGCTCGGACTCCGGGATCGCCGTGAAGTCGACGGTGGAGAGGACCTGGCCGACCTTCATCGCCGCGCCGCGGAGCTGGCCGAGCTGCTTGACGAGCTCGCGCGCGAGCGCGGCGGCGCGCTCGCCGGTGGCGGCGTCGGCCTCCTCGGGGGAGCGCAGGCGGTTGGCTGCGCGGGTGCCCGCCCAGCGCGCGGACTGGCCGGCGACCAGGCCGCCGACCCGCGCGGAGCGGGCGATGCGATTCGAGGGAGGGGAGTCGGCCATCACTCCAGGGTACGGAGCAGAGGTCGCCGGGGTACCATTGACTGAGCAGTCAATCAACAGGAGACCTGATGCCTGAAGCCGTCATCGTCGATGCCGTGCGCACCCCGATCGGGCGCGCGGTCAAGGGCTCGCTCAAGGACGTCCGCGCGGACGACCTGGCCGCGGTGCCGCTGAAGGCGCTCGTCGAGCGCAACCCGGAGGTCGACTTCGGCGAGACCGACGACATCATGATGGGCTGCGGCTTCCAGGCCGGCGAGCAGGGCTACAACGTCGGCCGCAACGCGCAGCTCCTGTCGGGGATCGACCATCACGTCCCCGCCACGACCGTCAACCGCTTCTGCGCCAGCTCGCTGCAGACGATCCGCATGGGCTTCCACGCCATCAGCGCGGGCGAGGGCGATCAGTACATCGCCGCCGGCGTCGAGGCCGTCTCGCGCTTCGGGGCGGACAGCTTCGAGTTCCACCCGCAGCTCGACGGCTCCGAGGGCTCGCTGTTCAACGTCTACATCCCGATGGGCCTGACCGCCGAGAACGTGGCCGAGCGCTGCAAGGTCTCGCGCGAGTCGCAGGACGAGTGGGCCGCCACCTCGCAGCAGCGCGCCGTCGCCGCCCGCGACTCCGGCCACTTCGACCGCGAGATCACGGCGGTCACGCTCGAGGACGGCACCGAGGTCACCAAGGACGACGGCCCGCGCCCCGGCACGACGGTCGAGAAGCTCGCCGAGCTCAAGCCGGCCTTCAAGCCCGACGGGACCGTCACCGCCGGCAACGCCTGCCCGCTCAACGACGGCGCCGCCGCCGTGCTCCTGATGTCCTCCGAGAAGGCGTCGGAGCTGGGTCTCAAGCCGCGCGCGAGGATCGTCGCCTCGTCGGTCGCCGCGATCCGCCCCGAGATCATGGGCCTCGGCCCGATCCCCGCGGTCGAGAAGGTGCTCGAGCAGGCGGGGATGACGATCGACGACATCGACGTGCTCGAGCTCAACGAGGCGTTCGCCGCCCAGGTCGTGCCGTGCCGCGACGAGTGGGGCATCGACCCCGAGAAGCTGAACCCGTTCGGCGGCGCGATCGCGCTCGGCCACCCCTTCGGGATGACCGGCGCGCGCATCATGACCACGCTGCTCAACAACCTCGACGCGCTCGACGGGACCATCGGCCTGGAGACCATGTGCGTCGCCGGCGGCATGGGCCAGGCGATGATCGTCGAGCGGCTGAACTAGCGGCTCAGCGCGCCTCCTGGATCCGGAGCAGGTTGCCCGCGGGATCGCGGAAGGCGCAGTCGCGCACCCCGTAGGGCTGGTCGACCGGCTCCTGGACGACCTCGGCGTCGCCGGCCTCCAGCCGCGCGAAGGTGGCGTCGAGGTCGGTGGTGGCCAGGTTGATGCCGCCGTAGGTCCCCTTGGCCATCATCTCGGCGATCGTGCGGCGCTCGTCGTCGGTGATGCCGGGGGTGGCGGCGAGCGGATACAGGACGATGGCCGTGTCGGGCTGGCCGGGCGGGCCGATCGTGATCCAGTGCATCCCGCCGTACTCGACGTCGTTGCGGACCTCGAAGCCGACGGTGTCGCGATAGAAGGCCAGGGATGCCTCCGGGTCCTCGTGCGGGAGGAAGCTCGAGTGAATGGTGATGTCCATGGCGGTCACGTTAGATGCGGCCCGGGGCCGGCGCTTCTCGATTCCTGATCGGTCTCGTCACCTGCTTCGCCACGCACGGCGCCACGCCCGCCATCGCGCCCGCCGCCTCGTCCCGGTAGACGCTGGGCGGCACCCCGACCAACTGGGCGAAGCGCGTGCTGAAGGTCCCCAGCGACGAGCAGCCGACCTCGAAGCAGATCTCGGTGACGCTGAGGTCGCCACGGCGCAGCAGCGCCATCGCGCGCTCGATGCGCCGCGTCATCAGATACCCGTACGGCGACTCGCCGTAGGCGAGCCGGAACTGGCGACTGAAGTGCCCGGCCGACATGTGCGCGTCGCGCGCGAGCGCCTCGACGTCCAGCGGCTGCGCGTACTCGCGGTCGATGCGGTCGCGGACGCGCCGCAGCCGCTTCAGGTCGGCCAGGTCTTCTGGGCTGGTCACCTCCGAGATCCTGCCACGCCGCGCCGGCCTACTCGCCGAGCACCTTGATGACGAGCCGCTTGTCGCGGCCGCCGTCGAACTCGGCGTAGAAGATCGCCTGCCACGGGCCGAGGTCGAGCCTGCCGTCGGTGACCGGGACCACCACCTGGTGGTGGACGAGCAGGTTCTTCCAGTGCGCGTCGCCGTTGTCCTCGCCGCCGCGGTGGTGGCGGAAGTCGCCGGGGTCGGGGCCGAGGTCGCGCGCGACCTCGTTGGCGGGCTCCTGCCACGACGGCGGCGCGAGCTTGTCGAGCCACTCGAGCGTGTCCTCGAGGATCCCTGGCTCGTCGTCGTTGATCCACACGCCGGCGGTGATGTGCATGGCGCAGACGAGCGCCAGGCCCTCGCGGATGCCGGAGTCGCTCACGGCCTCCTCGACGTCGTCGGTGATCCGCACGAACTCGCGGCGGCGGTCGGTGTTGAACGTCCGGTAGACGGTGTGCGCGGTCATCCCGGCATCATGCACGGATGGACCTGGGACTGACCGGCCGCAGCGCGGTCGTGACCGGCGCGAGCCGCGGCATCGGGGCGGCGACCGTGCAGCTGCTCGAGGCGGAGGGCGCGCGCGTGCTTGCGGCGTCGCGCTCGGACGGCATCGACGTGACGGCGCTCGACGCCGCGGAGCGGATCCTCGAGGCGCTCGGCGGCACGCCGCCGGACATCCTCGTCAACAACGCAGGCACGAGCTTCGCGCGCGGGCTCGACGAGCTCACCGAGGAGGACTGGCAGGCCCAGTGGGACCTGCACGTGATGGCCTCGATGCGGCTGATGCGCGCGTTCGCGCCGGCGATGGCCGAGCGCGGCTGGGGCCGGATCGTCAACGTGACCTCGTCCGCGGGCAAGCGCCCGTCGCTCACCAACGCCGCCTACTCGGTGACCAAAGCCGCGCAGTCCTCGCTCTCGCGCGTGTTCGCCGAGACCTACGGCGACCGCGGCGTGCTCGTCAACGCGGTCGCGCCCGGGCCGGTCTCGTCGTCGCTGTGGATGGACGAGGGCGGGCTCGCCGACCAGACCGCCGAGGCACGCGGGCTGTCGCGCGAGGAGTCCGTGAAGGTGCAGGCCGAGAAGACGACGCTCGGGCGCTTCGGCACCCCGGAGGAGATCGCGAGCGTCGTCGTCTTCCTGTGCTCCGAGCGCGCGGCCGACGTCACCGGCGCCCACTGGTCGGTCGACGGGGGCACGGTTGCAACCATCGTCTGAAGTAGGCGACAATCGCCGCCCATGCCCCCTGCAGCCCGCGTCGGCGACATGCACACCTGTCCGATGGTCACCGGCGTCGTGCCGCACGTCGGCGGGCCGATCCTGCCGCCCGGGGCGCCGACCGTCCTGATCGGCGGCATGCCCGCCGCCCGCGTGGGCGACATGTGCGTCTGCGCCGGCCCGCCCGACGTGATCATCCTCGGGTCGGCGAAGGTCATGATCAAGGGCCAGCCCGCCGCCCGCATGGGCGACTCGACCGCGCACGGCGGCGTGATCGTGCTGGGCTTCCCGAAGGTCATGATCAACTGAGTCTGGACCAAGGTCCAGCAGACACAGCGCCGTCGCAGACCTAGGGTTCTCGCCCAGGTAGGCCGCCGCCTTCGGACCGGTCCCGGCGAGATCGCGCGCGAACTACCTCCCCGCTGCCGCCCTCGCGTCACCCGCCGGCGCGAGTGGCGCGGCGGGGACTATCTTGCGGCGCGGGCCGCTTCGGCCCGCGCCGTGACTACACCGGGACGGGCGCCTCGTCGCGCTCGACCATCGCGGCGTAGCGGCCGCGATGGGCGAGCAATTCCGTGTGGGTGCCGCGCTCGACGATCTCGCCGCGGTCGAGCACGACGATCTGGTCGGCGCCGCGGACGGTCGAGAGCCGGTGCGCGATGACGATCGTGGTGCGGCCCTCGGCGAGCTGGACGAGCGCCTCCTCGACCGCGCGCTCGGTCTGGACGTCGAGCGCGCTGGTGGCCTCGTCGAGCACGAGCACGGGCGGGTTGCGCAGCACCGTGCGGGCGATCGCGATCCGCTGCTTCTCGCCGCCCGAGAAGCGGAAGCCGCGCTCGCCGACGACGGTGTCGTAGCCGTCGGGCAGCGCCGCGATGGTGTCGTGGATCTGGGCCGCGCGGGCGGCGTCCTCGATCTCCTCGTCGGTCGCGCCCGGCCTGGCGAAGCGCAGGTTCTCGCGCACGGAGGCGTGGAACAGGTAGGTCTCCTGCGACACCACGCCGACCGTCTCGGCGAGCGAGTCGAAGCTCAGCTCGCGGATGTCGACGCCGTCGATCATGACGGCGCCTCCGGCCGGGTCGTAGAGCCGCGCCGCCAGGTAGCCGAGCGTGGTCTTGCCCGAGCCGGTCTCGCCGACGATCGCGGTGCGCGTGCCGGCGGGGACCTCGAGTGAGATGTCGCGCAACGTCCAGGCGTCCTCGTCGTAGCGGAAGGCGACGTCCTCGAAGCGCAGCTCGCCGCGTACGTGGTCCAGGGCGCGAGTGCCAGGGTGGATGTCGACCGGCAGGTCGAGGTACTCGAACACGCGGTCGAACAGCGCGGTCGAGGTCTGGACGTCGACGACGACGTTGAGCAGCGAGGAGATCGGCCAGAACAGGCGGGTCTGCAGCGTGGTGAAGGCGACCACGGTGCCGATCGACACCGCGCTCGGCGACAGCCCGGCGAACAGGTACACGAGCGCGGGCATGACCGCGAAGGAGGTCTGGATCGAGGCCATCGTCCAGCGGCCGGCCATCCGCGAGCGCACCTCGAGGTCGGCGAGCCGCTCCGACTCGCCCTCGAAGCGGTCGGCCAGCGCCGCCGAGCGGCCCATTGACTTGCCGAGCAGGATGCCGCTCACGCTCAGCGACTCCTGCACCAGCGAGGAGATGTCGGCCATCGCGCCCTGCTTGGTCGCGGTGATCGCCTTGCGCTTGGCGCCGACGCGCCGCGAGAGCAGCACGAAGAACGGCAGCACCGCCAGCGAGAACAGCGCGAGCCGCCAGTCGAGCAGGAACATCGCGACGACGCTCGCCACCACGGTCGTCACGTTGGAGACGATCGAGGTCGCGGTCGTGGTCACCACCGTCTGCACGCCGCCGATGTCGTTGGCGATGCGCGACTGGATCTCGCCGGTCCGCGTGCGCGTGAAGAACGCCAGCGAGAGCCGCTGGAGGTGGCGGTAGACCTGCGCGCGCAGGTCGTGCATCACGCGCTGGCCGACGACGTTCGACAGCCACGTCTGCGCCACGGACAGCACGCCGGTCGCCACCGAGATGGCGACCATGCCGCCGACCAGCATCAGCAGCAGCTCCTTGTCCTTCTCCGGGATCGCCTCGTCGAGGATGTCGCGGAGCAGGAACGGGGAGACCATGCCGAGGCTCGCCGACAGCACGATCAACGCCAGTACCGCGGCCAGACGGCCGCGGTACGGGCGGAAGAGTCGGGCGACCCGCCGGGTCACACGACCAGCTTAGGCGCGGGCTCCAGGGCCCGCTCGAGCACCTCGTCGATGGTCATGACGGGGTGGAACGTCATCTGCTCGCGCACGTCCTCAGGGACGTCGTCGAGGTCGCCGCGGTTGCGCTCGGGCAGGATCACCTCGGTGAGGCCGGCGGCGTGCGCCGCGAGCACCTTCTGCTTGAGGCCGCCGATCGGCAGCACCCGGCCCTGCAGCGTGACCTCGCCGGTCATGCCGACCGTGTGCTTGACGGGCCGCCCCGAGAGCAGCGACGCCAGCGCGGTGGTCATGGTGACGCCCGCGCTCGGGCCGTCCTTGGGGATCGCGCCCGCGGGCACGTGGACGTGGAACTCGGTGTCGGCGAAGGACTCCTCGTCGATGCCCAGCTCGTCCGCGTGGCCGCGCACGTAGGAGAGCGCGATCCGCGTCGACTCCTTCATGACGTCGCCAAGCTGGCCGGTGAGCACCAGGCCGTCCTTGCCCTTCATCTTCGTCGCCTCGACGAACAGCACGTCGCCGCCGACGCCGGTGACCGCGAGGCCCGTGGCCACGCCCGGCACCGCAGTGCGCGCCGCCGCCTCCTGGAAGACCTTCTGGCGGCCGAGCGCGTCGCGGACGTGCTCGAGCTCGATGGCGACCGGAGCCTCCACCTTGCCCGAGGCGATCTGCGTCGCGGTCTTGCGGAGCACGGTCCCGAGCTCGCGCTCGAGGTTGCGCACGCCCGCCTCGCGGGTGTACTCGGACACCACGAGCCGCAGGACGTCGTCGCTGATCGTCACCTCGTCCTCGCGCAAGCCGTTGCGCTCACGCTGGCGCGGCCACAGGTAGTCGCGCGCGATCGCGGTCTTCTCGGCCACCGTGTAGCCGTCGAAGCGGATGACCTCCATCCGGTCCAGCAGGGGGCCGGGGATGGTCTCCGCCACGTTGGCGGTGGCGATGAACATGACCTGCGAGAGGTCGAGCTCGACGTCGAGGTAGTGGTCGCGGAACGAGTGGTTCTGCGCCGGGTCCAGGACCTCGAGCAGCGCCGACGACGGGTCGCCCCGCCAGTCCGCGCCGACCTTGTCGACCTCGTCGAGCATGATCACCGGGTTGATCGTCCCGGCGTCGCGCAGCGCGCGCACGAGGCGGCCCGGGAGGGCGCCGATGTACGTGCGCCGGTGGCCGCGGATCTCGGCCTCGTCACGCACGCCGCCCAGCGACATGCGCACGAACTCGCGGCCGGTCGCGCGGGCGATCGACTCGCCGATGCTCGTCTTGCCGGTGCCGGGCGGGCCGATCAGGGTGAGGATCGCGCCGGACTTCTTGTCCTCCTCGATCCCCCGCTCCTGCCGCAGCTTGCGCACGGCCAGGTACTCGGTGATGCGGTCCTTGACGTCCTCGAGGCCCGCGTGGTCGCGGTCGAGGATCTCGCGCGCGTGGACGGGATCGAGCTTCTCCTCGGAGTGCTTCGACCACGGCACCGCGATCAGCCAGTCGAGGTACGAGCGGATCATGCTCGCCTCGCCCGACTGCTCGCCCATGCGCTCGAGCCGGCCGAGCTCCTTGTCGGCCTGCTCACGCACCTCGTCGGGCATGCCGGCCTCGTCGATCTTCGTGCGGTACTCCTCGACGACGCTCGCGCCGTCCTCGCCCAGCTCGCGCTGGATCGACTCCATCTGCTTGCGCAGGAAGTACTCGCGCTGCTGCTTGTCCGCGCCGGACTGGACGTCGTCGCGAATGCGACGGCGGACCTGCAGCTCGGTCAGGCGGTCGCGCTGGAGCCGGACGGCGAGCGCGAGGCGCTCGGTGACGTCGACGGTCTCGAGCACCTGGACCTTCTCCTCGAAGGTCACATCGGGCGCGTAGCCGATCGTGTCGGCCAGCGCGCCGGGCTCGGCGATGGCGCGCAGGAACGCGCCGACGCGCTCGTCGGCGCCGCGGACCTCGAGGATCTCCTCGACGACCGCGCGGTACTCGCGCTCGAGATCACGCGTGCGCCCGTCCACGGGGACGGGATCGGAGGCCTCCTCGACCTCGACGCGCAGGCGGCCGAAGGAGTCGGTGCTGGCCGCGCCGGCGATGCCGCGCATCTCGCCGGACAGGCTCACGGCACGTCCGCCGCCGGGCAGCCGCACGCGCTCTGAGACGCGCGCGATCGTCCCGACCTTGGCGAACTCCGCGCCGTGACGAGGAACGAGCAGAACGCGCTCGTCGTCGCCGACGTCCACGGGGAGCGTGACGTCCATGGTCGGGAAGACCACCGTGTCGTCGAGCGGGATCAGAAGAAGTTGTGTCATGCAGGCTTGCCCTTCAATAGCCACTTACGAACAGTGTGCAGTGTAGCGCCGCGTCGTTGCATGCGCAAGCAACATCTTAGTCGAGTGGACTGAGATCCCCGCGCGCGCTGGCCGCGCCACCGAACGTCAACGGCGGCTGGGTAGGGATCGGCCCGAACCGCCACAGCGGCCACGAATGTCACCTCAACCACCTCATGTGTGGTCCAGAAGACATTCGTGGGCTCCGCGGCACTCGACCCACCCCTCGATGCCCGCTGTTGACGTTCGGTGGCGCGACCGCGGGACGCCGACGGAGATCAGCGCGGTGGCATGCGCAGCGCGCCGTCGAGCCGGATGACCTCGCCGTTGAGCATCGGGTTCTCGACGATGTGGGCGGCCAGCGCGCCGTACTCCTCGGGCGTACCGAGGCGGTGCGGGTGGGGGACCGAGTCGCCGAGCGCCTGGCGCGCGTCGTCGGGCAACCCGGCCAGCAGCGGGGTGTCGAACAGGCCGGGGGCGATCGTGCACACGCGCACGCGGGCGCTCGCAAGGTCGCGCGCGGCCGGCAGCGTCATGCCGACCACGCCGCCCTTCGACGCCGCGTAGGCGATCTGGCCGATCTGTCCGTCGTAGGCGGCGATCGACGCCGTGTTGACGATCACGCCGCACTCGCCGCCGTCGTCGGGCTCGTTGGCGAGCATGGCGGCCGCCGCGAGCCGCATGACGTTGAAGGTGCCGATCAGGTTGATCGTCACCGTGATGCGGAACGGCTCGAACTGGTGCGCGCCGCGCTTGCCCGCGACCTTCTCGGCCCAGCCGACGCCGGCGCAGCAGACCGAGATGCGGACGCCCTCCGGGACGGCCGCCTCGACCTCGTCCGGCTCGGTGACGTCGCAGCGCACGAACGTCGCGCCGAGCGCGCCCGCGAGGGCCTCGCCCTTCTCTTCGTTGAGGTCGGCGATGGTGACGTTCGCGCCCGCCTCCGCGAGCCGGCGCGCGGTCGCCGCACCCAGCCCGGAGGCGCCGCCGGCGACGAGCGCCGTGGCTCCCTGGATCTGCATGGCGCGGGAACCTACACGCTGTAGCGCAGGTAGAGGTCGCCGTCGGCGGTGGCGACGCTGCGGAGCTGCAGCTCGGCCGGCGCGCCGGGGGCCACGATCGACGGCCCGGCGTCGCCGCTCACCACCGGCGCGAGCGTGAGGTAGAGCTCGTCGAGCAGCCCCTCGGCGAGCAGCGCCCGGTTCAGCGTCGGGCCGCCCTCGCACAGCAGCCGCTCGATCCCGCGCGCGCGGAGGTCGGCGAGCACGGCCGGCAGCGCTTCGATCGCGACCGTCTCCACGTCGGCCGCGACCGGTGGCGGCTCCGTGCCCGCGCGCGAGTACACGAGAACCCGCTGGCCCTCGACGGCGAACAGCCCTGCCTCCCACGGCAGGTCGAACGAGCGCGAGACCAGCACCGCCGGGCACGGGAGCGGGCCGTAGCCCTCGGCGCGCACGGTGCCGGGCCCGACGATCAGGGCGTCGGCGCGCCGCCGCAGCGCGACCAGCAGCCGGACGTCCTGCGGGCCGCCGAGGGCGCGCGAGGTGCCGCCGAGCGTCGCCCGCCCGTCGAGCGAGCTGATCATGAGCGCGGTGACCCAGGGCCGGTCGGCGGGCACCGCCGGCACCGGCGCGACCAGCTCGTCCGGGCTCGCCGGCGCCCGCTCGGGCCAGATCCGCTCGAGGCTCAAGGCGGGCGAAGCTAGCACGGCTCAGCAGGAGGTAGGGTGGCCTGGCCGATGGACTTCCGCCGCATCTCAAGCTCGGAGATCATCGCGGCGGTGGGTGGGCTGCTGCTCGCAGTCGGGCTGTTCCTGCCCTGGTACTCGCCCAACACGGAGAACCGCAACGCCAACATCGACGGCGTGCGCGAAGGGGTGTCCGCGTTCGACGTGCACTCGATCCTGCGCTGGCTGCTGCTGCTGGCCGCGCTGGCGCCGATCATCCTGCTGTGGATCGTCATCCGCGACCACGAGCTGTCATGGCCGCGCGGCGAGATGACCGCGGTGATCGGGATCATCGCCTTCGGGCTCACGGGCTACGTCGGCTTCGTCGACCGCCCGGGTGAGCCGCCGAGCCAGATCAGCCTCGGGATCGGCTGGTACCTCTCCTTCCTCGGCACGATCATGATCGCGGTCGGCGGCTCGATCCGGGCCTCGACCTCGGAGCGACCACGCAAGCCACCGGGAGTGCTCTGATGCCACCTCGCAACGTCCCCGATCGCAACCTCGCGCTCGAGCTGGTGCGCGTCACGGAGGCGGCCGCCCTGGCCGCGGGGCGCCACGTCGGCCGCGGCGACAAGGAAGCCGCCGACCAGGCGGCCGTCGACGGCATGCACGCCGTCCTCCACACGATCCACATGGACGGCATCGTCGTGATCGGCGAGGGCGAGAAGGACGAGGCGCCGATGCTGGCCAACGGCGAGGAGGTCGGGAATGGCTCCGACCCGCAGGTCGACATCGCGGTCGACCCGCTCGAGGGCACCCGGCTGTGCGCGCTCGGCATGCCGAACGCGCTGGCCGTGATCGCGCTGGCCGAGCGCGGCTCGATGTTCGACCCCGGCCCGTGCGTCTACATGGAGAAGATGGCCGGGGTCGAGGAGATCGCCGACCTGCTCGACCTCGACCGCCCGCTCGGCGAGACCGTCGAGCTGGTGGCCGAGCGCCGCGGAATGGACGTCGGCGACGTCATGGTCGTCGTGCTCGACCGGCCGCGCCACGAGGAGGGCATCGAGGCCATCCGCGACGCCGGCGGGCGCGTGCGCCTGATCACCGACGGCGACGTCGCCGGCGCGCTGCTCGCGGTCTCCCCGCGCACGCCCGCGACGCTGCTGTGGGGCATCGGCGGCACGCCGGAGGGCGTCATCTCCGCCGCCGGCGTCAAATGCATGGGCGGGGCGATGATCGGCCGCCTGTGGCCGCGCGACGACGACGAGCGCAAGGCGGCCGAGGACGCGGGCTACGACGTCGGCCGCATCCTCACCCACGACGACCTGGTCAAGGGCGAGGACGCGTTCTTCTCCGCCACCGGCGTGACCGACGGCGACGTGCTCCAGGGCGTCCGCTACCACGGCACGCGCGGCGCGTCGACCGAGTCGCTGGTCATGCGCACGCGCTCGGGCACCGTCCGCCGCATCATGTCCGTCCACGACCGCGAGAAGCTGCGGGCGCTGACGGGCTACAAGATGGGCTAGTCCCGCATCGCCCAGGCGACGACCGCGGCCACCGTCGCGATACCGGCCGCCGCCAGCGCGGCGATCCAGCCCCACGGCGTCTCGCCGACGGTGATCGCGCCGTCGCGCTCGCGGCGCACGCCGCGCTGGTCCTCGGCGGCGAAGCGCCCGACCGCCGACTCCTCGAGCTCGAGCCGCGCCAGCGAGCGCAGGAAGCCGTGGGTGACGATCACGTGGATCTTCGACTGCGTGTGCGAGTAGACGAAGCCGGTCAGCCACGTCGCGATCGCCGGGTAGAAGCTCGACACCTCGACCTCGATGTGCACGGTCGACCAGCCCTCGTCCTCCTCCGGTAAGCGGCGGACGTCGATCTCCAGGTGGCCGTTGCCGCCGCGCCCGCGCGGGGAAACCAGCAGGCCGTCCTCGATCCGCCAGCGCACGACGCCGCGGTCGCGCGCGAGGTCGTATTCGGGCGCGCGGAAGCGCAGCAGCACGAGCGGGCGGATCAGCAGCACCACCTGCCGCTCGGTCTCCGTGTAGGTGACGCGGATCAGGCCGAGCGTCACACGCGAGAGGTACTTCCAGTAGGTCCGGGCGAGGCGCTCAAGGTTCTCGGCGTTCCACAGCCGGTCGAGCTCCTCTTTCGGGACGGTCACGTCGGCGGCCTGGATCGAGCGCACCGCGCCGTCCTTGGCGATGACCGTGTGCTCCTCGGGGTCGCGGATGACCGCGTCGGCGACCCGTTTCTCCCGGCGGGCGTTGAGGAGGCCGGTCATCTCACCTCAGGGCTGCCCGCACCGCCTCGTCGAAGCCGAGCGGGGAGTCGTTGAGCCCCGCGGGCGGCGGGACCTCGACCACCATCTCCGACTTCAGCCCGTCCACGAGCGGCCGCACGAGCCCGGTGTCGACCGGGGTGACGAGCGAGACCCAGTAGGAGGAGAGGCGGGGGGAGAGCACGGGAACCTTGAGGATCAGCGGCGGGCGCCGCTCCAGTATGGCGGCCGTGCGCCCCATCATCTCACGGTAGGAGAGGATCTCGGCGCCGCCGAGCTGCACCTCGGCCGGGACGTCGTCGCGCTCGCCCGCGTCGGCGAGCGTGCGCGCGACGTCGGCGATCGCCACCGGCTGCGTGCGCGTGTCGATCCAGCGCGGCGTGATCATCACCGGGAGCCGGCCGACCAGGTGGCGCAGCATCTCGAACGAGGCGCTGCCGGGCCCGATCACCATCGCCGCGCGGACGTAGACGGTCGGGACGCGCTGGGCGAGCAGCAGCGCCACCTCGTGGCGAGAGCGGAGGTGCTCGGAGGCGTCGGCGCCGGTGGGGCCGAGCCCGCCCAGGTAGACGACGCGCTCGACGCCGGCCGCGCTCGCGGCCTCGCCGAAGTTGACGGCGGCGGCGCGGTCGCGGGCGGCGAAGTCGCCGTTGCTGCCGGTCATCGAGTGGATCAGGTAGTAGGCGGTCGAGACGCCCTCGAGCGCCTCGCGCAGGCCGGTGCCCGCGACGGCGTCGCCCTTGAAGGGCTGGACGTCGGGCGGGAGGTCGGTGGTGGCGGGGTTGCGGACGAGCGCGCGCACGCGCCGCTCGCGCGAGCGGAGCTCGTCGAGGAGGTGGGAGCCGACGTAGCCGGACGCGCCGGTGATCAGGGTCTGAGTCATCGCGCGGGGTACGGCGTCCGTACTAGGGAAGGATGAGCCGGCCCAACGTGGAACGCCGTGCTGTGCAAGGCCTCGCCATCAAGGACGTGGCCGCCCGCACCGGCATCGCGGCCGGCACGATCCGGATGTGGGAGCAGCGCTACGGCTTCCCGGAGCCGGAGCGCACGAGCGCCGGGTACCGCGTGTACTCCGAGGACGACGTCGACGCGCTGCGGCGGGTGCTCGCCTACCGCGAGCGCGGGCTGTCGGTGCCCGCCGCCGTCGACCGGGCGCGCTCGACCGAGCTGGCGACCGACCGGCCGTCGCTCTACGGCGTGCTCGCCGCCGGTGAGTCGCCGCCCGCCTCGCAGGTGTTGAAGAAGCGCACGCTGATCGCGGTCTCGCGCGCGATCGAGGACGAGACGCTGTCGCGCTCCGCCGGCCCGCTGGTGATCGCGGCGTTCCAGCACGAGCGCAACTACCGCGCGGTCGAGCACCGCTACCGCGCGATCGCGCGGACCGCCGACGCCGTGCTCGTGTTCGCCGACTTCGACGCGCTGTCGGGCGGCAACGGGACCGGGCCGGTCGAGGTGCCGCTCGAGGGCGGCGACGGGCTCGGCAATGAGTGGGCGGTGATCGTCGACGCGCCCGGCTACGGCGTGTGCCTGCTCGGCTGGGAGCATCCGCAGCCCGAGCCGGTGCCCGACCTCGAGCGCACGTTCGAGGCGATCTGGACGCTCGACCCGCGCGTCGTGCGCCGGGCGGCGCAGGTCGCGGCGACGCTGGCGCGGCGGGCCGACGGAGCGCTGGGCGATCGCATGGACGGGCTGCTGGCCGAGCGGCCGCTGGCCCTGGAGCATCCGGCGCCGGCGCTGACGGCCGTCACCAACCGGATGGTCGGCTACTTGGACGCCGGCTGAGCGGGCGCCGGCGCGAGGCGGATCGCGCCGATGCGGTCCGTGTACGTGAAGCCGAGCGTCTGCGCGGCCGCGTAGGTCAGATCCCACTTCGCCTCGCCGCTGAACGGGCCGCGGTCGATGACGGGGACGACGACCGTGGTGGGGCCGTAGCGCACGGCGACGTTCGTCCCGCACGGCAGGCTGCGGTGCGCGATCCCGATCGTCTCCTCGGTCAGCTCGATGCCGCAGGCCGTGGTGTTGCCGTAGAAGCCCGGGCCGTACCACGTGGCGATCGCGGGGCGGAAGACGTTGAGCGCGAGCTCGGGTGAGGCGGAGGCCGCCTGGGCCTCGCCGCCGACGAGCGCGCGGGTGCGGAACTGGCCGACGCGCTTCGGCTTCCAGCGGGCGACGAACGTGCCGTCCTCGCGGACCGTGGTGCGCGCCTGCCTCGTCCACTTCTCCGTGGTCGGGTCGAGGTACTGGACGACGACCGCGGTGGCCGGCGAGGCGTGGCTCGACGGCGCCGCGGAAGCGGACCTTCTTCCCGACCATGGCGTTGCCGCCGCCGGAGAGCTGGAACGGCGAGGGAGGGCCGGTGGGGGCGGGGACGCCGCCGGTCGGCGTCTGCGCGAGCGCGGTCGCCGGCAGCGCCGCGGCAAAGGCGACGAGGAACGGCACGATCCGAGCAGTCAGGCGTCTCATAGAACTTTCCCCAGTGCCTACGAGGTGAGCTGACGGGCTCGCGCAGAGAAAGCAGCGCTACCGCCGGATGACCGGCAGATTCGCCCCCGCGGACATCAGATCCGCATTGGGTCCCCCGCTCGCCGGGTGTGGAAACCCGGCGATTCGGCGCGCGGAAATCTAGCAGTCGCTAGGGCTTGGGGAGCTTGTCGACCGCGCGCTTGAGGACCTGGCCGCCGACCGCGAGGCCGATCTGGGCCAGCTCGCCGGCCGCCTGGATGGCGGTGGTGACGAGCTCGGTGCCGCTCGGCGGCGAGGTTCTCGACTCCGGCGCGGGCTCGGCGTGACGGGCGCGCTCGGTGGACTCGGCGAGCGCCGGCGCGCCGGCGCGGACCGGCCGCGGGCGGTCCGTGGTGGCGGGCCGGGTCGCCGCGCGCGGCTTCGGCGCGGCCTTCGGCTTCGGCTTGGTCGCCGTCTTCGTCGCGGTCGCCGTACCGCTCTTCCTCCGCTCGCCACCGAACCGCGTCGGGCGCGTGGCGGGCAGGCTGCCGAGGACGCTCTCCTCGTCCGTCTTCTCGCTCATCTGCCGACCAGTCTACGTTTCGCGTGCGTACCTCGGGGCAATCGTGGACGCATCCGGATTCAGTGCCTAGACTCAGGGTCGTCCTAAGCTGCTAGGGACACAAGCCACGCCCGCACCCAGTGGGCCCGAACACAGGACCTGATGTCAGTCGTTGATCTGCAGGAACTCGAAGAAGTCAAGGGCCTGCTCCTGAAGGGGCAGCAGCTCGGGGTGCTGACCTTCGCTGAGATCGCCACGGCGGTCGCGGAGATCGACCTCGACGAGTCGGACGTCGAAGAGCTCCACACGTATCTCGAGAAGTCGGAGATCGAGCTGGTGGAGGAGATCGACCCGGCGGTCGGCGCCGCGCAGGAAGAGCGCGCGCCCGACAAGCGCGGCCGGCGCAAGGCCAAGACGGCGATCGACCTCAAGCCCGACATGACGACGGACAGCCTGCAGCTGTTCCTCAAGGACATCGGCAAGGTCCGCCTGCTCACCGCGCAGGAGGAGGTCGACCTCGCGCGCCGGATCGAGCGCGGCGACCTCGACGCCAAGCAGAAGATGGTCGAGTCGAACCTCCGCCTGGTCGTCTCGATCGCCAAGAACTACCGCAACCAGGGCCTGCCGTTCCTCGACCTGATCCAGGAGGGGACGCTCGGGCTGGTGCGCGCCGCCGAGAAGTTCGACTACCGCAAGGGCTTCAAGTTCTCGACCTACGCGACCTGGTGGATCCGCCAGGCGATCGCCCGCGCCCTCGCCGACAAGGCGCGCACGATCCGCATCCCGGTCCACGTCGTCGAGAAGCTGAACAAGATCGGCCGCGCCGAGCGCAAGCTCGTCACCGAGCTGGGCCGCGAGCCCACGCCGGAGGAGATCGCCGAGGTCACCGGCATCGAGCCCGACGAGGTCGACTCGATCAAGCGCTCCGCCCAGGCGCCGGTCTCGCTCGAGAAGCCGGTCGGCGACGAGGAGGAGTCCGAGTTCGGCCAGTTCATCGCCGACGAGCGGGCCGAGTCGCCGTACGAGCGGGCCGCCGAGATCCTCACCAAGGAGGCGCTGCGCGAGGCGCTCGAGAACCTGTCCTACCGTGAGCGCCGCGTGCTGGAGCTGCGCTACGGCCTGGGCGGCGAGCACCCCCGCACGCTCGACGAGGTCGGCCGCACGTTCAACGTGACGCGCGAGCGGATCCGCCAGATCGAGAACCAGTCGCTGAAGAAGCTGCAGTCGCTCGCGGAGGCGCAGAAGCTCCGCGACGTCGCGTAAGGCTCAAGACTGAAAGGCACCCGGCCGATGAAGGCCGGGTATGTCTTTCGATCTCGATCACGCACTCCGTTACCTCATCGCGTCCGAGGGGTCGGACCTTCACCTGAAGGTCCCCTCGCCGCCGCTCGTCCGCCTGCACGGCAAGCTCGAGCCCATCCCCGGCACCGAGCCGCTGTCCGGCCAGGACACCATCGGCGCGGTCCAGGAGATGCTCCACGACCCGAACAAGCTCGCCGAGTTCGAGGCCGAGAACGAGGTCGACTTCTCCTACTCGATGGAGGGCCTCGCGCGCTTCCGCGTCAACGCCTTCTACCAGCGCGGCACCGTCTCGGTGGTCATGCGCGCCATCCCCGTGAACATCAAGTCGGTCGAGGAGCTCAACCTCCCGTCCGTCATCTCCCGGCTCGCCGAGGAGGAGCGCGGGATCATCCTGCTCACCGGCACGACCGGCTCCGGCAAGTCGACCACGCTCGCGGCGATGATCGACCACATGAACCGGACGATGCACAAGCACATCGTCACGATCGAGGACCCGATCGAGTTCCTGCACCGCGACCGCAACTCGATCATCAACCAGCGCGAGGTCGGCCAGGACACGGCGTCCTTCAAGCGCGCCCTGCGCCGCGTGCTGCGCCAGGACCCGGACACGATCCTGGTCGGCGAGATGCGCGACGAGGAGACGGTCCACACCGCCCTGTCGGCGGCGGAGACCGGCCACCTCGTGCTCTCGACGCTCCACACCGTGGACGCGCCGGAGTCGATCAACCGCATCATCGACTTCTTCCCGCCCCACCAGCAGCAGCAGGCCCGCGCGATGATCGCCGGCACGCTGAAGGGCATCATCTCCCAGCGCCTCGTGCGCACCGCCGACGGCAAGGGCCGCGTCGCGACCTGCGAGATCATGGTCATGACCGGCCGCGTGCACGACATGATCCTCGACCCGAAGCAGACCGGCATGCTCGGCGAGGTCGTGGCCGAGGGCGGCTACTACGGGATGCAGACGTTCGACCAGCACCTGCTGGAGCACCTGAACGCCGGCCGCATCACGATGGAGGACGCCACGCGCGCCGCCTCCTCGCCGCACGACTTCAAGCTCATGGTCGCCGCGCAGGCACGGATCGCCCCGCGGTCGCACCCCAACAAGGGCGAGGGCCAGATCGACGGCGCTCCGGCGGAGACGCCGGCCGTGTCCCCCGCGCCCACCGACGCAGTGCCGGCGGCTCCCCCCGCCGCCCCGGCACCTCCGGCCGCCGAGCAGGCCCCAGCGGCTCCGCCGGTCGCGCCCCCGGCGGCCCCGCCGGCGGCGCCTCCGGCGGCCCCACCGGCCTACGCGCAGCCGCCGATGCCGCCGGCCGCGCCGCCCGCCCCCGCGGGCCCGCCGCCGGCGCCGTCCGCGCCGCCGCCCGGCATCCCCTCCTGAATCGCTTGACTCACCCGCGCCCGTTCCGACAAGGTTCGGGCGCTTCTCTTTCTCCCCCACGAAAGGATCTGCTCCGGTGCAGACGACCCTCGCGCAGTTCAACGAGACCCAGTCCACGGAGGCCTTCGCTCTCCAGAACTCGAAGCTGCTGAAGGTCTCGCTCCAGCAGGTCACCATCCAGGCGAAGCTCGGCTCGATGGTCGCCTACCAGGGGGACGTCAGCTTCGAGCACGCGGGCTCGGGCGGGCTCGGCCGGATGCTGAAGAAGGCGGTCAGTGGCGAGGGCACGTCGCTCATGCGCATGAACGGGTCGGGCGAGGTCTTCCTGGCCGACCAGGCGCAGGACATCCACCTGATCTACCTCGAGAACGACACGATCACGGTCAACGGCCCGAACCTGCTGGCGTTCGACGCCGGCATCGACTGGGACATCCATCGCCTGTCGGGCGGCGCCGCGGGCGCGATGGCCGGCGGCCTGTTCAACATGCACCTCACCGGCACCGGCTGGGTGGCGATCCTCTCCGACGGCCCGCCGGTCCTGCTCAACGTGGCGCAGGCGCCGACGTTCGCCGACGCCCAGGCCGCGATCACGTGGTCGTCGGGCGTGACCGTCGGGATCAAGACCGACTTCAAGATGAAGAACCTGGTCGGCCGCGGCTCGGGCGAGTCGATTCAGATCGCGTTCTCCGGCCAGGGCTGGGCGCTGGTCCAGCCGTCCGAGGGCCGCATCGTCCCGGTCGGCGGTGGCGGCGGAGGCGGCGGGCTCGGAGGCCTCCTCAACGGCTGAGAACGCCCTTCGCGGGCCCCCTCAGTACGGCGAGTGCCGGTGGGTCCCGCGAAGGAATTTACAAATGGATGACCTCGTCCTCGGCGTCGGGGTCATCCACGGTCTGCTCGCAGCTCGGGCACCACCAGCGCGCCTCGAGCGCGGTGCCGCACGCGGCGTGCCGGAGCGGCTCGCCGCCGCCGGCGCTGCGGGCGCCCCAGTCGGCGAGCAGCCGCAGCGCGCCGCCGAGCTCGCGGCCGGAGTCCGAGAGCTCGTAGACGAACCGCGGCGGCCGGTCGGAGTAGGGCCGCGCGACGATCAGCGCGTGCTCGGTGAGGGACTTCAGCCGCGCGGAGAGCACGTTGGGCGCGATCCCCTGCAGCTCCTCCTGGAGCTCGTTGAAGCGCTTGGGCTGCTCGAGCAGCGCGGCGATGGCGAGCAGCGTCCAGCGGTCGCCGACCTGGGCGAGCGCGTCGGCGAGGGGGGACGGCGGCGCGGGGTGGCGGGGCTTGCGCACGCGCTGAAGTGTGTCACCGGGCGGGTCTGGTACGGTCACTTGCAAGTTGCAAGTGACTCGGAGGAAGAGATGTCGGTGCTCGAAGAACTGAAGGCGGCGGTGGTGGGGGCGGCCGAGACCGTCGGTCCCTCCGTGGTCGGCCTCGGCCGTGGCTGGGGCCGCGGGTCGGGCGTCGTCACCGCCGGCGGCGTGGTCCTCACCAACGCGCACGTCCTGCGCGGCGAGGAGGTCGCCGTCGCGTTCGCCGACGGCCGGACCGAGCACGGGCGGGTGTCCGGGCTCGATGCCGACCTCGACCTCGCGGCGATCGCCGTCGACACCGGCGATGCGCCCGCGGTGGCGTGGGATGCCGGGAAGCCCGGCGCGGTCGGGATCGGCGAGCCGGTGTTCGCGCTCGCCAACCCGGGCGGGCGCGGGCTCCGGGCGACGTTCGGCCTCGTCAGCGCGACGGGCCGCAGCTTCAGCGGGCCGCGCGGCCGGCGGATCGTCGGCTCGCTCGAGCACACGGCGCCGCTGCCGCGGGGCTCGTCCGGCGGCCCGCTCGTCGATGCGCAGCACAACCTGCTCGGCCTCAACTCGATCCGGCTCGAGGGCGGCCTGATCCTGGCGCTCCCCGCCGACGCGACGCATGAAGCGCCGCGCGGAGGCGCTCGCCTCGGGCAGCGCGGCCGCGCGGCCGCGGCTGGGGATCGCCATCGCCTCCCCGCGCGCCGCGCGGCGGATGCGCGCCGCCGTCGGGCTGCCCGAGCGGGACGGCCTGCTCGTCCGCGGCGTGGAGGACGACAGCCCGGCTGCGCAGGCCGGGATCGAGCGCGGCGACCTCCTCGTGGCCGTCAACGGGAACCCCTTGAACTCGGTCGACACGCTCTTCGATGCCCTCGAAGCGGGCGGCGATCTGAAGCTCACCGTCGTGCGGGGAACCGACGAGCGCGAGGTCCCGGTTCACTTCAGTAGTTGAAGTCTTGAGCTAGAATGGCCTTCGTGCCCAATTCCGATTGTCCCGTCTGCCGTACCGCCGACATCGTCTGCGGCAAGTGGACGCTCCTCGTCATCCGCGATCTCGCCGACGGCCGCTGCCGCTTCGGTGAGCTCGAGCGCTCGCTCGAGGGCATCTCGCCGCGGACGCTGAGCCTCCGCCTCCGCTCGCTCGAGGAGGAGGGCATCGTGGCGCGCCAGACGTTCCCCGAGGTCCCGCCGCGGGTCGAGTACGAGCTGACCGAGAAGGGCCGCGCGCTCGTCCCGATCATCGAGTCGATGCGCGCGTACGGCACCGAGTGGCTCGGCGCCACCGGCACCTGCAGCGAGCCGCCGGAGCCGGCGACGCTCGCTCCCGCATCGTCGCGTCACGGCTAGCCGCCATCGCCGATCCGGACTGCAACTCCGCGTGCGCGCGAGAGGAGTGCGCGCCCCCGCGCGGAACCCGGCGCGCATGCACAATCGCGCGCTGCACGACACCCTGGCGGCGTTCGTGGAGGAGGCCGCCTGGCAGCTCGCCGAGGAGGTCGCCGCGGGCGCCGAGGTTCCCTTCGAGCTGATCGAGCAGGGCCGCGCCTCGGCGCCGCTCTACTGCTACCGGCCGCTCACCGACCGCTTCATCGCCGAGCACCTCGGGATGCTCGAGCGGCTCCCGTCCTACCCCGCCGCCCGTCAGGGCCTGCAGGCGCTGCCGAACCTCGGCGCCTACCTGATCGCGCGCGGCCGCCGCGCGCCCGCCGGCGACCGCCGCGCCATGGGCGACGCCGGCGCTCGAGGCGTTCATCACCGCGCTGTGGGGCGACGCCACCGACTTCGTCTACGACCGCGAGCGCTTCGCCCAGGTCTACGGCGAGCTCGAGGAGGCGGTCTACGACGGCTGCTCGCTGTCAGCGTCGTGCTCGCGCCCGTCGAGGGCCTCGTGATCGACGGCGACGAGGTCCCGCTCGGCGACGGCCTCGCGCTCGTCCGCGGCGCCACGCTGCTCAACACGCCGACCGACCTGCACGGCGACGACTACGCGACGATCGCCGTCCTCCACCTCGAGTCCGCCCCCGGCGAGTCGCCCGGGCTCGAGCAGGCCGGCCGCCGCCTGCGCCGGCTGCAGACCGCGCTGCGGCTGTGGGACGACGCCGAGCCGTCGCTCGCCCCGATCGCCTGGGCCCGCACGGACGGCGGCCCGTGGCTGTCGGTGCCGCTCGCCACCGGCCTGCGCCGGATGGACGGCGACTGCCTCCTCTCCGCCGAGGAGGAGGACCCGCTGCGCGCGTTCTGCGCGCTGATCGCCCGCCGCACCCCGCGGGCGGGCGAGCTGGCGTGGGCGCTGCGCCGGTTCGAGCTGGGCTGCGAGCGCTCGTCGCCGTGGGAGGCCCTCTCGGACTGGCTGCTGGCGGCGCGCGCGCTGCTCGGCGAGCCGCGCCGAGCAGCGACGACCGCCTGTGCGACCGGCTCGCCGCGATCTGCGCCGCGCCGGAGGACGCGCGACGACCTCGCGCGCCGCCTGCGCGACACGGTCGCGCTCGAGCGCGCGGCGATCGCCGGGCGCATCGCGATCGACCCGGTGCTCGAGGCGCACGTCGAGGACCTCGGCTCGCACCTGCGCGCGATCCTCCGCGACGTCCTCTGCGGCCACCTCGACCCCGCGCTGCGCACGCTCGCCGACGGCCTGCTCACCGAGCAGCCGGCCGAGCCGACCGCCTTCTAGGCGCCGACGAACGTCAACACCGGCTGGGAGCGGGTTCGAGCCGCCGCGGCGCGACGAAGTCATGTCGATGGCGTATGAGCGCCATCGAGGGACATCGTGCCGCGCTCGACCCGCTCCTACCCAGCCAGCCGTTGACGTTCGCTCGTCACTCCGCGAACAGATGAGCTCGCACCAACGCGAGCCCGTCGATGTCGTGCACGTCGTCCTCGAGCTCGGGGATGCGGATCGTCGGCGGCGAGCGCAGCTCCGCCTCGAGGTGGTCGATCGCCGCGTGGTCGCGCGCGGCGAGCGCGGCCTGGTCGTGCGCGGAGTCGGCCACGCGCTCGGCGAGCGCCTCGCCGAGCTCCTCGACCAGCTCGGCCGGCACCTCGCCGTTCGTCTCCGGCGCCGCGTGCACGCGGTTGACGACCATGCCGCCGAACGGCATCCCCGCCTCGGACAGCTTGCGGTGGAAGAAGATCGCCTCCTCGACCGGGTCGTGCTGCGGCGAGGTGACGATCAGGAACGTCGTCGCCGGGTCCTCGAGCAGCGCGCCGACCCGCTCGGCGCGCTCGGTGAAGCCGTCGATCAGGCCGCCGAGCGAGCGGAAGAACACGGACAGGTCCTCGCAGCAGGTCGACGCCGGTGACGCGCTTGAGCGACCGAGAACACGACGCCGGTCCCGCGCCCGATGATCTTGCCGCCGAGACCCGCGGGCCGGAGGAAGATCCGGATCGCGCGGCCCTGGAAGAAGCCGGTCAGCCGCCCGGGCGCGTCGAGGAAGTCGAGCGCGTTGCGCGACGGCGGCGTGTCGAGCACGAGCAGGTCGTAGTCGCCCTCCTGGTCGAGCTCGAACAGCTTCGCGATCGCGGTGAACTCCTGCGAGCCGGCGACCGCGCTCGAGAGCTGCTGGTAGATGCGGTTGCCGAAGATCTCGTCGCGCGTCGCCGCGTCGGGCGCGAGCCGCTCGATCACCTCGTCGAACGTGCGCTTGGCGTCGAGCATCATCGCCCACAGCTCGCCCTCCATCTCGATGCCGTGGGGAGCGAACCGTTCCGGATCGACGAGGTGCGGCTCGTTGCCCAGCTCGCTCCATGCCGAGCGCGTTCGCGAGCCGCTTGGCCGGGTCGATGGTGACCACCGCGACCTTCATCCCGCTCGCCGCCATCCCCATCGCCAGCGCCGCCGACGTCGTCGTCTTTCCGACCCCGCCGGAGCCCGCGCAGATGACGATGCGCTTGCCCTCGAGGAGCGGAACGACCGATGTCATCGCCGTGACAAACGCCGTGTCAAATAAGACCCTCGCGCACGGCGTGCGCGACGGCCTGCGACCGGCTGCGGGCGTTCAGCTTGGTGACCACGTCGTGCAGGACGTTCTTCACGGTCCGCTCGGAATAGCACAGCTCCTGCGCGACCTCGCGCGTCGGGTGCCCCTGCGCGATCAGCGCGAGCACCTGCTGCTCGCGCTCGGTCAGGCGCGCGAGCGTCGGGCGGCCGTTGAGGCCCTCGGCGGTCACGCCCTTGAGCAGGTTGCCGAGCAGGTCGGGGGCCATCACGCCCGTGCCGCTGGCCGCGGCCTGCACAGCGGCGGCGAGCGCGTCGGGCGTCAGCGTGTCCTTGCGCAGGAAGCCGACGGCGCCGGCCTGCAGTGCCGCGAGCACCTCGTCGTCGCTCGGCTCGGCCGTGCAGACGAGCACGCGCGCGCCGGTCGCCTCCGTCACCGCGGCGATGAAGTCGTCGCCGCCCGGGACGGCGACGTCGAGCAGCACGAGTTCGGATGCGAACAAATCCGGGTGTTCCCACGCCTCGCGAATGGATTCGGCGTCGGCAACGTCCTCTACATCAGGCAGCAGTTCGAGACAGGCGGCGAGCCCCCGCCGGTAGATCGTGTGGGGATCGAGTACGAAGAGCTTCACGTTGACCGCGTCAAAGCGCTACGGCGATACTAAGCGCGACGCGGTCTAACGGGCAAGGAGCACGATGCCGGATGTGATGAAGACGGTCGGACGCTACGAGATCCTCCGAGAGGTGGGACGTGGCGGCATGGCCATGGTGTACCTGGCCCGGCAGACCGATCTCGATCGCTTCGTCGCCCTCAAGGAGCTCGGCGCATTCCACGCGTCGGATCCCTCTTTCGCCCAGCGCTTCCTGCGCGAGTCGCGCGTCGCCGGCTCGCTCAGCCACCCGAACATCTGCACCGTGCACGACTACTTCGAGCACGATGGCACGCCCTACATCGCGATGGAGTACATCGAGCGCGGCTCGCTGCGCCCGTACGTCGGGACGATGAACCTGGCGCAGATCGGCGGCGTGCTCGAGGGCCTCCTCGCCGGCCTCGCCCACGGCGAGCAGCACGGCATCGTCCACCGCGACCTCAAGCCCGAGAACCTCATGGTCACCTCGGACGGGCGCGTGAAGATCGCCGACTTCGGCATCGCCAAGGCGACCAACAACATGCAGACCGGCGCCTTCCTGACCGCCACCGGCACCACGGTCGGCACCCCGACCTACATGGCGCCCGAGCAGGCGATGGCGCAGGACATCGGCCCGCCGACCGACCTCTACTCCGTCGGCTGCATGGCGTTCGAGATGTTCACCGGCCGCGTGCCGTTCCACGACACCGAGGCGCCGATGGCGATCCTCCTGCGGCACGTCAACGAGCAGATCCCGAGCGTCAACTCGATCGACCCCAAGGTCGACGACGAGATCTCCGACTGGATCGACCGGCTGCTGGTCAAGGACCCGAAGCAGCGCACGCAGTCCGCGAACGACGCGTGGGACGAGTTCGAGGAGATCATCATCGGCCTCCTCGGCCCGCGCTGGCGCCGCGAGGCGCGCCTGCGCGAGGGCTCGGCCCAGTTCGACACGCCGGCGCCGCTGACGCCCGCGCCGTTCCAGGGCACGACGTCCGACGCCGCCGTGTCCGACGAGTTCCAGTCGTTCGCGTGGGGCAACGCGGTCACGCCCGACCAGCAGGCGCCTCCCGGCCCCGCGACCCCGCCGCCCTCGCAGTCGATCCCGGTGCCGCCCGAGCCGACCGTCGGCCCGCCGACGCCGGCGCCCGGCCCGGCCGTGACGCCCGCGGGCACCGCGCCCGACGACGGCGACAGCGGCTTCGTGACGTTCGGCGCTCCGGCCGCCGAGCCCGAGGCGCCTGAGGTCCAGTCCGGCGACCCGCTGGGTGCCGAGGCGTCCGCCGCGCGCCGCAGAGGTCGAGCCGCCAGTGGTCGCAGAGCCTGCGCCCGAGGCGCCCGCCGAGGAGACCGAGGACGGAGGCTTCGAGACCTACATCGCGCCCGCGCCGCTGCGGCCGCCGACCGACGACCAGGAAGAGCCGACGGTCGTCCCCGAGCCTCCGCCCGCTCCTGCTCCGACCCCCGTGCCGGAGCCCGCGGCCGCGGCGCCTCCGCCGCCCCCGCCGCCTCCGCCTCCGGCGCCCGCCCCGGCGCCGCCCGCGCCGCAGGACGACCTTGCCGAGACGGTCATGCCGGCCTCGGTCACGCCTCCGCCGCCGGTGGAGGAGAAGCCCGCGCCCGCCGAGCGCAAGGAGCCCGAGCCGCCCAAGCCGGCGAAGCCCGCCAAGCAGCGCAAGGGCGGGAAGGGCCCGCTGATCGGCTTCGGCATCGCGGCGGTGATCGCCGCCGTGCTCGGCTTCGTGATCGGCGGCGGCGAGCGGCGGCTCCGAGGACGAGGGCGGCGGCGCGCCGACCGTCGCGGCCACGAGCGCCGACCTCGACGGCGAAGTTCCCCTCCGACTGGAAGAAGCTCGCGGAGGCCCCGGAGATCCCCGGCTACACGTTCACGGCGCCGATCACCGAGGCGCCCGGTGGCGCCCAGGGCGGCGAGAGCGTGGTCGTCGGCCAGGTCAAGGAGGGCGCGAACAACCCGACGCTGCTGCCCGGCGGCTTCCTGGAGGCGCTCGGCCTCGACGCCGGCGAGGTGCCGCCGCGCGAGGCGGTCCGGCTCGTCGACAACAAGCTCGAGGCCTACCGCTACCAGAACCTGCGCCCGCGCGGGCTCGACCAGCCGGTGACGCTGTTCACCGTCCCGACGAGCGCCGGCGTCGCGACCGTCGCGTGCGTCGACCCGAGCGCGGACTGCGAGTCGATCGCCAACACGCTCAAGCTCAACGCGGGCGAGGCGTTCCCGGTCGGGCCGAGCAAGGCGTACGCCGACGCCGTCGGCAAGACGCTCGGCACGCTGGACAAGAAGGTCGCGGCCGGCAACAAGCAGCTCGCGTCCGCCGACACCCCGAAGCAGCAGGCAGCCGCGGCGAAGGACCTGTCGGCGGCGTACAAGAGCGCGTCGGCCTCGATCTCGAAGCTCGAGGTCTCGCCCGCCGACGCCGCGATCAACCAGGAGCTCGCCGCCTCGCTCAAGGCGACCGGCAACGCCTACGGCAAGCTCGCCTCGGCGGCGTCGTCGGGCAAGGACAACGCGTACAAGAAGGCCAGCAATCAGGTGGAGGACGCCCAGCAGGACGTCGCCGCCGCGATGAAGGACCTCGAGACCGCCGGCTACAAGCTCGGGACGTGACCGCGGGATGAAGCGATTCATCCCTAGGGCCACTTCCCGAACCGGACCGTCCGCGCTACACATAGACAAAAGCGCGAGAAAGTAGAGCCCACCCCAATGGAACCCCGCACAATCGCCATCGGCCTCATCGCCGTCGTCGCCGCCTTCGGCGCCGCGTTCGGCATCTCGAGCGCCGGCGGCGGAGAGAAGACCGCCACCGCGGGTCCCGGCACGAAGGCCGAATCGATCGAGGCTGCCGCCCCGGCCGCGGTCACCAGCGTCGCGACCGGCAGCTCCGTGCCGGCCCTCAAGGCCGAGAAGAAGAAGAAGCCGGCGAAGAAGGAGTCCTCGTCGAACAACTCGAACGCGTCGGCTCCGTCGACCAGCGAGACGACGGCTCCCGAGACGACCGCTCCCTCGACGCAGAACACGACTCCGGCGCCGCAGAACAACACGCCCGCGCCGCAGAACAACACCCCGGCGCCCAAGCCGCAGCCGAAGCCGCAGGAGCCGGTCTCCGGCGGCGGCGAGGACGGCTAGCCGGCACCTCCGGTTTCACGAGCGGCCCGGCTTCGGCCGGGCCGTTCGTCGTTAATCGCGGATCAGCCCGCGCGCCTCCTTGAGGCGCAGCTGGTAGCGGCCGCGGTACTGCTCGGCCGGGCGCTCGATGTCGGCGATCCACTCGCCCCACTTGGACGGGTCCTTGCCGAAGTCGGCGTCGCCGCCCGCGATCGCCTTCTTCTTGACCGCGAGCGCCTGGTCGATGAACCACTTCGCCTGCAGCTCGGGGTGCTCGGGGTAGCCCTTGTAGGCGCCCTGGTTCCAGATCCCGACGCGCATCTGGAAGAAGCCGACGGAGTCGGCGTCGCCGTAGTTGAGGTTCTTGACGCCGGACTCGACCAGCGAGGCCATGACCGGGAGCTCGGGCGGGAGGCCGTGCTTGTCGGCCTGCTTCGCGAGCCACTTGGCGATCTCGTCCTTCGACGCGTCGTCGCCCGGGTAGTCGTCGGAGATGTCGTCGGGCAGCTCGACCGGCGGGCCGGCGTCGGCGGGAGCGGCGGCGGCCGGCTCGGCGGGTGCGGCCGCGGCCGGCTCGACGGCGGCGGGAGCGGCGGCCGGAGCAGCGGGGCCGGCGCGGCGGCCGCGGCGGCGGGCTCGGCGCCGTCGGCCTTCTTCGGCTCGACGGCCTGCATGAACTGGACGGTGTCGTGGCGCCGCTCCTCCTGCGCCTTGACGGCCATGAACAGGCCGGAGCCGTTGCGGTTGACCTCGGCGGCGTCGCGGGCGACCGCGGCCTGGGCCTCGGCGACCGCCTTCGGGTCGATGGCGGGCGCGGCTGCCGCCGCGGCGGCGGCGTCGGGCGCGGCAGCCACGGGCGCCGCGTTGTCGAAGCGCTTCGCACCGGCGTAGTTGGAAGAGAAGTAGGACTCCTTGAGGCTCGCGACCTTCACCACGTCGCCGGTCTTCGGGGCGTGCAGGAACTTGTCCCCGCCCATCGAGATCCCGACGTGGTAGATGTTGCCGGGCTGGCCGAAGAACACGAGGTCGCCCGGCCGCAGGTCGCTGCGCTCGACCGACGTGCCCTTCGAGTCGGCGAACTGGGCGTCGGTCACGCGCGGGATCTGGATGCCCGCCTTCGCGTACGCCCACTGGACGAGGCCGGAGCAGTCGAAGCCGGTCTGCGGCGTCGAGCCGCCCCATTGGTACTTGGTGCCGGTGTACTTCTGCGCTTCTTTGAGCGCGGCGAGCGCCTTCGGGCCGGCGCCGCCTCCGCCGCCCGTGGCCGCGCTCGCGGCGGCGTCCGCGGCGGCCGCGGGCGCGGCCGGGGCCACGCCGGCCTGCTCGACGGCCGCGGGCGCCGCGGGCGCGCCGGCCGCTCCGCCGAGCAGCCCGTTGGCCTCCCCGAGCCGGAGCTGGTAGCGCCCGCGGTACTGGGCAGCGGGCCGCTCGACGTCGGCGATCCACTCGCCGAACTGCTTCGGGTCGCTGATCGACTTGCCGGCCGCGACGCGCTGCTTCTTGACCTGCTCGGCGGTGTCGAGGAACCACTTCACCTGCAGCTCGGGGTCCTCCGGGAAGCCCTTGTAGGCGCCCTGGTTCCAGATCCCGACGCGCATCTGGAAGAAGCCGACTGAGTCGGCGTCGCCGTAGTTGAGGTTCTTGACGCCGGACTCGACGAGCGAGGCCATGACCGGCAGCTGGCGCGGCAGCCCGCGCTTCTCGGCCAGGTCGCCCATCCACTTCGCGAGCGCCGCCTTCGAGGCGTTGTCGCCCGGGTAGGCGCCCGAGCCGCCGCCCGCGGGCGCCGCGGCGGCGGCGACGTCGGCCGCGCCCCCGGGGGTGGGCGTCGCGGCGGCGGCTCCGGGCACGCCGGCGGCGGGAGCGGCGGGCGCATCGCCGCCGATGCGGAGGAACTTGACGTTGGCCTGGTCGACGGAGCGCGGGACGTTCATGACCTGGTCCTGGTTGTTGCCCTCGAGCGCGGTGAACTTGCCGCCCTCGACCTTGCTGGCCAGGAAGCCGATGTGCCCGTCGGCGCCGAAGTCCTCGTCGTGGCCCCAGTCGTAGGTGACGATGTCGCCGGGGCGGGCCTCCTCGGCGCTGATGACCTTGAGGTCGTTCTTGCCCTGCTCGGCGTTGCGGACCCACGTCTGGACCGCGGCCCAGCCGGTGCCGTCCATCTTGTGGCCCGCCTTCTCGAGCGCCCACGTGACGAAGCTCGCGCACCACGGGTTGCCGGGGCCGACGTCCGCCGCCGCGAGGTACTCGTCGACCTCCTTGCCGGTGTTCGTGCCCGCCTCCTGCACGCCGAGCTGGGTCTGCGCGACCTTCAGCGCCGCGGTCCCGAGGCTGCTGCTCCCGGTGGCCGGGGCGGCCGCCGCGGCGGCGTCGACGACGCCCGGCACGGCCGCCGGGCTCGCGATCGCGCTGGCGGGGCCGGCGGGCGCCTGCGGGGTCATGAAGACGCCGGACCCGCCCTTCTTGCCGGCGGCAGAGGCCTCGGCCGCCGCCGCCATGAACTGGCCGGACGCGCCCTTCTTCGGCACGGGCGGCGGCGCCGCCGCGGCCGCGGCGGCCGGAGCGCCGGGCGCAGCGGGAGCCGCAGGCGCGGCGGCGGCCGCAGCGGCAGCCGGGGCGGCCGGCGCAGCGGCCGCGGGGGCCTGGAAGTCAGCCGGCGCCTCGCCGTCGAACGCGACGTGGAGGTGGTCCTGATGCGCTCCGTCGGTGAAGAAGCCCGCCTCGGAGATCGCCCACGGCGTGCCGACCTCGGTCGGCCGGAGGTCGCCCTGTATCCCGGCGATCTCGGTCGCGAGCTCGCGGGCGGCGGCCGAGTTGGGGCGCACGATCTCGCCGTCGACGCGCGCGATGTCGATCCCGCGGCCGTGGAAGTGGTTCGAGACGCTGCCGCCGGCCGAGAACTTGGCGTGGCCGGTCTTGATCACGCTCAGCTCGATCTTGTGCTTCTCGCCGAGCTTCTGGAGCAGCGCGATCATCCGCGGGTCGACGTCGCCGCCGCGCACGTCGGTCTGCGCGTCGGCGTCGAGCACGATGTTCTTGTTCTGGAGCAGCGCGGACGCGGCCGCCTGCCGGCCGCCGCCGCCCCCGCCTGCGGTCTCCACCGCGGCGGGCGCCGCCGGTGCCCCGGCGGCGGGCTCGACCGCTGCGGGCGCCGCCGGCGCGGCAGCGGGCGCGTCGCCGGCCTTGGCCAGCAGCCCCTTGGCCTCCTCGAGCCGCAGCTGGTAGCGGCCGCGGTACTGCTCGGCTGGGCGCTCGACGTCGGCGATCCACTCGCCGAACTGGTTCGGGTCGGTGACGGACTGGCCGCGCGAGAGCCGCTGCTCCTTGACGCTCTCGGCGGTGTCGAGGAACCACTTGGCCTGCAGCTCGGGCTTCTCGGGGAAGCCGGCGTACTCGCCCTGGTTCCAGATGCCGACGCGCATCTGGAAGAAGCCGACCGAGTCGGCGTCGCCGAAGTTGAGGTTCTTGACGCCCGACTCGACGAGCGCCGCCATCACCGGCAGCTCCTTGGGCAACCCGCGCTTCTCTGCCTCGCGGCCGAGCCAGGCGGCGAGCTGCTCCTTCGGCGCGTCGTCGCCGGGATACGGGTTCGGCCCGCTCACGTCCGCGGCGACGGCGACCGCCTCGGCGGCAGCCCCGCTCGGTGGCGGCGCCGCGGCGGCCGCGGCCTGCGGCTGCGCGGGCTGGACGGCGGCGAACGCGCCCGACCCGCCCTTCTTGGCGCTCGCGGCCTCCGCGCGCGCAGCCATGAACTGCCCGGATGCGCCCTTCTTCGGGGCGGGCGGCGGCACCGCGGCGGCGGCCGCGGCAGGCGCCGGAGCGGGCGCGACGCCCGCGGCAGGGGCGGCGGCGGGCACTGCGGCGGCTGCGGCGGGCGCGGCAGGTGCCGGGGCGGCGCCGGCCTGCGCCCCGCCGGCGGCGACGTCGGCGGGCGGCGTCCAGCTCTTGTCGATCTCCTGCTTGAAGCCGACGTGCACGTGGTCCTGGTGGCCGGCGTCGGTGAAGTAGCCGGGCCCGCTGATCGGCCACGGCGAGCCGATCTCGTCGGGGCGGTACTTCTCCGCCAGCGTCGACAGCTCGCTGGCGAGCTCGCGCGCCGCGCCCGAGCCGGGGTTGACGATCTCGCCGTCGACCGCGGCGATGTCGAGCCCGCGGCCGTAGGCGTGGTTGGAGATCGAGCCGCCCGACGTGAACTTCGAGTGGTCCGAGCACATGCACGAGACCTTGATCTCGTGCTCCTCGGACAGCTTGGTCAGCACGGCGATCACGCGCGGGTCGATCTTGCCCGCCTTGATGTCGGCGATCCCGACGGAGTCGAACTCGATGTTCTTGTTCTTGAGGATCGCCAGGGCTTCCGGCGTCGGCTCGCCGCCGGTGCCGTCCTGGCCGAAGTCCGCGGGGTCGACCGGCTGCGACCCGGAGGAGCGGCCGGCGGGCTCGGGCGGGGGCGCGGCGGGCGCCCCCGGCGTCTCGACCGCGGCCGGTGGAGCAGGCGCGGCGGCGGCAGCGGGAGCGGCCGGGGCCGCGGCGGGAGCTCCGGCGGCCGGGGCCGCGGCGGGAGCGGCGGCGGGCTCTACCGGCTTGCCGTCCGGCCCGATGTCGACCGACGGCTTCGGCGCGTCGGCCTCCCCGGGCAGGTCGGTCGCGCTCGGGACGTCCTTGGCGTCCTCGGCGATGTCGTCGACCGCCTTCTGGACCTCCTCGGCCTGCTTGGCCTCCGGCGACTCCTCCTTGGCGATCTTCTCCGCGGCCTCCTCGGCCGGCGTCTTCTCCGGAGCCGCCGCCGGGGCGGCCGCCGGCTTGTCGGCAGCGGGTGCAGCCGCCGGGTCCGCCGCGGCCGGCGCAGCCGCCGGCGCGGCTGCGGGCGCCGCGGCCGGAGCTGCGCCGTTGCCCGCGGCGGCCGGGTCGGCGCCGCCGAGCGCGTCCTCGCCCTCCTTGCCCGTCTCCGCCAGCGGCGGCGCGGTCGACTTCGGCGGCGGCGCCAGCCCGCCGCCGATCGCGGGCAGGTTGACGCGGCTCAGGACGTCGCCGATCGCCTCCGGGATGTCGTCGAGGTGCGGCGCGACGTGCTCGGCGAACTGCACGATGCCGACGCCCTCCATCGCCGCCGCCATCATCACGCCGGCGAGGCTCGACTTGGACTCCCGCATGTCCAGGGTCATCATCGCCTTGCCCGCGCCGAGCTGCATCTCCTGCGCGAGCTCCTCGAGCCCCGCCTCGCGGCACGCCGCGGCCGGGTTGCGGCGGAAGCGCGCGCGGAACGCCGGGTCGACGAGCAGGCGCTCGATCAGCTTGGCGGCGACGTCGGCCTCAGACGAGGTGGCCATCGTTCACCTCCTCACGCCGCCGCGGCCTTCGGGCCGCGCACGCGCTCGACGAGCGGCTTGCCGATGACGACGAACACCGGGATGAAGAGGGCCAGCCACAGCGTCCCGAGCACGGTCCACACGACCCAGGAAGGAGCGAGTGCGGACATGATCGGCTCATAGCGGAGTGAGATGAAGATGGCGAAGCCTGCTGCCAGTATCGACCAACCGAGCCCAGCGATCGAGTAGCGGGCCAGCACCGGCGAGTCGGTGCTGCGGCCGCGGCCCGAGAGGCGGCGGCTGAACTGGTCCTTCGCGCGCCGCCGCAGGCCCGGCTCGCGCAGATAGTCGACGAGCATGTGGTAGCCGTCGCGGTCGATCCACGGGTTGAGGTTGAAGAACGCGCCGACGTAGCCCGCGAACGCGAGCTGGAAGAACACGTCGCGGTTCGTGCCCTCCACGAACACGCAGCAGATCGAGAAGATCCCGCCCAGCGTGAAGTCGGAGATCGGGCCCGCGGCGCTGATCGCGATGCGCCGCTTGCGCGGCTCGAACCACGCCTCCGAGGTGTCCACGAAGGCGTAGGGGAAGATCACCACGAGCTTCAGCCCGGCCTTGTGGATCTTGCGGCCGAACGACGCCATCGCGAGGCCGTGCGCGGTCTCGTGCACCGCCACCACCAGGAAGCGCCCGATCAGGAAGATCAGCGCGCCGAGCTCGACCCGCTGCGCGACCACGAACGGCGTGCCGTAGCGCCCGACGATCAGGTAGATGAAGGCGCCGAGCCCGGCGACGATCAGCGCGGCGATGAAGGACAGCGCCGGCTTGGTGAACAGCACCCAGCCGCCGCGGCGGTACAGACCGTCGAACCAGGGGCCGACGCCCTCGAACGTCTTCTCCCGCGGCTTGACGAGCTTCTGGAAGAAGCCCTTGGGCTCCTCGGCGACCGCGTCCGCGCCGCTCACCCCGGCCAGGTAGCCGCGCTCGCCGAGGTCGGCCAGCAGCCGCGCGAGCCGCGGCGCGCCGGCGGGCCCGAAGCGCTGCTCGGCGATCCCGATCAGGTCCGACAGCGAGTGCGTGCCGTCGAACAGCTCGAACAGATGGGCATCGTTGTCGGAGAGGCGCAGGAACGTGCCGCGGTTGAGGTCGCGCAGCACCCAGCGCTTCGCGCCCTCGCTGGCGTCGAGGCGCTTGAGCGCGTAGCCCGAGCGCACCCGCGGCTTCATCCCGAACTGGGTGGCCGCGGCCTCCACGCCGGGCGGTCCGAGCGACGGCACCACGAGGCTCGCGCCGGGCCTGACCACGATCGTGCGGCCGGCCTCGGCCTCGTTGCGGCGGCGCTCGACGCGCAGCGTCTGCCCGCCGATCTGCAGCCGGTGGCCGTCGCGCAGCAGCGTCACCGCGGTGATCGCGACGCCGTCGACGATCGTGCCGCCGCTCGAGCCCGCGTCCTCGATGAGCGCCCCGCCGCCGTTGCCGTCGGGGGAGATGCGCGCGTGCTCGCGCGACACGCTCGGGTCGGCGAGCACGACGGTGCTGCCCGGTGCGCGCCCGATCGTCATGTCGCCCACCAGCGGCACGCGGGTCTCGTCGGCGAGGACGAGCTCGAGCGGCTCGGCGGCACCCGCCACCGGATTCCCGCAGTGGCCACAGTAGTCGGCCCCCCGCGAGAGCTGACGACGGCAGCTCGTGCAGAGCACGGCTACTCCAGCGTCAGCGGCTGGAACGCTGGGTTGTCGCCGATGAAGCCGATCCGCTGCTGCCTACCCGGGTCGGCGACCGGGAGGCGCGCGATCTGGCCGTTGGACTGCTTGCAGAGCTCGTCGGCCTGGACGACCGCGACCTCCTTGCTGTCCGAGCGCCACGTCGCCTTGCACGCCGTCACGCCCAGCGGCTTGGCGTCGGTGAGCGGGAGGTCCTTCGGCTTGCCGAGGTAGAGCTGGTAGGTCGGGCTGTCGAAGTTGGCCACCGCCACCATCTGCTTGCCGTCCGGCGAGATGGCGAAGTCGATCACGCCCTTCGTCGGCTCCGAGGTGTCGGTGACGAACTTGCCCTTGCCCCAGTCCTTGCGCTCGGGCGAGAATGCCTTCTTCGACTTGTAGCGGACCATGCCGAACTTGGTGGGCGCGCTGCCGAGCGTGTAGACGCTCTTGCCGTCGGGTGCCCAGCGGACGACCTTCAGCACGTTGAAGTTCGGCTCGTCGAAGCACTGGGGCGCCTCCAGCTCCTTCGTCACCTTCATGAAGCACATGTCCTGGTTGGTGCGCTCCGCGTCCGGCCCTCCGGCGCTCTTGTCGCGCAGCAGGGCAAGCACGTTGGAGTCGACCGTCGGCGCCCACGCCGGGTCGCTGAACTTCTCGCCGGCCGCGGTGACCGCCACCGGCGTCTCGTCGGGCTTCGTCAGGTCCTTGATGAACACCCGCCGGTCGCTGAGGAACGCGACCTTCGTCCCGTCGGCCGAGAACGTCGGATCGGTCTCCTCCTGCGGGCCCTTGGCGACGGCGGGGAAGCGTTTGCCGTTCGCGCCGTTGACGAGCAGCACGTTCTTGCCGTCGTCGTACGCGAGTTGCGGGGAGCCGCCGGAGACGACCAGCTTGACCTTCGCGCCGGCCGCGAGCTTCGTGCCCGGGCCCGGTTCGGTGCGGATCAGCACGTCCTTCTTCTTCTCCGAGAACTCCGTGACCTTGACGGGCACGAGCCCTGCGTCGGCGGCCTTCTGCGCGGCTTCGGCGAGCGGCTGACCGGCCAGCGCCGGCAGGGCGACCGCCGCAGCCGCGCCGCCGCCACCACCGCCGCCTCCGTCCTCTTCGTCGCCGTCCTTCTTCTTCTTGTCCTTGATCGTGGCCATGAAGAGGTCGATCGGCTTGCCCTCGGTGACGACCTCGTCGGCCGCGGGGATCTGGCTCGAGATCTTCGCCTTGGGATCAGGCGGCTGCGGCTGCAGCTGGCCGATCGTCAGGTTCTTCTCGCGCAGCGTCTTCTCCGCCTCGACCTGGGTCTGGCCGACGACGCTCGGGACCTGGACCTTGTTGTTGCCGACCGCGATCTCGATCGCGACCTCGGAGTCCTTCTCCGCCTTCTCGCCGGCCGCCGGGGTCTGGCCGATCACGGTGCCGGGCGGCGCCTCGGTGCTGACCTTCTCCTTCGGCGCGGGCGCGAGCTTGAGGTCGGCCTTGACCAGCTTCTGCTCGGCCTCGAACGCCGACGTCGACCCGGTGACCTCGGGCACGGCGACGTTCTTCGGCAGGAAGAGGAAGAGCAGCACCGCCAGCAGGATCAGCAGCGGGATCAGCATCATGATCCACCACGGCAGCCACGCCTTCTGGCGGAAGACGACCTGGTTCGGCGCCAGCGGGATGCTGGGGAGGGCCGCGCCGCCGCCGGGCGCCTTGAGCTGGGAGAGCTGGAGGTTCTTCTTCGGGATCGAGGGCGCGCGCGGGGCCCGCGGGCCGGTGACCTGCACGCCCTGCGGGCCGACGTTGGCGCTCGGCGGCGCGCCGCCGAGCCGCTTGAACAGCCCGCCCGCCTTGCCGGCGGCGCCCTGCTGCTCGCCCTCCTCGTCGAGGCCGAGCTCCTCCTCGGGCGGCGCCTCGGCGGCGGCCTTCATGGCCTGCGCCTCCTCGCCCGTGCGCGTGTGCACGGTGAGGCGCTTCTCCTCCGGGCGGCCGATCCACTTCTGGCGCGGCGGCCGCACCTCCATCTGCGACGTGCCGGTCTGGCCGGCGGGGACCTCGAGCGTCTGCGGGCTGAAGGCCACCTTCAGCTCGTTGTCCGGATCCTCGTGGTCGAGCGCGACGGTGATCGGCGCGTTGGCGGTGTTCTTGACCGCGACCTCGTAGTTGGCCTTGCGGCGGCCGGAGGCGCGCTCGGGCTCGAGCTTGGTCTTGAGCTCCTCGAACGGCTGGATGCCGAGCTGCAGCGGGGCGCTGGCGGCCTGCCGGTTGTAGGCCTTCGACTCGCCGGTGACCTCGAGCTCCCAGATCCGCGCCTCGGCCTCCGGCGTGCGCGGCGGGTGGAGGTGGATCTCCACCTCCTGCTCGTACGTGCCGCTGGTGCCGAACGGGACGAGGTAGACCGTGTTCGGGAAGATCGACCACCAGTCGTCCGGCAGTCCGCGCACTGACAGCTCGTAGTTGTCGACGATGCCGCTCTGGTTGCGCACGAGCGCGAGCACGCGCGTGCGGCCGCCGGGATCGACGCCGGTCGCGAGCGTCTCGCCGAGGCGCACCTGCTCGCCCTCCGGGATCCGCAGCGTGATCGCCGCCGGGTCCGGCTCCTCGGGCTGCGCGGGCGCGGCCGGGGCCGGGGCGGGAGGCTGCTCGAGCGTGGCCGGCGGCGGTGCGACGGGCGCCGGGGGCGCGGGTGGCTGGGCCGGCGGGGGCGCCGCGCCGGCGAGCGGGTCGCCGGACTGCACACCGGCGCCGTTGCCGGGGTCGGCCGGCGCCTGCGGAGGTGCGGGACGCGCCGCGGGGTGCGGGCTCGCGGCCGGCTGGGCAGGTGCGGGCGCCTGGGGCTGCGGCGCGGCGGGCTGTTGCGGCTGGGCCGGCTGCGCAGGCGCGGCGGGCGCGTCGGCGGCCGGCGGCGCCTGCTCCTGCGCGGCCTGCAAGACCTCAGGGGTGACTGCCTGGACAACCCCCGTGGGATCCCAGCGCAGATACTCGCCGCATTCGCAGAAATCCCGGTCGTCGGGATTTTCGCGGCCGCAGCTGGAGCAAACTCTCATGACTCAGGTGGTGGCTTCTTCTTCGGGGCTTTGACGCGCAGCCGGTAGGCGGTGTGTACCGGCTTGAACTGCTCAATGCAACGTGCGATGGCGGCCTGAACGTCCTCGGTAACGGGCTTGTCGCAATACACGACGAACTGTGGCGGTTTTGATTCCACATTCGCTCCGGATTCCCAGACCACTCCGCCCTCGTCCTCCACCCGCAGGGGGGTGTCGGGGAACGCGAGCGACAGCGCGAGCTCCAGCCCGCCCTTGGTCCCGCGCCGCTGGCCGAGCTCGGCGGCGCGCCGGATCACCTCGCGCTGGACCGAGATCGCGCGCGACTCGTCGAGGTCGACGCCGAGCCACGCGCTCAGCAGGTTCAAGATGTGACGCGGCGCGTAGTCCGGGTCGAAGTGCTCGGGCAGCGCGTCGAGCATCGCGACGATCGGGTCGAGCAGCGTCTCCAGCGCGCCGACGAAGCGCATGCCGAAGTCGCCGTCCGCGTACATCGACGGCAGGCCGTCGCGCAGGTACGCGCGGCTCGAGGCGCTCGGCGGCGTCTCCTTCGCGCCGCTCGAGAGCTGGACCAGCAGGGTGCCGAAGCCGGCACCCATGAAGGTCTTGTAGTCGCTCCCTGCGCCGTTGCCCGCGCCGTCCGCCACGGCGATCCCCTAGGTCTCCCGGTGCGTTGCCTTGACGATGTGCGACGCCGAGGCGATCAGCTCGTCGGGCTCGAGCACGATGTGGCTGCCGGCCGGCTTGGAGTTCTGCTCGCCGGTCTGCAGGTTCGTCTCGTAGATGCGCAGGATCTTCACGAACTCGACGCCGTCGACGGCGTGGACGACGCCGTAGAGCTCGCCCTGGTTGAGCGCGCGCCCGAACGCCCAGCCCTGGCCGGGCCCGGTCGAGTTGCCGCCCACGAGCGGGTTGAGGTACGTGTAGAGCGCGTGCGCGACGTCCTCCTCCACGCGCGCGGTGTCGGCGAGCGGCGAGGCCTGGAGGTTCACGACCACCGACAGGCCGCGGTAGGCGCACGGCAGCAGCTGCACCGTGGTGCCGATCAGCCGGCGCTCGTCGAGGTACTCGGAGACCTCCTGCAACAGCGACTCGTCGGGGACGAGCTCGTCGTAGGCGAGCTGGCGGTCGGCCGGGAACAGCTGCGGCACGAGGTGGAGCTGGACGGGGCCGCCGGTCGTCTGCGGCGGCACGCAGACCGCGCGCGCGACGCGCGGCGACGCCTCGCCGGCCAGGAACTCGAAGTCCTCGGCGGTGACCGCGCGGTAGCGCGTGCGGATCTCCATCGCCGCGCGCTGGCGCGCGTGCTCGAGCGCCTCGGCGTCGACGCCGCCGCTCGCGGCCACCGGGTTGGTGACCGTGTCGACGCCGGGCAGTGCCGTGCGGAGCACGTTGAGCGCGCCGGACGCGACGTTGCCGGGCCGCCCGCCGCCGTGGCGGTAGCGCGTGAAGCGCAGGACGGCGCCCTTGGGCGGGATCGCGCCGTACTGCGTCCAGCCGCCGTCGGTCTCGCGGATCGCCGGGCCGAGCTCGATCTCGCCGCCGACCGGGTTGAGCGTGTAGTGGCGGTCGAACTCCGTCGAGGTGACGAAGTCCGGTCGCAGCTCCCACGCGGCCCAGTCGCCCGACTCGGGGTCGCGCACCTCGAGCGTCTCGCCGGTGTGCGGGCTTGAGCACCGGGCTGAAGCGCATCGGGAACGTCTGGCCGGGCGTGCCGTCGGACACGCCGAGCATCTCGTTGACCTCCTGCGCGGCGTGCGAGGTCGGCAGCAGCGCGCCGATCGGCGCGGCGGTGATCGAGTAGATCTCGGGCGCCTGCGTGTAGGTCGTGGCCGCGCCGCCGTGGCGCGTCTTGTCGTCGATCCGGCAGCGCAGCCAGTGCATGCGATGGCCGCCCAGGGGCTGCACGGCGGAGCGCGACGGGAGCTGGAGCTCGACCGCGCCGGCGCCGTAGTTGAAGCCGCCGGTGAGGTCCTCGAGGACGAGCGCCTCCTCCCACTGGTTGTCGCCCTGCGAGACCTCCCAGCGCAGCGGCGGGTCCTCGGGGTTGACGCCCGCGCCGCGCGCGGGCGAGGCGTCGACGTCGATCTGGAACATGCAGGCGCGCGAGCGGCTCGTCGAAGCCGATGTAGAGCGCGTCGCCGACCGCCGGCGGGTTGCCGAACGGCATCTGGTCGGCGCCCTGCGGGCGCGCCTCGCCGTCGGCCACGCCGATGTCCTTGATCTGGCCGCCGCGCTGGAGCACGTAGGCGCCGGGGCGGATGGCGGGGATCGTGAAGTCGTCGTCGACCTGGAAGACGATCGACTCCTCGTTGGCGGTCCGCGGGGTGGCGACCTCGGTCTCGCCGCCGCTGATCGTCACCGGCTCGGTCGGCGGCTCGACGAGGCGGAAGCGCACGTCGGCGGCCGCGGCGCTCGGGCCGTCGAGCTGGATGCCGAGCAGCTCGAGCAGCGTGACGTGGAGCTTGTCCGGCACGCGGTTGAGCCGGTAGATCGTCATCTCCGTCATCCACGCGAACAGCTCGATCAGCGTGATGCCGGGATCCGAGACGTTGTGCTCGGTCCACTCCGGGCACGAGCGGTTGATGCGCAGGCGCGCCTCCGAGACGAGGTCCTGGAAGCGCCGGTCGTCGAGCTCGATCTCGGGCAGCTTCACTCTGCTTCCTCCGCAGGGATCACGTAGAAGGGATAGACCAGGTTGCGTTTGTGGTTGGTGGCGCGGACGCGGTAGCCGATGGTGATCGTCAGCTCACCGCGCTGGACGCCGTCGAGGTCGAAGTCGACCTTCTCGACCTCGATGCGCGGCTCCCAGCGGTCGAGCGAGTAGCGGATCTCGGTCTCCATCCGGCCGATCGTCTCGGCGTCGATCGTGTCGAACACGAAGTCGTGGACGCCGCAGCCGAACTCGGGTCGCATCGGCCGCTCGCCGGGCGCGGTGCCGAGGATCAGCTCGAGCGCCTGGTGGATGTCGTCGTGCCCGCGCGCGAGCGCGATGCCGCCGGCGCGGTCGACCTGGAGAGGGAAGGCGAGGCCCGAGCCGAGCAAGTCCGTCATCGAATTCCGACCCTATCCCAGATTGATGATTCCGCCGGAGATGTTCACCATCGCCGAGCCTTGGATGCTGACCTGGGGCGCCTTGAGCGACAGCGACGCCTGCCCCTCGACCGTGACGGACGGCGCCTTGATGGTCACCGAGGCGGTCGACTCGATCGTGACGCTCCCGGTCGCCTTGACCGTGGTCGAGCCGGTCGCCTCGTTCTTGAAGTTGCCGGTGACCTTCTGCTCGAGGTTGCCCTTGACCTCGTCCTTGAGGTTGCCCCCGACCTGCTCGGTGCGGTCCTTCGCGACCTTGATCGAGCTGCTCGTCCTGGACGTCGACGGTCATCTTCTTCGTGCTCGTCAGCTTCATCTCGTCCTTGGACGTGGCGACGATCTGCTTGTCGCTGAGCACGGCGAACGAGCCGTCGCGGCTTCCTTGCCCTGGAGTGCGGCTCGCCCGGCTTGTCCCTGCCGTTGAAGAGCGAGCCGAGCACGTAGCCGCGGCGGGTGTCGCCGTTCTCGAAGCCGACGATCACCTCCTCGTTCGGCTGCGGCAGCATCATCACGCCGCGCGCGTTGCCGGCGCTCGGGGAGGCGATGCGCAGCCACTCGCTCTCGAGGTTGTCGTCGAGCGCCGGGAACTTCACCTTGACGCGCCCGATCGTCTCCGGGTCGTTGTTGTTGGTGACGATCCCGATCACGAGCGCGTCGCCGAACTTGCTCTTCGCGCCGTTGCCGCCGGTGAGGGCGGCGATCGAGCTCGGCGTCGCGGTGGCGGTGGAGACGAAGGTGTCGAACGCGCCGCCGCCGCGGAACGTGTGGCGCACCGTCCCGACCACGTACTTGCCGCTGAACTGCTGGCCGACGCCCTGACGTCGAGCGTCACGCCGGCCTTGACGTCCGGGTTGCCGGGGATGTGGGCGTCGGCCTCGACGTAGGCGTTCGCCACGCGGTCGAGCGTGCCCTGGGCGAGCTGCTTCGACCTCGTCCTGCGTCGTGGCGGACGACTTGGAGATGTGGATGCTGCCCACCGGCGAGGTCGTCGGACACCTTCTTGCGGGTGAGCCCGATCTCGGCGAGCTGCTTCGGCGTGGTCGCCGATGTGCCGAGCAGCTTCTTGGACATCGGGTCCCAGGCGGACGCGGTCACCGTCTTGACCTGCTGCACCCCGGTGACCCGCGGGTGGAAGGCGGCGATCGTCTCCGGCCACTCGACCGTCGATCGTGGTCATCGTCGACGGCTTTCCGGCCTCCACGAAGTCGACCGTGCCGCCCTCGGTGAGGACCCAGAAGTCGAGGCTGCGCGCCTGCCGCCAGATGAACTCCCAGTCCGTCTCGTTGTCCTGCTGGAGCCACTCCTGCTGCGGACCGGTCCGGTCGAACTTGCCGGCGCGGAGCCCGTTCTCCTGCAGGATCTTCTTGACGGCGTCGCCGACGGTCTGCTTCTTGAACACGCGCACCTTGCGGTTGCGCATCAGCTTGTGGCTGCGGTCGAGCGCGCGGATGCCGAGGGTGATGCCGCCGTGTCCGAAGTCGGCGTCGACGGCGACGATGTCGCCGTCGAACACGGTCTTCGTCGCTGCCTGGGCGTCGATGGCGCCGACCTTGAGGAGGATCTGCGCGCCGATCTTGAACGGCTGCCCGTCGACGTCCTGCACCGCATCGACCTTGTCGTACGAGTTGATGAACAGCGTGAGGTCGCAGCTGTCCGGGAGCATCAGGCTGTCGACGACCTTGATCTCGCCGATCCCGTCCGTGTACTTGGCGTCGAGCTCGGCGCCGTTGATCCTGAGCTCGTAGCTGGCGACGTGCTTCTCGGCGGTGGCGGAGGAGGGGCTCACGCTTCCAGCCTCGGGATCGTCAGCGGCGTGCCGCGGCTGAGGTGCATCGGGTTGTCGATGCCGTTGGCCTCGGCGATCAGGCGCCAGCGGGTCGGGTCGCCGTAGGCGTTGTAGGCGATCGAGGCGAGCGAGTCGCCGTCGGCGACGGTGTGGACCTTCATGCCGCGCATCGCGAGCGTGGTCGGGTTCTGGGGCTCGCCGCCGCTCGCCGCCGAGGCGGTCGACGCCTTCTCGGCCTGCGCGAGCTCGAGGCCGATGTCGGCGCGGATCGGCTCGCCGTTGGGGTGGAAGAGCTTGAACTGGACGCGTGAGGCGGTGGCGACGGCCTTGAAGGTGTTGACCGAGCCCCAGGTGAAGGTGACGAACGGCGGGACCGAGCCGCCGCCTCCGCCGCCTCCGCCGCCGGTCTCCATCATCTTGAAGAGGCGGTCGGTGACCTCGCGGATGCTCTCGTTCTCGCCGAGCAGCGAGACGTCGAGCAGCAGCGCGAGCCGGATCATGCGGGGGTTGCCGCCGCCGAACTCGCCGTCGGGGAGGTCGACGCCCGTGCGCGGCTTGAACGTCCACACGTTGGTCTTGACGATCGTGTACTCCTGCGGGTTGAACCCGCACTCGATCGGCGGCTGTCCGTCGATCTCGAGCTTGGCCTTCTGGAAGCCCTGGGGGATCGGCATCGCTTAGGCCACCTTGAGCCCGGCGTGGGCGATCGTGAGGGACTCCATCGCGGCGCCGCCGCCGCCGGCGGCGAGGGTCGGGCCCGACCACTTCACGGGATAGGCCTGGTCGAACGTGAAGGAGCGGTGGACCTCGCCGTAGTGGTTGAAGATGTCGATGATCAGCTCCTTCCGGTCGGCCTTGACCCGGGTCTGCATGAACCACTTGATGAGGTTGTCCTCGGTGGTCAGGCCGCGGCTGAGCTCGAGCTTCGGGTAGATCAGGCGGCCGGGGAGCTGGTGGACGAACTCGTTGTTGCCGCCCTCGGCGTACTCCTGGACCTCGACCTCGACGGCGAGGCCGTTGCACTCGACGAAGTAGCCGAGCTCCATGCCCGGGATGCGAACCCCGAAGACGTTCGCGGCGACGAGCTCCTTGCGTCCGTTGGTTGGTGGCATGGGCGTTCTCGTTCCTGGTGGGCGTTAGGGAAGGTCGTCGACGAGGTTGCCGAGCTGCTCGCGGTCGAGCTTGATCTGGCGGCGGAGCTGGTCGTTGGGGTCGCCGTCGCTCGAGGACGAGGTGGCGAGCTCGCCACCACCGCCGCCGCCGAGGCTCGGGAGCTGCGGCATCTGTGGCATGGAGGGCATGGCGGGGGCCTGCGGGATCTGGGGCAGCGCCGGCATCCCGCCCTGCGGGATCTGCGGGAGCGCGGGCATGCCGCCCGTGGGGATCTGCGGGAAGCCGCCGAAGCTGACCTCGCGCGAGATGCGCATCGGCTCTTTGGTGATCGGGACGCGGGAGGCGACGTCGGGCGGCGGCGCGAAGGCGACGGACGCGCGGCCGCTCTCGTCGTGGAAGATCTCGAAGCCGGTCGCCTCGCTCAGCCCTGCGGCCGAGCTGCCCGTGTGGCCGGCCTCGGAGGCGACGCGGGCGACGGACGCGGCTGCGGGCGGGACGGGAGGCGCGGTGCGGACGAGCGCCGCCGACAGCGGGGCGGGCCGCTCCCGGCGGCTCACGCTCATCGGAGCGGCGGCGGGCCGGATGGCCGGCGAGGGCGTGGTGTGCGGCCGCGGCTGGTCGTGCGCCGGGGCGGGGCCGCCGAGGAGTCGCCGGGCGAGCGACCGCTTGGCCTCGGGGTGCGGGGCGGGTGTGCGCGAGCTGCTCGGCACGGGCGCGCGAGGCGCCGCCGCGGGGGCACGGTCGACGCGCCGCAGCGCGGGCATCGGAGCGGCCGGACGCGGCGCGGGCGCGGGCGCGGCGGGAGCCGATGAGCCCAACCCGAGCGACTGGGCCATCCGCGACAGCCGCGAGACCTTCGGCGCCGGAGGTGTCGACGGCACGGCCTCGGCCCGCGCCGGCGTCCGGCTTGCGGACGGCGCGGCGGGTGCGGTGGTCCGGCTGACGGCGCGCTCGATCGGCGCGGGCGCGGCGGTGCGGCTGATGGCGCCCTTGTCCGGCGCCGGGCCGAGCGGCGGCTGCGCGGGAGCCTCGGGGGGCGGGCCTCGGGCGGGGCGGGGGTCGAGCTCTGCTGCGGACCGGGCGCGGGAGAGCGGCTGAGCAGGGTCCTCGGCGTCTTCGACGGCGGCTCCGGAGCGGGGGTCTTCGGCGGCGCGGCCTCCGCGGTGCGGCTGACGGCAATCTTCGGCGGCGCCGCCGGGGCGGGCGTCCGGCGACGGGTCACCGACACCGGCGCCGGCAGCTGAGCCGCAGCAGACTTCGGCGCCGAGCTGGGAGCGCCCCGCACCGCGTCGAGCGCGCGACGGAAGATCCCCTTCTTCTGGGGCGGGGCGGGCGGCGGGGAGAGCGGGGCGGGCGCCTTCGGCACGCGGCGCGGCACCGCGGGTGCCGCAGGCCGCGCAGCCGGGCTCGGGCGGGCGGCACGCGCGATGGCCCCGGCCGGTGGCAGCTTCGCCGCGGCGGAGGGCCGCCTCGGGCCGGCCGGCGGCGGAAGCGGTGCGGCGCCCGACCTCCGCGGCGCCGCGGGCGTGCGGCTCACCGCAGGCGCGGGCGCGGCGGACGACGTCGACGCGCTCGGCGCGGCGGGCGGGGTCGACGACGTCGACGGGCTCGGCGCGGCGGGCGGGGTGGACGAAGTCGGCGGGCCCGATGCGGCGGGCGGGGTGGACGAAGTCGGCGGGCCCGATGCGGCGGGCGGGGCTGGACGAAGTCGGCGGGCCCGATGCGGCGGGCGGGGTGGACGACGTCGGCGGGCTCGCGCGGCGGCGGCGGGCGAAGTCGGCGGGCCCGATGCGGCGGGCGGGGCCGGCGTCCGGCTGACCGCGGGCTTGGCCGGGGCGGCGACGTCGGCGCGGCGGGTGACGTCGGCGGGCTCGATGCGGCGGGCGGGGCCGGCGTCCGGCTGACCGCGGGCTTGGCCGGGGCGGGTGACGTCGGCGCGGCGGATGTCGTGGGCGGGCCCGGTGCGGCGGGTGACGTCGGCGCGCGCGGATGTCGTGGGCGGGCCCGGTGCGGCGGGTGGAGCGGCGTCGGCGGCGGCGGCGGATGACGTGGGTGGGCCCGGTGCGGCGGGTGACGTCGGCGGGCTCGTCGGCCCGGCGGATGACGTCGGCGGGCCGGGTGCGGCGGGCGGAGCGGGCGTCCGGCTGACCGCGGGCTTGGGCGGGGTGGACGACTTCGACGGGCCCGGTGCGGCGGATGACGTGGGCGGGCCCGGCGCGGTGGATGACGTCGGCGGGCCTGGCGCGGCGGACGACTTCGGCGAGCTCGGCGCGGCGGGCGGGGCCGGCGTGCGGCTGACCGCGGGCGCGGGCGGCGTCGACGACTTCGGCGGGCCCTTCGGCGCGGCGGACGACTTCGGCGGGCTGGGCGGGGCGGGCGTGCGGCTGACCGCGGGCGGAGACGACGGCCTCTGCGGGCTCCTTGGCCCGCCCGACGACGACGCCGGCGGGCTCGGCTTCGCGGGCGGCGGCGCGGCGGGCGTGCGGCTGACCGTGGGTGCGGGCGGGGTCGATGACTTCGGCGGGCCCTTCGGTGCGCTGGACGATGGCGGCGGGCTCGTCGGTGCGCCGGGTGACTGGCGGGGCCGGCGTGCGGCTGACCGCGGGCGCGGGCGGGGTGGACGACTTCGGCGCGCCGGACGACGGGCTCGGCTTCGCGGGCGGCGCGGGCGTGCGGCTGACCGTGGGCGCGCCGGACGACGTCGGCGGACTCGCCGGCCCGCCGGACGGCTTGGGCGGGGACGTCGCGGGCGTCGGCCTGCGCGACAGCCGGCGCTTCGAGGCGGACGGCTTGGGCGCCGGTGGCGTCGCGGGCTCGCGGGACACCGACTGCGTGGGCTCGGCCGGCGAGTCCGGCATCGGCGCGCGCGAGGTGACTCCGGGGATCGGCAGCGGCGGGCTGCCGTCGGGGTCTCGAGGGCCCGGCAGGGGAGAACGGGCGACGGACTGCTCGGACGGAGGGGTCGGCTCGGGCGACGGACCGCTCCCGCTCAGGGTCGACGGCCACCGCCCCGATCCCTCAGCGGGCGCGCGCGCGACCCCCCGCGTAGCGGAGGGGCCCGGCCCGTGGTCGCCCGGCTCGCCGGGGGCGTCGTCCTCGGACGCTGAGTCGGCCGCGGCCGAGGCGCCGCTGTCCGTGGCCGGCGGCGCCGGCGGGCGGCGCTCCCGCGTCGCCCGAGACGGGACGACGCGACGAGCCGATGCACGCCCGTGCCGGGGTCGCGCTGAAGCTTCGTCGACGGGATCGGGCCGCTGCCCGCCGCCCTCGACGATCGCGGCGCCGCGGCCGAACTCGGTCGCGCCGCGCGCCGCGCGGTACTCGCGCTGCTTCTCCTTCCACTGCTCGTCCGTCATCCGCCCCATCTGCGGCGCGAACGGCACGCCCTCGACAGCGCCTTCTTCTGGTCGCCGAACATCCACTCGGCGGCGAACTCGCTCATGCCCGGGATGTTCCACTGCTTCTCGCCGCTCTCCGCGGCGGGCTCGGGCTGCGGGGCGGGCGCGGGCTCCGGAGCCGGCGTGCGCGACACGGACGCCGAAGGAGCCGGCGCCGCGGGAGCAGGCCGGGGCACCGGCCCGGGCGCCGGGAGCGACGGCGAGTCGGCGGCCAGCCGCGTCGCCGCCCGCAGGTGCTTCGGCACCCGCGCGGCCGCGACGGACTCGCCGAGCCGCCCCGCCGAGCCGGTGCGGCGCAGGCCGCATCGGCCGCGTCGGAGCGACGGAGGATCCGCACCGGCACGGGCGCCGGCCGGGACTCCGGCGTCGTTCTTGTCCTCTGTCCTCGTCCATCGTCAGTCCTCGTCGTCCACCGCCAACCCCGCCATCGCGTCCGCCTCACGCAAGAAGCGCCGCCGGTCCGGATGCTCGAGGTCGAGGATGGTGTCCAGCGGCCAGTGCAGGTGGTACGCGAGGCGGGCCGTCTCCGCGAGCAGTTCCTCGGGAGACGGCCTCGTCATTCCCCCAGGCGCCCGTCCTCTATGGCCGTGAGATCCACCTCGAACTCGTGCGCGCACGAGGGACACGCCACGACGCCGACCGCCTCTTCGTCCGTGTTTATCCGTTCGTAGAGGCGCTGCAGGTGATCGAAGTCCGCCGCGAACAGCCCCTCGATGAGCTCCGGCGTGATCTCCGTGACGGTCCCGATCCTCGTGACCGTCCGGGCCAGCAGCGCGACGGTGAGGTACGCCGGGTTCTGGCGTACCTCCACCTCGCGCAGCGGCTCGATCTCGTCCCGGGCCGTCGCCAGGCGCATCACCCCGTCGCGGTGGACCTCCCCCGCGGCGTCGGCGTAGCCCCTGGGGAGCTGGAACGCGAACTCCGTCTGCATGTCGTTGCGTGTCCCCTGTCACTCGCCTCCTACTTGCGCTCCAGGCGCTCGAAGGTGAACGAGATCTGCTCGGTGGCGACCACGCCGCCGGAGGCGTCCTGCCCCGAGGCCGTGGTAGCTCGACGGCCACGCGTTCGTGAGGCTCCAGGTCAGCACCGTCGTGCCCTTGGTGTCGAGGAGCTCCACCGTGATGTCCTTGCGGTTGCCCTCGATGCCCTTCTCGATGCAGTCGAAGTGCCACTGCCAGAGCTTGCTGTCCTTGTCCATGCCGCGCGAGCACGTGACGTCGCCCCACTGCACCTTGGCCGGAGTCTTGGCCACCTGCGGCTTGCCGTTCGCGTCGACGTGGTCGAACCCGGTCGGGTCGATGGTCGACGAGATGCCGCTGACGGTGTTGAACAGGCCGGCCGCTTCCACGCCTCCCCATCGTCACCTGGAAGGTGTCAATCGGGTAGACCTCTTTTTGCTCTGCCATCTAGTTGCTCCTTTGGGGGTTCTCGAAGATCACTCGCTGGTCTCGGCGCCGGCGCCGCCGGTGAACTGGCTCAGCCGGAAGATCACGAACTCGGCCGGCTTCACCGGTGCGATGCCGATCTCGCAGACGACCTGGCCGGCCTCGATCACCTCGGGCGGGTTGGTCTCCGCGTCGCACTTGACGTAGAACGCCTGGCTCGGGTCGGAGCCGAACAGCGCGCCGTCGCTCCAGACGCGGCGGAGGAAGTTCGACGCCGAGATCTCGAGCTGCTTCCACAGCCGCTCGTCGTTCGGCTCGAACACGCTCCACTGCGTGCCCTCCATGATCGACTCCGCGACGAAGTTGAAGAGCCGGCGCACGTTGATGTAGCGCCACTCCGGATCGCTGGAGAGGGTGCGGGCGCCCCAGATGCGGATGCCGCGGCCCGAGAACGCGCGGATGCAGTTGATGCCGACCTTGTTGAGGCCGCCCTGCTCCGCGTGCGTGACCTGGAAGCCCAGGCCGTTCGCGCCCATGATGACCTCGTTGGCCGGGGCCTTGTGGACGCCGCGCGTGCCGTCGGTGCGGCACCAGACGCCGGCGACGTGCCCCGACGGGGGGATCATCATCGGCCGGTTGGTCAGCGGATCCATGACCTCGATCCACGGGTAGTACAGCGCGGCCATCTTCGAGTCGTAGCCGGCGGTGTTCATCCGCCACTCGAGGATCTCCTGCGGGAGCAGGTCGGCCGGCGCGTCGAGGATCGCCATGCGGTCGCCGGCGTTCTCGCAGTGGGCGATCATCTTGCCCTGGAGGTCGCGCAGCTGCGCGTCGTCGCCGTTCGATGACGAGCGTCATCAGGTCCGGCATGCAGACCATCGTGACCTCGTCGACGGCCGCGAGGCCGCCCATGCCCTGGCGCTTGGCGACGTCGCCCTCGAAGTGGTTGGGCTTGATCGCCTCGGGCTTCGGGGCCGGCTTCGACAGCGTGTAGCTGCCGGTGGCCGGGGCCTTCTGAGCCTCGGGCAGGCTCTCGGTCTGGTCGGTGATCTTGACCAGCTTCGAGGAGGCGTTGACCTTGGTGGCGATGTTCGTGCGGCCCTTCTTGGTGGTCAGGCCCTCGAACTCCTCGCGCTCGGACCCGGAGGTCACGACGAGCTTGTAGGTGGCGTCGCCGTCCTTGTCGGACGCGTTCGGCTCCTGGGTCAGCTCGACCTTGACGTCGTCCTCGGCCGCGGCGAGCGCCTCGGCACGGAACGCCTCGACCGACTTCTCGGTCGCGGCCGGCAGGGCCGCGCGCGGGCGGGCGCCGCCGGAGTCGTCGCCGACGCGCACGATCCAGCACAGCGCGCCGCCGTTCATGAAGAAGCCATAGACGGAGTGGGCCAGGTAGGCGCCCTCCATGAAGGGGCCGTTGTCGGGCTGCTCCGGGTCGCCGTAGATCTTGGCGAACTGGGACCAGTTCGAGATCCGCATCGGCGTGTTGACGGGACCGCCGGGGGCCAGACCGACGAAAGCCGCGATCGAGGTGCCGACGCCCTCGATCGGCTTACTCGCGGACGGGACTTCCTCGACGTAGACGCCAGGCGTCAAGTACGTGGGCATCTCACTCCTCTACTCGCTGTTCACGACCACTGCTGCTGCCACCCATCTCGAACCGCAACTGCTCCGGGAGGGCCTCCTCGACCGTGCGGAAGTCCGCCGCGTCGGGGTCGAGCACCTCCATGACCGTCTCGTCCCGTGCCCAGAGGATCACCTTGGTGTCCTGCGAGACCTCCCGGACGCGCTGGCCGAGCCGGCGCGAGCCCACCCCGTCGAGTCCGATGACCACGACGTCCGGTCGCAGTCGTCCGGCCTGGGTGACGATCTGACTTGGGTGCTGCTCGTGTCCAATCACGTCGGCTCCAGCCTCTCCCAGGACTCGCGTCATCCCGATCAGGACGATCGGCTCCAGGTTTCCGAGGAGCACTCGAGTCTGGGAGTCCAACTCCACGACGCCAACCCTCTCCGGAGTGGCACCGCACTGGAAGGGGGTGCGGGACAGCCAAGTGGGCAGATCGGGCTGCCCGTTTGGTCACTTCTTGGTCCCCTTGCCCTTGCCGCCGATCACGAGGTCCACGGCGGGGCCGGGAATCTCGACGTCGGCTTCCACCGTGCCGCCGTCGAGCGTGCGCGCCACCACGTGGTGCTTGCCCGGGACGATGCGGTCGAAGATGAACTTGCCCTCGCGGTCGGTCGACGTCCACCGGCCGGCGTCGGGCATCGCGACCCACGCGTCGGTGACCGGTGCGTCGTCGGCGCCGCGGAGCTTGCCGCCGAAGCGGTGCAGCTCGCTCACCGCGCTGGGCGGAGCGTCGCTGAGGCGGGTGCGCACGAGCTGCGTCCGCACCTCGGGGCCGCGGGTGAAGACGGCGCCCGACTCGACGGTCACGCGCACGGCGTAGTCGAGCGAGGCCTTGAAGCGCCCGCCGACCGAGGTCCAGAAGTCGGCCTTCTCGGTCTGCGGCCGGCCGATCGTGCCCTCGATGGGATGGCGGCCGTTGTTGGCGAGGCGGTCGCCCATCACCTCGGCGGGGAGGTTGCGGTACGAGAAGAGCACGGCGAGCACCTGCGAGAGCAGGCGGTGCTCGTCCTCGACCGCCTGCGTCCACGCCGTGATCGCGTAGGTGACCTCGAGCCGCAGCGGCGGCGGCGTCATGCGCGTGCCGTTGGCGTCGCGCGCCTCGGTGGGGGTGCGGTCCTGCCCCTCGGAGAACTCGCGCAGGTCGTAGAGGAAGAGGTTGACCGCCGGCCCGGTGAGCTGCCCCGCCCAGTCGGAGGACGGCGCGTCGAACGCAATCTCGACGCCCTCGAACCCGTGTCGCTCGAGCTCGCGGCGGAGCAGCGTCCTCAATCCTTCATCCAGGTCCGCCAGGACGGTATTGAGCGGGACCTGCACGACCAGCGCCATCGGGCGCCAAACCTATACAGACCGGTAGCTCAGGTGGGAAAAGATTGTGTCTCGACGCCGTTGCCGCGCGAGCGGATGAGCTCGTGGAAGTGCTCGAAGTCGGCCTCGAGGGTCAGCCGCCCCTGCTTGCCGTACTCCTGGGCGACCGCCCGCACGAGGTGGCGCATGTGGATCACCGAGCCCTCGTCGGCGGCCTGGAAAGCGGCAGATAGCGAGCAGTTGCGGATCGCGCCGCCGGACAGCTTGAAGCGCTCCGCGAGGAACGTGACGTCGACATCCTCGTCGAGCGGCGCCTCCTCCGGGAGCAGCAGCTTCCAGATCCGCTTGCGGTCCTCGGACTCGGGGAACGGGAAGTCGATCACGAAGTCGAGCCGGCGCACGAACGCGTCGTCGATGTTGCGGCGGAAGTTCGTGGCGAGGATCACGGCGCCCGGGTACTGCTCCATCTTCTGCAGCAGGTAGGCGACCTCGATGTTGGCGTAGCGGTCGTGCGAGTCGGAGACCTCGGAGCGCTTGCCGAACAGCGCGTCGGCCTCGTCGAAGAACAGGATCGCGTTGGAGCCCTCGGCGGCGTCGAAGATGCGGTCGAGGTTCTTCTCCGTCTCCCCGATGTACTTGGAGACGATCGTGGCGAGGTCGACGCGGAACAGCTCGAGCCCGAGCTCGGCGGCCAGCACCTCGGCGCCCATCGTCTTGCCGGTGCCGGACTCGCCGGCGAACAGCACCTTCAGCCCCTGCGTGCGGGCGACCGCCTTCTCGTAGCCCCACTCGGACAGCACGCGGTCGCGGTGGCGCAGGTAGGCGGAGATCTGCGCGAGCAGCTCGCGCTGGCGCTCGGGCAGCACGAGGTCGTTCCAGCGGTAGCGCGGGGTCAGCCGCGCGGCGAGCTCGCCGAGCCGCGTCGAGGAGGCGTGGCGCGCGCCGAGGTCGAGGTCCTCGGCGCCGGCCGTCTCGTCGCCACGCGTCTTCGCGGTGATGGTGGCGACCTCGGCGGCCTCGCGGATCTGGGCCAGCGAGAGGCGGAACTTGGCGGCGACGTCGCGCGTGTCCTCGGCGCCGGTCAGCTCGCTCCATGCGACGTCGCGCTCGGCGAAGCTCGGCATCGGCGTCTCGACCAGCAGCACGGTGCGGTCGCCGAGCGTGAGCGCGCCGGCGCGTGTCGGCGCGAGCAGCACGAGCCGGTCGGGGTGCTCGTCGAGCACGCGGACGAGCTTGGCGCGCTCGGCCGGCTCGAGGCCCTCGAGGTTGTCGCCGCACAGCAGCCGGCCCTCGAGCGCGCAGCACAGCGCGGCGTCGGCCATCACCTCGGGCTTGCCGAGCTCGCGCACGTCGCACAGCAGCAGCCCGCGGCCGGCGGCGCTGGCCACCAGCCCGGCGGCGTCGGGCCCGGCGATCACGAGCGGCAGCCGGGTCGGCGCCGCGAGCAGGGCCGCGATCTGCGCCACCGCCTCGGGGCGGTCGTCGTCGCGCTCGCGCGCCGTCTCGCGCCGCAGCTTGCCCTCGCCCGCCGGGTCGACCGGCGCGCCGAGGCCGAGCAGGAACGCGGCCAGCGGGTCGGCGACCTTGGCCGCGCGGTCGCCGAGCGGCGTGCTGCCGTCGCCCTCGATGAGCCGCAGGGCGCCCGAGCGCCGCAGCGGCGCGGCGTGCCCGAAGCAGGCGAGCACGTCGGCGGGCGCCACGCCCTCCCCGGCCAGCAGCTCGCCGACGAGCCGCGGGCTCGCGAGCCGGCGCGTGACGTCGTCGTGCAGATAGGCGAACAGGCGGCCGTAGCGCGGGTGCAGCTCCGGCGCGGCGCACAGGCCGAGCACCGCGGCGTCGAGCGCGTCGAGCCCGAGCCGCGCGGCCGCGTCGGCGAGCCGCGCGTCGGCGTCCTGGGCGTCGACGTCGGCGGCCAGCGACAGCGCCTGGTCGTCGGAGATGTAGAGGCCGCGGAGCGGGTCGCCCGGGTTCGGGTCCCCGGCCGCGGCGCGCTCGACCGCGGTGCGGACCCGCTGCGTCGAGGAAGGCGAAGCCGACGGCGGCGGTGTCAGCCGAGGAGCTCACCGGCGGTCTTGTCCGCCGCGAGCTCGAGCGGCTCACCGGGGTTCGAGACGACGAGCGGCCCGCTCATCGGCGCCCCGAGCTGCTGGTCCGCGTGCGCGACCTCGTGGGCGATCAGCTCACGGCCCATCGGGGTGTGCGGCTGGTACTCGCCGGGTGCGAAGAAGATGTCGCGGCCGGTGGCGAACGCGCGCGCCGAGACCGCGCGGGTCAGCGACGCGGCGGTGTCGTCGGTGTGCACCCGGACGTCGGACACCGAGCGGCCGAGCACGCCGCTGAACTGCTGCGCGAGCGTGCTGTCGAGCGGCCGGCCGCCGCCGCGTGCGGCGGCGATCGTCGACTCGACGACCGGGTGCGCGACGCCGGTCGGGAGGATGCCCTCGCCGTCGTGCATGCGCGAGATCACCTGGCCGATCCCGTGGTTGCCGACGCTCGAGGCCAGCTCCATCGCCGGCGACTGCGGCGCGGCGAGCGCCTGCGGCGAGGCGGTGACCGCTTCGAGCTCGGCTTGGAGATGGGCGTCCAGGCTGCTCACGCTGCGCGAGCATAGGCGGCACGATCAGGTGCTGCAAGTGAGCGCGCACGGTCTGCCCGGTAGGTTGCCCGCCCGTGAGCGACTGGACCACGTACGACGAGACGCGCTACTCGAACCATCCGTACGTGCAGACGCATCCCGACCGGCTCGCGGTGATCGCGAGCCTGCACGGGCTGCAGCCGCCCGCCCCGTCACGCGCGCGCGTGCTCGAGATCGGGTGCGGCGCGGGCGCCAACCTGCTCGCGCTCGCCTACGCGGCGCCCGAGGTGCGCGCGGTCGGCATCGACCTCGCCCGCACCGCGATCGACGAGGCGAAGGAGGCGGCCGCGCAGGTGGGGATCGCCAACGCCGAGTTCCAGCACGCCGACGTGATGGACCTCACCGACGGCCGGCTGGGGGAGTTCGACTACGTGATCTCGCACGGCGTCTACGCGTGGATCCCCGAGCCGGCGCGCGACGCGCTGCTCGCCACCGTCAAGGCGCACCTCGCGCCGGACGGGATCGCCTACGTCTCCTACAACGCGCACCCCGGCGGCTACCTGCGGCGGCTGCTGCGCGAGGCGGCCCTGTGGCACTCGCGGGACGAGCCGGCCGGGCCGCAGCGGGCCGAGAAGGCGCGCGAGCTCTTCCAGTTCCTCGAGATCCGGGTCGCCGAGGACGCCTACGGCGGGATGCTCGACATGGAGGTCCCGGTGCTGGCGAAGAGCCCGCAGCACCGGCTCGTCCACGACGAGCTCTCCGACTTCTGGCGCCCGGTGTGGTTCCACGAGTTCGCGAGCGCGGCCGCGGGGCACGGTCTCGCGTACCTGGCCGAGGTCAGCCCGCTCGAGCTGTGGCCGCCGAACTACCCCGAGGGCGTCGTGGAGCGCCTCGACGCGATCGCCGCCGGCGACCGGATCGCGCGCGAGCAGTACCAGGACCTGCTGCTGTTCCGGCGCTTCCGCTCGACGCTCCTGTGCCACGCGGGCACCGACGTGGCCGAGGACTTCCAGCCCGGACACGCCTGCGCACGCTGCTGTTCACGGCGCGCCCCCCGGATCCGGACGCGCCCGCTCGACCTGCGCCGCCGCGCGCAGGAGCTGCTCGCCGACGCGCGCCCGGACGCGATCCCGTTCGAGGAGCTGCGCGCGGCACTCGACGCCGACGCCGACGAGCTGGTCGAGGCGATCATGGACGCGATGCGCGAGCTCGCCATCGGGCCGCGCGTCGCCCCGCCGGCGCGGGCCCTGGTGCCCGGCGAGCGGCCGCTCGCGAGCGCGCTGGCGCGCTGGCAGATCGAGCGCCAGCCCGAGGTGACGACGCTGCTCCACGCGGTGGTGCGGATCGACGACGAGGCGGGGCAGACGCTGCTGCGCCTGCTCGACGGCACGCGCACGCGCGAGGAGATCTGCCGCGACCTCGCCGCCGCCGGCGGCCCCGAGCTCGCGCCCGAGCAGCTCGACCTCAACCTCCGCTCGCTCGGCGAGCTCGGGCTGCTGCACGCCTGAGGCGCTAGCGCATGCCGACGTCGGGCTGCAGGTCCGGGGCGAAGCCGGCGCGGTCGATGTGGCCCCAGTCGTGGTCGCCCTTGAGGTAGGAGATGAAGCCCTTGACGCGGTAGTAGGTCATCGCCTGGCGGTAGCCGAAGTTCTCCATCACGCAGAAGAGGACGAGCCGGCCGAAGTCGCGCCAGCTCCCGAACTTGCGGAACGAGATGTCCTCGAGCAGGAGCGCCGACAGCGACAGGCAGATGCCGGAGCCGAGCGCGAGCAGGAAGAACAGCGACGCGCCGGCCGGGCTGATCCACCCCATCGCGAAGCCGAGCGGGACCGCGATGTAGCCGGCCGCCTCGATGAACGCGCCGAGGAACTCGAACAGCGTGAAGAACGGCAGCCCGATCATCCCGACCGCGCCGTAGCGCGGGTTGAAGATCATGCGGCGGTGACGGACGAGCGTGTCGGTCAGCCCGCGGTGCCAGCGGTCGCGCTGGCCGCCGAGCTGCCTGAGCTGGGCAGGCGCCTCGGTCCAGCACACGGGGTCCGGCACGAAGGCGATGTGGTACGGCCGCTTGAGCTCGCGCATGCGGGCGTGCAGGCGCGTGCAGAGCTCGAAGTCCTCGCCGATCGAGTCGCGCGCGAAGCCGCCGACGTCGATCACCGCGTCCTTGCGGAAGAGGCCGAACGCGCCGGAGACGATCAGCAGCGAGTTCATCATGCTCCAGCCGGTGCGGGCGGCGGTGAACGCGCGCAGGTACTCGACGGTCTGGAACATCGGCAGCCACTGCTTGGGCAGGCCGACGCGGGTCACGTGGCCGCGGCTGACGTCGCAGCCGTTGACGACGCGGATGATCCCGCCCGCGCCGACGGTGCGGTCCGGGTGCTCGATGAACGGGCGCACCACGGTCATCAGCGCCTCCTGCTCGAGCAGCGAGTCGGCGTCGACGCAGCACACGAGCGGGTAGCGGGCGAAGTTGATGGCGGCGTTGAGGGCGTCGGCGCGGCGGCCGTTCTCCTTGTCGACGACGACGAGGTTGGAGTGCGAGCGCGAGCGCCAGACGCCCTTGACGGGCTCGGTCTCGAGCCGCGGGTAGGCCGGGCTCGTCGACGCGGTACATGTCGAACGCCTCGATCAGGACGTCGAGCGTGCGGTCGGTCGAGCCGTCGTTGGCGAGCACGACCTCGTGCTCGGGATAGCGGAGGCCGAGCATCGAGCGGATGGAGTCGACGATCACCCCCTCCTCGTTGAAGGCGGGCGCGCAGATCGAGATCGGCGGCGTCAGGCGCGAGCGCACTGACCGCTGCAGGCGGGCGTGGATGAGGCGGCGGAAGTAGCGCCGGACCTGGACCCAGGACAGCAGCGTCACCGCCGAGTAGGAGACCAGCAGCACGATGAAGTAGCCGAGCACGAGGTGGTTGATCGCCATCACGATGTCGTGGATCACGTGACGGTCACCGCCTCCCGGGCGGCCGGCACGTTGCGCGCCAGCAGCAGCGTCGCGTAGCGGCCCGTCGCGTCGCCCCGGCCGGCCAGCTCCTCGAGCCGCGCGGTCGCGCCCACCGCCGCGGCGGCGCCCACGAGCCGGCGGAGCCGGCGCTCGCCGCGGGCTGCGCGGACGATCGCGGCCTCGGTGCCGCCGGCGGCGTCGAGCAGCCCCCAGTAGTGGCGGATCGACTCCGCCTCGAGCGCGGGCAGCGCGCCGCACACCGCGGCCAGCCCGGCGTCGCCGAGCTGCACGAGCGCGGTCGCGGCGGCGTTGCGCGGGTACCACTCCTCGCTGTCGAGCGCCTCGACGAGCACGCCCGCGCTCCGGGGGTCGCCGATCTGACCGCATGCGCCGGCGGCCGCGGTGCGGACGAACCACGGGCGCCCGCCGTCCATCGCGACGCCGGCGATGGCGTCTGCGACCGCGGGATCGCCGATCTTGCCGAGCGCGTGGCAGGCGCGAGCGCACAGCTCGTCGTCGGGGTCGCCGAGCGCGATCACGAGCTCGGGCACCGCGTCATGCGCGCGCAGCTCGCCGAGCACGACGACGATCAGCCGCCGCCGACGCGGGTGGCGCGGATCGCTGAGGAGCTCGCGCAGCTCGTCGACCGCCTCCGGGCCGGAGTCGAGCAGCACCTCGGCGAACGCGCCCTGGTTGAAGACGGCGTCGTCCTCCTCCTCGGCCAGCGCGGTGACGATCTGGGCGAGCTGGCCGCCGTGGCTCACGCGCGTGAGCGCGTGAGCGCACGCGAAGCGCACGAGCGGCTCGTGGTCGCGCAGCCCGCGACGCAGGGCGGGCGCGGTCTCGGGCCCGCCGAGCTCGCCGATGATCTCCGCGCCGCGCACGCGCTGGAGCATCAGGCGCGAGCGGAGCGCGCGCTCGGCCTCGGCGATGTAGCCGCGCGCGGTGAACTCGGCGGCGAGCCGGTCGAAGGCCGCGCCGGTCAGCTCGTGCGCGGTCTCGAGCATCGTCTCGCGCAGCAGCCGCCGCTCGAAGCCGGTGACCGCCTTGGGCAGTTCGTCGGCCGCCTCGACCGCGAAGCGCGCGACGCCCTCGCGCATCTGGCGGTTGGCGCGCACGGAGCTCGCGCGCACGGTCCGGTAGCGGATCCACACGCGCACGAACGCGGCGACCGCGAGGTTGAGGACCACGAGCGCGCCGATCGATGCGAGCGCGATGGCGAGCGGCGTGCTCACGCCGTCTGGCGCGAGCCCAACAGCCGCACCCGGATCGAGAGCTCGCGCGGGCTGAACGGCTTCGACATGAACTCGTCGACGCCGCGCTCCAGGCTCTCGATCAGCGTGTGCTCGCCCCGGCTGTCGGTCAACATGAGGATCCCCACCGACCGCAGCTCCGCGTCTTCGCGCAGCCGCGTGCAGACCTCGAAGCCGTCCATCTTCGGCATCTGGCGGTCGAGAACGATCACGTCGGGGTGCTCGCTCAGCGCGGCGTCGACGGCGGCTTGGCCGTCGCCGGCCTCGATGACGGTGTGGCCGTCCGCGAGCATGCGCGCGCACACGAGGCGGCGCACCACGACCGAGTCTTCGGCGACGAGGACCTTCATGCGTTCCGTATCGGCAGGAGGACTCGACCCCCAAAATGCGAATAGCCGTCTGCGATGGGAATTCCCGACCCCGATCGGAGCATCACGTGACCGGCAAGGCCAAGGTGATCGCGTTCGCCAACCAGAAGGGCGGCGTCGCGAAGACCACCACCACGCTGAACCTTGCGGCGGCCTTCGCTGAAGAGGGCCATCGCGTCCTGTGCGTCGACATGGACCCGCAGGGCAACCTCACGATGTCGCAGGGCATCGACCCCGACGGGCTCGAGAAGTCGATGTACGACGTGCTCGTGCACGACCTCTCCATCCGGGAGGTGGTCCGCAAGCGCGAGATCGACATCGCGTGCGCGTCGATCGACCTCGCCGGGGCGGAGATCGCGATGTCGACGAAGATCGGCCGCGAGCGCTCGCTGGACAAGGCGCTGCGGGTGGTTGACGAGGACTACGACTTCGTCTGCATCGATACGCCGCCGTCCCTGGGACTATTGACGATCAACGCGCTGACCGCGGCCGACAAGGTGATCGTCCCCGTGCAGTGCGAGTATCTGTCGATGCGGGGGCTGATCCAGCTCCAGAACACGCTCTCGATGATCCGCGAGAACCTCAATCCCGACGTGGACATCGCCGGCATCCTGCCGACGATGGTCGACTCGCGGACCCTCCACGCCAAGGAGGCGATCCAGATCCTCGAGGAGAACTTCGGGGATCGCGTGTTCGGCGCACGGATCCGCAAGACGATCCGCTTCGCGGAGGCCCCCGTAAAGGGAATGTCGGTGCTGAAGTACGACCCGTCGGGCTCCGCTGCCGACGCCTATCGCCAGCTGGCGAAGGAGGTGCTCTCGAATGGCAGGTAAGCGGGCGAGCATGCGCGAGGGCCCCCTCGCCGCCCTGTTCCGCAAGACGGAGACGGAGGGGCTGGAAGAGAGTCCCGTGGCTGCCGAGCCTGCCGGCGAGGACGAGCAGCGGAAGATCCCGTCGCCGCAGGAGCGGCTGCGCCACGCCTTCTCCTCGGACCTGCCGGAGAACCTGATGGCTCCGCCGCGCGCCGAGCCGCCGCCGGTCGAGCAGCCGTACTCGAGCTGGGACGGCGCGGGCCCGGTCGGCAAGCCGCAGCTGCGCGTCATCGGCGTCGGCGGCGCCGGCGTCAACGCCGTCAACCGGATGATCGAGGCCGAGGTGTCGGGCGTCGAGTTCATCGCCGTCAACACCGACGCGCAGTCGCTGCAGTCCGCCGACGCGCACGTGTGCCTGCAGATCGGCAACGAGTCGACGCGCGGTCTGGGCTCCGGCTCCGATCCCGATCTCGGCCGCACGGCCGCGATGGAGGACTACGACCGCACGAAGTCGCTGCTCAAGGGCTCCGACATGGTGTTCATCACCGCCGGCGAGGGCGGGGGCACCGGCACGGGCGCCGCTCCGGTGGTCGCGCGGATCGCGCGCGAGCTCGGCGCGTTGACGGTCGGCGTGGTCACCAAGCCGTTCGGCTTCGAGGGCTCGCGCCGCCTGGCCGCGGCCGAGAAGGGCATCGAGGCCCTGCGCGAGGAGGTCGACACCCTCATCGTGGTGCCGAACAACCGCCTGCTCTCGGTGCTCGAGAAGAACACCTCGATGGTCGAGGCGTTCCGGGTCGCCGACGACGTCCTGCGCCAGGGCGTCCAGGGCATCTCGGACCTGATCACGCTCCCGGGCCTGATCAACCTCGACTTCGCCGACGTGCGGACGATCATGGCCGACGCCGGCAACGCGCTGCTCGGCATCGGCATGGGCACCGGCGAGACGCGGGCGGTCGACGCGGCACGTCAGGCCGTCGAGTCGCCGCTGCTGGAGACGTCGGTCGAGGGCGCGCGCTCGATCCTGCTGTCGATCACCGGCGGCCGCGACCTCTCGCTGTGGGAGGTCAACGAGGCCGCGAAGACCGTCCAGGAGGCGGCGCACCCGGAGGCCAACATCATCTTCGGGGCGATGCTCGACGACAAGCTCGAGGACGAGGTCTGGATCACCGTCGTGGCGACGGGCTACGGCGACCGCCGGCCGCCGCGCCGCGAGGAGGAGGGGCGCGGGCTGTCCGGCTTCTCCGAGCCGCGGGGCGAGCCGCGCGTGACGCGCAACGGCCGGCCGTCGGCGCGTATCGACGTCGACGTCCCCGAATTCATCCCGAGGTTCTAGGCGCCGCGCCCGGCCGAAGGGATCCTTCGGCCGGGACCGGGCGGCACTACATTCCCCGCCCATGAAGGGCGTCGTTGCCGCGGGCCATCCGCTCACCGCCGACGCCGGCGCGCAGGTGCTGCGCGCCGGCGGCAACGCGGTCGATGCGGCGCTCGCCGCCATGGCCGCATCGTTCGTGGCCGAGCCGCAGCTCACCGGGCTCGGCGCCGGCGGCTACATGCTCGTCGCCGAGCCGGGTGAGGAGCCGGCGCTGCTCGACTTCTTCGTGGCCGCGCCCGGTGACGGCGCCGACCCGTCGGCGCGCGCGCCGCTCGAGGCGGCCGAGGTGTTCTTCGGGACGGTCGCGCAGGTGTTCCACGTCGGCGCCGCCGCGTGCGGGGTCTACGGCACGCCGGCCGGGATCTGCGCGGCGCACGCGCGCTACGGGTCGGTGCCGCTGCCCGAGCTCGTCGCGCCCGCCGCGGCGCTGGCGCGCGCGGGGGTCGAGGTCAACGCGCAGCAGGCCTACATCTTCGACCTGCTCGCGCCGCTGACCCGCTCGAGCCCGGAGGCGCGCGAGAAGTACTGGCTCGGCGACCGCGTGGCGCGCGAGGGCGACGTGCTCTCCGACCCGGAGATGGCCGACACCCTCGAGCGGCTGGGCGCCGAGGGCGCGGCGCCGTTCTACACGGGCGACATCGCGGCGGCGGCCGTCGAGCGCGTGGCGGAAGGCGGGGGCACGCTGACGCTCGCCGACCTCGCGGCCTACGAGGCGACCCCGCGCGAGCCGATCCGCGTGCGCTACCGCGGGCACGACGTGTTCACCAACCCGCCGCCGTCGGCGGGCGGGATCCTCATCGCCTTCGTGCTCGCGCTGCTCGAGCGCGATGCCGGTCCGCCCAGCGAGGTGGAGCTGGTGGCGGCGATGGAGGCGGCGCAGCGCGCGCGGACGCCGGAGTTCCTCGAAGGGCTCGCGCGGCCGGGCTTCCTCGAGGAGTTCATGGCCTCCCAGCTCGGCTCGACCACGCACATCTCGGTGCTCGACGGCGACGGCCGGGCGTGCGCGGTCACGTGCACGAACGGCGAGGGCTCGGGCGTGATCGTGCCCGGCACCGGCATCCACCTCAACAACATGATGGGCGAGGAGGACCTCTCGCCGCTCGGCTTCTTCACCCACCCGCCGGGGCGGCGGCTGCCGTCGATGATGGCGCCGACGGTGGTGGAGCGCGACGGCGAGGTGCTGCTCGCGCTCGGCTCGGCGGGCTCGAACCGCATCCGCTCGGCGATCCTGCAGGTGATCCTCGGCGTCATCGACCGCGGGCTCAGCCTCGTCGACGCGGTCGAGGCGCCGCGCGTGCACTGGGAGGCCGGGACGGTCTACGCCGAGCCGGGAGCGGACGCCGACGCGCTCGCCACCGCCGGCTACGAGGTCGCCCTGTTCGAGTCGCTCAACGTCTTCTTCGGCGGCGCCCAGGCGGTCCGCCGCGACCCGGCGTCCGGCGACATGGTCGGCGCCGGCGACCCCCGCCGGGGCGGCGCGGTGGTCACCGCCTCAAGCGGCTCCGCGGTGGATTCGCGGACGACCAGCGTGGTCGGCAGGGCGACGTCCGCCGGCGTGCCGCCCTCGATCGCCTCGAGCAGCATGCGGCCGGCGGTGCGGCCCTTCTCGACGAGCGGCTGGCGGATCGTGGTGAGGCGTCGGGGCGCGGCGGGTGGCGCGTCGTCGAAGCCGACGACCGACAGCTCGTGCGGCACGTCGATGCCGGCCGCGCGGGCGCCGTCGACGATGCCGAGCGCGAGCTCGTCGGACATCGCGAGGATCGCGGTCGGCTGGTGCTCGAGCAGCGCCGGCAGGGCCTCGCGGGCGAGCGCGCGGGCGTTCTGGTTGACCTCGTAGGCGGGCACCTCGTCCCAGCCGATGCCGGCGCCGGTCAGCGCGTCCTCGTAGCCGCCGAGGCGCTCGGCGGTGACGCGGTAGGCGGGGTCGCAGCGGCGGTTGACGTCGGCGAAGCCGAGGTGCCCGTCGTCGCGCATCCGCAGCGAGACGATCACGAGCCGGCGGTGGCCGAGGTCGAGCACGTGCTGCGCGGCGGCGCGGGCGCCGCCGCGGTCGTCGATCGAGACGAACGGGACGCCGGCGAGCTGCGGCGTGTCGCAGACGACGACCGGGAGGTGCCGGTCGAGCGCCGCCTGCACGCTCGGGTGGCCGGCGGGGAGCGCGTAGACGAAGCAGGCGTCGACGAGCGCGTGCCGGACGGCCGCGGGGTCGGCGACGCCGTCGCTGAGCGGGGCGGGGAGGAGCGAGAGCGAGATGCCGAACTGCTCGGCCTCGACGGCGAGGCCGCGCAGCGTCGCCACCGCGGCGGGATCGGCGAACGCGTAGGAGAGCCGCTCGGTCAGGAGGACGCCGATCGCGCCGGCCCGGCCGGACCGCAGGGCCCGCCCGGCCGGGTCGGGCCCCGCGTAGCCGAGCTCGGCCGCGAGCGCGAGGACCTTCTCGCGCAGCGCCGGGTTCAGCTGGTCGGGCCGGTTGAACGCGTTCGACGCGGTGGTGCGGGAGACGCCGAGCCGGTCGGCGAGGGTCTGCAGCGTCACCCGGTCTCCCACGGGCGCCGAGCCTACTTGCGGCGGCGCTCCCGCCGGATCGGGGCGTGCGGAAGCGCGGAGCGGGCGAGGGAGTTGGGGCCGGTGATGTCGAGGATGGGGACGCCGGTGAGGTACACGGGGAGCCTTTCTGGATCGATTAAGACTGTATCGATAAAGTAGCGGATGTCGGTGGGGCGATTGGTACGGCTAGCCGGAGTGTTTGTTGGTGGCGCCGGCGAACGTCAACGGCGGCTGGGTAGGGATCGGGTGCGGGTGCCACCGAGGCGACGAATGTCACCTCGATCGGGCTGTGGGCCTATCGAGCTGACACTCGTGGGCTCCACGGGGTATCGAACCCGATCGCTACCCAGCGCAGTTGACGTGAGCCTTCGTCACCGTCAGGCGCCATTCACTCCCCGAGCGCTCCGCCTCGAACCCGTGCCCGCCCTCCGCGGCCAGCGCGCCCACGTCGACCGGCGCCTCGGGGTCGGTGGCCAGCACCACGAGCACCTCGCCAGGGGCCAACCCCGCCAGCGCGCGGCGGGCCTTCAGCGCGGGGAGCGGGCACAGGAGCCCGCGGGCGTCGATCAGCTGCGGCATACGCTCTCCGCATGATGATCGCCGCGATCCTGGAGTCGGGCGAGCGCGAGCGGCTCTACACCGGCCTGTCGCTGCTCGTGTCGGCCGCCGCCGAGGGCCGGCCCGCGCGCGGGCTCGTCTCCTTCGGCGCGCTCGGGCCGCTGCTCGACGACGCCGAGCCCGCCGACGACACGTTCTCCCGCTCGCTGCACGAGCTGCGCGCGACCGCGCGCGAGCTCGAGGACTGCCGCCTGTACGCGTGCGCGGCAGCGGTCGAGCTGACCGGCGCGGACCCCGCGGCGGTCGAGGCGCGGCTCGACGGCGTGATGTCGACCCCGCGCTTCCTGCGCGAGGTCGAGGGCGCGCAGCTGGTGGTCGTGTGAGGCGCGCGCTCGCCGCGCTCGGCGCGGTCGTGCTGCTGGCGGGCTGCGGCGCGCCGTCGGCCGACCTGTTCGAGGTCGTGCGCAGCGGCAAGGACCCCAACGCGAACGTCCGCCTGCTCGTCTCCGACGACGGCACCGTGCGGTGCAACAAGAAGGCCGCCGTGCCGCTCGGCGCCGAGCGGCTGCTGACCGCGCGCCAGCTCGCCCGCGACCTCCAGAAGCAGGCCGCGCTCGGGCTCGAGCTGCCGGCCGAGAAGGGCGCGATCCTCTCCTATCGCGTGCGACTGGAGGAGGGCACGATCAGCTTCTCCGACCGCTCGCGCGGGATCCCGAAGTCGTTCAGCCGCATCGTCGCCTTCACCTCCGACGTGGCGAAGCGGGTCTGCAAGATCACGCGGACCTAGGAGGGGAAGCGCACGCGCCCGTTCGAGCGCGCCCGCGCCTGCGCGCGCTCGACGAAGTCGAGCCGCTTGAGCGCCGCCCGGAACAGCTTCGCGGCGAGCGCCAGCCGGGCGGCCTCGGAGCGCAGGTCGAGCAGGCCCTGCTTGGCGTCGAGGCCGAAGTCGACGGTGGCCGCCATCTCGTACGCGCTCATGGCGCCGATCTCCTCCGCGTCCGGCGTCCGGTCGGTCGCCTGCTCGACGAGCTCCGCGTAGGACTCGTGGGCCGCCGCGGCGGCCTCGGGGTCGATCGGCTCGTCTTCGTCCTCGAGGAACTCGACGATCCCCGCCGGGTAGGCGAGCTCCTCCTGCCGCGCCTCGATCCGGAACGGCCGCGTGCCTCGCGCCACCAGGTTGATCCGGCCGTCGGGCATCCGCTCCAGCACCTCGGCGATCTCGCACGCGCAGCCGATCTCGCGCAGCCCGTCGTCGGCGACCCACACGATCCCGAACTCGCCCTCCTCCTCGAGCACGCGCGCGACCATCGTCTTGTAGCGCTCCTCGAAGATGTGAAGCGGGATCAGCTCGGTCGGCAGCGCGACGAGGCCGAGCGGGAACAGCGGGAAGTCGCGGACGAGCGCCACAGATTGAGTCTACGTCCGCCGCTCGCCCGTACCCCAGGGGTGAGCACCGCCCTCGTCTGGTTCCGGCGCGACCTCCGCGTGCACGACAACCCGGCCCTGACCGCCGCCCACCGCGAGTGCGATCGCGTGGTGCCCGTCTTCGTGCTCGACCCGCGGCTGCTCGAAGGGCGCTTCCCGTCCCCCAACCGCGCGTGGTTCCTCCACGGCTGCCTCGCCGAGCTGCGCGACGCGCTGCGCGAGCGCGGCGGCGAGCTCGTCATCCGCGAGGGCAGACCCGAGAAGGAGCTCCCCGAACTCGCCCGCGAAGTCGGCGCCACCGCGCTCTACTTCGCCGCCGACGTGTCGCCGTTCGCCACCGCCCGCGACCGCCGGGTGGAGGAGGCGCTCGACCTCGAGGTGCACCGCACCCCGGGCCTGTTCGTGGCCGACGTGGGCGACGTCAAGCCGTATTCGGTCTTCAGCCCGTTCCACCGCGCCTGGGAGCAGCTCGATCGCCGCGAGGTCCACGGCGCCCCCCGCGCGCTGAACGTCCCGAGCGGGCTCACCGTCGGTCGCCTCCCGGCCTCTCCCCGGCCGGAGGCGGCCGGCCCCTTCCCGCCCGGGGAGCGGGCCGCCCGGGAGCGCGCGACCGCCTGGCTCGCCGGCGACCTCGAGCACTACGAGGAGCGCCACGACCGGCTCGCGGGCGGGACGTCGCAGCTGTCGCCGTACCTGCACTTCGGCTGCATCTCCGCCCGCGAGCTCGAGGAGCGCGCGCTCGAGCGCGGCGGCCGCGCCTTCGTCCGCCAGCTCGCGTGGCGCGACTTCTACGCCCATGTCCTCCTCAACAACCCCGGCAACACGCGCGAGGCCCACAAGCGCGAGCCCGAGTGGGACGAGGACGAGGAGCTGCTCGACGCCTGGCGCGAGGGCCGCACCGGCTACCCGGTGGTCGACGCCGCGATGCGCCAGCTCCTCCACTGCGGCTGGATGCACAACCGCGCGCGCCTGATCACCGGCGCGTTCCTGACCAAGGACCTGCACCTCGACTGGCGGGCCGGCGAGGCGCACTTCATGCGCCACCTGCTGTGCGGCGACGAGGCGTCCAACAACGGCAACTGGCAGTGGATCGCGTCGGTCGGCGTCGACCCCGCGCCCTACTTCCGCCGCATGTACAACCCGATGACCCAGCAGCGCCGCCACGACCCCGACGGCGAGTACGTCCGCCGCTGGCTGCCGGAGCTGCGCGACGTCCCGCTCGAGAAGCTCGCCGAGCCGTGGACGATGAGCGCCGACGAGCAAGCCGCGGCGGGGTGCACGATCGGCGAGGACTACCCGGAGCCGGTCGTCGACCACCAGGAGGAGCGGCGGCGCGCGATGGAGCTCTACGGCGCGATGGGTGCGGACCGCTAAGGTCCGCGCCCGCCGTGCCCGAGCTCTACCTCCAGCGCGACCAGCCGCCCGGCGTCCCGCCCCTCCAGCTGACCGGCGAGCGCACGCTCCCCGACGTGCCGGAGGAGAACTACTGGTACCGCCGGCACCTCGTCGTGTACCGCTGGATCGCCTCGCGGATCGGCGGCCGGCGGGTGGTCGACCTCGCCTGCGGGGAGGGATACGGCTCGGCCGTGCTGGCCGCGAACGCCGTCTCGGTGGTCGGGGTCGACGCCAACCCGGAGGCGTTCGAGCACGCCCGCCTCAAGTACTCGGGGCCGAGGCTGAGCTTCGAGCGCAACATGCTCGAGCTGTGGGAGGGCGACGTCGACTGCGTCGTGTTCCTGCAGACGATCGAGCACGTCCAGGACCCCGACGCCGTGCTCGCTCGCATCCGCGAGCTGATCGGCCGCGACGGTGTCGCCTACGTCTCGACCCCCAACGTGCTCACGCTGGCGCCGAAGGGCGAGGAGCGCTCCGGCAACCCGTGGCACGTCCGCGAGTACCGCGCCGAGGAGTACCGCGCGCTGTGCGAGCGGCACTTCGGCTCGGTCGAGCTGCTCGGCCTGTTCCACGCGCGCAAGCTGCGCACCCACGAGCTGGCCATCGAGCACGCCGGCTGGGACTCGGTCCACGCCCGGCTGCGGATCACCAAGCCGTTCTACGACCGCTTCACGCCGGCCATCTCCGAGCGCGACTTCGCGCTGCGCTCCGGCGACCTCGACCGCGCGCTCGACTTCCTCGCCGTGCTGCGGCCGTGAGCGGCCGCCTCAGCATCGTCCTCCACACCCACATGCCCTACGTGGAGGGCTTCGGGACGTGGCCGTTCGGCGAGGAGTGGCTGTGGGAGGCGATGGCCACCTCCTACCTGCCGCTGCTCGACGTGCTCGACGCGCATCCCGGCCGCGTGACGCTGTCGCTGACTCCGGTCCTGTGCGACCAGCTCGAGGCGGAGGGCGTGCCCGAGCGCTTCCTGACCTTCATGCGCGAGCTCCGGCCCGAGACCCATCGCCGCGACGTCGCGGCGGCGGACGACCCCGGGGTGGCCCGCGAGCTCGAGCGCTCCGCCGCGCTCTACGCCGCGGCCGCCGCGCGCTTCGACGCGCGCGGCGGCGACCTGGTGGCCGCCTTCGCGCCGCACGCCGCCTGGACATCGGCCGCCACCCACGCGGTGCTGCCGCTGCTCGCCACCGCGGCCGGCGTGCGGCTCCAGCTGGGAGTGGGGATCGCGGCGCACCGCGAGCGCTTCGGCCACTGGGGCGGCGGGCTGTGGCTGCCGGAGTGCGGACACGCGCCGTGGCTGGACCCGCTGCTCGAGGAAGCGGGCGTCCACGCGACGTGCGTCGACCTCACCGACGTGCTGGGCCACGGCGATCCTGCGCAGCTCCAGCCCCTGCGCAGCGACGCCGGCCCGCTGCTGGTCCCGATCGACCGCGCGCTGATCGACCTCGTGTGGCACCCGAGCGGCTACCCGTCGGCGGGGGCGTACCGCAACACGCGCCGCCACACCGAGTACCGCCACACACCGTGGGCGGTCGACGGCGCGGCCTACGACCCCGCGCGCGCGGCCGCGCAGGTGCAGGCGCACGCGCGCGACTTCGCCGCCGCCGCGGCGCGCCGGCTCGAGGGCGGAGGGCTCGCCGTCTGCGCGCTCGACACCGAGCTGCTCGGGCACTTCTGGCACGAGGGCGTCGGCTGGCTCGCCGCGGTCATCGCGGCGTGCGAGGAGGCGGGCGTGGAGCTCGTGCCGCTCGACGCCGCGCTCGCGGAGACCGAGCCGGTGGCCGGCGCCGGCGGAGCTGCCGGCCACGAGCTGGGGCGACCCGCGAACCCTCGCCACCTGGAGCGCGCCGCCGGCCGCTCCGCTGGCGTGGCAGGCGCGCGAGGCGGAGCTGCGGGTGCTGGCCGAAGGCGATCATCCGAGCCCGCGTGCGCTGCGCGAGCTGCTGGCGCTGCAGGCCTCCGACTGGGCGTTCGGAGTGACCCACGCGACCGCGGGTTCGTACTCGCACGAGCGGGCCGACGGGCACGCCGCCGAACTCGCGCGGGCGCTCGCCGATCCGGCCGGTATCGCTCCCCGTCTGCGCAACCTTGCACCATCTCTCGACCTGGCTAACCCTCGACTTCAGGCTTAGCCATGTTGGCACAATCTCGCCGCATTCGGCGCAGTTATGTGCCTATAGTGCTCGCCTTCTTGAACTGAACACGGCCGAGTCTCCGCCCGACGAGCGGCGGGGAGCGGGGGACCCACTGGCGCTTCGGCGCCCGGGGCGAATCGCCGGTTAGAGCCCGGCGTAGCGCAGGTCTTAGCGCGAGCCCGACAGCTAACCCCGCAGGCACCAAGACCCAGGAGGTGGCAGTGCCCTTCATCGATCCTGCGAACCCGAGCCCGTGGCTCGCGTCGCTCAGCGCCTCGCGGCGCCGGAGAGCCGACGCCGCGCGGCAGGCACGCCGCCGGCGCGCCGGCCGCGGCGGCGGCGCCGCGCTGCTCGCGGCCATGACCCTCGTCGCCGGCGGCGCGGTCGCGCAAGACGGCCCGGCCACCAGCAAGCGCAGCACCAGCGCCTCGGGCGTGGTGGCGCTGCAGACCGCGCTCGGCGTCCCCGCCGACGGCATCATCGGCCCGGTCACGCGCCGGGCGATCCGCAACTACCAGCGCAACCAGGGCCTCGCGGTCGACGGCATCGCCGGCCCGGCCACGCTCTCGAGCCTCGGCATCGCCGCCGGCTCGGTGAAGACGCAGTCGACCGGCGGGACCTCCACCTCGAGCGGCTCGGGCGGCTCCGGCACGCTCGCCCGGATCGCCCGCTGCGAGTCCGGGGGCGACCCGACCGCGGTCTCCTCGACCGGGCAGTACCGCGGCAAGTACCAGTTCTCCCGCGCGACCTGGCGCGACCTCGGCGGCAAGGGTGACCCGGCCGCCGCGGCCGAGTCGGTCCAGGACGCGATGGCGGCCAAGCTCTACGCGCAGCGCGGGTCGAGCCCTTGGCCGGTCTGCGGGTAACGCTGGCCCTGGGGGCCGGGTTACCTTGCGGGTATTCGCCCTGAGGGCGAAACCCGCGGCGGAGCTCAACCCCAGTGGAGCGTTGCCGGCTCGTCCCGCATCCGCAGGATGCGGGCGGGCTGGCCGGCGCTGACCGAGTTGGCGGGGAGGTCCTTGGTGACGACCGAGCTCGTGCCGATCACGGAGTTGTCGCCGACGGTGGCGCCGCGGAGGATGCATGCGCCGTAGCCGATCCAGCAGTTGTGGCCGACACGGACGTCGCGCTTGTAGATGCCCTGCAGCCGTATGGGCCGCTCGACTTCCACGACTCCGTGGTCGAAGTCGATCAGCATCACGCGGTCGGCGACGATGCACTCGCGCCCCACGCTGACGTGCTGGAAGGCGGAGATCGTGCACTCCTGGCCCATCACGGTCTTCGCCCCGATCTCGACCTCGCCCTCGTGGGCGCGGATCTTCGAGCCGTGCCCGATCCAGCACCAGCGGCCGAGACGGACCTTCGCGCCCTTGCCGATCTCGAAGATCACGCCGGGGCCGACGAAGCACAGCCCGTCGGTCTCCAGCCGGCCGCGCCAGCGCAGCTTCAGCCACGCCCAGCGGACGATCAGGCGGGCGTAGCCGAACGTCAGCAGCCCGTTGGCGCGCATGAAGCGCAGCAGCGCCAGCGGGCCGCCGTGGAGCGGCGGCGGAGCGCCGCGGACCTCGGCGCGCCGGACCTGTTCCAGCAGGGTGTCCATCGCGGCGGATCGTATTGTTCGCCGCCCGATGGCCGATGAAAAGCCCTCCCTCGCAGAGCGCCTGCTCAACGGCGACAAGCGCGCACTGGCGCGCGGCATCTCGCTGGTCGAGGACGACGACCCGGAGGGCTGGGCGCTCGTCCGCGAGATCTACCCGCACACCGGCAAGGCGGCGATCGTCGGCTTCACCGGCCCGCCCGGCGCCGGCAAGTCGACCCTGATCGGCGCGCTGGTGAAGCACCGGCGCGAGGCCGACCGCCAGGTGGCGGTGCTCTCCATCGACCCGTCCTCGCCGTTCCGCGGCGGCGCGCTGCTCGGCGACCGGATCCGGCTCTCCGAGCACTTCCTCGACCCCGGCGTCTTCATCCGCTCGATGGCGACCCGCGGCGCGCTCGGCGGGCCTGGCCGAGGCCGCGCTGCAGGCGGCGCTGCTGATGGACGCGGCGGGCAAGGACGACGTCTTCCTCGAGACGGTCGGCGTCGGCCAGGCCGAGGTCGACGTCATCGACCACGCCGACTCGGTCGTGCTCGTGCTGATCCCCGGCTCCGGCGACTCGATCCAGGCGCTCAAGGCGGGCGTGATGGAGATCCCCGACGTGATCGTGGTCAACAAGTCCGACCACCCGCTGACGGACACGATGGTGCGCGAGATCAAGGGCGTGCTGTCGCTCGCGCCGCAGGGCGACTGGCCGGTCCCGATCGTCAAGACCGAGGCGCACCGCGGCGAGGGCGTCGAGGCGCTGGCCGAGAAGCTCGCCCAGCACCGCGAGTACGTCGAGTCCGAGGGGCTGCTGGCCGAGCGCCGCCGCCGCAACCTCATGAACGAGGTGCTCGGGCTCGCCACCGTGCGGCTACGGCGCGCACTGGAGGCTTCCCTGCGCGAGGACCCCGAGGTCCAGGAGCTGCTCGACGAGGTCGTGGCGCGGCGCCTGGACCCGGCGAGCGCCGCCTCCGCGATCCTCGCGCGGGGCGCGGTCGAGGCCGGCGAGGCGGCGCGGCCGGATCAGCAGGCCGAGGCCGCTCGGTAGCAACGTCAACAGCGGCGGGGTAGGGGTCGGTCCGAACCGCTGCGAGCGGGCACGAATGTCACCTCGACCACCTCATGGGTGGTCGAGACGACACTCGTGGGCTCCGCGGCAGCCTCGAACCCGCTCCCTACCCAGCCGCAGTTGACGTTCGCTCACGGACGCCCGAACCGCGGCAGCAGCTCGACCGCCGGCCCGTAGGGCGCGTCCACGCCCGGCGCGCACCCACCCGTCGGCGTCGCCGAGCGCCAGCGCGATCACCAGCCACGCCGAGCACAGCAGCGTCAGGGCGCCGAGCACCGCGCCGGTGCGCGGCGCGTGCCGCAGACCCCAGGCCACGAGCGCCGAGGCGATCGGGAACGCCGCCATCAGGTGCCGCGCGGGGAACCAGTCGCCGGTCAGCGTCGGCGCGGCGAACGCGGCCACGAGCACGACGGCGGCGCACACGAGCAGCGCCAGCCCGGCCGCGACCTCGGCGTCGCCGCGCTCGGCCGCCACACGGGCGACGTGCGTGTGCCGCGAGTGCCACAGCAGCCAGACCGCGAACACGGCGAGCGCGAGCACGGGCGCCCAGCGGAGCAGGCCGACGTCGCGGTCGATCCACAGCGCGGCGAGGCGCGGCGCGCGCTCGAGGTAGTCGGCGGCCGAGTCCGCGCCGGTCGGTGACTCGCCCGAGGCCGCGACCGCCGAGGGCACGAGCCCGCCGTACAGGCGGTCGTTGATCGTCGCGCAGACGATCAGCGAGGCGACCATGATCTCGGCGGCCGCCAGGGCCGCCGTGCGGCGCCCGCGGCGCGCCGTCCAGCGCACCAGCGCGACCGCCACCGGCGCCGCCGGGAGCAGGAACTTCGGGCCCAGCCACGGCAGCAGCGCGAGCAGCGTCGCGCCCACCACCGCGCTGGAGAGGTCCGGCCGCTCGCGCACCCGCAGCGCGGCCAGCATGGCGCCGGCGAGCATCGCCCCGGCCAGCAGGTCCGGGTAGACGCTGGTGGCGTTCGCGAGCGCCGGCGGCGAGAGCCCGACGAGCAGCGCGCCGCCGCTCGCCCACGGCTCCGGCACGATCCGCCGCGCCACCAGCGCCCCGAGCGCGAACGCGAGCGCCGCCACCGCGGCGAGGAAGAGCTCGACGCCGAACGCTCCGCCGAGCGCGTACGCGGGGGCGATCAGGAGCGCGAAGCCGAAGCCCTGCGGCTCGAGCCGGCGCCCGAGCACGACCATCCCCTCCGGCTGCAGCGCGCCCGGGTGCCACTCGGCGTAGGCGCGGGTGGAGAACTCGTCGCCGAGGTCGATGTCGAAGTCGGAGACGATCGACTCGGCCGTCAGCAGATGGCGCGGCTCGTCGCCCGCGAAGTCGCTCCTGCCGAGCGCGTCGACCCCGAGCGTGGCCGCGTAGACGGCGAACAGGACCGCCCACACGGCGATGCACGCGCATCCCGAGCACCGTAGCCGGGCCCACCGGCGGACCCGATCGGGCACGTTGCCGCTCAACTGTCTGGCCTTTCTGCCGATGTTCCTCCAAATGGCGCGCTGGTGGCCAACCCCTGAGCCAGACGAGGCCTTCCTCAAGTTCCGCGAACGCACCCTCCGGGACGGGGCCTGGCTGACCTACGCCGTCGCGCTGGTCGTGCTCGGTTACGCCTGCGCCTCCTGGGAGCAGCCGCACCGCGCGGAGATCGCGGCGCTGGTGGCGGTCGCCATGGCCTCCGGCTACCTGATGTCGCGCCTGCCCACCGCCGCGCTGATGCGCTCGCACTGGCGCGAGGCGTTCTTCCTCGTCTGGACCGCGCTCGACGTGACGCTGATCGCGCTCGTCGTCGCGGCCGACGGCGGCGACGACAGCCCGTTGCGGGCGCTGTTCTTCCTGCCGCTGTTCTTCGCGGCGCTGTCGTACCCGCCGCGCTCCGTGATCGCCACCGGAGCGTTGTCGGTCGCCGGCTACGTCGGCGGGGCGGTGCTCGCCGGCAGCGCGACGCCCGAGACGATCGTCGTGTTCGCCGCGCTGCTGGCGACCGGCACCGTCATGGGGTTCTCCCAGGCCGTCAACCGCGAGCGCCAGCGCGGCGAGTTGCAGTCGCTCTCGCGCGCCGACCCGCTGACCGGCGCGCTCAACCGCCGCGGCTTCACCGAGCGCTTCACGGCCGAGCTGGCCGACCACCTCCGCCACGACGGCCGCCCGCTCGGCCTGATCGTGATCGACCTCGACGACTTCAAGACGCATCAACGACACCCGCGGCCACGCCGCCGGCGACGACCTGCTGTGCGAGGTGGCGCGGACGCTCGCCGCCGACCTGCGCCCGGCCGACGTGCTCGGCCGCCTCGGCGGCGACGAGTTCGCGGTGCTGCTGCCCGAGGCCGGCCCGGGCGAGCTGCGCGCGGCCGCCGAGCGGCTCGAGCAGCGGCTCGGCGCCGTCGCCGACGCCTCGATCGGGATCGCCGCGCTGCCGGTCGACGGCCTCTGCGCCGAGGACCTGCACCGCGCCGCCGACGCCGACCTCTACCGCGCCAAGCAGCGCCGGGCGGCGGTGGGCGATCGAGGCGGGCACCGCCGCCTAGGCGCCCCAGCGCCCGCGCGATCACCATCTGCTGGACCTCGTCGGTGCCCTCGCCGATGGTGAGGATCTTGGCGTCGCGGTAGAAGCGGCACACCGGGTACTCCTCGATGTAGCCGTAGCCGCCGTGGATCTGGACCGCCTCCTCGGTCGCGCGCACCGCGAGGCGGCCGGTCTTGAGCTTGGCCTGCGCGGCGGTCAGCGTGAAGTTGCGGCCCGCGTCCTTGAGCCGCGCCGCCTTGTAGGTCAGCAGCCGGCGCCGCCTCGATCTCGGTCGCCATGTCGGCGAGCTTGGCCTGGATCGCCTGGTACTTGGAGATCGGCTTGCCGAACGCGCGCCGCTCCTTGGCGTACTTCAGCGCCTCGTCGAGCGCGCCCTGCGCGAGCCCGACGCCCATCGCCGCGACCCCGATGCGGCCGATGTCGAGGATGTGGAGGAACTGCTTGAAGCCCTGGCCGACCGGCCCGAGCAGCGCGTCCTCCGGCACCCGGCAGTCCGTGAACGTCAACGGCCGCGTGTCCGACGCGTTCCAGCCCATCTTGCGGTACGGCTCGCCCTGCTCGTAGCCGGGCGTCCCGTTCGGCACGATCAAGTTGGAGATCTCGTCCGCGCCGGTGCGGGCGGTGATGGAGACGACGCCGGAGATGTCGGTGCCCGCGTTGGTGATGAACTGCTTGGCGCCGTCGATCACCCAGTCGCCGTTGTCGCGGCGCGCGCGGGTGCGGACGTTGCCGGCGTCCGAGCCGGCCTCCGGCTCGGTCAGCCCGAACGCGCCGAGCTTGCGCCCCGCGGTCAGCTCCGGCAGCCACTCCTGCTTCTGCTCCTCCGAGCCGAACAGGTAGATCGGCTGCGTCCCGAGCGACGTGTGCGCGCACATCGTGATCGCCACGCTCGAGTCGACGCGCGTGAGCTCCTCGACGGCGAGCGCGTAGGCGAGCGTGTCGCCGCCGGCGCCGCCGTACTCCTCGGGGAACGGGATGCCCATGAGCCCGAGCTCGCCGAGCTTGGCGACGATCTCGTACGGGAAGCGCTTCTCGCGATCCAGCTCCTCGGCCACCGGCGCGACCTCGCCCTCGGCGAAGTCGCGGACGGTGCGGCGGATCAGCTCGTGGTCGTCAGAGAGGTCGAAGTCCATGCGGGCATTGGTATCAGCCGCGCTTGAACTCCAGGTTCGCCTTGTCGACCGGCCGCAGCGAGTCGAAGTACGCGAGCACATCGCGGTCGCCGACCTGCGACGCCTGCAGCCGGACCAGCGTCCCGTCGAGCACGGCGAAGGCGTCGTTGCCGTCGACGATCGTCTCGGACGCGCCGAGGAACACGCCTGATCCGAGCGCCCGGCACGGTCCGTCGAAGAAGTTGGTGCCGCTGCCGGCCAGCTTCGTGAGCGAGCAGTGCCCGTCCTGGAGCGAGACCTCGCCGATCGGCCGCTGCTGGAAGGCGGTGGCGTACGCGCCCGGGCCGGCGGCGTAGTGGCTGATGAGGGCGGGGCCGGTCCAGTTGTCGTCGGCTGTCACCCGCTCCTCGGTGAACGGCCGCGGCAGCGGCGCGGGCCGGTAGGTCGTGAAGTCGAAACCGCGGGCGACGGCGGTCGCTTCACGCTCGAAGCGCACGTCCTCGATCAGCGCCCGCCCGCCCAGGATGAGCAGCGTCCCGCCGAGCACGACGCCGGCCGCGAGCGCCGCGCGGCGCGAGCCCTTGAGCCGGCGGCGGGCGACCACGTCGACGACGAAGGCGACGGCCAGCAGACCCGGGCCGTAGACCAGGGCGAAGAAGATCGGGCCCCAGTACCACTCCGGGAAGACCGGGCCGGCGAACGGCGCCACGATCATCCCCGCGTGAACTCGATGTCGTCCTTGTCGACCGGCCGCAGCGAGTCGAAGTAGGCGAGCACGGAGTCTTCGGGCAGCGGCTCGAAGGTGACGCGCACCAGCGTGCCGTCCAGCACGGCGAACGCCATGCGGCGCCCCACCTGGCTGCGGCGCGACTCGGCGAAGAAGACCCGGATGCCCGCGGGCGTGCGCCGCTCGCGGCACCGGAACGGCTTCGGTCCCAGCTGCGTGAGCGCACACTTGCCGTCCTCTGCCACGACCCGCCCCACCGGCCGCTGCTGGGAATCGGTGAGGGCGCTCGAGCCGATCAGGTAGTAGCTGACCAGCCTCGGCGGGCCGAGCGTGGCGTTCACGGCCGTGACGCTGAACGTCGCCGGGAGCGGTTGCGGCTCGTGCGGCGTGAAGTCGAGCGCGCGCTTGGTGGCTCGCGCCTCGCCGCCCTCGCGCAGCTTCGGGATCACGCCGTCGAAGACGAGCGCGAGCAGCAGCCAACCGACCGCGACGCCCGCCCACGTCCGGCGCCGCTTCGCCCACGTGAGCGGCTCCGAGCGGCGAGGGGCCCGCAGGATGAGCTCGGAGACGAGCCCGACGAGGACGACCGGCGCGACGACGCCCAGCAGGACGAAGATCGGGAGGTAGTACCACTCGATGACGATCGGTCCGGCGAAGAGCACCATTCCGGTGCTTATCGGCGGCTAGGCGCTGTCAGACGAGGCCAGCTCGACCAGCAGCCGCACGCCGTAGCCCGTGCCGCCCTTGGGCGCGTAGGCCTTGCCGGTGTCCCAGGCCACGCCGGCGATGTCGAGGTGCGTCCACGGCACCTCGCCGACGAAGCGCTTGAGGAACTCCGCGGCGGTCACCGAGGCGGCGCGGCGGTTCTCGACCGCGTTGAGGATGTCGCCGTACTTGCCCTTGATGAGGTCGGCGTACTCGGGGTGCAGCGGCAGCCGCCAGAGGATCTCGCCGGCGCGGCGGCCCGCGGCGGAGACCTCCTCGCACCAGTCGTCGTCGGTGCCCATCAGGCCGGCGTAGGTGGTGCCGAGCGTCGTCACGATCGCGCCGGTGAGCGTGGCGAGGTCGACGAGCCGCTCGGCGCCCTGCTCGACCGCATGGTGCAGGCAGTCGGCGAGCACGAGCCGGCCCTCGGCGTCGGTGTTGATGACCTCGATCGTCGTGCCGTTGCGGGCGCGCAGGATGTCGCCGGGCTTCATCGAGCGGCCGGACGGGAGGTTCTCGGTGGCGCCGATCACGCGAGATGAGGCGGACCGGGCAGATCGAGGCGCGCGACCGCCGCGGTGGCGCCCAGCACGGCCGCGCCGCCCGACATGTCGAACTTCATGTCGCTCATCTTGTTGCCGGGCTTGATCGAGATGCCGCCGGAGTCGAACGTCACCGCCTTGCCGACGTAGCCGAGCACCGGGCCGCTCGCGTCCGGCCCGTCGTAGCGCAGCGTGATCAGCTGCGGCTCCTCGTAGCTGCCCTGGGCGACGCCGGCGAACGCGCCCATGCCGGCCGCCACGATCTCGTCGCGGCCCATGACCTCGAGGGTCAGCGTGTCGTGGTTGTCGGCGATCTCGCGCGCCCGCTCGGCGAGCGCTCGCGGGGTGAGGTCGTTGGCGGGGCGGTTCTGGAGGTCGCGCGTGAGGTTGACCGACTCGCCGATGATGCGGCCCGTCTCGACCGGCGCGGCGACGTCGTGGTGGGCGGAGACGATCAGCTCGCCCGAGCTCGGGGCCGTCCTCGTCGTCGCCGCCGCTCTTGAACATCGTGAAGTCGTAGGCGCCCATGACCGAGCCCTCGACGAAGGCGGCGGCGTGGGCGTCGGAGACGTGGTGGGGGAGCTCCCAGCACAGCGTCTTCGCACCGAGCTCGCGGGCGCGGGCGAGCACGCCGCCGGCCACGATCCGGGCACGCTCGGGGTCGAACTCGTCGCGCTTGCCGAGGCCGGCGATCAGCCAGCGCTTGCCCTCGGCGTGCGTGAGCGCCAGCTTGCGGAAGGCGGGCTTCGCCTCACCGGCGTCGACGAGCGCGCCGAGCGCGCCGTCCGGCGTGTCGTGCGCGATCCCCTCATCCTCGAAGAGACCGACGGCGATCGTGTCCGCCCCCGTCCCTGGGGGCGCCTCGGTGGTGGCGCGAACGTCCATGCGAAGGCGCGGATACTAGTCTCTCGGCTATGCCCAACACCGTGATCCTCAGCGCTGCCCGCACGCCCGTCGGCAAGCTCGGCGGCGGTCTCGCGTCTCTGCCCGCGACGAAGCTCGGGGCGATCGCCATCGAGGCTGCGCTCGAGCGCGCGAGCGTGGATCCCGGCGAGGTGCAGCACGTCGTCATGGGTCAGGTGCTGCAGGCGGGGCAGGGGCAGATCCCCTCGCGGCAGGCCCAGATCGAGGCCGGCATCCCGATCGAGGTGAGCTCGGAGACGATCAACAAGGTGTGCGCCTCGGGCGTGCGCGCGGCCGGCATCCTCGACCACGCGATCCGCGCCGGCGACGTCGACGTCGCGGTGGCCGGCGGCATGGAGTCGATGTCGAACGCGCCGTACCTGCTGCCGAAGGCCCGCTTCGGCATGCGCATGGGCGACGCCAAGGTGCTCGACGCGATGATCCAGGACGGGCTCCGCAACCCGTTCAGCGGGAAGCAGATGTTCGAGGAGGCGACCGAGGTCGGCGACGAGCTCGAGATGACCCGCGCGGACATGGACCGCTGGGCGCTGCGCTCGCACCAGCGCACGATCGCCGCGACCGACGAGGGGCGCCTGCCGGAGGAGATCGTGCCGGTGACCGTCGAGTCGCGGAAGGGCGACACCGTGGTCGAGGTCGACGAGGCCCCGCGCCGCGACACGACGCTCGAGCGGCTCGCGAAGCTGCCCGGCCTGAGCGGCCCGGAGGGCTCCCACACCGCCGGCAACTCGCCGGGCGTCAACGACGGCGGCGGCGCGCTCGTGCTCGCCTCCGAGGAGTGGGCGTCGGCCAACGGCAAGGAGGTGCTCGGCACGATCATCGCCCAGGCGGCGGTGGCCGACGACTTCCCCTACCTGGCCCGCACGCCCGCCAACGCGGCCAAGAAGGCGCTCGACAAGGCGGGGCTGCAGCCCGGCGACATCGACCTGTGGGAGATCAACGAGGCGTTCGCCTCGGTGACGCTCAACTCGATGCGGATGCTCGACCTCGACGAGGACCGCGTGAACGTCAACGGCGGCGCGGTCGCCATCGGGCACCCGATCGGCGCGTCCGGCGCCCGCATCCTCGGCACGCTCGTGCACGAGCTGCGGCGCCGCGGCGGCGGCTACGGCTGCGCGGCGATCTGCTCGGGCGGCGGGCAGGGCGACGCCGTCATCGTCAAGGTGTGAGCAAGCTCCGGCTGCTCCCACCCCCTCCCGGAGGCGGCGCGGTGCGCCGTCCCGAGGAACGGGGAGCCGCGTTCTTCGATCTCGACCGCACGCTCATGGAGGGCTCGTCGGCCTTCCAGTTCGGTCGCGCCGCGTACAAGGCGGGCCTGGTCAACCGGCGGGTGCTGCTGCGGGACTTCTACGAGAACGTGCTGTTCCGCCTGCGGGGGTCGACCGACGCCGGCGCGGACGCGCTGCGGGCGCGGATCGGCGAGCTCCTGAGCGGCGTCCGGGTGCGCGATCTCCAGCGGCTGGCGCCGGACGTGCTGTCCGGCGTGCTGCCGCGGCTGTACCCGCGGATGCTCGAGCTGGCCTACCGCCACCAGGACGCGGGCCGGCCGATCGTGATCTGCACCGCGGCGTCGCAGGAGATGGCGGAGCTGCTGGCGATCGTGCTGACCTTCGACGGGGCGGTCGGGTCGCGCGCCGAGATCGTCGACGGCTCCTACACCGGGCGCCCGGGCGGCCCGTTCACCTACCGCGAGGGCAAGGCGGAGGCGATGCGCGAGCTGGCCGAGAACGAGGGCATCGACCTGGCGGCGTCGTGGGCCTACTCGGACTCCGAGTCGGACCTGCCGATGCTGCGCGCGGTCGGGCATCCGGTGGCGGTCAACCCGGACCCGACGCTGGCGCGGGTGGCGAAGGAGGAGGGCTGGGAGATCCTGCGCTTCGAGCGGCTCAACCGGCGGCTGCGGTTCGCGGGCGCGCTGGCGGGGGCGGCGGCGCTGGGCGGCGCCGGGTCGCTGATCGCGAGGCGGGCGACGTCGTGAGCGAGCTGACCGCCGAGCAGGAGGAGATCCGCTCGCTGGCGCGGCGCTTCGCGGACGAGAAGGTCGCGCCGCGCGCTGCCGAGTGGGACCGGAATCACACGTTCCCCTCCGACGTCTTCACCGAGCTGGGCGAGCTGGGGCTGATGGGCGTCTGCGTCCCGGAGGAGCAGGGCGGCGCCGGGGCCGACTTCCTCGCCTACATGCTCGTGCTCGAGGAGCTGTCGCGCGGCGACGCCGGCGTGGGCGTGACGGTGGCGGTGCACACGAGCGCGTGCGCGCTGCCGCTGCTCGACCACGGCTCCTCGTACGTGCCCGCCCTGGCGTCGGGCGAGGAGCTCGGGGCGTTCGCGCTGACCGAGGCGGGGTCGGGGTCGGACGCGTCGGCGATGCGCTCGCGCTTCGAGGACGGCCGGATCACCGGCGCCAAGCAGTGGATCACCAACGGCTCCCACGCCTCGACGTTCCTCGTCTTCGCGCGCGAGGGTGAGCGGATCAGCGCGTTCGTTGTGCGCAAGGGCGCCGACGGCTTCGCGGTCGGGTCCGAGGCCGACAAGCTCGGCCTGCACTCCGCCTCGACCACCGACCTCACCTTCGAGGACACCCCGGCGGAGCGGCTGGGCGAGCCCGGTCGCGGGATGTCGATCGCGCTGCGGACGCTCGACGGCGGGCGGATCGGGATCGCGGCGCAGGCGGTGGGGATCGCGCAGGCGGCGTTCGACCTCGCGACGTCGTATGCGAAGGAGCGGCACGCCTTCGGCGGCCCGATCGCGCGGCTCGGCCCCATCCAGGAGAAGCTCGCCGAGATGCAGACCGAGATCGAGGCGGCGCGCGCGCTGGTGTGGCGGGCGGCGCGGCTGAAGGACGCGGGGAAGCCGCACACGATCGAGGGCGCCCAGGCGAAGCTGTTCGCCTCGCGGGTGGCGCGCGCGCAGACCGGTGAGGCGATCCAGATCCTCGGCGGCTACGGCTACATGAAGGAGTTCCCGGCCGAGCGCTACTACCGCGACGCCAAGGTGACCGAGATCTACGAGGGCACCTCGGAGATCCAGCGGCTCGTGATCGCGCGGGCGCTGCTGGGCGAGGCGATGCGGGATGGATGACGAGGCGATCCCGTTCGCGAGCCGGGCGGCGTTCGAGGCCTGGCTCGCAGAGCACCACGGGTCCTCCGACGGGATCTGGATCAAGTTCGCCAAGAAGGCGAGCGGCATCCCGACCGTCGTCTACGCCGAGGCGGTCGAGCTCTCGCTGATGTACGGCTGGATCGACGGCCAGTCCAAGCGCATCGACGACGACTGGTACCGCCAGCGCTTCACGCCCCGCCGCGCGCGCTCGATCTGGTCGAAGATCAACCGCGCCAAGGCGGAGGCCCTGATCGCATCGGGCGCGATGCAGCCGGCCGGGCTGGCCGAGGTCGAGCGCGCGAAGGCCGACGGCCGCTGGGAGCGCGCCTACGACTCACCGACGACCGCGACGGTGCCGGACGACCTGCGCGCCGCGCTCGACGCCGACCCGGCCGCCGCGAAGCTCTTCGGCGAGCTCGACGGCAACAACCGCTACGCGATCCTCTTCCGGATCCAGAACGCGAAGCGAGCGGAGACGCGCGCGAAGCGGATCGCCGAGTTCGTCGCGATGCTGTCGCGCGGCGAGACGATTCACCCCCGCCGCGCCGCGCGGTAGCGGCGCATCTTCACGTGGACGCCGCACTCGTCCATCGAGCACCAGCGGCGTGAGCCGTTGCGGCTGCGGTCCACGAACAGCCAGTTGCAGTTGGCGCACTGCTTGACGCGCGCCAGCCGCTCGGAGCGGAGCAGGTCGACGGCGGCGACCGCGATCGGCCACAGCGGCCGGTCGGGGTGGCGCCCGGTCCAGACCCAGTCGAGGCCGCCTGGTCTCCCGGCGTCGGCGCCGGCGGCGAGAACCCCGTTCTGGACCGCGTCGCCGTAGGCGACCATCAGCGCGCGCATCGACGCCCGCGGCGACCGCCCGCCCGTTGCCTGGCGGCGAACACGTCGGCGATCGCGGCCCTCAGCGTGCGCGCCCGCTCGAGGTCGCCACCTCCGGGCCGCGCTCCGTCCGGCAGCGCGCCGGCGCGGCGGGCCCAGGTGACGAGGTCGGCGTAGGCGTGCAGATGGTCGGTGACCGCCGCGCCATCGGCCGGCCGCTCGATCGTGTTCGCGAAGTCGAGCGCGAGGTCGTTGCCCCAGAACTCGATGTTCTCGACGCTGCGCGTTACCACCAAACGCGAGTTTACCCGTAACGACAGTCGGTTACCACCAAAATCATGAAAGGCAGTAACGACCGTCAAAGCGCCGTCGGCGGCGCCATAACGGCGAGCGGGCCTCGCCTCGCGCTCCTCTGCGTCGCGCAGTTCGTCGTCGTCCTCGACGTCACGATCGTGGCGATCGCCCTGCCGGCCATCGGGCGCGACCTGGGCTTCGACGCGGCAGGGCTGCAGTGGGTCATCACCGCGTACACGCTGACCTTCGGCGGCGGGCTGCTGCTCGCCGGCCGGGTGGCCGACCGCTACGGGCGGCGGCGGGTGTTCCGGCTCGGGCTGCTCGTGTTCGCCGCGGCGTCGCTCGCCTGCGCGCTCGCCCCCACCGCTGCCGCGCTGATCGCGGCGCGCGCGGTCCAGGGCATGGGGTCGGCGCTCGTCGCCCCCTCCGCGCTCGCGCTGCTCGTCGCCACCGAGCCGGCGGGCGCGGCCCGGCAGCGCGCGCTCGCGATCTGGACCGCGGCCGCCGCCGGCGGCGGCGCGTCCGGCTGGGTGCTCGGCGGCGTGATCACGAGTGCGTTCGGGTGGGAGTGGGTGTTCGCGGTCAACGTCCCGGTGGGCGTCGCCGGCGCCGTGCTCGCCGGCCGCGTCCTGCCCGAGATCCACGGCGACCGGGCGCGGATCGAGCTGCTCGGCGCCCTCACCCTGACGCTCGGCCTCGCCGGCGTCCTGCTCGGCCTGAGCGAGGGCATGCTCGTCCCGCTGCTCGCCGGGCTCGGGCTGCTCGCCGCGTCAGCGCGCCGCCCGCTCGTCTCCCGCAAGGCGCTCGGAGCGCCCGGCCTCGCGCGCGGAAGCCTCGTCGCGCTCGCGCTCACCGCCACGACGTCGCCCGCGATGTTCCTCGCCCTGCTCGACGGCGGACACCGAGCAACGGGCTGCTGTTCGCTCCCTTCAACCTCGCCGTGATCGCGGCCTCGCTGCTGGCGCCGCGCGACCCTCGCGCGACGATGGCCGCGGGCCTCGCGGCGATCGCCGCCGGCGCCCTCGCACTGGTTGCCCAAGCGCCGATGCTGCTCGCCTTCGTCCTGATGGGCGGCGGCCTCGGCGCGGCCAGCGTGGCGTCGACGGCCTCCGGCGCCGGCGGCGCGGCGAGGACTCCCAAGGCGTCGCGTCGGGCGTGCTGAACACCGCCGCTCAGCTGGGGACGGCGATCGGCCTCGCGGTCCTCGTCCCGCCCGCCGCCGCCCTCGGCGCCGGCTGGGGCTGGGCGGCCGTGCGCGACGATCGCGCTGAGCTCGAGCGTCGCGACGCTCAAGGCGGCCGGCAGCTCGCGCACCTGGGGCAGCGCCTCCGGATCCGCGTACGCGCCGAAGCAGACCCGGTCGCGGAGCGTGAAGACGCCGATCGAGAGCGCGTGACCCTCGGACAGCGGGATCGCCGGCAGCACCTCGACGCACTCCGCCCCGAGCAGGTAGACGGGCATCCGCGGCCCCGGCACGTTCGAGACGACGAGGTTGTACATCCGCGGCGACGCCGCGTAGCGCGCCACCGGCGCCTGCAGCGCCGACGGCAGCAGGCCGAGCCCGCTCATCAGCGCCTCGCCGCCGCTCGCGCGCTCGGACTCCTTGAACGCCGCCGTCTCCTCCCGGATCGCCCACAGCCGCGACAGCGGATCGCGCAGGTGCACCGGGAGCGTGATGAACACGAACGCGATCCGGTTGCCCATGTCCGCCGCCTCCTGCTCGCCCCGCCGCGACACGGGAACCATCACCTTCATCGGCGCCGGCGCCACGCGTCGCAGCAGAGCAAGTTGCCGCAGCGCGCCCGCGACCACCGTGAGCGCGACGTCGTTGAGCGACCCGCCCCAGGCGTGCTTGACGTCGAGCAGCTTCGAGACCGCCACCGTGTGGCCCACCAGCGTCCGCCGCGGCCCGATCGCGGGGTTGAGGAACGACGAGGGCGCCGAGCGCGCCACGTCCTCGCCGACCGCGAGCGCCGCGCGCCGCAGCGTCCCGCCCAGCCGCGGCGGGGAGCCCGCCGCGCGCGCCGCCCGGCCCAGCGCGCGCAGCGGCTCCGCCCCCGACTCGACCAGCGCTTCGACCGCCAGTCGAGCCGGTCCTGGCACCCGGTCCCCGGCCCACGCCTCAGCCGGCGGCGCGGGCTCGGGCGCATCCGGATCGAGGTCGAGCAGCAGCAGGGCGACGGCCAGCGCGGACTTGCCGTCGACCATCGCGTGGTGGATCTTCATCACGAGACCCACGCTGCCGTCCTCGAGCCGTGGTGCGAGATGGATCTCCCACAGCGGGTGCGAGCGGTCCAGCGGTGAGGAGAGCACCGCGTCGGCCCGCGCGTCGAAGTCCGCGCGCGCGAGCACCTCGTCATCCGCGGAGAGCCCCATCACGTGGCGCCGCAGGTCGAACCCCTCAGCATCGACCCACACCGGCGCCGCGAACCCCCCGGGCGGGAAGGCGAGCCGCATGCGGAAGCGCGGCGCGCTCCCCAGTCTCGACGCCACCTGTGCCCGCACCCGGGCCAGCGTGATGGCAGGGCGGGCAGGGTCGGGAGAGAAGCGACCCTTCCACGCCACGTGCATATGCGCGCGGGCGGTCTCGGTGTGGAGGAAGGAGGCGTCGAGCGGGGTCAGGCGTTCGGGCACCCGTGAAGGGTGCGGCCGCGCGGCGCGTCAGACCATGGCCAGCCGGTCGGAACTGGGGCGTTCACATCTCGCCCGGCGGGCGAACCGCCGGCGGGCGGGTCGCCGCACCGCGCGCGTCCGCTCGCCGGCGAACTGCTCGATCAGGGCCTGGGAGAAGGTGGGGTGGGGTTGCATGGCGAGCATGCTGCTCTCCGGCGGGTATAAACACAAATGATCTTTCTGCTTGATTGGTATACGCTTTGGTCATGCTCGACGTCCGACGCCTCAAGGTCCTGCGCGAGGTCGCCGCGCACGGCTCCTTCTCCGCCGCGGCCGAGTCGCTCGCCTTCACCCAGCCCGCCGTCTCCCGCCAGATCGCGACGCTCGAGGCCGAGGCCGGCACGCGGCTGGTCGAGCGCTCGGCCCGCGGGGTGCGCCTCACGCAAGCGGGCGAGCTGCTGGTCGGCCACGCCGACGCGATCCTCGACCGCCTGACCGCGGCCCAGAGCCAGCTCGACGCCCTCGGTTCGCTCGAGGGCGGCCGCCTGCACATCGGCGCGCCGCCGACGGCCAACGCGACGCTGATCCCGCTCGCGGTGCGCGCGTTCGACGACGCGTACCCCGACGTGCACCTGCGGCTCGACGAGGCGATCTCCTCCGAGCTGATCGCGCGGCTCGCGGCCGGCGAGCTCGACATCGCCATCGTCGCCAACGCCGACCAGCTGCCCGAGATCCCCGGCGAGATCGTGCTCGACCACCTGATGGACGACCCGCTCCACCTCGCGCTCCCGCGCGACCACCCGCTGGCGGAGGCCGAGGAGATCGGCATGGCCGACCTCGCGGACGAGACCTGGATCGAGGGCCGCGACCCCGTGTGCGCCGAGCCGCTGCGGATGGCCGCCCACGCCGTCGGCTTCGAGCCGAAGATCTGCTTCGAGTCCGCCCAGTGGCTCGGCAAGCAGGGGCTCGTCGCGGCCGGCGTCGGGGTGACGCTGATCCCGACGCTCGCGCTCGCCAACGTGCGTGACGACATCGTCCTGCGCTCGCTCGGGTCCGACGCGCCGAAGCGCACGATCTCGATCGCCACCCTCGGCTGCGGCTACGAGGCGCCGGCGGTCGAGCCGATGCGCGCGGTGCTGCGCAAGGTCGCGGAGGAGCACTGCTTCTCCTGCGACGCCTGCGTCACCTGACAGAATCGACGGCATGGCGACGGAGGAGAGAACGGCGCTCGAAGCCTGGGCGGAGCGCTATGCGGCGACGCCGGAGCGGCCGTCGTCGTTCACGACGCTGAGCGGCGAGCCGATCCAGCCGTTGTACACGGAGCAGGACCTGCCGGCGGCCGCTGAGATCGGCCTGCCGGGCGAGTATCCGTTCACCCGCGGCGTGTATCCGTCGATGTACCGCGGGCGGTTGTGGACGATGCGCCAGTTCGCGGGGTTCGGGACGGCGGAGGAGACCAACGCGCGCTTCCGGTATCTGCTCGATCACGGCCAGACGGGGCTCTCCACCGCCTTCGACATGCCGTCGCTGATGGGGTACGACTCCGATCACGCGCGGTCGCTCGGCGAGGTCGGCCGCGAGGGCGTGGCGATCGACTCGCTCGATGACATGGAGACCCTGTTCCAGGGCATCGACCTCGGCCAGGTCACGGTGTCGATGACCGTCAACGCGCCGGCGGCGATCATGCTCGCCTACTACGTCGTGGCGGCGGAGGAGGGTGGCGTCCCGCGGGACCGGCTGGGCGGGACGATCCAGGCCGACATCCTCAAGGAGTACATCGCCCAGAAGGAGTGGTGCTTCCCGGTCGATCCCGCGATGCGGCTGCTCGGGGACATGATCCAGTGGTCGGCGCGCGAGCTGCCGCGCTGGCATCCCGTCTCGATCTCCGGCTACCACATCCGCGAGGCGGGCTCGACGGCCGCGCAGGAGCTGGCGTTCACGCTCAAGGACGGGCTCACGTACGTCGAGCAGGCGGTCGCCCGCGGTCTGGACGTCGACGAGTTCGCGCCGCGGCTGAGCTTCTTCTTCAACGCGCACATCGACTTCTTCGAGGAGATCGCGAAGTACCGGGCGGCGCGGCGGATCTGGGCGCGCGAGCTGCGCGACACGTTCGGCGCGCGCAACCCGAAGTCGTGGCTGATGCGCACGCACGTGCAGACCGCCGGCGTCTCGCTGACCGCGCAGCAGCCGCTCAACAACGTGGCGCGCACGGCGATCGAGGCGCTCGCCGGGGTGCTGGGTGGCACGCAGTCGCTGCACACCAATTCGCACGACGAGGCGCTCGCGCTGCCGACCGAGGCGGCGGTGCGCGTGGCCTTGCGCACGCAGCAGATCATCGCCCACGAGACGGGCGTGACGAACACGATCGACCCGCTCGGCGGCTCCTACTTCGTGGAGGCGCTGACCGACCAGCTCGAGGCGCAGGCCTACGCCTACTTCGCGAAGATCGACGAGCTCGGCGGCATGGTCGAGGCGGTCAAGCGCGGCTTCCCGCAGCGCGAGATCGCTGACGCGGCGTACACGCTCCAGCTGGAGTACGACCGCCGCGACCGCATCCTGGTCGGCGTCAACGACTTCACCGAGGGCGACGGAGCACCCTTGGAGATCCTCCACATCGACCCCGCGCTGGAGCGCAAGCAGATCGACCGCACCCAGGCCGTCCGCGCCCGCCGCGACAGCGAGGCGGTCGAGCACGCCCTCACGCAATTGCGGGAGGCGGCCGCGGGGGATGCCAACCTGATGCCGAACCTTCTCGACTGCGCTCGCGTACACGCCACCGAAGGCGAGATCGTGGAGAGCCTTCAGCAGGTGTTCGGGACGTACACGGAAACGCCGGTCTTCTAGGAGCAGGAAACATGCGGAAGCTCATCGTCATCGCCCTCGTCGTGGGCTGCCTCGGAACGCTGGCGTCGGTCGCCATGGCCGCCCGGTCGGTCAAGGTCGGCGACGACTACTACGTGCGCTCGAGCGGCGTGCCCACCGTCACCGTGTCGAAGGGGACGACGGTCAAGTGGAACTTCGTCGGGAGCAACCCGCACTCGGTCACGGTCCTCAAGGGGCCGAAGAAGTTCGACTCGGGCGTGAAGACGAGCGGCTCCTACAAGAAGAAGATGACGAAGCGCGGCACGTACACGATCTACTGCACGATCCACGGCGCCTCCGATCAGAAGATGAAGCTCAAGGTCAAGTAGGCTGCGCGCCGCGAATGTCAGCGGCGAGCTCGAACCGAAAGATCCGCGTCGTCGTCGCCAAGCCGGGCCTCGACGGGCACGACCGCGGGGCGAAGATCATCGCCCGCGCGCTGCGCGACGCCGGCATGGAGGTCATCTACACCGGCCTGCACCAGACGCCCGAGCAGATCGTCGAGACCGTGCTGCAGGAGGACGCCGACGCGGTCGGCCTCTCGATCCTGTCCGGCGCGCACATGACGCTCGTGCCGAAGGTGATCGAGCTGCTGCGCGCGCAGGACGCGGGCGACGTGGTGGTGACCGTGGGCGGGACGATCCCGGCCCAGGACATCCCGGAGCTCAAGGAGCTCGGGGTGGCCGAGGTGTTCACGCCCGGCGCGCCGACGCAGGCGATCATCGACTACATCCAGGGCGCCGTCACGCCCTGACGGTGAGGGGTTCCCCGCCCGCTTCATCGCCGGAGCAGCGCCGCCGGCGGCCGCCCCGCCAGGCGCGTGCACTCGCGCGTGAGGTGCGCCTGGTCGGCGTAGCCGGCGTCGAGCGCGGCGCGGGCGAGGTCGCCTCCGGCGGCGGCGAGGAAGCGGCGGAAGCGCAGCACGCGCTGGAGCGTCTTCGGGCCGTAGCCGGCGGCGGCGTGGAAGCGGCGGCGGAGCTGGCGCTCGCTGAGCCCGAGGTCGCCGGCCAGCGCCTCGACGCGCGTCCCCGGCTGCTCGAGCCGCCGCGCCGCCTCGACGACGGCGGCGTCCGCGGCCGGTGCCGCCAGCGCGATCTCCGCGACCCGCCGCAGCGCCTCGTGCGGATCGAGGTCGGCCGGCAGCCGCTCGGCCAGCTCGGGGTGCAGGTCGTCGAGCCCGACGCGCAGGTCGCGCAGCTCGGACAGCGGCAGGCCGAGCGCCGCGCCGCCCGCTCCAGGCCTGAAGCGCGCGCCCACGAACACGCTGCCCGGCGGCGCGACGACCCCGACGGGCCCGGTGTCCGGGCCGGCCACGAACGCGCCGCGCCCCGCCTGCCAGATCAGGTCGGAGCAGCCGTCCGGCAGGACGTCGGCCGAGTCCCCGCCGGTGCGGACCCACAGGCACGCGAGGGGCGGGGCGGCGAGCTCGCGGTACATGCGCCCCATAGTCCCACGACCCCGCGCCGGGTTCCGACCGGCGGCCCGATGTCCGTTCCGTTCAAGACGGGGCTGATTCGATGCAGGGCATGCCAGATCTCGACCTCGCGCACCACTTCCTCGCGGCCCACGGTCGCGTCCTCGACCTCCGCCGCTTCGAGCGCCTCTTCCTCGGCGGCGACCCCACGCCCGTCCGCGACGCGCGTCGCGGCCTACCGCAACGCCGACGGCGGCTTCGGCCAGGCGCTCGAGCCCGACGGCCGCACGCCGTACAGCCAGCCCGCCGCCACGGAGCAGGCGCTGCGCATCCTCGACCAGGCCGACGCCTGGGACGACGAGCTCGCCACCGGCGCCTGCGACCAGCTCCAGGCGACCGCGCCCGCCGAGGGCGGGGCCCGCTTCGTCGAGCCGAACGTCGAGGGCTGGCCGCACGCGCCCTGGTGGCAGCCGCAGGACGGCGCGTCGCCGGTCTCGACAGGGCAGATCCTCGGCACGCTGCTCGCCCGCGGGGTCCAGCACCCCTGGGTGGAGCAGAGCGCCGAGCTGATGTGGCAGATCATCGACGCGCTCGACGACCCCGGCGCCTACGAGCTGATCGGGACCCTGCGCTTCCTCGACCACGCGCCGGATCGCGACCGCGCGGCGCAGGCGCTCGAGCGCGTCGAGCCCGCACTCCGCGCCGTCGTCACGCTCGACCCCGACGCGCCCGGCGAGACGCACTCGCCGCTCGACTTTCGCGCCCTTCCCGGACTCGCTCGCGCGGCCGCTCTTCGACCCCGCCGCCGTCGACGCGCACCTCGACCAGCTCGCCGGCGGTCAGCAGGCCGACGGCGGCTGGACCTTCAACTTTCCCGCCTGGTCACCGGCCGCGGAGGCGGACTGGCGGGGCTCCGTCACGGTCGACGCGCTCGACACCCTGCGCCGCAACGAGCGCGCGTTCTGATTGACTGACAAGTCAATCGGGCATCCATCCGGATAGGATGCGAACGCTCGTTCCGTCACAGGAGGCCCTGAACCCGTGAAGATCTGCGTCCTCGTCAAAGAGGTGCCGGACGCCGCGGTCGAGAAGCGCATCGATCCCTCGACCGGCCGGCTGAACCGCTCAGGCGAGAAGAACCTCAACCCGTTCGACACGCACGCCATCGAGGCGGCCATGCAGCTGAAGGAGGGTGGCCAGATCGACGTCGACGAGGTCATCGCCGTCACCATGGGCCCCGAGAGCGCCGTGCGCGCGCTCCACAAGGCGGTGTCGCTCGGCGCCGACCGCTCCGTGCACCTCACCGACGAGGGGCTGGCCGGCTCCGACGTCAACGGCACCGGCTACTCGCTCGCCCAGGTGCTCTCGAAGGAGAGCCCGGACCTCGTGCTGCTCGGCCAGCAGTCGGACGACGGCGAGTGCTACACGATCGGCGCCGTCGTGGCCGACCACCTGCAGATGCCGAGCCTCACCCAGGTGATCAAGATCGACGTCGAGGACGGCAAGCTCCGCTGCGAGCGCCAGGCCGAGTACGGCTACGACACGGTGCTCGTCGAGCTGCCCGGCCGTGATCTCGGTCGGCGACGCCATCAACGAGCCGCGCTACCCGTCGCTGAAGGCGATCATGGGCGCCAAGAAGAAGCCGCTGGAGTCGGTCGGCGCCGGCGACGTCGAGATCGACGCCGGCCGCGTCGGCTACGACAACGCGCGCGCCCACTGCTCGGAGTTCAAGGCCCCGCCGGAGAAGTCCGCGGGCCAGATCATCGAGGACGAGGACACGAACGAGACGGTCGAGAAGATCGTCGCCTGGCTGGATGAAAGGAAGCTCCTGGCATGAGCGGGATCCTCGTCTACGCGCTGCACTACGACGGCGCGATCAACAAGAACTCGCTCGGCGCCGTCTCCGAGGGCGCCCGTCTCGCCTCCGAGCTGGGCACCGAGTGCCACGCGATCGTGGTCGGCGACAAGGCCGGCCTGTCCGACGAGCTCGTCGGGTCGCTCGGCGCCTACGGCGCCTCGAAGGTGTTCCGCGTCGAAGGCCCCGAGGGCCTCGCGCAGCCGGTCGTCGACGCGATGGCGAAGGTCATCTCGGACAACGGCCACGGCTACGCGCTGTTCGGCGGCGGCCTGCTCGGCTTCGAGATCGGCGCCGGCCTGACCGCGCGCCTCGACGCCGGCGTCTGCATGGAGGTCACGAGCGTGCGGGTCGAGGACGGCAAGCTCGTCGCCGAGCGCCCGATCCTCCAGGACTCGCAGATCTCCGACGTCCACTACCGCGCCGACGTCGGCGTGATCATCGGCCGCCTCAACGCCTTCGAGGCGAGCGAGGGGAATTCCGCCCCCACCCACCCGGCCGAGATCGAGGACGTCGAGGTCGAGTACGCGCCGCACTCGCTGAAGGCGACGATGGTCGAGCGCGGCGAGCAGCGCGGCGCCGACGTCAACATCGAGGACGCCGACTACCTCGTGGCCGGTGGCCGCGGGCTCGGCAAGGCCGAGGGCTTCGAGCAGCTCGAGGAGCTGGCGAGCGCGCTCGGCGGCGCCGTCGCCGCCACCCGCGCGGTGGTCGACGCCGGCTGGTTCCCCTACGCCGCCCAGATCGGCCAGACGGGCAAGACCGTCGCGCCGAAGCTGTACCTGGCGGCCGGCATCTCCGGCGCGATCCAGCACAAGGTCGGCATGCAGTCCTCGGAGAACATCGTGGCGATCAACAAGGACTCGAACGCCCCGATCTTCGAGTTCTCCGACCTCGGCATCGTGGGCGACCTGAACAAGATCGTCCCGAAGCTCACCGAGGCCGTGAAGGCGAAGAAGGGCTCCTAGGTGTCGGTCGCTCCCAGTCAGTTCCCCCCGCCGGTCGACTCGGCGGGGGAGTTCCTCGGACCGCCCACCGACGCCGAGGACGAGCGGATCGACGTCGGCGTCGCGATCGTCGGCGGCGGCCAGGCCGGGCTCGCGTGCGCGATCCGGCTGCTGCAGCTGCTCGAGGACGACCCGGAGCTGATGGAGGCGCTCGGCGAGGTGCCGGTCGCCGTGCTCGAGAAGGGCAAGGTCGCGGGCGCGCACCAGCTCTCCGGCGCGGTCATGAACCCGTCGGCGATCCGCGAGCTGTTCCCCGACGACGACTCGTGGCCCCACTACGGCGAGGTCGGCGGCGAGAGCGTGTACTTCATGCTCAACAAGAAGCGCTCGATCCCGCTGCGGCCGGTACCGCCGCCGTTCCGCAACCACGGCAACTACGTCATCTCGGTCGCCGAGCTCAACCGCTGGCTGGGCGAGAAGGCCGAGGAGGCGGGCGCGTACCTCCTGTCCGAGACCGTCGGCGCCAAGCTGCTGGTGGAGGACGGCCGCGTGGTCGGCGTCCGCTCCGGCGACAAGGGCCGTGACAAGGAGGGCGGGGAGAAGGGCAACTTCGAGCCCGGCTCCGACATCACCGCCAAGGCGACCGTGCTCGCCGAGGGCTGCTGGGGCCACCTGACCGGCGCCGCGCTCAAGGGCCTCGGCCTCGCCGCCAAGGACCCGCAGGTGTGGGCGCTCGGGGTCAAGGAGGTGTGGGAGGTCGAGCAGCCGCTCGACAAGGTCATCCACACGCTCGGCTGGCCGCTGCGCCGGCAGGCCAAGTACAAGGAGTTCGGCGGCTCGTGGATCTACCCCATGAACCGCGAGGGCGAGGCCAACCGCGTCTCGATCGGCTTCGTGGCCGGCCTCGACTGGGCCGACGCGCGGCTGTCCCCGCACGACCTGCTCCAGGAGTTCAAGCTGCACCCGCGGGTGCGCAAGATCCTCGAGGGCGGCAAGCGCGTGGGCTGGGGCGCGAAGGCGATCCCCGAGGGCGGCTACTGGGCGATGCCCACGCTGCACGCGCCCGGCATGCTGATCGCCGGCGACGCGGCCGGCATGGTCAACGTGCCGAAGCTCAAGGGCGTCCACCTCGCGATCAAGTCGGGGATCCTCGCCGCGGAGACGATCTACAAGCAGCTGAAGGCCGGCTCGAGCGACTTCTCGTCCTACGAGCACGCGGTCTACGACTCGCACATCGGGTCGGACCTCTACGAGTCGCGCAACATGAAGCAGCCGTTCGCCAAGGGCCTGATCGTCGGCGGCGCGATCGTCAACGCGATGACGGTCACCAAGGGCAAGCTGCCCGGCGGCCACTGGCCGACGCACCGCGACGCCGAGCAGCCGCTGCTGATGACCGACCGCCACGAGCGCTATCCGAAGCCCGACGGCAAGTACACGTTCGACAAGCTCTCGGGCGTCTTCCTGACCGGCAACGCGACGCGCGACGACGCGCCGAGCCACATCCGGATCGAGAAGAACGTGCCGCGCGAGGTCGCCGAGGCGTGGCAGTGGATGTGCCCGGCGGGCGTCTACGAGGTGCCCGAGGACGCGCCCGAGAACGGCAACGTCGACCTGATCGTCAACCCCTCGAACTGCGTGCAGTGCGGAGCGATCACGGCCAAGGGCGGGCGCCTGACCCCGCCCGAGGGCGGCGACGGCCCGCTCTACCAGATCACCTGAACCGAGGCCGCCCCGCAACTCGGGCGGCCTCTGCGCGTTAATTGGCCGCCTATGCGCCGAATCGCGCTCATGTTCTCGCTGCTCCTCGCCGGCCTCGTCCTGGCCGCTCCCGCCCAGGCGGCGAGCAGCGGCGTGCGCCTGCTCGGGTGCCAGTCGGCGCTCGACCCGGCCGCCCGCGAGGCGACGTTCGAGGGGCGGATGCGGGTGCGCAAGGGCGCGCGCAAGCTGCAGATGCGCTTCACGCTGCAGACGCGCTCGCCCGAGGACCCGGACTGGCATCGCGTGTCGGCGACCGGCTTCGGCAAGTGGCTGAGCAGCGACCCCGGCGTCGGCAAGTACGTCTACACGAAGCGCGTCGTCTCGCTCGACGCGCCGGCCTCGTACCGGACTTTCGTGCGCTTCCGCTGGCTCGACGCCGACGGTGACCGCGTCGCTTCGTCGAAGGCGACCTCGCCGGTCTGCCGCCAGCCCGACCTGCGCCCGAACCTGCGTCCGCTCGGCGTCGAGGCGCGCCCCGGCGCCGACGCCACCCACGCGCGCTACCTGGTCCCGGTCGTCAACCGCGGCCGCTCGCTGGCCGGGCCGTTCGACGTCGTCGTCTCGGTCGACGGGACCGCGCTGACCCCGGCGCAGGCGCCCGAGCTCCAGCCCGGCGAGCGCGCGCTCGTCGAGGTTCAGGGGCCGCCGTGCACGCCGGGGCAGGTGCTGACCGTCGACGTCGACCCCACCGGCACGGTCGACGAGCGCGCCGAGGGCGACAACCAGCTCAGCGTGCCGTGCCGGGGCGGGCCTGCCTGAGGAAGCGCAGGAGCGCCTCGGCGTAGCGGTCGGGCGCGTCGTCGACCACGAAGTGCCCGGTGCCGTCGAGCACCACCAGCTCCGAGCCGGGGATCTCGCGCTCGAAGCGCTGCGCGGAAGCGAGCGGCGCGAGCGGGTCGTCGGCGCCCCACAGGATCAGCGTCGGCACGCCGAGCCCGGCCAGCCTGCCCTCGTAGGCCTCGAGCTCGGTGAAGTCGCCCGAGCGGTAGAGCTCGAGCAGCCCGCGGCGGCGCGGCTCGTCGGCCAGCGCCTTGAAGTACTCGCGCGCCTCGTCCGGCCCGATCGCCGCCCATGCTCCCGAGCATCGCCGCGAAGTTCTCCTCGGTCATGCTGTCGACGAGCGCCTCGCCCTGGTCGGAGCGCATCGCCGCGGCGAGGTCGTGCCACCGGCCATCGGGGAAGAAGCCGGTGTCGGAGATGACGAGCGCCTCGACGGCGTCGGGGTGATCGCACGCCCAGCGCAGGCCGATCAGCCCGCCCCAGTCGTGGACGACGAGCGTCACGCGCTCGAGGCCCTGGGCGGTACGGAAGCCGCTCGAGCGCCTCGACGTGGCGCTGCCAGGTGCCCGGGGATCCGGCTCCGAGTCGCCGTAGCCGGCGAGGTCGGGGGCGAGCGCGTGGTAGCCCGCCTCGGCCAGCGGCGGCAGGATCTCGCGCCACATGTAGGACGACTCCGGGAAGCCGTGGACCAGGAGGACGGCGGGGTCGCCGCGGTCGCCGGCCTCGCGGTGGTGAAGGTTCGGCATCGAACTGCCGATGCTATTCGAGGTCCACAGGCCGCCTCTACAATCGACTACATGAAGACCGACATCCATCCGGAGTACGTCGAGGCACACGTTCGCTGCACTTGCGGCAACGAGTTCACGACGCGCTCGACCCAGCCCGAGATCCATGTGGAGATCTGCTCGAACTGCCACCCGTTCTATACGGGCAAGCAGAAGCTGGTCGACACGGGTGGTCGCGTGGAGCGCTTCCAGCGCCGCGCTGCCCGCCGCGCCCGCGGCGACAAGAGCTAGCCACCCAGCTCATATGCCGGAGACCCGCCTGCCAGACGGCGCCCTGATGGCGCAGAAGGATGCGCCCGTCGGCGGGCAGGCGGTGCTCGAGGGCGTGATGATGCGCGGCGTCTCGACCTGGGCCGTCGCGGTCCGCAAGCCGCTGCCCGAGCAGATCGGGCCGGACGGCCTGCCGCAGGGCGAGGCCGCCCGCGGCGAGATCGAGGTCCAGTCGTTCCCGCTCGTCTCCTGGACGAAGCGGCATCGCGTCTACCGCTGGCCGATCGTCCGCGGCGTCGTCGCGCTCGCCGAGTCGCTGAAGATCGGCTTCAACGCGCTCGGCATCTCCGCCAACGCCCAGCTGCCCGAGGACGAGGAGCCGATCTCGAGCGGCATGTGGGTCGGCACGGTCATCGCCGCGCTGGCGCTGGCCATCGGCCTGTTCTTCGTCGTGCCGGTCGGGCTGACCAGCATCTTCAAGGACCACCTCGGCAGCGCGTTCCTGTTCTGGCTCGTCGAGGGGATCCTGCGGACCGCGATCTTCCTCGGCTACCTCGCGCTGCTCTCGAAGATGAAGGAGCTGCGGCGCGTGTTCGAGTACCACGGCGCCGAGCACAAGACGATCTCGTGCTTCGAGGCCGGCGAGGAGCTCACGCCCGAGAACGCGCAGAAGTACTCGCGCCTGCACCCGCGCTGCGGCACGAGCTTCCTCCTGATCGTGATGATCGTGGCCATCTTCGTCTTCGCGCCGCTGGGCCTGCCGGCCTGGTACTGGCTGGTCGCCTCGCGGATCATCGGCGTGCCGCTGATCGCCGGCCTCTCGTTCGAGGTCATCAAGTGGGCCGGCCGCAACCGCCGCAAGGCCTGGGTGCGCAGCGTCATGTGGCCGGGGATGCAGCTGCAGAAGCTGACCACGCGCGAGCCCGACCTCGACCAGCTCGCCGTCGCGATCGCCTCGATGGAGGCCGTCCTCGCCGTCGAGGACCCGCGCGCCGCGTCCGCCGAGGACAAGGTGGGCATGGAGGTCGTCGCCTAAGCTCCTCCGGGCCATGATCGAGTCGCTCGTCGAGCAGATCGAGGCCCGCTTCCAGGACGTGCAGTCGCAGATGTCGGATCCCGAGGTGATCGGGGACCGGCAGCGCTACGCCGAGGCGGGGCGCCTCTTCAACCAGCTCTCCGGGGCCGCCAAGCTCGCGGAGGAATGGCGGCATGCCAAGTCCGACGCCGAGGGCGCGGAGGAGATGCTGGCCGAGGGCGGCGAGGATCCCGAGCTGCGGGCGGAGATGGAGGCCGCGCGGGAGCGCATGGCCGAGCTGGGAGAGGAGATCCGGCTCGCGATGGTCGAGCGCGACCCCAACGACGAAAAGGACGTGATCGTCGAGATCCGCGCCGGCGCGGGCGGCGACGAGGCCGGCCTGTGGGCCGGCGACCTCTACAAGATGCTCACCCGCTACGCGGAGCGGCGCGGGTTCAAGACCGAGACGCTGGGCGCGACCGACGGCTCCTACACGCTCGAGATCAAGGGCGACGGCGCCTACTCGGTGTTCAAGTTCGAGGGCGGGACGCACCGGGTGCAGCGCGTGCCGGAGACCGAGTCGCAGGGGCGCATCCACACCTCGACCGCGACGGTCGCCGTGCTGCCCGAGGCCGAGGACGTCGACATCGAGGTCAACCAGGCCGACCTCGAGATCGACGTCTACCGGTCGAGCGGCCCGGGCGGGCAGTCGGTCAACACCACCGACTCCGCCGTGCGGATCACCCACAAGCCGACCGGGATCGTGGTCTCGATGCAGGACGAGAAGTCGCAGCTGCAGAACCGCGAGAAGGCGATGAAGGTGCTGCGCGCGCGGCTGTACGAGGCGAAGCTCGCCGAGCAGCAGGCCGAGCTGGCGGCCGAGCGCAAGGCGCAGGTCGGCACCGGCGAGCGCGCCGAGAAGATCCGCACCTACAACTTTCCCGAGCGCCGCGTGACCGACCACCGGGTGAAGCTCACGGTCCACAACCTCGAAGAGGTGCTCGGGGGCGCGCTCGACGAGCAGACCGCGGCGCTGCAGGACGCGGAGAAGCGCGCGCGACTCGAAGCCGCCTCGACTTCGTGACGCGGCGGAATGCCCGCGGCCACGACCCTCGGCGACGCCGATGACTCGGCGGCTGCTCGGCCGGACGAGCGTGCGCGACGCGCTCGACTCCGCCGTGATCGCGCTTGACGCGTCGGGCTGCGACACGCCTCGCCTCGACGCGGAGCTGCTGCTCGCGCACGTGCTCGGCGTCGGCCGGGCGGACCTCATCGTGTCGCCCGACCGCGGGCTCGAGCCGGACGAGGCGCGGGCGTTCATGGACCTCGCGGCGCGGCGGCGGCGGCGGGAGCCGGTGGCGTACATCCTCGGCACGAAGGGCTTCCGCACGATCGACCTCGCGGTCGACCCGCGCGTGCTGATCCCGCGGCCGGAGACGGAGTTCGTGGTCGAGGCCGCCCTCGAGCTGCCCGAGGGCGCGCGCGTGGTCGACGTCGGCACCGGCTCGGGCGCGATCGCGCTGGCGCTGAAGACCGAGCGGCCCGACCTGCGCGTGGCGGCCACGGACTCATCGGCAGCGGCGCTCGCGGTCGCGCGCGGCAACGCGGAGCGGCTTGGCCTCGAGGTGGAGTTCGTCGAGGGGGACCTGCTCGCGGGCCTCGACGCCGACGCGGTCCTCTCCAACCCGCCGTACGTCGCCGAAGGCGAGCGGCTGCCCGCGGACATCGGGTTCGAGCCGCGCGAGGCGCTGTACGGCGGCGCCGACGGGCTCGACGTCGTCCGCCGCCTGATCCAACAGGCGGAGGGCGTGCCGTTCATCGCGCTCGAGGTCGGCGCGGGCCAGGCGCCCGCGGTCGGTCGGCTGATGATCGGCCGGACAGTCGAGACCATTCGCGACCTCGCCGGCCACGAGCGCGTGGTCGTGGGCCGATGATCGCGCGCCAAGACCGGATGGCGTCAGCCGCGCCGGAAGCGCTCGCAGCCGCGGACCGTGTCGCTGCGGTCGACCCGCGCCCGGTCGCGGCCGGCGCCGCAGGACACAACCTCCGCCCGCCGGTTGCGGGCGTCGACGACGTCGTTGCCGGCGCCTGCGGAGTAGCGGTTCCGCCCCGGCCCTCCGAGCAGCCGGTCGGCACCCGCTCCGCCGAAGAGCCGATCGCGCCCGACGCCACCGGAGATCGAGTCGTTGCCACCGCCGCCGCTCAGCCGATCGTCTCCGACCGCGCCGACCAACCTGTCGCCGCCTCCGCTCCCGGCGAGGTTGTCGTCGCCGCTGCGACCCGAGAGGCCGTCGGGGTCGTCGCCGCCGATCAACCGGTCGTCGCCGCCGTCGCCGTCCAAGCGGTCCGTCGCGTCGCCTCCCTCCATCCGATCGTTCCCCGTGCCGCCGCTGAGGCGGTCGAAGCCCGGCCCGCCAACGAGACAGTCGTCGCCGTCGAGGCCCCGCAGGAAGTCGTCGCCGGCCAGGCCGAGGATGCGGTCGCCCGCGGACGTCCCCAAGAGCGTGTCGGCGGCGGACGTGCCGAGCTTCTCCACCGCGCAGCGCCCGCTGGGCGGCGCGGTCGGGCCGCCTCCGCCGGGCGGCGGCGAAGGCCGCGCGTCGATGACGCCGTCCCCGTCCTCGTCGCCCTTGGCCGGGACGCGCACGGCGTTGCCGGTCGCGCCGTAGGTCCCCGACCCGTGGTTCCCAGGACCGCTGTCGAAGCAGGCGGCCTGGATCCTCGAGGTCATGGTGCGCGGCCGCGCGCGGCGCTCGACGGGGAAGGTGTCGCTGCCAGAGGCGCTGGAGGTGGAGCCGCCGGACACAGAGTCGCCCGTGTCGTACTCGTCGAGGTAGAGGTTGCCGGTGTAGTTCGCCTGGCCGGGCGCCGGGCCGGTGCAGTCGATGTTCCAGTCGACGACCACCAGCCACGTGTTGTCGCTCAGCCGGTCGCCGAGTCGCGCCGACACGTGCAGCGCGACGCTCACGTGGTCGGCGCGCGCCGCTGCGGGGAACGCGAGGAGCACGGCGACCGAGGCGACCAGCGCGCGGCGCATAGGGCGAAGCTAGCCCGCTTCCGGTGCGATGTCCACGTCTGAGGCCCTCGACCGCTGCATCGCCGGCGGCGGCGTGGCCGTGTTCCCCGCCGACACCGTCTACGGGCTCGCGTGCGACCCCGAGAACGCCGCGGCGGTCGAGCGGCTGTACGCGCTGAAGGGGCGGCCGACCCGCAAGCCGAGCGCCGTCATGTGGTTCGAGCTCGAGGCGGCGCTCGCCGCGCTGCCCGAGCTGGGCCCGCGCACGCGGGCGCTGATGGCGCGGCTCCTGCCCGGCGGCGTGACGCTGCTGCTGCCCAACCCGCGCTCGCGCTTCCCGTTCGCCGGCGGCGAGGGCCTGGGGCTGCGGGTGCCCGACGCGCCGCTGCTCCGCGGCGCGCGCTCGGTCGTGCTGCAGAGCTCCGCCAACGTGACCGGCGGCCCCGACGCGCGCCGGCTCGACGAGGTGCCGGGCACGATCCGCGACGGCGCGGACCTCGTGATCGACGCCGGCGAGCTGCCCGGGACGCCCTCCACGGTGATCGATCTGCGCCGCTACGAGGAGGCCGGCGGATACGAGATCGTGCGTCCCGGCGCGGTCCCCGCAGACGTGGTCGAGGAGGCCGCGCGCGCTGGTACGGTGACCCCATGACCGAACTCCAGCCCGACTACTTCGAGCGCCCGCTCGCCGAGGTCGACCCTGAGGTCGCCGAGGCCATCGACCTCGAGCTCGATCGCCAGCGGCGCACGCTGGAGATGATCGCGTCCGAGAACTTCGTCCCCCAGGCCGTCCTCGAGTGCCAGGGGAGCGTCCTCACCAACAAGTACGCCGAGGGCTACCCCGGCAAGCGCTACTACGGCGGCTGCGAGCACGTCGACGTCATCGAGCAGCTCGCCATCGACCGCGCGAAGGAGCTGTTCGGCGGCGACCACGTCAACGTCCAGCCCCACGCCGGCGCGCAGGCCAACACCGCCGTCTACCACGCGCTGCTGCAGCCCGGCGACACGATCATGGGCCTGAGCCTCCCGCACGGCGGCCACCTCAGCCACGGGATGAAGATCAACGTCTCCGGCCGCCTCTACGACATCGCGCCGTACGAGGTCACGCCCGAGGACTGCCTGATCGACATGGACGAGGTCGAGCGGATCGCCCACGAGCGCAAGCCGAAGCTGCTGCTCGCGGGCTGGAGCGCCTACCCGCGCTTCCTCGACTTCGAGCGCTTCCGCGAGATCGCCGACGCCGTCGGCGCTCTCCTGCTCGTCGACATGGCCCACTTCGCGGGCCTCGTCGCCGCCGGCCTGCACCCCAACCCGGTGCCGTACGCCGACGTGGTCACGACGACCATCCACAAGACACTCGGCGGCGCCCGCGGCGGCATGATCATCTGCCGCGAGGAGTTCGCCAAGAAGATCAACTCCGCGGTCTTCCCGGGCCAGCAGGGCGGCCCGCTCGAGCACGTCATCGCCGGCAAGGCGGTCGCGCTCAAGATCGCCCAGTCCGACGTCTTCAAGGAGCGCCAGGAGCGGACCGTCGCCGGCGCCAAGGCCGTCGCCGAGGAGCTGCTGCAGGCCGGCAATGGCGTGAACGTCCTCACCGGCGGCACCGACGTGCACCTCGTGCTCGTCGACCTCCGCGAGTCCGAGCTCGACGGCCAGCAGGCCGAGGACCGGCTGCACGACATCGGCATCACCGTCAACCGCAACGCGGTCCCGTTCGACCCCCGCCCGCCGATGGTCACGAGCGGCCTGCGCGTGGGCACGAGCGCGCTCGCCACCCGCGGCATCCAGGCCGACGAGTTCCAGGAGGTCGGCAAGATCATCGCGTCCGCGCTGCAGCCCGGCTTCGAGGACCGCCGCGTCGACCTCGCGGAGCGGGTGACCGCGATCGCGGAGGCCCACCCGCTCTACGCACAGCTGGGCACCCCGACCGCGGTCTGAGCCATGCGCCGCGCGCTCGCCTCGGCGGCCGCGGCGCTCCTGCTCGCCGGGTGCGGCGGCGGCGACGTCGGCAACCAGGAGCCGGAGCCGGCGCCCGAGACGCTGACCGTCGCCACCGGCGGCAAGGGCGGGATCTACGCCGTCTACGGCGCGCGCCTCGCCCGCCAGATCAGCGAGCGGCTCGACGGCTACCGCGGCCGCGCGCTCGAGACGACCGGCTCGGTCGAGAACCTGCTGCGCCTCGACGACGGCAAGGCGCAGATCGCGCTCACGCTCGGCGACACCGCGCTCGACGCCGCCGTCGGCCGCGAGGCGTTCGGCCGCCCGGTGCCGCTGCGCGCGCTCGCGCAGATCTACCCGAGCTACACCCAGCTCGTCATCCGCGCCGACGCGCCGATCACGAAGCTCGAGGACCTCGAGGGGAGGCGGGTGAGCGTCGGCTCGCCCGACTCCGGCACGCAGGTCGTCGCCGACCGCCTGCTCGAGGTCGCCGGCGTCGAGCCCGACCGCCGCCAGCTCGGCGTGTCGGAGTCCGCCGACGCGCTCGAGGCCGGCGACATCGAGGCGTTCTTCTGGTCCGGCGGCGTGCCGACCGACGCGATCACGCAGCTCGCCAAGCGCACTCCGGTGGCCCTCGTCGACCTCGGCGGCTGGACGCCCGAGCTGCGCACGCGCTGGGGCGGCGTCTACGAGCGCGGGGTGATCCCAGCCGGGACCTACCGGCTCACCGGGGCGGTCCCGACCGTCACGATCCCCAACTACATCGTCGTCGACGAGGCCACGGACGCCGGGCTCGCCTATGACCTGACGAAGCTCCTGTTCGACGCCCGCCTGGTCACCGACCGCGCCCGCGCCCAGCGCGTGATCGCCCCGATCGGGCTGCACGACGGCGCGCAGGAGTACTACGACCGCACGGCCCCCTGACGGTGTAGCCCCGCGCCGCACGGGGCAACCCTGTCCTGGGAGAGGTCAATGCGGGAGGAGAAACTGATGCGGGGTTTCCGGCGAATGCTGGCGCTGGTGGGCGTGGTCGCGCTCGCCGCGGGGTGCGGCGGTGAAGGCAGCGGCTCGGGGTCCGAGAGCGGCGAGGGCGGCCGTCTGTCGATCGCCACCGGCGGGACGAGCGGCGTGTACTTCGTCTACGGCGGCGGCCTCGCGAAGGTCATCTCCTCGAACCTCGAGGGCTACAAGGCGACCGCCGAGACCACCTCGGCGTCGGTCGACAACCTGATCCTGATCAAGGACGGCGGCTCCGACATCGCCTTCACGCTCGCCGACACCGCGCTCGACGCCGTCGAGGGCCGCGAGGCGTTCAAGGAGGAAGTCCCGATGCGCGTCCTCGCGCAGATCTACGACAACTACACCCAGGTCGTCGCCAAGTCCGGCTCGGGCATCAAGACGATCGAGGACCTGAAGGGCAAGCGCGTCTCGGTCGGCGCCCCGAACTCCGGCACCGAGGTCATCGCCGACCGCGTGCTCGAGGCGGCGGGCATGGACCCGAAGGGCGACATCAAGCGCCAGGGCCTCGGCGTCGAGGAGTCGGTCCAAGCCATGAAGGACGGCTCGATCGACGCCTTCTTCTGGTCCGGCGGCCTCCCCACCGGCGCGATCACCGACCTCGTGACCACCGACAAGATCACGATGCTCGACACCACGGTCTACACCGACAAGCTCACCGAGAAGTTCGGCGACGTCTACCGCAACGACACGATCCCGAAGGGCACCTACAAGGGCGTCAGCAAGGACGTGCCGACGATCGCCGTCCCGAACTACCTCGTGGTCTCGGAGGAGATGGACGAGAAGCTCGCCCACGACCTCACGAAGCTGCTCTACGACCAGAAGAGCGAGCTCGAGGCGGTGCATCCCGAGGCGAAGAACCTCGACCCGAAGAAGGGTGCCGAGGTGATCTCCCCGATCGAGCTGCACCCGGGGGCCAAGCGCTACTACGACGAGTCGGGTGGCTCGTAGGCCGCTCGCCATCGTCGCCCTCGCGGGCGCGCTGCTCGCCGCCGGCTGCGGCGGGCGCGAGGTCGTCGTGCGCGACGACGGCGGCCGCGTGCTCGTCAAGGCGGCGCTGCCCGAGGACGGGCGCTTCGCGCTCGCCTACCGCCACTCGTACTACCGCGTCCCCGCCCGCGAGCGGTTCGAGGCCGGCGACTCCGGCTTCCGCATGGTCGGCGTCGAGTCCCCGAGCGAGGCGGTGCTCGACTACTACGCGCTCGCGGGCGCCAAGACCCCCGGGCGCTGGATGGCGCTCGCACCTGCGCAGCCGCGCCGCTTCGAGCGCCTGCCGCTGATCGCGACGACCACCGGGCGGCGCACGCTCGAGGTCGGCGGCGAGCGCTACCCGCTGTACGCGAAGGCACCGCGGCACCTGACCATCGAGGTGGAGGCAAGATGGCCGTAGCGACGCAGGACGTCGACAGGATCACCGAGGAGCACGAGGCCGAGAAGCCGGGCCGCAGGCTCGACCCGATCCACGAGAAGATCGTCCTCGTCGCGTGCGCGGGGCTGTCGCTCTACGCGATCTACTGGGTGCTCAACCCGGTGCCCGCGCAGCGCTACCGCACGAGCTTCCTGCTCGTCGCGCTGGCGATGACGTTCCTCGTCTACCGCGGCTGGGGCCAGCGCGACGAGCAGGCCAAGCGCGAGAGCCCCGGCGTCACCGACTGGCTGCTGGCGCTCGGCTCGGTGGTCGCGCTCGGCTACACGCTCGTCACCTTCGACGAGTTCGTGCGCCGCGCCGCGCAGCCCAACGACCTCGACATCCTCTTCGGCGTCGCCACGATCCTGCTCGTGCTGGAGGCGACCCGCCGCACCGTCGGCTGGATCCTGCCCGCGGTGGTGATCGCCTTCCTGCTCTACGCCTTCTTCGGCGGTGAGCTGCCGGTGAGCTGGGACATCGCCCACGCCGGCTACGGCGTGCCGCGGATCGTCGGGCAGACGTACATGGGCCTGCAGGGCATCTTCGGCGTCCCGCTCGACGTCGCCGCCACCTACATCGTGCTGTTCACCCTCTACGGCGCGGTGCTCGAGTACTCCGGCGCCGGGCGCTTCTTCCTCGACATCTCGCTCGCCGCCACCGGGCAGCGCCGCACCGGCCCGGGCCGCACGACGGCGATGGCGGGCTTCCTGCTCGGCACGGTGTCGGGCTCCGGCGTCGCCACCACGGTCACGCTCGGCTCCGTGACCTGGCCGATCCTCAAGCGCGCCGGCTACCCCAAGGAGGAGGGCGGCGGCGTGCTCGCCGCCTCCGGCATCGGCGCGCTGCTGTCGCCGCCGACGCTGGGCGCGGCCGCGTTCATCATCGCCGAGTTCCTCGACGTGTCGTACCTGACGGTGCTGGTCTACGCGCTGATCCCGTCGATCCTCTACTACCTCGGGATCTTCCTCGCCATCGAGGCCGACGCGCGGCGCTTCGAGACCGAGGAGGTCAAGGTCGACACGCCGCCGGCCGGGAAGCTGATCCTCCGCTACGGCTACCACTTCTCGTCGCTGTTCGCGATCGTCTTCTTCATGGCGATCGGGCTGTCGCCGTTCCGCGCCGTGCTCTACGCGACGGTGCTCGCCTTCCTGCTCTCGTTCCTCGACCCCGAGCACCGGATGACGCCGGTGAAGGTCGGCGCGGCGCTCGCCGCGGGCGCGCGGGCGGTGCTCCCGGTGGCGGCGACCTGCGCGGCGGCGGGGATCATCGTCGCGGTCGTCACGCTCACCGGGCTCGGCCTCAACCTGTCCGGGATCATCATCGACGTCGCCGGCGGAAGCCTCTTCCTGTGCGCGCTGCTGGCCGCCGTCGCCGTGCTGCTGCTCGGGCTCGCGGTGCCGGTCACCGCCTCGTTCATCATCGCCGCGGTGATCGTGTCGCCGGCGCTGACCAAGCTCGGCGTGGAGCCGCTGGCGGCCTACATGTTCATCTTCTACTACGCGGTCCTGTCCGAGGTGAGCCCGCCGACCGCGCTGTCGGCCGTCGCCGCCGCGGCGATCACGGGCGGCAACGCCTTCCGGACGATGATGCTGACCTGGAAGTACACGCTGCCGGCCTTCCTCGTCCCGTTCGCGTTCGTGCTCACCGACAACGGCGAAGGGCTGCTGCTGCAGGGCTCGGTCGGGACGGTGCTGCTCGCCTTCGCGGTGTCCGCGCTGGCGGTCGCGGCGCTGGCGGTGGCCACCGGGGCGTGGCTGCTCGGCCCGGCGCGCCTGCCGGAGCGGATCCTGTGCGGCGCCGCCGGCCTCGTGCTGCTCTACCTCGAGCCGCTGTGGATCGGGATCGGCCTCGGGCTCCTCGCCCTCGGCGTCGTCGTCCACCTCATGGGGCGGCGTCAGGCGCCGAGCGGGCTGCGCAGCGCGGCCGGGTAGCGCGAGCCGCGCTCGGCCATCAGCTCGGCGACGCCGCGCTTGAGCGCGACGAGCGCCGTCTCCTGGGCGAGCTCGCGCTCGGCCGCGCGGATCTCCTCCTGCAGCCGCTCGGCCTCCTCGTCGCGGCCGTCGCGCCACGCCTCCGCGAGCGCGAGGATGAGCTCCGGCCGGAGGTTGGCGAGCGCCGCCACGCCGCCGCGCGAGCCCCCGCGCAGCGAGCCGAGCAGGTAGGAGGGCGAGCCGACGAAGATCTGCGCGCCGGGCGCCGCCGCGAGGTAGCCCGCGTGGACGTCGACGTCGCTCGTCGAGTCCTTCAGGCCCGCCAGGCCGTCGTCCACCAGCGTCCGGAACGCCTCGGCGCTCAGCTCGTTGCCGGTGCGGGCCGGGAACGTGTAGGCGAACAGCGGCGTGTCGCCGGCCGCGCGCAGCAGCGCGCGGAAGTGGGCGACGATCTCGCGGTCCCCGAGCGCGTAGTAGTAGGGGACGATCGCCGACACGCCCGCCGCGCCGGCGGCGATCGAGGCCTCGATCAGGCGCACCGTGGCCGTGGTCGCCGGGCGCCCGACGTGGGCGACCACCGGCACCCGGCCGGCGGCGGCGTCGACCACCGTCCGCACCACCGCCAGCGTCTCGTCGGCCTCGAGCAGCGCGGTCTCGCCGGTGGTGCCGCAGGGCATGATCCCGTGCACCCCGGCCTCGACCAGGAAGTCGACGTGGTCGCGCAGCGCGGCGGTGTCGACCTCCCCGCGCGAATCGAACGGCGTGAGCAGAGCGGGGAGGACGCTCGGGGCGTCGAAAGACAACATGACCGAACGTATGCCCTGCGATCCTCTCCGTAACCCATGGAAGAACGTGCGCTGATCGCCTTCGTCGTCGCGCTCGCGCTGACGACGGCCGTCACGCCGCTCGTCGCGCGGCTCGCGCGCCGCCTCGGGGCGCTGGATCCCGTGCAGGAGCGCGGGCTGGCGACCGAGCCGACGCCGCTGCTCGGCGGGCTGGCGATCCTGGCCGGCGTGCTGGTCGCAGGCGCGCTCTTCCTGCCCGCCACCACCGAGATGCGCGGCATCCTCGGCGCGGCGGCGCTGATCACGCTCGTCGGGCTGCTCGACGACATCTACGACATCGCGCCGCCGCTGAAGCTGCTCGGGCAGGTCGCGGCGGGGCTGATCTGCGTGCTCTCCGGCGTGCTCGTCGACAGCTTCACGCTCCCGTTCCTCGGCCGCGTCGAGCTCGGCGACCTCGGCGGCCCGATCACGCTCGTCGGGCTCGTGATCGTGATGAACGTCGTCAACTTCTCCGACGGCGTCGACGGGCTCGCCGCCGGCGTGTGCGCGATCGCCGCGGTCGGCTTCTCGATCATCGCCTTCGACCTGCGCGAGGACGCCGCCGGCATCCTCGCCGCCTGCACCGCGGGGGCCGCGGTCGGCTTCCTGATCCACAACTTCCACCCGGCGTCGGTCTTCATGGGCGACTCGGGCTCGAACCTGCTCGGCCTGCTGCTCGGCGCGGTGATCGTCGAGGGCTCGCTCAAGACCAACGCCCTGATCGCCCTCGTCGTGCCGCTGGTGATCCTGGCCGTGCCGTTCCTCGACACCGGGTTCGTGATCGCCAAGCGGATCAAGTACCGCCGGCCGGTCTACCGCGGCGACTCCAACCACTTCCACCACCGCTTCCACCGCATGGGCTTCTCGCAGCGCAAGACCGTGCTCTACCTGTACGCGTGGACCATCACCATGACCGGGCTCGCGGTCGCCCTGCGCTTCATCCCCTACTCGGAGAGCAACGGCGACCTCAACGCGGGCTGGGCGCTGGTCATGGGCGCGCTGCTGCTGCTCGGGGTCGGCGCCTCGGTCTACCTCGTCTACGTGCTCGAGATCCTCAAGCTGCGGAAGCTCCGCGCGTGGCAGCTGCGCAAGGAGGACCCGGACACCTCCGAGCACGAGATCGACGAGCGCTTCGAGGAGGAGTTGGAGACGGGCGAATTCGCAGCGGTAGGTGGGGTTACCCGCACCGACGCGCCGCGGCGCGTCGGGTATCGTCGCGGTCGACCAGCAGTCCGACCCCCAGGAGGTGAGCAGGAGACATGACGAAGACCGCCCCGCGTACGCATCTCATCCTCCTGCTCGCGCGCTAGGGCTGCTCCCTCGTCGCGGGCAGCCAACGCCGCCCGCGACCGCCTGACACAAGCCGGTCCCTTCTCGTCTCACGCGTGTCCGTGGGCGGCTCCGTTCCAGTCCCATCTACCGGAGCCCACCATGCACTCATTGATGCACCAGCAGTACGCCCATGCGGTCGCCTCCGAGCGCCGCGAACGGCACCGACAGGAGCCCGTGGTCCGCGCCCTCGTGCGCCGGGTCCGGGCCTAAGTACCCCAGCGGCCCCGCCGGCGACGGCGGGGCCGCGCTCTACCATCGGGGCGGTGCAGACGGCCCGCCTCGAAGACCGCGAGTCCTTCATCACCGCCGACGGCTCGTCGATCCGCGAGCTGGCCGGCGTGCCGACGGGCAACGCCGCCCACCAGTCGCTCGCCGAGGCCACGGTCCCGCCGGGCGGCGAGACGGCCGAGCACTACCACCGCATCTCCGAGGAGATCTATCTGTTCACGTCGGGGATGGGGACGATGCGACTCGACGGCCAGGAGGCGCCCGTGCGCGCCGGCGACTGCGTGGTGATCGCGCCCGGCGCGGTGCACAAGCTGCTCAACCCGGGTACCGAGCCGCTCGTGCTGCTGTGCTGCTGCGCCCCGGCCTACTCGCACGAGGACACCGTCCTCACCGGAGGCTGAGCGGCGGTGCGCCGACTGACCTTCGCCGCCGTGGCGGCGATCGCGCTGCTGCTCCTGCCCGCCACGGCGGGCGCCGCGCCGAAGGCGATCGGGATCGGCGAGCAGAGCCCGGCGATCTTCCAGGACCCCGCCTGGAAGCAGCTCCACTCGCGTGACGTCCGCTACGTCGTGGCGTGGGACGCGCTGCGCGTCCCGTGGCAGAAGGCGGAGGTCGACGCCTACCTGGCCGCCGCGCGCGACGCCGGCGCGCGCGTGCTGCTCGGCTTCAGCCACTCGCGCTCGCCGCGCAAGGCGCGCCGCAAGTACCTGCCGACGCCGAGCCGCATGCGGCGCGAGTTCATCGCCTTCCGCCGCCACTACCCCTGGGTCAAGACCTACTTCACCTGGAACGAGGCCAACCACCGCGGCCAGCCGACCTGGAATCGCCCGGACATCGTCGCCCGCTACTACGACATGATGCGGCGCACCTGCCGCAGCTGCACGATCGCCGGCCCGTCGGTGCTCGACACGCTGGCGATGCCGGTGTGGGTGCGGAAGGTCGAGCGCCGCACGACGTTCCGGGTGAAGATCTGGGCGCTGCACAACTACATCGACGCCAACCGCTTCCGGACCCGCGGCACGCTGCTCGCTGCTGCGCGCCACGCGCAAGACGAAGTCGCAGATCTGGTTCACGGAGACCGGCGGGCTCGTGCGCCGCGACAACGGCTCGAAGATCGAGTTCGCCGACTCGAAGAAGCACGCGGTGAAGGCGACGCGCCAGGTCAAGAAGCTGGCCCGCCTGAGCCGGCGCGTCAAGCGGATCTACTTCTACCACTGGGTCGCGCCCGAGCCCGACTCCACGTGGGACTCCGCGCTGATCGACCGCCGCGGCCGCCCGCGGCCGTCGTACCGGGTCGTGAAGACCTACATCCGCCACAGCCGCGCGGCCAACCGGCTGCTCGCGTCGCGGCGGGCGGCCAAGCGGAAGTGAGCCGCCGGGCGCTGGCGCTCGTCCTGGCCGCCGCCGCGCTGCTGGCTGCGGGCTGCGGCAACCGCGACGCGATCCGCCGCGGCGGGACCACCGGCGGCACGACCCTGACGGTCTACTCGTCGCTGCCCGCGCCGGGCGGCGGCGTCTCGCGCGACATCGTCGACGGCGAGAAGCTCGCGCTCGCCCAGGTCGACGGGAAGATCGGCGCGTACTCGGTCAACTTCTCGTCGCTCGACGAGGCCGCCGCCGGTGCGCGGGCGCGCCAGCGGGCCGCCGCCGACACCGCGCGGATCGCGATGGCCGACACGCAGACCTCGGCGCTGATCGGCACGGTCGACTCGGCCGGCGCGCGCTCCGCGATCCCGCTGCTGAACGCCACCGGGATCCTGCACGTCTCGCTCGGCGCCGGCTACGCGGGCTTCACCGAGCCGGTCGCGGCCGACGAGCCCGCGCGCTGGTACCCGGCCGGGCGGCGCACGTTCGCCCGCCTCGTCGGCGACGACCGCGCGCAGGCGCGCGCGCTCGTGCGGGCGGCGGGCGCGCGGCGGATCGTCGTCGAGGCCGAGGGCGACGACAGCTCGCAGGCGCTGGCCGCCGAGGTGCGGCGGGCGGCGCGCGAGGCCGGCGCGCGGCTCGCCACCACACCCGGCAGCGACGGCGCGGTCATCTACACCGGCTCCGACCCGGTCGGCGCAGCCGCCGTGGCGGAGACCGAGGCGCGGGTGGTGCTGCCCGACGAGGTGGTGCGGGCCGGCGTCGAGGAGCTGATCCGCGGCCGCGCGGCGCGCGGCACGGTGCTCGTCTCGCGCGCGCCCGCCCCGGGCTCGACACCCGCGCTGCGGGCCTTCGAGGCGGCCTTCGAGCGCACCTACGAGCGGCCGCCCGGGCCGTACGCCGCGCTCGGCCACGCGGCGATGACCAGCGTCCTCGGCGCGCTCACGCGCGCGGCCGCGAACGACGACGCCGGCACCCGCCAGCGCGTGATCGACGCGTTCTTCGCCGCCGGCACCCAGAGCACCGCGGTCGGGCCGCTCACCGTCGAGCCCGACGGGGTGCTCGCCGCCCCCCGTTTCAGCACGTATCGCCTAATTGGCGGTCGGCGGGTATACGCGGGGGAATGACCGCCGCCACCGAAGCTCCCAAGCTCCAGCCAGCCATCAGCGCCAAGATGCTGACCGTCTTCGTGATCGGGGACGTGCTCGGCGCCGGCATCTACGCGCTGGTCGGGGAGGTCGGCGGCGAGGTCGGCGGGGCGATCTGGGCCGCGTTCCTGCTCGCCGGGGTGCTCGCGCTGTTCACCGCCGCGTCGTATTCCGAGCTGGTGACGAAGTACCCGCAGGCCGCGGGCGCCGCGCTGTACGTCAACCGCGCGTGGGGCTCGGACTTCTTCACCTTCGTCGTCGCGTTCGCCGTCATGGCCTCGGGCGTCACCTCGGCGGCGACGCTCGCCACGGCGTTCGGCGGCGACTACCTGAGCGAGTTCGTCGACCTGCCGACGGTGCTGGTCGGGCTCGTGTTCGTCTCGGTCATCTCGCTGATCAACTTCCGCGGGATCAAGGAGTCGGTCGGGATCAACATGGGCCTGACCTCGATCGAGCTCTGCGGGCTCCTGCTCGTGGTGGTGATCGGCGCCGCGTTCCTGCTCGACGGCGGCGGGGACGCCGGGCGCGCGCTCGAGTTCAAGGAGGGCGAGTCGGTCCCGATCGCGATCCTGGCCGGCGCGTCGCTGGCCTTCTTCGCGCTGATCGGGTTCGAGGACTCGGTCAACGTCGCCGAGGAGACGCGCGACCCGTCACGGGTCTTCCCGCGCGCGCTGTTCCTCGGCCTCGGGATCGCGGGCATCGTCTACATGCTCGTGACGGTGATCGCCTCGATGGCGGTGCCGACCGACCAGCTCGTCGACTCGTCCGGGCCGCTGCTCGAGGTGGTCGACAAGGGCCCGCTCGCGATGTCGACCAAGGTCTTCTCCGCGATCGCGCTGTTCGCGCTCACCAACGGCGCGCTGATCAACCTGATCATGGCCTCGCGGCTCGTCTACGGCATGAGCCGCGAGGGGATCGTGCCGCCGGCCTTCGGGCGCGTGCACCCGAGCCGCCGGACGCCGTACCTGGCGATCGCCTTCACGGCGTCCCTGGCGGCCGTGCTCGTCATCATCGGCAGCCTCGACACGCTCGCCGACACCACCGTACTGCTGCTGCTGTTCGTGTTCGTGTGCGTGAACTCCGCCGTGCTCGTGCTGCGGCGCGAGCCCGTCGACCACGAGCACTTCCACGCGCCGACGGCGCTGCCGGTGCTCGGCGTGCTCGCGTGCATCGCCCTGATCATCCAGAAGGCGTTCGACGAGCCGGTGACCTTCGCCTACGCCGGCGGGCTGATCGCGCTCGGGATCGTCCTGTGGGCGATCAATCGAGCGACGCGTTCAGCGTGATCGGCACGCTCAGCGCCACCGACACCGGGCACGCCTCCTTGGCCGTCTCGGCTGCCTTGCGGAACGCGTCCTCGTCCATGCCCGGCACCTTGCCGCGCGTGGTCAGCTCGATGCCGGTGATCGCCCAGCCCTCGCCCTGCTGCTCGAAGCTGACCTTGGCGTCGGTGGAGATCGACTCGGGCGGGTTGCCGTCGTTGCCGAGGATGAGCGAGAGCGCCATCGAGAAGCAGCCGGCGTGGGCGGCGCCGATCAGCTCCTCGGGGTTCGTTCCCGGACCGTCCTTCATGCGCGACTGGAACGAGTACGGGCCTTCGAAGGCGCCGGAGCCGAACGCCATCTTCCCGTCGCCGGAATCGATCGCGCCGTTCCACTCGGCGTGTGCGCTACGTGTGGGCATGGTCCCTCCCGGGGTTCTCTAGTGTCCTAGGCGGATGAGCCGCGGCCAACGCCTGACCTTCCTCGGCATCGCCGCGGTGATCGCGGTGGTCGCGGTGATCCTGCTCGCCGGCGGCGGCGACGATACCGACGAGCCGAGCAACGCCGCGTCCACGGCCACGCCGAGCGCCACCGCCACCACCGGCGGCGCCGCGGCCGAGGAGGGCACGCCGACGCCGACCGCCACGCCGAAGCCGAAGCCCAAGCCGGTGCTGCTGAAGGCCGGGCAGGAGAAGGCGCTGAACTACGAGGAGGGCGAGACCGTCCGCTTCCGCGTCACCAGCGACGTCGACGAGGAGATCCACGTCCACGGCTACGACATCACGAAGGCCGTGCCGGCCGGCGAGACGGTCCCCGTCTCGTTCAAGGCCGACATCACCGGGATCTTCGAGATCGAGTTCCACAACTCCGGCGCCCTGCTCGCCCAGCTGAAGGTTGTGCCGTAGCTCCGGAGGGAAGTGGTGTGACATCCCGCGCATGAGCCGGGTGTCACAAAGTTGTTACAAAGTCGAATTTCGCGCTACGTTTCCCTCACGTCGCCACCAGCCGCCGAAATCCCTCCGGCGGCTGTAGGGTGGCGCGCCTGTCCCCCCATGCCCGATGCTGCCCTGACATCCGTCCCTGAACCCGTGGCACTCGTCCGCTACCTCGACGTCGTGCTCGTGATCGCCGCGCTCCCGCTCGTCGCGTTCGCGGGGCTCCCGATGCTCGGCTACGCGGTCGGCGCGATCGCCTGGATCGCGCAGCGCGCGGCCGGCGCCGTGCTCGAGCGGCGCGCCAAGCAGGCGAGCAGCGTGCGCCAGGAGGTCGGGCTCCATCTCTTCGGCTCGCTCGGGCGCGCCTGGATCGTCGGCGGCGCCATCCTCGCCGTCGGGCTGCTCGGCGAGCGCGAGGACGGGCTGACGGCGGCGATCACCGTCGCGGTCGCCTTCACCGTCTACTTCGCGCTCTCGCTCCTCCTCCACGCCACCGGGAGCGCCAAGTGAGCACCGGACGCAAGATCGGCCTCGCGATCTTCGGGGTCTACCTGCTCTCGATCTTCCTGGTCGTGATCATCTTCGGCTTCAAGCGCCAGGACAACGACGAGTTCCAGCCCCAGAACGAGTTCCAGCTCGACAGCTGGGTCGACCTGCCGGGCCCGCTGGACCTCAACAAGGGCGTCCTCTACGTCGTGCTGGCGGCCGTCCTCGCCGTGGCGACGATGGTCTACATCGCCAACCGCATGCAGGCTCGCCCGAACCGCGTCCAGACCGGGGTCGAGACCGTCTACGCGTTCATCCGCGACGACATCACCGGCGGCAACATGGACGACAAGATGGCGCGCAAGTGGTTCCCGTTCCTGGCCACGCTGTTCTTCTTCATCTGGTACTCGAACCTGATCGGCTACATCCCGCTGCCGACCAACTCGCACGAGAAGATCGAGGTCCTCGGCTTCGAGTTCCCGGCCTTCGCGCTCTACGCGGCCACCGCCAACATCTCGGTCCCGCTCGTGCTCGCGCTCGTGGTCTTCGTCTCGTTCAACGTCGAGGGCATCCGCGCCAAGGGCTTCATCGGCTACATGAAGGGCCTGATCCCCGAGGGCGTCAGCGGGCCCGGCGCCGCGCCGCTGTTCGTGCTCGAGCTGGTGTCGAACTTCATGCGGCTGCTCTCGCTGTCCGTACGACTCTTCGCCAACATCCTCGCCGGCCACCTGATCATCCTGTTCATGTCCGGTGGGCTCGCGGTCCTGCTGGGACTCGAGGTCCTCGGCGTCCTCACCCTGCCCGCCGGCGTGATCCTGTACCTCTTCGAGCTGGGTCTGGTGGCGACGCTGCAGGCGTTCATCTTCACCGTGCTCAGCGCGATCTATCTCGGCGGCTCGGTCGCCGAAGGCCACTAGCCAAAGGAGACTCACCGTGGACGTCCTGCCCCTTCTCTTCTCGCTCTTCGCGCAGGCGGACGCCGGCGCTGACGCGGGCCGCGCGATCGCGCTCGGCGTGGGTGGCGGTCTCGGCGCCGTCGGCGCCGGTGTCGGCATCGGCATCATCTTCGGCAAGGTGATCGAGTCGGTCACCCGCCAGCCCGAGATGCGCGACGAGATCACCGGCATCCAGTGGCTCGGCTTCGCCCTTACCGAGGCGTGCTTCTTCTACGGCCTGGTGGCGGGCCTGATCGCCTTCTTCCTCTAATGCTCACCCCGGTCTTCGCGGCAGAAGAGGAGGGCGGCGGCTCCTTCCTGGTCTCACCCGACGTCGGGTTGATGATCTGGACGCTGCTGGTCTTCGTCATCTCGATGTACATCCTCAGCAAGGTCGCCTTCCCGCGCATCGCGGAGGCGCTGGACAAGCGCCAGCAGGCGATCGAGGACGCCATCGACACGGCCGAGCGCACGCGCACCGAGGCCGACAAGATCCTCCAGGAGTACCGCGAGCGGCTCCACGAGGCGCGCCAGCAGGCCGAGGACATCGTCGCGCGGGCCCGCAAGACCGCCGAGAACAACGAGGCCGAGATCATCGCCGAGGGTCGGCGCAAGCGCGAGGAGATGATGGCCTCCACGCGGCGCGACATCGAGCAGGAGACGCGCCGGGCGATCCAGGAGATCCGCAACGAGGTCGCGGACCTGACGGTGCTGGCGACCGAGAAGGTCACGCGCAAGACGCTGACCGAGGCCGACCAGAAGAAGCTCGTCGAGGAGGCGCTGTCCGAGCTGGACTTCGCCGCCCTGTCCGGCGACCGGGGCCACTAGCGCCATGGAGGAGATCGCCACGGTCTACGCCCGCTCGCTCTTCGAGGTCGCGGAGGAGCAGAACAAGCTCGACGCCGTGCGCGAGCAGCTCGGCCAGTTCGCCGATGCGCTCAGCGAGAACCGCGAGCTGCAGGTGTTCTTCTTCTCGCCCTACTTCTCCACTCCGGAGAAGAAGGACGGCCTGAAGAAGGCGCTTTCGGGCACCGAGGAGATCTTCGACAACTTCCTCGAGCTGCTGATCGAGAAGCACCGCATGCCGGCCGTGTTCCGCATCCGGCGGGAGCTGGACCAGATGTGGCAGCGCGAGAACAAGCTGCTGCCGGTGGAGGTGACATCGGCGATCGAGCTCGACAAGCAGACCGTCAAGCACATCGGCGACCGCATCGGCGAGCAGACCGGTCAGAAGATCGAGCTGTCGGCCAAGGTCGAGCCCGACATCCTCGGCGGCATCGTCGTCCGGGTCGGGAACTCCATCATCGACGCGTCGATCCGCGCGCGTCTCGAACAACTCCGCAAACAAGTGGCAAGGGCATAGATGCAGATCAAGCCAGACGAGATCACCTCCATCCTCAAGAGCCGCATCGAAGGGCTCGACGAGGGGCAGGCCGACCTCACCGAGGTGGGCACCGTCCTGTCCGTGGCCGACGGCATCGCACGCGTCCATGGCCTCGAGAACTGCCAGGCGTTCGAGATGCTCGAGCTGCCCCACGACGTCACCGGCCTCGCGCTCAACCTCGAGTCCGACAACGTCGGCACCGTGCTGTTCGGCCCCTGGGAGCACATCGTCGAGGGCGACACGGTCAAGCGCACCAACCGCCTGCTGGAGATCCCGGTCGGCGAGGGCCTGCTCGGCCGCATCGTCGACCCGCTCGGCAACCCGCTCGACGGCAAGGGCGACATCGAGACCGAGGAGACCCGTCCGGCCGAGTTCAAGGCCCCGGGCGTCGTCCAGCGCCAGCCGGTGAAGGAGCCGCTGCAGACCGGCCTGAAGGCGATCGACGGGATGATCCCGATCGGCCGCGGCCAGCGCGAGCTGATCATCGGCGACCGCCAGACCGGCAAGACGGCGATCGCGCTCGACACGATCATCAACAACAAGGACTCGGACATCATCTCGGTGTACGTGGCGATCGGGCAGCGCATGTCGACCGTGGTCGGCCTCGCGCAGACGCTCGACGACGCGGGCGCGCTCGACAACACGATCATCGTCGCCGCGCCGGCCGACGAGGCCGCGCCGATCAAGTTCATGGCGCCCTACGCGGGCTGCGCGATGGCCGAGTTCTTCCTCTACAGCGGCCGCCACGCGCTCTGCATCTACGACGACCTGACCAAGCACGCGTACGCGTACCGGCAGATGTCGCTGCTGCTGCGCCGCCCGCCGGGCCGTGAGGCGTACCCGGGCGACGTCTTCTACCTGCACTCGCGCCTGCTCGAGCGGGCGGTCAAGCTCAACGACGACCTCGGCGGCGGCTCGCTGACCGCGCTGCCGGTGATCGAGACGCAGGCCGGCGACGTGTCTGCCTACATCCCGACCAACGTCATCTCGATCACCGACGGCCAGATCTTCCTCGAGCCGAACCTCTTCTACTCGGGCGTGCGCCCGGCCATCAACGTCGGCATCTCGGTGTCGCGCGTGGGCGGCAACGCGCAGATCACGCCGCTGCGGAAGGTGGCCGGCAAGCTGAAGATCGAGCTGTCCCAGTACCGCGACCTCGAGGCGTTCGCGCAGTTCGGCTCCGACCTCGACCAGGACACCCAGCGCACGCTGGCCCGCGGCGAGCGGCTCGTCAACACGCTGAACCAGAACGAGCGCAACCCGATGGCGGTCGAGGACCAGGTGGCGGTCCTCTACGCCGCCACCAACGGCTACGTCGACCGCGTCAAGGCCGACCGCGTCGCCGAGTTCCACCGCGAGCTCGTCGAGCGGCTGCACTCGTCGGCGTCGGAGACGCTCGAGAAGATCCACGACGGCGACTGGTCGGACGAGACGGTCAAGGCGCTCGACGAGGCGATCGACGAGTTCGCCAAGGACTTCGGCTACGACCTCGACGAGGAGGGCCAGCCGGAGGACGAGGGCAGCTCGCGCGACAGCTCGGAGGACGAGAGCAAGTCGGACGACGACAACGGCGACGACGAGAGCGAGGAGAGCTCGGAGAAGGAGCCCGTCGGTGCGGGCTCCAGCAACGAGTAGTCACCCATGGCGCTGAAGGACGTCAAGAACCGCATCGGGTCGGTCAAGAACATCCAGAAGATCACCCGTGCGATGGAGATGGTGGCGGCGGCGCGCCTGCGCAAGGCCGAGCAGCGCATCGAGGCGCTGCGGCCGTACGCGGGCGCGATCCGGCGCATGACGCGCCAGGCGGCGGAGGCGGCGGGCGACATCCCGCAGCTCCCGATCCTCAACGAGCACGACAGCGAGGACCGCGTCGGCATCCTGCTCGTGACCGGGGACCGCGGCCTGGCCGGCGCCTTCAACTCGCAGATCATCCGCGCCGGCGTGCGCGCGGGCGACGAGTTCTCCGGCCAGGGCAAGGAGGTCCGCTTCTACGCCTCCGGCCGCCGCGGCGTCTCCTCGCTCACGTTCCGCGGCCGGGCGCCCGTGGGCCAGTACACGGGCTTCACCGACCGCCCGTCCTACGGCGACGCTCGCGACATCGCGTCGGACCTGACGGCCGCCTACATCGACGGCGAGCTCGACCGCGTCGAGATCTTCTACAACGGCTACATCTCGCCGCTGAGCCAGAAGGTGACGCGCGAGACGCTGCTGCCGCTCCAGCAGGCCTCGATCCTCGAGGACGACGACGACGAGGACTCCGACGGCGAGGAGCAGGCCCCGCAGGGCGCCGACGAGGACACGAGCCAGGAGCACAAGCGCTCGCTCGTCGAGTACGAGCCCGACCCCGAGGAGATCCTGGGCCGCCTCGTGCCCGCCTACGTCGAGATCTCGATCTACCGCGCGCTGCTCGAGTCGACGGCGTCGGAGCACGGCGCGCGCATGACCGCGATGCGCAACGCCTCGCAGAACGCGAGCGAGATCATCGACGACCTGACCTTGCAGATGAACCGTGAACGCCAGGCGGAGATCACCCAGGAGATCCTGGAAGTGGTCGCCGGCGCTGAGTCGCTGATCTAGAACGGAGCCCCATGGCCACTGAGACCGAAGAGAAGAAGGACGACACCGGCGGCAACGGCCGCAACGTCGGCCGGATCGAGGAGATCCAGGGCGTCGTCATCGAGGCCGTCTTCCCCGACGAGCTGCCGGAGATCAACTCCGCGATCTACGTCGAGCGCGAGGGCTCCGAGGACGACGAGAAGATCTCGGGCGGCATCTCCTCGCGGCTGGTCTGCGAGGTCCAGCAGCACCTCGGCGACGACCGCGTGCGCGCGGTCGCCATGGACACCACCGACGGTCTCGCCCGCGGCATGGAGGTCATCGACACCGGCGGCCCGATCACCGTGCCGGTCGGCAACATCACGCTCGGGCGCATCTTCAACCTGCTCGGCGAGACGATCGACGGGGGCGACCAGCTCGACGACGACACCGAGCGCTGGCCGATCCACCGCAGCGCCCCGACCGTCGAGCAGCTCACGCCGACCACCGAGATGTTCGAGACCGGCATCAAGGTCATCGACCTGCTCGCGCCCTACGCCCAGGGCGGCAAGGTCGGCCTGTTCGGCGGCGCCGGCGTCGGCAAGACGGTGATCATCCAGGAGCTGATCAACAACCTCGCCCAGGAGCACGGCGGCCTGTCGGCGTTCTGCGGCGTGGGCGAGCGCTCGCGCGAGGGCAACGACCTGTGGCTCGAGATGACGGAGTCGGGCGTCATCGACAAGACGATGCTCGTGTTCGGCCAGATGAACGAGCCGCCCGGCGCGCGCATGCGCGTCGCGCTGTCGGGGCTGACGATGGCGGAGTACTTCCGCGACGAGGAGGGGCAGGACGTGCTCCTCTTCATCGACAACATCTTCCGCTTCGTGCAGGCCGGCTCCGAGGTGTCCGCGCTGCTCGGCCGCATGCCGTCGCAGGTCGGCTACCAGCCGACGCTGGAGTCGGAGATGGGCCAGCTGCAGGAGCGGATCACGTCGACCCGCAAGGGCTCGGTCACCTCGATCCAGGCGATCTACGTGCCGGCGGACGACCTCACCGACCCGGCGCCCGCGTCGGTGTTCGCCCACCTCAACGCGACGACGACGCTGTCGCGCTCGATCGCGGAGAAGGGCATCTACCCGGCGGTCGACCCGCTCGACTCGACGTCGACCATCCTCAAGCCCGAGATCGTCGGCGAGGAGCACTTCAACGTCGCCAACGAGGTCAAGGAGGTGCTGCAGCGCTACCGCGAGCTGCAGGACATCATCGCGATCCTCGGCATCGACGAGCTGTCCGACGAGGACCGCGTGCTCGTCCAGCGCGCGCGCCGCATCGAGCGCTTCCTGTCCCAGCCGTTCCACGTCGCCGAGGCGTTCACCGGCACGCCCGGCACCTACGTGCCGATCGGCGAGACCGTGCGCTCGTTCCGCGAGATCCTCGACGGCAAGCACGACGACCTCCCGGAGGGCGCGTTCCTGCTCAAGGGCTCGATCGACGACGTCGTGTCGTCGGTCAGCGGCGAGGACAAGAAGGACAAGGACGAGAGCGACGAGGACGAGGGCGAGGACGAGACGACCGCCGAGGGCGACGACGACGCGAAGGCCGAGTCCGACGACGACTCCTCGGACGACGACGACTCCGACGACGAGGCGAAGGCCGAGTCCAAGGACGACTCCGACGATGACGACTCGGACGACGACTCCGACAAGGACAAGAAGGACTCCTAAGTGGCTCGCACGCCGTTCCAGGTCGAGGTCCTGACCCCCGAGGGGGAGGCCTTCAACGACGAGGTCGAGATGGTCTCGACGCGCACGTCCGTGGGCTCGATCGGCATCCTCGCCAACCACATGCCGCTGCTCGGCATGCTCGACCCGACCGAGCTGCGGCTCTACAAGTCCGAGTCCGACGTCGTGCGCTACGCGCAGGGCGAGGGCTTCCTGCAGGTCTACGGCAACCGGGCGCTGCTCCTGGTCGACGAGATCTTCGAGATCGACGAGCTCAACACGGGCGACCTCGAGGAGCGGCTGCAGCGCGCGGAGTCGGAGATCGAGAACGCCGAGGAAGGCACCGAGGAGATGCGGGCCGCCGAGCGCGACAAGCGCCGCTACGAGGCGTTCCTGGAGCTGGCGAAGGGGTCCTGAGCACGGAGCTCGTCCGCGGCCAGCCGCACGCGGGCCTGCGCGGGCACGTCCTGCGCTACTCGGGCTGGCGCGAGCACAGCGCGGCGCCGCTGCGGCGGGTCGAGGTGCCGTTCGCGGGCGCGGTGGCGATCGTCTGCTTCGGCGTGCCCTACCGGATCGACGGCGAGCGGTTCGCCGCGTTCGTCGGCGGGCTCACCGACCGGCCGACCGACACGGAGTTCGCGGGCAGCGCCGCCGGCGTGCAGGTCGACCTCACGCCGCTCGGCGCGCGCCGCGTGCTCGGCCTGCCGATGGAGGAGCTCACCAACCACGTCGTCGCGCTCGAGGACGTGCTCGGCCGCGGCGCGCACGAGCTCGTCGACCGGCTGCACGACGCGCCCGGCTGGCCGGAGCGCTTCGCGCTGCTCGACGCCGCGCTGCTGCGGCGCGTGCAGGAAGGCCCCGAGCCCGCGCCCGAGGTGGCGTGGAGCTACCGGCGGCTGGCGAGCGCCGACGGCCGGGTCGCGGTCGGCGCGCTGGCCGAGGAGGTCGGCTGGAGCCGCCGCCACCTCGCCGCCCGCTGGCGGCGCGACGTCGGGATGGGCCCGAAGGCGGTCGCGCGCGTCCTGCGCTTCGACCGCGCGATGCGGCTGCTGCGCGAGGGCCGCGCGCTCGCCGACGTCGCCTACGACTGCGGCTTCGCCGACCAGCCGCACCTCAACCGCGAGTTCCGCGCCCTCGCCGGGAGCACGCCGGGAGAGGTCGCAAACGTCCAAGACGGGCTGCCGGCCGCGGGCTAGCCTGGCCCGCATGAGCATCCATCCGACCCTCCTCTATCGCGACGCGGGCGCCGCGATCGACTTCCTCGAGCAAGCCTTCGGGTTCGAGACGCAGGCCCGCCACGACAACCCCGACGGCACGGTCGCGCACGCCGAGCTGCGGCTCGGCGACGACGTGATCATGGTCGGCAGCGGCGCCGACGACCTGCAGGACGCGCCGGCCGACTTCAAGTCCGCGCGCCTCGGCATCTACCTCTCGGTCGACGACCTCGACGCCCACTACGAGCGCGCGAGCGCGGGCGGCGCGAACGTCACGCGCGAGCTCCAGAACACCGACTACGGCTCGCGCGAGTACTCCGCGCGCGACCCCGAGGGCGTGCACTGGCACTTCGGCACGTACGTGCCTCAGGCCGCCGCAGCGAGCCCGGACTCGGCGTAGAGCGAGCCGGCGTCGCGGAGGCACTCGAGCATCGTCGGGATCGCGCCACCGGCCACGTCGGTGGCAGTGATCGCGGCGACGCGCCGGTACGGCGGCCGGCCCTTGACCGGCCGCACCGCGACGTCGTCGCGCGTGCTCGCCAGCCCGAGGCCGGGGATCAGCGCGACGCCCATCCCGCTGGCGACCAGGCCCTGGATCGCGAAGTAGTCGTCCGACTGGTAGGCGATGCGGGGCTGGAAGCCCGCGTCCTGGCACGCGCGCAGGACGACGTTGGAGTCGGCGCACGTGCCGGTCAGGCAGGCGAACATCCAGTCCTCGTCGCGCAGCTCGTTGAGCTCGACCGCGTGGCGGGTCGCGAGCGGGTGGTCGGCGGGCAGCGACACCCACATGTGGTCGTCGAGCAGGTGCTCGACCGCGAGCCCGTCGGTGCCGACGTCGCCCGAGAAGCCGCCCTCCTCGGTGATGGCGATCTCGATGTCGCCGCGCCGCACGGCAGGGATCGACTCGTGCGGGTCGAGCAGCGCGATCTCGACCTCGATGGCGGGGCGGAGGCGGCGGAAGGCGGCGACCGCGCGCGGCACGATCGTGCCGGCGGCGGTGGCGAACGAGCCGATCCGCAGGCGCCCGCGGGCCATGGCGGCGACCTCCTGCAGCTCCTCGTCGGCGGCCGCGAGCTGGGCGAGGACGCGCTCGGTGTGGCGGACGAGCACCTCGCCCGCGGGGGTGAGCCGGATGCCGCGCGGCTCGCGCTCGATCAGCTTCACGCCGACCTGCTTCTCGAGCCGCGCGATCTGCTGCGAGACGGCGGGCTGGGTGTAGGCGAGCGCCTCGGCGGCGGCGGAGAACGAGCCGCGCAGCGCGACCTCGCGCAGGACGGTCAGGAGGCGGAGATCGTGCATAACGGGACCTTATCACGAGGATCAGAGAGGATCATTTGAGTTTATGGCTGCATCCCGGCACCATGACTCTCACGCCATGCCCGCCCCGCAAACCCCCAGCAAAACCCCGATGAACGCCTCGCAGAGGAGCACCGCCATGACGCCCATCCTCGTCCGCCCCGCCCGCACCGTCGACGCCGACGACCTCCGCCGCCTCGCCGCCCTCGACTCCGCCCGCCCGCTCACCGGCGACGTCCTGCTCGCCGTCAGCGGCGGCGACGTCGCGGCCGCAATCTCGCTCGACACCGGCGCCGTGATCGCCGACCCGTTCCAGAGCACCACCCACCTGGTGGACCTCCTCCGCACCGCCGCCCGCCCGGCGCCGGAGCCCCGCCGGCGCACGCCGCGCCTCGCCCTCCGCGCGGTCCGCGCCGCTTAGTCAGCCGTAGCGGGCTACGGTCGCCTACGCGGCCGTAGCCCTCTCGGCCCTCGCGCTGCCAATCGGTCCCGCCCGCCCGACGACGGTCTGATTGCGCCCGCCGCGCTTGGCCGCGTAGAGCGCCTGATCGGCTTCCGCCAGCAGCGCCGGGCCGTGGATCGGCGCCATCGCCGACGAGACGCCGGCGCTGACCGTCACCCGCAGCGAGTCCGAGAGGCCGACGCGGCTGCGACCGCTCTCCGCCCCGGAGGCCGCCACCGCCCGCCGCACGCGCTCGGCGAACACCTCCGCCGCGGCGTGGTCGGCGCCCGGCAGCAGCACGAGGAACTCCTCGCCGCCGACGCGGGCGGCGACGTCGACGCCGCGGGCCTGCTCCTTGAGCAGCGCGCCGAGCCACACCAGCACGCGGTCGCCGATCTCGTGGCCGTGCTCATCGTTGACCTGCTTGAAGTGGTCGAGGTCGAACGCGACGGCGCCGAGCGGCATGTCCTCGCGCGCGGCGCGCGCGACCTCGGCGTCCATCCGCTCCTCGAGCCCGCGGCGGTTCAGCAGCTCGGTGAGCGGGTCGACGCGCGCCTCGTCGACGAGCCGCGAGAGCAGCTTCTCGCTGCGCGCGGCCAGCGCGTGCACGACCACGGCGACGACGAGGACCGCCGCGGTGACGTCGATCCAGCGGTCGATGTTGCTCTGCTCGGGGGGCAGCGAGAGCAGCACCGCGCCGTGCACGACACCGGTCCAGGCGACGATGAACGCGGTGCCCCAGGTGCCGAAGAAGAACGCGGTCCAGACCGCCGGCCACATGTAGAGCACCGCGGCGTCGTGGTAGCCCGTCGTCGTCGCGACGGCGACGCCGATCAGCGCCGTGCCGAGCGGGCCGAGCGCGGCGAGCGCGAGCCGCGGCAGCTTCGGGCTGAGCCAGATCAGCAGCGCCGACAGCACGAGCGCGCAGAGCCCGGGCAGCACGGAGAACTCCTCGCCGCCCGGGAGGAGGCTCTCGACGATGCCCACGAACGCCGCCCCCGAGTAGATCGCGGCGGCGCTGATGGCCACGACGCGTCTGTCGTCGCCCCGCTGGTCCATTTGTGAAGGGGTCGGTGCCTCGCGCGCGCGACTTGAGCCGCGTGCGCGTCAATGGGCACAAAGCTGACCGGGCCCGGCCCACGGGCAAGTTGGGTCCCGCGACTCTGGCGGCGCACGCCGCGGCGCGGCAGTCTCGAGCTCATGCTGCGGGGAGGCGACAAAGCCTGCCACGAACCTCGCCGCGGGACCGGCGCTGCCGGCGGCTTTGCCGTCCGCGGACAGGTGACGGCCGAGTACGTCGGCGTGCTGCTGCTCGTCGCGGTGATCGTCGGCGCGCTGATCGCTGCCGGGCCGGCGCAGCGGATCGCGGACGAGACCGTCCGCGCGGTCTGCGAGATCGCCGGCGACAGCTGCGGCGGCGCGGCGCCCGCGCCCGCGGTCGACCGCGCGGCGCTCGAGCGCGCCGCGCGCGACCTCGAAGGCGTGATCGCCGCGGATGCCGACCCGGCCGCCGTCGCCGAGTTCTTCGAGCGGCTCGACCCCGCCGTCGCCGAGGCGCTGGCACAGGAGCACCCGGAGCTCGTCGGCAACCTCGACGGCGCGCCGATCGGCCTGCGCTACCGCGCCAACGCCGAGGCGATCGACCGCGAGATCGAGCGCCTGGAGGCGGCCGGTGTCCCCGCCGACGACGCGCGCCTGCGCAAGCTGCACGAGCTCGACGACCCCGACCGCCATTTCCTGCTCTTCGACCCGGCGGGCGACGGCCGCGCCGCGGAGGTGTTCGGCGACCTCACCAGCGCCCGCCACGTCGCGGTGGTCGTGCCGGGCATGAACAACGACCTCGACAACTTCACCGGCGGCGACGCCGAGCGCGTCCACCACCAGGCCTCGCAGTTCGACCCCGACCAGGTCGCCACCATCCAATGGCTCGGGTACGACACGCCGGAGGGCGCGACCGCGCTGGGCACCGGCGCCGCCGAGCCGGGCGCCGAGGCGCTGCCGCAGTTCGTGGACGGGATCCGCGTCCAGCGCGGCGAGCGGCTGCACTGGACGGTGGTCGGCCACTCCTACGGCTCGCTGGTCACCGGCATGGCCGAGTCGGGCCAGGGGCTCGAGGTCGACGAGACCGTGCTCGTCGGCTCGCCAGGCGTCGGCGTCAGCTCCGCGGACGAGCTCGGCGTCGGCAACGTGTGGGTCGGGCTGGCGAGCGGCGACCTCGTCGGCTACTCGGAGTGGCACGGCCCCAACCCGCACAACCGCGCGTTCGGCGCCACGCGCTTCCACACCGGGGACATCTCCGGCCACTCGAGCTACTTCAACGAGGGCTCGGAATCGCTTCGGAACATCGGCCTGATCGCGGCGGGGTACCTGGACGACGTGAACGTGAACGATGGCGTCTTCTAGGCCCATGGTGCTGGGCCTCGCCTGGCTCGCGCTGGCCGCCGGCTGCGGCGGGGACGACGGGCGCGCCGCCGACGCCAGCGGCACCTCGAAGCTCGCGCGCGCCGAAGCCTCGCTGGAGGCCGAGCTCGAGGCCGCCGTCGACCGGCTCGGGATGCCCGCCGAGCCCGGCGAGCGCGTCGCGCCGACGCGCTGCGACGACGGCGCCCGTCAGGACGTCACGAGCGGCTACCGGGTGCGGCTCAAGCTGGTCGGCGACGACCAGGGGGAGCTGCTCGACCGGGCCGAGGCGTTCTGGCGCGAGCGTGGCCGCACGGTCCGCGTGGTCAGCCGTCGCGGCGCCTTCCCGGCGGTCTTCGCGACCGCCGATCCCGGCTGGACGTTCGCCCTCCAGCTGTTCCCCGAGCGCGGCGAGGCCGTGCTCTCCGGCGGCACCCCGTGCCTGCCGGACCCGAAGGCCTGACCCAGGCGCGCGGTATCTTCAAAGGGGTGGACGAACGCGCCCTGGCCGAGCGCCTGATCACCTATGACACCTCCAGCATCGACGGATTGCGCGCGGCGGCGGGCTTCGTCAAGGGCTGGCTGGAAGCGCGCGAGATCGATGTCGAGGACCACGACTTCAACGGCCTGCCGGTCCTGACCGCCGCGCTCGGGCCGCGCGACGCGCCGACCGTCGTCGTCCACGGCCACCTCGACGTCGTGCCCGGCCGGACCGAGCAGTTCCGCCCGCGCGTCGAGGGCGACCGCCTGATCGGCCGCGGCGCCTACGACATGAAGGGCGCGCTCGCCGCGATCATGTGCGCGCTCCACGACGTCGCCGCCGAGTCGCGGGTGCGCGTGCGCTTCCTGTGCGCGCCCGACGAGGAGTCCGAGGACATCGACACGCGCTCCACCGACGAGATGGTGCGCCAGGGCTTCGTCGGCGACTTCGCCATCACCGGCGAGCCGACCGGGCTCCACGTCGGCGTCCAGGCCAAGGGCGTGCTGGCGTGCCGGATCGTGGTCCGCGGCCGTGCTGCGCACGGCTCCACGCCGTGGCTGGGTGACAACGCGGTGCTGAAGGCGATCGACGTGTTCCGCCGAATCGAGACCTTGCCGTTCTCGCGCGAGTCCTCCGAGCTGTTCGACCGCCCGTCGATCAACCTCGGCCGCATCAACGGCGGGGACGCGCTCAACAAGGTCCCGGACGAGTGCACCATGGTCGTCGACATCCGCTACCTCCCGAACCAGGACCCCGGTGACATCCTCGAGCAGATCCGGACGATCCCGGACATCGAGATCCCGAAGATGTTCATCCGCAAGCCCGCGTACGTGCCGCGCGACAACCCGTACGTGATGGCACTCTGCGACGTGGCCGGGCGGCTGACCAGCGGCGAGTCGATGAGCGTCGGCCGCGACGGCGCCTCCGACGCCGGCTCGTTCCTCGAGGCCGGTGTCCCCGCCGTCGAGTTCGGTCCCTCCGGCGCGGGCCACCACGGGCCCGACGAGTGGGTCTCGGTCGCCTCGCTCGCGCGCTACCGCAGCGCGATCGGCGACTTCATCCTCAGCCTCCCGGACAGCCTCGAGCGGCCGCCGGCCGAGACGCCGGGCGAGCTGCGCGCCGTCGACGGGGGCCTGTCGTGAACCCGCAGGAGCAGGCCCCGAACGTCGGCCGCGGCCTGCTCAAGCGCGGCGCGCTGTGCGGGCTCGTGATCCTCCTGCTCGCCGCGGGCAGCGTCTCCGCCGCCGGCTTCCTCCAGGCCGACACGCTGATCAACACGATCGAGAAGGAGGGCCGCGCGCCGATCGTGATCCCCGAGATCGACCGCGCGGACGCCGGCGAGGCGCAGACGCTGATGATCCTCGGCTCCGACCAGCGCTACGGCGACAAGAAGCTCGGGATCAAGCCGCGCTCGGACACGATCATCCTCGTCCGGCTCGACCCGGACAAGGAGGCGACCGCGGTCATGTCGATCCCGCGCGACCTCAAGGTCGACATCCCCGGCTACGGCAACGACCGCATCAACGCGGCCTACGAGCTGGGCGGGCCGCGCCTGACGGTCAAGACGGTCAAGCGCCTGTTCTCCAAGCCCGGCGACCCGTTCAAGATCAACCACATCGTCCAGGTCGACTTCGGCGGCTTCCGCCAGGTGATCAACAAGATCGGCGGCGTCTACGTCGACATCGACCGCGACTACTTCAACGACAACTCGGGCGGCGAGAGCTTCGCCACCATCGACGTCAACCCCGGCTACCAGAAGCTCAAGGGCCAGGACGCGCTGGACTACGTCCGCTACCGCCACGGCGACAACGACCTCGTGCGCGGCGCGCGCCAGCAGGACTTCCTGCGCCAGGTCCGCAACGCCGCGGGCGCGCGCCGGCTCCTCCACTACGGCAAGCGGCGCCAGCTGGCGACGCTGTTCGCCCGCTACACGGACACCGACAAGGGCCTGCGGCGCAAGAAGGACGTCTTCTCGCTGCTCAAGCTCGTGCTGTTCACGGGCCAGAAGCCGGTCCGCGAAGTGCGCTTCCGGGTCGATCTCACCGACGACCCCGTCTACCTGACCGCCTCGCAGGACAAGCTCGACGCGACCGCCCGCGAGTTCCTCAAGGCGCAGGCGTCGAAGAAGCCGCGCACGACCTCGCGCGCCTCCGAGGCCGACCGCAAGTCCGCCAAGTCGCGCAAGGGCAAGCGCAACCGCTCCGCCGACGTGCCGGGGCTGGAGATCGCGCGCCGCGAGGGCGAGGACCAGGCGATCGTCGGCGCCCGCCGGGCCAAGTTCCCCTTCTACTTCCCGACCCTGCGCTACCGCGGCTCCCGCTACGCCGGCACCGAGCCGCGGATCTACAAGATCGAGGACGAGAAGGGCAAGAAGCACAAGGCCTACCGGCTCGTCGTCTCGAAGGGCGTGGTCGGCGAGTACTACGGCATCCAGGGCACGACCTGGCGCGAGCCGCCGATCCTCGACGACCCCTCGGAGACCCGCAAGGTCAACGGCCGCAAGCTCGAGCTGCACTACGACGGCCGCCGCCTGCGGCTCGTCGCCTGGCGGACCAAGCGGGCCGTCTACTGGGTGTCGAACACGCTCACCCAGTCGCTCGGCACGCGGCAGATGATCGGGATCGCCTCGTCGCTGAAGCGGCTGGGGCAGAAGTAGCTGAGTGCCCCGCGCACGCTCGCTAGGGTGATCCGTCCAATGAGCACGAACGCAAGGGAGCCGATCGGCGTCATCGGCACCGGCTACGTCGGCCTCGTGACCGCGGCGGGCTTCGCGGAGCTGGGCTCCGACGTCTACTGCATCGACATCGACGCGGACAAGATCGAGGGCCTCAAGCAGGGGCAGATCCCGATCTGGGAGCCGGGGCTCGCCGAGCTGGTCGAGCAGCACCGCGACCGCCTGCACTTCTCCACCGACCTGTCCGAGGCGCTCGAGCACGCGCGCCTCCTGTTCGTGGCCGTCGGCACGCCGCCGACCTACTCGGGCGACGCCGACCTGTCCGCCGTCCATGCCGTCGTCGACGCGATGCCCGCGTCCGACCGCCACGCGCTGGTCATGAAGTCGACCGTGCCCTGCGGCACCGGCGAGAACATCAAGCGCGTCTTCCGCGAGCAGGGCAAGGCGGGCTTCCGCTACGTGTCGTGCCCCGAGTTCCTCAAGGAGGGCTCGGCCGTCAAGGACTTCCTCGACCCCGACCGCGTCGTGATCGGCGACGACGGCGACTGGGCCGGCGACGCGGTGGCCGAGCTGTACGCGCCGCTCGACGCGCCCGTCGTGCGCACCGACATCAAGAGCGCCGAGATGGTCAAGCTCGCCTCCAACGCGTTCCTGGCCACCAAGATCTCGTTCATCAACGAGATCGCCAACGTGTGCGAGGAGACCGGCGCCGACGTGGTCGAGGTCGCCCGCGGCATGGGGCTCGACGACCGCATCGGCCCGAAGTTCCTGCAGGCCGGGATCGGCTTCGGCGGCTCCTGCTTCCCCAAGGACGTCAGCGCGCTCAAGCAGCTCGCGGGCAACTCGGGCTACCACTTCCAGCTGCTCAACGCGGTCATCGAGGTCAACGAGCTGCAGAAGCGGCGCGTGATGTCGAAGCTGCAGAAGTACCTCGGCTCGCTGGTCGGCAAGGAGATCGCGCTGCTCGGCCTCGCGTTCAAGCCGAACACCGACGACATGCGCGAGGCGTCCTCGCTCGTGCTCTCCGCGCGGCTGCAGGCCGCGGGGGCCAAGGTGCGGGCCTACGACCCGGTCGCCGAGAGCGAGGCGCGCAAGCTGCTGCAGGGCGTCGAGTTCGTGCCGTCGGCGGAGGCCGCGGTGGAGGGCGCCGACGCCGTCGTGCTCGTCACCGAGTGGCCGGAGTTCCGCGAGCTCGACCTGCGCTCGGTCGCCGACAGCATGCGCGGCACGCTGCTGGTCGACGGGCGCAACTTCCTCGACCCCGAGGCCGCGACGGCCGCGGGCCTCGAGTACGAGGGCGTGGGCCGCCCGACCGTGGCCGGGCGCCAGCCGGTCGCCGAGGCGACGGTCTGATGCAGGCCCTGATCCTCGCGGGTGGCGAGGGCACGCGGCTGCGCCCCCTGACCACCACGGTCCCCAAGCCGGTCGTCCCGCTCGTCGATCGGCCGTTCATCGCCTTCATGCTCGACTGGCTGCGCTCGCACGGCGTCGAGGACATCGTCATCTCGTGCGGGCACATGGCCTCCGGGGTGCGCAACGTGCTCGGCGACGGCAGCGCCTTCGGCGTGAAGCTGCGCTACGTCGAGGAGCCCACGCCGCTGGGCACCGGCGGCGCGCTCAAGTACGCCGAGTCGCTGCTCGACGACCGCTTCTTCATGCTCAACGGCGACGTGCTGACGGACATCGACCTGTCCGGCCAGCTCGCGCAGCACGAGCAGACCGGCGCGAAGGCGACGCTCGCGCTCACGCCGGTCGCGGACCCGACCAACTACGGGCTCGTGCGCACCGGCAAGGACGGGGCGGTCACCGAGTTCGTCGAGAAGCCGTCCTACGACCAGATCGACACCCGCAACATCTCGGCCGGCGCCTACGTGCTCGAGCGCTCGGTGCTCGACCTGCTCGAGCCCGAGCAGCCGGCGTCGATCGAGCGCGACGTGTTCCCGCAGCTCGTCGGCAGCGGCCTGTTCGGGTGCGTGAGCGAGAACTACTGGCTCGACATCGGGACGCCCGAGCGCTACCTCGAGGCGACCTTCGACATCCTCGAGGGCACGGTCGGCACCGCGTTCGCCGAGCGGGCCGGCGACGGCTATCTGGTCGTCGAGCAGTCGGTCGAGAGCGAGGGGCGGATCATCCCGTCCGCGCTCGTCGAGCACGGCTGCCTGATCGCCGACGGCGCGCGCGTCGGTGGGCGCGTGGTGCTCGAGTCCGGCGTCGTGGTGGGGGCGAACACGACGATCGAGCGCTCGGTCGTCATGCGCGGCGCGGAGATCGGCGCCAACTGCCTGCTGAGCGGCTGCATCGTCAGCGGCGGCGTGCGGATCGGCGACAACACCCACGTGACCGGGCTGTCGGTCCTCGGCGAAGGCGTGACGATCGGCGCCGACAACGTGATCGCCAACGGGGCGAGGATCTTCCCGGGCGTCGAGCTTCCGGACGGCGCCATCAGATTCTGATGCCGCCGCTCGACCGCGCGGCGGTGGCCGCCGTGGACTCCACGGACCAGGCCGCGGACATCCTCGGCCTGCCGGACCACCTCGAGGACGCGCTGTGGCGCGTCGAGGCGGCGTCGTTGTCGCCGGCGGACACGCCGGGCGGCCTGATCGTGGCGGGCATGGGCGGCTCGGGCGTGGGCGGCGCGCTGGCGCGGACGGCGCTGTGGCCGTCGCTGACGCGGCCGCTGGAGGTCGCGCGCGGGCCGGAGCTGCCGGGCTGGACAGGGCCGGAGACGCTCGTGCTGTGCTCGAGCTACTCGGGTAACACGGAGGAGACGCTGGCGGCCTACGACGCGGCCGGCGCCGCCGGGGCGCCGCGGGTGGTGTGCTCGAGCGGCGGCGAACTGCCCGCGCGAGCGCGCAAGGACGGCGTCCCGGTGATCCCGCTGCCGGGCGGCTTCCAGCCGCGCGCGGCGGTCGGCTACTCGTTCGTGGTCGCGCTCGAGGTGGCGGCGGTGGCGGGCTGCGCGCCGTCGTCGCGGGCGGAGGTCGAGGCGGCGGTCCCGTTCGCGCGCGGGCTGGCGGAGGAGTGGGGGCCCGACGGCGACGGCGACTCCGAGGCCAAGCGGCTCGCGGGCGTGCTCCACGAGACCGTGCCGGTGATCGCCGGCGCGGGCGTCGGCGCGGCGGCCGCCTACCGCTGGAAGTGCCAGCTCAACGAGAACGCGAAGGTCCCGGCCTTCAGCGCCGAGCTGCCCGAGGCGGGCCACAACGAGATCGTCGGCTGGGAGACGGCGGCGGCCTTCGGGCGCCTCGCGGCCGTCTTCCTCGAGGACCCCGGCGCCGGCGAGCGGCTGGCGGCGACGGTCGAGCTGACGGCGGAGATCGTGAGCGGCGAGGCGGCCGCGGTCGAGCGCGTCGCGCCGCGCGGCGATACGCGCATCGAGCGCCTGCTCTCGCACGTCGCGCTCGGCGACCTCGTCTCGCTCTACGCCGCCGTGCTGCGCGGCGCCGACCCGATCGGCATCCAGTCGATCGACCGCCTCAAGGCCGGCCTCGCGGCGCGCTGAGCCCCGAGCGCAACAGCCCGCCCGCTAGGTTCATTGCCCATGCCCCGCACCATCGCCTCGATCGTCGACGGCCGGCCGCGCGAGGACGCGCCCGGAGGCCGTCTGACGTCCACGAACCCCGCCCGTACCGACGAGGTGGTCGCCGAGGTGCTGCTCGGCGACGCCCAGACCTTCGAGGACGCCTGCCGCGCCGCGCGCACGGCCCAGGCCGAGTGGGCCGCCGTGCCCGCGCCGGTCCGCGGCCGCGTCATCGCCAACGTCGGCCGCCTGGTCGAGCAGAACAAGGAGGCGCTCTCGCGCCTCGTCACGCAGGAGGTCGGCAAGCCCTACGCCGAGTCGCTCGGCGAGGTGCAGGAGATCATCGACACCTGCGACTTCTTCGTCGGCGAGGGTCGCCGCCTGTACGGCCAGACCGTGCCGTCGGAGATGCCCGACAAGCAGCTCTTCACGTTCCGCGTGCCGGTCGGCGTCGCCGCGATCATCACCGCCGGCAACTTCCCCGTCGCGGTGCCCTCCTGGTACCTCGTGCCGGCCATCCTGTGCGGCAACGCCATCGTCTGGAAGCCGGCCGAGTACTCGCCGGCGCTCGGCGATGCGCTCGCAAGCCTGTTCCACGCCGGCGGCGTGCCCGGCGGAGTCCTCAACCTCGTCCAGGCCGAAGGCCAGGCCACGTTCGAGGGGCTCGAGCGCGCGCTCGACCAAGGGCTCGTCGACAAGGTCGGCTTCACCGGCTCGAGCGCGGTCGGCGCCAAGATCGGCGAGCTGTGCGGCCGCCACCTGCAGAACCCGTGCCTCGAGCTCGGCGGCAAGAACCCGCTCGTGGTGATGGACGACGCCGACCTCGACCTCGCCGTCGAGGGCGCGCTGTTCTCCGGCTTCGGCACCGCCGGCCAGCGCTGCACGTCGCTGGGCCTCGCGGTCGTCCATGACGCGGTGCACGACGAGTTCGTCAAGCGGCTCGACGAGCGCACGCGGGCGGCGGCGATCGGCGACCCGACCGAGGACGTCCTCTACGGCCCGATGCTGCACGAGCGCTTCGCCGAGCGCTTCGAGGAGTGGCTCGGCCTGATCGAGGACCACCACGAGGTGCTCGGCTCCTCCGCCACCGGCCGCGTCGGCTCCGACTCGCCCCGCGACGGCTTCGTCGGCGACCCCGACGGCGGGCTCTTCTACCACCCGACGATCGTCACCGGCGTGAAGCCGGGCGACGCCCTGGCGGTCACGGAGACGTTCGGCCCGATCGTCCCGGTGGCCAGGTTCTCGGACTGGGAGGAGGCGATCGCGCTCGCCAACGACCACGGCTATGGCCTCTCCTCGGCGATCTACACGAACGACCCGAAGCACGCGCTGCGCTTCCGCCAGCGGGTCAGCGCGGGCATGCTGTCGGTCAACAACTCGACCTCCGGCGCCGAGGCCCACCTCCCGTTCGGCGGCAACGGCAAGTCCGGCAACGGCTCGCGCCAGTCCGGCATGTGGGTGCTCGACCAGTTCACCCGCTGGCAGTCGATGAACTGGGACTACGCCGGCAAGCTCCAGAAGGCGCAGATGGACGTCGTCGAGATCGACGCGGACGCGGACTTCCGGCTCGAGGAGGCCGCGTCCTGATGCGGTCCAAGGCGCTCTTCAACCGCCTCGTCCGCCTCGCCCAGTCGCCGCAGGGCAAGCGCGCCATCAACCAGGCCGTGCGCTACGCGCAGAGCCCCGAGGGCAAGCGGCGCGTCGCGCAGGTGCGCAAGCAGATCGAGACGCGCCGGACGCGCCCGAAGCCGCGCTAGGTCGGCCCGAACACGGCGTGCAGCAGCACGGTGTGCAGCCCGCCATCGCGCTCGAGCAGGTCGTCGTTCCAGGTCACCGCGAGCGTGAGGCGCTCGCGTGGCAGGTGCCAGAACTCCGTGTGGCTGCCGAGCCCGTCGCCGCCGTGCCCCCACATCGTGCGGCCGTCAAACGAGTCCTGTGCGAGCCCGAGCCCGTACGCCTCCCAGAAGGCGCCGGGACGGAAGCGCGCCATCTCACGCAGCGAAGAGGCCCGGAGCACCTTGCCCTCGAACAGGCCATGCCCCCACCGTGCGAGCGAGGGCACGTCCCCGGCCAGGGCGCCGGCTGCGCCGAACGTGGCGGCCATCGATCGGGAGGGCAGGACGGGGCCGCCGTCGCTCGCGTCGACCGGGGTGCCGCCGCCGTCCGGATACCAGTAGGAGTGCGCTCGCGGCTTCCGCGGGTGCTCCGCGGGCTGGAAGGCGAGGCCGGCGCCCGCCCGGCTGGGCGAACACGCGCCGGCGCAGCGCGGCCGCAAGCGGCTCACGCGCTGCGCGCTCGAGGATGTGGCCGGCGATCACATAGCCGACGTTGGAGTAGAAGGCGTCAGTGGTGGTCGGGCCCGGCTTCGGAGCTGCGGCGAGGGCGGTCTTCTGTGACAGCGGCTGGTCCGGGTCGATCTCGCCCTGCGGGTCGCGTGCCCCTGAGGTGTGGCCGAGCAGGTCGCGGACCGTCGCGCGCGCGTCGCCCCGCCACGCGGGGTACCAGCGCACGACCGGGTCCTCGAGACGCAGCTTGCCCTCTTCGACCAGCCGCATTGCGAGCGCCGCCGCCGCGAGCTTCGTGATGCTGTCGAACGGGACGGAGGTGTCCGGCGTCATCGCCCGCTTCGGCTTCACCACCGCATCCCCGGCCGCACCGCGCCAGACGCGCCCGTCGGGGAACACGATCGCCGCCGAGGCGCCGGGTATGCCCGCGTCGGTGACACGCTCGCGCAGCCGGTGGTCGAGCTCGCGTTCGACCTTCGCGGTGAGCCGCGGGCCGGGGGGCGCCGGCCGCGGCTCACCCGCCTCACCGCCGCACGCCGGACCGGCCAAGAGGGCCAGGGTGCCGGCCAGCGCCGGCAGGCGAAGGGACATGCGCCGACGCTACGCCGCGGTCGCCGCGCCCGCTACGGCAGGACTGCCGTATCGCTCGTGAGGCCGAGCCGGTGCGCGGTGTTGGCCGCCTCGACGCGGTTGGCGGCGCCGAGCTTGGGGAGGATGTTGCGCACGTGCATGTCGACCGTGCGGGTGCTGAGGAAGAGCTCCTCGGCGATCTGCCGGTTCGTCTGGCCCGCGGCCACGCGTTCGAGCACGGTCAGCTCGCGCTCGGTGAGGTCGAACGGCCGCTCCGGCGTCTCGGAGGGCGCCCGCAGCGCGATCCGGCCGCGCTTGGCCAGCCTCTCCGCGCGCTCGCGGAGCGGGGCGGCGCCGAGCTCGGCGAGCGCCGCGTGTGCGGTGCGCAGTGCCGCCGTCGCGGCAGCGCGCTCGCCGGCCTGGAGGCGCGCCTCCGCCTCGCGCAGCCGCGCGCCGGCCGCCGGGTACGGGAAGCCGAGCCGCTCCCACCGCTCCGCGGCCTGCGCCCACGGCTGGGCCCGCGGCGGGCCGTCGAGGCGTCCGAGCTCGGCCTCGGCCTCGGCCCAGACGGCTTGGGTCTCCGGTGGCGCCAGATCGCTCGTCGGGAACTCGAACCCGTACCCGAGCAGCGAGCCCATCCAATCGGGCGAGCCGAGCAGGTGCACGGCCGAGCGGCACGCGCGCTCGACCTCGTCGGCGTCCCCGGCCGCGCGGGCGCGCTCGCTTAAGTCGGCCTCCGCCTGGATGCCGACCAGCAGCATGCTCGGGTAGCAGATGATGCCGCCCCAGCGGATCGCGGCGTGCGTCTCGCACACGATCGCCTGCGCGGCCTCCGGGTCGCCGTGCAGGCGCGCGAACTCGGCGCGCGCCGTGTTGGTGCTCACGATCGATTGCGGCCCCACGTCCGCCGCCAGCAGCGCCGTGGCCTCCCGTTCGAGCGCCTCGGCCGCCGCGAAGTCGCCCTGCCGCGCTCGGAGCGCGGTGAGGAAGCCCGTCACGCCAAGCCGCAGGTCGTCGTCGTGCGCGACCTCCAGCAGCCGCTCCAGGCGCGCCGAGGCTTCGTCCCAGCGGCCCAGGCGCAGCTCGCACTCCGCGGCCGTCGACTGCATCACCAGGCCGTCCGAGAGCGCCAACCCGATCTCGCGGATCTCGTCGTAGCCGGCTTCGAGCTCGGTCAGCGCCTCGTCGACCCGCCCGAGCATCATCAGGGCGTCCGCATGATTGTTGATCGCGGAGGCCAGTCGCTCGCCGCGGTCGGTCTCGCGGGCGATGCGGATCCCCTCGCGGTAGTGCGCGAGCCCTTGCTCGGCATCGCCGCCGTAGGCGTAGGCGACCCCGAGCGTCGTGTTGATGATGCTCTCCTCGGCTCTCGCGTCGGCCGCGCGCGCCACCTCGAGCGCCTCGAGCGCGAACGCCCGCGTGTCGCTCGGCCGCTCGCCGTAGATGAGGTGCTTGCCGATCCAGGCCATCGCTGCGGCGCGCTCGGGCGAGGGCCCAGGCGGAAGCAGCTCGAGCGCGCGTTCGAGCTGCTGGATCGCCCGCTCCCGTGAGCGGTGGAGAACGCCGAGCTGGATGTGGATGGACGCGGCGCGCTCCGGGTCCGAGCCCGGGTCGACGAGTGCGAGCGCCGCCTCGGCCACCGGGATCGCCGCGTCCCGGTCGCCCGCGTGCCGCGCCGCCTCGGCGAGTCGTCGCAGCAACTCGACCTCGTCGAGCCCGGCCGGGCGTGCGGCGGGCTCCACGCGGCTCCACAGCCCGCGGGCCCGCTCGAGGTGGGTCCGCGCCGCCTGGAACGCGTACACGTCGTGGGCGGCCGTCGCGGCGGCGACCGATGCGTGCAGCGCCGCCTCGTCCTCGTGCGCGCCTTCCCAGTGCTGCGCCAGCGCCGCCCATTCCGCGGCCCCGCGATCGCGCTCGGGCACGGCGGCGTCCAGCGCCTGCGCCAGCGCGGCGTGCAGCGCGCGGCGCCGGGGCGGCAGCAGCCGGGCGTAGACCGCCTCGCGGGCCAGCGCGTGCCGGAAGCGGTAGCGCTCGGAGGCGGGGTCGCAGACGAGGAAGTGGGCGTCGACCAGCTCCTGAAGCGCAGCGCCGAGCGTGGCCTCGTCCAGGCCGGCGGCGCGCTCGAGCAGCTCGTGGTCGATGTCGCGGCCGGCGGCGGCCGCGACGTGGAGCAGCTGTCGCGGCGGGCCGTCCATCCTCGCCATGCGGGCGAGCAGCACGTCGCGCAGCGACTCCGGCAGCGCGTCCTCGCCGGCGATGCGCGCCGCGAGCAGCTCCTCCGCGAAGTACGGGTTGCCTTCGGCGCGGGCGTGGACCCATTCCGCCAGCGCCGGTGTGTCGACGATGGCCGCGACCTGGAGGGCGGTATCCGCGGCCGACAACCGAGCGAGGTCGAGCCGCTCTCCGTGGGCGCTTCGCGCGAGCTCGGCCAGGAGCTCGCGCAGCGGCGCCGGGACGTCGGGCTCGTCCGTGCGCAGCGTGACCACGAACAGCAGCCGCTCCCGGCGCAGGTTGCGCGCGAGGAACCGCAGCGCGTCCTGGGTCGCCGCGTCGGCCCAGTGGACGTCCTCGATCACGAACACGGTGGTCGTCTCCTCGGCGAGCCGGCCGAGCGCGCGCAGCAGCAGCTCGAACAGCTGCGCCGGCACCTGCGCGCCGGCGGCGTCGCGACCCTCGCGCAGCTGGGCCACCAGCCCTTCGAGCTCGTCGTCGTCGAGGCCGCGGAGCGCCGCGACGATCGGCGCGTACGGGAGCTCGCCCGCCTGCAGCGGCACGCACTCGCCCCACAGGACGCGATGGCCGTCGGCGCGGGCCCGGTCGGCCAGCTCGCGCGCCATCCGCGTCTTGCCGATCCCGGCCTCGCCGGCGACCAGCACGAGCCGCGGGTCGCCGGCCGCGACCTGCGCCAGGGCGTCGTCGAGTGCTGCCACCGTGTCCATGCGGCCGACCGTCAGCGGGCTCGAGACCCGGCGCGCCACATGGCGATCATCACCAGGGGGCGCCGGAGCGTCAAGTGGCGGGCCGGCCGGGTCCGGGCGCGTGCCTCGCGCGCCACTGCTGCGCGCTCGAGCGCTTCGGCGGTGCGGATCGCCGCCAACTGTTGGGAGAGACGGGAGTCCATGTCGACCTCCTGGGGTGGGGAAGACGACGCTACGGTCGTGGCGGGCGGCGCACATCGGCGGAACTGCCGTACCGGCCTGCCGTACTGCTCAACCTTGACACAACTGTGTTAGGGTTGGGAGACCGGATGAACGCCCTCACGATCAACGAGGCTGCGGAGACCACGGGCTGGTCGCCGCGCATGCTGCGCTACGTCGAGCGCGTCGGGCTCGTGGAGCCCGCGCGGTCGTCGTCCGGCTACCGCCTCTACGGCCCGGCCGAGCTGCAGCGCCTGCGCACCCTGCGCGAGCTGCTCGCCGAGCACGACATCGGGCTCTCCGACCTCGCCTTCGCCCTGCGGCTGCGCAGCGACGACGCGCTCCGCGGCGCCACGCAGGCCTGGCTCGAGGCCGAGGCAGAGCGGCCCGAGGACGTCCCGGTCCCGGACTGGCTGCGCTGGGAGCAGGAGAAGCACCAGCGCCTTCTCACTACGACGACGCCCCTCACGGAGGTTGCATGAACCCCACCGCCACTGCCACCGACTACAAGGTCGCGGACCTCTCGCTCGCCCCGTTCGGGCGCAAGGAGATCGAGCTCGCCGAGCACGAGATGCCCGGCCTCATGTCCACTCGCGCCGAGTACGCCGACGCGCAGCCGCTCAAGGGCGCGCGCATCACCGGCTCGCTGCACATGACCGTCCAGACCGCGGTGCTGATCGAGACGCTCGTTGCTCTCGGCGCCGAGGTCCGCTGGTGCTCGTGCAACATCTTCTCGACCCAGGACCACGCCGCGGCGGCGATCGCCGAGGCCGGCGTGCCGGTGTTCGCCTGGAAGGGCGAGACGCTCGAGGAGTACTGGTGGTGCACCGAGCAGGCCCTGACGTGGCCTGACGGCGACGGCCCGAACATGATCCTCGACGACGGCGGCGACGCCACCCTGCTCGTCCACAAGGGCGTCGAGTACGAGGCCGCCGGCGCGGTGCCGGACCCCGCCTCGGCCGAGAACGACGAGCTGCGGATCATCCTCACCACGCTCCAGCGCTCGCTGGAGGAGGACGCCGACCGCTTCACCCGCATCGGCCGCAACGTCAAGGGCGTGACCGAGGAGACCACCACCGGCGTCCACCGGCTCTACCAGTTCGCCGCGACCGGCCAGCTGCTGTTCCCGGCCATCAACGTCAACGACTCGGTCACCAAGTCGAAGTTCGACAACCTCTACGGCTGCCGCCACTCGCTGATCGACGGCATCAACCGCGCCACCGACGTGATGATCGGCGGCAAGGTCGCGGTCGTGCTCGGCTACGGCGACGTCGGCAAGGGCTGCGCCGAGTCGCTGCGCGGCCAGGGCGCCCGCGTGATCGTCACCGAGATCGACCCGATCTGCGCGCTGCAGGCCGCGATGGAGGGCTACCAGGTCGCCACGCTCGAGGACGTCGTCGAGACCGCCGACATCTTCATCACCGCCACCGGCAACAAGGACATCATCACCGCCAAGCACATGGCGCAGATGAAGCACCAGGCGATCGTGGGCAACATCGGCCACTTCGACAACGAGATCGACATCGCCGGCCTGACCGCCACGAAGGACATCGAGCGGATCACCATCAAGCCGCAGGTCGACGAGTGGCGCTTCTCCGACGGCCACTCGATCATCGTCCTCTCGGAGGGCCGCCTGCTGAACCTCGGCAACGCGACCGGCCACCCGAGCTTCGTGATGTCGAACTCGTTCACGAACCAGACGATCGCCCAGATCGAGCTGTGGACGAAGAACGACGAGTACGCGAAGCAGGTCTACGTGCTGCCCAAGCACCTCGACGAGAAGGTCGCGCGGCTCCACCTCGACGCGCTCGGCGCGCGCCTGACCGAGCTCACGGCCGACCAGGCCGCGTACCTCGAGGTGCCGGTCGAGGGCCCGTACAAGCCCGACCACTACCGCTACTAAGCCCCGAAATGCGTCGCCCGGACGGCGACCCCCGGCATCAGACCTGCGGCACGGATGCCTGCAGGGGCTAACTCGTCGCGCGCCGGTCTCGCCCGCATCGAGTGGGCCGACGCGCAGATGCCGGTGCTGCGCTCGATCCGCGAGCGGTTCGCCTCTGAGCGACCGCTCGCGGGCGTACGCGTGGCCGCCTGCCTGCACATCACGGCGGAGACGGCCAACCTCGTCCGCACGCTGGTCGCAGGCGGGGCGGAGGCCGCGCTGGCCGCGGCCAACCCGCTCTCGACCCAGGACGACGTCGTCTCCGCGTTGTCGGGCGACGTCGACGTGCGGGGGCGGCGCGGCGAGGACGTCGACGCCTACGTCGCCAACGTGCTCGCGCTGGTCGAGCAGCAGCCGCAGGTCACGCTCGATGACGGCGCGGACCTGCTGACCGTCATCCACGACCGCCATCCGGATCGCCTGCCCGACCTCCTCGGGGGCACCGAGGAGACGACGACGGGGCTCCTCCGGCTCCGTGCGCTGGAGGCCGAGGGGCGGCTCGGCTGCCCGGTGCTCGCGGTCAACGAGGCCGGCACCGAGCGGCTGTTCAACGACCACTACGGGACCGGCCAGTCGACGATCGACGGGATCCTGCGGGCCACCAACCTGCTGGTGGCGGGCAAGACGTTCGTGGTGCTCGGCTACGGCTGGACCGGCAAGGGGATCGCGCTGCGGGCGCGCGGCGCGGGCGCCCAGGTGATCGTGTGCGAGGTCGACCCGATGCGGGCGCTCGAGGCGCGGATGGAGGGCTTCGAGGTGATGCCCGCCGTCGTCGCCGCGGAGCGCGGCGACGTGTTCGTGACCGTCACGGGCTCGCGCGCGGTGCTGGGCACGGCGCACTTCGAGCGCATGAAGGACGGCGCCGTGCTGGCGAACGCAGGCCACTTCGACATCGAGATCGACCTCGAGGCGCTGCGCGCGGCGGCCGACGCCGGCCCGGCCGAGGTGCTGCCGATGGTCGAGCAGTACACATTCGGCGAGCGCAAGCTCAACCTGCTGGCGCGCGGCCGCGTGGTCAACCTCGCCGCCGGCCAGGGCCATCCGGCCGCGGTGATGGACATGTCGTTCGCCAATCAGGCGCTCGCGGTCGAGCACCTGGTGCGGCATCCCGGCGAGCTCGGGGCCGGCGTGCACCCGGTGCCGGAGGCGGTCGACCGCGAGGTCGCGCGGCTCAAGCTCGAGTCGCTCGGGGTCGAGATCGACGAGCTCACGGCCGAGCAGCGCGACTACCTGCGCTCCTGGTCCTGACGGTGCGCCGCGTGCTCGTCCTGCTCGCCGCGCTGGCCCTGGCGGGCTGCGGGGAGGAGGGTGGCGAGGAGCGGCCGGACCTCGACCGCCGGCTGCTCGACGCGGCGTACGCCAACGACGTCGCGGCGGCCCGGAAGCTGATCGCGGACGGCGCCGACGTCAATGTCAAGGACGACTCGGAGCAGAGCGCGTACCTGATCGCCACGAGCGAGGTCGGGCCCGGCACGGAGCTGCTCGAGCTGACGCTGGCCAACGGCGCCGAGGTCAACGCGAAGGACTCCTACAACGGCACCGGGCTGATCCGCGCCGGCGAGCGCGGGTTCGCGGAGATCTGCCGGCGGCTGCTGGAGGCGGGGATCGACAAGGACCACGTCAACCGGCTCGGCTGGACCGCGCTGCTGGAGGCCGTGATGCTCGGCGACGGCGGGCGCGAGCACGTCGAGACGGTGCGCGTGCTGGTGGAGGGCGGCGTCGACACCTCGATCGCCGACGGCGAGGGCGTGACGCCGCTCGAGCACGCCGAGCGGCGCGGCTACGACGAGATCGCGCGCATTCTCCGCCAGAGTGGGTAGGGTTCCCTGAGCAATGAGGTTCGTTCGGGCAGAAGCCCGTGAGGACGTGCTGGCCGAGGTCGCGGAGGAGCTGCGGCTGAGCGGTGTCACGAACGACATCGCCGACCAGGTCGTGGCCGACCATCTCGGCCTCAACCGGACCGATACGCGCTGCCTCGACATCATCGAGCGGCTCGATCGCGTGAGCGCCGGCCAGCTGGCGGCCGAGGCCGGCCTCAGCACCGGCGCGGTCACCACGGTGCTCGACCGGCTCGAGCGTGCCGGCTACGCCCGCCGGGCGCCGGACCCGAGCGACCGCCGCCGCGTGCTCGTCGAGCTCACCCCGGGCGCGCGGCAGATGCTGCGCGACCTGTTCGCCCCGCTCGCGGCCGACACGCTGCGCCAGCTCGAGGGCTACACGACCGAGCAGGTCAGCCTCGTCCGCGACTTCATGCGCGACAACCGGCAGCTCAGCGAGACCCACACGGAGCGCGTGCGCGGGCGCCGGCGGTTCGCTCAGGAGGGCGAAGCGGCCTCCTCGTAGCGCTCGGCCCGCTCGTCCTCGCGGTCGGCCTCGTCGAGCATGCGCACGAACAGGTAGACGAGCGCCACGCCCATCACGAGCGACTGCTCGAGGGCCATGAGCAGGCCGGCCACGTGGAGGTCGTCGAGCGGGCTGAGGCCGAGCTTCGTGCCGGTGCTCCCGTAGCCGTCGTAGATCAGCTCGGGGGCGAACGCGAGCACGATGCCGAGCAGGCCGACGAGCACCTTCGTCGAGGCCATGTAGAGGACGGGGCCCATGCCGCCGAGCCGCAGGCGGCTGCGGATGGGCGAGAGCAGGTGCCACCAGTAGAGGAGCCCGGCGGCGGCGAAGCTGATGTGCTCGAGGGCGTGGATGCTCGGCGACCTGAGCGCGGCGTCGTAGAAGTAGGGCACGTGCCACAGCCACATGAACGCCGACGTAGGCGATGACGCCGAACGCCGGGTGCCCGAACGGGCCGGCCTTGCGCTCGAGCCAGTGGATGCGGCGGGTGGCGGGGCGCAGGATGTGCTTTGTCAGCGCGAGCGTCAGCAGGATCGCCGCGATGTCCGCCACCAGCAGGTGCTGGATCATGTGGAACGAGGCCATCTGCTCGCCGAGCACGTCGAGCGGCGAGACGAGCGCGATGAACAGGCACGTGAGGCCTCCGGCCCAGGCGGCGAGCCGCCAGCCGCTCGCCGCCCGCGGCCCGCCCTCGCGGCGCGCGGTGCGCCAGCGGAGGCCGTAGACGACGCCGTACCCGGTCAGGGCGATCAGGACGACGGGCGAGAAGCTCCACGAAGTGTCGAGGGACACGCCGCAGGATTGTGACGTTCACGTGCTGTTCCGGCACACGAACTCCGCGATGGTGCGGCGGTGCCCCTGATCGATCTGCTCGCCCCACCCGCTTGCGTCGCCTGTCGCCGGCCTGCCAAGGGTCAGATATGTGGCGATTGTCTCCGTGGATTGCCGTGGATGCGCGGTCACCGCTGCCCGCGCTGTGCGTTGCCTCGCCACCGCGCCGGCTGTCCGGCGGCTGCCGCGTCGTTCGACAGGGCATGGGCGCCGCTGGCCTACGAAGGGAGCGCGCGCGAGATCGTGCGAGCGCTCAAGTTCCACAGCGCCCTGCCGGTCGCGGGGCTGATGGCCGCGCACATGGCGGCCAACCTGCCCGCGGATTTCCGGTCGGCGCCGCACCTGGCGGTGGTCCCGGTCCCGCCCCATGCGGGCCGCCTCCGGCGGCGGGGCTTCGACCCGGCGGCGATGCTGGCGCGCGACCTCGCCGACCGCGCCGGCCTGCCGCTCTCGGCGTGCCTGCGGCGCGCCGACCGCGGCCATCGCCAGGTCGGCGCCGGCCGCCGGCAGCGGCGCACCGCCGGGCGGTTCGCTGCCGTCGCCACCGCACCGGCGCCGCTCCGCGCGGTGCTCGTCGACGACGTCCACACCACCGGCGCGACGCTCGACGCGTGCGCGCGTGCCCTCAAAGCGCGGGGTGCGGAGTGGGTGGGGGCCGCAACCTATGTGAGGACGCTGTGAACGCCTGTAGCATCCGCTGCCCAGGCAATTGCTGGCGCATACGAGAGGAGTCCCATGCGGATCGAGGTCAAGGGACGCAACCTTCCGGTCAACGAAGAGCTGCGGGAGCACGTCGCCCGCCGGTTCCAGAAGATCGACAAGCAGGTGTCCGACCTCGCGGTGCTCGAGATCGAAGTGCGCAAGGAACGCAACCCCGCGAACCCGGAGAACATGGTTGCCGAGGCCACGCTGTACCTGAAGGGCGTGACGCTGCGAGCGCACGACGCCTCGCGCGACCTCAACCACTCCATCAACCTCGTCGCCGACGAGCTCGGGCGGCAGGTCAAGCGGCACCGCGACAAGCGACGCAAGCGGCGCGAGCAGCGGGCCGCCGCAGCCGCGCCGCAGATGCCGCCGGACGCCGCGGGCGGGCAGCTTCCCGCGGTGTAGACCCCGTCCACGCCTCCCTACACTGGATGGCATGACCATCCTCGACCGCGCCCTGCGCCTGGGTGAGGGCAAGCAGTTCAAGCAATACGCCAAGCGCGTGGACCGCATCAACTCGTGGGAGCCCGAGCTCGAGCTCCTCGATGACGACGAGCTGCGCCAGCAGGCCGACGCCCTGCGCGAGCGCGCCCGCGGAGGGGAGTCGCTCGACGACCTGCTGCCGGAGACATTCGCCCTCGTGCGCGAGGTCTCCCGCCGCCACATGGGCATGCGCCACTTCGACGTCCAGATGATCGGCGGCATGGTGCTGCACGCCGGGTCGATCGCCGAGATGAAGACCGGCGAGGGCAAGACGCTGACCGGCACGCTCTCCGTCGTCCTCAACGCGCTCGCCGGCGAGGGCGTCCACGTCGTCACCGTGAACGACTACCTCGCCCGCCGCGACGCCGAGTGGATGAGCCCGATCTACCACGCTCTCGGCCTCTCCATCGGCGTGCTGCAGAACATGCAGCCCTACGAGGAGAAGCGCGACGCCTACGCAGCCGACATCACCTACGGCACCAACTCCGAGTTCGGCTTCGACTACCTGCGCGACAACATGGCGGTCAGCCTCGAGGAGAAGGTCCAGCACGGCGGGCGCTTCACCGAGGACGGCAAGCCGCTCTCCTCCCACCACTACGCGATCGTCGACGAGGTCGACAACATCCTCATCGACGAGGCCCGCACGCCGCTGATCATCTCCGGCGCTCCTGAGCAGGCTGCCGACTTCTACAGCCAGTTCGCCAAGCTCGCGCCCCGCCTGACCCCCGGCAAGAAGCCCGAGGGCATGGACCCGAAGATGAAGAAGGGCTTCGTCGCCGACTACGACTACGAGTTCGACGAGAAGCACAAGACGGTCTCGATCACCGAGCAGGGCGTCGCCAAGGCCGAGAAGTTCCTCGGCATCGACCACCTGTACCGCGCCGAGAACGGCCCGCTCGTCAACCACCTGATCCAGTCGCTGCGCGCCGAGTCGCTCTACAAGCGCGACGTCGACTACGCGGTCGTCGACGGCGAGGTCAAGATCATCGACGAGTTCACCGGCCGCATCCTCGACGGCCGCCGCTGGTCGGAGGGCCTGCACCAGGCGGTGGAGGCGAAGGAGGGCGTGCGCGTCCAGGAGGAGAACCAGACCCTCGCGACGATCACGCTGCAGAACTACTTCCGCATGTACGACAAGCTCGCGGGCATGACCGGCACGGCCCTCACCGAGGCCACCGAGTTCATGAAGATCTACAAGCTGCCGGTCGTCCAGATCCCGACCAACCGCCCGATGGTCCGCAACGACGAGAACGACCAGGTCTTCAAGACCAAGGACGGCAAGTGGCGCGCGGTCGCGCGCGAGATCCAGGGCCGCCACGAGAAGGGCCAGCCGGTGCTCGTCGGCACGATCTCGGTCGAGGTCTCCGAGCTGCTCGGCCGCGAGCTCGAGAAGCGCGGCATCAAGCACACGGTGCTGAACGCCAAGCCGGAGTACGCCGAGAAGGAGGGCGAGACGATCGCCGAGGCCGGCCGCCTCGGCGCGGTCACCATCGCCACCAACATGGCCGGCCGCGGCGTCGACATCAAGCTCGGCGGCAGCGCCGAGCACCTGACGCGGGGAGAGCTCGCCAAGCTCGGCCTCAAGCCCGGCGATCCCGACTACGACGAGCGCTTCGCCGAGATCCTGCCCGCGCTCGAGGCGCGCGTCGAGGAGGCGCGCGAGCAGGTGCTGGAGGCCGGCGGGCTCTACATCGTCGGTACCGAGCGCCATGAGTCGCGCCGCATCGACAACCAGCTGCGCGGCCGCTCCGGCCGCCAGGGCGATCCCGGCGAGTCGCGCTTCTTCCTGTCCGCCGAGGACGACCTCGTGCGGCTGTTCGCGGGCGACCGCATCTACCGCATCCTCGACCGCCTCGGCCCGACCAGCGAGGAGGGCGAGGAGGAGCCGATCGAGGCGAAGATGCTCTCGAAGCAGATCGAGAACGCCCAGCGCAAGGTCGAGGAGCAGAACTACCTGATCCGCAAGCGCGTCCTCGAGTACGACGACGTGATGAACCAGCAGCGCGAGATCGTCTACAAGTACCGCGACGAGGTGCTCGAGGGCCGCGACATGGGCCCGGTCGCGCGCGAGCAGGTCCACGACGTCATCGAGCGCCTGGTCATCGAGTACACGCCCGGCGACTACATCGAGGAGTGGGATCTCGAGGGCCTGTGGGCGCAGCTCGACCAGATCTTCCACGTCGACTTCGGCCACGAGGAGCTCGACCGCGAGTCGATCGACCGCGAGGAGCTGACCCGGCTCCTGAGCGAGGACGCGCTGAAGCTCTACGACGAGCGTGAGCAGGAGCTCGGCGAGGAGCTCACCCGCGCGCTCGAGCGCTACCTGCTGCTGCAGATCATCGACCAGCGCTGGCGCGAGCACCTCTACGACATGGACTACCTGCGCGAGGGCATCCACCTCCGCGGCTTCGCCCAGATCGATCCGCTCATCGCGTACAAGAACGAGGGCTTCTCGCTCTTCCAGGACCTGATGAACACCATCTGGTCGGACTTCGCGCGCATGATCTACAACGTCGAGGTCGAGGTGGAGGGCGAGAACGGAGCGAGCGGCGCCCCGACGCACAGCTCCGGCACCGCAACGGGCGGCGCGTCGTTCTCCTACTCGGGCGGCACGCTCGACGACCAGCCGAGCGCCTACGGCGGCGACGGCTACGGCGTCGACGCCGACGAGGAGCCGGAGCCCGCCTTCGTGGAGCAGCGCCGGCTCGACGAGCACGAGCAGCTCGGGCGCAACGATCCGTGCTGGTGCGGGTCGGGCAAGAAGTTCAAGAAGTGCCACGGCGCCTGACCGCCGTGGCACGACTGTCCTAGCCGCGGCGGCCGCCGGGCAGCCGGTCGGCGATGCGGCCGAGCCGCTCCGCCGTGCCTTGCAGCGGCTCGGCGGCGGCGGCGAGGGTCGCCGTGGCGCCCTGGAGCGAGCGGATCGACCGCAGCGCCTCATCGAGCGCCGGCAGGCCGTCGCGGAGCTCGCCCGCGAGCCGGACCAGCTCCGACACCTCGCGCTCCACGTTGTCGATGCGCTCGACCGCGACGAGCAGCTCGACGGCATGCGCGTTCGCGCGCCGCAGCTCGCCCTCGGCGGACTCCAGGCGCTCGGTCAGCCGCCGCTCCACCGCGGGGAGCTCGCGCGCGGCGACGGCGATCGCGTGCACGTCCTCGAGCGCGCGGGCGAGCTGCCGGGGATCGATCAGGAACGGCAGGCCCACGCGGCGCAGCCTAGCCGGATAGCTGATTGCGGCTCGCACCGGAACTCGGGACCGCAGGCCTCCGCGCCGGAGCGCCCAGACGCAAGCGTGCAAGCGCAAGCAGGGCGAGTCGAAGAAGCGCTGGCTGAAGCGCTGCAAGTGCAAGGCGTTCAAGAAGGGCGAGACGCGCAAGAAGTTCAAGAAGCGCTGCCCCGGCGCCAAGGTCCCGAAGCGCAAGGCTCCCGGCGGCACGCAGCCTCCGAGCACCTCGCCCGCGCCGCCCGCCGCCCCCGCGCCGGCCCAAAGCGACGTGGACAAGATCACCGCCGCGCTGATCGGCACCAAGCTGCAGTACTTCACCTACTCGAACACCACGGGCGCCTCGAACGACGAGCGCTACACGTTCTGCAACGGCACGTTCCAGTACGTCCGCAACCGCGTGGCGATCTCGGGCGTCGCCTACGACTCGTTCGGGAACGGGACCTGGCGGATCACCCAGGCGACGCTGAACCCGGACGGCGTGTCGGGCAACGCGATCCTCCATTACGAGCTCTCGAGCCTGCAGTGGAACGACGTCGACCCCGCGCCGCCCAGCTCCGGCGACGTGGCGATGGTGTTCAGCGGCAGCAAGGTCGACTTCGGCGGCCGCGTGTACGACGCCACCAAGGTCACCTGCTGAGCCGCTAGATTCACTGGGGCCATGGCCGGTCCTGCCACTTCACAGCCCACCCCGCAGCGCCTGGCCGCGATCCGCGAGCAGCTGTCCCTGCTCGCGGACTACCTTTGACCCGCAAGCGCTGAAGGACCGCGTCGAGGCGCTCGAGCGCCAGATGGGCGAGCCGGGCTTCTGGGACGACCCTGAGGCGGCCGGCCGCGTCGGCTCGGAGCACGCGCGCGAGACGCGCAAGCTGAACACGTACGAGCTGCTCGCGAGCGACGTCGAGGACCTCGGGGGCCTGATCGAGCTCGCCGAGGAGGACCCGGAGCTCGACGCCGAGCTCGACGAGGCGTTCGCGTCGGTCGAGTCGCGCCTCGAGCAGCTCGAGGAGGAGCGGCTGTTCTCCGGCCCGTACGACGCCGGCGACGCGCTGATCGCGGTCAACGCCGGCGCCGGCGGCACCGACGCCCAGGACTGGGCGGAGATGGTGCTGCGCATGCTCATGCGCTGGGCCGAGCGGCGCGGCTTCGGGGTCGAGCTGCTGGAGGCGAGCCCAGGGGAGGAGGCCGGCATCAAGTCCGCCGCCTTCCGCGCCAAGGGCGAGAACGCCTACGGGCTCTACGCGGCCGAGAAGGGCGTCCACCGGCTCGTGCGGCTCTCCCCGTTCGACGCCGCCCACCGCCGCCAGACCTCGTTCGCGGGCGTCGAGGTGTCGCCGGTGGTCGAGGAGGCCGGCGAGGTGGAGATCGACGACGAGGACCTCCAGATCGACACCTACCGCGCCTCCGGCGCCGGCGGCCAGCACGTCAACAAGACCGACTCCGCCGTCCGCATCACCCACCGGCCGACGGGCATCGTCGTGCAGTGCCAGAACGAGCGCTCGCAGTCGTCGAACAAGGCGACCGCGATGGCGATGCTGCGCTCGAAGCTCGTCGAGCTCGAGGAGCGCAAGCGGCGCGAGGAGATCGCCAAGGAGCGCGGCGAGGCGCAGGACGTCAACTTCGGCTCGCAGATCCGCTCCTACGTTCTGCACCCGTACACGATGGTCAAGGACCACCGCACCGACGAGGAGATGGGCGACGCCAACCGCGTGCTCGACGGCGATCTCGACGGCTTCGTCCGCGCCTACCTCCTGCAGCAGGCGAAGGGTTAACTGCACGTGGCGCTCCCGGCTGACCCGTACGCGCCGGTCACCATCGGCCCGGGACAGGTGGTCCCCAGCGATCAGCCGACCGCGCCCTACCTGGATGCCGTCGTGGCCTACGGCTTCCGGGGCTCCACGCGCTTCCACGTCCCCGGCCATAAGGCGGGCGCGGGCGCCGACCCCGGTCTGTGCTCGGCGATCGGCGAGGACGCGCTGATGCTCGACGTCCCGCAGGACATCTACGGGATCGACCTCGGGCCGGAGCCGACGCCGTTCCAGCGCGCCGAGCAGCTGGCCGCCGAGGCCCACGGCGCCGCGCGCTCGTGGTTCCTCACCAACGGCGCGTCGCAGGGCAACCACGCGCTCTGCCTCGCGCTCGCCCCGCTCGGCGCCCCGGTGGTCGTCCAGCGCAACTCGCACGCGTCGGTGATCGACGGCCTCGTGCTGTCGGGCGGCACGCCGAGCTACGTGGCGCCCGAGTACGAGGAGGAGCTGGGCATGGCGAACGGCGTCACGCCGGACGCGCTGCGTGCCGCGCTGACCGAGACGCCCGACGCGCGCGCCGCCTGGATCGTGTCGCCGACCTACTACGGCATGGCCGCCGACGTGGCGGGCTGCGCTGAGGTGTGCCGCGCCGCGGGGGTACCGCTCGTGGTCGACCAGGCGTGGGGCTCGCACTTCGGTTTCCACCCCGACCTCCCGCCGAGCGCGCTGCAGCAGGGCGCGGACGCGGTGCTGACCTCGACGCACAAGATCGTCGGCTCGCTCACGCAGTCGGCGATGCTGCACGTCGCGCCGACCGGGGCGATCGACCCCGACGCCGTCGCCCGTGCCGTGCGGCTCGTCCGCACCACGTCGCCGTCGTCGCTGCTGATGGCGTCGCTCGACGCCGCGCGGCGCCAGCTCGTCATCCACGGGCAGGCGCTGCTGTCGCGCACGATCGCCGCCTCCAACCGCGCGCGCAAGATCATCGACGGCACTACCGCCTGCCGGGTCGTGGGGCGGGAGATGGTGGGCCGGCCGGGTGTCGCGGGCTGGGATCCGCTGCGGATCGTCATCGACGTGCGGGCGACCGGCAACAGCGGCTACGAGGTCGCCGCGGCCCTGCGCTCGGCCTACGACGTGCACGTCGAGCTCGCCACCCACGCGACGCTCGTGCTCGTGCTCGGGCTGGGGCAGCCGGCCGACGCGCTCGACCGCTTCACGCACGACTTCGCCACCACCGTGCGGCGGATCGAGCGCCCGGGCGAGGCCGAGGCGCTCGTGCGCGCCTCCGGTGCGCTGGTCAACGAGGTCGTGGTGCCGCCGCGCGAGGCGTTCCTGGGGCGCTCCGAGACGGTGGCGGTCGACGACGCCGTCGGGCGGGTCTCCGCCGAGTCGATCGCCGGCTACCCGCCGGGCATCCCGGCGCTGCTGCCGGGGGAGCGGATCACCGCCGAGGGCGTCGGCTACCTGCGTGAGCTGCGCGAGTCGGGCGCGCGCCTGCACGGCGCCAGCGATCCCGACTTCCGCACCATCGTCGTGCTCTGCGATTGACGGACGAGCAACTCATCGCTGCCGCCCTCGCGGAGGACGTCGGGGACGGGGACGCGACGACGGCCGCGACCGTCGAGGCCGGCACGCGCGGACGTGCGACGATCACCCAGAAGGAGCCTGGGGTCATCTCCGGGCTCGGCGTCGCGGCCGGCGTCTTCCGCCAGCTCGATCCCTCCGCGGACATCCAGCTCGGGCCGGAGGGCGTGTGGCGTCAGTCGGGGGTCGTGCTGCAGGTCGAAGGCGACGCCCGGGCGCTGCTGACCGGCGAGCGCACGGCGCTGAACTTCCTCGGGCGTCTCTCCGGCATCGCGACGTTGACCGCGCGCGTCGTCTCGGCGGTGCGGGGCGCCGGCGGGACCGCGCAGCTCCTCGACACCCGCAAGACGACGCCGGGGCTGCGGCGGCTCGAGAAGGCGGCGGTCGCGCACGGCGGCGGCGTCAACCACCGCGCGGGCCTGTACGACGCGATCCTGATCAAGGAGAACCACTCGGCGCTGGCCGGCGGGGTGGGCGAAGCGGTGCGGCGGGCGCGTGCGGCGCGGCCGGACCTCCCGCCGACGGTCGAGGTGCGCGACGACGCCGAGATCGACGAGGCGCTCGCGGCCGGCGCTCCGCGGCTGCTGCTCGACAACATGACGCCGGCCGAGGTGCGCGACGCGGTGGCGCGGGTGGCGGGCCGGGCGGAGCTCGAGGTGTCGGGCGGCATCACCCCTGAGACGATTTTGGTCTATGCGACCATAGATGGAGTAGACTACGTCTCGATGGGTGCACTCACGCACTCCGCGCCCACTCTCGACCTCTCCCTGTCCCTGGAGTCGCTCCCCTGATGACCCTGCTCTCACTGGACAACATCCCTGCCCTGCAGGACGAGGTACGGGCCCTCGCCGCCGAGCGCGGCGCCGTCATCCTCGCCCACAACTACCAGCTGCCGGAGATCCAGCAGGTGGCCGACTACGTCGGCGATTCGCTCGGCCTCTCGCAGTGGGCCGCGCGCTCCGAAGCGGACGCGATCGCGTTCTGCGGCGTCCACTTCATGGCCGAGACGGCCTCGATCCTCTGCCCCGAGAAGACCGTGCTGCTGCCGGATCCCGACGCGGGCTGCTCGCTGGCGGACTCGATCACCGCGCCCCAGCTGCGCGCGTGGAAGGCCAAGCACCCAGGCGCGATCGTCGTCATGTACGTCAACACCTCCGCCGAGGTGAAGGCGGAGACCGACTACTGCGTGACGTCCTCGAACGCCGTCGCGGTGGTCGAGCACATCTACCGCGAGCACGGCGACGACACCGAGATCCTCTTCGGACCCGACATGTTCCTCGGCGCGTTCGTCGAGAAGCGGACGGGCAAGCCGATGCGCGTGTGGGACGGCGAGTGCCACGTCCACGCCGGGATCCGCCCGAGCGACATCTCGGAGATGCGCGCCGCCCACCCGGGCGCCGACTTCCTCATCCACCCCGAGTGCGGGTGCTCGACGTCGGTCATGGAGTACGTCGCCGCCGGCGACGTCGACCCCGAGGGCGTCCACATGCTCTCGACCGGCGGGATGCTGCAGTACGCGCAGGGCGCCCAGCCCGGCGGCACGGCGATCGTGGCGACCGAGGTGGGGATGCTCCACGGCCTGCAGATGGCCGCGCCGGACGTCGACTTCATCGCCGCCAACGAGGCGGCGAGCTGCCGCTACATGAAGATGATCACGCTGCCGAAGCTGCGCGACGCGCTGCGCGACGGCGAGCCGGTCGTGAAGGTGCCCGAGGCGATCGCCGACCGGGCCCGCACCGCGATCGAGCGCATGGTCGCGATCGGCTAGCGGCGGCGGACGAGCTTCACGGCGACGACGACCGGCCCGGCGCCGGAGCGGTCGACCGTCGCCTCGTGCACGAGCGCGCCCTTCCTGAGGCGCGGCCCGCAGGTTGTGCCGGCGTCGAACGCGCTGTCGTCGAACGCGCTCTCGAACTGGCGGTCGAAGGCGGCCTCGTCGAGCGGGGCGTCGTCGTCGATCCCGTCCCCGTCCTCGTCGGCGGCGGCGGAGGCGGTCGGGCCGCGGAGCCCGGCTTCGTCGGCGGTGTCGTCGTCCACGTCGTCCGCGTCGCGGATCCTCCGCGGGGTCGTCGGCGGCGTCGTCCGGCGGGTCGTCGACAGCGCCGTCCTCCGCCGGATCGTCCGCGGCCGCGTCGTCCTCGGCCGGGGGCTCGACGGCGGCGCCGTCATCCGCCGGCGCCGGGGCCGGGCCGGCGGCCGGGGTGCAGGCGGCCGTGAGCGCGGCGCCGAGGCGGGCCTTCAGCTTGCCGCCGGCCGCGAGGCGGATCGTGATCGAGGTGGCGGAGAGCTTCTTGATCTTGCCGGCATTCTCGCGGCCGTCCTTGATGCCGTCGTCGTCGGAGTCGCGGTCGCGCGGGTTGAAGCCCAGGCGGCGCTCGGCGCCGTCCTTGAGCCGATCGCGGTCGGAGTCCTTCTTGCGCGGGTTCGTGTGCGCGCGGTACTCGCGGAGGTTCGAGAGGCCGTCACGGTCGCGATCGCGCCTGGCGTCGTTCTTGCGCGGGTTCAGGTGGTGCTTGCGCTCCCAGCGGTCGGGGAGCTTGTCGCGGTCGCGCGCCTGCGCGGGCGCGGCGAGCGCCAGGACGAGCAGGGCGGCAACGGCGACGAGGCGGGCCATGAGCCGTGCATCGGCACCGCTCAGCAGATCTTGAGCGTCAGTGGCCGTTCGTCGGACGAAGCGCGGTCAGGCGGGCTCGGGCAACAGCTCGAGGCCGTCCTCGGCCACGTGCCGCACCATCTTCAGCTGCTCGCGCTTGCGCTCGAACTCGGCCGGCGTGTAGCAGTGCACCTCGACCGGGTCGCCCATCTCCATCGCGTCCCACAGCGAGGCGGCCTGGTAGACCCGCTCGAGCCACGGCACGCCGTCGAAGTGCTCGCTCACCAGCACGAGCACGTACTCGTGCCCGCGCTCGCGCTGCGGCGGCGCCCCCTGCAGATCATCCACCCGAGCCCCGCCCAAGAGCGCGCGCTGGACCGGCCAGCGGTCGGTCACGCGCTCCAGGTAGCGCTCGAGCTCGCGGCGGTTGAGCTCTGTCACGCACCGCGGATTGTCCCGGAACGAACGGCGGCGGCGCAAGGGCCGCCGCCGCACGGGTCCGGTTTCTCTACGGAGTGACGTCGATGCGATCCAGCGCCGGCGGCCCGATCGGGGGCGCGCCGGCCAGCGTCGGCGCCAGGTAGCGCGTCAGCGAATCGATGTCGAAGTCCGACAGCGTCGTGCGGTCGGTCCCCTGCGTGAGCGAGGGGAAGTCGTCCCCGCCGTCGGCGAGGAAGTTGTTCGTCGTGATCCGATAGGACGCGGCCGGATCCACCGGCGTACCGTTGATCCTCAGATCGGACACCGGGTTCGGCGCGCCGGCACACGGGGTTCCTCCGTCGATCTCGTCCGCGATCGACTGGTCGTAGGTGTACGTGAGGCTCGCCGACGGCAGCAGCCTGTTGACCGTCGCGGCGCCACACCACTGGTCCTTGAGGACGTCCAGCAGCTGGGCCCCCGTGAACGTCTGGGTGGCGACCAGGTTGTTGAACGGCTGGACGGTGAACGCCTCCTCGTAGGTCACCAGCCCGTCCTCGTCGCCCTCGGCCCCGCTGTCGGCGAACACGAAGTCCGCGCGTACACCCCCGGGGTTCATCAGGGCGGCCACCGCGCCACCGCGGCCGGGATCGGCCGTGTCCGCGAGCTGTGCGTCGGCGATCAGGTTGCCGGCCGGCTGCTCGCCGGAGTCGTCGGTGGTGCCCGGGGTGCGGCCGGACCGGATGTCGGCCGAGATCCGGCCCTTGGGCTCCTGGCGCTCGTCAGCCGACTCCGCCTCGTAGTACTCGACGAGCTCCTGCACCCGCGGCGCGGGAGTCCGGCCCGCGCTGAACAGCGGGAGGTTGTCCGCGCTCACCGTCTTGATGTCGCCGTCGCGGCCGATCGTCAGGTCGATGTCGGTGAGGACGCGTCCGAACGAGCTGGCGCTGGTGACCGGCCGGCCGTCGATCAGGCAGTTGTAGGCAGAGTGGGTGTGACCGGTGACGAACAGATCGACGGCGTCGGTGGTGTTGTTGACGATGTCCACGATCGGGCCGGTGACGCCGCACGCGTCGAGCGTGTCGGTGTTGAAGGGCTCGTTCGGGACGCCGCCTTCGTGCAGCAGGACGACGATCGCTTTGACGCCGTGGCGGCGACGGAGCTCGCGCGCATAGCGGTTGGCGGTCGCCGCCTCGTCGAGGAAGCTGAGGTTCGAGATCCCGGAGGGGGAGACGATGCTCGGCGTCCCCTCGAGCGTCATCCCGATGAAGCCGATCTTCTCGCCCTGGAAGCGCCGGACCACGTAGGGCCGGAACAACGTCCTGGCGTTGTCCTTGCGCACCACGTTGGCGGCGAGGAACTTGAAGTCGGCGCCCTCGAAGGTGTGGCCGGTCTCGCAGCCGTCGGTCGGGTGACAGCCACCGCGCTGCATGCGCTTGAGCTCCGCCTCGCCCTCGTCGAACTCGTGGTTGCCGACCGCGTTGAGGTCGAGCCCGAGCAGGTTCATGGCCTCGATCGTGGGCTCGTCGTGGAACAGGGCCGACAGCAGCGGGCTGCCGCCGATCAGGTCGCCCGCCGAGACGGTCAGCGTGTTGCGGTTCTTGCGCTCGAGCTCGCGGACGTAGCTGCCGAGGATCGCGGCACCACCGGCCGGGATCGCCGCGGGAGCCGGGGGAGGCGGCTGGCCGGGCACGGTGGGCGGGGTCGGCGGCCGGATGCCGCCCGTGGTCGTCGTCTGGAGGTGCCCGTGGAAGTCGTTGATGGCCAGCAGCTGGACCCTGACGTCCTTGTGGTGGTGGTGATGGCGCTTGTGCGCGGCCGCGGGGCTGGCGAGGACGAGCAGAAGCGCGCCGGCCGCCCCAAGCAGGCGAAGAGATGACATGAGCCGAAGCCTGCCACGCGACAGCCCTCGCGCGTGTCGGTCCCGTTACCGCTTGACGGTGTTTAGGCGAACTCGGCGACTTCGTGCGGCCCGACGCAGGCCACCGACGCCTCGACGGAGACGCCGCGCGCGACCTCCGTGACGGCCTCGAGCGTCGTCTCGTCGAGCGAGGCGATAGCGACGTCCGGGTCGATGTCCTGCCCGAACAGCACCGTCTGCGCGGCCGCATGGCGCGCCACCGCGTTGGTGTTCTCGAACGCCAGCACGCGCCGGCCCGCGGCGTATGCGCGAGCGCGCTCGAACTCGTCCGCGCGCGGCCCGTTCTCCCGCAGGTCGTCGACGATCCCGCGCATGCAGTGGTAGGCCTCGATGCACTTGGCGGAATCGAGCCCGGCCGACAGCTGCAGGATCGGCACGTCGGCGAACGTGTGCTCGACCGAGTAGACCGAGTAGGCGAGCCCGCGCTGCTCGCGGATCTCGTCGAACAGCCGCGAGCCCATCGAGCCGCCGAGCAGCGTCGAGTAGATCGCCAGCGCGGCGCGCTGCTCGCGGTCGTCGGTGTCGACCTGCGGCCGGTAGGAGATGCGCAGGTGCGACTGGTTGGAGTCGCGCGCCTCGACGAGCGTCTGCGGCGTGAAGGTCGGCGCCGGCTCCCAGCCGCCGTTGGCCGAGATCGACGGGAAGCGCCCGAACGTCTCGGCGAGCGCGCCGTCGTCGGGCACATGCTCGAGGTTGCCGACCAGGAACGCGCCGCCGCGCGCCCCCGCCCACTGGCGCGAGCGGAAGGCGACGATCGCGTCGCGCGTGAAGCTCTGGATGTGCTCCGGCGGCCCGAGCACCGGGCGGCCGAGCGGGTGGTCGCCGAACGCAGCCTGGTCGATCAGGTGCTCGGCGACGACGGATGGCGTGTCCTTGGCGCGCGCGATCTCCTGCACCACCACGCCGCGCTCGCGGTCGAGCTCGGCCTCGTCGATCCTCGGGCGGCCGACGAAGTCGGTCAGCAGGTCGATCGCCCGCGGCACCACCTCGGCGCGGCAGGTGAGGTGGAAGGCCACGAGGTCGTGCGACGTGTAGGCGTTGAGGACCGCGCCCATCTGCTCGGCGGTCTCGTTGACCTTGCGGTAGTCGTCGTAGACCTCGCCGCCCTTGAACACGAGGTGCTCGAGGAAGTGGGCCATGCCGTTCTCCTCGGGCCGCTCGGTGCGGGCGCCGGCCTCGAAGGCGACGAGCACGGTCGCCGCTCGAGTGCCCTCGAGCTCGACGTGATGGATGGGGAGACCGTTCTCGAGGGTGTGGGAGCGAATCGACGGCATGAACCCCAGGCTAGCGGCAACATTGCAGGGCTTCTTGCCGGGCCGCCGAAAGCCCGTCGGTACCCTCACGCATTCGCGATGGCCGCTACCGACAATCGCCCACGCCGCGCTGCCCCGGCGCCGCGCCGCAGCGTCCTGCCGCCCCCGGTCGAGGGGGCGATCGTCGACCTGCGCTCGGTCACCAAGCGCTACTCCAAGACCGCGATCGGCGTCGAGGACGTCACGTTCGCCGTCCAGCCCGGCGAGTTCGTGTTCGTGGTCGGCGCCTCCGGCTCGGGCAAGTCGACGCTGATGCGGCTGCTGATCAAGGAGTCCGAGCCGACGTTCGGCTCGATCACCGTGGCCGGCCACGACCTCGGCACGGTGCCGCGCAAGAAGATCCCCTACTACCGCCGCAACGTCGGCGTCGTCTTCCAGGACTTCAAGCTGCTGCCGAGCCGCACGGTGCACGACAACGTCGCCTACGCGCTCCAGGTCACCGGCGGCACGCGCCGCGAGATCCGCGAGAAGGTGCCGGACATCCTGCGCCTCACCGGCCTCTCGACCAAGCTCCACAACTTCCCCGACCAGCTCTCCGGCGGCGAGCAGCAGCGCGTGTCGGTTGCGCGCGCGTTCGTCAACCACCCGCCGCTGCTGCTGGCCGACGAGCCGACCGGCAACCTCGACCCCGAGACGTCGATCGGGATCATGCAGCTGCTGTACCGGATCAACCGCACGGGGACGACGGTGATCGTCGCCACCCACGACAAGTCGATGGTCGACCGCATGCGCCGCCGCGTGATCGAGCTCTCCGAGGGCCACGTGGTCCGCGACGTCGCCCACGGCGGGTATTCGACGTGAGGTTCGGCTTCTTCTTCCACGAGGCGGTGCGGGCGCTCACGCGCAACGCGGTGCCGTCGTTCGCGGCGATGGCCACCGTGCTCGTGACCGTGCTGGTGCTCGGCGTGTTCATCCCCGTCGTCCAGGCCACCACCGGCGCCGCCAACGAGGTCCGCTCGCGCGTGATCGCCGACGTCTACCTGCAGCCGCGCACGACCCCCGCCGAGGCCGAGCGCGTGCGCGGGATCATCGAGAACGAGACCCCGCACGTCGCCCGCGTGGAGTACATCCCGAAGGAGCAGGCGATCGCCGCCGAGCGCAAGGCCGGCCGCGGCGAGTACTACGAGCTGCTGGGGTCGAACCCGCTGCCGGACACGTTCCGGGTCTATCCCGACGAGCCGGACAACATCTCCAAGGTCCGCAACGCGCTGGCCCCGCTCGCGCCGTCCGGCGGCCGCACGGTCATCGACCCCGCCATCGACGAGGTCCGCAACCGCGAGGAGGACACCAACAAGATCCTCTCCGCCACGCGCGTCGTGAAGATCACGATGGCGCTGCTCGCGGTGCTGCTGTGCGTCGCCTCGGTGCTGCTGATCGCCAACACGATCCGGCTGTCGCTGTACGCGCGCCGCCGCGAGGTCGAGGTGATGAAGCTGGTGGGCGCGACCGACTGGTTCATCCGATGGCCGTTCGTGCTCGAGGGCGTGCTGGTCGGCGCGCTCGGCGGGATCCTGGCCATCCTGCTGCTCGGCGTGGTCAAGGTCGCGCTGGTCGACCCGCTCGCGGCCGAGTTCGCGCTCATCGCCGCGCCGGACACGATCAACTTCGGGTTCCTGATCGCCGTGCTGCTGGGGGCGTCGGTCGGAGTCTCGGCGATCGGCTCCGGCCTCTCGCTGCGCCGTTTCCTGCGCGTCTGAGCGCTTAGGAAACCCAAATGGGGCGCAGTACCGTGTTCTGCGTGCCTCGCGCTCCGCGCCGTCGCCGTAGCCCCTGGATCGTGCCGCTCGGCACGCTGCTGGTGCTCGTCCTGCTCGCGGGCGGGATCTGGCTCGGCGGGCACCCCGACTATCTCCCGAACCAGGTCCGCGACACGCTCGTCGGCGACGACGACGCGCAGCTCTACCAGGAGGCCGCGGACATCATCGAGGACGACTACTACCGCAAGGTCGACCGCGAGCAGCTCGTCGACAAGGCGCTCGGCTCGGCGGTCGAGTCGCTCAACGACCGCTTCTCCGCCTACTTCGACCCGAAGGCCTACAAGTCGTTCGAGGAGGCCACGCAGGGCGCGTTCGAGGGCGTCGGCATGAACGTCGAGGAGGTCCCCGAGGGCCTGCGCATCCTCACCGTGTTCAAGGGCTCGCCGGCCGCCAAGGCCGGCCTCGAGCCCGGGGACGAGATCACCGCCGTGAACGGGAAGCCGTTGAAGGGCGCGTCCTCCGAGGAGGCGACGACGAAGATCAAGGGCCCCGCCGGCACCGAGGTGACGCTGACGGTGACGAGCGGCAAGGAGCCGCCGCGCGACGTCAAGGTCGAGCGGGCGCGCGTCGACGTCCCGGTGGTCGAGTCGCGGATGGTCAAGAAGAACGGCCGCAAGGTCGCCTACGTCAAGCTCGCCAGCTTCACGTCCGGCGCGCACGCCGCGGTCGGCAAGGCGACCCGCGGGCTGCTCGACAAGGGCGCGGAGTCGGTCGTGCTGGACCTGCGCAACAACGGCGGCGGACTCTTGAACGAGGCGGTGCTCGTCTCCTCGCTGTTCATCCCCGAAGGCAAGATCGTGAGCACGAAGGGTCGCGCGCGGCCCGAGCGCGTGTTCGAGGCCACCGGCTCCTCGATCCCGACCAAGGTCCCCGTCGCCGTGCTCGTCAACGGCGAGTCCGCCTCGGCCTCCGAGATCGTCACCGGCGCGCTGCAGGACCGCGACCGCGCGACCGTCGTCGGCACCCGCACATTCGGCAAGGGCGTCTTCCAGGAGATCAAGGAGCTCTCCAACGGCGGCGCGCTCGACATCACGGTCGGCGAGTACTTCACGCCCAAGGGCCGCAACCTCGGCGGCGGCGGCCCCAAGAAGGGCGCCGGCATCACGCCGGACGTGAAGGCGCAGGACGACGACAAGACGAAGCGCGACGAAGCGCTCGACGTCGCCGTGCGCACCGCGGTGCGCGGGCACGCGTGAGCGACAGCCTCCCGGTCGTCGCCGTCCTCGAGAAGCGCGGCCGGTTCTTCACGGCGACCCCGTTCTTCGCGCGCGGGCGCCGGATCAACCTCGACAAGCCCGGGCGCGAGGTGCACGCGGGCGACCTCGTGCTCGTGCGGCCGACGGGGCGCGGGGGCGGGCACGGGAAGGTGCTGCGGCGGCTCGGGCGGCCCGACACCGCGCGCGACGTGCTCGAGGCGCTGATGCTCGACCGCGGGTTGCGTCGGCGCTTCGACCCCGCCGTCGAGCGTGAGGCGCGCGGCGCTGCCGAGCGCCCGCCGCACGGCGATGAAGGTCCGCGCCGCGACCTCCGCCACCTCCCCACCTTCACCATCGACCCGCCGACCGCCCGCGACTTCGACGACGCGATCTCGGCCGAGCGGCTCGACGACGGCGCGATCCGCGTCTGGGTTCACATCGCCGACGTCGCCGCCCACGTCCCGCCCGGCTCGCTCGTCGACCGCGAGGCGCGCCGCCGCGCGACCAGCGTCTACGTCCCCGGCAAGGTCGAGCCGATGCTGCCGGAGGCGCTCTCGAACACCGCATGCTCGCTCGTGCCCGGCCAGGATCGCCTCGCGGTGACCGTCGAGCTCGAGCTGGAAGGCGCGACGGTGCGCCGCACGGCGTTCACTCGCTCGACCATCCGCTCCGACGCGCGGCTCGACTACCCGCGCGTCGACGACGTCTTCGCCGGCGAGGAGGAGGCCGAGGCGCCGTGGGCGGAGCCGCTGGCCGCAGCGCGCGAGGCCGCCGCCGCGCTCGAGGCGGCGCGCCAGGCCCGCGGCGCGCTCGCGGTCGAGACCGTGGAGCCGGAGTTCGACTTCTCCCACGAGGGGCACGTGACCGGGCTCGCAGGCTCCGAGCCGACCGAGTCGCACCGGCTGATCGAGCACCTGATGATCGCCGCCAACGAGGCGGTGGCGACGCTGCTCGACCAGCGCAAGGTCCCTGCGCTCTACCGCATCCACGAGCGCCCCGAGCCGGCGCGGGTCGAGCGCCTCGTCGAGCAGCTCGCGTCGCTCGACGTGCCCACCCCGCCGCTGCCGGATCCGATGTCGCCGCAGCAGGCCGAGGACGCCGTCGCCGAGATCTCGCACATGGTCGACGCGCACGTACGGCGCACCGGCCGCGGCCGCGCGGCGCTCACCTCGCTCGTGCTGCGCTCGCTCAAGCAGGCGCGCTACGACCCGGTGAACAAGGGCCACGCCGGCCTCAGCTCGCCGCGCTACTGCCACTTCACCTCGCCGATCCGGCGCTATCCCGACCTCGTCTGCCACCGCGCGCTGCTGTCGGCGGTCGGCGGCGGCGAGGACGCGCCGGAGGCGTCGGCGGTGGGAGAGCTGGGCGAGTGGTGCTCGACGCGCGAGCGCGCCGCGATGACGATCGAGCGCACGGCCGACGACGTGGCCCGCTGCTTCCTGCTCGAGACCGAGCTGTTCAAGCGCGGCTGGCAGACGGAGTGGGCGGGCGAGGTGATCGGCGTGATCGGCGCCGGCGCGTTCGTCGCGTTCGGTGACGGCTACGAGGGGATGCTGCCGGTGCGCCGCCTGCGCGGCGACTGGTGGGAGCTCAACGAGCACGAGACGATGCTGGTCGGATCGCAGTCCGGGATGGCGCTGCGGCTCGGCGACACCGTCGTGGTGCAGGTCGAGCGCGTGGACGCGCCCCGCGGGAGGGTCGATCTCTCCCCCGTAGAGTTGGGGGCGTCCTGATGGCCGATATCGCGCGCAACAAGCAAGCGTCCTACCGCTACCACCTGCTCGAGAGCTGGGAGTGCGGGCTCGTGCTCCTCGGCTCGGAGGTCAAGTCGGCGCGCGACGGCAAGGTCCAGCTCAAGGACGGCTACGCGGCGCTACGCGACGGCGAGGTGTGGCTGTACAACGTCCACATCGCGCAGTATCCGCCGGCCACGACGGAGAACCACGAGCCCGAGCGCCCGCGCAAGCTGCTGATGCACAAGCGCGAGATCGAGCGCCTGATCGGCAAGACGCGCGAGAAGGGGCTGACGTTGATCCCGACGCGCATGTACTTCAAGGGCCCTCGCGCCAAGGTCGAGATCGCGCTTGCAAAGGGCAAGGACGTCGGCGACAAGCGCCGCACGATCAAGGAGCGCGAGATGAAGCGCGAGATGGAGCGGGCTATGCGTCGCTGAGCGTGCGCTCGAGGTGAGTCACGTCCATGCCGACGGCGAGCAGCACGATCAGCCCCACGTAGACCGCGCCGACCGCCAGCCGGTGCGCGGGCTTGACGCGGTAGTACGCGAGGTTGCCCTCCTCGCCCGACTTGCGGTTCTTCCACCGCTGCCACGTCGTCATGGCGCCGAGCAGCAGGAAGATGATCACGAACGGGTTCGGCGCCACGATCAGCAGCGCGAGCATCGCGCCGAGGCCGACGAACCACATCCACGGCGCCATCGCCGCCATCGCGCGGCCACCGTCGAACGGCACCACGGGGACCAGGTTGAAGAGGTTGAGGAAGAAGCCGGTGAACGCGAGCGCCTGCCAGAACTCCTCGCCGGTGGCCAGCCACAGGCCGGCCGGGATCAGGCACGCGAGCGAGCCGAGGATCGGGCCGGCCAGGCCGACGCGCGCCTCCGCGAGGGCCGAGCCGCCGAGCGAGCGCGCGCCGACGGCCGCACCGAGGAACGGGATGAACACCATGCCGCTCGGCTTGACCCCCTCGCGGCGCAGCTGGATGTAGTGGCCCATCTCGTGGATGAACAGCAGGGCGACGAAGCCGGCCGCGAACCGCCAGCCCCAGATCAGCGCGTAGGCGGCGACCGACACGACCATCGACAGCGACGTCGTGAGGAACTTCGCCTTCGTCAGCAGCAGCAGGCCGACCTTGCCGAACTTGAGCACCAGCGCGCCGACGAGCACGAGCGGGCCCAGCAGCCGCTGGAGCGGCGGCTTGCGCTGCTCTTGGAACGGCGGGGGCGCCGCGGGTGTCTGCGGGGCGGTCGGCGGGAGCCAGGTGGTCTGCGAATCCATCGCGATCCAGTGTGGCACCGCGACTTAAGGCTGGGATTTCTTCGGTAGTTGCGGAATTAGTGGTCAACCGGACTTGAACTGCCGGAGCCGCCGCCATAGGTTGGTTCCAGACGCGAAGGTCGTAGCCGCAAAGAGCGAGGCTTGAGGACGAAAGGCCCGCCGCCCTGACGGTCCGGAAGCTTCGGCGGAAGGACTCGAGGGCTCCTCGAGCGGCTCCCTTCGCGTCGCTTTCGTTTAATCCGCGGATGAGCCGAGTGGTCGCGCCCGGAAGTCAGGACCATCGGCCCGGCCCTCGGCCGGCTCTCGCCCGGTTTGCAGGAATCCGGCCCGCCCGCGTCGCCTCATGCGCGAGCGCGGCGGACGTCGCGCGGGCCATCGCCGCCGCCCGCGACGCCGGCCTGCCGCTCGCGGTCCGCAGCGGCGGCCACGACTTCGCCGGGCGCTCGTCGACCGAGGGCGTGCTGATCGACGTCTCGCCGCTGGCCTCGGTCGAGGTCGGCGAGGGCCGGGCGCGGATCGGCGCCGGCGCGCTCCTCGGCGACGTCTACGACTCGCTCGACGCCCACGGCGTCACGCTGCCCGCCGGCTGCGGCGTCACGGTCGGCATCGCCGGCCTCACGCTCGGCGGCGGCCTGGGGATCCTCGGCCGCCTCCACGGCGTGCTGTCGGACTCGCTGCTCGCGGCCGAGGTGGTGCTCGCCGACGGGCGCGTGGTGGAGGCCGACCCCGAGCTGCTGTGGGCGCTGCGCGGGGCCGGCGGCGCCCGCTTCGGCGTCGTCACCGCGCTCGAGTTCAAGACCGTCGAGGCGCCGGCGATGACCGCGTTCGAGACGTTCTGGGACGACCCGGTCGCGACGATCGCGGCCTGGCAGGAGTGGGGGCCGGACGCGCCCGACGCGCTCGCCGCCAGCCTGCTCATCACCACCGCCCCGCTGCGCGTGAAGGTGTTCGGCGCGTTCGCGGGGCCCGAGACGGAGCTGCGCGCGCTCGTCGACGCCCTCGGCGAGCCGCGCTCCGCGACGTTCCAGGCGGGCACCGCGCGCGAGGCCAAGCGCTTCCTCGCCGGGGTGGGCGGGGACGAGGGCGGCCACGCCTTCATGCGCTCGGAGTACTTCGCCGAGCGCCTGCCGCGCGACGCCATCGAGGCGCTGGTGGCCGGTCTGGAAGGCGACGGCTTCGCGCGCGAGCTCGACTTCTCGCCCTGGGGCGGCGCCTACTGCCGCACGCCGGTCGAGGCCAGCGCGTTCGCCCACCGGGACGCGCGCTTCCTGCTCAAGCAGGCCGCGGAGGTCGAGCCGGGCGGGCCGGTGGCGGAGGCGCGCGCGTGGCTCGACCGCTCGTACGCGATCACGCACCCCTACGGCACCGGCGGCGCGTACCCGAACTTCCCCGAAGACGGGCTCGACCCGTGGGCGGCGGAGTACCTCGGCGCCAACCGCGAGCGGCTGCTCGAGCTCAAGCGCCGCTACGACCCCGACGGGGTGTTCTGAGTGATCGAAGGGCTCGACCACGTGCAGGTCGCCGCGCCGCCCGGTTGCGAGCGCGAGGCGCGTGGCTTCTACGGCCGCCTGCTCGGCCTGCGCGAGCTCGACAAGCCCGAGGCGCTCCGAGCGGGCGGCGGCGTCTGGTTCGCCGCCGGCGGGCAGGAACTGCACGTCGGCGTCGCCGAGGACTTCATGCCCGCGACCAAGGCCCATCCCGGCCTGCGGGTCGGCTCCGAGGCGGAGCTCGACGCGCTGGCCGAGGTGCTGGTGACGGCCGGCGCGGACGTCCACTGGGACGATCGCATCGCCGGCCGCCGCCGCTTCTTCACCGCCGATCCGTGGGGCAACCGGATCGAGGTGCTGGCCCCCTAGCTTGCCCGCGCCAGCGCGGGCTCGACCTCCGCGATCAGCTCGACGAGGATGCCGCCGAGCTCGGTCTCGAGGTCCTTCTCGACGAGCCGGCCGTCGAGCGGGTGGAACTGCTCGTCGGCGGAGGCGACCGGCAGCTCGCGGTCGATCACACGTGCGCCCGCACCCGCGAGCGCCTTGCGCGTCTCGGCCTGCGCCCAGACCGCGCCGAACATGCCGGTGCTCGTGCCGATCACCGCGGCGGGCTTGTTCTTCAGCGCCGCCTCGGCCTTCGGCCGCGAGGCCCAGTCGATGGCGTTCTTGAGCACCCCCGGGATCGAGTGGTTGTACTCGGGCGTCGCGATCAGGACCGCGTCGGCGTCGGCGATCGCCGCCCGCAGCTCGAACACGCCGCGGGGCGGGATCGGGGAGGCCTCGTCGTCCGCGTCGTACGGCGCGACGTCCTTGAGCCCGTCGAACTCGACGAGCTCCACGCCGGGCGGGAGCAGCCGCCCGGCCTCCCGGAGGAGCTTCGTGTTGTACGAGTCTCGCCGCAGCGAGCCCGAGATCCCGAGGATGCGCATGGCGGGTTAGGCCTGCTCCGCGAGCTCGAGCTCGACGATCAGCTTGACGTCGTTGGCGAGCGCGAAGCCGCCCTTGGGCAGCGGCGCGTTCCAGTTCAGGCCGAACTCGGTGCGATCGATGATCGCCTCGAGCGTCAGGCCGACCTTGTTGACGTCGCCGAAGGTGACCGCGGGGCCCTCGAGCGTGCCGCGGGCCTCGACGGCCTTGGTGATGCCCTTGATCGTGAGCTCGCCGTCGACGACGACCTCGTTGCCCTCAGCGGGGCGGATGTCGCTGGAGACGAAGCGCAGCTCGGGGTGGCGCTCGGCGTCGAAGAACTCGGGCGACTGCAGGTGTGCAGCCAGGTTCTCGTCCTTGACGACGATCGAGGACACGTCGACGGTGCCGGTCAGCTTGCCGTCGACGAGCGTGGCGTCGAACTTCTCGAAACGCCCGCGGAAAGTCGAGACGATCATGTGCTTGACGGCGAACGACGCGCTCGAATGAACGGGATCGAGGACGTAGGTGCCGGTGATCTGCTCGGTGGCGGTGGTCATGGTGGAGTTCCCCCTGGATCGATTCGGACCGTAGTCCGATTACGCGCTACACTGTAGCACAGAAACGGACCGCAGTCCGATCAAGATGATGAGCCACACAGTGACCACCCCAGATCAGCTTCCGATGGCGGACCTCCCCGTCATCGGCGCCGAGCCGCCCGAGCGGGCGGACGCCGCGCGCAACCGCCGCCGGATCCTCGCCGCGGCGGAGAAGCTGTTCGCGGAGAACGGCGTGTCCTGCACGTCGATGGACGCGATCGCCGCCGAGGCCGGTGTCGGCAAGGGCACGCTGTTCCGCCGCTTCGGCGACCGCGCCTCGCTCGCCCGCGCGCTGCTGTCCCAGCGCGACAGCGGCTTCCAGGAGGCGTTCATCCGCGGCGAGCCGCCGCTCGGCCCGGGCGCGCCGCCCGCCGAGCGCCTGGTCGCGTTCGGCGAGGGGATGCTCGACCTGCTCGAGGCGCACGGCGACCTGCTGCTCGTCGCCGAGGGCGGCGACCCGACCGCGCAGCAGCGCTCGGACGCCTGGGCGGCCTACTGGCTGCACGTCCGCAACCTCGTCGCCGAGGCGGCGCCCGACCTCGACGAGGACGTGTGCGCCGGCATGCTGCTCGCCGCGCTCTCCGCCCGCACGTTCTTCTACCAGCGCCGTGGGCGCGGGATGGAGCTCGAGCGGCTGAAAGCCGGCTGGGGCGCGCTGGTGCGGCGCCTTCTCTTCTAGCTCGCGACCGCCTTCTCCCACTCGGCCATCAGGTTCAGCCAGATCTCGCTGCGGGTCGGGAACGACGGCGTGGCGTGCCACAGCCGGCCCATCGGCACCTCGCCGACGATCGCGATCGTCGCCGCCTGCAGGAAGTCGGCGACCTCGGCGCCGGTGATGGTGGCGCCGATGATGAGGTCGGACCCCTTGTCGACCAGCAGCCTCGACGTGCCGGGCGCGTTGCGGCCGTAGAAGGAGCCGCCGGCGTTGGCCGACGTCCCGACCTCGAGGATGTGGAAGTCGAGCCCGGCCTCGCGCGCGCTCTTCTCGGTGTGGCCGACCGCGGCCACCTGCGGGTCGGTGAACACGACGCGCGGCGACTGGTGGCCGTCGGCGCCGTGCTCGGCCGACGACGGGTTGCCGAGGATGTGCTCGACCGCCAGCCGCGCCTGGTACTTGCCCATGTGGGTGAGCAGGATCTTCCCGTTGATGTCGCCGATCGCGTACAGCCAGTCGGTGCCCGGGACCTGCATGTCCTCGTCGGCGTCGATGTAGCCGCCCTTGCCGGGCTCGAGGCCGACCGTGTCGAGCCCGAGCTCCTCGGTGCGCGGGTGGCGGCCGAGCGCCGCGACGAGCTGCTCGACCTCGACGCTCGAGCCGTCGTCCATGTGCACGTGCAGCGTGTCGCCGTCCTGCACGACCTTGGCCGCCTTGCGGCCGGTGCGGACGTCGACGCCCTGCTCGATGAGCGCGTCCGTCACCTGCTCGCAGGCGAACTCCTCCTCGGTCGGGAGCAGCCGCCGCTCGCCCTCGATCAGCGTCACCTCGGAGCCGAGCGAGCGGTAGGCCTGGGCCAGCTCGGTGCCGAACACGCCGCCGCCGAGGATCACGATCGCCTCCGGGACCTCCTTGGCGGTGGTGGCCTCGCGGTTGGTCCACGGCTCGGCCTCGCGCAGCCCCTCGATCGGCGGCAACGCGGCGCGCGTGCCGCCGGAGAGGATCACCGCCGTGCGCGCCTCGAGCTGGTCGTCGCCCACGTCGACGCGCCGCTCTCCGGCCAGCACCCCGAAGCCGCGGTAGAGCTTGATCCCGCGGTCGTCGAGCCACGGCAGCATCGAGCTGTCGTCGAGGTCGTGGACGATCTCGTCCCGGCGGTCGAGCACGGCCTGCACGTCGAGCTCGCCGGTGACCGCCTCGGCCGCGCCGGGGATGCGCCGGACCTCGCGCAGGACCTCCTGCGGGCGCAGCAAGCCCTTGGAGGGCATGCAGGCGTAGAACGAGCATTCGCCGCCGACGACGTCGTCCTCGACCAGCGCGACCTCGAGCCCGGCGTCGGCAAGCCGCCCCGCCGCCACCTCGCCGGCGGGACCCCCGCCGACCACCACCACGTCGAAGCTGTCCATACGTCCCCTCGCATTGCTGTCGGGCAACTACAATGGAAACGTACATAGCCCCTGGGGACGACAGGCTTCGACGCGGTCGGTTCGTGGGGGCGGTTGCGAGCCGAGGTGCTGGAGGCCTCGTAAAACCCCAGCAAAACCATAAGTGCGAACAAGCACACTCAGGGCGACGTCCATGACGTCGCTCTCGCTGCCTAGCCGAAACTAGGTAGCGGCTTGGCCCCCGGAGCCTGCGCCGGGATCAGCGCCGAGTCAGAAGCAGGCTCACCCCGCGGAGGCCCGTCCGCGCCGAAGCGGGGGACATTTCAAGCGGGCTGGCGAGTCACAACCCCGCCGGCGTGGCGAGTGATGAGCGAGATATAGAGCGCCGGATACGCTCGTAGACGCCGCCTTTTACGCGACTGCGGACGCGGGTTCAAATCCCGCCGTCTCCACTCCCATGAGGCGCTCGGTCCACGCAGGACGCGTGACTGCGCCGCCCCGCCGCCCCGCCGCCCGCACGGCGGAGCGGCGCACTCCGATGCCGTCCTGCAGCTCCAGCGCATGGCCGGCAACCGCGCCGTGACGCGGCTTGCGGCCGCCGCCGGCCCACGGCGGCTGATGCGCTTCAACGAGACCGAGCACAAGCTGATCGGCGACACCGCGTGGGGCTCCAGCTCGGGCCGTCCGGCGCTGCTCGACGAGGCGCTGCTGCGCGATGCGTTCGCCTGCCACTTCCTCAGCGACGCCTTCTCGGCCAGCCACGCCAACACGCCGCGGGCGAGCATCAAGCAGCACTCGAACGCCAAGGTCCCGAACTTCGACAGGAAGCTCGTCCGCTGGCTGTCGAAGAAGATCCCCGCCCACTTCAGCCTGGCCAAGCGCGGGCTCGCCTACGGGTTCCAGAACCTGATCCTCGGCTTCTTCGCCTGGGTGCCGAAGGTGTCGGGCCTGATCGAGCAGGCGCCCGGCCAGGGCAAGGAGAAGGGCGCCAAGCGCAGGCGCAACGCGCGGGTGGCGGACGTGGAGGCGGCGGGGCGAGCGACGTTCGAGGCCGCCACCGACGCCGTCAAGGCCAGCCTCGCCGAGGTCCAGGACGCCTACGTCGCGTCGGCCACCAGCAACGGCGATCTCAAGTCGTTCAAGCAGGGTCGCCTCAAGCGCGACCTGCTGTGGTCGGGCGAGCGGATGATGCCCGTCGCCAAGCAGAAGGCGCTGCACACGACACCGTCGACGCCCTGCTCGCCGACGAGCGCATGAACCGCGCGCTCGTCGAATGCGGCGTGGGCCGCGCCAAGGAGATGGAGGAGGCGATGCTCTCGATGCCCCCGGACGTCCGGAAGGCGGTCCGGCGGATCCTCCTCACGCCGCTCGGCTCCACGGACGAGGACACCGTCCGCGCGCTCCTGCGCGAGATCATCGACTCCTAGCTGGAGTAGCGTGCGCGGCCGATGCCCCGGTCCGCGCCCGTCGACGGCTTCTCGCTCGCCTACGAGCGGGCGGGCTCAGGGCCGCCGGTGGTGCTGCTGCACGGCTGGCCGGGCGATCGCACGGACCACGCGGCGGTGGCTCCGCTGCTGACGGGCGAGGCCGAGGTCGTCGTGCCCGACCTGCGCGGCTTTGGGGAGTCCGACAAGCACGCCGAGCCGCCGGGCGAGGCGTACTCGGCGGAGGCGCAGGCGCGCAGCGTCGTCGGGCTGATCGACGAGCTCGGGCTCGAGGCGCCCGTGATCGCCGGCTACGACATCGGGAGCCGGATCGCGCAGGCGATCGCACGCGACACGCCGGCGAAGCTGCGCGCGCTCGTCGTCTCGCCGCCGCTGCCGGGCGCCGGGCGGCGCGTGCTCACGCCCGACGCGACGCGCGAGTTCTGGTACCAGAGCTTCCATCAGCTGCCGCTGATCGAGGAGATCCTCGACGGCGACCGGGCCGCCGTCCGCGCCTACCTCGCGCACTTCTGGAACCACTGGTCGGGGCCGGACTTCGCCGTTTCCACCGAGCGCCTCGACCACCTCGCCGACGCCTACGGCGCTCCCGGTGCGATGGCTGCGTCGATCGCCTGGTACCGCGCCGGGTCGGGCGGCGTGGCCCGCGCGCTGGCCGAGAGCGACCCGCCGGCCGACGAGCGGATCGCGACGCCCACCACCGTCCTGTGGCAGGCGCACGATCCGCTCTTCCCGAGCGCCTGGTCGGACCGGCTCGACGCGTTCTTCTCCGACGTCGACCTCCGCGCCCTCGACGGCGTCGGCCACTTCACGCCGGTCGAGGCGGCGGAGGCGTTCGCGGCGGCGATCCGGGAGCGGCTCTAGTGGAGTAGCTTCGCCGAGCCGGGATGAGGCGGCTCCTGCTGGCGCTCGTCGTGCTCACCGCGTCGGCGACGGCAGCGGTCACGGTCGCCGACCGTCGTGCGACCGCGCAGTCGACCTCCTCGCCCTGCGTCGGTCTCATCGACCTCGACAACGGCGGCTTCGAGGACCCGGACTCCATCCAGGCGTTCTCGATCCGGGACGAGGACTCCGTGCCGGGCTGGGACACGACCGAGCCCGACGGCAAGATCGAGCTCTGGCAGAGCGGCTACCTGGGCGTCCCGGCGGCGGTCGGCGAGCAGTTCGCGGAGCTGTCGGCCAACGAGGAGGGCGAGCTCTACCAGGAGCGCCCGACGGCCCCCGGCGCGCGCTTGTCGTACGCCGTGAACCACCGTGGCCGCAGCGGCGTCGACACGATGGAGATCCGGATCGGCCCGCCCGGCGGCCCGCCGAACCACGTCCGGCAGGTCTCGACCGGCAACACGGAGTGGCAGCAGGTGCTGGGCAGCTACACCGTCCCGCCCGGCCAGACGACGACCCGCTTCGGGTTCGCGGCGGTCTCGAACGCCTCGGGCAACCCGTCGATCGGCAACTTCCTCGACGGGGTCGTCTTCGCCGACGCCCGCTGCTCGATGTCGATGACCAAGGCGCTCGCGCCGGCGGGCGATCCGGGCCGCTTCGATCTGCTGGTCGGCGACGACGTGGTCGTGCCGGGCGCCGGGAACGGGAGCACCTCGGCGCCGCTGGCGCTCCCGCTGTCGGCCGTCACGGTGTCGGAGCGCGGCGCCGCTGGGACCGACCTCGTCGCCTACGCCAGCGCAATCCGCTGCGTCGACGCCGACTCGCAGGAGCTGGTCGCGCAGGGCCCGGGCTCGGAGCTTTCGCTGAGTTTCGACCGCCGGCGCGATGTCGCCTGCACGGTCGCCAACGTGCCCGGCCCCGCGGTGGTGCTCGAAAAGGCGCTGGCTCCGGCGGGAGACCGGGGGCGATTCAACCTGCGCGTGAACGGCCGGCTTGTGGCGCGCCGCGCCGGCGACGGGACGATCGCCGGGCCGACGCGCGTGGGAGTCGGGAGCGTGACGGTCTCCGAGCGCGCGGCGCCGGGCACGCGGGCGTCCGCGTACCGGTCGGCGGTCCAGTGCCACGACCGCGCCGGTCGGGTGATCGTCACCGCGCGCGGCACGCGCGCCACGTTCCCGGTGCGCGGCGCGGAGGTCGTGCACTGCGTGCTCCTCAACGCCCGGAAGCTGCCTCGGCCCGACCCGGACCCGCCGCCCGAGCCCGAGCCCGAGCCGGTGCCCGACCCGGCGCCCGGCTCGGTGCCGGCGGCGGACGCCGCGGCGAGCCTCGACCTCGTCACGCGCGTGCGCCCGCTGGAGCGGGGGATCGCGGTCGGCGGCACCGCGGGGTTCCGCATCACCATCAGCAACCGCGGCCCGCTGACCGCGACCGGCGTCCGGATCGTCGCCGTACCGCATCAGGGCGGCGTGCGGATCCGTCCGGCGCGCCTCGCGCTCGCGGGCGGCGTGTGCGTCGCGGTGCCCGCCGGCGGCGCGTGCACGCTGCCACGGCTGGCGCCGGGCGCGTCGGTGACGGTCAGGCTCGACGCGCGGGCGCGGAGCGGCAGCCTCGCCCCGGTGCGGCTGGTCGAGGCCGCGCGGCCACGCGAGCCCGAGCGACTGCTGCGCAACGACGTCGATCGCAGCGCCGTGCGCATCCTCCGCCCGGGTGCGGGCTGCCCGGCGCGGGCGAGCGGCGTGCCGCGCGCCCGCGCCTCCTGCTAGCTCGCGAAGTCCGGCGAGGCCGAGCGGGCGCGAGTCGGCGCGCCCCTTCGGCTCCTCCCACTCCTCCTGGCGCCCGAGCGCCGTGAGGTCGAGGAAGTAGTACGACCCGCCGGTCTGCTCGGCGCCGCGCGCGTAGGACGAGTAGGTGTGGAAGACGCGGTCGTCGACGCGCAGGAAGACGCTCGAGCCCGGCATCTCGAACGGCTGCTCGCTCTCGGCCAGCGCCGGCACGTCGGCGATCGGGCGGTAGTTGTACTCCGACGAGCCCTTGGAGTCGTCGATGGTGACGCGGAAGTCGTAGTTGAAGTCGCTGCCCTCGGACGAGTACCAGGCGACGTCCCAGCCCTTCTTCGCCTTCCAGCGCTCGAGCTTCTCCAGCGGCGCGCGCGAGACGTAGGCGAGCGTCGTGTCGCGGGTGTGCAGGTGCTCCTGGAGGCCGGGCGACATCTCGTCGACGCCGGCCGAGCAGCTCGGGCAGCCGTCCTCCCAGCTGGGGTCGAACATGAAGTGCCCGAGGATCAGCTGCTTGCGGCCCTCGAAGAGGTCGATCAGGCCGACCTCGCCGTGCGGGCCGGTGAAGCGGTAGTCCTTGGTGATCTCGACCATCGGCAGCCGCCGCCGGTCGGCGCTCAGCGCGTCGCGCCGGCGGGTCAGCGCTTTCTCCTGCTCGAGCAGCTCCGCGCGTGCGGCGAGCCACTCGTCTCTGTTCACGATCTGTGGAAGGCTCATGCGGACTGAGACCAGTGTTGCGCTCGGAACTCATCGCTGCCGTGCCCCCGTCGCCCACGCTGGCGGCCAACGAGCGCGTGCGCGCCAAGCTCGCGGCGGGCGAGGACATCTTGCACCTGGCGTTCGGCGAGGCGGGGCTGCCGGTGCTGCCCGCGGTGGCGGAGCGGCTGGCCGAGGGCGCGGGGCGCAACGGCTACGGGCCGGTCGCCGGGTCGGCGGCGGCGCGCGAGGCGGCGGCCGGCTACTTCGGGCGCCGGGGGCTGGAGACGGCGGCCGATCAGATCGTGTTCGCGCCCGGCAGCAAGCCGCTGCTCTACGCGCTGCTGCAGGTGCTGCCCGGCGACGTCGTGCTGCCGGTGCCGTGCTGGGTCAGCTACGCCGCACACGCGGCGATCGCCGGCAAGCGGGTGATCGGCGTGCCGATCGGCGAGGAGGCGGGCGGCGTGCCCGACCCGGCCCATCTCCGCGCCGCGCTCGCCGAGGCGGAGGGCGTCGGCGCGCGGCCGGGCATCCTCGTGCTCACGCTGCCCGACAACCCGACCGGCACCGTCGCCTCGGAGGCGCTGGTGCGCGAGGTGTGCGAGGTCGCCGAGGCGGCCGGCCTGGTGATCGTCGCCGACGAGATCTACCGCGATCTCGCCTACGAGCCGTTCGTGGGCCCGGCGCAGCTGCTCCCGGAGCGCACGTTCGTCACCACCGGCTTGAGCAAGCACCTGGCCCTCGGCGGCTGGCGCGTCGGGCTCGTGCGGCTGGCCGACGGTCGGCTCGGGGAGGAGGCCGGCGCCGCGATCGGCGGGCTGGCGAGCGAGATCTGGTCGGCGCTCGCCGCGCCGATGCAGCACGCCGCCGCCTACGCGCTCGCCGAGCCGCCGGAGCTGGTCGAGCACGTCGCCGCGAGCCGGCGCCTGCACCGTGCGGTCAGTGAAGCGGCCTACGAGGTGGTGGCGGCGAGCGGCGCGCGCTGCCGGCCGCCGAGCGGCGCCTTCTACCTCTATCCCGACTTCGCGGGGCGGCCGTTCGGCAGCGGCGCCGAGCTGGCTACGTATCTGCTCGAGGAGCGCGGCATCGCCGTGCTGGCCGGCGAGGCGTTCGGCGACGATCCGGCCGCGCTGCGCTTCCGGATGGCCACCAGCCTGCTGTACGGCGCCGACGACGAGCAGCGGCTCGCGGCCCTGCGCAGCGAGGACCCGGTGGCGCTGCCGTGGATCGCCGCCGCGCTCGAGCGCATGCGCGAGGGGTTCGCGGCCTAGCGCTCCCAGCTCGACTCGACGACGTAGCCGTCGGGGTCGCGCACCTTCACGCTGACGTAGTCGGGCTCGTCGCAGAACTCGGTGATCTCGACGCCCGCGGCCTCGAACTCGGAGCGCAGCTCGCGCACGCGGCCGGGGTCGTCGAGCGTGAAGCCGAAGTGCAGGAACGCGGGCAGCTCGGGCCGCCCCTCGGCCGGCCCGAGCGCGAGCGCGACGTCCCCCTGCCCGTAGAGCATCAGCACGCCGTCGGGATAGCGGTGCGGCTCCTCGACGCCGAAGCCGAACCAGCGCTCGTAGAACTCGCGCGAGCGCTGCTCGTCCGTGACCGCCAGCGCGAGATGGCGGAGCCGCATCAGCCCTCGGCGACCACGAGCAGCGCGATGTTCCACGGGTCGCGCACGAGCAGGCCCTCCGGCGTGTCCTCGTGCGGTGCGCCGGCGGCGATCACGCGCTCGCGCAGGGCGCCCGCGGCGTCGGCCGGGATCACGATCGTCCAGCGCCGCAGGCCGACGACCCCCTCCGGCACCGGCGGCGCGCCGCGGCCGCGCCAGATGTTGAAGCCGAGGTGGTGGTGGTAGCCGCCGGCGGCCACGAACGCCGCCGAGTCCAGCAGCGTCATCACCTCGAAGCCGACGACGTCGCGGTAGAAGGCGACCCCGCGCTCCATGTCGCCGACGTGCAGGTGCAGGTGCCCCACGACGGTCTCGGGCGACACGTACGGCTGCAGCTCCTCGCCCTCGACCATGCTCATGAGGTCGGCGAGGTCGAGCGGCGCCGGGCCGCCGAGCGCGGTCGGGTCGGACAGGTCGCCCCAGGTCTCGCGCCCGCGGTCGGCGGCGAGCTCGATGCCGTTGCCGTCGGGGTCGTCGAGGTAGATCGCCTCGGAGATGTTGTGGTCGGAGGCGCCGCTGATGCGCGTCCGGGTCGCGGCCAGGCGCTGGGCGGCGCGGGCGAGCTCGTGGCGCGAGGGGTGCAGCAGCGCGAAGTGGTAGAGGCCGGCATGGCGGCCGGCGCGGCGGGCGCCCGAGTCCTCGACGAGGACGAGCAGGTCCTCGCCGCCGGCGCCGAGCGCGGCGCGGCCGTCCTCCCGGCGGTGGACGCGCAGGCCGATCGAGCGCTCGTAGAAGTCGACGGAGCGGTCGAGGTCGGTGACGGTCAGCTCGACGGTGCCGACCCGCAGCGACGCGGGGAGGACCGGAGCGGTCTGGGTGTCAAGGGAGGTCATGGCGACAGGATCGCTCGCGCGGGCCGGTTGTCCAATGGCAGGACGTCACCGATGCATGGACTTCCCGCGAGCGGCGTCGCGGTACGCCTGCGGGGGCTCATCGTGGCGGCGCTTGAAGGCGCGCGAGAAGTACAGCGGGTCGTCGAAGCCGACGCGGCGCGCGACCTCGCCCACGCTCAGGTCGGTGAAGCGCAGCAGCCGCGCCGCCTCGAGCATGACGCGGTCGAGGATGAGGTCCTTGGTGGCGCGACCGGTGACGTGGCTGAGCGCGCGGCTGAGCGCCGCGGGCGGGACGGCGAGCGCGTCGGCGTAGTGGCCGGCGTCGTGGTGGCCGGCGAAGTCGTCCTCGAGCAGGCGCGTGAAGCGCCGGTGCAGCTGGACCTCGGCGTCGTCGGCCTCGCGGCGCTCGGTGCGGCTCTCGTCGTACCAGCGCTCGACCCACAGCAGGATCGCCGACAGCAGGTGCCGCTGGAGCTCCGGGCTGTGCTCGTCGGGCGGGCGATCGAGCTCGGCGCCGAGCGCGTCGATCAGCGCGTCGAGCCGGTCCCACTCGCCGCGCGGGACGACCACGGCGCGGCCGCCGCGGCCGGCCAGCAGCCACGCCGGCGTGCCGCGGCGCGCGCCGGGCTCGGCGAGCGTCTCCTCGCTGAAGCGCACGACGGCGCCGACGAGCCCTTCGCCGGCCTCGAACACGTGGACCTGCCCGCGGCCGATGATCGTCACCGTGCCCGGCTGCACCGGCACGGCCGCGCCGTCGATCGAGTGCTGCCCGCGGCCGGCGCGGATCCAGATCAGCTCGTGGTAGTCGTGGCGGTGCGGATCGCGGGCGCGCGCGCCGCCGAAGCGGGCGTTCTGCAGCCGCACGACCTGCGCCGCGCCGCCGTCGAGGCGGTCGAGGGTCAGCATCGTCGCCTAGTCTCGCGGACCGTGACACGGCTGAGCGAGCTCACCACCCTGCGCCTCGGCGGGCCCGCGGGCGCGGTCGCCGAGGCGCGCAGCGACGACGAGCTCGCCGAGGCGGTGCGCGGCGACGACGTGCTGCTGGTGGCCGGTGGCTCGAACCTGGTGATCGCCGACGACGGCTGGCCGGGCACCGTCGTCCGCGTGCTCACCTCCGGCGTCGAGGCGCGCGCGGACGGCGACCGCGTGGAGCTGACCGCCGCCGCGGGTGAGGACTGGGAGCCGTTCGTGGCCCGCTGCGTGGGCGAGGGCCTGGCGGGCGTCGAGAGCCTGTCCGGCATCCCCGGCTCGATCGGGGCGACGCCGATCCAGAACGTCGGCGCCTACGGCCAGGAGGTGGCGGAGACGATCGTCTCGGTGCGCGCGCTCGACCGCACCACCGGCGAGGTCGCGGCGCTCGCCCCGGAGGACTGCGGCTTCACCTACCGCTCGAGCGCGTTCAAGCGCCATCCCGGGCGCTGGGTCGTGCTCGCGGTGACGTTCGCGCTCGAGCGCCGCGAGCTGTCGGGCCCGCTCGCCTACGCCGAGCTCGCGCGCACGCTCGACGTCCGCCCTGGCGACGGCGCGCCGCTCGCCGAGGTGCGCGCGGCCGTGCTCGGCCTGCGCCGCGGCAAGGGCATGGTGCTGGACCCGGGCGACCCGGACACGGTGTCGGCCGGCTCGTTCTTCACCAACCCGATCCTCGAGGAGGACGCGTTCGCCGCGCTCGAGCAGCGCGCGCCCGAGCGCCCGCCGCGCTTCCCGGAGGCCGACGGGAGGGTGAAGACGAGCGCCGCGTGGCTGATCGAGCGCGCCGGCTTCACCCGCGGCTACGGCAACCCGGAGGGAATCGCGATCTCCTCCAAGCACACGCTCGCGCTCACCAACCGCGGAGGCGGCACCACCGCGGAGCTGCTGGCGCTCGCGCGCGAGGTCGCCGGCGGCGTGGAGGAGCGCTTCGGCGTCACGCTGGAGCCGGAGCCGACGCTGGTGGGCGTCGACTGGCCCTGACGAGCACGATGCCCGCGTAGCCGAGCCGCGCGTGCTCGGGCACCTCGCGCACGACGATCTCGCAGTCGAAGTCGGGCTCCAGCACCGCGCGCAGGTCGTGCTCGTCGACGTCCGCGCTCGGGAAGCGCTTGCCGCCCACGAGGTAGGAGCTCGAGCGGCGCAGCGCGGCGGTGATGAACACGCCGCCGGGGCGCACGAGCCCGGAGATGTGGCGCATGTAGCGCTCCCAGGTCGCGCGGTCGGAGGTCGCGGAGTCGGCGCAATAGGCGCTCACTACGGTGCCGTAGCGCTCGGCGACCGGCTCGCGGTCGCCCGCGTCGGCCGCCAGCAGCCGCGTGACCTTCTCGCGCGTGAGCGCCTCGCGCTCCGCGAGCTGCGCGTCGCTCGGCGCGCGCAGCCCCTCGCACTCGAGCGTGTAGCGCACGAACGGCCGCCAGTCGTGCGCGCCGGGATCGCGCCGCAGCCAGCGCTCGATCTCCGCGAGGTTCTGCGGCAGGTAGTCGGCGAGGTGGATCTCCGACGCGCGGCCCGCCGACAGGAAGACGTGGTGCAGCGTCGGGCCGGTGCCGAAGAACAGCACCGGCTCGCCCGCGGTGGTCTCGCGGATCGCCTCGGTGAAGAAGGCGATCGTCTCGACCTCGTCGGGCTCGACCACCGCGTAGTAGTCGGCGAGGTACTCGCCCGGCACCCAGTCGTCGTCGAACGACGCGTGCCCGCGGCGCAGGAACGCCTGCGTGAGGCCGGCGAGGCCGTACTCGTAGACCGCGGCGCCGAGGTTCGCGCCGCCGAGGAAGATGATCGCGTCGCCGGAAGAGATCGAGTCGGTGACCAGCGCCGCGCCGAACGCGCCCGCGTAGTAGGGCGCTTCCTTGGCGATCTCGGTGGCGACGTAGCCGGTCGCGCCCGCGATCCTGCGTGCGCGCGGCCGCCAGCCGCGCGCGGCGGCGAGGTCGTACGCGGCCTTCGACAGCGCGTTGGTGCTCGTCCCGGTCCGCTCGAGCAGCGCGTGGTTCGCGCTGAGGTTGCGGCGCAGGCCGGCGCCCCAGGCGACGTAGGTCAGCGCGAGGAAGCCGAGCAGCACGAGGTGCGGCGCGCCGCGCAGCAGCCCGGAGGCGGCGAGCGCCGCGCCGGCCGCCGTGGCGACGGCGTCGAGCGCGTAGGTCGACACCGCGGTGGCGCCGAGGGTGGCGAGCCAACGGCGCACGGGAGCGGGCTGGAGAGCAGGGGAGAGCACGTTCAAGACGGGTCGTCCTTTCGACAGACCGGGACAGCAGCGCGTTGATACGTACGTACCGTATGTACGTAGGTACGTACCGTACGTACGTACTTCCGGGGTGTCAAGTACGCTTCGCGGTGCAATGGCTCCGAAGCGACCCGGCGGCCGTTCGACGCTGCCCAAGGACGAGGCTCGCCGCCGCTACGCCGAGATGGGCCAGCTCGCGGCGCTGCAGCAGATCAAGCGCGACTCCGAGGCGCTCGACCGGCGCTCGATCGCCGTCGGGCCGTTCGCGCGGCTCGACGCCGGCGCGGTCGCCGAGCGCGACGGCAAGACGCGCGGCGCGATCTCCCACCTGTTCGGCAACCAGGCCGCCTTCCAGGTCGAGACGATGGAGCGCGCGCTCGACGCGGGCGACTGGATCGAGCAGCTCGAGCTGCCCGAGCCCGCCGACCACGCCGACGCCGGCGCCTGGGTCGAGGCGCTGTTCGCCGCCGAGTCGGCGCGCGGCCCGCAGCGCGGCACCCGGCCGCAGGTCGACTACGGGGCGCTGTGGGCGCTGTGGCTGAGCACCGTGCCCTACGGCCTGTGGAGCGAGCGCATCAGCGAGCCGAGCATGGAGGAGCACGCGCAGTGGGTCCGCCGGCTCGAGCGCGCGTTCGGGAACGCGGTCGACCACTTCGGACGGCGCCTCCGCGAGGGCGTGGCACTCGCCGACCTCGCGGGCGCGGCCGCGAGCCTGATCGAGGGCGCGTGGCTCAACCAGTGCCTGACGCCGCCGAGCGACGCGTTCCTGCGGCGCGCCGGCCGGCTGCTGTGGGAGGGCGCTACGGAACCGGCGTGACGACCGGCGGGAGGCGGGCGTCGAGCTCGCGCTCGATGTCGCGCTGGAGGCGGCGGACGTCGCCCTCGAAGTCGCGCTGGACGGTGCGCACCTGCGTGTCGAGCTCCGAGTCCAGCTCGTCGCCGAACTCGGTGAGCATGTAGTAGACGCCGCCGAGGATCACGGCGGCGAAGAGGACGAGCATCACCGCGACGCCGGCGAGGATGCGCCCGGTGCGGGGACGTCCGTAAGCCTGGGCAGGGGGTCGTGTCGACACCCCGCCCAGGCTATATACGGACCCGGACCCTCGGACTCAGGCAGCGACGGGAGCGAGCTCGCGCGTCGCGGGCGCGTAGCGCTCGCCGTGGCCCTTGCGCGTCGCCATGAAGGCGAGCGGGGCGAGCATCGCGCGGACGATCGGCGCCGGGGGGAAGGGCGCCTTGACCTCGCGGCGGTACTGGCGGACGAACAGGGCGAGGTCGAGCGGCTTCGGCATGCCCTTGCCCGTCGTGCGGCCGTCCTCGGCCAGCGCGACCGTGGTCTCGAACAGCTGCTCCATCTGGAGCGCCGGCCGGACCTGGACGCGGACCTTGGCGGTCTCGTCGCCGGAGTTCTTGAACGCGTGGATCTTGCCGGCGGGGACCGTGACGACGTCACCGGCCTCGGCGACGATCTTCTTCAGGCCCATGCGGAAGGTCATCGTGCCCTCGAGGATCTCGAAGCGCTCCTCCTGCTCGGGGTGGATGTGAGCACCGGGCACGGCGCCGTCCGGGGTGAGCTCCAGCTCGATCTCGAGCAGCTCGCCGTCGGTGTCGGCAGCAGTCTGGATGAAGGTGATCTTCTCGCCGCTGACGGGGTTCTCGATGGTCTGTCCTGCGTAAGCCATTTCGGATCTGCTCCTGGGGTCTCGGGGGGAGGTTCCTGCGATGGGGAGGAAGCTACGGATCCGGACCTGGCGCGTCGTCGGCCTGGCTGACGGTCTTCTATCCGCCTTGAGGATGACTTCGCCCTGCACCTCTAGGCTGACGTTGTGCTTCACGTCACCAACGGCGACTCGACCACGGCGACCATGCAGCGGGCCGGCCTCGCGGGCGATTTCCTGTCCTGGCAGGACGTCCTCCACGAGGGGCCCGTGCCCGACCTCCCGCCGCCCGAGCTGCGGCGCGTGCGCGCCGAGTACCTCGCCACCATCGGGTTCGCCGGCGCCGCCGATGTGGAGGCAGAGCTGATGGGGCGGGACGAGCGGCTGGCCCAGGCGCTCGAGAACCTGGAGCCGGTCGTGCTGTGGTTCGAGCACGACCTCTACGACCAGCTGCAGCTGATCCAGATCCTCGCCGGGCTGCCCGACTTCCCGACCCGCGTCGAGCTGATCGTGATCGGCACGTTCCCCGGCCGCCCCGACTTCCACGGCCTCGGCGAGCTCGAGCCGGACGAGCTGGCGAGCCTGTGGCCGCTGCGCACCGCGGCCACCCCCGAGCACGTCCACCTCGCGCGCGCCGCGTGGGACGTCGTGCGCGGCGACGACCCGCGCGCGCTCGCCCGCGCCGCCGCCACGCCCGACGAGCGGCTTCCGTACCTCGCGCCCGCATTGCGCCGGCTGCTGGAGGAGCTCCCCGGCCCGCGCGACGGCCTCGGGCGCACCGAGCGGCAGCTGCTGGAGGCGGTGGCCGGCGGCGCGCGCACGAAGGTCGACGCGTTCCTCGCCAGCATGGCCGCCGAGGAGGCGCCGTTCATGGGCGACACCATCGCCTTCGACCGCCTCGCCTCGCTCGAGGGGCTCGTGCGCGAGGACGGCGAGCTCGAGCTCACGGACGACGGCCGGGCGGTCCTGGCGGGCGAGCAGGATCGCGTGGCGCTGATCGGCTTCGACCGCTGGCTGGGCGGCCTTCACGTGTGCGCCGACGGCGACCTCTGGCGCTGGGACGCTGAACGAAACGCCGTGACGCGCTAGCGTCGAGGGTGGTGGCCGGCACCGCCGCATTCCGCTCAGCCCTCGAAGACGCGCTCCCCGAGCGTCCGTTTCGCGTTGTCCTCTGGGACGGCTCGGAGCTCCCCCCGACGGACGAGAACGGCTCCCCGACCTTCACAGCCCGCTCGCCGGAGGCGCTCGCCCACGTCCTGCGCGCCCCGGGGCAGCTGGGGCTCGGCCGCGCCTACGTGAGCGGCGCGCTCGACGTCGACGACCTCGACGCCGTGGTGCAGGTCGTCGACACCTGGCAGCCGCCGGAGATCGACCGCCGCACGAAGGCCAAGCTGGCGCTTGCCGCGCTGCGCGCGACCGGGCCGGTCCGGCCGCCCGCGGCGCCGCCGACCGAGCTCAAGCCCAAGGGGCGCTTCCACTCGCTCGCGCGCGACTCGCGCGCCGTCCGCCACCACTACGACGTCCCGCCCGAGTTCTTCCGCCTCTTCCTCGGCCCGACGATGACCTACTCGTGCGCGATCTTCTCGCGCGGCGCGCGCGACCTCGAGGAGGCGCAGGAGGCCAAGCTCGACCTCGTGTGCCAGAAGCTCGGCCTCGAGCGCGGCCAGCGGCTGCTCGACGTCGGCTGCGGCTGGGGCTCGTTCGCCATCCACGCCGCGCAGCGCTACGGCGTCCACGTCACCGGCATCACCCTGTCGCCGCCACAGGTCGAGACCGCCCAGCGCCGCGCCGAGGAGGCCGGCGTCGGCGACCGCACGCACTTCCGCGTCGCCGACTACCGCGAGCTCGCCGGCGAGTCGTTCGACGCCGTCGCGTCGATCGGGATGGTCGAGCACGTCGGCGCGGAGCAGATGGACGAGTACGCGCGGCGGCTGCGCGGCGTGCTGCGGCCGGGCGCCCAGCTGCTCAACCACGGCATCGCCAACCTGCGCCAGGAGGACCCGCGGCCCGGCGACTTCTCCGGCCGCTACGTCTTCCCCGACGGCGCGCCGCAGCCGCTCTCGCGCGTGCTGCTCGCGCTCGAGCGCGCCGGCCTCGAGACGCATCACATCGAGGACTTCCGCGCCGACTACGCGGAGACGCTGCGCCACTGGGCCCAGCGGCTCGACGAGCACCACGACGAGGCGGTGCGGCTGGCCGGCGCCGAGCGCGTGCGCGTGTGGCGCCTCTACCTGCGCGCGGCGCGCAACGGCTTCGAGACCCGCTTCACCTCGATCTACCAGGTCCGCGCCTCGTGATCGGAGAGGCGCTCGTTCGCGTCCGCCGGGGTGCGGGCGTCGAGAGCGAGCACCGTGTCGCGTGGGCGACGACCGACCGCGGCCGCGGCGGCCGCGCCCGTGGCGCGGGTGGCGGCTCGGCCGTCTATCCCGGGCCGCGGGTCTACGCCCGCTCGGCGGCCAAGCCGTTCCAGGCGCTCGCCGGCGTGCGGGCGGGGGTGCCCGACCGCTTCGGGCTGGACGTCCAGCATCTCGCGATGGCCTGCGCCTCGCACGGCGGCAGCGACGAGCACGTCAGGCGCGTGCGCGAGCTCCTCTCCGCGGCCGGCCGCAGCGAGGCCGACCTCGCCTGTGGCCCGGGCGAGCCGCGCGACCCGGCGGCGGCGATCGCGCTGCGCGAGGCGGGCGACCAGCCGACGCCGCTGCGCCACAACTGCTCGGGCAAGCACGCGTTCGGGCTCGCCTTCGCGGCCGCCGAGGGCTGGCCGGTCGAGGGCTACATCGACAAGGGCCACCCGCTCCAGGACGCGATGGAGCGCGGCCTCGCCGAGGCGACGCAGGTGGCGCCGGGCGAGCTCTCGCGCGCCACCGACGGCTGCGGGATGCGGACGTTCTCGGTACCGATCGCGCGGCTCGCGGCGGCGTTCGGGCGACTCGCCTCCGGCGGGCTGGGGGCGGAGGGCGAGCGGCTCGCGGGCGCCATGCGCGCGCACCCGGAGCTCGTTGGCTACGACGGCGCGATCGACACCGAGCTGATGCGCGCGCACCCGCGGCTGGTCTGCAAGATCGGCGCCGAGGGCGTCCTCGGCATCGGGCTGCCCGACGGCCGCGGCGCCGCGCTCAAGGTGCTCGACGGCGCGACCCGCGCGCTCGACGTCGTCGCGCCGCTGCTGCTCGAGGAGCACTGGAACCTCGGGTCCGACAGCGCTGCGCTCGAGCTGCTGCGCAGCGCGCCGGTGCTCAACTCGCGCGGCGAGCGCGTCGGCGGCGCCGAGGCGACGCTGGCGGCGTGATCGACGCCGCCGCGATCGCCCGCGACACGGCCGCGCTCGTCCAGGTGCCGAGCGTCACCGGCGATGAGCGCGCCGCGCTCGAGCGGCTCGGCGAGCTGGCCGGCGCGCTCGGCCTCGACGCGGAGCTGCAGGAGCACGACCTCGCCGCGCTGCGGGCCCACCCCGAGCATCCGGGCGAGGAGGCGCAGCGCGACGAGCTGCTCGGGCTGAGCGTGACGCTCCCGGGCACGCGCGAGGGGCGGGTGGCGGTGTGCGGCCACGTCGACGTGGTCGCCGAGGGCAGCGAGCCGTGGCGGCACGGGCCGTGGTCGGGCGTGATCGAGGACGGCCACGTCCACGGCCGCGGGTCGGTCGACATGAAGGGCGGCGTCGTCGCGGCGCTGCACGCGCTGGCCGAGCTGAAGGCGGTCGGCGGCCACCCCGAGGTCGTATTGCTCGCGGTCGCCTCCGAGGAGGACGGCGGGCTCGGCGCGTTCGCCGCGCTCGAGCGCGACGCCGCCTTCGACGCCTGCCTGGTCCCCGAGCCGACGAACTTCGAGGTCGTGTGCGCACAGGCCGGCGCGCTGACCTTCCGCGCCACCGTGCGCGGCCGCGCCGCCCACGCCGCGCTGCGGCTCGCCGGCCGCTCGGCGCTCGACCGCTACGTCGGGCTCCACCTCGCGCTCCAGGCCCACGAGCGCGAGCTCAACCGCGACGTCGAGCACCCGGCGATGCGCGCGCTCGCGCTGCCCTACCCGGTCAGCGTCGGGCGCATCGAGGGCGGCGACTGGTCGAGCTCGGTGCCCGACCGCGTCACCGTCGAGGGCCGCCTCGGCGTGCCGCTCGGCACCGACCTCGCCGCCGCGCGCGAGGCGTTCGAGGCCGCGCTCGACGACGGCGAGTCACCGCCGGCCGAGGTCGAGTGGACCGGCGGCCAGTTCGCGCCCGGCGCCACCCCGCCCGACCACCCATGGGTGCAGACCGTCGCCACCGCGGTGCGCGCCGAGCTCGGCAGCCCGCCACGCCTCACCGGCGTCCCCTACGGCGCCGACATGCGCCTGTTCTGCGCCCGCGGCATCCCGACCGTCATGGTCGGCACGCCCGACCTCGAGCGCGCCCACGCGACCGACGAGCGAGTCCGCATCGGCGACCTCGCCGCGGCGGCGAGGATCGTGGTGGGTGCTGTGGGGCGAACGTCAACCCCGGCTGGGTAGGGATCGGGTTCGAACCGCCGCGGCGCCCACGAGTGTCGTGTCAACCACCCACGAGGTGGTTGAGATGACATTCGTGCCGCAACGGCCCGAATCTCGCGCGTCCCGGCGAACCCCGACGCCCGCGCCGGGCTCAGAGCCGGCCGGCGTCCTTCGCCGCCTGCTCCGCCGCGTCCAGCTGCCGCTCGACCAGCGCGAGGCCGGAGTCCCAGAAGCCGGGGTCGGCGAGGTCGATGCCGACGATCGCGCCGAGCTCCTCGGGGGAGCGCGAGCCGCCGGCGCTCAGCAGGTCGATGTAGGCGGGCACGAACGACTCGCCCTCCTCCTCGTAGCGGCCGTAGACGGCGAGCGCGAGCAGCTGGCCGTACGCGTACGCGTAGACGTAGCCCGGCACGCTCACGAAGTGGTGCACGTAGGACCACCAGCTGCGATAGCCCTCGGTGACCTCGACCGCGTCGCCCAGCAGCTCCTCCTGCGACTGCTGCCACAGGTCGCCGATGCGGTCGAGCGAGAGCTCGCCGGCCTCGCGGCGCTCGTTGTGCATGCGCGCCTCGAACTGGTTCATGGCGATCTGGCGGAACACGGTGGCGATCGAGCCCTCGATCGACTCCGCCAGCAGCGACAGCTTCGACTCCGGCGTCTCGGCCTGCTCGACCAGGCGGCCGAACACGATCGACTCGCCGAACACGCTCGCGGTCTCCGCCAGCGTCAGCGGCGTCGCGAAGTGGTAGATGCCCTGCTGCCCGCCGAGCGCGGCGTGCACGCCGTGGCCGAGCTCGTGCGCGAGCGTCAGCACGTCGCGGCGGCGCGAGGTCCAGTTGAGCATCACGTACGGGTGCACGGACGGGACCGTGTAGGCGCAGAACGCGCCCGCGCGCTTGCCCGGCCGCACCGGCGCGTCGATCCACTTCTCGTTCAGGAAGCGGTGGACGAGGTCGCCGAGGACGGGGGAGAAGTTCGAGTAGGAGTCCTGGACGAGGTCGCGCGCCTCGGGCCAGCGGACGATCGGGTTCTCGTCGGTGACCGCCGCCATGCGGTCGTAGTCCTTGAGGCGGTCGAGCCCGAGCAGCTGCGCCTTCAGCCGGTACCAGCGCCGCGGCAGCTCGTAGCGGTTGCGCACCGCGGTCACCAGCGCCTCGACCGACTCGTCCGACGCCTCGTTGGCGAGGTTGCGGCTGGCCAGCCAGTGCTGATAGCCGCGCAGGCGGTCGTCGACCATCTTGTCCGCGAGCAGCGTGTTGAACACGAAGCCGCGCGTGCGCAGCCCGGGCTCGAGCGCCGCGGTCACGCGCTCGGCGGCGTGGGCGCGCTCGTTGCGGTCGGCCGAGTGGAGGTGCGCGAGCGCGACCTCGAGCGACACCGGCTCGCCGTCGTCCTCGATCTGCACCTGGAGCGCGGCGACCTGCTCCTCGAACAGGCGGCCCCACGCGTTGCGCGAGGTCAGCGCCTTCTCGGCGAGGATCTTCTCCTCGGGCTCCGACAGCAGGTAGGGGCGGTAGCGGCGGGCGGTCCGCAGGTGGTGGCGGCAGAAGTCGAGCCCGTCGGCGGCCAGCAACTCGTCGGCGCGGTCGTCGTCGATCGCCGCCCACTCGAGCTCGAAGAACAGGAGCTTCGTCTCGATCGGCGTCGCCTTCTCCTGCACGCGCTGGAAGAGCGCGCCGCGGACGGGATCGGCGGTGTCGGTCGAGAAGTAGAGGCCGCTGAACGAGCCGGCCTTCGCGACGATCTCCTGCAGACTGCCGAGCTCCGTCATCGCCTCGGCGAGGCCGGGCCCGTCGAGCTCCGCGATCTTGCCGGCGTAGCGCTCGGCGAACGCGTCGGCGCGTTGCTGGGCTTCGGCGAGCATGGCGTCGACGGCGGCGACAGGGTCGCTCTGGTCTCCGTCGAGCAGGTCGCTCAGGTCCCAGCCGACATCCTCGACCTCGGGGTCGGCGACTTCAGCTGTGCTCATGCACGGAGAGGCTATCCGGCGCGCATGCCGTCGAGCATGACGGTGAGATAGCGGCGCCAGCCGTCGCCCGCCATCTGCATCACGCTGCCGAGGCCGCACATCATCAGCTGGATGTCCTCGCCGGTGGCGTCGGCGCGGAAATGCCCCTCCGCCTGCGCGCGGGTGAGCAGCTTCACGGTGCAGGCCTGCAGCTCCTCGGCCTGGCGCGCGACGCTCGGCTTGAACTCGGCAACCGCCTCCATCAGCGCGCGGTCGGATGCCTGCAGCTCGGCGCCGCGCCACAGCAGCGCCTCGAGCGCCGGCCCGGGGTCAGGCGCGTCCTGGGCCTCGCGCGCCCAGCCGGTGAGGATCTCGAACTGCTCGCGGGCGAGCGCCTCGAGCAGCGCCTCCTTGGTCGGGAAGTGGCGGTAGACGGTGCCCATCCCGACCTTGGCGCGGCGGGCGACCTCCTCGAGATGGGCCTCGCGGCCGCGCGCCGAGAAGACGGCGCGGGCGGCTTTCAGGATCGCCTCGCGGTTGCGCCGGGCGTCCGCGCGCAGGGGTCGCGGAACTGACTCTGTGTCGACGGACACATTCACAAATGTAGGGGTTGACAAGCGGAACGTCAACTCCGTATCGTACGGAAGCGTAACCGGAATTCAGCTTCCACATGTCTCCTGGAGGAGCCTCCCCCCGTGACTGAATCAGCTCCCGTCACCCGCAAGGGTCTCGCGCTGTTGCTCCTCGCCGCAGCGCAGTTCGTCGTCGTCCTCGACGCATCGATCGTCAACGTCGCCCTCCCCTCGATGGGGCGCGACCTCAACTTCTCCCAGGAGGACCTCTCCTGGGTCGTCAATGCGTACACGCTCACCTTCGGCGGCTTCCTGCTGCTCGGCGGGCGATTGGCCGATCTCCTCGGCCGCCGGCGCGTCTTCGTGGGCGGCCTGATCCTCTTCTCCCTGGCCTCGCTGGCCGGCGGGTTCGCGCAGAGCCCGGGCCAGCTGGTCACTGCTCGGGCCGTCCAGGGCCTCGGCGCGGCGATCCTCTCCCCGGCCGCCCTGTCGATCATCACCACCACCTTCGCCGAGGGCGCCGAGCGCAACCGGGCGATGGGCGTGTGGGGCGCGGTGGCCGGCTCCGGCGGCGCCGCCGGCGTCCTGTTCGGCGGCCTCCTGACCGAGTACGCCGGCTGGGAGTGGGTCCTGTTCGTGAACGTGCCGATCGGCCTCGCCGCGGCGTACTTCGCGACCCGGATCCTGCCCGAGAGCCGCATCACCGGCCCGCGGCACTTCGACTTCGCGGGCGCGTTCACGATCACCGCCGGCCTCTCGGTCTTGGTCTACGCGCTCGTCGACACGGTCAACGCCGGCTGGGGCTCGACCCAGACGATCGGCCTGATCGCGCTGGCGCTCGTGCTGATCGCCGGGTTCGTCGCGATCGAGCTGCGGTCGAAGAGCCCGCTGGTCTCGTTCGGCATCTTCCGCAACCGGACGCTGACCGGCGCCAACGTCGTCGGGTTGCTGGTGGCGATGGCGCTGTTCGCGATGTTCTTCTTCGTGTCGCTCTACATGCAGCAGGTGCTGGGCTACGACGCGCTGAAGGCGGGCCTCGCCTACCTGCCGCTGGCGTTCGGGATCATCGTCTCGGCCGGCGTGGCGTCGCAGCTCGTGACCCGCATCGGCTTCAAGCCGACGCTGATCGCCGGGCTGATCCTGACCGCCGGCGGGCTGATCTGGTTCTCCCAGGTCTCGCCCGGCGGCGAGTACGTCTCCGACATCCTGCCGGCGTCGCTGCTCGCCGCGGCCGGCCTCGGCTTCGCGTTCGTCCCCATGACGATCGCCGCGGTCAGCGGCGTGTCGGCGCAGGAGGCCGGGCTGGCGAGCGGTCTGATCAACACGTCGCAGCAGGTCGGCGGCGCGCTCGGCCTCGCCATCCTCGCCACGATCGCGAACTCGCGCACCGAGGACGTGATGGCGCAGGCCGGCGGCGACCCGCAGGCGCTCCCCACCGCACTGACCGAAGGGCTTCCAGGACGCCTTCATGGTCGGCGCGGGCTTTGCCATCGTCGGCGCGCTCCTCGCGCTCGTGCTGATCTCCAACCGGGACAGCCGCGAGCACGCCGAGGCCGCGCGCCGCGGCGAGGTCGAGGTGGTCCCGGCCCCCGCCTGAGGCCGCCTTGTGCCGGGCCGCCGGATGGCGGCTCGGCGCCCTACGCCCGGCGCAGCGCCGCCCACCACACCCACAGGATGAGCAGCGGCTGCAGCGGCAGCCGCAGCCACAGCAGCACCTCCGGCACCGCCTTGAAGCGCTCGGCGTTGACCGCCATGTTCACGTTGGCGGGGAAGACGGCGACGAGCAGCGCGATCAGCCACCACGCCGCCCAGGGCGCGCTGCGGCGGTCGAGCAGCGCGAGCGCGCCGGCGATCTCGGCCACGCCGCTGAGGTAGACGATCTCGCGATGGCTCGGCAGCGCGGCCGGCACGGTCGCCTCGTAGGCGCCCGGCTTGACGAAGTGCATGATCCCGGCGCCGAGGAAGAACAGCGCGAGCGGCAGGCGGCGGCGCAACTAGCGGTCCGCGAGTGGCCGGACGCGGTCGCGCTGCGCGGCCCACAGCGCGCTCATCGGCGTGGGCCCGCCGGCCGAGATGCCCTGGTCGTGGGCGAGCGTCGCCGTCTGCGCCTCCCAGCCGTCCTGGCGCATGTCGGCGTAGAACCCGTTCACGTCGCCCATCAGCGTCCAGTGCACCCACGCGGCATGGCCCATCTCGGTCTCCAGCCAGTCGAGGCTGCCGGGCACGAGGTAGAGCACCTCGCCGTCGTCACGGCCGACCGCGAAGAAGCCGCCGGCCGCGTCATGCCCGACTACCAGCCCGCCGTCGAGCGCGTCCTGCCACTCGAGCAGCAACGACCCGCCGAGCACGCGCAGCCAGTTGTGGTCGATCGCCAGGCCGCCGGTGTGGACGGCGAGCGCGCCGAGCACCGAGCGCTCGGTCACGTCGAGTGCGGCGAGCACGCGCGCGCCGCTCTTCGCGTCGGGCGGCGGCAGCACGGCGACGTCGTTGGCGGCGCGGTCGATCCAGCGCTTCACGAGCGGCCACGCGCGGCTCTGCATCCGTGCATCATTGCGGGCGGCGCGCCTACATGGGCTCGGGGCTCCCCGGGTCGAGCTCGAGCGCGCACGAGTTGATGCAGTAGCGCAGCCCGCCCGCGTCGCGCGGCCCGTCCTCGAACACGTGCCCGAGGTGCCCGCCGCAGCGCCGGCACACGACCTCGGTGCGGCGCATGAACAGCGAGTTGTCGGGCCGCGTCTCGACGGCGGCGGCGACGGCCGGCTCCGTGAAGCTCGGCCAGCCGGTGCCGGAATCGAACTTCGTGCCGGAGGCGAACAGCTCGGCGCCGCAGCCTGCGCAGCGGTAGACGCCGTCCTGCTTGACGTCCCAGTATTTGCCGGTGAACGCGCGCTCGGTGCTGCCCTTGCGGAGCACGTCGTACTGCTCCGGGGAGAGCTCCTCGCGCCACTGCTCATCCGTCTTGTTGATCTGATCGGTGGCCATACCTACAGGGTATGACGGGGAGCGCTACCGTACGCCGCGGCCGAAACCGGGGAAGGGAGCGCAAGACCATGAGCGTGCAACAGGTCAACGAGCGCCTCGCCGCGCTCACCTCCGCCGGGACGAGCGTCTGGCTCGACCAGATCCGCCGCAGCATGATCGACTCGGGCGAGCTGCAGCGCATGGTGGACGAGGACTCCCTGCGCGGCGTGACGTCGAATCCCGCGATCTTCGAGAAGGCGATCCTCGGCTCCCCCGACTACGACTCGGAGCTCGAGTCGCTCGCCCGCGAGGGGCTGAGCGCGCGCGAGGTCTACCGCAAGATGGCGGTCAAGGACGTGCAGCTTGCGTGCGACGTGCTGCGCCCCGTCTACGACGAGACGGGCGGCAAGGACGGCTACGTCTCGCTCGAGGTCGCGCCGCGGCTCGCGCACGACACCGAGGGCACGCTCGAGCAGGCGCGCCAGTACTGGGGCCTCGTCGACCGCCCGAACGTGATGATCAAGATCCCCGCCACCGACGCGGGCATCCCGGCGATCGAGGAGGCGCTCTACGAGGGCCTCAACGTGAACGTCACGCTGCTGTTCGCGGTCTCCGCGTACGAGCGCGTGATGGAGGCGTTCATCCGCGCGATGGAGCGCCGCCACGAGGACGGCCGGCCGCTCGACCGCCACTCGGTCGCCTCGTTCTTCGTCTCGCGCGTCGACTCGGAGGTCGACAAGCGCCTCGAGGCCGCCGGCCGCAGCGACCTCGCCGGCCGCGCCGGGCTCGCCAACGCGCGCGCCGCCTACCGCGCCTTCCAGAACGTCTTCGAGGGCGAGCGCTTCGCCGCGCTGCGCGAGGCCGGGGCTCCGGTCCAGCGCCCGCTGTGGGCCTCGACCGGCGTCAAGAACCCGCAGTACCCCGAGACGCTCTACGTCTACGGGCTCGTCGGCCCTCACACGGTCAACACCATGCCGCTCCCCACCCTGCTCGCCGCCCGCAAGCAGGGCGAGGTGACCGGCGCGACCGCCGCCGAGGACCCGACCGCCGACCTCGACGCGCTGCGCGAGGCGGGCATCGACCTCGACGACGTCACCGACAAGCTGCTGCGCGACGGCATCGAGGCGTTCATGGTCCCGATGGCCAAGCTGCTCGACGGCATCGAGCGCAAGCGCGAGGCGATCGTCACCCATCGCCCCGCGGCGATCGAGGCCGACCTGCCGCCCGAGCTCGAGCAGCCGCTCGCCGAGCGCGTCAAGCGTGCGCACGACGAGGACGTCGCGCGCCGCATCTGGGAGCACGACGGCACGCTGTGGGCACCGGAGGGCACGCCCGAGCTGACCGACCGCCTCGGCTGGCTCACGATTGCCGACAAGCTGCTCGAGGAGGCCGACGCGCTGGACGCCTTCCGCGAGGAGTGCAAGGCCGACGGGCTGACCGACGCCGTCCTCCTCGGCATGGGCGGCTCGAGCCTCGCGCCCGAGGTCTTCCGCCTGTCCTACGGAGACCAGGGCGGCCTGCGCCTGCACGTGCTCGACTCGACCGAGCCGGAGCAGATCGCCGCCGTCGAGGCCGAGATCGACCTCGAGAAGACGCTGTTCCTCGTCTCCACCAAGTCCGGCGGGACGATCGAGACGATCTCGCTGTTCAAGCACTTCCACGGGCTGCAGGGCGACGGCTCGCACTTCACGCTCATCACCGACCCCGGCTCCTCGCTGCTCGACCTCGCCGAGGAGCACGGCTTCCGGCGCGCGTTCCAGAACGACCCCGAGATCGGCGGGCGCTACTCGGCGCTGTCGTACTTCGGGCTCGTCCCGGCTGCGCTGGCCGGGATCGACGTGCGGCCGCTGCTCGAGGGCGCGCAGGTCGCCGCCCAGGCCTGCTCCGACTTCGAGAACCCCGAGCACAACGCCGGCCTGTGGCTCGGCCTCGCGCTCGGCGAGCTGGCCCGCGCCGGCCGCGACAAGCTGACGTTCGTGGTCGACGGCCCGTTCACCGCGTTCGGCGTCTGGGTCGAGCAGCTCGTCGCCGAGAGCACCGGCAAGCAGGGCCGCGGGATCCTGCCGGTCGCCGACGAGCCGCTCCTCGACGCCGAGGCCTACGGCCCCGACCGCGTCTTCCTCCATCTCCGTAACACCGACGCGCCGGACGAGCGCCACGATGCGCACCTCGATGCCCTCGCCAAGGCCGGACACCCGACCGTGATCGTGCAGGCGCGCGGGCCCGAGGACCTCGGGCGCGTGTTCTTCCTCTTCGAGTTCGCCACCGCGGTGGTCGGCTGGGTGCTGGAGATCAACCCGTTCGACCAGCCCAACGTGCAGCAGGCGAAGGACGCCACCAAGAAGGTGCTCAGCGAGGGCGCGCCGGACCTCGAGGACGGCGAGCCGAGCAGCCTGTTCGACGGCCTCGAGCCGCCCGGGTACGTGGCGATCATGGGCTACCTGCCGTACCGCGACGAGGTCGAGGCGGCGGTCTCCCGGCTGCGCGAGAAGCTCATCGCCGCCGCGCACGTCGCCACCACCTACGGCTACGGGCCGCGCTTCCTGCACTCGACCGGCCAGTTCCACAAGGGCGGGCCGAAGGTCGGGCGCTTCCTGCAGCTGGTGCACGACTCGGACGCGGACGCCGACATCCCCGGCGACGAGTTCGACTTCCGGACGCTGATCTCGGCCCAGGCCGACGGCGACCTCCAGACCCTGCGCGACAACGACCTCCCGGCGGTCCGCGTGCGCCTGAACTCCCGGGACCTTCCCGGATCCATCGACGCCCTCGGGGAGGGACTCTGATGCAGATCGGCTTCGTGGGGCTCGGGAAGATGGGCGGGAACATGGTTCACCGCATCCACCGGGACTCCGACCACCAGGTCGTCGCCTTCGACCTCAACGAGGAGCACGTCCGCGAGGCCGAGGAGCACGGGGCGAAGGGCGTCGCCTCGCTCGACGAGCTCGTCTCGAGCCTCGAGGCGCCGCGGATGGTGTGGATCATGGTCCCGGCCGGGGCGCCGACCCAGTCGACGATCGACGAGCTCGCCGAGCGCCTGCAGGAGGGCGACACGATCGTCGACGGCGGCAACACGAAGTGGCATGACGACGTCGAGCGCGCCGCCGCGCTCACCGAGCAGGGCATCCGCTACGTCGACGTCGGCACCTCGGGCGGCGTCTGGGGCCTCGAGGTCGGCTACTGCATGATGGTCGGCGGGCACCCCGAGTCGGTCGAGCAACTCGGCCCGATCCTCGACGTGCTCGCCCCGCCGGACGGCTGGCGCCACTTCGGCGACGCCGGCGCCGGGCACTTCGTGAAGATGATCCACAACGGGATCGAGTACGGGATCATGCAGGCCTACGCCGAGGGCTTCGAGGTCATGCACAAGTCGCGCTTCCCGATCGAGCTCGAGGAGGTCTGCGGCCTGTGGAACCGCGGGTCGGTCGTCCGCTCGTGGCTGCTCGAGCTGGCCGAGAAGGCGTTCCAGGAGGAGGGCAACGATCTCGAGGGCCTGGGCGGCAACGTCTCGGACTCCGGCGAGGGCCGCTGGACGCTGGCCGACGCGATCGACCTCGACGTGCCGACCCCGGTGATCGCGGCCGCGCTGTACGCGCGCTTCTACTCGCGCAAGGAGGGCGAGTACACGCACAAGGTGCTGGCAGCGTTGCGCAACCAGTTCGGCGGGCACGCGGTGGAGCGGGCCGCGGGGGCGGGCTTCTAAGTGGCCCCTGCCTCCGTCCCCACCGACGCGCCTCCCGACCAGGTGGGCTCAAACCCGCTCGTGGAGGGCCTCGAGCGGCTGCCGGTGGCGCCGACCACGATGGTCATCTTCGGCGCCTCCGGCGACCTGGCGGCGCGCAAGCTGCTGCCCGCGCTCTACAACCTCGCCCACGAGGGCGCGCTGCCCGAGCGCTTCAACCTGATCGGCGCCGCCCGCCGCTCGCAGACCGACGACGAGTTCCGCGACGTCGCGCGCGAGTCGATCAAGAGCCACTCGCGGCGCCCGCCGGACGAGCAGGTGCTCGAGGGGCTGGTGGAGCGCATGTGGTACATCTCGGTGCCGTTCGACGACGGCGAGGCGTACGCGGAGCTGGGGCGCAAGATCGAGGAGCTCGACGAGGACGCCGGCCAGCCGCTGGCCCGCATGTACTACCTCTCGACGGCGCCCGAGTACTTCCCGGTGATCGCCGAGCAGCTCAAGATCGCGGGCATCCACCGCCACGAGGAGGCCGACGTCCGCGTGGTGATCGAGAAGCCGTTCGGCACCGACCTCGAGTCGGCGCGCAAGCTGCAGGAGGTCGTGTCGAGCGTCTTCCGCGAGCGCCAGGTCTTCCGCATCGACCACTACCTGGGCAAGGAGACGGTCCAGAACCTGCTGGCCTTCCGCTTCGCGAACCTGATGTTCGAGCCGGTCTGGAACCGCAACTACATCGACCACGTGCAGATCACTGCGGCCGAGGACATCGGGATCGGCACGCGCGCGGGCTACTACGACACGTCGGGCGCGTTGCGCGACCTCGTCCAGAACCACATGCTGCAGCTGCTGACGCTGCTGTGCATGGAGCCGCCGTCGTCGTTCGACGCCGACAAGGTGCGCGACGAGAAGGTCAAGGTGCTCGACGCGATCCGGCCGCCGACGCCCGAGGAGGTGGGCGAGATGACCGTGCGCGCGCACTACGCGGCGGGCTCGCCCGGCGGCGAGGACGTGCCGGGCTACCTCGACGAGGACGGCGTGCCGGACGACTCGCAGACCGAGACCTACGCGGCGCTCCGGCTCGAGGTCCACAACTGGCGCTGGGAGGGCGTGCCGTTCTTCCTCCGCACCGGCAAGCGGCTGTCGCGCAAGGTGACCGAGATCGCGGTCCAGCTCAAGGCGGTGCCGCACCTCGCCTTCGCCTCCCAGGGCTCGGTCGGCGTGCAGCCGAACCTGCTGATCCTCGCCGTCCAGCCGAACGAGGGCGTGTCGCTGTCGCTGGGCGCGAAGATCCCCGGCTCGCGGATGCGGATCCGGCCGGTGAACATGGAGTTCCTCTACGGCTCCTCGTTCATGTCGCAGTCGCCGGAGGCCTACGAGCGGCTGATCCAGGACGCGATGCGCGGCGAGGCGACGTTGTTCACGCGCGACGACGAGGTGATCGCCCAGTGGTCGATCATCGACCCGATCCTCAAGGCCTGGCAGGACGGGACGCCGCCGGTGTCGGAGTACCCGGCCGGCTCGCCCGGCCCGCCCGAGGCCGAGGAGCTGATCCGGCCGCGGCAGTGGCGCGGGCTGTGACCCCATGACCACCGAGGAGGTCTGGCGCGAGCGCGACACGACGCCGAGCAAGGTCGAGGCGGCGCTGCGCCACCTCCTGATCGAGCGCTACCACGACGAGGACGCGTTCGTGCCCGCGCGGGTGCTCAACCTCGTGGTGGTCGTCGACGGCGAGTTCCGCGGCGAGATCGAGAACCGGCTCGAGCGCGTCGGGCGCTACCACCCGTCGCGGCTCGTGATCTGCGCCGTGCACCCGCGGCGCACGACGATCGACGCCTGGTGCAGCGTCGCCGCCGAGGAGGCCGAAGGGCCGTTCTCGCTCGGGCGCGAGCAGGTCGAGCTCGACATCGGCGAGCGGCACCTGAAGGCGCTCGACACGATCGTCGACGCGCTGCTCGTCCCCGACCTCGCGACCGTCGTGTGGGCGCCGCACGCGCACGCCGAGGCGGTCGACTCGCTGCGCCGGCTGGCGCAGGTGGTGCTCGTCGACTCGCAGGACGAGCCCGACGTGACCGCGTCGTTCGAGCGGTCGGTCGAGCTGTGCGAGACCGCCTACGTGGTCGACCTCGCGTGGCTGCGCTCGACGCCGTGGCGCGAGCGCGTCGCCGCCGCCTTCGACCCGCCGCCGCTGCGGCGCGGGCTGGGCGAGATCTCCGAGGTGATCGTCCGCCACCGCGCCGACTCGCTGGCCGCGGCGCTGTTGTTCTGCGGCTGGCTGTGCTCGCGGCTGGGCTGGCGGCCGGGCTCCTTCTCCGAGGGCGGCGGCACGCGCCGGACCGCGCACGCCCGCGCGCGCCGCGGCGAGGTGACGCTGCGCCTCGAGGAGGTCGAGCAGCCCGGCGCGCCCGGGCTGGCGGGCGTGACGATCGAGATGGCCTCCGGCCGTTCGGTGTCGCTCGACCGCGGGCCGGGCGGCCTGAAGTCGGTGCGCCGCTCGCGCGACGGCAAGGAGCAGGTGTGGACCGTGCTGGGCGCCTCGCGCGGCGAGTCGGGCATCCTCGGCGAGGGCGTGCGGCAGGCGCTGCTGCGCGATCCGACCTACAAGCCGTCGCTCACGGCGGCGCGTGCCCTGCTGTAAGTAGGCTGGCGCGCCTATGAGGGAGATCCAGGTGCTGGAGGACCCCGGGGCCGTCGTGGCCGAACGCCTCACCGAGGTCGCCGAGGGCGGCGGCCAGATCGTCCTGACGGGCGGCTCGACGCCGCGCAACGCCTACGCGCTGTGCGCGCAGCAGGACCGCGACTGGAGCCGCGCGACGGTGTGGTTCTCCGACGAGCGGATGGTCCCGCCCGAGCACCCGGACTCGAACTTCGGCATGGCGGCGCGCACGCTCCTGTCCCAGCTCTCCCATCCCCCGACCGTGGTGCGCATGCAGGGCGAGCTCGGGGCCGAGGCCGCGGCCGGCGCCTACGAGGCGCTCCTGCGCGAGCGCATGGGCTCCGACCCCCGCTTCGACCTGATCCTGCTCGGCGTCGGGCCCGACAGCCACACCGCCTCCCTGTTCCCGGGGAAGCCCGAGCTGGAGGAGCTGGGCCGCTTCGCCGCGCCGGTGCCGCTGGCGGGCATGGAGCCGCAGGTGCCGCGCGTGACGCTGACCTTCCCGGTGCTCAACGGCGCGCGCGAGGTCGACTTCCTCGTCTCCGGCGCCGACAAGGCCGACGCCGTCGCGCGCGCGTTCAGCGAGCCGCCCGACCCGGAGGCGCCGGCCGCTCGCGTCCGCCCGCCCGCGGGCTCGCTGTTCGTCTTCCTCGACGAGGCCGCGGCGGCGAAGCTGTAGATGGACGGCCAGTTCATCGGCCTCGACGTCGGGGGCACGAAGATCGCCTCGGCGACGCTCCAGGACGGCAAGCTGAAGACGCACGAGCTGGTGAAGACCAACGTGTCGGACTCCGACGCGCTCGTCGGCCAGCTCGTCGAGCTGATCTCGCACCTGCGCGGCGACGAGACCGTCGCGGTCGGGGTCGGGCTGCCCTCGATCATCGAGTTCGAGACGGGCCGCATCGCCCACAGCGTCAACATCCCGCTCGCCGACCTGCCGCTGCGCGAGCTGCTGACCGAGAAGGCGGGGCTGCCGGTCTACATCGAGAACGACGCCTCGTGCGCGGCGCTCGCCGAGGCGTTCGACGAGGAGGGCAAGCTCGTGTGCCCGAACCTCGTGATGTTCACGGTCGGCACCGGCGTCGGCGGCGGCCTGGTGTTCGGCGGGCGGCTCTACCGCGGCGCGACGAGCGCCGGCGAGATCGGCCACACGGTGATCGGGCTCGACCTCGAGAACGGCGCGCCCGCGCCCGAGGGCAAGCACCCGCTGACCGGGACGCTCGAGTACCTCGCCGCCGGCCGCGCGCTCGACCGGCTCGCCGAGCGCGAGGCGCGCGAGGAGGAGGACTCGTTCCTCGGCAAGCGGCTCGAGCAGGACGGCGAGGTCACGGGCCACGACGTCGTCGACGGCGCCAAGGCCGGCGACGCCGACGCGTTGCGCGTGCTCGACGTGCTCGGGCAGCGGCTGGGCATCGGCATCGCCAACGCGATCAACCTCTTCGACCCGCAGGAGATCGTCATCGGCGGCGGCGTGTCGGTCGCCGGCGACCTGCTGCTCGAGCCCGCGAAGCGGGTCGCGGCGGCGTACTCGGTGCCCGGCCTCGGGCGCCACACGACGATCCGGCTCGCGCGCCACGGTGCCCAGGCCGGGGTGCTGGGCGCGGCGATGGTCGCCGCGCAGGAAGAGCAGAGATAGGGGAGGCATGGCCCACGCCCGGGAGCTCGAGACGGACTACTTGCCGATCGCCGAGCACGGGCTGGTCGGCGACCTCCACACGATCGCGCTCGTCGGCACCAACGGGACGATCGACTGGTACTGCTGCCCCGCGTTCGACTCCCCGAGCGTGTTCGGGGCGATCCTCGACAAGGAGAAGGGCGGCTTCTACGCGCTGCGCCCCGACACCGACGACTGGGACGCGAAGCAGCTCTACTTCCCCGACACGAACGTCCTCATCACGCGCTTCTTCACCGAGGGCGGGGTCGGCGAGGTGCAGGACTTCATGCCGATCGACCACGCGGACATCGCGCAGCACCGCCACCGGCTCGTGCGCCGCGTCGTGGTCGTGCGCGGGGCGGTGGACTTCCGGATCGAGGTGCAGCCGCGCTTCGACTACGGGCGCGCCGAGCACGAGGTCGAGATGCACCCGCACGGGGTGCTGTTCCGCTCGCCCGACCTGACGCTCGCGCTCGAGGGCGCGATCGCCCGCACCATGGGCCACGACCGGACGCTCGAGCGGCGCGGGGACGGCGTCTACGCCACCTTCTCGCTCAGCGCCGGCGAGTCGCACACGTTCGTGCTCGAGCGCGTCGCGCAGGACCACATCGCGCGGCCCTACTCGGAGCGCGAGACGCTCGCCGCCTTCGAGGCCACGGTCGCCTACTGGCGCAAGTGGGTCGGCCAGTCGCGCTACACGGGCCGCTGGCGCGAGATGGTCATGCGCTCGGCGCTGACGCTCAAGCTCCTGACTTACGCGCCGACCGGCGCGCTCGTGGCCGCGCCGACCACCTCGCTGCCCGAGCAGCTCGGCGGCGAGCGCAACTGGGACTACCGCTACACCTGGATCCGCGACGCCGCCTTCTCGCTCTACGGGCTCCTGCGGCTCGGCTTCACCGAGGAGGCGCAGGCCTTCATGGGCTGGCTGACCGACCGCACGCGCGACTGGAAGATCGGGCCGAGCGGGCCGCTCCAGATCATGTACGGGATCGACGGGCGGGCCGAGCTGCCCGAGTTCGAGCACCCGACGTGGGAGGGCTACCGCGGCTCGCACCCGGTGCGGATCGGCAACGCCGCCGCCGAGCAGCGCCAGCTCGACATCTACGGCGAGCTGATCGACTCGGTCTACCTGTTCAACAAGTACGGCTCGCCGATCTTCTCCGAGACCTGGGACAACATCCGCCGCATCGTCGACTGGCTGTGCGAGAACTGGGACCAGGCCGACGAGGGGATCTGGGAGACGCGCGGCGGCCAGAAGGACTTCACCTACTCGCGGCTGATGTGCTGGGTCGCGCTCGAGCGCGCGATCCGGATGAACCGCGCGCGCGGCCTGCCGGGCGACATCGTCCGCTGGCTCGGCGAGCGCGACCGCGTGTACAGCCAGATCATGCACCGCGGCTGGAGCCCCGAGCGCAACGCGTTCGTGCAGCACTACGGCTCGGACGTGCTCGACGCGTCGATCCTGCTGATGCCGCTGACGCTGTTCATCGCCCCGAAGGACCCGCGCTGGCTGTCGACGCTCGACGCGATCGGCGACGAGCTGGTGTCCGACTCGCTCGTCTACCGCTACAACGTCGAGGCGTCGCCGGACGGGCTGCGCGGCGACGAGGGCACGTTCTCGATGTGCTCGTTCTGGTACGTCGAGGCGCTCACCCGCGCGGGGCGGCTGGACGAGGCGCGGCTGGCGTTCGAGAAGATGCTCACCTACGCCAACCACCTCGGGCTGTACTCGGAGGAGATCGGCCCGACCGGCGAGTCGCTGGGCAACTTCCCGCAGGCGTTCACCCACCTGGCGCTGATCAGCGCCGCCTACAACCTCGATCGCACGCTGGGGTGAGGCGAGGGCACCTCGACTGGCTGGGCGTCGGCGACGACGTCGAGCGCGGCGATGGTGTTGCGGAGGTTGACGAGGAGCGCGCCGGCGACCGGCCAGAAGCCGTGGCCATCGCGGAGCTCGTGGGCGAGTGCGTCGAGGTCCTCGCGAACGGCGGCGAGCTCTTGGGAGTCAGCGTTCTGCACCGCCGTCCCTGCGCGCTCGAGCAGGTCGAGCCAGGGCTCGCGGAACTCAGGGTCCCAGCGTTCCGGCGGCGGGTCCGCGAGGTGGATGGTGCGCGCCATGCTCCGGATCTCGGCGACCGCCTGCTCGAGGCGCTCGAGGATGTCGCCGAAGTCGTCGGTCCGGCGCATGCGGTCGCGAGCGACCCGGCGCGGGTTGAGGCGGCCGCTCTCGCGCGCCTGGCGGACGACGCTCCAGGCGCGGTCGATGTCGCCGTCGAGCTCGCTGGTGCGGGCGATCCAGCCCTCGGCGTCGTGCTGCTCCCGGAACTCGGTTGCCATCTCGCACAGCAACTCTCCGAGGCGGTCGTCGATCGCGTCGACCTGGGCGGCGGCGCTGCGGTCGCGCAGCGGCGGCCACACGAGCAGGTTGACGAGCAGGCCGACGGCGATGCCGATGCCGGTGTCGGCGAGCCGCTCGAGCAGCGTCCCTGCCTCGTCGCTGGCGCCGGTGGTGAGCACGACGAGCGCGGTCGCGGCGGCGGTGGTCGACTCCGCGCGCAGGCCGCGGACCGAGCCGGCCACGAGCGCGATGAGGATGGTGAGCCCGAGCGAGACCGCATTGAGTCCGATCAGACTGCCGAGCGCGAATGCGACGACGACACCGAGCACGGTCGCCCCGACCTGCTGGGCGCCCCGGCGGAAGGTGCGGTAGACGGTCGCGTGGACGGTCAGCAGCGCCGCCCACGGGGCGAGGAAAGCCTGCGGGATGTCGAACACCTGGGCGGCGAGCACCCAGGCGACGACCGCCGCGACGACCGTCTTGACGATCTGCAACGCGTTGGTCCACCACACGGGGTCGTGCAGGCGGTGCATCCTCGCTGCATACCCGGAGGCGCGCGGTGATCGATCCCGCGGCGGTCGCGTGGCTCGACCGCTGGGTCGAGCGCGTCGGTGACGTGGAGGTCGTGCGCGAGCGGCCGTGGGCGACGGTGCTGCGGGCGCCGACCGCTTCAGGCCCGGTGTGGATGAAGCTCGCGGGGCCGGGGACCGCGTTCGAGGTCCCGCTCTACGGGCTGCTCGCGCGCGTCGTCCCGGACGACGTGCTGGTGCCGATCGCGCTGGACGAGGAGCGACGGTGGCTGTTGCTGCCGGACGGCGGCCCGTCGCTCGGCGAGACGGGCGCCGGCCTGGACGAGGTGATCGCGGCGCTCGCCTCGTACGGGCGGTTGCAGCGCTCGCTCGCGCCGCACGCCGAGGAGATGCTCGCGCTCGGCGTGCCCGACATGCGGCCGCCGGTCATGCCGTCGCGCTTCGTCGAGGCGCTCGAGTTCGTCGGCGAGGTGCCGGAGGTCGCGGCGCTCGAGCCGGTCGTGGGGGAGTGGTGCGCGCGCCTCGCCGAGTCGCCGCTGCCGGCCTCGCTCGACCACAACGACCTGCACCCCTGGAACATCCTCGCCGGCCCGCGCTACTACGACTGGGGCGACAGCGTGGTCGCGCATCCGTTCGCCGCCATGCTCGTGCCGCTCGGCATGATCCGGCACCAGCACGGCGACGAGGGGCTCGAGCGTGCCCGCGACGCGTACCTGGAGGGCTTCACGGGGCCGCACGAGGAGCTGGTTGCCACGCTCGAGCTCGCTTGCCGCGTCGCGAAGATCGCCCGCACGCTCACCTGGGTGCGAGCGATCGAGGCGGGCGGCGACGTCGACCCGGACTGGGCGACCGCGCCGGCGGAGACGCTCGCGGGGCTGCTCGCCGACGACTACCTGGGCTGATCCGTCACAAACGCGCGGGTCGCTGCGAGTAAGCCCGGTGAGCATCCCCTGACCGGAGGAGGAGCACCATGCGTCGTGCGATCCTGGTCGTTGCCGCGTCCATCACGGTGATCGGCGGACTCTGTGCCTCACCGGCCGGGGCCACCGCGCCCGGCAAGAACGGCGACATCGTGTTCCGCAGATTCGTCGCCGACGTGGGGACGCTCTTCACGATCAAGCCCGACGGGACGGGCGAGCGGCAGGTCCTGACCCCGCCCGACGGCTCGACCGACGACTTTCCCGACTTCGCCTCCGACGGCAGCTTGATCGCGTTCGAGCGCTGCGCCGAGCTCTGCCACGTGATGGTGGTCCGACCGGACGGCACCGGACTGCGCCAGGTGGGCACGGACGGCGGCAACGCCAACGCCGCGCTCTCGCCCAACGTCCGCCGGGTCGCCTTCACCCGCTACTCCGGGCCGATCCGCAACGACTGGATCGCCCACGCCGACCTCTACACCGCGCGGCTCTCGGGCGGCGGCGTGCGGAGGCTGACGCGGGCGCCGGAGTTCGACGCCGAGGACGTCCAGAGCCAGTGGTCGCCCGACGGCAGGCGGCTGGTGTTCGTCCGCCACTACCGCGACGAGCGGAGCGCGGTCTTCGTCGTCAACGCCGATGGCAGCCACCTGCGCCGCGTGACGCCGTTCAGCCTGCAGGCGGGCGACGGGCCCGACTGGTCGCCCGACGGGAAGCGGATCCTGTTCCGCAGCCCGGCCACCGGCGACTTCCTCGACACGAACCTGTTCACGATCCGTGTCGACGGCACCGGGCTCAGGCAGATCACGCATCAGCCCCCCGACACCACCGTCTACTCCGCCTCGTTCTCACCCGACGGCAAGTCGATCACGGCCGCGCTGCAGGGCGTCGGCGGTGCCGCCGACGTCTACACGATGAGGACCGACGGCAGTCACCTCACGCCGGTGACGCGGACGCTGGAGCGCGACAGCGCCCCGGACTGGGGCGGCAGGCGCTAGTGGTTGAGGGCTCAGTCGCGTGTCATGCGGCGGCGGGCCGCTCGCAGGAGGCGGAGCTCGCCGATGTCGTGCGGGACGGCGCCCGGTGGCGTGTGCTCGGGGCCGGCGAGCACGCGCGGCTCGAGCTCGTGCTCCCGCGCCTGGCCCTCGACGGCGTCGACGCGGTAGGCGCGGATGCCCTCGCGGGCGGCCACGACCTCGGCGAGGCGGGTGCCGCGGAAGAGCAGGCCGACACCGTCGTCGACCCCGTAGCCGGCCGGCAGCGCGCCGGACGCGATCGCCTCGAGGAAGGCCGGGCGGCGCTCCGGCTCGCCGTCGTAGTGGACGGAGTTCGAGCCGGGGAGGAAGCCGAGGCCCGGCGCCGGGCGCGGTGTGGCCTTGCCCTTGGTGATCCCGCCCTCGAACCAGCACATCGAGCCCGCGCTCAGCCCGGCCAGCACGATCCCGGCCTGCCACGCCTCGCGCAGGACGGCGTCGATGCCGTGCGCCCGCCACAGCGCCAGCAGGTTGATCATCGAGCCGCCGCCGACGTAGATGACGTCCTGCGCCAGCAGGTGCTCGCGCAACCGCACCGGGTCGAGCTCGAGCCGGAACAGCGACACCACGCTCGTCTGGCACAGACGGTCGCCGAACGCGATCCGGAAGCGGCGGATCTGCTCGTGGGAGTCGCCGCCCGCGGTCGGCAGCAGGCAGACGTTCGGCTCGCGCGCGGGCGCGAGCGAGAGCACGTAGTCGTCCAGCACCGACGCTTCGGCTTCCATGCTGAACCCTCCGCCCCCCATGGCGAAGATCGTCGGCTTAGGCGACAAGCGTCACCGGCGCCCCCAGGTACTCGGTCGCCAGCGGTGTCTCGACCGCCTCACCGCCCACGCTCTCGACCCGGTAGGCGCCCGCCTTCGGCCGTGACGACACCACGCGCGCGAGGCCCGGTCCCACGAAGTGCAGCGCCGCGCCGTCGTCCGCTGCCCAGCCCGGCGCCATGCCGGCCGCGATCGCGGCCTGGAAGTCCGGGCGCCGCCGCGGCTCCTTGTCGTAGTGGACGGCGTTCGAGCCCATCAGCACGCCGAGCCCCGCCACCGGCAGCCCCTGCTCGCCGTGGAACGCGGTCAGCCCCTGCTCGAACCAGCACAGCGACCCGGCGCTCAGCCCGCACATGACCACGCCGCGCGCCCACGCCTCGCGCAGCACGCCGTCCAGTCCGTGCGCGCGCCAGGTGCCGAGGCACGAGCGCACGCAGCCGCCGCCGACGTAGATCAGGTCCTGCTCGAGCAAGTGCGCGGCCGGCTCGGGCGCGCCGCAGTCGCGGCGGAACAGCGACACGTGCGACGGCTCGCAGACCGCCGCCGAGAAGTGCCGGTAGAAGCGCACGATGTAGTGGTCCGCGTCGCCCGAGGCGGTCGGGAGGAAGCAGACCCTCGGGCGCTCGACGCCCGTGGCAGCCAGCACGTAGTCGTCGAGCAGCGGGTTGCCGGACTCCATGGAGAAGCCGCCACCACCGAACGCCACGACCTGAGGGACGCGCGACATGGCCGGAGTATCGGCCCGAATCGCAGCGTGCGCGCGGATTTCCTCCTTCGGTCGAACGCCCATGGACCGCGTGTCGAGTCAAGCGCAGGGCGGCCTGCGCCGATTGGAGGTGGGTGGACATCCGCCTCTCAGAGGTCATCTCCGCGCTCTCGTACGCCCTCGACATCACCGAGGGCCAGCCGATGGGCCACGCCGTGCGCTCGTGCGCGATCGGCATGCGCGTCGGCGAGGAGATCGGGCTGGACGACCAGATGCGCTCGTCGCTCTTCTACGCGCTGCTGCTCAAGGACGCCGGCTGCTCGAGCAACGCGGCCAAGCTGTCCGCGCTGTTTGGCGCTGACGACTTCGAGCTCAAGCGCGACCGCAAGCTGACCGACCACCTGCGCCCGTTCGAGGCGCTCAAGTTCACCGTCCGCCACGCCCGCGCCCGCCGGCTCGCCGCGATCGCCCGCAGTGGGGCCGAGGGCGCGCGCGCGATGACCGAGCTGCGCTGCGAGCGCGGCGCCGACATCGCTCGCATGATCGAGCTCAGCGAGGCGACCGCCGAGGCGATCAAGGCGCTCGACGAGCACTGGGACGGCAACGGCTATCCCTACGGCGTCGCCGGCGACGCGATCCCGCTGCTCGGCCGCATCGTCTGCCTTGCCCAGACCGCCGAGGTGTTCTTCGCCGCCGCCGGCCCGCGCGCCGTCTTCGACGTCGCCGCCGAGCGCCGCGGCACGTGGTTCGACCCCGCGCTCGTCGATGCGCTGCGCTCCACCCGCCGCGATCGCGCGTTCTGGAACGCGCTCGGGGGCCACGAGCCGCACGCGGTGATCGGCGCCTTCGAGCCCGAGGACCGCATCCAGCACGCCGACGGCGAGCGGCTCGACCGCGTCGCGGAGGCGTTCGCGCTGATCGTCGACGCCAAGTCTCCCTACACCGGCAGCCACTCGGTCGGCGTCGCGCGCATCGCCGTCTCGGTCGCCGACGTGCTCGGCTACGGCCCGCACGCCCTGCGCGACCTCCGCCGCACCGCGCTCCTGCACGACATCGGCAAGCTCGGTGTCTCGAACCTGATCCTCGACAAGCCCGGCAAGCTCGACGAGGAGGAGTGGGCGCAGATGCGCCGCCATCCCGAGCTGACGGTGCGGATCCTCCAGCGCGTCGGCGCGTTCCGCGACCTCGCGGCCACCGCCGGCGCCCACCACGAGCGGCTCGACGGCCGCGGCTACCACCTCGGGTTGCGGGCCGAGCAGCTCAACCGCACCGCGCGCATCCTCGCCGTCGCCGACGTCTGCGAGGCGCTGAGCGCCGACCGGCCTTACCGGGCGGCGATGGAGCCCGACCAGGTGCGGGCGATCATGCGCCGCGACGCGGGCACCGCGTTCTGCCCCGAAGCGCTCGGCGCGCTCGAGGCGACGCGCGAGCTCGGCCCCGTGGAGTTCGCTACGCCGGTGATCCCTGCAGCGCCGCGCGCGGCTCGCTGACCATCTCGAGCCGCAGGTCGAGCGCGGTCAGCGCGAACAGCCGCTCCACCGCCCGACAACCGCGGACGACGACGAGCCTGCGCCCGTCGCGGCTCGCCCGGCGCTGGACCGCGAGCACGCGCCCGAGCCCCGCCGAGTCGAGGAAGTTGAGCTTCCGGAGATCCAGCACGATCGACCCTGGCTTCTGCGCCTCGAGCCGACGCATCTCCTCGTCGAAGGTGTACGCCCGCGAGAAGTCGAGCTCACCGCTGAGCGCGACGCAGACGGTGTCGGGAGCCAAGCTCTCGATCGTTATCCCCAGCGGCTGATCCACGACAGTCTTCCCCTCGTCCGTCGTCCGGTCACCAACCCCGCCCTCCGTTCGGGGGTCTGTACCCCCGATCCCCGAGTCGAATCCGACTTTGTTCAGGGACTTGACGAAAGATACCCATCTCCGACACGCGGGCGCCCTTCGGCCCCGATGCACACCGCCGGGATGGGTACCTTGGCGAGCGGCTTTCCGCGCTCCCCGGGCACTTTGTTGTCCTTGCACCAGACGTAGGTGAAGCGCTTGAAATCGGCCGTGCCGACGAACGGATGGCCGAACAGGCCGACGACCTTCCCGTCCTTGATCACGTCGCGCTTGACCGCCACGCAGTCGTAGCGGCCGCGCCGCCTGTCGAGGTTCTCCTCCTCGCCGACGTTGCCGGGGTTGCGGATCAGCGGCCCGCAGCTCACGCGCGTGACCGGGCCGTCGAGCTCGCCGCTCTTCACGCGCTGGCGCGCGTCGGCGAGGATCGCGCCCTCGAGGGAAGTGATGAGCTCCTTGCGGGCGGCGAGCACCTCGGACGCGCTGGCGGTCGGCCCGGGCGCCTTCAGGTTCGCGGGCTTGCCGCGCACCGGGCGCTGCTCGCGCGTCAGCCGCTTCTTCTCGGCCGCGACGAGGGCGGCGTGCTCGCGCGCCAAGCGCGCATCCGTGTCGCGCTTGGCGTCGAACACTCCGGGGAGGATCAGGATCGCGGCGACGATCACGCCGGCGAGCGCCAGCCCGCCGAGGATCCAGCGCTGGGTGTCGGAGACGCCGGCGAAGCGGCGGTCGTAGCGCTTGCCGCAGCTGGGACAGAACGCGCGCTGGGTGACGTGCTCGGCGCCACAGCTGGGGCAGACGCGCGGCGGCGTCTCCTTCGGCGCGCGCGAGAAGATCTCTTTGACGTCGTCGGCGGCCTTGGTACGCGGATCCATCGCCGACAAATCGTACAATGTGTGAGTGGCTCATACGAATGCTCGCGAGGCCAACCTGCTCGGGACGCTCTCGCTCGCGGTCGCAGGGCGGATCGAGTCGGCGGTCGCCTCGCCGCTCGGGCCGTCGGCGCCGGCCGCGCTCACCGCGCTCGAGGGCTACCTCGGCGGCGAGCCGATCGACGCGCTGCGCCAGACGCTCGGGCTCACCCACTCCGGCGCCGTGCGGCTCGTCGACCGGCTGGTCGACGCCGGCCTCGCCGAGCGCCGCCCCGGGCCCGACGCGCGGTCGGTCGCGGTGGCGCTGACGCCCGCGGGCGTCGCGGCGGCGCACGCCGTGCGGGCCGCGCGCGAGGCGGCGCTGGAGGGCGCGCTGGCGGCGCTCGCGCCCGACGAGCGAGCGACGCTCGGCGCGCTCCAGGCGAAGCTGCTCGCCGGGCTGACGAGCGACCGGGCCTCGGCCCGCCGGCTGTGCCGGCTGTGCGACATCGACGCCTGCGGCCACCACCGGGGCACCTGCCCGGTGACCGACGCGCTAGGGCTGCTGCGTCTCCAGCCGCTTGAGGATCGTCGGCGCCCACTCGCGCTCGCCGTAGGTCTCGCGCAGCTTCTCGATCGTCGCGGCCGTGTCGTAGTCGACCCGGCGGAGCTCGAGCTCGCGCGTGTCGGGATCGATCAGCGCGTAGGCGGCGCGCGGGTCGCCGTCGAGCGGGACGCCGACCGAGCCGGGGTTGACGAGCTCGATGTCGCCGACCGCCGCCGGCCGGCGGAACTGCACGTGGATGTGCCCGAACACCAGCCGCGGGTGGGTGGTGCCGTCGAGCAGCTCCTCCTCCTCGTCGTTCGGCTCGGGCGCGAACGCGCGCATGTCCGAGACCGGCGAGGCGTGCACGAAGCGCGCGCCGGCGACCTCGGCCTCGGCCGGCAGCCGCCCGAGCTCGTCGGCGAGCGCGTCGCCGAGCGCGGCGCGGGTGTCCTCGACGGCGGCCCGCAGGTGGCTCTCGTCCGGCACGTCGCCGCTCGCCCAGCGGTCGACGTTGCCGCGGATCCACGTGGCGGGCTCGAGCTCGCGCAGGCGCGCGACGGTCTCCGCCTGCCAGGCGCCGAACAGCGCGTAGTCGCCGCCGAGCACCCAGTGCTCGGCGCCGGCGGAGCGCGCGTCGGCCAGCACCGCGTCGAGCGCCCCGAGATTTCCGTGCACGTCGTAGAGGACGGCGATCACAGGCGCGTGTATAGCATCGGCGCGGTGACCGAGGCCGCCCCGCTCACCGTCTCGGGCCCGACGCTCACGCTCCGCTACGCGACGCCCGACGACGCCCCGCGGCTGCTGGAGCTCGGCTCCGACCCGCTGGTCACGCGCTTCTTCTCCTGGGGGCCGTACACGAAGGTCGGGCAACCGCTCGCCTACGTCAACGAGCTCGCCCACAAGCGCGAGCGCGGCGAGATGCTCGAGTTCCTCATCGACCACCGCGAGCACGGGCCGATCGGCGTCACCGGGCTGTCGGAGTTCGCGTGGCGCGACCGCCGGGCGACGGTCGGCTCATGGTTCGGGCGCGCCTACTGGGGGACCGGCTCGAACCTCGAGTCGAAGGCGCTGGTGACAGCGCTCGGGTTCGACACGCTCGACCTCGGCCGGCTGACGGCGTGGGCGAACACGCGCAACGGCCGCTCGCAGGTCGCACTCGAGCGGGTGGGCTTCCGGCGCGAGGGCGTCCTGCGCGGCTGGCACCGCCACGGCGACGAGATCCACGACGTCGTCGTCTTCGGCATGCAGCGCGATCGAGTGGGAGCGATCGGCGCTCCATAACGTCCCCGTCGAGGTGTCCGGAACGGCACCGCCGTTGTTCAAGGTGGACAAGCTGAAAAAAGTTTGATCGGAAAGGCGCCCGTCGGGGGTATCAGGGTGCTCGGTCAAGAGGGAGCGGCGAGGACAGGGGTGTCGCGCCGCGCTCAACAACAGAAGGCACTCGGACTTAAGGGGAGTCCAGCATGCTGCTCAGCGCTCGGAAGCGGCAACTTGTCGCACGTTCCTCGACGTTGCTCGTCGCGGGGACCGCCCTTGCCATCGTCGTTCCGGCGACGGCGTCGGCCACCATCGTTCCTCCCGTCGCCCTGCCGGGGGTCGCCGTCGGGGTTCCCACCGCCGCGTCGCCGCTCGCGCACGCCTCCGGCGCGCTGCCGCGGCGCCGGGGCCCGCCGCGCCTCGTCCGCCGTGATGCGCCGCGCGCTGCTGTGCCTGGTCAACCAGGCCCGCGCCGGCGCCGGCCTCGCCCCGTTCCGGGCCGAGCGCCACCTCGCCCGCGCCGCCGCGCGCCACGCGTCCGACATGGGCCGCCGCAAGTACTTCGCGCACGTCTCGCCGGCCGGCAAGAGCCCGCTCTCCCGCGTCCGCGCCGCCGGCTGGCGCGGCGGGGTCGGCGAGGTCATCGCCTGGGGCTGCGGCACGCTCGCGAGCCCGCGCGCGACGCTCCGCTCCTGGCTCAACAGCCCGCCCCACCGCGCGATCGTGCTCGGCGGCGGCCGCATGGCCGGCGTCGGGCTCAAGAAGCAGCGCGGCTGCGGCGGGCGCGTGTACTGGGTGATGGACGTCGGCTAGCGAGCAGCCGAGGGTTCTACTCGCCGACGGTCTGTGCGACGCGGTTGCGGCCTCGGTAGAGGCGGCTCATGACCGTGCCGACCGGCACCTCGAGCGAATCGGCGGCCTCCTGGTAGCTCAGGCCCGCGACGTCGACCGCAGCGAGCACGTCGCGCTGGTCGTCGGGAAGGGCTGCGATGGCCGAGAAGACCTCCCGGGCGGCGAGCGCTGATACGGGGTTGGCGGACACCGGCGCGGCGAGTCGCTCTTCTGACTCCTCGAGCGGCGCCGTCTTCGGGCGCCGGTCGCGCTTGCGCAGCGACGAGATGTAGGTGTTGCGCAGGACGGTCAGCAGGTACGGCAGCGTGTCCTCGCGCGTGCGGATCATCCGGCGCTTGGACAGGACTCTCGTGTAGGTCTCCTGCACGAGATCCTCGGCATCCTCGCGCGAGCCGCACAGCGCCCACGCCGCCCGGTAGAGGCGGTCGAGGTGGTCGCCGAGTGCTTCTCGCTCGAGCTCTGGAGTCACGAGATACGGACCCTCTCAAAACTTGATGCGGAATAACCACGCGCCGGTGGCGTCCATCGCAGCATGGAACTCACTCACCGCACCATGGGTGTGCGTCGCACCGCGGCCATCGTGGCCGCCGCCGCGGCTGCCGCCCTCGCACTGCCCGCAGCGTCAAACGCCGCCGTCACGGGCGACTCCACCGCCCGCACGCTCACCGGCGACGCCGCGAACGACACGATCACGATCGCGAAGGAAGGCGGTCTCCTGACGCACAACACCCTCGCCGGGCTGGAGACCGCGACCGACTTCGATTCCGATGCCGGCGTGCAGACGCTGCCTGACACGGCCACGCTGACGATCGACGGCGGCGGCGGCGACGACATCATCGTCGGTGGTCCGAATCTCGACATCCTGCGCGGCGGTCTCGGCGACGACCGCCTCACCGGTGGTCCGAACAACGCCGCCAAGCCGGCCAAGGAGTCGATCAGCGGCGGCGAGGGCAACGACGTGATGCTCTGGTTCAACGGCGACGGCGACGACATCAACGACGGCGGCGACGGCGCCGACGAGACGCAGTTCAACAACGGCACCGCGGACGACGCGATGACCGTGTCCTCGCTCGGCGGCGGCGCGCACCGGTTCAACCGCGTCGGCGCGGCCATCGAGATCGACATCGCCGCGAGCACGGAGCGCCTGAACGTCAATGCGTTCTCGGGTGCCGACACGCTCACCAGCGTCGCCGGCGTGACGATCCCGACCACGATCGACGCTGGCCCGGGCAACGACACCATCACCACCGGTGGCGGGGCTGACATCGTCCAGGGCGGCTCGGGCGTCGACACGCTCAACGGCGGCGCCGGCGGCGACCGCATCATCGGCAACCCCGGCAACGACGTCATGAACGGCAACGACGGCGACGACGTGCTCTCGTGGTTCAACGGTGACGGCAACGACACCATGAACGGCGACGCCGGCCTCGACAAGATCGAGAACAACCTCGGCGCCGCCAACGACGTCTCCGCGCTCACCGTGCAGAGCGGCAAGGTCCACTACGCGCGCACGAACAACCCGTTCACGCTCGACGTCGCGACCAGCGAGGTCTTCGAGCTGAACACGTTCGGCGGCGACGACACGCTGACCACCGGGCCCGGCCTCGGCGCCCTGATCGCCGTGGTGGCGAACGCCGGCTCCGGCAACGACACGTTCACCGGCGGCGACGAGTCCACCACGTACTTCGGTGGCCTCGGCGACGACACGCTCGACCCCGGTCCCGGCATCGGTGACGCGGTCGACGGGCAGGACGGCAACGACAACCTGAAGGTGCGCGACAGCGCGGCCGACCTCGCCCGTGGCGGCGCCGGCACCGACAGCGCCACCGCCGACTTCGAGGACATCCTCGTCGACGTCGAGAACAAGGACGTCACCGCCGGCCCGGCCGCGCCGGACACGAAGGGCACGGCCATCCGCGTGCGCACCAAGCGCGTCACGTCGAGGCTCAAGAACGGCGTCTACAAGGCCAAGCTCCGCGTCGAGTGCCCGGCCTCCGAGGCCGGCGGCTGCCGCAGCGGCATCCTCGCCCTGCAGACCGCGCGCAAGCTCAACGTCCGCGGCACCCGCGTCAAGGTGCTCGTGGCGACCAAGCGCATCGCCAAGCTGGATCCGGGCAAGCGCCGGACGGTCACCGTCACGCTGCCGAAGCGCGTGAAGAAGATCAGCAGCAAGGGCATTCTGTCCCTGAACGCCATCACCACCAACGAGGACGCGGCGGGCAACCTCTCCCAGCGCTCCTCGCGGCTCAAGATCGAGCTGAAGCCCGCCCGCTAGCCGGCCGGCTCGGATGGGGCACGCGCCGCGTGCCCCATCATCAGCTCGCGCTGAACGCTCCGGGGCTCAGGGCCCTGGGGCGTTCGGCGCGTCCAGCTGCCGTCCTGACCGAGCTCCCACGCGTTGGTGTCGTCCGCGAAGCAGCGCTCCAGCGTGTCGAGCAGGTCCGACCGCAGCGTCGCGTCCCGCACCGGGGCGAGCAGCTCCACCCGCGTGTCGAGGTTGCGCGGCATCAGGTCCGCCGAGCCGATGTAGATCTGGTGGGTCTCGTCGCGCTCGAAGGCGTAGATCCGGGAGTGCTCGAGGAAGCGCCCGACGATCGAGACGACGCGGATGTTCTCCGACACGCCGGGCACGCCCGGGCGCAGGCAGCAGATGCCGCGGATGTTGAGGTCGACCGGCACCCCCGCCTGCGATGCCTGGTAGAGCGCCCGGATGCAGCGGCGGTCGACCAGCGAGTTCATCTTCAGCGCGATGCGCGCGTGCTTGCCCTCGCGCTTGGCCTCGATCGTGCGCTCGATCTCGGCGAGGATCCCGTCGCGCAGGTGGGCGGGGGCGACCAGCACCTGGCGGTAGCGGCGCGGGCGCCCGAAGCCGGTGAGGAAGTTGAACATGTCGGCGACGTCGGCGCCGATCCGCTCGTCGCAGGTCAGCAGCCCGAAGTCGGTGTAGAGGCGGGCGGTCTTCGGGTGGTAGTTGCCGGTGCCGACGTGGACGTAGTTGCGGACGCCGTCGCCCTCGCGCCGGACGACGAGGATGCACTTGGCGTGCGTCTTGAGCGACGGCAGGCCGTACACGACGTGCACGCCCGCCTCCTCCAGCGCGCGCGCCCAGCCGATGTTGGCGCGCTCGTCGAAGCGCGCCTTGAGCTCCACGAGGCAGACCGCCTGCTTGCCGCGCTCGGCGGCGCGGATCAGCGCCGGCACGAGCGGCGAGTCGTCGCTCGTGCGGTACACGGTCTGCTTGATGGCGAGCACGTCGGGGTCGGAGACCGCCTCCTCGACGAGCCGCTCGACCGAGGTCGAGAACGAGTCGTAGGGGTGGTGCAGCAGGATGTCGCCCTCGCGCATCGAGCCCATGACGTTCACGTCCTCGGACTCCTGGGGCAGCAGCCGCGGCTGCGTCACCGGCGTCCACGGCGGGTCGCGCAGCTCCGAGTAGCCGGAGATCTTCACGATCTCCCAGAGGTCGTTGAGGTCGAGCAGCCCGTCGACGGCGAACACGTCGTCGTGGTCGGCCTCGAGCGCGCGCTCGAGCTGCTCGCGCATCTCGCGGCTCATGCTCGACTCGACCTCGACGCGCACGACCTCGCCGAAGCGCCGCCGCCGCAGCTCGTCCTCGACCGCCTGCAGGAGGTCGTCGGCCTCGTCGGAGACGGTGAAGTCGGCGTCGCGGGTGACGCGGAAGACCGCGGTGTCGACGATCTCCATGCCCGGGAAGAGCTGGTCGAGGTGCTGGGCGATCAGCTCCTCGAGCGGCACGAACGTCTTGCCGTCGGCGAGCGGCACGAAGCGCGGCAGCATCTCCGTCGGCACCTTCACGCGCGCGAACACCTGCGTGTGGCTGACCGGGTCGTGGACGACGACGCCGAGCGACAGCGACAGGTTGGAGATGTACGGGAACGGGCGCCCGAGCCCGACCGCGAGCGGGGTCAGGACGGGGAAGATCTGGCGCCGGAAGCGCTCGTCGAGTCGCTCGCGCTCCTCGGCGTCGACGTCGTCGAGGCAGACGATGCGGATGCCGTGCTCGCTGAGCGCGGGTCGCAGCTCGGTCTGCAGGCAGCGCGACTGGCGCTCCTTGTGCTCGGCGACCTTGCTGCGGATCGCGTTGAGCGTCTCGCGCGGCGTCTGCCCGTCCTGCAGCGGCGTCTCGATGCCGGCGTCGACCTGGTCGTGGAGGCCCGCCACGCGGACCATGAAGAACTCGTCGAGGTTGTTGGCCGCGATCGCGGTGAACTTCAGCCGCTCGAGCAGCGGAACGCTGGCGTCCTCGGCGAGCTCGATCACGCGCTGGTTGAACTCCAGCCACGACAGCTCGCGGTTGAAGTACAGCCCGGGATCCTCGAGGTCGAGCTCGGAGGTGACAGGCGGCTTCTCGACAGTGCTGCTCATGATTGACCGATGCTACTGCCGGCGAGCTCGAGGATCACACCTTCTCGTAAACCGCCGCGACCGATGCGCAGGGGGCGCCCGAAGGCGGTCGCGGCGGCGTCGAGCACGGTCAGCCCGGCGGGCATCAGAAGCACCCGTTCCCGGTCGATCGAGAAACGCTGCGCAACGGCGTCGGCCGGCTCCGCGGCGAGCACGTGCAGCGCGCGCTGCAGCGAGTCGGCGTCGAGCACCGGGCCGACCAGCCGCCGCAGCGACGCGGCGCTCCCGCCGACCGCGACGGCGGCGTCCACCGCCGGCAGCGCAAGCCCCTCGAAGACGCCGTGGGCGTGCTCGCGCATCGCGTGCAGCTCGGCCGCCGACGGCGGGTCGGCGCGGCGGTAGCCGTCGGTCAGCAGCCCCGAGCCGACGCGGAACGACTCCGACCACGTCGCGCCCGCCGCGAGCGTGCCGATCGCCAGCTCGGTGGAGCCGCCGCCGACGTCGACCACGCCGACGCTGCCCGCGAGCGGCTCGCCGAGCGTGCGCGTGGCGCCGAGGAACGCCAGCCGCGCCTCCTCCGGCCCGTCGAGCACCTCGACCTCGACGCCGCCGTCGGCGCGCAGCGCGGTGGTGAACTCGGCGGCGTTGGCGGCGCCGCGGATCGCCGCGGTGGCCACCACCCGCAGCGCCACGCAGCCGATCTCCTCGACGAGCGCCCGCTGCTCGGTCACCACCGCGGCCACCTCGGCGATCTTCGCGCGCGGGATCTCCCCGCCCTTCAGGCCTTTGCCGATGCGGGTGAACGCGCGGCGCTGGAGCACCTCCTGGAGGTGCCCGCCCGTGACGTCGGCGACCAGCACGCGCGTCGTGTTGGAGCCGATGTCGATGCAGGCGCAGAGCATTCGGCCAGGGCGATGTTGCCATGATGGCGCGGTGACCGCGATCGAGGTGGAGGGTCTCAAGAAGGCCTACGGCGAGCACGAGGCGGTGCAGGGCATCGACTTCGAGGTCCGCCGGGGCGAGGTGTTCGGCCTGCTCGGCCCCAACGGGGCGGGCAAGACGACGACCGTCGAGATCCTCGAGGGCTACCGCAGCCGCACCGCCGGCCGCGTCTCCGTGCTGGGCCACGACCCGGCGGAGCGCGACCTCGACCTGCGCTCCCGGATGGGCATCGTGCTGCAGAGCTCGGGCATCTACCAGTACCTGACGGTGCGCGAGTCGGTCGCGCACTGGGCGGGCTTCTACGAGCGCCCGCGCGACGTCGAGGAGGTCATCTCGATCGTCGGGCTCGAGCCCAGCGCCGAGCAGCGGGCCGGCAAGCTGTCGGGCGGCCAGCAGCGCCGGCTCGACCTCGCGCTCGCGCTGGTCGGCGATCCCGAGCTGGTCTTCCTCGACGAGCCGACCACCGGCTTCGACCCCGCCGCGCGCCGGGCCGCGTGGGGCACGATCCGCTCGCTCAAGGAGCTCGGCAAGACCGTCCTGCTGACCACGCACTACCTCGACGAGGCGCAGTCGCTCGCCGACCGCGTGGCGATCATCAAGGACGGGCGGATCCTGGCCGACGGGCCGCCGTCGTCGCTGGGCGCCGGCGCGGGCCGCTCGCTGGTCTCGTGGCGCGGGACCGACGGCGAGCCGCGCACGCGCGAGACCGACGACCCGACCACGCTGCTGCACGAGCTCACCGGCGAGGCGCTCGCCCGCGGCGAACGGCTCGAGGACCTCAGCGTGAGCCGCCCGAGCCTCGAGGAGATCTACCTCGAGCTGACCGCGGAGGCGGACGCTCGATGAACGAGCACGCCATCGATCGCGCCCGGTCGCGCGGCGACGCCGCCACCCGCGGCGGGCGGGCCGGTCTCCCGAGCTGGCGCGGCCTCGCCTGGCGCCAGTACCGGCTCGAGCGCAAGATGTTCTGGCGCAACCCGAGCGCGGCGTTCTTCAACTTCATGCTGCCGCTGCTGTTCCTCGGGCTGTTCGGCGCGATCCTGTCCGGCAACACGGAGCAGCTCGAGATCCTCGTGCCCGGCATCGCGGGCATGTCGGTGATGTCGACCACGTTCAACGCGCTCGCGTTCAACATCACCGCGCTGCGCGAGACCGGGATCCTCAAGCGCGTGCGCGGCACGCCGCTGCCCACCTCCGCCTACCTGGCGGGCATCGCCGGCAGCGCGGTCACCAACACCGTGCTGCAGATCCTCATCATCACCACCTCCGGCCACCTCCTGTTCGGGCTCGACTGGCCGCAGGACTGGCTCGCGCTGTGGGTGTTCGTCGTCGTCGGCGTGATCTGCTTCGCCTCGCTCGGCGTCGCGCTCTCGCACGCGATCCCGAACCTCGACGCCGCCCCGGCGTACGTCAACGCGGCCTTCCTGCCGATGATCTTCATCTCCGGCGTCTTCTTCGACGAGAACGTCGCGCCCACGGTCATCAACGACATCGCGCAGGTGCTGCCGCTCAAGCACCTGATCGACGGCCTTCAGGGCGCGATGATCAGCGGCGAGGGGGTCGCCGACAACATCGTCTCGCTGGTCGTGCTCGCGGTGTGGTGCGTGGCGGGCGTCACGCTCGCCATCCGCGGCTTCTCCTGGGAGTCCCGCTCGGCCTAGAAGGGGAGCTTGCCCTTGGCCTTCCAGCCGGCGAGGTCGAGCAGCTCGTTGCGCGAGACCTCGCCCTTCTCGGCGGAGAGCACGCAGGTCTGGCCGTTGCGCTCCCAGGTGACGACCGTGCGGTCGTCGGAGGTCAGTGACCGCAGCTCGGTGCCTTCGCGGGTGGCCTTGTCGGCGTCGCCGGGCTTCTCCAGCGCCTCGCCCTCGACCACGGTGTAGGCGATCTGCTTGCCGTCCTTCTCGTAGAAGACGGTCTTCGTGTCGCGCCCGTCGATCTCGTCGGTCCGCGAGCCGACGGCCTCCCAGCCGAACTTCTTGAGGAAGTTCGGGAAGATGACCTCGCCGCTCTTCTCGTTCAGCATCGGCGAGTCGGCGGGAACCTGGGCGATCTGTGCGGTCGGCTCCCGCACGGCCGCCGCCGCCACGTCCTCGATGCCGGGGCCGCCGCCGACCAGCACGACGGCGGCGAGCACGACGGCGAGCGCGCCGGCCACCAGCCCCGCGCCCGGCCATCGGATCCCCCCGAGCCGGGTGCGCGCGGACGGCCGGCGCTCGCCATGACGCCGTCCCTGCGCCGCGAGCGCCTCGACGCTCGTCCGCAGAGCGAGCGGCGCGCCGGTGCTCTCGGCGGCGGTGGCGATCGCGTCGCGACCCTGCTGCTGCAGCGCCAGGGCTGCCGCGAAGGAGGGGTCGGACTCAGCCCGTGCCTCGACCCGGCCGCGCTCGTCCGGCTCGAGATTGCCGTCGACGTAGGCGACGAGCGTCGCCTCGTCGTCGGCTGACAGGTCGTGAGGCTGGTCAATCACGATCATCAAGAAAGCAGACGCCCTTAAGGGCGACTGTATTCCCCTACCAATGCACGCCCTTCATGAGGTGCGCGAGGGCCATCGCCTCGCCGCTGGCGCGCTCTTCGGGGCCGCTTTCGTCGCCCTCCTTCTTCTTGGTCGATTCCGGGAACACCTTGTAGGCCATGTGCAGGATCTGGTCGACCGCCTTCGGCGCGAGCGCGTAGAGCACCTCGCCGAACGTGCCCAGGCGGGTGTTGATCTGCTTCGGCTTCGCGCGGATCGCCTCGCAGATCAGGTCGGCGGCCTCGTCGGGCGAGATCGTCGGGAACGAATCGTAGATCTTGGTCGGAGCGATCATCGGCGTCCGCACCAGCGGCATGTGGATGGTGGTGAACGTCACGTTGTCGCCGATCGTCTCGGTCGAGACCACGCGGGTGAAGGCGTCGAGCGCGGCCTTCGACGCGACATACGCTGAGAAGCGCGGCGGGTTCGTCTGCACGCCGATCGAGGACACGTTGACGATGTGGCCGGCCTTCTTCTCGCGCATGTGCGGCAGCACCCCGAGGATCAGCTTGATCGTCCCCAGGTAGTTCAGTTTGACCGTTCGCTCGTAGTCGTGGAAGCGGTCGTAGGAGTAGGCCACCGAGCGCCGGATCGAGCGGCCCGCGTTGTTGACGAGCATGTCGATCGAGGCGTGCTCGGAGAAGATCTTCTCGACCAGGGCGTCGATCGAGTCGTAGTCGGAGAGGTCGGCGGTGTACGCGTAGGCGGTGCCGCCGTTGCGCTCGATCTCGGCCTTGGCCGCGAGCAGCTTGTCCTCCGAGCGCGCCACCAGCAGCGGGATCCCGCCCGCCGCGGCGATCTTGTGCGCGGCCGCCAGGCCGATGCCGCTCGACGCGCCGGTGATGATCACCGTCTTGCCGTTGACGGCGCCCTCGAACGAGCGGTCCTTGAAGAGGTCGGGGTCGAGGTTGCGCTCCCAGTAGTCCCACAGCTTGTCGGCGTAGCTCGCCAGCGGCGGCAGCTCGATCCCCGAGCCCTCGAGCGCGCGCCGGGTGTCGCGGGCGTCGAACGACGCGGTCAGCCCGATGTACTCGATCACCGAGTCCGGCACGCCGAGGTCCGCGAGCAGCGAGCGCCGGACGTCCTTGAGCGCCGGCAGCTTCATCGCGTAGGACAGCACCCCCTTCGGGAGCATGTCCGTCATCTTCTTGTCGACCCGCACGACCATCTGCGGGGCGTGCCCGGCGCGCGCGAACGTGTTCATGACGTCGCCGGCGGCCTGCATCTTCGGGTTGACGAGGTGAAAGGCCTGGCCGTCGAGCCCGTCGGCATGGGCGATGTGGTCCATCGCGGCGGCCACGTAGTCGACCGGCACGATGTTGGTCTTGCCGACCTCGAGCCCGATGAGCGGGAACCACGGCGGCAGCGTGTTCCGGACCTTCTGGATCGCCTTGAAGAAGTAGTACGGGCCGTCGATCTTGTCCATCTCGCCGGTCCTGGAGTCGCCGACGACGATCGCGGGGCGGTAGACGCGCCACGGCCCACGGACCCGCTCCCGCACGAGCTTCTCGGCCTCGTACTTGGTGCGGTGGTAGGGGTGGACGAGCTTCTGGCCGACGTCGAAGTCGTCCTCGGTGAAGTGCCCCTCGTAGAGGCCGGCGACCGCGATCGAGGAGACGTGGTGGAAGCGCTTCGCGCCGAGCTCGTTCGCGAGGTCGACCGCGTTCTGGGTGCCGAGGACGTTGGAGCGCCGGTTGTGCTCCTCGTCGGCGGTCATGTCGTAGATCGCGGCGAGGTGGAAGAAGTGGTCGACGCCCTGGAGCGCCTGCTTGTCCTCGGCGGAGACGCCGAGGCCCGGCTCGGAGAGGTCGCCCTTGACCGGCTTCAGCCGGTCCGCGCGGTCGCCGGCGGCCTCGCGCAGCCGCTCGAGCTTGTCCTCCGAGCCCTCGCGGACCAGGACGTAGATGTCGCCTTCGCGCTCGAGCAGCCGCTCGACGAGATGACGGCCGATGAAGCCGGTTGCCCCGGTCACGAAGTAGCTCATGCCGGGACCCTACCTTTCGCTCAGCGCACCCTGACTCGCACCCGCTTGGAGTAGCCGAGCGCGTACGGGAAGCGCGCGTCGCCCCGCAGCTTCACGCGGAACGTGAAGCTCCGGCCGCGCGAGGCGCCGGAGCGGAAGCGGTAGCGGACGCTGAAGCGGCCCTTGCGGTTGGCGCGGCCGTCGGCGAAGGTCGAGTAGCCGCCGCTGCCGCTGCGGCCCTGGAAGATGACCGGGACGCCGCGCGCGGGGATGACGCCGCGGACGGTGCCGCGCAGCCGCAGCGTGCGGCCGACGCCGACCACGCGCGGGGTCGCGCGCAGCGAGGAGGAGGCGCGCGCGTTGAGCGTCACGTACGCGCTCTCCTGCGGGCTCGGGTCGTGGATGTGCGACGCCCACGCGACCTGGACGAGGCGCGAGGCGGCCGCGCGCACCTTGACCCGGTAGAGGCCCTCGGCGTTGGTCTTGACGGTCCAGCGCTGGACGAAGCGGGCGCCCGACCGGCGGTCGCGGGTCAGGACCTTGAGCGCGGCGCCCGACACGGGGCGGCCGGCGGAGTTGAGCAGCCGGCCGGTGACGGTCGCGCGGCGGCGGTAGCGGACGGTCTTGCGCACCTTGGAGCCGCCCGAGAAGTGCGCGCTGAGCTTGCCGCCGTCGGTGGCGCCGCTGCCGTTGAGCGGACCGCGGTTGGAGGGCGTGGCGACGTCGACCACGTACGGGCCGTACTCGCGGACGTTGCCGCCCGCGTCGACGATCCGGACCTTGAGCGTGCGCCGGCCCGCGGCGAGGCTCGTCGGCCGCACCGTCTCGTCGCGCAGGTTCGGGCACTGCTTGGCCAGGCGCGCCGAGCAGGTCGCGCCGGTGTCGGTGCGCGAGCCGGCGCCGTAGTCCTCGGCGCCGACGACGGCGCTGCCGCCGCTGAGGTCGACGATCTCGACCCGCCGGATGCCGCCGTTGTCGACGGCGTCGACGGTGATCGCGTCGGAGCCGGCGCGGGGGCCGCCGGACAGCAGCCCGGACGCCTCGATGCCGGCGCTCGGCAGCGTCGGGTCGTTGAGGACGACGCGCGCGCCGTAGAGCAGGTGCGCGATGCCGCCGCCCGCGGCGACCGTGCAGGCGGTGTCGACCGAGCCGTTGAAGCAGCCGACCGCGATCTGCAGCGAGGTGGCGTCGCCGCGGTAGCCCGCGAGCGCCGGGAAGCTGGCGCGCGAGACCGTGCTCTTCGGCACCACCACGTTCGCCTCCGGGTGGCCGTACCAGCTGCCCTGGGTGGCGAGCCGGTTGCGGACGCTGTTGTCGTAACGGCCGGCGCCGGCGAAGACCGTGCCGCCGAGCTTGTAGAGCGCGTACAGGGGGCGGGTGCCGGAGGCCGGCGCGCCGTTGCGATAGGTGAGCTGTCGCGTGAGCGAGAAGTCGGCGATCGTCATCCCGCTCGGGGCCCGGAACGTGGTCGTCCCGGTGCCGCCGAGCGGCACGCGCGCGCCACTGCCGACGCGGTTGCCCATCGGATCGCTGCCCTCGCAGGACTCGTCGCGGGCGATGCCGGTGGCGGCGACGCCGTCCCAGGAGTGGTTGCCGTAGGCGCCGCAGAACGAGACGGAGTAGGAGCCGGCATGGGCGGGGGCGGCCGCGAAGCCGACGAAGAGCGGGATGAGGAGGACCAGTCTGCGGATCACGAGACCCCGAATACCCGCGCGACGTGCGAAGTTGCGCTAGATCCCGGCACCCTTCGCGCCGCGGCCCTCGCCGCCCGCGAAGCGTGCCGCGCCCTGCACCGCCGTCTCGTGGCGGCCGCGCCCGAGCTGCGCCTCGAGCGCGAGCCCCTGCACGAGCGGCAGCCCCGCGCCCTCGAGCACCGCGCGGCGGTCCGACAGCAGCGTGTCCTGCGGGAACGCGGCGATCGCCTCCGCCATCGCCAGCGCGCGCTCGACGTGCCCGCCGGCCGGCACGCGCTCGGTGACGAGGCCGAACCGCTCGGCCTCCTCGACGTCGATCACGCGGCCGCTGATCACGAGGTCGAGCGCGCGGCCGGTGCCGACGATCCGCGGCAGCCGCTGGGTGCCGCCGTCGATCAGCGGCACGCCGAAGCGCCGCTCGGTGAAGCCGAAGCGCGCGCTCGGCGTCGCCACCCGCAGGTCGCACCACAGCGCGAGCTCGAAGCCGCCGGCCAGGCACCAGCCGGAGATCGCGGCGATCGTCGGCTTCGGCGAGGCCAGGCGCGTGAAGCCGAGCGGCCCCTCGGGCAGGTCGAGCCGCGGGCCGAGCGTGTCGATCGCCTTGAGGTCGGCGCCGGCGCTGAACGCCGCCTCGCCGGCGCCGGTGACGACGAGCACCCGGGCGCCGTCGTCGGCCACGAAGTCGCGGAACGCGTCGTGGAGCGCCTCGGCGGTCGCGCCGTCGATCGCGTTGCGCCGCTCCGGCCGGTCGATGGTGACGACGGCGGCGGCGCCGGAGCGTTGATAACGGACCAGCGGTACTACCAGCCGCCGCGCATGTCGGCACGGGCGCTGCGGGCCTTGGCGGCCTGCTTGCGCGCGTCCTTGCGGCGGTCGAGCACCCACATGATCATGCTCAGCACGAAGATCAGCGCGGGGAACGCGGCGATGATGATGAAGCCCGCGTTGGTGACGACCTTGTCCGACGTCTCGCCGTACCAGCCCTCGCCGCCGTCATGACCCTCGGCGGCCATCGCGACCGGCGCGGTGAGGGCGAGCAGGAGCGCGGTCAGGAGCAGCGTGTGGAGCGCGCGGCGCATCTGATCCGAGTGTATAGCTCGGGCTAGCCTGATCGCATGGCCGTCGTCCTCGCCTCCGACCTCGCCAAGGACATGGTGGGAGAGCCCCTGCTCCGGGGCGTCTCGTTCCGCCTCGAGCGGCGCGAGCGGATGACGCTGTCGGGCCGCAACGGCTCGGGCAAGACGACGCTGCTGCGGATGCTCTCCGGCGAGACGTCGATCGACGGCGGCGAGCTCGTGTTCGCGAAGGGCACGCGCGTCGCGCTGCACGACCAGCGGCCGCCCCGCGAGCGCGACCTCTCGCTGCGCGACTACGTGCTCTCGGGAGCCAAGGAGCTGCTGGCGATCGAGGAGCGGCTCGCCGAGCTCGAGGCCGCCATGGCCGAGGGCGCCACCGACGCCGCCACGCTCGACGCCTACGCGACCGCCCAGGCGCGGCTCGAGCACGCCGGCGGCTACGGCTGGCGCGAGGGCATCAACGCGACGCTGCACGGCCTCGGCTTCCGCGACGGGGACCTCGACCGGTCGCTCGCCACGTTCTCGGGCGGCGAGCTCACGCGTGCCTCGTTGGCTCGCGCGCTGGCCGGCGACCCCGACCTGCTGCTGCTCGACGAGCCGACCAACCACCTCGACATCGAGTCGCTGGAGTGGCTCGAGGCGCACCTGCAGACGCTCGACGCCGCCGTCGTGCTCGTCGCCCACGATCGCTGGTTCCTGGAGGCGGTCGGCACGTCCGTGCTCGAGCTCGAGGCCGGCCGCGCCAAGTTCTTCAAGGGCACCTGGCACGCCTGGCGCAAGGAGCAGGCGGCGCGCGAGCTGGCGCTGGGCCGGGCGATCGAGCGGCAGGAGGCGCAGATCGAGCGGCTCGAGCGCTTCGTGACGCGGTTCCGGGCCGGCACCCGGGCGCGCCAGGCGCAGTCGCGCGTCAAGCAGCTGGAGAAGATCGAGCGGGTCACGCGCGACCCGCGCGACGGCAAGAGCCTCGGCTTCGCCTTCAAGCCGCCGGAGCGGTCCGGGCGCGTCGTCTTCGAGGTCGAGGACGCCGAGCTGCGGATCGGCGACCGCGAACTGCTGCACGACGCCGAGCTGTGGCTCGAGCGCGGCGAGCACGTCTCGCTGATCGGGCCCAACGGCTCCGGCAAGACGACGCTGATCTCGGCGCTCACCGGGCAGCGCGAGCTCGACGGCGGCAAGCTGCGGCGCGGCCACAACGTCAAGCTCGGCGTGCTCTCCCAGCACGCCGAGGAGCTCGACTCGACCGCGACCGTGCTCGAGGCCGCGCAGCGCGCGACCAAGCTCACCCCGAACAAGGCACGCGCGCTGCTGGGCCAGTTCCTGTTCTCGGGCGAGGCGGCCGAGAAGCCGGTCGACGGGCTGTCCGGCGGCGAGCGCCGGCGCCTCTCGCTCGCCATCCTCGTCCACTCCGGCGCCAATGTCCTGATCCTCGACGAGCCGACAAACCACCTCGATCTCGAGTCGCGCGAGGCGCTCGAGGCCGCGCTGCAGTCGTTCCAGGGCGCGGTGCTGCTGATCTCCCACGACCGGGCGCTGCTCGACGCGGTCGGCTCGCGCACGATCGCGGTCGAGGACCGGGCGCTGCGCTCCTACGTCGGCGGCTGGCCCGAGTACCTGCGCGTGCGCCAGGAGCGGGCGCAAGACGAGCGCACCGCGAAGCGGGCCAAGCCCCCCAAGGCGGCGCCGCCGCCGCCCGCGGCCGCCGCCGGCCCTTCGAAGAACCAGCGCCGCCAGGCCGAGCGGCTCGAGAAGGAGATCGAGCGCGCGGAGGCGACGCTCAAGGCGCTCGAGGAGGAGCTCGCCGACCCCGCGGCCTGGAGCTCCCCGGACAAGAGCGCCCAGTCGACGCGCCGCCACGAGCGGGCGAAAGCCGACGTCGAGCGGCTTTATGCGCAGCTCGACGCCGTAGCTGGGTAGGAGCCTTCACATCGCTTTCACATTTCCGGAACGTCAGGGGGAAGAATCCGGATGTCATTGATGGATCGGCGCGCGTTCATCGCGCGCGGGATCGCGGCCACCGGCGGCGGCGCGCTCAGCGCGGTGGCGCTCGAGCGGCTGGCGCATCGCAGCGCGCTGGCGGACAAGGAGCGCCACGACCACGGCTCCTACGGCGAGCTGTCGCCGGTGGCCGATCAGCGCGGCATCGAGGTGCTGGCCCTGCCCGCCGGCTTCTCGTACGTGACCTTCGGGCACATCGCCTCGCAGATGTCCGACGGCAACCAGACGCCGCTGGCGCTCGACGGCATGGCCGCGTTCCGGGGGCCGCACCGCACCGTGCGGCTGATCCGCAACCACGAGGACCGCAATCCCGCCGACAAGGGCAGCGTGCCGCACGACCCCCGCACCTACGACGCGAGCGCGGGCGGTGGCACCACGACGCTCGACTACGACCCGCACACCCGCGAGCTCGTCCGCGACTACGTCTCGCTGTCGGGCAGTCACGTGAACTGCGCGGGCGGCTACTCGCTGCACCGCCGGAGCTGGCTGACCGGCGAGGAGATCGTCTGGGGGCCGAACTTCAACGGCTTCGACAAGCGTCACGGCTACGTGTTCGAGGTCCCGCTGGACCGCGGGCCGAACGACAGCGCCTCGCGGCCGTTGAAGGCGATGGGGCGCTTCATGCACGAGGCGCTGGCCACCGACGATCGCACGGGGGTCGTCTACGAGACGGAGGACCCGGGCTCGGGCCGCGGTGCGGGCTTCTACCGCTTCATCCCCCGCGACAAGCGCCACCTTGCCAAGGGCGGGCGGCTGCAGATCCTCGGCATCAAGGGCTCGCCGCACTACGACGCGCGCGAAGGCCAGCAGCGCGGAAAGCCGCTGCGGGTGACGTGGATCGACATCCCCGACCCGGACCCCGAGTACACGAGCGAGGACGACGAGCGTGGCGTCTTCCAGCAGGGCTGGCGCGGCGGCGCGTGCAAGTTCAACCGCCTCGAGGGCTGCTGGGCCGCCGGCGACAGCATCTTCTTCGTCTCCACCAGCGGCGGCGACGCCAAGAGCGGCGACAAGAACACCGACGACTACGTCGAGGGCTACGGGCAGATCTGGGAGTACCGCCAGCGCGAGCGCAAGCTCGTCCTGCACTACGAGTCGCCCGGCGGCGAGGTCATGGACTCGCCGGACAACCTGACGGTCACCCCGCGCGGCGGGTTGCTGGCCGCCGAGGACGACGCCTCGGAGGCGGACGGCGAGCACACCAACCGCCTGATCGGCATCTCGCGGCGGGGCGAGGCGTTCACGTTCGCGCAGAACGTCCTGAGCGAGGGCGAGCTCGCCGGCGTGTGCTTCAGCCCCGACGGGCGGACGCTGTTCGTGAACCTCTATGGCGACTCCACCGGCACGCCGGAGGACCACCGCGACGAGGGCATGACCTGCGCGATCACCGGGCCGTGGCGGCGCGGTCCGCTGTGAGCTGAAGACAGCGAGGCCACGCGGCGGTCGTGGGCGGGGAGCACCACGGCCGCCGCGTGTGGAGAGGAGGGGCCTCGCCAGGCAAGGATCGCCGCGGCCGCGGCGGCCGGTGTGAACAAGCCGCTACCGCGGCTTGATGGCGATGCCCTCGAGCACGTTGGCCGCCGTCTCGCAGGCGTCGACGGCGGCCTCGAGCGACTCGAAGATGTCCTTCCAGCGGATCACGACCATCGGGTCGATGCCGTTGACGAACAGCGACGCGACCGCCTCCCGGACGAGGGTGTCGGCCTCGTTCTCGAGCCGGTGGATCTCGACGCGGTGCGCCGCGCCGTCGACGCCGTCGTGCAGCCCGCGCAGCGCGGCCACGACCTCCTCGGTCGCGCGCACGAGCACGTCGGCGATCTCGAGCGCCGGCTCCATCGACGCCTCGACGCCGTAGCGCCGCAGCTGATCGGCGGCCTCCTCGGAGAAGTCGACGATGTCGTCGAGGGCGCCGGTGAGCGCGTGGACGTCGGCCGGCTCGGGCGAAGCCCGGCGCGCGCTCTGCTGCGCCGCGTGGTGGAGGATGTCGTGGGCGATGCGGTCGCCCTCGTGCTCGCACTCGACGATCTCGGCGCCGATCCCGTTCGACTCCGGGTAGTCGTTCAACAGGTCGCGGAGGAGCTGCGCGGTCCGGTGCACGTTGCGCCCCGACTCGGCGAACAGCTCGAGCAGACGGGGATCGGGGCGCCGTGGCATGAGTCCAAGCTACGCGCGTAACGCGTCGATCGGGGTCGCGTTCACAACCTGTTCACGAGCGGTTCACGAGCCGGTAACCGAGGGCCGTCGCGCTCCGACCACTCTCGGAGGCCATGAGTACCCAAGACGGCGTCCTGTCCATCGGCCCGCTGGAGATCTGGTCCGCCGAGCGACAGGCCGTGGCGGCGGGCCGCACCCTCGCGCTGTCGCTCCGTGAGCTCGAGCTGCTGGAGGCCCTGGCTCGCCGCCAGGGCCGGATCGTCCCGCGCGAAGAGCTCTACGAGACGGTGTGGGGCGGGCCGCTGCGCGCGGACGATCGCTCGGTCGACGTCTACATCCACAAGCTGCGCGTGAAGCTCGGCGACGCGCTGCCGGGCTGGCAGTACATCCACACGCACTTCGGCTTCGGCTACCGGCTCGAGGCCGAGCGTTCACATGCTTTTCACAACGCGGCCACAGCTCCGTAACAGGCTGGGCCCTCAACCACTGCGAGTGTCGAAATCTATGAGAACCCATCACCTTCTGATCGCGCTCCTCAGTCTCGCGCTTGTCGGCGGCGTCGTCGCCTGCGGCGAGGACGACGACTCGGGCTCGAGCGGTAGCTCGTCCTCTGAAGACCTGAGCGGCAGCATCTCCATCGACGGCTCCTCGACGGTCTACCCGTTCGCACAGGCGGCGGCCGAGCTCTTCAACGAGGAGAACCCGGACGTGAAGATCTCGGTCGGCCAGTCCGGCACCGGCGGCGGCTTCGAGAAGTTCTGCGCCGGCGAGACCGACATCTCCAACGCCTCGCGTCCCATCAAGGACGACGAGGAAGTCCCGGTCTGCGAGAAGGGCGGCGTCAAGTACCACGAGGTCCAGATCGCCAACGACGGCATCGCCGTCGCCACGAACAAGGATCTCGCGGTCGACTGCCTGACCGTCGCGCAGCTCAAGGAGGTCTGGAACAAGGGCTCCAAGATCAAGTCGCTCAAGGACGTCGACCCGTCCCTGCCCGACACCGAGCTGTCGCTCTACGGGCCCGGCACCGACTCGGGCACCTTCGACTTCTTCACCGCGGAGATCAACGGCGAGGAGGGCGTGACCCGCGAGGACTACGAGGCCTCCGAGGACGACAACCAGCTCGTCACCGGCGTGTCCGGCGACGCCGGCGGCCTCGGCTACTTCGGCTTCTCGTACTACGAGCAGAACGCGGACAAGCTCAACCTCGTCGGCGTCGGCGAGGACGAGGCCAGCTGCGTCAAGCCGAGCTCCGAGACCATCCAGGACGGCACCTACAAGCCGCTCTCGCGCCCGCTGTTCATGTACCCCAGCGCAAAGGGCATCGCGCGGCCCGAGGTGAAGGCCTTCATGGACTTCATCATCGCCAACCAGGCCGACATCGCCAAGGCGGCCAACATCGTCCCGATGACGCAGGAGCAGCTCACCAAGGCCCAGGGCGACCTGAAGACGGCCGAGGGCTAGCCAGGTGGCCGGACGCTTCTCCAACACGGAACCCGGGGCGGCTGCGGCCGCCCCGGGGGCCGTGGCGGTCCCGACCAGCCTGGTCAAGACCCCCACGGTCCGTTCGCGCGGGGAAGCCGCCATCAAGGCGGCGCTGTTCCTGGCCGCCATCCTGTCCGTCGTCACGACGGCGCTGATCGTGCTGTCGCTGGTGCGCGAGACGATCTCCTTCTTCGGTGACGTGCCGATCGGCGACTACCTGTTCGGCACCAAGTGGACGCCGCTGCTGCGCGGCGACCAGCAATCCTTCGGCGTCCTGCCGGTTGTCTGGGGGACGCTCTACCTGACGGGCATCGGCCTGCTGGTCGCGATCCCGCTCGGGCTGCTGTGCGCGATCTACCTCTCCGAGTACGCGCCACCGCGCGTCCGCAAGGTGATCAAGCCGATCCTCGAGACGCTGGCCGGCGTCCCGACCATCGTGTTCGGCTACTTCGCGCTCACCTACTTCACGCCGAACGTGGTCCGCGGGCTCGGGATCGACGTCAACCAGTTCAACGCGCTGTCGGCGGGCATCATCCTCGGCCTGCTCGTGCTGCCGACGATCGCGTCGGTGGCCGAGGACGCGATGTCGGCCGTGCCCGCCTCCCTGCGCGAGGGCGCGTTCGGGCTCGGCGCCTCGAAGCTGCAGGTCTCGCTGCGGATCGTCTTCCCGGCCGCGCTCTCCGGCATCGTCGCCGCGCTGATCCTCGGCGCGTCGCGCGCCGTCGGCGAGACGGTGATCATCCTGATCGCCGGCGGGCAGACCGCGAACCTCGGCATCGACCCGCGCGAGTCGTACCAATCGATGGCGGCCTTCATCGCCGCGACCGCGCGCGGTGACATCCCGACCGGCTCGATCGAGTACGAGACGATCTTCGTGGTCGGCTTCACGCTCTTCTGCATGACGCTGCTGCTCAACGCGGTGTCGATCCGGCTCGTCCGCCGCTTCCGGCAGGTGTACGAATGACCGGCGCGCAGATCGCCGCTGCCGCGCGCAAGCAGCGCTCCGTGCTGCCCGCCGTGAGCGGCAAGGACCGCGTCTACGGGCGCAGCTTCCGCGTGATGATGTTCATCGCGCTCGGCCTCGCGTTCCTCGGGCTCGGCGCGATCCTCTACGACGTCACGGTCAGCGGCGCTTCCAAGCTGTCGCTGGACTTCCTGACCTCGCAGCCGTCGCGGATCATCCCGTCCAACTCCGGCATCCAGTCGGCCCTGCTCGGCACGCTCTACCTGATGCTGATCACGGCGACGCTGGTGGTGCCGGTGGGTGTCGCGACCGCGATCTACCTCGAGGAGTACGCCGATCGCGACCGCTGGTACAACCGCATGGTCGAGGTCAACATCCAGAACCTCGCCGCGGTCCCGTCGGTCGTCTACGGCATCCTCGGCCTCGCCTTCATCGTCCGCGGCCCGCTCTCGCTCGGCAACGTGCTGCTGGCCGGCGGTCTCACGCTCGGCCTGCTCGTGCTGCCGGTCGTGATCATCGTGGCCCGCGAGGCCATCCGCGCGGTGCCGCCGTCGGTCCGCGAGGGCTCGCTCGCGCTCGGCGCGACGCAGTGGCAGACGATCTGGAAGCAGGTCCTGCCGGGCTCGATCGCCGGCATCGCCACCGGCGTCATCCTCGCGCTGTCGCGCGCCATCGGCGAGACCGCGCCGCTGCTGGTGATCGGCGCCGCCGCGTCGCCGCGCTTCAACCCGGACGGGCTGCTGAGCGACTTCACTGCGCTCCCGATCCAGATCTTCGTGTGGACCCAGGATCCCAATCGCGAGTTCGTCGACCTGGCGGCGGGCGCGATCCTCGTGCTGATGATCGTCCTGCTGCTGATGAACTCGGTCGCGATCTACCTAAGGAACCGATATGAGCAGAAGTGGTGAAGAGATCCCCGTGGCCGATCAAGAGCGCATCGAACCGAAGCTGGCCACGCGGGCCGGCGGGGCGACGGTCGCCGACGCCCTCCGAGGAGCGCCAGCTGATCTTCGACGTCGACGACGTCAGCGTCTACTACGGCGACAAGCGCGCGGTCCGCAACATCACCATCGACCTGAACCGGCACGAGATCACGGCGCTCATCGGGCCCTCCGGCTGTGGCAAGAGCACGTTCATCCGCTGCCTCAATCGCATGAACGACCTGATCCCCTCGGCGCGCGTCGAGGGCAGCATCGGCTACCACGGCGAGAACCTCTACGACCCGGACATCGACCCCGTCCAGGTGCGCAAGCGGATCGGGATGGTGTTCCAGAAGCCCAACCCGTTCCCGAAGTCGATCTACGACAACATCGCCTTCGGTCCCCGCGTCATGGGCATGAAGGGCGACATGGACGAGATCGTCGAGTCGGCTTTGAAGCGCGGCGCGCTGTGGGACGAGGTCAAGGACCGCCTGAAGACGAACGCCTTCGGCATGTCCGGCGGGCAGCAGCAGCGGCTCTGCATCGCGCGGGCGCTGGCCACGTCGCCGGACGTCCTGCTGATGGACGAGCCGTGCTCCGCGCTCGACCCGATCTCGACCGGCCGCATCGAGGACCTGATGATGGAGCTCAAGCAGGACTACTCGATCGTCATCGTCACCCACAACATGCAGCAGGCGGCGCGCGTGTCGGACATGACCGCGTTCTTCACGGTCGAGCTCGACGACGACGGCAAGGACCGCACCGGCGCGATCGTCGAGTACGACGAGACGAACAAGATCTTCACCAACCCTTCGGACAAGCGCACCGAGGACTACGTCACCGGCAAGGTCGGGTAGGGCCGCGGCGATGGCGGATGCCACTGGCCGGGTCCATTTCCAGCACGAGCTCCAGCAGCTCGAGAGCCAGGCGCTCGGGGCGCTCGACCTCGTCGTCAGCGCGCTCGACCGCACGATGGAGGCGCTGCACCACCAGGACATCGAGCTCGCCTCGATTGTGATCCTGGACGACGACCGCCTCGACGGGCGCTACCTCGAGGTCCATCAGGGCGTGCTGTCGCTGTTGGCGCTGCAGGCGCCGGTGGCCTCGGACCTGCGGACGGTGGCGGCGCTCCTGCACGTGATCAAGCACGCGGAGCGCATGGGCGACCAGTGCGTGAACATCGCGAAGATGCTGCCGCTGTCCGGCCACGAGCCGCCGGTGGACCCCGAGACGCTCGAGAAGATCGAGCAGATGGGCCGGCTGGTGCGCTCGGAGGTCGAGCAGTCCAAGCAGGCGTTCTCGCTGCGCGACGTGGCGCTCGCCGAGGACCTGGTGCGCCAGGACGAGCAGGTCAACCTCCTCAACCGCGAATGCTTCCGGCGCGCGGTGGAGATCGGGACCGACGAGGACCGCCGCGAGTGGGCGATGACGATGATGCTCGTCTCACGCGCGCTGGAGCGGATCGGCGACAACGCCGTGGACATCGGCGAGCAGGTCGCGTTCGTGGTCACGGGGCTGTTCCGGGAGTTCTCGGACGCCTCGCATCGGCCGGCCTAGTTCCTCGGTATTTGCGGCGCAGAGCCGAACAGTTGTAACCCAGCTGTTACGCGGTGCTGACGTTGAGTAACCGTGTCGCCCCGCCCCACTATTCTCCAGTGACAGATGGCGACCTCGACCGGCCAGCCACCCGTGCGCCTGGGCGTACTGGACTCCGACACCGGCTTCCTGCAGGTGCTCGCGAACCGGCTCGACGCCGCCGGTTGGCAGCACCGTGTGCTGGCCAGCCCGGTGCCGATCGACGCGCTCGTGTCGATGCGGCTCAACGTGCTCGTCATGGACCTGGCGGTCCTGGGGCCCGCGGGCTGGTCGTATCTCGAGAAGGTGTGCGAGCGGCTGCCCGCACTGGGCGTGATCGTCTGCACGGGCCGCTCCTCGGTGTCGCAGCGCGTCCGCGGCCTGCGGCTCGGCGCCGATGACTGGGTCACGAAGCCCTGCCACCCGGAGGAGCTGATCGCGCGCGCCGAGGCGGTCGCGCGGCGGCGCCGGCGGGCCGAGGCGGCGCGCGTCGAGGCGGGCCCCGTCAAGGCCGGCGAGCTCGAGATCCGGGCCGACCAGTTCCAGGCGTTCGTCGGCGGCCGGTCCGTCGACCTGACCCGCCGCGAGTTCGAGCTGATCCAGCTGCTGGCCGACGTCGTGGGGCAGGTGCTGCCGCGCGAGGAGATCTACCAGCGGGTGTGGGGCTACGCGATGGTCCACGGCGACCGCTCGGTCGACGTGTTCGTGCGCAAGCTGCGCCAGAAGCTGGAGAAGGCGTCGCCGCGGTGGCGCTACATCCACACCCACTTCGGGATCGGGTACCGCTTCGCGGCGGAGTCGCTCGATCCGACCGAGGTGGCGCCGGTGGCCGTGCCTGCGGCCACCGAGGCACCGGTCGCGGCCGACCCGGTCGACGCGGTCGTCGCCCGCGCCTGAGCGCGTATCGTGTGACGCGTGGGTCCCGACCGCGCGAAGCACATCCGCAACATCCTGATCATCGTCGGCCTCGCGCTGATCGTCTGGCTGGTGCCGGGCGGCGGGACCGGGTCGAGCACGATCTACAGCCTCCTCACGATCATCCTGACCGCGGGGCTGCTGTTCTTCGGCTACCGGCTGTACATGGAGCACCGGGCGACGCTGTTCGGGCTCGGCGACAACCAGCGGGCGCTGCTCTACGGGTCGGTGACCGTGGCGGCGCTGGCGATCCTGGCGACGTCCCGGCTGTGGGACGAGGGCGGCCTCGGCGCGCTCCTCTGGTTCGCGATGATCGCGCTGGCCGTGTGGGGCGTGTACCGCGTGTGGCGCACGTACTCCGAGTACTGAGTCCCGCGCCTCTTTCGGCACATTCACGCCTAGTTTCGTGCCGCCGCGCGGCGGAAGCTCCCGCGCATGCCCCACCGCCCGCACCGAGGCCCCGCGGCCGTCGAGCCCCTCGGCGCGTGCCGAGGCCAAGCGGCCGTCGAGCTCGTCGCGGTCCTGCCGATCGCCGTCGCGCTGCTCGCCGGCCTCTGGCAGCTCGCTGTCGCCGGCCACGCCGCATGGGCGGCGGCGGGCGCCGCTGAGGCCGCTGCTCGCGCGGTCGCGGTGGGCGGCGACGCGCGCGGGAGCGGCCCGTCGCCGGCTGGCCGCTCCGCTCGAGCGGGGCCTGCGCGTCCGGGCCGACGACGACGGCGGCGTCCGCGTCACGGTTCGCGTCCCGTCGACCTTCGGGCTCCACGTCGGCACCGTGTCCGCCCGCGCCCGCTTCGCGCCGCAGCGATGAGGTCGAGCAGCGGCCAGTCGACGGTCGAGCTCATCGGCCTCCTCCCGCTCCTGCTGGCGGTCGGGCTCGGCGTCTCCACGCTGCTCAGCGCCGGCGCGGCCGAGCAGGCGGCGGGCGGAGCCGCCGAGGCGGGCGCGATCGCGCTGCTCCAAGGACGCGACCCCAGAGCCGCCGCCCGCGAGGCGCTCACCGAGTGGCCCCGGCGCCGCACCGCGATCGCCGTCCGAGGCCGGAGGGTCACCGTCCGCGTCACCCCGCCCGGCCCGCTCGGCGCCCGCCTCCGCGCTGAAGCGACCGCGGACGCAGGGCCGCCGTCCGGGCGCGTTCCCGGGGCGCAGGCACCGCCCTCGGCTCGCAAGCTCGGCGCACAGGCGCCGCCCTCTGCCCGCCGGCTCCGAGCGCCGGGGCTGCCGTCGGCGCGCGGCTCCGCTGCCGGGAGCCGGCGATGAGCGGCCTCCTCGAGCGGGCGGCGTCCGCGTTCGTCGCGCTTCCGCCGCAGCCGGAGACGGCGGCTGCCCCGCCTCGTTTCGCCCCGCGGGCGCTCGTCCTCGGCGCGGTGCGGGATGCGGTGCCGGTGGCCGCGGCGCTCGCCGGTGGGCTACGTGAGCAGGACCGCTCGGCCGGGGCGATGCTGATCACCTGGCCGGCGCCTGACGCGCCGCGCCCGGCGCTGGGGACACCCGGCGCGTCCCGCCTCGTCGCCAACCTCGGCTCGCGCGGCCTCGCGGCCGTCGCCCGCGGGCGTCTCGCGTGGCTCGCGCTCGGCCCGGACGACCTGCACCTCGCCCGCCGCGCGCTCGCGGTCGTGGATGTGCCGACGGTCGTCGCCGTCACCGGCGCTCGCACCGCCGCCGCCGACGAACTGCTCGCCGAGCAGGACCACATCGTCCTCGTCGTACCGGCCGAAGCCGACCCGCGGCTCGTCGAGCTCGCCCGTTCCGGCTTTGCGGAACGCGACGTTCCGGTCACGGTCCGCGGGCCGCTGATCGCGCCGGGCGCCCGGACGACCGCGCTCGCGGGATGGGGCCGCATGAAGGTGCCGGCGTGAGCCGCGCTCGCTGGATAGGGCCGCACGACGGTGGCGGCGGCACTGGGGTTGGGCCGGACGAGGCCGGCCAGTCGGGCCAGGCCTCGATCCTCCTCGTCGGCGGGCTCGTCGCGGTCGTCCTCGGGGCGCTCGTCCTCGGACTCGTGGCTCGTGGCGGCGGGCGGGAGGCGCGGGCGCAGCGGGCGGCCGATCTCGGCGCCCTCGCCGCCGCCCGCGCGATGCACGATGCGTATCCGCGGCTCTTCGAGCCCGTCTTCGCCGATCGCCAGCGGCCCGGGGCCGAGCACGTGAGCAAGGCGGAGTACCTTGCGCTCGGCCGCGCCGCGGCGGTCCGCGTGGCGCGGGCCAACGGTGCTCGGGGCGTGCGCGTCGCGTTCCCCGACGGGTCGTCGTTCGGTCCGGTCCGGGTCCGCGTCGCCGTCAGCGATGTCTTCGAGGTCCGCACCGGTGGTGCCCGTCGAACCGCCTCGATCGAGGCGGCGGCGGAGGCAGAGCTTGCGCCGCCCGGCGAGCTCGCCGGTTCCGGCGGCGGCTACGACGGCCCGCTCGCGACCCGGCAGGGCGAGCGGATGCGGCCGGACGTCGCCCGCGCGTTCGACCGGATGGAGCGCGCCGCACGCGCCGACGGCATCGGCCTCATCATCACGAGCGCCTTCCGCTCCGACGCCGAGCAGGCCGTCCTCTTCGCCCGCAACCCCGATCCGCGCTGGGTCGCCCCGCCCGGCCGCTCGCTGCACCGGCTCGGCACCGAGCTCGACCTCGGCCCGCCCGCTGCCTACGGCTGGCTGGCGGCGAACGCGCGCCGCTTCCACTTCGTGAAGCGGTACTCGTGGGAGGACTGGCACTTCGGCTACACGCTGAACGCCCACTCCTCCCCGCCGCCGCGAGCCGACGGCGCCGGCGGCAGCACGCTGCCGTCGTTCGTCCCGCCCGCCTTCGCGCCCGCGATCGCCCGCGCCGCCCAACGCTGGAACGTGTCCGCCACCCTGCTCGCCGCACAGCTCTACGCCGAGTCGAACTTCAATCCGTTCGCCGTCAGCGGCGCGGGCGCGCAGGGGATCGCGCAGTTCATGCCCGGCACCGCCGCCGCGATGGGCCTGCGCGACCCGTTCGACGCCGAGCGCGCCATCGACGCCCAGGCCCACCTGATGCGCGACCTCCTGCGCCGCTTCCCCGCCGTCCCGCTCGCCCTCGCGGCCTACAACGCCGGCCCGAACGCGGTCGCCGCGTGCGGCTGCGTCCCCGCCAACGGGGAGACGCCCGGCTACGTCGCTCGCATCCTCGGCCTGATGGGCGGCGCCGGGGCGGCGACCGCCGGAGGGCTCGAGGTGCGGCTCGTGGAGTGATGCGGGACACTGAGCGCGATGTCCGCCATCGACGACTACCTCGCCGACCTGCCGGCCGACCAGCGCGCCGAGCTCGAGCGCGTACGCGCCATCGTGGCGGAGGCGGCGCCCGACGCCGAGGAGGGCAAGAGCTACGGGATGCCGGCCTTCCTGCACGGCGGCCGGCCCCTGATCGGGTTCAACGCCGCCAAGCGCCACCTCACCATCGCGCCCTTCAGCCCCGCGATCGTCGACGCGGTCAGCGACCGGCTCGACGGCTTCGGCCTCTCCAAGGGCACCATCCGCTTTTCCCCGGAGCAGCCGCTCCCGGACGACGTCATCCGCGAGATGGTCGCGCTCCGGCTCGCCGAGCTGGGCTAGTAGCCGCCAGGCGCGGACTGCTTCGCGGTCGGCGTCGGCGTCGCCTCAGAATCCGACTTCGCGGAGCTCTCGGAACCCCCGCATCCGGCGACCATCAGCGCACCGGTCACGATCCACAAACCCAGCCGTCGCATCGTCAAGGCGTACGCACGACGCATGCCACCGGTTGAACCGCGAGCCCGAACCCGGTCTACTCTCGCGCTACATGCGGGTCGTCCTTACCGCCGTTGGCATCGCCTTCCTCCTCGCTGCCCCGGCGGACGCGGCCACCAAGACGTATACGTTCCGTCACGGCCCGACCCGGATGGAGAACTTCAACGTCGCGTTCCCCAAGGCCCCTGTGAAGGCCCCGAACGTGGACGGCTACGTCGTCGGCATGAAGGTCGACCTGGTCGACCGCAAGAACCGGCCGATCACGATCCGCGACGTGATGCTCCACCACGTCGTCTTCCACCGCAGCGCCCGGATGGCGCTCCGCGGCACCTGCTCGAGCCGCTCCAGCGAGCCGATCTACGGCACCGGGGAGGAGAACCAGCAGCTGCGCCTCCCGCCCGGCTACGGCTACCGCATCCGCCGTGGCGACCGCTGGCGGATCACCGCGATGCTGATGAGCCACAGCGTCCGCGCCGAGAACGCCTACATCCGCTACCGCGTCACGGTCAGGACCGGGCAGCGGCTCACGCCCGTCCGCCCGATCTGGGTCCGCGCCAACGGCTGCGACAAGCAGGTCAGCTACCCCGTCCACGGCGGCGGCGCGGAGGGCTCGACCACCATCCGCAGCTACCGCTGGCGCGTCCCCTTCGACGGCCGCATCGTCGCCGTCGGCGGCCACCTCCACGGTGGCGCGCGGAACATGACGCTCTCGCAGCCGCGCTGCCGCAACCGGCAGCTGCTCGACACCGCGCCCCGCTACGGGACGCCGAACCACCTCTACTACCGCGCCCGCCCGATCCTCCACGAGCCAGGGCCGGTCGACACCCGCTACTTCCTGTCCCGCACCGGCATCCCCGTCCGCAAGGGCGAGCGGCTACGCCTCACCGGCGCCTACGACGCCGACGTCCCCCACCCGCGCGTGATGGCGATCATGCACATCTACGTGGCGCCGGACCGCGACGTCCCGCGCGCCTGCAAGCGCCTCCCCGCCGACCGGAAGCACCTCGTGAAGCGGCTGCCCACGCGCCGGCAACCGCCACGCGTGAACGTCCCGCTGAGCGCGGTCCGCCCCGACGGCCGCACCTACACGAAGACCACGCCGCTGACGGGCGCCAAGCCCCAAGGCAAGCGGGCCACCGTCGACCTCAAGAACAACCGCTTCAGCCCCGACCACATCTCCGTCCCGCTCGGTGGCCGCGTGACCTGGCGGTTCCGCGATGCAATCCCGCACAACGTCCTGTTCGCCAGCGGCCCGCTGCTCGTGGGCACACCGACCAAGAGCGGAGGAGCGACCCACACGACCCGCTTCCGCGTCCCCGGCCGCTACGAGCTCTTCTGCTACCTGCACCCGATGACGATGCACGAGGTCGTGGACGTCGGAGGGCCCGCGGACAACGCCGCGGGCCCCCCAGGATCCGGCTGATGCTGCGCTAGCCCAAGCGCAGCGAGCGCACCCGGATCAGTGCGGTGCCGGCGAGGCCGACCGCGACCAGCAGCGCCGCTCCGGACAGCGCGATCGGCAGGACCGGATCGGTGTCGCGCACGATCGTGCGCTCCGGCCGAACGACCTGGATCGTCTGGGGCGGCTCGTACTGGGGCGCGCGGCTCGCGCCGGGCGAGTCGGACTTCGTGTCGCCGATCGCCGGGGCCGGGGCGACCGGCTGGGCGAAGTCGGACGGCGTGTCGCCGATCTTGTGCGTCTCGGGGACCGGGCGGGGGTACTGCGCGTCGGCCGGGACGGCCAAGGCCGACGGCGCGGCGGCGGCGGGCACGACCATCGCGGCCAGGATGGCGGCGACTGCGCGACGGCGGCGGGTACGGCGGCGAGTCCTCACGACAGACCTCCTGGTTGGCGGTGAGCTGACGCCGACCACCATCCGCGGCCCTGGTAGCGCGGCGGTAGAACCCCGGTAAACCGTGGTAAATCCGCGCTTGCGGCACGCTCCGACTCAGGTCTAGGCTCGCCTCGGAGCGTTGGAATGGACCTTCGACTTCTCGGACCCGTGGAGGCGAGCGTCGACGACCATGCGGTCGCGATCGGCGCGGGGAAGCCGCGCGCGCTGCTCGCCATGCTCGCCCTCAACGAGGGCACCGCCGTCTCGTCCGAGGCGCTGATCGACGGCCTCTGGGGAGAGGCGCCGCCGGCGACCGCGAACAAGATGGTCCAGATCTACGTCTCGCAGCTCCGTAAGGCGTTCCGGAGCACCGACAACGGCGCGGAGATCGTCACGCGCGGGCACGGCTATGAGCTCCGGATCGGGGCGGGCGAGCTCGACACGCGCCGCTTCGAGCAGCTCGTGGCCGAGGGGTCCCCGCGCGAGGCGCTCGCCCTCTGGCGCGGACCGGCGCTCGACGACGTCGCCACCGAGCCGTTCGCGGGGCTCGAGATCCGCCGCCTGGAGGAGCTGCGCCTGACCGCGATCGAGCAGGCGTTCGAGCAGGACCTCGCCGCCGGCCGCCACGCCGAGGCGATCCCCGAGATTCAGACGCTGCTCGCGCAGGAGCCGCTGCGCGAGCGCCTCCACGGGCTGCGGATGCTCGCGCTCTACCGCAGCGGCCGTCAGGCCGACGCCCTCGGCGCCTACCGGCGGGCGCGCGACGAGCTCGTCACCGCGATCGGCGTCGAGCCCGGCCCCGAGCTGCGGCGCCTCCACGAGGCGATCCTGCGGCAGGACCCATCCCTCGACCTGCCGGTCCCGGCCGAGTTGCCGCCGGAGCTGGACGTCAGCACGCCGCTCGTCGGCCGCGAGGAGGAGCTGGCAGCGCTGCGCGAGCAATGGCGCCGCGCCGAGGCCGGCCACGGCGGGGAGTCGCTCGTGGCCGGGGCCCCGGGGATGGGCAAGACCCGGCTTGCGGCCGAGCTCGCCGCCGCGGTTCTCGCCGACGGCGCCCACGTGCTGTACGCGTCGGGCGCCGGCTCGCCCGAGGAGGCGTGCCGGGTGATCGAGCAGGCCCGTGCGGTACGCCGGCCGACCCTCCTGGTGGTCGACGATCTCGACCATGCTCCGGCGGACGTGGCGGCCGAGCTCGAGCGCGTGGCCGTCGCCAATCGCCCGCTGCTGGTGCTCGCCACGGTGGAGGACGGCGACGACGTCGCGATGACGCTCGGGCCGCTCGCAGGCCCCGCGGTCGAGGCGATCATCGGCGAGTACGGCGAAGGGGGCGGGCTCCGCGCCCTGCTCGAGGAGAGCGCGGGCGTGCCCCAGCGCATCCATCGCGCCGCCCGCCGCTGGGCGCACCACGAGGCCACGCTCCGGCTCGGCGCGACCGCGAGCCGTGCCGCGAGCGAGCGCGCGCGGATGCAGGCGGCGCAGGACGATCTCGCCGCGTCGGTCGTCGAGCTGCAGGCGGCGAGCGAGCGCGCCGAGCCGCGGCCCGCCTACGCCGTCGCCGCCTGCCCGTTCAAGGGGCTCGCGAGCTTCGGCGTCGACGACGCCGACGTCTTCTTCGGTCGCGAGCGGCTCGTCGCCGAGATGGTGGCGCGGCTCGCGGGCACGCCGCTGCTCGGCATCGTCGGGCCGTCAGGCAGTGGCAAGTCGTCGGTCCTGAGGGCCGGACTGCTGCCCGCGCTCCAGCACGACGTCCTGCCGGGGAGCGGGGACTGGGCGATCGCGCTGCTGCGCCCCGGCGCGCACCCGCTCGCGGCGCTCACGCAGGCGGTCGCGCAGGCGTCGACGCAGGGCCGCCTCGTGATCGCCGTGGACCAGTTGGAGGAGCTGTTCACCGCCTGCCACGACGAGGCCGAGCGGACGCGGTTCGCTGACGCGCTGGTCGCCGCCGTGCGCGACCCGCGCCGCCGCGCGCTCGTGCTGATCGCGATGCGCGCCGACTTCTACGGCCGCTGTGCGAGCTACCCGGAGCTGTGGCGGATGCTCGGCGCGAGCCACGTGCCCGTCGGCCCGATGGGCCGCGACGAGCTGCGCCGCGCGATCGTGCTGCCCGCGGAGCGCGCCGGCCTCAGCGTCGATCCCGAGCTCGTCGACGCGCTGATCGCCGACGTCGAGGGCGAGCCGGGCGGCCTGCCGCTCCTGCAGACCGCGTTGCTCGAGCAGTGGCAGGACCGCGAAGGGCCGCGGCTGACGTTCGCCGCCTACGAGCGCGCCGGCGGCGTGCGCGGCGCTGTGGCGCGGCTCGCCGAGCGTGTCTACGACGGGCTCGACCCCGACGCGCGGCTGCGCGCGCGTGCGCTGCTCGAGCGGCTGGCTGGCGTCGGCGAGGCCGGCGCCGCCGTGCGCCGCCGGCTCCCACTGGCCGAGCTCGAGCGCGCGCCGGGCGCCCCGGAGGTGCTCGCCGAGCTGGCGGACGGCCGGCTCGTGACCGTCAGCGGCGAGGAGGTCGAGGTCGCGCACGAGGCGCTGTTCCGTGAATGGCCGCGCCTGCGGGCATGGCTGGAGGAAGATGCCGAGGGCCGCCGCCTGCACCATCATCTCGGCGTCGCCGCGCGCGAGTGGGACGAACGCGGGCGCGACCCGGCGGAGCTCTACCGCGGTGCCCGGCTCGCCGCCGCCCTGGACTGGTCGACGACCCACGACGCCGACCTCGATGACGGCGAGCGCGCCTTCGTCGACGCGAGCCGCGCCGCGGCGACCCGCTCCCAGCGCCGCCTGCGCGGCGTCCTCCTCGGCGTGCTCGGTCTGCTCGTCATCGCCGTCGTCGCCGGGCTCGTCGCCCTGCAGCAGCGCGGCAGCGCCCGCGACCGGGCAACCACCGCCGACGCGCAGCGGCTCGGCGCCCGGGCGCTGCTCGACGACCAGCTCGACCGCTCGCTGCTGCTCGCACGGCAGGGCGTCGCGCTCGATGACACCCAGCGCACGCGCGGGAACCTGCTGGGCGCGCTGGTCCGCAGCCCGGCCGCGCTCGGGATCATGCGCGCCGGCGACGCCACCGTCCTGAGCGCCGCGGTCAGCCCCGACGGCGGCACGCTCGCGGTCGGCAACATCGACGGCCAGGTGTTGCTGTTCGACACGCGGACGCGGAAGCGCGTCGCCACGCTCGAGCCCTCGCCGGACAAGCCGGCGATGTTCGACGTCGCCTACAGCCCGGACGGCCGGCGCCTCGCCGCGCTTTACACCACCGAGCCCGGGCGGACCGGCGAGTACTCGCCCGACTCCCGCTGGGTCGTGGGCCTCATCGACCCGGCCTCCGGCAGCACGGTCTGGCGGGCGCAGCTCCCGCGGGACTCGATCGCGGCCGGGCTGCTCTTCTCGCCCGACGGCCGCACGCTGGCCGCCCAGTCGCCGGACAGGGTGTGGCGCTTCGACACGAGCACGGGCCGGCGGCGCCGCGATCCCGTGCGGATCGAGAACCCCGGACGGCTGACGTTCGACCCCTACCAGCTGTGGCCGCGCACAGGTGTCCTGTTCTCCCGCGATGGCCGGAGCGTCGTGACCGGCGGGAAGGACGCGGTGACGGTGCGCGACGCCGCGACGCTCAGCGTGCGCAGGCGCTTCTCGGTCGCCGGCGGGACGGTGCCGACGGCGTTCGCGCTGAGCCGCGACGACCGGACGGTCGCGATCGGCGGCGAGGACGGCTCGGTGCGGCTGCTCGACCTGGAGAGCGGGCGGCTGCGGACCGCCTCGGGTCGTCATCGCAGCGCCGTCAACGACGCAGCGTTCACGCCCGACGGCAGGACCCTCGTCACCGCCGGGGAGGACGGCGACGTCCAGCTCTGGGACGTCCGCGCGGCGGCGGCGGCCGAGACGCTCACCGGCCACACCGCCAGCGCCTTCTCCCCCCAGATCGCCGACGACGGCAAGACCCTGTACACGGCGAGCCTCGACGGCACGGTGCTGATCTGGGATCTCGCCGGCGGCCGCCGTTTGGGCCGCCGCTTCACGGTCGGCAGCGGCGACAGCATCCGCTACGCGCTGAGCTCGGACGGCAAGCTGCTCGCGCACGGGCAGACCGACGGCCGCGTCAGCCTCGTCGAGATGGACACGCTGACCCGCCATGCTGCGTTCCCGGTGGTGCAAGAGAACGGGGTGGAGGGGGCGAGCGGCGTGGATGGCATGGCGTTCGTGCCCGGCAGCCACCTCCTGGTGGTGGGCAGCAGCTACGGCTCGGTGTACCTGGTGAATGCGGATCGCGGCACCGTCGTGCGGCGCCTCCGCGGCCATGTCAAGCAGATCCGCTACGGCGCCGGCAAGGTGCTCGGCAACCCGATCTGGACGCCGGGCGTCAGCGCCGACGGCCGTCTGCTCGCCACCGGCAGCAAGGACGGCGAGGTGCGGTTCTGGTCACTGCCCGACGGCCGGCCGCGGGGTGCGCCGGTGCGATTCCGCTACGGGAATGCCGACCTCCAGCTCAGCCCGGACGGTCGCCTGCTCAGCGCCCTCCCGAGCTCGCGCGACGACGTGACCGCCCGCGTCGAGATCTGGAGCGTCCGGGATCGCCGGCGCGTGGCGACGCTGCAGCCAGCGGCGGCGGGCAGCGCGGCGCGCTGGAGCCCCGACGGGCGCCGGCTCGCCGTTTCCGACGCCCGCGGGCGCGTGCAGGTGTACTCGACCGCGACATGGAAGCCCGTGACGCCTGCGCTCGCCGGAGGGCGCGCGGCGTGGATGACCTTCAGCCCTGACGGGCGCACGCTCGCCGCCGGCAACACCGACGGCACCGTCAGCTTGTGGGACGCCAGGAGCGGCCAGGCGCTCGGCGCGCGCCTGCCGGGCATCCCGCAGTCGACTCCCGCGCCGTTCTTCACCCCTGGCAGCCGATACGTGATCGCCGCTCAGGACAACGGCCGCGCGGTGCGCTGGGACATCCGCCCGGCGTCGCTCGCGAAGCACGCGTGCGAGGTCGCCGGCCGGCGCCTCAGCCGCTCGGAGTGGGAGGAGTTCCTGCCTGGGCGTGCGTACGCGCCGGCGTGTTGACCGGGAGCGCCCCCGGCGTGCGGGGCGGCATCGTGGCGAGCGCCTCGAGCTCGAAGCGCAGCTGGCTGACCAGCGGGTCGGCCTCCAGCAGGTCCTCGAGCAGCGCGAGGCTGGCCCAGTAGTGGTGGAGCTTGTCGGCCGTCTCCGGCCTCATCGCCGCCGACCAGTCGCGCGCGAGCGTCATCCGCAGCTCGCGCACCTTGGCGACCTTGTCGGCCGCGTAGACGGCGAGCGAGTCGCGGCCCGCCTCCACCATCGCCGAGCGCAGCCGCGCCTTGCGCTGCGCGTAGGTGCCGCCGCCCGACGGCTCCGACACCGAGCAGACGAGCGCGGCGACGTTTGATCCGAAGCGCTGCTCGAGCTCGAGCGGCGTCGCGTCCGTGTCCTCGAGGCTGTCGTGGAGCACCCCGGCGGCGACCACGTCGTCGGGGTAGCCGCGGCCGCGCAGGAGCTGCGCGACCTCGAGCGGGTGCAGGATGAAGGCGGCGTCGTCGGACTCCCGCCGCTGGCCGTCGTGGTGCTCGGCCGCGAACTCGAGCGCGTCCCGTGTCACCGGCAGCTCGTCGACGAAGCTCGGAAACTGCGGCATGGGGAGAGACTACGATGCCGCGAGGGCCGTCTGCAGGGTGGGATGCGTCGGCACGGCCGCGGCGAGGCCCGTGAGCCGCACCATGCGGTGGATCGGCGAGTCCTCGGGAACCACCAGGCTCAGCTGCTGCTGGTGCTGCCGGAGCGCCGACGCGAGCTCGAACAGCAGCGCGATGCCCGCGCTGTCGACGTAGGTCGTGGCGCTGAGGTCGACGGTCAGCCCGTCGGAGGCGTTGCTCAGCGACGCGCGCAGCCGCTCGCCGAGCCACTTCGCGTTCGAGGCGTCGACCTCGCCGGTCACGCGCGCGACGACGACGTCGCCGCGGCGCTCCTCCGTGACCTGGGCCAGCAGGGTCATCGCGCCGGCCTCCCGAGCGCGCGCACCAGCGTGACCGCCGTGCCGTCCTCGGCCTGGCTGACGTGGACGTCGTCCATCAGCTCCCGCATCAGCGGCATGCCGCGGCCGCGGTTGGTGCCGCGCGGCTCGCGCCACTGGCCGTGGTCGGAGATGGTGATGGTCACGCGGCCGTCGTCGTACGCCGCGTCGACGGTGAACTCCGCGAAGCCGGGCCCGTAGGCGTGCTCGATGGCGTTCGCGCACGCCTCCTGCGAGGCGACGGTCACGTCGAACGACTCGTCCTCGGTCGCGCCACACCGCAGCAGCCAGCGCCGCAGCAGGTAGCGGATCGGCGCGAGGCTCTCGGGCGTCGCCTCCCAGCTCGAGGTCAGGTGGTCGCCCAGCGGCGGCACGCGCGCGGCGATGAACGCGACGTCGTCGTTCGGGGCGTCCGGCACGAGCTGCGCGACGATCGCCCCGCACAGCGCGTGGACGTCGGTCGTGCCCTCGGCGATCGCTCGCAGGCGCTCGAGCCCGACGTCGATCGACTGGCCGCGGCGCTCCACGAGACCGTCGGTGTAGGCGAACAGGGTCGAGCCGGTCGGGAGCGGGAACGTCTCCGAGCTGTAGAGCGACGAGCCGCTCGGCGCCGAGCGGCACGCCGCTCTTCGGCCACAGGAACGCGGCGGAGCCGGACGGGTCGATGATCAGCGGCGGCGGATGGCCGGCGCTGACCACCTCGAGTGTCTCGAGCGCCGGGTCGATCACCATGTACACAAGGGTCGTCATGGCCGAGCGGGCCGAGGTTGACCATCAGGCTGTTCACCCGGTCGACGACGGCGTCGGCAGGATGCCCGTCGGCGGCGTAGGCGCGCACGGCGGTCCGCAGCTGGGCCATGATCGCCGCCGCCTCGACACCGTGACCCACGACGTCGCCGACCGCGATCCCGACGCGGCCGCCGGCGAGCGCGAAGACGTCGTACCAGTCGCCGCCGAGGCTGCCGCCGGAGGCGGGCAGGTAGCGGGCGGCCGCCTCGATGCCGAAGCCGTCGCCGATCTCCACCGGCAGCAGCCGCCGCTGCAGCACCTCGGCGACGCGACGCTGCTCGTAGAGCCGGGCGTGCTCGAGGGCGAGGGCGGCGCGGTCGGCGGCGAGCTGGAGGAGATCGTGCTCGTCGGCGGTGAATTCGCGTGGGGTGAGGCTGCCGACGTGGAGGACGCCGATGACGGCGCCTTCGACGAGCAGCGGGACGCCGAGCAGGGATTGGATGCCCTTCTCGCGCAGGATCGGGTTGAGGATGTCGGCGTGGTCGACGTCGGTGATGGCGATCGCGCGGCGCTCGGCGGCGATGCGCCCGGCGAAGCCGCGGCCGACCGGGATCCGCACGCCCTGCTCGACCTCTTCCTCGATGCCCTTGGCGGCGCGCGCGTGCAGCGTGTCGCCCTCCAGCATCAGGATCGCCACCGTGTCGGCCGCGAGGATGTTCGACACGCGCTGCAGCAGCTCGTGCAGCAGATCCTCCTCGCCGAGGTAGGCGAGCGTGGCGTCGGTGATCAGCTGCAGCGACTCGAGGCGCTGCGTCGCCGCCTCCGCCGACTCGCGCGCCACGCGCTCCTGCCGGAAGAGCCGGGTCTGCTCGAGGGCGAGGGCGGCGCGGTCGGCGGCGAGCTGGAGGAGGTCGCGTTCGTCGGCGGTGAATTCGCGTGGGGTGAGGCTGCCGACGTGGAGGACGCCGATGACGGCGCCTTCGACGAGCAGCGGGACGCCGAGCAGGGATTGGATGCCCTTCTCGCGCAGGATCGGGTTGAGGATGTCGGCGTGGTCGACGTCGGTGATGGCGATCGCGCGGCGCTCGGCGGCGATGCGCCCGGCGAAGCCGCGGCCGACCGGGATGCGTACGCCCTGTTCGACCTCTTCCTCGATGCCCTTGGCGGCGCGCGCGTGCAGCGTGTCGCCCTCCAGCATCAGGAACGCAACCGTGTCAACCGAGAGCACCTCGGAGATCCGCTGCATCAGCTCGTGCAGCAGATCCTCCTCGCCGAGGAACGCGAGCGTGGCGTCGGTGATCCGCTGCAGCGACTCCAGCACGTGCCGGTCGCTGCGGCCCGTCAGCGCCAAGGCCTGGAGGGGACGCGGCCGCACAGCGCGATGTTACGGCTGCCGGTCACGTAAAGGTCACAAGAACGGCGCATTCCGGCTTCACGCTCCAGACATGCGCAAGCCGAGCATCGCCGGCCCGGTGGCGCTGGGCGCCGCTGCAGGCCTGCTGGCCGCCGTCGTCGGTGACGTGACCACGCTCGCGGTCGCCGGCGTCCTCGGGCTGTCCATCCTCGGGACGGCCCTCGATCAGCGGCCGCTCACGCGGTCGGCGGGCGGCCGTCGAGCGCGAGCGACTGCGCGGCGAAGCGCCGGTCGCCGGTGACCTCGCGGCCCAGCCACGCGGGTGGCGTGAACGCCTCGCTGGCCTCCACCGACGGGAACTCGATCTCCGCCGTCAGCAGCCCGTCGTGGGCGCCGCTGTAGACGTCGACCTCGGCGGCCAGGCCGTCCTCGAGCGGGAGCACGTAGCGGGTCTTGGTGAGCCGCCGGCCGTCGGTGAGCGGCCACAGCGTCTCGAAGCGCTGCTCGTCGATCGGGATCTCCACCTCGGTGCGCACCATGCCGGGGCCCGACTTGACCGTCAGCACGGTGGTGTCGCCGAGGCGGCGCACGCGCGCCTCGACGCCGTCCTCGCCGACGACGAGGTAGCCCTGATCGATCGGCTTGCCCTCGCCCAGACCCTCGGGCGGTCGATCCAGCAGGAACTTGCGCTCGATCTCGACCCCTGAGGGCGCGGGCTCGTCCATCGGGATGGAAGACTACGCCGCCGTGGGCCAGGCACCGCTCGATCTCCTGCTCCCCGATCCGGGGGAGGCGCTCGCGCTGCTGGATGACCGCCTGTCGCTCGAGGTCGGCCGCGAGCGCAGGCTCGACCGCGTGCTGCTCGACAGCTTCGACGGGCGGCTGCGCGCGGAGGCGCTGCGGGCGGAACGCGCGGGCGGCTCGCTGACGCTGCACGAGCCCGGCGCCGGCGTCCGCCGCGCCGAGGTCGGGCGCGCGCCGCGCTACCTCGTCGAGGAGCTGCCGGAGGGGCCGCTGCGCGACCGCCTCGCGCCGGTGCTCGAGGAGCGCGCGCTGCTGCCGGCGGTGCGGGTGCGCAGCGCGGTGCAGCCGCTGGCGGTGGTCAACGGCGACGCCAAGACGGTGGTGCGGCTGACGATCGAGCGGGCCGAGGCGGTGCTGCGCGGCGGCCGGCGCGTCGCCCTCGCATCCCGCCTGTCCGTGCAGCCCGTGCTCGGCTATGACCGCGACCACGAGCGCACGCTGCGCGTGCTGCGCGAGCAGCTCGGCCTCGCACCGGCCGAGCAGCCGCTGTTCGACGAGGCGGTGATCGCGGCCGGCGGGCTCCCGGAGGGCGTCTCCACCAAGCCGAAGGTCACGCTGACCCGCGGCACCCGCACCGACGAAGCGGCGACCGAGGTGCTGACCCGGCTGCTGGGGATCGCCGAGGTCAACGTCCCCGGCACGCTCGACGACCTCGACACCGAGTTCCTCCACGACCTGCGGGTGTCGATCCGGCGCGCGCGGTCGGTCCTGCGCGAGCTCGGTCACGTGCACGACCGGCAGGCGCGCACGAAGCTGCGCGACGAGCTCAAGTGGGCGCAGCAGCTCACCGGCCCCGTGCGCGACCTCGACGTGCAGCTGCTCGAGTGGAACGAGCTCGCGGCGCTGCTGCCGGCCGGCCGGGGGCCCGAGCTCGAGCCGCTGCGCGCGCTGCTCGCGCGCCGCCGCACGGCCGAGCTCGCCAAGCTGCGGCGCGGGCTGCGCAGCAAGCGCTTCGCCGCCGTGCTCGAGCGCTGGCGGAGCCTGCCCGTGGACGGTGAGCGCCCGAACGCCGCGCGGCCGATCGAGGCGGTGGCCGGCGAGCGGATCCGCAAGGTCTACCGGCGCATGGTCAGCGACGGCAGCGCGATCGACGACGACAGCCCGGCCGAGGACCTGCACGACCTGCGCAAGCGCGGGAAGGAGCTGCGCTACCTGCTCGAGCTGTTCGGCAGCCCGTTCCCGAAGGACGTGGTCAAGCCGATGATCTCGACGCTGAAGGACCTCCAGGAGGTGCTCGGCCGCTTCCAGGACCGCGCGGTGCAGATCGAGATGCTGCACGAGATCCGCGACGAGCTCGCCCGCGAGCCGGGCGGCCCGGCGGCGCTGATCGCGCTGGGCGCGGCGCTCGACGCGCTGGTGGCCGATCAGCAGGCCGCCCGCGACGAGTTCGCCGCGACGTTCTCCGCCTTCGCCGGCAAGCAGCAGCGCAAGCTGGTGCGCGACGCCTTCCCGAAGCCATGAAGGTCGTCGCCACCTACTCGATCAAGGGCGGCGTCGGCAAGACGTCGGCGGCCGTCAACCTCGGCGCGCTTGCCGCCCGCGACGGCCTGCGGACGGTGATCTGGGACCTCGACCCGCAGGCCGCGGCGTCGTACCTGCTCCGCGTCGAGCCGAAGGTCAAGGGCGGCAGCAAGCAGCTGATCCGCGGCAAGCGCGAGCCGATCGACGTGATGAAGGGCACCGACGTCGAGGGCCTCGACCTGCTGCCCGCCGACTTCTCCTACCGCCACCTCGACATCCAGCTCGACAAGCGCAAGAAGCCGCTGCAGGGCGTGGCCAGCGTGCTCGAGCAACTCGCGGACGACTACGACCTGGCGATCCTCGACTGCGCGCCGTCGATCTCGCTCGTGTCCGAGAGCGTGTTCACCGCCGCCGACCTGCTGCTCGTGCCGCTCATCCCCTCGACGCTGTCGGCGCGCACCTACGAGCAGCTGCAGGCCTTCCTCGCCTCCGGCCCGCAGCCGGCGCCCGAGGTCCTGGCGTTCTTCTCGATGGTCGACCGCCGTAAGAAGCTGCACAAGGAGCTGATGGCGGAGCTGCCCGCGGCCGCGGCGGCGATCCCCTCGGCGAGCGCGGTCGAGCTGATGGGCGTGCGGCGGGCGCCGCTCGTCACCACGCAGCCGCGGCACCCGGCGGCGCTCGCGTACGCGGCGCTGTGGGAGGAGCTGCGGCGCGCGATCAGCCTGTGACGACGAGGCGACGGCCGAGGACGCGCCGGAACGCGCCGTCGGAGAGCCGGCGCTCGAGGCTCCAGCGCGCCAGCCGGTCGTCGCCGCGCAGCTTGAGCCGCAGGACCCGCCGCTCCGCGACGAGCCGCGCCTCCCGCACCGCCTGATCCTGGCCGCGGTCGAGCTGCTCGGCGAGCCGCAGCAGCAGCGCGCAGCGCGCGACGACCCCGTCGTCCGGCGAGCCCTTGCGGTGGTGGCGGACGATCTCCGCGATGCGCGCGACCTCGTGCGGTCCGTAGCCGGGCAGCCCGGTCTGCAGGATCAGGTAGTGCGCGTGGTCGGGGTGGCCGTCGTAGCCGATCGACATGCCGACGTCGTGGAGCAGCGCGGCGGCCCACAGCAGCGCGCGCTCGTCCGGCGAGGGCTTCACCACGCCCTCGGCGACCAGCGAGTCGTGGAGCTGGAGCGCGAGCCGGGCGACGTGGTCGGCGTGGGTGATGTCGGCGTCGACCTGCAGCGCGAGGTTGCGGATCGAGGCGACGCGGACGTCGGCGAGCAGCGGCGCGGCGCCGCCGAGCAGGCGGCGGCTGAAGAAGACGCCTTCGCGCAGGCCGGCGCGGGTGACCTCGATGCCGTCGAAGCCGCCGTGCTCGACCACCTGCTCGAGCACCAGCGCAGCGGCGAGCACGATGTCGGCGCGGCCGGCCTTGATGCCGGGCAGCGCGCGCCGCGAGGCCGGCAGCTTGGCGAGCTCCCCAACCAGCTCGCCCAGCCGTGCGCGCTCGAGCACGTAGCCCTGGATGCCCGCCCCGGTCGCACCCTGGGCGGCGGCCGCGAGGTTGCGGACCGCGCCGCCCATCCCGACGAGCCGGCCGCCGCCGCCGAGCCACTCGGCCTCCGCCAGCCGCTCGCGGATCGCGGCCCGCGCCTGCTTGAGCTGCTTGCGCGACGGCGCGCGCGAGGAGGGGAGGAGTTGCTCGGTGACGCGGACGGCGCCGAGCGGCCACGAGGCGAAGCGCTGGGCCTGGCGGCCGGCCACCGACGTGAGCTGGAGGCTGCCACCGCCGAGGTCGAGCACGACGCCGTCGGCGAGCGTGGTGGAGTTGACGGCGGCCACGTAGCCGAGCCGCGCCTCCTCCTCGGCCGAGAGCACGCTGATCGACAGGCCGGTGCGCTCCTCGGCGACGGCCAGCAGGTCGGCGCCGTTGGCGGCGTCGCGGATCGCGCTGGTGGCAACGGCGTCGACCGATCCGGGCGCCACCCCGCGCGCCGCGAGGTAGCGCCCGAACATCTCGAGCGTCTCGAGCCCGCGGGCGATGGCGTCGGGCTTCAGCGAGCCCGACGCGCTCAGGCCCTCGGCGATCCGCACCGGCTCCTGCAGCTCGCCGACCCGGCGCCAGGAGGCGCCGGGCACGTAGGCGAAGATGACGAGCCGCCAGGAGTTGGAGCCGAGGTCGATGACCGCCGCCATCCGCTCGCGCTCCGGCTCGCCGCCCGGGAGGACGGCGAGCGGCGGGTAGGCGATCCGGTGGGCGGCCTGAGCCATCGGGGCGATGCTAGGCGCCGCCCCGGACCGAGCGGCTCGGCATGATGGTGGCCGTCATGAGGCTTGGCCGGGACGACGTGGACCTTCCGCTCGACGACCTCCGCCCGATCTCCCTCGACGAGCTCGACGAGCGCGCCGCGCTGCTGCGCCGTGTCGACAACAAGTACGTCGCCGACCGCGAGCAGCTCGTGCAGCTGGTCGAGCGGCTGGCCGGCGATCACGACGTGCTGGAGATCGACGGCCGGCGCGTGTTCGCCTACGACACGGTGTACCTCGACACCGAGGACCTGCGCTGCTTCCGCGACCACACCGAGGACGTCAGGCCGCGCTTCAAGGCGCGCACGCGCTGCTACGTCGATGCCGGCGATTGCGTGTTCGAGGTCAAGGTCAAGCGCGAGGACGGCGAGACCGACAAGCGCCAGACCGACGACCTCGACGCCCGCCGCGAGCTCGTCGACGAGACGCTGCGCGACGACGGCATCGAGCCGCCGGGCGAGCTGCACGAGGTGCTGCGGACGAGCTTCGACCGCGTCACGCTCGCCGCGCGCGAGGGCGGCGCGCGGCTGACGATCGACCTCGGCGTCACGCTCGCGACGATGGACGGCGAGTCGGTGCGGATGCGCGACGGGCTCGCGCTGGTGGAGACGAAGAGCGAGGACGGCGAGAGCCCGGGTGACCGCGCGCTGGCCGAGCTCGGCGCCCGCTCCGTCTCGCTCTCCAAGTACCGCACGGGCATCGACGCGCTCGTCCGGCGCGACGAGAGCGGCGACCTCGCGGAGGCGCGCCGGCTGTTCGTGTAGTCACAGGACGCTCACACCCTTCGCGCCCACATCGGCCAGCGTGCGGCCCTCATCATCGACTCGAGAGGGGTTGCATGTCTCGCAGCAAGCGTCTCGTTGCCGCGCTCGGCGGCATCGGCGTCATCGCAGGGCTCGCCTTCGCCGTCCCGTTCGCCTCCGGTGGTTCGCATGGAACGCACGGCGCCAAGGCCAAGAACGTCATCTTGTTCATCGGCGACGGGATGGGCGACTCGGAGGTCACCTCCGCCCGCTATTACCAGTACGGCGCGGCCGGTCGGATGAACGTCGACAAGCTGCCGATCACCGGCTTCCAGACCACCTGGTCGGTCAAGCCGGCGGACAGCGCTCCGTACAAGCCCGACTACTCCCCTGATTCGGCTGCCACCGGCACCATGTGGGCGACCGGCGAGAAGACGATCGACGAGCGCATCTCACAGGGTCCGAGCAGCGCCGAGGACGTGCCGGGCGAGAACCTCGTGACGATCCTCGAGAAGGCGCAGAAGGCCGGCAAGAAGACCGGCAACGTCTCGACCGCGGAGATCACCGACGCGACGCCGGCGGTGCTCAACTCGCACATCTCGCTGCGCGGCTGCCAGGGCCCGACGGACACCGCGACGACGTGCCCGACGGAGACCAAGGCGGCCGGCGGCCTCGGCTCGATCGCCGAGCAGACCGTCGACCACAAGGTCGACGTCGTGCTGGGCGGCGGCCGCAACCGCTTCGCGCAGCCGATCACCGGCGGTCCCGGCGCCGGCAAGACGGTCGAGCAGTACGCCCAGGAGAACCAGGGCTACACCGAGGTCAACACGGCCGCCCAGCTCGACGCCGCGCGGCGCTCCGACCGCCCGCTGCTCGGCCTCTTCTCGCCCAGCACGATGGCGACGGAGTGGACCGGCCCGCAGGCGACGCTCGGCGAGGGCACGCCGCCGCAGAAGTGCGTGACGACCAACCGCCCGGCCGACCAGCCGAGCCTGACCGCGATGACGAAGAAGGCGATCAGCCTGCTCGAGGGCGACCGTGACGGCTTCTTCCTGCAGGTCGAGGGCGCCTCGATCGACAAGCAGGATCACGCCGCCAACGCGTGCGGCCAGATCGGCGAGATGATCGAGTTCGACAACGCGGTCGCGGTCGCGCAGGCGTACGCGCGCAAGCACCCGGACACGCTGATCCTCGTCACCGCTGACCACTCGCACACGAGCCAGATCGTGGCCGAGGACACGACCGGCAACGGGAGCCCGACCGGCTACTCGAACAACCTCATCACCGCCGACGACCAGGTCATGCGGATCACCTACGGCACCGCGGGCGGGACCGCCCGGCCGCCGGTCCCGCCGAGCCAGCAGCACACGGGCTCGGTGGTCCCGATCTGGGGCCAGGGCCCGGGCGCGTGGGGTGTGAGCGGGACGACCGACCACACCGATCTGTTCGACATCGTCAACCGCGCCAACGGGCGCCGCTAGCCACAACCTCCGGCAGACCGAGGGCCGGGCCAGGACGGCCCGGCCCTTCGTCGTTCTCCGTTTGCCTATGCAATGCTTAGGCAGATGGAGAGCCTCACCCTGGGAGACGCCGCCCGCGCGATCGGCGTCAGCGTCGACACGCTGCGCCGCTGGGACGGCGCCGGCAAGCTGCAGACCGTCCGCGACGAGCGCAACCAGCGGCGCGTCCCGCGCGGCGAGATCGAGCGGCTGACCAACCGGCCGGAGCGGCACCTGGTGGGCGACGGCCTGTCCGCCCGCAACCGCTTCCCCGGCGTGGTGACCTCGGTCGAGGTCGACGGCGTGATGGCGCTCGTCGAGATCGAGGCCGGCCCGCACCGGATCACCGCGGCGATCACGCGCGACGCGGTCGAGGAGCTCGGGCTGGTCGAGGGCGCGCGGGCGACCGCGGCGGTCAAGGCGACGTCGGTGATGGTGGAGCGATGAGGCGCTTCCTGGTTCTCGCTGCGCTGCTCGCGCTGTTCGCCGTCGCCTGCGGCGACGACTCCGACTCCGGTGGCGACAGCACTCCGCAACTCACGGTCTCCGCAGCGGCATCGCTGAAGCAGGCGTTCAGCGAGTACGGCAAGCAGTTCGACGACGCCGACGCCAAGTTCTCGTTCGCCGGCTCCGACGAGCTCGCCGCCCAGATCGAGCAAGGCGTGAAGCCGGACGTGTTCGCCGCCGCCAACACGAAGCTGCCCGATGCGCTCTACGACAAGGGCCTGGTCGAGAAGCCGACCGTGTTCGCAGGCAACCAGCTCGTGCTGGCGGTGCCGGCGCAGGACGCGAAGGTGTCGTCGCTGGAGGACCTCGAGCGCAAGGGCGTGAAGCTCGCGGTCGGCGCCAAGGACGTGCCGGTCGGCACCTACACGCGCACCGTGCTCGACAAGCTGCCGGCGGAGCAGCGCAAGGCGATCCTCGCCAACGTCCGCACCGAGGAGCCGGATGTCGCGGGCATCACCGGCAAGCTGACCCAGGGCGCGGTCGACGCGGGCTTCCTCTACGCCTCGGACGTCCGCGCGACCGACGACAAGCTGCAGGCGATCGAGCTGCCCGCCGAGTTGCAGCCGACGGTCGCGTACGGCGTCGCGGTGGTGAAGGGCGCCAAGCATCCGGAGGAGGCGAAGGCGTTCATCGAGGGCCTGCTCGACGGCGACGGGGCGCAGGCCCTGGAGGACGCGGGCTTCCTGCCGCCGCCCACGCAGTGAGGGGCTGGTTCGGGGCGCTGCTGGTCGCGGCGCTCACGCTCGCGCTGCTGTTCCTGGTGCTGCCGGTGCTGGCGATCTTCGTCGACACCGCGCCGGGTGAGCTGATTGCGAGCCTCGGCGAGGAGGGATCGCTCGAGGCGCTGCGGCTCTCACTGGTGTGCAGCGGCGTGGCGATCGTCTTGATCGTGCTCGTGGGGACGCCGGCTGCGTACTTCCTCGCCACGCGGCGGTTCCGGGGGCGGTCGGTGGTGGTGACGCTGATCGAGCTGCCGCTGGTGCTGCCGCCGGCGGTGGCGGGGATCGGCCTGCTGGCGGCGCTCGGGCCGCAGGGGCTGTTCGGCGGCGCGGGGCCCGAGCTCGTGCTGACCACGGCGGGCGTGATCGTGGCCCTGACCTTCGTCTCCGCGCCGTTCTACATGCGCCAGGCGCAGGCGGGCTTCGAGGCGATGGACCGGACGCTGCTCGACGCGTCGCAGACGCTCGGGGCGGGGCAGGCGCGGACGTTCCTGCGGGTGGCGATCCCGTCGGCGGGGCCGAGCCTCGTGGCCGGGCTGGCGCTGGCGTGGGGGCGGGCGCTCGGCGAGTTCGGGGCGACGCTGATGTTCGCCGGCTCGTTCCGGGGCGTGACGCAGACGGTGCCGCTGGCGATCTACGAGCGCTTCTCGACGGACTTCACCGGCGCGCTGGCGCTGTCGGCGGTGCTGGTGGCGGTGTCGGCGGCGCTGCTGCTGGGGGTCAAGGTGCTGAGCGGCTCGGCCTGGCTCGGCGGTGCTGCGCGTTGAGGCCGCCACGCGGCTCGGGGCCTTCGACCTCGACGTCGCGCTCGAGGTGGGAAACGGCAGGTGCCTCGCGCTGGCCGGGCCGTCCGGCGCGGGCAAGACGTCGGTGCTGCGGGTGGTCGCGGGGCTGGTTCGGCCGGAGCGCGGACGGGTGCAGTGCGGCGACGAGGTGTGGCTCGACGTCGAGCGCGGCGTCGACGTGCCCCCGGAGCGGCGGCGTGTCGGCTACGTGTTCCAGGAGTACGCGCTGTTCGGGCACCTGCGGGTGTGGCAGAACGTCGCGTACCCGCTGCGCGGGGTGCCGCGGGGCGAGCGGCGCGCGCGGGCGATGGAGCTGCTCGACCGCTTCGGCATCGCGCGGCTGGCCGACGAGCGGCCGGCGACGCTGTCCGGCGGCGAGCGCCAGCGCGTCGCGGTGGCGCGGGCGCTGGCGCGGCGTCCCGCGGCGCTGCTGCTCGACGAGCCGCTGTCGGCGCTGGACACGCGCTCGCGCGCGGCGGCGGGGCGAGAGCTCGGGGCCGTGCTCGCGGAGGCGGGCGTGCCGGCGCTCCTGGTGACGCACGACTTCACCGAGGCGGCGCTGCTCGGCACGCGGGTCGGCGTGATCGACGGCGGCCGGATCGTGCAGGAGGGCACCGCGGCGGAGCTGGCGGCGGCGCCGGCGTCGGCGTTCGTGGCCGACTTCACGGGGGCCGTGGTGCTGACGGGGACGGCGCGGCGGCAGGAGGGCCTGACGGCGGTGGCGCTCGACGGCGGTGGGGTGGTCCTGAGCACCGAGCCCGGCGAGGGCGAGGTCGCGGTCAGCGTCTACCCGTGGGAGATCGCGCTCGAGCCGGCGGGCAGCGAGCGGCACGGATCCGCCCAGAATCACCTGGCGGTCGAGGTCGTGTCGGTGACCGCGGTGGGGAACCGCGTGCGGGTGGGCTTGGCGGCGCCGCAGCCGCTGGTGGCGGAGCTGAGCGACGCCTCCACGCACGAGCTCGGTCTGGCGCCGGGTACGCCGGTGGTGGCGACGTGGAAGGCGGCGGCCACACGGCTGCTGCGACTGTGACCGATCAGAAGGAGAGTCAGATGAAGCTCAGTGCTCGCAACCAGCTCACCGGGACGGTGAAGAGCGTCAACGAGGGTGCCGCGATCGCGAACGTCGAGCTCGACGTCAACGGCCAGCGGCTCGTCGCCTCGATCACCGTCGAGGCCGCGCGCGAGCTCGGCTTGGAGGAGGGCAAGTCGGTGACGGCGATCATCAAGGCGTCGGACGTGATCCTGGCCGCGGACTGAGCAGCGGCGTCAGGGGAGCTTGACGCCCGGCACCTCGACGCCCGGCAGCCTGATCTCGGGCGTCTTGATCTCGGGCGTCTTGATCTCGGGCGTCTTGATCTCCGGCAGGTTCACGACGGGGAGCTGGGGGACCTGCACCTCGGGCACCGCCACCTCCGGCACCGTGACCGGCGGCACGCGCACCTCGGGCACGTCCACGCCCGGCACCTCGACGCTCGGCACGGTCGGGGTGCCACCGCCCGGTGGCGCCGGGATCGATCCGCCACCGCCGCCGGCGCTCGGCTGACCGCCGCCCGCCGCCGGGCTGCCGCCTCCGGTCACCGGCGCCGTCGCGCCCGGAGTCCGCGTCCGCGCGCGAGCACGCTCGCGGCGGGTGCCGCCGCTCTGCCGCTGCGATGCGCTGCGCCGCTCGTCCGCGGCCGCCGTCCGCTGCCGCGCGGCCTCGGCGGCCACCACGCTCGCCTGCTTCGGCGCCGAGGCGACCAGCGGCGCCGGCGTCTCGACGGCCGAGACGGGCGAGTAGACCGCGGGCTGCGAGGCGCCGAGCCCGATCAGGACCGAGGTGGCGCTCGCCGCGCCCGCGCCGATCGCCGGCGACGCGCCGCCGAGCCAGGAGAGGAAGCGCTGCGGCGCGGCCGCCACCAGCGCCGAGAGCGCGACGGTGCGCTGCCCGCGGTAGTAGCCGCGGAATGCGGCCACCGCGTCGCCGTCGAGCTGCTTCCCGGCCTCGGTCGAGAGCACGTCCAGCGCGCGCTTGTGGACCGACGCGCGGCGGTAGGTGCGGTTGGAGGTGATGGCGTCGAACGTGTCGGCCACCGCGATGATGCGCGCGCCGAGCGGGATCTCCTCGCCGGCGAGCCCGTCCGGGTAGCCGCGTCCGTCGAGCCGCTCGTGGTGGTGGCGGATCATCGCCGTGATCTCCGGGTCGCCGATGCCGCCGGCCATCGCCGCCCCGTCCACGGGGTGGCGCTTGACCACGGCGAACTCGCCGTCGGTCAGCCGGCCGGGCTTGTTGAGGATCGAGCGCGGCGTGTGCAGCTTGCCGACGTCGTGCAGCGCGGCGGCGGTGCGGATCTTGGCCACCTCGGCAGCCGGCAGGCCCATCGTGGCGGCGATCCGCTCGGCGTGCCGTGTCACCCGCTGCGAGTGGCCGTAGGTACGGGCGTCACGCGCCTCGAGCAGCCCGCTGAGGTCGATCAGCGCGTCGAGGCTCGCGCCCTCCGGGTTCGTCGCCCAGCAGCTTCTCGGCCTGCGCCAGCCGCCGCTCGGCGACCGAGCGCCGCAGCCAGCCCCACAGCATGAGGTCGGCGAACACGAGGTCCTGCGAGGACGGCAGGCGCTTCCAGACCGCCTCGCCGAGACCCGCGAACAGCAGCGAGAGCACGATGCCCATGAGCAGCGAGAGCACGAGCAGCGGCACGCTGCCCACCGGCACGAAGAGGGACACGAGGACCGCCGGCAGGACCACCACGAAGCAGGTGGCCACGAAGGCATGGGGCAGCCACCGCTCGGCGGCGGGGGCCCGGCGGGTGCTCGCGACGCGGACCGCCATCGGTCGTCGCATCGGGAAATACGGGACAGAACTTAACCGCTGAAGGCCAGCCGGACGGATAACTGACCACGTGTCCGATTCAGGATTGGAAGCGCAGCTAGCGGGTAGTCCCGTGCGCCCGCAGCTCGATCGCCTCCGCCGGCGCCAGCAGCATCGTCGCGCCCGTGCGCGGATCGCGCGGCGACGGCCGCTGCTCGCGCAGCACGACCGCCGACCACGGGCGGCCGGCGTCGAGCTCGCCGGCCAGCTCCGCCGCGAGCTCGGCCGGCACGTAGCCGACCTGCGCCCCGCCGGCGTGGACCGCGATCGCGTTGGCGTCGTGCTCGTTGCCGGGCTCGCGCCGCAGCTCGAGCGGGCTGCCGGGCGCGAGCGCCTCCGAGTCGAGCGCACCCTCGCGGTGCCGTGCGCCGGCCACCCCGGCGACGTGCAGCCCGCGCTCGGCCAGCAGCGCCGCGTCGCGGCCCACGAACGAGCCGGTCGCCGGATCGATCAGCTGGAAGCCCTCGAGCCACACCTGGCCGCCGTCGTCGGGGTACCAGTAGCGCTCGACGGGCTCGACGTCGACGATCATCGCCCCGCCGAGGGTACGCCGCCCTGGACTCGGCCCTCACGCGCATGGGAGGATCGGCGCCGGTGTCCGGTACGCGATCCGAAGGACGGTCCGAAGCAGCCGCCGAGCCCGAGCCCGCAGCCCCGGCGGCCGCCACCGCGGCGCCGGCCGTCGCCGGCCGACTGCTGGCGCTCCAGCGCAGCGCCGGCAACCGCGCCGTCGGCGCGCTCCTGCAGCGCGCGCCCGCCGCCACGCCGGACGGCCTGACCAAGCTCCAGTCGCTGCTCGACGACGACCAGGAGGAGCAGGCGATCGCGCAGATGCGCGCGCTGTCCGTGGACGACGCGAAGAAGATGCTCGACCAGCCGCACCTCAGGAAGCTCGCCGTCAAGTCGTTCGGCGACGAGGAGATGGCACGCGGGATCGCGTCGCTCAAGGGCGGCACGCTGCAGCAGAAGCTGCGCTGGATGATCGCCGAGGACGTCACGAGCTTCGGGCTCGTGTGGTCGATGCTCGTCGACAAGTCGGTGCCCGCCAAGGAGAAGACCGACCTCTACTCCCAGAACGACATCCGCGCCTACTTCATCAGCCTCTGCAACAACGACGAGATGGCCTCGGTGGTCGACGTGCTGGGCGGTGACCTCGTGCAGAAGCTGCACTGGATGCTGCTCGAGGGCACCTCGTGGAACGCAGTCGTCAAGAAGCTCAACGCGCAGCCGCAGCTGGAGCAGCGCCAGGGCGTCTACAAGTTCGCGCCGATGAAGGGGCTGTTCGTCGACCTCCTCGGCAACGACGAGATGGCGATGCTCATGCGGGCGCTCGGGGCTCCGCTCAACACGGCGCTCGAGTGGATGGCGGAGGAGGGCACCAGCGGTGCGCAGGTGTTCGAGAAGGTGCGCCGCGCGCCCGACGACGAGCTCGCGAAGGTGACGAAGGAGACGCGCAAGGCGATCAGGAAGGAGATCAGCGGCCCGGACTTCGTGCGCTTCGTGCAGATGCTCGACGACCGGCTCCTCACGTGGGACGAGCGCAACTTCAAGACCACCGAGCAGCACTACGAGCTCGCCGACGAGGACGACCCGTCGAAAGGCTGGAAGCTCAAGGACTTCGAGTGGCGGACGAAGTACGAGATCCTCTACCGCCGGTCCGAGCTGCGGATCCGCGTGCGGATCAAGTTCACCGGCGAGACGCCGACCGAGGCGCACAAGAAGATCTGGCGCGACGGCATCGCCAACCGCTGGAACGGCAAGTTCCACTTCGAGAACGACCACCGGCTCGCGCTCGTGTTCGAGCCGATCTTCACCGAGGTCCTGGCGCATCACACCGTCAAGCTGCACAAGCCGCCGATCGTGCGCGAGAACTCGGGCAACTGGTACGTCGGCCCGACCGCCAACGCCGACGCCTCGAAGCCGCCCGACACGACCACCGGCGACACCGCCGCGCACGAGTTCGGGCACCTCGTCGGCCTCCTCGACGAGTACCGGCTGACCGCCGCCGAGTTCAAGCGGCTCGTGGGGCGCGACCCCACCGTCGCCGACAAGGACTCGGACGTCGGCTACACCATGCCGCGGCTCATGGACGCCGGGCACGCCGACGTCGAGGAGCGCCACCTCCAGCCGTTCATCGACTGGCTCAACACGCACCGGCGCAGCGACGAGAAGCCGTACCGGCTGGTCGCCGGGCCGTGACGGCGCTGCTGGCGTCGTTCGCGGCAGCGGGCGGCGCGCCGCCCGCCTCCTACGAGCTCGTGCGCGTGCTGCGCGACGGCACCGTGCGGGCGCTGGCCGGGACGGCGTGGCCGGGATTCGGGCCGGCGTCGGAGGCGGGTGTCTACGAGTTCGCCCTCGACGGAGCGGCAGTCGCGGACGTGGAGCGACTGGCGGGCGACCCGGGGCTCGAGCGCGAGCTCGACGGCACCCTCGAGTCCGGCTCGGGGCGGCTCGTGCTCGGGCTGAGCGGCGGGCGCAAGCTGCGCTGGGACCCGTTCACGACGCCACCCGCGCCGGCCGCTGCCCTGGCCGAGGCGCTGCAGGCGCTGCTGGGCGAAGCCCGCGGGCATCCGCTCGCGGCGGTCCGACTCGACATCGCTGCGACGCCGCGGGAGATCGGCTACACGTTCACCGCGCTGGGCCGCGAGCCGGTCGAGCTGACCGTGCCGGGCGCCGCGTGGGCGCGGGTGGTGGAGGCGCCGGAGCCGCCGACCGACCCGCCGCCGATCGCGTGGGTGCGCGAGGCGGTCGGCGTCGAGACCGAGGGCGGCGGCAGCGCCCGGCTCGCGCCGGGCGAGACGCTGGCGCTACGCGGCGCGCTCGGCGCACCCCCGGCGGGGGCGCGCCTGCGCGTCGACGGCTTCGCGCGCGTCGCCCTCGACCTCGCCGCCCTGGGGGAGGCGAAGATCGAGGCGACGCTCGCGGCCGGTCCGGCTAGCGGAACGACCTGATCTTGAACGTCCGGCCGTTGTTCGAGGCGTACTGCCCCGACACCGAGCCGGTCCAGACGCGGTAGCTGCCACCGCGCCGGATCTTGATGCTGCGCGCGAACTTGCCGTTGCTGCGCGTGACCGTGCCGCCGACGGTCACCCACTGGCCGTTGGTCTTCTTCTGGAACGCGACCTGCTGGTCGGCGGCGTTGGGCTTGACCGACCCCGAGAAGCGGATCTTCTTGCCGCGCTCGACGCGCCGCTTGCTGACCTTCGAGCTGACGTAGGGCTTGACGCCGACCGTGACGATCGGGCTCACGATCCCCGGCCGCTCCGGCATCAGCACCCGGTACTGGGTGTTGAACGGGTTCTGCAGGATCGGGAACGAGAAGCCGCCGGTGGCGTTGGTGACCTGCTCGTTGCTGACGGCTCCGAAGCCGGCGGTGAACGGCCACGCGCTGGCCTGCAGGACCACCTTGCGGCCGACGTTGTTGGTGCCGGTCAGCGTGCCGGACAGCGTGGTTGCCGAGCTGCTCGCCTTGACGGGGTTCGGGCCCGCCACGAGCGAGACGCCGAGCGGCTGCCGGCGCGTGACGAACGAGCGCCGCTTGCCGAGCACGGTGCCCGAGTTGTTCTTGGCGACGATCCGGTAGTAGTACCTCGTCACCGGGGCGAGCCCGGCGATGTCGGCGGGCCGGAGGATCGCCCGGTTGCCGCCGCCGGCGTCGGCCGGCGCGGTCTCACTGCCGAAGGCGATCGTCGTGCCGTACACGTACCAGTAGGTCGTTGCCTCCTTGTTGGCATCGACCCTGCCGTTCAGGCGCGCGCCCTGGAACGAGACGCCTGACACGCCGCCCGTGGTCACCGTCGGCTTGGCGGCGAGCGCGGACGACGGCATGGCAAGCCCGAGCGCGGCGGCGCTCAGCACGAGCGCTCCCAATCCCTTGCTTCGCATCAGTTGTGGTCCTCCCGGATTTGGACGTTCTGACCCTTACTTTCGTCCGCAACACGGCAAATCCCTCGATGACGCGGTATGGGCCATTCGTCCCATGGGCTACTCCCGATTCCGGAGGACCGCGAATAGGTTCAGGCCCATGCGCACGATCCTCGTTCTCACCGCCCTCCTCCTGCTGGTCCCTGCTGCCGCCGAGGCGCGCACGCTGCGCGGCGACGCGAGCTCCGAGGTGCTGCGCGGCACCGCCCGCGCGGACGTCATCAAGGGCCGCGGCGGCAACGACCGCCTGCTCGGCAAGCGCGGCAACGACCGCCTCTACGGCGGCCGTGGCGCGGACCGCTTCTCCTGCGGCCCGGGGCGCGACGTCGTCCACGCCGACATGAGCGACGTCAAGCGCGGCCGGATCGCCGCCGACTGCGAGATCCTGCGCGGGCTGCCCGCCGGCCTCGACGTGATGCCCGACGCGCCCGCGACCCAGCCGCGGGCGAACATGCCGGCGCCGGTGACCCCCGCTTCGCGCTGGGAGCCGATCCTGCCCGGCTACTGGTTCCAGTACGAGGACTTCCCGGCGCTGTATCGCTTCCGCGCCGACCACACCGGCGTCCGCACGACCTACCCGACCGGCAACCTCTCGTTCGGCACGCCCTACGGCTTCTCGTGGCAGCTCGCCGGCGACGTCGGTGAAGATCACGTTCCCGAGCGGCTACACCGACCTGGTCACGCTCGCCGCCTACGACTCGGGGCGCGACTTCCTCACGCGCACCTCGTCGAGCACCGGCGTCGGCCCCTGGTACGGCTGCCGTTCGGGCCAGATCCCGGACATCATCGCCTTCGCGCTCTGCGCCTGAGCTTGACTTCGGGCGGCGCTCGGTGCGAGCGTCGCCCGATGGCGTTCGCCCAGGCGGTCGTCGGGCGCGAGGCGGAGCTCGAGCGGCTCCGCGAGATCGTCGACGCGCCCGAGCCGCCGTGCGTCGTCTTCGTGGAGGGTGAGGCGGGCGTCGGCAAGACGGCGCTGCTCGATGCCGTGGTCGCCGAGCTGGAGACGCTCGTGCTGCGGGCCCGGCCGACCGCCGCCGAGGCCGGCAGCTCGTACACGGCGCTCCACGACCTGCTCCGCCCGGTGATCGACGGCCTGCCGCGGCTGCCGGCGCCGCAGCGGCGCGCGCTCGCCGCCGCCCTGCTGCTCGAGGACGCCGACGGCCCGGTGGACCCGCGCCTCGTCGGGCTCGCCTGCCTCTCGTTGCTCGGCGCGCTGCCGGGAGCGGTGCTGCTTGCGATCGACGACTGGCAGTGGCTCGACGCCGCCACGCTCGCGGTCCTCTCGTTCGTGCTGCGGCGACTCGAGCCGGGTGCGACCACGACGATCGCCACGGTCCGCAGCGGCGAGGCGGACGAGGCGCTCGCGGCCCTGGTGCGGAGCCTGCCGGCGGGGCACGCGCTGGAGTTGCCGCTCGCGCCGCTCGACACCACCGCGCTGGGCCAGCTCGTGCACGAGCGGACCGGTGAGTGGCTGCCGCCCCCGGCGGTGACCCGTCTCCATCGAGCGTGCAAGGGCAACCCGCTGATGGCGCTCGAGCTGATCCGCGCACCCGGCGCCGCGACCGCGACCGACGTACGCCGGCTGCTCGCGCGACGGCTGGCCGCGCTGTCCCCGGACGCGCGCGCCCTCCTGCGGGTGGTCGCGGCGACGGCCGACCCGACCGTCGGCGCCGTGCAGGGCGCCGCGGGCCTCGAGGAGGCGCTCGCGGCGGAGCTGCTCGTGCGCGACGGCGAGCGCCTGCGCTTCTCCCACCCGCTGATCGCAGCGGTCGTGGAGGAGCGCACGCCGCCCGCGGAATGGCGTGCCATTCACGCCGGGCTCGCCGCCACGGCGACGGACGGCGAGCAGCACGCGCGCCATCTCGCCGCCGCCGCCGAGGGGCCGGACGAGGCCGTCGCCGCCGCGCTCGAGGAGGCGGCGGCGCAGGCCGAGGCGCGCGGCGCCACGGGGGCGGGCGCCGAGCTGGCCGAGCGCGCCGCCCTGCTGACCCCCGCGCACGACCTGCCGCGGCGGCTCGACCGGCTGCTGGCGGCGGCCCACGCGGCCGTGGGCGTCGGCGACGGACAGCGGGCGCGCGCCCTCCTCCAGGAGGTCCTCGACCGTGCGCCGCGTGGACCGCGCCGGGCGGACGCGCTGCACAAGCTCGCCTACGTGAGCATGGACGACAGCGCGCTGGGCGTCACCGAGGACGCGCTCCGGGAGGCCGGGGACGACGACGCGCTCGCCGCCGACATCGAGGTCTCGGCGGCGATGTTCGCCGGGCTGGGTGGCGACGGGCCGGCAGCCATGCGCTACGCCGAGCGTGCCGTCGCGCACGCGGAGGCGGCCGGCCAGGGCGGCCTGCTCGCCGCGGCGCTCAACAACCTCGCGTTCTTCCGCCACATCGCGGGCGAGGGCGTGCAGCGCGAGATGCTCCTGCGCGCCGACGCGCTCGAGCGCGCGGATCCGGGCCACCTGCGCGACGACACCCCGCTCGAAGGGCTCGCGCTCCAGCTCTACATCAACGGCGACCTGGCCGAGGCGCGCGAGATCCTCCTCGCCGAGCGGGAGCGCGCGCGCCGCCGCGGCTATCTCGAGCACGAGAGCTTCGCGACGTTCCTGCTCACCGAGCTCGAGGTCCGCGCCGGGCGCTGGCAGCCGGCCGAGGCCTACGCCAAGGCCACGCTCGAAGCCGCGCTCGGGGCGGACCTGTGGAACGCCGAGGCCGCCAGCCACTGGGGCTGCGCGCTCGTCGACGCCCACCTGGGCCGGGTCGAGTCGGCCCGCGCGCACGCCGAGACCGGCCGCCGGAAGGCGCAGGAGCTCGGCGACCTGGCCTTCACGACCCGCTGCGAGCACGTGCTCGGGTTCCTCGCGCTGTCGCAGGGCGACGCCGACGAGGCCGTGCGCTGGCTCGCGCCGCTGCGCGAGGCCGAGGTACGGCTCAACCTGCGCGAGCCGGCGGTCTTCTGCATCGCGCCGGACCTCGCGGAGGCGCTGGCCATGGCGGGCGACCTCGACGCGGCGGCGCGAGGTGCAGGCCGAGCTCGAGGCGCGCGGCCGCGCGCTCGAGCGCCCGTGGGCGATCGCCACGGGCCTGCGCTGCCGCGGGCTGATCGAGGCGGCGAACGGCGATCACGAGCAGGCGCTGGCCACACTGACCGAGGCGCTCGAGGTGCACGATGCCGTGCCGCAGCCGTTCGACCGCGCGCGCACCCTGCTGGCGTTCGGGACCATCCAGCGGCGCGCCAAGCGGCGTGCCGAGGCGCGCGCTTCGCTGGAGACGGCGCTCGCGCTGTTCGAGGAGCTGGGCGCGGCGCTGTGGGCGGAGCGCGCACGGGCCGAGATCGCCCGGCTGGGCGGCCGCCGGGCGCGCGACCGCGACGAGCTGACCGAGACCGAGCGGCGGATCGCCGAGCTGGCGGCGAGCGGCCGCTCGAACCGCGAGATCGCCGGCGAGCTGTTCGTGTCCGAGCGCACGGTCGAGGCGAACCTCACGCGCGCCTATCGCAAGCTGGGCGTGCGCTCGCGCACCGAGCTCGCGCGCCGCCTGCCGGTCGAGTAGGGCAAAGCGTGTGGGTTCCCCGCTTTCAGCGGCGGGGGAGCAGGCGTAGCTTGCCGATCACACCCGATCCGCACCCGAACCCCCGGCGGATCCCGAATCGCGCCCCGCACTGCAATGCGGGGCGCACATGGAGGTCCTCATGTTCGTCCCCCGACGCATCACGCTGGCCTGCACCGTCGCGGCCCTCGCCGTGGCGCCGAGCTCCGCGCTCGCCATGCCGGCCACCGACCCCCCGCCCTCGGTCGAGCAGCAGACCGCGGCGCCGATCGTGCGCACGGTCGAGACCGGCGGCGACGCCACCCTCGCGCTCGTCTTCTCCGGCTCGGCCCTCCTGATCGCCGCGGGCGCCGCGGCGCTCTCCGGCCACGACCACCGCCGTATCGGCAAGGTCGTCTAAGCGGGTGTGCGCGCAGACGGGCGGCGGCCGTTCCCGGCCGCCGTCCGCTTGCCGCAGATCGCGGTCTCGAGCTCGTCGAGCGCGGCCGCGGTGCCGTCCATGAGCGACCACACGTCGTCGACCTGGTCGCGGTCGGCGATGATCCCGAAGTCGACGTGGTCGCGGTAGCTCATGACCGTCATGTTGAGCCCGACGCCGTCGATCACGACCGAGACCGGGAAGTTCGCCTGCAGCTGCGCGCCCGCGCAGTAGAGCGGGCTCGCGCGGGCCGGGGACGTTGGAGATCACGAGGTTGATCGGCGGCCGCGTGCGGCCGAGGATGTCCATCGTCGCGCGCGCCGCGCGGGCGGCGACCGCCGGCGGGATGAAGCTCGTGGCGTCGGTGAGGAGGTCGGCGGGCAGCGCCTTGTGATGCTCCTTGGCGCTGCGCAGGTACTCGTGGGCGCGCAGCAGCCGCTTGCGCGGGTCCTTCACGTTGGTGGGGATCGGGACGATCATCGTCGACACCCGGTTGCCGAACGTGCCCATCTCGCTCCTCGGTGCGCACCGAGACCGGGATCATCGCCACGAGCGGCTCCTTCGGCAGCTCGTCGCGGTCGAGCAGCCAGTCGCGCACCGCGGTCGCGCACAGCGCGACGACGACGTCGTTGACGGTGATCCCGAGCTCGTTCTTGAGCCGCTTGACGGTGTCGAGCGAGAGCGAGCCGAACGCGAAGCGCCGGTGCGGCGAGACGCGGCCGTTGAAGCTCGTCTTCGGCGGCGCGCGCGGTGGTGACCTCGAGCAGCGCGGGGTCGTCGCGGCGCACCTTCGCGCCAGCGCGCCCGCGATCTGCGGCACGACGGGGAACGCGTTGGCGCCCGGCAGGTCGGTGAGGTTCGGCAGCGCCGTCGGCAGCGAGCGCAGCGCCCGCAGCGGCTGGCGCGGCAGCCCGAGCAGCCCGCGCCCGAGCATCTCGAGGTCGCCGGGCACGCGCTCGCCGGCCTTGCCCGGCGGCGCAGGCGGGATCTCCTTGCCCTCCGGGCTCGGGTCGAGCAGCACGCCGAGGATCTCGTTGCCCGACACGCCGTCGACCATCGCGTGGTGGAGCTTGGTCAGCATCGCCACGCGCCCCTCGGGCAGCCCGTGGATCAGGTACAGCTCCCACAGCGGGCGCGCGCGGTCGAGCGGGCGCGCGAAGATGCGCGCGACGGTCTCGGCGAGCTGCCGGTCGTCGCCCGGCGGCGGCACGGCGCTGTCGCGGATGTGGAAGTCGAGGTCGAAGTCCGGGTCCTCGACCCAGTACGGGAGGTCGATCCCGAACGGCACCTCGACGAGCTTCCAGCGGAACGGCGGCAGCAGGTGCAGCCGCTCGGACACCATGCGGCAGACGTCGGCCATCTCGAGCTTGCCGCCCGGCGCGGTCGACGGGTCGTAGACCGCGAGGCCGCCGACGTGCCCGTAGGTCCGGGCCGACTCGACCCCCAGGAACTGCGCGTCGAGGCTCGTGAGCTGGCGCATCAGGCTGCTGCCAGCGTGGTACCCACCACGTCGAGCGCGCACGCGATGTCTTCCGCGCCGACGTCGAGGTGGGTGACCGCGCGGACCGTGCGCTCGTCGAGCGCGCCCATGAGCACGCCGTTGGCCGCGAGCTGGGTGCACAGCGCTTGCGCGTCCGGCACGCGGAAGATGACGATGTTGGTGGCGACCTCGTTCGGATCGATCTGCACGCCGGGGATGTCCGCCAGCCCGCGTGCCAGCAGCTGCGCGTTGTCGTGGTCCATCGCCAGCCGCTCGACGTGGTGGTCGAGCGCCCACAGCGCGCCGGCGGCGACGATGCCGGCCTGGCGCAGCGCGCCGCCCATCATCTGCTTGTAGCGCCAGGCCTCGTCGATCAGCTCCTGCGAGCCCACCAGCACCGCGCCCATCGGTGCGCCGAGGCCCTTCGAGAAGTCGATCCAGGCGGTGTCGAAGCCCGCCGTCCACTCGGTGGTCGGGATGCCGGACGCGACGACGGCGTTCATCAGCCGCGCGCCGTCCATGTGCAGCCGCAGGCCGTTCGCCTTGGCGACGTCGACGACCTCGCGCAGCTGCGCGAGCGGCCACACGTGGCCGCCGGCGAGGTTCGTGGTCTGCTCGACGGACACCAGCCGCGAGCGCGGGTGATAGCGGTCGTCGGGCGGCCGCATCGCGGCGGCGAGCGTCGCGGCGTCGAACATGCCGCGCTCGCCCTCGAGCGGGCACAGGACCGCGCCCGAGATCGCCGCCGGGCCGCCGGCCTCGGCCTTGATCGGGTGCGAGATGCGGTGCAGGTACGCCTCGTCGCCGCCGGGCCGGATGTGGAGCCGGAAGCCGATCGCGTTGCACATCGTGCCCGAGGGCAGGAAGACCGCGGCCTCGAAGCCGAGCAGCTCCGCCACGCGCTCGCAGAGGGCGTTGACGGTCGGGTCGCCGAAGTGCTGCTCGTCGCCGACCTCGGCCTCGGCCATCGCCCGCCGCATCTCCGGCGTCGGCCGGGTCTGCGTGTCGGAGTAGAGGTTGACCCGCGGCACCCCCGGCACGCTAGCGCGTGCCGGGGTGAGCGGGGACTGTTAGCGCGGCAGGCCCTTGATGGACTTGCGGAACTGCTTGAAGCCGGGGCGCTGGGAGCCGTTCGGGTTCACCAGGCCGGCGTCGAAGCGCGCGCTCTTCGGCTCGCCGAACCAGCGGTAGTTGTAGATCCGCTTGATCCGCTTGTACTTCCGCGCGAGCGAGAACATGTACTTCGTGCGGTTGGCGGCGCGCTTGGTCGAGCGCGGGAAGTCCTTGCCGAACTTCACGATGCCGCCCGTCTCCGTGAGCCAGACCTGGCCCTTGGTGACCGACAGGACGTTGCGCACGCCCTTGCTCTGCTTGCGGTTGACGTCCTTGTAGTTGTGCAGGCCCCAGATCCGGCCCTTGCTCTTCGTGGCCTTCTGGAACTTGCGCAGGTAGCTCTTGACGTCGCTCGAGTCGAGGACGTCAGCCGCGATGACCGTGCACTTCTTGCAGGCGGCCTTCATGGCCTTGTAGTAGGTCGCGGCGAGCTTGGGCTTCTTGTACGTGGGCTGCGAGACGTGGTTGACCTCGTTCCACGGGGTGAAGACCTTCGTGTAGGGGAACTCCTTGCGGAAGTTCTTCACGGCCGTCGTGTACGCCTTCTTGCTCGGCGCCTTGCAGGCCTTCCTCGACTTCTTGTACTTGTTGTTCACGAAGCAGCCGCGGGTCGCGGAGAAGGTCACCAGGACCTCCTGCTTCTTGGCGCGGGCGGCGTTCATGAACGCCGTGACCTCAAGATGGTTGGGCACGTGCTTCGCGTAGTCCCAAGGAAGGACGTAGCGGACGCGCTTGAGCTTCAGCTTCGACCAGTTCGCCTGGTCGAAGACCGCCGGATTCTGCTCTGAAAGGCCAACGCGGGGCTTGGCCTGGGCCGCGGGGACCGCCACCAGGGCGGCCAGGAGCACGGCGATAGGGAGGATGAGTCGATATCGCATAGGCCCCCTAACCTAGCCACCCCCCTCAGAGTTGCGGCAAGACCCCGTTCGTAGGATTTATTGCAGGGATGACGAAACTCGCGGAGCAGCGCGCCGGCCTGCCGGACCAGCCGGGGGTCTACCTGTTCCGGGATGCACGCGGCCGCGTCATCTACGTGGGCAAGGCGAAGTCGATCCGCAAGCGCGTCGCCTCGCACTTCTCCGCGCGCGGGCCGCTGCGCGAGTTCATCGACAACATCGAGTACCTCGTCGTCGAGACCGAGGCCGAGGCGCTGCTGGCGGAGCAGAACTTCATCCGCCAGTACAAGCCGCGCTTCAACATCCGGCTGCGCGACGACAAGTCCTACCCGTACATCGCGATCTCGCTCGACGAGGACTTCCCGCGCGTCTACTTCACGCGTGAGCGCCACCGCAAGGAGCGCGCCTACTTCGGGCCCTACTCGTCGGCCAAGCGGGTGCGCGGCACGCTCGACCTGCTCGGCAAGATCTTCCTGTTCCGCTCCTGCGAAGGGCCGGAGCCGGGGCGCCGCTCGGGCTCGCCGTGCCTCGACTACTACATCAAGCGCTGCGGGGCCCCGTGCGTCGGCTACGTCTCCAAGGAGGAGTACCGCCGGGGCATCGACGGGGTGATCGCGTTCCTGTCCGGGCGCTTCCGCCAGATCGAGCGCGAGCTCGAGGACCGGATGTTCTTCGCCTCCGGCCAGCAGGAGTTCGAGCAGGCGACGATCGAGCGCAACCGGCTGCAGGCAGTGCGCGCGCTGCTCGAGCGCCAGCGCGTCGCCGACGACCGCGCCGGCACCTACGACGCGGTCGCGGTCGCCGTCGACGCCACCGAGGCCAACGCCCAGGTCTTCCAGGTCCGCGACGGCGTGCTCTCGGACCGCCAGAGCTTCTACCTCGACAACGAGGGCGAGTACGAGGTCGCGCGCGCGGCCGAGGAGTTCCTGCTCCAGTACTACGCGAGCGCGATGTCGATCCCGGCGCTGATCGTGGTCCAGGGCGAGCTCGTCGAGGGCTCCGAGCTGCAGGTGCTGGCCGAGATGCTCGGCGAGCGGCGCGGCGGCCCGGTCGAGATCCGCGCCGCCGAGCGCGGCGGCAAGCGCCGCATCCTCGACCTCGCCCAGCGCAACGCGCTGCTCGCGCTCGAGCAGGAGAAGCTGCGCTCCGAGCGCCGGCGCCAGCAGCGCGTGGAGGCGCTCGACGCGCTCAAGAGCGCGCTCCAGCTCGACGCGCTGCCGGTGCGGATCGAGTGCTTCGACATCTCGAACATCGGCGGCACCCACACGGTCGCCTCGATGGTGGTGTTCGAGGGCGGCGCGCCGAAGAAGTCCGATTACCGCCGCTTCACCATCCGCACCGTCGAAGGCAGCGATGATTTCGCCTCGATGGCGGAGGTCCTCGCGCGCCGCTACGCGCAGTGGGAGAAGCAGACCGAGAAGTCGCCCTACGACGCCGAGCGCGACGCGTCGTTCGCCGCGCTGCCCAACCTCGTGGTGATCGACGGCGGCCCGGGTCAGCTGTCGGCCGGGCTCGAGCCGCTGCGCGGCTTCGTCGAGCGCGGCGTCGCGGTCGTCTCGCTCGCGAAGCGGATCGAGGAGGTCTTCTTCCCCGGCCGCTCCGAGCCGCTGCGGCTGGCCCACGACACGCCCGAGCTGCAGCTGCTCCAGCGCGTGCGCGACGAGGCGCACCGCTTCGCCATCACCCACCACCGGCAGCGCCGCGACAAGGCGATGACGGAGTCGATCATGGACGAGCTGCCGGGCATCGGGCCGGCGCGCAAGCGGGCGCTGCTCAAGCACTTCGGCTCGCCCGGAGGCGGTGCTGGCGGCGCCTCGCGACGCCCTCGAGGCGGTGCCCGGCGTGCCGCAGAAGGTGGCCCGCGAACTGTATGCGCACCTGAATCGGACCGGCCGATAGGGGAGAATCGGAGCATGAGCGGCAACGGCGCCGCGCCGCCGGACACAAACCTCGTCGATCTGGTGATCATCTCGGGGCAGTCGGGCGCGGGGAAGTCCTCGGCGATGAACGTGTTCGAGGACGCCGGCTACTTCTGCGTCGACAACCTGCCGGCCGAGATGATCCGCTCGCTGGCCGGCCTGTTCATGCACGAGGGCTCGAAGGTCGAGCGCGCCGCCGTCGTCTCCGACCTGCGCGGCGGCGAGTACTTCGGCGGCCTGGCGCGCGTGATCGAGACGCTCCGCTCCGACGGCGTCTCGCACCGGCTGCTCTTCCTGTGCGCGGACGACGAGACGCTGCTGGGGCGCTACAAGGAGACCCGCCGCCGGCACCCGCATGGCGCCCGACGGCAACGTGCTCGACGGGGTCCGGCGCGAGGCCGAGGCGCTGGCGCCGATCCGCGAGCTCGCCGACTCGCTGATCGACACCTCCGGGCTGAGCGCGACCGCGCTGCGGCGCAAGATCGCCAACGAGCTGCTGGAGGAGAAGTCGCCGCGGCGGCTGACCGTCACCTTCGGCTCGTTCGGCCACAAGCACGGTCCGCCGCGCGACGCCGACCTCGCCTTCGACGTCCGCTTCCTCCCCAACCCGCACTGGGAGCCCGACCTGCGGCCGCTGACCGGCTACGACACGCGGATCGTCGACTACGTCGGGCGCGACGGCCGGCTGCAGGAGTTCTACGACCGCGTCATCCCGCTGCTCGAGTACCTGCTCCCGCAGTACGTCACCGAGGGCAAGGCGCACCTGGTGGTGGCGATCGGCTGCACCGGCGGGCGGCACCGCTCGGTGGTGATCGCGGAGCACCTCGCGTCGCACTTCCGCGCCGACGACCGTTACTTCATCGAGATCCAGCACCGGGACGTGGATCGCGCCCCGACGCGGGCGTAGGCCGCCCGCTAGCCTGCTCGCCCTCGGAAGCGATACCGGAGGGTTCCAGGGACATGGCCGTACGCGTGGGGATCAACGGCTTCGGCCGCATCGGACGCAACGTCTTCCGCGCCGCTCATGAGCGCAACGCGGACATCGAGTGGGTCGGGGTCAACGACCTCGTCGACTCGAAGACGCTTGCGCACCTCCTGAAGTACGACTCCGTCTACGGCCCCTACGCCGGGACCGTCGAGCACACCGACGACGCGATCGTCGTCGACGGCAAGGAGATCAAGGTCGCTCGGCGAGAAGGATCCGGCCGCGCTGCCGTGGTCGGACCTCGGCGCCGATGTCGTGATCGAGTCGACCGGCCTCTTCACCAAGCGCGAGGACGCCCAGAAGCACCTCGACGCGGGCGCGCAGAAGGTGATCATCTCGGCGCCGGCCACCGACCCCGACGTGACGGTCGCGCTCGGCGTCAACTTCGACGACACCTACGACGCGCGACCAGCACCACATCATCTCCAACGCGTCGTGCACGACGAACTGCCTGGCGCCGGTCGCGAAGGTGCTGCACGAGACGTTCGGGATCGAGAACGGGCTGATGACGACGATCCACGCGTACACGGCCGACCAGCGGCTGCAGGACATGCCGCACAAGGACCTGCGCCGCGCCCGCGCCGCCGCCATCAACCTGATCCCCGCCTCGACCGGCGCCGCCAAGGCCGTCGGGCTCGTGCTGCCCGACCTCGAGGGCAAGCTGACCGGCTTCGCGGTCCGCGCCCCCGTGCCCACCGGCTCGGTCGTCGATCTCACCGTCGTGCTCGCGCGCGAGACGACCAAGGAGGAGGTCAACGAGGCGTTCAAGGCGCAGGCGGACACCGGCGCCTTCGAGGGGATCCTGCGCTACTCGGAGGACCCGATCGTCTCCTCGGACATCGTCAAGTCCACGCACTCGTCGATCTTCGATGCGCCGCTGACGCTGGTGCTGGACGGGACGCTCGTGAAGGTCGTCGCCTGGTACGACAACGAGTGGGGCTACTCGAACCGCTGCGTCGAGCTCGCGCAACGCGTCCTGGTGCATGCGCACGCTTGACGATCTCGACGTCGACGGGAAGCGCGTCCTGGTCCGCGTGGACTTCAACGTCCCGCTGGACAACGGCCGCATCACCGACGACTCGCGCATCAAGGGCGCGCTGCCGACGCTCGAGGAGCTGCGCGAGAAGGGCGCGGCGGGGCTCGTGCTGCTCGCGCATCTCGGCCGGCCCAAGGAGCGCGAGCCGGAGTTCTCGCTGAAGCCGGCCGCCGAGCGGCTGTCGGAGCTCCTGGGCGTCGAGGTCACGCTCGCCGAGGATCTCGACGACGTGCCCGACGGCGAGGTGGTGATGGTCGAGAACGTCCGCTACGAGCCGGGCGAGACCGAGAACGACGAGGAGCTGGCCAAGCGCTACGCCGCGCTCGCCGACGTCTACGTCAACGACGCGTTCGGCGCCGCGCACCGCGCGCACGCCTCGACCGAGGCGGTCGCGCACCTGCTGCCGTCGGCGGCGGGGCGCCTGCTCGAGCGCGAGGTGGAGACGCTGACCGGCATCCTCGAGGACCCGAAGCGCCCGCTGGTCGCGGTCGTCGGCGGCGCCAAGGTGACCGACAAGATCGGCGTGCTCGACGCGTTCCTGGAGCGCGCCGACACGGTGCTGATCGGCGGCGCCATGTGCTTCCCGTTCTTCGCCGCGCAGGGCCACGACGTCGGCGAGTCGAAGTGCGAGCCCGAGGGCGTGGAGCCGGCGAAGCGCGCGCTCGAGAGCGACAAGCTGCGGCTGCCCGAGGACCTCGTCGCGGGCCGCGAGTTCGACGCGGACACAGAGGTGCGCGAGCTCGACGGCGTCGACGTCCCCGACGGCTGGATGGGGCTCGACATCGGGCGCGATTCCGCCGATGCCTACGCGGCCGTGATCGCGGAGGCCGGGACGGTGTTCTGGAACGGCCCGATGGGGGCGTTCGAGCTCGAGCCGTTCGCGGGCGGCACGCGGCGGGTAGCGGAAGCCATGGCCGAATGTGAAGGCACCACCGTGGTCGGCGGCGGCGATTCCGCCGCGGCGCTCGCCGAGTTCGGGCTCGCCGACCGCGTCGACCACCTCTCGACCGGCGGCGGGGCGTCGCTCGAGCTCATCGAGGGCAAGGCCCTCCCTGGCGTGGAGGCGCTGTCATGAGCCGCACCCCGTTCATCGCCGGCAACTGGAAGATGTACAAGACGATCGCCGAGGCCGAGGAGTTCATCCAGGCGCTGCTGCCGAAGGTCTCGAGCGCCGACGGCGTCGACGTCGCCGTCTGCGCGCCGTTCCTCGCGCTGCAGGCGCTCGTCGACTCGGCGCGCGGCTCGCGCGTGGCGATCTACGCGCAGACCATGCACGAGGCCGACGAGGGCGCGTTCACCGGCGAGGTGGCGCCCGCCATGCTGGCCGAGATCGACGTCGACGGCGTCGTGCTCGGGCACTCGGAGCGGCGCGAGTACTTCAACGAGACCGACCGCGCCCTGGCGCTGAAGGTGCCGGCCGCGTTGGAGGCGGGGCTGACCCCGATCCTGTGCGTCGGCGAGACCGAGGAGGAGCGCGAGCGAGGCGAGATGGAGCGCAAGCTGCGCCACCAGGTCCAGGAGGGGCTCGAGAAGGTGCCGATCGAGCGCCTGGCCGAGGTCGTCGTCGCCTACGAGCCGATCTGGGCGATCGGCTCAGGCCGCAGCGCGACGCCGGAGCAGGCGCAGGAGGCGGTCGGCTTCGTGCGCGCGCTGGTCGAGGGCATCGACAAGGAGGCCGGCCAGGCCGTGCGGATCCTCTACGGCGGCTCTCTCAAGCCCGAGAACGCCGAGGAGCTGCTGGCGCTGCCCGACGTCGACGGCGCGCTCATCGGCGGCGCGAGCCTCGACCCGGACTCGTTGGCGCAGATCGTCGAGATCGCGCGCGAGGAGGTCGCGACTCCGTGACCACCGTCCCCGGCGTCTGCCTCGTCATCCTCGACGGTTGGGGCCTGGCGCCGGACGGTCCGGGGAACGCGGTCTCGCTGGCCGACACTCCGGTGTTCGACGGGCTGTGGGACACGTACGACCACACGCAGCTGACCGCCTGCGGCGAGGCCGTCGGGCTGCCGCCCGGCCAGATGGGCAACTCAGAGGTCGGCCACCTCAACCTCGGCGCGGGGGCGATCGTCCCGCAGGACCTGCTGCGGATCGACAAGGCGGTCGAGGACGGTTCGCTGGCCGAGAACGAAGTGGTCCTCGAGGCGCTCCGCGACGTCCCGCGCGTGCACCTGATCGGGCTCGTGTCCGACGGCGGCGTGCACTCCTCCGACCGCCACCTGAAGGCGCTCGTCGAACTGGCCGCCGAGGAGGGCGTCGAGGACCTCGTGATCCACGCCTTCACCGACGGTCGCGACACCGGCCCCAAGAGCGGCGCGAAGATGCTCGCGACGGTGCAGGGTTGGCTGGACGAGGCCGGCGTGGGGCGGATCGGCACGGTCATCGGGCGCTACTTTGCGATGGACCGCGACACCCGCTGGGACCGCACGGAGAAGGCCGTGAAGCTGCTGATGGAGGGCGAGGCCGAGCACGACGCGGATTCCGGCGAGGCGGCCGCGAAGGCAGCCTACGCGCGCGACGAGACAGACGAGTTCATCACCCCGACGAAGATCGGCGACGAGGACGCGACGATCCGCCCGAGCGACTCCGTGCTCGCGTTCAACTTCCGCCCCGACCGCATGCGCCAGATCACCGAGGCACTCGACAAGGCCGGGGTCGACCGCTACGCGACGCTGACCGAGTACGAGGAGGGCTGGCCGTATCCGGTCGCGTACCCGCCCGAGCGGCCCAACATGACGCTGGCGAAGCTGATCGCCGAGCGCGGCGAGACGCAGCTGCACGTCTCCGAGACAGAAAAGTACCCGCACGTGACCTACTTCTTCAACGGCGGCGAGGAGGAGCCCTACGAGGGCGAGGTGCGCGAGCTCGTCGACTCGCCGCGCGACGTGCCGACGTACGACAAGAAGCCCGAGATGAGCGCACGGGGGTCCTCCGACGCGTTCATCCGGCACTGGGAGGAGGACACCCCGGTGTTCGGGATCATCAACTTCGCGAACGCGGACATGGTCGGGCACACCGGCGTCATCGAGGCGGCCGTCAAGGGGATCGAGACGGTCGACGAGTGCCTCGGACGTGTCGTCGAGGCCGTCCACGGCACGGGCGGCGCCTGCATCATCGTCGCCGACCACGGCAACGCCGACGAGATGCTCGAGGAGGACGGCTCGCCGGACACGGCCCATTCACTCAATCCGGTGCCGTTCCTCGTCACGCTGGAGGGCGCGCGGCTGGACGGCGAGGGCATCCTCGCCGACGTCGCGCCCACGGTGCTCGCCCTGCTGGGGATCGAGCAGCCGGACGAGATGACGGGACGGTCGCTGCTCGCGGCGACCGACGACTGAGGAGGACGACCATGCCTGACCGCACGAGCCACAAGCCCGGGACGCTCTCCTGGTCCGACCTGGCGACGACCGACCAGGAGGGCGCGAAGGCGTTCTACGGCGGCCTGTTCGGGTGGGAGTACGACGAGGCGCCGATCGGCGAGGGGCAGACCTACTCGATGGCGAAGCACCGCGGCCGTGCGGCCGCGGCGATCGCGACCCAGCAGGAGGACGAGACCGCGAACGGCATCCCGCCGCACTGGAACGTCTACGTGACCGTCGACGACGTCGACGCCGTGTCGGCGAAGGCCGGCGAGGCGGGCGGGAACGTGCTCGCGGGGCCGTTCGACGTGATGGACGTCGGCCGCATGTCGGTGGTCGCGGATCCGACGGGCGCGGTGCTGTGCCTGTGGCAGCCCGGCACGAGCATCGGCGCCGAGGTCGTCAACGAGCCCGGCGCGCTGGCGTGGGCGGACACCGCGACGACGGACGCGGACGCCGCGCAGGCGTTCTACGGCTCGCTGCTCGGCTGGCGCTTCGAGCAGATGAGCGAGGAGCCGCCGTACTGGGTGATCTGGAACGGCGAGCGCACCAACGGCGGCATGACCGTGCCGCCGGAGGGCGTGCCCTCCAACTGGTTCCCCTACTTCGCGGTCGACGACGTCGACGCGACGATCGAGGCGGCGGAGGCGGCGGGCGGGAACCCGTTCCTCGGGCCGATCGACGTGCCCAACGGCGGTCGCTTCGTGCTGATCATGGACCCGCAGGGCGCGGCGTTCGCCGTCCTGTCGTCGGAGAACTTCGACGACTGATGGGCGCCGACGCGACCGGGCTAAGCTTTCGTGCGTGAACGTCGTCGCGCCAACGGGTGAGGCTGAGCTCGGCGAGATCGAGCTGGCCGCGTGGCGGGGCCTGGTCCGGGTCCACGCCGCGCTCGTCAAGGAGCTCGACGCCGAGCTCGAGGCGCGCCACGGCCTGCCGCTGACGTCCTACGAGGTGCTCAAGAGCCTGTACGCCGCGCCGCACGGCAAGCTGCGGATGGCCGAGCTCGCCGAGCACGCCCTGCTCAGCCGCTCCGGCATGACGCGCCTGATCGACCGCCTCGAGCGCGAGGGCATGGTCGGCCGCACGACCTGCGACAAGGACGGCCGCGGCTGCTACGCCGTGCTGACCGACCGTGGCCGCGCCGCCGTCGAGGAGGCCTGCGCGACCTACCTCTCCGTCGTGCGCGCCGGCTTCGTCCGCCACTTCTCGCTCGACGAGATGCAGGCGCTCGCGGGGCTCCTGGCCCGCCCGCTGTAGCTGCGGCTTGCCCGGCTTCGACATCCATCACCGCGACGCCGCCTCGCGCGCCCGCACCGGCACGCTGCGGCTCGCCCACGGCGAGGTCCGCACGCCCGCCTTCGTCCCGCTGGCGACCAAGGCGGTGGTCAAGACGCTCGAGGTCTCCGAGGCGGCCGACCTCGGCTACGACATGGTGCTCGGCAACACGTTCCATCTCTTCCTCGCGCCCGGCCACGAGCTGATCCGCCGGCTCGGCGGCCTGCACCGCTTCATGCGCTGGGAGCGGCCGATCATCACCGACTCCGGCGGCTTCCAGGTGTTCTCGATGGGGCACGGCACGGTGGCCGACGAGATCAAGGGCCGCCAGGCGCACGGCGAGCGCACCGGCTCGATCCTCGAGATCGCCGAGGAGGGCGTGCGCTTCCGCTCCTACCTCGACGGCTCGGAGCGGTTCATGGCGCCCGAGACCTCGATGGAGATCCAGGCCGCGCTGCACTCCGACATCGCGCTCGTGTTCGACGAGTGCACGCCGTTCAACGTCACCCGCGACTACACCGCGCGCTCGACCGAGCGCACCCACCGCTGGCTCGACCGCTGCCTCGCCTGGCACGCCGAGCACGGCCCCGGCGACCAGCTCGTCTACGGGATCGTCCAGGGCGGGGTGGAGGAGGACCTGCGGCGCGAGTCTGCCCAGGCGGTCGCCGCCCGCGGCCCGGGCGGGATCGCGATCGGCGGCACGCTCGGCGAGGACAAGCCGCAGATGTACGAGGTCGTCGAGTGGGCGGTCTCCGAGCTGCCGGACTCCCGCCCTCGCCACCTGCTCGGGATCGGCGAGATCGACGACCTGCTGCGCGGCGTCGAGCTTGGCATCGACACCTTCGACTGCGCGATGCCGACCCGCCTCGGCCGCCACGGCATGGCGATCGTGCCCGAGCCGGAGCAGCGCTGGCGCGTCGACCTCGCCAAGGGCCGCTACCGCGAGGCCGACGAGCCGGTCCTCGAGGGCTGCCCCTGCCCGGCCTGCGCCCGCGGCTACTCACGCGCCTACCTCCACCACCTGCTCAAGGGCCGCGAGTCCACCGCCTCCCGGCTCCTCACGATCCACAACCTCGCGTACCTGCAGATGTTGATGGCGTCGCTGCGCGAAGCGATCGCGGCGGGGCGGCTCGATGAGGCCGTCGCGGCGTCCCGCGGAGGCGCCGCGCCCTGGGAGCTCGGGCGAACTGCGGCTGGGTAGGAAGCGGGTTCAAGACCCCGCGGAGCCCACGAATGTCACCTCAACCACGGTATGGGTGGTCGAGACGACACTCGTGCCGCCCCCGCCCGAACCCGACCCCTACCCAGCCGGTGTTGACGTTCGCCGGCGGTGCCGCGAACGCCGGCGGAGACAGCCCTAGCGCGTGTTGTCCTCGATCAGGCCCTTGATCTCGTTGACCGCGTCCTCGACGTTGCCCTCGACGTTCTCGCGCAGCTGGACGGCGCGGTCCGCCCCGTCCTGGGCGGTCTGGTAGGCGAGCACGCCGGCGACGGCGACCGCGAGGAGCAGCACGAGCATGACGACGTAGCGGAGCGGGTTGCGGCGCTTGCGGCGGGCGGCGGCGGGCGGCGGTGCGACCGCGGGGCGGCGGGCGGGCTCGCGGCGGCGCGGCGGCTCGTCGATCGGCTCGAGCGGGCGGCGGGTGCGCTGCGCGGGGCGGCTCGAGGTGCCGGTCTGCGCGCGCGTGGCGGCGGTGTCGCCGAGCATCCGCGTCGCCTCGGTCGGGTCGAGCGCCAGCGTGGCGTCGGTCGGCTCGGGCGCGATCCCGCGCAGGCCCTTGCCCAGCGCGTCGCCCATCTCCAGCGCGCCCTCGTAGCGGCCCTCCGGCAGCGGGTGCAGCGCGCGCATCACGGCCTCGCCGAGCGCGGGCGGGATGTCGGGGTCGACCTCGCTGGGGCTGATCGGCAGCCCGGCCTCCTGCATCCGCGCGAGGTCGGTCAGCGACGCCGCCTCGTAGGGCAGCCGGCCGGTCATCAGCTGGTAGGCGACGACGCCGAGCGCGTACAGGTCGGCGGGCGGCCCGGCCTTCTCGCCGCGCGCCTGCTCGGGCGAGAGGTAGGCGGCGGTGCCGAGCACCGAGCCGGCCTTGGTGATCTCCGAGTCCTCGGCCGCCTTCGCGATGCCGAAGTCGGCGAGCTTGACCACGCCCTCGTGGCTGCGCAGCAGGTTGCCGGGCTTGACGTCGCGGTGCACGACGCCGTTGCGGTGGGCGTAGTCGAGCCCGCGGCACGCCTGCTCGAGGATGTCGACGGCGTCGCGCGGGTCGAGGATCCCGTGCTCCTTGAGCAGCTCCGCGCAGGAGTGCCCGTCGACGTGCTCCATGACGATGAAGTTGCGGTGCGTCTCGTCGTCGAGCCCGTAGTCGAACACCTGGACGACGTTGGGGTGCACGAGCCGCGCGGCCGCCAGCGCCTCGCGGCGGAAGCGCGCGACGAAGCTGCGGTCCTCGGCGAGGTGCTCGGCCAGCAGCTTGACCGCCACGTAGCGCTCCAGCCGCGTGTCGAACGCGAGCTGGACCGTGGACATGCCGCCCACGCCGAGCCGGCGCTCGAGCCGGTACCGGTCCGCGAACAGTTGATCAGCCGCCATCGTCGTCCTCATCCCCCGGAAGGACACCGCCGGTGTCCGGTGGTTCCACCGTCGGGGTCGCGGTGGCGGACGGGGTCTCGGTCGGCGTCGCCGTCTCGGTGGGCGTCGCCGTCTCGGTCGGCGTCTCGGTCGGGGACGGCGTCTCGGTGGGCGTCGCGGTCTCCGACGGCGTCGCCGTCGGCGTCGAGGAGGGCTTGCAGTCGTCGGGGATCTTCTCGGCGATCTGGTCGAGCCACTGGTTGAGGTTGTCCTTCAGGTCCCCGTCGACCTCGCGCGGAAGCTCGGAGACCTGGTTGCGGGCGTCGCGCAGCGCCGCCTCGGCGCCGTCGCAGTCCTCGTCGCTCGTGCGCGCGGCGACCTCGTCGACGCTCTGGATGAGCTGGTCGGCGCGGTCCTGAGGGATCAGTTTGGGGTCGGAGCTGCCACACCCGGGCAGCAGCAGGGCGGCGGCGAGCGCCAGCCCGAGCGGGAGCGATCGATGCATAGGGGCCTATTGACCGTACTGAAGGCGCTCGGCGAGGGAGTCCGGCAGGTTCGCCGCCCGGATCGCCGCCTGCGCCCCCGCGATGTCGTACTCGGCCCGCCGCCACTCCGCGGTCCAGCGCTCGGTGTCGAGCATCAGCCACGCCGCGCGCGGGTCGCCGTCGCGCGGCTGGCCGGTGCTGCCGGGGTTGATCAGCCACTCGCCGGCCGAGATGTCGAGGTTGTCGCCCTCGCGGCGGGTCGAGCCGGTGGCGGACTCGCCCTCGTTGCGGTTGAACGACAGCGCGACGTGCGAGTGCCCGATGAACGACACCCGGTAGTCGGTGGTGTCGAGGCACAGCTCCGCGGTCAGGCCGGAGAGGACGTACTCCCAGATCGGGTCGCGCGGCGAGGCGTGGTAGAGGCCGACGCCCTCGGCGCCGCCCTCGGGCGAGAGCGAGAGCAGGAACTCGCGCGTCTCGGGCTTGATGGTCTCCTTCGTCCACTGGGCGGCGAGCGCGGCGCCGCGCGAGAAGTCCTCGAGCGAGAGCACGTCGACCACCGCCAGGTCGTGGTTGCCGGCGAGGCAGATCGCGCAGTGCTCCATCGCCAGCGCGACCGAGGCATCGGGGTCCCCGCCGTAGCCGACGAGGTCGCCCAGGCACCACAGCTCGTCGGCCTCCGCGGCCTCGGCGGCGGCGATCACGGCCTCGAAGGCGTGCTTGTTGCCGTGGATGTCCGAGGCGATGGCGATGCGCATGCGTACAGTCTTTTCGGTGCGGAGGACGTTCGGCCTTCCGATCGCGCTGGTGGCCGCAATCGTGGTGGCAGAGGGAGCCGTGCTCCTCTTCCGTCCCCGCGATCTGGGGCCCGCGCCGGTGCCGGTCGACGCGCGAGCCTATTTCAGCCCGGGTCAGCTTGAAAAGGCCGAGGACTTCCGGAATGGCCAGTTGTGGCTCTACGGAGCGCGCCTGCTGATCGAGCTCGGGGTCCTCGTGGTGATCGTCCGCAAGGCGCCGCCGCGGATCCGGGCCTTCGGCGCGCGCCGCCCGGTGCTGGCCGGCGCCGCCACGGCCGCGGGGATCTCGCTCGTGCTCGGCCTCGCCCCGCTGCCCGTCGGCGCGATCTCGCGGGAGCGCGCCAAGGATGTCGGCCTGGTGACCCAGGACTGGATCGGCTGGGTCGGCGACATCGCCAAGTCCCAGGCCATCGGCGCCGTGCTGTGGGGGGCGGGCGGCGCGCTGCTGATCTTCGGCATGCGCAAGCTCGGCCGCCGCTGGTGGATCGCGGGCTCGGTCGTCGTCGTGCTGTTCGGCGTGGCGATCACCTACGCCTCGCCGATCATCCTCGACCCGCTGTTCAACAAGTTCACGCCGCTGAAGGAAGGGAGCAAGACGCGGGCCGACGTGATCGAGCTGGCCGAGAAGGCGGGCGTCGACGTCGGCGAGGTCTACGAGATCGATGCCTCGCGCCGCACCACGGCCGCCAACGCCTACGTGGCCGGCCTCGGGCGCACGAAGCGCGTCGTGCTCTACGACAACCTCATCAAGGACTTCACGCCCGCCGAGACCCGGCTCGTGGTCGCCCACGAGCTCGGTCACGTCCACCACCAGGACGTGCCGCACGGGCTGCTCTACCTGGCCATCGTCGCCCCGTTCGGCATGTTCGCGGTCGCACGGCTGGGCGAGAAGCTCGCCGGCCGTGACGCGATCGGCACGCCGGCGGCGCTCCCGGGCGTGCTGCTCGCGGTGGCGATCGTCGCGCCCGCCATCACGGTCGTCTCCAACCAGCTCTCACGCGCCGTCGAGCAGCGCGCCGACGCCTACGCGCTCGAGCTGACCGGCGAGCCCAAGACGCAGATCGCGTTCCAGCGCCGGATCGCGGTCAAGAACGTCTCCGACCCCGACCCGCCGGGCTGGGTGACCTTCCTGCTCGGCACCCACCCGCCGACGATCGAGCGGATCGGTCAGGCCGAGGCGGCGGCCAGGGCGTCGTCGCGCGACGGGTAGACGCGGAAGCGCCCGGTCAGGTTCGTGATCTCGAGCAGGCGCCGGACCGGCCCGTCGAGGGCGACCACCAGCATCCGCTTGCCGGCCGCCTCGACCTCGGTGGAGGCGTGCATGATCGCGCCGAGCGCGGTGGAGTCGATGAAGTCGACCTCGGACAGGTCGAGCACGACGCACGGCTCGGAGCTGCTGCTGGCCATGGAGAGCACGGTGGCGAGGCGCGGCGCGGCGGCGAGGTCGAGCTCGCCGGACGCGCAGACCAGCAGCGCGCCGTCGGCCGGGTCGTGCCAGACGTCGTAGTTCTGCTGCTCCTCGTCAGGGGGTGTCGCGTCCATGCCGCTCCTCTCCGATCTCCGGCAGGCTCTTGATGCCCTCGCGGGTTCTCCACTTGCCGTAGTTGTCCTCCAGCGCGTCGATCAGCTCGCGCATCAGGCGGGGAGAGAGGTTGACGCGGGTGACGACGACGCCGGGGACCTCCTGCTCCTCGACCTCATGGTCGACACGGGCGAACGTGATGCTGAACTCGTAGTCGGAGTGCGACACGTTCGCGAAGTTCGCGTAGTGCCCCGCCATGATCTCCGGCGTGGTCTGCAGGTTGATGTGGCGCTCGGGGTCCTCGTCAGCCATGTGACGCCTAGTATCGCGTAAGTGCGACTGGTGGTGCTCGCGGTCGGGCGGTTGCGCCCGCCCTTCTCGGACGACGTGGCGCACTACGAAAAGCTGCTGCGCCGGCAGGCGCGGGTCGAGATCGTCGAGGTGCGGGAGGACGAGGCGCTGGAGCGCCGGATCCCGTCGAGCTCGTCAGTCGTCGTCCTGCTCGACGAGCGGGGCACGCAGCTCTCCAGCGAGGCGTTCGCGGCGTTCCTCGAGGAGCGCCGCCAGGGCGGGCGCGACGTCGTGTTCGTGATCGGCGGGCCGTACGGGACCGAGCTGGAGCGGCGCGACTTCACGCTCTCGCTGGGCCCGATGACGCTCCCGCACCAGCTCGCGCGGGTGGTGCTGCTCGAGCAGCTGTTCCGCGCCCACAAGATCCTCGCGGGCGAGCCCTACCATCACTGAGCCCATGGGTCCGCTCGAAGAGCTCCGCACCGCCGTCGAGGACGCCGCCGCCGCGCTGCGCAACGGCAAGCCCGCTCCGCGGGTGCGGCCGACGCTGGAGCGCCCGAAGAAGGCGGGCTTCGGCGACTACTCGACCAACGCGGCGATGCTGCTGGCGCCCGCGCTGGGCGCCAAGCCGCGCGACATCGCGGAGCGGCTGGCCGGCGAGCTCTCCGGCCGCCTGGGCGAGCGCGTGGAGCGGGTCGAGGTGGCCGGGCCGGGCTTCCTCAACGTCTTCCTCGCCCAGGACTGGTTCGTGGCCGCGCTGGACGACCTGCTGGCCGCCGGCGACGGCTTCGGCGCCGGCGCGCCCGAGACCGCCGAGAAGGTGCTCGTCGAGTTCGTCTCCGCGAACCCGACCGGCCCGCTGACGGCGGCCTCCGGCCGTCACGCCGCGTTCGGCGACGCGCTGGCGCGGATCCTGGAGCTCGCCGGCCACAGCGTCAGCCGCGAGTACTACTTCAACGACAGCGGCTCCCAGATCGACCGCCTCGGCGAGTCGATCCGCGCCCGCGCCCGCGGCGAGGATCTGCCCGAGGACGGCTACCAGGGCGAGTACGTCGACGAGCTGGCCCGCGCCATCGAGGGCGCGGCCGACATGGAGGCCGGCGCGCTGGCCGAGCGCGGCGTCGAGTCGATCATGACCGGCATCCGGGCCACGCTCGAGGCCTACCGCGTGCACTTCGACTCGTGGTTCCTCGAGCGCAGCCTCCACGAGGGCGACCCGAGCGCCGTGCAGCGCACGCTGGCGCTGCTGGAGGAGCAGGGCCACACCTACCGCTCCGAGGGCGCGCTGTGGCTGCGCACCAAGCAGTTCGGCGACGACAAGGACCGCGTGCTGGTGCGTCAGAGCGGCGACACGACCTACTTCGCCAACGACTGCGCCTACCACGAGGACAAGCTCGAGCGCGGCTTCGACCGCATGGTCAACCTGCTCGGCTCGGATCACCACGGCTACATCGCGCGGATGAAGGCCTGCATGGCGGCGCTCGGCGTCGATCCTGACCGGCTCGAGATCCCGATCCTCCAGTTCGTCCACATCGTCGAGGGCAGCCGCCGCGCCTCGATGTCCAAGCGCCGGGGCGACTTCGTGACGCTCGACGACCTGATCGCCGAGATCGGCGTCGACGCGACCCGCTACTTCATGCTCAGCCGCTCGCACGACTCGACCGTCGACCTCGACATCGAGCTCGCCAAGCGGCAGGAGAAGGACAACCCGGTCTACTACGTCCAGTACCACCACGCCCGCTGCGCGTCGATCCTGCGCCAGGTCGACGATCCCGGGGGCGATTGGTCGGGGCTGGAGCTGCATGCCAGCGAGCGCGAGCTGATCAAGAAGCTGCTGGCCTTCCCGGGCGAGGTCGCCGAGGCGGCCGAGCGGCGGGCGCCGCACAAGATCGCCGCCTACGCGCTGGAGCTGTCGCAGGCGTTCGCGGCGTTCTACCGCGACTGCCCGGTGCGCGACGCCGGCTCCGACGCGCTGCGCTCGCTGCGGCTCGGCCAGGTCCGGGCGACCAAGGCGGTCATCGCGCGCTCTCTGGGTCTGCTGGGCGTTGAAGCACCGGACTCGATGTGATCACGCGGTCGTAGAGCGCCTGCTGGCGCTCGAGGGCGGCCTTGTAGGTCTCGGTCGCCTCCGGGTTCGGCTCGAAGGTGTCGCCGATCGGCGCCTCGCCGGGCGTCTCGCCGAGCGCCTCGAGCGCGAGCACGGCGGCGCCGCGGCTGGAGCCCTCCTTGACGCCCGAGTGGGCGACGGGGCGGCCGAGCGCGTCGGCGATGATCTGCGTCCAGGCCGGTGAGTTGACGAGCCCGCCGCCGGTGGCGACGACGAGCTGCTCGCCCGGCAGGTCGGCGTCGAGCATCGCGAAGCGCAGCGCCACGGCCTCGAGCCCGGCGCGCAGGAGCTCGAGCGGGGTGGTCTCGATGGTCAGGCCCTCGATGGCCGCGCCCGCGCGGTCGCTCCAGCCCGGGCCGCGCTCGCCGGACAGCAGCGGCAGGAAGGTCAAGCCGTGGCTGTCGGGCGCCATCTCGGCGATGTCGGGCTCCGCGTCTTCGAGCTCCGGGAGGTTGGTGGTCTTCTGGAGCCAGGCGACCACGCTGCCCCCGTCGGAGAGGCTGCCGCCCAGCAGGATCCGCTCCGCGTCGGCGCGGTAGCACCACAGCGTGGGCGGCGGCGCCGGCGGCTCGGCGCGCTTGCACACGCGCAGGGCGCCGCTGGTGCCGATCATCAGCGCCGCGCGCTCCTCGGTGTCGCAGCCGGCGCCGAGGTTGGACGTGGCGCCGTCGCCCCAGGCCGGGAACCACGGGACGTCGGCGAGCGCCGGCCAGCGCTCCGCCCACTCGCGGGCGAGGCCGCTGCGCGGCGTGTCGTCGATGCTCGGCAGCTTGTCCTCGACGCCGAGCTCGGCGGCCAGCTCCATGTCCCACTCGCAGGTGGCCTGGTTGAAGAGCCCGGTGCCGGAGGCCATCGAGACGCTGGCCGCGGCGTCGCCGAGCAGGCGGCGGTGGACGTACTCGCCGGGCGAGACCCAGGTGCGGACCTGGTCGAACGTCTGCGGCTGGGTGTCGCGCAGCCACGCGAGCTTGGCCGGCCAGTAGCTCGAGTGCAGGCGGCAGCCGGTGCGGGCGTGGATCGCCTGCTCGTCGAGCCGGTCGCGGAGCTCGCCCGCGTAGGGGGCGGAGCGGGCGTCGGCCCAGCTGTAGACGGGCGTGATCGGGCGGCCGCGCTCGTCGAGCCCGAGCAGGCAGTGCCAGAACGTGGCGGTCGCCACCGCGGTGACGTCGCGGCCGTCGGCGGCGGCGCGGTCGAGCACGCGGGCGACGCGGCCGAGCAGCGGGTCGGCCTCGAGCTCGCCCGTCCCCGCCTGCTCGATGCGGGCCTTCTCGCCCAGCGGCGTCGCGTCGCGCTCCCACACCGAGGAGCGCAGGGACGACGACCCGATGTCGAGAACGACGATCACAGGTCCTGGAACACGTTGAGGCCGAGCGAGTCGAGCGCCTGCTGGGCCTCGCCGTTGAGGCGGGTGAGCTCGCCGGTGAGGAGGAGGACGCCCATTGCGATCAGCACAATGCCGGAAAGCGCGGTCACGATCGTCCAGCGGTCGCGCAGCCAGCGGAACGCCTCGGTCGCGCGCGTGAAGGCGACGGCGCTGAGCAGGAACGGCACCGCGAGCCCGGCGGAGTAGAACGCGAGCAGCAGCGCGCCCTCGCCGACGGTGTCCTTGACCGAGGCGGCGGTGAGGATCGCGCCGAGCGTGGGGCCGACGCACGGGGTCCAGGCGAACGCGAAGGCCGCCCCGGCGATCAGCGGGCCGCCGGAGCCGGCGCGGGAGATCAGCATGTCGGGCCGCCACTCGCGGTTGAGCCGGGGCACGAACGGGGTGAGGACGAACAGGAGGCCCAGGGCGATGATGATGATCCCGGCGACGACGTCGAGCGTCCCGCGCGAGTCCTGCAGCGTCGAGCCGAGGCCGGTGGCGGTCATCCCGAGCGCGACGAAGACGACCGTGAAGCTGAGGCAGAAGACGATCGCGGGCATCAGCACGTTGGCGCGCTCGCCGCGCTGCATCTCGGCGACGGTGACGCCGGAGACCGCCGACAGGTAGCCCGGGACGAGCGGCAGCACGCACGGGGAGATGAACGACACGAAGCCGACCGCGAAGGCGGCGACGACGGTCGTGTCGACTCCGCCGCTCATCGCCGGTCGTAGGCGGCCAGCTCGGCGTCGAGCCGGCGCGCGTCCTCTTCGCCGAGCGGCTCGCCGGCCACGGGCGCGGGGGAGGCCCGGCGTCGCCAGCGGCGGGCGGCCACCGCCAGCCCGGCGATCGCGAGCAGCGCGAGGAGCGCCGGCACGAGGTAGGCGGCGAGGTCGAAGCCGCTCGACGGCGGGTCGGCGAGCACACCGGGCCCGAACTCCTCCACCAGCGCGTCCTTGACCTCCTGCTTGTCCTTGCCCATCGCGATCTGGCGGCGGATGAAGGCGCGCTCCTGGTCGGCGACGGTGGAGGTCGAGACGTTGAGCGCGGTGCCGCACTCGACGCACATCACCTCGTCCTCGATGTCGGGCAGCGAGGCCTGCGGCGCGGCGCCGGTCGCGAACACGAGCAGGACCGCGAGCAGCGCGATCCTCACGCCTTCTCCTCCAGCAGCGGCGTGACCGTCTCGTCCAGCCACTCCTCGTCGACCGGGCCGCGGCGCTGGGCGGCGATCCGGCCCCGGCGGTCGATCACGAACGTCTCGGGGAAGGCGCGCGACCCGTAGCGGTCGGCGTACTGCCCGTCGCGGTCGCGCAGGCTCGGGTAGGTGAGCTTGAAGCGGCGCACGAACTGCAGGGCGGAGTCGGAGACGTCCTGGTAGTTGGCGCCCAGCACGGTCGCGTTGCGGCCGGCGATCGCCTTGTGGGTCTTCTCGAGCAGCGGCAGCTCCTCGGTGCACGGCTTGCACCACGAGGCCCAGAAGTTGAGGACGACGACCTTGCCCTTGTAGTCGGCCAGCGACGACTGGTCCTCGGCCCCGAGCACCGGCAGGTCCTCGGCGGGCGCGTCGACCCGCTCACCGCGCGCGGTCGCCTCGTCGATCGAGCGATCGTCCCCCCGCGACGCCACCCCGTAGGCCAGCAGCCCGACGAGCAGCGCGGCGGCGAGGATCACGGCCCAGGAGGCGCGGAAGCGCATGAGCAGAGGGTAGTGCCGGGCCGGTATCCTGGCGGCCTCTCGCGGGCGTTGTCCAATGGTTAAGACGCGGGCTTCCCAAGCCTGAAATGGGGGTTCGATTCCCCTCGCCCGCTCTCGAAGCGTTGAGACAACATTTACCTTGTGGCTATTGACACAAGGTGTGCGAGCGGGTCTCATTACCGCCAGGGCCAACTGGAAGTCGGGTTGTACACACCACGACTGAAGGAGACGCCGGGATGCAATTCCTCGGAAGCGGGCCACGGCTCCCCGACGAGCCCTGGCCACTGACCGCACCGGAGTCGTACGTGCTGCGGTACGGGCTCGGCAACAACGCGCACGGTCTGCACGCGTTCAAGCTCGCGCTGACGGAGCTGGTCGCGCGCCGGGCGCTGGACCTGCGGGGCGCGTGGGTTCGCCGCCGCTGGGCGCCGGGGCGGTACCCCACCTTCCTGCTCTGCGACGGGCCGCACAAGGGCGCGGTCGAGGAGCCGATCGCTGCGGCCGGTGGTCGAGCTGCACACGAACATGAAGCGCCGCAGCCTCGGCGTCCCGTTCGACGATCCGGCCGGCGAGGCGCACGGCGTGCTGCTCACCAGGTTCGCGTCGGTCGCGGCGCGGGCCGGCGGCTACCGCACGTACCTGGAGCGCGACGTGGCTCCTTCGCTCCGGCAGCGCGAGCTGCTCTCGTCCGTCAACGCGCGCACCCCGGCCGGCAACCGGGCGTTCGAGCAGCTCGACGCCTGGATGGAGGTCACCCGGCGCGGGCTGTTCGGCTGGTCGCACGATGAGACATGGGTGCGCGCGTTCGTGGCCGGGGCCGGCGCCTCGGTGTTCCTCACCCAGTTCGCCACACCGGGCCAGCCGGTGTTGAAGCACATCGGCTCCGCGCTGGCGTCCCTCCCGTCGCACGAGATGTCCAAGACCGCGGCGTACTGGGACTCCGGCGGGCTGGACTTCGCAGGCCTCGCCGACAGCCTGGGCGGCGCCTTCGACGTGTTCGGCGCGGGATTCATCGACGCCGGCGTCGGCGGCGGAGGGGGTGACGGCGGCGGTGGCGGCTAGGCCGGCGCCGGAGGGCTACCAGGCCTGAGCGGTACCGCAGTGGGGGCAGCCGACGGACGTAGTGACCTCCGCCTTGAAGCTGTAGCCGCACTGGCACCGGTACAGAGCCTGATCCTCCGGTGCTGGGGTGCGCTGGGCGCGCAGGCGCTCCGAGGCCCGTAGGTCCTCGGGAGCGGGGCGCGCGTCGCCCCGGCGGGTACGTCGGGAGATCTGGGTTGCAAGCTGCATAGTTTGTTCTTCGACACAAACAACGCAGAACTTGCGCAAAGGTTTCTCGGGCATGGTGGCCAGAGCCCGCTCCTCAACATGGCCATAATGGAGTCGTGGACCCCGTCCGGAAGCGCAAGCTCCGTTTCGTCACCGCGCTCAGTTGCGCTCTGCTACTGGCTTGCGCGCTGATCTACACGAGCTTCTCGGCCTCCTCCGAGGCCCGCTCGCCGTCCCAGCTCGCGGCCTCCGCAAAGCCTGGCCAGGTATACGAGCTGACAGGCAAGGTGCTGCCCGGATCGATCCGCAGCGAGGGGACCACCCACACGTTCCGGGTCCGCGACCGCGCGGGCCACGTCTCCGTGCCCGTCTCCTACACGGGCGCGCTGCCCGACCCGTTCCGCGACGGGCGCGAGATCATCGTCGACGTCCGCAAGCGCGGCAACACGTTCGTCGGCGAGCGCGACTCGCTGGTGACGAAGTGCCCGTCGAAGTTCACGGCGGAGTCGAACGCCTGATCCGATGCTGAGCCTCGGCTCAGGCTGCCTCGTGCTGGCGCTGTGCGTCGCGCTGTACGGGATCGGCGCCTCGCTCTACGGCGTCCGCGCGGGCGGCCGGGGGTGGATCGACTCGGGTCGCCGCGCGGTCTACGCCACCGCCGGCGTGCTCGTGATCAGCTTCGCGGTGCTCGAGGCGGCGTTCCTGCGCTCGGACTTCGCGCTCGCGGTGGTCGCCGAGCACTCGTCGACCACCACGCCCGCCTTCTACCGCGCCACCGCGGTGTGGTCCTCGCAGGAGGGCTCGCTGCTGCTGTGGGTCGTGCTGCTGTCGCTGTGGTCGAGCCTGATCCTGTACCTGACGCGCCGGCGGGCGCGCGAGGTCGCCCCGTACGCGACCGCCGTCCTGCTCGGCTTCGCGGTCTTCTTCTGCTCGCTGCTCGTGTTCCTCGAGAACCCGTTCGACCGCGTCGCGGCGCCGGTCAGCGAGGGCGCGGGCCTCAACCCGCTGCTGCGCCACCCGAGCATGATGATCCACCCCCCGATGCTCTACTCGGGCTACACGCTGTTCGCGATCCCGTTCGCGTTCGCGATCGGGGCGCTGATCACGCGGCGGCTCGACGCCGAGTGGATCCGGCTCACGCGCCCGTTCACGCTCGCCGCCTGGCTCTTCCTCGGCATCGGCGTCCTGCTCGGCGCCCGCTGGTCGTACAGCGAGCTCGGCTGGGGCGGCTACTGGGCCTGGGACCCGGTCGAGAACGCCTCGCTGATGCCGTGGCTGATCGGCACCGCGTTCCTGCACTCGGTGATGATCCAGGAGAAGCGCGGGATGCTGAAGATCTGGAACGTCTCGCTGGTGCTCGCCACCGGCGTGCTGGCGATCCTCGGCACGTTCCTGGTCCGCTCCGGGATCCTGAACTCGATCCACGCGTTCGGCGCCTCGACGCTCGGCGTCCCGTTCCTCGTCCTCATCGGCGTGCTGATCGCCGGCTCGATCGCGCTCGTCGTCTCGCGCGCCCCGGACCTGCGCTCCGAGGCGCGGCTCGACTCGCTGCTGTCGCGCGAGGCGGTCTTCCTGCTCAACAACCTCGTGCTGGTGGGGCTGTGCTTCGTCATCTTCTGGGGGACGTTCTTCCCGTTGATCTCCGAGGCGGTGACGGGCAACGAGGCGTCGGTCGGCCCGCCGTGGTTCGACCGCTACATCGTGCCGCTGTCGCTGGTCCTGGTGCTGCTGTCCGGGATCGGGCCGGTGATCGCCTGGCGGCGGGCGACGGCGGCGAACCTGCGGCGCAACCTGCTGCGGCCCGCGGCCGTCGGCGTGGCGGTGGTGGTCGTGCTGCTGGTGGCCGGGGTGACCGGCTCGGTCGGCGCGCTGCTCATGTTCGGCCTCGCGTCGTTCGTGATCGCGGCGGTCGGGCAGGAGCTGTGGCGCGGCGTGCGGGCGCGGCGGGCGATGTCGGGCGACTCGGCGCCGACCGCGCTGGTGCAGCTGATCCGCCGCAACCGGCGGCGCTACGGCGGCTACACCGTGCACGTCGGCGTGTCGGTGCTGTTCGCGGGCGTGGCGGCCTCGTCGGCATTCCAGGACGCGCGGGACGTCGAGCTCACCGTCGGCAAGACCGCGCGCGTGGGCGGCTACGAGATCACCTACGCGAAGCCGACCAGCGATCTCGTGGCGGCGAGCAACGGGCGGCTCGAGAAGATCGACTTGGGCGCGGACATGCGGGTCTCGCGCGACGGCGAGACGATCGGCACCCTGCACACCGAGCGCTCGTTCTTCCCCTCCGCGGACCCCACGCTCGGCCCGGTGTCGCGGTTCTTCGAGGGCGAGGCGACCAGCGAGGTCGGGCTGAACGCCGGGCTGCGGCGTGACGTGTGGAGCGCGATCTCCCCGAACGTGCGCGACCTCGAGAAGCAGATCGCCGAGGGCGACCGCGTGTTCGAGGCCGCGGCCGACGACCTGACCGCCACGCAGCGCGACATGGCGCTCGCCCAGGCGCTCGACGGGCTGACGAAGGCCTACGCCGCCAACCCGCCGCCGGCGACGTTCCGCCTCATCGTCTCGCCGCTCGTGAGCTGGATCTGGATCGGCGCGCTGATCGTGTTCCTGGGCGGGCTGATCGCGCTGTGGCCGCCCGCGCGGCGCGCACCGCGGCCGGTCGCCGCCCGCTACGCCGCGCGCGTGGCGCAAGAGCTCGGCCGCGCCTGACTAGCTTGGACATCGTGCTGGTACTGCTGGTCTTTGCCGTCGTCGTGCTCGTGGTCACGGCGCCGCTGCGGCGCGGGCGTGCGGAGGCGGTCGAGGCGTCGGAGTCGGCCCAGCGCGAGGCCCTGGAGGCCGCCAAGGAGGCCAAGTACGCCGAGATCCGTGACGCGGAGCTCGACTACCGGACGGGCAAGCTCTCCGAGGAGGACTGGCGGGCGCAGGACCGGGCGCTGCGGGCGGAGGCGATCGAGATCCTGCGGCGGCTCGACGCGCTGTAGGAGCTATCCTGGGAGGCGTATGTACTCCGTGCTCTCCGTCCTGCAGGTCTTCATCTCCGTCGGGCTGATCTTCCTGATCCTGCTGCACTCCGGGAAGGACGCCGGCATGTCGGGCGCCTTCGGCGTCGGCACGGCGGGTGGCAGCACGGGCGGCTCCCTGATGGAGCGCAACCTCGACCGCTGGACGATCGTGTTCGCGGTCCTCTTCATCGCCAACACCTTCGCGCTGCTGAAGGTCTAGCGCCGTGCGCGCAGCCGCGGCCCTCGTCGCGGCGATGCTGGTGACCGGCTGCGGGTCCTCACGCGACCCCGACCCGCCTCCGCTGCGGATGCTCGAGGCCCGCGCGGTCCACACCGCGACCGCCCTGCCCGGCGGTTCGGTGCTGCTGGCGGGCGGCTGCGCCACCGCGGGCTGCTCGACGGCGACCCGCGAGACCGAGCTGTTCGACGGCCGCCGCTTCCGCCCCGGCCCTCGCCTGACCACCGCCCGCGACGGGCACACCGCGACGCCCCTGCCCGGCGGCGGCGTGCTGCTGGCCGGCGGCTTCGAGCGCGAAGGCACGCCGCCGCTGGCGTCCGCGGAGATCGTCCGCGGCGGCGAGGCGCGGCCGGTGGCGGAGATGGCCGAGGGGCGAGGCGGACATGCCGCCGCGAAGCTGGGCGACGGGGTCCTCGTCGCCGGTGGGTTGGGTGTCGACGGGCTGCTGCGCTCGGCGGAGGTGTTCGACGGGCGGGCCTGGCGGGCGGCGGCGCCGATGCGGCGTGCGCGGGCTGCCGCGGGAGCGGTGGTGCTGCGGGACGGCAGCGTGCTCGTCACCGGCGGGATCGGCGAGGACGGCCAGGCGCTGCGGAGCGTCGAGCGGTTCGACGGCCGCCGCTGGCACGCCGCGCCGCCGCTGCGGACCGCGCGGGGCAAGCACGCGGCGATCGTGCTGCGCGACGGCCGCGTGCTCGTCCTCGGCGGCGCCCGCGACGAGGAGCACGGCTCGGAGCTGCGCAGCGCCGAGGTGTTCGACGGCCGCCGCTGGCGCCCCGCCGGCCGCATGGCCGCGGCCCGCTACAAGATCACCGACGCCGTCGCGCCGCTGCCCGACGGCCGCGTGCTCGTCGCCGGCGGCGCGCCCGCCGTCGAGGTCTTCGACCCGCGGACGCTCCGCTTCACCACCCAGCCGCGGACGCTCCCCGGCCACCTCTTCGCCACCGCGACCGCTCTGCCCGGCGGCCGCACGCTCGTCGCCGGCGGCTACGACGCCACGATCCAGCCGAGCACCGCAGCCGTCGTGCTACGGGCCGCCTAGCTTGGCGATGCTCTCGCGCCAGAGCTTGAAGCGCTGCTCGAGCTCGTAGCCCTCGGTCTCGTACGAGCTCGCCTTGAACGGGTCGATGTCCTCCTGTGCGATCAGTGCGCGCAGGACCTCATAGCCCGCCTCCCCGAAGTAGTTGGCGAGGAACCGGATCGGCCCGACGTCGGCGTACTGCTTCACGTGCACGAGCTCGTGGACGAACGTGTCCACGCTCGGCTCCTTGACGCAGAAGACGTCGCGGTCGAGCGTCATCGCCTCGGCGCCGTCCTGGATGTCGAGGATCCAGCCGCCGACGTGGAAGCGCGGGTTCCGCTTCAGCGCCTTCAGCAGGAGCTCGCCGTCCTCGGGCGCGTGCAGCGCGAAGGCCTTGACCGTCCAGACGTAGCTGTCGGGGACTTTCCACTCCTTCGCGGAGCGCCGGTTGGAGGCGACGACCTCGTCGAACACCCGCTCGAGCGCGAACCCCCCGACCCCGCCGCCGATGTCGGGGATCCGCCACACCGGGCCCTTCACCACATCCCACACGTCGCCCCAGTCGAGGCGCTGGATCATCGCCCGCGTTGCGCGGTTGCCCGCGGTGCGCTGCAGCTGCAGCACGTGCTCGGCGGGCGTGGCGGCGCGCGAGGGCCGGCCACGGGACTGATGCCCGTGGATCCCGCCCGCAGTTCGCCGGAGAGCCTGCGGCACGAGCCGACTCTATCCCTCGAGGACGGTCCCGTCGTCGATGACGAGCTGGTCGTCGCCGTCGTTGCGGACCGACGCCTCGCCGCGCACCACGACCTGCGCCCCGAACTTCACGTCGCCCTCGACCTCGAGCTTCTTCGCGCCGACCAGCGACGGCGGGCCGGAGGGGAAGCGCGCGTCGAAGTCGCGCAGGAGCTTGAAGTGGTCGGAGTCGAGCTCGACCAGCGGCAGCCCGTCGCTCAGGTCCGGCGACGGCTCGACGCGGCAGTCGTCGGTCAGCACGTAGGCGTCGGAGCGCAGCACGAGCAGGTCGCTCGTCGTCTTCACCGGCGCGAACCGCGCCCGCGGCACGACCAGCGTCCTCGCGCCCTCGAACACGCCGACCGCCGCGCCCATCGCGGTCTCGAGCTGGAACACCTCGGGCGTCGACTTGTCGCCCGGGTCGACCGTCTTCTTGTTGACGATCATCGGCAGCCCGAGGACGCCGTCGTTGTCGTCCAGCACCTGCGCCAGGGCTCGCAGGCTGACCCACAGGTTGTTGGTGTTGAAGTACTTCCAGGTGTCGATGTCGCCGAAGCGCTCGAGGTCCTCCTCGGGCGTCTGCGCCGTCTCCCGCAGCACGAGCCGCCCGGTCTCCTTGAGCACTGCCGGGTGCCCGCCCTTGCGGTCGGCCGGCGTCTTCTCGCACACCTCCATCACGAACGGCAGCCCCTCCGCCGCGAACCAGCTGAGCACGCGCGCGTCGAGCACGGCGCCGAGGTTGTCGGAGTTGGAGATGAACGCGTACTCGTAGCCGCGCTCCAGCAGCGCGTCGAGCGTCCCCGAGGTCTTGAGCGCCGTGTAGACGTCGCCGTGCCCGGGCGGGCACCACTCGAGGTCGGGCTCGTCGGGCCACTCGATCGGGACGCGGTCCTCGACGGTGATCTTCGGCTCCTTGTTCTGCACGAAGTCGGCCGGCACGTCGGACTCGAGCTCGGGGTGCTTCTCCAGCGCCTCCAGCGTGTCCTCTCGCGTGTAGAACGAGTTCATGAGCACGAGCGGCAGCCGCGCGTCGTGCTCGCGCCGCAGCTCGATCACCTGCCCGGCGATGATGTCGAGGAAGGTCTTGCCCTCCTTGACCTCGAGCAGCGACTTGGCGCGCTCCATGCCCATGCTCGTCCCGAGCCCGCCGTTGAGCTTGACGATCACCGTCTTGTCGAGCGCCTCGCGGTCGGCCTCCTCCGGCAGGTCCTCGTAGGCGGGGACGTCGGAGAGCTGGTCGATGTCGTCGTCGGCGAGCATCCCCGTCTCGCCCGACTCGAGCTGCTCGTAGTAGTGCGCGAAGGTGGCGATGGCGGCGTCGGGCACGCCGGCCTCTCGCATCTTCTCCTCCGCCGCCTTCAGTCCCTCGCTCACCATGCCCCCTCGTAGAGTGCCAACAGCTCGGCCCGGTCGGCGCGCGGCGGGGTGAGGTCGAGCTCGGGCCGCTCGGCCGCCGCCTCCGCACACTGGCCCAGCACTTCCCGCTCGACGCCCAGGTCACGCAGCCGCGTGGCGCCGACGTATCGGCACATGCGCGCCGCGACGTCCGCCGGGTCGCCGTCGAGCGCCACCCCGAGCGCCTCGATCCGCTCCGGGAAGCGCCAGGCGAGCGCGCCGATCGTGTGGCAGAGCATCACCGCGTTGGCGGGCCCGTGGCCGGCGCCGGCCAAGCGCACGAGCGTCTGCGACAGCACGTGATGCAGCCCGTAGCCGGTCGAGTCGATCACGTAGCCGGCCAGCAGCGCGCCGAGCGCCAGCCCGTCGCGGTCGGGGGTGTCGCTCAGCGAGCGTGCGAGCAGCCGCGCGCCGTCGTGGGCGGCCAGCGTCGCCACCGGGTTGGCGAGCGGCGTGCACGGCCCCTCCGCTGCATGCCCGAGGGCGTTCAGGGCGCTCGCCGCGAGCTCCGCGAGCGGCTGCGAGGCCGACAGCTCGGGGTCGTTGACCACCACCCGCGCGCGCACGGTCGGCGCGCGCTGGTCGGCGCCGCGCGCCCGCCGGTGGATGCGCGTCATCTCCGCCCCGGACAGCGTCGTCGGCACCGCCATCGCCACCTGCGTGCCGCCCGACGCGGCCGCCAGCGCCTTCGCGGCGTCGACCACGCGGCCGCCGCCGAGCGCCACGATCCGCTCGCGCGCCACGGCGCCCAGCAGGTCGCCGGCCAGCTCGTCGACCGGCCCCGCGCCGAGCCTGTGGACGGCCGCCGCCGCCTCGACCACGTTCGGGGCCATCGCCCCCGCCCGCTCGGTGGTCAGCAGCGCGTAGCCCTCGCCGCCCAGCGTGTCGACCGCCTCGGCGATCACGCCGCGCCCGAAGCGGATCGTCCGCTCGCCGTCCCGCCAGGTGAAGCCGGTCACGGCACCCTCATATCACGCAGCAGCCAGGCGGCGAGGAACGGCTCGACGATCCGGACCAGCCCGCGGTCGCGCGCGACCAGCTCTCCGCGCTCCAGCGCCTCGACCGCGCGCTGCACCGTCGACGGCCCCGGGAGGTTGTGGCGGTTGCGGTAGTCGGCCGACAGCGGGCGCCCCGGCTCGCGCGCCAGCTCGGCCAGCAGCAGCCGCTGCACGCTCGAAGAACGCTCCCACAGCAGCGAGAAGTGCGCGTGCTCGGAGCGCAGGACCTTGCCGAGCGCGGCCTCGACGTCGACCGCCTCGGCCCGCTCCTCGGCGCCCACCTCCTGCCACGCGAAGTAGCACAGCTCCTGCGTCGCGTAGGGGTGCCCGGCGGTGATCGCGAGGATCGCGTCGACGGCCTCGTCGCCGATGAAGCGGCCCGTCCGCTCGAACTGCCGCTTGATGAACGGCGCGAACTTCTCGACCTCGATCACCCCGAGCTCCATCTGCTTGGCGCTGCGCCAGAACGGCTCGTTCTCGTCGCTGAACAGGCGCCGCAGCATGTGGCGCTTGGAGCCGAGGTAGACGTGGGCGACCTCCGGCTGTTGCTGGAACACCGCGCGCATCAGGCGCGGCAGGCGCGGCTCGATGTCCATGACCTCCTGGAACTCGTCGAGCACGAGCGCCACCGTCCGCTTGCGCTCCGCCCCCAGCTCGCCCGGCAGCTCGAGCAGGCGCTCGATGGTCGCGTCGATGTCCTCCGCCCGCTCGGTGACCGAGAACGAGAACGACGGCGCGCCCGTCTGCGGGTCGACGGTGATCGTGGGGGTCACCTTGAGGTCGCCGAAGATCCGCAGCCGCTCCCTGGCGCGCAGCAGCGGCGAGGCGACGTCGTCGTGGATCGCCGCCGCCAGCTTCTCGGCCAGCTTGGCCGGCGTCGGCGTGGTCATGAGGTCGACGCTCGCGACCAGCACGCGGTCGCGCGCCAGCTCCTGCGTCGCGCGCCACACGAGCGACGACTTGCCGTAGCGCCGCGGCGCGAAGACAACGACGTCCTGCCCGTTGCGGACGTCGGCGCGCAGCTCGGCGATCTCGGCCTCGCGGTCCGTGAACGCCTCGTCGAGGGCGAGCGCGCCGAACTGGAACGGGTTGACGTCAGTCACGCAGGTCAGCGTAACGCAGACCTGCGTAACGCGCTAGGGGATGGTGGTGGGCGTGCGCTCCGCGTCCTCCTCGTACCACGAGAGGGCGTAGGACGGATCGTCGAGGTCGCGCGACAGCGGCGTCAGCTTGAGCGGCTTGAACGTGTCGCACATGACCGCGAGCTCCTCGGTCTTCGTCACGCCCAGCGACTTCTCCACCAGCCCGGGCTGCGGGCCGTGCGGCAGCCCCGACGGGTGCAGCGTGATCGCCCCGATGTCGACGCCCTTGCGGGAGCCGAACTGCCCGTCGACGTAATAGATCATCTCCTCCGACTGCACGTTGGAGTGGTGGTAGGGCAGCGCGATCGCGTTCTCGTCCCAGTCGAGCATCCGCGGGCAGAACGAGCAGATGACGAAGTTCGGACCCTGGAACGTCTGGTGCGCCGGCGGCGGCTGGTGCAGGCGGCCGGCCTTGGGCTCGAAGTCGTCGATGTTGAACGTGTAGGGGTAGACGTAGCCGTCCCAGCCCACGACGTCGAACGGGTGGTAGTCGAGGACGTAGTCCTGGTAGCCGTTGCGGACCCGCACCTTGAGGTCGAACTCGCCGCGCTCGCGGTGGGTCTCGAGCTCCGCCGGCGGGTGGAAGTCGCGGTGCGAGAACGGCGCGTGCTCGAGCAGCTGGCCGTAGCGGTTGCGGTAGCGGTTCGGCGTCTCGATCTCGCCCGGCGTGTAGAAGGTCAGCCAGCGCTGCGGCGAGTCGAAGCGGAAGCGGTAGGTCGTCCCGCGCGGGATCACGACGTAGTCGTGCTTGCGGAACGGGAGCGAGCCGAAGATCGTCTCCAGCACCCCGCCGCCCTCGTGGACGAAGATGACCTCGTCGCCCTCGCCGTCGCGGAAGAAGTACTCGGCCTCGGTCTCGGGGATGCAGATGCCGATCTCGACGTCGTTGTTGAACTGGAGGATGCGGCGGCCCATCACCGCGTCGCCCATCGGCTCGAGGTCGAGCGTGTTGGTGAGGCGGTGGACGTGGGTCTCGGGCACCCACTCCTCGCGCACGATCGGCTCGAACTCGCCGACCTCCTTGACCCGGCACGGGCTCCAGAGGTGGTAGAGGATCGACTCGTTGCCGGAGAAGCCCTCGAAGCCCAGGACCTCCTCGACGAGCAGCGCGCCGTTCTCCCGGAACTGGACGTGGCGCTTGGCCGGGATCTCGCCCAGGCTCGAGTAGCGCATCAGAGGTTCCCCCTTCGCTCCTGCTCGCGCTCGATCGCCTCGAAGAGCGCCTTGAAGTTGCCCTCGCCGAAGCCGCGCGCGCCGTGGCGCTCGATCACCTCGAAGAACATCGTCGGGCGGTCGCCGATCGGCTTGGTGAAGATCTGCAGCATGTAGCCCTCGTCGTCGCGGTCGACGAGGATGCCGAGGCGCTTGATGTCCTCGAGCGACTCCTCGATCTCGCCGATGCGCTCGGGCACGTCGTCGTAGTAGGCGTCCGGGATGGTGAGGAACTCGACGCCGCGCTCGCGCAGCTCGGTGACCGTGCGGACGATGTCGCGCGTGGCGACCGCGAGGTGCTGGGCGCCCGGGCCGCCGTAGAACTCGAGGAACTCGTCGATCTGCGACTTGCGCTTGCCCTCGGCGGGCTCGTTGATCGGGAACTTCACGCGGCCGTTGCCGTCGGTGACGACCTTCGACATCAGCGCGGAGTACTCGGTCGAGATCGCCTCGTCGGAGAAGTGCAGCATCTCCGTCATGCCGAAGACGTCCTCGTAGAACTTCACCCACGTGTTCATGTGGCCGAGCTCGACGTTGCCGACGATGTGGTCGAGCGTGAGCAGGCCGGCGTCGGGCGTGGAGTCCTCACGCGCCTCGTAGCCGGGGAGGAACGGGCCGGTGTAGTCCTTGCGCTCGACGAACGTGTGCACGGTCTCGCCGTAGGCGGCGATGGTGGAGAAGCGCACGGTGCCGTGCTCGTCGGCCTCGTCCCACGGCTCGCGCACGCCGGTGGCGCCGCGCTCGACGGCGGCGCGGTAGGCGTACTCGGCGTCGGGGACCGACAGCGCGATGACCTTGGCCCCGTCGCCGTGGCGGGCGTGGTGCTGGGCGATCTCGTGGCCGGGCGTCAGCGCGCCGGTGAGGACGAGGCGGATGCGGCCCTGCTTGAGGACGTGCGACGTGCGGTCGCGCAGCCCGGTCTCGAGGCCGGCGTAGGCGACCTCCTTGAAGCCGAAGGCGCGCGTGTAGTAGTGGGCGGCCTGCTTGGCGTTGCCGACCCAGAGCTCGACGTGGTCGATGCCATGCAGCGGCATGAAGTCCTGGGTCGAGTGCGGTGCGACGACTGGTTGCGTGCTCATAGGGAGCAATGATCCGCCTCTGTCGCGCCGCTCTCAATAGCGACTTGTTGCGTGGAGGCGTGGTTTGATGCCGGTATGGACGAGATCGACCAGCAGATCGTTGCGCTGCTCCGCCAGGACGCGCGACGCTCCTTCCAGAGCATCGGCCTGCGGGTCTCGCTGAGCGCGCCGGCGGTCAAGCGGCGCGTCGACCGGCTCGAGGCCGACGGCGTGATCCGCGGCTACTCGGCGCAGGTCGACCCGGGGCGCTTCGGCTGGGGCACGCACGCGTTCGTGGCGCTGTACACGGAGGGGCGCATGGCGGCCGCCGAGGTCCGCGACGCCGTCGAGCACCACCCCGAGGTCGAGGCGGCCTACACGGTGGCGGGCGAGGCGAGCGCGGTCGTGCACGTCCGCGCGCGCGACACCGCGCACCTGGAGGAGACGCTCGAACGCCTGCGCGACCGCCCCGGCGTCATCCGGACGCAGACGCAGATCGTGCTCTCGACGCTGTTCGAGCGCCCCTTCCGCGGCTGACTCAGCTGCACTTCCCGGGCTTGCCGCCGGGCGGGATGCACTGGCGCACCCGCTTCGGGACCTTGCGCTTGCGCATCGTGTAGGTGAAGCGCTTGCCGATGAACCCGGGCGCGGTGATGGTGACCCGGACCCGCGTGCCGACCGGCAGCTTCTTCTTCCGGAACGGCTTGCGCAGGTTGATCTTGCGAGCGCGTCGAGCGTGGTCTTGATCGTGCGGGCCTTGGGGCAGCGCTTGCGCTGGAGCTTCTTGCGCTTCGTCTTGCACGTGACACGGACGCGCGAGCCGGCCGGAACGTCGTTGACCGTCAGCGTCGTGTTGCGGGTGAACTTCCGGAACGCGAGCCAGTTGTTGGTCACCGTCGAAGGGATCAGGCCCGGCGGCGGCGGGGGCGGCGCGCGCGACGTTGATCGTCACGGTGGCGTCGTTGCCGTTGCCCGTGCCGTCGTTGGCGCGGTAGTCGAACGTGTCGGCGCCCGAGAAGCCGGCGCGCGGCGTGTAGGTGAAGCTGCCGTCGGGGCGCAGGTCGACGTTGCCGTTGCTGGCGTTGCGGCGTCAGCGCGGCGGTCAGCGCGTCGCCGTCGGCGTCGCTGTCGTTGCCGAGCACGCCCGGCGCGCCGACGGTGAGCGTGCGTGCTTGCCGGCGTGCTGAACGTGTCGTTGCCGGACACCGGCGACGTGCTCCAGGTCAGGTCGTCCCACACGGTCGCGGTGCCGGTGAACTCGAGCCGGAGGCTGGTGATGCGGGCGGCGGCGACGTCGAGGGTCTGGAGCGCGTCCTGCGACGGTCCGGAAGTCCGTGGACACGGCGGTCGTGCCGTCGAACGCCGTGAGCCTGCACCGTGCCGCCGCTGCTCTGCCCGGCTCGGATCGACGCGCGAGTGGATCGGCGTGGCGAACGTGATCGTCTCCGGCCCGTCGGCGTGTCCTGCGCCTGGGTAGCGTGCGGCGTCTCGTTGAACGCGAGGAAGTTCGGCGGGCTCTCGCCGGTGACGGTGAAGTCGCTGACGTCGAGGATCGCGCCGCCGTTGCCCGGCGCGGGTCCCGCGAAGGTGACGCCCAGGGCCGGCGTAGCGGTCGGTCAGCGGCTCGGTGTCCGTGAACGACGTGCGGCGCCGTGACGTCGTCGAAGTTGATCGTGCGCGTCGCGGCGGGCGACGCGGCGGGGGCCAGCGCGAGGGCGAGGCCGGCGAGGAGGAGGGCTGGGAGAAGACGGCGCATGGTGGCCGACCGTACCCGCGCCTTCCCATCAGTCCGCAAGTTCGGTTAACGACGAAGGGCGCCGCTCCCGCACGGGGAGCGGCGCCCTTCCCGAGCCGTCTGTCAGGCGCAGCTGCCGGGTCGGCCGCCGGGCGGGATGCAGCGCAGCTGCTTCGTCGGCAACCTTGCCCTTGCGCATCGTGTAGCGGAAGCGCTTGCCAATCTGGCCCGGCACCGTGACCGTGATCGTCGATCCTCGTGCCGAGCGGGATCTTCTTCTTACGGAACGGCTTGAGCAGGTTGAGCTTGGCGCGCGAACCGGAGGTCGTGAAGCGCTTGCTCTTGTAGGCGCACCCCTTCTTCTGCTTCTTCTTCTTCTTGGTCTTGCAGGTCACGCGCACCGTTGTGCTGGCCAGCAGGTTGTTCACCGACAGTTTGGTCACCTTGGTGAAGCCCGCCGGGAACGCCAGCCAGTTGTTCGTCACCGTCGACGGGATCAGCTGCGGCGCGCCCGGGCCCGGGCCAGGGCCAGGGCCAGGCCCGGGGCCCGGGTTGACAGGCGGGTTGGTGACCTGCACCGCCCGGGTGGCCGTGGTGCTGTTGCCCACCGCGTCCCTGGCTGTGGCCCTCACGGTGTAGGTACCGGGCGACCCGAAGGTGTGGGACACCGCGTTGCCGCTGGCTGAGCCACCGTCGCCGAAGTCCCACGTCGTGGTGATGCCTGACCAGACGTCGGACGTCGAGGCCTGGAAGCCGAGCCCCTGACCGGTGTGTCCCGACAGCGGGCCAGTGATGGACAGGTTCGGCGGGCTTAGGTCAAAGCCCGAGGTCTGGGCGATGTTGCGCGTGCCGTCGAAGCGGTGCCAGCCAACCACCCCGTTGCCGTTGGCATCCGCGTCGAGCGTCGGCCGGCTGAAGAAGGGCACGCCCGGCTGGGACACGTTGCGGACGTCGAACGGGCCGTTCTTCGAGCGCGAGGCGCCCTGAATGATGTACGTGCCCCCGCCACCATCCGGGATGCGGCGCCACGTGACGAGCACGCCGTCCCGTCCGTCGACCACAACCATCGGATACACGGCCTGCAGACCCGCGGGCGTGATGTTCTGGGCCGGCGAGAACGCCTGATTCAGGCGTCGTGTGGCGGTCTGGATCACGTAGCCGGGCTCGGTGACCCACGCGGCGATCGCGGTGCCCTCCGAGTCCATCGCGACAGTTGGAACGATGCCGTTCGTGCTGAGGCTGACAGTGTCACCTGGCGTGAAGACGTTGGAGGCTCCCGCGGCGCGGAAGCTGCCCTGGATCGCGTTCGCGGTGTTGCTCTTCCAGACCACCGTCGCATTGCCGTCGGGGTCGATTGCCGAACCGGTGCAGCACGAGCTCGAGGCAAGCAGCTGGCCCGGGGCGGCGCCGAACGAACCGCCGGCGGGCCGATAGGTGGCTCGCACCTCTTGGTCATCCTCGTCCCAGGAGACCACCGCGTCGCCGCGCGCGTTCATGGCGATGTCGGCTCGACAGCACGGCGCGAAGGTCCGGACGCCGGCGCCGCTGATCGTCTGCGGTGCGCCGAGGCTGCCGTTCGGCTGGCGGACGATCGCCTGTGCAAAGCCCCCTCGGACCCAGGTCGCGATCGCCGTGCCGTTCGCGGCAACCTCGAGGTCCGGAACGCTTGCCGCGACACTCGAGTCCGAGACGTCCTCCCCCGGGGCGAACGAACCGCCGGCCGGGCGGCCGGCGATCTGGACGACGCCTCCTCGGAGCCACACCGCGACGGCGTTGCCGTTGGCGTCCATATCGACCGATGGGTAGCTCGCGTTCGCGCCGGGAGCCGAGAGGTTCTGCACGGACCCGAAGCTGCCGCCGGCTGGCCTGAACCTCGCCTGCACGATGGTGTTGGTGCCGTTGGAACGCGACCACACCGCGACGACGTTGCCTTTGGGGTCCATCGCGACCTCGGTGTCCGTTGCGCTTTGCGCAGTGTCGGACAGGGTGACGGGCTGCAGCCACGTCGGCGCCGCCTCCGCGCTCGCGGCAGCGGACAGGACGATGACGAGTGTGAGTAGGGCGGTGACGCGCAAGGGCCCCCGCCCGTAGCGCTCTGTCCCGTGCATGAGAGGTCGCATATGCGAGCGACGGTAACCGCGCTGTGAACGCGGACGCAAGTGCGCGGACGCGAAGTCAACGAGCGTTCGAGCGGCGCTTGGTCTCCGTGCGGACCACCGCCGCCACCGAGGCGACGATCACCGCCGCGCCGGCGAACGTCGTCGTCGTCACCGCCTCGTCGAGGATCGCCCAGCCGAGCGCGATCGCCACGACGGGGTTGACGTACGCGTACGTCGCGACCCGGGACACGGGCGCGTTCTGCAGCAGCCATGCGTAGGCGGTGAACGCGAGCCAGGAGCCGAACACGACCAGGTAGGCGAAGGCGACGAGCGAGCGAGAGCTGAACTCGGTGGGGTGGAAGTCGCCGAACTCGCCCACCAGCGCGCCTGTCAGCAGGCAGACCCCGCCGCCCAGGAGCATCTGCCAGCCGCCCGACACGAACGGATCGCGCGGCAGCGTCAGGCGCGTCGACGCGACCGAGCCGCCCGCCCACATCGCCGCCGCGAGGACGCACGTCAGCAGCGCCAGCAGCGGGGCGCCGCCGGTCTGCTCGCCGGGGAGCAGCAGCAGGGCGACGCCGGCGAATCCGCCGAGCACCGCGAGCACGCTGACCGCCGACACCCGGTCGCCGAGCGCGCTGCGGTAGACGATCACCCACAGCGGCACCGAGGCGATCAGCAGCGCGGCCATGCTCGACGGCACGTCGACCTCGGCGACGCTGACGACCGCGTTGGCGCCCATCAGCAGGATGCCGACCGCGAGGCACGAGAGCAGCTGCTGCCGCGTCGGCCGCAGCACCGAGAGCCCGCGCCGCCAGGCGAGGAAGGCGAGCATCGCCGCGCCCGCGAGCACGAAGCGCCCGCCGGCGGACAGGAACGGCGGGACGGTCTCGACCACGACGCGGATCGCGAGGTAGGTCGAGCCCCAGACGATGTAGACGATCCACAGCGCGGTCCAGACCTGCCAGCCGGCCGCGCCCGGGGGAGCGGGGGCGGCCGGCTGCGGCCGGGGCGGGGAGAGGGTGGTGGCCATCGCTAGAGAGAACGGACGAGCGCGGGGAGCTGTGAATTCCAATCTGACGGGCCACCCCCTCCACTTCAAATGAAGCTTCGGAAGCCCCGCTATAAGCTCCGCTGATGCTGGATGCCGAGCGCGCGCGGGCGGCGAGCCGGCTGACCGGGTTCGGCACGTCGATCTTCACGGAGATGTCCGCGCTCGCCGAGCGCACCGGCTCGATCAACCTCGGCCAGGGCTTCCCCGACGAAGACGGACCGCCCGCCGTCCTCGAGGCGGCGATCCAGGCGATCCGCGACGGCCACAACCAGTACGCGCCGCTGCCCGGCGTACCCGCGCTGCGCCAGGCGATCGCCGAGCATCAGCGCGCCCGCTACGGCCTCGAGCACGACCCCGAGACCGAGATCCAGGTCTGCTTCGGCGCGACCGAGACGATCACCGCCGCGCTGCTCGGGCTCTGCGAGCCGGGCGACGAGGTCGTCGCGCTCGACCCCTTCTACGACTCCTACCGGGCGGGCGCCGCGCTCGCCGGGGCGCGCCTCGTCGGCGTGCCGCTGCGGCCGCCCGAGTGGCGCTTCGACGCCGACGAGCTCGCCGCCGCGGTCAGCGATCGCACGCGCGTGCTCCTGCTCAACACGCCGCACAACCCGACCGGCCGCGTGCTCGACCGCGCGGAGCTCGATCAGATCGCGCGCGTCTGCGTGGAGCGCGATCTCGTCGCCATCTCGGACGAGGTCTACGAGCACCTCGTGTTCGACGGCGAGCACGTCCCGCTCGCGACGCGGCCGGGCATGGCCGAGCGCACGCTCACCGTGTCGTCGGTCGGGAAGACCTTCTCGGTCACCGGGTGGAAGACCGGCTGGGCGTGCGGCCCGGCCGAGCTGGTCGCCGCGGTGCGCGGGGCCAAGCAGTTCATGACCTTCGCCGGCGGGACGCCGTTCCAGCACGCCGCCGCGGCGGCGCTCGCGATCGCCGAGGAGCACGGCGCGCGGCTCGCCGCCGAGCTCGAGGCCAAGCGCGACCGCCTGTGCGAGGGGCTCGAGCGCGCGGGCGCCGAGGTGCTCCGCCCGGCCGGCACCTACTTCGCCAACGCCGACGTGCGGCCGCTCGGCTATGACGACGGTGTCGCCTTCTGCCGCGAGTTGCCCGAGCGCGCCGGCGTGGTCGCGATCCCCACCTCGGTGTTCTGCGGCGACCCGGAGCGCGCCCGCTCGCTCGTGCGCTTCGCGTTCTGCAAGCGCGAGGCGGTCATCGACGAGGCGGCGGCCCGCCTGGGGCGGCTGTGATGCCTCAGGTGAAGCTGAGCAACCCGGACAAGGTCCTGTTCCCCGGCGACGGGATCACGAAGGCCGACCTCGCCGCCTACTACGAGGCGGTCGCGCCGGCGATGGTGCCGCACACGAAGAACCGGCCGATGACTGAGCAACCCGGACAAGGTCCTGTTCCCCGGCGACGGGATCACGAAGGCCGACCTCGCCGCCTACTACGAGGCGGTCGCGCCGGCGATGGTGCCGCACACGAAGAACCGGCCGATGAACCTGTGGCGCTGGAACGCCGGCATCGACAAGGACGTGGTGGTCCAGCAGGCGATCCCGAAGGGCGCGCCGGAGTGGGTGGCGACGATCGAGGTGCCGCGCCGCCGCGGCGGCAACGTCGTGCACGCGATGGCCAACGACGCCGACACGCTGCGCTGGCTCGCCCAGGTCAACTGCATCACCCCGCACGTGTGGACGAGCCGCGTCGACCGGCTCGACCGGCCGGACCGCATGATCTTCGACCTCGACCCGCCCGACGAGGGCGCCGACTTCGACCACATCCGCGAGGGCGCGCTGGCGATGGGCGAGCTGCTGCGCGAGCTCGGGCGCGAGCCGTACGCGATGACGAGCGGCTCGCGCGGCATCCACGTGGTGGCGCCGCTGCGCCGCACGCAGGTCCACGACGTCGTGCGCGAGCAGACGCGCGAGATCGCCGAGGAGCTCGCCGCGCGGCACCCCGACCGGCTCACCACGGAGTGGCGCAAGAACAAGCGCGAGGGCCGCATCCTCATCGACACGGCGCGCAACACCTACGCGCAGACCACCGTCGCTCCGTACGCCGTCCGCGCCAAGCCCGGGGCGCCGGTGGCGACCCCGCTGCGGTGGGAGGAGCTCGAGGATCCGGAGCTGCGCGCCGACACGCACACGGTGGGCAGCGTGCCAACGCGCCTGGAGCGCGACGGAGACCCCTGGGAGGCGCTCGGGCGGGGCTAACATCGGTGCCGTGTTCTGGCGCCGGCGCCCACGGAGGGATGCCGTACCCGCACCCGACCTCGGGGTCCGCGTGCTGTCGATCGCGCGCGACGACGAGCCCGCCCCGCCGCCCGCTCCCGACGCCTGGCGCGAGCTGCACATGATCGTCGCCGAGGCGGTGATCTGGCAGGACAAGGCGGAGGAGCTGCTGCTCGCCATCAGCCGCCGCGAGCCGCTGGCCGAGCTCGCGCCCCGTGGCGGCCCGCTGATCCGGCGCTTCTGCGAGCTGCGCATGCGGCTGCCGGTCTCCCACGACCCGGCCATCTGCCGCATCACCGACATCCTCGGCCCGGTGCTCGACCACCACGCGCTGATGCTCTCCTCGTCGCTCGACATGCTCGCCGTCGACTGGCGATCGGAGCGGATCGTCCAGGAGCTGGAGCGGATCGAGGGGCTGGGCGCCCCCGCGCAGCGGCTCGACCGCATCCGCGACGAGTTGGTGGCTTCCGTCTAGTCGACCAGCGCCTGGTGCACGAGCTGGTGCAGCTGGGAGCGGATCGGGTGCGTGCTCGACGGCAGCAGCTGCGTGAAGAACGACACCTCCATCCGCTCCTCGCGGTCGACCCAGAACACCGTGCTCGCGGCGCCGCCCCAGCCGAACTCGCCGCGCGAGCTCGTGTAGCGGGCGGCGATCGGGTCCTCGACGACGCTGAAGCCGAGCCCGAAGCCGACGCCGTCGAACGTCGTCTCCGCGAACAGCGGGCGCCCGAACTGCTCGAGGTCGGCTCCGCCGGGCAGCTGGTTCGTGGTCATCAGCCCCAGGGTGCGCGGCCCGAGCAGGCGTACGCCGTCGAGCTCGCCGCCGCCCGCGAGCATGCTCGTGAAGCGCGCGTAGTCGACGGCGGTGGAGACCAGCCCGCCGCCGCCGGAGAGCATGTCGGGCGGCGACTGCGCCCGGTCGGAGGCCGGGCTGCGGACGGCGAGCCCGGTCTCGGGGTGCGGCACGTAGAGCGCGGCGAGCCGGCCGTGGTCGGCCTCGGCGGCGAAGAACGCCGTGTCGCTCATGTCGAGCGGGCCGAGCACGCGCGCGGCGAGGAACTCGTCGAGCGGCTGCTCGGCGATCACCTCGATGACGCGCCCGAGCACGTCGGTGGAGACGCCGTAGTTCCACTCCGTACCGGGCTGGAACAGGAGCGGCAGCTCCGCCCACTGGGCGCAGCAGGCGGCGAGGTCGAGCCCTGGCGGCGTGCCCCACTCATGACCGGCCTCGCGATACAGCGCGTCGACCGCGCCGTGATGGTGGAAGCCGTAGGTGAGCCCCGACGTGTGCGTGAGCAGGTGCCACATGCGGATCGGCTCGAGCGCCGGCAGCGTCTGCACCTTCGCCATCGCGCCGCCCGCGAAGACGCGCGCGTCCGTGCACTCGGGCAGGAAGCGCGCGACCGGGTCCTTGAGCTCGAAGCGCCCCTCCTCCCACAGCATCATCGCCGCGACCGAGGTGATCGGCTTGGTCATCGAGAAGATCCGCCACAGCGTGTCCGGCTCGACGGGGAGGTCGGCCTCGAGGTCGCGGCGGCCGGCCATGGCCTCGTAGGCGAGCTCGCCGTCGCGGGTGATGCGGACGAGGAAGCCGGGCAGCCGGCCGTCGTCGACGTAGCGCTCGAAGTGCTCGCGGATGCGCTCGAGGCGGGCGCCGTCGAAGCCGCTCACGGCGCGAGCTCCTGCATCAGCCAGCCGGCGAAGCGCAGGATCCGCTCGACCGGGTAACGCTCCGGGTCGGTCAGCAGCAGCCGCGCGCCCTCGTCGGCGATCGCCGACAGCGTGTGCGCGAACAGCTCGGGGTCCGGCGATTCGATCCGGGGGCCGACCGCACGCGTGAGCTGCTCGAGCACCGCCTCACGTCCGTCGGCGATGAGGTCGTGGAGGATCGCCGGCGCGCCCTCCGGGGGCATCAGCACGAGCCGCCAGGTCGCCGGGTCGTCGCGCACCGCCTCGAGGTAGGCGCGCAGGCTCGCGAGGAGCGCCTCGCGCGGGTCCTCGGCGAGGTCGTCCGGCCCGACGATGCGCAACTGCGACAGCGCGCGCGCCGTCTCGCGCTCCACCAGCGCCTCGAGCAGGCCCGGCAGGTCGTTGAAGTGGCCGTAGACGATCGGCCGCGTGATGCCGGCCTCGCGCGCCACCGCCTCGATCGAGACGGCGTGGAAGCCGCGCTCGGCGACGATCGCCTTGGTGGCGTCGAGCAGCTGCTGGCGCCGCTCCCCGGCCTGCATGCGCGTAGCGGGCATCGGTGCTAGGTTACACCAGCGTAGGTTACGGGTATGTAACTGGTCATGAGCAGCAGCTTCGACATCGGCACCGCGATCATCGGCTCCGGATTCTCCGGCCTCGGCATGGCGATCCGCCTCAAGCAGGAGGGGATCGAGGACTTCACCGTGCTGGAGCGTGGGGACGACGTCGGCGGCACCTGGCATTTCAACACGTACCCCGGCTGTGCCTGCGACGTGCCCTCTCATCTGTACTCGTTCTCGTTCGCGCCGAACCCGGGCTGGAGCGAGACCTACTCGCGCCAGCCCGAGATCCGCGACTACCTGCACCGGGTGGCCGACGAGTACGGCGTGCGCGAGAAGGTGCGGCTGAACTGCGCGGTCGAGAGCATCGAGTGGGACGAGGGTGGCTGGACGCTCGCCACCTCCGACGGCCCGCTGCGCGCGCGTGTCGTGGTCGCCGGCATGGGGCCGCTGGCCGAGCCGAAGCTCCCCGACGTCGAGGGGCTCGACGAGTTCGAGGGCGAGATGTTCCACTCCGCCCGCTGGAACCACGACTACGACGTCGCCGGCAAGCGCGTGGCCGCCATCGGCACCGGCGCCTCGGCGATCCAGTTCGTGCCCGAGATCCAGAAGCAGGCGGCCCAGGTCACCGTCGTCCAGCGCACGGCGCCGTGGGTCATGCCGCACCCGAACCGCGACATCCGCGGCTGGGAGAAGCGCCTCTACGACCGCGTCCCGCTGCTGCAGAAGCTCGTGCGCGGCGGCATCTACGCGGGCCGCGAGCTGCTCGTCCTCGGCTTCGTCAAGCACCCGCGGATCATGAAGCTGCCCGAGCGGCTCGCGCGCAAGCACATGCAGTCCCAGATCTCCGACCCGGAGCTGCTCGCGAAGGTCACGCCGGACTACACGATCGGTTGCAAGCGGATCCTCCCCTCCAACCGCTGGTACCGCGCGCTGTCGAAGCCGAACGTCGAGCTGCTGACCGGCGGCGTCGAGCGCTTCACGCGCAACTCGGTGATCACCGGCGACGGCGAGGAGCGCGAGGTCGACGCGGTCATCTTCGGCACCGGCTTCCAGGTCACCGACATGCCGGTCGGCCGGATGGTCCGCGGGCCGGGCGGGAGGACGCTCGACGAGGTCTGGCAGGGCAGCCCGAAGGCCCACCTCGGCGCCGCGGTGCCCGGCTTCCCGAACCTGTTCGTGCTGCTCGGGCCCAACACCGGCCTCGGCCACTCCTCGATGGTCTACATGATCGAGTCGCAGGTGGCCTACGTGCTCGACGCGCTCAAGTACATGGACCGCCACGGCGCCGACACTGTGCAGGTGCGCGCCGACGCGGCGGAGCGCTACAACGCCGAGCTCGACGAGCGGATGCAGGGCACAGTGTGGAACACCGGCTGCGCCTCCTGGTACCTCGACGGCACCGGTCGCAACGCCACGCTGTGGCCCGACTGGACGTTCGCCTTCCGCCGCCGGACGACGCAGTTCGACCCCGTCGACTTCGAGCTCGCCACCGCGTGAGCGCGCGCGTCCTCATCACCGGCGCCAACGGCGGCATCGGCTCCGCCGCGACGGCTGAGCTCCGCTCGCGTGGAGCGCGGGTCCTCGGGCTCGACCTCAAGGCCGCGGACGGAGTGCTCGCCTGCGACGTGCGCGACGCGGCGGCGGTCGAGCGCGCTGTCGCCGAGGCCGTCGCGCGCCTCGGCGGGCTCGACGTGCTGATCAACAACGCCGGCCTCGGCACCCCGCAGAGCGCGGGCCGGGCGCCGGACGACGCCGCCCTCGAGCTGCTCGAGGTCAACCTGATCGCGCCCTGGCGGGTGACCGCCGCCGCGCTGCCGCACCTGCTCGCCTCGCACGGGCGCGTGATCAACGTCGCCTCCGGGCTCGCCCACTTCGCGGTCCCGTTCGCGACCGCCTACTGCATGAGCAAGCGCGGCCTCGTCGCCTACTCCGACGCGCTGCGGCTCGAGCACGGCGACGAGCTGACGGTCACCACGGTCTATCCCGGCTACATCCGCACCGGCATCCACGACGCCTCGAAGGCGAGCGGCGTGGGGCTGGAGGGCGCGATCCCGGCCGAGCGGGTCGAGCACGCGGCGAAGACGCTCGCGCGCGCGGCGCTGGGGCGCCCGGTGCGCGACCTCGCCACCACCCGCGCGGGCACCATCCAGTACTTCCTCGCCCGCCGCTCGCCGCGGCGGCTGCTCGACGCGCTGACCAACCGCGCCGTGCGCCGGCTGGTCCGCCGCGGGCGCTTCGACGAGCGCGGCCTCGCCGCCGAGCTGTCCGCACGGTTGTCGGCGCGCTGAACGCGGCGTAGGCTGGCGGGCATGGCGCGCGACGGCTGGTCGGGACTCTTCTCGAGCGCGTTCAAACAGTCGAAGAACCCGATGGCGCTGGTCGACGATCAGCGGCGCATCGTGGATGTCAACCCGGCGATCCTGCGGCTGCTCGGCCGTCCGCGCGACGCGCTGATCGGCGCGCACCTGTGGGACTTCATCGTCGGCGGGCCGGTGTTCACCCCCGCGCAGTGGGCGGCGGCGCTCGCCGCCCAGCGCTTCCACGGCGAGGCGGAGATGATCTGCGCCGACGGCAGCCACATCGGCGTGCAGTGGGCGGGGGCGACGGAGGTGGCGACCGGGCAGCGGCTCGTCCTGTTCGTCGCCATCAGCACGTCGCGCTGGGGCGCGAGCTTCCGCCGCTCGGTGGTGATCGACCACGAGCCGAACGATCTGTCGCCGCGCGAGCTCGAGATCGTGCGGCTGATTGCCGATGGGGACTCAGGGCCCGAGATCGCCGACGAGCTGCACATCGCCCACGACACCGTGCGCACGCACGTGCGCAACGCGATGAAGAAGGTCGGCGCCCGCTCGCGCGCGCACCTCGTCGCGAAGGTGCTCGGCGAGGGCACCGCCCTCGCCGCCTGAAACTCCAGATCACGCATCTGCGGTATCGACGTTGCGCGTTCGAGCGCCGAACATCTTCGTAGACCGGGTGGGGGGAACCGATGGGAACGGGCTGCGCGCGGGCGGCTAGGGACGAGCTCGCGCGCGCCCGCCCGGTCTCCTCTTCGTCAGATGCGCGGGAACACGCGGCGATCCGAGATCGAGCGCGGCCATCTCCGCGACGTCTCGGCCTTCACCGGCTCCGTCGGCTTCAACGTGCCGCGCGGGTAGCGGCGGTGGGCGGGCGGTGCGGTCAGCTTCGGTTTCTCCATGGCGCGATGCAATCGCGCCGGGGTGCCGGTTCCTACTGGCCCGCGGGCCGAAGATCGGCGGTGGCTTCCGGACCGCCGGTACAGGCCGCGACGTAGTGCGGCAGCAGCCCGGCCCAGCCCTGCTCGTTGCGCTCGCGCTGCCCGAGCTTCTGCCAGTCCGAGTGGACGATGGTGACCGCGGTGCCCTCGCCGGCGGGCGCGAAGCTGACGTCGACGCGGGTGGCGTCCTCGCGGTCCTGGCGCAGGTGCCAGCGGTAGGCGAAGCGGCGCGGCGGGTCCCACTCGAGGATCTCGCCCCAGTCGTGCTCGTCGCCGGCCGGGGTGCGCTCGAAGATGCGGCCGCCGGGCCGCGGCTCGAACGTCACCGTGAGGTCGGGGTCGGCCGACACCGTGTGGCTCTTCGGCCACCACAGCGTCGTGCGCTCGGTCCACACCGAGAACGCGTGCGCCGGCGGGCAGGCGACCGTGAAGGCGAGCTCGAGCGGCTCCATCAGCGCTGCTCGCGGGTGTTCTCCGCCGTGATCCGGAAGCGCGCGGCGGCGTCGCCCCACACGCCCTCGAGGTAGGCGCGCACCGCCTCGACGCCCTCGTCATGCAGCCGGTAGAGCCGGCGCGTGCCCTCGGCCCGGTCGGTCACCAGCCCCGCCTCCTTGAGCAGCCGCAGGTGCCGCGAGACCGCCGGGCGGCTGATCGGCAGCTCGTCGGCGAGCTCCTGCACCGAGCGGTCGCCGCCGCGCAGCTGCTCGACGATCGCCCGCCGGTGGGGGTCGCCGAGGGCGTCGAACGGGTCGCCCTTACTCGGTAACATTTTTGCGACCTTAGCGGCCGGTGACGCGCTCGGCCGCCTCGTCCATCCGCAGGCACTCGAACTCGGCGGCGCGCGCGAGCACGTCGGCGACCACCGCCAGCGCGTCGGGTGCCGCGCTGAGCAGGAACGGGTGGAACAGCAGCACCAGATGGCCCTCGGTGTGGGCGTCGAGCGCCGCCAGTACCCGCTCGCGCAGCACGGTCGGCCCCATCGGCGCCTCGGGGTCGCCGTTGCGCGTCCGCCGCGACGCGAAGTGCGGCAGGTAGTAGTAGGCGTCGATCAGCTCCCAGCGGAACGGCAGGATCGCGATCCCGTCGACCCGCTCCGCGCTCGTGCCCGCGGGCGAGCAGTAGCGGAAGCCGAGCTCGCGCAGCGTGTCGAGGGTGCCGTCGTTCAGCCGCCCGCCGGGCGGGCGGAAGCCGACCGGGCCGCCGAGCGCGTCGCGCGCCCGCGCCAGCCGCTCGGCCTCGTCGGTCACCTTGTGCCACGGCTCGTGCCGCCAGCCGTGACAGGCGACCTCGTGGCCCGCCGCGCGCAGCCCGTCGAGCACCTCGGGGTAGAGCTCGCCGTTGAGCCCTTCGACGAAGAACGTCGCGCGCAGGTCCTCGCGCGCGAGCAGCGCGAGCAGCTCCGGCAGCGCCTCGCGGACGCTGAAGTGCCGGCCCAGCGGCTCGTCCTCGGGCCACGTCCCGCGCTCGAGCTCGGCGGCCTCGCCGAGGTTGTCGAAGGTGACGGAGACCGTGGCCACCGCCGTAGTGTCGCGGACGTCAGCGCTGCGCGGACGCGACGAGCAGGCGCTGTCCCTCGGCGGTCACGACGCGGTCGCGGCCCTGGCGCTTCGCGTCGTAGAGCGCGATGTCCGCGCTGTGGAGCATCCCGCGCACGGTCCGCCCGGCGGTGGCCGCGTCGGTCACGCCGAAGCTGACCGTGACGTCGCCCATCGTCGCCCGCAGCGACGTGCGCAGCTTCTCGGCGAACGTCGTCGCGCCCTCGAGCCCGGTGTCGGGCAGCACGACCGCGAACTCCTCGCCGCCGATGCGGCCGAAGACGTCCGAGCGGCGCTTGGCGCCGGTGATCGTCAGCGCGAGCGCGCGCAGCGCGGCGTCGCCGGCGGCGTGGCCGCCCGTGTCGTTGATCCGCTTGAAGTGGTCGACGTCGAGGACGACGAGCGCACACGGCGCGCCCATGCGGTCGGTGCGCGCGAGCTCCGCCTCGAGCCGCTGCTCGAAGGCGCCGCGGTTGAGCGCGCCGGTCAGCGAGTCGTGGATGGCGAGCTCGCCCAGCCGCGTCACCAGCACGCGGATCTGCTCCCGCAGCGCCAGCACGACCAGCGTGACCACGCCGGTGATCAGCCCGACGGCCATGAACATCGCCAGCCGCAGCCCGGGATCGACCCAGGTCGCGAGCCCGATCCCCAGGCACAGCAGGGCGAAGCCGAAGTTGGCGAGGATCTCGGCGCGCGGCAGGAAGTAGCCCGCCACCAGCATCGGCAGCAGGTAGAAGATCGGCGTCAGCCCGACCGGCTCGGCGAGCCCCGTCGCCACCGTGGTGGCGATCGTGCCGAGCGGGCAGATGAGGTGCAGCACGGCGTCCGGCGCCGCACGCCAGGCGACGAGCACGGCGGCCGCGGCGGCGAACACGCCGGCGCACAGCAGCAGCGCGCGGTGGTCGGAGGGGTCGGGGTCGGGGGCGGTCAGGACCGCGGCGAGCGTGACCGCGCCGGCGCCGAACAGCAGCGCTCCGGCGAGCCGCAGGCGCGCCCTGGCGCGCGTGCCGGCGTCTGGGGAGCTCCCGCCCAGCGGGTCGGAGATCCGAGTCCTCACCGAGTGTCCATCGGCGTTCCGGCCGCTCGGCTGTAGCGCGGCGGCGTTATCGAGCCGCCGGCCGGCTCAGCCCTTCGAGCAGCTCGACCCAGCGAGGGCCGATCGCGTCGATCGTGTACTGCTGGGCCGTCTCCACGGCCTCGGCGGCCATCCTCCGTCGCAGCTCCTCGTCCTCGACGATCTCGCGGATCGCGCGCGAAAGGCTCTCGACGTCCTCTTGCGGGACGAGCAGGCCGTTCCGGTGGTCGTCGACGATGTCCGCGGGCCCGGTGGGGCAGTCGAACGAGACCACGCCCATGCCCTTGCTCATCGCCTCGAGGAGGATCAGCGGGAAGCCCTCGAAGCGCGAGGAGAGCACGAACACGGCCGCCGCGGCCATGTCGGAGCCGATGTCCTCGGCCGGGCCCTCGATGGTCACCGTGCCGTCGAGCGCGTGCTGCTCGATCAGCCCGCGGTAGCGGCGCTCGAGGTGCCCGCGGCCGCGGAGCCGCAGCGTCCAGTCCGGGTGCGCCTTCGCCGTCTCCGCCCACGCGGCGATCAGCAGCTCGAACCCCTTCTGGTAACGGAAGCGCCCGGCCGCGTAGACGGTCTTGGCGCCCAGGTCGGCCTTCGCGCCGGGCAGCAGCCGCACCGTGTTGGGGATGACGTGCACCGCCGGCGCGTTCTCCGTGACCACCCCCCGCTCGAGATAGTGCTCGCGGTCGCGTTCGGTCAGCACCACGAACGCGTCGAGCTGCGGGTAGAGCTTGCGCATCTTCCTGCGCAGCGCCCCGTTGTGCTTGTGCAGGTTCATCTGCTCGAGCCCGACCGTGCGCAGGCCGGGCGCCCGCAGGCGGGCGAGCATCAGGTTCACGCCCGGGCGCGTGCCGAGGACGATGCCGCTGCGGCCGCGCAGGCGCCGCACGAGCTGGATGTCGGACCAGACGCTGAAGCTCGTCGCGGCGCGGTCGGCCGACGGCATCAGCACGCTCGGAAGCTTGCGCAGCAGCCGCGGTACGCGCCCCTGCTTGCGCCGGTCGTCGAGGTCGAAGACCGGCACGCCGGCCGGGAAGGCGCCGAAGAACGGCTCGTCGCGGTCGCGGTAGCCGCTGACGATCTCGACCTCCCACCCGCGCGCCTGCATGTACTCGGCGAGGTTGAACGCGGCGCGGATCGTCCCGCCCATGTTCCAGGCCGTCCACAGCACGATGATCAACCGCCGCTGTCCGCCGTCGTCACGCGCGGGCGCGCGCACGATGCGCAGGAGCACCCCGCGGATGACGCGGGCGATCAATCGCTTGGCGTGAAGGATCACGGGCCGGGCAGGATAAGCGGTGGCCGCTAGAGTCCGCGCGCGTGACCTGGAAGGAGACGCTCAACGGCGTGCTCACACGCGCGACCGGCTACCAGCTGCAGAAGGCCACGCCGGCGCCCGCTGGGCGCCCGCGCGTCGGCCGGCTGCGGGCCGGCGACCGGCTCGTCGAGGCGCCGGTGTTCGTGATCTGCACGCTGCGCTCGGGCTCGACGCTGCTGCGTGTGCTGCTCAACAGCCACTCGCAGATCCACTCGCCGCACGAGCTGCACCTGCGCTACGTCTCCGTGCACTTCGACCGCAAGTGGTCGGAGCGCTCGATGAAAGAGCTCGGCCTCGACGCCACGGCCGCCGAGTCCCTGCTGTGGGATCGCATCCTGCACCGCGAGCTCGCGGCCAGCGGCAAGTCGATCATCGCCGACAAGACGCCCAACAACGTCTTCATCGTCGACCGCCTGCGCGAGGCGTGGCCCGACGCGCGCTTCATCTACCTGCTCCGCCACCCGGGCGCGATCGCGCGCTCGCGCTTGGCATACAAGGGTGAGGACAGCGAGGACGACCCCGACAAGAATGCCGACCTTGTCCGCCGCTATTGCGAAGCGCTCGAGGACGCGCGGCAGACCTACGACGGCCACACCGTCCGCTACGAGGACCTGACCGCGGAACCCGAGCGCGAGCTGCGCGCGATCTGCGACTTCCTCGCCATCCCGTACGAGCCGGAGATGCTCGAGTACGGGCAGTTCGACCACGGCCGCTACAGGTTCGGCCTCGGCGATTGGAACGAGAAGATCAAGTCGGGCGCCATCCAGGCCCCCGAGGCGCCACCCTCGCTCGAGGAGATCCATCCTGCGCTGCGCGAGATGTGCGCGCGCTGGGGCTACGTGGACGCCGAGGTCCCGCTCGACCGCGGTGCGTAGCGGCGTGACCGGCCGCGTCGAGATCGTCGAGCGGCGGCGGCTCGTCGTGGGTGATCGCGAGTTCGACCTTGCCGCGCTCGTGCCCGAGGGGGGCGGGCCGGCCACCCGGGAGCTCGACGTCGCCGACGGAGGGCGGGAGTTCAGCGAGGCCGTCGTGCTCGGCACACCGGAGGGCGTCTATCGCTTCACCGTCGCGCGCGCCGGCGGCGGGCCGCTGACCGTCGAGGCGAAGCCGCTGGCCCCGCACGCCGAGGTCACCCGCCTGCGCGTGGCGGGCACGGGGCTGCACGTCGAGGGCACGGTCGAGGCAGAGGCGGACCCGGCCCACCTGTTCGCCCGCCGCCGCGGCGACGGGATGGAGGTCGTCGCGCCCGCGGCGCTCGACGGCGGGCGCTTCTCCGCCGAGCTCGAGCTCGCCGAGCTGGCGCCGCCCGGAGACACGACCGACGTCTGGGACCTGCGGCTGGTGGCGGGCACGCGCTCGTACCGGCTCGGCACCCACCTCGACGGGATCCCCAACCGCGGCGAGTCGACCGAGTTCCCCGCCGCGCGGGTCGGCGGGCGGCGGCTGCAGCCCTACTACACGGTCGAGAACAACGTGTCCGTGCGGTCCGCGGCCGGCGTGGCCGAGCCGGAGCCGCCGGCCATGCCCGACGAGCACGCCAAGCCGGGTCTCGCGCGCCGGCTGCTCGGCCCGCCGGCGGTGCTGGTGCACCGGGTCGCCCTGCAGCTGGCCGGGCTGCGACGCGGCGGCGGCAAGCCGGACGGACGCGACGTGCGCATCGTCGTGCTGCACGCGTGGGGGATGGGCGGCACGGTGCGCGCCGCGCTGAGCCTGGCCGAGGCGCTGGCCGGCAGCGGGCGGTCGGTGGAGATCGTGAGCGTGGTGCGGCGCAGCAGCAAGCCGTTCTTTCCCTTCCCCGACGGCGTCGATGTGACCGCGGTCGATGATCAGCGCGAGCGGAGGGGCAAGCTGCCGAGCCTGCTCGTCCACCCCGAGGACTTCGCGTACCCGTGGTGCAGCCTGCGCACCGACCGCGCGTTGGTGCGGCGCTTCCGCGCCATGCAGGGCGGGCTCGTCATCGGCACCCGCCCCGGGTTCAACCTGCTCGCCTCCGCGCTCACCCCCGAAGGCACGGTCAGCGTCGCCCAGGAGCACATGAACTTCCACGCGCACCGCCGCGGGCTCGCGCGCGACCTCCGCCGCCGCTACCGCTCGCTCGACGCGCTGGCGGTGCTGACCGAGGATGACCGCCGCGACTACGAGGCCGCGCTGGGCGGCGCCACGCGCGTGGTGCGGCTCCCCAACGCGGTCCCGCCGCTCGGCGGCGAGCGTGCCGACCCGGCGAGCAGGATCGCCGTCGCCGCCGGCCGGCTCAACTCCCAGAAGGGCTTCGACCTGCTCATCGAGGCCTGGAAGCCGGTGGCGGAGGCGCACCCCGACTGGCAGCTGCGCATCTACGGGCGCGGTCTGCACCGCGAGGCGCTCAAGCGCCAGGCGCGCGACGCCGGGCTGGCCGGCCAGGTGCTGCTGCTCGGCGCGACGCGCGATCTCGGGTCCGCGCTCGCGAGCGGCTCGGTCTTCGTGCTCTCCTCGCGCTTCGAGGGGTTCGGGATCGTCGTGGTCGAGGCGATGAGCAAGGGACTCGCGGTCGTCTCCTTCGACTGCCCGCGCGGGCCGGGCGAGATCATCGACGACGGCCGCGACGGCGTGCTGGTGCCGCCGGGCGACGTCCCGGCGCTGTCGCGCGCACTGCTCGACGTGGTCGGCGACGAGGAGAAGCGGCGCGTACTCGGCACGGCCGCGCTGGAGACCGCGCGCCGCTACGACCCCGCGGCGGTCGGCAAGAGCTGGGTCACGCTTATGGACGAGCTGGCCCCGCGGATACCCTGACGCGCCGTGAACATCGCGTTAACCGAGACTCGGGCGCCGATCCGGCGCGCGGTCCCCGTGAGCCCGGGCTCGGCGGTCGTGCTGATGGCGACCGCGACGACCGTCGACGGCGGTCCCGCCGCGCTGCAGCCATGGGAGGGCGAGTCGCTCCTCACCCGCCTGGCCGGCCAGTTCACGAGCCTCGGCCTCGAGCACGTCCACGTGCTCACACGGCCCGCATGGGCCGAAGCGGTTCGCGCCGCCGGCGCCGACGTGCGCGTGCACGCCGGCGAGGGCGCTGCCGACGACCTGCGCGCGATCGCCGCCATCGCCGCCGAGGCGACCGGGCCGCTGGTCGTCGCCTACGGCGACATCGTCACCCAGCGCGAGGTGCTGGCCGGCCTGCTCGCCGAGCCGAAGATCCGTACCGGCGTGCTCACCACCGGCGGCAGAGCGGCGCGCCCCTTCGGCTTCAAGACGCGCTCGAACCGCGGCCGGATCGTGTCCGCCGGGTCGCCGTACCACGCCGTGCGCCGCCCCACCGGCTCATTCCTCGGCGTGCTCAAGATCGCGCCCGACGACCGGCGCGGCGTCGCCCCCGTGGCCGAGCGGCTGGCCGCGCTCGTCGAGCCCGGCCCGCCCGCCGACTGGCGCGAGGAGCTCGACTACAAGGCCGGGCACTGGCACCGCATGCTGGCGCTGCGCGCCATGGACCGCGCACCCGGCGAGCCGGCGCCGGCGCTGCAGGCGCTCGACGCCGCGGCGCTCACGCCGGAGGATGCAGCCGAGCTCGAGCGCCGCCGCGCGAGCGCGCCCGACGACGTCACGTCGCTGCTGCTCGTCGGCGTCATCCGCTCCGGCGTGCACGTCAACGCGTCGCGGCTGCGCTCGCTGTTCTGGGCCCGGCCCGGCTCGCCCCAGGCGCTGGAGCGCGCGGGCCAGGAGATCGTCGAGCACGACGAGGACCGCGAGCTGCTCAACTCGGCGGTCAAGGGCTCGGACGGCTTCTTCACGACGTTCTTCGTCTCGACCTACTCGAAGTACATCGCCCGCTGGGCGGCGCGCCGCGGGCTGACGCCGAACCAGGTCACGCTGTTCTCGATCTTCATCGGCGTGCTGGCGGCGGCGTGCTTCGCGTATGCCGAGCGTTGGAGCATGGTGCTGGGCGGCGTGCTCACGTACTTCGCGTTCGTCTTCGACTGCGTCGACGGCCAGCTCGCGCGCTACACGCGCCAGTTCTCCAAGCTCGGCGCGTGGCTCGACTCGATCTTCGACCGCTCGAAGGAGTACGTCGTGTTCGCGGGGCTCGCGATCGGCGCGAGTCGCACCGGCGATCCGGTGTGGCTGCTCGCCGGCGCCGCGCTCACGCTGCAGACGTCGCGCCATGCGATCGACTTCTCGTTCCCCGTCTCGCGGCACCAGGCGATCGCCGCGACGCCGCAGCCGCCGATCGAGGACCCGTTCGACGGCCCGCGGCCGGCTTCGCGGCTCGCCGAGCCGATGGAGACGGAGGAGGTCGAGGTCGAGGACGAGCACGCGCAGCCGCTGGAGCCAGCGCCGGAGCGGATGACGCTGCGCCGGCGGCTCGGCCGCCTGTGGCGCGTCAGCCACCGCAACCGCACGATCCGCTGGGCCAAGAAGATCCTCACCTTCCCGATCGGCGAGCGCTTCGCCGTGATCGCCATCACCGCCGCGCTCTTCGACGCCCGCACCACGTTCATCGCGATGCTCGCGTGGGGCGGCGTGGCGTACGTTTACGTGCTGCTCGGCCGCGTGCTGCGGTCGCTGCTGGCCCCGAAAGTCGCCGGCGAGGGCGAGCGCAACCGCCTCCTCGAGCTCTACCGCGACGACGGGCCGCTCGCCGCGGCCGTCGGTCGGCTGGTGGGGCGCGCGGTCCCGCTGCCGGCGATCGTGCTGCTGCTCGGCGCGGGCCTGGCGCTCTTCGTGGCGATCGTGCTCGAGGGCGACGGCGCCTCCGACGGGCTCGTGGCCGGCGTGGTCGCCTGGGTCGTGCTGGCCGGCGGGGTCGCGGCCGGGCGCCCGCTCACCGACCGCCTGCGCTGGACGGTCCCGCCGCTGCTGCGCGCGATCGAGTACGCCGGGCTGCTGTGGATCGGCGCGGTGGCGGGCGAGGATGCGCTGCCGGCGACGTTCGCACTGCTGGCGGCGATCACCTACCACCACTACGACACCGTCTACGGCTTTCGTCACCGCGGCGTCAGCGCGCCCGCGTGGGTCAACGCGCTGGGACTCGGCTGGGACGGGCGGCTCGTGCTCGCGGTGGTGCTGCTGGCGGCCGGGTTGCTGCCGGCCGGATTCTGGGTCCTGGCCGTGCTGATCGCGGCGCTGTTCGTGACCGAGTCGGTCGTCGAGTGGCGGCGCTTCCGGCTCGGCCAGGTATCGGCCTACGACGACGAGGAGGATGAGGCCGACTGATCGGCATGGTGCTCGCGGCAGGGGCCGGGCGGCGGCTCGAGTCGCTCACGGAGGACCTCCCCAAGACGCTGCTGCCGGTGGACGGCGACCGCACGATCCTCGACATCGCGCTCGGCAACCTGCGCCGCGCCGGGATGGAGACGGTCGTGGTCGTCACGGGCTACGCGGCCGAGCGGATCGAGGAGCGGCGCGAGGCGCTCGAGCAGCGCCACGAGGTGAAGGTCGAGACCGTCTTCAACCCGAAGGCGGAGGAGTGGAACAACTGCTACTCGCTGTGGTGCGCGCGCGAGCACTTCGCGCGCGGCGTGCTGCTCTGCAACGGCGACACCGTGCACCCGCCCGAGGTCGAGGAGCGGCTGCTGGCCGCCCGCGGCCAGGCGGATCTCGTGCTCGCGCTCGACGATGCCAAGGCGCTCGCCGAGGAGGAGATGAAGGTCCTGCTCGACGGCGACGGGCTGATGCGCGGGATCAACAAGGCGCATGACCCGGCCGCGGCGGCGGGTGAGTACATCGGCCTGACGCTGATCGAGCCGCAGGCCGCCGACCCGCTCGCCGACGCGCTGGAGGCGGTGTGGCAGCGCGACCCGTCGCTGTACTACGAGGACGGCTTCCAGGAGTACGCGGATCGCGGCGGCCGTGTCGGCGTCGCCTCCGTGGGCGGGCTCGAGTGGGTGGAGGTCGACGACCAGGTCGACCTCGACAAGGCACGGGAGGTGGCGTGGCGCTGCTGAGCCGGATGGTCGGGGCGCCCCTGACCATCGACATCGGCGCCGGCGCCGTCGCCGGGCTGGCTCCGCTGCTCGCCGACCGCCGCATCTCGAGCGGCGGCCACGTGGCCATCGCCGTCGGGCCCGGGCAGGGCGAGGAGATCGCCGAGGTCCTGCGCCCGCAGCTCGCCAACGCCGAGATCTGGATGGTCGAGGGCGGCACGGTCGAGGCCGCCACCGAGCTGCGTGGGCGCCTGCGCTCGGGCTTCTTCGACGCCGTGGTGGGGATCGGCGGCGGCAAGACGCTCGACACCGCCAAGCACGCCGCGGCGCTGTCGGGGCTGCCGATGGTGGCGGTCGCGACCTCGCTCGCGCACGACGGGATCGCCTCGCCGGTCTCCTCGCTGGAGGAGGGCGGGCGCAAGGCGAGCTTCGGCGTGCAGATGCCGATCGCGGTGGTCGTCGACCTCGACTACGTGCGCGCGAGCGACCCGTCGATGCGGCGCTCCGGCATCGGCGACGCCGTCTCCAACCTCGGCGCCATCGCCGACTGGTGGCTGGCCGCGCGCGAGCGCGGCGAGCCCGTCGACGGCCTGGCGGTGACGTTCGCGCGCACCGCCGCCACCTCGGTCCTCCACCGCGAGGACGGCATCGAGGACGACGACTTCCTGATCGCCCTGGCCGAGGGTCTCGTGCTCTCCGGGCTGGCGATGTCGACCGCCGGCTCGTCGCGCCCGTGTTCCGGTGCCGACCACGAGATCCTCCACGCGATCGACCACCTGTACCCGGGCACCGCGCCGCACGGCGAGCTCGCCGGCGTCGGCAGCCTGTTCACATCCTGGCTGCGCGGCGACGCCAAGATGGCGCGCGACATCGACGCCTGCCTGACGCGCCATGGCCTCCCCCGCACCCCAGCCGATCTCGGGCTCGACGTCGAGCAGTACGCGCGCGCGGTCGTCGACGCGCCGGGCACGCGGCCGGACCGCTACACGATCCTCGAGCACCTCGACCTCTCCGAGGAGGAGGTGGTGGGCCGCGTCCGCGCGTACGCAGAGGCCTACGATCGCTGAGCTGCGGGCGGTCTCGCAGCCGGCGCGGATCTTCGAGCGCAACTCGGGCGAGCACTGGGCCGGGAAGCTGTACGTCCGGCGCTACTCGATCTACCTGACGCGGCTGCTGCTGCCCACGCGCGTGACCCCGAACGCGGTCACGTGGGGGATGGTCGTGGTCGGCGTGCTCGCCGCGGCGGCGCTGACCGTGCCCGGCCTGTGGGGCGCGATCGCCGCGGTGCTGTTCATCCAGGCGCAGATCCTGCTCGACTGCTCCGACGGGGAGCTCGCGCGCTGGCGGCAGCAGTCCTCGGTGGCCGGCATCTATCTCGACCGCTTCGCCCACTACTTCACGGAGATGCTGCTGCCGATCGCGCTCGGGATCCGCGCCGACGGCGGCTGGGACTCGATCGGCACCTACACGACGCTCGGGCTGGTGGCGTCGGTGCTGGCGCTGCTGGTGCGCACGGAGTCGGCGCTGGTGGCGGTCGCGCGCTCGGAGGCGGGCAAGCCGGCCGCCGAGGACACCGTCGCGGTGGCGGCGCCGCGCGCGTCGGGGCTCGCGCGGGCGCGGCGGGCGCTCGGCTTCTTCCCGTTCTTCCGCGCCTTCGTGGCCATCGAGGCGACGCTGCTGGCGCTGGCGGCGGCGATCGGCGACGCGTTCGTGGACGGCATCCCGTTCACGCGCGGGCTCGTGATCGCGCTGGTGCCGATCGCGGCGATCACCGCGGCCGGCCACCTGCTGGCGATCCTCAACTCGAGCCGCCTGCGATGACGTTCGGGTGCGTGCTGCTGACCATGGGGCGCCGGCCGGACGAGCTGCGGCGGGCGCTCGAGTCGCTGCTCGCCCAGGAGGGCGTGGAGGTCGATATCGCCGTGGTCGGCAACACGTGGGACCCGGAGGGGCTGCCCGAGGGCGTGCACGGCGTCCACTCGGCGGAGAACGTCGGCATCCCCGCCGGGCGCAACCTCGGCGTGCCGGCCGTGGCGGGGGAGCTGCTGTTCTTCCTCGACGACGACGCCTCGCTGGCGGAGCCGGACGCGCTGGCGCGGGTCGCGCGGCGCTTCGCCGACGATCCGCAGCTCGGGATGCTGCAGCTGCGCGTGGAGCCCGTCGACGGCGGCGGGCGCGCGCGCGACTGGGTGCCGCGGCTGCGGGTCGGGGACCGGGCGCGGTCGAGCGACATCACGGCGGTGTGGGAGGGCGCGGTGGCGATCCGGCGCTCCGTGTTCGAGGCGGTCGGCGGCTGGCCGGCCGACTTCCGCTTCGTCCACGAGGGCATCGACCTCGCGTGGCGGGTGATGGACGCCGGCCGGCGGGTCGCCTACGCGGGCGAGATCGTTGCGCTGCACCCGTCGCCCACGGGCACGCCGCACGGCTACTCGTTCTACTACGGCGCCCGCAACCGGGCCTGGCTCGCGCGGCGCCATCTGCCGCTGCCGCTGGCGGTCGTGTACCTGGCGAACTTCGTGCTGCGGACGCTGCCGCGGCTGCGGTCGACCGCCGACGCGCGCGACGCGTTCCGCGGCTACCGCGACGGGCTGCGGGGCGAGGGCGGGGAGCGCAAGCCGTTGAAGGCGGGGACGTTGTGGCGGATGACCCGCGCCGGCCGACCCCCGATCATGTGAGCCTTCTAGCCTGAGTGCGCCTGTCATGAGCACCCCCACCCTGTCCCCACGCCCGCACCGGCGCGAAGACGAGTTCAGCGGCGAGCGGCATGTCTACGTGCCGCACTCCGTCGGGCTCCCGCCCCTGGGCTCGTACATCCGCGAGCTGTGGCGGCGGCGCGAGTTCGCCTTCGAGCTCGCCCGCACCAAGCTGCGGGAGCAGAACTTCGACACGGTCTTCGGGCAGCTGTGGCTCGTGCTCAACCCGCTGTTGCTGGCGCTGGTCTACTTCGTCCTCGTCGACATCCTGCGCGCCTCGGACTCGAGGAACTCGGAGTTCTTCGCGCACCTCGTGGGCTGCCTGTTCGCGTTCATGCTCATCCACAACGCGATGTCGGTCGGCGTGCGCTCGGTCACCAAGGGCGGGCGGCTGATCCTCAACTCGGCCTTCCCGCGCGCGCTGCTGCCGCTGTCGGCGGCGATCACCGCGTTCATGCGCTTCCTGCCGACGCTCGTGATCTACGTGCCGATCCACCTGGCCGCAGGGTTGCCGGTCACCATCAACGATCTGTGGACCCTGCCGATCATCGCGCTGTTCCTGCTCCTCGCTTCGGGGCTCGCCATGCTCGTGGCCGCCGGACAGGTGTACTTCCGCGACCTCTCCAACTTCCTGCCCTACGCGCTGCGGATCTGGCTCTACATCTCGCCGGTCCTCTACTTCGCCGACGAGGTGCCGGCCCGTTACCGCTGGCTGCTCGACGTCAACCCGATGGGCGGGCTGCTGACCGCGTGGAGCGATGTCCTGGTCGACGGCAACCCACCCGCGGCCGACGCGATGCTGCTCGGCCTCGCGTGGGGCATCGGGCTGTTCGTGGGCGCCGGCCTGTTCTTCCTCTCCCGGGAGCGTGAGTTCGCTGTCCGTCTCTGAGCGCACCGCGATCTCGGTCGAGGACGTCTCGGTCACCTACCGCACGAGCCTGGAGCGGGCGCCGACCTTGAAGTCGACGGTGCTCAAGCTCGGCCGCCGCGAGAAGATCGTGCGCGAGATCGACGCGGTGAAGCACGTGACGTTCGACGTCCCGCACGGCGAGGTGCTGGGGATCGTGGGCGCCAACGGGGCCGGCAAGTCGACCCTCGTGCGCACGATCGCGGGCATCCTGCCGCCGTCCTCGGGGCGGGTCGAGGTCCACGGGCGCGTGAGCACGCTGCTGGCGCTCGGCGTCGGCTTCAACAAGAAGCTGTCAGGGCGCGAGAACGTGGTGCTGGGCGGGCTGGCCGCGGGGCTGAAGCGCGGGCAGCTGGCCGAGAAGTACGACGACATCGTCGCGTTCGCCGAGCTCGAGGAGTTCATGGACCTGCCGATGCGGACCTACTCGTCGGGCATGTACGGCCGGCTGGCGTTCGCGGTGGCGGTGATGATGGAGCCGGACATCCTGCTGATCGACGAGGCGCTCTCCGTGGGCGACGCTCGCTTCCGGCGCAAGTGCGCGCGCAAGATGCGCGAGCTGTGCAGCGAGGACCGCACGGTCGTGCTCGTCACGCACGCGCTGGGGACGATCCAGGAGCTCGCCGACCACGCGATCTGGATGGACCATGGCGAGATGCGGATGTGGGACGACCCCGACTCGGTGGTGAACGCCTACACCGAGTTCCTCGAGGTCGAGCAGAACGCCGTCACGCTCGAGGACGTCTAGACGAGGCCGAGCGCGCGGGCCCGCAGCCGTGCCGGTGCGGGGTCGTAGGGCGCGCGGTGCCAGGTCGCGGTCCGGCGCTCGAGGTCGAGCAGGAGCCAGTACGCGCCTGCGGCGGCCTGGGCGTCGAGCGCGTCCCACCAGTCCATCCGTGACGGCACCGGCGCGCCGACGGCTCCCGGGTTGAGCAACCACTTGCCGTCCGTGAGGTCGAGCGGCGCGCCGACCGCGAGCTTCGCCGCACTCGCGCCGCGCGGGGTCTGGCGATAGGCGGCGGGGACGTGGGTGTGGCCGACGAGGCCGAGGTCGGCGCGCTGGACAGCCAGGCAGGCGGCGGCGTTCGACGCGCCGACGTACTCGTGCACCGCGTTGCGCGGGCCCCCGTGCCAGCACTGCACGTCGCCGCGCCGCGCCGCGGGCTTGCGCGAGCGCATCCACGCGACGTCGTCGGCGCTCAGGCGTTCGATCGCGAGCTCGATCGAGCGCACCGCCGGCGAGCCCGGCTCGCCGAACCGCGTCGGCTCGGCCGAGCCCGTCGCGCCGTAGTCGTGGTTGCCCATCAGCGCCACCGCGCAGCGCTCGCGCGTGCGCGCCACCGCGTGCTCGGGGTCGGGGCCGCGGCCGATCATGTCGCCGAGCGACCAGAGCGCGTCGGCGCCCGCCGCCTCGGCCGCGCCGAGCACCGCCTCGAGCGCCTCGGCGTGCGCGTGCACGTCGGCGAACACCGCCACGACCACGGTTCGAACCCTACGGCGCGTTCGGTAAGCGAGGCGAACGTCAACGGCGGCTGGGTAAGAAGCGGGTTCGAACCGCCGCGGCGGCCACGAAAGTCACCTCGATAGGCCCACAGCCAATCGAGACGACTTTCGTGCCGCGGCGGCTCGGACCCGACCCCTACCCAGCCAGCCGTTGACGTTCGCTCCGGCGTCAGACCCGACCGCGCGCGAGGTCGATCAGGCGGCCGAGGATGCGGTCGCCGTCCGCGCGCAGGCCGTTGTGCTCGTACTCGTCGGTGACCCACGGGCGCAGGCCGCGGATCAGCGCGGCCGTCTCCTCGGAGAACGCGCGCTCGACGTACGGGTCGTTCGCGTAGATCGCCGCGGCGACCGGGACCTCGTTCGCGCGCAGCTGCTCGGCGTCGTAGAGGCGCGGCCACTCGTGCTCGGCGAGCTGGTCGGCCGCCTCGCGCAGCGGCCGCAGCGCGCCGTAGTCCTCGAACATCCACGGGTAGACGTGCTCGCCGGTGAGCAGCTCCGGCGTGTCCGCGTACTCGGGCGGCATGACCCGCTCCGCCGCCCAGCGCGTGGCGACGCCGTCGGCGTAGGACGCCTCGTGGAGGATCGCGTAGATCGGGTTGCGCTCGAACCCGAGCACGTCCTGGACGTCGTGCCGGAAGGCGGGGGAGTCGGCGGGCAGCTCGAGGATGGCGTGCAGCGCCTCGGCGCCGTCGCTCATCCCCAGCAGGTTGCCCGCCTGGCGGAAGCGGCGGGCGGTCAGGCGGTCGCCCGTCGGCAGCGTGACGCCGTCGCCGTCGAGCCGCTCGAGCAGCGCGAGCACGCGCGCCCGGTCCTCCGGGTAGCGCTCGTAGTAGCGCCGGTTGCGGTCGAGGATGCGGGCGTAGGTGGCCGCGTAGATCTCGTCCACGGGCCGCCCGACCGGCGACAGCCCGCCGGTCACGAACGCCTCGCGCAGCGCGTCAGGCGCGGACGAGAGGTAGTGCATGACGCAGAAGCCGCCGAAGCTCTGGCCGAGCACGCTCCAGCGCTCGACGCCCAGCTCGCCACGGATCAGCTCCGCGTCGCGCACGATCGCGTCGGCGCGGAAGTGCTTGAGGTACTCGACCTGCTCGGCCGGGGTGAGGCCGGGCAGCGCCCCGACCGGCGTCGAGCGGCCCGTGCCCCGCTGGTCGAGCATCAGCACGCGGAAGTCCTGCCAGCGCGCGGTCGAGCCAGCCGGGCGAGGTCGGGTGGCGCGGCGGTCGGGCGGCCTCGTGCCCGGGCCCGCCCTGGAAGAAGACGAGGAACGGCCGCTCCCGGCCGTCCGGGTCGGCGACCTCGCGCGCGAAGACCTCGATCGACGGGCCGTCCGGCCGAGCGTGGTCGAGCGGCAGGTCGAACTCGTGCTCGGTCAGGACGAGCCCGCGCGTGACGTAGGTGGCGCTCCGCACGCGGCGGGACGCTACAGGCACTCGGGCGCCGCGAGCACCCGCCACGAGCCGTTGCGGTAGATCGGCTCGAACCCTGCCGGCGCGGACACGTCAGGGAACTGCGAGCGGTAGAAGCGCCGCATCTGGCGCGTGCGGCGGGGGAGGAGGATCACCCGGGCGCCGCGCGCCTCCGCGGCCGGCGCCACCGACCCCGGGTCGCCCTCGAGCCACCAGCGCAGGTGGGGGATCGGGCGGTGGTCGGCGGTGGCGATCGTGCCGCAGCGCTCCGCGGCCGTTCGCACGACGTCCGCCTCCCCGACCGAGCGCAGGTCGCGGTAGTAGGCGCCCTGGTACTCGAGCCGGTCGCCGAGGCCGGAAAGCAGCTTCACGTGCCACGGCAGGTAGGCGACCGACAGCAGGACGGCGAACACGGCGGCGATCGTCCAGAAGCGCCGCTCGCGGTGCTCGGGCGGCAGCATCTGCCAGCCCATCACCGCGAGCCCGTAGAACACCGCGAGCAGGACCGCGGGCGTGCGCACGTAGCGGCCGATCAGCGGCAGCCCGAAGAACGGGCTGGCGAGGAAGACGACGAGCATGGCCACGGCAGCCGCGAACGGCAGCCACGCGCGAGCGCGCGCGTGACGCCACGCGAACGCGAGCCCGATCGGGATCCCGAGCGCCATCGGCTCGCGCAGCGTGAACCCGAGGTACTTCGCCGCCCAGTACGGGCCGGTCAGGGGATCGCGGCGGCGGTCGACGGTCTCCGCCAGCTCGGCGGTCCCGTGGAGAGAGTGCAGCGGATCGCCGGTGACCGCCCAGTCGCCGAGCGCCCACAGCACGGGCGCCAGGACGGTGAGCCCCGCGTACGTGAGCCGCTGGCGCCCGTCCGCGCCGCGCCACAGGTAGAGCGTGTAGAGGCCCGCGAGCGCCCACGCCTCCGGTCGCATCAGCCCGGCGACGGTGAGCAGCAGCAGCACAGGGGCGCCGCGTCGCGGCCGCTGCGCCTCGAGCAGCACCGCCCACACCACCACGACCGCGAACGCCGTGTCCTGGTAACCGAGCAGGGCGTCGCGCAGGAGCGCCGGCCGCGACAGCACCACCAGCGCGGTCACCACACCCACCGGCACCGAGAACAGCTCCGCCCCGAGCCGGTAGGCGAGCCACACGAGCGCCCCGAAACAGAGGAGGATCGCCCACGACATGATCGCGTCTCCGTCCGGCCCGAACGGCACCGCCACCAGCGAGGCGAGCGTCTCCAGCGGATGTGGAGTGGGAGCGAATGGACCCTCGTAGTCCGGGGTCAGACCATTCGCGAGGTCGCGCGCCCAGACCAGTGCGTACCGCGCGTCGTAGTTCAGAAACCACGGCGCGTAGACGATCTTGAGCAGAACCGCGACGCCGACGATGGTCCCCACGGCGGGGAGGAACCGGAGCCGGGTGCCCATCCGCGGCGACGATAGCGCCCGGGTGGGTTCCGTCCGCCTCAACACATCGAATGTCGTGATCCTCCGGATTGCCGTAGCTCTCCTGATCGCGCTCGCGGTCGTGCCCGCGAGCGCCGACGCCCAGCGCCGCAAGGGCCGCGTCACGCCCGCGGGCTGGGCGGTCCGCCCGGCCGGCGCGGAGATCTCGGTCCACCGCAGCGCCCAGGGCTTCCAGGGCCCCCTCGGCACGGCGCTCTCCCCGTCGGGCGGCAAGGCCCTGTCGGTCTCGAGCGCCGCGACCCGCATCAACTCGACCGACCTGTTCGACGTGCGCACCCGCCGCCGCCTCGGGACCGTCCCCTACGACTCCCGCCGCGGCGTCGGCGAGGCGGTGTTCTACGGCGTCGCGTTCAGCCCCGGCGGCAAGCGCGCGTGGGCGTCGGGCGGCGGGCAGAACGTCGTCCACGTCTACGACGTCGGGAGGTCGCTCAAGCCGGCAGGGGACATCCCGGTCCCCAACTTCCCCGCCGGCCTCGCCTACGGCAAGACGCCGAAGGGCGACCGCATCTACGTGGCCAACAACCTCGGCGGCGTGCCCGGCACCACCAACCCGCCCGGGCGCACGGTCACGGTCATCGACCCGAAGACCAACCACGTGGTCAACACGATCGATCTCGGGCTCGCGCTCCAGCCGTTCGGCGTCACCTTCGGCCGCAGCGGGAAACGCGCCTACGTGACCAACTGGATGGGCCGCTCGGTCTCGGTCATCGACACCAGGACCGAGCGGGTGATTCGCCGCATCCTGCTCTCGCCGCCCACCAACCCGCAGCGCGCCGACCACCCGAACGCGATCGTGGCCAACCCGCGCCGCAACGAGGTCTACACCGCCAACGGCAACTCCGACACCGTCTCGGTCATCGACACGCGGCGAAACCGCGTGAAGCGCACGATGGCGGTGTGGCTCGGCCGCGGCGGCCGCACCGGCTCGATGCCGAACGGGCTCGCGGTCGCGCCCGACGGCAAGCGCCTCTACGTCGCGCTCGGGGGGGAGAACGCGATCGCCGTGCTCGACCTCGTCAAGCGCAAGCGCATCGGCTTCATCCCCGCGGCCTGGAACCCGACCGACATCGACATCACGCGCGACGGCAAGCGGCTCGTGGTGACGACCGCCAACGCCGCCGGCCGCCGCCCGCGCCGCTGTGCGGGGCCGTACGCGGTCGGCGACTGCTCGACCGGCGACTACGCCTACACGGCCGCGGCAGGGGTCGGCAAGCCGAGTACGAAGGGCGGCCTCACGGTCCTGCGGACCCCGCGCTCCAAGCGGACGCTGCGCAGGCTCACCCGCCGCGTGCGGCGCAACAACCGCGTCGACGCCCGCGTCGCCCCCAAGCCGAAGGCGCTCCGGGCGATCCGCCATGTCATCTACGTGATCAAGGAGAACCGCACCTACGACCAGGTGCTCGGCAGCCTCGGCAAGGGCGACGGCGACCCGTCGCTCAACCTCTTCGGCGACGACTCGGCGCCCAACCACCGCGAGCTGGCTCGCCGCTTCACGCTGTTCGACAACTTCTTCGCCGACGCGGACGTCTCCGCCGACGGCATCAGCTGGACGGTCTCGGCGGGGGTGAGCGACTACGTCGACAAGACCTGGCCGATCACGTACTCGCCCGGGGCCCGAAGACGCCACCGCGTCCGCGATTTCGAGGACATCTCCTACGCCGAGCAGTTCCTGACCGAGCCGCTGGCCTTCGACCGCACGATCTTCCGCGGCGCGGCGGCGCTCACGCGCGGCTACCTGTGGGACAACGCGTACCGACGCGGCGTGTCGTTCCGCAACTACGGGATGTACACCCGCATCCCCGGCGACTGCCACGGCGCGGGCAACGTCTCGGACATCACGCACCTCGACGACACCCGCTTCGGCGACCACGTCGACGAGCGCTACCCCGGCTTCAACCTCGACTGCTCCGACCACGCCGACCGCTTTCCCGAGTGGGAGCGCGAGTTCAGTGCGTACGAGGCGGCGTACCGGGCGAATCCCGCCAGGGACCCGCTGCCCGCGCTCACGATCATGCGGCTCCCGAACGACCACACGATCGGCACCAGGCCGGGCAAGCCCCTCCCCGAGAGCTACTTCGCCGACAACGACCTCGCGCTCGGCAAGCTCGTCGACCGGGTCTCGCACAGCCCGTTCTGGCCCAACACGGCGATCCTCGTGACCGAGGACGACGCCCAGAACGGCCCCGACCACGTCGACGCCCACCGCACGCTCGCCTACGTGATCAGCCCGTACACGCGGACCGGCAAGATCGACAGCACGCACTACGACACGGCGAGCATGGTCGCGACGGTCGAGGCGCTGCTCGGGCTGCCGTCGATGACGATCGTCGACCGCCGCGCGACGCGGATGTGGAAGGGGTTCGCCCGCAAGCCCGACTTCCGCCCCTACGACGCGATCCGGCCGAGCGTGATCCCGATGGGGGCGGAGGGCGCGCCCGTGAACGCGAGCAACGCGCCGCTCGCCTCGGCCTCCAGGCGCTGGAACTTCAACGTCGAGGACGCGACGCCGGAGATCCCGCTCAACGAGGCGATCTGGAGATCGATCAAGGGCCGGCGCTCCGACATGCCCGACCCGCGGCACGACTACATCATCGGCTCGCAGCCCGCGGACGCCGACGACGGCTGACCCGGACGCTAGGTTGCTGGCCGTGATCACGGCCGTCGCCAGCTTCGTCGAGGGCACGGTCGCGCTCGCCGCCGCGGTGGCGGCTGCCGGGGTGCTGGTGCTGCGGGACCCGCGGTCGCGGGCGTGGCTGATGCCGGTCGCGCTGGTGCTCGCGCTCGGCGCGGTGGCGCTGATCTCGGGCTCGACGTTCTCCGACGACCTGGCGGACCGGGCCTCGCTGGTCGCGGCGGCGGGGGCGGTCGGGCTGGTCGGCGTGGTGGCGCTCGCGGTGCTGTTCGTGCGGCGGCCCGGGTGGTTCGTGCTCGCGGTCATCTTCACGCTGCCGTTCCGGATCCCGGTGCCGACCGGCAACGACGAGACCGCGAGCCTGCTGCTCCCGCTCTACGGCGTGCTCGCGGCGGGCGTGCTCGCGCACCTGTGGCGGGTGTCGCACGGCGAGGTCGAGGACGTGCTGCACGACGACCCGCGCGCCCGGCGCGTGCTGCAGGCGCTGGCCATCGTGGTCGTGCTCTACGCGCTGCAGGCGCTGTACTCGAGCGACCTCGAGCACGCGGTCAAGACGCTCGCGTTCTTCTACGTGCCGTTCGCGGTCGGGATGCGGCTGCTGGTCGAGATCCGGTGGTCGCGGCGGCTGGTGCTGCAGGCGCTCGCGGTGACGGTCGGGCTGGCGCTGCTGTTCGCGGCGGTCGGCTTCGTCGAGTGGGCGACCGGGCGGCTGCTGATCTCGAACGAGAAGGTGCTGTCGGCCAACGACCTCAAGCCCTACTTCAGGGTCAACTCGCTGTTCTTCGACCCCAACGTCTACGGGCGCTTCCTGGCCATCGTGATGGTGGTTCTGGCGGGGGTGCTGCTGTGGGCGCCGGCGCGGCGCGACGTCGCGCGGGTGGCGGTCGCGCTGGCGCTGCTGTGGGCGGCGCTGGTGCTGACGCTGTCGGAGTCGAGCTTCGCAGCGCTGCTCGTCGGCCTGGCCGCGCTCGCGGCGCTGCGCTGGCGCACGCTGCCCGTGCTGGCGGTGTGCGGCGCGGCGCTGGCGATCGGGCTCGCGATCGTGCTGCTGGCGCCGGGGCCGCTGGGGATCCGGACGGATTCGTTCTCGGCGCTCAACGAGACGTCGAGCGGGCGGGCGAAGCTCGTCCGCGGCGGGCTCGAGATGGCGGCCGACCGGCCGATCCACGGCTTCGGCTCGGGGTCGTTCGCCGACCAGTACCGGGAGCGCGAGCGCGTGCTCTCCTCGCGCATCTCCGCCGAGTCGCACACGATCCCGATCACCATCGGGGGCGAGCAGGGGGTGATCGGGCTGATCGCCTACGGCTGGCTGCTGTTCGCCTCCTTCGAGCTGATCTTCGGCGGCCTCAAGCGGACCCTGCGGAGACGGCCGGCGAGCGTCGTGCTCGTGGCGCGCTGCGTGGTCGCGGCAGGGTTCTGCGCGCTGCTGCTGCACACGCTCGTGTACGCCGCGTTCCTCGAGGATCCGCTGACCTGGACGCTGCTGGCGATGGCCGCGGCGCTGCGCCACGTCGAGGAGGGGTCTGACCCCTCCTCGAGGGTGGTCGAGGGTTCGCGCGACGCGGTTCCGACCTAGCCGCTTTCTACGCTTTCTGCGTGCGCCGCCCGTCCGTGCTGATCGCGGCGGCCGCCGTGACCGTCCTCCTGCTCGCGGGAGGCGCGGCGGCTGCATACCTGACGTTCCTCCAGCCCGAGGAGGAGGCGCCGACCCCGATCGCCCGGATCGAGGCGCCCGATCCGCCCGAGGCGGCGGGCCCGAAGCCCGAGCCGAAGCCGAAGCCGGATCGCTTCAAGTGGCGCCACTACGGCTACTCGGTCGACCACCGGCGCTGGTTCAAGCCGCCGAAGTCGTTCCGCGGCCCGTTCCTGCCGGTCTGGAAGCGCAAGGCGCCGGCGCTGCTCGAGTTCCCGCCCGTGATGTCGGACGGCGTGCTGTTCCAGCTCGCCGACAACGGGCAGCTGAAGTCGCTGAAGAAGACGAACGGCAAGACGCTGTGGAAGAAGAAGCTCGGCCGGCTGGCGGCGTCCTCGCCCGCGCTGGACCGCAAGCGCGTGTTCGTGACCCTGCTCGACGGCGGCCGCTCCGGCCGCGGGCGGATCGTGGCGCTGCGGCAGAAGCAGGGCAAGCGGCTGTGGTCGCGGACGCTGCCGTCGCGGTCGGAGTCCTCGCCGCTCGTGCACGGCGGCCGGATCTACTTCGGGTCGGAGAACGGGACGCTGTACTGCCTCAACGCGCGCACCGGCAAGGTGCGCTGGACCTACCGCGCGGCGGGCGCGATCAAGGGCAGCCCGACGTTCGCCCACGGCAAGCTCTACTTCGGCGACTACGGCGGTCGCGTCCAGGCCGTGCGCGCGAAGACCGGCCGCCGCGTGTGGTCCTCCAGCGGGTCAGGGCGCTTCTACGCGACGGCCGCGGTGGCGGGCGGGCGCGTGTTCATCGGCAGCACCGCGGGCCGCGTCTACGCGTTCTCGACCAAGAACGGCAGGCAGCGGTGGTCGCACCAGACCGGGCGCTACGTCTACGCCTCGGCGGCGATCGCGCGCGTGAAGGGCTGGGGGCGGACCGTGTTCGTCGGCTCCTACGACGGGCGCTTCTACGCGCTCGACGCGGGCAGCGGTCGCGTGCGCTGGACGTACACCTCGGGCGGCAAGATCTCCGGCTCCGCGACGGTGATCGGGCGCGTCGTCTACTTCGCCGACCTCGGCCACCGGCGCACGATCGGGCTCGGCACCAAGACCGGCCGCGTGTCGTTCCGCCGCGACCAGGGCGCCTACGACCCGGTGATCTCCGACGGCAAGCACCTGTACCTCACGGGCAACCACTCGCTGACGAAGCTGCGGCCGCTGCAGAGCTGGGGCGAGGCGGCGAAGCAGCGGGCCAAGCGCCGCGCGCGCCAGAAGCGCCGCTAGCCTCGGGAGCATGCCGACGACCGAGGAGGCCCGCCCCGGGCTCGTCCTGCCCGAGTACGGGCCGACAGGGCCGGAGCTCGTGCGCCGGCGGCTCGGTCGCCGCGGCCGGATCATCGCCGCCGCGGTCGCCGCGCTGGTGATCGCGCTCATCGTCGTCCTCGTCGCCACCGGCGGCGACGGCCTGACCGAGCTCAAGCACGAGTCGAGCCCGCAGTTCACGATGCTCTACCCCGCCGGCACCGTCGATCGCGTCAAGCCCGGGCCCGGTGAGCTCGTCCGCTTCCGCGCGCAGCGCCGTGGCCTGCGACTGCTCGTCGCCGTCCGCCGCCTCACGCTCCCGCCCTACGAGGGCAGCGTGGCCGGGACGCTGCCGATCGTCGCCGACCGCCAGGCCGCCGCGCTCGCGGAGGAGCTCCCCGGCTTCCGCCTCCGCGGCGAGGGCAAGGCGCGCGTCAACGACGCGCCCGGCTACCAGCTGCGCTACCGCTCGCGCGACGTCACGAACGGGATCGACATCCTTGTCGTCCCCGACGACGGCGACCGCGAGGGCGTGCTGCTGCGCTTCCGCCAGTCCAACCCGCCGCGCGCGCTCGGCGCGGGGCAGCGGGACCTGGTCAAGGCGACGCGCAAGGTGTTCCGCTCGTTCCGCTTCGGCCTCGACCGCCCGTAGTGGTCGCGCTCGAGCCCTGGGGCCCCGGCGACCTCGCGCTGCTCCGGCGCCTCAACGGCGACCCGGTGATGATGGAGCACCTCGGCGGGCCCGAGACGCCGGAGAAGATCGCCGAGCGACAGAAGCGCTACGAGTCCGACCCCGGCTGCCTGAAGATCGTCGCCGACGGCGAGGACCTCGGCTGGGTCGGCTACTGGGAGCGCGAGTGGCGCGGCGGGACGGTCTTCGAGATGGGCTGGTCGGTGTTGCCCGAGGCCCAGGGCCGGGGGATCGCCACCGCCGCGACGAAGCTCGCCGTCGAGGCGGCCCGCGCGACCGGGAAGCACCGCTACATCCACGCCTACCCGTCGGTCGACAACCCGGCCTCGAACGCGATCTGCGCCAAGGCCGGGTTCACGCTGCTGCAGGCCCACGAGTTCGAGTACCCGCCGGGCAGCGTCATGCGCTGTAACGACTGGCAGCTGGATCTCGCCGCAGCCCCCAGCGAGCCGCTCCCGCGAACACCCACGTCTTGAGCGCCACGTAGCGGGTGACGGTCGCGGCGGTCGACGCCGCGATCAGCACGCCGAGCTCGAGCGGCCGCGCGGGTGTCGCGTCGAGCCCGTGCAGGACGATGAGCGCGCCGCTCGTGAGCCCGAGGGTCAGGAAGAACACGATCGCGCCCATGAGGTGCTGCCGCAGCAGCCCGACCCGCCCGCGGATGCCGAAGGTCAGCCGGCGGTTGGCGGCGGTGTTGCCGATCGCGGTGAGCGCGAGCGCGAGCGCGTTGGCGCCGGCGGCGCCGAGCGGCGACCGCAGCGCCAGGAACAGCATCGCGTAGGCGAGCGTGCTGAGGACGCCGACCCCCATGAACCGCGCCACCGGCCCGGCGGCCATCAGGCGCGCGACCCCGCGCAGGTCGTCGACCGCGGTCTTCACGATCGCGACGCGCGAGTCGGGGTCGTCGACCCAGTCGACCGGCACCTCGTGGATCCGCAGCCCGCGCCGTTGAGCGAGCACCAGCAGCTCGGTGTCGAAGAACCAGCCGTTGTCGCGGACCGCGTCGAGCAGTCCCGGCAGCGCCTCGCGCCGCACGGCCTTGAAGCCGCACTGCGCGTCGGTGAAGCGCGCGCGCAGCGCCGTGCGCAGGATCACGTTGTACGAGCGCGAGATGAGCTCGCGCTTCGGGCCCCGCACCACGCGCGCGCCGGTCGCCAGGCGGGTGCCGATGGCGACGTCGGAGTGGCCGGAGAGCAGCGGCGCGACCAGCGGGAGCAGCGCGCGCAGGTCGGTTGAGAGGTCGACGTCCATGTAGGCGACGACCTCCGCCCGGCTCGCGCTCCAGGCGGCGCGGAGCGCGCGGCCGCGGCCCTTCTCGTCGAGGCGGAGGTGCGACACGCCGCGCAGCTCGCGACCGAGGTCCCGCGCGATGGCGGGCGTGGCGTCGGTGCTCGCGTTGTCGGCGATCACGATCCGCCAGGTGAAGGGGAAGGAGGCGGCGAGGAAGTCGTGCAGGCGGCGGATGCTCCGGCCCAGCGCGGCCTCCTCGTTGTAGACGGGGACGACGATCTCGACTTGCGTATTCATGGGAGTCAGCTTCGGCTCCGCCCGTGTGAGCGGACCCGGACTTCCCTGAGAGAGGGCTGAGCGTTACGCGGCGGGGAGCACGACGGTGAAGGCCGCGCCGCCGCCGTCGGCGTTCGCGGCCGACACGCGGCCGTCGTGGGCGGCGACGATCGCCGCCACGATCGCGAGCCCGAGGCCGGCGCCGGACTTGCCGCGCTCGCGCCCGCCCTCGGCGCGCCAGAAGCGCTCGAACAGCGCGTCGGGGTCGTCGGTGGGGAGGCCGGGGCCGTGATCGCGCACGGTCAGGCGGACGTCGCCGTCCGCGCGGGTGACGCCGACGTCGATCGGGCTGCCCGCCGGGGTGTGGACGAGCGCGTTGCGGAGCAGGTTGGCCAGCACCTGGCGCAGCTGATGCGCGTCGCCGAGCACGACGGCGGGGCCGTCGCCGCGGACCTCGATCGCGCGGTCGGGGGCGGTCGCGTGGGCGTCGGCGACGGCGTCGCGCGCGAGATGGGTCAGGTCGACGTCGGCGTGCGGGGCGTCAGCCACCTCGTCGAGCCGCGCGAGCGTCAGCAGGTCCTCCACCAGCACGCCCATGCGCGCGGCCTCGTCCTCGATCCGCCGCATCGCCTTCTCGACATCCTCGTCGGAGCGCGCGGCGCCCATCCGGTGCAGCTCGGCGTAGCCGCGGATCGAGGCGAGCGGCGTGCGCAGCTCGTGCGAGGCGTCGGCGATGAACTGGCGCAGGCGGTCCTCGCTCGCCTGGCGCTCGGCGAAGGCGCCCTCGAGCCGGTCGAGCATCTTGTTGAGCGCAACGCCGACGCGGCCGACCTCGGTGCGCTCGTCGGTCGCCTCGACGCGGTGGGAGAGGTCGCCGCCCGCGATCCGCCCGGCGGTGTGGCCGATGCGGTCGAGCGGGAGCAGGCTGTTGCGCACGACGACCCACGCCACCGCGGCGAGCACGAGCAGGATGCCGATGATCACCAGGCCTTCGACGAGCAGGAGGCGGTTGAGCGTCTCGTAGGCCTCGCTGAGCGGCACGGCGACGACGGCGACGTCGGAACCCAGCATGGAGGCGACGACGCGGTAGCGGTTGTCGTCCGAGCCGGTGCCGGAGACGGTCTGCGGCTCGCCGACCTCCAGGTCGTCGGGGATCTTCGGCGAGGCGCTGACGTTCTGGCCGTAGTCGAAGACGACGTCGCCGAGCACCTCGCCGTCGCGATCGCGCAGCTGGCCGTAGGTGCCGGCCGGCAGGCCCACGCCGGGGCCGCCGCCGCGTGGCGGTCCGCCGCGGCCGGGGCCGGAGTCGGGTTCGTCGTGCGAGCCGATCCCGCGCTGCGCGAGCGCACCCGCGACGGCACCGGCGCCGTTGCGCGCCTGCTCCTCGGCCTTGTCGAACAGGAACGCCCGCTGCTCCGCGTAGGTGATGGCGGCGAGCGTGACGAGGCCGACCGCCGCGATGGCGAGCACGGCGGCGACGAGCCGCGCGCGCAGCGACGTCATCACGCGCGCGGCGTCCGGAGGGCGTAGCCGACGCCGCGCACGGTGTGGATGAGCGGGGGGCCGTGGACGTCGAGCTTGCGGCGCAGGTAGGACACGTAGGTCTCCAGCACCCGCGCGTCGCCGCCGAAGTCGTAGTCCCACACGTGCTCGAGCAGCTGCGCGCGGGTGAGCACGCGGCGCGGGTTGAGCATCAGGTAGCGCAGCAGGCGGTACTCGGTGGCGGTCAGGTCGACGTGCGAGCCGCCGCGCATCACCTCGTGGGCGTCCTCGTCGAGCTCGAGGTCCTCGAACACGAGCCTGCTCGACTCCGGCTCGGCGAGCCCGGAGCGTCGCAGGATGCTGCGGATGCGCGCCACGAGCTCCTCGAGGGAGAACGGCTTGGTCATGTAGTCGTCCCCGCCGAGCGTGAGGCCGCGGACCTTGTCGTCCGTGGCGTCACGCGCGGTGAGGAAGAGGATCGGGACGCGGGAGCGCGTGGCGCCGAGCCGCCTGGCGACCTCGAAGCCCTCCATGTCGGGCAGCATCACGTCGAGCACGATCAGGTCGGGCTTGAACTCGCTGACCTTCGCGATCGCCTCCTGGCCGGTGCCGGCGGAGTCGACGGTGAAGCCCTGGAACTTCAGGGCCATCGCCACGACGTCGACGATGTTGGGCTCGTCGTCGACGACGAGGACGCGGTGGGAGGTCGTGTTGCCGTTGTCCATGGCGCTGAGTATCACGACGAAGCCTGTGAGCTTCCTGAGAGGGAGCTGAGGTCGTACAGGCCGTCTTCGGTGACCTGCTCGCCGTTCTCCTGCACCCAGCTCATGACGGCGCTCGCGCCGGTGCGGCCGTCCTGCGGGCCCATGCCGGTGTTGCCGTCGACGAGGACCCAGCGGATCTTGCCGTCGGCCACCGCCTGCTGGAGCCACTCGACGCTGACCTCCGACTCACGGCCGGAGAAGCCGCCGATGCCGGCCACGCTCGCGCCCGAGTCGATGATCGCCGAGGCCGCGCCGGACTGGCTCGAGAGGCCGATCGTGCCGCCGCCGTTGGAGCGAACGTAGGCGAGCGCCTCGGTCAGCGCGGCGGAGTTGCCGCCGAACATGCCACCGCCGCCCGGGCCCCCGCCGGCGTTGCCGCCGCCGCCGGGGGCGAAGCCCGGAGGCCCACCCTGCGCGTTGCCCTGCGCGCCGCCCTGGCCACCGCCGGGAGGGCCGCCCATGCGGCCGCCGCCCGGCCCGCCGCCGAAGCCCGCGTTCGCCGGGCCGCCCGCGGGGAAGGTCCCGTTCGTGGCGTGCCCGAGCGTCTGCGCGGCCCACGACGCCGGCGCGGCCATCAAACCGGCCAGCGCCACGGCGAGTGCGATCATGCGCACCTTCTTCGACGCCTCGGCCACCATCGCGGCGACCGCCGCGATGCCCGTGACGATGATCAGCGTCGACGCCCACCCGGGCGCGCCTGACGTGTTGTCGAGCACGACGAGCTCGACCACGCCGCCGATCACCACGGCGACCGGGGCGAGCCACAGCGTCGAGCGGTCGCCGCGCAGGAACTGGCCGACGCCGCCGCCGACCAGCGCCGCGGTGAACGGCGCGAGCAGCGAGACGTAGTACGGGTGGAAGATCCCCTCGGCGGCCGAGAAGACGACCGCGCAGGCGAGAAAGGCGCCGCCGGTGGCGATCAGCCAGCCGGTCCGGGCGTCGCCGCGCCGCAGGCGCGAGCCGACGAGGATCGCGATCCCGCTCACGAGCGCGAAGCCGAGCAGCCAGCCCGCCTGCGCGCCCATCGAGGAGTCGAGCAGGCGGAACACGCCGGCCGGGCCTCCGAACACGCCGCCGCCACCACCGCCGCCGCCCATGCCGCCGCCGGGCCCGCCGGCCTGGCCGGCCACGCGGCCGGCGCCGTTGTAGCCCACGATCAGCGACCAGATCGAGTTGTCGCTCGTGCCGGACACCCACGGCCGCGACGCCGACGGCGTCAACGCGATCAGCAGCGGCCACGCCGCGCCGACCGCGACCATCGCCAGGCCGCCGGCGAACAGCTGCCGTACACGCGTGAAGCCGCCGCCCGGCGCGGCCCACAGCCACGCCGCCGCCAGCGCGGGCACCACGATCAGCGCCGCCGCCATCTTCGTCTCGAACCCGAGCCCGATCATCACGCCCGCGAGCACGAGCCAGCGCGTCCGCCCGTCGGCCAGCCCGCGCACGACGAACCACAGCGCCGCCACGCAGCACAGCACGAGCAGCATGTCCGGGTTGTTGTGGCGTGCGATCGCCACCGAGATCGGCGTCAGCGCGAGCGCGAGCCCGGCGACGAAGCCCGCCGGCCGGCCCCACACGCGCCGCGTCAGGTCATAGACGAGCCCGACCGCCGCGACGCCCATCAGCGCCTGCGGCACGAGCATGCTCAGCGACGAGAAGCCGAACACCTTCGCCGACGCCGCCTGCACCCATAGCGCGAGCGGCGGCTTGTCGACGGTCATCACGCCGGCTGGATCGAAGGCGCCGTAGAGGAAGTTGTGCCAGCTCGAGGTCATCGAGCGCACGGTGGCGCTGTAGTACTCGTTCGCCATCCCGTTGCGGCTGAGCGCCCACAGGTTGAGGAGCGCGGCGAGCACCAGCAGCCCCGCGAGCTCGGGGCGCACACGGGGGGAGAAGCGCGTCGCGGCTCGCGGGGCAGAGGTCGGGATCGAAGTCGAAGGGCCGGCGGGCGCGACGGCCAGGCGGCGGCGGAGTGAGGTCAGCATGCTCAGCAAGGTCGGCGACCGCGCTGAGCCGCAGCTCCGAGAAGCCTGAGAGGACCCTGAGAGCCGGCGACTACGCGAGTCCGTTCGAGCGCAGCTCCGCCCGCGCCGCCTCGCTCTTGCCCAGGGCCGGGAGGCCGAGCGCGCTCAGCACCCGCGCGTCCTTGAGGAGCTGGATCTGGTCGTACTGCACGATCTGCACCCGGTTCCCGAACGGATCGTGGAAGTCGACGCGGGGTCCGGGCAGCATCGCGATCCTCTCGGCATCCAACACCTCGCGGGCGCGCTCCTTGTCATCGACCACCAACCCGAAGTGCCGCTCCTCGCCCGCGCCGGGCGGGAAGAGCGCGATGAACTGGTCGCCGAGGTCGAGGAAGGCGCCGCCATAGGCACGCTCGACGCCGCGGAGGTGGAAAAGGCGGGAGTAGAAGGCGATCGCGCGCTCGACGTCATCGACCTCGAGCGCCACGTGGTTGACGCCGACGGCGTGCGGGAGGGAGGGCATGCGAGGCACGGTAGAGCCGACCCGGTCGCACTTCCCAGGCGCAATCGGTCCTAGGACGGAGTGCCTAGCCCGCGGTCCGCAGCCGGCGCTCGAGCGTCTCGAGCCGTCGCACGCGCGCGAGCACCGGCGGGTGCGTGGAGAGCAGGCGCGAGCCGCCGGTCCCGACGATGCAGAGCACCGCGTACGACTCGACCTGGCGCAGGTCGGCGCGCGGCGTCCACTGGCGCTGACGCTCGAGCTTGAGCAGTGCGGAACCGAGCGCGCTCGGGCGGCCGGTGAGGGTGGCCGCCGCCGCGTCGGCCGCGAACTCGCGCGCCCGCGACATGCCGAGCACCGACAGCCGCGAGGTCCAGCCGACGACGAACGCGGGCGGGACGAACACCGCGCCGAGCGCGGCGACCACGCTTGCGACGGACGTGCCGCCCGGGATGAGCAGCGCCGGGCTGCGGATGAGGCCGACCAGCGATCGCGACAGGGTTCGCGCGCACGCGAGCAGCACGCGGCTCGGCGCGGAGCAGATCTCCATTGCGGCGGCGTCGCGGTAGCCGAGGTGGGCGAGCTCGTGCGCGAGCACGGCCTCGAGCTCGGTGTCGGTGAGCAGCTCGAGCAGTGGGCGGGTGACGTGGATGCGGCCGCGGGCCGTCCAGGCGGTCGCCACAGGGCCAGGGCTGACGACGAGCCTGGGCGCGACCATGTCGGCGCGCATCGACAGGCGCCCGAGCAGCTCCGTGGCGGCGGCCGAGCCGCGTGTGTACGGCTCCTCGCCGCGGCGCGTCTCACCGAGCCACGTCACGAACATCGCGGCGCAGCCGAGCAGTAGCACACCGGCGACGGCCAGCCACCCCCACGAGGCCACGGCGACGACGGCGACGACGGCGGCCAGCGGGAGGCCGAGCGAGACGCCCACGGTGACGGCGCTGAACGCGCGCAACGCACGCGCACGCAGGCACACCCGCGCAAGCGACGTGGGCAGCGCGGCGCGCTCCCCCGCCCGAAGGTGGCGCATGCCGCGCGAGGCGGCGCCGACCGCGAGCCCCGCCAGGCCGGCGACGCCGAACCCGCGCGCGAGCCCGCCGGCTCGCCGGCGAAGCCGGCGACGAGGACCGCCGCCGCCAGCAGCGCGACGCCGCCCAGCAGCGCGTCTCGCTCGACGCCCGAGAAGCCGGCCGCCCGCCACGCCAGGTGCACGTAGTACCGGTGCATTGCGCTCTCATCGGCCTCTCGGCAATGCGGCTCAAGGCGAGCCGCTGCGCTGCCGACACTGATTGGTGAACAACGTCAAACCAGGCACACCCCCGAAAAGGCACCCCCGTCGCGAGGCGGGTCCGCAAAGCCCACGGGACTCCTCGGAGTCGGCCGGGTCACCGAAGGCGTCTCGGGAGCTTGCCGCCGAGACGAACACGGGAGGTGAGCCACATGGGCTTCGATTGCTACGACGGACGGAAGTGGTAGGGCGGTAGCCGCTCAGCCCGCGGCGGGCGATTCCGTCAAGCGGCGTATCAGGCGGCGGTCGGTTCTGCGCGTACTCGACGACCACCGAGACGACACCGGCGACAGGGACGGCGAGGAAGACGCCGATGATCCCGGCGAGGATGCCGCCGGCGGCGAGCGAGACCACGATGACCGCCGGGTGCAGGTGCACTGCGCGCGACATCAGGAGCGGGTACAGGACATGGCCCTCGACCTGCTGCACGAGGATGATCGCTCCGAGCACCAGCAGCGCGTCCACCACGCCACCGGAGACGAGCGCGACGAGGCACGCGAGCAGCCCGGCCACGAACGCGCCGATCAGCGGCACGAACGCGGCGAAGAACGTGATCACCGCCAGCGGCACGACCAGCGGGACCCCGATGAGGACCAGGGCGATCGCGATCAGGACGGCGTCCACGAACCCGACCATGGCGATCCCGCGCACGTAACCGGCGAGCGCCGTGTACACACGGTTGCCCACCTCGTCCGCGTCGGACCGGCTGCGCTCGCGGACGAGCCGGAGGACCCAGGCCCACATCTGCTCGCCGTCCTTGAGGAGGAAGAAGCAGAGCAGCACGGCCACGATGAGCCCGGTCAGCACCTCGCCGAGCAGGACCGCGCCGGACCCGAGGCCGCGCGCGAGCACGCCGCTGTTCTCGCGCAGCGTCTCGAGGCCCTGGTCGACGCGGTCGCGGAGCTCTCCCTCGCTGACGTCGAACGGCGGCTTGGCGAGCTGATCCGTGGCCTCTCGGACGCCATCCTCGGCCTGGGTGCGCAGGTCTCCCAGCTGGCTGCCGAGCGACGGCGCGATCGCGGTGACGATCGCGGCGAGGACGAGGGCTGCCGCGAGCATCGACAGCGCCGCGGCCAGCCCGTCCGGGACGCGGCGCCCCTTCAGCCAGCTCACGATCGGCAGCAGCAGCGTGCTCGCCAGGATCGCGACGATGATGGGGAGCACGATCACCCGCAGGTGCACGAGCGCGTACAGCACGACGTACACGGCACCGGCGATCGCCAGGAAGCGCCAGCTCGCAGCACCCGCAGTCCGGTACCACCCGGGCATCGCGGCGTCGCCGTGCGGCCGCGCGCGCTCCGCGCGGCCGGTGGCGGCGCGCGCGCCGACCGTCGAATCCTCGTCAGTGCCCATCGGCCGGTGCTACCCGATCCGCGCGGACGGCGATCAGCCCGCCAGGCCGTGCGAGTACGCGTACACGACGGCCTGCGCGCGATCGCGCACGCCGGCCTTGGCGAAGATGTGGTTGACGTGCGACTTCACCGTCGCGGCACTCACCACCAGCCGCTCGGCGATCTCCGCGTTCGTCAGCCCTTCCGCGATCAGCCCGAGCACCTCGGCCTCGCGCGGGGTGAGCTCGTCCGGCAGCTCCGGCGGCGACGGCGCGGCCAGCGCCGCCACCACGTGGTGCTGCACGCTCGGGTCGAGGGCCGCCTCGCCGCGCGCGACGGCCTGGACCGCAGCGCGGATCTCGTCCGCCCCCGCGTCCTTGGTGAGGTAGCCGCGCGCCCCCGCGCGCAGCGCGCCGAGGACCGAGGCGTCGTCGGCGTACGTGGTCAGCGCGATCGCCCGCGGGCGATCGCCGCGCTCGGCGAGCCGCCGGATCGCCTCGATGCCGTCGACCCGCGGCATCCGCAGGTCCATCAGCACGATGTCGGGCTCGTGCCGCGCCGCCAGCTCGAGTGCCTCCTCGCCGTCGGCGGCGGTCGCCACCAGCTCGATCCCGTCGAGCAGCCCGAGCAGCGTGCCGAGCCCCTCGCGGACCACGCGCTGGTCGTCGGCGAGCATGACGCGGATCACGCCGGCAGCCACAGCTCCACCTTGAACCCGTCGCCCATCGGCCCCGCGCTCAGCCGGCCGCCGAGCAGCTCGGCGCGCTCGCGCATGCCGGTCAGCCCGTAGCCGCCGCCGGTCGCCTCCTCGCCGTCGACCGCCGGCCCGGAGTCCTGCACCACCAGCCGAGTGCCGCCGGGCTCGTAGTCGAGCTTCAGCTCGACATGCTCGGCCGCGCTGTGGCGCGACACGTTGGTGAGCGCCTCCTGGGCCGTCCGGTACAAGGCGAGCCGCGCCTCGGAGGCGAGCTCGTGCGGCTCGCCGCTGACCGACAGCGCCACGCGATCGCCGAAGCGGTCGGCCAGCGCGTCGATCCCGGGCATCTCGTCGCCGCGCAGCGCCGAGATCGCCCCGCGCGCCTCGCCCAGCCCGCTCGCCGCGAGGTGGTGTGCGCGCTCGATGGCGGCGACCACCTCCTCGTCGGTGCCGCGGTCGCGCGCCAGCAGCCGCGCGCCCTCGAGCTGCAGCGCGAGCGCCGACAGCGAGTGCGCGAGCACGTCGTGCATGTCGCGCGCGAGCCGGCCGCGCTCGGCGACGGCGGCGGCGCGCGCGGTCTCGGCGCGCGACTCCTGGAGCTCCTCGACCAGCGCCTCCGCGCGATCGCTGCGGTCGCGCAGCTGCCGCATCAGCCGCATGACGATGAACCAGGGCACGATCGAGAACATCAGCCCGCTGATGTGATCGCCCGGGGCGTCGCGGACGACGGCGGCGGCCGCGACCTCGCCGGCCAGCGTGAGCCCGCTGACCACCAGCGCCGGCACGAGCGGCAGCCGCGCGGCGGCGACCACGACGACGATGTACGCGCCCGCGTAGCCGGCGCCGTCGGGCTGCAGCGCGGCGAGCGCGACGCTCGACGCTCCGAGCAGCACCAGGCCGGCCAGCCGCCGCGCGTCGGACATCGCCCGCCACGGCAGGACGATCGCGACGCCGCCGATCAGGCCGATCAGCGACAGCGTCACCCACAGGCCCTCGCCCGACAGGCCCGGGTGGGGCTCGGTGGCGATGACGGAGCCGACGATCGTGAGGAACGCGGCGACGGCGAACGAGCGGATCACGTCGGTGGCTCGCGGACTCCTCATGTGATCACACGGTAGGGCCCGCCCCGCGGTCTGTCATCGGCACTCGGGTGGATCCGTCTCCACCCTCGGGTGGAGGCGCAAGTTCGGCCCGTGCGCCGATGAAAACCGGCGCCCGCGCCCCGATCCTGCAGCGCATGATCACCACCGCTCCCCAGACGACCGCGACCGCGATCCAGGTGACCGGCGTCCGCCGCGCCTACGGCGACGTGCAGGCGCTCGACGGCGTCGACCTCACCGTCCACCAGGGCGAGCTGCTCGCGCTCCTCGGCCCCAACGGCGCGGGCAAGACGACGCTGGTCGAGATCCTCGAGGGCCACCGCACCGCCGACGCCGGCGAGGTCAGCGTGCTCGGCCACGACCCCGCGCGGCGCGAGCGCGCCTTCCTCGAGCGCATCGGCATCGTGTTGCAGGAGGAAGGGCTCGACCCGAACATCACCGTCCGCGAGGCGGTGGCGCTCTACTCGGCGCCCTACCCGCACCCGCTGCCGGTGGAGGAGGCGCTCGAGCTCGTCGGGCTCGCCGATCGCGCCGGCGCCCGCGCCGCGACGCTGTCCGGCGGGCAGCGACGCCGGCTCGACCTCGCGGTCGGCATCGCCGGCGATCCCGAGCTGCTGTTCCTGGACGAGCCGACCACCGGCTTCGACCCCTCCGCGCGCCGCCACGCGTGGGAGCTGATCGGGCGCCTGCGCGAGCGCGGCACGACGATCCTCCTCACCACGCACTACATGGAGGAGGCGCAGGTGCTGGCCGACCGCGTGGTCGTGCTCGGTCACGGCCGGGTGATCGCCGAGGGCGGGCCGGACTCGCTCGGCGGCGGCGGCGAGTCGATCGTCAGCTACCGCCTCGACGGGCGCCACGTGCGCTTCGCGACCCCGACGCCCACGCAGGACCTCGCCCCCGTGCTGTCCCGCGCCGCCGCGCGCGGCGAGGAGCTCGAAGGGCTGACCGTGACCCGACCGAGCCTCGAGGACGTCTACCTCGAGCTGACCGAGGAGCCCCGATGACCGCCACCGACTTCACCCTGCTGGGCCGCTGGATCACGGCGCGCGTGCGCTTCACGCTGCGCTCGCCGCGTGCGCTCGGCTTCACCTTCGCGTTCCCGCTCGTGCTCGTGACGCTGTTCGGCGCGCTCAACGCCGGCCAGGACGTGACGGCGCCGAGCGGCGGTGACATCCCGTTCGCGCAGTACTACACGCCCGCGATCGGCGTGTTCGCGATCACGCTCGCGTGCTACTCGAGCCTCATCATGGGCGTCGCCACGGCGCGCGAGACGGGTCTGCTGAAGCGCGTGCGCGGGACGCCGCTGCCGCTGCCGGTCTATCTCGGCGCCTGGATGGCCGCCGCCGCGCTGACCGGGATCGCCTCGGTGGTGCTGCTGTTCGCGGTCGCCGTGCCGGCCCTGGGCGTCGACGTCTACGCGCGCACGCTCGCGCAGGCGCTGCTCGTCCTGGTGCTGGGCGCGGCCTGCCTCGGCTCGCTGGGGCTGGCGCTCGGGACGCTGGCGAAGACTTCGGACCAGGCGCAGCCGCTCGCGCAGCTGACGTTCCTGCCGATCTCGTTCATCTCCGGCGTGTGGTTCCCGATCACCGACGCGCCGTCGTGGCTCATGCACCTCGCGGCGTTCTTCCCGCTGTCGCACCTCGTCGACGCGTTCAGCGCCTGCTTCGTGCCCGGCGGGAGCGTCGAGGCGGGCGACCTGGGCTCGCTGGCGATCTGGGGCGCGGCCGGGATGCTGGTCGCGGTGCGACGGCTGCGCGCGACCTCGCTCAGCTGATTCCCAGGCGGCGTTGAGTCGGCTCGAAGGTCCCGGGCCGACCATGCTCGCCATGGAAGAGCACCTGTTCTGGATCGTCAGCCGGGCCGCCGGCGTCGCCGCGCTGCTGCTGTCGAGCGCCGCGGTCGGCGTCGGCCTGACGATGGGCGGCCGCCTGGTCAAGGGCCGCGGCCACGACCTGCGCGCCGCCCACGAGGCCCTCTCGCTGGCGACCCTGATCGCGATCGTGGTCCACGCCGTGGCGCTGCTCGGCGACTCGTACCTGAACGCGAGCATCCTCGACATCACCGTCCCGTTCGTGTCCGGCTACAAGGAGCCGTGGATGTCGATCGGGATCGTGTCCGGCTGGGGGCTGATGGTCCTCGGCATCTCCTCCTACTTCCGCACCAGGATCGGCGCGGCGCGCTGGAAGAAGCTGCACCGCTGGACCGCCCTGGCCTGGATCGGCGGCATCGCCCACTCGCTGGGCCAGGGCACCGACGCCGGCACCGCCTGGTTCCTCGTCTGCACCGCGATCGCGGTCATCCCCGCACTCGTGCTCCTCGTCGTCCGCCATCTCCCCTCCAACCCCGTCCCCACACGCTCATGAGCCCAACCCTCGCCGCCCGCCGCGCCCGCGTGGCCCGCATCCGCCGCACGATCGTCGCCACCACCGTGGCGGTCTTCATCGCCCTGTTCGCGACCATCTACATCCAGATGGCCTCGGGGAACGACCCCGCGCTGGGCACGACCGTCACGGCGTCCACGACCGCGACCTCGTCGGACTCGTCGACGATCTCCTCGGATGAGTCCTCGTCGAACTCATCCTCGGAGACGATGACGACCGCACAGTCGTAAGCTCGGGCGGATGAAGACGCTCTACACCGCGGTCGCCACCGCCACCGAGGGCGGCCGCGACGGCCACACGCGCACCGACGACGGCAAGCTCGACCTCGACCTCAGCGTCCCGAAGGAGATGGGCGGCGACGGCGGCCCGGGCACCAACCCTGAGCAGCTCTTCGCGGCCGGCTACGCGGCCTGCTTCGCGAACGCGATCGTGTCCTCGGCCCGCCGCGAGGGGTCGCTCGACGACGTCGAAGGCGCCAGTGTGACCGCGCACGTCCACTTCGGCGCGCTCGGCAAGGGCCGCTTCGGCCTCGGCGTCCAGCTCGAGGTCGGCGTGCCCGCGCTCGACCAGGCCGCCGCCGAGGACCTCGTCGCGCGCGCCCACGAGCGCTGCCCGTACTCCAACGCCACGCGCGGCAACATCGACGTCGAGTTCGAGATCATGGGCCGCAGCTGATGCCCCGGCTCTTCCGCCTCTCGATCGACGAGGACACGCTCACCGACGAGCTGTTCGAGTTCGTCGTCGACCCGCGCTCGACCCGCTACCAGCGCCGCGTCGTCACCGAGCTCCGGGTGCTCGCGCCGGGCATGATCCCGGTGATGGAGATGATGATCCTCGACGGGGTCGAGGAGCGCCACCACGTCCGCGAGTACGTCAGTGCCGTGCTCGGCGACGGCGCGGACCCCGACGTGTACTACGCCACCTGATCCGGTGACCGACGACGCCGCCGCACGCCGCCGCGCCCGCGCTGCCCTGAAGTCGGGTGCCGAGCGGGCCGGGGCGCGCTCGCATTTCCGCGCCATGGGGATCGACCCCGAGCGGCTCGACGGGCCGATCGTGGGCATCGCCTCGACGTGGACGCGGACGATGCCGTGCAACCTCAACCACCGCCGGCTTGCCCAGAAGGTGGGCGAGGCGGTCGAGGCGGCGGGCGGCGTCGCGCTCGAGTTCAACACGATCGCGGTGTCCGACAACCAGTCGCAGGCGACGCCCGGCATGCGCGCCTCGCTCGTCTCGCGCGAGGTGATCGCCGACTCGATCGAGCTCATGACCCACGCGCACGACTTCGACGCCCTCGTCTGCCTCGTCGGCTGCGACAAGACGGTGCCGGCCGCGCTGATGGCGCTCGCGCGCGTCGACCGCCCGGCGGTCGTGCTGTCCGGCGGCCCGATGCTGGCGGGGCGCGACGGCGAGCGTGCGCTGACGATCCAGGATGTGTGGGAGGCGGTCGGCGCCCACGACCGCGGCCGCATCCCGCGCGAGCAGCTCGACCTGATCGAGCGCGAGGCGTGCCCCGGGGCGGGCTACTGCGCCGGCAACTTCACCGCCAACACGATGGCGATCGTCGTCGACATGCTCGGGCTCGCGGTGATCGGCGACGGGCTGATCCCCGCCGCCGCCGTCGAGGCGAAGGACGCGTCGGCGGCGCGCGCCGGCGCGCTCGCGGTCGAGCTTGCCGAGCGCGGCGTCACGGCCCGGCAGTTCCTCGACCGCCGCGGGCTGGAGAACGCGATGGCGGGCGCCGTGGCGTCCGGCGGCTCCACCAACGGCTTCCTCCACCTGCTGGCGATCGCGCGCGAGGCCGGCGTGCCGCTGACGCTCGACGAGCTCGCCGCCATCAGCGCCCGCACGCCGGTGCTCGCCGACCTCGTGCCCGGCGGGCGCTTCGTCGCCTCCGATCTCCACGCGGCGGGCGGGACCGCCACCCTGATCCGCGAGCTGATCCGGCACGGGCACGTCGACGGCGCGGCGCCGACCGTCGACGGCCGGACGCTCGCCGAGGCCACCGCCGAGGCGCCCGAGCCGGACGGCCGGGTGATCGGCGAGATCAAGCCGCGCGGCTCGCTCTACGCGCTCCGCGGCAACCTCGCCCCCGACGGCTGCGTGCTCAAGCTGGCCGGCACCGAGCGGCGCGCCCACCGCGGGCCGGCGCGGGTGTTCGACAGCGAGGCCGGGTGCGCGGAGGCGCTGCATTCGGGCGACGTGCGCGACGGCGACGTGCTCGTCGTGCGCTACGAGGGCCCGGCCGGCGGGCCGGGGATGCGCGAGATGCTCGGGGTGACGTCGGCGGTGGTCGGCGCCGGCCTCGGCGAGTCGGTGGCGCTCGTCACCGACGGGCGCTTCTCCGGCGCCACGCGCGGGCTGATGGTCGGGCACGTCGCGCCCGAGGCGGCGCGCGGCGGGCCGATCGCGGCGGTGCGCGACGGCGACGTGGTGAGCATCGACGTGGACGCGGGGCGGCTCGACGTCGAGATCGACGCCGACGAGCTCGGCCGCAGGCTGGCGGAACGGACGATTCCGCCACCGGCGTTCACGGCCGGCGTGTTCGCGCGCTACGCGGCGGCGGTGGGCTCGGCTGCCGACGGCGCCGTGCTCAGCGCCTGAACGCCTCGATCGCCTCGGCCACGCCCTGCTCGAGCGGCCGCGACACCGGCCCGCCGACCAGCTCGGTGAACGAGCGCGTGTCGAGCTCCGACGGGAACGGCAGCGGATCCTCGCCGTACGTGATCGACGCGTCCGGCACGACGGCCTCGATCGCGGCGACGATCTCCGCCACCGACGCGACCGGCCCGTCGAGGTTGTGCACCGACGCGCCCTCGACCGACGCCTCGCTCGCGCGCACGAACTGCTCGCCCGCATCGGCCGTGTACTGCAGCTGCAGCGAGCCGCCGAACGGGATCTCGTACGCCTCGCCGCGCGCCGCCGCCACCATCGCGGCGGTCGGCGCCGAGGTCAGCCCCTGGTCGCGGCCGGGGCCGTACAGCGTGTGCGGCCGCAGCCCGATCGAGGAGACCCCGAAGTCGCTGAAGTAGCCGGCGGCGGTGCCCTCGTTGGCGCGCTTGAAGACGCCGTAGAGCGTGCTCGGGTGCTCGGCCTCCTGCGCGACCGCGGCGATCGAGGACGCGTAGACGAGCGGGCCCATGCGGTCGGCCCGCCGCCGCACCGCCTCGAGCACGTTGACCGTCCCGGTCACGTTCACCCGCGAGCCGAGCACCGGGTCGTCGCGCACGAACGGCACCTGCAGCGCGGCGAGGTGGATCACGTTCGTGACCTCGTGCTCGTCCATCACACGCTCGAGGTGGTCGAGGTCGGTCACGTCGCCATCGATCCGCGGGAGCGCCGCGACCTCGTCGTCGGAGAGCGCGAGCCGCAGCCGATGGTCGCTGCCGCCGAGGTCGTACGTCACGACCTCGCGGTCACGGTCGAGCAGCGAGCGCACCGCCCATGCGCCGAGGGCGCCGAAAGCGCCGGTCACCAGGTAGGTCATCCGAGCATCACAGGCGCGGAGTCTGCCACCGCGGCCGCACCTCGCGGCGAGAAGGCGAACGCGCGCACGAGGCCGGCCTGCTGCTCCAGCACCTTGTAGGGCGCGCAGACGAAGAACGCGCCGCGCAGCGGCAGCCGGCCGAGACGGATCGCAGACTCGGTCCACGTCATCCCGTGGCGGAGGCCCGCGACATGGCCCGCCTGCGGGTCCTCGGTGGCGCCGAAGCTCGGCGCGTCCGTGGCGATGTGGCGGACGCCGCGGTCGTGCAGCAGCTCGGTGGCACCCGGCGAGAGCACGACCCACCCCGGCTTCGACTTCTCGATCAGCGGCTTCCACAACAGCCGGTCCTTGAAGCGGTCGCCCTGCGGGAAGCGCCGGTAGTGGCGGTCGGTGTAGCCCGAGAACAGGAGCGGGACGTCCCCGGCCCCGATGCGGCCGTAGCGGGCCTCCCAGGCCTCGATCCACGCGCGGTCGACCTGCGCGCTCTTCCCCTTCGCCGTGTGGCCGGCGAGCACGGCGCGGAAGTCGAGGACGACGGCCGGGCCCATGAACGCGGTGAGCGGGAACTCGTCGCCGGTGTGCCGCCCCTCCGGCCCGCCGCGCGCGCCCTTGATGTTCACGCCCGTGGGCGGGATGAAGTGCGGGGGGAAGTCGATCTGCGTGCCGGTGTGCTCGGTGATCTCGTAGGCGTTCACGGCGGCGATGTTCTTGCGCACGCCGCCGCTGCGGCCGGGCGGCGTGGGCCCGCGCCGGCGCTTGAACCACGAGAGCGGAACGACCTTGAACTGCGGCTGGTCGGGGAACGCGACGGGGTACTCCTCGCCGGTCGTCACCGAGAGGTCGACCACCTCCCAGCTTCCACTCGCCACCGCTCCGCCGATCACCGTCGCCGGCGAGCCCGCCTGGGCCGCCCGCGCGGCCGGTGCCTCCGCCCGCGCGCGGCCTCCGAGCAGACCGCCGATCGCCAACCCCGCGCTGCTCGCCAGCGCGCCTCGCCGTGTGAGAGTTCGCATGGCGCGGGTCCTACCCGGTGCGGCGCGTCAGATCTCCTTGGGCGAGTAGTAGACCGACTTGGTGTACAGCGCGGGGTCGTCCTCGTAGCCCACCTTCACGCCCTGTGTGTACGCGTTGGCGAGGTAGAGCCACTGCGTCTCGCCGTCGGGGCCCGTGTGCGAGTCCTCGCTCGCGAGCCGCCCGAGCTCGGCCCACATCTCGTCGTTGTCCTTGATCGCCTGGCCCACGTGGTGGCCGGCCTCGTCGTCCTGGTAGCTGCCGAGGTCGAGGTCGCCGAGCGACTTGCCGTAGGCGACCTCGACCGTCGGCGCGATCACCAGGCCCTCGCCTTCGCCGAACGCGCGGTCGAGCAGGTTGACCATGCGCGGGCCGTGACCGCCGAAGCAGGCCTGCAGCCGGATGCGCGTCTTGTCGCTGATCTGGCCCTCGTTGAGCGCCGCCGTCGGGGTTGCCGTGGACGACCAGCGTGATCTCGGCGAGCGGGTACTTGATCGCGCTCAGGTAGTCGAAGATGCCGGCCAGCGTCGGGTCGGCCATGTCCTCGCGCACGATGACCTTGCGGAACGGCGATGACATCAGCGCCGACGTGTAGTGCGCCTTGGCGGTGGCGAGCGCCTCGTCGTCCTTGGCCCCGAGGATGAAGACGAAGCGGTCGGGCCGGAACCCTCCGGCGGCGGGGGAGGAGTCGGCGGGGATCAGGCTCGGATCCCACTTGAGCTCCTGGCGCGCGAGGTAGCGGGTGACCGCGTGGTTGCCGGCGGTCCGCTGGAGCGCGAGGATCTGCCGCGCCGCGAGCGGGCCCGCGGCGCCCGCCACCGCCGGCTCGGCAGCCGCCTCGGTGGTCGTCTCGGCCGCGACGCGCTCCTGCATGGACCGACGCTATCCGACGCGGATAGGGTCCGGCGCATGGGGCGACGCGACGGATGGCTCGAGGGTTTCACGCTCCAGGTGACCGTGCCCGGCGCGGAGCCGTATCTCGTCGCCCAGCGCTTCAAGGTCCCCAAGAAGGCCGAGAACCTCGGCTTCTCCAGCATCGGCAACAAGATCCCGGCGGGCGTCGAGCTGCCGGTGCGCGTCGATCCGCGCGACGCCGGCCGGGTCGAGATCGAGTGGGAGCTGTGGATGGGCTCGCCGGGGCGCAAGCAGGCGATGCGCGACGGGCGGGCGAGCGCCGCGATGGCCTGGGCCGAGGCGGTGCAGCTCGGCGACCTCACGCGCGAGCAGTTCGAGCAGCAGCTCACGCTCGAGGTCGACCACGGTCGCATGGACCCGGCGGACGCCGCGGCAGCGAGGGCGACCCTCGACGGCTGACGAGCACGCTCCCGCGAACGCGATGACCGGCGCGGACGAGATCGCGGCGTACTACGACCGCGGCAGCGACCTGATGCGGGAGCTGCTCGACGAGCTGTCCCGCTCGCCCGACCGCCCGCGGCCGTTCCCGGTCATCGAGGACGCGCTGGGCTGGCCCGACCGCCGGATCGCCTCCGTGCTGGGCGGCGCCGGGCGCACCCGCATGCTCGAGTTCGGCGGCCGCCGTCCGTACCGGTTCCTCGACGAGCGCCACTCCGCCTCGGGGCGCTGGGAGATGTGGATGGACGCGCGGCAGGCTGCCGCGGTCCGCGCGGCGCGCGGTTAGGGTGCGCGCGATGCGAATCGCCCTCCTCGCCGCGGTCTCACTGCTGCTGCTCGCGCCGCCCGCGCGGGCGGCGACGGTCACCGGCTCGACGCACATCGAGGGCGGGTTCAAGGGCCCCGAGGTCAGCGTGTTCGACCTCGCCATCGCCGCCGAGCCCGGCGAGGCGAGCAACCTGACCGCGACCGTCTCGTCCGTCGGGGGCGGCTATCGCGTCGAGGTGGCGGACACCGCAGCCGCCGTCGTGCCCGGCGGGCTCTGCACGCCGGCGACGCCGACCGCCGTGGTCTGCGACGGGCCCGGCGCGGCGGGGCGCTTCACCGTCGACCTCGGCGATGGCAACGACCGCTTCGTCATCGTCGCGCCGAACACCAGGTGGGCCGTCGTCGTCTCCGCCGGCCCCGGCGACGACGACGTCCAGGGCGGCCCGTTCGGCGACTCGATCGACGGTGGCGGCGGGCGTGACGTGCTGCGCGGCGGCGACGGCACCGACCGGCTCACCGACGGCGACGCGCCCGGCGCCCCCGACGGCGACGTGATCGACGGCGGGCCGGGCGACGACACCGTCTCCTACGCGGAGCGCTCGGGCGCGCTTCTCGTCGACCTCTCGACAGGGCTCGGTGGCGAGCCCGGCGAGCTGGAGCGGCTGATCTCGATCGAGAGCGTCGAGGGCGGCGCCGGGGCCGACACCATCACCGGCACCGACGGCGACAACAGCCTCGGCGGCGGCGAGGGTGGCCCCGACGTCATCGTCGCGCGCGGCGGCGCGGACTCCGTGAGCGTCGCCGGCGGACGCGCGGAAGGGGGAGCGGGCGCCGACTCCATCGAGTGCGGGCTGGGCTGTGTGGTGGTCGCCGGCTCCGGCAACGACGACGTCACCGGCTCTGACCGCAGAGACCTGATCGACGCCGGCGCCGGACGGGACGAGGTGCACGCGCTCGAAGGCGACGACGTCGTGAGCGGGGGACCGGGCAACGACGTACTCGGGGGCGGCTTCGCCGAGGGCGTGGCCGGCGAGCGCGACGGCCGCGATCGCGTCAGCGGCGGCGCCGGCGCCGACCGCCTCGTGGACTCGACCGAGGTCGACCGCTTCGCCGGCGGGCCGGGCCGCGACCTGATCGCCGCCTCCGATCGGCGCGTGGACCGGGTCCGGTGCGGCGCGGGCCGCGATCGGCTGATCGGCGACCGGCGCGAGCGGGCGTCGGGCTGCGAGCAGCGCCAGGTGGGTGTCCACGTGCGGTTCACGGGCTCGCGGCGGCAGGCGATCGTGGACCGGGCGTTCGCCGTCGAGCTCGCGTGTCCCGTCTTCGCGCTGGGTCGCTGCCGCGGCCGGCTCGAGGCGCGGGCGGGAGGCGTCCTCGTCGGCCGCGGTCGCTACCGCGAGGCGGGCGACATCGTCGCCGACGTGAATCTGACCGCCGCCGGCCGCGCGCTCCTGCGAGGGGGCGGGACGGCCACCGTCACCGCGCGCGGGGGCGACGGGACGGGGGCCGTGCGCAGCGTACGCCGGGTCTACCGGCTGAGGCGATGACGGCCGAGCTCATCGTCGTCCCCTACGTGCTCGGCCGCGAGGGCGTCGGCATGGGCGCCGGGCCGCTCGCGCTCGAGGCCGGCGCCGTCGAGGCGCTCCGCCCGAGCCGCGTGGAGCGGCTCAGCCTCAGCGCCCCGTTCGGCAACGAGATCGGCGCGTGCTTCGACCTCAACCGGCAGGTCGCGCGAGCGGTCGCCGGCGCGCGCGGGCGCGGCGCGCTGCCGGTCGTCATGACCGGCAACTGCCACACCCAGCAGGCGGTCGTCGCGGGGGTGGGCGCCGACGGGCTCGGCCTCGTGTGGCTGGACTGCCACGCCGACTTCAACACGCCGGAGACCACCGAGACCGGCTTCTTCGACGGCTGCGCGCTGTCGATGACGGTCGGCGACTGCTGGTCGGCGCTGTGCGCCACCGTCCCGGGCTTCGCGCCCGTGCCGGCCGATCGCGTCGTGCTCGTCGGCGCCCGCGACCTCGACCCCGCGGAGCGCGCGCGGCTCGACGCGTCCGCGATCGCCGAGGGCCGCGGCGTCCTCCCGGCGGCCGAGCGGGTGAGCCTGCACATCGACCTCGACGTCCTCGATCCGGCCTACGGCCAAGCGAACCAGTACGCGGTGCCGCCGGGGTTGAGCCCCGACGAGCTGCTCGACACGGTGCGGGCCGTCACCGCACACGCGGAGCTCGCGGCCGTGACGCTGTCCGCCTACGACCCGGCGTTCGACACCTACGGGTGGCGTCCGCGACGCGGCGCTCGGCGTGCTGCGGTTGCTCTAAGGGAGGCCGTCGCCGATCAGCTTGGCCCCGAGCAGCAGCAGGACGACCATCATGATCACCGCGTTGTGGTCGGACATGAACTGCTTGATCGCGCCGAGCGGGCGGGCGGCCCGGTCGGCGTCGACGAGGTAGAACAGCACCGCCCCGGCGACGGTCAGCGATCCGATGGCGACGAACACCGCGACGGCGATCGCGGTGTCGGCATCGTCGAGGCCGGCCTCGACGATCGATGCCGAGGCGGTGAGGGTGAGCGCGAGGTTCTTCGGGTTCGCGCCCGAGAGGGCGGCGCCGAGCACCGCGGCGCGTGGCGCCGTCGCGCTGTCGATGGTGGCCATCCAGTCCGGCGTCTCGGGCTCCTCGCCGGGCTTCGGCCGCTTCGTCCATTGCTGCGCGGCCATCCCCAGGAACAGGACTCCGAGCGCGAGCTGCAGCCAGTTGAGGCCCGGATCGTCGCCGTCCGGGTCGGCGCCGCCTCCGATGACGAGCACCACCAAGACGCTCACGACGGCCAGCCCGGCGATCCAGCCGGCCGCGAACGCCGGGCCCGCCGTGCGGGCGTGAGGCGCCCCGAGGACGAGGACGATCGCGACGATCGGGATCGGGCTGAGCGCGACGGCCACGGCGGCCGGGAGCAGGTCGCCGATGGCGTCGCTCAGCACGCGGTCAGACCCGATCCAGGCCCACGTAGTTCTCCGCCAGCGACCGCGCCGCCGCCTCCGAACGGCACACGTACTCGAGCTGCGCACGCTGGAGCTGGGCCTCGAACGGGTCCTGGTCCGCCGGGCGATGGAGCATCGAGGTCATGAAGAACGAGAAGTGCTGGACCCGCCAGACCCGGCGGAGGCAGTCGGCGGAGTAGGACGTCAGCCCGCTCTCGTCGCCCGAGGCGGAGAAGCGCTCGAGCGCGGCGGCGAGGATCTCGACGTCGGCGATCGCCACGTTCATGCCCTTCGCGCCCGTCGGCGGGACGATGTGGGCGGCGTCGCCGGCGAGGAAGAGCTTGTTGTGCTGCATCGGCTCGGCCACGAACGAGCGCATCGGCGTGACGCCCTTCTCGAAGATCTCGCCCTCGTTGAGCGAGAAGCCGCCGTCGAGCTCGAAGCGGGCGTTGAGCTCCTCCCAGATGCGGTCGTCGGGCCACTCGTCGATGTCCTCGTCGGGGGTGACCTGGAGGTAGGAGCGGACGACCGAGGGGGAGCGCATCGAGTGGAGTGCGAAGCCGCGCTCGTGGTTCGCGTAGATCAGCTCCTCGGAGGACGGCTTCGACCGCGCGAGGATGCCGAGCCAGGCGAACGGATAGACGCGCTCGAACACGGTCAGGTGGTCGGCGATCGTCTCGCGGCAGACGCCGTGGAAGCCGTCGCAGCCGGCGACGACGTCGCAGGCGAGCTCCACCGGCGAGCCCTCGTGCGTGAACGACACCGCGGGGCGGTCGACGTCGACCGCGACGTCGGAGACCTCGAACAGCAGCGGCAGGTCGGACTCCAGGCGCGCCGCGATCAGGTCCTTGACCACCTCCTGCTGCCCGTAGACCGTGATCGTCTTCCCGCCCGTCAGCGCTGTGAAGTCGATGCGGTGCCCCTGGCCGCCGAATCGCAGCTCGATTCCCTCGTGGACCATGCCCTCCTCGTGCAGCCGACCGGCGACACCCGCCTCCGTCAGGCAGTCGACCGTCCGCTGCTCGAGCACGCCGGCCCGCACCCGCTTCTCGACGTACTCGCGCGAGCGCGCCTCGATGACCACGGACGAGATGCCGCGCAGCTCGAGCAGCCGCGCGAGCGTCAGCCCGGCCGGCCCCGCACCGACGATGCCCACCTGCGTCTCCATCAGGTCCTCCCCTCGAGCGTGCGGGCGCGCGAGGCGGGCAGCCCCGGCGCGAGCTCCAGCACGCAGATTCCGGCGAACACGATCAGCGCGAGGGTCCAGCCTCCCGCCGCGTCGTGGACGGCGCCCAGCAGCCACGGCCCGGCCGCCGCCACGATGTAGCCGACGCACAGCGACATCGCGGTCAGCGCGGCCACCGACGCCGCCCCGCCGCCCCGCAGCACCGGCAGGATGAGCCCGAGCCCGAGCGCGCCGCCCTGGCCGATGCCGAGCACGACGATCCACAGCGGCGCGGCGTCGATCCACAGCAGCAGGCCGACCGCGCCCGCCAGCTGGAGGGCGACGATCCACCACAGCAGCCCGACCTGGTTGCGCCGACGTGCCGCGAGCACCGGCAGCAGGAACGCCGGCACGAGTTGCACGAGCGCGCTCAGGGCCTGCAGCGCACCCGCCGAGCCCGCCGAGTAGCCGTTGTCCTCGAGGATCGTCGGGATCCAGCTCAGCCCCGCGTAGAACGCCATCGACTGCACGCCCATGAACAGGCTCACGTTCCACGCCAGCCCGGAGCCCCACAGCCCGGGCGGCGCCGTGCCACGGACGATCGTGCCCGGCCGCAGCGCGCTCGGTGCCCACACGGCGGCGGCGATCAGCGCGGGCACCGACCAGGCGGCCAGCGAGGCCTCCCACGACCCGAGCCACTCCTCGAGCGGCACCGCCAGGGCAGCCGCCAGCGCGGCGCCCAGCGTCAGCGACATCGAGTAGGCGCCGGTCAGCAGGCCGGTCGCCTCCGGGTGGCAGGTGCGGATGAAGACGGGGATCAGCGCCTGCGCGATGGCGACCGCGAAGCCGGCCAGCGCGCAGCCCGCGAACAACGGCGCCACGCCGCCCGCGCCGCGCAACGCCGCCGCCACCGCGGTGAGCAGCGCGCAGGCGACGAGCAGCCGCTCGATCGACACGCGGCGCGAGAGCCGCGGGGCGAGCGGGGCGAAGGCGCCGAAGCCGAGCACCGGGAGCGTGGTCAGCAGGCCGCCGGCGAGGCCCGACAGCCCGAGGTCGTCGCGGATGTTGTCGAGCAGCGGCGGCAGCCCTGCGACCAGCGTCCGCAGGTTCAGCGCCAGCAGCACGATCGCGCCCATGACGCCGAGCACCGCGCGCACGGGGGTGTCGCCCGAGCGCTCCCGGGCGACGGCGTCCGCGGCCCGGCTCATCGGGATGTCCCCGCGGAGCGCCTCGGGCCGTTCGTCGAGGCCGCCCGCAGGTCGGCCTCGATCCGCGCCGCGGTGGCCAGCAGCGGCGGGATCAAGCCGCGCCGCGCCGCCTCGATCGTCATCCGGCTCGCGTGCGCGGACAGGTTCACCGCCGCCACGATCGCGCCTCCGCGGTCGCGGATCGGGGCGGCGACGGACCGCAGGCCCTCCTCGAGCTCCTGGTCCACGAGCGCCCAGCCCTGGCGGCGCACCTTCACCAGCTCGGCGCGCAGCGCATCCTTCGAGGTGACCGTCCGCGGCGAGAGCGGCCGGAGCTCGACGCCGGCGAGATAGCCGTCGAGCTGCTCGTCCGGAAGGCCGGAGAGAAGCACCCGCCCCATCGACGTCGCGTACGCCGGGAACCGCGTCCCGACGTTGATCGACACGGTCATGATCCGTGACGTCGGCACGCGCGCCACGTACACGATGTCGTCGCCGTCCAGCACCGACACCGACGACGACTCGTGCACCTCGGCCACCAGCCGCTCGAGGTGCGGCTCGGCCACCTCCGGCAGCGACAGCGACGACAGGTACGCGTAGCCGAGCTCGAGCACCCGCGGGCTGAGCGAGAACCAGCGCCCGTCGGTCCGCACGTAGCCGAGGTCGGCCAGCGTGAGCAGGAACCGCCGCGCCGCCGCCCGCGTCAGGCCCGTCGACCGCGCGACGTCCGACAGCGTCATCTCCACGTTGTGCTCGTCGAACGCCCGGATGACCGCGAGGCCGCGCTCGAGCGATTGCACGAAGTGCGGCGCCCGCCCCTCCTCGCCCTCAGAGCGCGAAGAAGACGGTCTCATCGGGACCTTGGAGGCGCACGTCGAAACGGTACCCGTCCTCCTCCGCCACCGCGACCAGCGTCGCCCGCGCCGCCTCGTCGAGCCCGCTCAGCACCGGGTCGCCGGCGTGCAGCTCCGCGTCCTCCGGGAAGTAGACCCGCGTCACGACGCGATGCAGCAGCCCGCGCGCGAACAGCGTCACGGCGATGTGCGGCGCCTGGTCGCCGACCGGGCCCGGCTTGACGGTCCGGATCGCGTAGGCGCCCTCCTCGTCGGTCGGCGTGCGGCCGAAGCCGCGGAAGCCCTCGACCTCGTAGCGGCCCGAGGGGTCGGCCTGCCAGGTCTCGATCAGCGCGTCGGGGATCGGGTCGCGGTCGCCGTCGAGGATGTGGCCGCGGATCCAGACGTCGCCGTCGGGGACGACCTCGGGCCCGTCGTCCCACGGCAGCCCGATCGCGAAGTAGGGCCCGACGGTCTGTGCCGGCGTGATGCTCATTCGAACGGGGTCGCGTCGGGGCCGTAGAGGACGATGTCGAAGCGGTAGGCCAGCGCCCAGTCCGGCTTCGTCGACGACAGGTCGAACGCGCAGACCATCCGCTGCCGCGCCCGCTCGTCGCGCACCGAGTTGAAGATCGGGTCGTACTCGAACAGCGGGTCGCCGGGGAAGTACATCTGCGTCACGAGCCGCTGGGTGAGCGCGCGCCCGAAGACGGAGAAGTGGATGTGCTGCGGCCGCCACGCGTTGGGGTGGTTGCCCCAGGGGTAGGCGCCGGGCTTGATCGTGATGAAGCGGTAGCGGCCGTCGCCGTCGGTGACGGTGCGGCCCATGCCCTCGAAGTTGGGATCGAGCGGCGCGGGGTGCTGGTCGCCGGCGTGGCGGTAGCGCCCGCACGAGTTCGCCTGCCAGATCTCCACGAGCGTGTCCGGCACCGGGCGCCCGTCGTCCTCGCGCAGCTGGCCGTAGACGATGATGCGCTCGCCGAGCGGCTCGCCGTCGCCGTGGACGGTGAGGTCGTGATCGTGGGGCCCGAGCGGGCGGTCGCCCAGCTTCGGCGCGGTGAGCTCGGTCTCCGTGTGCGTCAGCGGCCGCAGTTGCGACGGGTGGCGGAGCGCCGTCGACTTGTAGTCGGGCCAGTCCAGCGGGGGGTGCGCGCTCATGCCTCGACCACCACCGCGAGCCCCTGGCCGACGCCGATGCAGATCGACGCGATCCCCCAGCCGCCGCCGCGCCGGCGCAGCTCGTGCACGAGCGTGCCGAGGATGCGCACGCCGGACGCGCCGAGCGGGTGCCCGATCGCGATCGCGCCGCCGTTGACGTTCAGCCGCTCCGGATCCAGATCCCATTCGCCCAGGCACGCCAGCGACTGCGCCGCGAACGCCTCGTTCAGCTCCGCCACCTCGATGTCCCCCCATCCGATGCCCGCCCGCTCCAGCGCGCGGTTGGCCGCCTCGACCGGCGCGATCCCGAACACGTCGGGGTCGACCGCGAACGTCCCGCGCCCCGCGATCCGCGCCAGCGGCTCGAGCCCAGCGACCGCCGCGCCCTCCTCAGAACCCAGCAGCAGCGCCCCCGCCCCGTCGTTGAGGGGCGAGGCGTTGCCCGCCGTCACCGTCCCGTCCTTGGCGAACGCCGGCTTCAGCTTCGCGAGCTTCTCGACCGACGTGTCGGGCCGGATGCCCTCGTCGCGGTCGTGCGTCTCACCGTCGCCGAGCTCGACCGGGACGACCCAGTCCGAGTAGAAGCCCTCGTCCCACGCCTTGGCCGCCAGCTGGTGGCTGCGCACCGCGAACTCGTCCTGCGCCTCGCGCGAGATGCCGTAGATGCCCGCCACCTTCTCGGTGCTTTCCCCGAGCGAGATCGTCCACTCCTCCGGCATCTCCGGATTGACCATCCGCCACCCCAGCGTCGTCGAGTGCAGCGTCTCGTGGCCGCGTGGGTACGGCCGCGACGGCTTCAGCAGCACCCACGGCGCCCGCGACATCGACTCGACCCCGCCCACCAGCATCAGCGAGGCGTCGCCGGTCTCGATCGCCCGGCTGGCCTGCATCGTGGCGTCCAGGCTCGAGCCGCAGAGGCGGTTGACGGTCGAGGCGGGCACGCTCGTGGGCAGCCCCGCCAGCAGCACCGCCATCCGCCCGACGTTGCGGTTGTCCTCGCCCGCGCCGTTGGCGTCGCCGAACACCACGTCGTCGATGCGCGCCGGGTCGAGGTCGGGCGCGCGCGACAGCAGCGAGGAGACCGCGTGCGCGGCCAGGTCGTCGGGACGGACGCCGGCGAGCGCGCCCCCCGCGCGCCCGAACGGCGTCCGTACCGCATCGAGGATCAGCGCGTCGCCCATCACGCGTCCTCAACGGTGGCCTGCAGATCCCGCAGCGCCTGCAGCTCGTCGTCGGTCGGCTCGGGACTGACCTGCAGGTCGTCGGCCACGACCAGCTCCCAACCGGTCGCCTCGCGCGCCTGGTCGGCGGTCACGCCCGGGTGCAGCGCGGTCAGCACGAGCTCGCGCGAGTCGGCGTCCGGCTCCAGCACGCCGAGGTCGGTGATCACCCGCACCGGCCCGCGGCCGCGCAGCCCGAGGCGCTCCCGGTCGCCCGGGCCGCGGCCGTGCCCCACCGAGGTCACGAAGTCCACCCGCTCGACGAACGAGCGCGAGCTCTGGCGCACGATCACGATCACCTCGCCGCAGCCGGCCGCGATCTCCGGCGCGCCGCCGGCGCCCGGGAGCCGCACCTTCGGCCGCGCGTAGTCGCCGCCGATCACGGTCGTGTTGATGTTCGCGAAGCGGTCGATCTGCGCCGCGCCGAGGAAGCCGACATCGATCCGACCCGGCTGCACCCAGTAGTTGAAGACCTCCGGCACGCTCACCACGGCGTCGGCGGTCTCGGCCAGGATCCCGTCGCCGATCGAGAGCGGCAGCCGCGTCGGCTTCGCGCCGATCGCGCCGGCCTCGTAGACGAGCACGAGCCCGGGCGCGTGCGTGCGGCGCGCGAGGTTGGCCGCCGTGCTCGGCAGCCCGATGCCGACGAAGCACGAGGTGCCGTCCTCGAGCGCCCGCGAGGCGGCGATGCTCATCATCTCGTCGGCCGTCCGCTCCCAGCGCTCAAAGCGCCTCCACCCACTCGCCGAACTTGTCGCGGTCGCGGCTCACCGCGTCCCACGCCTTGTAGGCCGCGTTGTCGCGGTCGTAGTAGTCGTGTGCGTAGGAGGGCTTGGCGCCGCCCGGCACCTCGGCGACGCAGTCGACGACCCACGACGGCAGCACGACCGCGTCGGGCCGCGGGTCGAGCACGTCGACGATCTCCTCGACGGTGACCAGCGAGCGCTCGGCGGCGAGCACCGCCTCCTTCTGCACGCCGGCCAGCCCCCACAGCTGCACGTTGCCGTCGCGGTCGGCGCGCTGGGCGTGGATGATCGCCACGTCGGGCCGCAGGGCGGGGACGGCGGTCAGCGTCTCGCCGGTGAACGGGCACGTGATCGGCTTTATCGCCGCGGTGTGCTCGGGCAGGTCGGTGCCGGTGTAGCCGCGCAGAACTGCGAACGGCAGGTTGGAGGCCCCCGCGACGTAGGCGTTCGCGAGCCCGGCGTGCGAGTGCTCCTCGATCTCGAGCGGCACCGGCCAGCCGTTCTCGACCGCGTCGCGGAAGCGGTGCAGCGAGCCGACGCCCGGGTTGCCGCCCCACGAGAAGATCAGCTTGCGCGCGCAGCCGGCGCCGATCAGCTGGTCGTAGACGATGTCGGGCGTCAGCCGCGCGAGCGTCAGGTCGCGGCGCCCCTGGCGGATGATCTCGTGCCCCGCGGCGACGGGAATGAGGTGGGTGAAGCCCTCGAGCACCACGGTGTCGCCGTCGTGGACGAGCTCGGCGACGGCGTCGGACAAGGCGGTGATGGCGGCTTGGCGCGTCACGATCCGATACGTTCTTATACAGCACGAACGTGCGCTTTGCGTACACCCGGGAGGGATTGTGGACGTCGCGGACGAGGTCTGGGGGTAGGAGTCGTCCGATGGACGATCGCCCGCATGTGTACGAGCTGGTCGCCGAGACGCTGGCGCGGCTCGGGCACCGGACGCTGTTCGGGCTGCTGGGGAGCGGCAACTTCAAGCTCGCCGACCACTTCGTCCGCCACTGCGGCGGCCGCCACGTGTGGGTGCGCCACGAGTCGGCGGGCGTCGTCGCCGCCGACGCCTACGCGCAGGCCACGCACGGGCTCGGCCTCGCCACCGCGCACCAGGGGCCGGGCTTCACCAACACGCTGACCGCGCTGACGCAGGCGGTCAAGGAGCGCACGCCGCTGCTGCTCGTGGTGGGGGAGACCGCGCGCGGGAAGCAGGTCAGCCAGACGATCGACGTTGCGGGGGCGGCGCGGGCGCTCGGCGCGGGCGTCGAGCGCGTCCGCGGCGGGGAGACCGCGGTGGCCGACGTCGCCCGCGCGGCGGCGCGCGCCCAGCGCGAGCGGATCCCGGTCGTGCTGCCGCTGCCGATCGACCTCCAGGAGGAGCGCGGCGAGCCCGGCGAGCCCGGATCTCGCGGCCCGATCAACGCGCCGCGCACGCGGCCCGCGGCCGCCGACGTGGCGGCTGCCGCCGACCTCGTGGAGCGCAGCGAGCGCCCGCTCATCCTCGCCGGCCGCGGCGCGGTGCTGGCGGACGCACGCGCGTCGCTGGAGGCGCTGGGCGAGCGCATCGGCGCGCTCTACGCGACCTCGCTGGTGGCCAACGGGCTGTTCGCCGGCAACCCGCGCTCGCTGGGGGTGTGCGGCGGCTTCGCGACGCGCCGCACCGAGCAGCTCGTCCCCGAGGCCGACCTCGTGCTGGCGTTCGGCGCCAGCCTCAACCAGTGGACGACGATGCACGGGCGGATGCTCGGCGACACGCCGGTGGTGCAGTGCGACGATGACCCGGCGGCGATCGGCGCCCACCACGACGTCCGGCTCGGCCTCGCCGGCGACGCCGCCGAGGCGGCCGGCGCGCTGCTCGAGGAGCTCGCGCGGCGCGGGGCCGCGACGCATGCGGCCTGGGGCGAGCTCGGGCCGTACGACCCCGCCGGCGAGTTCGAGGAGCAGCCGGGCGAGGGCACGATCGACCCGCGGCGGCTGGTGGTCGAGCTCGACCGCGCGCTCCCGCGCCGGCGCGCCGTCACCTACGACGGCGGCCACTTCCACTGGTTCCCGACCGCCTACCTGCGCGTCCCCGACGCCGACTCGTTCATCCCCGCCCAGGGCTTCCAGTCCGTCGGGCTCGGGCTCGGCAGCTCGATCGGCGTCGCCACCGCGCACCCCGGCACACCGGTGCTCGCGCTGTGCGGGGACGGCGGCACGATGATGAGCCTCGGCGAGCTCGACTCGCTCACCGCCCAGCGCCTGCCGGTGCTGGTGGCGATCTTCAACGACGCGGCGTACGGCGCCGAGGTGCACCATTTCGCGCCGATGGGCCTCCCGACGGACCTCGTCGAGTTCGGCGACCGCGACTTCGCCGCGGTGGCCGGCGCGCTCGGCGCCCGCGCCGCGACCGTGCGCGCGCCGGAGGACGTGGCGGGCCCGGTGGCCGACGTGGCTCGAGGCGCTCGACGGTCCGCTGGTGCTCGACTGCAAGGTCAACCCGGCGGTCGCCGCGGAGCGGCTCGCCGAAGCGTTCAAGGGCGGCGCCTGATGGCCGTGACCATGCGGCGCGCCGACTGGGCACCGCCGATCGTCGCGGTGCTCCTGCTGTTGCTGGTGTGGGAGTTCGTCGTCCGCGCCGGGCTGATCCCGGAGACGAGCATCCCGCCCGCCTCGGCGTCGGTCGGCGAGCTGATCACCCAGATCGGCGACGCGACGCTGTGGAAGGCCACGCTCAACACGCTCCAGGGCTGGGCGATCGGGCTCGGCCTCGCGGTCCTGCTCGGCGTGCCCGCCGGCATCCTCATCGGCTCGAGCCGCTGGGCCTACCGCGCGCTGCGCGTGCCGATCGAGTTCCTGCGGCCGATCCCCTCGGTGGCGCTGATCCCGCTCGCCGTGCTCGTCTACGGCACAGGGCTGGAGAGCAAGGTGTTCCTCGCCACCTTCGCCTCGTTCTGGCCGATGCTGATCCAGACCATCTACGGCGTGCAGGACGTCGACCCGGTGGCCACCGACACGGCGAGGGCGTTCGGGCTCGGGCGCTTCCAGCGTCTCTGGCGCATCACCGTGCCGAGCGCCGTGCCCTACATCGCCACCGGCATCCGCATCTCCTCCGCGGTGGCGCTGATCCTGTGCGTCACCGCCGAGCTGGTCATCGGCTCGGCCGGGCTGGGGCGCGAGATCAACACCGCGAGCTCGGGCGGCAACGTCGAGCTGATGTACGCGCTGATCATCGCGACCGGCCTGCTCGGCTGGCTGCTCAACATCGCCACCACGATGGCCGAGCGCCGCGTGCTGCACTGGCATCCCTCGCAGCGGGGGAGCGCGACGTGAGCGCCCGCACGCGCAAGCTGCTCGAGCTGGCGGTCGAGATCGCGGTGCCGATCGCGCTCGTCGCGCTGATCTGGGCCTACACCGAGTCGAGCGACACCTTCTACTACCCGCCGCTCGGCGACGTGTTCGAGAAGTTCGCCGACACCTGGCTGTTCGAGCGCGTCGGCTCCGACGTCTGGCCGAGCCTGCGCCGGATGGCGATCGGCTACGTGCTCGCGGTGGTGGTCGCGCTCGCCGCCGGCGTCGCGCTCGGGTCCTCGCGCGTGCTGCGCCGGGCGACCGGCCCGGTCGTCGAGTTCCTGCGCTCGATCCCGCCGCCCGCGCTGATCCCGTTCGCGATCGTCGTGATCGGCGTCGGGGACGACATGAAGGTCTTCATCATCGCCTTCGTCTGCCTGTGGCCGGTGCTGCTCAACACGATCGACGGCATCAACGGCATCGACCCGACGCTCAAGGACACGGCGCGCGTCTACGGGATCTCGGGGCGCGACAAGCTGCTGCGGATGACGCTGCCGGCGGCGAGCCCGCAGATCTTCGCGGGCATGCGGCTGTCGCTGTCGCTGGCGCTGATCCTGATGGTGATCTCGGAGATGGTGGCGAGCACGAACGGGATCGGCTTCTTCGTGCTGCAGTCCCAGCGGTCGTTCGCGATCCCTGAGATGTGGTCGGGGATCGTGCTGCTCGGCATCCTGGGCTACGTGTTCAACCTGATGTTCATGATCATCGAGCGGCGCGTGCTGGCCTGGCACCGCGGCGCCCGGGCGAGCTCGCTCGGCTGAGAGAGGAGACGCATGGCGCTGCTGGAGATCGAAGGGCTGGGCAAGACCTACGGCGAGGGTGACGAACGCGACCGCACGCGATCGGCGACATCTCGTTCTCGCTCGACGAGCGCGAGTTCGTGTGCGTCGTGGGCCCGTCCGGCTGCGGCAAGACGACGCTCCTGAAGTGCATGTCCGGCCTGCTCGAGCCGACCCGCGGCGACGTGCGGCTGCGCGGCGAGCGGGTGGTCGGGCCGCCGGAGTCGATGGCGCTCGTGTTCCAGGAGTACTCGCGCTCGCTGCTGCCGTGGCTGTCGGTGCGCGGCAACGTGGTGATGCCGCTGCGCCACAAGAAGCTCGAGAAGGCCGAGATGACGCGCCTGGTCGAGGAAGCGGTCGACGCGGTCGGCCTGACGACCTTCATCGACCGCTACCCGTGGCAACTGTCGGGCGGCATGCAGCAGCGCGTGGCGATCGCGCGCGCGCTCGCCTACCAGCCGGAGATCCTGCTGATGGACGAGCCGTTCGCGTCGGTCGACGCCCAGACCCGCGGCGACCTCGAGGACCTGATCCTGCAGGTCCGCGACCGTTTCGAGATGACGATCCTGTTCGTCACGCACGACATCGACGAGTCGGTCTACCTGTCGGACCGCATCGTCGTGCTCTCGCCCTCACCGACCGAGGTGCGGGAGATCCTCGACGTGGACCTCCCGCAGCCGCGCGATCAGGTGGCGACCAAGGAGCTGCCGGACTTCGCGCACCTCCGCGCGCACGTGTACCGGCTGATCAAGCGCCAGCCCGAGCTCACTCCTGAGCAATCAGCTCATTGAGGTCGGGCTCCTCCTCGATCAGCCCGTACTTCTTGCTCAGCGACGACAGCAGCTCGATCGTGTCCATCGTCAGCTCCGGCTTCCACTGCGGCAGGTTGATCTTCTCCGCCGCCTCGGGCGGGATCTCGGTGTACTCGGTGAGCACGCCGCGGACCTCGTCCGGGTGAGCCTGGGCGTACTCGAGCGACTTCTTCATCGCGGTCACGAAGCGGTCGACGACGCCCTTGTTCTTCGCGATGTACTCCTTCGACGCGAAGTAGGTCGCCACCGTCAGGTTCGGCGCGGTGTTGAAGTAGAACGGGTTGATCCCCTCCATGCCGGCGGCCTTGCCCGCGCTCACGAACGGCTCGACCACGCAGGCACCGTCCACGCGCCCCTTGTCGAGCGCGGCGACCATCTCGGGGAACGGGACCTCCGTGTACTTCAGCTTCGAGATGTCGACGCCCTGCTTCTCGAGCGAGGCGTTGATCGTCACGCCGCAGATGTTGTTGAGCGTGTTGACCGCGATCGTCTTGCCCTCGAGGTCCTTGGGCTCCTTGACCGGCCCGCCCTTCTTGACCAGCAGGTCCTCCCACACCTTCGACTCGTCGGCGTCGCCGAGCACCCCCTGGGAGATGATCTGGACCGGCAGGTCCTTCGAGCCCGCGATCAGCAGCGAGACGGTGTTGGAGAAGCCGATGTCGAAGTCGCCGCTGATCACCGCCGGTGTGATCGCGGCCCCGCCGGCCGCGAACTGCGGGTCGAGCGTGATCTGCTGCTCCTTGAAGAAGCCCTTCTTCTGGCCGAGGAAGACCGGCGCGACGTCGGCGATCGGGATCAGGCCGATCTTCAGCGTGACCGGCTTGGCCGCATCGCCGCTCCCTCCGCCGCCGCTCTCCTCCCCGTCGTCCCCGCAGCCGGCCGCCAGCAGCCCGCACGCGGCGATGACCGCCGCACAACGCAGCACCCGATGCATGTGTCCTCCCCCTTCAGTTCGCTATGCGCACACACATTCGCTCACCGGACGATACGCGAGCGCGGCGCGGGATGCGCCGTTTGCTAGGTAGTGGGGCATGACCGCCGCGCTGCTCGCTGCGGGCGCGGCGCTCTGCTACGGGATCTCCAACTTCGTCGGCCCGCGGATCGTCCGCAACCTGCCGCTCTATCCCGTGCTGATCTCGGGCCAGGTGGTGGCGCTCGTGGTCAGCGCGGCGCTGCTGGTGACCGAGAGCGGGACGCCGTCGGGGCGCCAGGTGGTCGCCGCGCTGCTGGCCGGCCTCGGCAACGCGTTCGCGCTGATCGCCTTCTACCGCGCGGTCGAGCTCGGGCCGATGTCGATCGTCGCGCCGCTGGGGGCGCTCGGCGCCGTGGTGCCGGTGCTGCTGGGCGCTGCCCAGGGAGAGAGCATCGGGCCGGTCAAGCTGTTCGCGATCGCCCTCGCGCTGGCCGGGGTCGCGCTGGCGGCGCGCCCGAGCGCGGAGGAGCGGGCCGCGGGCTGGGGCGACCGGCGCGCGGCGGCGGTCTGGGCGTTGCTGTCCTCGCTCGGGTTCGGCGTCTTCCTCGCCGGGATGTCGGAGGCCGCCGGCGGCGGGCCGTTCTGGGCGATCGCGCTGTCGCGCGTGTCGCTGCTGGCTTTGTATGTGGTCGTCGCCGTGCGGCTGGCGAGCCCGCTGCGGGTGGCGGTGGGCGACGTGCCGCGGGTGATGGTGCCCGGGCTGCTGCTGTTCGCGGGCACGCTGCTCTACACGGTGGCGACGCGCGAGGGCGACCTCTCGGTGGTCAGCGTGATCGCCTCGCTGGCGCCGGTGGTGATCGTGGCGCTGGCGTTCACCATCCTCGGCGAGCGGCTCACGCGGACGCAGGCCGTGGGGGCCGCCGCCGCGATCGCCGGCTCCATCATCCTGGCTGCGCGCTAGGTTCCGGGTGGTAGGCCTCGCGCAGGTCCCAGCCGCACTCGGGGCACGTCTCGGCCTCCATCGGCGCGGGCATCCGGCACTTGGGACAGGTCTGCTCCTCCGGCTCGTCACCACCGCGGAAGCGGGAAAGGAAGCTCATGGCTCTCCTCCTGTACGGGGTCGGGAGCCGAGCCTAGGTGTGGCGCGCCGCCGCTCCCATGGGCACTACTCCCCATCCTCGGTCCGACAACCCCACCAGTAGGCCGCGCCGAGCGCCGCGAGCGCGCCGGGGAGCGGCCACAGCGCCTGGTTGAGGCCGGGCGGGTTGTCGGGTGGCACGCCGGGCTCGGGCAGCGCCCAGCCGGCGAGCAGCGCGCCGCCGACTGCGTAGAGGAACGCGCCGATGATGCCGCCGTGGAACCGGTCGGGCAGCAGCACCGTGAAGTGCCACAGCGCGATGCCGACGAGGACCCAGACGAGCACGCTCACGGCTCGACCAGCCCGCGGCGGATGGCGTAGCGGGTGAGCTGCACGCGGTCGCGCATGCCGAGCTTGCCCATCAGGTTCTCGCGATGGCGCTCGACCGTGCGCGGGCTGATGGTCAGGAGCTCGGCGATCTGCTCGCTGCTGTGCGCCTCGGCGACGAGCTTGAGCACCTCCAGCTCGCGCGGGGTCAGCGGCTCGTCGCGCAGCGCGTCGCCGTCGGCGGCGCGCTCGAGGTAGTCGCGCATGATCCCGCGCACGGCGGGCGGGTAGAGGAACGGCTCGCCGCGCATCGCCGCGCGGCACGCCTCGACGAGGTCGCGGCCGGCGGCGGTCTTGAGCACGTAGCCCGACGCCCCCGCCTTCAGCGCCTCGAAGAAGTACTGCTCCACCTCGTGCATCGAGAGCATCAGCAGCTTGAGGTCGGGGCGGCGCTTCGACAGCTCGCGCGCCGCCTGGAGGCCGGTCCGGCGCGGCATCGCGACGTCGAGGATCGCCAGGTCGATGTCCTCGCGCAGCGCGCGCTCGACAGCCTCGATGCCGTCGGACGCCTCGGCCGCGACCTCGAGGTCGGGCGCCGCCTCGAGCACCATCCGCAGCCCGCGCCGCACGACCGTGTGGTCGTCGGCGAGCAGGATGCGGATCTTCAGCGGCGTGGTCATGACCCCTAGAGCGGCAGCCGCAGCTGCACCTCGGTGCCGTGGGGCAGGACGTGGGTGACGCGGAGGTCGCCGCCGACGAGCAGCGCCCGCTCGCGCATGCCGCGCACGCCGGTGCCGGAGCGCAGGCCGGCGGCGTCGATGCCCTTGCCGTCGTCGCGCACGCGCAGGACGACCGCCCCGTTCTCGGCCCGGAGGCTCAGCTCCGCGCGTGTGGCGCGGGCGTGGCGGACGACGTTGACGAGGCTCTCCTGGGCGACGCGGTAGACGACGAGCTCGTCCTCGGGGCTCAGGGTGGGGAGGTCGCCGGCCAGGTCGGGGGCGACGCGCAGGCCGCTGTGCTCGGCGAGCCCGGAGCCCAGCGACACGAGCGCGGAGCGCAGGCCGAAGTCGTCGAGCGCCTCCGGCCGCAGCCGCCGCACGAGGTCGCGGACCTCCTCGATGCCCGCGCGCACCGACGCCTCGAGCGAGCGCAGCTCGGCCCGCAGCGCCTCGGGCGCGCGCGGCTCCAGGGTCTCGAGCTGCAGCACGACGCCGGTCAGCGTCTGGCCGATCTCGTCGTGCAGCTCGCGCGCCACGCGCCGCCGCTCCTCCTCCTGCGCGTCGAGCGCGCGGCGGGCGCTGTCGCGGCGCTCGAGCTCGAGCCGGTCGAGCATGTCGTTGAACGCGTGGCCGAGCGCCGCGACCTCCGCCGCCTGGCGCTCGATCTCGACCCGCTGCCCCGGGGCGAGCGGGTCGACCCGGCGCATCAGCGCGGTCAATTGCTCGAGCGGGCCGAAGACGCGCCGCAGCGCGAGCAGGTTGATGGCCAGCACGGCGAGCACGCCGGCGCCGAGCACGGCGAGCTCGCCCGCGGTGATCCGGGAGCTGACCGTCGCCGGCGAGAGCGCGAGCACGACGACGGCCGCGACCACGATCGCGGCGTTGACGGCGAACACCCGCCAGAGCAGGGACACGACCTCATGATTGCGCGGCCCTGGCCGCCGCTCCATGGGCGGCGCTCCCCAACTGGCAGAGTTCCGGCCGATGAGCGAGCTGACCTACCAAGAGCGCCCCGCCGCCGGCGAGCCCGAGGGGCTGCTCGTCCTCCACCACGGCCGCGGCGCCGACGAGCACGACCTGCTCTCCCTCGGCGACGTGCTCGACCCGCAGCGGCGGCTGCACGTCGCCACGCCGCGGGCGCCGCTGACGCTGCCGGGCTGGCCCGGCTACCACTGGTACGTGGTGCCGCGCGTCGGCTACCCGGACCACGACACGTTCCACGCGGCGTTCGACGCGCTGGCGTCGTTCCACGACGAGCTCTGGGAGCGCACCGGGGTCGCGCCGGAGCGGACCGTGTTCGGCGGCTTCTCGATGGGCTCGGTGATGTCGTATTCGATGGGGCTGAGCGGGGAGCGGCCCGCGCCGGCGGGGATCCTGGCGTTCTCGGGCTTCGTTCCGGTGGTCGACGGCTGGGAGCCGGATCTGGCCGGCCGCGCCGCCCTGCGCGCCTTCATCGCCCATGGGCGCCGCGACCCGGTGATGGAGATCGGCTTCGCCCGGACGGCCCGCGACCTGCTCGAGGCGGGCGGGATCGAGGTCGAGTACCACGAGTCCGACGCCGGTCATCACATCGACCCCCAGCACGTCCCGGCGGCGGTCGCGTGGCTCGGTGCGACGCTCGGGTGATAGGACTCGCCCCTGTCCGCAAATACCGAGAGGGGACCAGCATGGCCGAGACCGTGTACCGCGTCACCGAGGTGATCGGCGTCAGCACCGAATCGTGGGAGGCCGCCGCGCGCAGCGCCGTCGAGACGGCGGCGAAGTCCGTCCGCGACCTGCGCATCGCCGAGGTGCTGCGTCAGGACGTGACGATCGGCGACGGCGGCGTCGTGAACTTCCGCGTCCGCCTCGCGATCTCGTTCAAGTTCGAGTCGAGCGCGTAGTCACTCGAGCCGGAAGCCGATCTTCAGCGTGACCTGGTAGTGCGCGACGCGGCCGTCGTCGATGTGGCCGCGGACGTTCACCACCTCGAACCAGTCGAGGTTGCGCAGCGTCTCCGAGGCCTTCCCGACCGCGCGGTCGATGGCCTCGGTGACGCCCTCGGTGGAGGTGCCCGTGATCTCCACGGACTTGTAGACGTGATCGCTCATGCGAGCGATTATCCCGGCGCGCCGAACGTCGAGCCGAGCCCGCGCGCGAGGCTGCGGGCGCGGTCGGTGCCGCGGCGGCCCGCCCACGGGTGCGGGCCCTTGGCCCACGGGTGCGGGCCGACGGTGCCGTAGGTCTCCCGCAGGTCGGCCTTGAGGTCGCCGCGGTGCTCGCCGCAGGCGTAGCGGGTGCTGCCGTAGATACCGCGGCCGTGCCAGGTCAGCCAGTTGCCGGGCTCGGCGTCGACGTACTCGCCGAAGCGCAGGTCGAGCATCTGGCGGCGCAGCCAGTGGTGCGTCTCGGCGTCCGGGCGGACACCGCAGATGTCGCAGCGGAAGACGGGCGTGACCGGCATCTCTGCAGAGGTTATTAGGTCACCCTAACTCGAGGTCGTCCGGGCGACGATCCCGGCTCCGACCTTGGGAGGAGGCGAGGCGCGCGCGGCTGGGGTAGCGTCGGCTCGTGTTGACCTTCGCCCGACGCTACGGGCTCGATCTCCTGATCGTCGTCGGTGCCTTCGCGGCTGCGTTGGAGGTCGTCATCGCGGAGGAGCCCGCGACGGCGCCGCAGACGTCGCCGTGGTTCGCCGCGCCGGCGGCCGCGTTCGTGGTGCTCGCGCTGCTCGGTCGCCGCTGGTGGCCGTTCGCCGCACCCGCCGGGCTGTGGCTGGCGGCCGCGGCGCTGTCGTTCGTCGACGGCACCCTCGTGGTGTACACCGACGCAGTGGCCGTCGCCGGGCTGGCGGCCTCCTTCCTCCTCGGCCAGGTGCGCGACGAGGTGCAGCAGCGCGTCGGCGGCGCGATCGTGCTCGCCAGCGCGGCGATCATCGTCTCCAACGACCCGTTGCACGCGGCGGAGGACTTCATCTTTACCCCGGCGCTGTTCGGGATCGCCTGGCTGGCCGGCTTCGCGCTGCGCGAGCGCTCTGCCCAGGCCGAGGCGGCCGAGGAGCGGGCTGCGCAGGCGGCGCAGCTCGCGGCGGCCGAGGAGCGCACGCGGATCGCGCGCGAGCTGCACGACATCGTCGCTCACGCGGTGTCCGTGATGGTGCTGCAGGCCGGCGCGGTCCGCCATCGGCTGCCGGCGGGCGAGGACGAGGACGCGCTGCGCGACGTCGAGCAGACCGGCCGCACCGCGCTGGCAGAGATGCGGCGGCTGCTGGGGGCGCTGCGGCGCGAGGGCGACGAGGTCGACCTCGCTCCCCAGCCCGGCCTCGGCACGCTGGAGCCGCTGGTCGAGGCGTTCGGGCGGGCCGGCTTGCCGGTGCAGCTGACGGTCGACGGCGATGCGCCGCCGCTGCCGCGGGCGCTGGACCTGTCGGCCTACCGGATCATCCAGGAGGGCTTGACCAACGCGCTGAAGCACGCGGGGGCGACGCGGGCTGACGTCGTGGTCCGGTACGGCGCCGGCGAGCTGCAGATCGACGTGCACGACGACGGGCGGGGCGCGGCGGGCGGCGACGGCCTCGGCCACGGCCTGGTGGGCATCCGCGAGCGCGTGAAGGTCTTCGGGGGCTCGATGACGGCCGGGACCTCGAACGGCGGCGGGTTCACGCTGTCGGCGCGGCTGCCGCTGGAGGGCGCCCGATGACCATCAAGGTGCTCGTGGCCGACGACCAGTCGCTGGTGCGCGCGGGCTTCCGGATGCTGCTCGCCGACCAGCCGGACATCGAGGTGGTGGCCGAGGCGGCGGACGGCCGGGAGGCGGTCGACAAGGCGGCGCGCTTCCAGCCGACGGTGATCCTGATGGACATCCGCATGCCCGAGCTCGACGGGCTGGGCGCGACGCGGCGGATCCTCGCCGCCGACCCCGGCGCGCGGATCCTGATCCTCACCACGTTCGATCTCGACGAGTACATCTACGAGGCCCTGAGCGCCGGCGCCTCCGGGTTCGTGCTCAAGGACGACCCGCCGGAGCAGCTGCTGGAGGCGATCCGGACCGTCGCGGCCGGCGATGCGCTCCTCTCGCCCGCGGTCACCAAGCGCGTGATCCGCGAGTTCACGCGCGTGCCGCGGGTGACGCCGCCGGCGGGCGTGGAGGAGCTGACCGAGCGCGAGCGCGAGGTGTTCCGGCTGATCGTCGAGGGGCTGTCGAACGCGGAGATCGGCGAGCAGCTCTTCATCAGCGACACGACGGTCAAGACGCACGTGACCCACGTGCTCCAGAAGCTCGGGCTGCGCGACCGGGTGCAGGCCGTGGTGATGGCCTACCGGACCGGCCTGTTCGATTAGCGCCCTGCGGGCGGGACCCAGCCGCCGAAGCGCTTCTCCAGCGCGAGCGCGGCGGCGATGGTCAGGTGGTCGTTGCCGTCGGCGGCGGCGACCTGGACGCCGAGCGGCAGGCCCTTGGCGTTGAGGCCGAGCGGGACCTGCGTGACGGGGAGGCCGAGCAGGTTGAAGGTCGCGGCGGGGGTGAGGACCCAGGCGCGGCCGACCGTCGCGCCGTGGCGCGGGGCGACGCGCGGGTGCGGCTGGTGGAGCAGGATCCCGTCGTCGCCGAGGATGGCGCGGACCTCCTCGCGGAGGGCCTGGGCGGCGGCCAGCGCCTTCTGGGTGCGGGCGGCGGGCACGTGCCGGTTGAGGCGCTCGAGCGTGAGCGTGATGAGGACCGGCAGCGTGTGGTCGCCCCGTCCGCGTGCGGCCTCCCGCCACGGGTGGTCGCTGGGCTGCACACCGGCCCCTTCGAGCAGCTCGCCCAGCGACGTGCCGGCCCCGTCCCCGAGCGCGGCGAGGTAGATCTCGAGCGCGCGCCGGAGCTGCTTGAGCGAGACGCGCTCGCAGCTGGCGCCGCGGTCCTCGAGCGCCTTGGCGGCCTGGTCGCGCGCGTCGCGCAGCTCCTTCCTGGCGGGGACGAGCGAGGCGTCGTCGGCGAGCAGGACGCGTGTCTTCGCGAGGTCGACGCTCTGCGGGTCGCCGAGCTCGCGCGCGACGCAGCGCTCGTCCCGGCCGTCCGGCCCGGCGATGATCTTCGTCACCGGCATCAGGTCCTCGGCATGGCGGGCGAGCGGGCCGAGCGTGAGCATGTAGGCGGCCTCGCCCTCGGTGCTCGGGAACTGGCCGGTGTTGGGGACGAGCCCGGGGGAGGGCTTGTGGCCGAACACGCCGTTGAAGAACGCGGGCAGGCGGATCGAGCCGCCGATGTCGGAGCCGAGCCCGACCGGCGAGCCTCCCGACCCGACCGCCGCCCCCTCGCCGCCCGACGACCCGCCGGCGGTCCGGTGCGGGTCGTAGGCGTTGCGGGTGCGGCCGTAGACGCGGTTGTGGGACTCGATCCACATCGTCATCTCGGACGTGTTCGTCACTCCGAGCGGGATGAAGCCCGCGTCGATCAGCCGCTGGACGGCGGGCGCGTTCTCCTCGGAGCGGTGCTCGCGCCGCGCCACCAGCCCGGCGCAGTTGGGCATGCCCTTGACCGAGATCGACTCCTTGACCGTGCACGGCACCCCCAGGAACGGCGGGAGCTCGCCGCCGGCCTTGACGCGCGCGTCCGCCGCGTCCGCCTCGGCCAGTGCCTCGACGAAGCGATCGCACGCGAGCGCGTTCGTGCGCGGCTGGCGGGCGTGCAGGCGGTCGACATGCGCCTGCACCACCTCACGCGCGGAGACCTCGCCGCCGCGGATCGCGGCGGCGAGGTCGGTGGCGCTGCGGAGCGTGAGGGCCGGTGCGGGCGACGTGATGGCCATGTCGGCATTACACACCCCCTGGAGCAGCGGTCGTTCAGACCATCTAGCCCGCCTCGTAGATCAGGAGATCGGAGTCATCGTCGTCGGCGACCAGGTAGAGCCGCAGGCGCCCGTCGACGATCTGCACGTCGATGGCGTTCCGGGTGGCCACCTGGCGCTGGTCGGTGTACTCCTGGAACGGCACCTCGTTGAGCGGGCGCATGGTGGTCGTGTCCACCAGCGCCACGCCACCGAGGTCGTAGCTGACGGGCTGACCGTCAGGCCCGGGATGGCGCAGCGTCGCGATTCCGCTGCAGAGCATCGCCGGGTTCTCGAAGCGGCGCGGCTTGCCCAGGTACTTGCAGTCCTGATAGTCGACGAAGTGGCTGGGGTTGACCGTGGTGTCCGTCAACTTCGCGCCGCGCGAGGTCAGCTTCCATTCGTAGGCCGTGCGCGAGCCCCAGTTGAGCCCGAGCACCCGGTCGCGGCGCGTGTCATGCACGATCCCGCCGATGTGGTCGGGCGTGCGCAGCACCTCGCGGGCCCTGAGGCTGAGCGGGTCGACGCGGTAGATGATCGACGGCTTGTTCGGCCGGTACTCGGCCACCGCGACCCACAGTGAGCGGCCGTCGTAGTCCAGCCCGCCCGGGTGGTAGATGTTCGCGCCGTCGTCCAGTCGCACGTCGTCGAGCCGGTTGCCCTGCGCGTCGAAGGCGATCAGGTGCCCGATGCCCTTGCCCGGCGTGCGATCCGTCCCGTCGATGATGGTGCCGGGCGGCTCGTAGCGCTGGGTGGGCTCGGTCACCTCGACCGTGGAGAGCACGTAGTGGTCGCCGACGCGCGCGATCCCCTCGGGGTGGTGGGCGTCGAACTTGAGCGGCACCTTGCCGACGAGCTGCCAGCTGGTGGAGCGCGTGAGCTTCGCGAACGCAGCGGCGATCCGTGTGCCGTCGGCCGCGGGCGGCGGCGCCGGATCGGCCGCGACCGGCCGGGCGGCCGCGGGGCCGGCGAGAAGGGTGAGAGCGAGGAGCGCGCCGAGCAGGGCGCGCAGGCTGAAGGGTCCCATGCCCTCGTCCTACCCGCCGGACGGCGGGTCCGCGAGTACGTGCAGCGGGGCGCGGCCGCGCTTCCCCGCCGGCTCGACGATGCCGATCGTCCGCAGGCAGTACAGCGTGCGCTGGGCCAGCATGGTGCTGCAGTGCAGAACGGCGGCGAGCTCGCGTGTGCTGAACGGGTCGACCGGCAGCGCGGGCAGCGCCGCGAGGATGTCCTCCGGCGTCCGCAGCGTCACCTGGTCCAGCACCTCGACCATCCGCCGCTCGCCCGGATCGCGCGTGCGCCGGCGGGTCGTCACCGGCTGCGGCCGGCGGACGTGGTCCTCGCGCAGCAGCAGCACCTCGATCGTGAGGTTCGGGTGGGTCAGCAGCGACGGGAACGCGACCAGCTTGTCGAACACCGCCACCACCGTCGCGCGCTTCGGCGACCGCCGGACGCCGAGCACCTGGCCGTCCTCGTCCACCCGGACGATCCGCCGCTCGGCGGCGACCGGGTAGACGATCCGCATGCGGTGCTCGTCGAGCAGCGCATCGAGCTTCCGCCCGAGGGGCCCGAAGCCACCCGTCTGCACCTCGACGAGCTCGCCGTCGGCGCGGACGAGGTCGATCACGTACCGCCCGACCGGCACCTCGAGGCGGTCGCCCGGCTCCACCAGCGCCGCCTTGATCGCGGCGTGCAGCGGGCCCTCGCGCAACACCCCGATCGTCGGCACGGTCGCAGAGGCTAGATGCGCCGGTGGCGTCATTTCCGAGACCGCGAGCGCATTGACGCGGGCCGGCCTCGGTGGGACGGTGCTGCTCGTGCGGGAACGGTCGGGCGAGGAGCGTGCAGAGGCGACGGCTGCACCTCCTGCCGAGGCCGCGAGCGGGCCGGCCGGGCTCGCCTCGGCGCTGCTCGACCTGCAGCGGACGGCCGGCAACCGGGCGGTCGTGGCGACGCTCTCGCGCCAGCACGCCGCCCCGGCGCCGGGGGCGAGCCCCGCGCCGCCACCGCCGCCCGGCGCGCCACCCGTGGCGAGGCCCAAGACGCCCAAGGAGAAGTTCCAGGCCTTCGTGGGGTCCGCGGCCGCCAAGGGACTGCCGACGACGCTCTTCGGCCCGGTGGCCGAGCGCTACACGATCGCCGAGGGCGACATCGAGGAGAACGAGACCGACACCCTGTGGAACGAGATCAAGTTCAAGACCGGGGTCCTCGACAAGATCGCCGGGACCGACTTCGCCACCCCGGCGACCATCAGCTTCGCCGGCGACGCCGGCTCGATCTTCCACGAGACGATGCACGCCTATCTCGACGTGAAGTCGGACGACCCGAAGGTCAAGCGGTTCATCGACCATGCGATGGCCCACTACACGGACGCCCCGCTCCAGGGCGGTGGGAAGGTGAGCGACCCCTACCGCGTCATGACCGAGGCGGCTGCCGAGTACGTCGGTGAGCGGGTCCCCCAGTGGTGGATGACGCTCAGCACCCTGACCACGTACGTGCGCGCCGGCAAGCTCTCGAAGAAGCTCCTCGACCAGCAGCGCACGGAATGGGAGAAGGCGACCGCGAACCGGGTATTCGGTTACCAGGAGCGCCTCTGGTCTCCCAAGACGTGGACCGAGCGGCCGATCAGCGACGAGATGAAGCGCTTCCTCGACGAGGACATCCTCGAAGGGAAGATGCCCGACCGCTTCGACGACGTGCCGGCCTTCAAGGCCGTGCTCGCCGGCGTCACCCTCGCCGAGTAGCGCTCCTCAGCTCACAGCACGACTGCCCGCAGGCGCACCCCCTGGCTCTGCAGGCTCCGCAGCAGGGTCCGCGCGAACGGGTGCTCGTCGGCCTGCAGCCCGTCGGGGTTGGCGAGCACGATCGTGACCGTGCCGCGTGAGCGCTCGACGGCGGCCGGCTCGGCGTAGGTGAGCACGTTGACGCCTGTGGTCGACGGGTTGAGCAGCGGGTCGTCGCTGTTGAACTGGAAGTCCTCGCTCGGACGGCCGAGCGCGACCGGGCTGGCGTCACGACGTCGACCCGGAAGGAAGCACGGCATTCAAGCGCGATTGCCGAGCCCGCGTCGTGTGGCAGCTACTGTGCGCGCGCATGTGGGGCCGATGAGCGTCTTCCGGGAGGACGAGCTTCGCTATCTGGCGGGCGGGAAGCAGCTCGGCCGGGTCGCCACGGTCGGCGCGGACGGCACGCCGCACGTGGTCCCAGTCGCCTGGATCTACAACGCGGTGCGCGACACGATCGACATCGGCGGCCACGAGCTCGAGCGGACGAAGAAGTTCCGCGACGTGGCACGGACCGGGCGAGCCGCGATCGTGATCGACGACCTGGCCAGCACGGACCCGTGGCGCCCGCGCGGGGTCGAGGTCCGCGGGCGGGGCGAGGCGATCGCACTGCCCACCCCGCTGATCCGCATCCACCCCGAGCGGATCGTCAGCTGGGGGCTGTGACCCGGTAGTGCATGTGGGTGACCCCGCCCTCGCCCTCGAGGATCCGGGTGCGCTCCAGCTCGATGTGCTCCGGGTCGAGGTGGTCGAAGAGCCGGCGTCCCTGGCCGAGGAGCACCGGGATGACATGGAGCTCGAGCTCGTCGAGGACGCCGGCGGCGAGCGCGAGCTGCGCGGTCCCGGCACCGTGGACCAGCACGTTCTTGTCGCCCGCGGCCCGCTTGGCCTGGGACATCGCGGTCCGGACGTCGTCCACGTAGGTGACCAGCGGCCACTGCCCGGGCTCGGTCTCGGGCTCGCGGCGGCTGAGGATGAAGATCGGGACGCCGTCGTGGTGGTCGCCGCCCCAGCCGCCCGCGGGCTCGAACGTCCCCCGGCCGGCGACGACCGCGCCGGTGGCCAGGAACTCGTCGACCACCTGGGCGTTGACGGGGGCGGCGGACGCCGGCGGCCACCACTCGTGGAGGCGCAGCCCGCCGTCGCCGAGGCCGTTGTCGGGGCGCTCATTGGGGCCGGCGATGAATCCGTCGAGGGACATGGACATGTAGAGAACGGTTGCGGACACGGTGGGTCCTTTCCTGGCCTGTGTCGATGCGGTCTACATGGACGTCGAACGGGGCGGGGCGATATCGACACGTTGCGCGGCGTCCGCTGCGGCGGAATGATCCGCGCATGGGCCGCGAGCATCTCGGGGCGGCGCTGTTGGAGCGTGAAGAGGCATTGTCCACGCTCGAGGCGGCGTTCGGAGCGGTCGTGGCCGGGCAGGGCGGGGTCGCGCTGGTCAGCGGCGAGGCCGGGATCGGCAAGACGAGCCTGGTGCGGGCGTTCGTCGCCACCGAGCGCCGCGCGACGCGTGTCCTGTTCGGCGCGTGCGACGACCTCGCGGTGCCGCGTCCGCTCGGCCCGTTCCTCGACATCGCCGGCGGTCTGCCACGGCTCGCCGCCGAGCTCGGGACCGGCGGCGCCGACGCACCCCGGCTCGTCCTCGACGAGCTCAGCCGGTCCGGCGCGACGATCTGCATCGTCGAGGACGCCCACTGGGCCGACGACGCGACGATCGACGTGCTCACGTACGTCGCCCGCCGCATCGAGACCCTCCCGGCGCTGCTCGTCCTGTCGTTCCGCGACGACGAGGTCGGCCCCGACCACCCGCTGCACCGGGCGCTGGCCGCAGCGCCCGCCGGCCTCACGCACCGGCTCGAGCTGGAGCACCTGAGCGTCGACGCGGTCTCGCTGCTCGCGGGCGCGGACGTCGACGCGACGGCCCTGCGCGCGATCACGGGCGGCAACCCGTTCTTCGTCCGCGAGGCGCTGGCGAGCGGCCCCGGGCGCACGCCCGCCAGCGTGCGCGATGCCGTGCTCGCGCGCGCCGCGCGCCTCTCGGGGAGGGCGCGGGCGGTCGCCGAGCTGGTCAGCGTGTTCCCCACCCGTCCCTCGCTGTCGTTGCTGGAGGGATGCGCGGGGTCGGTCGATGCGGGGGTCGCCGAGTGCGAGCGCGGCGGCCTGCTCGCGCTCGACCACGACCTGGTCGGCTTCCGTCACGAGCTGGCCCGCTGGGCGGTCGAGGAGTCGCTGGCCGGATCGCGCCGCCATGACCTGAACCGGGTGGTGCTGCGCGAGCTCGAGCGCCACGAGGCGACGCCGGCCCGACTCGCCCACCACGCCTGGGCGGCCGGCGACCCGGAAGCGATCGTGCGGCACGGCCTCGACGCGGCACACGATGCGGTGGCGGCGCGTTCGCATCGCGAAGCCGAGGCGCTGCTGATCCGCGTGCTCGAGTACGAGCACCTGCTCGCCACGCGCGAGCGGGCGGCGACGCTCGAGCTGCTGTCCGAGGAGGCCTACTACGACAACCAGCCGGAGCGCGCCGTGTCCGCGCGGCAGCGCGCGCTCGCGCTCCGGCGAGAGCTCGGCGAGCCGCTGGCCACCGGCGCGACGCTGCGCTGGCTGTCGCGGATCCACTGGCTGTCGGGCGATGGCGCCGCCGCCGAGCGCGCCGCCGCCGAGGCGGTCGAGCAGCTGGAGCCGTTCCCGGAGAGCCGCGAGCTGGCGATGGCGCTCAGCAACCGCTCGCAGCTGGCGATGCTGTCGCAGCGCGACGACGACGCACTCCGCTGGGGCCGGCGGGCGATCGCGCTGGCGCAGCGGCTCGACGACGCCGAGACGCTCGTGCACGCGCAGACGAACGTCGGCGCGGCCCTCACGCGGACCGACCTCGACGCAGGCCTCGAGCTGCTCGAGAGCGCCGCGACGCTGGCGATCGACCGCGGGATCGACGAGCACGGCGGCCGAGCCATGGTCAACGTGGCCTGGCAACTCAAGGACGTCAGGCGCAATGAGCGCGCGCGGGAGGCGCTCGAGCGCGGCCTGGCCTTCGCCCGCGAGCGCGAGCTCAACATCTACGTGGAGTACCTCGTCGCGGCGCGTGCCCTGATCGACCTGGCGATGGGCGACTGGGATGCCGCCGCCGCGGCCGCCGCGCGCCTGGTGGCGCAGCCCCGGCTGGCGAACGCGGTCGCCCGGATCCCGGCGCTCGAGGTCACCGGGCTCGTCGCCCTGCGCCGCGGGCAGCCCGGCGCGCAGACGCAGCTCGACGAGGCCTGGGAGCTGGCCCGCGCCACCGGCGAGATCCAGCGGCTGAGGCCGATCGCCTGCGCCCGCGCGGAGGCCGCGTGGCTGGCGGGGGATGCAGCGGCGCTCGACGCCGCAACGCGCGACACGCTCGCGCTCGCGCGCGATGTCGGGCACGAATGGGACGTCGGCGAGCTGGAGCTGTGGCGCTTCCGCGGCGGGCTGCCGGCCGCTGCAGCGGAGCGCTGCCCGCTCCCGATCGCCTGCGAGCTCGCCGGCGACGCGGCCGGCGCCGCACGGCACTGGGCGGAGCTGGGCGAGCCGTACTCGCAGGCCGTGGCCCTCCTGGGCGCGGGTGAGCCCGAGCACCTGCTCGAGGGGATCGCGCTGCTCGACCGGCTCGGCGCGACCGCCGTGGCCGCCCTCGGGCGCGCCCGGCTCCGCAGCGCCGGCGTCACGCACGTCCCGCGCGGGCCCCGGCCCGCGACGCGCGCCAACCCGGCCGGCCTGACCGCCCGCCAGCTCGAGGTCCTCGCGCTCGTCGCGCAGGGCCTGTCGAACCCGGAGATCGCGCAGCGGCTGTTCCTGTCGCCGAGGACCGTCGAGCACCACGTCGCCGCGACGCTCGACAAGCTCGGTGTGCGCTCGCGGCGCGAGGCGGCGAGCGCCGCGCGCGAGCTCGGGGTCGCGGGCCCAAGTTAGGGGGTCCGAGCGTCCAACCTAGGGGGGCTCCCCCTTGCGGGCGCGCGCGTGGTGGCGGTAGCGTCGTGCCGTCCCCGTTGGCGAGCCAGGAGGGCCCACGATGTCCACCACCGAAGATGCCGAGCTGAAGGTGCGCCATCGCACCATGTGGGCGTCAGGCGACTACTCGACCATGGTCGAGACGTTCCTGCTGCCGCTCGGGCCCGAGCTCGTCTCCGCGGCCGGCATCGGCCCCGGCCAGCGCGTGCTCGACGTCGCCGCCGGCACCGGCAACGCCTCGCTGCCCGCGGCGCGCACCGGGGCGGACGTGACCGCGAGCGACCTCACGCCCGAGCTGCTCGATGTCGGCCGTCAGCGCGCGGAAGCCGAGGGGCTGGAGCTCGAGTGGGCCCAGGCCGATGCCGAGAACCTGCCGTTCGCCGACGAGTCCTTCGACGTCGTCATGTCCTGCATCGGCGTGATGTTCGCGCCCCATCACCAGCAGGCCGCCGACGAGCTCGTGCGTGTCTGCCGGCCGGGCGGCACCCTCGCGCTGCTGAGCTGGACGCCCGAAGGCATGCTCGGCGCGCTGTTCAGGACGATGGGCGAGTTCGCCCCGCCGCCGCCCCCGGGCGCGCAGCCGCCGCCGTTCTGGGGCAGCGAGGAGCACCTCAGCGGGCTGTTCGGCGGCCGCGTCGACCTGCACACGCTCGACCGCAAGTCGCTCGAGATCACCGCCTTCACACACGCGCGCGACTACGGCGAGCACTTCCGGTCCAACTACGGGCCGACGATCGCCGTGCAGGCGAACGCGCGCCGGACCGGCCGCGAGGACGAGTTCGTGGCGGCGCTGGACCGCTTCTGCGACGACTGGAACCACGGCGACGCCGACCGCGCCCGCTTCGACAAGGAGTACCTGCTCGCGGTCGGCACCCGGCGCTAGAGCTCGACGAGTCGCTCCGCCGCGACCGCGGCGGCCGGGAGGGCAGCGTGCCCGCCCTCCTCCAGGAGCGCCCGGACGGAAGCGGCGAGGGCCGCCCGGAGCGGCTCGTGCTCGAGCGCGCCCACGTGGGTGCCGTCGAAGCGCGCCAGGGCCTCAGCGGGCAGGTCGTCATAGCCACGGGCCTGCACCGCGAGCCATGCCGGCGGAACGCGACGATCGCCACTTCCTGGGCGACCTCCGCGGCCGCCTCGCGATCGCCGGCACGCCGAGAGCGGTCCGGAGACCGACGTGCATGGCGCGGTCCAAGACCTCCTGCTGGGTATCGGGCACGGCTGCCATCGGGGCGGCCAGCGTGATCGTGCGGTTCATATCAACTAAGAGGCCGCGAACCCCTCGGGATGTTGCGTCAGTTGCGTGCGGCGATGGCCCACGTCAGGGCCGTGGCGAACGCAACCCACGCGCCATACGGCGCCAGAGCGATCGCGGCGGTGCGGTTGTGCGGGAAGACGAGCGCGATCAGGGCGACGATCGTCCCCAGCAGGAAGAGGATCTCGACGCCGGCGGCGGCGGGGGCGTGCCCTTGGAAGAAGATCCAGGTCCAGGCGAGGTTGAGCGCGAGGTTGGCGGCGAAGAGGCCGAGCACGAGGCGCCGCCGCGGGCCGCCGACGTCACGGTACGCGAGCGTCGCCGCCACCGCGATGAGGACGTAGAGCACGGTCCAGACCGGGCCGAACACCGCTCCGGGCGGCTGCCACGACGGGCGGTCGAGCTCGCGGTACCAGTCGCTGGAGGTGTCGGTCGCGAGGCCGCCGACGACAGCCACCGCCGTCACGGCGGCGGCCCAGCCGGCTGCCGCGGCGGCGACGGCGCCGCCCGGGCGCCGCGACGTGGTGGTGAAGGCCATGGCAAAGGACTACCCAGGGATGGAGCGTTTGCGCGCCGTGCCGCGGGGCAGGAGATCCCCACGGTTTGGTTCACGTCTGGGAGGTCGGGCATGGGGCGAGGGCATGACAACCAAACGACGGGCGTAAGCCGGAGGGGCTTCCTCACCGCGGCCGGCGCGACGGTCGCGGCGGCCGGCATGCCGGGGGCGTCGGTCGCGGTCGCCCACGGTGACGATGGCCACCATCGCGACCACATCCCCGCCGAGCGCATCAGCATCCAGCTCTACACGCTGCGGGACCAGCTCGCCGCCGACCTCGAGGGCACCCTGGAAGCGCTGGCCGGCATCGGCTATCGGCGCGTCGAGCACGCCGGCTTCGTCGGCCGCACCGCGACGGAGTTCAAGGCCGCGCTGGACGCCGCGGGGCTCCGCGCGACCTCGGGCCACGTCGGGATCCCGCAGCCGTTCGACGCGGCTGCCTGGAGCGCGTCGATCCAGGACGCGCTCACGCTGCAGTCGCGCTTCATCGTGCACCCGTTCTTCGGGATCGACTTCGGCAGCGGCGAGGTCGTGCGCGACTCCGCCACCTGGGCCGCGTTCGCCCACGACCTCAACCGCGCGGGGGAGATGGCCAGGCGCGCAGGGCTGCGGCTCGGCTACCACAACCACAACTGGGAGTTCTTCCGGCTCACCGACGATCCGTCGCGCACCGCCTACGACGTGCTCATCGAGGAAACCGACCCCCGCTCCGTCCACTTCGAGCTCGACCTCTTCTGGAGCTGGCGAGGCGCGCACGATCCCGTCGACATCCTTCGCCGGCTCGACGGTCGCGTCCGGCAGTACCACGTCAAGGACCTCGACCAGGCGGGGAGCTTCGCCGACGTGGGTGACGGCCTCATCGACTTCGTGCGCATCTTCCAGGCCCAGGAGGTCGCGGAGTACATCGTGGAGCGCGACGACGCGGGCACGCCACCGCGAGAGCCCGCCGACGCGCTGACGACCGCCCGGGTGAGCTACGAGTACCTCGCCAACCTCAGCCTCCGGAGCCGCTGACCGAGAGGCCGGCCGCGCTCACGAGAAATGCGTCTTCGGGCGCGGGAGTCGCTCGCCGTCGAGGACGATGTCGACCTTCTCGTTGTAGAACGCGACCAGCCCGGCGATCGGCAGCAGCTGGCGCGTCGGGAAGTCGTACGCCCACGCGAGATCGGGATGCACGGTGCCGCCCGCGACGACGGACCAGTACCTGCTGGTCTTGCCTTTGTAGGGGCAGGAGGTCACGGTGTCGGTCGCCCGCAGGTGCTCGAGGACGACCGCGCTGCGGTCGAGGTAGTAGCGCGTCGGCAGCCCCGTCTCGAACACCATGACCGGCGATGCCGACTCTGCGAGGAGGACGCCCTCGAGCTCGACGCGCACGTGGCGCGTCGAGCGAATCGCGTCCACGCGGGTGTAGGGATTGCGCGGGTGGACGAAGACCTCCTCGTCCTCCTCGAACCACGCGTCGAGCGCGGCCCACTCGAACCGCACCGTGTCGGCCAGGCCCTCCACCGCATCCGCGCCGTAGACGTGCGCCGCCCCGGTCCGCGATACGTCGCCGGCGCGCAAGCCGTGCCGCCGCGCCGTGCCGCGGCGCAGATGCTCGACGCGATCCTCGTCGACGAGGACGGAGGGATCGACGTCGGCGAGCGGGATGTAGTACTGCGGATAGTTCGGCCACTCCCACACGTACAGCGCACGGGTGGTGTCGAGGACCGTCGCCGCGCCCAGCACGGCGCGCACGCGCCGCGGCACCGGCTCGACGTGGTTGACCGGCGCGATCATCTGTGGATAGCCGTGTCCGTTCATGTCCGCCGCCTTCGGCGACCGCACCAGACAGTACGAGACGCCGTCCTCACCCAGCCCAGGAGGCCCCAGTGCGCAAGATCAAGTCGAACTTCTTCATCTCCCTCGACGGCGTCGTCGAGGCGCCCGACAAGTGGCACTTCCCCTACTTCGACGACGAGATGGGGGCCGCGGTCGGGGCCGGCTTCGCCACCGCCGACGCGATGCTGATGGGCCGCGTCCTCTACGACGAGTGGGCCGCGTACTGGCCCGAGCATGCCGACGAGCCGTTCGGCGACGTCATGAACTCGATGCAGAAGTACGTCGTCTCCGACAGCCTGGAGGCGGCGGAGTGGCAGAACACCGAGCTCATCAGCGGCGACGTCGCGCAGCAGCTGACGGAGCTCAAGGCCCGGGACGGCGGCGACATCGCCATGTCCGGCAGCGCCACCACCGTCCGCTGGCTGCTGCGCGAAGGCCTCCTCGACGAGCTCAACCTGCTTGTGCATCCGATCGTGGTCGGCGAGGGCCTGGCCCGGCTGTTCCCGCCGGACGAGCCGAGCCTCCCGCTCCAGCTGCTGAGCGGAGAGACCTTCAAGAGCGGCGTGCTCAACCTCAGCTACGCCGCGGCCGCCGACTGACCTCGTCGCCTAAGGTCACGGACCGCAGATGCCCTTGCGTCCACAGATCGTCGTCGGTCTCGCCCTCGCGGGCGTGCTGACCGCCGCGGCGCCCGCGCCGGCGGCCGTCAAGGTGCCGCGCGAGGCGCGGTCAGTCGACACCTCGCGCCCCGATCGCTGGGTCGGGAAGGGCACGCCCCGGAGCTGCACATCTCGCGCCGTCGTGCGCGCGGTCGCCAAGGGCGGGATCATCCGCTTCCGCTGCGGCCCGAAGCCGGTCCGGATCGAGCTCAGGCAGACGGCCAAGGTGGTCAACACCAGCCGTCGCGTCGTCCTCGACGGCGGCGGGCTGGTGACGCTCAGCGGCGGCGGGAAGCGCCGCATCCTGTACCAGAACACGTGCGACCGGCGGCAGACGTGGACGACGTCGCACTGTGACGACCAGGCCACGCCGCGCCTCGTCGTGCAGAACCTGACCTTCGCGCGCGGCGACTCCACCGGGGAGACCGACGAAGGGGGCGGGGGCGGCGCGATCTTCGCCCGCGGCGGCCGGCTGAAGATCGTCCGCTCGAGGTTCGTCGGCAACCGCTGCGACGCGACAGGGCCCGACCTCGGCGGCGGCGCCGTGCGGGCGCTGTCACAGCACGCCGGCCGGCCGGTGTTCGTCGCCGGCAGCAGCTTCACCGGCGGGGTCTGCAGCAACGGCGCAGCGCTGAGCAGCATCGGCGTCTCGTGGTCGATCTACAACAGCGTCTTCACGGGCAACCGCGCCATCGGCCGCGGCGCCAACCCGGCGCGCCCGAGCACCTCCGGCGGGGGCTCGGGCGGCGCCGTGTATGCGGACGGCAACAACTTCCGCGTCTTGATCGCCGGCACGCGGATGCTCCGCAACCGCGCGCGCGAGGGCGGCGGCGCGGTGTTCTTCGTCAGCAACGACCGCAGCGGCGTGCTCGACATCCGCTCCTCGGTCCTGCGGCGCAACCCGAGCGCGGGCTTCGAGACCGACCCGGGGATCTACTTCCTCGGGCGCGAGCAGAACATCGTCGGCTCGGTCGTCAGGTGACGCTCAGGCGGGGACGGGCACGCCCATCGTCACCGTCGCCTGCCCATCTCTATGCCTACTACGAGGGCACCGAGGCGATGTACGCCAACCTCCTGCGCGACGAGACGCTGGTCGCGCCCGTCGCGGCGCGGCTGCCGTACTTCCGTGCCTACCTCGACGAGGCGGCGAGCGTGCTGGCCGCCGGCTGGGGCGTGCGCGGGAGGCGGCGATCGCTGGTCGTCGCCGCTGCGCGGCACGCGGTCGACTTCAGCACCTGGCGCTCGCTCGCCCGCGACGGCGGCGTGCCCCGCACCGGCGTGATCGAGCTCGCCTCGGCGATGGTCGGCCGCGCGGCCGGCCCCGTGCAGGGAGTCCGCGAGCCCGAATAGACTCGGCGACGAGGCCGTGAGCGTGCGTCTCGTCAGCGGATCGGACCCCCGCCGCTACGTTGCGGCACTGGCCGTCGTCGCGGTCGCGTACTACCTCGCCGGGCGCGTGGGGCTCGAGCTCGCCTACCTCGACGGCGCGGTCGCGGCGCTGTGGCCGCCCGCCGGGCTCGGCCTGGCGGTCCTGTTCCTCTACGGAGTCCGCCTGTGGCCGGCGATCGTGATCGGCGACCTGCTGCTCGGGGACTACTCGACGCCGCTCGGCACGGTCGCCGCGCAGACGGTCGGCAACACGGTGGCCGTGGTCGTCGGTGCGCTGCTCTTGCGACGCCTCACTAGCGGCCGCGGCGGGTTGGAGCGGGTCGCGGACGTCGTGGCCTTCGTCTGCTGCGCGCTGGTCGTGGCGCTGATCAGCGCGGCGGTCGGGCCGCTGGCGCTGCGCCTGGGCGACGTGATCCCCGCCGACGAGCTCACGCGCGTGTTCCGGACCTGGACGCTGGGCGACTGCGCCGGCGTCCTCGTGGTCGCGCCGGTGATCCTCACGTGGGCGACCACGCGCCTCGACGGCATCCGCCGCCGCGACGTGGTCCAAGGCGCCGTCGCGCTCGCGCTGCTCGTGGCGCTCGCCGAGCTGCCGCCGCAGCGCGACGTGCCCTACATCGTCTTCCCGGTGCTGCTGTGGTCGGCGCTGCGCTTCGGGCCGCGCGGGGCGTCCGCGGCCGTGTTCGTCGTCTGCTCGATCACGGTCTGGAACACGGCGCAGAACGACGGCCCGTTCGTGCGCGAGTCGATCACCGACAGCCTGCTCGCGACGCAGCTGTTCATCGCCATCTCGGCGCTCACGTCGCTGGTGCTCGCCGCCGTCACCGCCGAGCGCACGAACGCGGCGGCGGCGCTGGCGGAGAGCGAGGCGGCCCAGCGCGCCCTCGCCGACGAGCAGGCGGCGTTGCGCAGGGTCGCCACCCTCGTGGCCGGCGGAGCGGCGCCGAGCCGCGTCTTCGAGCAGGTGACCGAGGAGGTCGCGCGGCTGCTGGGGATGCCGGGCGCGAGCCTCATGCGCTACGACGGCGCCCGTACCGCCACGGTCGTCGGCGCGTGGAGCGAGGACGGCCGGCCGGCGCTTCCGCTCGCCAGCACGATCGATCTCGACGGTGACACCGTCGTCGCGAAGGTGCTGCGCAGCGGCGAGCCGCAGCGCGTGGAGCGCTACGAGGACGCGCGCGGGCAGCTGGCACTGCGGATGCAGAACGTCGGCTACCGCTCCGCGGTGGCGGCGCCGGTGACCGTCGGCGGCGAGCTCTGGGGCGCCCTGGCCGCCGCGACGCGGTCGGACGAGCCGCTGCCCGGGGAGCTCGAGTCCCGCCTGTGCGACTTCGCCGACCTCGTCGGGCAGCGGCTCGCCAACGCCGAGGCCCACGAGCAGCTGGCCGCGTCACGCGCCCGCATCGTCGAGGTCGGCGACGCCGAGCGCCGGCGGCTCGAGCGCAACCTGCACGACGGCGCGCAGCAGCGGCTCGTGTCGGTCGCGCTCGACCTGCGAACCGCCGACGTGATGCTGGAGAAGAATCCGGAGGCCGCGCGCGAGCTGCTGGCCGCGGCCCAGGACCAGCTCAAGATGGGACTCGAGGAGCTGCGCGAGCTCGCCCGCGGCATCCATCCCGCGGTGCTCACCGACCGCGGCCTCGGGCCGGCGCTGGCCGGGCTGGCGGCGCGGGCGCCGGTGCCCGTGGAGATCACCGAGCTGCCCGAGGAGCGGCTGGCGCCGCAGGTCGAGGCGGCCGCGTACTACGTCGTCGCGGAGGCGATGACCAACGTCGCGAAGTACGCGCAGGCGTCGAGCGTCACGATCAGCATCAGCCGCTCGGACGGGCACGCCACCGTCGTCGTCTCCGACGACGGCGTCGGCGGCGCCGACCCGACCCGCGGCACGGGCCTGCGCGGATTGGCGGACCGGCTCGAAGCGCTGAACGGGCGCCTCGAGGTCGAGAGCGCGTCGGCCGGCGGCACCTGCATCAGCGCCGAGATCCCGACCCCGTGATCGGCCTAGAACAGCGCGGTCGACCACACCTGGTTCGACGTTCCGTTGAACTTGGCGAGACCGACGACGCGGTTGATGTTCTGGAAGTCGACGGTCAACGAGTCCGCCTCGACGTTCCTCTCGAATCGGTCGACGTTCGTGAACCGGCCGCCGCTGAGCACCCACTGCTGCTCCTTGTTGCCCGCTTCGCACGCACGCGTGCGGACGACGGCGTTGGTGAACGGGTTGGCCCGCAGGCACTGATCGTTCGCGACGTTCTTGATGAGCACGGCCGGACCGGAGCCGGCGGCATCGACCTGCTCCCACCGCTGCTCGTTGATTGATCAGCGGGGCCTGATTGCCCCACGGGCCGTAAAGACGAATGCCTGGCGCCGGTATTCCCCGAAACAACCGGCCAACCCTGGTGAGGGGTCGGAGGTCATGCCCTCCGACACGTCAACTCACCAGGAAGGGCATCACCATGTTGAGCAAGAAGCTGGTCGGCACCCTCGGCGTCCTCGCCGCAACCGCGCTGACGCCTGCGGCCACCGCCCAGGCCACCCCGAGCTCCGACGCGCGCGTCGCGCCGGGCACGCAGGTCGGCAGCGAAGGCGTCAAGGCCCCGCAGGCCGACGGCATCATCGCGATCCTGATCGGCGTGGTGCCGCCGAAGGGGCACCTCGTGCAGGGCATGGAGGGCGGCGCCCACGGCTGTCCCGCCTGCCCGCACCCGCCGCCGATGATCGCGCCCGCCGCATCCACGATCATGCAGGGGCGTTGACCTCGGTTGCGGACAACTCGGTGCGGGCCGTCGGCCAGGCGGCCCGCCGCGTCGTGCGCGAGCGATCGTTCGGGACGTACGGCCGGCGACTGGTGACCGGGCACGGCCGGCTCGGCCGCTGCCCGGTCTGCGCTCGCGCCGTCGTCTTCGTCGCGCTCTCGGACTGGCTGCGCGACAGCTACCAGTGCGTCCGCTGCGGGTCGATCCCCCGGCAGCGTGCGCTGTTGCAGGTCCTCGGCGAGGTCGCGCCGGGGTGGCCGGAGCTCCGCATCCACGAGTCGTCGCCCGACGGCGCGAGCTCCGAGCGCCTCGCGCGCGACTGCAGCGGCTACGACGCCTCGCAGTACTGGCCCGACCTCGCCCCGGGCGCCACGCGCGACGGCGTGCGCTGCGAGGACCTCACGCGGCTGACGCTCGACGACGAATCGCTTGACCTGTTCATCACGCAGGACGTGTTCGAGCACGTGCTCGATGCCGAGCGCGGGTTCGCGGAGATCGCGCGCGTGCTCCGCCCCGCCGGCCTGCACGTCTTCACGGTGCCCTGGTACTCGTGGAAGCCGACGCTCGTCCGCGCCCGGCTCGCCGGCGATCGCGTCGAGCATCTCGAGCCACCCGACTATCACGCGAACCCGGTCGATCCCTCCGGATCGCTCGTGGTGACCGAGTGGGGCCGGGAGCTGCCCGACGTCATCTACCGCGCGAGCGGCATGACCACGACGGTGCACGCGATCAGCGATCCGGGGCGCGGCATCGTCGGCGCGTTTCGCGAGGTGATGGTCAGCCGCAAGGCCTAGGCGGCGGGGCTGATGTGCGCCGCCAGCACGCGCCAGACGCCGCCGTCGCGGCTCCAGGTCCGCGTGTAGCGCATGCGGCCGGCGACCTCCTCGTCGTCGATCGCGCCGCGCACCCGGAGCACGACGAACGTGACCGCGACGTCGCCCAGCACCAGCACGCGGACGTCCTCCTCGTCGAGCTCGAAGAGCTTGAACACGCCCGCGCGATGGGCGGCGAGGTCGCCCGCCTTGTCGATCATCTGGCCGTCGGGGCCGACGGCCAGGAGCTCGGGATGGAGCAGCCGGTCGAGCGCGTCGACGTCGGACGCGAGCTGCGCCGCCTGCAACGATCGCTCGGCGGCGAGTACGTGGTCTTCGTCGCTCACTGAGGCCGAGCGTAGTACTGGCCGCCGTTGTCCGTCATCAGGATCCGGTTCAGCTCGCGACCGTCGGCGGCGATGTTCTCGGAGGTCCCGATGTCGATCGAGAATCCACGGGGCGCCGCGGCGAACATGATCGTGTTCGAGGTCCCGTCCGAGACGGCCGCGCCGAGCCCGGCGTGGCCGTTGTAGGTGATCGCGGCGCTCGCCGGTCCGGCCGTGGCCAGCAGGCCGGCCGCGACGGCGATGGCTGAGAGGGAGTGCTTGAGGGACATGGGTCCGCCTTCCTGGTGGTTGTCGGGCGGTATGACCCACCAGCGGCGGAGCAGGTTGGCCGGTTGCGTCAGGCCCAGAAGTCCTCGAACCGCTCGGTGTCGCCGCCGCTCGGCTTGCGGCCACCGATGCAGATGACGTCGAGGCCGTCCGGGCCGGCCTCGAACGAGCGGATGACCGCCGGCGCGACGCGCAGCACGTCCCACGTCGAGAGCTCGATGACCTCGTCGTCGAGCTTGGCCCGGCCGGACCCGGCGACCACGACGTAGGCCTCCTCCTGGACGCGATGCCGGTGCCCCCATGGCATGCGCGCGCCCGGCTCGTAGGTGAAGCGGCTCAGGCCGAGCTCGGGCGACCCGAGCACCTCGCGCGCGAACCGCCACTGGATCTGCACGTGCTCGGGGCTGACATCGCGAAGCTCGTCGAAGTTCGCCTTCGCCCACGATGAGTTCGCGGCCGGCCGCGGGTCTTGTCCGGGAGCACTTCCCACGAACAGGAGCATGCCCGGTGATCATCGTTGCAGGAGCCCTGACCGTCGATCCGGCCGGACGCGACGCCTACCTCGACGGGTGCGTCCCCGTCGTCACCGCGGCTCGCGAGGCGCCCGGATCCGGCCCGGACGACGGCCAGCTCGAGGCGCTCGTCGACGCCGACGTCAGGGAGTACGGGGTCGGCGAGCGACCTCGCTGACCTCGCCCTGGCAGCATGCCTGCCCGTGGCGGCCCATCCCGACTACACGCGCGAGCGCGTCCGCCAGGTGGCGCGGCTCGCGAAGACGCTCGTGCACGGCGACACGTGCGCGCCTGACCGGATGCGCATCATCGGCCCGGACGGCGAGCAGCGCGACGCCGAGCTCGGCATGGAGCTCGGGCCGCTGTGGGCGACGTGGTGGCTCGAGCTCGAGTCGGCCGTGCCCGAGGCGTGGGCGGGCGAGCAGGTCGACCTGCTGCTGGTGACCAACTCGGAGGCGACGCTGTGGCTCGACGGCGAGCCGGCGCAGGGGCTGGTGAGCGGCGTCGATCACCAGCGGCCCGACGCGATGCTCACACCCGCGGCGACCGCCGGGCAACCGCTCCGCGCCCGCGTCGAGATCGCCTGCAGCGGCCTGTTCGGGTGGGCGGAGCTGAACCCGTCGGAGCAGCGGGTGGAGCCGGTCGCGCCCGCCTTCCGCCTCGAGCGCTGCGAGCTCGCCCGCTTCGACGCTGCCGCCTGGGCGCTCGCGCAGGACCTCGGCGTGCTCGCCGCGCTGATGGACGAGCCGCCGCCCGACCACGCCTGGCGCGGTGAGCTCCTGCGCGAGCTCAACCGCTTCTGCAACGTCTACGACCCCGACGATCGCGCGACGTGGGACGACGCTCGCGCGATCCTCGCCCCGCTGCTGACCCGCCGCAACGGCACGCGCACGCACGAGATCACCGCGGTCGGCCACGCCCACATCGACACCGCCTGGCTGTGGCCGCTCGAGGAGACCTACCGCAAGTGCGTCCGCAGCTTCGCCACCCAGCTGCGGCTCATGGAGCGCTACCCCGACTACCGCTTCGCGTGCTCGCAGGCGCAGCAGTACGCGTGGATCCGCGACCGCGAGCCCGGGCTGTACGCGCGGATCAAGGAGCGCGCCGAGCAGGGCCAGTGGCTCCCGGTCGGCGGCACCTGGATCGAGCCCGACTGCAACCTCCCGGCGGGCGAGTCGCTCGTGCGGCAGTTCCTCTACGGCCAGCGCTTCTTCGAGCGCGAGTTCGGCCACCGCGCCGAGGTGTTCTGGAACCCCGACGTGTTCGGCTACAACGGCCAGCTCCCGCAGCTCATGCGCGGCGCCGGGATCAGCGGCTTCCTCACCCAGAAGCTGTCCTGGAACCGCTACACGGCGCCCGAGCACCACACCTTCCGCTGGGTCGGCATCGACGGCTCGTCCGTGCTCGCGCACTTCCCGCCCGCCGACACCTACAACGCCGAGGCGACCGTGCCCGAGCTGCGCCGCGCCGCGCGCGACTTCAAGGACCACGAGCGGTCGGCGAGCAGCCTGCTCGTGTTCGGCTGGGGCGACGGCGGCGGCGGCCCGACGGCCGAGATGCTCGAGACGCTCGCGCGCGTCGAGGACCTGCAGGACGTCCCGCGCACGAGGATCGGCGAGCCGGAGGCGTTCTTCCGCGAGCTCGCCGGCGACGACTGGCCCGAGGTGGTCGGCGAGCTCTACCTCGAGTACCACCGCGGCACCTACACGACGCAGGCGCGCACGAAGCGCGCGAGCCGCCGCGCCGAGCGCGCACTGCACGACGCCGAGCTGCTCGCCGCCGTGGCCGGCGAGCCGGCCGGGCTCGAGAGCGCGTGGCAGACGCTCCTGCTCAACCACTTCCACGACATCCTGCCGGGCTCGTCGATCGGCGAGGTCCACGTGCGCGCGGAGCAGGACCTGGCCGAGGTCGAGGCGGCGGCGGGCGCGGTGCGGGATCGGCTCGTCGCCGGCCCGGTCGTCAACACCGCCGGGGTCGCGCGGCGCGAGGTGGTCGACGGGCTCCGCTTCGCCGAGGCCCCGCCGTGCGGCACCGGAGGATTCTGCGAGCCGCGCGGGGCGGTGCACGTGGACGCGACGAACGACGGCTTCGTCCTCGACAACGGTGTCCTCCGCGCCACGCTCGGCCGCGACGGCACGCTCCGCTCGCTGGTGCTCGGCGGCCGCGAGGCGATGGAAGCGCCCGGCAACGTGCTCGAGCTCTACGACGACCGCCCGACGGACTTCGAGGCGTGGGACCTCGACCCGTTCCACCTCGAGACCCGCGCCGACTGCCCGCCGGCCACGAGCGCCGAGGTCGTGCTCGACGACCCGCTGCGCGCCGAGATCGCCTTCGAGCGGCCGATCGGCGAGCGCAGCCGCATGCGCCAGACGGTGCGGCTCGACGCCGAGGCCGGCCGGCTCGAGTTCCACTGCGCGATCTCCTGGCACGAGGAGCGGAAGGCGCTGAAGGTGCGCTTCCCGGTCGCCGTGCGCGCGCCACGGGCGACCTACGAGATGCAGTTCGGCGTCGTCGAGCGCCCGACGCACTTCTCGACCCGCCGCGACGCCGCCCAGTACGAGGTGCCCGGCCACCGCTTCGCCGATCTCTCCGAGCACGGCTTCGGCGTCGCGCTGCTGTCCGCGGCGACCTACGGCTGGTCGACGCTCGGCCAGGAGATGCGGATGACGCTGCTGCGCTCCCCGCGCTGGCCCGACCCGCAGGCCGACGTCGGCGAGCACACGCTCGCGTTCGCCGTCTTCCCGCACGCCGGCGGCTGGCAGGACGGCGGCGTGACGGCCGAGGCGCTGCGCTTCAACGCGCCGCTGCTGCTGGGGGAGGGCGAGGCGGAGCCGGGATCGTGGTTCTCGACCGACACGGCGGGGCTGCTCGTCGACACCGTGAAGCCGGCCGAGGACGGTGACGGGCTGATCGTCCGGCTCTACGAGGCGCACGGCGGCCGCGGCACGGCGCGGCTGCGCGTCGGCGTGCCGTTCGCCGGCGCCTGGTTCACCAACCTGCTCGAGGATCGCCTCGCGCCCGCGGACGTCAGCGGCGCCGAGGTCACGATCCCCTACCGCCCGTTCGAGATCGTGACCCTCGAGCTGGCCGGACCTCTGGGCCGGGCGGGCGCGTAGTCGGATGCGTGGGCTCGCTCGCCGGTCCTCTGCTCGCGTTCTTCGCGCTCCTCGCAGCCTGCGGGGAAGCCCGCACGATCGTGACCCCGTCGTGCGAGCGAGGGCGGGCGCCGGGCTACTTCGTGCCTCGAGCCGCTGACGGCCGGATCGCGATCATCGGCTGCGTGCGGCTCGGGGTGAGCGGCAGGCCGGTCGAGCTCAGCGCGACGCGCGAACGGATCGGAGGCAGGGACCAGGTGTGCTTCAACCCCTCCTACCGCGGGCGCGGCCGTCTGGGGATCTACATCCCGGCGAGGTGCGGCTCGGAGTCGGCGCTCGGAGGGCTCCGGATCTTCGCCGCGGAGGTCCCGCGCCAGGCGGTCCGCGGCTACGAGCTGGTGATCTGGGGGACGGCGCCGGCCTCGACCCGTCGCCTCGTCGCGTACCACCGGAGCGGTCGCGCGGTCGGCGCCGTGCTCCCGGTGGACCGCGGCCTGGCCGGGAAGGCCGGGCTCTCCACGGCGTTCCGTGCCTTCATCGTCGAGCTGCCGATCCGCGCCGCCTGCCACCCGATCGAGGTGCGAGCGATCGCCGCGTCCGCACGGGAGCGCCTTCAAGTGCGCCCCCGCGTAGGCTGCCCTGACTGAGCCCGAGGAGGAACTGATGACATCTAAGACCGACTTCACCGAAGAGGAGTGGGCGCGCCTCAAGCGCGCGCCGTTCGTCGCCGGCATGGCGATCTCGCTCGCCGACCCCGGCGGCCCGATCGAAGCCGTCAAGGAGACCGCGGCGACGCTCAAGACCGTCCGCTCCGCCGAAAGCGGCGACCGTGGCGAGCTCGTGGGCGCGCTGTCACGCGAGGTCGTGGCCGACGCCGGCCAGCGCAAGAACCCGCTCGGCGGGTTCAAGCCCAGCAGCGGCGCGACCGCGGGCGTCGAGATCCTCGGCGAGCTCGGCGACGTCAACCGCGTCGTCGCGGAGAAGGCCTCGCCGGAGGACGCCGCCGCGATCCGCCAATGGTTGCTGGACACGGCGCAGGAGGCCGCGAACGCCGCCAAGGAGGGCGGCTTCATGGGCTTCCACGCCGAACGCGTCAGCGAAGGCGAGCAGAAGATGCTCGACAGCCTCCGCGAGGTGCTGTCCTAGCCCCGCTTGCGCGCCGGTGGCTTGAGTCGCACCCGCAGCTGGCTTATCCCGGTCGGGCCGGGCACGTCGTCGACGTCGACGTAGGACTCCGCACGGACCAGCTCACCGAGCTTGGTGTGGCCGTAGTCCCGCGGGTCGAACGCGGCATTGCTCTTGCTCAGGTAGCTCCCGACCTCGCCGAGATGGGACCAGCCGTCGTCCTTCGACGTACTCGTGATCGCCGTCGACAGGATCTGCTTCAGGTTGCCGTCGTCGCCGGCTCGCTGCGCTGGCGGATGCGGCTTTTCACCCAGCAGGTCGAGATAGACGAACCGGTCGCACGCTGCGACGAACGCCTCGGGAGTGTTGCGGCGCCCGATCCCGTAGACGGTCATGCCCGACTCGCGCAGCCTCGTCGCCAGCCGGGTGAAGTCGCTGTCGCTCGAGACGATGACGAAGCCCTCCAGGTTCCCGGCGTAGAGCAGATCCATCGCGTCGATGATCAGCGCGGAGTCGGTCGAGTTCTTGCCGGTGGTGTAGGCGAACTGCTGCATCGGCTGGATCGCGTGGCGCAGCAACTCCTCCTTCCAGCGGACGAGGGCCTGCGTGGTCCAGTCGCCGTACGCCCGCTTTACCGTCGGCGTCCCGAAGGTCGCGATCTCCTGGAGCAGCTCCGTGGTGAGGCTCGCCGTGGTGTTGTCCGAGTCGATCAGCACGGCGAGTCGAGTGGCGTCGGTGGTGGTCACCGCTGCATCCTCGCGCAAGCATCCAGCGGACGCTCACTGCGTCCAGGGGTCCTCGACGGGCACCCCGTCGGCCTCATGATGCGGCCCGAAGGCGAGGAACTCGAGGCCGTCCGGACCGGCCTCGAACGCGCGCGCGACCTCCGGCGCGATGCGGATCGCGTCGAGCGGCGCGACGTCCGCGATCTCGTCGTCGAGCTTGACCCGCCCGCTCCCGCCGAGGATCACGTAGATCTCCTCGGCGCGAGCGTGGCGGTGGGTGAACGGGCTCCGCTTCCCGGGCCGCAGGCGGAAATGGGTCACGCCCGTCTGCTCGGCGCCGAGCGGCGTGCGCGCGACGCGCGCCTCCCAGCGCTCGCCGAACCCGTTGGCGGGCGCGGCGTCCTCGACGTCCAGCAGGCGGAGATGGGTGTACGGGGCGGGCATCGCCCCTAAAGGTTCCAGCCGAAGTACACCTCCGCCTGCTTCAGCTTCCCGCCCTCGAAGGTCAGGACCTCGGTGTTGCGGAAGCGCGAGCCGTCCGTCCGCTCGGCCTCGTAGGTCAGGACGACCTCGTCGCCGTGCTCGTAGAGGCGCTTGACGTCGAACGCCTTGAGGTGCTCGTGGTTCGGCCAGCAGCGCTCGAGGTAGGTGATGCGGTCGAGCTCGTCGTCCTGCGGGCTCCAGAACCGGAAGTCATCGGCCAGCAGGGCCTCGATCGCCGGCCGGTCGTCGTTCACGTACGCCTCGTAGCTGGCACGGGCGAGGTCGGAATTGGTCATCGGTCCACTCCTGAGTCGAGTTCAGCGTCGGACAAGAGACTCTGCGCGGCGGCGAGATTCATCGCGCGTACGCCGCTGGAATACTCCGCCGCGTGGAGGCGGACGGGCTGCTCGCTCAGCTGACCCTGGAGGAGAAGGCGGCGCTGACCGTCGGCCGCGACGCGTGGACGACCGTGCCGGTCGAGCGGCTCGGCATCCCCTCCGTCTGGCTCTCGGACGGGCCGACCGGCCTGCGCAAGCTGCGCGCGTCGGACGACATGAGCCTGACCAACACCGAGCCGGCGACGTGCTTCCCGACGGAGTCGTCGCTCGCCGCGACGTGGGACGTCGCGCTCGTCGAGCAAGTGGCGGGCGCGATCGCCGACGAGTGCCGTGCCGAAGGGGTCGGCGTGCTGCTCGGCCCGGGGATCAACCTGAAGCGGAGCCCGCTCGCCGGGCGCAACTTCGAGTACTTCTCCGAGGATGCCGTGCTCAGCGGGCGGATGGCGGCCGCGTTCGTGCGCGGGCTGCAGGAGCGGGGCGTCGGCGCCTGCCTGAAGCACCTGGTCGCGAACGAGCACGAGACGGGCCGGATGTACGTGGACTCGATCGTCGACGAGCGAACGTTGCGCGAGGTCTACCTGCGCCCGTTCGAGATCGCCGTGCGCGAGTCCGACCCGTGGTCGGTGATGGCGTCCTACAACCGCCTCAACGGCGAGTACTGCGTCGAGAGCCGGCGCCTGCTGCGCGAGATCCTGATCGAGGAGTGGGGCTTCAGCGGGATCGTGATGTCGGACTGGCTCGCCGTCAACGACCGCGTCGCGTCGATCGACGCCGGCCTGCACCTGCAGATGCCAGGGTCGCCGACGGCGCAGCACGTCATCGACGCGGTGCGCGACGGCCGGCTCGACGAGGCCCGCCTGGACGAGCTCGCCGGCGAGCTGCTGACCCTCATCGAGCGCGCGACCGCGGAGCCCGCCGGACCCGCCGACCTCGACGCCAACCATCGCCTCGCACGGCGCGCCGCCGCCGACGGCATCGTCCTGCTCAAGAACGACGGCGCGCTCCTCCCGCTCGCTGACGACAACATCGCGCTGATCGGCAGCTTCGCCACGGAGCCGCGCTATCAGGGCGCGGGCAGCTCCCAGGTCAAGCCCACGCGGCTCGAGACCCTCCACGACGAGCTCCCGCACGTCGCCTACGCGCGCGAGGACATCACCGAGGCCCAGGAGGCGGCCCGCGCCGCCGGCCTCGCCGTCGTCTGCGTCGGCCTGCCGCCGTCCTACGAGACCGAGGGCGTCGACCGCGAGCACATCGACCTGCCCGCGAGCCACAACGCGCTCGTCGACGCCGTCCTCGACGTCCAGCCGAACACCGTCGTGGTGCTGGTCAACGGCTCGGCGGTCGCCATGCCGTGGGCGGAGCGGGCTCCCGCGATCGTCGAGGCGTGGCTCGGCGGCCAGGCCGGCGGCGGCGCGATCGCCGACGTGCTGCTCGGCCGCGTCAACCCCGCGGGCCGGCTCGCGGAGACGTTCCCGGTCCGGCTCGCCGACACGCCCGCCCACCTCGACTTCCCGACCGACGGCGACCGCCGCAGCCACTTCACCGACCGCCTGTTCACCGGCTACCGCCACTACGACGCGCGCGGGATCGAGCCGCTGTTCGCGTTCGGCCACGGCCTCTCCTACACGAGCTTCGAGTACTCCGGGCTGCACGTCGACGGCCTGACCGTGACGCTCCAGGTGCGCAACACCGGGGAGCGTGCCGGGGCCGAGGTGGTCCAGCTCTACGTGCGCGAGCGCGCCCCGCGCCTGACCCGCCCCGACAAGGAGCTCCGGGCGTTCGCGAAGCCGGCGCTCGAGCCGGGCGAGCAGCGCGAGGTCAGCTTCACGCTCGAGCCCCGTGACTTCGCCTCCTACGACACCCGCGTCGCCGCCTGGCGGACCGACAGCGGTGAGTTCGACATCCTCGTCGGCGCGTCGTCGCGCGACATCCGCCTGCAGGCGACCGTCACGCTCGAGCTCCCCGACGCCCCGCGGATCCCGTTCGACCGCCTCACCCCGCTGCGCGACTGGCTGGCCGACCCCGCCGCCCGCGAGCGGGTCGAGGCGGCGATGGCCCGCGTGCCCCTGCTCCCGTCGACGGGCGACTCGGAGATGCTCAACGCGTTCGTGGCCGACATGCCGATCGCCAAGCTCGTCATGCTCGGCGCGCTCGACGACACCGAGCTCGACGAGATCCTCGCCGAAGCCAACGGTTCGTGATCGCCCGCGCCGCCGCGCTGGCGGCCGTCACGCTCACCGCTGCGCTGGGCGCCGCCGGCAGCGCACCGGCCGCGACGAAATGGCTGTGCGGCCCGGGCGTCGCCCGGGCCGACGACCCGTGCCGGCCGAGCCTGAGCACGACGAGCTACCGGAGCTGGGACGTGCAGACCCGTCGGTTCACCCCCCGCCGCGGCCGCGACCGCGGCGTCGACTGCTTCTACGTCTATCCCACGGTCTCCAACCAGCAGACCCGGCTCGCGACGAAGCGGGCCGACCCCGAGGTCCGCTCGATCGCGCTCTACCAGGCCGCGCGCTTCTCGCAGCACTGCCGGGTCTACGCGCCGCTGTACCGGCAGGCCACCGTCCCGGCGCTGCAGGCGGGGAGGACGACGCGCGGCGACTACCGGACCGCCTACGGCGACGTCGAGGAGGCCTTCGACACGTTCCTGCGGCGGATCGGCCGCAAGCGCGGGTTCGTCCTCCTCGGCCACTCGCAGGGCAGCTATCACCTGCAGCGGCTCATCCGGCGACGCGTCGACCACCGCCCCGCCGTGCGCCGCCGGATGGTCTCGGCGATCCTGCTCGGCGGCGACGTCACCGTCCGCAAGGGATCGGACCGCGGCGGCACGTTCCGCCACGTTCGCACCTGCCGGCGGGCGACCCAGCTCTCCTGCGTGCTCGCGTTCAGCACGTTCGGCGAGACGCCGCCGGAGCTCGGCGATCTTCGGGCGCGGCGCGAGCCGCGCTCGCCAGCTTCCTCGGGCTGCCGGAGGGTCCCAACCTCGAACCCGTCTGCACCAACCCCGCCTCGCTGCGCCGCAACCGCAGCAGGCCCCTCACCACGGTGGTCCCGAGCGCGCCGTTCGCGCCCGGCACGCTGATCGCCGCCGGGATCTCGGTGCTGGGGCTCCAGTGGCCGACGCCCTCGACGACGTTCGTGCAGGCCGACGGCGCCTTCACCGGCCGCTGCTCGCGGGCCGGCGGCGCGCACGTGCTGCGGATCGCCTCCGTGCCGCCCACACCGGTACCGAGGCCGTCGCCCACGCGCGGACTGGGGCCTCCACCTCGTCGACGCCAACATCGCCCAGGGCGAGCTCGTCGAGATCCTGCGGCGCCAGATCCGCGCCTCCCGCTGAACGCACAACGGCCCGCCAGGTGGCGGGCCGCTGAGGTCGGGGGGATAGAGATCGAGGTTTCGCCTGCGAGGCAAGTTGACTTCGTCGAACTTGCCTTCGGCGACGTTACCTACGCGGTCGCCGGGGCCACCGAGCCCTCGTGCTGGATCTCCGGCAGCCAGTTGAGCTTGCGCGGCAGGTACCAGTTGCGATCGCCGAGCAGCTTCATCGTTGCGGGCAGCAGCACCGCGCGGACGATGGTGGCGTCGATGAAGATCGCCACGGCCAGGCCGATGCCGAGCATCTTGAAGTCGATGATCGACAGCGTCCCGAAGATGGCGAACACGCCGACCATCACGAACGCGGCGCTCGTGACCACACCGGCCGTCTGCTTGATGCCGTGCTCCACGGCGTCCTCCGTGCTCATGCCCTGGTCGAACGCCTCACGGACGCGGCTGAGGATGTAGACGTGGTAGTCCATCGACAGCCCGAACAGGATCACGAACAGGAACAGCGGCAGCCAGGCGACGACGAACCCGGGGGTCTCGAAGCCGAGCAGCGAGTGCAGCCAGCCGTGCTGGAACACGAGCGTCAGCACGCCGTAGGAGGCACCCACGGAGAGCAGGTTCAGGACGATCGCCTTGATCGGGACGACGATCGAGCGGAACGTGACCATAAGCAGCAGGAACGCGAGCGTGAGGACGAACGCGAACACGATCGGGGCGGCGCCCTTGACCAGGTCGTTGTAGTCCTTCGACTGCGCGGCGTTGCCGCCGACCACGACCTCGGCGCCCTTGAGCTTGCCGACGGTGGCCGGGACGAGATCCTCGCGGATCTTCTCCAGCGCGGCGTACGACTTGGCGTCGTTGCCCTTGCCCTCGATCGGCAGGTTGACGACGGCGACGCGATGGTTGTCGCTGTAGTCGACGCTGATGCCGTCGTTGATGCCGTCGGTCTTGGCCGCGCGGTCCTTGAGGTCCGCGATCGCGCCCTTGACCTCGGGCGTGGTGACGTCCTTGGCCGCGATGACGACCTGCTCGGGAGCCTCGCCGCCCGGGAACGCCTTCTGCATCTTCGCGAGCGTCTGCATGATCGGCGTCTGGGGGAGCTGCTCGATGCCCGACGACGCGGTGTGCATGCCGAGCGCCGGGAGCGCCAGCGCGACGAGCACGGCGGTGGCGAGCACGGTCGCGACCAGCGGGCGCCGCATCACGGGACGCAGGATCGCCGACCACACGCGGGAGTGCGTGCGGCGCTGCATGCGCTTGCCGAGGAACGGGATCCGGCCGCGGTCGATGCCGTCGCCGACCTTCGAGAGCATCGCGGGCAGCACCGTGAGCGACCCGAGCATCGCGATCGCGACGACGATGATCGACCCGGTGGCGAGCCCGGCGAACTCGGGGTCGCCGGCGAAGTACAGGCCGGCCATGGCCACCATGACGGTGAGCCCGGAGATCAGCACGGTCCGACCCGACGTGGCGGCAGCAGCGTTGAGCGCTGCCTCCTTGCTCCGCCCGGCCTTGCGCTCTTCACGCTCGCGCCGGATGTAGAACAGCGAGTAGTCGACGCCGACGGCAAGACCGACGAGCAGGATCACGTTGCTGGTCGAGTCGCTGACCGGGATGAGCTGGCTCACGATGCCGACGAGGCCCATGGCGCCGGCCACGGCGGTGAGACCGAGCAGCAGCGGCAGGCCGGCGGCGACGAGCGCGCCGAAGGCGAGCAGCAGGATGATCAGCGTGATCGGCAGCGACATCGTCTCTGCCTTCTGCATGTCCTTCTCGAAGACGGCGCCGAGCTCGTTCTCGCTACTCGCGTCCCCGAACTGGGAGATGGAGAAGTCCGGATGCGCCTGCTGGAGGCTCTTCGTGACGGCCACGACGGGCTTGACCCGCTCCTTGGTGTCGATGAGCTCGCCGGCGATCTCGAAGCTGACCTGCACGCTGTGCCGGTCGGGCGAGATCATGCTGTCGCGGGCCGCCCCGTAGGGGGACTGGACCTTGCTGACGTGCGCCTCGGCGCCGACCTGCTTCTCGACGTCCTTGACGACGGCGCGGTACTCAGCATCCGTCGCCTTGAGCGTCTTGCTCTGGATGAGCACGAGCTCCTCGGCGGCCTTCTTGTCGGCCTGAGCGAAGTTGTCCTCCTGGATCGTCTGGGCGCGGCCGGACTCGCCGGGGAGGGTCTGCTCGACCTTCTTCGTGCCGGTGCTGTTGCCGATCGCGAACGCGACGATCACGAAGGCAAGCCAGCCGAAGATGGCGGTCTTGCGGTGCTGGGCGCTCCAGCGCCCTGCCCGGGCAGCGATGCCCTTGGGCTTCTCACTCATTGCAACTCCTTCTCGGGGGGAAACGGTGCGGGAGCCAATGTCCCGTTTCCGGGACCACCGATCAGCCGAGCCAGCCTGCGTCTCGAGGGACCTCCCCGGACCGCCCCGGGGTTCGGTTGACCGCACGCCGAGATCGGTACAGACTCGTCTCGTGACCACCGTGGTCGTCAGCCACCACAACGACCGGCGGGCGGCGCTGCAGCGCTTCTCGGCCCCCGAGCTCAGCCACGGGCTGTGGGTCGGCCTGTGGGCGGCGCTCGTCGCGGTCGTGCTCGTGGTGCTCGCGGGCTGGCTGCTCGGCGACGAGGAGGTGGCCGGGTACCGCGTGGCCTTCCGCCTCGTCGGCGCTGCCTTCGTGGGCTGCGGGCTCGTCGCCTGGCGTCGCCGGCCCGACAGCTACAGCGGCCTGCTGATGACCGCCACCGGCTTCCTGCTGTTCTCCGAGCCGCTGCTCGCGCAGTGGGGCTCGCCCACGGCCGAGGCGATCGCCCACCTCGTCACCGACCTGTGGGGGGTGACGATCATCTGGCTGCTGCTCACGCCGCTGAGCGGCGGCCGCGTCACGTCGACCGCGGAGTGGGTGCTGATCGGCGCGTTCGCGGTCGAGGGGCTGCTCGAGTTCGCGTGGTACTTCACCGACGCGGAGGCACTCCTGACCGTGCGCGGTCTCCTCGTCAGCCTCGCCTGCCTCGGCGTCGCCGTCGTCATCGGCGTGCGCTACGCCCGCGCGTCCCCGCCCGGCCGCCGCGCGCTGCTGCCCAGCGTGCTCGGGATCTCGTCGCTGCTGCTGTTCGCCTTCGCGCAGGGCGAGGCGCCGCCGCTGTGGCTGCGCTGGATCGCGATCCTTTCGCTGCTGACCATCCCCGCGGGCTTCCTGATCGGGCTGCTGCGCTCGCGGCTGGCGCGCGGCGGGCTCGCGGACCTGTTCCGGCGCCTGCCCACGATGCGCTCCGAGGAGCTGCAGCCGGCGGTCGCGAAGGCGCTCGGCGACCCGAGCGCGGAGATCGTGCTCGGCCGCCCGCCGGCTCGAGCCGGGGCGGTCGCTGGCGCCGATCGACGACGACGCCGTCGCTCGTCTACGACGCCTCGCTCGACGACGACCCCGAGCTGATCGAGGCGGTCGCCTCGGCGGCGGGGATCGCGCTCGAGTCGCGGGCGCGGCTCGAGCGCATCGTCACCGCCGGCGACGACGAGCGGCGGCGGCTCGAGCGCAACCTCCACGACGGCGCGCAGCAGCGGCTCGTCGCGCTGGCGATGCAGCTGCGCCTGATCCAGCACGAGATCCAGACCGACCCGGCGGCCGCCGAGCAGCTGGTCAACAGCGCGTCGGAGGAGCTGGCGATGTCGCTGGCCGAGCTGCGCGAGCTCGCGCGCGGGATCCACCCGGCCGTGCTCAACCACGGCCTCGAGCCGGCGCTGCAGACGCTCGCGGGGCAGGCGACGGTGCCGACCGAGGTCAGCTTCGCGGCCGAGGGCGACCTGCCCGAGCCGGTCGAGCTGGCCGCCTACTTCGTGACGTCGGAGGCGCTGGCCAACGTCGGCAAGTACGCGCGCGGCGACGAGCGCCGCGCGTGCGCGTCACGCGCGACGACGGCGGCCTGGTGGTCGAGATCGCCGACGACGGGATCGGCGGCGCGGACGCCTCGCGCGGCTCGGGCCTGCGCGGCCTGGCCGATCGCGTCGAGGCGCTCGACGGGCGACTGCGCGGTCGAGAGCCCGCCCGGGGCGGGACCGTGGTGCGCGCGGAGCTGCCGTGCGGGTCGTGATCGCGGACGACAGCCTGCTCGTGCGCGAGGGCATCGCCTCGCTGCTGCGGCGGGCGGGCGTCGAGGTGGTGGCCGAGGCCGACGACGGCGACGCGCTCGTACAGCTCGTCGACGAGCTCGAGCCCGACGTGGCGATCGTCGACGTGCGGATGCCGCCGACCCACACCGAGGAGGGGCTCGAGGCGGCGCGAGCGATCCGCGAGCGCCACCCGGAGACCGGGATCCTCGATCCTCTCCCAGCACGTCGAGGTGGGCATCGCGATGCGCGCGCTCGTCGAGAGCCCGCGGGGCCTCGGCTACCTGCTCAAGGAGCGCGTCACCGACCTCGAGGACTTCGCGGCACGCTCCGCCACGTCGCCGCCGGCGGCTCGGCGCTCGACCCGCAGATCGTCTCGCGGCTGCTCGCCGACCCGCGCGGCGACGGGCCGCTCAGCACGCTCACCCCGCGCGAGCTCGAGGTGCTCGAGCTGATCGCGGAGGGCCGTACCAACAAGGCGATCGCCGACCGGCTGGAGATCTCCCAGCGGGCGGTGACCAAGCACGTGACGTCGATCTTCACGAAGCTCGACCTCCCGCCCGGCGAGGACGACCACCGCCGGATCCTGGCGGTGCTGACCTTCCTGCGGCGCTAGTGCGCGACGAGCACCGGCGCGGCGGCCTCGTCGCCGGCCTCGTCGGGCTCGTCGAGCGGCTCCGGCTTCTGCTTCGGCAGCAGCACGATCGCGACCACGAAGGCGACGACCACGAGCGCGAGCGCGTACCAGAACGTCGCCCCGAAGGCCTCGGCCATCGCCGGCGCGACCTGCGCCCGGACCTCGGGCGGCAGCGCCTGGCCGATGCCCTCGCCTCCGCCGCCCGCAGGCAGCCGTGAGGTGAGCTCGTGCGTCAGCAGCACCGACAGCACGGCGGTGCCGATCGAGGCGCCGACCTGCTGCTCGATGTTGAGCGTCGTGCTCGCGCGGGCGATCGCCGCGCGGCGCAGCGTCTGCATCGCGCCCGAGAAGGTCGGCATCATCGTGAAGCCCATGCCGATGCCCATCAGGAAGAGCAGGCCGCCGAACAGCCAGTAGGAGGTGTCGGCCTCGAGCTGGGTCAGGCCGAGGAACGAGAGCCCGACGGCGACGAGCCCGAACGGGACGATGCGCCCGACGCCGGTCCGGTCGGTGAGGCGCCCCGCGATCGGCATCGCGATCATCGCGCCGAGGCCCTGCGGCGCGAGCAGCAGGCCGGTGTCCATCGCGGTCTCGCCGCGGACCACCTGCAGATACAGCGGGAGCAGCAGCAGGCCGCCGAACACGGAGATGATCACGAGGATCAGCGTCACCGACGAGGCGGAGAAGACGCGGTTGGCGAACAGCCTCAGGTCGATCAGCGCGTCGGACGTGCGCAGGCCGTGGACCACGAAGCCGGCCAGCATCGCGAGCCCGACCAGGCCCGGGCCGATGACCTGCCAGCGCCCGAAGCCGCCGTCGCCGCTCGTCTCGGCCAAGCCGTAGATGAGGAGTGCGAGGCCCGGCGAGAGCAGACCGAGGCCGAGCCAGTCGAGGCGATGGCCGGGCTCGGGCACGTCGCGGGCGAGGATCCGCTGGGCTGCGATCAGCGCGGCGATCCCGATCGGCAGGTTGATGAAGAAGATCCAGCGCCAGGAGGCGGCGTCGACCAGCCAGCCGCCGAGGATCGGCCCGAGGATCGGCCCGAGCAGCATCGGCACGCCGATGATGGCCATCACGCGCCCGACGCGGTGCGGGCCGGCGGCGCGGGTGAGGATCGTCATGCCGAGCGGCATGATCATGCCGCCGCCGAAGCCCTGCAGGATGCGGAAGAAGATCAGCGACTCGGCGCTCCAGGCGAGGCCCGAGAGCATGGAGCCGCAGACGAAGAGGAAGATCGAGGTCAGGTAGAGGCGCTTCGTGCCGAAGCGGTCGGCGGCCCAGCCGGTGAGCGGGATGACCGTGGCGAGCGCCAGCGTGTAGCCGGTCGCGACCCACTGGATCGTGGAGAGCGGAGCGTCGAACTCGCGCGCGAGCGTCGAGATCGCGACGTTGACGACGGTGACGTCGAGGATCGACATGATCGCGCCGAGCACGACCACGGAGGCGATCGCGAGAACGCCGCGATCGAGCTTGTCGTCGCCGGCGTCGGCCGGCGGAGCAGGGGGAGTGGGGGAGGAGGCCATCGGAGGTCAGTGTAGCGACAAGCGGAGGTGAAACCTCCGCTTAGTGGGTACCATGTTGACTCAATGTCGATTGCCGACCGCCCGCTCCGCGCCGATGCCGCCCGCAACCGCGCCCGTCTGCTGGTCGCGGCGCGCGAGGTGTTCGCCGAGCGCGGCCTCGACGCCACGATGGACGAGGTCGCCCGTCGCGCCGGGGTCGGGGTGGGCACCGCCTACCGCCGCTTCCGCAACCGCGACGAGCTGATCGCGGCGCTGTTCGAGGAGCGCTTCGAGGAGTTCATGGGCGTGCTCGACAAGGCGCTGGCCGACGACGACGCCTGGCGCGGGCTGAGCGGCTTCCTCGAGCGCTCGATGGAGATGCAGGCCGAGGACCGCGGCTTCAAGGAGCTGATGCACCAGAGCGCCGAGGGCCGCGAGCGGATCCGGCTGTTCCGCGCCCACATCCGGCCGCTGGTCGCCGAGCTCGTGCGCCGCGCGCGCGACGCGGGTGAGCTGCGCGCAGACGTCACCGAGGACGACGTGCTGATGGTGAGCGTGATGATCGGCGCGGTCGCCGACTTCGCAGCGCCGGTGGAGCCGCAGCTCTGGCGCCGCGCGCTCGCGCTCCAGCTCGACGGCCTCCGTGCCCGGCGCTCCGATGTCTCCCCGCTCCCGGTCGGGCCGCTCGACCAGGCGCAGGCCGACCGCGCGATGCTCGCCTTCCGGCCGGGACGCCGCTGAGCCGTGGCCACCTGCTCGCACCTTGACTCGGTCGAGATCCTCGACGTCCCCGATCCCGTCGAGGGTTGCGAGGAGTGCCTCGCGAGCGGCATGACCTGGGTGCACCTGCGGATGTGCCAGACGTGCGGGCACATCGGCTGCTGCGACAACTCGGAGGGCCGCCACGCGACCGCGCACCACGGCGAGAGCGGGCACCCGATCATCCGCTCGGCGGAGCCGGGTGAGGAGTGGAGCTGGTGCTACGAGGACGAGCTCATGTTCCGTCTGCGGCCGTCGTGAGCGGCACGCCGCGCTGCACCGTCCCGCGACCCAGCACCTCGACCGACTCCCCGGGCGCGCAGGCCGCGATGTCGGTCGCCTCGCTCGCCAGCCGCTTGCGCAGCACCGCCAGCGCAGGCAGGCCGAGCACCGCCGGGATCGTCAGCAGCAGCCCGCGGTAGGCGATCACCGCGACCGCCGCGTCGCCGGGGTCGACGCCGTAGAGCACGAGCGTGCCGATCAGGCCGCCGTCGACGCCGCCGAGGCCGCCCGGGATCGGGATCAGGCTGCCGAGCTGGCCGATGATGTACGCGACGAGCAGCACGCCGGCGGGCGGGACGTCGTGGCCGAAGGCGGCGAAGCAGACCCCGAGCATGGCGACGTCGAACAGCATGTAGCCGGAGGCGCCGAGGATGATCCGCGGGTCGCCCTTCTTGAGCAGCCGCCGCGCCTCGTCGACGCCCTCGCCGACCACTCCGGCCGCGGTGGCCAGCTTGGTGCGCATCGAGCGGCGCTGGAGCGCGCCGGCGAGCCGGCCGGCGGCGAGCGCGAGTGCGATCACGAGCACCGCGCCAACGGCCGGGAGGATGCCGAGCAGCCAGTTGTGCTCGCCGTGCAGGATGCCGGTGGCGAGCCCGACGCCGCCGATCAGCAGGAAGCCCACGTTGGCGAGGCTGGTGAGCAGGAAGAAGGCGACCGTGCGCTTGGCGATGTAGTCGCTGGGGAGCCCGCCGCGGCGCAGGATCCAGGCGCCGAGCGCCAGCCCGCCGGCGCCGCCGACGCTGAGCAGCGAGTTGGCCGCCAGCTCCGACAGCCCGATCTCGCCGCTCGTGCGCCAGCTCATGCGGTCGCAGAACACGCCGCGGAAGACGACGACGTAGGAGACGCAGGAGGCAAGCTCGAGCACCACCGCGAACGCGAGCCAGCCCGGCTGGGCGCCGCTGAAGCGCTCGCGCAGCGAGTCGAGGCCGGGGAGCGTCAGGATCGCCACCGTGAGCGCGGCGGCGATGCCGCCGACGATCAGCAGCGAGCGCCTGAGGCTGCGCGCGGAGTACTCGTCCGGGAGCGGCTCGGCGTCGATCGGTCCTGGCGGGTCGAGGTACTCGACGGTGAAGCTCGGGCGCTCGCTCATCGCGCATGAGGTCTAGCAGCGCTAGGCCGTCACCTTGTAGAGCGAGCCGGTCACCACCTCGCCGTGAGCCTTCACCCAGGTCGCGATGTCCGAGTTGTCGTCGGACAGCAGCACGTACCTCAGCTCGCCCTGCTCGACCATCTCGGCGAGCTGGGAGACGGTCGGCGCCGGGTCCCGGCCGCCGAAGCCGCCGATCGTCACGACCGGCTTGCCGGTGGCGATGATGATCGAGGCGGAGGTCTGCGAGCCGTTGACCGCGACGAGGTACTTGGCCGAGCCCTGGTTGGCCTCGAGGTACGCGATCGTCTCGGCCGAGACCGAGGCGCCGCCGCCGGGCCGCCGCCGCGGACGAGCCGCCGGAGCCGGCCGATCCGCTCGGCGGACCACCGCTGCCGCCGCGGGACATGCCGCCCCCGCCGCTCGGCCCGCCCATCGACGCCGCGCTCTCCGGCCCGGCCACGACGTTGTTGCCGTTCAGCGCGCGGCCCGCGGTCGTGACGCTGTACGCCGCCGGCCCGGCCGTGAGCGCGATCGCGCCCGCCACCGCGGCAGCCGCCGCGAAGCGGCCGATGCCGATGCGGAGCGCACCCACGCCGGCCACCGCCACCGCGGCGGCGACCGGGATCGCCACCCGCAGCCAGGGCGCGAAGTCCGGCGTGCGGGCGAGCAGCTCGACCGCCAGCCAGGCCGTCGCGACCACCGAGCCCGCGAGGATCGCCGCGCCCGCCCACGACTCGCGCGCCCAGCGCCACATCGCCACCACGCCGGCGCCGCTCAGCGCGGCCACTGCGGGCGCCAGCGCGCTCGCGTAGTAGGGGTGGAACGTGCCCTGCTGGAAGCTGAACACGATCACGTGGACCGCGGCCCAGACGCCGAACAGGATCCACGCCGCCCGCCCGCGGTCGGTGCGGCGTGCGCGCCGCGTGAGCCACAGCCCGGCCGCGAGCGAGACCGCTGTGAGCGGGAGCAGCCACGCGATCTGGCCGCCGACCTGCTCGTTGAACATCCGCCACAGCCCGGCGGCGCCGCCGAAGCCGGCGCCGCCGCCTCCTCCGGCGCCCTCGCCGAAGATCCGGCCGAGGCCGTTGTAGCCGAGGATCAGGTTCCACACCGAGCCGTCTTCGCTGCCGCCGATGTAGGGCCGCGAGTCCGCGGGCCACAGCGACACGGCCACCGGCCACGCCGCGCTCACCGCCACCATCGCCACGCCCGCCAGCGCGAGCTGGCGCACGCGAACCAGCAGCCGCGGCGGCCCGGCGACCACGTAGGCGGCGGCCAGCGCCGGCACGATCATCCAGCCCTGCAGCATCTTGGTCATGAACGCCAGCCCGACGGCGACGCCGGCCCACACGAGGTACTTCGTGCGGCCGTTCTCGACCGCCCGCCCCACGAGCCAGGCCGACGCGACCATCAGCAGCACGAGCAGCGCGTCGGGGTTGTTGACGTGCGCGATCGCGACGGTCACCGGCGTCAGCGCCAGCGCGCCCGCGGCGAGCAGGCCGGCCGTCGAGCCGAACGCCCGCTTCACAGTCGCGTAGAGCAGCGCGACCGAGCCGAGCGTCGCGAGCGCCTGCGGGAGCAGCACGCTGAACGCCGACCAGCCGAAGACGCGCGCCGAGATCCCCATGGCCCACAGCGACAGCGGCGGCTTGTCGACCGTGATGAAGCTGCCGGGATCGAGCGAGCCGAAGAACCACGCCTTCCAGCTCTCGCTGCTGGCCTTCGCAGCAGCGGCGTAGTAAGTGTTGGACCAGCCGGAGATCGACAGGTCCCACAGAAACAGGCCCGCCGCCAGGGCGAGCACGGCCACGAGGCCGAGGTTGACCCGCCGCAGCGAGATGCGCAGGGACGGCAGGGCGAGGAGCGGACGCGGGAGGGAGGGGTTCGATTGCATCCGAGCACCCTCGGCCCTGCCGCTCGGAGCCGCCCCAGGACTTCCTGAGAGCCTGCTGGGCACCAATGGGTCGCCGCGGCCGGCAGGCGAACTGCGGAACGCGAGGAAGCCGGCCGCAGCGGTGAAACTCGGGGGGGTGTCCTGCCCTGGGGTCGTATAGCGACACCTAGGCAGGACGACGGCCCTGATCCGTCCGGAGTCGGCCGCCGTTGCCGTCGGCCGGGGCCCGCCGCGCGCGTCAGGAAGAGCGGCCCGCGAGCGCCTCGACGACGATCCGCAGGTCGTCCGCGAGCGCCTCGCGCTCCGCGCGCCGCGCCGCTTCGTCGCGGATGCGCAGGATCGCCGACGGGTGGATCGTGGCGGCCACGATCTCGGCGACGTCGGAGTCGAGCAGCTCGCCGCGGTGCTGCGTGACGCGGAAGCTCGAGCCGTGCAGCGCCTTCGCCGCCGTTGCGCCCAGCGTCACCACCGCCGTCGGCTTCACGAGCTTGATCTCGGTGTCGAGCCACGGCAGGCACGCGTCGACCTCGCCCTTCGTGGGCGTCTGGTGGATGCGGCGCTTCCCGCGCTCCTCGAACTTGAAGTGCTTGACGGCGTTGGTCAGGTACACGTCGCCCCGCTCGATCCCGACGGCCTCGAGCGCGCGGTCGAGCTCGCGGCCCGCCGGGCCGACGAAGGGGCGCCCCTCGCGGTCCTCGCGGTCGCCGGGCACCTCGCCGACGAGCATCAGCTGCGCCTTCGCGGGGCCCTCGCCGAACACGGTCTGGATCGGGCCCTGCCACAGCGCGCAGCCGCGGCAGCCCGCGGCCGCCTCCCGCAGCTTCGGGAGCGTCGGCCGGTCGGGGATGAACTCCGCGGCGCTCACGCCGCTCGGGCTACCCGGCGACTGCCGGCGCCACCCGCAGCTCGCGCCGCCGCGCCCGCTCGCGCGGCCGGGCGAGCACGTCGATCCCGACCCACAGCGCGAAGGCCAGCGCGCCCGCGATGCCGGTCGCGGTCAGCAGCACGCCCGCCGCCGCGGTGGCGGCGACGCCGCCGGCCCCGAGGATCATCACCACTGCCGCGGCGCCCACGCTCGGCCCGATCGGCAGCTGGGCCAGCACCACCATCGCGATCAGCACGGCGGTCGCGTCGAACACCGACGCGTCGACGCCCAGCGCCCGCAGCACGAGCCAGTTGCGCGCGATCTGCGCGAACACGGCGACGAGCACGAAGGCGGTGACGCGCGTGCGCCCCTCGAGGCTGCGCAGGACGGCGAGCCCCGCCCAGACGCCGTGGCCGCGACCCGCGAGCTTGCGCAGCCCGAGGACGATCGCCACGGCGACCGCGAAGCCCGCGAGCGGGAACCACCACGGCAGGCCGAGCGGGCCGACGAGCGTGTAGGAGGAGAGCACCGCGAGCGCCGCCTCGATCGCGAGGATCGGCACCTCGGCGGCGATCAGCGCGGGGACGCGCGGGACCTCGTCGCGCCCCGACCGGCGCAGGATCGCGATCCGCGCCGCCGTGCCGACCTGGGCGTTGACGAGGCTTCCGAGGTTCCCGAGGCCGCCTGCGTGGAACAGCCGCCGGCGCGAGATCACCCCGCCGGCCGCGGCGACGCACGTGTACCACGCCTCGCAGCGGCTGAGCAGCGCGACGAGCTGCAGCGCGGCGGCGGCGAGCAGGACCCACACCGACGCGGAGCCCAGCGCCTCGGCGAAGTCGTCGCGGTGGCCCGCGAGCGCCACGCCCAGGACGACGGCGACGCCGAGCGCGCCCGCGGTGGTAGCCGCGGTGCTCCCGCGCAGCCTCTGGGTCATGCCCCGGCTCCTCGCCTCGGAACGCGTGCAGGATCAGTTCGCCAGGCTGAGCCTCGGTCGGGATCGAGACTACCCCCATACCGCCGACGCCGCCCCCTGGGAGTAGAATCGACGGTGCGGGGCGTTCGCTGGGCGGTCCGCCGACGGGTGTCGATGCTCCCGCATCCGCCGTCGGTCGGGCTATCCGGGGGCAGGGTCAGGAGCACCATGAGCCAGCAGAGCAACGAGCCCCTCCGAGGCGAGGCAGCGTTCCGTGCTGCGAAGGAGCGCGTGCAGAAGGCCAACGAGGCTGCCTACGCGCGCGGTCGGGAGGAGCGCGCGGCGGACGCCGCAGAGGCTGCTGGTCGCCGTCGGCTCGCCGACCGCCAGTCGATGAAGAACCTTCCCAAGCAGCCGCACGCGCACTGACTCTCAGCCGCTGCTCAGGGTCCGCGGCGACGATGCCGCCATGCACCCACATGAACACAAGGCCGGCTTCGGCCGCCGCGAGGCGCTGATCGCCGGCGCGGCCGGTGTCGGCGCGCTCGTGCTCGGCACCCGCCCCGCCGCCGCGCTGCGCTCGGCCGCCTCGGCGAGCTGCGTGCTCACGCCCGAGATGACCGAGGGCCCGTACTGGATCGACGACGCGCTCCGGCGCCGCGACGTCACCGAGGACGTCGACGGCCTGCCGCTCGTCCTCCGCCTCAGCGTCGTGCGCTCGAGCACGTGCCGACCGATCAAGGCCGCCGACGTCGAGATCTGGCACGCCGCCCCCGACGGCGAGTACTCCGGCTTCGACGGCGAGTCCGGCTCGCGCTACCTGCGCGGCGTCCAGCGGTCCGACGCCGCCGGCCGCGTGCGCTTCGACACCGTGTTCCCGGGCTGGTACCGCGGGCGCACTCCCCACATCCACCTCAAGGTCCACCTCGGCGGCAGCGAGGTCCACACGGGCCAGCTGTTCATGAGCGAGAAGGTCGAGCGCGCGGTCTACCGCACGCGCTACTACAAGTCCCGCGGCCAGGCCGACACCTCGCACGCGGAGGACATGATCTACCAGGACGGCGGGGCGCGCTCGACGTTGCGCCTGCGCCGCCGCTCCGGCGGCCGACGTGGATACGCCGGCCGCCTGGAGCTGGGCGTCAGGACCTAGGCCGGCGCCGGCGCGAGCGCCGGGCCGGTCTCGACCGCCGCGCCCTCGTGGCGGTTGGGCAGGAATCGCCTGACCACGATCGCGGCGATCAGCGCGGCGGCGCCGGCGACCGTGAAGCCGAGGCTGAGCGCGTGCGTGAACGCGTCGGTGGCGGCCTCCGCGAGGGTCGCGCCCTGCTCGGCCGGCAGCTGCCCCGCGATCGCGTTGGCCTGGCCGATCGAGTCCTCGGCAGCCACGCGGGCCTGCTCGGGCAGCGCGGCGACGTCGTCGCTGATCCGCGAGCTGTAGAGCGACGCGATCAGGGAGCCGATGACGGCGGTGCCGAGGGCGCCGGCGACCTGCCGGGTGACGTCGTTCATCGCCGAGGCGACGCCCGACTTCTCCTCGGGCACGGCGCCCATGACGGAGTCGGTCGCCGGGCCCATGACCCAGCCCATCGACAGCGCGACGGCGAAGAACCACAGGCCGAGCGGCCAGTACGGCATGTCGACGCTCCAGAACAGGCTGCTCGAGAGCAGGACGGCCAGGCCCATCAGGCCGGCCGCGACCGTCTTGGCGGTGCCCAGCTTCTCGTTCAGCTTGATGCCCGAGCCCGCGCCCATCACGAGCCCGAGCGCAAGCGGGGTCATCGCCGCGCCGGCCTCGAGCGCCGAGTAGCCCTTGGCGTACTGCATGAACTGCGTCAGCGCGAAGATCGCGCCGAACAGCGAGAAGAACGCGAGGCTGATGCCGCCCGACGCGATGCTGAAGCGCGGGTTGCGGAAGAACGAGAGGTTCAGCATCGGCTCGGCGGTCCGGAGCTCCCAGCGCACGAACGCGACGGCGAGCACGGCGAACGCGCCGAAGCACGCGAGGGTCAGCGGGCTGGTCCAGCCTTCGCTCGGCGCCTCGATGACGCCGTAGACGAGCGAGGTCAGCGCGGCGATCGACAGCGCGGCGCCCGGGAAGTCGAACGCGCCGGGCTCCGGGTCACGGCTCTCGGGGACCAGCACGGCGCCGGCGGCGAAGGCGACCAGCGCGACCGGGACGTTGAGGAGGAACACCGAGCTCCAGTCGAACCACTCGAGCAGCAGGCCGCCCATCAGCGGGCCGAGGCCGATGCCGATCGCGGCCATGCCGGACCAGATGCCGATCGCCTTGGCGCGCTCTTCGCGCGGGAAGACGTTGGCGATGATCGACAGCGTCGCCGGCATGATCAGCGCGCCGCCGATGCCCATCGCGGCGCGGACCGCGATCAGACCGTCGGCAGAATCGACGAAGAGGACGGCGAGGCTCGCGCCGCCGAACAGCGCCAGGCCGGATTGCAACGCGAGCTTGCGCCCGAAGCGATCACCGAGCGTGCCCATGGTCAGCAGCAGGCCGGCGAAGACGAGCAGGTACGAATCGACGATCCACTGCAGCGTGGATGACGATGCATCGAACTCCTCCTGGAGGCTCGGGAGAGCCACGTTGAGGATCGTGTTGTCGAGACCGATGATGAGGAGGGCGAGGGAGAGGACCCCGAGGGTCTTCCAGCGCCGGGCGTAGGTGAGGGGATCAATTGACATGGCGGGAAACCTGCCGTCACGCCGGTGCCGTCGCATCGCGTAAATCGCCTACATCGTCGCCACGCTCGTCGGTAAGGTCGGCGTGTGCTGTTTGGGAGGGACGCTGAGCGCGCCCTCATCGGCGCACTGCTCGACGCGGCCCGCGACTCGCGGAGCGGCGCGCTGGCGTTGCGCGGCGAGGCCGGGATCGGCAAGACGGTCCTGCTCGAGGACGCGCGCGCCCGCGCGGGCGAGATGCACGTGCTGACCGCGCGCGGGGTGGAATCGGAGTCCGAGCTGCCGTTCGCCGCGCTCCAGCAGCTGCTGCGCCCCGCCCTGCGCCTCGTCGACCGCCTGCCCTCGCCGCAGGCCGCCGCGCTCCAGTCCGCGCTCGGGCTCGCGGAGGGCGGAGCGCAGGAGCGCTTCCTCATCTACTCCGCCTGTCTGTCGCTGCTGTCCGAGCTCGCCGAGGAGCGGCCGGTGCTGTGCCTCGTCGACGACGCACACTGGCTCGACGCCGGGTCGTCGGACGCGCTGCAGTTCGTCGCCCGCCGCCTCGACGCCGAGGGCGTCGTCCTCCTGTTCTCCGCCCGCGAGGGCGACGTCCGTGTGTTCGAGGCGCCCGACGTGCCGTCGCACACGGTCGGCGGGCTCGACGACGCGGCGGCCGCCGAGCTGCTGGCGCACGCCGCGGCGGCGGCTGCGCCGGAGGTCCGCGAGCACCTGCTCGCGCAGACCCACGGCAACGCGCTCGCGCTCGTCGAGCTGCCGACTGCCCTGAGCGCCGCCCAGCTCGCCGGCGACGAGCCTCTGCCGGAGGCGCTGCCGATGACGCGCCGGCTCGAGCGCGTGTTCCACGACCGCGTCGCGCGCCTGCCGGCCCCGACACGGCTCGCGCTGCTCGCCGCGGCGGCCGACGACTCCGAGAGCGCGGCGGTGGTCGAGCGGGCGGTGGCGACGCTCTCCTCGGGCGGCTTCGCGCTCGACGCCGCCGAGCAGGCCGGGCTCGTCACGATCGCGGACGGGCGCGTCGCGTTCCGCCACCCGCTCGTGCGCTCCGCCGTCTACGGCTCGGCCACCTCGAACGAGCGGCGCGCGGTCCACTGGGCGCTCGCCGCCGCGCTGGAGGGCGACGACGAGCAGGCGGATCGCCGCGCCTGGCACCTGGCGGCGTCGGCGCTCGAGCCCGACGAGGGCGTGGTGCAGGCGCTCGACGAGGCCGCCGAGCGCGCCGTCGAGCGCGGCGGGCACGCCGCGGCGGCGAAGGCGCTCGAGCGCGCGGCGGCGCTGTCGAGCGACCGAACGGCGCGCGCCCGCCGGCTCACCCGGGCGGCGGCGCTGTCGACGCTCATGGGGCGCGACGTCCAGGCGCTCGCGCTCGCCGAGCGAGCGGAGGTGCTGACCGACGATCCGGACCTGCGGGCGCAGTGCGCGTTCGTGTTCGGCGTCGCGACGCTGCGCCGGGGCCGGCCCCGCGACGCGATCCCGTCGCTGGTCGCGGCGGCCTCCGCCGTGGCCTCACGCGACGCCGGCCGCGCGGCGGAGCTGCTGATGCAGGCGACCTCCGCCGCCTGGCAGAGCGCCGACGTGTCGGCGGTGCAGGAGATCGCGCGCGTCACCAAGGTCGTCGTCCCGGCGGAGGGGGACGACACGGCGCTGTTCTTCCGCCGGGTGATCCTCGGCTTCGCCGCGATGATGAGCGGCGACCATGCGGAAGCGGCGCGCTGCCTCGAGCCTGCGATCGCCCACGGCGCGCTCACCGACCAGACGCGCCATGCCTTCCTCGCCAGCCTCGCGGCGCTGTGGCTCGGGGACGACGAGGCGGCGAGCGCGCTCGTCGGCCGCGCGATCCGGCTCGCGCGCGCCAGCGGGGAGGTCGGGGAGCTCGTGATCGCGTTGTCCGGGCGCTCGGCGCAGCTCATCATCGCGCAGCGCAACGACGAGGCCGAGCTCGCCGTCCGCGAGGCGGCCGCGCTCGCGCGCGAGCTGAGCGCGGAGAACATCCTGCTGCTGCTGCACGCCGTGCTCGCGGTCATCGCCGCCATCCAGGGGCGTCACGAAGAGTCCCACCGCTACGGCGAGGAGGTGATCGCCGTGGCGCTCACCAAGGGGCTCCCCAATCGCGTGTCGCTCGCCACCTATGCGCTCGCGGTCGACGACATCAACCGCGCCCGCTGGGCGGAGGCGCTCGAGCGCTACGACACGATCGCCGAGCAGGGAACCGGCGACGCCGATCCGGTGATGGCCGCGCTGATGCTGCCCGACAAGGTCGAGGCGGCCGTCCGCGCCGGCCGCCCGGAGCTGGCGCGCGAGTCGCTGCGGTTCTACGAGGCGTGGGCGACGCACTCGGGCGCGCGCTTCGCCGCACCGCGGCTGGCCGGCTGCCGGGCGCTGCTCGCCGAGGGCGAGGATGCGACCGCGCACTTCGAGGCGATGCTGGCGCTCGCCGACGACGCGCGCCCGATGGACCTCGCGCGCATGCGGATGCACTACGGCGAGCACCTGCGCCGCGAGCGCCGCCGGACCGACGCGCGCACACAGTTCCGCGCCGCGCTCGCCACGTTCGAGGCCTACCGCGCCGAGCCGCTCGCCGAGCGCGCGCGGGCCGAGCTGCGCGCCACGGGCGAGACGGCCCGCAAGCGCGACCCGAGCACGATCGACCAGCTGACGCCGCAGGAGCTGCAGATCGCGCGCTTCGTGGCGAGCGGGCTCTCGAACAAGGAGGTCGCGGCGCAGCTCTTCCTGTCGCCGCGGACCGTCGACGCGCACCTGCGCAAGGTGTTCACGAAGCTCGGCATCACCTCGCGCACGCAGCTCGCGCGGCAGCCGCTCGGCGAGCCCGAGGAGCTGGAGCCGGCGCTTACCTAGGCGAACTTAGGCGATTTCACCGATTCGACCTCGACGGGGCGCCCGTAGCTTCGCCGAGCATGAACCTCGACCCCCACATCCGGCCCCGCATCGCCCGCGGAGGCACCCTCATCCTCGGCGGCGGCTTCGCCGGCAGCTACGTCGCCCGCGGCCTCGGGCACGCGGGCGCCACCGTCGTGAACCCCACCAACTTCATGCTCTACACGCCGCTGCTCCCCGAGGCGGCGGCCGGCACCATCGAGCCCCGGCACGTGCTGGTCCCCATCCGCAGCATGTCCCCGGACGTCGACCTGCTGCTCGGCTCGGCGGTCGCGCTCGACCCCGAGCGCCGCCGCGTGATCGTGCAGTCCGACGCGGGCCGCTTCGGCGTCAGCTACGCCGACCTGGTGATCGCGCTCGGTGCCGTCACCCGCATGCCGGCGGTCGCCGGGCTGGACGAGCACGCCTTCACGCTCAAGCACGTCGGCGATGCGATCCGGCTCCGCAACCACGTGCTGCGCCAGATCGAGCTCGCGGACGCCGCGCCCGAGAGCGCCGGGCGCCGGCTGACGTTCGTGTTCGCCGGCGCAGGCTTCGCCGGCGTGGAGACGCTCGCCGAGCTGCAGGAGCTGACCGCCTGCGCGCTGCGCCGCCACCCGCGCCTCGCCGGCATCGAGGCGCGCTGGGTGCTGGTCGACCGCGCGCCGCGGATCCTCGGCCAGACGCCGGAACGGCTCGCGGACTTCGCCGCCCGCACGCTCTCCAAGCGCGGCGTCGAGATCCTCACCGAGACCTCGCTCGAGTCCGCCGACGCCCGTGGCGTGACGCTGTCCGGCGGGCGCCGCATCGACGCCGAGACGCTGGTGTGGACCGCGGGGGTCACGCCGAACCCGCTGCTCGGGCAGCTCGGGCTGCCGCTCGACGAGCACAACCGCGTGCGCGTCGACGAGACGCTCGCGGTCGAGGGCATGCCCGGCGTCTGGGCGCTCGGCGACTGCGCCGCCGTCCCGAACGCCGCGACGCCCGGCGAGACCGACCCGGCGACCTGCCAGCACGCGCTGCGCCAGGCGCGGCGGCTCGCCCGCAACCTCGGCGGCGACCCGCAGCCGTACCGCTACCGCACGAAGGGCCAGATGGCCACGCTCGGCAGCCGCCACGGCATCGCCACCGCCGGCGGGCTCCGCTTCCGCGGCCTCGCCGGCTGGCTCGTCGCCCGCGGCTACCACCTGATGGCGCTGCCGTTCGCCTCGCGCCGCACGCGCGTCCTCGCCGACTGGGCGTCCGCGGCGTGCTTCCGCCGCGACGTCGTGGAGGTGGTCTGATGCGCCGCCTGCTCGACGCCGTGCTGTTCGACCTCGACGGGGTCCTGACCTCGACGACCGCGCTCCACATCGACTGCTGGAAGCGCACGTTCGACCCGCTGCTGGCCGAGCTCGGCCAGGCGCCGTTCGACCCGCATCGCGAGTACGCCGACCACGTCGACGGCAAGCCGCGCTACGACGGCGTGCGCGACTTCCTGCGCTCGCGCGGCGTCGAGCTGTCCGAGGCCGAGGTGGTCGCCGTCGGCGACGCCAAGCAGGCGCTCGTCGAGCGCGCGCTGGCCCGTGACGGCGTCGAGGCGTTCCCCGGCTCGGAGCGCTGGGTGCGCGAGCTGCGCGCCCAGGGCATCCGCACCGCGGTGGTGTCCTCGAGCGCCAACGCCCACCAGGTCCTCCGCGCCGCGGGCATCGACGACGCGTTCGACGCGGTGGTCGACGGCGGCGAGGTCACGCGGCTCGGCCTGCGCGGCAAGCCCGCGCCCGACGGCTTCCTCGAGGCCTCGCGGCGGGTCGGCGTCCGCGCCGACCGCGCGGCGGTGGTCGAGGACGCGCTGGCCGGCGTGGCCGCCGGGCGCGCCGGGGACTTCCGGCTCGTGATCGGCGTCGCCCGCAACGTCGGCCACGACGAGCTGCGCAAGGCCGGCGCCCACGTGGTCGTCGACGACCTCGGGGAGCTGGCGGCATGACCTGGACGATCGAGAGCAGCGGCCACGACGCCGCGCTGGAGTCGGTCCTCGCGGTCGGCAACGGCTACCTCGGCGTGCGCGGCGCGCCGGAGGAGGGCACGCCCGCGTACGACGCGGGCACGGTCCTCAACGGCTTCCACGAGACCTGGCCGATCGTGTACCCCGAGGACGCGTACGGGCTCGCCCGCACCGGCCAGACGATCGTCGCGCCGCCCGACGGCTCGATCGTGCGGCTGAGCGTCGACGGCGAGCCGCTCGACGTGACCACCGCGCAGGTGACGCGCGTGCTCGACATGCGCGCCGGAGTGCTGCGGCGCGAGGTCTTCCTCGACACCCCGGGCGGCGCTCGCCTGCGGGTGCGCTCGCGCCGCGCTCGCATCGCTCGTGCGTCGCAACCTCGTCGCGATCGACTACGAGGTGACGGTGCTCGAGGGCGCCGCCGCCGTCGCGCTGTCCTCCGAGCTGCGGCCGCACGAGGACGCGGCTGCCGACGACGACCCGCGCCGCCACAAGGGCTTCGCCGAGCGCCCGCTCGACCCGCTGGCGGCCGAGACGCTCGGCCCGCGCGTGGTGCTCTCGCTCGCCACGCGGCGGTCGGGGCTGACGCTGGCGTGCGGCATGCACAACGACTTCACGGGCGCCGCCGCGGTGGAGACGACCGTCGACGGCGACGCCGCGCGCGTCGTCGCCGAGTCCGCGCTCGTGGCAGGAGGGTCGCTGCGGCTGCGCAAGTACGTCGCCTATCACTGGGCCGCGAACACGGCGCCGGGCGAGATGGCCGCGCGTGCCCACCGCACGCTCGACCGCGCGGCGGGCGAAGGCTACGACGCGGTCGAGCAGGCCCACTCGCGGCGGGTCGAGGCGTTCTGGGAGCGCAGCGACGTCGAGGTGGAGGGCGCGCCGGAGGTGCAGCGCGCCGTCCGCTTCAACCTCTTCCAGCTGATGCAGGCGACCGCGCGCGCCGACGGGCTCGGCGTGCCGGCCAAGGGCGTCAGCGGCCGCGGTTACGAGGGCCACTACTTCTGGGACGCGGAGATCTACGTCCTCCCGTTCCTCACCCACGCGAACCCGGAGTGGGCGCGGGCGCTGCTGCGGATGCGCTGCGCCATGCTCCCCGCCGCGCGCCGGCGGGCGCGGGAGGTCGGGCACCGCGGCGCGCTCTTCCCGTGGCGCACGATCGACGGCCAGGAGGCCTCCGCCTGGTACGCGGCCGGCACCGCGCAGTACCACATCAACGCCGACATCGCCTACGCGATGCACCACTACAACCGCGTGACGGGCGACCTCGGGTTCCTGCTCGAGCAGGGCGCCGAGGTGCTCGTCGAGACCGCGCGCTTCTGGATCGAGCTCGGCTTCTTCTCCGAGCGGCGCGGCGGGCAGTTCTGCATCCACGCGGTGACCGGGCCGGACGAGTACACGACCGTCGTCGACGACAACGCGTACACGAACCTGCTGGCGAAGGAGAACCTCGAGGTCGCCACGCGCGTCCTCGAGTGGCTCGCCGCCGCCGACCCGCGCGCGCACGCCGACCTCGTGCGCGCGACCGGCCTGACCGACGACGAGGTGGCGTGCTGGCGCCGCGCCGCCGAGCGCATGTACATCCCGCGCGACGAGCAGCTCGGCATCGTGCTGCAGGACGAGCGCTTCCTCGACCGCAAGCGCTGGGACTTCGAGGGCACGCCGCGGGAGAAGCACCCGCTGCTGCTGCACTTCCACCCGCTCGAGCTCTACCGCCACCAGGTGATCAAGCAGACCGACGTCGTGCTCGCCACCTACCTCGTCGGCCACCACTTCTCGGCCGACGAGAAGCGCCGCACGTTCGACTATTACGACCCGCTCACCACCGGCGACTCGACGCTGTCGGCCTGCGTCCAGAGCGTGATGGCGTCCGAGGTCGGCTACCCGGAGGACGCGCTGCGCTACTTCGACGCCGCGAGCACGGTCGACCTCGACGACCTGCACGGCAACACGAAGGACGGCATCCACGTCGCGTCGTGCGGCGGGACATGGCTCGCGCTGGTGGCGGGCTTCGGCGGCCTGCGCGACTTCGACGGAGAGGTCCGCTTCGATCCGAAGCTGCCCGCCGAATGGGAGCGGCTGCGCTTCCGGGTCGCGGTGCGTGGGCAGCGCATCGAGGTCGACATGACCCATGCCGCGACCACGTACCGGCTGCTCGAGGGCACCGGGCTGATGATCGAGCACCGCGGCGAGGCGCTGCGGCTCCGGCCGGACGTGCCCGTGCTGCGCCCGGCTACGGCCGAGCCGGAGGCGCTACCGGCTGCCGCATGAGGTCGACGAAGCGCGCGAGCCCGACGTTGCCGCCGCTGATCAGCACGCCGGTCCGCGCGCCATCGAGGCTCACGTGGCGGGCGAGGAGCGCGGCGGTGGCGATCGCGCCGCTCGGCTCGGTCACGAGCTTGAGGCGGTCGAACAGGAACGCCATCGCGAGCAGGATCTCGTCGTCGGACACGAGCGCGATCTCGTCGACCAGCTCCTGCATCACGGCGAACGTCCACTCGCCGGGCTGCGTCAGCATCTGGCCGTCGGCGAGGTGGCGCGTGACGGGGATCTGGATCCGCTCGCCGGCCTCGAGCGACTGCGCGGTGACGCCCGACGCGGCCGCCTCCACTCCGATCACGCGCGCCGCGGGGTGCAGCGCCTTGACCACGCTGGCGCAGCCGGCCATCAGCCCGCCGCCGCCGATCGGCGCGACGAGCAGGTCGAGCTCGCCCGCGTCCGCGAGCAGCTCGAGCGCAGCCGTGCCCGCGCCGGCGGCGATCCGCGGGTCGTCGTAGGCGGGCACGAACGTCATCTGCCGCCGCTCGGCGAACTCCCGGCCCGCCTGCACCTGCGGCATCGAGTAGCGGTCGTAGGTCTCGATCTCGGCGCCGTAGTCCTCGACGGCGGCGAGCTTCGCGGCGGGCGCGTCCTCGGGCATCAGGATCGCCGCGCGGACGCCGAGCTCGCGCGCCGACAGCGCGACCGCCTGGGCGTGGTTGCCGGAGCTGATCGCGCACACGCCGCGCTCCCGCTCCGCCTCGCTCAGCGTCGAGAGGAAGTTGAAGGCGCCGCGGAACTTGAACGCGCCGCCGCGCTGGAAGCTCTCGCACTTCAGGAACACGCTGCCGCCGACCGCCTCGTCGAGCGTCCGCGAGGTCATCACCGGGGTGCGGTGGGCGACTCCTTCGAGCCGCCGCGCCGCTGCGCGCACGTCGTCGAGCGGAAGCTCGCGAGGGGTCGCCATGGCGGCGCATGGTTTCATGCTCGCCATGAGCCCCGTCCGCCAAGACGTCACGGTCGTCGGTCGGCGGCTGGAGCCCGAAGACCACCGCCTGCGGGATTACCTCACCCGCGTGGACCAGGAGTACGAGTGGCTGGAGGCGGGCAGCGCCGACGCGGACGCACTCCTCGCCGAACGTGGTTTCGCCGCTGCCGACCTGCCGCTCGTGCTCGCGCCCGACGCCACGGTGCGCGCCGCGACCGTCGAGCGTGTGGCAGAGGCCTGGCACGAAAGCGACCCGCCCAGGAAGACGGACTACGACCTCGCGATCGTCGGGGCCGGGCCGGCCGGGCTGGCGGCCGCGGTCTACGCCGCCTCGGATGGGCTGTCGACGCTGTTGGTCGAGCGCGACGTACCGGGTGGCCAGGCGTCTCACACCTCGAAGATCGAGAACTTCTTCGGCTTCCCCGGCGGCATCGAGGGAGCGAGGTTGGCGCGGCTCGCGGGCCGCCAGGCCGAGGGCTTCGGTGCCGAGCTCGTGCTGCTGCGCGGCGTCACCGGCAGCCGCGTGACGCCTGAGGGCACCCAGCTCGACATCGCCGGCGGCTACCGGATCAACGCCACCGTGGTGATCGCGTCGCCGGGCATGGACTGGCGGCGCCTCGAGCTCGACGGCATCGACGCCGGCCTCGGCCGCGGCATCTACTACGGCGCCGGTCGCAGCGAGGCGGCGCGCTGCGGCGGCGACCCGGTGGTGGTCGTCGGCGCCGGCAACTCGGCCGGCCAGGCGGTCATGAACCTCGCCGACGCGGGCGCGCAGGTGACGATGCTCGTGCGCGGCACCTCGCTGTCGAAGTCGATGTCGGCCTACCTCGTCGATCGCATCGAGGCCCACGACCGGATCGACGTGCGGCTGCGCACGGAGGTCGAGGCGGTCGACTGCGCCGGCGACCTCCGCAGCGTCACGGCGGGCGGCCAGGAGCTCCCGGCCCGCGCGCTCTTCCTCTGCCTCGGCGGCGTGCCGCGCACGGGCTGGGCCGACGCGGCCGGGGTGGCGCTCGACGAGAAGCGCTTCATCGTCACCGGCGGGCGGCCGGAGGGCTGGCCACTGGAGCGCGACGCCCTGCCGCTCGAGACGAGCGTGCCCGGCGTGTTCGCGGCCGGCGACGTGCGGTCGGGCTCCGTGAAGCGCGTGGCCGGCGCGGTGGGGGACGGGGCGATGGCCGTGGCCCTGGCGCACCAGCGCCTCGAGGAGCTGGCGCGCGGATGATCGACCGGTTGCTTGCCATCGAGGTCTCCGCCTTGTGCGACGCGGACAAGACGCTGCCCGTCGTCGAGCCGGCCATCCGGGCGATGGTGCCCGACGTGCGCTTCGCCGGCCCCGCCTTCACCGTCCAGGCCCACGACGACCATCTGCCGGTGATGAGCGCGCTCGCCGAGGCGCAGCCGGGTGACGTCCTCGTGGTCGCCACCGACGGCGGCGCGCTCGCGGTGTTCGGCGAGCTGTTCGCCACCGAGGCGAAGCGGCGCGGGCTGGCGGCGATCGTCACCGACGGCTTCTGCCGCGACGTCGCCGGGCTGCGCGTGCTCGGCCTCCCCGCCTTCGCGCGCGGGACGCTGCCGCGCTCGGGCACCACCGTCTCGCGCGCGCGGCTCAACGTGCCGGTCCGCTTCGCCGGCATGGGCGTCCGGCCCGGCGACATCGTGTTCGGCGACGACGACGGGCTCGTGATCGCGCCGGCCGAGCGGATCGAGGCCGCGCTCGAGACCGGCGAGGCGATCGCCCGCGCCGAGGGCGCGATCCTCCAGCACACGCGCTCGGGCCAGCGCTCGCTGCACGAGCTCACCAACTGGGCCCAGCACACCGAGCGCCTCGACCGCGGGGAGGAGAGCAGCCTTGGCTTCGACGTTTGAGTTCGCACGCCGCGCGCGCGACCGCGGCGCCGCCGAGCTGGCCACCATCCTCGCCGGCCCGCCGCCGGGCGCGCTGTCGATGTCCGGCGGCTTCCCCAACCCGGAGACGTTCCCGACCGCCGACCTCGACGAGATCGTCGCGCGGCTGCTGCGCGACGAGCCGGGCATCGCGCTCCAGTACGCGCCGAGCGAGGGCATCCCGAGCGTCCGCGAGTACCTGATCGAGCGCCAGGAGCGCCTCCAGGGCCGGCGGCCGGAGCGCGATGAGCTGACCGTCACCAGCGGCGGCATGGAGTGCATCGCGCTCATCTGCCAGGCGCTGCTCGAGCCCGGCGACTCCGTCGCGGTCGAGGCGCCGACCTACCTCGGCGCGCTGATGGCGTTCGCCGCCGCGGAGGTCGAGGTCGAGGGCATCGCGATGGACGACGACGGGCTGATGCTGGAGGCGCTCGCCGAGCGGCTCGAGTCAGGCGCGCGGCCGAAGCTGCTCTACGTCATCCCCGAGTACCAGAACCCGTCGGGGTGGACGCTGGCGCTCGAGCGCCGCGAGGCGCTGATCGACCTCTGCCGCCGCCACGGCGTGCTGATCGTCGAGGACGTCGCCTACCGCGAGATGGCCTTCGACGCCGCGAAGACGCTGCCCTCGCTGTGGTCGATGGGGCCGGACATCGTCCTCCAGGCCGGGACGTTCTCGAAGATCTTCTGCCCCGGCGTCCGCCTCGGCTGGGCGGCCGGGCCGTCCGAGGTCGTCGCCCAGCTCGCCGCCGCGAAGCAGCTGACCGACCAGTGCGCGGGCGGGCTCGGGCAGCGGATGGTCGAGGAGTACGGCCGCGCCGGCCACTTCGAGCGCACGATCCCGCGCGCGCGGGCGCTCTACGCGTCGCACTGGCAGGCGCTGTCGGCGGCACTCGAGCGCGAGCTCGGCGGCATCTGCTCCTGGAGCGAGCCGACCGGCGGCTTCTTCAGCTGGCTCACGCTGCCGGAGGGCACCGACTCCGTCGCCCTGCGCCCGGCCGCCGTCGACGCGGGCGTCACCTACGTCCCCGGCCCGCCGTTCTACGCCCACGAGGGCGGCGGCAACGAGCTGCGTTTGTCGTTCAGCCACCTCGGGGCGGACGAGTACGACGAGGCGGTCCGGCGGCTCGCGGGCGTGATCCGGCCGTAGTGCTCGGACCGCCGGGCGGCGGTCATCCAGGGCGTGTCGGTTCTGGCCCGATTGTTGTGACGGCAGCCGGCGGGCGCGGAGGCACTGGCGCTTTGATGCTTTCGTTCACGCGAATCGAGCACCACGCGCGGAGTGCTCCCTTCACGCGATAGGAGCACTCAGACGCTCAACCCCGGACGTTCATTCCCCTGGCATTCGGCTGGATGTACACCTACCTCAACCGTCGCCATTCGACAAGCGTGCCGCTGCCGACCAAGCGCACACCGCCGGTGCGCTGGGAGCGCCGCGACCTGAGCCCAATCGCCGACTCGAAACGGGTATCGCGACGAGACGCCTGCTCGTGACTGACTGACTGACTGCCGCCGACTGCGGCAAGTGTCCCGGCGCACCCAGCAGGGCGTTGGACTACTCCGGTGGGGTCGTGGGATCGAGCATCTGCGCCAGCGCGGGGCGGCTCATTTGCGCGATCGTGGCGAGATCCGTCTTGGGAATGCCCAACTCGATTCTGAACTCAGGGAGGAGATGCGTGCCGACGTGGCACCTCTGGAGCGCCGAAGGTGCGCAGGATGTGCTCGAGCGTCGCGGCGAGCAGTTCGTGCGTGGCCTCGCGGGTGGCCTCGCCGCGTAGCCATCGTCGTGTCGCGGCGCGGTTGAGGGCGGTCCAGCACTCGAGCGCGTAGCGCAGACGCGAGGAGTCCTCGGCGATGTCCGCGTGAAACATCGTGATGAGCGCGACGGCGCGGCCCACGAGATCGGCGACCACTTGCCTGACCTCGGGATCGGCAATGTCTTCGCCGTGCGCCATCGTGGCGAGCCAGACCGTGTGGTTCGCCTTGGTCCAGTCGAGCCAGCGCGACACGGAATCCGCCACGCGCGCGCGGGCGCTGCGCCCGACGGGCGGGCGCAGGTCGTCCTCGCGCTGGGCGCCGAGGCGCTCGAGCAGCCCGATGTAGACCTCCTTGCGCCCGCCGAAGTAGTGGTGCACGAGCCCGCGGGTGACGCCGGCGGCGCTCGCGATGTCCTCGATCGAGACCTCGTCGTAGGGCCGCTCGGCGAACAGTGCATTGGCCGCGTCGAGGATCTGTTCGCGCCGCTGGGCGGGATCGAGGCGGCTGTACTTCGGCGAACTCATAAGTGGAGTCTAATTCTTGTTGGCGATCCGTCAAGAGCTTGTTAGCATACCGCCAACAACGACGGCACGGAGAGCAAGGAGACCATGAAGAGCAAGACCGGCTGCACCCCTGAGAATCATCTGATGCGTCGCCTCACGACCGCGACCCTGGCACTCGCCGAGGCCACGCTCGCCGGCATGACTGGCACCGCCAGGGCGTCGGGGCTGTCTCCCGAGAAGGCCGATGCCGTGCGCGACGTCGAAGGCCGGGCTCGCGTTGGCGAGCAGGATCAGCGGGCGGCCTACGAGCGTGAGCGTTCCAACCCGGACAGCCTCGAGGGCAGGGCTTTCGAGGACGCCAAGACGGTGTGTGCCGTGCAGAAGGCCTGGGGCCGTAGCGAGAAGAAGCCCACCGCCGTCCAGGTGCGGACGATGGTCCCCGAGATGCAGCAGGCGGCCCGAGACGGCTGCCACGCGGCCTACGCCGAACGCCAGGTCGACTAGCAGTACCGAGCCCTCCCAGGGGCGTTGCCTACCGGCTGGCGCCGGCCGGGCTGCATGGGCACCTCGTCGGGGGATGAGGCCGGTTCGCCTGAGCCGGGCGTCCCTGAGAGGGCTCGACCTTCCGCAGTACCAACCAACCAAGACCAGGACAACTATCGTGTTCCGCAGCATCCTGAAGTGGGGCGCCATCTCTCTCGGCGTCCTGATCGTCCTCGGCGCCGTCCTCAATGCAGGCGACAAGAGCGCGGTGCGCTCCGAGACCGCCAAGGCCGACAGCAAGCCCCCGGGCAAGATCGCTCGGGACAGGGGCAACACTGGCACCGACACCACCGACACCTCCGCCCAGGAGAAGCTCGAGGACATCAACGAGATGCTCGAGAAGAACCGGCCGGCCGACGTCACCTACACGTCGAGCTGCGACATGATGATGCCGAGCGACATCATGTCCGGCGACTACCGCTTCGTCGGTGCCGCCAAGATGCACAACGAGGGCCAGGAGGGCACCGACATGCGGGTCAAGATCCGCTTCGACCAGGTGTCGAGCCCGACCATCACCGCCACCAAGATCGTCCACGTCAAGGGCGGTCCGTCGAACAAGACGGTGAAGTTCTCGATCCCGGCCACCCAGAGCCAGATCGACGAGTACCAGTCGAGCCCTGACTACACCAGCATGGACGGGGACGCCTGCAAGGTGAAGGCGACGATGATCGGCTAGTTGTAGTCCACGGCATCGAGATCAGCCGCTTGCGCCGCCACGGAGGGCGACGCTTGCGAGTGGTCAGATGCCACTGCGCGGAGTACCAGGGCAGCTCACAGGCGGTTCTGGGGGCTTGTACGCCAAGCCGACGCAGACCTGCGACCTGGCCTCGCGTGCCCGCCGCGCGTGGGTGGCCGGTATGCGGACGGACTGCTCTGGGGCTTCTCAGCCCCGTACACGCCGGTTGAGGAGCACGAATCTGCCGCGATCTGGGCGCGCGCTGGCGACCTCAGGTCACTCACGGTCTCCCGGCCGGTGCCAGGTCGGATCACGCTCGGGACGGCGGGACGGAAGCTCGTGGCAGCCGAGCCACAGCGATGACTAAGATCGACGGCGAGCCACAGCAGGGTGGTATTGACTAACGCGACCGCGCGAACTGGCGCGCTCCGCAGGCGCAATTCCGACTCGAGGTCGCGCTGCTACGGCTTGCGTTTGCTCAGTTTCACGCGCGCACGCACCGCGCGAGGACAGGTCGGAGCATAGGCCCTCTGTGCAAATGCGTGCCCGGTCTGATGTGTCTGTCGTCTGGGCCGCTGGAGTTGTCGCAGGCGCTCGGCTGGCGTCTGTGTGAGGACTCGCTGCGACGCTCGAGTCGCTGGCCTATCGGGAGCAGAGTGTTGGAGCGCCTCAAGTGCGGTTGGCTCGTCTGTGATGTTCTCGAATGCCGATGCTGCGCTTGGACCTCGGTGAGCGTCGCCTCGCGTCGTTCGACGCAGAAGCGCGCGAGGCCACCGCAGCGCGGCGCGCGTACGCTGCCCCGTGTTGGTGCCATCGACCTCGCGACGGTCCGAGGCCGGCGCGGGGTTGTGGAGAACCGGCGGTGAGGTAAGGATCCGCGGGTGGCTCCTTCCGGCTCGACAGATCCCGCGATCCTGCCGGCATGGAGCCTCTCGCTCGCCGCGAGCGTGCCCAGCCTGCGCGCGGACTGGCCGTTGTCGATCGATCGCGAATGGGCGTGGGGCGACGCCACCGGTCGTGGCGTGCGTGTCTGCATCGTCGACAGCGGCGTGGAAGCCGGGCATCCGCTCGTCGGCGAGCTGGCGTCGGCGAGCGCCGTCGAGGTCGACGGCGAGGATGTGCGCGTCGTCCCCGACGAGCAGGGTGACGTGGCCGGTCACGGCACCGCGTGCGCGGGCATCGTGCGCTCGATCGCGCCCGACTGCGAGCTGCACAGTGTGCGCGTGCTCGGGCCGACGATGACGGGTCGCGGGTCGGCGCTGGTGGCGGGGCTCGAGTGGGCGGTCGGGCAGGGCTTCGACGTGGTGAACCTCAGCCTGTCCACGCGCAAGACTCATGTCGCCGCTGAGGTCCTCCCAGACGGCGTCTCCCTCGTAGGCGTCGAACTCGGTTCCGAGGACGTAGCGGAGACGGACCTTCCCGTGCTCGGCGATCGCGGCGTTGACGGAGGGCAGGGTGACGTTCTCGTCGACTTCCTTCTCGACGTCATCGACCGCCTCGAGCCCGAGGACGCCGGCCGGCATGCCACTGAGGAGTCGGATCATGATCGGCGGTCTGGGCAGGAACCGCCGATGGGTCAAGCGCCCCCGTCGCGAGCACCGGTCACCCGTCAGGGGTGATTCACCCTCACCCCGCCGCTCACGAGCATCGTCGGCAACCGAGCGATTGGAGAGTGGATGTCCACGGCATCACGCGAGCCGGAGCAGCCGATCTCGGGCTGGGCGGCCGGCGGAGTCACCTTCGCAGCGACCCTGGCGCTCCTCGTCGGGACCTTCCAGGTCCTGCAAGGACTCGTCGCGATCTTCAATGACGACTTCTACGTCGTCACCCGCAACTACACGTTCGATCTCGACACCAGCGCCTGGGGTTGGATCCACCTGCTGATCGGCCTCCTCATGCTCGGCATCGGTTTCGGCCTGTTCAGGGGGGCGCTCTGGGCGGTCATCGGCGGGCTCGCGATCGCGATGCTGAGCGCACTGTCGAACTTTTTCTTCATCCCGTACTACCCGATCTGGGCGTTGCTGCTGATCGCCCTCGACGTCTGGATCATCTGGTCGCTGACCCGCCCGGGCGTGATCAAGACCTAAGCCCCGGAGTGCCCTGGCCGCACTGAGCGCGCGCTGCGGGTCGAGCACCACAGGTGCCGCAGCGCGCCTGCGCCGGATCCGCTTGCCCGTCTCGACCACCAGCGGCAGGAGCGCGGCCGGCCCGAGGCAGGCCAGCCACTGCTTGCCGCTGAGCGACACGGTGAGCAGGCCCGTCTGCAGGCCGGACAGTTCGGTCGCCATCGCGATCAACCCGATCGGGACGAGCGAGATCGCGGGCGCCTTCAGGAGCGGCGGCGCGAGCCCGCCCGGCATCCCGTCGCCTCAGTGCTACGCGTCGGTCGCCCGGCGATCCGCGGCGAGCTCTGCCTCGACGGCGAGGGGGATGCTCCCGTGGACGCGATCGTCGCCGAGGCGGTCCAGGATGCCGTCGCTCGCGAGCACCCTCGCCACGGCGGGCTTCACGCGCGCGAGGCTCACCCGGATGCCCGCGCTGTCGGTGAAGTCGAGGATCTCCCCCAGCGTCGCGGCACCCTGCGAATCGACGAAGTCCACGCTCTCCATGTCCAGGAGGACGGCGCGCAGCGGCGGGTCAGCGTCCTGCGCGAGCGTACGGATGCGCTCGTCGAGCGCCTCCGCGGTGGCGAAGAACAGGCCGCCGTCCAGCCGCACCATGGCGAGGCCGGGGAACGTCTCGTCGCCTGGGTGGCCGCCCGCGTCGCGGTAGACATTGGTCCCCGGTTCCCGGCCCAGCGACGGCAGCTCCGGCGTGGTCGTGACGTAGACGAGCCAGACGAGCGAGAGCGCGATGCCGATGACGACGCCGGCCAGCACCCCGGCGGAGAGGACGGCGACGATCGCGGTGGCCGCCACCCAGAAGTCGAAGGGCTTGACCCGGCGCAGGCGGCGCAACTCGGCGATGTCGATCATCCCGAAGACGACCGCGTCGATGATGATCGCGCCGAGGACCGCCTTCGGCAGGTCGGAGAACAGCGGCGCGAGCGCGACGAGGGTCAGGATCACGAGCGCGCCGGTGACCAGCGACGCAAGCGGCGTGCGGGCGCCGGCCGACTCGTTGAGCGAGCTCGCGGACAGGCTCGTCGAGACCGGCATCCCGCGGAACGCGCCGGCCGCGACGTTGGCCATGCCCTGCGCGACCGACTCCTGATCGACGTCGACGCGGTAGCGGTGCCGCGCCGCGAACGCTCGGGCATCGCCGGCCGTCTGCGAGAAGCCGATCAGCAGCAGCCCGGCAGAGGCGGCGAGGATCGTCGCGTAGTGCTGCTTGAACACGTCGAGGTCGGGCAGGGCCGGGGACGGCAGGCCGCGCGGCACCTCGCCGACGAGCGCGACACCGTGAGCGTCGAGGTTGAACAGCGGTGTCGCGAGGAGCCCTCCGACCACGAGCACGAGCGCGCCCGGAACGCGGGGGGCCGCGAAGCGCAGCGCGAGGATGACCGCCAGCGCCACCACCCCGACCAGCAGCGTCGCCCCGCTGACGTCACCGAGCGAGCGGATCCACGACGCCAGCTCGGCCCACACCGTCTCGCCCGACGATTCCGTCCCGGTCAGCTTCGGAAGCTCGCCGATGACGACGTCGACCGCGGCTCCCGCCAGGAAGCCGGTGACGACCGCCCGGGACAGGAACCGCGCGATCCAGCCGAGGCGCAGCGCCGCCAGCAGGAGGAACAAGCCGCCGGTCACCAGCGTGATGGCCGCCACGAGCTCGGCGGCCTGCGACTCCCCCACGCCCGCGACGAGCACGGCGCCGCCCGCGACGGCGGCCAGCGACGAACTCGGCCCCGTCGAGATATGGCGCGACGTGCAAAACAGCGCGTAGACGATCGCGCCAGCCGCCGCAGCGTACAGCCCGTTCTGCAACGGGATACCCGCGATGCCGGCGTAACCCAGGTCCTTCGGCACGATCATCGCCGCCACGGCGATCCCCGCGAGTACGTCGCCTCGGAGCGCGCCGCGGTCGTAGCGCGGCAGCCAGTCCCAGATGGGGACCACGCGACCGATGCTGCTGGGGGCCACGCGATCGACGCCCTCCATGGCGGCGATCCTGTCAGACCCGCTGTGAGGCTGGGCGAGCCGGCGCCGCAGTGATGAGCGCCTCCACAGCGGACACGGGCGGGCCGGTTGGGCGTGCGCACCGTAGCGAGCGAAGCTGACTACGCATCTGCGCTTCCACCCGGATGGGGAACGCGATGGCGATCGACACGCTCGTGGCCTACGTCGGCGTGTAGACCACGTCAAGGACGCGAAGGCCGACTGCAAGCAGCAACGATCAGTGCCACCAGCCCGAGAAGCGGCCCCACGACGTTCTCGCCCCCTACGGCAACTACGGCCAGGACGGCAGCAACGACCCCGCGGATCACCGACGACTTGCTCGGCTGGCGCACGCACCGCTACGAAGCGATCTTCACGCAGGACGTAGACGCGCGGGCACAACCAGGGAGCGGACAACCGCTCGGCCGACTCCTGATCACGCGCACGACGACGGCGGCGACCTACACGCAATGCTCGTGTCCGGCAAGCCGGAGGACCAGGGTCAGGTTCAGTCGGTGTGCGCGGCCGCCACTTGCTCGGCGCGCTGCCTGATACCGAGCAGCATCTTGCGCTCCATCACGAGCGAACCGGCCTCCATCGGCAGCATCCCGATCCGGGATACCAGCGTTGGAAGCCGGAACCGATTACGGCTGATGAGCCTCGTCCGGCCGTCACGCTCCTCCAGGACGAAAGTCCACACCCAGTTGTCGTCCCCGGAGCGCCATGCAAGGACGCGCTCGGGCTCGACGCACTCGATCCGCATTCGGTTCGTGCCAAACCCGATCGTGTCGCCCACCTTGGGATGCTGGAACTCGGGTAGCACGCGGTCGGCGCTGTGCATGTCGAGGCCGAGGAGGTTCTCGATCCAGTCGTAGGTGTAGGCGCCGCCACGCGGTGCCGGTCCCATCTGCGCCAGCCATGGCCACACTGCGGCCGCGGGCGCCTCGACCCAGACAGCACGGGTCGAGACACCATCGGAGTCTGGCTGCAACTCGTCACCCGGCAATCGAGCCTCCGCTTCTGCCCGCGTCGCTCCCCAGGTGAGGATCGGCCGCCGCAGCAGTCCGGTGTAGAGCACGCCGAGGCCCGTCAGGCCAAGCAGAATTCGTGAGGAACGCACTCGGCGAGTCTCGCAGCAGCGGCGCCGGCTACGGGGTGACCTGGAACGAGAGCTTCTGGCCGGCCTGGTAGTGGCCCGCGATGTGGCAGATCAGCTCGTACTTGCCGGGCTTGAGTTCGGCGGACACCGTCTCGGACGCGCCTGCAGCGAGGTCGCCGCCCTTCGCGTTCAGCAGCGAGTCCTCGACCATGCCGCCTTCGAGCTTCACCGGCGTGCTCGCGATCGCGAAGCCGTGCATCGTGTCACCGGCGTTCTTGACCCCGAACGTGACCTTGCCGGCCTTGACCGTCGGGGCGCTGGACTTGATCCACATGTCGCCGAGCGTGACGTCGACGTCGGCCTTCGCGGCCGGATGCGACGAGCCGCCCACGTCGTGCCCGCCGCCGGCCTTCGGGGCGTGCGCGGTCTGCAGGACGCCGATGGCGCCCTTGACCGCGTCGCCGAATGAATGGGTCACGAAGGGGTAGGTCCCTTCTTCCTCGAGCGCGAACACAGGAGGGGCAACCACCCGGTGTCAACGAGGAATGTGATGGCGGATCCTCACCCGTGACGGGTGAGGAGGGATCACCCGCCGCGCCGCGAACGATGTGCCAACTTCCCAAGGAGGCAGACCCATGGTGCTCGCGGCGGACTACCCGTTCCTGGACGTCTTCTGGACGATGATCCTGTTCTTCTGCTGGGTCGCCTGGATCTGGATGCTGATCATGATCTTCAGCGACGTCTTCCGGCGCGACATCTCCGGCTGGGCGAAAGCCGGCTGGTGCCTCTTCGTCCTCGTGCTCCCGTTCCTCGGCGCATTCATCTACGTGATCGCGAACGGCAAGGGCCTGACCGAACGCCGCATCCACGACGCACAGGCCTCACAGGCGAACCTCGATCAGCACATCCGCACGGTCGCCACCGACGGCGGCTCGGCGGGCGAGATCGAGCGCGCCAAGCAGCTGCTCGACAGCGGCGCCATCAACCAGGCCGAGTTCGAGCAGCTCAAGGCGAAAGCGCTCGCCTGAGCGCTCGCCCGTCACGAACGAGCCGTGTTGATCGTGGGAGCGCTCGCAATCGGCGGCTTCTTCCTGTGCGATGGACTGACCCGGCTGATGACCTAGAGGATTGCCGTTCGTTACGGCGCGGCGTCCTTCTCCGAGGACTCTGACTCCTCGACGGCCTTCTCCAGCTTGTCCCTCACCGATCCGGCCCGGTCCTTCACCGACTCGAGCTCGCTCTCGAGCCCGTCGAGCGTCGTCTGCGCGTTCTGCTGTGCGTCAGCGCCGGCCTGCGAGAGCTGCGCGCCGGCATCGGTGACGGTCTGGCTGATCTGATCGATCTGACCCGAGAGGGAATCGACCTCTTTGCTGGCCTGCTCGGCCTGCGCTTGCGCCTGGGCGGTCTGGTCACGCTGATCGTCGAGATCGGACTGCAGACCGAGGGCCCAGATCGCGAGGCCGCCGGCGACGAGCACGAGCAACACACACACCGTGATCCAACCCCACGGTCGGTGACGCCGAGGAGGTGACGGCTCGGCGGCCCCACCCGCACCGACCGGCTGGTCGGGAGAACTGGCCATGCCGAGCACACTGCTACTCCGGGGCGGACGCGACATCACCCAGAGGGGGTGAACGGCCCCACGCCCAGCCAGCACAGCGGAACCTGCGAGCGCGAGTCCGGAGCGGCGGCAGACATGTTCCCTGTCGTGTCCACAGGCCCCTCAAAGGGCGCTGTAGAGCCAAGGCGCAGCGGAATCGGCATCCGCGTGTCGGGGGTTCGAGTCCCTGCTCCGGCATGAGAAGCGCATGCAATGAGGCGGACTTGGGATCTTGTCGGGTGGTGAGGTATACGCGGGTGTCCTCCGCGTGCCGGTCATTCGGACCAGCCGGATTGGCTCTCTGCGCGTCAGCTGCTGGGGGCTGCGCTGGCAATGCGTGTGCCCCAGCGTGTCCTGCGCCGCGGCGGCTACTTCCTGCGCCGCCGGTCTCGCGACATTCACACCCCAACTGTCTTGCGTGTCGCCGGCTCGCCGCGGTGTCAGATTTCCGTGCCGCTCGCGCGCGGCTGGGTTGACACCCTGCGGCGGCCGCGCGTAGGTTCGCCCCGAGGTTGCCGGGGGCAGCGATCGCCAGCCCGGACATGGAGAGTCCTTGTCGATCGGCTCAAGTCGCGCTCCTACACGCAATATGGAGGTGGGGCATGGCCTGGTTCGATCCGCGCGCGTACGCGCGCGCGCCGTCCTCTCGCACGGGAAAGCTGCTCGTTCTCGCGGCGAGCATCGCGACTCTTGTCGGTTTGAGCGTCCTGGTCACTGGCGGGTTCGCGCAATCGCGGGACGAATCGCCGGGCGCTGCCGCTGCGCAGAAGAAGCGCCCGAACTTCGTCCCTGTGTGTGTGCAGAGGCGGGGCGGCGAGAAGTCGAAGGGCGATTTGAACGTTCTCCTGCGAAGCCAATGTGCCGACAAGCAGAAGCCGCTCAAGCTCGCGCTGTGGCCCGTGAAGCGCAAGGCCGGAAAAAAAGGCGCTCAGGGACCGGCAGGACCGCAGGGTGCGCAAGGAGCGCAAGGGCCGCAGGGACCCGCCGGAGCGCAGGGGCCCGCTGGCGCGGCCGCCCCGACGCCTGAGTACGCCGTGGTGAGCGTGTTCGTGAAACGAGGCGCCGCTCCCGGTCCCCCGTCGCGCTTTACGACCTACTCGGCCCCGCTCGGCTCCCCGGCCGGAACGACGACGGGCGGGAGCTTCCGCTTCTCCTGCTCGGCCGCCCAGGCGCCGTGCAAGATCTCCTACGGGGCTGCGGTGATCTCGGACGGGTCGGGCGATGCGGTGGTCTACCCGCGGCTGCTGATCCACAAGGACGCGCCGACGTCGCCTGGCCCCGCGCCCATCACCACTTGCGAGTACGCGGACGGCGCCGCGGCAGGGCTCGCCCGGATCCCGCGCGTGCCGACGCTGGCCGCCGCCGAGAGCGCGATGGACACGCCGCTCAGCATGAGCGTCGGGACGCTCGACTGTGGCGCAGGTCAGCCGGATCCGCCACCGACAGGAGTTGTGGACGAAATCTGGGTGCCAGCCGCATCCGCTATCGATACCGCCTACTACGACGTGGCGGCAACCTTCACGTTCGCCGCACGGCCCTGAATAGAGCCACACGCGCCTCGGACGGCGCAGCAGATGCTCGGGATGGTCGGGGGCGGGAAGCTCCCGACCATCCCACTGTCGTGCGGTTCGTGAGACACGCGCCGGGGCGCTCACCCGGCGTCAGCAGGGATCGCAGGCGCCTCTTCGGGTCGGTCCCCCCGGCGTACGCAGCGAGGCCGGCGGCTCCTGTACGGAAACCGCAACCGCGCCGGGTGATCCCGGCGTTCGCTTGTCGCGAACGGGCATGTGCTCCCGGCGCCAGGCGACGACGGCCTCGTTGGTCCGCTCCGGCGTGTCGTACAAGCCGAGGTGGTGCGCCGGTCCTTCTGGAGCTTGGCGACCCAGCGTCCACCGGCGAGCTGGTCGACGCCGCGGTAGCCGGACGTGTTGCGGCGGCTGAGTAGCTGGTTCTGAGCGTTCTCGGAAGCCGTGGCGATCCTCAGGTTGCTCCGGCGCCAGTCGAGGCGGTTGCCGTTGCTCGACAGTCCGAACGGCCCGCGCGTCGAGCAGCGGCTATCTCCAGCCGGGGTCCGGCACGCTGCCATGCACGCGCGTTCCGCGCGCCGGCGCCGAGTCGACCGCGAGCGTGCCGCCGACGGCGGCGATGCGGTCGCGCATGTTCGCGATCCCCGCGCCGACCTGCGTTTCGGCCGGGTCAAACCCCGCGCCTGAGTCGCAGACCGTGAAGTCCAGCGCGCCACCGGTGTCAGAGAGGTCAACCGAGACCGGCACCGGTCCAGCGTGTTTGGCTGCGTTGTCAAGCGCAGCAAGGCACGAGAAATACACGGCGATTTCGACCTCGGGCCTGCAACGCCGCACACCACTGGCTTGGACGGTCACCGCCCGACCGGATCGCACACCGGCCGAAACCAGCGCCGCGGGCAACCCGAAGGAGGTCAGCAGCGGCGGATAGATGCCGTGCGCGAGGTCACGCAGCTCGTCAATCAGGTGGCCGACGTCGTCACCGAACCCCTGTAGTTCCGCGCTGGCCTCGGTCTCGCCGCGCTCGCCGAAGCGGTCGGCTGCGAGGCCGAGCCGGATTCGCAGCGCCGTCAGATGTTGCTGAACGCCGTCGTGGAGGTCTTGGGCGAGACGCTCCCGCGCCGCATCCCCCGCCGCCAGTACGTCGCGTGTCGTACGCCGTCGCCATGACGGCATGAAGAGCCTGACGCGAGAGCGGCCGCCTTCGCGATCTGAATCGGTGGCGCCGACGCGAGGTCGCTCCGCGCCGTCCGTGGCCGTGGTGTCGCGGGAAGCTGGTCCGGAGACCGCACTAACGCTTGACGCCGCCTGCTCGCGGGCCTGAGCATCAGCGTCGACTTCGCAGTGTCTCGCCGCCGCGGTCCTGCCCGTAGGCTCGGACTCGTTTCGTCGGTCCATAGGGACCTCCTCGAACGCCGACACAAAAGCCCCGAGAGGAGTCCCCACGCCGCTGCTCATTGCTGTCAACGGAGCATACCGTCGGACCGACCGGGACAAACGCACCGCCAGCCGAGGCCGTGCGCGGCGCAGCGGCGCCGCGCGCTGCTCGGATTCTGCTCGAACCCGGGGGCTTTGCGCCAGACGCGCGCGCGCCGTCGTCGTGCGCGGGGCTGTCGCGCGTGTCTGAAAGCGTTTGCGGCTAGCCGCGCTCGGTCGCCGTGCCGGGTGCGGGTGTGGCGGCGAGCCCGCCCGCGGTGTGGTCGGGCCTGCGGCTGGCGGGGAGCCGGATGGCGGCGGCGAGTCCGATCAGGGCAAGCACGGCCAGGGCGACCATCGCCAGGACGTAGGAGGTGTTTCCCGAGGCGAGGTCGGAGACCAGGATCGTGCCGGCGATCGCGGTGCCGAACGACGAGCCGAGGTTAGAGACGCTGCGAGACAGCCCGGAGATCTCCGCCTGCAAATCCTCGGGGAAGCTGGACTGCACGACGTTGACCGAGGGGGTCAGCATGACCCCAAGGCCGAGGCCGATCAACAGAAGGCCGGGCGCGAAGGCAACAACCCGCGACGAGGCGCCGACCAGGGCGAGCAGGAGGCCGATCCCGGCCATCGTGACCACGAAGCCCGCGATGATCAGGGTCTTCTGCGGGCGGCGCTTGGCGAGTCGCTCCGCGGCGAGCGACGAGACCAACACGCCGACCGTCGCCGCGGTGAAGACGACGCCCGTCTCGATCGCGTTGTAGCCGCGGACCTCCTGCAGGAAGACGGCGACGGTGAACGAGACGCCCATGAGCAGCAGCCACTGGATGTTCTGGGTGATCAGCCCGAAGTTTGATGTGCGGTTCTTGAACAGGCTCGTGGGCAGCAGCGGCTCCTTGCCTGCTCGCTCGCGAGCGCGGTTGTAGAGGAAGAACCAGATGAGAAACGCGGCTCCGGCCGCCAACAGCACTGTCATCAGCAGCGTGTTGCTGTCGGCTTGGAGGATCCCGAACACAACGAAGAACATGCCGACCGCGGACAGGACGGCTCCAAACCCGTCGAAGGGACGGGTAGGGTCGGGCGGGAGGGGGTCGGCGATCCGGCGGCTGAGCAGGACGATCGTGCCTACGACGAGCGCCTGGAAGATGAACGCGGCCCGCCAACTGATCGCGGTGGTGATGAGACCGCCGATCAGCGGTCCGGCCGCGGCGCCGAGGCCGCCCAGCCCGCTGATCACGCCGAACGCCCGGGCGCGTGAGGTGGTGTCGCTGAACCGCAGGGTTGTGAGGATGTAGACGGGCGGGATCAGCAGGGCGGTGCCGACGCCCTCCAATACCGAGTTGCCGAGGATCAGCACTCCGAGCCCCGGGGACACCGCGCTCAGCAGCGCGCCGATCCCGTACAGCACGAGGCCGATGGTGAAGCAGCGTTTGCGGCCCCAACGATCGCTCAGCTTGCTGCACGGGATCATGAGGATCGCCATGATCAACAAGAACAGGGTGATCGCCGCCTGCACACCCTGCACGGTCGTGTCCAGGTCCTCGGTGATGTCGTTGATCATCACGTTCATGTTCGAGCCCGCGAAGCTGCAGATGAACTGGGCGAGTGCGAGCGGAGCCAGGAATCTGCGTCGCGAGAGGGCCGAGTCCGCGGATTCGGGATTCGCGCTCATGCGGCCACTCGCTTCACGGCCCGCCCGGCCGCGCGTATGCCGCCCGCCGCGACGATGAGGTTCTCACGCGTGCCGCCCAGCCGGCGCGCGGCTGTCAAGGGTCGAACGACTCGCTCTCGGTGAGCAGCCCGTAGATGACGAGACAGTCGAGGGTCAGGACCGCGATCGACCACAACGGGAAGACGAAGATCACGAAGACGGTGATCAGCGCGCTCAGCGCCGCGATGGTGATGCCCAGCCAGCGCCCCCATTCATTTCGCTGGAGGATCAGCACACCCGCGAGGATCTGCACCAGTCCGACGAGGAGCCACAACCAGCCCCACAGTGTGAGATCGACACCGAACAGGACGTCCGTGGCCTGAGCGGCGACGGTGTCGTCGTCGGCGAGAGCGGCGATCCCGCTCAGCGCGTTGTACCCACCGACAACGAGCCCGACAATGCCTGCGAACGTGACCCATCCGGCCCGCCTTCTGCGGTTGCCCGTCACCGACAACTCCTTTCCGGCGGCTCTTTGATGGAGCGATATTGATGCTCCGGGGTCGCGTCGCCATCACCCCGAGCGGGTGATCGGACGCCGCCGGGATGACCACGTGCGGACCACCCCCGGGCGGGTCCGGACCTGCCGACACCCGCGGCGTCCACGCGCGGCCACGCCGGGATGCCGACATGTCCCTCTTGTGTCCCGCAGTCCCATAAAACCGCCGCTGTTGAGCCAAAGCGCAGCGGAATCATAATCCGAATGTCGGGGGTTCGAGTCCCTCCTCCGGCATGCGAAGCGCGTGCCGAATAGGCGCTTCGCATCGCACTATTTTCGATGCGGCGAGACCGGCTTCAACCTGCGACCGCCCGGCCCCCAGCCGGAACGATCCGGTTGACCTGAGCGCTATTCATCGCCGCTGAGCGGGCTTCGGCTGCCCTCAGTTGCCCTGAGTCGCGCTCGGTTTGGACCCCGTATTGGACCCGCCGGCCGTCGCCCAGCCCACCGGCCGCCCGCGCCGTCCTTCTCCCGGCTGGCCGGGTTAGGCGCGTCCGCGCGTCTCGCAGAAGTCATGAACGCGCGCAGGCACGCCGCGAAGCGGTCGGCCTCGGCGAGGTGGATGAAGTGGCCGCGGTCTGGCCACCCTCGAGCTGGGCGCTGGGCACAGTCGGCGGAGGTGGTCGCGTTCGTCGCTTGAGAGCTGCTGGCCGAAGACGGCGAGGATCGGCACATCGATCGGGGCCGCGACCTGCTCGACGCGCGGCTGCAGCCGCTCGGGCGCGGAGCGCAGGAGCTCGTCCCAGTAGCTCTGCGTAACTCCGCGCGGAAGCGTCGGGCGATCCGGTCGCCGGTTGATGTGGCACTCTCTTGCCTGCCAACCCGGACCGGTGTTCGGTTCGCCATTCGGGCAATCAGGGCAGGCCCTCGGATTCGTGTCCACGCCACCTCCCCCCGAAGATCCCCCCGAAGAGCCGACCCGGCCGCTGCCGCCCGCGACCCCACCGCCGGCCAGGGTGGGCGTCGAGCGCGAGGTCGCCGCGCCGGTGGAGGACCCGTATCGCACCGAGCTCCTGCTCGACCAGCTCCGATCGCTTCGTACCGCGCTGGCGATCGTCGGGGTGATCGCCGTCGCAGCGCTCGCTGTGGCGGTCTACGCGGTGCTCACCAAAGACGAGGTGAGCGATGCCGGCGCGGGGGCGAGCAGCCAGCAGGTCGCCGACACGGCCGACCGCGTCGATGCGCTGGAGGCCGATGTCAAGACGCGCGCGACCAAGAACCAGGTCAGCCAGCTCTCCGACGACGTCAAGGCCCTGAGCGAAGATGTGGACAAGGCCGCCAAGCAGTCGGAGTCCGCGGCCTCGAGCGACAACGGCGGGACAGATGAGCAGGCTCGCTCGTCGATCGACAAGCTCGACCAGAGCGTGCAGACGCTCAGCCAGGACGTCAAAGACCTCGAGAGACGCGTGCAGGATCTCGAGGACCAGACCCAGCAGCAACAGCCCTGAGTCGCGGCGGCGGCCGCGGAAGGCCGCCGCGCCGAGCGACCGCCCGGTGGATGACCACAGTGGCGGGACGCGGAGATGTCACAACAGCGGGCGCAGAGGGGCGAGAAGCTGCTCGGTCAGTTTCGCGAGCGTGCCGCGCCGCTCCCACTCGGCCGTGGTGAGCTGCGTCGCGTTCGAGAGGTCAGTGGCGAAGACCCGCTCGAGGTGCTGCGCCACTCCGCGATCGAAGATCTCGACGTTGACCTCGTAGTTGCCGGTCAGGCTCAGGCGATCGATGTTCGCAGTGCCGATCGTGCTCCACCGCCCGTCGATCGTCATCGTCTTGGCGTGGATCATCGCGCGCTCGAACCTCCAGATGGTCACGCCACCCCGGAGCAACGCCGCGTAGAAGCCACGCGAGAGCCAGTCCGTGATCACGTGGTTGGAGGCCGCGGGCACGAGCACGCGGACGTCGACGCCGCGCCGGGCTGCGGCCAGCAGCGCACGCACCATCGTCCGGTCGGGGATGAAGTACGGCTGGGTGATCGAGATGTGCTCGGACGCGCGGTCGATCGCCTCGAGGTACATGCCACGGATCGGGTAGATCAGCTGCGAGGGCACGTTGCGGTGCACGCGCAGTCTCGACTCCCACAGGGTCGAGCCGCGCTCGGGCAGGCCCGGCTGCGCCGGCGCGCGCTGCTGGTTCCAGAAGTCGACGAACGCGTTCTCGAGCTCCCACGCCGAGGGCCCGCGGACACGCAGATGAGTGTCGCGCCACTGCGTCGCGTACGCGCTGCCGACGTTATATCCGCCGACGAAGCCGATCTCGCCGTCGACGACCAGCAGCTTGCGGTGGTCGCGACCGGACTTGCGCACGTCCAGGAGCAGCATCCCGGGTTTCAGGGCCGGGTAGCGCACGACGTTCACCGACGGGGGGAAGTCGAAGAACGCGCGCCTGACGACGAGGTTCGCGAACACGTCGTAGATCACGAAGACCGCGACTCCACGCTCGGCGGCAGCGATCAACGCCGTCTTGAAGCGCTGCCCGACCTCGTCGTCCTTGACGATGAACGACTCGAACAGCACGCGCTCGCCCGCGCCCTCGATGGCCGCAAGCATGTCCTCATAGAGGACCGTCCCGTAGGTGTAGACGGTCACGATCGACTCGCCGAGCGGGAGATCGGCAGCCTCGGTCCGCGGGAACGTCGCCTCGCGGGGTCGCATGCGCTTGCGCCACGAGTCGACGGCGATCAGCGCGCCGGCCGTCACGGCCTGCGCAGCGACGACCGCAAGCGCGACGCGGCGCAGAAGACGCCGCAGTAGACCGACGACGTGGTCCATGCCGCGCGCAGTGTAGGCGTAGTGTCGTGATGGACTAGCGGCCGGCGCCGGTTGGGGAACCTGGGCACCTCTCGGGGGATTGAGGCCAGCTCGGCGGAGCTGGGCGTCCCTGAGAGGGCTGGACAACCACAAGCGGGATCTAGGCCCTCTGGACCCGGATACCTCACCGAAGCGTCGGTTAGGGCTACGACTTCGAGGGGCCCGCAGCGGGCGGTTCTGGCGGCAGGCGATGCAGCGCACGGGTCTCGGAACGAACACGTCCGTTCCCCTCTTGGTCCACATTTCGACGGGCGCCAGAGTCGTGGTGCTGCATGGATCGTGCTCGCTTCACCTTCGCTCTGCCTGATGAGCCTGCTCTCTTGGACCGGCGGGTCACCGCGCTGGCAGTTCAAGAGGACCCGCCGATCACCGTCGGCCGGAGCGCCACCGGCGGGCGCAGCCGCCGTGCGGCTCGGCCCGCTAGTACGTGATCGTCTTGATCGTCGTGAGCTAGCAGCGCGCGAAGTTGCCGCTTCCCGTCGTGCGGGCGGTGCCGTCATGCGAGAGGCTGGCAAAGGTTCACCCCTGGTCTACGATCCGCGCCATGCTGACCGTGTTCGAGGCGGCCGGTGGCGAGCCGGGCCTGCTTCGTCTCGCTCGGGCGTGGCACGCCCGCGTGATGGCTGACGAAGTGGTCAGCCACGCGTTCAGCCATGGTTTTCATCCCGATCACAGCGAGCGGCTCGCCGCGTACTGGGGCGAGGCGCTCGGAGGACCCGAGACATTTTCGGCCGCGTATGGCGATGAGACCTCCGTGGTGCGGATGCACAGCGGCAACGGCCGCCATGAGGAGATGGACCGGCGCGCGATCGCGTGTTTCGATCAAGCGCTCAGCGACGTCGGCTTCACGCAGCAGAGCAGGCTCGCGCAAGTGTTGCGCGAGTACTTCACGTGGGCGACCACGACGACAATGTCTCGCTACCACGAGTCCGCAGACGATGTGCCCGACGGTCTTCGGATCCCGCGGTGGTCATGGGACGGGCTCGTCAGCGAGACCAACTCCGACGAGGGCTGAGCATCACCGCCCGGCAGGTACCGGCAAACCAGCAGTGACCCGACGGGCCCGGGCACCCCCACCCAGCATTCTGGGATGGTCGAGAACGGCCAACGGATCAGGCTGTGGTGGGTGCGAAGCTCTGCGCCCCTCTTCCTTGTTGCGGCGGGTCTCTCTCGGGCGGCCAGGGCTGCATACGGCCGTGCCGGCCCGAGGGACCGCTGTGGATCGACGCGCGGAACGCGGTGGCATCCAGAACCGCGCCTTCCGAGCCAGCCCTGGGGCGCCTGCGCGGCGCGTGAATAACTGAAGGAGCCCGATTTGATGCCCACGTCCGTCCCGTTTGCCTTCGTCGACGTGTTCGCCGAAGCGCCGCTGACCGGCAACCCGCTCGCTGTGGTGGCCGACGCGGACCCTTTGTCGGTGGAGGTGATGCGGCTCGTCGCACGCGAGTTCAACCAGTCCGAGACGACGTTCGTGCTGCGCCCCTCCCGGGCGGGAGCTGCGTGGCGACTGCGATCGTTCACGCCCACGGGCGACGAGGTGGTCGGCGCCGGTCACAACGCCCTCGGAGCCTGGTGGTGGCTCGCCACCACCGGCAAGGTCGACCTCGACGCCGACGGCGCGGCGACCGTGGCCCAGGAGCTCGGCGGCCGGGTGCTCCCGGTCGACGTGCTGGGCCGCGACGGACGGCCGGTGGCGATCGCGATGCAGCAGTCACCGCCCGAGTTCCTGGCAAGGGTCGAGGACGTCATCAAGCTGGCGTCCTCGCTGGGCCTGGACCGCGCGGACCTGGATGGTGATGCACAGGTCGTTTCGACCGGCGCCGCCCATCTCATGGTGCCGGTCGGCGACCGTGCCCGCGTGCAGCGCGTCCGTGCGGATGCGCCACGTCTGAAGTCCGTGCTCGCGGCCGTCGGCGCTCAGGGTTGCTACGTCTATTGCCTCGATCCGGTCGACCCCGCCGCGACCGCACACGCGCGCTTCTTCAATCCCACGGTCGGCATCTGGGAGGACCCCGCGACGGGCAGCGCCGCCGGTCCGCTCGCCAGCCGCTTGGTCGCCGAGGGCGCAGCCGCGGCCGGCACACCCGTGTTGATCGAGCAGGGACACGCGATCGGCCGGCCCAGCCAGATCCGCGTCGAGGTCGACGGGGACCGCGTCCTCATCAGCGGCGCCGGCGTCGTGCTGGCCGAGGGCACGTTGACCGTCCCCGCCGCCCTCTGAACAGGAGGCCCCGCATGACCGACGATGACGAGACGCATCTCGACTGGCCCCAACGGCTGATCGAAGGGCGTCGGATTGAGCCCTACGACCGCGGGATCCTCTGGCCCACGGTCACGCTCCGGAACGCCGACCGCTATCGCGCCTCGAAGCTGGGCGCGCTCCCGTGATGCCGACGACGTGAGTGTCGCGTTCACGTCTCCAGGGTGCGCCGTGCGAGCACGCCGAGGTCGTCCGCGATGCGCTTGGCGCTCAATCCGGACGCCCGCTGGTGCGCGTAGACATCGGGGGCGAGGGGCGCGAGCAGCGCGTCGGCGAGCGCCGGCCGCTCGCCGAGACCGGCTGCGTCGAGCAGGCCGGTGAGGTGGAGCACCCAGGCGCGGTAGGCGCCGGTCCGGTAGCGGCGCGCGCCGGCCTCGGCGGCGAGCGCGAGGTGGCCGTGATGCTCGAGCAGGTCGATCATCGCCCGGTAGAACGCAGCGAGACGCTCGGCCGGGGGGTCGCCGGGTCCAAGCGGCGGCGCTCCCCCCAGGACTGCGTCCTGCAGCCTCCGCTCGTGCTCGTCGAGCAGCGCCACGGCAATCGAGGGCACGTCGGGGTAGCGGCGATACAGCGTCGCCTTGCCCACTCCGGCGGCCGCGGCGATCTGTTCCATCGTCACCTCGCGTCCGTCGCGCTCCGCGAACAACCGGGCGGCGGCCGCGAGCACCCGCTCACGGTTGCGCGCGGCGTCGGCCCGCTCGCGCGGAGAGCGTGATGGCGACATGGCGTGTGGAGCCTACCGGCACAAGCGGACGCTCCGTCCGATTGTGCTAACGTAATCGGACGGATCGTCCATTTCTGTCCGGAGGTTGCTGTGGAGGCGCTCGCGATTCCGTTCCTGCTGCTCGTCGGCAGCCTGCTCGCGCTGCAGGCGGCAGCCAACGTTCAGCTCTCCACGGCGGTCGGGAGCTCGTTCGGCGCCTCGACGCTGCAGCTGGGGATCGGGGCGCTCGTGCTGCTGGCGCTCGCCGCGATCGCGGGCGCGCTCGGGGCGCTCGGCCTGATCGGCGACGCCGAGCCGTGGACACTCGCCGGAGGACTCGGCAGCGCCCTGTACATCACGGCCGGGATCCTGCTGGCCGAGCGCTTCGCTTCCCGCTTGGACTCGGACGATCAGCCACGTGCCCGCCAAGACCGCGGCAGCGCCGGCTAGCGCGGCCGCACCAACGCGGCACGCCGGCGTACCGGCTGGCTCCTCCTCGGCCTCGCCGCAGGCGCCGCCCTGCCGGTTCAGGGCGCCATCAACGCTCAGTTGCGGACCGAGCTCGACGCCGCCGCCGCGGTCGCGGCCTTCTCGTTCGTGGTCGCAACCGCGGCGATGGCCGTCGTGCTCGCCGGCGTGCTCGCCGCGGGCGGTTCGCGGCCGCAGGTCGCCGGCCTGCGTCGCGTGCCGTGGTGGGGCTGGCTCGGTGGGCTGTGCGGCGCGACCTACGTGACCGCCGTGTTCATGTTGATGCCCGAGATCGGCGCCGCGCCGGTCGTCGTCCTCACCGTCGCAGGTCAGCAACTGAGCTCGGTCGTCATCGACCGCTACGGCCTGCTGCGTCTGCCGCCGCGCGAGATCTCGCCCCGGCGTCTCACCGGCGTCGCCGTGCTGCTCGCCGGCGTTGCGCTGATCGCCGCCGGCTGAGCGCTCTGAGGTCCACCATCGGCGCTACTTGTGTTCTGGGGTGTCCCCGCCTCCGGTGTGCACGCGCCCTCGCCGTTCCGGACCAGTGGCGATCAGCCGGTGCTCAAGGACATATAGGGGGCCGCTGATAGCCTGGCTCGTACCACCCGCCAGAAGGAGCGACGAGTGATGCAGTTCTTTTTGACGGTGCCTCACGACGCGGCCGAGGAGCCGACCATGGCGTCGATGGACCCGGCCGAACTGGAGGCCGCGCTGGCCGCCGTGGAGGCGTTCAACACCGACTTACGCGAGTCCGGGGCGTTTCGCTTCGCCGGGGGGCTGCATCCGCCGTCGTCGGCCAAGACCGTCGACGCCACCAACGGCGAGCCCGTGGTGGTCGACGGACCGTTCGTTGAGGCGCCGGAGTACGTCGGCGGCTTCTGGGTGATCGAGGCCGCAGACCAAGATGCCGCGGTCCAGTGGGCGACGCAGGCGTCGAAGGCACTGGGTGGCCGCATCGAGGTGCGCGCATTTCAGGATTCGCCGAACAGCTGATCGCAGATCGTCGGCAGCCGTGTCCGGCGCTGCGCAGTTCCCGGCCCGGCCCGTCTACTCCAGATCCTCCTGCGACATTCGCGGGCGCGGGTGGATGTTGGTCATGTGGGCGGGCGCGTCGCCGACGTTGACGAACTTGTGCGCGCTGCCGGGTGGCACGATCACGATCTGACCGGCCCCTGCCTCGATCGTCTGGTCGTCGACCGTGAAGCTGAGCCGGCCCTCGTGCACGACGAAGGTCTCCTCATACGGGTGGCGATGCAGGCTTGGCCCGCGGCCCGGGGGTGTCCGTGCCAGGAAGAAGGACACGCTGGCGCCGTGGTCGGCGCCCTCGAAGCGTCCCGCCAGCTCGTCCTGCTCGATCCGGGCCGGGGCCGCTGCGTTGAGCAGCACCTTCATCCGGTCGATGGCGTCAAGGAGCGTCGCCAGCGGCCTGACCATTAGCGTCAGATGCGAGATCGCGCGATCGCGCTCACCGGTCGCGAGCAACATGCCGTCGCCGGCGCTGCCCTCGAGCTCGGCGGTGAACGCCAGCAGCGTCTCGTCGGAGCTCTCGATCAGGTGGGTGGGCCGCGGCGCGGCCACGACCTGGGTGACCGCTGTGAGTACCGCGCCGATCCGATCGCGACCTTGATAGTCGGCGACCGGGCTGTGGAAGACCGCGTCCGGAGCGAGCTCCGCGACCATCGCCGGCGCATCGCATGCGAGAAACGCGTCGGTCAGCCGGCGGCCTACTGATCGCTCGGTGGCCATCGCCGACATTGAAACACGGGACGCGGGTGAATCCGCGCCGCCCGGACCGCCTGTCCAGTATCACGACGTCGAACGTGCGCTTCACCGCCGCCCGCGGCGCGTGATGTGAGGACAACGGGATCATGGTTTCTCGCTCCTTTCCCCGACCGAGCGGACGCCGCCTGAGGTCTGGGCCTGCATCGCCGGGAACACGTCATGCGGCGGTAGCGCCGACGTCTCGAGCCCGTACTTCTCGGGGAAGTGCGTTACGTCAGCGGCGGCACGCTCGTATTCGCCCACGGCTCCGATATCGAACCAGTCGGCGTCGCTCTCGAAGGCGGCGACGCGCTCGCCCGCCGCCAAGAGCCGGAGCACGAGCTCCGGGAGCTGGAATCGGTCCCCGCCAGGGAGCCACTGAAGCGCCCTCGCGTCGAAGACGTAGATCCCCATGCTCGCGTTGAAGCGCAGCGTGGGCTTCTCGGTATACGCGCGGACCAGGCCGTTCCCGGACTCGATGACCCCCAGATCGACGTTCACGTGCTGACCGCGCATCGCGATCGTCAGCGCCGCGTCCCGCTCGAGGTGGTAATCCACCAGCGTCTCGTAGTCCAGCGTCGTCAACACGTCGCCATTCAGCGCGATGAACGTGCCCTCCAGACCCGGCACCCCGGCCAACGCGCCGGCCGTGCCGAGCGGTTCGGATTCCCAGTGATACGAGAGCCGAACGTCGTGAGGCAGGTCGGCGTTCGCGAGGTAGACGCAGATGAGCTGCCCAAGGTGACCGACACACAGGTCGATGTGGTCAACACCAGACCTGCTCAACGACTGGATGATGTGCTCGAGAACCGCCCGGTCGCCGATCGGCACCAGCGGCTTTGGAATCACCGTCGTGTAGGGGCGCAGGCGCGTGCCGAGCCCTCCAGCGAGTATGACGGCTCTCATCCGCCGCCCCTCCCGGCCGCACGTGTCACGGGCGGCACGGCCGCATTCCGTCTCGGGCTACTGCGATGCAGCAGGGTGCACTTCACGACTGTCTCTCCTTCCCAAAGAGCGCTCGACTGAGGACCGGCTAGGAGGTGCGCCGGTGCGTTGACCGGCGCGGGCGCTCGCTAGCCGGGTCGATCGCGCAGGGAGGGAAGACCGGGAAGGTCCGGGGCGAGCAGCAGGGCCCGAAGGCGCCGAAGCTCATGAGCGGCGCGCACGGCGTGACCTGTGCAGAGCACGCACCAGAGCGGCGATGGCGCGATGCCGCCTGGGCCGGCGGAGCTTCCCGCGACGATGTCTAACGGCGGGCCGAGCGGGAGGATGGGACCCGGGGACGAGTCCCCTCGCGCCGCGGTCGGTTTGCGCGCGGACGCTCCGTTCGCGCGCTCCCGCGCTCGGAAATCCCGTTGCTCGGTGTGCGCCCGCAGCGCTGTAAGGAGGTCGGGCGCCAGCTGGCCGGGCTCGGCGCCGAGCGCCATGGGCTTCTCAGCCAGCGGCGTAGCATGGCCGGACACCAAGCGCGCCACGACGGACGTTCCCCGAGCCGACGTCCTGGTGGTCGGATCGCTGGCGGTCTCCACCACCGCGGCGCTCCGAACAGAGGCGGTCGCGATGGTGCCGGCGGGCGCGCCTTGCGCAAAGGCCTGGGTCCCCTTGGTCGCCGCGCCAGCCGCTGCCGGCGCGGGGGGCCGCGCCTCGCCCGCATTCTCGCCGCTCGGCCGCTCGCCCGCCTCGTCGCCCGCGGCCGGGTGTGGAACTGGCTCGTCGTCGGCGACCGACTCGTCGTCGGAGTCCGGTTGCGGGTGGGGGTCCGGCTCGGGGTCGGCGATCGGATCGGGCGGCGGTTGCGGGTCGGTGGAGGGGGCAGGCGGCGGTTGCGGGTCGGCGATCGGATCGGGCGGCGGTTGCGGGTCGGTGGAGGGGGCAGGCGGCGGTTGCGGGTCGGCGATCGGATCGGGCGGCGGTTGCGGGTCGCTGGAGGGGGCAGGCGGCGGTTGCGGGTCGGTGGCCGGCGCTGCGGCCGCCACCTCACTTGTCGCAGCGACCAGGCTCTCCGACGCCGCGGCGACCGCAGGCCAGGCACACGCCATCGCGAGGGCGGCGGAAACCGCAATGGCCACCCTTCGATGCAAAAGCGCCCTCCTCCGTTTCAACGAGGCTCAATCTGGTGCGACAACTGCCGACGCGCAACGCCTGATTTCTCGCCACAGCCGACCTCGGCCGAGGACGAGAACCTACGGAGGTGACCACTATCACCGGCCGGTCGATCACGCAAGCCGTTGATCACAAACATTACGCCAGACCCGCGACAAGAGAATGCATGGGCGGCTGTTGATCAGACAAGGTCCCTTGAACGACCCAACAAACTCACCAATCGAAGTATGTTGACAGCAGTCTTCGTTGGTTTTTGACGACGAGGGGAACACTCGGCGCAGCTATTCCGCGGTGGAGCGAAGTCATGCACGAGCGGCGGCGACGCCGAGGCCGCAGCGCGACGCGTGCCACACCGGACGAGTTCTACCCCGCGCGTTGACGCACGGACACGACAGCGCTCATCATCGACGGCGGGATAGCACACGCTGTCGCAGTCGACCCACCCCGGTCCCTTTCGGGTCCCCCATGCGCCTTAGGGGCTCCTGCCGACACCGTTCCGGCGGGTTTCCGCGTCGGACCCACGGCGGCTCGTGACTGCCGGCGCGTGTCGCCATACGCGCCGATCCGCCAGGCGTAACAGACGTCGTGTGTGGGCGCTCGCACGCGCCGCGAGGTCTCGGTCTACTTCCAGAGGAATGCCGGGCACGCTGGCCTCTTCCACCAGACGAGCAAGAGCGTGACAAGAGGTTCCTCGATGGCTCGACGACCACGACCTCTGATACATGCGAGCCGAACGCCGACCCACGCTTCTACCCTGCGCAGGTCATCGGCCATGGCTCCTGCCTCCGCGAACGGAAGCGTGCCGAGCACGACCTCTCGCATCCGCCGTGTGGATAGGCGGACGTCTCGATTCAACCAACCGGACTGTCGAAAAGGATGACGAGTGGGTGTCTGGCGTGAGACCACCAGCGCTTCCGCTATCCGCGCAAAGCAGCACTCACCACGTCGGATACTCGTCGAGCTGCTAACGCGCGGCAGCCGTCCTTCGACCACGCCACGGTTCAGTGCGCCGTCCTTGATGAGAACGATCCCGTCGGCAGGCGCGAACGAGGTTGGGTCCGCGCTGGACCGTCTCCCTGTTCGGCGGCTACTGCACCACCGACGGACGCTCGCTCAGACAGATCACAGTGAGCGCCAAGCGGTGCCAGAGGCGGTCTGACTTCGCCGGGCCTTGTGCCAGCTTGGAAGGTCAAGAGAAGACCGGTCGCCCGGGGACGACCGGTCTTCCTGAGGTGCGGATCGATCAGCAGGGTTCGGCGCCGAGGATCTGATCCTCCCCGTAGTAGGAGTCGAGGATCCAGTACTGGTAGTAGTACGTCCAGCCGGAGGCGCTCCACCACCAGAAGCGACGGTAGTCGCCTCGGCAACCCGGCCCCTGGTAGGCCCACTGCTCGATCAGCCAGGCGTAGCCGTTGGCGTCGCGAAACCACTGGTAGTAGAGCCCGTCGCGCAGGAACTGCCAGTAGAACCCGTTGAAGTAGGCGATGTGATGATCGCTCGCATGAGCCGTACTGTCGCTCGTCCCGGCCTTGGCCGGAAAGGGCGGGAGGCTCGGGGGTGGGGCAGTCGGCGGTGTCGTGACCGGCGGAGGCTCCCCGCCGGCCGGCTCCGGCAGCTTGACCGGCGGCATGCCCTCGACGGTCGGCAGGGGGCTCGCCTTGCCGCAGGTGAAGCCACGCTTGTTCATGTAAGTGCGCTTCACTCGGCGGTAGCTGCGCTCGGTACGCAGCACCGTCACCGACCTGTCACTGCAGGTCTGAGACGTGCCGTTGGCATAGGTCAGCCGGACGGAGACGCGGCAGCTGAACGTGTGGCGATGCTTACCCCTCTTGCTCTTGCTCTTGGCCTTGCACCCCGTCACCCGAACCTTGCCGGTCCTGGCCTTCTTCGAATCGGCGGCGCGACAACCTTGGCGAGGTGCTTCCCCGCTTTCGCGGGCGTGCCCCGGTGCGCGCTCGCACTCGCGGCTGGCATGAGCAGCCCAACCGTGAGCACCGCGCAATACAGACCTAGCCTCATTCAGCATCTCCCCCGCATAGTTAAGATGGCGACAATAGGCCAGAATCGGGCGCGCGGCGGCCGGCCTACCCGTCCGACCAGGTCGAGTTCGGACCGTCTGGGAAGTGAACGTTCCGGCAGCACCCACGGGAGCGCCGTCACCGAGATCACCCTGAGTGCCAAGCCGGCGCGGTGCTCAGCGCGTTCGAGTTCCCCGGTCCCTTGCCGGCAAGGGCGGACGCAACCCGCGGAAACTCATCGCGGGCAGCGGAAGACGGAGGAGGCTTGGCGGCCGCCCCCTAGCGTACTCAGCGACTCGCAGCTACACAGTCCGCGCGGCGATCTACTCGACGCGATAGGTGAACTGGCCGTAGTCGTTGGCGTCGTCGACCTAGGTGTCGTGAGCGCAAAGGAAGACGCCGCATCTCGGCCGCGCTCTCCGGGAGCTTCCGCATGATCGAGAAGACGGGTACTTCTAGTGCGGGCCTCGTGCCGCGCCGGTGCATGACCGAGCGGGCATGACTCGCGCTGCCGCTCCTCGCGCAAAGCAGCACTCACAAGTGCGGCCGACTCGGCGCTTCGTTCTCGTCCCTCGCGAGGGTCCAAACGGGCCCTTGGGCGGATGACAGTGAGCGGTTCTCTGCTTTCGCGGCAGGTCAGCCGGGCTGCAACGCGGTGGCGAAGCGCTCGACGATCGCCGCTGCGGCCTCGACCGTGTCCACAGCGCCGACGCCCCGACCCGCGCACATGGCCATCGCCTCGACGTTTCCTCGATCCCGACGCGCTCCGGCAGCCAGGTGATGGCGGGTGCGGTGTCGTCTCCAGATCGATCCCGGTGACGCGCGGGTCCCCAGCCGAGGTCGTACGATAAGCATGTGCCGGGCGGCACCGAAGCGCTTCTGGTCGCGGGTCAGCAGGCTCTTTTGGCGAGAGAGTGGGCTGCCGCCAAGCGCTCGTTCGAGGCCGCGCTCGAGCAGGAGGAAACCGCTGAGGCTTTGAATGGGCTTGGGAGTGCGCTCGGGTGGTTGGATGAGACCGAGGCCTCGTTGCGGTACCGCGAGCGAGCCTACGCAGAGTTTCGCCGCCGCCCTGACCCGTTTCAGGCCGCGCTGATCGCGATGCAGTTGTGCTCGCAGTACGCGGGCAGCCTCGGCAACCTCGCCGCCTCGCGAGGCTGGCTCGGCCGTTTCGAGCGCCTGGTCGAGCAATTCGAGCTGCCCCCGCTGATGGAGGCCTGGGTGCTGCTGTGTCGGGCTTCACTCGCGTCCGCGAGCGACGACCCGCATGCCGCCCTGGGCTACGGGCGCGAGGCGCTCGAGATCGCCCACCGCTTCCCAGGCGCTCCTGGCCCCAACGCCGAGCTGTGCGCGCTGAGCGAGATCGGCGCGGCGCTGGTCGAGATGGGCAGAGTCGAGGAGGGGACGGCCCTACTCGACGAGGCGATGGCCGCCTCGCTCGCCGGCGAGGACGAGAGCCCGGAAACGGTCGTGTACACGAGTTGCAAGACGGTGGTGGCCTGCGCCCGCGCCGCAGAGGTCGGGCGGGCGGCGCGGTGGATTCGCGCCGCCGACGAGTTCAACCGCAGCTACGGCTCCCCCCACGTCTACATCCTCTGCCGCCTGCACTACGGCAGCGTTCTGCTCGCGACCGGCCGATGGGCCGAGGCTGAGCGAGAGTTTCGCTCCGCGCTCGAGAAGATGCCGAAGACCGCCGAGCCCCGCCTCCACGCCGAGGTGCTGGCAAAGCTCGCGGAGCTGCGCCTCGGGCAGGGCCGGATCGAGGAGGCGGTGCGGCTGCTCGACGGCCTCGAGGACGACGTCGCCGCCGGCTATGCCCTCGGCTCGATCCACCTGGCCCGCGGCGAGCTTGCCGTCGCCGCGTCGATGCTCGGCCGCCGCGCGCGCCAGCTCGGTGAGGACTGCCTGCGGTGCGCGCCGCTACTCGAGCTGCTGGTGCAGGTCGAGATCGCGCAGGGCAAGGTCCGCGAGGCCGGCGCCAGGGCCCGCCGACTCGCTGAGCTCGGCACGAGCCTTGGCTGCGATGTGATCGTCGCCCGCGGCGAGCGGGCACTCGGGCTCGTCGTCGCGACGGCGGAGGGCGACGGGCTGGCTCACTTGGAGCGAGCGCTGGAGGCATTCTCACGCCTCGAGATGCCGCTAGAGATCGCTCGCACGCGGCTGCTCCTGGCGCGGGCGATGGGTGAGGGGGAGCGTGAAGTCGCGATCGCCGAGGCCACGGCCGCACTCGCCGGCTTCGAACGGCTTGGCGCCGCGGGCGACGCCGATTCGGCCGCCGCGTTCCTGCGCTCGCTGGGGATGAAGGCGGCACGCGCCGGCCCGCGGGGAATCGGCGTGCTGACCAAGCGCGAGTCCGAGGTGCTACGCCTGCTGGGGGAGGGCCTTTCCAACCGCGAGATGGCCGAGCGCATGTTCATCACCCGCAAGACTGTCGAGAATCATGTCGCCAGCGTGCTCTCCAAGTTGGAGCTGCGCGGTCGCGGCGAAGCGGCGGCCTACGCCGTTCGCAACCTCGAGCACCGCCCCTGAGGGTTTGGCGGCGGCCGCAAGTTCCGCCGCGAAGTAGGGGTTTTCGCTCATGCTCGCGGCTCCCCGTCGTGCGACCGTGGCCGGTATGACCGATACCGGCTGCGACGTGAGCCCCGGATTCGAGGGAGTCCGGACCGCCGCTGTCAACGGGGCCAGCCTCGCGTACCGAGAGCAGGGCGACGGCGAGGCCGTTGTCCTCGTCCACGGCACCGCCGACGATCTGCGCAGCTGGGAGCAGCAGCTCCCAGCGATCGGTGCTTCCTACCGCGCGATCGCCTACAGCCGCCGGTACGCACGGCCCAATCAGGACATCGAGCCGGACGCCGACGACCAGATGCTCCCGCACGTGGACGACCTAGTCGCCCTCCTGGGCGTGACAGGCGCCGCGCCAGCCCACCTCGTCGGGCACTCCTTTGGCGCCTTCATCTGTCTGTTGACCGCGATCCGCCATCCGCAGCTGGTGCGCACCCTGGTGCTCCAGGAGCCGCCGGTGCTGCCGCTTTTCATGAGCGTGCCGCCGCGCCCCACGGAACTGCTACGACTCTTCCGCCGGCCGCGGACCGCGCTGACGATCCTCAGCTTCGCCGCGAAGACGGCGGTCCCCGCCCAGAAGGCGTTCCAGCGGGGCGACGACGACGCAGCGATGCAGAAATTCGCCCACGGCCTGCTCGGCAAGGACACCTACGAGCAGCTTCCACAGGAGCGCAAGCAGCAGGCAGGCGAGAACCTGAGCACACTGCGGGCGCAGGTGCTCGGCGCGGGCTTCCCGCCCCTGAGCGAGCACGACGTGCGCGGTGTCCAGGTCCCGACCCTGCTCATGACGGGAGAGCGGACTCCCGCCTACCTACCGCGGCTCACCGACCGCCTGCAGCAGCTGCTGCCCGACGCGGAACGGGTCGAGGTCACGGCCGCGTCGCACTTAATGAACGAGGAGAACCCCGGCGAGGTCAACGCGGCGATCCTCAGCTTCCTCGCCCGCCGCAGTCCTGCTGCGATTCCACTAGCGGTTTGAATGTGGGGCGAGACGAGTGCGCAGTCGATGGGCGACCCGTGTACGTCTGGAGGGGCGGCGCAAAAATCCCGCTGCTGCTCCTGCACGGCGGATGGGGTGGTGCGGAGATGCACCCGCGGCGACCGCGCGTGAGCTCGTCCTCGGCGACGAGATCGCGGAACGCGGCTTTGCGGACTGGCTCGGGCCTGAACGTGCGCAGGTGAGCGTGGGCACGATCGACGCCCACCGTCGCGGGACCGCCGAGCCACCCGGGCCGAGGCAGCTGATCGCGGCTTTCTCTCGGATGGCGCTGCTGGCGCGCGACCTAGACGGAAGGAACACATGATGAGGACATGCCTGTTGGCCCTCGGTCTCGGCGTCGCGATGCTCGGCGGAGCCGACGCGGCGAGTGCGTTCCTCAGCGCAAACACGATCGACGACCTCGCCACCCACAAGGCGCGCGGCAAGCTGGTGGTGGTGAACGGGCCGATCCGATGCACGCGCGGAGAGCGCGTCTCGATCAGCGTCGTCGTCCGCCAGCCGGCGACTGCGGCCCGCGCGCGGAACCGGTGGAAGGGCCGTTGCACGGGCGAGCTCCAGCACTGGCAGGTCAAGGCGCGCACCCGCCGTGGGACCCGCTTCGAGAACGGCACCGGCCGTGTCTGCGCTGTTGCGAACACGCGAACCAGATCGCGTGTCACTGACACGCGTAGATGGTGCGAGCGCGTAAACGTGTCTGCGTCTCAGAGCCGCAGTCACTCCAAGTCCACCGCGGACGAGGTGTGCTTCACCGTGAAAAACACCGGTGATCCCATCCCCTCGACGGTCCACGGCACCCTATTCCGTGTGAAGAAGAGGTCTCACTTGCGCTCGACCGCCCTCCTTCTGCAACACGGCGCGGTCGCCGAGCGGAGCGCGTGGAGCGGCGGCGCGCCCATCATCAAGGGCACCCACGACACGGCGCGGTCGCTGGCCAAGAGAGGCTATGCGGTGTTCGCGATCGATCGCCTCGGCTACGGTGACAGCCCCTACGAGCGGCCCCCGGGATCCGGTTCGCTGCTGACCCCGGACGGCTATGTCGAGATGACCCACCAGATGGTCACCCAGATCCGCACCGGCTCGTACACCGATTGCGCGGGCAAGCCGGCGGGCCGCGGTGCCACCCGTGTCGTCCTGTCCGGCTTCAGCTCGGGAGCCGCCATCGTCGAGGGCTACGCCACTCGCCACCACGACATCGACGGAATCATCCCGATGTTTTGGTCGAACCAGCCCCAACTCTCGGAGGCCTTCCAGGAGCTCATCGGCGTCCTGGTGCCGCAGCTCGCCGCGCGCGAGGACTACGTCGAGTTCTTCCTCGACGGCACCGACGGCTACTCCGAGTTCTGCGAGAGATTTCTGTTCTACGTCCCGGGGATGAGGGCCAAGGCTCTCGACCAGCTCTGCGGGCCTGACTACTACGCCCAGACTGCCTGGCCGACGCCGAGCGGCGAGGGCGGCAACCTCAACCTCCCGGCCGAGACGATCGGGAACGTTGGTCCCACCCCTGTGCTGCTGGTGTTCGGCGATCGGGACGCGGCCTTCCCGGGCCCCGACAACCACGCCGCGGATCCCGACCTTGTCACGCCCGAGATCGCGATGTGGCGCAACGGCTGCAACTGCGAGGTCGCGGTCTACTTCCAGAGGAACGCCGGGCACGTCGGCCTCTTCCACAGGACGAGCAAGAGCGTGACCAAGAGGATCCTCGACTGGCTCGACCACCACGACCTTTGATACGCCGTCGTAGACAAGCGGGCCTCGATTCACTCCAGCGGACTGTCGGAAAGGACGACAAGCGGGTGTCTGGCGTGAGGCCACCCGCACTTCCGCTATTCGCGCAAAGCAGCACTCTCACCCGCCCGAGCTCGCTCATTGAGCGCTCGCTGCGTTGCCTGTCCTCCCTGGGCGACCGTGGCTCGCTGGGTGTGGGCCGGTACCTGCAGCGTTGCGGTGCCGCCCGGCTCCTCGAGGCGAGCCCCACTCGCGAGCACTACGACGTCGCGGCGGTGGAGGCGCCGGCGCTGGGAGGGCGCCGGCACCTGACGTGACGGCGGCTACGCCGCCGGGGCGCTCTCGGTCTTGCGCTCGGCCGCGAGCTTCTTGGCAGTACGCGATACGCACTTGCCAAACGCGTTGCGGCGGGTTCCGTAGTCGTCAGCGAACCGGTCGGGGTCGCTCTTCTTCGCCGCCTTGCACTGCTTGGCGGCGTTCACGCGATCCTTCTGCTCTGCCTTGTCCTTGTCGTCCGCTGCGGCCTTGTCCTGCTTAGCGTTCTGAGATACGCACTTGCCGTAGGCGTTCTTGCCCTTGCCGGTGCCGTAGAACTGCTCGAAGGTCTTGCCGCCGTGGGCAGCCGCGAAGTTCGGATCCTCACGCTCGGCCTTGCACTTCTTCGCCGCGTTCGTCTTGGCGGCCTTCTCTTGCGCGGCGTCCTCGTTGGCCCGTTGTTTCGCGGTCGACGAGACACACTTGCCGTACGCGTTCTTCTTCGTGCCGAACATCGACGCGAAGTTCGTATCGGACGCGGCCTTGAGGGCCTTGCAGTACTTGGCGGCGTTCTTGAAGTCGGACGGAGCCGGGTCTGCGCCGTAAGCGGCCGCAGGGGCGATCGCGGCGGCGGACATGGCGCCTGCGAGTAACAGCTTCCTCATGAAGTCCTCCACAAGTAGGGGTCACATGCACTGACCCCCGCGGCACGCGAAGGTTGAGGAGTTAGCTCCGGCACGACCGTGGGCATCGCCGGCGGCCGGCGCTCAAGGCCCGGTCGTCCTAGCGTCCCGCCCAAGCCGATCCGGAGTGTCGAGCGAGACGCTGCTCCAGTCGCGGTACGTGTTTCAGCGCCGCCCGCCTTCGTGCGTGCCGCTTGCCACATCTCTCCAACTCCCGAGTTGGGGCGATGGGGCGGCAAGGTAATGACGCCTACGGCGGGGTGACGCCTAGAACGGGCATCGAGCAAGTCCTCAACTTCGTCCGCCAGCGGAGGTCCTAGCTCATGAACGTCGCCAAGAGGGCGACAGGGACCAAAGGAGGTAGGAGATGGTGAGGATCAAGGGGAGGCTTGCGGCCTCGTCGGTTGCGGTCCTGCTCGGAGTCGGCGCGCTGGCGCCGGCGGCCGCGCTGGCGGGGTATTGCCCGCCGCCGCCCCCGCCGCCCGACACCAAGTCGAAGTGCAACGCCGGCAATGGCAACGGCAGTGACGCGATCACGTTCGTTGCCGGCGAGCATTGCTACGGCGGCGATCCCGGCAACTCCTACAACGCCGGCAACCGTGGCGGGGACGAGATCCCGACCTCGGGCGGCGTGCCGAACCCCGGCGGCAACAACCACCCGGGCGAGTAAGAATTGGTTTGGCGCGCCCGGTCAATCCGGGCCCCGCTGACCCCTCCACGAGTGCCCGGTCATCAATCCGCCAGGTAGACGCTCCTCGATAGGAGGAGTACGGTGGCCGCGAGTTAACCCAAAGCGAGCTCGGCGCGGACGCCGTCAGTTGGCCGCACCGCTCTCTAACCACATGGGGAGGTGGAGCTCCAGCATATGGTTAAGGCGCAACCTACCGAGACCGGGAGCGCCGTCACCCTGAAGGGAATGGAGATCTCCCGCGCTGCCGGGATGCTCAGCGATCAAGTCCAGGAGGTCGTGAGCGACCTCCTCGGCGAGGTCGAGGCTGGCCTGCGCAGTGGGATGATCACAACAGCAATTGAGCGGCTATCGGACCTGGAGGGCTGGCTCGAGGCCCTTGAGTACGGTGCCGCTCGGGGTCGGGTTGAGATCCCGTTGGATGTGCTGTTCCCGCCCTCGACGGCAGGCGAGTCCTGATCCATCGCCAGATCGCGGTCGTCGCGTCGATCACCGGCGTGCTCCGCGTCTACTCGTGGTAGCTGCGCCCATGAGACCTCACGCATCAACGGTGGTTGTCGGCGGCGATCAGGTTGCTCAGGGCCGTCGCGTTCTCCACGGCTGAATTTCACTCACGTCAGGGGCTCTCAGCTTTGTGAGCAGTCGTAGGGCCCCTCGTCCGGTGGAGGCGCTGGCTCGGTGCCGTTCAGCGCCCAGGCGAAGACGTAGGCGAGGGCGTCGATGTCGCAGTCAGACAGCACCGGATCGCCGAGATCCGGCCATCCGTACCCCATGAGATCCGTGCTCTCGAGCAGGTTCGTCGCGTGACCCAGACCGAGTGCGTGCCCGATCTCGTGCAGCGTCACCCAGCCGAGATATTCGGGGTCGTATGGGTCGCGATCTTGGCTCGGCGGCAGGTCTGACCGGACAAGGATGTTCGGACAGCGGTGGGCGCCGCAGATCGCGTAGCCGCCGAAGACGACGCCCCCAGCGGTCGGCACGTAGTGCACGATGATGTCCGCCGCCTGGCGCTTGCTTCCGGTCACATCCGTCAACGTGATCAGCCCGTCGAAGCACTCTCGCAGCGTGCTCGACCACGTCGCGATCGCGTCGCGGATCGCGGCGAGCTGCTCGTCGGTCGCGCTGGGATGGGCCTGCACGGCGATCGTGAGGTCCGTGTGATCCCACCAATAGCCGGGGTAGTAGTTGCTGAGGATCTCGAGCGCCTCGGCATTCGACTCCGGCAGGTTGCAGGTGACTCCGCCGCCGGGCTTTCCGCCGCCGCTGTTCCAGGGTTTCGCCGCGAGCGTCGTCGCCGGTGAAACGAATAATGCACATGCCGCTAAGGCGACGACAACCGTCCGACTGCTCATCGAATCCCCCTCCAGTTCGCAGCCGCGACTGTAAGACCGGAGCCGCGCTGCCGCAACGCGCGGGCGCCGAGCCGCGTTCGGTTTCAGACTCGCCGCTGACGACGGCTCGCTCCTCAGGGGAGTGACGCAGACGAAAGAACCGCGGCCTGAAAGCCGCCGACGACCGGGACGCCGCGCGGCGACCGGCTTACCCGCCGAATGCCTACACCCACCTCATCGGACTCGACCGAGGTCCGCCTCCCGACATCAGAGCCGCTCGGGTTCATCTGGCTGAGCGCCACGTGGCCCTGCCGCAGCGCCTCCTCGGTTTCCAAGAGCGATACGGAGATGCTCCGCCCGATGTCGGGGTCGATCAGCATCAGCAACCGCCCGATGCGTTAGGCCTGCGACGCGTGCGCGACCTTCGCCTCCTTGAGGTACTGATGCACGAAGGCGATTGACATGCTGCCCTCGCCGACGGCCGCGGCGACACGCTTGACCGGACCGAAGCGCACGTCGCCGCACGCGAAGATGCCCGGGACGCTCGTTTCGAGAAGGTAGGGGTCGCGGGCGAGGCTCCAGGCGCCGGTTGCGCGCATGTCCGAGCCGGTGAGCACATAGCCCTGCCCGTCGAGGGCGATCTCGGCCGGCAGCCAGCCGGTCTGAGCGTCGGCGCCGATAAAGATGTAGAGGCCGCCGGAGTGCAGTCGCGTTGTCGCCCCGGTGATGCGGTCGTGGATGTCGATCTCCTCGAGCGACACGTCGCCGTACGCCGCGGTTACCTCGCTGTCGACGAGCGTTGTGATGTTCGCGCGCGCCTCGAGCTGGGCGATGAGGTACTGCGACATGCTCTTCGCGAGGCCGGTGCCACGGCAGAGGATCGTGACGCTGCGGGCATGGTTCGAGAAGAAGAGCGCTGCCTGGCCGGCAGAGTTGCCAGCGCCCACGATGTGGATGTCCTGGCCGTGCACGCTCGGCGCTTCGCTACGAGCCGCCCCGTAGAAGATCCCTTTCCCGGCCAAGCGATCGAAACCCTCGATCGCGAGCTTCCGCCAGCTCACGCCGCACGCGAGGATGATTGTGCGCGCTCGGATGACATCGCCGCCGTCGAGGTGGACCTGCCGCGTCGAGGCATCGATCCGCTCGATTGCGCGCGTGACGAGGATCTCCGCGCCGAGGCGGCGCGCCTGCTGCAGCGCCCGGCTGGCCAACTCGTCGCCTGACACGCCAGAAGGGAACCCGAGGTAGTTCTCGATACGTGAAGAGGTCCCCGCCTGACCGCCCGGCGCCTGTCGTTCCACCACCATCGTGTTCAGCCCCTCTGAAGCCCCGTAGACCGCCGCAGCCAGTCCCGCAGGGCCGGCGCCGACGATCACCGTGTCGTACTCCGCCACCTCCGCCTCCGTACCGAGTTGCAGCAACTCCGCGACACGACGCAGCTGCGGGCGGATCACCGTCTTGCCCCCGACGACCCGGATCGCGGGCAGGTCGGGGTCCTGTGGGAGCGGGCCGTCCCAATGGTCAGCCGCATTCGGATCCTCGGGCGTGCTCCAGCGGAAGGTGACCTGGTTACGGTCCAGGAAGCGCCTGAGGTCCGTGCAGCTGGCGTCCCACCGATGGCCCACGACGATCGCGCGCGGAGGAGGCGGCTCCGCTGCCAGGCCCTGCAGGCCGCGCAGCCCGCTCATCCGATGCGCGGCAAGCCGCCCGACCTCTCGCGCGACGTCCGGTGCCGTTGCCGCCACCGCGTGGTAATCGTGCGGGTCGATCCGCATGACCCGCGTCGGCTCGGCAGCGCGGAAGCCAACCGGGAACACGGTGCCCAGTGCGATCGGCACTTCGCCGAAGATCTCGCCGGGATGGCGGACACCCACGGCCCGCGCGATCCCGTCGACGTGCTGGACCGGCTCGATCTTGCCGGAGAGCACCGCGAACAGCGCGCGCTCGCTGCCTTGATCCGCGGCGTATTCGCCTGGAGCGAGATTGATGTCTGCCGCGACCCGTGACAGCCGCTCGCGCTGCGCAGCATCCAGCACGGCGAACAGAGCGACCTGCGCGATTTCCTCCGCAGTGACCATCGGCCTGACCCTCCCGCACACCGAAGGGCCAGTCAACCGCTCGCGGCCCCGCTCAACCGTTTCCTGGCTTCTCGTGACAAGCAACCAGTCGCTGGGATGCCGAGGCCCGCCCTGGAGAGGCCGACGCAGGCAATCCGAACCCGCTGCTGCTCCTCGCGCAAAGGAGCACTCACCAGGCGCCCGGTTCGGCGCGTCGTTCTCGTCCCGAGCGGAAGTCCGTCTCCACGCGATCGCGAGCGTGATGATCGATCGGGTGGCGGCGAGATCTCCCTGCTCCACGAGGTGTGCGTGACGCCGGCGCTGATCGGGTCCGCGCCCGTGTCGATCGTCCGCGACCTGGTGTCGATTGGCATTGCCGATCGAGCCGTGAGAAGATCAAGCACTGATGGGGGCGAGCGACCCCGAGGTGAAGTCCACGGGCGCGCACGAGATTGGAGCGCGGCCGTCCGGGAACGGTCCGCAGCGTGCTCCGGACTTCGAGGTGAGGTCGCCCGCGGATGGCTCCTTGGTCGCCTCCTTGCCCGATCTCGGCGCCGAGGACGTGCGCGCCGCCGTCGGGCGACTGCGGGGCCACCAGCCGGCTTGGGAGGCGCTCGGACCGATCGGCCGAGGCCACTGGCTCGGGCGCTTGCGTGACTGGCTGTTCGACAACGATGAGCGCGTCGCGGAGCTGCTCCAGCGGGAGACGGGGAAGCCGTGGCAGGAGGCCAGCCTGGAGGTCCCGACGGCGATCGACTTGATCGAGTACTACCGGAAGCGTGCCGAGAGGTTTTTGGCCGACTTGCATCCGCGGCCGCACGGTCTGCTCACAGCGAGCAAGAGGTTGACGATCGCCTACCGGCCATACCCGGTCGTGGGCGTCATCTGCCCGTGGAACTTCCCCATTGCGGTCGCCCTCGCCGATTCGGTGCCCGCGCTGTTGGCGGGTGCAGCGGTCGCCATCAAGCCGTCTGAGCTGACCCCGCTCGCCACCCGCGAGATCGTCCGTGGCTGGCGCGAGGACCTGGGCGCTCCAGGAGTGCTCGAATGCCTGACCGGCGCGGGAGCCACTGGCGCCTCGCTGGTTGACGAGGCCGACTTCATCCAGTTCACCGGCTCTACCCGGACAGGCAGAAGGATCGCCCAGCGCGCCGGCGAGCGGCTGATCCCATACAGCCTCGAGCTCGGGGGCAAAGACGCGATGGTCGTGCTCGCCGACGCCGACCTCGAACGAGCGGCAAACGGTGCGGTCTGGGGCGGCATGGCCAACACCGGCCAGGCATGCACTTCCGTTGAGCGCGTCTACGTCGAGGAGCCGGTGCACGACGAGTTCGTCGCGCTGGTAACCGAGCGCGTGCGCGGCCTGCGCCAGGGCCCCGACCGCCTGGGCTTCGACGCCGACGTCGGGGTGCTCTCCAGCGAAACCCAGCTCACCATCGTCGAGCGGCACGTGTCCGAGGCGCTGGGGAAGGGGGCACGCGCACTCGTCGGCGGCAAGCGCGCGGACCTGCCGGGAGCGTTCTTCGAGCCCACCGTGCTCGTGGACGTCGAACAGTCGATGAGCTGCATGCGCGAGGAGACGTTCGGCCCGACGCTGCCGGTGATGAAGGTCAAAGACGCCGAAGAGGCGATCCGGCTCGCGAACGACTCGAGCTACGGGCTGTCGGCCAGCATCTGGACTCGGGACCGCGCCCGCGGTGAGCGTCTCGCTCGGCGCCTGGAGGTAGGCGCGGTGAACGTCAACGACATGTTCACCAACGTCTTCACGTTTCCCGTGCCACAAGGCGGCTGGAAGGAGTCAGGCGTTGGCGCACGGCTCGGTGGCGCACACGGGGTTCGCAAGTACTGCCGGCCGCAGGCGGTCACCGCAACCCGGCTGACACCCAGGTCGGAGCTCCTCTGGTACCCCTACACGGCGCGCAAGGGTAAGCTCGCGCTGCGCCTCATTCGCTTTCTGCTCGCACGTGACTGGGGACGCCGCCTGGGACGGCGCCGGTAGTAGCGGCCCAGGCCGCCGATTGCCGCGCAGGCGACGACTCTGAAGTATCGGTTGTCGGCCGTGACGCTTCTCGGCTACTCGAGACAACTGCGCAAGTACAGATTGAGCGGTACCAGCTCCTTGACGGCGCGCCACGAGCGCGAGGCTTCTGCGTTGTTGCGCGAAGCGACCGTCACCCCTGGCTTCGGCGCACGCCCGCTTCGGACGACGAGCAGGCGTCTCGCGTGAGTCCGCCCTCACTCCTGCTCTTCGCGCGAAGCAGCACTCACCAGCGCGGGCCGCTCGGCTCGTCGTTCTCGTCCAAGCCGGCGTCTGCCGCGACGGTCGCGAGAGGCCCGCTCATCGCGGTGCGCGGGCGCGAGCTCGGCCGCCAGCGAGACTGCGCGTTCGTCGTGTATCGACAGCAGACTCGGAGGGATGCTGTCCGGGTGGGCTTACCGCCCGCTCGGTCAGCTGGCGATCACGCGCGCATCGCTGCGCGCTCCTCGTCAGACAGCCGAGGACTTTGGTGCCCATTCCGGGCCCCCGATCTGACAGGGAGGCCGGACGAGACCCGCTGATGCGGCCCACCGCGCCCGGCAGGGTGCACGATGCGGCGAATCAGGGCGCCTGCCCGCGAGCCGTCGCGGATCGCTCCGCGCCACGCGCCCGACGCACTCTGCCGAGAAGCGTCGTCACTGTGGCCAGGCGCGCATGGTGAGCTCGATCACGCGTTCGAGCTCGCTCCGGGTTGCCCCGGACGCGGCTTGCACAGCCATGCCACAGACGACGGTCCCGAGGTAGCTGGTCAGCGCCTTGGGATCGGCATTCGCCGGGAGATCACCCACGGCACGGGCTCGCTCGAAGCGCTCGCGGATCGCGGCCTGGCCGGCGAGGCGGAACGCGATCACGATCTTGCCGACAGGCGAGGAGTCCTTAGCGCAGTACGTGGTGCCCAGGACGGCGAGACAACCGGCCGGAGTGTCCGGATCGGTCTGCACATCGGCGGCGCCGCGTAGCAGGCCCTCGGCGACTTCACGCGCGGTGGGTTGCGCGAGGGCTTCACGCTCATAGGACGAAGGCCCGTCGCCGTAGCGCTCGAGGGCCTTGCGAAACAGCTCCTGCTTGTTGCCGTACGCGGCGTAGAGGCTGGGACGGTTGATGCCCATCGCTTCCGTGAGATCGGAGAGCGACGTCCCCTCATAGCCCTTGCTCCAGAACACGGTCATCGCCCTGTTCAGGGCTTCGTCGGCGTCGAAAGTTCTTGCGCGTCCCATGCCGTGTTGGTAGTGTACCGAGCGGTACTGTACCGATCAGTATAGGTCGACAGCCAACGACCACTAAGGGGCCGCGTCATGTCAAGCGTGACAAGCGAAGATTCCGTCCAACTGCTCGGGGAGGTGTTCTCGGGGCCGGTCCTCACTCCGGGTGATCCCGGTTACGACGAGGCCCGGCGAATCCACAACCTGCTGATCGACAAGCACCCGGGGGTGATCGCGCGGTGCATGCACACGGCCGACGTCGTCGCACGCGGTCAACGTCGGCAGGGAGGAAGGGCTCGAGATCTCGGTCCGTGGCGGCGGTCACAACGTCGCCGGCAAGGCGGTCACTGACGGCGGGCTGATGATCGACCTGTCCCTGATGAAGGGTATCCACGTCGACCCGGCACGCCGGACGGTCCGCGCGCAGCCGGGCGTCAGGGTCGGCGAGCTCGACCGCGCCAGTGCCGTATTCGGGCTCGCGACCCCGAGCGGCGTCGATCTCGCTCACCGGGATCGCGGGCCTCACGCTCGGCGGGGGGATCGCTTGGCTGATGGGCAAGTACGGGATGGCTGTCGACAACCTGCTGTCGGCCGAGGTCGTGCTCGCGTCCGGCGCTGTCGTCACTGCGAGCGAGGACACCGATCCCGACCTGTTCTGGGCGCTTCGGGGCGGCGGGGGCAACTTCGGCGTCGTGACCTCGTTCGAGTTCAGGGCGCACGCCGCCGCCAGCGTCCTCGGCGGTGCGGTGCTGCATCCCCTCGAGGCGGCGCCGCAGCTCTTCTCGTTCTACCGCGAGTTCGCCGCCGACCTTCCGGACGAGCTCTCCACGCAGGCGGCGTTCCTCCATGCCCCGGATGGATCGGGGGTAAAGCTCTGCGGAATCGCGCTCTGCCACGCGGGCGACGACGCCGACCAAGCCGAGGCCGACATCCGCCCGCTGCGCGAGTTCGGCTCACCGGCCGCGGACATGATCCAGCGCATGCCCTATCCCGTCGTGAACACGGGAGTCGACTGGCTGTTCCCGGGAGCGCTCAACTATTGGAAGTCGGCGTTCTTCTCCGAGCTCTCCGATCCCGCCGTCGAGGTGCTGACCAGCGCGTTCGAGCAGGCACCCAGCGAGCTCTGCGCGCTCATCACCGAGGAGTTCCACGGCGCGGTCACGCGCGTCGCCCCCTCGGCCACGGCCTACCCGCACCGGGAACCAGGCCACAACCTGCTGCTGATCTCCCAGTGGACCGACCCCGCCGACACCGAGGCAGGGATCGCCTGGGCGCGCGATACCTTCGAGGCACTGTCGCCCTACTTGGCCGAGCGCTCATACACGAACTACCTGTCGGCCGACGACTACGACCGCGTCCGGGACGCCTATGGCGCCAACTACGAGCGGCTCGCCGAGCTCAAGCGGCGCTACGACCCGGACAACCTCTTCCGGCTCAACCTCAACATCGACCCCAAGGCCTGATGCCGGTCGCAGCCTCGCGCTGGCCTTACGGGTGATAGCGATCATGGCAGCGCCACCCCGCCCCCGCGCCAACCCGCTGGTCGGCTGGGCGCCCGACCTGCGCAAGAGCCAAATCCGCACGTACGAGCGGGCGATGCTCGAGCACGGGGACGTGGTGCGTCTCACGGTCGGACCGCCCGGCGTGCGCTTCGACCTGTACTGCGTGTTCCATCCCGATGGGGTCAAGGCGGTGCTGGCCGGCTCACGCGAGGGCTATTCGAAGGGCACCCGGTTCTACAAGCAGATCGCGCAAGCCTTCGGCTGGGGACTGCTCACCAGCGAAGGCGAGGTCTGGCAACGACAGCGGCGCCTCGTCCAGCCGCTGTTCACCCGTAGACAGGTCGACGCATACTCGAAGCTGATGGCCGAGGAGACCGCTGCCGTCGCGGGGCGCTGGGATCGCGTCGCGCGAAACGGCGCGCGCGTTGACGCCAACGCCGAGATGGTCCAACTGGCGTTGCGAGTCGTCGGGCGGGCGATCTTCGGCGACGACGTGGCCAAGGCCGGCGACGTTCTCGACTCGGCGTTCCCGGTGCTCAACCGGCACACGTTCCGGCGCGCGATGTCGCCGCTGGCGCCGCCGACGTCCTGGCCCACCCCCGGCAACCGCAGGGCCGCGCGCGCCCGGCGAGCGCTCTACGACGTCGTCGACACGCTGATCGCACACCGGCAGGAGGCCGGAGCCGGTGGCGACGATCTCCTCTCGCGGCTGCTGCGCGCCCGCGATCCGGACACCGGCACGGCGATGGACGCCCAACAGGTGCGCGACGAGGTGCTGATCTTCCTGCTCGCCGGGCATGAGACCACGTCGACCGCGCTGACGTTCACGCTCCATCTCCTCGGCCGCCATCCAAGCGAGCAGCGGCTCGTCCAAGACGAGCTGGATGCGGTCCTCGACGGTCGGCCGCCGACCGCCGACGATGTGCCCGCCCTCCGCCGCACCGCGATGGCGATCAAGGAGGCGATGCGCCTGTATCCGCCCGCCTACGCGCTCGGCCGACTCTCAGAGACCGAGAACGAGATCGGCGGCTACTCGATCCCCGCGGGCGCATACGTCGTGGTGAGCCAGTTCGCGACGCACCGGCATCCGCAGTTCTGGGATGACGCCGAGGCGTTCGACCCCGCTCGCTTCGCCCCGGAACGCGAGCGCGCGCGGCACCCACACGCCTATTTCCCGTTTGGCGGCGGCCCGCGCGCCTGCATCGGATCGCGCTTCGCGACGCTGGAGGCCGCGATCGCCGTCGCCGTGGTGTTGCAGCGCTTCCGGATCCGCAGCGACCAGGAGGATGTGCCGCTGGACACCGAGGGCATCACGCTGCGGCCCAAGGGCGCCGTTCCCATCCAGCTGGCGGCGCGCTAGACGACGGCGGCCGGGCGGGGCGAAGGCCATAAAGACCCCCACGCCGACACACCGGGGACTGGGCATCACCGCGGGCCTCGACGCGGGACTCGCCCGGGACCTGGCCGCCCGCTGCGAGCATCTCGGATACCACTCGCTGTGGTCGAACGACGAGCCGGCCGCCTCCGGTCTGGAGACGCTCGCGCATCTCGCCGCTGGGGCACCACAACTCGAGCTCGGCGTCGGAGTCCTGCCCCTCGACCGTCATCAGCCGGCCCGGATCAGGGCCGAGATCGACCGCCTCGGGCTCGATCCCGCGAAGCTCTGGATCGGGATCGGATCCGGCCAGCTCCGCCCACAGATCGACCCGCTACAGCGCGCCGTCGCCGAGCTCCGCCAGATCCTCCCGGCGGAGACTCGCATCGTCGTGGCAGCCATGCGACCCCGGCTGTGGCGCCTCGGTGGCGCCGTTGCCGACGGCGTCCTCCTCAACTGGATGCTGCCCAACCGCGTGGCAGAGGCGCGCCGCTGCGTGCAGGACGGAGCCGACGCGGCGGGGCGCGCCGCGCCGGTCGTGGCTTCATACGTCCGAGTCGCCGTGGGCTCCGGCTCGCTGCAGCGACTCCGCGACGAGGAACGCTATTACCGCAGTATCGACGAGCGCCATCGCAAGCACTTCGCGGCCATGGATGTCCCGCTCGGACGCGTCGGCGTGGCCGCATCGACGCGACCGGAGGCGCACGAGAAACTGGCGCCGTACCAGTCGGCGCTCGACCTCCCGATCGTGCGCGTGCTCGCAGACTCTGACGGGACCTCGCTGACCGCCGTCGTAGACGCCGCGGCGCCATGAACGGCCTCGCGCGCGTCTCGCCCACGCATCCGACGCGTCAGCCGCGAGCCTGGAGCGCGCGTCTCGGCTGGCGCCTAGCTCACTCCCGCTCCGGACGAGACGCAGGTGCGAGCGGGGTGCGCGGGCGAGGTGTTGTGACGCTCGCATTCGTTCTCGAACGCGGTGGCCTTCTCGAGCTGGCAGCGGGAGCGTGTGCGGCGCTCCCGCTGTCCGGGCGTCGGTGTGGTCAGAGCTGGAGTCCGGCGGTGGCGGACATCATCGGCGCGCGTCGAGCGTGAACGGCGGCGATGATCTCCTCTGTGTCGATGCCCTGCAGGTAGATCGAGGTCGTGCCGAGGTTGGCGTGGCCGAGCTGGCGCTGGATCACGTTCAGCGGAACGCCTTCACGCGCGAGCTCGACGGCGTGCGCGTGGCGCAGCTGGTGCGGCGCGAAGCGGCGCCGGATACCGGCTTGGGCGGCGAGCCGGCGGAACTCGACGCGCACGTTGGCACTCGACCAGGGCCGCCCGCGGGTCGGGCCGTCGATGACGCAGAACAGCGGACCGACCGGCAACTCGAGGCGAGCGGCGAGCCAGGGCGAGAGCTGCTCCCAACCCCAGGCGTCCATGCCGATCTCGCGGCGGCGACCGCCCTTGCCGTTACGCACGAGCAGCGAGCCGCGCCTGGGATCGAGGTCGGCTTCGCCGAGCGCCAGCGCCTCCGCGACGCGCAGACCGCCGCGCCAGAGCACCACGATCAGCGCGCGCAGCCTGAACCCGTGGCGGTCATCGCTGGCCTCGCGCATCACGGCGACGATCTCCTCCACGGTCGGCGGGTCGGCGGGATAGACCCGCCCCTTGTTGCGGGGCGGACGTCCGGCGTGGTAGCCGGGCATGGTCGCGGGCGAGCGACGCCGACCAGCGGCATCGAGCACTGCTGAGACGGTCATGGGAGCTCCTCCCAATCGCACAACGGACGGAGCCCGCCGCCCTACCAGCGCTCGCGCATCCCGCCAACGGCATCCTCCGAGATCGTGCACTCGCTTCGCCCCCGCGAAGCGAAAGCCAGCCGCTCGTCAACCAGACACCCGGCCGTCGCCGTTGCGGCATGTTTCGGGGGCGCCTCGGACGACCGCTTGCGTGCAAGAGAGAGCGCGACGCCGCTCCGGTCTAGCGTCGAGGAAACGCCTTGAAGGGTGGTACGGCGACGGCGGCGGGCGAACGAGGCGCTTCTCGTTGCCGTGGAGAGCTTGGTCGAAGTGCTGCGGTCGGCGGCCGTATCTGCCGGACACGTCCAGCGCCTCGCAGCGGTAGTCACCTAGGTGTTGCGCCCCGCGGGGAGTGCGGCGGCCGTGCTCGCGTGAGGTCAAAGGAGGGGCTAGTGTGGATCGCATGGCGGCTTCGGAGAGCAAGCGTGAGGCCATCGAGGTCGCTGCTCGTCCGCTGCGGGAACTGGTGCGCGAAGAGCACGACGAGATCGCCGCCGCCCAGCGGGCGCTCAGGCACGCCGAGAAGGTGCACAATCGTGCAATCGAGCTGGCCCAGCGGCAGCTGCGGGCGGCCAGGACGGCGGAGCCGCTGGCCGCTTATGGCCACGAGCTGGTGCTCTATGCCGACCGGGTGAGCACGGTCGGCGGGACCCACGAGCTGACGCCCGAAGTCAGCGCGTGGATCGAGCACAGCCCAGTCGCCAGTCGCTTGCACCGTCCCGCGCTGACCCTCAAGATCGTCGGTCCGACGTGGCGCCGCGAGGTCACGTTCCCGCGCCGGGATGCGCGCAAGCTGCGGCGGTTGGCTGAGGAGATCGAGGCTGCCGCCCGCAACGCGGACGCGATCCGCCGGGCGGCTCGAGCCGACGCAGATCAGGCGGAGCGGGACGCTTGCGGGGGCGTGGGCTGACCGCCGCGCGGTCGAGGAGACACGCGCTCTGATCCACAGGCTCGACGAACTCGTCAACGAGGACGAGGGCGTGATCGACATGGCGCCGGGGATCAGCACGGGACACGATGGCGTACTCGTGGCCACCGACTGGCGGCTGCTCTTCATCTCCGTCCGTCGGACGCTCTCCGTCCCGTACGAGCAGGTTTCCTCGGTGAGTGTGAAAGGGAAGTGGTTCGGGGCACGCCTCGCGGTGTCGACAACCGAGGGGAACGTCGTCATCAGTGGGATGGCGCCGGGGCATGCCGCTGAGATCGCCGACCTGGTCCGCAGCCGGATTTCCGGCGAGACCGCGACCGTCTAACGCGGTCGAGCGCGCCAAGCCTCAGGCGGGCTTCGGCGAGGTCCCGAGTTGCTCCGCGCGCGGCTCCTGCAACGCCTCTCCCACACGGACCGGGGCAGGCATCAACCCGGCGGCCAGGAGCACGAGCGCGAACGCGGTCAGCCGGGCCGCGACGAGCAAGAAGTCGTCACCCAGCGGGTCGCCGAAGACGATCATCCCCGCAGCGATCGAGGACATGTTCGCAGCGACGGAGGTGATCGCAATCACGGCCACGCCATCGCCCACCTGCAGGCTCCGCGCGGAAGCGAAGAAGGAGCCGATGGCCGCGATCACGACGAGCGCGCTCCAGGGGCTGAGCAATCCGACGACGCCGCCCTCGAGATCGTCGGTCACCGCCTTGATCGCCACGTCCGAAATCCCGAAGCCGAGCCCGGCCGCCGCGCCCAAGAGGATGCCCTGCTGCGCCCTCACCCGCTCGATGCGGTGCGAGAAGATCAGCAGGAGCCCCAGCGCGATGCCACCGCCCTCGAAGAGGATCAGCGCCGTCAGGGAATAGTCAGAGCTGTCATCGCCGGACGGCTTGCTTGTCACGCCCAACAGCGCGAGTGAGAGCGCCACCAGGACGATCCCGATCCACTGCCGGCGGCCGAGCTGGAAGCCGAAGAAGCGCTCCGCGAGCACGGCGAGCAGGACGAACCCTCCCGACAGGACCGCCTGAGCCGTCGAAAGCGGAAGCAGCGAGAGCGCCCCCACATGGGCCAAGAACGCCGCGACCGCGACGAGCCAGCCGATCGTCCACCACTTCGAGCGGAACAGGTCGGCGGCGCTGCGCAACGGATGGCGCATGTCCACATCGGGCGCGGCGACGGCGCCGCGGTGCTTATACAGGAACGCCAAGTTCGTGCCGAACGCCGACAACACGGCGCAGCCGAGCCCCACAACCACGGACGCAGAAGGATCCGTCACTTCCCTCGCGGATCCTCCCAGGTACTGCAACGGTGGCAGCGGGCGTTGCCCGAGCCGTATGTCTCAACGAGTGCGGGCCACCTCCTGCCTGCGACCAGGACCCGCAGTCAGCAGCCGCCCCGGCGGGACGCACCGCTCGCTACCCCAGTGACGACGACGAGCGGACGTCAGTCGCTGCGGCCGCGGACGGCCGATGCACGTCGCGGTGTGGGTGCGTCGCCGAGCGGGTCAGCGTCGGCCACGGTCTGCAGGCAGCGCGGCGTGCATCGTTCATCCGGACCACGTTCGCCGCGACCGCACCGTTCTCCGATGATCCCAGCCGCCTGCTGAGCTGGGCGAACGCCGCTCTGATCGAGCGGGCCGGGACCAGCGTCGAGTTCGTCACCGCCGCCTGCGTCACCTACCTCCCCAGTAAACAGCTCCTGCGCTGGGCCTACGCGGGCCATCCTCCCGCGCTGTGGTTGGATGACGGCCAGGAGCTCACAGCGCTGCGGCAGGGCACGGCGCTCGGGCTTGGCGCCGAGCTCGGATGCGCAGAAGGTTCGCGGCGGTCGACGGGCGGCGCGGGTGTGCTGCTCTACACAGACGGGCTGACCGAAGCACGGCACGACGGCGAGCTGTTCGGACTGGACCGCGTGAGCGCTGCGCTCGGCGGCCTTCACCAAGCCTCACCGACCGAGGCGGTCGGCGTCCTGCGCGCACGCGTCGCTGACTACGCCTACGGCACCCTCACCGACGATCTCTGCCTCCTCGCCGCCCGCATCACATAACCGGGCACCACCGAGGGTTGCGCGAAGTCGAGCCGTCCTTGATCCGCCGCTGACCCTAGGGACGAATGGGCCCGGAGCAGCCTCGTCCCTGAAAGCGACCTTGCCCGTTCAGCACGCGATCGAGGGCGGCGTGATCGCCCACAACCACCTCCCCGGCCCAGACGGGCCACGGAGGGGGCGGCCTCTTCGACCAGTTCCCCCGTGACCCTCACCAGGACGGTTATCACCGGCAACTGGCGCGGGCAGAACATCGGACGCTGAGTATCGCTTTGCGCGCGGATGCGGTCGTCTCCGCCGAGACGCGCGGACGCTCGCACCGGACGACGAGCGAGCGTCTCCGCTCGGGTGCCCGAGACGCCTGCTTGGGCGAGAACGAAGACCCGAGCAACACGTGCGTGGGGAGTGCTGCTTTGCGCGAGAAGCAGCAGTGCGGCTGGTCGGCGCCGGCGACTACCGCTTCTCGTCCCTGTGAGCGTCTCGTCGGGCTGCACCGAGATTTCCCCCTTCGGTGCGGATACAGAACTCTGCTCATTCTCGCGCTGCTCGGTGAGAGGATCAGCGCGTGGCGCGTCTAGCGATGTTGCGGGGCGGCTTAGAACTGCCATATGTTGAGCAGGGCGAGCCTGATGGCGTTCCGGTTGTGCTGCTTCACGGCTGGGTTGACTCGCGCCGGTGCTTCGACCAATTGACGGCCGTGTTGCCCGACGCCGTCCATGCGTTCGCGTTCGATCAGCGCGGGCATGGCGACGCCCCGAAGCCCGCGGAAGGCTACGGGCTGGGCGACTTCGCCGACGATGTCGGCGCGTTCATGGATGCAGTCGGGCTCGACGCAGCCGTGTTAGTGGGCGCATCGAGCGGCGGCTATGTGGCTCAGCGATTCGCCGTGGACAATGCGGGCCGGACGCTCGGCCTCGGGTTGGTAGGGAGCCCGCGCAGCTTGCGCGGGCGGCGGCCGCCGTTCGCCGACGTCTTGGCGACGCTCGAGGACCCGATCGACGCGGCCTTTGCTCGTGCGCTCAGCGAGGGGATGGTTGCGCGTGAGGTTCCCGAGGCGGTCATGGCAAGGCTCTGCGAGGAGAACCTCAAGGTTCCAGCGCGCGTTTGGCGCGATGCATTCGAGGGGTTGCTGGCCGCCGATCCGCCGCTGGACACCGGTCGGATATCTGTACCAACCCTAATCGTCTGGGGTGCACGCGACTCGCTACTCCCACGCGGAGACCAGGAGGCGATGGCGACGGAGATCCCGGGAGCCCGGTTAGTGGTCTACCCCGACGTAGGCCACCTACCGATACTCGAGGCGCCCGCGCGCGTGGCCGCCGACATCGCGGCGCTCTGCGAGGTGGTCACTGCGCAGTAGATGGCCGCGGCGGCCTGTCTGTCGGCGCTCCCGCTCACCCCTGCGTAAGCAGGAGACATGAGGGGGCCGTCCGGCACCAGCGCTGTGGACGACAACCAAACGCCATCCCGGCCGCGCTGGAGAGTGCTGCTTTGCGCGATGAGCAGCACCCGCGTCCCCGCCCCGCGAGTGCCGGAACCGCCTCATTGCGAAGCGCGGCAAAGGCTTCGGCCCTTCAGCTGGAGGACTCGGCGTCGCCGTGGGCGAGTGGCCAACGGGCTGGGGCTAGCTGAGGCAGCGCACATCCGGACCCCGGAATAGCCGCTCGCACGGTGGGAGGGGCGCCTCTTCGCGGACCGCGCGCACGACGGCGCGGACCGCACGAAGGACAACGAGCGGCTGATCACGGAAGACGAAGTGGTCGCTGCCCATCGCGACGACGTGGGCGTGATCGGTCGAAAGTCTCGCCAACTCTGCCTGCAGCACGCGCCACTGTCGGAGGGCGTGGTGGTACAGCCTCGGAGGGGCACCCCTGAAGAGCTCGTGCTCGCGGGCAGCACTGATGACGACCAGCGGCGTGTCACCCAGTGACCGGATGTCGCTGGCAAGCGCCGAACTCGCCCGGACGTCGACACCGTTAATGACGGACGACTCCGCGACTTCGCGCCGACGCCCGGGCGCGAGCGACTTCGGCCACGCCGCGAGTACGCGCCGGAACTCATCACGGCCCTCAGCGTCGACGAGCACAACGCCGCCGGTCTGGTCGGGATGCGCACGCGCGAACAGCCGAGCTAGAAGCCCTCCGTAGGAATGGCCGACCAGCACGTACGGCGGCTCGATCCGGCCACGGTCAAGCAGCCGTTCGAGATCCCTGATCTCGTCACCCGCGTCGTGTACCCCAGGAATCGCTTCGCTCACGCCAATGCCCGCCCGATCGTACGCACACGTGCGAGTCTCCCGACCCAGTTCCGGCAACACCTCCGCCCACACATCGGAGGCGCCGCCAAAGCCGGCCTCGAGGAGAACTGTCGGGCTCCCCGAGCCCTCGCACTCGACATACAGGCTGCGTCGGCCGACATCGACCTGCACGCCTGAGCCGGTGCCCTCCACCGTGATCTCGGGCGGCGGATAGGCCCGTTCCTTGCTCGCGTCACCGCCGCAGCCGACCAACAGCACAACCACGAGGACGACGAGAACCACGAGCGGAGCCGCCACCTGCCAAGTCTGACCGTCACGCGTTGACCGTGCAACGGGCCGCGACGCCAAGAGGGGCCGGCGAGCATCAGTCACTGCGCCACGGTCACCGATGCGGTTCCGGCGCGACACGTGAACCAGCGCGCTGCTGCGTTCGCCCGCCACCGGCACTTAGGCTCGCGAGCACCCGGAGTGCTGCTTTGCGCGAGAAGCGGGAGTCTCTTGTCGCGTTGTTTGAAGGGTTAGGCGATGCCGAGGAGTCGCGCGCTCTCGAGTGTGTCGGTGAGGATCTGGAGACGACAGATCTCCTCGTCTCCGCGATAGCGCCAGATGTGCACGACCGGCAGCCGCTCTGACCGTTCGCCCTTGGCCACGTCAGTGTGCCCAAGCACGACGACGGTGTCGCCCTGCTCGATGAACTCGTCCGCGCTCAGCTCGAACTTGTCCCACGCCCCGACCGCCTGCTGGAGCACGTCAATCGCGGCCTGTTTTCCTTCATGTCGGCCCGAGCCGGGGAGGTCGGAAGCGTTCGAGCCCTCCCAGACGAAGTCGTCGCTCCACATATCGAGCGCCCTCTCGAGGTCACCCTGGCTGAAGCGCTCATAGCGCTCTCTCAACGCGTCCGACTTGCCGGCCATGCCGCGCCCCTCTCGTCGGTGCATCCGAATAGGCGCGACGCTAGCGGCAGGCTTCACCGAGAGTCAACGGCCTTGGCATTCTCCTGACCAACAGCGCTCCGCACATCGCAGGGTGCCCGGCTCCGCACCAGGGTCGCCTGGACGCCCTCACCTCCCAGCTGCTCGCTGCTGCGTTGCGCGACCAGCGGCGGCCGGCGCGCGCTCCGGCCTGGGAGCTCCTCATGCCTCGAACCGGAAGTGCCGGTTGCGCGCTGCTCTGCCTTCGGCGTATCGTCGGCGCACGTTCTGATCTCAGGAGGTTGGCGATGGCCAGCTCGGGCGGCAAGCAGACGGGCGTCCTTGGCCGGTTGCGCAACATGCGCGACAGGCGCCGTCAGCGACGCGCTGAGAAGGCGCACGCCAAATTCGAGGCCAAGCGCGGGTGGGAGCGAAGTGGCGAAGCGGGCCGCCCCCCTCCCGACACTCGTGGGGCCGGCGGGGGAGTTGCCTAGCCCGGCGAGCAATGCGCCGCTCGGCCCGGTCGTCCCGGCCACCGCCCTTAGGGCGACCTGAGCCGAGCCGCCGACGCACTTCCGGTAACGCCTGGAACCGATAGTCGCGGCGCCGGCGCAGCAGTGCTGCTTTGCGCGAGAAGCGGGCGTTCTCAGCGTCGTAGCGAGGCGCTGACGTTTCGGGCGTTCGGGGCTACGTGTCCCGAACACTCGCCCTCTCCCCACAGATCTCGGCTCACAAGATCGCCGCGGATTGCGCGGGGTCGATGACGAGATGGCCAAGCTCCGGCGGATACTCGGGACCTGCCGGGAGGCCCAGGCCGACTCCACCGGGGGCGTGCACGAGGCCGTGGGCGTCGACGACCGCCTCCCGCGTCACCTCGGTGGAGGTGACGAGCGACTCGTAATACGTCGTGTTGGGGATCGCCATGCACAGGTGCTGGGAGTAGTTGCCCATCCCGTGTACCTCCGCCCGTAGGCGGAAGGCGTCGGCGAGGTGGGCGATCCGCATCGCTCCGGTGATCCCGCCACGTAGCTCTGCACTCGTTCTCACGAACGAGGCGGCGCCGCTGGCGATGAAGTCGGCTGTGTTCAGGTGGACGCCGTCGGAGGTCTCCGCGACGCACAGCGGGACGCGGACGCGGTCGCTCAGCCACTTGTAGGCCGTCACGCTGAACTCGCGGATCGGCTCCTCGTACCAGAGATAGCCGGCATCCCCGAGTGCGTGACCCAGGTATACGGCGTCGGGCAGGTCGAACGCCGCCGAGCCGTCATACATCAGCGGCACGTCGGGACCGACGTGCTCGCGCACCGCCAGGCACAGCTGCGCGTCGGCGCGCGCCCCGCCCCAAGCGTGGAGCTTGATCGCCGGGTAGCCGAGCTCTAGGCACTGGGTGATCACGTCGAGGTACTCCTCGGTCGTCGCGAACGTCACCGTCGACGCGTATGCGGGAATCGAGCGGCGAAAGCCGCCAAGCAGCTGCCAGGTCGGCTGGCCGGCGACCCGGCCTGCCAGGTCCCAGAGCGCGGTGTCGACCAGCCCGAGGAGGTAGAGCGGGAGCTCCTCGGTTCGGTCCAGTTCCCACAGGCGATGCCACAGCCACTCACGCTGGAGCGCGTCGGAGCCGATCAGCTCCTCGCGGAGGACGCGGTCGACGATGTCCTTCAGGATGCTGCCCGCGCCTCGCCGGGGGGCGATCGCCACGCCCTCTCCGCCGGAGGCGGTCCCGATCCGCAGCACCGCGCCCTCGCCGTCGGGAGGGGCACCCCTCAGCCCCTGCCGCCAGGCGAATGGTGGCGACACACCCGGGATGCGGACGGGATAGCTCTCGACATGCGCGATCCGCATCGGGCTCGTGTGAACGTTCACACGCCAATCCATACACCATGAGCACCTGGAGCGACTTGACGCCGACGGTGCCGCTGCGGCTCTGCCGGAGCGCAGCATCGGCACCTGGGAGCCGCGAAAGCGAAGGCCGTAGGGTTTCCGGCCGTGCCCAACACGGTGGCCGACGTGGCTGCGTTCCCAGCGACTGCCGGGAGTGCGCCAGTGCTGCTTTGCGCGAATGGCAGCAGCGGTGGAGCTTTCGCGTGTCCGCGTGGCTCCGTGCTTCAGGGGCGGTGGTCGAGCAGGTGAGCCCGGCGCAGCGGCGCAGGCTGGCCGAGCGTCAGGCGCTGCGCCGGTCGTGCTCGGATCGGAGATGCACTTCTGTGAGGCCGCGCCGGCAGGCGTAGGATCGCGATGAGCTCGATGTTCCTGCGCGCGCGTCGACTGCTGATCGCAGGTCTGGTCGTCGCCGCGCTCGGCGGCTGCGGCGGAGGTGAGCGCGCACGCGAGGGACCGCTGTCGCAGCGCGAGACGTCGCGAGCGTTCCAGCGCATTCTCGACGACGCTCGAGGCGACACCAAGGTGGGTGTGTCCGCTGCGGTCGTCGACCGCGGCCGGTTGCGGTGGTCGGGCGGAAGCGGCGTCGGCGATCGCCGCAACGCGCGCCCGGTGACCGGCCGCAGCGTGTACGGGGTCGCCAGCATCAGCAAGACCTTTGTCGCGGCGCTCATCCTGCGGCTGGCGGAGCAGGGCGACCTCGATCTCGATGACCCGGTGGCGCAATGGGTTCCACGCTCGCGCGCCGCGCCGGAGATCACGCTCCGCCGTGCGCTGAATCACACCAGCGGGCTGTTCGGCATCGACGAGAACCCGGCCTATGTGCGTGCGGTCGACCGGGCGCTGCGCCGGCGATGGACACCCGACCAGACGCTGCGCTATGTGCGCCGCCCCTACTTTCCCCCAGGCGACGGCTGGCATTACTCGGACACCAACTACGTTCTCGCGGGCCTGGCGATCGAGCGCGCCACAGGATCCAGTCTCGGTTCCCAGATGAAGAGGCTGCTCCTCGAACCGCAAGGGCTGAACAGCACGGGCCTGCAGCCAGACGACGATCCGCCCGCCGACGCCGCGCACGCCTACGGAGACCCCGGACAGACCGGCACAATCCGAGACCTCTCGCGTGGGATGCGGTGGGTTCCGTACAACTCGCTCGCCTCGTCGGAGTGGGCGTCGGGCGGGATGTACTCGACGGCCGAGGACATCGCGCGATTCGGTGACGCTCTGTTCACCGGGAAGGTCGTGAAGCGAGCTGCCATCAACGAGATGACCGACTGGGTATCGGCGACGTTGAATCCCTACATCGGCTACGGACTCGGGATCGGGCAGAGATTCGTGCGGAAGCTGGGCGGTGAGCTCTGGGGGTCGATCGGTCGCATACCCGGCTTTGAGGCAGATCTCTGGCATGTCCCGTCCCTCGACATCACTGTCGCCGTCCTCACCAACGATGAACGCATCGAGCCGACCGAGATCGCCGACGCACTGCTCAGCGAGACCATCGACCAGCGCTGACGCCGACCCGCCTCCGTCTCCGTCTCTGGAGAGAGTCGGGCCAACCTACGCGCTGCCGCCTCGCGCGAAAGCCAGTAGTCCTCGCCGCGACGGGGCGCCGTTTCTAGCGCGCCGCTCGGGAGCGCAGTGGCACCGCGCGTACCGCCAGACGTCTGCAGGGCAGTGCCGCTTTGCGCGAGAAGCAATAGTGCGGCTGGTCGGCGCCGCCGACTACCGCTTCTCGTCCAGGGCGAGCGCGGCGACAGCGCAGGACGCGCGCTCGCTCGTTCGCCAATGGAGGCGTCGCCTGCTTGATGCACATCGGCGTCGCGACGTCGCTGACTCCGTCGGAGACCGTCGCAAGCACGACGCGACGGCCCGCCCGCGCTCGGGGCTCGTTCTCGCATACGGCGCGGAACACGTCCCGAGAATCGGCGCGCCGACCCAAGCGGAGCTCGATCCCATGGTGAACTTCAGCGCTATTTGGCGGGGTTCTGATGGCGCTTGTTGGCGGGCGGCTGGGCCATGCGAGCAGGTCTGCTGGCCGAAGACCTCCGCCGGGGCCGTGAGGAAGACTGTCGGCGCCTCGTTCTGGTTCGTCGCGCTGTGCGGGCGGAGGCGGGCTTTATGCCGGGCGGCGGATGGCCTGCACGGCCGTGTCGTAGAGGTCGAACAGGTCGACCTGTCCGGCCAGGCGCACCCACTCCTCGTTCGCTGCGTGCAGGCACGTGATCGCCGCGGCCGCGATCGCGCGCGCCTGCAGGGTGCGGCGGTCGGAGTCGGGCAGTCGCGGCTCGATCAGCGGTGCGAACAGGTCTTGCCAGCGAGCCTGCTTCTCGGCGTGCCCGGCGCGCAGGGACTCGTTGCCGAACAAGAGCGTGATCAGCTCGATCCGGCGCTCGGCCGTGAGGTCGATCTCCTCGAGCACCTGGAACGCCGCGCGCAGTGACGTCCAGGCGTCTTCGTCGGCCGGCCGCTCGGCGAGCCGCGCGGCGATCGATTCGCCCTGCTCGGACAGGCCGCTGAGAGCGAGGTCTTCCTTGTTGCGGAAGTAGTTGAACAGGGTCCGCCGAGAGACACCCGCTGCGGCGGCGACCTCCTCGAGTGTCGTGTTGTCGTACCCCTGGGCGGCGAACAGATCGATCGCGGTTCGAGCCAGCAGCGATCGGACCACCGAGCGGGTCTGTTCCCGAAGGGGTGTCGGTTTCCGAGCCATGCACCGATGGTACGGGGGATCACACGATGTAGCAACTTGCACTCCGTGCAGGTCAGTGCATAGAATGCAGCCATGAGCAAAATCGACTACCACCGCCAGACCGTCATCGTCACCGGCGCCAGCTCCGGCCTCGGCGCCGAATTCGCCCGTCAGCTGGCCGGCCGTGGCGCCAACCTCGTGCTTGTCGCCCGCCGGGCGGACCGGCTTCAGAGCCTGGCCGCCGAACTCACCCGCGCGCACAGCGTCACGGTGACCGTCGTCGCCCGCGACCTCGGCCTGCCCGACGCCGGCCGCACGCTGCGTGCCGAACTCGAGTCCCGCGGCATCTATGCCACCGGACTGGTCAACAACGCCGGCTTCGGCACCCACGACGCGTTCACGGACGAGGATCCGGACCGCCTGCAGAGCATGATCGCGCTGAACGTCAGCGCCCTCGTCGACCTCAGCCGCGCCTACATCGACCCGCTGACCTCCGCCGACACTGGCGTCCTGATCAACGTCGCGAGCCTGCTGGGCTTTCAGCCGACCCCGTACATGAGTGTCTACGGCGCCACCAAGGCGTTCGTCCTCAGCTTCACCGAATCGCTGTGGGAAGAGAGCCGAGACACCGGCCTACGCGTCCTCGCCGTATGCCCCGGCGCCACGCGGACCGAGTTCTACGACGCCGCCGGCAGCCAGACGGCCGACTACGGCGCGAAGCGAGCCACACCCGCCGACGTCGTCAGGACGGCCCTCGACACGCTCGACCGCCGCTCCGCGCCCCCGTCGGTGATCACCAACGGCCGCCCGCTCGCCCTCGCCAGCAAGTTCCTGCCGCGCCGCCTGATCGTCCGATTCATGGGCCGGATGGCCCGCCGTCAGCGCACGCAGCTCCCCGTCGCCCTCACCGGCAGCCAGGGAACAGCATCATGACCATCACAGAAGCCGCGACACAGCCCACCGACGCGGAGCGCTTCGGTCACATTCTCCAAGTTCAGCGCGCCGCCCTTCTCCGCGACGGAGCGCCCTCATTGGCGGCCCGGCGCAGCGATCTGAACAACCTCAAAGCGGCGCTGATCGCCCGCCGCAGCGCCATCGAGGAGGCGATCAACACCGACTTCGGACATCGCTCGCGACACGAGACCGCGATGATGGAGCTCCTCGGCGTCGTTCAGGGCATCGAACTGCCTGCAGCGCAATCTCCGTCGATTCATGCGCCCGACCCGCCGCCGCATCGCCCTGCCGCTGCGGTTCGGCACCAACCGCGTCGAATACCAGCCGCTCGGCGTGGTCGGCGTCATTTCGCCGTGGAACTATCCCGTCAACCTGTCGCTGATGCCCGTCGTCACCGCGATCGCCGCCGGCAACCGCGTCATGCTCAAACCGTCGAAGTTGACCCCGGGCGACGAACGCTGTGCTCGCGTCGATGCTGAGCGAGGTCTTCCCGCCAGAGCAGGTCACGATCGTCAGCGGCGACGGCTCCGCGTTCTCCTCCTTGCCTTTCGACCATCTCGTCTTCACCGGCAGCACCGAGGTCGGGCGAGCCGTGATGAAGGCGGCGAGCGAGAACCTCGTCCCCGTCACGCTGGAACTCGGCGGCAAGTCGCCGACCATCGTCGCAAGGGGCCGCGTCCAGGACGCGACCGTGTCCTCCATCGTCCTCGGGAAGCTCCTCAGCGGCGGGCAGACCTGCATCGCCCCCGACTACGCCCTGGTGCACGAATCCGAGATCGACGCCTTCATCGCCAGCTACGACAGGCTGGTGAAGACCGCCTACCCAGACGGACCGACCAGCAACGACTACACCTCGATCGTCGACGACAAGCAGTACTCGATCCTCACCGACCTGCTCGACGACGCCCGTGCCCACGGGGCACGCGTCATCGAGGTCGGACACCGGCCCGGCGAAGCGGCCCGTCGTCCGCACACCCTCGCGCCGACCGTCGTGCTCGGCGTCACCGACGACATGCGCATCGCCCACGAGGAGATCTTCGGCCCCATCCTCCCGATCTTCCCCTACCGCGACATCGACGACGCCATCAACTACGTCAAACGCACGACCACGACCGCTCGCGCTCTACTACTTCGGCAACGACGGCCCCGACCAGCGCAAGGTCCTCGACCGCACGACCTCCGGCAACGTCACCATCAACGGCACGATCATGCACGTCGCGCAGGACGACCTTCCCTTCGGCGGCGTCGGCGCGAGCGGGATGGGCAAGTACCACGGCATCGAGGGCTTCCGCACGCTCAGCCACCCCAAGGGCATCTTCGTGCAGGGCCGCTGGAACAGCATCAACCTCCTCCGTGCGCCCTTCGGCAAGCGCACCGACGCCCTCCTCAACTTCTTCCTTCGATGAACCCCCGCCGGCATCCGTCGCTTCCCATGATTACGCCAGCACGAAACTGGACCCAGAGCTCATGACAACCAAATCCACCGCAGCAACCGTGATGCCAGGCTCGTGCACCTGCGGCGCCAACAGCTTCGAGGTGAAGGCCGGGGGTCCCCATGCAGCGGTTCTACTGCCACTGCCTGTACTGCCAGCAGTTCACGGGCAAGCCGTACACGGATGTGACCTTTGTCCGTGCGAAGAACGTCGTGATCAACGGAGAGCACGCGACCTTCAACAACCCCAAGCAGTTGCCTCCCGGCTTCGGCCACGGGCGCGGCTCGCGGTTCGGAAACCCCGACAAAGGCCGTTTCGCGAAGTGCGCCAGGCTCGACCGCGGCCGGTGCGACGACTGCGGGCAGCCCCTCGTTGAGACCATCGGCGGATCGGCCGGAATGGTGTTCATCCCCAGCGCCAACTTCGAGCACCAGGACGCGCTGCCGCCCGTGCAGCGGCACATCTACTACCGGCTGCGTGAGCAAGACGTCGCCGACGACCTGCCCAAGCACCACTCCTTCGCTCGCAGCCAACTGGCGATCGCCGCCATGATCGGGCGCGTCCTGCGCCGCGTTTGAGCAGTCCCGGACGTCACGGCGTCCAGAACGAGAGAGCGACTCGGACGTCCAGGTCGTCGTCGTCAAGAGCGACGTGCCCGACTTGTTCCTCAACCACTAGTTATCGAGTTCCATGCGAGGCGGGCAGCAGGGGGGAGCAGTTCGGCCTGCGTCGTCTCGCAAGCCGAACCGGCACCGGCACACCGTCACGTGGAGCCAGTTCCTTGAGCACTGGCCGAGGGGAGGTGTGCCGTAAGCCTGGTTCGGTGATGTGTGCCGGTGAGGGGACGACAACCGGGACCGCGCCACGCTCGTGTTGAGGCGCGTGCGAGCGCCTCGCAGCCCGACTCAGCCGCTCCTGCCCTGGACGACGAGCGAGCGTCCGGCGTGACCTCGCCCTCGCTTCCGCTATTCGCGCGAAGGAGCACTCACCAGCGGCAGCGGCATGGCGGTAGACGTCACAAAGCCCACGCCGCCTGGGCGCCAGGCGGCACATAGGCGCAATACGTGCCGGTGCGAACGGCTTGGTCGAGATGCTCGCCGAGCTGGGGATTGTGTTCGCCGATCCGCGCTATCCCCTGGCGGACGGCGCGAGTGACACCGGATCGAGCGCGCTCGGAGGCCGATGTGGCCCGCCGATCGCGACCGCCCAGACCGACCGCGCGCGCGAGCTCTCGGACCAGGAAGTCACGCTCGGCGTCGGCCTGCGCCTCCCGTACGGCGTCTTCGAGGGCGCGCGCCTGCTCGATGTCGTCTTCGATCTCGCCCAGGCGGCGGCGGTAGGCGGTCTTGGCGCGCTCGTCGAGCATCGCACCGGCGTCCCCGAGGGCCATCGCTTGCCCCGTCTCACCGGCGACCAGGTCCAGCACGTGGATCTCGCGGCCAGGGTTGGCGAGGAGCTGTGCGAGATACCGGATGCCCTTGAGATCGCGGACGCGCACGGTCCGCCCGTCGAACACCACCGACCAATAGTCGCCCTCACGGCGGAAGACGTTGGTTCGTGTCGTCGCACTGGCCGCAGCGTCGATCCGGTCGAGGCTCTTCCGGGCCGCCTGTAGCTCGAGAACCGCGTGGTCCTCGCGGCCACCGGCGCGCAGGGCCTCTGCGAGGACCATTCGCGCCAGTGCCGCCTCATAGGGCGCCCCGATCTCGTTCCACAGTCGCGCGGCTTCCGAGCAGCACCGTTCCGCCTCCGCCGCGTCGCCCTCCGCGAGCCGCACGCGTCCGCGGGCCAGGGTCGCCCCGGCGACCAGCGCGTTGCTTTGAAATCGGGCGGCCACCTGCTCCAGTTCGTTGGCCGCGGCGCGGGCTCGGCCGAGGTCGCCGGCCGCGACCTCGATTTCCACCTGCGCGTCGAGCAGCGGCGCCCGCTGCAGCGCGGTGTCCGGTGGCAGCTCCTTCGAAGGAACGCGTGAGGGGCGCTCCAGCGCGTCTCGTATCGCGGCGGCCGCCGCGGCCGACTCGCCCCGCGCCAGACGCACCAGTGCGAGCCCCGGCTGAGGCTCCCAGCCGACCTCATGCGCGGCCAGGAGGGCCTCCTCGGCGCCGTCGATGTCGCCCTTGCGCAGCCGGATCCGTCCGAGCTCGCTGAGCGGCCATCCCATCTCGCGGCGCAGGTACGGTCGCAGCTCTTCGCAGGCCACCAGCGCCTCGCGCTCCGCCTCGTCGCACGCGCCGCGAAGCCGCAGAATCTCCGCGCGGTGCACACGGCAGCGGCCATGGAGGCTCCCGATGGCATTCGTGCGGCACCACCGCTCCATCGCGTCAGTCCACTCCTCCGCGACGTCATATTGCGCGAGTCCTTGCAGGGCGCAGACAAGCTCGCAGTACACGAGCCCGGTCGAGAGCGGATCGAGGTCCCCGGAGATCGCCACCACTCCCACCTCGTCAAGCAGCGCCAGTCCTTGCGCGACGTCGCCGTCGAGGATGCGAAGCCGAGCTCCCACCACCTGTCCGACGGCGCAGGCCGCAGCGTCACAGACGGAGCCCACTTCGACGGCGCGCTCGGACCACTGCCGAGCCCCCCGGACGTCGCCGGTCAGCATCCGCTCGTACGCTCGGACGGCGGCCAGCCACGCGTGCGCCGACGTCTCGTACTGACCCTCGAGCAGGTGTTCCGCCCGGGCGAGCCAGCCGCGCACCGGTGCCATCAGGGCGGTGTCCAGGAGCAGGTGCATGGCGACTCGAACCGCTGCGCCTGCCGCTGCGACAACGTCGCCGGCCTGTACCGACAACGCGTGCGTGCGCTCCCACGCCTCGATGGTCACCTCGAGATGGCCTGCCGCGTACGCGACCTCGCCGAGCAACGGCAGATCGGCCGGACCCAGGAGCCCCTCCGAGTCGGCCTTCATGAGGAGCTCGTAGCCCTCGTCCCAATCTCCGCGCGCTGCCGCCTCGCGCGCGCGCTGGACGCTCATCGCACGTCCCCGTAACCGCGACGGTTACGGCCGTATCGAAGTTGCTCACGCATCTGGGTTGAGAACCACCAATCCAACACAGGAGGAGTCATGGACCGTGCAAAGGTCAACGGCGTCGAGCTGGAGTACGAGGTGCGCGGAGCAGGGGAGCCAGTGCTGCTGATCGACATGCTCATCGCCGACTGCTTCGTACCGCTCCTCACAGAGCCGGCACTGGCCGACCGCTACCAGCTGATCCGCTACCACAAGCGCGGTTGGGTCGGCAGCACGCACACTCCACCTCCGGTGAGCATAGGAGAGCACGCCGCCGACGCCGCGGCGTTGCTCGAGCACCTCGGTGTGCGGCGCGCTCACATCGCGGGCCATTCCACCGGCGCGTCGATCGGAGCCCAGCTGGCCCTCGACCACCCCGAGACGGTGCACACGCTCACTCTGCTTGAGCCGACGCTGGTGTCGTTGCCTCTCGGCCATGCGTTCTTGGAGGGGCGCCGGCCCGGTGTTCGAGGCATACGGAAGCGGCGACCGCTCGGGCGCGTTCGCCATGTTCGCGAGCCGCCGCCAGCGGCCTCGAATGGGAACGGTGTCGAGCGTTGCTCGAGGAGCGGATCCCGGGTGTCGTCACGCAGTCGATCAAGGATGCCGACACGTTCTTCGGAGTCGAGCTGCCCGCCCTCGCCGAGTGGACATTCGGACCCGAACAGGCTGCCGCCGTTCGCAGCCCAGTCCTGTCCGTGATCGGCGCGGACACCCAGCCGCTCTGGGTGGAGATCGCCGAGTTCCTCCGCTCCTCGCTCCCGCATGTCGAGGAGTGCACGATCGACGGGGTCGGCCACCTCCTGCAGATCCAACGTCCCGAGCCCGTCGCTCAGGCGATGGCGCAGTTCCTGACCCGACACTCGATCCCCGAGGACGACGCTCGGCGACCCCATCTCGACGACGCGGCACAACCGCTTGTCGCGCCGCGGGCCTGAGCCCGCGGCGAGCCAATCCACCGCTCGCGGCCATCCTTCGCGAGCGGCAAGCGTCACCTCGCGGGAGGAGACGTGTCGCCCGATCGACTGGGCGGCGGTCATCTGGGATGCTCCTCTGAGCCCCGAGCGCGAAGGAGGAGCAGTGAAGATCACGTATTTCGTGAGCGCCGGTAGCGCCGACGCCACGCGCGCGTCAGTGCCGCTGCATCTGGCCGCCAACGGCTCGGTCGAGGTGGGGCAGGACACGTCGATCATCCTCGGCGGCGATGCGGCCGAGCTCCTCGTGGGCGACACGCTCGAGACGTTGGAGGGTGTCGGCGTTCCGCCCGCGCGTGACCTCCTGGCCAAGCTGCGCGACCACGCGGTTCCGGTCTACGTCTGAAAGGGCTGCGCCGTCGCCCGTGGGGCGAACGAAAAGGATCTGGAGAAGGTCAACGGGAGCTGGGTGGCTCCACCCGACGTCGCGCGGCTGTTCGCCGACAGCGACCGCGTGATCACCTTCTGAACGACCGTCTGAGGCAAGGAGGCGCTCCTACGTTTCGCGCAGAGCGACACTCACGCCGCCGCCGCACTGCAGTGTCGGAGGCGGGTGGAGCATCGCGGCCCCACCTGAATTCCGTTGTGGAGCCACTGCGGCAGCGCGGCGCCGGCGCGTGGCCGGCTACCCCGCGCAGGCGAAGGCGAAAGCGGTCCGCTGGACCGCGATTCGTCAAGACCTCGCCGGATCGACATCGCCACTTCGCCATTGCCCGGGTCGTGTCATGGCCCGCTCTTGCGTTGAGGCACCTCCAGCACGCTCGGCTCTTCCTAGGCCGCTCTCGCTTCTCGCGCAAAGCAGCACGCCCTGGCGCGGCTTGCTCGGTTCTTCGTCGCGCCCAAGCAGGCGTCTCGGGCACCCGAGCGGAGACGCTCGCTCGTCGTCCATTCTGACAGTGGACAGCGCTGCCGCCGAGGCGCTCGCTCTGGCGCAGTAGCGGCCGTGAGCCGCGGCTGGCGCCTAGAACCGCCCGGTATTGACAATCAAAGCCGTTGTGGGCCTTCTCGGTCCACCCACGGTTCGAATCCCTCGCCTCTGCGCCAGGCCCCGCGGTCCCGTATGAATAGGGCTTGCGCCGTTCAGCCGGTGGTGGATCAGTACACCCCAAGCCTCAGCGTAAGTCTCGGCGAGCACGTCTCGGCGAACGCGATCGGGAAAGGCTCCAACGCGAAGAAGGCCGCCGCTTTTTCAGGATGTCGCGCTCCTCAGCGAGGATCAGGTTCTCGCGCCGCAGCCGACGCAACTCCTCGCGCTCATCCGAGGTCAGGCCCTCCGCGTCACCCTCGTCGACATCGACCTGGCGCGACCAGTTGCGCAACGACTGCTCCGAGCAGCCCAGCTCACGCGCCAGCTGCGGGATCGGCCGTCCGCTCGACCTGAGCAAGCGGACCGCCTCAGCGCGGAACTCCTTCGAATACGGCGGCGTCTTTGGCATCGACAGACATCCTCTCCAGCAGGCCAGATGGCCCACCCGTCACATGTCCACGAAACCGGGGGAACTCCAAAGCTCCTCGCGACCCCATGATCGGGCTGGCGTCGGCCCTGGCCGCGGTGCGCCGAGCCTGACCCCTTGATCACACCCAGGGGGTGTCTTCCCCGGGATTTTCCCCGTGGTTCCCGCCCTCCTATGTAGGGACAGTGGGTTGCACGCCACCTGTGAGCCCGGACCGCGGACTGGACGCGCGGGTGGAAGCCACGCAACCAAAGGAGACACCATGAGGAGCCACCTTCGCCGGCTTGTCGCTGTAGCGGCGGTCGCGATGGCCTTCCCGCTGCTGGGCGCAGGCCCGGCGAGCGCCCACTGGCTGGGCTACGACTCGGTCGTCAGCAACAAGATCGACTATCAGGACAACACGATCTACGACGACGCGCGCGGCTGGGCGCGCGATCAGTGGAACAACTCGGGCGACGTCGACATCCAGCTCGACGGCGCCCTGACCGTCAACGACGTCGAGTTCTACGACCAGAACAAGTCGTGGGTCGACTGGGCCGGGATCTACTACAACGAGTCCGGCGACGACGACATCGTTTTCAACAGCCACTACATGAGTTCGTATACGACGACCCAGCGCCGCTGGGTCGCCATGCACGAGGTCGGCCACGCCCTTGGCCTCGCGCACAGCTTCGACGGCGAGATCATGCAGCAGTACGTGCCCTCGGCGCTCGACGCGTTCCAGTTCGTGCAGCCGCACGACCAATACAGCTACGACGTCCTCTGGGGCTAAGGAGATGAGCAAGATGAATTCCACCCCTGTGCGGCTGTCCGCCCGTCGCGCCGTCGTGGCCCTGATCGCTGCCGGCGCCGTCACCGCGGGCGCCGTCCAGCTCGGATCGTCCGGCGGCGCCGAGCCGCCCAAGATCACCCGCGTCGACTTCGTCGCGCCGACCGACTTCTCCGACGACCGGCGCCTGGCCGGCTTCGCCGAGAACGTCTTCGTCGGCCGCGTGACCGGCGACGGCAAGACCACCGACAAGGACCCGCTGCCCGAAACCGACTTCCCGGTGCAGGTCGTCGACACCCTGAAGGGGTCGGCGGCGAGCTCCGTGATCGTCGTACAGCAGGGCGGCCAGCTGCCGGGCCGCGACGACGAGCAGGTCCTGCTCGAGGGCGACCAGCGGCTGCAGCGCGGCCAGACGTACCTGTTCGCCACCCGCTCCGACCCCCAGGGCCGGCGCTTCCTCGTGGCGAGGTACGGCGACCTGCGCGTGCGCAGCGCGGCGCACCAGAGCCAGCTCCGCGCGCGGTTCACCGAGGCCATCCAGTCTCAGATCCCGCTCGGCTGACCGCGCCGTACCCGCGACCGGGGCCGGGCTTGCGCCCGGCCCCGTCGCGCGGTGGTCGCCATGCATTGTCGCCACTCCCGGCACCACGCGCACATATGGAACCGTGGAATCCCGAGCGGTGGAAGTACGCAATCGCTAAGCGCACCCCTGCGGCTGTGTCACCCGCCGAGGCCGATCTCCCGCCTGACCTCACCGCACCACGCGGTGCAGCGCACCAGATCCGGGACGCCACGAGACAGGAGGCCTCTACAACGCGATACGCGGCGTGCTGCTGGTCGACGATTTGGGCACTCTTGCGTTCGCGTGGATGCAGTCGTCTCCACCGGGGTAGTGGCGACGCTCGCTCCGGACGACGAGCACGTGTGTCGCGCGGTACCACCCTCGCTCCTGCCTCTCGCGAGAAACGACAGCGCCGCATCCCCATCGGAGCGTCGCGTGTGCCTCTTTGCGGGGGCGCGGCTACGAACGTCTCGCCCCTGAGCGTCGCTGCTCGCTTTCATCCAGTGCGCAAGCGGCGCTCTTGCGATGCGACGGTCAGGCGAGGGGCATCACCCTTGCCGCGGTCGCCTGCGCGAGCCGGGGGAGTCGGTGCCGTGAGTGACGAGCACGTGTGCGTGCTGGAGTCGCCGGGTGACGGTGGTCGCGGCGAGCGTATTGCGCATCAGCGCGTCAAAGCCAGCCGGGTGGGGATTGCTCGTCAGTGACTGATCGGCTTCGCCTGGGCCGAGTGACCAGCGGCCGGGCTTCGGGGGTGCCGGTCACGGGCAGTTGCGTCGGGTCGCTGCGAGAATCGCTCTGCCGTCATTGATGTTCTGGACGGCCCCGGCCAGGCCGCGGCTCGCCGCGCCGGGCCCGGCCGGAAGGCGGCCAGGGGTCGCGCGGACGCGCGCCCAGCAGGCCGATGGGCTGCCGACTGCGGCGCTGTCACCTCGGCCGGCATGAGGACGACCGTCGCGTCGAGTGTCAGCAGTCGGAGGCCCAGCAGGCGCGCCAGGACCGACGCCTCGATGAGGACTCCGTCAGATGCGCGTCGGTTGCGGTCAGGAACCGCGGTCAGGACGAGCGGAGCCGCGGGCCTGGCCGCTCGGGGGGTGCCGCGAGCTGAACGCCTCGAGCTTCTCAGACGCCTGCGCGGCCCCGTGGACGATCTGTGCATAACGTTCACGGCCCGCCTTGGCGCCGAGAACGTACCCTGCGGCGAAGAGCGCCAGCTTGGTGAGCTTCACTGATGGCCCGCCGCCCCCTCCCTGCGGCGCCGGAGGGACGAGATGCCGGCGCTGCCCGCCGTCAGTCCGGCGACGCCGCCGGCGACCAGCCCCGCCTTCAAGGCCCTTCCGCGGGGCATCACTGCCTTCAGGCTCTTACTGGTCGGCAGACCATCCTTGAGCGGCGTGCCGGAGCCGAGGCCGTCAGACAGGGCCCCCTTGAGCACGTTCGCGGGATCGAGCGAGTCGCCCACCGTCTCGAGCAGCCGCTCGAGCTTGCTCTTTCGGTTGAGAAATCTCATCGTGGTCGCCTCCGCTTTCGTTCATCGCGTCCGAGACGCCTTGGCAATCGCGTCGAGGAGTTCGCTCTTGGTCATGCTCGTCCGCCCTTCGATGCCGATGCCGGCGGCCAGCTCGACGAGCTCGGCCTTGCTGTAGGAGTCCAGCCCGCCGTTCGCCCCGTTCCGGAGCTCGCGCGCGGTGTGTTTGGCACCTGTCTTGGCGTGCTCGCGCAGCTGCTCGGTCTCCTCGACGCGTGATTCGGCGTCGCTCGCCTGCTGTTCGGCCTCGTCGGCGAGCTGTCGCGCTTGGCGGTTCGCTTCCTCGGCGGCGGCGCGCGCGGCCTCCGCCGCCTCATCGGCCAGACGCTTGGCCTCCGCCCGCTTATCCACTGCATCCTCAACGAGCTCCTCGGCCCGTTCCTGGGCCGCCTCGGCCTCGCCCTGAGCGTCCTCGACGGCCTCGTCGACTTCCGCCTGGACCTCCTGCCGCTCGTCGTCGGCATCCGCCTCGGCGGCCTCTCGCTCCTGCTTCACCGACTCGTCCGCAGCCTTCTGCGCCTCGGCGACACGCTGCTTGACGCGCCGAGCCGTCTCACGGTCGACCTCCTTCAGGCGAACGCGGCCGCGCTCGCTGACCTCGCGAGCGTGCTCGGCGCGATCCCTGGACTCCTGCGCGGCCTCCACCGCGCTTTCTTCGGCCTCCCGAGCACGCTCCGCGGCATCCTGAGCCCGCTTCATCCGGATCTCGATCGAGTCCCCGCCCACCGGCATGGCGTCGGCGACAGCCGCTCTCGCTTTCCGTCCCCGGTCGCGGACGCCCGCGGTCACGTCCTCAGCTGCGGTTCCGACCGTGCCCGCAGGCTTAAGGACGCGGGACAGAAGCCACGCAGCGTTGGACGGCATCTCCCGCACACCCGTCCTAGCCTGCTCCGACAACGACATCAGCAAAGCCCCCTCGGCATCGACAGCGACCAGTCGAAACCCACCGGCCCGAGTCGCCTGCTTCGACAGAATCTCAGAGTCAGATCCCCGTTCCACCGCCCTTCGAAAAGGGTCGCCAGCCCTGGGAAACAACCCTGTTCAGGCGCGGGCTACCCAGCGCGTCTCAATCCCATCTGCGCGGGTCCGATTGCCGACCTTGGTCGCTTAGTGAGGCATGCGGCGTTCGATCGTTCGGGAATACGTCGGCCGAACGCCCTGCTGCTAACCCGGCCTGGGGCGTTTTACGGGGCCGGGCGGCGACCTCCATGTCCCTTAACCGGGTCCACCCGTCCGGCCCCTGCATCGCCGCGGTTATGTAGACGTCAGCGTGAGACCGATCTCGGTCACGAGTGCAAGTTCCTCCACCAGCGGATCGCGCATCCGCGCGCATGGGCGGGCTTCGGGGCGACGCCATGCCCGCGCTGATCGAACGCGAACGCATGGACGGCCTCGGGCAACGCGGCCGTCACCCGGTCGAAGCACCGGCGCGAGTCAACCCAGGCGGGGAGCAGCACAACCGGAACGCCATCAGGCTCGCCCTGCTCAACGTATGGCAGCGCTAAGCCGCCCCGCAGCATAGCTAGACGCGCCACGCGCTGATCCTCTCACCGAGCAGCGCGAGAATGAGCAGAGTTCTGCCTCCGCACAGAACGGAACGTCTCGCTGCGGCCCGACGAGACGCTCGCAAGCGGACGAGAACCAAACGCCGAGCCTGTCACGCTCGTGAGTACTGCTTGGCGCGAATAGCAGGAGCGAGAGCGGCTCAACGATAGACACCCCGCTCGTCGTCCGCAGCGGGCGCGTGGCGGCCGGCACCGGGGCGCTCGGATCTGGGCCAAAGCGAGCGCGGGGCACGCGACACCGTCTCCTCGCCGGTTCACGACTGGACGGGTTGAGCGGATCTCCGGACGCCCCGGGCCGGGCGGCTGACTACCCCCGGGGCCTTCAGCGCTGGTCGCGCCAGCTGTGTCGCGGTTCGTAGCCGAGGAGCTGGCGTGCCGTGTCGATGGAGAGCAGTGTCTCGTTCGGGCCGACCTCGGCCGCGATCGCCAAATCCGGGAACACCTCGGCCGCGAGCCAGCGTTCGGCTGGCTCACCACCGTGTCGGCGTTGCGATGATGAAGACTTCGGCCCCGGTCCGGTCGGCCTCGAGTGCCTTCCGGATCGCCAGAGCCCCGTCGCGCCCGTCGATGTAGGCCCAGAGGTTCCACTTGCGCTGGCCTGCGTCGGCGTCGAAGCCGGGAAAGGCCCGGTAGTCCTCGGGCTCCATCACGTTTGAGAAGCGCAGCCCGAACAGCTTCAGCTAGGGGTCCCAGCGGCAGAACTGCTCGGCCATTGTCCGACCGTCGGCCCTCCTCACTTGGCCCACGTCGACCGTTGGTCAATAGCGGCCGTCATGCCCTCCGGCCGGATCCAGGGCAAGTCGGCACCAGACCACTGTGCGGCCGATGCCATTGCGGGCCACCCCCCACGACCGGGCCAGCCGATCGACCACTCGGAGCCCGAGCCCACCGGGGGCTTCGGGCTCGCGCGATGTGATGCGCGGCAGGCGATGTGAACCTCGATCGCCCACCGCGATCCAGACGTCGCCGGCGAGGATCCGCAAGTCGAGGCTGAGGGGCTGCGTCGGCCCGACGTCGGCATGCTCGACGCTGTTTGCCACGAGCTCGCCGACGACGAGAGCGGCGTCGCGGGCCACGTCAAAGTTCACGTGTCCGCGCAGGCCCGCGAGCACGACCGCCCGCGCGGCCCTTGGGGCCGCCGCTCCACCGGGTAGCTGCAGCGAGATCGGTGAGAACTCGCCGGCCGCCCCGACGTGGGCGTCGCCGGTCAGCTGCTGTTCGCCTTTGCCGGCCTTGCGACCGGTGGCCTTCTGCACCTTGGTCCCGCCCCGGCCGGAATGGGTGTTGGGCTTGCCGCTACCGAGCGCCTCGCCGCCCTTCTCTGACGCGTCAGGCAATTTCGCGATCTTCGCCGCCCGCTTCTGGCTCATGCCTTTCTTGCGCAGGCCCTCGTTCTGCTGTCGTCCTTCATGCTCCGACCGTGATCCTTGGTCGCCATACACCCTCCTTCTAGTAGGGATCCTCGACCGAGTCGCCGCCGCTCAGGGTCTCGTAGCGACCGTTTTGGCAGCTCGGGTTCTTTCGGACGACGGACGCGGCGGCGGCTTGACGGGCGACCGATCCCTAGCACCCGCTGCGTCGGAGCGGCCGCGCGGCAGCGAGGATCGCCGCATCCGCTCGGCGTCGCGCAGCAGCTCCTGGACATACCGCTCCATCGCAGTGCCGCCGCGCGTGGCGCCGCGATCGCCCGGATCCCACACCGCCATGCTCCTCACATCCCCTCGATCGCAGTCGCCATCGAGCACGAGCTACCCGGTCGAGACGGCAGGCACTGTCGCCGGGTAAGCACGCATACCCAAGCGTCAGCCGGTGCAGCGGTCGTGCACGAGAAGCTATTGGGGCGAGGCCATCTGCGGTTCGCGCGGTCTGTCCAGATAAGCCGAATCGCGGTTTTCACGATATGGGTGCGACAGCCGCGAGGCCAATGCCGTCCTGTCTCGGGCGGCTCTCCAGCGATTCGACCCGTTGCGGGCAGGCGAGGCCGGGCGCACTTGCGGGCGGGCGCGATCGGTGGCTGCGCGACACGCCCCTCGTCCGTTCCGGTAGCCCTAGCTGCCGAAGCCCGCGCGAGCGGTCGAGAGGCGCGGCTGGAACCGCGCCCCTCGCCGCCGGGCCTCAGGTGGTCGGCGCGGCCTCGCGGGTCTCGCCCTCGATGGCCTCCTGGCCACCGTTGGCGATCGAGATGCGGCGCGGCTTGCGCGCCTTGGGCTTCGGGATGCGGATTTCGAGCACCCCGCGGTCGAAGCTCGCAGACACTGCGTCGGCGTCGACGCCCTTGGGCAGGGTCAGTGAGCGCGAGAACGTGCCGAAGGAGCGCTCAACGCGGTGGAACCCCTCCTGGCGCTCTTCGTGCTCGAGCTTGCGCTCGCCGGAGACGGTCAAGGTGCCGTCCTCGAGCTCGAGCTCGATGTCTTCCTCGGCCATGCCGGGCAGGTCGGCGCGAAGGACGAACTGCTCGCCGGACTCGACCAGGTCCATGGCCGGCACCCAGCGCCGCATGGCCGGCCCGGAGGCTCCCGATGGTGCGTCGAAGGCGGTGTTGAAGAGGCGGTTCATCTCGTTCTGTAGCGAGTTCAACTCGCGAAGCGGCTCCCAGCGGACGATGGTCATCGAAGTTCCTCCCTTCTCGGAACTGGACGTGTGACAATGCATGCCAATGATACGATCTCAGTCGCGGGCTATCAAGTTTTCTACTGGTCGAAGCTACAATACGTGCCGAGCAGCGCTTGCGCGACGTCGTCGTCAGCTCGCGCGACTCGTTGTCGGCCAAGCGGCCCGGACAGGCTGCGCGGACGCCGGCGATGTGCGGTCCCGCGGGCCTGAGCTGGTGGTCGTGCGGCTCACCCTTGCCGTTGGTTCAGCGCTTGTCGAGCGCGAGTCCCTGGGGCTGGGCGCATCGAGCGGGGTTCCGCGGCGAGCGCCACGAGTGCCGCTCCTCGCGCAATGCAGCACTCATCAGCGCGGCCGGCTCGGCTCCTCGTCCTCGTCCGCCGCGAGCGTCGGGCGCCTGAGTTCGGCGTCGCTCGCTTTGGGCACGCGGGACCCCGACATAGACAAGGAGGAGCGCGTGCCGAGAGCCGGGCGCACGGCAGCGGGCGACGGGTCACGTTGGTTCCGCCTGTTGGGAGTAGATTTGTCTGCGCGCGCACTGGCGCAGGATGAGGAGGTCGCCTCGCACGGAAGCTCGTAGAACCCCGAGGGGAGAGATTCCAGCATGAGGTCATCTGCCGGCAGCATCCGCAGGTCGGGCGGGTCCCAGCGCCGGGTCGTCCTTATCGCGCTGATGGCGGTGTTGGCCGCGTGTGCGGCGATCGCGTCAGCGACGGGCTCGACCGCCGCAGCACAAACAGACTCGGTGACTTACCGGGAGCCGTTCCGGCCGCAGTTTCATTTCACGCCGGCGAAGAATTGGATGAACGATCCGAACGGGCTCGTCTATTACAAGGGCGAGTACCACCTCTTCTACCAGCACAACCCGTTCGGGGACACGTGGGGCCACATGTCGTGGGGGCACGCGGTCAGCCGTGATCTCGTGCACTGGAAGCACTTGCCCGTCGCGATCCCCGAACAGGGCAACGAAGCGATCTTCTCCGGCAGCGCGGTGGTCGACAAGCAGAACACGAGCGGCCTGGGCACGCGCAAGAACCCGCCGATGGTGGCGATCTACACCAGCGCCTACCCCGACGACCAAGAGCAGTCGCTGGCCTACAGCACCGACCGCGGGCGGACATGGACGAAGTACTCAGGCAACCCCGTGCTCGACGACGCCGACCGCGAGTTCCGCGATCCGAAGGTGTTCTGGTACGAGCCTGAGCAGAAGTGGGTGATGGTGCTCGCGAAGGCGGTGCAGCGCAAGGTCGGCGTCTACGCGTCCAAGGACCTCAAGTCCTGGGAGCACCTCAGCGACTTCGGGCCCGCCAACGCGACCGCCGGCATCTGGGAGTGCCCCGACCTCTTCCCGTTGCCGGTCGACGGCAACCGGCGCAACAAGAAATGGGTCATGGTCGTCAGCCTCAACCCCGGCTCGATCGCTGGCGGCTCGGGCACCCAGTACTTCGTCGGCGACTTCGACGGCACGCGCTTCACGGCCGACAACGTCCAGCCGTACACGCCGCCGGCGGGCGAGGTCTTCGAGGATTTCGAGGCCTCGGACTACGGCGACTGGACCACGACCGGCACGGCGTTCGGCAGCGGGCCCGCGACCGGCACCCTGCCGGGCCAGCAGACGGTGTCGGGATTCGTGGGCGACCGTCTGGTCAACAGCTTCCTGGACTTCGACTCGTCCCAGGGCACGCTGACCTCGCCGACCTTCCGGATCAGCCGCGACTACATCAACCTGCTCGTGGGCGGCGGCGCCCACGAGCACAACCCCGAGGCTGGCGACGGAACGCCGCCGCCCGGCGAGCTGTTCGGCGGGTTTGAGAGCACCTACGAGGCCGAGGGCTGGGAGCCGACTGGCGACTTCGCCGGCACGCAGCCCTTCAGGGGCGGCGAGGGACGGATGGGCGAGCAGAGCGTCGACACGTTCTTCGGAGCCAACGGCAACAACGGCGACCCGCTCACGGGCAGGATCGTGTCTCCGGACTTCACGATCACCCGCGACTACATCAATTTCATGATCGCGGGAGGACCTCACACGGGCGATGCCCGAACCTCAGTCGACCTCGTGGTCGACAACGAGGTCGCGCGCACCGCGTCGGGTCACGAGACGGGCAACCTCAACTGGGTCGCCTGGAACGTCAACGACCTCATCGGCAAGACGGCCCACGTCGAGATCGTCGATCTCAACACCGGCGGCTGGGGCCACATCCTCGCCGACCACTTCATGTTCGCCGACGCGCCCGCCAAGATCCGCTCCGACGAGACGGCGGTCAACCTGCTCGTCGGCGGCGACGTGGTGCGCAGCACCGCCGGCAAGGAGAGCGAGGTGCTCGACTGGGTCGCGTGGAACGTCCGCGACTTGATCGGCCAGGAGGCCCAGATCCAGATCGTCGACCGCAACAGCGGCGGCTGGGGCCACATCCTCGCCGATCAGATCACGTTCGCCGACGCCGCCGCACAATCGACCGAGCAGCGCGCCAGCTGGCTGGACTACGGCAAGGACTACTACGCCGCAGTCTCCTGGAACGACGTCCCCGACGGCCGCCGTTTGATGATCGGCTGGATGAACAACTGGCAGTACGCCAACCAGATCCCGACTTCACCATGGCGCAGCGCGATGAGCGTCCCACGCGAGATCGGTCTGCGCACGATCGACGGCCGCACCGAGCTCGTCCAGTCACCCGTCCGCGAGCTACGCAAGCTGCGCACCGGCCCTGCATACGAGCTCGAGGACCGGACCGTCAAAGCGGGCACCTGGCCCTTGACCGGCCGGGGCGCGTCCGGCAGGGCCCTGGAGATCAAGGTCGAGTTCAAGCTCCGCGACGCCGACCGCTTCGGCCTCAAGGTCCGAGCCGGTGACAACGAGGAGACAGTGATCGGATACGACGCGGCCGCGGGCGAGCTCTACGTCGACCGCACCCGATCGGGGAACGTCGGGTTCAACCCCAACTTCCCCGGCGTGCAGCGAGCCCCGCTCGCCGCGCGCAACGACAAGGTTCGCCTGCGCATCCTCGTCGACTGGTCCTCCGTGGAGGTCTTCACCCGCGAAGGCCACCGGGTCATCACCGACCAGCTGTTCCCGAATGACACGAGCCAGGCAGTCAAGCTCTTCGCCGACGGAGGGACCGTCAAGGTGGAGAAGCTAACCATCCGCCGGATGCGCTCCGCGTGGAACCGCGCCAGCACGTCCGGGCGCTACCACGACAACGACCACTAACCCGCAGCCGTGACGGCCGCGCCCCGACCTGGGGGCGCGGCCGAGCACCCGCGCGCACGTGGGTGCTCTGACGGCAGCGAGCGGCTCTCGCGGATTCATTACCGCGTGCCTGGCGCTCGTAGTCGCCACGAGCCGTAGATCCGAGCGCGTCGGCACGAAAAGAGCGCCCGGTGGGTCGGCGCGGGGCATCGTCGGCTCGCTGACTGCGCGGGCGTGGCGTGGCGCGTGCCACCGCTCGAGTAGTTTGCGTCGGCGCCCCTCATGTCGCGCGAGACTACGACCGGCCGGACCTGCAGGAGACGATCCTCGCAGGGCTGCGCGCGGTTGGCTTCGCGGTCGCCGGCGCATCGGTGGTTGAAAACTTCACCACCGGCGACCCTCGCGCGACTGCCTCCCATGAAAGGACTACCGCGACCGACGCGGCCTCAGACGCTCGCGGCGGACGAGCAGCGGACGGCGCGCGAAGCGGGGCGAGATGCCCGCGGCTCCTCTGATAAGCGGGCGCAAGTTCGCGGCCGACCGAGACGACCGCTGGGGACGAGGAGCAGGCGTCTCGCGTGATGCCGGCCGTCACTTCTGCCGTTCGCGCAAAGCGGCACTCGGAGGCTCGCAGCCTGGACCGTCCTGGTTTGGCGCCCCGCGCCCCGCATCGACCCGGCGGGATCGACACCTGCCGGGGAAGCGGAGTCGGCTGCCCGTCGACGAACAGCTCGACCGCGTGGCAGCCCTCCCGGTTGGCTTCCTGGTCGATCCGGCCGGGCTGCGCGCGCCTCTCGGCCTCGGCGGCGGGCACGCAGACCGTCCGCCGCCGCGTCGCGCTGCCGGGCGTGAGCCGCGTCATCGGACGCGCCTCACTGCTCACCGCGAGGGTCGCGTTGGTTTCCGCCGAGGTCTGGGGCTTCTCGGGCTTTCGGGCCGAAGCAGCATCTCGCTAAGCGAGCGAGTGAGCCAGGCAGCCCACTCCTCGTGCGGCCAGCCGTCGTCGTGGACGAGGGAGCAGTACACGGCGTGGCCGGCCATGACGAGCAGCAAGTCGGTGGCGCGATCGAGGTCGAGTCCCTCGCGCAGATCATGCTTGACGGTGATGATCTCCAGGGCCTCACGGAAGCCGGCTCGGCGCAGCTCCTCGCTGCGCTGCCAGAACGCGACGGCCTCGGGCTCGTGCATTGCGGAGGCCACGACGAGGTCGAGCCGAGAAACGCGCTTGGAGATGATCCCGACGCCGTCGACGAAGTGCCAGAGCGCCTCCTCACCGGTCGCGGCCGCGACCATCCTCTCCCAGAACGGCTGCTCCTGCGGCGGCCGCGGGTCCTTCTCGCCGAGCACTCCGCGCGCCATGCAGGCGTCGAAGAGCTCCGCCTTGGTGTGGAAGGTGAAGTAGACGGTCTGGACCGCAACGCCGGCCCGCTCGGCGACGTCAGCCATGCGGGCGCCGGCGAAGCCACGCTCGACGAACAGCGCTTCGGCGGCGTCGAGCATGCGGCTGCGGGTGGCCGCGGCCCTCTCGCGCCGCCCCGGATTGACATCACTAGAGCTCGTCACTAGTGTTGAACTCTAGTGAGTCGCTTCATGTTCGCCACGCTGCCGTTCGACGGGCACTTCAAGCCCCTCACCGGCATCGCCGTGCGGCTCCGCGAGCTCGGACACGACGTGCGCTGGTACGCGGGCGCCTCGTACGCCGGCGCGCTGCGCGAGCTCGGGATCCCCCACGACCCGTTCGTGCGGGCACGCGAGGTCAACGGCGACACCATTTCCGAACTGTTCCCTGAGCGGGCGGAGTTGTCGGGGCTGAAGCTGATCGCGTTCGATTTCGAGCACATCTTCGCCGACTGCGAGGCGCATTTCCTCGACCTTGCCGAGCTGCACGCCGCCGAGCCCTTCGACGCGCTGATCGGCGACGAAGGGCTGTACGCGACCCTGCTCGTCAAGGAGCGTCTCGGCGTTCCGGTGTACGCCGTCGGCGTTTCGCCGGTCATGGGCAACTCGCGCGACACCCCGCCGAACTTCTTCGGGCTCAAGCCGGCGCGCACGCCGATCGGCAAGCTCCGTGACCGCGTGGTGGACGCCATGGTGTCGAGCACCATGAAGCCGGGGGCGGCGACATACAACGCGATGCTCGACCCGCCACGGCGTGGCGCCGCTCGCCCACCCGCGCGACTTCTTCGACATCCCGACCGAGGTCTCCGCGACGTACTTCCAGAGCGGCGTGCCCGGCTTCGAGTACCCGCGCTCGGACCTGCCTGCCAACGTGCGCTTCGTCGGCCCGCTGCTGCCCCACCGGCGGGCGATCGCGCGCGACTTCGCCGCCGCCGAACGGCTGGACGCGGCCGAGTCCGTGATCGTCGTCTCGCAGGGGACCGTCGACAACAAGGACCACGACAAGCTGCTCGCCCCCGCGCTGGAGGCCCTCGCCGGCACGGAGCACCTGGTGGTCGCGGCTACGGGAGGCAGCGGCACCGCGGCGCTGCGCGAGCGCTTCCCGGCGGACAACGTGCTCGTGGAGGACTTCGTCGATTTCGCGCGCGTCTTCGCGAGTACCCGTCTGTTCGTCTGCAACGGCGGCTACGGCTCGATCATGCTCGCACTCTCCAATGGCGTGCCGATCCTGGCGGCCGGCAAGCGGGAGGGCAAGAACGACATCAACGCGCGCATCGACTACTTCGGCGTCGGCGTCGACCTCCGCACGGAGCGCCCATCCCACCGAGCGATCGCGAAGGGCGTCCGCCGGATCGTTGGCGACGGCCGCTACGCGGCCCGCGCCGCCACCCTGCGCGACGAGCTACGCAGCTACGACCCGCTCGAGCTGATCACGCGCGAGCTCACTTCGGTCGGCTCCGCCCGGACGTCCACCGACGCGGCCGGGACGCCCTGGGACGTCGAGACCTCGGCGACGACGCGCCGGTAGCCGGCAGCCCCTGGCCGTCGGCGGTACGGGCTCGCACGCCGCGGAAGACGCGAGCGCTACTCCGCTCGCACGCGTAAGCGGTCACGGCTACTCCTAGGCTGTCACGCCGGAGGTCGCGGCCCGCAGACGTTCTCGCCGCTCGGCTGGGAGCTGATCCGAACAACGGGCACGCTGTCTGACCTGCTGCACCGCAACGTCCCTCACACCGGGCGTCGCTACGAGGTGGCCATGACTCGTCGGGGCTGGGTTCGAGCCTGGGTCGTCGCGCTCGCGTCGGCGCTGCCGCTCGTCGCGCAAAGCAGCACTCGTCCCGGTACCAACTTCACTGATGGCCTGACGCCCGCTTGCGCGGCGTTCATGGCTCATGGGATGTCGTTATCTGTCGTATCCGACTCGCAGCCAACACGCTGAGCCCTGAGACCGCCCTGGCGCAATAGTCCTTCACAGCGTCGCTGGCGGTTACCGCGACGGGCGGCCACCAAGCCCGGGTGACCGGGACACGATGCGTGCGGAGGCTTCGAGCTCGTGCACCATCGCCAGGTCGATCGGCCGCGCGCCGGCGTCTGGGAGGAGCGCGTAGAGGACGCGCCGGGCGGGCTCGCCGCGCACGGCGGCGATGTGCACGCCGTGCAGCTGGCCGGCGAGTAGCCGTGAGGTGAGTGTCACGGCGAGACCGGAGGCGAGGAGCGCGCGGATGGCGAGCGGGTCGCCGGCCAGGAACGCGATGCGCGGCTCGAAGCCCGCAGCGCGGCAGGCTCGGGCCACCAGCCCGTCGTAGGACGGTGCGATCCACGGCTCATGGGCGAGATCGACGAGGTCGACGACCCGGCGGCGCGCGAGGCGGTGGTTGGGCGGCAGCGCGACCACCATCGGCTCTTCCACCAGGTCGTGGCGCCGCAGACCGCCGTGCTCGCGCCGCGGCGCCGTGGCGTCCTGGAAGCCCACCGCGAGATGCAGGCGCCCCGTACGCACGCCTGCGGCCAGGTCGTCCAGCCGGCCCTCCTCGACCGCGACGCGCAGGTGGGCATCGTCGCGCAGGACTCCGGTCACCGCCACTGGCACGATGGTCGCCAGGGCGCTGGGGAAGGCTCCGATGCGCAGCTCACCCCGGTCCTTCGTCGCCCGGTCCGCCAACTGCTGATCCGCGAGGCTCAGACGCTCGGCGACGACGTGGGTATGCGCTAGCAGATCCTCGCCCGCGGGCGTGACCTGCAGGTCGCCGCGCCCGCGCTCGAGCAGGCGGGTGCCGACCTGGCGCTCGAGGGCGGCGACCTGCTGCGAGACGGCCGACTGCGTCAGCGACAGCGACTCGGCCGCGCGGGAGAACGAGCCGTGCAGCGCGACCTCGCGGAAGGTCAGCAGCCGCCGCGGGTCGAGCATTAGCACAGCTTATGCGCTCGTCGATTCTCTGTTTGAGGTTAATGCGCCCTTCGCTGAACCTCTTGGCATGGACACACGAGAATTGAGCACCACAGACGGCATCCGCACCAGCGCGCTGGGCCTCGGCTGCTGGGCGATCGGCGGCCCCTTCGGGCCGGACGGTCTCGCTGCGGGCTGGGGGCACGTCGACGACGAGGCGTCGGTCGCCGCCATCCGCCGCGGACTCGAGCTCGGCGTATCGCTCTTCGACACGGCCGACGTCTACGGGACAGGACACAGCGAGACCGTCCTCGGCCGGGCGCTCGGCGCTGAGCGCGACAACGTGGTGATCGCGACGAAGTTCGGCAACACGTTCGCCGAAGGCACCGGGCGCATGCTCGGCACCGACACTTCGGCCGCCTACATCCGGAGCGCGTGCGAGGCATCGTTGCGCCGGCTGGGCACGGACCGCATCGATCTCTACCAGTGCCACCGCGGCGACCTGGAGCCGGCCGTCGCCGACGAGGTCGCCGACACGCTCGAGCGGCTGCGCGACGACGGGCTGATCCGGGCCTACGGCTGGAGTCTCGACGACGCCGAGCGTGCCGGTCGCTGGAGCGGCCGTGGCGGCTTCGCGGCGGTGCAGCACCACCTCAACGTTCTCGAGGACGCGCCCGCCATGCTTGCCCTGTGCGAGCGCGACGGGCTCGCCAGCATCAGCCGCGGACCGCTGGCCATGGGCCTGCTGAGCGGCAAGTTCAACGAGGACAGCCAGCTGCCGGGCGACGACGTCCGCGCCTCGGGCGCCGACTGGCTGACCGCGTTCGAACCCGACGGCCGCCCGCGCCGGGAGTTCCTCGATCGCCTTGCCGCGATCCGGGAGTCGCTCACCGCCGACGGGCGCACGCTGGTGCAGGGCGCGTTGGGCTGGCTGTGGGCGCGCAGCGAGCGGACCATCCCGATTCCGGGATTCAAGACGGTGGCGCAGGTCGAAGAGAACGCGGGCGCACTCGCGCACGGGCAGCTCCCCGCGGACCGCATGCGGGAGATCGACGCGCTGCTCGATCGCGCGGCCGGCGCAGCCAGCTGAGATCTAGCGATCGAAAGACGGCAGTCAGCGGGCCGGCGACGCATCGAAGTCGTCATGCTCGCCGCCGGCCCGCGACGCGGCGCAGGCCGTCCCAGTCGCGGACGCGGCGGCCGCCAGATCGATGCTCGTCGGTGCGACGAACCGCTGCGACGCCGAAGCCGCGGCGAACGTCCGCCACGGCCGCGCTACTGGCGCGCGCGATGACCCGGACGCCGCGACGGCATTCTGCCGTCCCGGCTGGTGCTCGCAGCCGGGTGCGGGTTCACCGCGCTGATAGCCCCCGCGACATCCCTGACCGTGTCACGCCGGCGTCCCGTTCGCGAGGTCGCAGTCGTCTCCACCACGGCGCCAAGACCCCCGCAAGGGACGACGAGCAGCCGTGTTTGCGTGGCGCCGACACCCGCGCTTTCGCTTCTCGCGCAAAGCAGCACTCGTCGCGATCGAGCACGGAGTGTCGGTTCCTGGCGGAACCAGCACTCCCGCTGAGGCACGCCGCTGCTGCCGCTGCTGTCGTCGTTGGGGCGAGAGGACGAGGGTGTTCGGACGTTGTGCGAGGCTGTGCACGACGATGGCTTACGCGGCAAACGGCCTCGACGGCGCCCGCCTGTACTACGAGGACGATGGCGGCCCTGGCGTCCCGGTGATCCTGCACGACGGCTTCGCCGACTCCGTGCAGGACCTGCGCGAATGGGTGCTAGTCGATGCCCTGGCGAGCGCGGGCTACCGCGTCATCCTCGCCGATCACCGGGGCCACGGTCGCAGTGACAAGCCCCACGATTCTGCGGCGTACGCGATGGCGCTGCGGGTCGCCGATGCGGTCGCGATCGTCGACCGGCTCGGGATCCAGCGCGCCCACTTCGTCGGGAGATCGTGGGGAGGCAGGCTGTGCTTCGGGATCGGCGAGCACGCTCCCGGGCGTGTGCACTCGCTGGTGATCGGGGGCAACCAGCCCTACGCTTGGCCCGAGACCGCGATCTCGCGCACCATCAGCGATGCGCTCGCCGCGACGCGCGAGCAGGCGAGCATGGGGCCACTCGTACGCGCTTTCGAGGCCTTCTGGGACATCGAGTTCCCCAGCCCGCAGCGCGAGCGCCTGCTCGACAACGATCCGCTTGCCCTTCACGCAGCCTGGACGGCGGCGATGGCCGAGCGTGCGATCTCGGCCGACCTCGGGCGCTGGCGCGCTCCGTGCCTGCTCTTCATCGGCGCCGCGGACGGCGACTTTGTTGAGGGAGCGCGGCGCGCGGCCGAGGAGATCCCCGACGCGGAGCTGCTGGTGCTCCAGGGGGCCGACCACTACGCCGCGCACATGAGCCAGGACGATGTCCTCATCGAGGCCGTGCTCAGGACGCTGCGCCGGAGCCCGTGACGCCGAGCAGCGAGATCGCACCACGCCCCACCGCTCACGATTCCCGCGGACAACAGACAGCAGTCAGGCCAGACCCTGAAGTCAGGCCAGTCCCGCCCGCGTTCGCTACCGCATCGAGGCAGAACCGATAGTGCCGGCCACTTGAGCGTCGCTACTGCTTGTCGCGCGAAGCAGCACTCGCGGAGAGGTCAGGTCACTGTCACGCCCCGCAGCAGGAGCCCGATCTTCTAGGGCACATCACCCAGCGCCATTGCCACATGAGCTTGCTTTTCGCACTGTTCATTGTTGCGAAGCCGGCGTGTCATTCCGCTCAGAAATGCGGCGGCAAGACTTAGGCCCAAGGGAAGCATGAGGAGCAGGTCCCAGCTGAGCCATCCGTGGGTGTGATCACGACCGCGAGGACAGCGAGTTGTGTGACGAAGGGCAGGCCGAGCGTTAGCACAGGGCGAAAAGCGTCGTCGCAGTTCGCACACATGTGCGCCGGGTTGTGCTCCCGGGCTCGATGCTGTGCATTAATCCTGCCTACTCCAGCACGCCAAACGAATAGAACCGGTTATAGGACCTCCGCAGCTTGGCTACTCCCGCCGCGCCGTACAGCCTCCACATGTCGGCTGTGCAATCTGATGCGTCGGTTATCTAGCGTGCGACGCGGTAGTGCATGTGGGTGACACCGGCTTCGCCCTCGAGGATCCGGGTGCGCTCGAGCTCGATGTGCTCGGGAGGGAGGTTGTCGAACAGGCGGCGCCCTTGGCCGAGGAGCACCGGGATGAGATGGATCTCGAGCTCGTCGAGGATGCCGGCAGCGAGCGCGAGCTGCGCGGTTGCGGCGCCGTGGACCAGCACGTTCCTGTCGCCCGCCGCTCGCTTGGCCTCGGACATCGCGGTCTCGACGTCGTTCACGTAGGTGACCAGTGGCCACTCGCTGATATCGAGGCCCGGCTCCCGTCGGCTGAAGATGAAGATCGATACGCCATCGTGGTGGTCGCCGCCCCAGCCGCGGGCCGGCTCGAAGGTCCCTCGGCCGGCGACGACCGCCCCGGTCGCCACGAACTCATCAACGACCTGACCGTTGACGCCGACGAGGCGGCCGGAGTTCCCCTTGTCGTCGGCGTCGGCACCGGTCGGCCACCACTCGTGCAGACGGCCAGGGTCTTCGTTTGGCTCGGCGATGAATCCGTCGAGGGACATGGACATGTAAAGCACGGATGCCACCTGGTAGCTCCTTTGTTTGCTTGGCGCGGCTTGCGCGTGTCTACCCCTGCGTCGAACGAGCGCAGCGAAACTCGACATTTTTCACGAGCATCCTGACCACGCTGCACGACCGCACCGCGACTTAGGGATTCGACGAACGTGAGTAGGCCGGCTGACGACCGCACCGCCGCACCATCGGCAGCGCGCTCGGGTATCACCAGCTATCGCCTCTCGCGCAAAGCAGCACCTCGGCGCTGGCAGACCCGGTGTGGGTGGCGAGCAGGAGCGAGCTCTTTCGGGCCATAGACGATCGTGTTGGGGCCGCCTCGACGGACGTGGAGGGTGAAAGGACCGACAGGTTCAGGAGGGGCTGATCCAGCGCGCGGCGAGGAAGGCGGGCGGACGGTTCGAGTTGCTCGCGACGACGTCGAATACCCGCTGGGCTTCCTTGGCCCAGACGCTGTGGATGTTGAAGCGCGCGATGCGGCCGTTCGCGCAGCGCACGATCAGGACGCGGTAGCGCGACTCGGTGTAGGCGCCGGAGTACCACTCGAGCACCTCGACCTCGGCGAGCGGCGAGGACATGTGCAGGCGATGCCGCGGGCGCCGCAGCCACGACCGGCGGTGGAACAGCAGCCGCTGATCGGTCACGGTGATGAAGCCGCGCTTGAACATCCAGAACCCCGCGAGCCCGAGCGTGAGGATGAAGAGGAGCCGTGGCCACCCGTGCGGCGCGATGTACGCACGGGAGCTCACCAGCCGCTGCTCCCACGGCAGCATGTCCGCGGCGATGGCGGCCTCCCAGCGCGCGAACTGACGCGGCTTCGTCCGCCCCCACAGCCGCTCGGCGAGCTTGCTCGCGAAGCCGAGGCCGGTGCCGAGCAGGCTGCCGCTGCCGGACAGCACCGCGCCGGCCGCGCCGCCCAGCGCGTCGCTGCCGGTCTGCGCCCACCGCCCTGGCTCGTCAAACGACGCGTACGAGGCCGTCTGCGGCGCGCGCAGCTGCGCGTCGATCTCCCGTGCCTGGAGGATGTGTCCGCAGGTCGAGACCGCCAGGATCGCGGCGACGAACGCGAGCAGCGGCCGCTCGGACGCCGCGACGTAGGCGAACCACACGACGGCGAGCGCGGAGCCGACGCTCCAGGCGCGCGACCAGTTCCGGCGCCGCCGCGTGGGAAGGTTGGCGATCTCGGCCGCCCGCAGGTCCTTGAAGCGCCACTCGGGCGCGAGCATGGTCTGTGACATGTGCACAACGGTCGCGGCCGGCGGGCCCGCGCGCCATCCACCGATCGGTTGAACGCGCTCACCCCGGTTGACAGGATCGGCGACGATGTCCGGCACGCGCACCGCCGAGCTTGCCGCCGAGCCGGCCCGGGAAACGGTCGCCGCCCGAGCGCGCCGGCGGGGCCCTCGCACCGACCGGACCGACCGCGACGCTCGTCGCGCGCGGCCACGTCTGAGCGACGAACGTGATGCCGTCATCGACGCCGGCGTGGCGGACAACGAGCACCGCTTCTCGCGCAAGGGAGCACTCTCGCGTCGGCGGGCCGGTGTGTCGCTGCAGGCGATTGCAAGGGGCGGAGGAGCGGTAGATCGGCACAATGGGCGCATGACGGAGCTGAGGCGTGCGATCTCTGTCGTGCCCGCCAACGAGGCGAGCTGGGAGGACCTGCAGACCGTTTTCGGGACGCGTGGCGCCGCGCGCTGGTGCCAGTGCCAGCGGTACAAGCTGCGGCCGCGGGAGGCATTCGCGAAGTTTCCCGTCGAGGAACGCGCCCACCGGCTACGGCGGCAGACCGACTGCGGCCATCCGGGGTCTGACAGCACGAGCGGTCTCGTCGCATACCTCAACGGCGAGCCCGTCGGCTGGTGTGCGGTCGAGCCCCGCACCGCCTACGAAGGCCTCGTCCGCAATGCCCGCGTACCGTGGGAGGGCCGCGAGGAGGACAAGACCGACGGCAGCGTCTGGGCGGTGACCTGTTTGTTCACCCGTGCGGGCTTTCGAAAGCGCGGCGTCAGTCGGGCGCTCGCGCGCGCCGCGGTGGATTTCGCCCGTGAGCGCGGGGCCCGAGCCATCGAGGGCTATCCGATGACGACGAAGGACGTGATCGCCGAGGAACTCCACGTCGGCACTGAAGGCGTCTTGGCCGAGGCCGGCTTCGCGGAGGTGAGTCGTCCGACACCGCGGCGGGTCGTGATGAGGATCGACTTCTGATCCCACGCGGCGGCACACTCTGTGCTCAGGCACATCGCGGCGCTGTCGCACCTTGAGGCAAAGGGAGCACTGCAGACAGGCGAGCGGCGGTGCCGCTCGTCGCGCAAAGCAGCATCCCATAGGTTGCCGCTGGGCTGTTGCGATCTGGCGATGGCGTCACACATCGCCCCGCTCGTCTTAGCGATGCCGGCGGCGGCTCGCGCATCCGGGATACTCGACGGCGTCCGTGATCGATCTGACGACAACGGTGGAGATCTCGCGGCCGGTCGCCGAAGTCTTCGCTTTCGTGGCCGATCAGACCAATGCGCCGCGATGGCAGAACGGGCTCTCTGAGGTGCGCCGCCTGACGGAGGGCCCGATCGGGGTCGGCACCGAGCACGAGTTCATCCGTACCTTCGCCGGCCGCAAGCTGGCAACCCGCAATCGGTTCGTCGCCTTTGAGGATGGACGCTACGTAGAGTTCGAGATCCCCTCCGGCTGGCTCACCGGGCGGGCTTCATACCTGACAGAGCCGCGCCGGGCCGACACGGTCCTGACCAGCCGGATGCAGTTCCACGCCCGTGGTCGCATTTCCCTGCTCGAGCCAGTACTCACCCGACTGCTCGCCCGTGACTCCCGAAGGGACGAGGCGCGCCTCAAACGATTGCTCGAGCACGAGCCTGCCTAGCCGGACCAGCTGCCGCTTGTCGCGCAAAGCGGCACTCCGCAACTGGTCCGCGACAACGCCCGCATCTCGTCCCGAGTGAGCGTCGTCGGCGCCGCGGCGGAGAGGTCTCTCTTGATGGGAGACCAGCGCTCTGCTTCCGTCAGCGCCGTCCAATCACTCGTTAGAGTGCTCGCCCGCCGGGGCGGGAAGTCGTCGAGCTCCTCGCCTTCGCGGGCTTGGCGCGCTAGGGCGTGAGGGGGCAGCCTCGTGCTGCGCGGCGGCGAACGGCGGGGGCCCGAGCAGCTCGATGCTCTCGGATCGCTCTGCCACCTGGCGCAGCCGCACCCAGTCGGCCGGCCGGGCGGCGTCCTCCGGCGTGTCGACCGGCTCGCCGGCGTCGCGGTAGAAGGCCTCGCCCGTCCCGGGCGTCTGCAGCGCGAGCACGCGCGCCGTCTCGGAGGTGACCATGAAGGCGTGCGGCGACACCGCGCGGCGCGAAGAAGAGGCCACCGGGGCCGACGCGATGCTCCTCGCCCTCGACGTGCACCAGCAACTCGCCCTCGAGCACGTAGATCGCCTCGTCCTCGTTCGGATGCAGGTGGCAGCGGCGTGCCCTTCCCGCGCACCATGCGGTCCTCGAGCAGGATGAACGCGCCGCCGGTCTCTGCGGCGGTCGCCTTCCACGTGAACGCCCCGCCGCCGGCGAACCACATCTGCTCGCCCTCGCCGTCCTGCCGGATGATCGGGATCTGCGGTGCTCATCGGCGCTCCTCGCTGCGCAGATGGGCGACTCTGGTGTCCATGACATGGACACTACAGTTCCATCATGGGCATGTCAACCCCGTATGAGCTGACAGGCAGGACCCACCAGAAGGCGCGCACCCGCGCGGCGATGGTCGCCGCGACACGCGAGCTGCTCGCCGAGGGCGTCACGCCGACGGTCGAGCAGGCCGCCGAGCGCGCCGCGATCTCCCGCACGACCGCCTACCGCTACTTCCCCAACCAGCGGGCGCTGCTGATCGCCAGCTACCCCGAGCTCGACGCGCCGTCGCTGCTCGACGTCGACGCGCCGGCCGATCCCGGCGCGCGGCTCGAGCTCGTCACCGAGAGCATCGCGCGCCAGCTCCTCGAGCACGAGCCCGAGCTGCGCGCGATGCTGCGCCTCTCGCTCGAACTGCCGCCGCCGGACCAAGACGCGCTGCCGCTGCGCAAGGGCGGGTCGATCGGCTGGATCGAGGATGCGCTCGCGCCGCTGAGCGGTCGCCTGCCCGCAGCCGAGCTGCGCCGGCTCGTGCTCGCCATCCGCGCGACCCTCGGCATCGAAGCGCTCGTCTGGCTCACCGACATCGGCGGCCTCTCCCGCGACGAGGCCGCCGACCTGATGCGCTCACTCGGCGCGCGCGCTGCTGCGATCCGCGCTCGCCGAGAGCGGGATCACCGATAACTCGGCGTAACCGCGCCGCCGGCTGCGCCAGGCTGTTGCACGCGTCCAGAAGCGAGCGCGGCGATCCTAGAGTTCGAGACCTGCGAGATCGATGACGAGCGGCCGAGCGAACTGATGTCGAGCTCACTGTCGCAATGCGCGATGAGCGAGAGCGAGGGCGGCGTCACGCAATGACGCCTGCTCGTCGTCCGGAGCAGCGGCGGGCTGCACTTCGATCGAGACGCTCATTGCTCGTGCCAAGCGAGGAGCCCGGGGAGGTGTTGATCGCGGCCAGCGCCGGCGACATAGGCCGCTTAGAGGGCGGCCGATCACGCCAACTCGGGCGGCTCGGCTGTCGCGCACTTCGACCGGATGGGTGAGGGGCGACGTCCCACTCACCCATCCGGATTGCCGCCCCAGACGGCTACGGGTCGGCCAGCAAGGGGTTCTGACCTTCTCTCGTTACGGGAGGGCGACGCCCATCTGACGGAGCCCGCTGACCTCGTCCATGCAGGCCCAGTTTTCCGCGACCAGGCCGTCCTGCATGCGCCAGATGTGGATCTGGTCGAACTCGATCGTGCGATTGGTGGGCGGGATGCCCTTGAACTCGCCGACGTGCAGCCCCTTCCAGCGGGTGCGCGCGACGACCTTGTCGCCGCACGCGATCACGTCCTCGGGCGTGATCGAGATGTCCGCGAACGCCGCGCCGAGCCAGCGGACGACGTCGCGGAAGCCCTCCGGTCCGCAGCGTGCGCCTCCCGGCCTGTGATTGACGAAGTCGGGATGGATGACGTCGTCGACGGCCGGGCCGGCATCGCCGTTGCAGATGAGCTCGAGCGAGCGCAGCGCCGCGTCTGCGTTGGTGTTTGTGGTGGTGGTCATGCCGCGGATCGTCGCGCCCGGTGGGATCGCGGCGCGACGGTGGTGACCCTGGGATCGACCCTGGGATTGGCGCGCGGTGTTCACCGCGCCTATGGTCACGTCGATGCCGATGCGCACCGTCGGGCTGGTCGAGCGGGACGCGGAGCTCGCGCTCGTCGACGTCCTGCTCGACGAAGCGCGCTACGGGCGGGGTGGCGTGCTGGTCTTCGAGGGCGAGCCGGGCATCGGCAAGACGGCGCTGGTGGAGGCGGCGGTCTCGAGTGCCGGCGCCGCCGGCGTGCGGGTGCTGGCCGCGCGCGGGAGCGAGCTCGAGCGCGGTTTCGCGTTCGGGATCGTGCGTCAAGCGCTCGAGCGCACCACGGCGCGGCGTGAAGAGCTCTTCGCCGGCCGTGCGTCGCTCGCGCGCTCGGCGCTTGGGCCGTCCCCGCGGCGCGGCGGCCCTGCCGCGACCGAGGGCACCCTCGACGGGCTGTACTGGCTGCTGGCCGAGCTCGCCGAGGTCGAGCCGCTGCTGCTGGCCGTCGACGACGCACAGTGGGCCGACCAGGAGTCCGTCGCGTTCCTGCGCTTTCTGGCCTTGCGCCTGGCCGGCATGTCGGCCGCGGTTTTGGTGGCAACGCGGCCGCCGGCCGCCGAGGATGCGCTCGCTGGCCTGCTCGCGGACCCGACCGTCCAGGTGGCGCGGCCGCCTGCCCTTGGCCCCGAGGGCGCGGCGCGCTACTTGGCACGGGAGCTCGACCGTGAGCCGAGCTCGGCCTTCGCCGCGGCCTGTCACGCGGCGACCGGCGGGAACCCGTTTCTGATCGCGCACGTCGCCCAGACCTTGCGTGTGGAGGGCGTGGAGCCGGCCGCAGAGCAGGCGCCGCGCATCGCCGAGCTCCGCCCGCAGGGTCTCGCCCGCACCCTGATGGCGCGCCTCGACGCGCCGGCGCGCGCGCTGGCTCGGGCGGTCGCCATCCTCGGCAACGACGTCTCCGCCGGCCTGGCGGCCGAGCTTGCCGGGTTGGCGCCGCCCGCCGCCGAGCCGGTGGCAGACGCGCTCGCGTCCGCGGGGGTGCTGGCGGATCGCCGGCCGCTTCGCTTCCGGCACGAGCTGCTACGCGGCGCGGTGCTCGCGGACATGCCGGCGGGCGAGCAAGCGAGCGCACGCGCGGCCGCCGTCGAGATGCTCCGCGACCACCACGCCGCGCCTGAGCGCATCGCCGCACAGCTGCTGCAGCTGGAGCCACGCGGCGATGCGGCCGCCGCCGTGACGCTGAGGGAGGCCGCCGCCCGGGCGTCCGCCCGCGCCGCGCCCGCCTCCGCCGCGGCGCTTCTGCGCGGTGCGCTCGAGGAGCCGCTCGAGGGCGACGCGCGAATGGCGGTCCTGATGGAGCTCGGAGCGGCCGAGCAGAGCCTCGGGCACCCGGAGGCCTGCGAGCGCTTCCTAGAGGCCGCGAGTATCGCTACCGACCCGCAGGGGCGCCTCGCCGCCGCGGTGGCCGCCGGACACGCCGCCGCGCTGGATCCCACGCGTTGCGCGGCGGTGCTCAGGCTGCTGGACGGCATCGCACTGCCCAGCGGCGACCGTGCGCCCGCGGTACGCGCGATGAACGCTCGCCTGGCCGCGGCATGGAGCGACATCGGCCGCTTCCATGCGGTCGCTTCCGAGGCCGCGGCGCTCGCCCCGATCGCTGGCGACACGTCGGATGAGCGCCGGCTGCTCGCCCACCTGGCGCGGGCCCGACTCGAGGGAGGCGGACACGCCGGCGAGGTGGCGGCCCTCGCCGACCGCGCGACGGACCTCGAGGCCGTCAACGACCCCGGGTGGTTCGTCACGCTGATCGTCGCGCTCACCGCCACCGACCGCTACGACCCCGCCGAGCGACTTGCGCAGCGCGCGGTCGAGCGCGCGCGCGACCGCGGAGCACTGAGCGATTACCACATGGCGATGGCCTGGCGGGCGCGGATCGCCCTGCTGCGGGGGGACCTCGAGGAAGCCGAGGGGCTGGCGCGCGCGGCGCTCGAGGCGGGAGAGGTCGTGCGTGAGTGGTGGCGCCTGATCCCCGCCGCGGTGCTGATCGAAGCGCTCGTGGACCAGGCGCGCGTGGAGGATGCCGCCGCCGCGTGGACGGCGACGGGGGTCGGAGCGACGGTGCCGCCGCCGCGGCCGCTCACGCAGCTGCTTCACGCGCGCGCGCGCCTGCGCGCGACACAAGCTGATCCGGCTGCCGCACTCGACGACCTCGGCGAGGTCGGCCGGCGGCTCGGGCCTGCGGCCGCGGGGACCGTTCACGCCCTGACGACGCGGCTGCGCATGGCCGAGGCGCAGCATGCGCTCGGCCGCGACCACGAGGCGCGGCGAGAGTCGCTCGCCGCGGTCGAGGTCGCGCGCCGGTTCGGCGCCGCCTCCAGCCTCGGCGCGGCGCTCCGCGTCCACGGCCGGCTGACCGGCGACGAAGCCGCCGCCCAAGAGGCCGTCGACCAGTTGCGTGACGCCCCGGCACGGCTGGAGCTCGCACGAGCGCTGGTCGATCTCGGCGCGATCATGCGCCGTCGCGGCGCGCGGCGCGAGTCGCGCACACCACTGCGCGCGGGACACGAGCTGGCCCTCGCCTGCCACGCGCACGCCGTCGCCGAGCACGCCCGCAACGAGCTGGCCGCAAGCGGGGTCCACGTCGAACGCGGCGACTTCGCGCGCCGCGACGAGCTCACCCCGAGCGAACGGCGGATCGCCACCATGGCCGCCGAGGGAGCCTCCAACAAGGAAATCGCCCAAACCCTGTTCCTGACCGTCAAGACGGTCGAGATGCACCTCTCGAGCGCCTACCGCAAGCTCGACATCCGATCCCGGCGCGACCTGCCAAGCGCGCTCACAAACTCGGCCGCCGAGCCGACGACCTGACACAGCCACCCACACACGCACTCACACGTCGCCGCCAACGGCCCAGAGTCGCCGCCGCCCCCACACGAAAGCGAGCGTCTCCGCCGAGGGCTCCTCACGCCCGCTCCGGACGACGAGCAGGCATCTCGCGTGATGCCACGCTCGCTCCTACTCCTCGCGCAAAGCAGAACTCTCGCCGGCGAGGTTTGGCGCGGCCGCTCTCTCGGATCGCTCCGCGGCCGGGGCTCAGTGTTGGCGCGATGCGCGAGCCGCGATCACACAGCTTGGGGCCTGCAGATGACCTCGTTTCTGTCGGCCCGCACCTCGCCGTTGGCAAACGTAACGATCTGGCGGAGCCCACACACCTGGGTGGTTCCGAAGCAGTCGATGAGTCTTGTCTCACCTTTCGCTCCGTAGTGAGACTGCTGCACTTCGCCATCCCGAACGACGTAGTGGGTGTCTTGGCGGCCGCTATCAGTGACCGAGCACCCTGCCCATGCACCACCCTGATCGCCCACAATCGTGAAGTCGTAGCTAGTGTGCTGGAAGACCATCACGCTTCCCGATCCGGACGCGACACTGTTTGACAGCGTGTGGACTTCGACGCACGAGGTGTAGAGATCGGGGAACGTCGTACACGTTCGCGGGATCTCGCTGTGCTGAACTCCGCCCGGATCTGCGGCCGCGGGTGCTGCGGCGAGCGGCAGGAGTGCCATGACCGACAAGACGACCATGCGAGCACGCATCTCGTCCCTCCCTAGTACGCAGAGCAGGCTGAGGATTCCGGCGCCTCGGCGCGGGCTGCTGCTCCACAGTAGGCGCAGGGCGACGCTAACGCGCGCTTGCCGCAGACAGCAAGGGTGGTAGGCGCTCTCGTCAGCGGACGGACGCCTTTGTGCTTTCGGCCTCCACGTCGCTCGGCTGTTGCGACGACCCGCACGCGCTGCGCACTCCGCGGCATAGCGCTTCAGTCCCCCTTGCACGGATGCCGCTTGTCGCGCAAAGCAGCACTCCCCGACGTAACCCGAGTGAGGCATACCCGCCCCGCGACGAAGTTCTGTGGGCCGCTCAGCCAGGCCGACAGGCCCCTAACTGAGGGGATCTTCCGCCTCAAGGGTCGTCGGCCTACCCGACTGGGCGGGGTAGCTCCTCCGGCCGGATGCTGTCAGGCATACCAAGGGCCACGCCTTAATCGCGCCCCCCGTGGTCGTTGTGGTGGTCGTCGCGGTGATGGTGGTCGTCGACCGGCTGCCAGTCGGGCGCGGCGTCGAACGCCACGTCTTGCGTGAGCCTTGCGAGACGGCTGCCGTCGGCGCGCATCGTGTAGATCTCCGCGTTGTCCCCAGTCTCTTCAGTCGCATCCCGGAAGCTGGTGAAGGCGATCTTGCGGCCGTCCGGAGACCACGCCGGGAGGAAGTCGGAGAGCTCGTGGAACGTCAGCCTTGTCTGGTCATCGCCGTTGGCGTCCATGGTGTAGATCTCGATCTGGAAAGGCGTCTCCTCGACGGCATCCCGATCGCTGGAGAAGGCGATCCTGCGGCTGTCCGGCGACCAGTTCGGGTCGCCGTCGAACTCGAACAGCGCGTCACTGAACGTGAGCTGGCGGACGCGCGAGCCGTTCGGCTGCATCGTGTAGATCTCGGCGTCGCCGTCGCGCTCGCTGGTGAAGGCGATCCTGCGGCCGTTCGGTGACCAGTCGGGATCGTAGTCCTGGACGCCCGGCGAGTTGGTGAGGTTGCGCTCACGCCTGCCGTTGGCCTTCATAGTGAAAATGTCGTAGTCGATCTGCCCGCGGACCTTGTCGAAGTCCCGCTGGAAAACGATTCTCTTGCCGTCCGGCGACCAGGTGGGGCGCTCGTCATCGATCTCGTTGAAGGTGATTTGCGTCGGGTTCGACCCGTCCGCGTCCATCACGAAGATCTCGAAGTCAGGCCCCGGAAACGGCGGAGGAGGCGTGGGATTGTCGGGAGTCTCGCGATCACTCATGAAAAGGATCTTCTGCCCGTCGGGACGCCAGCTCGCGCGACCTTCAAACGCGTCGGAGCCGGCGGTCAGGTTCACCTGGTTGGTTCCATCTGGGCCCATCGTCCAGATATCGGCTTCTCCGCCGGTGCGGAAGCCGTCGAACAAGATCTTCCCGTTCTCGCCCGGGAACGCCCCGAGCGCCGGCGAAACCCCAGCGGCCAGACCCCCTGCGCTGAGGACGCACACGACCGTCAACGTGCGTGAAAGCCAGGACATAGTCAGCCTCCCCGGATCGGGGGCGATATGGACAGGGCCAGCCTACCCCGACCACGAGGTCGCTCCGCCGGCCCTGCGTCTGTAAAGCGACACCGCCGCACGGCTCGCTGCCATCGGCGATGACCGGCTGCGCGTGACGCTGCCGAACAGGGCCGCCAAAGGGCTAGATATGTGTCCCTGCGACCGGTGGAGCCGTAAGATCGCGGCTGCAGGACCACGGCCGGTAGCGCTTCTCGCGCAAAGGAGCACTCACCAGGCGCCCGGTTCGGCGCGTCGTTCTCGTCCCGAGCGGAAGTCCGTCTCCACGCGATCGCGAGCGTGATGATCGATCGGGTGGCGGCGAGATCTCCCTGCTCCACGAGGTGTGCGTGACGCCGGCGCTGATCGGGTCCGCGCCCGTGTCGATCGTCCGCGACCTGGTGTCGATTGGCATTGCCGATCGAGCCGTGAGAAGATCAAGCACTGATGGGGGCGAGCGACCCCGAGGTGAAGTCCACGGGCGCGCACGAGATCGGAGCGCGGCCGTCCGGGAACGGTCCGCAGCCTGCTCCGGACTTCGAGGTGAGGTCGCCCGCGGATGGCTCCTTGGTCGCCTCCTTGCCCGATCACGGCGCCGAGGACGTGCGCGCCGCCGTCGGGCGACTGCGGGGCCACCAGCCGGCTTGGGAGGCGCTCGGACCGATCGGCCGAGGCCACTGGCTCGGGCGCTTGCGTGACTGGCTGTTCGACAACGATGAGCGCGTCGCGGAGCTGCTCCAGCGGGAGACGGGGAAGCCGTGGCAGGAGGCCAGCCTGGAGGTCCCGACGGCGATCGACTTGATCGAGTACTACCGGAAGCGTGCCGAGAAGTTCTTGGCCGACTTGCATCCGCGGCCGCACGGTCTGCTCACCGCGAGCAAGAGGTTGACGATCGCCTACCGGCCATACCCGGTCGTGGGCGTCATCTGCCCGTGGAACTTCCCCATCTTCGGTCGCCCTGGCCGATTCGGTGCCCGCGCTGTTGGCGGGTGCAGCGGTCGCCATCAAGCCGTCTGAGCTGACCCCGCTCGCCACCCGCGAGATCGTCCGTGGCTGGCGCGAGGACCTGGGCGCTCCAGGAGTGCTCGAATGCCTGACCGGCGCGGGAGCCACTGGCGCCTCGCTGGTTGACGAGGCCGACTTCATCCAGTTCACCGGCTCTACCCGGACAGGCAGAAGGATCGCCCAGCGCGCCGGCGAGCGGCTGATCCCATACAGCCTCGAGCTCGGGGGCAAAGACGCGATGGTCGTGCTCGCCGACGCCGACCTCGAACGAGCGGCGAACGGTGCGGTCTGGGGCGGCATGGCCAACACCGGCCAGGCATGCACTTCCGTTGAGCGCGTCTACGTCGAGGAGCCGGTGCACGACGAGTTCGTCGCGCTGGTAACCGAGCGCGTGCGCGGCCTGCGCCAGGGCCCCGACCGCCTGGGCTTCGACGCCGACGTCGGGGTGCTCTCCAGCGAAACCCAGCTCGCCATCGTCGAGCGGCACGTGTCCGAGGCGCTGGGGAAGGGGGCACGCGCACTCGTCGGCGGCAAGCGCGCGGACCTGCCGGGAGCGTTCTTCGAGCCCACCGTGCTCGTGGACGTCGAACAGTCGATGAGCTGCATGCGCGAGGAGACGTTCGGCCCGACGCTGCCGGTGATGAAGGTCAAAGACGCCGAAGAGGCGATCCGGCTCGCGAACGACTCGAGCTACGGGCTGTCGGCCAGCATCTGGACTCGGGACCGCGCCCGCGGTGAGCGTCTCGCTCGGCGCCTGGAGGTAGGCGCGGTGAACGTCAACGACATGTTCACCAACGTCTTCACGTTTCCCGTGCCACAAGGCGGCTGGAAGGAGTCAGGCGTTGGCGCACGGCTCGGTGGCGCACACGGGGTTCGCAAGTACTGCCGGCCGCAGGCGGTCACCGCAACCCGGCTGACACCCAGGTCGGAGCTCCTCTGGTACCCCTACACCGCGCGCAAGGGTAAGCTCGCGCTGCGCCTCATTCGCTTTCTGCTCGCACGTGACTGGGGACGCCGCCTGGGACGGCGCCGGTAGTAGCGGCCCAGGCCGCCGATTGCCGCGCAGGCGACGACTCTGAAGTATCGGTTGTCGGCCGTGACGCTTCTCGGCTACTCGAGACAACTGCGCAAGTACAGATTGAGCGGTACCAGCTCCTTGACGGCGCGCCACGAGCGCGAGGCTTCTGCGTTGTTGCGCGAAGCGACCGTCACCCCTGGCTTCGGCGCACGCCCGCTTCGGACGACGAGCGGGGTGTCTATCGTTGAGCCGCTCTCGCTCCTGCTATTCGCGCAAAGCAGCACTCCGCAGGCGCGGCTTGCTCGGTTCTTCGTCGTCGCCCAAACAGGCGTCTCGGGCACCCGAGCGGAGACGGCCGCGTCGTCCTGAGCGAGCGCACCGCGGTGTGCCGGTACGGGCTGCTCCCTCTCGTCAGGGTGGCGGCGGGCGCTGCCGCGGGTCCGCCGCCACCGTGCTCACCGCTTGATCAGCGCACGACTCCACACGCGACCCGCGTGCCGGAGTCGCCGGTGTTGAGCGTTTCCTGGTCCGGGGTGCCGTAGCGCGGGGGGATGTTCGCGAAGTTGTCCGGCCCGGAGTGGACCATCACCGCGCTGCCGTCCGCGTCGCGCAGGTCGGCGATCGAGAAGCGATCCGTGGCGGCAGCCAGCTTGGCCGTCCCGTCGGCTTGGACGAGCAGGCTCGGCAGGTCGCCGGCATGGGCGTTGTGGGTCGCGCCAGCCGGGTTGAAGTGCCCGCCCGCCGTCGTAAACGCCGGCGCGTCGCAGCGGCCGGTCGTGTGGACGTGGAACCCGTGAAACCCGGGCGCCAGGTCGTGGACACGAACAAGGACTCGAACCTCGCCGTCGCGGCGACGCTCGCGCATTCGGACGCGGCCGATCGTCTCGCCCGCAGCGTTCCTCAGAGTGGCGGATGCGACCCGGTCACGCTTGCCGTGGTGATCGCCTTTATCCGCGCCATCCCTGTGATCGGTTTCGCCAGCGCCACGGCCGGGCTCGGCGAGGGCGACACCAGCGCCCCCGAGCCCCAGCGCGGCGAGAACGGCGAGGATGGTCCTGACTCGAGGCATGAAGGCCTCCTCTCAAGTTGATCGCGGGACAGGCCTACCCACTGCCCTGGGCTGTATGCGAGCCGCGCGGGACACGCGACGGACTGGGGAGGTGCAGCAGCGGCCGGCAATGTCACGCGGCCCGAAGCGCCCCTGCCCTTTGAGTATGCGGCGTCTTCACGCCTCGCCTGATCCGCACCGAAAACAGGCCTTCGAGTCCGCACCTCGAGGACGCCTTGACGATCGGACTCGCGGCCCGTTCCGACGCGTCAAAATGTAGAGTCGCGAGCGTGAGACCCGAGCCGCCCGCACCGGATTTGGCGAGGCTCGTGCGCATGTACAGCGATCCGCTGCAGCACGCCGCGCTCGCCGCGCTGGTCGTCGCGCCGCTGGCCGCCCGCACGCCGCAGCGGGTGCTGGGCACCGCGATCGCCGCGGCGCTGGTGATCGATCTCGATCACGTCGTCGCGGCCCGTTCGGCCCGGCCACGAAAGACAACCGCGTTGTCGGCGCAATCCCGTTCGGCGTCCATCTGACGGTCGTCTGCGACTGCACCGGCATCGCTGGGGCCGTTGGTGCCGAAGGAGAAGGTGCCGTCGCTCCTCGATGAAGACGGGGAGCTCTTTGGCGTGCACCGGGTGGATGAGCTGATGGCGCAGGCGCGGCTTGACGAGCTCGAACTGGAGTTTCGGGCGCAGATCGAGAAGGTGTTCACGGCGAAGCTCGAGCCGACGCATCTGGACTGGCATTGCCTGCGCGACGGCGGCCGTGACGACGTTCTCGAGCTGAGCGTCGCGCTCGCGCACGAGTACGGGCTCGCGTTGCGAGCCGCCGATCGCAGTGTCCAGCGACGACTCAAGGCGGACGGACTGGCCGGCGGCCGATCATCCGTTGCTCGACAGCTTCTCGCTCGAGCTCGACGACAAGTCCACTCGCTACGCGGAGATGCTGCGGACCCTGCCGAGCGGGCTGAGCCAGTGGGCGGTGCATCCAGCGCTCGCCGACGACGAGGCGAAGGACCTCGACCCGGGCGGCTGGCCCGTGCGGCACAGCGACTACGAGTTCCTCGTCTCCCGCCACGCCCACGAGATCATCGTGCAGGAGAACATCGTGCTCATGGACTACCTCCGCCTTCAGCAGGTCTGGCGGGGAACCGGCGGCGGGGGACGCTGGAGCGTGATCGCCGCTTTGCCAGCCCGCACACACTCCCCGTACGGCCGGTCCCGGTTGTGGAACGTCCCCGACGCCCCAGGCGCTGCCGACGCCGTATCGTCCACGGAGACATGGAGCCCGTTGCCCCGGACGCCCGGATCGGCTTCATCGGCCTGGGCAACCTCGGGCAGCCCATGGCGAGAGCCCTGCTGCGCGACGGCTGGGAGGTCACGGTCGCCGACCTTCGGTCAGAGAAGATCGAGCCCTGCGTGCAGGACGGCGCGCGGGCGGCCGGCAGCCCTGCCGAGCTTGCAGCGTGCGTGGTGGTGGCGCTGGCCGTCCCCGATGATGCGGCGGTCGAGGAGGTTCTGCGCGGGTCCGACGGTGCGCCGGGTCTCCTGCCGGCGCTGGCGCCCGACGCCGTGGTGCTGGTCCACAGCACGATCCTGCCCGGCACCGCGCGCCGGCTCGCCCGCCAGGCGGCCGAGCGCGGCGTCGGCCTCCTCGACGCGCCCGTGTCCGGGGGACCCGACCGCGCGCTGGCGGGCGAGCTGACGGTGATGGTCGGCGGCGACGCCGCGGTGATGCGGCGCGCGGGTCCCGTGCTCGCCGCGGTCGCCACGGACATCCGGCACGTCGGCCCGTCGGGTGCCGGATCTGCGGTCAAGCTGGCCAACCAGCTGATGATGTTCAGCGCGCTCGCCGGCGTGCACGAGGCGCTCGACCTCGCGCGCGCGTACGAGGTCGAGGCCGACACGGTGCTCGCGGCGGTCGCCACGAGCACCGGCGACTCGTGGGTGGCGCGCAACTGGGGCTTCTTCGACGACGTCGCCGCTGCCTACGACGCGGGCGGCACGCCGGTGCGAGAGCGGCCCTGGAGCAAGGACCTGTGGGATGTCGTGGCCGCCGCCCGGGACGCTGGAGTCGCGGTCCCGGTCGGGGCCTGCTGGCGCAGATGCTGGCCGCACGGCTCGAGGCCCACGCCCGGGAGGGACGCGACACGCGCGGCGGTCGATGACGGTCGTCGACGCGCACCACCACTATTGGCGGACCGACGCACGACCGCGGACGCCGGCACACGATTACGAGCCCGAGCACCTGCGCGGCGAGCTGCGCACCGCGGGCGTCACGGCGACCGTGCTCGTCCAGTCTGCCGACGAGCCCGCTGAGAACGACCGGCTGCGCGCCTACCAGAGCGCCACCCGGACAGTGGCCGGCGTCGTCGCCTGGCTGCCGCTACGCGATCCCAGCGCCGCCCGCCGCGAGCTCGACCGGATCGACGGGATGCCGCGCCTGTCCGGCGTTCGTTGCCTCGTCGGTCGCGAGTCGCTCGACTGGCTCGCCGGCCCCGACGTCCGCGCCCTGTTCGGCGAGCTCGCCGACCGCGGTCTCGCCTGGGACGTCGTGGCGGTGACGACCGGCCAGGTCAAGGCCGTCTGCGAGCTCGCGGCGGCCGTGCCGAGGCTGCGGATCGTCGTCGACCACCTCGCGCGCCCGCCGCTGGACGGCGCGCCCTGGGAGCCGTGGGCCGGCGCCGTCCGAGCGCTCGCCGCCCGCTCGAACGTCGCGCTCAAGCTCTCGGTGGGCATCGACGTACTGACGGCCTGGGAAAGGTGGGACGCGAGCGCGCTGACCGGTTGCGTCGCCCACACCGTCGAGCAGTTCACCCCGCACCGGTTGATGCTCGCCAGCAACTGGCCGGTCGTGCTGCTGCGCTGCTCCTACGTGCAGGCGTGGCGTGACATGAGCGCCGCCGTCGCGACGTGCGGGGTCACCGGCGTCGGCCGCGAGGCGGTGCTGGGCGCCGCTGCGGTGCGGTGGTACGGGCTCGCGGTGCCGGCGCCCTGATCACCGGGTCGAGCGAAGGGTCTCGGCCGTGTCGCCGGCTCCGTCGCCGGCTATCGCTTGTCGCGCAAAGCAGCACTCTCCAGCGCGGCCGGGATGGCGTTTGGTTGTCGTCCACAGCGCTGGTGCCGGACGGCCCCCTCATGTCTCCTGCTTACGCAGGGGTGAGCGGGAGCGCCGACAGACAGGCCGCCGCGGCCATCGACTGCGCAGTGACCACCTCGCAGAGCGCCGTGATGTCGGCGGCCACGCGCGCGGGCGCCTCGAGTATCGGTAGGTGGCCTACGTCGGGGTAGACCACTAACCGGGCTCCCGGGATCTCCGTCGCCATCGCCTCCTGGTCTCCGCGTGGGAGTAGCGAGTCGCGTGCACCCCAGACGATTAGGGTTGTAGATACATCCTACTGGTGTCCAGCGGCGGATCGGCGGCCTGTAGCAACCCCTCGAACGACATCGCGCCAAACGCGGCGCTGGCAACCTTGAGGTTCCGCAGAGCCTTGCCATGACCGCCTCGGGAACCTCACGCGCAACCATCCCCTCGCTGAGCGCACGAGCAAAGGCCGCGTCGATCGGGTCCTCGAGCGTCGCCAAGACGTCGG
>CAVSQM010000003.1:0-114308 GCA_963730115.1 uncultured Solirubrobacteraceae bacterium | reverse complement strand
CGTCGAGCCGTAGCGCCTGACCCTTCTGCCCGTCCCCGCCGTTCTGTACTCTGGGCTGACCAGAGAAAGGGGGTGGTCCGAAGTTGAGTGACAGTTATTACGGGACCCTGGAGGTGCCCGGCCGCTAGTACCAGCCGGTGCTGGACCCGCTGGGTGCGGAATCCACACCGAGGCGCCGTCGCAACCCGTGCCGGAGCTCGTCCCCCCGGCCGTCAGACAGCGGGCAGCGACCTGAAGTCCAGCAAGTCAGCACCCGAAGGGCCCCGTGTCGACGGGGCCCTTCGTGGTTCTGGGGCGCGGCGCCGCGCCACGTTCGCCTGAGGGCTACGCAGCTTCGTGCAGCAGGTACTGCTTCCAGGTCGCCGGGATCGTCGGCGACGCGAGCTGGATGAAGATGTGCGGGCTCGGCATCCGCGGCTTGATGCGCGGGTGCATGTCGACCTGGTGCGGCAGCCGGTCGCCCTTGCGGCGGTTGCACGGCGCGCACGAGGCGACGATGTTGTCCCAGCCCGAGGTGCCGCCCTTGGAGCGCGGGATCACGTGGTCGACGGTCAGCGAGGTGCGGGCGCCGCAGTACTGGCACTCCCAGCCGTCGCGGGCGAAGACGGCGCGGCGCGTGATCTTCCGCTTGTGCGTGTCGCGCGGGATCTTGACGTAGGTGATGAGGCGGATCACCACCGGCTTGGCGAGCGAGCCATTGGCCCAGTGCAGCGTCTGGCTGCCGATCTCGATGACCTCGGCCTTCTCCTTCAGGAGCAGGACCGTCGCGCGGCGCACGGTGCACACATTGATGGGCTCGTACGTCGCGTTGAGCACCAGCACACGACCACCAGACCAACGGCCACGGCCGTCGGGATCCGGTCCGTGCCGCGGGTGGTCTCCGGGCGGCACAGACCCCAGTGGGCCTGGTGGTACGGCAGTCGCCATGACCCCGCGGAGTGTAGCTATGGCGCCGACGGGAACGACCCGAGCACGCGCACGCCGTCGGCGTGGGAGCGCAACGCACCGATCGCCTGCGCTACCGGCGGATCGTCCGCGCGACCGGCCAGGTCGACGAAGAACATATAGGTGCCGAGGCCCTGCCGGCGGGGGCGCGACTCGATGCGCGTGAGGTTCACCTCGCGGTCGGCGAACTCGGCCAGGCAGCGCACGAGCCAGCCCGGGCGGTCGTCGGTCGGCTCCCAGAACATCAGCGCGGTCTTCCAGGCGCCGCCGCGCGTCGGATCCGGTGCCTCGCGGGCGATCCAGACGAAGCGAGTCTGGGAGCCCGGCGGGTCCTCGACCTCGCTCGCCAGCACCGCGCAGCCGTAGAGCTCGGCCGCCGCGCGGCTGCCCAGCGCCGCCCACGGCTCGCCGTCCTCGCGCTCGGCGACGGCGCGCACGGCGTCGGCGGTCGAGGCGGCGTCGACCACCGCGGCGCGCGGCAGCCGCGTACGCAGGAAGGTCGCGCACTGGCCGCTGGCCTGCGGGTGGGAGGCGACCGCCACGATGCGGTCCAGCTCGACCGGGTCGCGGGCGATCAGGCAGTGATGGATGGGCAGCACCAGCTCGCCGGCGATCTGCACGTCGTCGGTCTCGAACGCGAGCGTGTCGAGCGTCGCGTTTACGGCGCCCTCGAGCGAGTTCTCGATCGGCACCAGCGCCCGGTCGACGCGGCCTTCGTGGACCGCCAGCACCGCGTCGTGCACGGACGGCAGCGGCACCGGCTCGTAGTTCTCGGTGCCCGGGCCGGCGAACACCGCCTCCTGGCTGTACGTCCCGGCCGGGCCGAGGAAGCCGACCCTCATCCCTGCAGCGTGGCGGCGCCGTCGCCGGCCAGGGCGCGCCGCACTGCCTCGACCTCCTCGGGTGACATCTCGAGCTCGCCCTGCCCGTCGTGGACGAGCTTGCAGTAGATGCGGGCGGTGTCGCGGCGCACGATCGAGGACATCACGACGCCGTTGCGCTGCGCGTCGAGCAGCGCGATCGTCGTCGACTGGTTGCCGGTCAGCTCCCCGTAGGCGTCGTAGCGGACGAGCGAGCGATAGGCGATCGCGCCGTCGAGCCGCGTCTCGGCCACGCCGAGCCGCTGGTCGACGGTGTGGGCGACCTCCTCGACGCGCTCGTGCAGCGCCGCGAACGCCTGCTGGAGCCCGGCGGCGTGGGCGACGAGGTCACTCTGCCCGCTGTCGCCGAGCACCGCCTTCTGCGCGGCCCGCAGCTTGCGCACGCGGAACGCGAGCACGAGGGCGAGCAGCAGCGCGATCAGCGCGACAGCGCCCGCCGACAGGGCAGCGATGCCCGCCGGATCGGTCAGGTCGTCCACGAGCGCGAAGGATACGAGCCGGGCCGCGAGCCGCGGGTTTGGGCGAGCGGCCGCGGGTTTCGCCCCCTGGGCGAACACCCGCTAAGGGAACCTGGCCCTCTGGGCCAGTGTTCCCCGCCCTCTGCGCCAGCGTTTACCCCGTGAACAGCACGTCGTACTCGGCGTTGTTGTTGTCCGTCTTCTGCTCGCCGGGCACCTTCGCGACCGACACCTTGACGGTCACCGCCGCGCCGGTCGGCGGTTTCTGCCCCAGCGGCACCGATGCCTCGGCGGTCGCGCCCTTCGCGACGGTGTCGACCGTGCGCGAGGCCTTGATCGGCTTGCCGCTGCCCTCGATCGACACGTTCACCTTCACGTCGAACTCGTCGTTCTCGCCCTGGTTGGTGAAGCGGACCACGAATGCCGTGTCGTCGGCCGCCGGGATGCGGTTGGGCGCGTCGGGCTGGAGCTGCGTGTCGCCGACCGACACCGAGTCGATCCCGGTGCCGTGGAGGCCGGGCGCGGGCTCGTCGCCCTCGGCGCTGCCGCCGCCGGTGAGCTGCTGGTCGAGCTCGCTCGCGATCGTCTGCTCGCTGAGCCACTCGATGCCGGGCAAGAACTGCGAGGTGGCGATCCGCTGGCCGCCGATCTCGGCCTCGTCGAGCGCGTGCTTGATGAGCGGCGCCGTGCGCGCCTGGTAGAGCACGTCCGAGGTCAGGAAGGTCTGCATCTGGCCGGCGATCTCGGTGATCGCGGTATTGGCGGCGTCGCCCTCGTCGCCGAGCGCCGTCCGGATCCGCTCGGCGATCGCCCCCAGGCCGTCGCGCCGGAACTCGAGCGCCATCAGCAGCGCCTGCTGCGCGCCCTTCATCTCGCCCGGCACGTCGAGGTTGCGCGCCTGCTTGAGCTGCGACTCGGCCTGGACGCGGTAGCCGGAGATGTTGGTCTGCAGGTCCTGCGGCGACTCGCTGCCGGCCTCGCTCAGCAGCTGGAAGAACGGCTGGCCGACCTGGGTGTCGGACTCGCGGACGATCGAGGAGACCTCGCGGTTGTAGTCCTTGAGTGCGCTCTCCTGGCGCGAGTTCGCGCACGAGCGGACGGCGATGAAGAGCAGGACGATGAGCAGCACGAGGCCGCCGATGGCGATCGCTCGCCGGACCAGCACCTGCTGCTGGTCAGCGGGAGCAGCGCCCCCCGCCGCGCTGCGGCGTCCACGTGGGCTGCTCCGGGGCTCGTCGTCCTCGTCGAAGAAGGACAAGGCGTGAAGTATGCCGAGGCGGTCGGCGGTTCCGACCGCAGGCGGGCTTGCGGCAAGGAGGGGGGCTCGCGCGCGCGGCGAAAGGACGGCTCGCCATGCAGGTCACGGAAGAGCTCGTCGCGCAGGCCGATCCGTCGCTGGCGCTCGGGCGCTACCGGCTGGGCCCGCGCATCGGCGCCGGCGGCTTCGGCACGGTCTACGAGGCGCGCGACGAGCGCCTCGGCCGCTCCGTGGCCGTGAAGGCGATCCCCTCCGACGGCCGCGCCGATGAGCGCGCCCGCCGCGAGGCGCACGCGGTCGCGCGCCTCGACCACCCGGGCATCGTCTCGGTGTTCGACGCGGGCGAGGAGGACGGCTCGCGCTTCCTCGTCTCCGAGCTCGTGGTCGGCTCGACGCTGGCGCAGCTCGAGGCGGCCGGGGCCGTCTCGGACCGCGACGTGCTGCGGATCGGGCTCGCGCTGGCCGACGCGCTGGCCCACGCCCACGAGCGCGGCGTCATCCACCGCGACGTCAAGCCGCAGAACGTGATGGTCCCCGAGCGCCCGCGCTCGCCCTACGGCGCGGCCAAGCTGACCGACTTCGGCGTCGCCCACCTGGCCGGCGACGAGCCGCTGACCCGGACCGGCGACGTGGTCGGCACGCTGGCCTACATGGCGCCCGAGCAGGCCGCCGGCGAGCGCGTCGACGAGCGCTGCGACCTCTACGCGCTCGGCCTCGTGCTCTATGAGGCGCTGGCGGGCGTCAACCCGGTGCGCGCCGGGTCGCCGGCCGCCACGCTGCGCCGCGTCGGCATGGTGCAGCCGCCGCTGCGCGGCAAGCGCGGCGACCTGCCGCCGGAGCTGTGCACGGCGCTCGACCGCACCCTGCGCCCGGACCCCGACGAGCGCGGCGGCCTGATCGACCTCGCCGACGCGCTCGCCGAGGCGCTGCCCGACGTCTCCGACGACGGCGGCACCGTCGCCCCGCACCCGCTCGAGGACGCGTACGAGCTGCCGCCGTGGAGCGCACGCGCCGCCGCGGCGGTCGGCACCGGGTTGCTGGTGGGCCTCGCCCTGGCCGGCCTGCTGCCCGACTCCTCGCTGCCCGCCGTCGGTGCCGGCCTCGGCGCGGCGATCCTGGTCGCGCTGCTGCCGGGCGGCGGCTGGATCCTCGCCGCCACGGCGACGCTCGTCTGCATGACGCTCGGCTCCTCACCGCGCGTCGGCGCCGCGCTGATCGTCTTCCTCGCCGTCGTGCTGCCGCCGCTGCTGATCCGCGGCGCCGCGATCGCCTGGTCGGCGCCCGCGCTCGCCCCGCTGCTCGGCCTCGTCGGGCTGGCCGGCGCCTTCCCGGCGCTGGCCGGCACCGCTCGCAGCGCCTGGGTGCGCGGCGGCGTCGCCGCCTGCGGCGCCTGGTGGCTGCTGCTCGCCGAGCCGCTGCTCGGGCACACGCTGCTGCTCGGGGTGCCCGGTCTCCCGGAGCGATCGAGCTTCGACGGCGCCGCCAGCGTGACGGCGGAGGTCATCAGCACCGTCGTCACTTCAGGAGCGCCGCTGCTGCTGCCGCTGTGGGCCGCGGCGGCCGTCGTCATGCCGTGGATGGTGCGCGGCCGCTCGCTGCCCGCCGACATCGTCGGCGCCACCACCTGGTCGGCCGGGCTGGCGGCCGCGACCGCCTCGCTGGGGGTCGCGGTGACCGGCGCGACGCCGCACGGGCTGGTTGCGGGAGCCGTCGGAGCGGGCATCATCGCCGTGGGTTGGAGATGGGTTCACGGCACGACCGAGGAACTTGACCTCTCATACTCCTAGGCACGCATGAGCGTGCTGCGCAATCTCGAGTCCAAGCTCGCGGGCCTCGTCGAGGGGACGTTCTCGCGCGCCTTCAAGTCGGAGGTGCGCCCGGTCGAGATCGCGCGCAAGCTGGCCCGTGAGATGGAGCAGCACAAGGTCTCCTCGCTGTCGCGCACCTACGCGCCGAACGAGTACGTGGTCTGGCTCTCGCGGCAGGATCGCGAGCAGTTCGAGGGCTACGAGAGCGAGCTGCGGCGCGAGCTGTCGGGCTACCTGCTCGAGCACGCCCGCCGCGAGCGGATCGCGCTGCTCACGCGCCCGTCGATCGAGTTCGAGACCGACGACGAGCTGCGGCTCGGCGAGTTCGGCATCCAGGCGCGGCTCGTGCGCAGCGCCGAGGATGCCGACTCCGACGCCCCGAGCCAGGGCGACCACGGCCACACGATGGTCTACTCGACCTCGAGCCGGATCGCCGAACCGCTCGCCGAGCCGGATCCGCGCCGCCGCGGCGCGCGCCTGCGCGTCGACGGGCGCACGAGCGTGCTCGGCGCCAAGGGCGCCGTCCTCGGCCGCTCGCGCGAGGCCGACGTGCAGGTCGACGACCCCAACGTCTCGCGCCAGCACGCCGAGGTGCGCCCCTCGGGCGCCTCCTGGACGGTCCGCGACCTCGGCTCCACCAACGGCGTCAAGGTCAACGGCCGGCGGATCACGGGCGCGCAATCGCTGCGCGACGGGGACACGATCACCCTCGGCACCTCCGAGATCGTCTTCCAGCTGGAGAGACAGTGACCCTCGACCCGGTCGCCGTCGCGCTGAAGTTCGGCTTCATCGCCATCCTCTACCTGTTCCTGCTGTGGATGGCGCGCTCGGCGCTCAAGGACCTGCGCAGCAGCGGCCGCGACGACGGGGCCGAGCGCGGCGGCGGCGGGCCGTCGTACGAGGACGCCACCGGCATGCACGTCGCCTCCTCGGGTCTGAGCGGCGACGGCGACCTCGGCGCCCCGCGCCTGCGCGTCGAGACCGCGGCGGGGCTGCGCGACGGGGTCGCCTATGACCTCTCGGACGGCGCCGTGCTGGGCCGCGGCGACCAGGTCGACATCCGGCTGGAGGACTCGTTCGCCTCCACCTCGCACGCGCGACTGGTGCCGCAGGGGGACGTCGTGGTGCTGGAGGATCTAGGGTCAACCAACGGGACCTATCTGAACGGGGAGCCGTTGCGCGGGCCGCAACCACTGCACGTGGGCGACCGCATCCGCATCGGCGACTCCGAGTTCACCTTCGAGCGCTAGACCACCGCCACCTACCGCATGTTGCGCATCGCAGAGCACTGGTACGCCTCCGACCTCGGCCGCCAACGGCAGGGCAACGAGGACAACTTCTTCGTGCGCGCGCCGCTGTTCGTGGTCGCCGACGGCATGGGCGGCGCGCAGGCCGGCGAGGTCGCGTCGGAGATCGCGGTGCGCTCGTTCGACGCGGAGCTGCCCAACGGCTCGCTGCCCGAGGCGCTGGTCAGCGTCATCGAGCAGGCCAACAAGCGCATCCACGACAAGGCGCGCGCCGACGAGTCGCTGCACGGCATGGGCACCACCACGACCGCCGCCTACGTCGACGACGACGAGGTGATCGTCGCCCACGTCGGCGACTCCCGCGCCTACCTGCTGCGCAACGGCGACCTGGTCCGGCTGACCAAGGACCACTCGCTGGTCGGCGAGCTGGTCGCGCGCGGCAAGCTCACCGAGGAGCAGGCCGAGCAGCACCCGCAGCGCTCGGTGATCACCCGCGCGCTGGGCCCGGAGGCCAGCGTCCAGGTCGACATCGACATCTTCCCGGCGAAGGCCGGCGACCTCTTCCTGCTCTGCTCCGACGGCCTCACCTCGATGGTCCACGAGCCGAAGCTGCGCCCGCTGTTCGACGAGGCCGACTCGCTGGAGACGCTCGGCAAGCGGCTGATCGACGCCGCCAACGCCGCGGGCGGGCGCGACAACATCACGGTGATCCTGTTCCGGCTCGAGGAGGTCGAGCCGCGCAGCGGCGAGGCAGCCGCCGCGGCCGCCCCGGCCCCGACCCAGGACGCCGACACGACCGAGTACGAGACGTTCGAGGGCGACGCGGTGCCGGCGCCGCGCCAGGGCACCTCGCGGCCGTCGGGCGTCAGCGACGACGACGTGATCCGCTCGTCCGAGGTGTCCGACAACGTCGAGGACGACTACCGCCGCAGCGGTACCGTCGCGCTGTCGGCCATCCGCCCCGGCGGCGAGACCGCCGACGCCCCGCCCGAGGAGCCGCCGCCTGAGGAACCCGCGGCGGGAGCCGCTCCGGAGGAGGACCCGCCCCGCCGCACCGCTCCGCTTCCCGCCGACGCAGCCAAGCCCTCCCGCAAGCGCCGCCGCCGCGTCCCTGTCGGGCTGATCGTGACCTTCGCCATCATCGTCCTGATCCTGGCCGGCGGTTGGATGGCCTCGCGGGCCGTCTACTTCGTCGGCACCGACCCGGGCGACGACCGCACGATCGCGATCTTCCAGGGCCTGCCCTACGACCTGCCGTTCGGCATCGAGCTCTACACGCGCTACGCCGGCTCCGGCGTGACCATCGACGACGTGCCGCCGGCACGCCGCTCGACGTTCACCGATCACAAGCTGCGCTCCAAGGACGACGCCGAGAACCTCGTTGTCGCGCTCGAGCGCGGCCAGATCGAGTGAGGCAGGCGACATGAGCGCCCGCAACCGCGAGCTGCTCGCGCTGGTCCCTGCATCGCTGCTCGTGGCAGCCGGCTTCGCCGCGATCTTCATCCAGGAGTCGCAGCAGCTCTCCGACGTCTCGCTGACCTACGGCGCGGTCTTCCTCGGCGTCTGCGTCGCGACCCACCTCGTCGTGCGCTTCCGGCTGCCCTACGCGGACCCGTACATGCTGCCGCTCGCCGCCGTGCTCGCCTGCTTCGGGCTGGTGGTGATCTACCGGCTCGACCCCGAGAAGGCGATCCGCCAGGCCGGCTGGTTCGCGTTCGGGCTCGTCCTCTTCACGCTCACGATCGTGTTCCTCAAGGACTTCCGGGTCCTCGAGCGCTACCGCTACACGATCGCGGGGGCCGGGCTGGCGCTGCTCCTGCTGCCGCGCCTGCCGGGGATCGGCCAGCAGGTCAACGGCGCCTACCTCGGCGTCGGGATCGGCTCCTTCTCCTTCCAGCCCGCGGAGTTCGGCAAGCTCGCGATCGTCATCTTCCTCGCGGCCTACCTGCGCGACAACCGCCAGCTGCTGGTGCAGGGCGCGCGGCGGATCGCGGGGATCACCGTGCCGCCGCTCAAGCACTTCGGCCCGCTGCTGGTGGTGTGGGGCGCGGCGATGTTCCTGCTCTTCTTCATCCGCGACATCGGCTCGTCGGTCATGTACTTCGGCGGCTTCCTGGCGCTGCTCTACGTCGCCACCAACCGCTTCTCGTTCGTCGTCGTCGGGCTCGTGATGTTCTCGGCCGGCGCGTGGGTGATGTACCAGATCACCGGCCACATCCAGGACCGCGTGGCGATCTGGCAGGACCCGTTCAAGCCGCAGCTGGTCGAGCGCGAGGGCTACCAGATCGCCCAGTCCCTGTTCGCGCAGGCCGACGGCGGCCTGTTCGGCACCGGCTTCGGGCAGGCGCTGCTGTCGGTGGGCGGCACGCCGCTGCTGCCGGCGGCCGACACCGACCTCATCTACTCGGTGATCGTCAACGAGCTCGGGCTCGCGGGCGCGTGCGGGCTGCTGCTCGTCTACCTGCTGTTCACCGAGCGCGGCATGAAGACCGCGATGATCGCGCCGGACTCGTTCTCGAAGCTGCTGGCGGCGGGGCTGACGTCGGTGTTCGCCCTGCAGGTGTTCGTGATCGTGGGCGGCGTCACGAAGGTGATCCCGCTGACCGGCGTGACGCTGCCGTTCGTGTCCTACGGCGGCTCCTCGATCGTCGCCAACTTCGTCCTGCTGGCGCTGCTGATGCTGATCTCCGACCGCGCGCGAAGGCCGGCGCACCTGCGATGAACGGGCCGATCGTCCGCCTCTACGCCTTCTTCGCGCTGCTGTTCGGCGTGCTCGTGTTCGCCACGTCGTGGTGGGCCGTGTTCGGGGCCAAGGACCTGCGCGAGAACACCGCCAACCGGCGCCCGCTGCTGGCCGAGGAGCGGATCAAGCGCGGCACCATCCGCGCTGCCGACGGCAGGGTGGTGGCGCGCAGCGTCAAGATCGACGACGAGCGCTACCGGCGGACCTATCCGACCGACTCGACGTTCGCCCACGCGATCGGCTACTCGTTCACGAAGCTCGGGCGCTCCGGGCTCGAGGAGTTCCGCAACGACCCGCTGACCGGGCGCCGCACCGAGCTGATCGGGGCGGTCGACTCGCTGCTCGGCGAGCGCGGGGTCGGCGACTCGATCCGCACGACGCTGAGCGTGAAGGGCCAGCGCGCCGCGATCGACGGCCTGGCGGGGCGCAAGGGCGCAGTCGTGGCGCTCGAGCCGAGCAGCGGCAAGGTGCTGGTGATGGCCTCGGTGCCCTCCTACGACCCCAACAACCTCGACGAGGGCGACAAGTTCAAGGAGCTCTCGAGCGACGACGCGAACTCGCCGCTCGTCAACCGCGCGACGCAGGCCGGCTATCCGCCGGGCTCCACGTTCAAGGTCGTGACCGCGACGGCGGCGCTCGACAGCGGCGAATACACCCCCGAATCGACGGTCAGCGGCGAGAACGGCAAGGAGATCTCGGGTGTCCCGCTGAACAACTTCGGAGGCGAGGATTTCGGCAACATCACGCTGACCGACGCCCTGACCAACTCGGTCAACACCGCGTGGGCCGAGGTCGGTGAGAAGCTCGGCAAGGCCACGATGGCCGAGTACATGACCAAGTACGGCTTCTACAAGCAGCCACCGATCGATCTGCCGTCCGACCAGCTGCTGGCGTCGGGCGAGCGGGGCGCGGGCGGCCGGCTGCTGGCGCCGCGCTCGCCGCGGATCGACGTCGGCCGCATGGCCATCGGCCAGGACAAGCTGCTCGTCACGCCGCTGCAGATGGCGACGGTGGCGGCCACGATCTCCAACGGCGGCGTGCGCATGGAGCCGCACATCACGCAGAAGATCGTCGATCCCGACGGCCGTACGCAGGACGAGATCGAGGGCGAACGCGCCGAGAGGGTCATGAACGAGGACACGGCGCGCGAGCTGACCGGGATGATGAGGCAGGTCGTCAAGGAGGGCACCGGCACGGCGGCGGCGCTCGAGGGCGTCGACGTGGCCGGGAAGACCGGCACTGCGGAGATCGACGTGGAGCGCGACATCAACGACGCCTGGTTCATCTGCTTCACCAACGACTTCGCGATCGCCGTGGTGCTCGAGCGCGTCCAGGGCGGGACGGGCGGCGTCGACGCGGCGCCGATCGCCAAGCAGGTGCTGGAGGCGCTCGGCGCATGAGCGTCCACGGCATCGCGCGCGACACGGTCGTGGACGAGCGCTACAAGGTGCTCAACCGCATCGGCTCGGGCGGGATGGCGGACGTGTACTGCGCGGAGGACCTGCAGCTCGGCCGCCGGGTGGCGCTGAAGCTGCTGTACCGGCGCTTCGCCGAGGACGACGAGTTCGTCGAGCGGTTCCGGCGCGAGGCGTCGAGCGCGGCGGGGCTCCAGCACCCGAACGTCGTGGCGGTCTACGACCGCGGCGAGTTCGACGGCACCTACTACATCGCGATGGAGTACCTGGAGGGGCGCTCGCTGAAGCAGGTCGTCCGCCAGGACGGCGCGCTCGACCCGGATCGCGCGATCGACATCGTGATCCAGATCCTCAAGGCGGCGCGCTTCGCGCACCGGCGCGGGATCGTGCACCGGGACATCAAGCCCCACAACGTGATCGTCGACGACGAGGGGCGCGCGAAGGTCACCGACTTCGGGATCGCCCGCGCCGGCGCGTCGGACATGACCGAGACCGGCTCGATCATGGGCACCGCGCAGTACCTGTCGCCCGAGCAGGCCCAGGGCCACCCGGTCGACGCGCGCTCCGACCTCTACTCGATCGGCGTCGTCCTGTATGAGCTGCTGACCGGGCGGGTGCCGTTCGACGCCGAGTCGGCGGTCACGATCGCCTTGAAGCAGGTGAGCGAGGAGCCGGTGCCGCCGTCGGACTTCAACGCGGCGGTGTCGGACCAGCTCGAGGACGTTGTGATGCGGGCGCTCCAGAAGGACCCGGCCTTCCGCTTCGCCGACGCCGAGGAGTTCATCGAAGCGCTCGAGCAGGCGCGCGGCATCCCGCCCGGGACCGGCGAGTACACGCGGATCGCGCCGCACACGGGGACGTATCCGGGGCTGCCCGCGGCGGTCGCCGACCTCGAGGAGGCCGACCGCCGCAACCTGCGCTGGCTGTGGTGGCTGCTCGCCGTGCTGGCGCTCGTGGGGATCGGGATCGGCGCCTACCTGCTGCTGGTGCCCGAGAAGGTCCCGGTGGAGGACGTGGTCGGGCGGCGCTCGGGCACCGCGGCCCAGATCCTGCAGAACCAGGGCTTCGAGGTGAACGTCGAGAACGTGCGCTCCGACAGCGTGCCCGCCGACCGCGTGGCGACGCAGCGGCCGCAGCCGGGGCAGGAGGCCGAGGAGGGCGCGACGGTGACGATCATCGTCTCCAGCGGGCCGGGCGAGGCGACGATCCCGTTCGTGCGCGGCTCTCCGCGGAACGCGGCGGAGAAGCAGCTCGAGGACGCGGGTTTCAAGGTCGACGTGCGCCGCGAGTACAGCGATGACGTGCGGTCGAACCGGGTGATCGAGACGTCGCCGCCCGAGCGCACGCGGATCGAGCGCGGCAGCACGGTCACGCTCGTGGTCTCGCGCGGGCCGCGCAAGGTGGAGCTGCCGGACGTGGTCGGCCAGAACCGCGACGAGGCCGAGCAGGCGCTCGAGTCGCGCGGGCTGCAGGTGTCGTTCACCGACCGCGAGGACGACGAGGAGGAGCCGGGCACCGTGCTCGCGATGGCGCCGGCGGCCGGGACCGAGGTCGACAAGGGCGCGACGGTCACGCTGACGATCGCCAAGGAGCCCGAGCAGGTCGAGGTGCCGGACGTGCTCGGGGAGGAGGCCGACGACGCGGCCCGGCTGCTCGAAGCGGCGGGCTTCGAGGTGCGCCGCCGCGAGCAGCAGCTCGACGGGCCCGACGGCGACGACACCGTGCTCGAGACGACGCCGCCGGCGGGCGAGCAGCGCGACAAGGGCTCTCGCGTGACCATCGTGATCGGGCAGTTCGAGCCTCCGGACCTCGATCCGGACCCGGACGCCTCACCGACCCCGACCCCGACGCCGTGAGGGTCGCGGTCCTGGCCGGGGGGCGCTCCTCCGAGCACAACGTCTCGCTCGACTCCGGCGCCACGGTGCGCGCGGCACTGGAGGAGGGCGGGCACGAGGTGATCGCCGTGCGCCTGGGCCGCGACGGGTCGTGGAACGGGCCCGACGGCGCCGCGCTGTCGCTGGTGCCGGGCGGCGGGCTGCTGGGCGCGGAGATCGCGTTCCCGGTGTTGCACGGGCCGTTCGGGGAGGACGGGACGATCCAGGGGCTGCTCGAGCTGCTCGACGTGCCCTACGTGGGCGCGGGCGTGCTCGCCTCGTCGCTGTGCATGGACAAGGTCGTGTTCAAGGAGGTGCTGGCCGCCGCGGGGGTGCCGCAGGTGGCCTATCTGGCGGTGCGGGAGACGGACTGGCAGGACACGCCGGATGCCGTCCGCGCGACGCTCGCCGGGCTGGGGCTGCCGCTGTTCGTCAAGCCGGCGCGGCTGGGGTCGTCGGTGGGGATCAGCAAGGTCGCCTCCGCCGACGAGCTCGACGGGGCGCTGGAGACGGCGTACCAGCACGACGGGCTGGCGATCGCCGAGGCGTTCTCGCCCGGGATCGAGGTCGAGTGCGCGGTGATGGGCAACGGGGCGCCCGAGGCCTCACTCCCGGCCGAGGTCGTGCTGCAGGGGGCCGACTGGTACGACTACGAGGCCAAGTACGCGCCGGGCGGGGTCGAGCTGGAGATCCCGGCGCGGGTGGATGCGGCGGTGCTCTCGGAAGTGCAGGCGCTGGCGCGCGAGACGTTCCTGCGCGTGGGCTGCGCGGGGCTGGCCCGGGTCGACTTCTTCGTCGAGGACGGGCGCGTGCTGGTCAACGAGCTCAACACGCTGCCGGGCATGACGGCCACGAGCGGCTTCCCGAAGATGTGGGAGACGAGCGGGCGGTCGTTCCCGTCGGTCTGCGACCGGCTGCTGGAGCTCGCGCTCGAGCGCTACCGCGCGGAGCGCGCGGGCCACGCGTTCTAGGTGCTCGTCTTGCGGAAGAGGCTGACGTCGGAGATCTCGACGCGCTCCTCGCCCGGCGCGAGCTTGGTGGCCCAGACGAGGTAGTAGCGGTACGGCTTGCCGTCGGTGCGGAGCTTGAAGCGCTGGCGCTTGCGCTTGACGGTGCCGCCGGCGACCCGTTCCCACTCGTCCGCCTCGCCGGGTGCGCCCTTCGGGGCGTCGCCCTCGGGGGCCGCGTAGACCTCGACCTGCCAGCCCGGCTTCGGCGTGTCGATCTCGATCTGGGTGGCGGCGACCTTGGGGGCGGCGTCGATGTACAGGCCGACGCCGTCCTTGCCGGCCAGGGTGCCGCCGCTGTAGCTCTCGGTCGTCCAGGCGGTGCCGGGGTCCTTGTCGACCGCGAGGCGGGCCTCGTCGGCGTGCTCGTCGTCGTCGCCGAGCGGATCGAAGTCCTGGGCGCTGGTGCGCTTGACGGAGACGACCTTGGTGCCCGCGGGCGCCTTGACCGTGCCCTCGCCGGTGCCGCGCTGGGTGCGGTCGATGCCCTGGACGATGAGGACCGCGGCGACCGCGCCGGCCAGCAGGAGGGCGCCGACGACGGCGAAGATCGGGATCCGGCGCCGGAGCCGGAGCGGCACGCGGCGGCGGGTGCTCTCGGGGAGGGTGGCGATGACGGCGGTCGCCTCGCCGGTGGCGTGGCCGGAGCGGGCGGCCTCGGCGGCGAGCGCGTCCTCGAGGTCGAGCTCGAGCGTGTGCGCGTCGGGGTAGCGGTGCTCGAGGTGCTTGTCCGTCATCCGGTCGAGGATCGCCGCGAGGCCTGCGCTGACGTCGGGGCGGCGGGTCTGGACGTCGGGGATGTCCTCGCGGACGTGCTTCATGGCCACGGCGACCTGGTTCTCGCCGTGGAAGGGCACGTCGCCGGTGAGCATCTCGTACAGGACGACGCCGAGGCTGTAGATGTCGGACTGGCCGTTGACGTCGTGGCCGAGCGCCTGCTCAGGGGAGACGTAGTCCGTCGTGCCGAGCACGCGGCCGTCGGCGGTGAGCCCCTCCTCGTCGAGCGAGCGGGCGATACCGAAGTCGGTGACCTTGGCCGAGCCCTCCTCGTCGATCAGGACGTTCTGGGGCTTGACGTCGCGGTGGACGATGTGGCGGGCGTGGGCGGCCGACAGGGCGCGGGCGATCTCGATCGCGTAGGCGATGGCCTCGTCGATCGGGAGCCGGCCCATGCGGCGGATGCGGTCCTTCAGCGTCTCGCCCTCGACGTACTCGAAGACGATGTAGGGGCGGCCGTCCTCCTCGCCGGCGTCGATGACGCCGACGATGTGCGGATGGCTGAGCTGGGCGACGGCGCGGGCCTCCCGCCTGAAGCGCTCCAGCTGGTCGGTGTCCGCGGCGATCTCGCGGTGCATGAGCTTGACCGCGACGCGCCGCTCGAGCACCGAGTCGAAGGCGCGATAGACCGTCGACATCCCGCCGGCCCCGATCTGGGCGTCCAGCCGGTACCGGCCATTCAGCTGCATGCCGACGAGCGTGCTCATCCGTGTTCTACCTACGTATTGTGGACTACCGGGGTACCGTGTCGACGCCGATTGCGTGGTTTGTCGTTCGGCGCGGAGCGCGCCTGGCCTGCGTTTGCGGGTCCTTGACTCTGAAAACATCCCATCGGCAACGGTTAACGCCGAGCGCCGGAGGTTGACCCCGGCGCTCGGTTACCCCTGCGTACGGCTGTACAGCGTGCGTTACGTCCCGATCGGCCGGCCGCTCCACGTGTCGGTCTGCGCGGGGCGCTCGACCTCGGGCTTGGGCTCCGGCTTCGGCCCACGGAAGTCCGCGACGAACCACGGCTCCTCCTCGGCCTCCTCGGACGAGCCGGGCTCGGCGACAAACGGCGAAGGCGCCACGGCACGGAACTCCTCACCGACGTGCTCCTCGGCCACGACGGGCTGCTCCGCAAAGGGATGCTCGGCGACGGGCGAGTGGTGCATCATCGCCTGCTCCCAGTCCACGGGCTCCTCGGCCATGACGGGGTGCTCGACGACGGGCTCCTCGGCGACCACGGGGGTCTCCTCGGCCACGACGACCTCTTCGGCCATGACGGGGTGCTCCACGACCGGCTCGTCGGCGACCACGGGGGCCTCCTCCGCGACGACAGGCTCGTCGGCCATGACGGGGTGCTCCACGACCGGCTCCTCGGCGACCACGGGGGCCTCCTCGCGACGACAGGCTCCTCGGCGACCAGCGCCACGGCGGGCTCTTCGGCCGCGACGGGCTCTTCGGCCACGACGGGGGCCTCGTCGGCCATGACGGGCTCTTCGGCGACGGGGGCGGGCTCCACGACCGGCTCCTCGGCGACGACGGGCTCCTCGGCCACGATGGGGGCCTCGTCGGCCACTTCAGCCGTGACGGGCTGCTCCATGACGGGCGCTTCGGCGGCCGGCTCCTCCGCGATGGCGGGCTCCTCGGCGACAACCGGCTCGTCCACGACGGGCTGGTCGACGACCGCGGTCGGCTCCACGACGGGCTCCTCGGCGACGACGGGGGCGGGCTCCACGACCGGCTCCTCGGCGACGACGGGCTCCTCGGCCACGGGCTCCGGCGACCAGACGGGCTCCTCGGCCGACGGGGGCCTCGTCGGCGGGCTCCGCCACCGGCTCCTCGGCGACGATGGGGACCTCGACCGGGGCCGACTGCTCGGCAACGACGGGGATCTCGAGGCTCAGCGGCTGGCCGACGGGCTCCTCGGTGGGCTGCTCGGCGGCGGGCTCGGGCTGGACCTCGACGACCTGCAGCTCGAAGGCGGGCTCGGGGGCCGCGACGGGCTCCTCGGCGGCGACGGGCCCGGCGCGGGGGCCGGGGGGACGTAGGCGTCCGCGAAGAAGGGCTTGGCCTCCTCGGTGTGGCGGCGCGAGAGGTGGCGGGCGACCGCCACCAGGGCGCCGGCGCCGGCCAGCAAGAGGATGAATCGGACGAGGCGGGACATGCTGTGGAGCTCCTTCGGCGGTCGCGTGCGGAGATGGAGGGACCCGGCCGCGGATTCGGCCGGCACTCACTGCATCGGACCGCGCGCGGGAGGCCTTGAGTCCCGCGTGAGGAATCTGTCAGTTCTTCGGCGACCTTCTGAGCCGCCGTCCGCTCACTGCGGCTTGACGGCGCCTCCGGACCACGTCTTCCAGTCTCCGCCGGAGATGTCGTCGTCATCGTCGTCCGTCGTGGGCTCCGCGGGCGGGCTGGCGGGGTCGGGGGTCTCGCCGATCGCCGGGTTGTCGGCGGCCTCGATGGCGTCGTCGATCTGACGCTCGGCGTCGCTCATGCCCTCGTCGCCCGGCCCGGCGTTCGCCTCGAGCTCGGCCTCGGCCTGCTCCTGGCCCTCGGCCACGCCCTCGCCGGCCTCGGCCAAGGGCCGCTCGGCCTCGCTCGCCGGCTCGCCGAGCTCGCTGCCCGCGTACTCGTTGCCCGCCGACCCGCCGATCGCGGCGGCCTCGGCCGCGGCGGCCTGCTCTTCGGCGGCCTCGTCGATCGGCTCGGGCTCGACCATGCCGAGCGGCTGGATCTCGCCCGATTCCAGCGGTGACTCGGCCGGTGTCTCGTGCGCCTGCGTCTCTGCGGCCGGCTCCGGCGACTCGTAGGCGCGGGTCTCGGCCGCCGCCGCCTCCTCGACCGCCGCGGTGGCGGAGGTGTCGGCCAGCGGCGCCTCGTCGGCCGACCCTGCCGCGGTCCCCGGCGCATCCGGGGTCAGCTGCGACGGCGGGTCGCCCGCCGCCGGGGAGTCGACGCCGCCGGCCGGCGCGCCCGCGGGCGTGGTCACGCCGCCCGCGGCCTGGGCCGCCGCGGCCGCATCGGCGATCGCGTCCTCGACGGCAGCCGTGTCGTCGGCCTGGATCGCCTGCTCCTCGACGGGGTCCGAATGCGCCGGGTCCGGCGTCACCATCGGCTCGGGTGCAGGCACCGGCGTCGCGGTGTTGGCCGGCGGCCCCGGAGCGTCGTAGTTGGACGGCGCCGGGACCGGCGGCGAGTACGGCTCGGGAGACGGCGACGAGCCGCCCGGCAGCGCCTTGCGCACCTGATCGCGCTTGGCGTACGCGGCGCCCGCGGCGACGGCGACGCCGACGAGCAGAAGACGCTTGAAGCTGAGGAGGGCCATGGTCGAAGTCGCTCCTAACGAGGACGGGTGCGCGGGCTCCACCGAACCGTACCCACCTGACCCGCCGCGACAACGGCTCCTCCGACCGCCATGCTGTACCGATGCGGCTGATCGGGCGCGGCCTGAAGCAGTTCTGGGAGAAGGCCTACACCGACAACCTGACGGGCCTGGCCGGGATGGTGGCCTACAACCTGCTCTGCAGCGTCTTCCCGGTCGCCCTGATCGCGCTGTTCGTCGCCGGCCAGATCCTCAGCTCGCCGGAGCTCGAGCGCTCCGTCCTCGCCGACCTGCAGGAGCTCTTCCCGTCCGCCACGGAGACCACCCTGACCGACGCGCTCCGCGAGGTCCGCGAGTCGAGCACGACCGCCGGCATCATCGCCCTCGTCGCCTCGTTGTGGGTCGGCACCGCGTTCTGGGGCGCGCTCGACACCGCGTTCTGCCGCATCTACGAGCTCCCCTGCCGCACCTGGGTGCGCCAGAAGCTCTTCGGCCTGGCCATGCTCGGCCTCGTCCTGCTGTTCTTCGCGGCCACCGTGGCGATGCCGGCCGTGCAATCGCTGCTGCTGGCCAACAAGGAAGACCTGCCGTTCGGCCTCTCCGACCGCGACGCGCTCTACACGATCACGCTCGCCGCCGGCTTCGTCATCATCTTCGGTGCGCTGTGCACGATCTATCGCACGGTCCCGAACACCGCGGTCGCCTGGCACGGCGTCTGGCCCGGCGCCCTCGGCGCGACGCTCGCCATCGGCGTCGTCGACTACGGCTTCCCCTTCTACCTCAGCAACGTCAGCGTGCTCGCGGGCCTCCGCACCACGATCGTCTTCGTCCTGATCGTGCTGATCTGGTTCTACCTGCTGGCGATCATCATCCTCGCCGGCGGGGTCGTCAACGAGCTGAGGTTGGAGCGGCAGCGAGCGGGTACCCTCGCGAACGTGCCCGATCCGAAGACCGAGGAGCTCCGCCTCGAGCAGGTCGAGAAGGAGCGGCAGGAGCACGCTCGCGCCGACCAGGCGGACGACGAGCCGGAGACCGAGACGCACGAACGCCGCGCCGACCGCGCGGGCTATCTGCGGGAGAAGCTGGAAGAGCGCGCCGAGGCGGAGGACGCCGCGGCCAGAGAGGGGTAGCGATGGAGGGGCACGAGGAGCGCGCGGCGGAGGCGGAGTTCGAGCTCGCGGAGATGGAGGAGCAGTCCGACGACCTGGCCGAGGACATCGAGCAGGCCAAGGACGACTGGGAGCAGAAGAAGCAGGCCGGCTCCGTTCCCGGCGCCGGCACGGGCGACGAGGCCGACGACCCTGACCCCGACGCCACGGGCGAGGGCTCGCCCGAGGTCGAGGACTAGCCTGCGAACGTCAGGCCGAGCGCGGGGACCGTCACGCGGCCCGCGGCCCCGGTCACCGAGCCGATCCGCGCCGTGCCGGGGTGATGACGCCCCAGCAGCTCGACGGCGGCATCGGCCTGCGCGGCGGGCACGACGGCGCAGAAGCCGCAGCCCATGTTGAAGACCTCCCACATCTCCGCGTCCCCGACGTCGGCGAACTCCTGGACGAGGTCGAAGACCGCCGGCACCGGCAGCGGGGCGTCGAGCTCGAATCCGACGGGGGCGTGCAGCCGCAGCAGGTTCAGCAGCCCGCCGCCGGTGATGTGGGCGAGCCCGCGCACGTCCAGGTCCGAGCGCAGCAGCTCGAGCACCGCGCGCACGTAGATCACGGTCGGCTCGAGCAGCGCGTCGGCCACCGAGGCGCCGTCCAGGACCTCCGGCCGGTCGTCGAGCCCCAGGGCCTCGAGCGCCGCCCGCGCCAGCGAGTAACCGTTCGAGTGCAGGCCCGAGGAGGGCAGCCCGATCAGCGCGTCGCCCGGCTCGCAGGTCGCGCCCGTGATCACCCGGTCGAGCGCCACCGTCCCGAAGCACGCTGCCGTCAGGTCGAACCCATGCGGCGACGGATGGCCCTTGATCAGCTCCGGCAGCACCGCGACCTCGCCGCCCGGGATCTCCACCCCCGCGGCCTCGGCGCCCGCCTTCAGCCCGACGCCGATCGCCTCCATCACCTCGGGATCGACCCGCTCGACCGCCAGGTAGTCCAAGAGCGCGATCGGCTCCGCCCCGACGCACACGACGTCGTTGACGTTCATCGCCACGCAGTCGATCCCGACGGTGTCGTAGCGGCCGGTCTGCTCGGCCACGATCAGCTTCGAGCCGACGCCGTCGGTGCCGACCGCGATGCCGAGGTTGGGCGCCACCTCGAGCACGGCCGCGTAGTGGCCGGACGCGAGCACCGAGCGCGAGGCGCGGCCGGTGTCGATCGTCTTGAGCACCGCCACCAGCGCCGCCACGCCGCGGTCGGCCGTGCTCGTGTCCACCCCCGACTGCGCGTAGGCGCCGCTCATCGCCCGCGATTCTCGCGCACGAGGAGGACGCCCGCGAGCGCGCACCGGTAGGCCGCCCACGGCGCCAGCGGCCGGTCGCGCTCGAGCACCCGCGCGAGCGGCATCGAGGCCAGCGTCGCCACCGCCGCGGTGGCCGCCCCGGCCGCCAGCGTGCCGAGCTCGGAGCGCGCCGGGCGCCGCTGCAGCAGCCGCAGCCCCTTCAGGCCCGCCGCACCGACCAGCACCGGCACGCCGATCCCGCGCGAGAGCCGCACCGCATCCGGCCGCGCGAACCCCAGCGCCCTCGCAGCGGCGAGCGTCGCGCCCGCGCGCGACACGCCTGGCACGAGCGCGAACGCCTGCGCGAGCCCGAGCAGCGCGCCGTCGCGCGGCCCCGCGTCCTCCTCCAGCCGTTCGCCCGGCCGCTGGTCGGCGACGACCAGCGCCACGGATCCCGCCACCAGCCCGCCGGCCAGCGACGCCGGCCCGCCCAGCCGCTCCTCGATCCAGCTCTCGGCCAGGAACGCGAGCGCAACCGTCGGCACCATCGAGATCAGCGCGACGTCCAGCGGCAGCGCCATCAGCTCCCGCCGCAGCCCGATCACGAGCCCGACCGCGCCGCCCGCGTGCAGCGCCACCTCGACCTCCTTGCGCCGCGCGCCCTCCAGCGAGGCGTGCTCCCAGCCCAGCAGCAGCGGGAGCGCGGCGACGTGGCCCGAGGACGAGACCGGCAGCAGCTCGGCGGGGCCCTGGATCAGCCCGAGGCCGACGACCTCAGCGCGACGCATCGGCGGCCGGCTCGCCGGCCGCCTCGGGCGTCTTCTCGGCCTTGCCGCGGCGGTTGCGGACCACGAGGTAGATGACGCCGAGGACGATCATCGCGGCGACCGCGTAATCGATGTAGTGCAGCGAGTCCTTCCAGCTCTCCCAGCGGTCGCCGACCTCGCGGCCGATGAACGTGAGCATGAAGATCCACGGGATGCAGCCGAGCGTGGTGAGGATCGTGAAGCGCCAGAACGGCATCCGCGCGACGCCGGCGGGAAGCGAGATGAACGTGCGGATGATCGGCAGCATGCGGGTCAGGAAGACGGTCCAGGAGCCGTACTTCTCGAACCAGCGATCGGCCCACTCGAGGTGCGACTTCTTGATGTGCAGCTTCTTGCCGTGCTTCTCGAGGATGTCGACGCGGCCGTAGTAGCCGACCGCGTACGCGATCCACGATCCGACCACGTTGGCCGCGGTGCCCACCGCGACGACGGCCAGCATCGAGTACTCGCCCTCGCTGACGTTGAAGCCGGCGAACAGGAACGTCGCCTCCGACGGGATCGGGATGCAGGCGCTCTCCGCGACCATCAGGAGGAAGATTCCGGGCAGCCCCATCTTGTCGATCACGTCGACGGCGAACTGCACGATCGGGTCGGTCAGGCTGGCGACAACGAGGGGCACGCGGCAGCCCAGGCTAGCGCCCGCTCATGAGAGCGCCGTCAGGAACTGCGGGGCTCGATGCGCGGCAGCGTCAGCGAGGTGATGCGCTGCTTGGGTCGCGAAACCGACGTCTTCGGCCGCAGCATCTTGAGGATCATGATCGCCTGGTCGACGTTGGCGGCCAGGGCGGGGCGCAGCGGCACCTCGTACTCGTTGATGCGCGCGCCGACGTCCGGCGCGGCGCCGGCCAGGATCAGCTCGCCGCGACGGGAGCGCAGCTCGCGTACGGCGCTGGAGAGCGCGCCGAGCGCCTCGTCGCCCACCGGGGCGGCCTCGGCGAGGTCGACGATCAGCCAGCGCACGCCGCCGGCGAGGGCGGCGTCGATGCGGCGCTTGAGCTCACGGGCGTTCGCGTCGTCGAGCGATCCCTTGAGGTCCATCTGGTGGACGACGTCGTCGAGCCGTTGCTCCCGGACCGCGAGGTCTCCGGGGCGCACGACCGAGCGCAGCGATTGCGAGGTGAACACGTGTTGCCTACTTACCCTCTTTCAACGGCAACAGTATCGGCCAATAGCCTGTTCCCCTGCAATGGCGGTCCCTCTCTTCGACACCTCGACACCCCTCGCTCCCCTGCGCGAGCGCCTGCACGCGAAGGCGCTCGAGGTGCTCGACGGCGGGCGCTACATCCTCGGCCCCGAGGTCACCGCCTTCGAGCGCGAGTTCGCCGACTACCTCGGCGCCGGCCATGCGATCGGCGTCGCCAACGGCACCGACGCGCTGACGCTCGCGCTGCGGGCGCTCGGCGTCGGGCCCGGCGACGAGGTCGTCGTGCCCTCCTTCACGTTCTACGCGAGCGCGGAGGCGATCCCGCCGACCGGCGCGCGGCCGGTGTTCTGCGACGTCGACCCCGACACGTTCTGCGTGACGCCGGAGACCGTCCGGGCCGTGCTCACGCCGCGCACGAAGGCGGTGATCGTCGTCGACCTGTTCGGCAACGTCGCGCCCGTGAAGGAGATCGAGGCGCTGGGCGTGCCCGTGCTCGAGGATGCCGCCCAGGCCGCGGGCGCGGCCGCCGCCGACGGCACCCGCGCCGGCGCGCTCGGCACCATCTCGACCTTCTCCTTCTTCCCGTCCAAGAACCTCGGCGCGTTCGGCGACGGCGGCGCCGTGGTGACGAGCGACGACGAGCTCGCCGAGACCGTGCGGATGCTGCGCTTCCACGGCTCGCGCGACAAGGTGACGTTCGAGCTCATCGGGCACAACTCACGGCTCGACGAGCTGCAGGCGGCGCTGCTGCGGATCACGCTCCCGCACCTCGACCTGTGGTCCGACGGCCGCCGCGCCGGCGCGGGCTTCTACGACGAGGCCGGGCTGGGCGAAGTCGTGACGCTCCCGGCGGCGGCGCCGGGATCGACGCCCGCGTGGCACCTCTACGTCGTGCGCCACCCGGAGCCCGACGCGCTGGCCGCTGCTCTGAAGGAGGCCGAGATCGGGCACAAGGCCTACTACCGCGTGCCCACTCACCTCCAGCCCGCCATGCGCCCCTACGCCGCCGGCGCCGACCTCCCGGCCACCGCCGAGGTCGCCCGCACCCACCTCGCGATCCCCATGAGCCCGGTGCTCAGCCGCGAGCAGGCGGAAGAGGTCGTCGAGGCCGCGCGCGCCGTGGCCCCGAATAGAATGCGCTGATGCGCCGCAGGTTCAGTACCGCGGCCTTCCCCGTCCATCGCCACTCTCTCTCGCAGGTCGCGTTGGACGCCGGGCTGGTCGCGCTGGCCTATTTCCTCGCCTATCGACTTCGCTTCGACGGGGCCGGTGGCGTGCCCGAGCTCTACCAGGACCTGTTCGAGCGCACGCTCGGCTTCGTAGTGATCGGCAACGTCGCGATCTTCACGCTGTTCGGGCTCTACCGGCACTGGATGCGCTACGCGTCCCAGGCCGAGTACCTGCGGATCGCGCAGGCCTGCCTGGCCGCCGTGCTCGCGCTCGTCGCCTACATCGCGGTCGTGCAGCCGAAGCTGCTGCTGGCGCCGCCGCGCGGCTTCGTGTCGGTCAACGCCCCGACCGGCGTGCTCGCGCTCTACGGGCTCCTGATGCTGCTGTTCCTCGGCAGCGTGCGCTTCATCGTCCACGCGATCTACGAGCGGCCGTGGCGCGGCTCGCGGATGCGCAAGGACGCGCGCTCGGTGCTGATCGTCGGCGCAGGCGACGGCGGCCGCCTGCTGCTGCGCGAGATCGTGCGCAACCCCGAGCTCGGCTACCGGCCGGTCGGCTTCATCGACGACGACCCGCGGAAGCAGGGCGCGCCGATCGACCGCGGGGTCGAGGTGCTGGGCACGACCGGCGAGCTGAGCCGGGTGCTCGACGACGTCGAGCCGCAGGAGGTGCTGATCGCGATCCCCTCGGCGCCGGGCACGATGCGCGCGAAGGTCGTGGCCGCGTGCCGCGAGCGCGGGGTGCCGGTGCGGACGATGCCGACCGTCTTCGAGCTGCTGCAGACCGGCGGCCGGCTGATGCGCCAGGTGCGCGAGGTCAAGGTCGAGGACGTGCTCGGGCGCGAGCCGGTGCGGATGGAGGTCGAGCGGGTCGGCGAGTACCTGACCGGGCGGGTCGTCCTCGTCACCGGCGCGGGCGGCTCGATCGGCGCCGAGCTGTGTCGCCAGATCGCGCGCGTCCGCCCGCAGCGGCTGATCCTGCTGGATCACGCCGAGGACAACCTGTTCGAGATCGAGCGCGAGCTGATCGAGGACCGGCACGCGCTCAACACGGTCTCGGTGCTGGCCGACTGCAAGGAAGAGGAGCGGATGCGCGAGGTGTTCGCCGAGCACCAGCCGACCGTCGTCTTCCACGCCGCCGCCTACAAGCACGTCGGGCTGATGGAGACCAACCCGATCGAGGCGGTGCGCAACAACGCGCTCGCCACGCGCGTGATGTGCCGCGTGGCCGGCGACACCGGCGTGCGCACGTTCGTGCTCGTCTCGACCGACAAGGCGGTCGCGCCCGCGACCGTCATGGGCGCGTCGAAGGCGCTGGCGGAGTGGGCGGTCGAGGCCGCCGACTCGCGCTATCCGGCGACGCGCTTCGCCAGCGTCCGCTTCGGCAACGTCCTCGGCTCGTCGGGCTCGGTGGTGCCGATCTTCCGCCGCCAGATCGCGGCCGGCGGGCCGGTGACGGTGACCGACCCGTCGATGACGCGCTACTTCATGACGATCCCGGAGGCGGTGCAGCTGGTCATCCGCGCGGGGTCGCTGAGCAAGGGCGGCGAGGTGTTCGTGCTCGAGATGGGCGAGCCGGTCTCGATCCTCGAGCTGGCCAAGGACATGATCCGGCTCTCCGGGCTGCGGCCGGGGCGCGACATCGCGATCGAGATCGTCGGGCCGCGCGCCGGCGAGAAGCTGCACGAGGACCTGTTCAACCCCTACGAGCATCCCCAGCCCACCCCGGCCCAGCGCATCCTGCGCGCCGACCGGCCGCGCATCGATCCCGCCTGGGTGGAGGAGACCTTCGACCGCATCAACGTCCTCACGCTCGAGGGCGATCCGGCCGGTCTGGCGTCAGTCGTCGGCCAGCTGGCGAGCCTGCGTCTCGAGCCCGAAGAGCCCGTCGCGGTGTCGTCCGCACCGGCAGCTGAGTCTGCCGACGGGGCCACCGCCTAGACTGGTCGCGTCCGTTTCATGGTCCTCCTGCTCGCGTTCTCGATAGAGGACCAGGTCGAGAAGTACGGCGCTTACGTCGGGATCGCAGCCTTCTTCGGCCTGGCCGTGCTCTCATTGCTCTACTTCGCCCAGGCGCGGGAGGTCAAGCGACTCCGCGAATGGGCCGGCCGCGCGCCCGAGCGCGCCCGCGAGGTCGAGGAGCGCGCGATCGCCCAGGCCGAGGCCGCGAGGCGCCCGCCCGCGCCCGCCGCGGCCGTCCAGGCCCAGCCGGTCGCCGCCGCCACCGCGGCCGGTGGCCGCAGCGGCACGGTCGGCCCCGCCGTGCCCGTGGCCGGCACCGCGACCGCGGTCGCCGAGCGGCCGGAGGGCGAAGAGGAGGAAGAGGAGGAGCCGACGGTCTACGGCCCGGAGACCGAGGACGGCCGCAAGCCCGTCCTCGCCATCGAGCCGGAGGAGACCGAGGAGGAGGAGGCGGCGGACGAGCCGGACGCCGACGACGAGGAGCCACGCGGCGAGGCCGAGGAGGCCGAACAAGACGAGGACGAGGACGAGGTCGGAGCGGAGACCCCGGTCGCGGCCACCAACGGCGCGCCGCCCGCCGGTGCCCAGCCTCCGGCCATCCCGCGCCCGAGCACGGCCGCAGGCGTGGCCGGAGCCGGCGCCGCTGCCGCAGCGGCATCCGGTGCAGCCGCCGCCGAAGCGGGCCCGCCCGAAGGGCCGGCCAGTGAGGACGCGCCTGACGGGACACCTTCCGCCCCGCCCGAGGCGGCGCCGGAAGGAAGCCCCGCCGGACCCGCGACCGACGCGCCGGGCGGCCCTGCCGCGCCCGCCGCCGACGCGCCGGGCCCTGCCGCGCCTCTCCCCGCCGCCGCGCCGCTGCGCCAGTCAACGCCGTCCGCCTCGCCGCGGCGCCCGGTCACCATGCCGCCACGGCGCCCCGGGGCGCCTCCGCCCCCGCCTGCCCCCTCCAGCAGCCGTCGCGGGCGGTCGCTGGCGATCGCCGGTGGTGTGGCTGCCGTGCTCGTCGCGCTGGGCGTGCTCGCCGCGACGCAGCTGCTCGGCGGCGACGAGGAGACGCCCGCGCCCAACCAGGCCGCGACGCCCACCCCGGCCGCGACCGACGACGGCGGCGGTGGCACCAGCGGCGGTGGCGGCGGCGGGAGCTCGTCCGAGCCGGCCAGCCGGGGAGACACGACCGTGGCCGTCTTCAACGGCACGACGGTCAACGGGCTCGCGGCCAGCACCGCCGACAAGCTCCAGTCGAGCGGCTACAAGCGCGGCACGACCGGCGACTTCACCGACCAGCAGCGCGCGGCCTCGACGATCTTCTACGCCCGCGACGCGCGCCGCCAGGCGCGTGAGATCGGGCGCGAGCTCGACATCTCCGAGCTGCGTGCGATCGACGCGGAGACGCAGGCGCTCGCGGGTGAGAACGCCGACATCGCCGTCGTCGTCGGCAGCGACAAGGCTCCCTAGCACCGCTACGTGAGCACGCTCGCCCGGGTCGTCTTCGCGCTGCTCGTGGCGGCGACGTTCGGGGCGTTCTTCGTCGCCCAACGCCTGAAGAGCGCGGAGTCCGTGGCGGAGTACACGCAGCTCATCCGCTTCTTCTCGCCGAACGGGGACGGCCGCCGCGACAGCGCCCGCATCACGTTCAAGGTCAAGGAGGCCGACGTGCTCACGGCCACCGTCGTCAACGAGGACGGCGACCGTGTCCGCCGCCTCGCCGAGGGGATCGAGGCCGACCCCGACCGCGACGTCACGCTGGTATGGGACGGCAAGACCGACGCCGGCGCGACCGCCGCCGACGGCCGCTACCGCCTCCAGCTCGACCTCCGGCGCACCGGCCGGACGATCACCATCGCGGGCTCCTTCGTGGTCGACACGACCGCGCCGACGCCGGTCGTCGTCTCGGTCGAGCCGAAGATCTCCGGCCCGGTCCCGGGCAGCTTCGAGATCCGCGCCCGCGGCGTCGGCCGCCGCCGCGCGCCGCGCTTCCGCATCCTGCGCACCGACGTCGAGCCGGTCCAGCAGATCGCGCGCTTCAAGGGCCGCAGGGGCAGCCGCCGCGGTGTCTGGAACGGCCGCACCCGCGGCGCGCCCGCGCCGCCGGGCACGTACATGGTCGTCGTGCGCGTCCGCGACCGCAGCGGCAACCTCGGCACCGCGCCCGCCGTGCTCCCGCCCGTCCAGGGCCAGGTCCGCGGCAAGCCCGGCCTCACCATCCGCCAGATCGCCGCCCAGCCCCCGGTCGGGGCGGTGCGGGCCGGCAGCCGGGTGCAGTTCTTCGTCGACTCGCGCGGCCGGCCGTACCGCTGGACCCTCCGCCGCGTCGGCGCCTCGCGCCCGATCCGGCGCGGCAACGCCCAGCCCGGCAGGACGCTCCGCGTGCGTGCGCCCAACGGCGTCTCCGGCGCCTACCTGCTCAGCGTCACCTCCGGCCCATACCGGGCCCGGGTGCCGTTCCTCGTCCAGGCTCAGGAGCGCGCGAAGCTGCTCGTGGTCGCGCCGGTGATGACATGGCTGGGGGTCGACAAGGTCGACGACGACGGCGACGGGCTGCCCAACTCGCTCGAGACCGGCGGCCCGGTCGAGTGGCCGCGCGTCCATACCCAGGGCCTCCCGGCCTCGTTCCTCACCGACACCGCGCCGCTGCTCGTGTTCCTCGACCGCGCGCGCATCCGCTACGACCTCACCTCCGACCTCGCGCTCGCCCGCTCGCGCGATCCGCGCGCCACCGACCGCGAGGGCGTGCTCCTGGCCGGCTCCCTCCGCTGGATCCCGCGCCCGCTGGCCCGCCGCCTGCGCGGCTACGTCGACGCCGGCGGGCGGCTCGCGAGCTTCGGCACCGAGTCGCTGCGCCGCGGCGTGCGAGTCGGCGAGAACCGCCTCACGCAGCCGACGCAGCCGATCCCCACCGACCCGTTCGGCGCTCGGCTCGAGCCGCTGTCCGACCCGCGCACCGAGGACGGCACGCCGTTGCCGCTGACCGCGCTCGCCGAGGATCCCTCGCTCGGCCTCCTCACCGGCTCCGACGGCGAGCTGCCCGCCTTCGGCCGCCTCGAGGAGTCGCTCGCGCGGCCGGAGACGCGCCGCGCCAAGGTGCTGACCGCGCTGGGGCAGGACGTCTCCGAGGAGGAGCGCGAGCAGGCGGAGGCCGACGGCGAGGTGCCGCGCGAGGCGCTCCCGGCGCTCACCGCCACCCGGCTCGGCAAGGGCGTCGAGATCCGCGTCGGGCTCACCGAGTGGGCCCAGCGCGCGGGCACGGACCGCGAGGTCGCGCAGATCACGCGCAACATCGCCGACATCCTGCGCCGCGTCAGGCCGCGGGTGCGCTCGGCGGGCCGCTGAGGATCCCCAGCTCCGCCATCCGCAGCGGCGCGACCGCCAGCAGCTCCTCCGGCGACCGCGTCAACACCGCGCGCTCCATCGCGGTCTGGTCGAGCTCGACGAGCGCCGCGTCCTCCTCCGGCCGCCCGTACCAGAGCTCCGCGCGCGGGTGGCGGGCGAGCAGCGCCCCGGCCAGGAACATCTGCAGCGGGTGGAAGACCGCCACCGCCGCCGGTGCGCCCGGCAGCTTCATGCGCCGCGCCTGACCCATCGCCGCGCGCGCCGCGAACGTCGGGGCCATCCGCCCCAGCGGCAAGCGCGACGGATCGACCGCCACGACGCCTTGCGCACGCAGCAGCTCGCGGACGGGCTGCTCGAGATGGAAGCGCTCGAGCGGCTGGGGCAGCAGCAGGACGAGGAGCGGTTGGTCCACCGGCCTCGGACGCTATAGCGTCCGCGCTGGTGGCCGACGTCGACGATCTCGTATACGAGCTGCGAGAGGCCGACGGGGAGCCCGCCGGCGCGATCGTGCTGCTGCACGGCCGCGGCACCTCGGAGCAGGACCTCCTCCCCCTGCTCGACGTCTTCGACCCGCAGGGGCGGCTCGTCGGCGCCTTCCCGCGCGGGCCGCTGCAGCTGCCGCCGATCGGCTCGCACTGGTACGTGGTGGAGGAGGTCGGCTACCCCGACCCGGACAGCTTCACGACGACCTTCCAGCGCCTCGGGTCGTGGCTCGAAGGGCTGGCCGAGCGCACCGGCGTGCCGATCGAGCAGACCGTGCTCGGCGGCTTCTCGCAGGGCGCGGTGATGGCGTGGGCGCTCGCGCTCGGGCCCGACCGCCCGCGCCCCGCCGGGCTGCTCGCCATGAGCGGGTTCATCCCCAGCGTGCCCGGCTTCGAGCTCCAGCTCGCCGGCCTCGACGGCTTCCCCGTCGCGATCACGCACGGCACGCTGGACCCGGTCATCTCGGTCGAGCTCGGGCACCGGGCGCGCGACCGCGCGAGGGCGGCGGGGGCAGACGTGGCCTACCGCGAGACCGGCGTGCCCCACATCGTCGACCCGCGGCTCATCCCGCCGCTGGTCGACTGGCTCGGCCGGCGCTTCCAGTCGTGAAGACGAGGTAGCGGCCGGGCGGGAGGCCCTCGCGCGGCGGCACGTGCGTCTCGCCGGTCTCGGCATAGCCGGCGGCGCGGGCCACGCCCTGCGAGGCCACGTTGTCCTCGTGGGTCATGATCTCGAGCTCCTTCAGGCCGAGCTCGCCGAGCCCCCACGCGGTGACGAGGCGGACGCCTCGCGTGGCGAACCCGCGTCCGCGCGCCCCGGCCGCGACCCAGTAGCCGACCTCGCCGAGGCCCTCGCCGGCGCGGATGTGCTGGATGGCGAGGCTCGCGACGACCTCGTCCTGCTCGTCGACGGCGAGCCAGTCGATCCCGCTCTCGGCCTCCAGCTCGAGCTCGGAGACCACGATCCACGCCTCCGCGTCCGCGGGGCGGTAGGGGTTCGGAACGCGCGTCCAGCGCGGGATCGCCGGGTCCTGGCAGATCGCGACCAGCGCGTCGATGTCCTCGCGCGTCTTGGCCCGCAGCGTGATCACGCCGTCGGAGAGGGGCGGATCGGGGTGGCGCAGCACCCTCCGAAGTGTGCCGCCTGCCAGCATGGCGCGCCGTGTTCTGGATCTCGTCGCTGCTGCTCGTGTGGGCGCAGGCGCTCTACGGCCCGTTCCTGTGGGCCCTGCGGCGCGTGCGCGGCGACCGCGACGTGGCGCCCGCACCGGCCACGCGCCCGCGGGTCTCGCTCATCGTCGCCGCCTACCGCGAGGAGGAGGTGATCGCGGCCAAGGTCGCCAACGCGCTCGCGCTCGACTGGCCGCGTGACGCGCTCGAGCTGATCGTCGCCGTCGACGGCGGCGCAGAATCCGATCCCGCCCGCCCCGACCGCACCGCCGAGCTCGCGCGGGCGGCCGGCGCCGACCAGGTGCTCGAGCTGCCACGGGGCGGCAAGGTGCGGGCCCAGGACGCCGCCGTGCGGGCCGCCTCCGGCGATCTGCTGGTGTTCGGCGACGCCAACGCCGCCTGGGCCCCCGACGCGCTCCAGCGGCTCGCGGCGCGCTTCGCCGACCCGCAGGTCGGCTACGTCTGCGGCCGCGTGCGCTTCGTGGCCGACGGCGGCACGAACCAGGAGGGCGCCTACTGGCGCTACGAGCTGTGGCTGCGCGCGCAGGAGTCCGCGCTCGCGTCGGTCACCGCCGGCAACGGCGCGATCTACGCCGTGCGGCCGGAGGCCTACGTCGAGGTCGACCCGGTGATGGGTCACGACCTCTCGTTCCCGTCGCTGATGGTCAAGCGCGGCTGGCGCGCGGTCTACGAGCCGGGCGCGGTGGCGACCGAGAAGATGGTCCCGACGATCGAGGGCGAGTGGCGCCGCAAGCGGCGGATGATGAGCCACGCGTGGCCGATCGTCCTGCGCGGCGGGCTGCTCGACCCGCGCGGCTACCCGCCGCTCTACGCGCTGATGATCGCCTCGCACCGGCTGCTGCGCTACGCCGCGCCCGCGCTGCACGTGGCGATCGTGCTGAGCGCGCTCGCCGGCCGCGACCGGCCGGTCCAGCGGCTCGCCCTCGCCGCGCACGCGGCGCTGCTCGCGGCGGCGCTGGCGGGCGGGTCGAGCACGGCGAAGCCGCTGCTGCTCGCCCGCTACTACGTGCTCACCACCGCCTCGCTCGCCGCCGGCCTCTACGACCACCTGCGCCACGGCACGCCGGCGGGCTGGGACGCGCCGGAGGGCACGCGATGAGCCATCCCGGCTACCTGGCCAAGCGCGCGCTCGACGTCGTGCTGGCGTCGGCGGCGCTGCTCGTGCTCGGTATCCCGCTCGCGGTCGTCGCGCTGTTCATCCGGCTCGAGACGCACGGCCACCCGATCTACCGCCAGCGCCGCGTCGGCCGCGACGGCGCGCCGTTCGAGCTCTACAAGCTGCGCACGATGGTCACCGGCGCCGAGGCGATGGGCGCCGGGCTGATCGTCGACAAGGGCGACGACCGCATCACGCGCACCGGCGCGTGGCTGCGGCGGCTGTCGATCGACGAGCTGCCGAACCTGATCAACGTGCTGCGCGGCGAGATGTCGCTCGTGGGCCCGCGCCCGACCGTGCAGGTGCAGGTCGACCGCTACACCGATCTCCAGCGCGGCCGGCTCTCGGTGCGGCCCGGCATCACCGGCTGGGCGCAGATCAACGGCCGCGCGTCGCTGCCGTGGCACGAGCGCATCGAGCTCGACCTCTGGTACGTCGAGCACGTCTCGCTCCTGCTCGACCTCAAGATCCTCTGGCGGACCGTGCAGATGGTCGTCACCGGCCACGGGCTGTACCGCGGCGAGACGGGCGGCTGGCGCGAGCCGCCCCGCAGCTCCTCCTAGGGGACGCGCTCCGGGCCCTTGTCGATGTAGCGCGTCCGGAAGGTGCGGATCGCGTCGAACACCTTGTCGTTCATCTCCGGGCAGGTGAGCGAGTGCGTCCAGGCCGTGGCGGCGACCGCGGAGTCCATGCCCGTGGTGTTCTCGAACAGGAGCATGTGGTAGCCCTCCTGCTGCTCGGCCAGCAGCGCCTCGAGCCTGCCGACCGTCTCGGCGTCGGTGCCCTGCTTGTACTGGACCTCGATCCGGCCGTGCTCGAGCGGGTGCACGAGCTTGCCGAGCTCCGGCGTGTCGCCGGCGGCGTAGATGCCGTCCTCGTACCAGTCGGGCGTGTGGTTGCCCGACGTCGGCGGGTTGGTCTTGTAATCCGACGCCTTGAAGGCCTTCTCCTCGTGGTTGGCGCCCTCGTAGGCCGGGTTGTTGAGCTTGCAGCCCGCGGCCTTGGCGGCCTCCGCGAGGTCGGAGGTGGCCTGGCTCGGGGAGCTGCGCGGCGGCGGCGCTGTTGCTGCTCGCCTGGCTGGGCCCGCCGTCGTCCCCGCCGCTGCCGATCAGGACGACCACGACCACGGCGGCGATCGCCGCGACGGCGAGCAGGCCGCCGAAGGCCAGCTGCATGCGCTTGCGGCGCGATGCCCGCTTGGCCTCCGCCTGCTCGCGCTCGAGCCGCTCCTGGCGGCGGCGCTCTTTTTCCTGCTGCCTGCTCGACACCGGACGAGGAGGCTACTAGCCCGCCTTGCGAACCCGCGCGGGCTGCGGCTTCCAGCACTCGTCGATGAAGTCGGCGATCTCGTTGGTGAGCCGCTGCGGGGGCGACGCGCAGCTCGATGATCGAGCTCGCCTCGAGCAGGCGGCTGTTCGGCAGCTCCTCGGCGAGCATGCCGGCGTCCGAGAACGGGTGGACCGGGTCGCGGCGGTGGCCGATGACGAGCGTGGTCGTCTGGATCCGCCGTCGCTCCGAGCGGTGCGGCGCGATGCGGCCGAAGAACAGGCCTTGGAGCACGGCGGCGCCGGGCGCGGGATCCTGGCGCACCGTGTCGACGAGGATGTCGGCCGCCCACGGCAGCCGCGGCACGCGGCGGGCGCCGGCCTGCACCGCGCGCATCAGCGGCTCGCCGAAGCTGAGCGCGATCATCAGCGGCGTGAAGGCGAGCGCGCAGGCCAGCAGCGCGCCGTCGAGCACGGGCATCTCGATCACCATGCCGCGCAGCCGTTCGGGCGCGAGCGCGGCCGCCTCGAGCGCGGTGTTGGCGCCCAGCGACGTGCCGAGCACGACCGCGTCCTCGATCCCGAGATGGTCGAGCAGCGCGATCACCTGCTCGCCGAACAGGCTCATCGAGTAGCAGCCCTTGTCGAGCGGCCGCTCCGACTGCCCGTGGCCGAGCAGGTCGAGCGTGACCACGCGGTTGCCGCGCTCGGCCAGCGCCCTGGCGAGCGGCTCGTGCATGCGCCGGCTCAGCAGCAGCCCGTGCAGGAGCACGACGACGCGCGGGCCGTCGCCGTAGTCGCTGAAGGCCAGGGTTCGCCCTTCGTGGCGGAATGTCTCCATGGTCGGGATCATGCCCGACGTGCCGACGATCCGCCCCATGCGCGCCGAGGACGACGTCGCGATCCACCACGTCTCCGTGGTGACCTTCGCCGACCTCAGCCGCCGGCTGAACGAGCCGCCGTCGCCACCGCCGCCGCTGATGCCCGCGATCGTGCGGATCCAGCAGCTGTTCGAGCGCGACCCCGGCGGCGCCTGGGTGGCCGAGGACGAGGGGCGGATGGTCGGCGTCGCGCTGGCGCTCGACCGCGAGGGCGTGTGGGGCCTGTCGCTGCTGGTCGTGCTGCCGGACTACCAGTCGCTGGGCGTCGGCCGCGCGCTGCTCGAGCGCTCGCTGGAGTACGCGGGCGGCGGCGAGCGGGGCGCGATCATCCTCGCCTCGCCCGACCCGCGGGCGCTGCGGGCCTACTCGCGCGCCGGCTTCGAGGCCCACCCGAGCTTCGGGGCCTCCGGCCACCCCCGGATCGCGCATCCGGCCACCGTGCGCGAGGGCGACGCGAGCGACCTGCCGCTCACCGAGGCGGTCGACCGGGCCGTCCGCGGCGCCGCCCACGGCAGCGACATCGCCGCCCTGCTGCGCGCCCACGGGCGCCTGTTCGTGTATCCGGAGCGCGGCTACGCGGTGCTCGGCGGCAACGGCATCAACCTGCTCGCCGCGCTCGACGAGGCGGCCGCCCGCGACCTCCTCCACGCCGCCCTCGCCGCCGCGCCGGAGGACCGCGAGGCCCACGTCGAGTGGATCACCTCGTCGCAGCAGTGGGCGGTGCGCGCGGTGCTCGACGCGGGGCTGGCGCTGAAGCCCGGCGGAGCGGTCTACGTGCGCGGCGACGTGGGTCCGTTCTCGCCCTATCTCCCGAGCGGGGCGTACCTGTAGCCGCTACGGTTTCAGGACCGTAGCTTTCCAAGGAGGACCCCTTCCCCATGGCAAAACAGCCCCGCTCCCTGGCCGGAAAGGTGGCCGTCGTCACCGGCGGCGGCCGCGGCATCGGCCGGGCGATCTCGCGCTCGCTGGCCCGTGAGGGCGTGCGCGTCGCGATCGCCGACCTCGACGGCGTCGTCGCCGAGGAGGCCGCGACCGAGGCCGGGGGCGGCGCGATCGGCCTCGCGCTCGACGTGACCGACCGGCCCGCCTTCACCGCGGCGCTCGACGAGGTCGAGCAGCGGCTCGGCCCGATCGACGTGATCGTCAACAACGCGGGGATCATGCCGGTGGGCCCGTTCGAGGAGGAGAGCGACGCGACCGCGATCCGGCAGCTCGAGCTCAACCTCCACGCCGTCATCCACGGCTCCAAGGAGGGCATGCGGCGGATGAAGCCGCGCGGCCGCGGCCACATCGTCAACGTCGCCTCGATCGCCGGCAAGTTCGGTGCGCCCGGCGGCGCGACGTACTCGGCCTGCAAGCACGGTGTCGTCGGCCTCTCGGAGTCGATCCGCGCCGAGCTCCACGGCACCGGCGTCGAGGTCCACGTCGTGATGCCGGCCTTCGTCAACACCGAGCTGGCGGCCGGCACGACCGAGCTCAAGGGCGTCAAGCGCTCGACGCCCGAGGATGTCGCCGAGGCGGTCGTCGACGCGCTCAAGTTCGGCCGCTTCGACGTCTTCGTGCCGAAGTCGCTCGTGCGCCTCGTGCGCTCGTCGGCGCTGACGCCGCGATCGTTCGGCGAGTGGCTGGGGCGCAAGATGAACGGCAGCGCGCTGATGCACGCCGACAAGAGCGCCCGCGCGGCCTACGAGCAGCGCGCCGCCAACAGCGCGCCGGCCGCCGAGGCGGTCGTGGCCGAGGCGAGCGCCGACGAGCCGAAGGCGCCTGCCGCCGCCTAGGCGCCGAGCCAGTCGGCGATCGCCGCGCCGACCGCCGGCCCCTGGTCCTCCTGCAGGAAGTGCCCCGCCTCGGCGACGAGGCGGGGTGACGGCTGCCCGAGCGCCTTGGCGAACGCCTCGCCGACCTTGGGCGGCAGCACCGGGTCCTGGTCGGCCCACAGCATCAGCATCGGCCGCTCGTCCTCGCGCAGCGCGTCCAGCACCCGCTTGCCCGCCGCGGCGCCGGGCGCGTCCGGGCGTCTGCGGGATCAGGCCGGGGAACGCCCGCGCGCCGGCCTTCGAGGTGACGTTGGGGAACGGCGCGTCGTAGGCGGCGGCGACGTCGTCGCCCGGGTCGCGGTGGCAGCCGCGGCGCACGAGCATCCCGACCGGCAGGTCCTCGGTGCGCTCGACGAAGGCGTGGAACGCGTGCCAGGCGTCGCTCATCGGCTGCTCGCCGGTGAACAGGCCGGTGTCCATCATCACGAGCCGCGCGACGCGGTCGGGGTGCTCGACCGCCAGCCGCAGCCCGATCGGGCCGCCCCAGTCGTGGACGACGAACGTCGCGTCGCGCAGGTCGAGGTCCTCGAGCAGCGTGGCGGCCATCTCGACGTGGCGGTCGTAGGAGTACCAGTCGCGCTCGAGCGGCTTGTCGGAGCGCCCGAAGCCGACGAGGTCGGGCAGGACGACGCGGTGGCCGGCGTCGCGCACCGGCGGCAGGACGTGCCGCCACAGGTAGCCCCAGGTCGGCTCGCCGTGCCACATCACCACCGGCCGGCCGTCGCCCTCGTCGACGTGGGCGATGCGCAGCCCGTCGACCGTGCGGTAGTGCGGGGCGTAGGGGAAGTCGGGGAGGCCTTCGAGCAGCGGATCGGGGGTGCGGACGGCGTCGGTCATCCCGCGGGTTGTACCCGGTCGAGCAACGGCAGCAGCGCCTTCCCCTCCTCGGCCGCCGTGACGTGGATCGCGTTCGGCTCGCGCACCCAGGCGATCGCGTCGAGCACCTGCAGGCGGTCGAGCACGAACTGGAAGGCCCGCGCCTGCGTCCTGGAGCGGTAGCGGCGCTCGATGTCGAACGCCCAGCCGGTCGTGTGCAGCGAGTAGCCGCGCGTCGCCTCGCGGTTGCGGCTGACGAGCCGCCGCTGGTAGGCGTCGTCGCGCACCGTCGAGGTGACGATCAGCGGCGACTGGCCGGACAGCGCGCGCACCTGGGCGCCGATGTAGAGCGCGGTGGCGAGCGCCTCCGGCCGCAGGCCGCGGTAGAGCGCGCGCTCCGTCGGCGCGAGCTCGCCCATGCGCCGGTCGCCGCGCAGCCCGGTCACGCGCTCGTTCTCCGGGAACGCGACGATCTGCTCGTCCTCCCACGCGGCCCGCAGCTCCCCGGCGGTCGTGAAGCGCGGCGTCGAGCCCGGCGGGTGCAGCACCTCCTCCGCCGACGCCTTGGCGGTCTGCGCCGCCTGCAGGCGCGGCGAGCTTGCCCGGCGTCCTCGCGGCTCAGCTCCATGATCCGCTCGGCGGCGCCGAGCTTCCACCAGTAGTTCGAGGAGTCGTCGCCGAACGAGGCGAGCTTCGCGTAGGCGGCCGCGTGGCGGACGGGCGTCGAGTCGAAGTAGACCTGCGTGTAGGGCACGTCGTCCTCGCCGTAGGCGCGCAGGACGCTCTCGAGGTTGCCCATGCCCATGTGGTACGAGACGAAGGCCATGTCCTCGCGCTCGAAGCGGTCCTTGGCCAGCTTCAGGTAGCGCGCGGTGGCCATCAGCGCCTGCTCGGGGTCGAAGCGCTGGTCGACGCGGGCGCGGGCGCGCTGCAGCTTCTGGACCTCGAGCACGCGCCCGCGCAGCAGCTCGCGGCGGATGCGGCGCGTGTACCGGCGGCTGCGGGCGACGTCGATCTGCATGCCGAGCAGGTTCTGGCCGGTCTCGGCGAGGATCTGGGTGAGGCCGACGGCGCCCTCGGTGTCGCTGGCGATCGCGTCGGAGCGACCCGCGCTCTCGAGGAACACCAGCGCCTCGAGCCGGTCGGGGTCGACGCCGGCCGCCTCGGCCGCGGCCTCGACCTGCGGCCGCCACCGCGCGACCCGCTGCGCGGTCGCGCCGGCGCCGCCGGGCGAGCGGGCGTAGAGCACGTGGCTGGTGCCGGCGGCCGCGCGCTGCTCGAACTCCTTGCGCCGCTCGGGGTCGTAGGCGAACGGGTCGGGCAGCGGCGTGCGCTCGCGATCCGTCTCCGCTCCCGGCGGCGTCGGCACCGCCGGCTGGCCGCCGGGCAGCGCCGTGTCCTCACGGCGCAGCAGGCCGGCGATCGCCACGAGGGCGAGGACGACGACGGCGAGCAGGATCAATCGGCGCGGCTGACGCAGCACCCATTCGACCCTAGCTGCGCTCCTCTATGTCGGGATTAAGCGGCGGGAAGCGCTCGCGCAGGCAGGCGATCAGCTCGCGCGGGTCGTCGAGCACGAGGTCCGCGCCCAGTGCCTCGGCCTCTCCGCGCGCCTCGCCGGTCCACAGCTGGCCGCCGAGCACGATCGTCGGTCGCGGCCGCAGGCCGTTCAGCTCGGCGAGCGCCTCCGCGGCGCCGGGCAGCCCGGCGGGCGTCGAGGTCGACAGCGCGACGACGTCGGCCTGCTCGGCGTCGGCAAGCCGCGCGAGGTCCTGCGCGGGCGTCGAGGGGCCGAGGTTGAGCACCTCCCAGCCGTCGCCCTCGAGGAAGTCGGCGACCATCTGCAGCCCGAGCCCATGGCGCTCCTCCGGGCTGCCGCTGACGACCGCGAGCCGGCCGTCCTTGGGCGCCGCGCGCATCCGCGGCCCGAGCGCGCCCAGCACGGTCATGGTCACCGCGGTCGCGTAGTGCTCGTGCGCGACGTCGATGTCGCCGGCGGCCCAGTCGTGCCCGATCGCATGGAGGGCCGGGCGGAGGATCTCGAGGTAGACGTCGGCCACGGGCACGTCGTCGTCGAGCGCGGCGTCGACCGCGGCTCGAGCGGCGACCGCGTCGCGCGCCTGCAGCGCTTCGAGGTACGCCAGGCGGTGGCCGCCGACGTCCATGTGGCGAACGATACGCGGTGCGGCCGGCCGCACCGGCGAAGCTCAGGTAGCGGCCAGCAGCTTCGCGAGCACCGCCCGCAGCGCGGCGACGTCCTCGTCGGAGAGGACGCCGCCGAAGCGCTCCTCGAAGGCGGCGGCGAACACCGCGCCCATGTGCGCGAACGCCGCCGCTCCCTCGCGGGTCAGCTCGGCCCGCACCACGCGGCGGTCCTGCTGCGCGACCCGGCGGCTGACCCACCCGCGCTCCTCCAGCCGGTCGATCAGGCGCGTGGCCCCGCTGCGGCTGACCAGGAGCGCGTCGGCGAGCTCGTACATGGTCAGCCGCCGCCCCGGCGCGATCACGAGCCGGTGGATCGCCTCATGCTCGAGCAGCGTCGTGCCCGCGTGTTCCTCGAGCCGGCGGCTGAGCTCACCGCGCAGCAGCGTGTCCACGCGGTGCAGCTCCGACCACGCCGCCAGGCGCTCGAGACCCCGCTGAGTGGGCAGCCGCTGGGCGGGCACCGTTTCATGATGAAATAGTTGACGGCGGAAAGAAAGTCCTACGGCACGGCCTGGGTGAGGCTGAACCAGTTGCCCGAGTTGTCGCGGAACGTCGCCTCGATCCCGTACTGCCGCTCGGTCGGCTCGTTCAGGAACTGCACGCCGCGCTCCTTGAGCTCCTCGTAGGAGGCCTGGCAGTCGTCGGTGGAGAACACGCCGGCGCCGAGCGCGCCCTTGGCCACCATCGCCCGGATCTGCTCGGCCGACTCCGGGTCGAGCATCGGCGGGCCGGGGGAGGCGAGGATCAGCTCGAAGTCGGGCTGGTCCGGCGGGCCGACGGTCAGCCAGCGGAACGTGTCCATCTTCACGTCGTTGCGCACCTCGAAGCCGAGTGCGCCGGTGTAGAACTCGAGCGCCGCGTCCTGGTCGAGCACCCAGACGGGGCTGTGGGTGAGCTTGGTGATCATGCGGCGACGCTACCGCCGCCCCGCCCTTCCGGCTTCTCCGGAACTGCTGTGTCCCACATCAGCGTGTGGCAGTACGGGACCACGGGCTTCCCGCGCGCCCGCCAGGCGGCGCGGTAGCCGCTGGGCGACTCGCCGGCCAGCGAGCGGAACGTGCGGCTGAACGTGCCGAGGCTGCGGAAGCCCACGCGCAGCGAGATCTCGGTCACCGACTCGTCGGTCGCGCGCAGCAGCTCCTTGGCGCGCTCGACCCGCCGCCGCTGCAGGTAGCGGTGCGGCGGCTCGCCGAACGCGGCCCGGAAGGAGCGGATGAAGTGCGCCTCCGACGCGAACGCCTCGCGTGCGAGCGCGGGCACGTCGAGCGGCTCGCCGTAGGCCCGGTCGATCAGGTCGCGGGCCCGCAGCAGATGGACGTAGGCGGGGATCGGGTCGCGCGCGCTCGGCACGCGCCCGATGTTCTCAGGAGGCGGGCGCGAGCTCCAGCGCGCGCAGCCGCTCGGCGACCTTCGCGCGGCCGCGGTGCAGGCGGCTCATGACCGTGCCGGTCGGGACGCCGAGCGCCTTGCTGCCCTCGGCGTAGGAGAGGCCGAGGACGTCGATGGCGACGAGCGTCTCGCGGTACGGGCTGCTGAGCTGGTGGACCACGTCGAGTACGGCGCGGCCGTCGAGCACGGCGTCGGGAGCGGGGGTGACGGCGCGCGGCAGCTCGGTGCTGTCGTCGTCGAGCGAGGCCGGCTGCGGGCGCCGCGCACGGGTGCGCAGCTCGTCGCGCCAGCGGTTGCGCAGGGCGCGGAGCAGGTAGCCCAGCTCGTCGCTGCCGCTGAGCCAGCGTGGGCGTGAGAGGACGGCGGCGTAGGTGTCCTGGACGAGGTCTTCAGCGAGATGGGGGTCGCCGCTGAGAGCACGGGCGGCGGCGTAGAGCCGATCCAGGTGTCCGATCGCCGCCTCGGGATCAAGGCGTCGGGGCATAAGGGGGGTGCGGTGCAGGGGGAGGGGGGAGGGAACCGATAGTCCCAGGCGGCCCGCACCCGCTACAGGCGGTCTCCAGGCTTCCCAGGGTGCGGCGAGCCTCCGCTTGCGGTTCGGTTATCCGAACCTTCTACGCCGGGCGGAACAAGCCGCTGAAGGCCCTTGCGCCGCGGCGGTGAAATAGTTCCCGAGCAGTGGAGCTAGGGGGACTCGAACCCCCGACCTCCTGGGTGCGATCCAGGCGCTCTCCCAACTGAGCTATAGCCCCGGGAATGGACGACCGTACCTAACGGTGGGTCGGTGTCGGGCCGATTGTAGCCGTGGCGCGGCTAGGCTGGCCGGTCGCCCGGTGCCGTGATGAGCTTCCGCAACCGACTCACCGTCTTCTTCATCGTCCTGGTCATCCTGCCGATGATCGTGGTCGCCGCGGTCGGGTTCGTGCTCGCCTCGGACTCCGAGCAGGGCAAGACCGACGCCCGCCTGTCGGAGGCGCAGCGCTCCGCCTCCGGGCTGTTCCGCGAGTACCAGGACAAGGCCGAGGCATCCGCGCGCGTGATCGCGCGCGACCCTGAGCTCGCGCAGGCGATCCAGAGCGGCGACCGCGACGCGATCCAGAGCCGGTTCGACGAGCTCGCTCGCGAGGAGGAGGTCGCCCGTGGGACCATGGCGCTCGGGAGCGCGGGGCAGTTCGAGACCGGCCGCGGCGACGCGCTCGCGCCCGCCCGCACGCGGCTGATCGACGCCGAGGGGGAGACCGCAGGCGTGCTCACGCTGTCGGCGATCAGCGCGCAGGCGTTCGCGGAGCTCGTCGAGCGCGTCACCGGCACCGAAGTGGTGGTCAGGTCCGGGCCGGGCATGGTCGTCACGACGCTGCCCGGCGCCGGCGCCCGGCGCCTGCCCGAGCGGGGCGACGTCAAGATCGGTGATCGCGAGCTGCGCGTCACCGGCTTCAACGGCCCGGGCTTCGACGGCGGGCGCGTCCAGGTCCGGCTGCTCGCCGCTCCCGGCGAGGGCGGGCTCGGCGGCTCCTCGCTCGAGGTGATCGCGATCCTCGCCGCCGCGCTGATCGCCGCGTTCGCGTTCGCGATCACCGTCTCGCGCTCGCTGCAGGCGCAGATCGACCGCCTGCTCCAGGCCGCGCGCCGGATGGCCGCGGGCGACTTCACCGTCGAGGTTCCCACCGAGGGCAACGACGAGTTCGCCCAGCTCGGCACCGAGTTCAACACGATGGCGCGGGAGCTCGAGGGCCGGCTCGACGAGCTGCAGCTCGAGCGCGCGCGCCTGCGCGAGGCGATCCGCCGCGTCGGCCAGTCGTTCGCCAAGGGCCTCGACCGCGACGCGGTGCTCGAGATCGTCGTGCAGACCGCCGTCGACGGCGTCGGCGCCGACTGCGGCCGCGCGGCGTTGCGGGCCGGGTCGTCCGGGCACTTCGAGCAGGTGGCGGGCGAGGGTGACGTCGACCGCCACCGCCACGCGATCTCCGCCACCGAGGCCGCCGCGCTCGACGTCGAGAAGATCGTCGAGACCGAGGTGGCCGGCTCGTTCGCGCTCTCGCACCCGCTGCGGGCCCAGGAGGGCGGCCGCATCCTCGGCATGCTGACCGTCGCCCGCGCCGGCCGCGGCTTCACCGACGGCGAGCGCGAGCTGTTCACCTACCTCTCGCGGCAGGCGGGCGTCTCGATCGAGAACGTCGACCTGCACGAGACCGTCCAGCGCCAGGCGGTCACCGACGAGCTCACCGGCCTGTTCAACCACCGCCGCTTCCAGGAGGTCATGTTCCAGGAGGTCGAGCGCGCCAAGCGCTTCGGCGGCGACATGGGCCTGATCATGCTCGACATCGACAACTTCAAGCGGGTCAACGACACCTACGGCCACATGCAGGGCGACCTCGTGCTGCGCGAGGTGGCGCGGGTGCTGCGGGAGTCCTCGCGCGAGATCGACGAGCCCGCCCGCTACGGCGGCGAGGAGATGGCCGTCGCGCTGCCCGGCACCGACCTCGACGGCGCCTTCAACTTCGCCGAGCGCGTCCGGCACGCGATCGAGTCGCTCGAGCTGCCGCTGATCGAGGGTGGCGGGACGCTCAAGGTGACCGCGTCGTTCGGCGCCGCGGCGCTTGAGCGCGACGACGGCGAGGTCGACAAGGACGCGCTCGTGGCGGCGGCGGACGCCGCGCTGTACCGCGCCAAGCGCTCCGGGAAGAACCGGACGGTCCGTGCGGAGTAGCCCCGTCCGGAGCGGGCCCGAGCCGACCCGCTCCGTGCGGACCCCGTCCGGAGCAGGGCCCGAGCCGACCCGCTCCGTGCGGAGTAGCCCCGTCCGGAGCAGGGCCCGAGCCGACCCGCTCCGTGCGGAGTAGCCCCGTCCGGAGCCAGGAGCCCGAGCCGACCCGCTCCGCGCCGAGCCGACTGTCGCGAGATGGGCTTGCTCGACGACGCCATCCGGGAGCACCTCGAGCTCAAGCGCCGCAGGGGCGCCGACGCCGAGGAGATCTCGCGACAGGAGAACGAGGCGCTGGGCGCGCCTCAGCAGCGCGCCGAGTTCGCCGCGGCGCCCGCAGACGCGGCGCCGGACGAGCCCGAGCTCGTGGAGCCCGAGCTCGACGAGCCCGAGGCCGCAGAGCCGGAACCCGAGCCCGAGCCGGAACCCGAGCCCGACGCCGAGGCCGAGATCCCGCTCGACCAGCCGACGGTGGAGTACGCGCCGGAGCCGGAGCCCGAGCCCGAACCACGGTCCCCCGCCCCCGAGGGCGAGGACGTGCTGGAGGAGACGCCCGAGTTCCTCCAGGAGACGCCGGAGCACGACCGGCTGTGGTTCGAGCAGAAGCCGCCGCGCGACTTCGACCTCGACCGATAGCCGCGCACCCTTACACGCTGCTCGACGTCTTCACCGACCGGCCGCTGGCCGGCAACGGGCTCGCGGTCGTGCACGATGCCGATCCGCTCTCCGACGCGACCATGCACGCCTTCGCGCGCGAGACGCGGCTGTCGGAGACCGCGTTCGTCCAGAGCGCCGAGGGATCCGCCGACTACCGGCTGCGGATCTGGACGATGGGCGGAGAGATCCCCTTCGCGGGCCATCCATCGCTCGGCGCCGGGGTGGCGGTCGCGCGGGCGCGCGGTGAGTCGCAGGTGACGTACGTTCAGCGCACGCAGCCGGGCGAGCAGGCGATCGACGTCTCACTCGACGGGCTGCTGGCGACTGTCTCGATGCTGCAGGAGCCGCCCGAGTACGGGCCGGAGCTCGACCCCGACGAGATCCTCGGGCTGGTGGGCCTCGACGGCTCTGAGGCCGACCCGGCGCTGCCGTGCCAGGTCGTCTCGACCGGCGTCCCGCAGGTCGTCGCCTGCGTCCGCGACGCCGCCGCGCTGCGCCGCGTCTTGCCCGCCTACGACCGCATCGGCCGGGTGCTGGCCGACCACGACGCGATCGTGCTCTACCTGGCGGCCGTCGACCCGGAGGCGGGCACGGCTCGAGCCCGCTCGTTCATGCGCTCCTCGGAGATGGGCGAGGACCCGGCGACCGGCTCCGCGGTCGGGCCGCTGTGCGCCCACGTCGCGGCACGCACCGGCGCGCAGCGGATCGAGATCGACCAGGGCGCCGAGATGGGGCGCCCGAGCCGCCTGGTCGCAGAGGTCGAGGGCGACCGTGTCCGCGTGGGCGGCGAGGCCGTGGTCCTCGCCGAGGGCACCGTCCACCTTCTGGACACCTGACCGATTTGTTGCAGGAAGGGGTGTTGAGGCACGCCTCTCCTGCCGATCAGATGCTCAGGCCGCCCCGGCCACCTCTGGACGGGAACGGACCGGGCGGCCGGAGCCTCGACTCTCCCGGACGAGGCACCATGCCGGACCACATACGCGACTAGGTATCCCTCCTGCCCCGGGGCGAGCCTTCGCAGCGGCCGGCTTCGGGTCCCGGGCCGCGTGACCTCTGGTCGCGCGGCCCGCGGGCTCGGTTACCCGATGTAGCCGCGCGTCTGCGCGGCCTCCACCACCCGCTCGATGCCCGTCTGGTAGGCGGCGACGCGCATCGGCACCTCGTCCTCGCTCGCGCGGGCGGCGACCTCGCGGTAGGTGCGGCGCATGATCGCTCCGAGCTTCTCGTTGACCTCGCGCTCGTCCCAGCGGAAGTGCTGGAGGTTCTGCACCCACTCGAAGTAGGAGACGACGACGCCCCCGGCGTTTGCCATCACGTCGGGCACGACGTGCACGCCCTTGTCGGCGAGGATCTCGTCGGCCTTGGGCGTGGTCGGGGAGTTGGCGCCCTCGACCACGATGCGCGTGTTCATGAGGCCGGCGTTCTCGGCGTGGATCATGCCGCCGAGCGCCGCGGGGATGAACACCTCGCACTCGAGGGCGAGCAGCTCGTCGGGCGTGATCGGCTCGCCGCCGTCGAACTCGCCGACCTTGCCGCCCTCGGCCACGTGCCGGGTGAGCGCCTCGGGGTCGAGCCCCTCCTCGGCGTGGATGGCGCCGAACGCGTCGGAGACGCCGATCACCGTGACGCCGAGCTGGGCCAGGATGCGCGCCGTCCACGAGCCGACGTTGCCGCAGCCCTGGAGCACGGCGCGGCACTCGGCCGGCTGCAGGCCGAGCGCCGGCGCGGCTTCGCGGAACATGTGGACGATGCCGCGGCCGGTGGCCGCCTCGCGCCCGTAGGAGCCCTCGAGCGAGATCGGCTTGCCCGTCACGATCGCCGGGGTGTGGCCGTGCAGCTTGCCGTACTCGTCCATCATCCACGCCATCGTCTGGGCGTTGGTCCCGACGTCCGGCGCGGGGATGTCGCGCTGCGGGCCGAGCACCTTCTCGATCTTGTCGATGAAGCTGCGGGTCACCTGCTGCCGCTCGGCCTCGTCGAGCGCGGTCGCGTCGCAGTTGACGCCCCCCTTGGCGCCACCGAACGGGATGTCCACGACGGCCGTCTTCCACGTCATCAGCGTGGCGAGCGCGCGCACCTCGTCGAGGTCGACCTCGGGGTGGTAGCGGATCCCGCCCTTGTACGGCCCGCGGGCGCCGTTGTGCTGGACGCGGAAGCCGCTGAACACGTGGATCTTCCCGTCGCCGAGCATGACCGGGATCTGCACCTGGACCTCGCGGTACGAGCTGCGCATGACCGCGCGGATGTCGTCGCGCAGCTCCATCCGGTCCGCGGCGAGGTCGAACCAGTGGTTGACGATCTCGTAGTTGGAGACCTCGGCGGGCATCGTCCGATCCTACGGGCGCAACTATCCTGAGGGCCCATCCGAAGGGGGCGTAGTGATAACGGGAGCACGCGGCCTTTGCAAGGCTGAGGTAGGGGTTCGATTCCCCTCGCCTCCATCGGCTCGGGCGGCTACCGCGGCCGCCGTCGCCGCGTTGATGTCGACGGTGTCGCGGACGTCCTCCGCGTAGCCGCCGGCCAGCACCACGCAGACGCGCGCGCCGGCGCCGAGCAGACGGTCGAGGACGCGCTCGTCGCGCTCGCGCAGGCCCGGCTTGGTGAGCGCGAGGCGGCCGAGGCGGTCGCCCTCCCACGGGTCGGCGCCCGCGAGATAGAACGCGATGTCGGGCGTGCAGCGGCGGAGCGCGACGTCGAGAGCGCCGTCGAGGGCCTCGAGGTAGTCGGCGTCGCCGGTGCCGCTCGCGAGGTCGACGTCGAGGTCGGAGGGCACGCGCTGGAAGGGGTAGTTGCGCGCGCCGTGCAGCGACACGGTGAAGGCGTGCGGATCCCCGCCCAGGAGGTCGGCGGTGCCGTCGCCCTGGTGGACGTCGCAGTCGATCACCAGCGCGCGCTCGAGCGACCCCGGCCGCCCGCAGCTCTCCGAGCGTCGCGACCACGTCGTTGAACAGGCAGTAGCCGCGTGCGAACGCGTGGCCCGCGTGGTGCGTGCCGCCACCGAGGTTCATCGCGACGCCGCGCTCCAGCGCGTGCCGGGCGGCCGCCAGCGTCCCTGCCACGGCGCGCCGGCCGCGCTCGACCAGCGCCGGCGACCACGGCAGCCCGAGCCCGCGCTGCTCGCGGACGGTCAGCTCGCCGTCGCGGATGCGGGCCAGCAGCGCCGCGTCGTGCACGCGCTCCAGCACCGCCCACGGCACCGGCTCGGTCTCGTGGATCTCCTCGGCGCGCGCGATCCCGTCCTCGAGGATCCGCGCCCGCAGCAGCGGGTACTTGTCGATCGGGAAGCGGTGCCGCGGGGGGAGCGGGAAGCGCCAGCGGTCGTGAGTCCAGAGCTCCACGAGGGTATGGATGCTGCCATGCCTCTCCCAGCTCCTTCCTACGGCTCGACTGTCCTGATCACCGGCGCCTCCTCCGGCATCGGCGCCGATCTCGCCCGCCAGCTGGCCGAGCGCGGCTACAACGTCACGCTCACCGCCCGCCGCCGCGAGCGGCTCGAGGAGCTCGCCGACGAGCTGCGCGAGGCGCACGACATCGTCGCCGACGTCGAGACCTGCGACCTCGGCAGCCCCGCCGCGCGCGGCCGCCTGATCAAGACAGCTGCAGACGGGCGAGCGCGAGCTGGTCGGCCTCTGCAACAACGCCGGCTTCGGCAACCTCGGCAACTTCCTCGACCACAGCCTCGAGGAGGAGACGAGCGTGGTGAAGGTCAACATCGAGGCGCTCCACGAGCTGACCGGCGCCTTCCTGCCCCGCATGGTCGACCAGGGCGCCGGCGCGGTCCTCAACGTCGCCTCCACCGCCGCGTTCCAGCCGCTGCCCGGCTTCGCCACCTACGCGGCCAGCAAGGCGTTCGTGCACTCGTTCTCGGAGGCGCTGCACTCCGAGCTGAGCGGCACCGGCGTGTCGGTCACCTCGCTGTGCCCGGGCTTCACCAAGACCGAGTTCGAGCAGCGCGCGGGCGCGGAGGACGCCGCCGCCAAGCTCCCCGGGTTCACCTGGATGGAGTCGGACGACGTCGCCCGCCAGGCCGTCGAGGGCATGCTCGCCGGCAAGCGCACGGTGGTGCCGGGCGTGCTCAACAAGGCGGTGTCGACGAGCGGGCGCTACGTGCCGCGCACGGTGCTCCTGCCGCTGGTCAAGACGGTTTCCAGGAACGGCTAGGAGGCCCATAGACTCAGGCGGTGGAAGGGGCTCGCCCCGACGACCGCATCCGCCTCGCCGAGCTGATGGCGGCGCTCTCGCTCGCCACCGACCTCGGCCTCGGCCGCCCGCTCGAGCACGAGCTGGGCGTCTGCCTCGCGGCGCTCGAGCTCGCGGAGCGGCTCGGGCTCGCGGCCGAGGAGCGCTCGGAGGTCTACTACGTCGCGCTGCTGGCCCACGTCGGCTGCACCGGCGCCGCGGCCGACTTCGCGAGCTGGGCCGGCGGTGACGACATCCATCTCGCGCAGGGCCTGCGCGGGGTCGGGCTGAGCTCCGGCCCCGCCGAGGACCTGCGTCACTTCGTCCGCCACCTGGCCGACGACCGGCCGCTGCCCGAGCGCGGCCGGCTGCTGGCGCGGATGCTGGCCGGGGGCGCGCGGGCGGGCACGCTGATGGCCGCGAACCTGTGCGAGGGCGCGACCGTGCTCGCGCGGCGCCTGTACATGCCGGAGGCCGTGGCGCTCGCGCTCGGCCAGCTGCTGGAGCGCTGGGACGGCAAGGGGCTGCCCGGGACCGCGGCGGGCGAGGAGATCGCGCGGCCGATGCGGATCGTCTGCGTGGCCCACGACCTCGTCGCGATCGCCGGCGCGCACGACGGCGACGCTGCGCTCGGGTCGCTGGCGCGGCGCCGCGGCCGCGGCTACGACCCTGAGATCGTCGACGCCGCGCTGGCCGAGCCCGCGACGCTGCTGGGCGCGGCCGGCGGGCCCGACGCGTGGGAGCGCGTGATCGCGGCGGAGCCCGAGCCGGTCGCGACGATCTCCGGCGCCGGCCTGGCCTCCGTCGCTCGCGCGTTCGGGGAGTTCGGCGACGTCAAGGTCGCGTTCCTCCACGGGCACTCGAGCCGCGTCGCCGAGCTCGCGGCGACGGCCGCGGAGGCGCTGGGCTGCTCGCGCCCCGAGACGGCGGGCGTCCGCGCCGCCGGCTTCGTCCACGACGTCGGGCGCGTGTCGGTGCCGAACGGGATCTGGGACAAGCCCGGCCCGCTGAGCGCGGCCGAGCGGGAGCGCGTGCGGCTGCACCCGTACTACACCGAGCGGGTGCTCGAGCGCTCGCGCGCGCTCGCGCCGCTCGCCCCGGTCGCCGGCGCGCACCACGAGCGACTCGACGGCTCGGGCTACCACCGCGGCGCCGGCGCGGCCCAGCTGAGCACCGGCGCCCGCGTGCTGGCCGCCGCCGACGCCTATGACGCGATGACCCACGACCGACCGCACCGGCCCGCGCTGGCTCCGGTGGCGGCGCGCGCCGAGCTCGGGGACCTCGTCGCTGCGGGCGCGCTCGACAAGCGGGCGGTCGACGCCGTGCTCGAGGCCGCCGGCAGCGCCCCGCTGCGGGTGCGGCAGGCCCACCCGGCCGGTCTCAGCGACCGCGAGGTCGAGGTGCTGCGCCTGCTCGCGCAGGGCCGCAGCAACAAGCAGATCGCCCGCGCGCTGACGATCGCGGAGAAGACCGCGGGCCACCACGTCGAGCACATCTACGCGAAGACCGGGGTCACGACGCGGGTCGGGGCGGCGCTGTTCGCGATGCGCAACGACCTGGCCGGCTGAAGATGGGGAGGTTGCCCGATGCGGGCGCCGGCGGGGCGGCCGTACGGTCGCGGCATGCCCTCCCTCACCGTCAACGGCGTCCGCCTCGCCTACGAAGAGCACGGCAGCGGCACCCCGATCCTCTGCATCCACGGCACCTCCGGCTCGGCCGCGGGCTGGCGCGACGCGATCGACGCGCTCGCGGCCCTCGGCCACGTGATCGCCTACGACCGCCGCGGCTGCGGGCACAGCGAGCGCCCTGAGCCCTACGAGCGCACGAGCGTCGCCGAGCACGCCGACGACGCGGCCGCGCTGCTCGAGGCGCTGGACGCGGAGCCCGCGATCGTCGTCGGCCGCAGCTACGGCGGCTCGGTGGGCACGGACCTCGCGCTCCGGCACCCCGAGCGGGTGCGCGCGCTGGTCGGGCTCGAAGGCGACGCGCCGCCCGCGCTCGCCCCCATGGCGAACGCCTGGATCGACGCGCTGGCCGAGCGCATGCTCGCGGTCGCCGCCCGTGACGGCGTCGACGCCGTGGCCGCGGCGTTCATCGACGAGGTGGCCGGGAGCGGCGCTTGGGGCTCGCTGCCCGCGGCGTGGCGGCGCAGCATGACCGCCAACGGGCCGGCGATCCTCGCCGAGCTGCGCGGCGAATGGTGGCCGCGGGCCGACGCCGCCGCCCTGCGCGCGATCGCCCAGCCGGCGCTGCTGGTCGCGGCCGCCGGCTCCCCGCCCGAGCTCCGGGAGCCGACCGAGGCGCTCGCCCGCGTGCTGCCCAACGCCCGCCTCCAGATGGTCGAGGGCGGGCACCTGATCGATCCCGCCGGGCCGGCGATCCTCGCGTTCGTCGAGGAAGCGTGCGCCGCCTGACGGCCCGCCGTGGCGCGCGGCGCGGGCTGCCGCGCGCCTGCAGGCGGCTCGCTAGGCCGCCCGCGCCGTGCGTGAGCAGCTCGCCGGCCACGCGGTCCGCCGCGTCGGCCGTGCCCGCCAGCAGCCGCCGCGACAGCTGGGCGCGGCGGAAGTACAGCGGCGCGTCGTGCTCCCACGTCGCCCCGATGCCGCCGTGGACGGAGATCTGCGCGCGCGACGCGTGGTCGAGCGCCTGGCCCGCCACGAGCCGGAACGCGGACGCGGCGAGCGCGAACTCCTCGGGCTTGTCCTGGCCCGCCCAGCCCGCGTAGTACATGAGCGAGCGGCCGTTCTCGAGCCGCCGCAGGATCTCCACGAGGTCGTGCTTGACCGCCTGGTAGGAGCCGATCGCGCGGCCGAACGTGAAGCGCTCCTTGGCGTACTGGACGGAGACCTCGAGCGCGCGCTCGACGGCGCCGAGCGACTCGGCCGCCAGCAACGCCTGGGCGATGTACCAGGCGGCGCTCGTGTCGGCGTCGAGCACGGTGCCGGGCGCGCCGTCGAAGCGCACGTGGCCGAGCGCGCGGGTGCGGTCGTAGCCCTCGACGGGCTCGATGGTGGCGTCGGCGGCGTCCACGCGCGCGGCGCGGCCGTCGGCGCCGACCACGACGAGGACGTCGGCGCCGGGCGCGTCGGGCACCCACGACACCTCGCCCGTCACGCTGCCGTCGTCGCCCACGCGGGGCGCCTCCACGCGCGTCGATCCGAGGCGTGCGTCGGTGGTCCACCCGGCGTCGACGTCGCTTGGCGGCTTGGCCGGCACGTAGACCGCGCGAGCGTCGCCGTTGGCGAGCGCCTCGTCGGCGGCCCCGGCGCGGTCGAGCAGGTACGAGGCGGGCAGGTGCCCGAGCAGCGGCACGCCGGCCAGCACGCGGCCGAGCTCGGCGAACACGAGCATGCCCTCGATCACGCCGAGGCCGGCGCCGCCGGCGTCCTCGGACACCAGCAGGCCCGGCCAGCCCGCCTCGACGGCGGTCGGCCACAGGTCGGGGAGCTCGCCGCCGTCGAGCGCCTCGCGGGCGGCCTCGACGGTCTTGAAGCGCGACAGCGCGCCGCGCGCCGCCTCCTGGAGGAACTCCTGCTCGTCGCTCAGCGCGAAGTTCATGCCACCGCCTCCCGCTCCTTGGCGCGCAGCTCTGAGAACGGGATGCCCTTGTCGAGCCGCGGCTCCGGCGGCAGGCCGAGCACGCGCTCGCCGACCATGTTGCGCAGGATCTCCTCGGTCCCGCCCGCGGACTTCAGCCCCGGCAGGTCGGAGACGAGCTCGCCCCAGCGGTCGTCGGAGAGGCCGTCGGGCCCGAGCACGTCGATGAGCAGCTCGCCGGCCGCGATCGCCGCCTTGATCGTGGTGACCTTGGCGAGCGCGCCCTCGGGGCCGGGGATGCCGCCGCGCTGCAGCGTGGTCAGCATCCGGTAGCCGGTGAAGCGCAGCGCGAGGAAGTCGGCGGCGATCTCGCCGTAGCGGTGGCGGACCTCCTTGTCCTCGGCGGCCGCGGGGTCGGCGAGCAGCGCCTCGGCGAAGCGGTCGGCGCGCCAGCCGAAGCCCTCGCCGCCGAGCCCGATCGCCACACGCTCGAACATCAGCGTGGTCAGCCCGACGCCCCAGCCGCCGTTGACCGGCCCGACCTCCGCGCCCGGCTCGAGCTGCACGTCGTCGAAGAAGACCTCGTTGAAGTGCGCCTCGCCGGAGATCTGGCGCAGCGGGCGGATCGTCACGCCCTCGGCGTCCATCGGGACGATGAACATGGTCAGGCCCTTGTGCTTGGGCAGGTCGGCGTCGGTGCGGGCGAGCAGCAGCCCGAACGAGGCGTACTGGGCGTTCGTCGTCCACACCTTCTGGCCGGAGAGGCGCCAGCTGCCGTCCTCCTCCTGGCGCGCGCGGGTCTGGATGCCGGCGAGGTCGGAGCCGGCCGCCGGCTCGCTGAACATCTGGCACCAGACCTCCTCGCCGGTCAGCATCGTGCCGAGGTGGCGCTGCTTCTGGTCCTCGTTGCCGTGCGCGATCAGCGTCGGGCCGAGCATGCCGACGCCGATGACGTCGAAGATGCCCGGCACGCCCGCGCGGCCGATCTCCTGGTTGACCACGACCTGGTTGAGCGGCCCAAGGCCTCCGCCGCCGTACTCCGCCGGCCACGTGACGGCGGCGAGCCCGCCCTCCGCGAGCTTGCGCTGCCACTCGCGGCGGGCGTCGACGTCGTCGCGCTCGGGCGCCTCCGCCTTGTGGTCGTCGAGCCAGGACCGGACCTTGGCGCGGTACTCGGCCAGCTCGGGGGTGTCGTTCAGATCCAAGGGGGAGCCTCCGTCATGCGAACGCGGATGTTCAGACGAGGCACGGTACCGGCTCAGGGGCCGAACGCCGCGATCACCTCGGCGAACCTCGTAGCCGACGCCCCGCCGAGCTCGTCCGAGAGCCCGACGATGGCGGTCTGCACCCCGGCCTCCGCCAGCTCGCGGTAGCGGCCGATGTGCTCCTCCACGCTCGCTGCGCCCTGCCCCTCGCGCGGCTCGCCGGGCGCCGCCACGCGCGCCGGGCCCAGGTGCGTGACAGCGACCTCCGTGGGGTCGCGGCCCTCGGCCTCGCACCACGAGCGCAGCACGCCGAGCTTGTGCCGCACGGTCGCGACGTCGCCCTGCAGGTTGCAGGCGTCGGCATGCCGCGCCACGAGCCGCAGCGTCCGCTGCTCGCCACCGCCGCCGACGAGGATCGGGATCCGCTCCTGCAGCGGCCGCGGGTAGCAGGTGGCGGCGGGCACGGTGATCGTCCGGCCCTCGAAGGGCGGCGAGCCGGCGCCCCACATCAGCGGCAGCAGCTCGAGCGCGTCCTCGAGCCGCGCGAAGCGCTCGCGCAGCGGCGGGAACTCGTAGCCGTAGAGCGCGTGCTCGCGCTCGAACCAGCCGGCGCCGAGCCCGCACAGCGCGCGGCCGCCGGAGACGACATCCAGCGTCGCGACGACCTTCGCCAGGTGCGCGAGGTTGCGGTGGGTGACGCCGGTGACGAGCGTTCCGAGGCGGATCCGCGACGTGACGCCGGCCAGGTAGCCGAGCGTCGTGTAGCTCTCGAGCATGTCCTCCCACTCGCGACCCACCTGCGGGATCTGCACGAAGTGGTCCATCAGCCACAGCGACGTGAAGCCCGCCTCCTCGGCCGCCCGCGCCACGCCGGCGAGCGCGGCGGCGGTGCCGCCCTCCCAGCCGAAGCGCGAGATCTGCAGCCCGAACTCGAGCGCGACGGGTGAAGTCGCCTGCCGCGCCGCCGCCTCTGGGGCGGCGAGGAACGCCGGCGGCACGAGCTCGACCGGGCCGGCCGCCGCCACGCCCGTCCAGCCCTCGCCGGGCAGCGCGGCGAAGACCTCCGTGGCCTCGCGCAGCTGCCCCGCAACCACCTTCGCCGGCACCGGCGCGCCGCGAGCCCGGTTGCGCTCGCGCACGACCTTCTCCGGCACGTCGAACGTCACCGCGTAGGCCGGCACGCCCGCATCGGCGGCGAGCGCGCGCCACGCGGCGCGCCGCTTCGCCTCCAGCCCGGTGGTGTCGATGACCGTCGTGAGCCCGCGCCGCAGCCGCTTCTGCGCGATCAGGTCGAGCAGCTCGAACGCGTCGCGGCTCGCGCGCTGGTCGCGCTCTCCGCGGCCCACCATCGCCCGCAGCCGATCCGAGGACACGACCGCGTCGGCGTCGAACCACGCGCCCGCCCACGCCGACTTGCCCGCCGCCGTCGCCCCGACGAGCACGACGAGGCATCCCTCCGGCAGCCGCAGCGTCACTCGTAGACCACGACGTCCGGCGGCGGCCGCAGCCGCAGCACCTCCCGCGGCGTCATGAGGTTCGTGTCCTCACGGTAGAAGAGCTTGAACCCCTTGCCGTAGAAGCGTCGCGGCGAGCGCGTGAACGCGTGGTACTTGATGCGCTTGAGCTGCTGCGTCCCGAACCCGTCGGCGTTCAGCACCATGGCCAGCCCGCGCCGCTCCTGCAGCTGGGTGTCGTCGACCATGTCGTTGGTGAACTGATGGATGAGGAAGAGCTTCTGCGGCAGCCGGTTGCGCTCGACGAGCTGCGACAGCCACGCCGACACGGCGTTGACCTCGCGCGCCTCGACCGAGCCGATCACCTGGCCGGGGACCTCGCCCGGCCCCATCCGCCACTCCGGGTCGAGCGCGAGGCCGACGTCCGGCTCCTTGAGCCAGCGCTCGAGGCGCGTCACCTCGGTGAAGAAGTCGGAGCGCCCCGGCTGGACGTCGAGCACGAGCAGCGCCTTCGCCTTGCGCGCGGCGCGCAGGTAGCGGCGGATGATCGCGTCGTCCTGGCGCGTGTTGTAGCGGCCCCCCTCGCCGGGGTGGGCGGCGGCGGTGACCGCGATCAGCTCCATGGCGGGGAGCACCGGCCGCCCCGGCTGGGCGTACTTCCGGGCCTGCTTCTCGAGCCGCCGCGCCGCGCCGGCGGGGGTGCCGATCCCGAGCTCTCCCAGCTCGTCGTCCTGCGGCGCGCCGTAGAACGCCACGATCCGGCGGTCGGGCAGCAGCTGCCGGCCGCCGCGCGGCAGCTCGGCCGGCTTCGGCGCGTCGGGCTTCGTCGCCGCGCCCTGGCTCGCGCGCTCCGGCGCGTCGTCGCCGCCGCCCACCAGCAGGGCCACGAGACCCCCGACCAGGAGCACCAGCACGCCCGCCGCCACGAGGCGCCGGCGCCGGTACACGGCAGGGCTGGGGCGTGTCGCCGTCACCGGGTAGGGATACCCGCGCCGCTAGCGGGCCAGCCGGAAGCCGCGGTCGAGCAGCTTGCGCGCCTGCCCGCCGGGATCCGGCGAATGCAGCAGCACGACGCCGAGCCGCACCCGCCCGCGCCGCGCGGTCGCCACCAGGCAGCGCCCGGCCGCCTCCGTGTAGCCGGTCTTCACGCCGGTCACGCCGCGGTAGCCCTGCTGCAGCAGCGGGTTGTGGTTGTAGAGGTAGATCCGCCCGCCCTTGACCGGGAACGGGAGCACGGCCTGGCGCCGCTTGACGATCCGCGCCAGCCGCGGCTCGCGCAGCACCGCCCGCGCCATCGCGGCCAGGTCGGGCGCGCACGAGTGGTTGCCCTTGTTGACGAAGCCGTCGGGCGAGGAGAAGCGCGTGCACGCGAGCCCCATCGCCCGCGCCCGCGCGTTCATCATCCGCACGAAGCGCTCCACCGTCCCGCCGCCCGCCTTCTGCGCGAGCGCGATCGCCGCGTCGTTGCCGGACGGCAGCATCAGCCCGTAGAGCATCGTGTTGACGCCGATCCGGCGCCCGCGCCGGAACATCCCGACGCCCGAGCCGCGGTAGGAGAGCGCCTCGCGGGTGATCTTCACCTTCTCGCCCGGCTCGACCCGCCGCGCCACGACGAGCGCGGTCATCATCTTCGTCAGCGACGCGATCGGCAGCACGCGCGTCGGGTCGCGCCGCCACAGCACCTGCCCGGTGTCCATGTCGAACAGGAGCCCGGAGCGCGGCTGGCGCTTGAAGCGGAGCTTGATCGCGTCGCGCGGGTCGTCGAGCCGCACGGAGAGCGGAGATGGCGCCGTCCCGCCGCCGGCCAGCGGCGCCGGGCCGTCCGCGGCCAGCGACTGCTCGACCGGCGGCGCCGGCGGCTTCGCCACCTCGTCGTCGCCGCCGCGCGGCGCCAGCGTCAGGCCCGCCGCCACGCCCGCGCCCACGAGCAGGAGCACGGCGAGCACGGCCGGCCAGCGGCGCCGCCTCCGTCTCCTCCCTCCCTGGAAGACGTGGTAGGGCATCAGGACTTCTGGCTCAACGCTCCGAAGATGCCGAAGAAGAACACCGCCACCACGATCAACGAGATGGCGGACAGCACGTCGAGCCCGGTCTGGAAGATCACGAACAGCGTCAGGAACCCCAGGATCGTGGTGAAGGCCAGCGCGACGAAGGTGATGGCCGTCCGCACTAGCCGGCGGCGGCCAGCGGACCGGTCCCGGGCTGGGACTGCGGCACGTGCTGGTCGGCGTGGTAGCTCGAGCGCACGAGCGGGCCGGCGGCGATGTGGTCGAACCCGAGGGCGTAGGCGGCGTCCTCGAGCGCCTTGAACTCGTCGGGGTGCCAGAAGCGCACGACCGGCAGGTGGCGCTCGGTCGGCCGCAGGTACTGGCCGACGGTGAGGACCTGGACGCCGTGCTCGCGCAGCGCGCCGAACGCCTCGACCATCTCCTCGTGCGTCTCGCCGAGCCCGACCATCAGGCCGGACTTGGTGACGACCTCGTCGCCGCCCATCTCCTTGGCGTTGCTCAGCACCCGCAGCGAGCGCTCCCAGCGCGAGCCGCGGCGCGCGACCGGGTAGAGGCGCGGCACGACCTCGACGTTGTGGTTGAAGACGTCCGGCCGCTCGGTGATGACCTTGGCCAGCGGCATCTCCTCGCCGCGGAAGTCGGGCGTGAGCACCTCGACCTTGCACTCCGGCGCCTGCATGCGGATCGAGCGGATGACGCCGACGAAGGCGGAGGCGCCGTAGTCGGGCAGGTCGTCGCGGTCGACGCTCGTGATGACGGCGTGGCGCAGGCCCATCTTGGCGACGCTGCGGGCGACGCGGGCCGGCTCGAGCGGGTCGTTCCAGGTCGGCTTGCCGGTCTTGACGTTGCAGAAGCCGCAGCGCCGGGTGCAGGTGTCGCCGAGGATCATGAACGTGGCGGTGCCGCGCTCCCAGCACTCGCCGACGTTGGGGCAGGCCGCCTCCTGGCACACCGTGTGCAGCCCCTCCGACTTGATCATGTCGGTCAGCTCGCGGTACTTCGGGCCGCCGGGCGGCGGGACCTTGAACCACGGCGGCTTGCGGCCGCGGAACGGCTGCACCTCCTCGCCGAGGACGCGCTTGACGTCCATCCCGCCCGGGTTCGCGCGGGATCGGGTGACGTGGATCCGCTCGCTCACACCGCTGAGGGTACCGCCCGGGCTTCGAGTCGCTCGGGGGTCACCAGCCGCTGGCGGAAGCCGAATGCCCGGCAGAACGCGAGCGCCATCCGGCGGCGGAAGCAGTCGAGGTGGTCGCCGCTGCCGGTCTCCTTGGTGATCGACGTCATGCGCACGCCGTCGAGCCCGCACGGGACGACCCACTCGAACGGCTGGAGGTCGTTGTCGACGTTGATCGCGAAGCCGTGCGTGGTCACGCCGCGCGAGACGTGGACGCCGATCGAGCCGATCTTGCGGTCCTGGACCCAGACGCCGGTCAGGCCCTCGCGCGGGCCGGCCTCGATGCCCTCCTCGGCCAGCGCGGCGACGATCGCCTCCTCCATCGTGCGCAGGTAGGCGACGACGTCGGTGACGGGGAGGATCGGGTAGCCGACGAGCTGGCCGGGCCCGTGGTAGGTGAGCTTGCCGCCGCGGTCGGTCTGGACGACGTCGATGCCCTGGGCGGCGTACCACGCCTCGCCCATCGGCAGCTCGCCGGGCTCCGAGCGGCGCCCGCGCGTGTAGACGGGCGGGTGCTCGAGCAGCAGCAGCACGCCCGGCAGCTCGCCCTCCTGCACCCGCGTGCGGATGCGCTCCTGCAGCGCGACGCCCTCGCCGTACTCGATCTGGCCGAGGTTGCAGACGTGCAGGTCAGGCATCGCCTCCCAGCTTACGCCCCGTGGTGACGAGGTACTCGGCGCTGGAGGGCCTCGTCTCGGCGAACGCGCGGAGGTCGTCGAGCAGCGCCTGCCAGCGGCCGGCCGGCTCCAGCATGCGCCGGGCCATGATCAGCGGCCCGAACTTGGCCGTCGTGAACGCGATCTCGTCGTCGATCGAGTCGAACGGCGCGAACGGCGACTGCTCGCGCGCGAACTCGAGCTCGACGCCGGTGCCCTCGAACAGCTCGCGCACGTGGTCCTCGGAGCCCCAGCCGAGCGGCGACTCGGCGAACGGCGGCGGCGCCGGGAGGTGGCTGCCGAGCGTCTTGAACATCGTGCCCATCGCGCCGTCGGGCGCCCAGCCCGTCACGCACAGGCGCCCGCCGGGGCGCAGCACGCGCGCGAGCTCGGCCGCTGCCACGCGGTGGCGCGGGGCGAACATGCAGCCCATGACGGAGACGACGACGTCGAAGCGCGCGTCGGCGACCGGCAGCGCCTCGGCGTCGCCCTCGAGGAACTGGATGTCGAGGCCGGCCTCGCCCGCCAGCCGCCGGCCCTCGTCGAGCAGCTCCGGGGTGAGGTCGACGCCGACGACGCGGCCGCCGGCCTGCGCGGCGCGGAGGGCGGCGTTGCCGGTGCCGCAGGCGACGTCGAGCACGTCCTCGCCCGGCCGTACGCCGATCCGGCCCACGATCCGCTCGCCCAGCGGCCACAGCTGGCGCTGCGCGATCGCCGGGTAGTCGCCCGCGGCCCAGGTGGCGCGGGCGCCCTGCTTCATCTGATCCAGCTCGGTGATGGCCATGGCGCGAGGCTAGGTCCGGTCAGGCCCGCGTCGCATGAGGCGATCGCCTCATATTCGGGTTACGCTCGCCCCATGGCGGATCGCACGCACGTGCGGCTCGCGGAGCTCGTCGCGGCGCTCTCGCTCGGCGTCGACCTCGGCTTCGGCCAGCCGATGGAGCACGTCCTCCGCCAGTGCCTGATCGCGCTGCGGCTCGCCGACCGCCAGGGCCTGCCCGAGCACGAGCGCGTCGCCGTCTACTACACGGCGCTGCTGATCAACGTCGGCTGCCACACCGACGCCTACGAGCAGGCCAAGTGGTTCGGCGACGACATCGCGCTCAAGGCGACGAAGTACGAGGACGGAGCGCACGGCGCGTTGTCGACGCTGCGGCTCCTCGGGTCCGGCCGGCCGCCGCTGCAGCGTGTCCGGACCGGGGTGGAGTTCGCGGTCTCGGGCCGCCGCCGGGTCGCCGACATGATCACCCACCACGCGCTGATGGCGCAGTCGCTCGCACGCGAGCTCGGGCTGCCCGACGCGGCGGCCGACGCGCTCGGCTGCGCCTACGAGCAGTGGGACGGCAAGGGCTGGCCGGGCCGCCGGTCGGGCGCGGCGATCCCGCCCGCGGCCCGGCTCGCCCAGTTCGCGGAGTTCGTCGAGGTGGCGCACCGGGAGGGCGGGGCCGAGGCGGCGAGCGAGCTCGCGCGGCGGCGCGGCGGCCGCCAGTTCGACCCGGCCCTCGCGGCGCTGATCCGCGACGACGCGGAGGCGCTGCTGGAGGGGCTCGACGCCGTCGCGACGTGGGACGCGGTGATCGAGGCCGAGCCCGCGCTCGCGGTCGTGCTGTCCGGCGACCGGATCGACGCCGCGCTGCTGGCGATCGCCAACTTCGGCGACCTCAAGACGCCGTTCGCGCTCGGCCATGCGCAGGCGGTCGCCGGGCTCGCGGAGGCGGCGGCGGAGCGGGCCGGCCTGCCGGAGGACGAGGTGCGCACGCTGCGCCGCGCCGCGCTCGTCCACGACCTCGGGCGGCTCGGCGTCTCGAACGCGATCTGGGACAAGCCGGGGCCGCTCGGGCCCGGCGAGTGGGAGCGCGTGCGGATCGCGCCCTACCTGACCGAGCGCATGCTCAGCCAGTCCGCGTCCCTGGCGCCGCTCGGGGCGATCGCGGTGCAGCACCGCGAGCGGCTCGACGGCTCCGGCTACCCGCGCGGGCTGTCCGGCACGGCGATCTCGCGCCCGGCGCGGATCCTCGCCGCCGCCGACGCCTACCAGGCGATGGGCGAGCCGCGCCCGTACCGCCCGCCGCACAGCCCGGTGGAGGCGGCCGACCAGCTGCGCTCCGACGTGCGCGCCGGCCGGCTCGACGCCGACGCGGTCGAGGCCGTGCTCGGCGCGGCCGGCCACCGGGCCCGCCGCCGGCGCGAGGGCCCCGAGGGCCTCACGCCGCGCGAGATCGAGGTGCTGCGGCTGCTCGCCCGCGGGCTCTCGAACCGCGCGATCGCCGAGCAGCTGGTGATCTCACCGAAGACCGTCGGCAACCACGTCGAGCACATCTACGCCAAGATCGGCGCGTCGACGCGCGCGGCCGCCGGCCTGTTCGCCGTACGCCAGGGCCTGTTGCCCGACTAAGCCTCGAGCCGCCCCCGCAGCGCGGCCAGGAACTGCGCCGCCAGCGCGCCGTCGAGCGCGCGGTGGTCCCACGACATGCAGAGGTAGGTCATGTGGCGGATCGCGATCGAGTCGTCGCCGTGCTCGTCGGTGATCACGACCGGCCGCTTGACGACCGCCTCGGTGTCGAGGATCGCCACCTGCGGCTGGTTGATCACCGGCGTGGCCATGATCGAGCCGTAGCCGCCGGGATTGGTGATCGTGAACGTGCCGCCGCGGACGTCGTCGGGCGTCAGCTGGTTGTCGCGCGCCTTGCGGGCGAGCGCCTTGATCTCCTTCGCCAGCCCTTCGACGCTGAGATCCTGCGCGTCGCGGATGACCGGGACGATCAGGCCGCCCTCACCCAGCGAGACCGCGATGCCGAGGTTGACCGCCTCGTACTGCGTGAACGTCTCGCCCTCGAGCGTCGCGTTGAGCAGCGGGAAGTCGCGCAGCGTCTCGATCGTCGCGCGGGCGATGTAGGGCAGCCACGTGAGCCCGGTCCGCTCGCGGTCCTTCGCGATCCGCGTCAGGTCGGCCTCGATGATCGTCGTGCACGTCGCCGCGGTCTGCAGCGACTCGATCATCGCCCTGCCGATCGACTGGCGCATGCGCGACAGCGGCTGGCCCTGGCCTGTCGGCGCCGCCGCCGCCGCCTTCTTGCGTGGCGCGATCGGCTCGGCCTTGTACGGGCTCTCGATGTGCATCGGCGGCTCTTCCTTCGTTGCGCCGTTGCCCTCGAGGTAGGCCAGCACGTCCGGCTTGCGCACCCGGCCGTCACGGCCCGTTCCCTTCACCTGCTCGAGGTCGATGCCGTGCTCGGCGGCGATCCGCATGACGACCGGGGAGTACCTCCGGCCGCCGGGCTTCCGGACCGGCCGCTCGATCGTGTCGCCGGACAGGTCGCCCGCATCACCGGGCGCCTTCAGTGCGACTTCCGCTTCGGACGTGGCTGCGTTCTCGGACGCGTGCGCCTCGCCCGGCTTCGCGTCGGTCGCGATGCGCGCCAGCACGACCCCCACGTCGACGGTCGTGCCGACCTCGACGAGGATCTCCTGCACGCGTCCGGAGGCGGGTGCCTCGACGTCGGTGTCGATCTTGTCGGTCGAGATCGAGGCGATGATCTCGTCGCGCTCGATCCAGTCGCCGGGCTGCTTCTTCCACTCGACGACGGTGCCCTCGGCCACCGACACCCCCATCTGGGGCATCGTGACGTCAACCAGCGTCTCAGTAGGCGAGGAGCTCACGGCACGCCTCCTTCACGTCGTCGACCTGCGGCAGCACGGCCTGCTCCAGCGTGGGCGAGAACGGGATCGGCACGTCGGGGGTCGCCACGCGCACGACCGGCCCGTCGAGGTCCTCCCAGCCGCGCTCGGCGATCACCGCGGCGACCTGGGCGCCCGCGGCGCACGTCTGGTTCGCCTCGTCGACGATCACCACCTTCGACGTCTTGCGCACCGACGCGAGGATCGCCTCCTCGTCGAGCGGGACCAGCGAGCGCAGGTCGAGCACCTCGACCGAAGCGCCGTCGAGGTCCTCGGTCGCCTCGAGCGCGGTGTGGACCATCGCGCCGTAGGCGATCACGGTCAGGTCCGTCCCCTCGCGCGCGATGCGGGCGCTGAACGGCGTCTCGTACGACCCCTCGGCGACATCGCCCTTGACCCGGCGGTAGAGGTGCTTGTGCTCCATGAACACGACCGGGTTGGGGTCGCGCACGGCGGCGATCAATAGCCCCTTGGCGTCCTCGGCCGTCGACGGCGCCACGACCTTCAGCCCCGGCGAGTGCATGAACCAGCCCTCGGGGTTCTGGGAGTGGAACGGGCCGCCGCTGAAGCCGCCGCCGCTCGGCAGCCGGACGGTGATGTTCACGCTCAGGCCCTGGCGGTAGTACATCTTCCCGGCGACGTTGACGAGCTGGTCGAAGCCGCAGGAGATGAAGTCGGAGAACTGCATCTCGGCGATCGGGCGCAGGCCCTCGCAGGCGGCGCCGATGGCGCAGCCGACGATCGCCGACTCGGCGAGCGGCGTGTCCATCACGCGCTGCGGGCCGAACTCGTCGATGAAGCCGTCGGTCACCTTGAAGGCGCCGCCGAACGTCCCGATGTCCTCGCCCATCACGAAGACGCGCTCGTCCGAGCGCATCTCCTCGCGCATGGCGTCGGAGATCGCCTGCAGGTAGGTCATCGTCGGCATCAGCTCGCCGCCTTCTTGGCGAAGCCGCTCCACGGCGCGTTGCCGTCCTCGAGCAGCGCCGGCTCGTCGGCGAACAGCCGGTCGGTGGCCGTCTCGCCCTCGGGCATCGGCGATTCGAGCGCGGTCTCGACGGCGGCGTCGATCTCGGCCCGGACGTCGTCGCGCAGGGCGGCGACGTCGACCCCGAGCGCCTCGAGCCGCCGCGTCTGACGGTCGATCGGGTCCTTCGCCTGCCACTCCTCGACCTGCTCCTTCGGTACGTACTTCATGTCGTCGTGGGCGGCGTGGCCGTGCATGCGCATGGTCACCGCCTCGATCATGGTCGGTCCGTCGCCGGCCAGCGCGCGCTCGCGGGCGACGCGGACGGCCTCGAACATCGCCTCGCAGTCGTTGCCGTCGACCTTCACGCCCGGGAAGCCGTACGCGGCGGCGCGCTCGACCGGGTTGACCGCGAACTGCTGGTCGAGCGGCGTGGAGTACGCGTACTGGTTGTTCTCGAGGATGAAGATGACCGGCAGGCGCTGAACGCCGGCCCAGTTCATCGCCTCGTGGAAGTCGCCGCGCGAGGTCGAGCCGTCGCCGAACCAGGTCATGGCGACGCGCTGCTCACCGCGCATCTTGAACGCCATCGCGAGCCCGGTCGCGACCAGCATCATGTCGGGGAGCATCGAGACCATCCCGACGCAGCCCTTGGTGCGGTCGCCGAAGTGGACGTTGCCGTCGCGGCCGCCGGTGATGCCGTCCTCGCGGCCCATGTACTGGGCGAAGATGCGAGCGGGCTCGACGCCGCGGATCACGTGCGCGGCGAGGTCGCGGTGGAGGACGCAGAGGCGGTCCTGCGCGGCCATCGCCCATGCCGGGCCGGCGGAGACGGCCTCCTGCCCGAAGCCGTCGTAGAAGGAGCCGGGCACCTTGCCCTGGCGGTAGAGCGTCATCGCGCGCTCCTCGATGCCGCGCATCATCAGCATCGCGCGGAGGAGCCCGACGCGGTCCTCGGTGGTCAGGTGCTCCGGCGCGACGTCCTCCGAGGGCCCGGACTGCGCAGCTTCAGTCGCCATGTGGCGTGTATCCCTTTCCTCTTCGGCGCCTCCGGGATCCTCCGGCCGGCGCTTCCTTACCTGGCGCGCGCACGGGGTCTCCGGCGGGCGCGCCCAAGGGTACCCTGAAACGGTGTCGGGCCCGGAGCAGTCGGTGTGGCTCACGCGCATGCGCTGGAGGATGCGCGGCGCCTGGCTGTGGCCCGCGTTCGTGGTGCTCACGCTCGCCGAGGGCGTGCTGCTGGAGGTCCTGCCGATCAGCGGCGACGGGCCCGGCGGCGTGCTCCCCGGGGTGCTGCTGGCGGGCTTCGCGAACCTGATCCTGATCGCCGCGGTCGCGCCGCTCGCCGGCCACCGGCTGCGCAAGCGCCGCCCAGACCTGCCGCGCGTCGTCGCGCAGAACTACGCCGGCACCGCACTGCTGGTCGCGCTGTTCGCGGCGCTCGTCGCCGGCGGGCTGATCCACCGGCCCGCCGTGCTCGACGCCCAGGACGACCTGCGCGCCCAGGCCGCCGCCGTCCACGACTACGTGATCTCGCAGGCGCCGGAGTACCGGCCGGGGATCGCGCTGGTCGACGCGATCCGGATCGAGGACGACCTCTACCGCTCCTGCGTCCCGGGCCCCGACCCGAAGCGCTGGCTGTGCCTGTTCGTCAACACGGAGCAGCGCCCTGCGGGCGTGACGCTCGACAAGGACCGGTCGCCGAACTCGGGCTACCGCGGACCGGGCGGGTTCCAGTAGATGCCCTACGCGCCCGTGAACCAGCTCGAGATGTACTACGAGGAGCACGGCGAGGGCCCGCCGCTCGTGCTGCTGCACGGCGCCTACCTCAACGCCGAGGTGATGCGCCCGCTGGCGGAGGGGCTGGCCGGGATCCGGCGGGTGATCGTGCCCGAGCTGCAGGCGCACGGCCGCACCGCCGACGTCGACCGCCCGCTCACCTATGAGCAGATGGGCGACGACGTCGCCGGCCTCATCGGCCACCTCGAGCTCGGGCAGCCTGACGTGGTCGGGTACAGCATGGGCGGCAGCGCCGCGCTGCAGCTCGCCCTCCGCCACCCCGGGCTGGTGCGGCGGCTTGTCGTCGCCTCCGCCGGCCACCGCCACGACGCGATGGCCGCTGAGGCGATCGAGCTGTTCCCGTCGGTCACGCCGGAGATGTTCGCGGGCTCGCCGCGGGAGACCGAGTACCAGCGGCTCTCCCCGCATCCGGAGGCGTTCCCGACGCTGGTCGAGAAGCTCACGACGCTCATCACGACCGACTTCGCGTGGCCGGCGGAGGACGTGCGCACGATCCCCGCGCCGATGCTGATCATCCTCGGCGACTCCGACCTCGTCCGCCTCGAGCATGCGGTCGAGCTGTTCAAGCTGCGCGGCGGCGGCGTGATGGGCGACCTCTCCGACCTGCCGGACTCCCAGCTCGCGGTGCTGCCGGGGACGACGCACCTGATCCCGCCCGGCCACGGGCTGCTCGACCGCGTGGAGTGGCTGCTGGCGATGATCTCGCCCTTCCTGGATCCGGCGGAGCGCTAGCCGAGGCGGCCGCGGAGCTTCTCGAACTCGGCGTCGGTGACGACGCCGCGCGCGTGCAGCGCCTCGAGCTCGCGCAGCGACTGGTTGCGGCGCTGCGCCGGCGTCAGGATCGAGCCGACGGTCTGCTCGGCCCAGCGCCCGGTCTGGCGGTTGCCGAACCACGATTGGACGTAGTCGGTCCGGCCGGTGATGGCGGCCTGTCGCATGAACCCGCTCAGCAGCACGCGGCAACGCTACTCGCAGAACTGGCGCTTAGGCAACGCTCAGCAGATCGTTATCCGGCTCACCGGGAGGTCTTAGGCGGCGCTGTCTCACTACCGCGTCATGACTACAACGATGCGTAACCGGCTGGTTGCCGCCACCGCCCTGCTGCTGGCGGTGGGCACCGCCTGGCTCGCGTTCGGCCCCTCGAAGGCGACGGCGATGCAGGGCAGCGACGACCAGACCATGGAGCAGTTCCTCACCTCAGTGACCAAGGACGTCGACGCCTACTGGACCAAGCAGTTCGAGTCCGCCGGGCTGGACGAGCCGCGCGTCACCTATCAGTGGATCCCGGCCGGCTCGGGCGAGGAGGCGGCGAGCGCCGCGGCCTACTCCCCCGAGACCGACACGATCTACATCTCGGAAGAGTTCGCGACCAACATCTACAACGGCGCGCTCGACCAGGCGCTCCCCGGGAGCTCGCAGGGCTACGGCAAGGCGGTCGGCGACTTCGCCGTCGCCTACATCGTCGCCCACGAGTACGGGCACCAGATCCAGGACGAGCTCGGCCTGTTCGACCAGGGCCACTCGACGAAGTCGCTCGAGCTGCAGGCCGACTGCTACGCCGCGACGTGGGCCAAGAGCGCCGACGAGGCGCAGAAGCTCGACGAGGGCGACGTGCAGGAGGCGATGGACGCCGCGCTGGCCGTCGGTGACTTCGACCCGAGCAACCCCGGCCACCACGGCACGCCGGAGGAGCGGGAGCAGGCCTGGCAGACCGGCTTCGAGTCGGGCGACCCGGAGAGCTGCAACACGTTCCTCGAGTCAGGCGACGAGACCACCCAGAGCGCTCCCGAGCAGCAGCAGCCGCAGGATCCCGGCTACGACCCCTACGGCGAGCCGGAGTACGGTCCCGGCACGGAGACCTACCCCGGCTACTAGAGCGCGAGCCGCAGCGGGTTCTCGAGGTACTCGCGGATCTTCGCGAGGAACGCGGCCGCGTCGGCCCCGTACAGGATGCGGTGATCGCAGGCGAGCGTGAGCTCCATCATGGAGCGCACCTCGACCTTGCGGTCCCGCACCACCGGGCGCGGCTCGAGCGCGCCGACCGCGAGGATCGCCGCCTGCGGCGGGTTGATCACCGCGACGAAGCGCTTGATGCCGTACATGCCGAGGTTGGAGACAGTGAAAGTTCCGCTCGACAACTCCGGGTGGTGTTATCGCGCCGGCGCGGACGCGCTCGGCGAGCGCGCGCGACTCGCGGGCGATGTGCCCGAGCGACTTGGAGTCGGCGTCGAACACGGTCGGGACCACGAGCGCGTCCTGCCCGGCGACGGCGACGCCGACGTTGACGCGGCCGTAGAGCTCGAACTTGCCGTCGCGGTAGGCGCCGTTGGCGCGCGGGAAGTCGCGCAGGGCGAGCGCGCTCGCCTTGACCACGAAGTCGTTGAACGACGGGGCGGGCTGGTCGCCGGCGGCGGCCTTGAGCTGCTTGCGCAGCGCGACGGCCTCTTCCATGTCGACCTCGACGGTGAGCACGAAGTCGGGCGCGGTCGCCTTCGACTCCGCCATCCGCCGCGCGACGGTCTTCTGCAGGCGCGTGAGCTCCTGCTCGGTCGTCTCGCCGCGGCCGGTCTGCTTGTCGCCGGAGACGACGGGCGCGGGGACGTCCTGCTTCGGCGCCTCTTCCTCCTCGGCCTCGGGCGCGGCGGCCTCGGGCTCCTCTTCCTTCGGCGGCGCCTCCGCCTCGGCGGTCGCGGTGCCGCCCTTTGCGGCCGCCTCTACGTCGGCCTTGACGATCCGGCCGCCGGGCCCTGAGCCCTTGAGCTCGCCGAGCTCGACGCCCATCTCACGCGCCATCCGCTTGGCGACCGGCGAGGCCTTCACCCGGTCCCCGTCGCCGTTGCCGGACGGCGCCTCGGCCTGCGCGGGCGCCGGGTCGGGCGCCTCCTCGCGCTTGCCGTTGCCGGAGGTGTCGTCGGAGTCGTCCTCAGCGGACGGCTCCTCGTCGCTCGAGTCCTCGTCGTCGGAATCGTCTTCCGCGGAAGGCTCCTCGTCTTCGTCGCCCGAGTCCTCGTCGTCGGAGTCGTCCTCCGCGGAGGGCTCTTCCTCCTCGCCGTCGTCCTCGTCCGCCTCGGACTTGCCCTCCTCCTCGCCGGTGTCCTCCTCGGCCTTCGGCTCCTCCTCGCCGCCCTCGTCGTCGGACCCGGACCCGTCGCCGAGCTGCGCGATCGTCTCGCCCACCGCCAGCGTGTCGCCCTCCTGGGCCACGATCTTCAGCGTGCCGTCGGAGTCGGCCTCGTAGGTCATGTTGGCCTTGTCCGTCTCGATCTCGACGAGCTCCTCCCCGCGCTTGACCTCGTCCCCGTCGGACTTCAGCCACTTCAGGATCGTGCCCTCCTCCATCGAGTCGGACAGGCGGGGCATCGCGACGTCGGCCATGCCGGGCACAGTACCCGCTTCGCGCGGTTGAACTCGCTAGCGCGCGCGGGCCGGCGCGCCGGTCGGGCGGCGGCGCGAGGAGCGCAGCGCGGCGTCGACCTCATGGCGCGGCGTGACGTCGCGACAGACCGCCATCACACCGATCACCCCGGCGCGCTCGTCGCGCACCGGCACGGCCTGCACGGCGAGATGCATACCGCTGCGGCGGCCGACCCACTCGAAGTCGCACGACTCGCCCTCGAGCACGGGCCGCAGCAGCGCGTCGAGGTGCGCGGCCTCGCTGTCGCCCCCGAGCGCGTCGAGCACCGTGCGGCCCTGGAGCGTCTCGCGCCACATGTCGATCGCGCCCATCCCGCCGTCGACCACCTGGCAGCGCAGGTCGCGGTCGAACAGCGCCACGATCAGGTCCGGCACCGTGCGCAGCAGCACGCGGTAGAGCTCGTCACCGCGCTGCAGGGCGGCGGCGATGCGGCGGCGCTCGCGGTCGGCGGTCAGCTCGGTCAGCGTCTGCAGCGTCGCGTCGTAGCTCGGCGCCTTCTCCGGCACCGGCGCGGGCCGGCCGAGCAGGAAGCCCTGGGCGCCGTGGGCGCCGGCGGGACGGGCCTCGCCCTCGGGCTCCGGGTCGCGCGCGAGCTCGAGCATCGCCTCGGTCTCGATGCCCTCGGCGATCACGAACGCGCCGCTCTCGCGCGCGAAGGCCATGATCGCCAGCATCACCGAGCGGGCGCTGCGGTCCTCGACCGCGTTCGCCACCACCGCGCGGTCGATCTTGATGAAGTCGACGGGCAGCGCGCGCAGCATCTCGAGCCCGGCGTTGCCGGCGCCGACGTCGTCGAGCGCGAGCTTGAAGCCGAGCGAGCGCAGCCGCGCCGCCTCGGGGATCAGCAGCTCCTTGCGCGCATCCGTGCGCTCGGTGATCTCGAGCACGACCTGCTCGGGCTCGTAGCCGGCGCCGCGCACCGCGAGCACGAGGCTGTCGCCGGCGAGCCCGTCGTGCTCGAGCGTCTGCGGCGACACGTTGAGGAACAGCAGCGCGCCCTTCGGCAGCTCGGTGGCGCCGCGCAGCGCGGCCCGGCGGCAGACCGCGTCGAGCTCGTGGCCGCGGCCGATCGAGTCGGCGATCTCGAACGCCTCGCCGGGGCCGCACAGCTCGGCGGACTGCGGGCGCGCTAGCGCCTCGTAGCCGAGCACGCGCGTGCCGCCGAGGTCCCAGATCGGCTGGAAGGCGACGTCGACGGCGCCGGCGTCGATCAGCGAGCGCACGGCGCGGACCTTCTCGATCGTCACGACCGGGACGCTGTCGGCGACCTCGGTGGCGGCGACGATCGCGTTGCCGCCGCGGCGCTTGGCCTCGAGCAGGGCGGCGTCGGCGCGCCCCCACAGCGAGCTCGGCTCGTGGTCGTCGGTGCGCGCGGCGCTGAAGCCGATGCTGGTGGTGACGCCCGAGAGGCGCTGCTCGACGGCCGCGCGGAGGCGCTCGAGCGGCACGTCGGCCTCGGGCTCCGTGGTGTGGGGGAGCAGCAGCGCGAACTCGTCGCCGCCGAGGCGGAACGCGCGGTCGCCGGCGCGCTGCTCGCGCAGCAGCTCGGCCAGCTCGCACAGCAGGCGGTCGCCGTGCTGGTGGCCGTGGCGGTCGTTCTCGAACTTGAAGTCGTCGATGTCGAGCAGCGCGAGCGTGACGCTGGCGTCGTAGCGGGTGGCCTCGCCGACCGCGCGGGCGAGCTCGTCCTGGAAGGCGCGGTGGTTGTCGAGGTCGGTGAGGCCGTCGCGGCGCGAGCGCTGGAGCGCGGCCCGGTAGAGCACGCCGACCCGGCGGCCGCCGAGCACGTAGAAGAGCGGCAGCGCGATCAGCAGGCTGAGCAGCACGAACATGCCGAGGCTGTCGCGGAACGAGGCGACGCCCGACTTCAGCGCGTCGCTGGAGCGGTACTCGGCGAACACGAGGTCGCGGTCGAGCAGCTGCAGCGGAACGATGTACGCGTTGCGGCCGGCGCCGGCCGCGACGCCCTCGAGCGGCCTGCCGGTCCGCGCGACCTTGCGCAGCAGCGGGTCGGTGCGCTCGATCCCGACCTGGCCGGCGACGGGCGAGGCGAGCACGGTGCCGTCCTGCTCGGTGACGACGACGTCGAGCGTGTCGGGCCGCGCCTGGATCGCCGCCATCAGCTCGGTGACCTCGCTCAGCGGCTGCTCGTAGCGGTTGCCCTCCGTCTCCTCCGCCCGCTGCTCGAGCGAGCGCGCGTCGGCGGCGTGGACGGCCGCGTGCTCGCGGATCAGGTCGGACTCGACGCGCTGCCCGACGACGAAGTACTGGAAGGTCCCCACTGCGCCCAGGGCGAGGACCAGGGTGAGCAGCAGTCTGGCGATGACGCTCTCGCGCAGGCGCAGAGCGCGCGCGTGGAGACGGTGCGGACGCATCCGACCCTGCATCGGCATTCTGGTCCGTTGGACTTGAGACGCGGTGTCAGGCCGGTGTCGGGAGCGCGATGCGAGCCAGGTCGAAACCCTCGGGGAGCTCGAGGTCGTGGCGCGCGAGCAGCGCCTCGTCGGCGAGGATCTCGGGGCAGCGCCCGTCGGCCACGACGCGGCCGCCGGAGAGGATCACCGCGCGCTCGCACAGCCGCGCCGCGAAGGCCAGGTCGTGCGTCACGACGACCATCGTGCGGGTCACGCGATCGAGCACCGCGAGCAGCTCCCGCCGCGCGCGCGGGTCGAGGTTCGCGGACGGCTCGTCGAGCACGAGCAGCGACGGATCCATGGCCAGCACCGTCGCGATCGCCACCCGCCGCCGCTGGCCCAGCGAGAGCTGGTGCGGCGCGCGCTCCACGGCGTCCTCCATCCGGACCGCAGCCAGTGCCTGGGCGACGCGCTCGCGCGCCTCGGCGGGCGAGCAGCCGAGGTTGAGCGGGCCGAAGGCGACGTCCTCGCGCACGGTGGGCATGAACAGCTGGTCGTCGGGGTCCTGGAACACCAGCCCGACCTGCGAGCGCAGCTCGTGCAGGTCGCAGTCGCCGACGCGGAGCCCGGCCACCGCCAGCTCTCCCTCGCCGGTCAGCAGCCCGTTGAGATGCAGCATGAGCGTCGTCTTGCCGGCTCCGTTGGGCCCGAGGACCGCGACGCGCTCGCCGTGGGTGACGTGGAGGTCGAGCCCGGCGAGCCCGACGACCCCGTTGGGATAGCGGTAGCGCAGGCCGGCCGCCTCGATCGCGCAGCTCATGCCGCCAGCACCCGGATCGGGAGCAGCGCCAGCGCGAGCGCGGCGAGGAACAGCAGGTCGGCGCGCTGCAGGACGAGCGCGTCGAGGCGCGGCATCGAACCGGTGTAGCCGCGCGCGAGCATCGCCAGGTAGACGCGCTCGCCGCGCTCGTGGCTGCGGAGGAAGAGCGCGGTCGCGAGCCGGCCGAGGGCACCGGCGTGGCCGAGGTGGCGCGGCCGGTAGGCGCGCGCGGTCAGCGCCGCGCGCATCCGCCGCGTCTCGTCGGCGATCACGAACAGGTAGCGGTACATGAACGCGGCGACGAGCACCGGGAGGCGCGGCACGCGCAGCCGCTCGAGCGCGTGCAGGAGGTCGGGGAACGAGGTCGTGGCGCCGAGCAGGACGGCGCTGAGCGTGCCGAGGGCGGCCTTCGCGGTGACCGTCGCGAACGTGGCGAGCCCCTCCTCCGAGACGGAGAGCGGCCCGACGTCGACCTGCGCGCCGCCGCGCACGAACGGCAGGAAGGCGGCGACGAAGACGACGAGCGGCACGATCACCCGCGCGCGGGTCCACAGCACGCGCGGGCCGACGCGAGCGAGCGCGGCGAGCGTGATCAGGGCGAGCGCGCAGGCGGCGTACGCGGGCCAGGCATCGAGCGGCGCGGACACCGCGACGAGCGTGAGCCCGCCGAACCCGAGCAGCTTCACGCGCGGGTCGAGGCGGTGCACCGGCCCGGCGGGGTCGCCCACGACCCCGGTGCCACCGAGGTCGTGGGCGCACAGCGGGCTCACGCGGGCACGGGCCGGCGGCGGACCACCGCGGCGAGGCCGTAACCGAGGGCGAATACCCCGAGCGTGCCGGCGAACCCGGCCAGCCCGGTGGCGAGGCGGGCGTCGCCGACGCCCGGGAAGGCGTAGTCGGGCACCGGCGAGTCCTCCTGGATGGCGGCGAGCCGGCCCTGGTCGAGGAACGCCTTCTGCTCGGCGACCTTCTCGAGCCCGTCGGGCGAGCTCGACGCGTACGGGGAGACAGCGGTGGCGAGACCGATCGCGAGCGCGAGGGCCAGGACGATGAACAGGCGCATGAGGGCTCCTCTCAGGCGGCGGGGACGGGTTGCGTGCGCCACGACGGTCGCCAGGCGCGGACGAGGTCGGGCCGGCCCGCGAAGACGGCGCTGACCGCGGCGACGGTGATGACGGCCTCGCCGGTGGCGATGATCGCGTGGACGCCGAGCATCGCCGGCAGCACCGTGCCGAGCGGGACGGTGCCCGAGATCGCGAGCTCGAGCGAGGTGGCGGCGGCGCCGGCCATGACCGCGAGCCAGGCGCCGACGGCGGTGACGGCGAGCAGCGCGCCGCGGCGGTCGGGCACGACCGTGCGGGCCAGCACCATCAGCCCGCCGACGACGAGCGCGCCGACCACGCCCATGTTGAGGATGTTGGCGCCCAGCGCGGTGATGCCGCCGTCGGCGAACACGAACGCCTGCGCGGCGAGCACGACGCTGAGCACCAGGCAGGCCATCCACGGCCCGAGCAGGACGGCCGCGAGCGCGGCGCCGAGGAAGTGGCCGCTGGTCCCTCCCGCGACCGGGAAGTTGAGCATCTGCGCCGCGAACACGAACGCGGCGGTGACGCCGAGCAGCGGCACGCGGCGGTCGTCGAGGTCGACGTCGGCGCGCTTGATCGAGTACGCGACGGCAGCGGCCGCGGGGACCGCGCACGCGAGCGCGACCTCGGTGCTGAGAAAGCCGTCAGGAATGTGCATGGTGGTCCTCCTCCTGGGTCGGACGGGAACGGCAGGTCGGGCAGATGCCCACGATCGGGAAGTGGCTGAAGCGGACCTCGTAGCCGAGCGCGTCCTCGAGCAGTGCGCGGACGGCGCCGAGGCGCTCAGGGTCGACGGGCTCGAAGCGGCCGCAGCGCTCGCACGCGGCGTAGCCGCCCTCGTGACGGTCGCTGAGGACGTAGCGCCCGGCGGCGTGGCCGACGTGGATGTGGCGGACGACGCCGGCGGCCTCGAGCGCCTCGAGGTTGCGGTAGATCGACCCCGGGTCGGCGCCGACGGCGCGGGCCAGCCCATCGGCGCTGACCGGGGCGTCGGCCGCGAACAGCGCGTCGACGACGAGGCGGCGGGTCTCCGAGATCCGCAGCCCGCGGGCACGCAGGGTGCCGAGCGCGGCGAGCGGTGTGGGCAGGGGCAACGGCTCCGCGAAGATGCGAAACGGTCATGCAGGGGGCTCCTTCTCAGGTCGCGCCGCTCCCGCTCGGCCTGGTCGATTCCCTCTTCGCAGCCGGTCCACGATCGGATCACGTGAGTTGCCCGGCGGCCTGGAACGTGAGCATCACGCCGACGCCGACGATCACGAACGCGCTCGCGGTCGGGAGCACGGAGGCGAGCCGGCCGGGCATCGGCAGGCGCGTGGCGTGCACCACCGCGATCCCCAGCCCGGTGAGGGTGGCCGCCAGCCCGAGGCTGAAGGCGACGATCATCACGAGCCCGAGCGCGAGCTGGTTCTGGGCCACGGCGGCGAGCAGGACGACGAGCGCCGACGGGCAGGGGATCAGCCCGGCCGACGCGCCCATCGCGAGGATGCCGCGCGCGGAGAGGTCCTCCGGGTGGTGATGGTGATGGTGCCCGTGCGTGTGCGCCTTCCGCTTCCGCGCCCGCGAGCGCAGCACCGCGGCGCCGACCACCACCACGAGCACGCCCGAGGCCAGGTTCAGCCACGGGTACAGCTGCTCGGGCAGCACGAACGCCGACAGCGTGAGCGCGACGACGCCGAGCAGCAGCACGCCGGCCGTATGCGTGACCGTGACGGTCGCGCCGAGCGCGGCCGCGTGCTTCGCGGTCCCGCGCGTGCCGACGAGGTACGCGGCGACCATGGCCTTGCCGTGGCCGGGGGAGAGCGCGTGCACCGCGCCCCACCCGAACGCGGCGAGCAGCAGCAGGATCAGCACGCCCTCGCCGGAGGCGGCGTCCTCGAAGAGGCCGGCGAAGCCCGCCTCGCCGCCGCGGTCGCCTCCGCCGCCGCTCCGCGCCGCCCTTCGCGTCCGGTCCGGGCGCGGCCTCGACGGTGCCGGCTCCGGGCCGCACGTCGAGCCGCGCGGTGCGGATGTCGGCGGGGGCGTCTCAGCGTCGCCCGGGATAGCGGGTGAGGCCGCGCGTCGGGTCCGTGGCGGGCACGCTGGAGCGCACCGCGGTGCCCTCGCCGGGCCGCACGACGACCGCGCGCCACCCGACCCGGCCGGGGAACGTGCCGTCGCGCACCACGACCTTCGCGCGCCCGCACCCGCGCGCTGAGCGCGAGCTCGAAGCGGGTCGTCTCCAGCCCGCCCGCGCCCGGGCGCAGCTCGAGCCGCGGCGTTCCGGGCGCCAGGGTCAGCGGCCGCCCGTCGGCCTCGACGCGCAGGCGCCGCAGCACCTCCGCGCGCGCCCGCCGCACCTGCTCCGCCCGCGGGATGCCGCGCGCCTGGAACGTCGGGATCTCCGCCTGGTCGAGCAGGTAGCGGACGTCGACACGGTCGGCGGAGACCGACACCTCGGCGACGTGGTTGATCGAGAAGTTGCCCAGCGGGTGCGCGCCCGCGGGCGCCGCCAGCGCGGCGAAGAGCACGACGAAGAGCAGGAGCGCGCGCCTCATCGGAGCGCCTCCCGCGCCTGCTTCGCCTGCCACGGCCGCGCCCCGAGCCCATGCTCGAGCGCGAACCGCAGCAGCCGCTGCCGCTCGCCACCGCGCGCGGCCATGCCGGCGTGGAACGCGAACAGCGGGTCCGCGGACCCGAGCCGCCGCGCGCGCCGCGCCCAGCCCAGCCCTTCCTCGCGCCGGCCGCTGCGCGTCAGCGCCCAGCCGAGCGCGTCGGCGGAGCGCACGCTCGGCGCCGCCGCCCACGCCCGCCGCGCGAGCCGCAGCCCACGCGCCGCGTCGCCGTGGTCGCTCTCGAACACCGCGAGCTCGACGTCCGTGTTCACGCCGGCCCGCGCGAGCAGCCGCTGCTGCACCCGCACCAGCGCGAAGTCCTCACGCGCGGCCCGAACCCGGCCGGCGGCCAGCTCCGCCTCACCGAGCCCGATGACGTACTCGGGCAGCGGAAGCCGCGCCACGAGCGCCCGCCAGCGGCGGATCGAGGCGGTCAGGTTTCCGTGGGACGCCGCCAGCCGCGCGCGGCCCGCCTCCGCCGGCGCGTACTCCGGCACCGTCACCAGGGCGCGTGCGTACGCCGCGCGCGCCTCGCGCGGCCGCCCTCGCACCAGCGCGAGGTCGCCGCGCAACACGTCGATGGCGGCCGCGTTCTCGGGCGCCGGCCCGCCGGCCGCGGAGGCCAGCGCCAGCGCGCTCGCCGCCCCGCGGCAGGTCGCCGTGGAGCTCGCGCAAGTACGAGACCCGCGCGTAGGTGGAGAGGTTCGGCTTGAGGTTCGCGAGCCGCTGCAGCACGCGCCGCGCCTCGCCGTAGCGTCCGAGCTCGACGAGCGCGTCGACCTCGTACCGGCAGCGCCGACAGCCCGGCGTCCGCCCGCCGCGCGAGCGCGAGCCCGCCGCGGAAGTCGTGGCGCGACAGCGCGAGGCCGCCGAGCGCGACCAGCGCGTCGGCGTTGTCGGGGTCGCGGGCGAGCACGCCGCGCAGCAGCGACTCGGCGCGCGTGTAGTACGCGGGGTCGCCGGTCTCGCGCATGCGCTGCAGGTACTCGTCTGCCGCGCCGCGCGGCGCGGCGCGACGACGCGACGGCCGCCTGCAGGCGGCGGATCTCGGCGCGCCGGCGCCCGGCGACGGGCAGCGCTGATCGTCCCGCCCGCCGACAGCACGACGAGCGCGACGAGGAAGGCCAGGCCCGCGGCGAGCGCGAGCGCGGCGGAAGGAGGTGTTCACGAGGAAGGTCATGGGAGGTCTCCGAGGCGGCGCGAGGGCGGGGCCGCGATCCGTCGCGGCCCCGCCTCACGCCTCGTGGACTCAGGCCGGCGGCTGCGGGACCGGCGCGTGCGCCGGCTCCGTCCGCTTGTTCAGCCCGGTCAACCCGTCCGTGGGCAGCGCCACGTACGGGAAGCTCGACCGGAACGGCTTGTCGTTCTGGTCGACGCCGTCGCCGAGCGGGATCTGCTTGCCGCCCTCGGAGGGCTTCAGCAGCGCGCCCGCGATGACGCGGAGCTCGATGTCGGTGACGTCGTCCGCCAGCCGCCGCCCGTTCGGGAAGCCGGCCAGATCGCCCGCCAGCACGCCGAAGCGGTTCGGCATCGCGCTCGGCGCCACGCCGAGGTTGAGCTTCAGCGTGTCCGCCGCCGCCGGCTTCGACCCGATCTGGGTCAGCCCCGGGACGCCGGTCAGCAGCGCCTGGACGATGTCCGTCCGGTTGGTCTCCTTCACGCCCAGCTTGAACAGGGCGTTGAGCAGCCGCGCGGGCTCCGGAGCCAGCGCGTACTTGCCGAAGTTCGCCGCGTCGTTCGCCGGCGACGTCCGGTTGAACTTGTCCTTCTGCCCGATCGGGATGATCACCTCGTTGATCAGCGGGTTGCCGAGGCGCGAGACCTGCACCCAGCGCTTCCCGTGACGCTTGTGGTGACCGAGCACCTGCACGCGGCGACGCTCCGTCGTCGCCCACACGCCGACCGCGGCGTTGCCGGCCTTCATGTCCGCGACGCTCTTGCCGTCACGCGTGACCTCGGACTCCGGCACCTGCAGGACGAACGAGTGCGTGTTGTACGACGCCACGTCGTCCTTGCCGCCGCCCTGGTTGCCGAGCCCGATGCCCGGGCGACCCGGCTTGTCGATGTTGATGCCGTCGAAGACGGCACCGAGATCGACGAAGAACGGATCGTCGGACGGGCCGACGAACGTCTTGCCGCCGCCCGGCAGCGCCGCGCACCGCGCCCGCCTGCACCTTGGCGTAGTTCGGGACCGTCTTCGGGCCCGTGTTGGCCGGCGCGACCGGGATGTCGTTGCCCAGCTTGTGCGTCTTCTTGCCGTGCTTGCCGTACGTCGACCTTCCAGAGGTCGTACGTCTGCACGAAGTTGATGTCGGGATCGTCGACCGAGTCGACCGTCGGCGCCGCGTCGAGGAACGACTCCGGGTTGCGGAAGGTCGACTTGAACTTCCAGCGATAGGCCACGTCCTCGCGCCCGTCGCCGTCGTTGTCGATCTTCACGTAGTAGCGAGCCTTCGGGTCGAGCTTGCCGAAGTACGGACCACCCGCCGGGTCCTCCAGCGGGATCCAGTTCGCCACGACGGTCAGGCTCTTCGGCGCATCCGGCGCGGTGAACGCGTAGACGTCCGTGTTGTCCGCGGTGGGGTCGGCGAGGATCTTCGGCGCCTCTCGGTGGGACGACCCGAAGACGCCCGGAACCGCCAGCGAACCGGCGGCGAGCGCGGCGGCTGCGGCCGCGCCCAGGACGGTGGATCTGCGCATGAGCGCTCCTTGAGTTGGGGACGCAAGGGATGCGCCCCAACCGCCCCGGCGGTTCTAACTCTTCCTGCGACCTTGTCGCAGCTAGAGATCGCGGAAGGTCGCGATGACCGCTTCGACGATCTGCGGCTCGTGCGGGTAGGCGATCTGCTCGAGCGGCTTCGAGTACGGCATCGGCAGGTCGGCGCCGGTGACGCGGCCGACCGGGGCGTCGAGGTGGTCGAACGCCTGCTCCTGGATCAGCGCGGCCAGGTTCGCGCCGACGCCGCCGTGCGGCCAGCCCTCCTCGACGATCACCGCGCGGTTCGTCTTGCGCACCGACTCGAGGATCGTGTCGAGGTCGAGCGGGCGCAGCGTGCGCGGGTCGATCACCTCGGCCTCGATCTCGTGCTCGTCGGCGAGCACCTTGGCGGCCTTCTCGGCGGTGACCGCCATCCGCGAGATGCCGATCAGCGTCACGTCGTCGCCCTCGCGCCGGATCGCGGCCTGGCCGAAGTCGACGGTGTGGTCCTCGTCCTCCGGGACCTCGCCGCGCTGGCCGTAGAGGTACTCGTGCTCGATGAAGACGACCGGGTTGTCGTCGCGGATCGCCGACTTCAGCAGGCCCTTGGCGTCGGCCGCGGTCGACGGCGTGGCGACGAGCATGCCCGGGACGTGGAGGAACAGCGCCTCCCACGAGTGCGAGTGCGTCGGGCCGAGCTGGTGGCCGGCGCCCTGCGGCATCCGCACCACCATCGGCACGCGCACCTGGCCGCCGAACATGTAGTGGATCGTCGCCATGTGGTTGATCATCTGATCCATGGCGAGCAGCGAGAAGTTGATCGTCATCAGCTCGACGACGGGCCGCAGCCCGGTCATCGCGGAGCCGACGCCCATGCCGACGATCGTGTTCTCGGAGATCGGCGTGTCGCGCACGCGCTTCTCGCCGAACTCGTCGAGCAGCCCGTTCGTGACCTTGAAGGCGCCGTTGAAGACGCCGATGTCCTCGCCCATCAGGAAGACGTTCTCGTCGCGCTGCATCTCCTCGCGCAGCGCCTGGTTGAGCGCCTCGCGGTAGCGGAGGACCGCCATTACTTGTCGCCCTCGGCCTCTTCGGCGTCGTCGTCCTCGGCCTGCGCCTCGTCGGTCGCCTTGTCGAGCCCGAGGTCCTCGCGCTGGGCCTGCTCGACCGCGTCGCCGTAGGCGCCGGTGGGGCCGAGCTCCTTCTCGTGCGATCTCGCGCTCCTTCTCGCCCGGGTGCACGCCGGCGGAGCGCTCGTCGACCGAGTACCAGCCCTTGACCTGGTCGCCGAAGACGTAGAGGTCGTCGTAGAGCGACTCGGGCGGCGGGAAGGCCGCCTTGTCGGCGAAGCGCACGGCGTCGTCGACGACCTTGACGACCGCCTCGTCCAGCTTGTCGGCCTCGCCCTCCTCGAGGACGCCCTCCTCCTCGAGCTTGCGCGCGAACACCTGGATCGGGTCCTTCTTGCGCCACTCGGCGACCTGCTCCTTGGTCCGGTACTCCTCCGGGTCGGCCATCGAGTGGCCGCGGAAGCGGTAGGTGATCGCCTCGACGAGCACCGGCTGGCGCTCCTCGCGCGCCTGCTTGAGCGCCTCGCCGATCACGGTGTAGGTGTCGAGCACGTCCATGCCGTCGCAGCGCATGCCGGGCACGCCGAAGCCCTCGCCGCGGCGGTGCAGGTCGGTGACGGCGGAGTGGCGCTCGAGCGCGGTGCCCATGCCGAACTGGTTGTTGGTGACCATGAAGACGACCGGCAGCTTCCACAGGGCGGCGAGGTTGAGCGTCTCGCCGAACGTGCCCTGGTTGGCGGCGCCGTCACCGAACACGCACAGCGTGACCTCCTCGGTGCCGCGGTAGTCGGAGGAGAGCGCCATGCCCGCGGAGAGCGGGAGGTTGCCGCCGACGATCCCGTAGCCGCCCATGAAGCGGTTCTCGAGGTCGAACATGTGCATCGAGCCGCCGCGCCCGTGCGAGACGCCGGACTCGCGGCCGAACAGCTCGGCCATCACCTTGTCGGGGTCGGCGCCGCGCGACAGCGCGTGCCCGTGCGAGCGATAGGTCGAGATCAGGTAGTCCTCGTCGCGCATCGCGCGGACGGCGCCGACGATCGTCGCCTCCTCGCCGATCGCGAGGTGGAGGAAGCCGCCGACCTTCGCCTTCGCGTACATCTCGCCGGCGCGCTCCTCGAAGCGGCGGATGAGCATCATCGACTCCAGCCACTCGCGTGCGGCGTCGCGGTCGGGCAGCTCGCGCTGGGCGGCCCGTTCCCTCTCCTCTTCGGTGACTTCGGCCATGGTTTGCGGACGTTAGCGGTTGACTTGGGTCGCCTACCCCGCGGGCGGGTAGGGCAGTCTGCGATGCGCACGTACTCCGCAACGTCTGCCGGTCCGGCCGAGGCGGCCTGGCGCCTGTTGGCGCGGCCCGCCGACTGGTCGCAGTGGGCGCCGCACGTCCGCGGGGCATGGGGCCTGGGGGAGCCGGAGGTGCGCGAGGGGGCGCTCGGCGCCGCGCGCCTGCTCGGCGCAGTGCCCGTGCCGGCGCGGATCGTGGCCAAGCGCCCGGGTCGTTCGTGGACCTGGCGCGTCGGGCTCGTCGAGATGGTCCACCGCGTCGAGCCGCGAGCCGACGGCGGCTGCGAGGTCGCCGTCGACGTGATCGCGCCGAAGCCGCTCGAGCGCGCGCTGTCGCGTGCCTACGGCCCGGTGATCGCCGCGGCGCTGCGGCGCCTGGCGCTGCGCGCCGAGGCGGGCTAGCCCTCCTCGTCCGGCCAGCGGCCGGTGCGGTCGAGGTGCTCCCGCGCGGCCTCCTCGGCGTCGCGGTCGCGCTCCGAGGAGACGCCGAGCCGCAGCGCGAGGTTGAGCAGCAGCACCGTGAGCGCGACGCCGATCAGCGCGATGCCCGCGCCCTGGTCGTTCTCGCCCTCGCCGACGATCAGGAACACGACGCCGGCGGCCGCAATCGCGGCCGGGAGGCCGACGCGCACGAGCCGCAGCATCATGGCCGCAAGGCCGCCAGGATCGCGTCGCTCGCGCCGGCCAGCAGCACGCTGGTGAAGCCGGCGCTGATGAGCGTGAAGCCGAGGTCGCGGTAGACCGACGCGAGCGCCGGGTCGCCGAGGAAGACCGCCGCCGCCTTGCCGTGCGCGCGCGCCGCCTGGGCGACGAAGCCCGCCGCCTCCTGCACCTCCGGCGTGGCGGCGCCGGGCGTCACGCCGAGCGCGACGCCGAGGTCGTAGGGGCCGACGAACAGCGCGTCGACGCCCGGCAGCGCCGCGATCTCCTCCGCCGCGTCGAGCGCGCCGCGCGTCTCGATCTGCACCAGCAGCACGCGCTCCTCGTCGGCGCGCTCGCCGTAGCCGGCGTCGCGCCCGAACGCGCTGGCACGCGAGCCGGGGTCGAGCCCGCGGGCCCCGTCGTAGCGGGTGGCGGCGTCGGCGCGGGCCGCGTCGCGGATGCCCTGCACGCGCGGGACGAGCACGCCGGCGGCGCCGTGGTCGAGCACCCAGCCCGTCTCCTCGCTGTCGGCGCTCGGCACGCGCACGATCACCGGCGCTCGGGCCGCCTGCAGCTGCGCGAGCGTCGCCTCGCGCCCGCCCGCACCGTGCTCGAGGTCGACGATCAGCCAGTCGAAGCCGGCGCCCGCGGTGATCTCGGCGGCGAGCGCGGAGCCGAGGTCGAGGAAGGTGCCGAGCAGCGGTTCACCGGAGCGCATCCGGCGGCGCAGGTCGCTCATGCCACCTGCCATCGTGACCACTTCGCGATGAACGCGTCGGCGTCGAGCGAGGCGAGGTCGGCGCGCAGGCCGCGCGCGAGCCGCCCGGTCTGGGCCGGGTGGGTGTCCCAGAACAGCGCGACCTCGCCGGTGGCGATCTCGACCACTTCGATGTGATCTTCCCCGCTCGGGTCGCGCAGGAGCGCCGGGCCGCGGCTGCTCTTGCGCACGCGCAGCTCGTACTCGCGGTTGGCCTTCATGCCAGCACCGCCGCGGCCGCCTCGAGCTCGCGGTCGCCGTGGAAGATCCGGTCGCCGACCCGGACGGCCGGCACCTCGAGCACCCCGGCGGCGCCGGCGGCGTCGGTCGCCTCGTCGAGCCGGCGGCGGATCGAGTCGCGCCCCGCGCCCTTCTCGATCGCGGCCGGGTGCATCTCGCAGGCCGCGGCGGCGAGCAGCACGGTGTCGGCGTCGCCGAGGTCGCGGCCCGCGGCGTAGGCCTGGCGGAACGCGGCCAGCGAGAACGCCACGGCGCGGCCGATCTGCTTCGCGAAGGTGGCGACGAGCATCGCCCACTCGGCGTCGGCCGGGAACGGGTCGGGCCAGCGGATCGGCTGCAGGCCCTGCAGCACCGCGCGGCGCTCGATGTCCTCGCGGTAGGCGTCGACCTCGTGGGCGCAGCGGAACGGGCCGAGCTCACCCGCTCGCAGGCCGCTCAGCCTCACCGGCACCCACTCCGGCACGGTGCCGAGGACGTGCGCCGACCGCTCGGCCGCGAGGTAGGCCTCGGGCGACGAGAGGTCGTAGTAGAAGACCGGCTGCTCCGGCCCCATCATTCAGCCGTGGATCAGCCAGCCGTCGGCCGCGCGAGCGGCTTCCATGACGGCCTCGGACAGCGTGGGGTGACCATGGATGATGCGACCGACCTCGTGGTAGCCGCCCTCGAGTGCACGGGCGTTGACGAGCTCCTGGATCAGCTCGGTCGCGCGGGCGCCGACGATGTGGCCGCCGATCAGCTCGCCGTACTTCTTGTCGCCGATGATCTTGATCATGCCGCCGCGGTCGCCGTAGACGGTGCCGGCGCCGACGGCGCCGTAGTTGACCTTGCCGACGACGACGTCGATGCCCTGCTCCTTCGCCTGCTCCTCGGTGAGCCCGAACGAGCCGACGTTCGGCGTGCAGAACGTGGCGCGCGGGATGTCGATGTACTCGATCGGGTGCGTCTCCATGCCGGCGGCGTCCTCGACGGCGATGATGCCCTCGTCGGAGGCCTTGTGGGCGAGCGCCGGGCCGGGCACGAGGTCGCCGATCGCGTAGACGCCCTTGACCGACGTCCGCAGCGCGCCGTCGACGGCGATCATCCCGCGGTCGTCGAGCTTGACGCCGGCCTCCTCGAGGCCGAGCCCCTCGACGTCGGGCCCGCGGCCGGCGGCGATCACGAACCACTCCGTCTCCGCGGACTCGTCGCCGTAGGAGAACGAGACCTTGTCGTCGCCGGTCTGGACGTCTTCGACCTTGGTGCCCGTGTGGATGGACATGTTCTGCTTGCCGAGCCCGCGCGCGACGACCTTCGAGATCTCGGCGTCCTCGGCGGGGACCACGCGGTCGAGCGCCTCGAACAGCATCACCTTCGTCCCGAGGCGGCCGTAGGCGGAGGCGATCTCGACGCCGGACGCGCCGGCGCCGGCCACGACCATCGTCTCCGGCAGCGACTCGAGCGCCCACGCCTCCTCGGTCCCGATGATGCGGCCGCCGAACTCGGTGCCGGGCAGCGGCTTGGGCACGGAGCCGGTGGCGAGGATGACGGCGGTCTTGGCCTCGATCTCGGTGCCGTCGAAGTTGCCGCCGACCTTGACGTTGCCGTCGTCGGTGACCGAGCCCTGACCCTCGATGTACTCGATCTTGTTCTTCTTGAACAGGCCCGCGACGCCACCGGTGAGCGTCTTGATGACCTTCAGGCGGCGCTCCATGACCTTCTCGAAGTCGACGCTGCGCTCGGGCACCGAGATGCCGAAGTCGTCGGCTTCGTCGATCTCGGCGAGCACGTCGGCGACGCGCAAGACGGCCTTGGCGGGGATGCAGGCGTAGTTGAGGCAGCGGCCTCCGACGACGTCGCGCTCGACGACGGCAGTCTTCATGCCGAGCTGCGCGGCACGGATGGCGGCGACGTAGCCGCCGGGTCCTGAGCCGATGACGATGCAGTCGTAGGAGGAGTCAGGCATGGCGAGAGAACCTAGCGCGTGCGTGTCGGCATCTGCAGTCGCGCCATGGCCTTGATCAGGAACCAGAACAGCGTGCCCCCGGCGGCCATGATCACGAGGCTGCGGATGACGGCTTCGACGTTTGACGCGACCAGCAGCGACAGGCTCGCGGTGAGGATCGAGAGGCCGAGCAGGAACTGGAAGCCGAGCACCGCCCAGTAGGCGCGGCGCCACATGAAGACCGCCGCGACGGCCATCACGCCCGCGAACACGAGCCCGCCGGTGACGCTCTGCCCGCCGGTGACGTGGGTGTCGGTGGCGACGAGGATCGTGTTGCCGACGGCGATGCATCCGGCGACGATGGCGGCGACGGTGACGGCTGTGGGTCGTTCTCCGGGGGCGAGCGGCTTGAGCGAGGCTCTTGCGGCGTCGTTCTTCTGGCGGCTGCGGGCGTAGCCGCGCTGGAGGTCGCCCGCGGTCGACTCCCCGCCCGCGGGAACCTTCCGGACTCCGTCCTCCGGGCCCGAGTTCCGCGGGTCGGGGATCGCCGCGGCCGCCCTCCGCTTACGGCTTCGTTGCCCCAACGGGCTCCTCCATCAGTGCCCGCAGTTCTCGGGCCGCCGCCTCCGGATTGTTGGCCTCGGTGATCGCCCGCACGACCACGGCTCGCCGTGCGCCTTGCTCTACCGCAGCGGGCAGTGTCTGCGCGTCGAGGCCGCCGATCGCGAACCACGGCTTGCCCACCGTCCGCGCCGCGTAGGCCACGTAGTCGAGGCCCGCCGCCGGGCGGCCGGGCTTCGTCGGCGTCGCGTGGACGGGCCCGACCGCCAGGTAGTCGACGTCCGGGTCGGCGTCGGCCGCGTCGGCCTGGAACGGCGCGTGCGTCGAGCGGCCGACGATGCGGTCCGGGCCGACCGCGGCGCGCGCCTGCGCGGGCGTCTCGTCGTCCTGGCCGACGTGCACGCCGTCGGCGTCGCACGCCTCGACCAGGTCGGGTCGGTCGTTGAGGATGAACAGCGCGCCGTGCGCGTTCGCCGCCGCGCGGAACAGCCTCGCCGCCTCGACCAGACCGGCGTCGTCGAGCGTCTTGTCGCGCAGCTGGATCAGGTCGGCCCCACCCCGCAGCGCGGCGTCGAGGAACGCCCGCGGGCGCGCGTCGCAGACCAGGTACAGGCGCGCGCCGGCGACTCGCTCGCGAGGGGTCATGCGAGTCAGTCTTGCAGCGCTACGATTCATGCATCACGGGAGCCCGCGCCGAACGGGCTGAGAGGGCGGCACCAGGCCGCCGACCGTCGAACCTGATCCGGGTGATGCCGGCGTAGGGAGGGTGGTACGCAGTGTCTTCGCAGTCCGAGCAACACGACGTAGCCGTCGTCGGCGGGGGCGTCATCGGCCTCGCCGTGGCGTGGCGCGCCGCCCAGCGCGGCCTGCGCACGCTCGTGCTCGACGCCGGCGAGGACGGCGCCTGGCGCTACGCCGCCGGCATGCTCGCGCCCGTCACCGAGGCCGAGTTCGGCGAGCAGGCGCTGCTCGACCTCGGCCTGCGCGCCGCCGCCGGCTTCCCCGACTTCTGCGCCGAGCTCGAGCAGGCCACCGGCCGCGACCCGGGCCTGCGCCTCACGGGCACGCTCGTCGTCGCCCGCGACCGCGACGAGGCCGAGGAGCTCGACCAGCTCTACGCCTACCGCCAGAAGCGCGGGCTCGCGGTCGAGCGGCTCCGGCCCACGGCCGCGCGCCGCGCCGAGCCGGCGCTCGCGCCGACCGTCCGGCTCGCGCTCGACGTGCCCGCCGATGGCGCGGTCGACCCGCGCAAGCTGGTGGCGGCGTTGTCCGACGCCGTCGAGGTCGCGGGAGGTGAGATCCGGCGCGCCCGTGCGACGGCCGTCGACGCCGCCCGCGGCAAGACGCGGGTCGTCGTCGTCGGAGACGACGAACAGGTCGCTGCGCAGCACGTCGTGATCGCCGCCGGCGCCTGGTCGGGCAAGCTCGGCGACCTCCCGATCCGCCCGGTGAAGGGCCAGATCATGCGCCTCCGCGATCCGCGCGGGGAGGACCTCGTCACGCGCACCATCCGCACCCGCGAGGGCTACCTCGTCCCGCGCGGCGAGGGTCAGCTACGTGCTCGGCGCGACCGTCGAGGAGCGCGGCTGGGACACCGCGCCGACCGCCGGCGCCACCCACGAGCTGATCCGCGACCTCGCCGAGGTCGTCCCCGGCGTGCTCGAGCTCGAGATCGAGGAGCTCGGCGCCGGGCTGCGCCCCGGCACGCCCGACAACCTGCCGGTGATCGGCGAGCACGACGGCGTGATCTGGGCCACCGGCCACTACCGCAACGGGATCCTGCTCGCCGACGTCACCGCCGAGGCGGTCGTGGAGCTCCTCGGCGGCAACCCGCTGCCGGACTGGGCCGCGGCCTGCGACCCCGCGCGGTTCGCGGAGGTGCACGCATGAAGGTGCTCGTCAACGGCGAGCCGACCGAGCTCGACAGCGGCGCCACCGTCGCCACCGCGCTCGACTCGCTCGAGCTGCCCGACCGCGGCGTCGCGGTCGCGGTCGACGCCGAGGTCGTCCCGCGCGGCGAGTGGACGGGCCACGAGCTCAAAGAGGGCGCGCGGGTCGAGGTCCTGCGCGCGATCCAGGGAGGCTGAAGTGGCGGTCACAGATCAGGACACGTTCACGATCGCGGGCCGCGAGCTGACGAGCCGGCTGCTCCTCGGCACCGGCGGCTTCCGCTCGCTCGAGACGATGGCCGCCGCCATCGAGGCGTCCGGCACCGAGCTCGTGACCGTCGCCCTGCGCCGCATCGACCCTGCGGCGAAGGGCTCGCTCGTCGACGTGCTCGACAGCGCCGGCGTCCAGCTCCTCCCCAACACCGCCGGCTGCTTCACCGCCCGCGACGCCGTGCTCACCGCCAAGCTCGCCCGCGAGGCGTTCGAGACCGACTGGGTGAAGCTCGAGGTGATCGGCGACGAGCACACGCTGCTGCCCGACGCGCCCGCGCTGCTCGAGGCGGCCGAGGAGCTCGTCGACGAGGGCTTCACCGTGCTGCCGTACACGAACGACGACCCGATCCTCGCCCGCCGGCTCGAGGACGTCGGGTGCGCCGCCGTCATGCCGCTCGGCTCGCCGATCGGCTCCGGCCAGGGCCTGCTCAACCCCTACAACCTGCGCCTCATCCGCGAGCGCGCATCGGTCCCCGTGATCCTCGACGCCGGCGTCGGCACCGCCTCCGATGCCGCGCTCGCCATGGAGCTCGGCTGCGACGCCGTCCTGTGCGCCAGCGCGATCTCGCGCGCCGAGGACCCGGTCGCCATGGCTCGCGCGATCCGCCTCGCCACCGAGGCCGGCCGGATCGCCCACAAGGCCGGCCGGATCCCTCGCCGCCTCTACGCCGAGGCCTCGACGCCCGAGGCCGGCCGCGGCGAGTTCGGCTGAATCGCCGGCAGCCGCCACACGCCTGGCGTCAGCAGCGCCACCACCTGCACCACGAACGCCGCGAGCCCGCCGACGATCAGCACCTCGACCGCGCCGAACGCCTCCGCCGCCGGCCCGGCCAGCAGGTAGCCGAGCGGCAGCAGCGCCAGCGAGCCCATCCAGTCGAACGAGCTGACCCGCGACAGCGCGTGCGGCGGGATGCGCTCCTGCAGCGCGGTGTCCCACGACACGTCGAACATCGCGAAGCCGAAGCCGACGAGCACGAACAGCGGCCCGACCAGCCACAGCGGCGGCGACAGCGCGAACAGCGCGATCGCCGGCGGCCAGATCGTGCCCCACGCCATCGCGAAGCGGATCGGGAAGCGCGGCCGCCAGCGCAGGCCCGTAAGCGAGCCGATCACCGTCCCCGCGCCGAGCGCGACCATCAGCGCGCCGTAGGTCCCGGCGCCGCCGTACTCCTCCTCGGCCACCGTCGGCCCGAGCGTCAGGAACGGCGCCAGCGCGAGCAGGAGCGCGACCGACGTCGCCACGATCACGACCCACGCCCACTGGCGCGACCGCACCTCGCGCCAGCCGATGCTCAGCTCCGCCCGCAGCGGCTGGCGCTCCGCCCGCTCCCCGCGCGCCCGCGGGCGCACGCGGGCGAGCAGCAGCGCGCTGACCACGAAGGTCAGCGCGTCGACCGCGAACGCCCAGCCCGCGCCGAGGCCGAGCACCAGCGCGGTCGCCAGCGCGGGCCCGACGAGCTCGCTCGCGTTGTGCACGACCGACGTCGCCGCGTTCGCCTGCTGCAGCTCGTCCTCCGGGACGGTCTGCGGGATCAGGCCCGTGGCGGCCGGGTTGAAGAACGCCTCGGCGGTCCCGAACGCCGCCTCGATGACGACGATCGCCCAGATCGGCACGTCGCCGAGGAAGATCAGCACCGCCAGCAGCCCGTGCAGCGCCGCGCGGATCAGGTCGGTGGCGACCATCACCCGGTGGCGCTCGAGCCGGTCGGCCCACACGCCGCCGATCAGCACGAACAGCACGAGCGGGAGCGCGTGGGCGGCGAGCACGAGCCCGACGTCGGTCGGCGTCCCGATCTCGGTCACGTAGAGCGCGAGCGCGATGAAGACGATCGCGTCACCGAGCGTGCTCGCGCTGGTCGCCATCCACAGCAGGCGGAACTCGCGGTGGCGGAGGACGCGGCGCATCGTGCTCCATCATGTCGGGCCGATGACGGTGGACGAGCTGTTCGACGAGTGGGAGCGCGCGTGGTCCGGCCGCGACCCCGCGGCCTTCGACCCGCTGTGCGACGACGACGTCCACTACGAGGACCCGCTGACGGCGGAGCCGCTCGAGGGCGCGCAGGCGATCGCCAAGCACGCCGCCCGGCTGTGGACTGCGTTCCCCGACGCGCGCCTGCAGCGCACGGGTGAGCGCACGACGAACGGGCCGTTCGCGGTCGCGCCGGTGAAGGTGCTCGCCACGCACCGGCGCGAGGTCGCCGGCCTCGCCGCCACCAACCGCTTCGTGATCGTGCACGCCGTCCTCTACTGCGAGCTGCGCGACGAGCGGCTGCTGCGCATCCGCGCGTTCTTCGACCTCTACGGCGCCGCCGTGCAGCTGGGCGTGCTGCCGAAGCCCGGCACGATGGGGGAGCGGGCGCTGCTGATGCTGCGCGGGTTCGGGCTGCGCAACTCGTAGTACGGTGCGGACTTGCCGCGCCACTTCCTCACCGGCGAGGAGCTGACCGCTCCCGAGCTGCACGCGCTGCTGGACCGCGCGCTGGCCATGAAGGCGGAGCCGCTGGCCGCCCGCCCGCTCGAGGGGAAGACGATGGCGCTGCTGTTCGAGCACCCCTCCACGCGGACGCGCACGTCGTTCGAGGCCGGCGTCCACGAGCTCGGCGGGCACCCGATGGTGCTGCGCGCGAACGAGCTGCAGCTCACGCGCGGGGAGTCGATCCGCGACACGGCGCTCGTGTTCTCGCGCCACGCGGCGGCGATCGGGCTGCGCACGAGCAGCGAGGCGCGGCTGCGCGAGCTCGCCGCGTACGCCGAGGTGCCGGTCGTGAACATGCTCTCGCCCGATCACCACCCGTGCCAGGCGCTCGCCGACCTGATGACGATGCGCGAGGCGTTCGGCTCGCTCGACGGGCGTGTCCTCGCCTACGTCGGCGACGGCAACAACGTCGCGCGCTCGCTCGCCGTGGTCGGTGCGCTCGCCGGGGTCGAGGTGCGGGTGGCGGCGCCCGCCGGCCACCAGCTCCCCGAGGCGCAGGGCGCGCGGCGGTTCGACGACCCGGCGGCTGCCGCCGACGGCGCCGACGTCCTCTACACCGACGTCTGGGTGTCGATGGGCGACGACGAGTCGACCGCCGCGGCGCGCCGCGCGGCGCTCGCTCCCTACGTGCTCGACGACGCGCTGCTCGACCGCGCGGCGCCCGGCGCGATCGCGCTGCACTGCCTGCCCGCCCACCCCGGCGAGGAGATCACCGAGGCCGTCCTCTACGGCGACCGCCAGCGCATCTGGGACCAGGCCGAGAACCGCCGCCACGCGCAGAAGGCCTTGCTCGAGTTGCTCGTTGGGTAGGGTCCGCTGACCATGCCCCAAGCACGCCAGACGAGCCGCAAGTCGACCCCGGCGTCGCGCTCTCGAGGTGGGAGCGCTACCAAGGATCCGGGCATCCGCGAGCAGCTCTCGCGCTACCTCGATCCGCGCGAGGTCGTGGTGCTCACGCGCGACCGCGTGCAGGAGGCGGTCGACGACGCGGTCGACCGCGGGCGCATGACCCGCCAGGACGCGACGGCGCTCGTGACCGCGCTGTTCGAGCGCGGCCGCTCGCAGACCGACGACCTGATCACGCAGCTCGAGGCCGTGGTGAGCGGCACGCCGACGCGCATCGTGCGCGAGGTCGACCGCGCCCGCCGCGTCACCGGGATCGGCCCGGCGTTCCCGATCTCCGGCTACGACGACCTCACCGCGGCGGAGGTCGGCGAGCGCCTGGCCGACCTCTCGGCGCCGGAGCTGCGCAAGGTGCGCGACTACGAGCGCCGCAACGCGAACCGCAAGTCGGTCCTGCAGAACATCGAGCGCAAGCTCGGCTAGAACCGGGCTGCCATGCTGGAGGGGTGGCCGCTCCCGCCCCGACAACTTCTCGTCCCCGCCGCGGGGACGTCCTCGAGCTCACCGTCGACCGTCTCGCCTACGGCGGCAACGGCGTTGCCCGGCGTGACGAGGACGGCTACGTCGTCTTCGTGGCTGGCGGCGTACCCGGCGACCGCGTGCGCGCGGAGATCGGCAAGTCGAAGAAGCAGTACGCCGAGGCGCGCGCCGTCGAGCTGCTCGAGCCGTCGCCCGACCGCATCCCCGAGGTCGCCGACCACCCGGGCGCGCCGTGGCAGGTGCTGCCCTACGCGCGCCAGCTCGAGGTCAAGCAGGAGCAGGTCGCCGACGCGCTGACCCGGATCGGCCGGCTCGAGGGCTTCGAGCTCGAGCCAATCGTCCCCGCGGTCGAGGAGTGGCGCTACCGCAACAAGCTCGAGTACTCGTTCGGCACCGGCGACGGCGGTGAGCTCGTGTGCGGCTTCCACGCCCCCGGGCGCTGGGACCGGATCCTGCCGATGGACGACTGCAAGCTCGCCTCCGAGCGCTCCAACGTCGTGCGCGAGCAGGCGCTGGCCGAGCTCCGCCGCCAGGGCCTCGGCGCCTGGGACCGCCGCACGCAGGAGGGCTTCCTGCGCAACCTCGTCGTGCGCGAGGGCCGGCGCACCGGCGAGCTGCAGGTGCGGCTCGTCAGCTCGCCCTCCGCCGCCGGCCCTGGAACGCCGGGTGGACGCGGCCGTCGCTCCGGCGGCGACGCGCTGGACGCCGACGCGCTGATCGAGGCGATCGACGCCGACCACCTGTTCTGGACGCAGACCGCCGGGCTCGGCGAGAGCACACAGGGCGGCGAGACGACGCTGCTCTCCGGCGGGCCGCAATACGCCGAGCAGCTCGGCGACCTGCGCTTCCTGATCTCGCCCGAGGCGTTCTTCCAGACCAACACCGAGATGGCCGAGGTGCTCTACGGCCACGCGACCGAGCTCGCCGCGCTGCGCGGGCACGAGCGCGTCTTCGACCTCTACTGCGGCATCGGCACGATCGGCCTGTCGCTGGCCGCGCGGGCGCGCGAGGTGGTCGGCGTGGAGATCGTCGAGCCCGCCGTCGCCGACGCGATCGAGAACGCGCGCCTCAACGAGATCACCAACGCGAGCTTCTTCGCCGGCGACATCCGGCTCGCCATGCGCGACCTGGTCGAGCGTGCGGGCAAGCCCGACGTCGCTGTCATCGACCCCCCGCGCGCAGGCCTCTCGCAGAAGGTCGTGCGCCGCATCATCGAGGCCGAGCCGCAGCGGATCGTCTACGTCTCCTGCAACCCGACGACGCTCGCGCCAAACGCCGCGCAGCTCGTCGAGGCGGGCTGGACGCTCAAGACCGTGCGCCCGGTCGACATGTTCCCCCAGACCCCGCACATCGAGTGCGTGGCGTTGCTCGAGCGGGCATGAGCGGCATCCGCATCGCGCGCTTCGCCGGCCTCGTCAACGCGTTCCTCGTCGACGAGGACGACGGCTTGACGCTGATCGACACGACGATGGACCCGGGCGCGGCCAAGGCGATCCTCGCCACCGCGGAGCAGACCGGCCGCCCGATCGTCCGCATCGCGCTCACGCACGCGCACCAGGACCACATCGGCGGGCTCGACGCCCTCGCTGCGCAGCTCCCCGACGCCGAGGTGCTGATCGGCACCCGCGACGCCAAGCTCCTGGCCAAGGACACGACCCCCGAGCCGGGCGAGCCGGAGGACGCGAAGCTCCGCGGCGGCTACTCGGGCGCGAAGACGAGGCCGACGCGCACGCTCGAGCCCGGCGACCGGGTCGGCTCGCTCGAGGTCGTCGCCGCGCCCGGCCACACGCCCGGCCAGATCGCCTACCTCGACACCCGCGACCGCACGCTGTTCGCCGGCGACGCGTTCTCCACGGTCGGCGGGGTCGCCACCACCGCCAAGCCGAACCTGCGCTTCCCGATGCCCGCCCTCGCCACCTGGCACCGCCCGACCGCGCTGGAGACCGCGAAGGCCCTCCGCGCCCTCAACCCGGCCCGCCTCGCGGTCGGCCACGGCAAGACGGTCGAGCACCCCGGCGCCGCGATGGACGCGGCGATCGCCAAGGCGTCCTAGGCGCCGAACTTCTCGGGCGTCCTGCCTAGGGGCCGGTATCCGACCCCGGGACAGGACAACCCCGCCAAACCGGTCCCTACCCAGCCGCAGTTGACGTTCGGCCGGCGACTACGCCGCGCGCGGTAGATCGTCCGCGAGCAGCGGGTCGTCGCTCCGGAAGCGCTTCAGCGCGTCGGCGACGGCGAGGAAGGCCTGGGCGTTGACGCCCATCCCGCAGTGCGAGGCCGAGACCTCGACGAGCTGGTCGGCCGCCGGGTCGAGGCACGACTTCCACTGCACGATGCCGTCGCTCTTCGAGTAGACGGCGACGTAGCCGACGTCGTCCGGGAACGGGCCCTCGAGCGCGGAGCGGAAGCGCTCGCAGCACTTGCCGCGCAGGCAGCCGATCGTGAACAGGCCCGGGATGTGCGCGGTGCCGAGCGCGCTGACCAGCCCGACCTGGGCGAGCACCAGCGGGTGCACGGCGAGCTGGGAGATGATCGGCGAGCCGAGCGTGACGATCCCCTCGACGAGGTCCGGCCGGCGCGCGCCCAGCGCCTTCGCGAACACGCCGCCGCGGCTCTGCCCGATGACGATGACGCGCTCGCCGTGGCGCTCGGCCATGTGCTCGAGCCGTGCCTCCAGCCGCGCGCAGGCCTCCTCGGAGCAGTCGAAGTTGGCGCGGATGCCCGTGCGGTGGGTGCAATAGCCGTTGCGTCGCAGCCATCCGGCCAGCGTGCCGAGCGACAGGTCGCCGGCCATGAAGCCGGGGATCAGGAGGACCGGGCGCCGCTCTCCCGCGGGCACGCCGAGGCCGTCGTAGACCGGGCTGCGCCGGAGCGCGGCGGCTTCGAGGCCGATGCGCGACTCCCGCCAGAGCGGGGGAAACCGTGGGATTGCAGGCATGTTCGGCATGCTGACGTCGGTGTTGCTTACCCTTGAGACTATCGGCACGAACCCCTGAAGTCATCGAGCGCAGCTGGACGATCGGACGGCTTCACGCGTCGCGCAGATAGCATCGCCGCCGATGCGCGCCGCCACCATTCGCGACGGGAAGATCGCAGTCGAGGAGCACCCCGATCCGGTGCCCGGTAACTCCGACCTGCTCGTCCGCGTCCGCGCCGCCGGCCTCAACGGCGCCGACATCATGCAGCTCAAGGGCCGCTACCCGGCGCCGCCCGGCGCGCCCCAGGACATCCCCGGGCTCGAGCTGGCGGGCGAGGTGCTCGAGTGCGGCCCCGGCGTCCAGCGCTTCGAGCCCGGCGACCGCGTGATGTCGATCGTGGCGGGCGGCGGCCAGGCGGAGCTCGCGGTCGTCCACGAGCGGACCGCGATCCCGGTCCCCGAAGAGCTGGAGTGGGACGCCGCGGGCGGCGTCCCCGAGGTGTTCACCACCGCCTACGACGCGCTCTTCACCCAGGCCGGCCTGCAGACCGGCGAGCGCCTGCTCGTCCACGGCGCCGCCGGCGGCGTCGGCATGGCCGCCGTCCAGCTCGGCCAGATGGCGGGCGCCCGCGTCACCGCCACCGTCCGCAACCCCGAGAACCGAGCGCGGATCGATGCGCTCGACGTCAACGCGATCGAGCCCGAGGGCTTCGAGGACACCGGCCCGTTCGACGTCATCCTCGAGCTCGTCGGCGGTCCCAACATGGCGGGCAACGTCAACGCGCTCGCCACCAAGGGCCGGATCGTGGTGATCGGGATCGGCGCCGGCAACAAGGCCGAGCTGCCGCTCCACCTGCTGATGGCGAAGCGCGCCCGCATCCACGCCTCGACCCTGCGCGCCCGCCCGCTCGAGGAGAAGGCGCTGACCGCGCGCTGCGTCGAGCGCTCGGTGATCCCCGGCTTCGTCTCCGGCGACCTGGTCGTCCCCGTCGCCGCGACCTACGCGCTCGACGAGGTCGCGGACGCGTACGAGCGCTTCCAGGCCGGCGGCAAGCTCGGCAAGCTCGTGCTGCTGCCCTAGCTCCGGCTAGGTCGCGGACTCGTCGCCGGGCTCTTCGAGCTCGAGCGACTCGGCGCGGTGCACGCTGCAGAGGTTGGGCCCGCCGTCCTCGAGCGCGAGCTCGATCTCGCGCTGCGTGAGCGACGCCCCGCACTCCTCGCACCGCTCGCCGACCGACTCAAGCGTGTGCTCCTCGAGGTCCATGGCGTGAGTGTACGGACCCCTAGTCGGCGGATGTCCGATTGAAGAGAACCGATATCTGTCGAATACTGGCCGCCAAGCTCAGGAGGGAACCTGAGCGTTCTTCCCCACCGGCAGGAGGCTGGGCTCAATGACACGATCGTCTCGCCTGATGGCGACGATGCTGGCTGCGGTGTTCGCGGCCGTTCTCGCTGCACCCGCGTATGCGACCGGAAGCCATTCGTCGTGCGACTCGCGCACGTACGGCTCCGGATGCAAGGCGGAGGGCACGAAGTTCCACGACTTGAACGGGAACGGCAAGCGCGACTCGGGTGAGCCCGGGCTCGCCGGTTGGCGCATCTGGGCCGACTACGACGACGACGGCACGCGCGACTCGGGCGAGCCGTACGACGACACGGACGCCAACGGCGCCTACGTGATCACCGGCATCAAGCCGACGGGCACGCGGACCTCGACGGGCGCCAAGAAGTACCGCCTGCGCGAGCAGCGCCCCGGCGGCGGCACCGACGGCTGGACCTGCACGTACCCGAACGCCTCGACCTCCGGCGGCTTCGCCAACGGCAACGGGCGGCGACTTCAAGTGCGGCCACGGCCCGATCGACGTCTCCAAGGACAAGCAGGTCACGAACAAGGACTTCGGCAACTACAAGAAGCCGAAGATCACGGTGATCAAGAAGCTCGTCCCCGCCACCGACGCGGGCCGCTTCGACCTCAAGGTCGACGGCGCCACGGTCAAGGCGGCGGCCGGCGACGGCGGCACCGGCAGCACCTCCGTCAACGCGGGCACGCACAGGTGAGCGAGGCCGGCGCCAACGGCACCAACCTCGCCGACTACTCCGCGTCGATCGACTGCAAGACCACGACCGCCTCGCGGACGTACGGGCCGGGCACGGTCCACGTCAAGTCGGGCGACGACGTCGTCTGCACGATCACCAACATCCGCAAGGGCAAGGTCGAGATCGTCAAGCAGACCGAGCCGGCCGAGAGCGGCGGCACCGCCTTCGCCTTCACCGGCTTCGCGGGCGGCTTCAGCCTCGCGCACGGCCAGATGAAGACCGTGACGGGCGTCCTCCCGCGCAGCGAGCCCTACGCGGTGACCGAGTCGAACGCCCCCGGCTACCGGCTCAAGTCGATCACCTGCAACGACAACGACAGCACCGGCACGACCGCCACCCGCACCGCGAGCATCCGCGTCGCGGCCGGCGAGACCGTGCGCTGCACGTTCGTCAACACGAAGCTCAGCGCGGCCATCGAGGTCGTCAAGGCGGGCCCGGCACAGGTCCACCACGGCGACAAGATGGACTTCACGTTCGCCGTGCGCAGCGTCGGCAACTCGCCGGTGCACGACGTCAAGGTCACCGACAACCGCTGCGCGCCGGTCTCCGCCACCCCGGTCTCCAAGACCGGCGGCGACCAGGACGACGTGCTCGAGGACAACGAGGTGTGGACGTACACCTGCTCCAAGACCGTCCCCACGCACGCCTCCGGCGAGGCCGACCCGCTGTGCAACGTCGCCACCGCGACCGGCGAGGACGAGCAGGACAAGCCGGTCTCCGACACCGACGACCACTGCACGGACATCGTGCACCCGGCGATCAACGTCGAGAAGACGCCGGACCGCCAGACCGCGCAGGTCGGCGACACGATCAGCTACCGCTTCGACGTCACCAACCCCGGTGACATCGGCCTCGCGGTGACGATCAGCGACCCGCGCTGCGACGCCGGCACCCTCGCCGGCCCGCAGAAGGTCACCGGCGACAGCGACAACTCGCTGGAGCCGGGCGAGCTGTGGCGCTACACCTGCACGCACAAGGTCACGGCGACCGACCCCGACCCGCTGCCTAACACGGTCCACGTCACCGGCAAGGACCCGCTGGGCGGCACGGGCGGCACCGTCGAGGATGAGGACTCGGCCTCGGTCGACATCATCCAGCCGTCGGTGAAGCAGGAGTCGAAGCCGGCTCCGGCGCAGCAGGTGCTCGCAGAGCAGCAAGCCGCTCCGCGCCAGGTCAGCGGCCGCGCGCGGCTGCGTGGCCCGAGCGGCTGCGTCTACCGCACGTTCACCGCGGCCGTCAACGGCCGGCAGATCCGCCGCGTCACGTTCTTCGTGGACGGCCGCCGCGTCGCGGTCCGCCGCGCACGGAACGGCCAGCGGCGGTTCACGGCCCGGGTCACCCCCGGCCGCCTGAGCGTCGGAGTGCACCGGGTCACCGCCCGGGTCGTGTTCCGCTCCGCATCCCGGACCCGGCCGCGCACGCTGGTGCTCAGCTTCCAGCGCTGCGCGCAGCAGGCCCCGTCGCCCCGGTTCACGGGCTGATGAGGGTCTGGCTACCGGCCATCGCGCTGGTCGCCACCGCGCTCGCCGCCGCCCCCTCGGCGGCGAGCGCGGACGTCCGGCTGTCGACCGAGCGCTCGGTCACGCGCTGGGCGCACGCGAACCTGCTGGCCAAGGTCCGCAAGGCGCCGAACGCGAAGTCGCGCACGATCGCGCGCCTGCGCTGGCAGACCGAGGACGGGCCGCCGGAGGTCTACGTGGTGCTCAAGAGCCGCACGAAGCAGGGCGCGACGTGGATGAAGATCCGCATCCCGGGGCGGCCGAACGGCCGCACCGGCTGGGTCCGCCGCGACTCGCTGGGCGGGCTCCACAAGATCCACACGGCGCTGACCATCAACCGCAGCACGCTGCGCGCCACGCTGACCCGCAAGGGCCGCGTGATCTGGTCCTCGCCGGTGGGCGTGGGAGCGCCCGGCACCCCGACCCCGGCCGGCCGCTTCTGGATCCGCGAGCGGCTGCGCGGCTTCGGCGGCTCCTACGGGCCGTGGGCGTTCGGGACGAGCGCGTACTCCAACCAGCTCACCGGCTGGCCCGGAGGCGGAGTGATCGGCATCCACGGGACCGACCAGCCGGGGGCGATCCCCGGCCGGCCGTCGCACGGCTGTGTCCGCGTGCCGAACGGGAAGATCGTTCAGCTGAAGCGGCTCATGCCGATCGGGACGCCGGTACGGATTCGCTGACGGTCTCCAGCCCGCCCTCCTCGAGGCGCTTGCGGAGGACCTTCTTGTCGAACTTGCCGACGCTCGTCTTCGGCACTTCTTCGATGAAGGCGAACTCGTCGGGGATCCACCACTTGGCCACGCGCGACGCGAGGTGCTCCTGGAGATCGGAGGCAGACGCCTCCTGACCCTCCTCGAGCACCACGCACGCGAGCGGGCGCTCCGACCAGCGCTCGTCGGGCTTGGCGATCACAGCCGCCTCGGCGATCGCGTCGTGGGCCATCAGCTCGTTCTCGAGGTCGACGGAGGAGATCCACTCGCCGCCGGACTTGATGACGTCCTTCGAGCGGTCGGAGATGCGGATGTAGCCCTGCCCGTCGATCGAGGCGACGTCGCCGGTGCGCAGCCAGCCGTCGTCGAACTTCTCGCCGGCGTCCGGGTCCTCGTAGTAGGTGGCCGCGATCCACGGGCCGCGCACCTGCAGCTCGCCGGTCGACTCGCCGTCCCAGGCGACCTCCTCGCCGCCGTCGTCGACGAGCCGCGCCTCCACGAGCGGCGCGAGCCGCCCGGCGGTGGCGCGGTAGCCCCAGTGCTCATCGCCCTCCGCGTCCTCCGGGGGATGCGCGACCGAGCCGACCGGGCTCGTCTCCGTCATGCCCCACGCCTGCGTGATGCGGACGCCGTGGCGCTCCTCGAACGCCTTCATCAGCGCGAGCGGCACCGCCGAGCCGCCGCAGATCACCATCCGCAGGCTCGACAGGTCGGGCTTGTGCTCGTCGGACCAGCGCAGCAGGTCGAGCCAGATCGTCGGCACCGCGCCGGCCAGCGTGACCTTCTCGCCCTCGATCAGCCTCGCGATCGGCTCGGCCTGCAGGAAGCGGTTGGGCATGATCAGGCTCGCGCCCGCCATGCACGCCCCGTACGGAAGCCCCCACGCGTTGGCGTGGAACATCGGGACCACCGGCAGGATGCGGTCGCTGCGCGAGACCCCGATCGTGTCGGCCAGGCACTGCCCCATCGCGTGCAGGATGTTCGAGCGGTGCGAGTAGAGGACGCCCTTCGGGTTGCCCGTCGTCCCGCTCGTGTAGCAGAGCCCGGCCGCCGCCCGGTCGTCGATCTCCGGGTAGTCGAAGCCGGGCTCCTGGCGCTCGAGCAGCTCCTCGTAGCTGATCGCGTTCGGAAGCTTGGAGAGGTCGCCGTCGCCCATGACGACGAAGTGCTCGACGGTCTCCAGCTTGTCCACGTGCTGGGCGAGCGCGTCGACGAGCGAGCCGTCGACGAGGATCACCTTGTCCTCCGCGTGGTTGACCACGTACACCAGCTGCTCGGGGAACAGCCGGATGTTCAGGGTGTGCAGCACGGCCCCCATGCACGGCGCCGCGAGGTAGACCTCGAGGTGGCGCTGGCTGTTCCAGGCGAACGTCGCCACCCGGTCGCCGTCGCCCACGCCGAGCTCGCGCAGCCCGCGGCACAGCCGGTCGACGCGCTCGCCCACCTCCGCGTAGGTCGCGCGCGTCGTGCCGTCCTCCGTGAGCGTCACGACCTCGGCATCGCCGTTCATGCCCCGCATCCGCTCGAGCACGTGCTGGAGCGTCAGCGGGTGGTCGTGCTGCATCAACCCTTCGAGCATGCCTCCTCCTAGTTGGCCTTCGCCTGGATCAGGTCGCCCTGCAACTGCCAGTTCTTGCCGTCGAACTCGACGATCTGCATCGCCTCGATCGGATAGCCGTCATCCGGCGTCGTCTGGATCTTGTTGTTCGGCAGCATCGTGCCAACTTCGAGGTCCATGTTGCGGACGGATTCCATCAGCGACTTGCGCGTCGGCTCCTTCATCTGCTCGAGCGCCTTCGCCATCGTCTGCGCGACGGTCCAGCCGTACATCGCGAACGCGTCGTTGCTGTTGGTGCGCGGCGAGTACTTCTTGATCGCGTCGTGGTACTCCTTGACCGCCGGGTCGTCGGCGAACTCCTCGGTCTCCGGGTCCTTGAAGTAGCCCGTGGAGATGATCCCCTTGCCGTTCTCCAGCCCCACCGGCGTCAGCACGAGGGTCTTCGACGCGCCGACGTTGTTGAGGATGTGCAGCGGCTTCCAGTCGCTCTTGGCGATCGTCGCGATCGCCTGCGCGGAGAACTTCGGCGTGGTGATGTTCAGGAACGTATCCGCCCCCGAGCGCGCCAGCCGGCCGACCTGCGCGGACACCGTCGGGTCGGTGACGTTGTAGGGCTCCTTGTCGACGACCTTGATGTCGGAGTCGCCGATCGCCTCCTCGAACCCGCCGAGCAGGTCCTTGCCGAAGCCGTCGTTCTGGTACAGCACGGCGACCTTCGCGTTCGGCTTCTCCTGCTTGAGGTACTCGGCGTAGACGCGGGCCTCGGTGACGTAGTTCGGCTGCCAGCCGATCGTGTACGGGTGCGCCTTGATGTCCTTGCCCCAGTCCGAGGCGCCGGTCGCGACGTACAGGTGCGGGACCTTCTGCTGGTTGACGTAGTCCCAGATCGCCAGGTTGTTCGGCGTGCCGAGCGTGTTGAAGAGCGCGAACACCTGGTCCTGCTGGATCAGGCGCTTGGCGTTCTGGAGCGCGCGCGGGGGCTCGTAGCCGTCGTCGATCGTCTTGAAGTTGATCTTGCGGCCGTTGACGCCGCCCTTGTCGTTCAGGAAGTCGAAGTACGCCTCGGCGCCCTTGGCGATCGTGCCGTAGGCCGACGCCGGGCCGCTGAAGGGGTAGGAGCCGCCGAGCTTGATCTCGGTCTTGGTGATGCCGGGGTCGGCCTCCGCGCCGCCGCCTCCGCCACCGCTGCTGTCCTCGTCACGACCGCACGCCGCCGGCACCAGCGCCAGAACGGCCACCAGAACCAGCCACAGCCACCTCGTCGACCTCATCGTCGTCGCTCCTCCCATTGGTTGACCCTCTTACCTCCACCAGCCGTGCGAACCCGCTCCGCAACAGCCCCATGATCCCGTTGCGGAAGACGTACATGCAGGCGATCAGCGTCGCCCCGTAGACCACGCCCGACAGCGCGTCGTTGACGTCGGCCGACAACACGGGCACGAACACGATGAACAGCGCCCCGAACAGCGCTCCCGCCACCGTCGCGAGGCCGCCGACGACGACCGCCGCGAGGAACGAGAACGAGACCACGAGCGTGAACGACTCCGGCGCCACGAAGCCGTTCGCGAACACGAACAGCGAGCCCGCCACGCCTGCGTAGGCGGAGCTCAGCCCGAACGCGCGCGTCTTGTAGGCGGCCAGGTTCACGCCCATCGTGCGGGCCGCCGTCTCCTCGTCGCGGATCGCGATCAGCGCGCGACCGACGTCGCGCCGCACCAGCCCGGCCGCGAACCAGAACAGCGGCGCGGCCACCACCAGCGACAGGAAGTACAGGAACTGGTCGTCGGCGAGCCCGGACCACCCGGGCGCCGTCGGCTGCTCGACCGCGAGGCCCTGGCTGCCGCCGGTGAGCCCGTCGAAGCGGCGGATCAGCACCGGCGTGGCGATTGCGATCGCCAGCGTGACGAGCGCGAGGTAGAGCCCGCGCAGCCGCAGCGCCGGCAGCCCGAGCGCGAACCCCGCCGCGAGGCAGACGAGCGCGGCCGCGGGAATCGTGAGCAGGTAGTGGATCCCGGTGCGGTCCAGCAGGATCGCGCACGTGTAGGCGCCGAGCGCGAAGAACGCGCCGTGGCCGAGCGAGATCTGGCCCGAGTAGCCGACGAGCAGGTTGAGCCCGAGGACGGCGACGGCGTAGACGAGCGCGAGCGTGAACTGCGAGACCCGGAACGGGCCGAAGAAGAACGGCACGATGACCGCGAGGACCACGAGCACGGCGATCCCCGCCCATTGCAGGCGCCGGTGCTGCGGCGAGTCGCGCTCGACGCTGATCAGCGTCATGCGCGCACCACCTCCGGATCGAGCCGACACGGAGCCGCCGTAGGGCCGCACGAGCAGGACCCCGAAGATGATCGCCAGCGGCACGAGGATCGTCAGGTCGGAGCCGATGAAGCCGATGTAGTCGCCGGCCAGCGTCTCGGCCACGCCGATGATCCAGCCGCCGATGATCGCGCCCTTCGGCGAGTCGAAGCCGCCGAGCGTGGCGGCCGCGAACGAGTACACGAGCACGCCGCCCATGAAGTTGACGTCGAGGAAGAGGATCGGCGCGACGAGCACGCCGGCCAGCGCGCCGAGCGTCGCCGCCAGGCCCCAGCCGATCGCGAGCGTCCGCCCGACGTCGATCCCCACCAGCCGCGCCGACGCGGGGTTGGCGGCCGCCGCCCGCATCGCCAGGCCGAGCTTGGTCCGCTGGAAGAGCAGCACCAGCAGGCCGCTGACCAGGAGCAGGATCGCCACGATCCCGATCGACTCGTAGGAGATGTTGACGCCGGCGATGTCGGCCGAGCCGTCCGGCAGCGCGCGCGGGAAGCCGCGGTTCTCGAAGCCCCAGATCCAGCCGGCGCCGGAGTTGATGAGGATGAACAGCCCGAGCGTGACGATCAGGATCGTCAGCGGGTCCTGCCCCTCGACGGGCCGGATGAGGATGCGCTCGATCGCCATCCCGCCGAGGAACGAGAGGACGAACGTGCTGAGGAGCGCGAGCCCCAGCGGCAGGCCGCCCTCGACGAGCCCCCAGGCGATGAAGGTCGAGAACATCGCCATCTCGCCCTGGGCGAAGTTGACCAGCCCGGTGGAGCGGAAGATCAGCACGAGCGCCAGCGCGAGCGCGCCGTAGATCGAGCCGATGGCGATTCCGTCGATGACGAGCTGGATGAAGCGTTCCACTCAGACCATCCCCAGGTAGGAGCGGCGCACGCCCTCGTCGGCGCCGATCTCCTCGGCCGTGCCGTCGAGCACGAGCCGGCCGGTCTCGAGCACGTACGCGTGGTCGGCGAAGTCGAGCACGAGGTTGGCGTTCTGCTCGACGATCAGCAGCGTCGTGCCCTCCTCCGCGACCTCGCGGAGGATCTTGAACACCTCGCGGGTGATCAGCGGCGAGAGCCCGTGCGACGGCTCGTCGAGCAGCATCAGCTTCGGGCGCAGCATCAGCCCGCGCGCGACCGCCAGCATCTGCTGCTCGCCGCCCGACAGCGAGCCCGCGTGCTGCAGGCGGCGCTCCTCGAGCCTCGGGAAGTACTCGAAGCAGCGCTTCATGTCCTCGCGGACCTTCGCGGTGTCCTTGCGCACGTAGGCGCCGAGCCGCAGGTTCTCCTCGACGGTCAGCGACGCGAAGTTGCCGCGGCCCTCGGGCACATGGGCGAGCCCTCGGCGGACGACCCACTCCGGCGGCTTCCCGATCAGCTCCGTCCCGTCGAAGGTGACGCGCCCCTTCGCATCGGCGACGCCGGTGAGCGCGCGCAGCGTGGTCGTCTTGCCGGCGCCGTTGGCGCCGAGGATGGTGACGACCTTGCCCTCCTCGACCGTGAACGAGAGGTCGCGGACGACGGTCACCGGCCCGTAGCCCGCCTCGAGCCCTTCGACCTCGAGCAGGCTCATTTCGCGGGAGCCCCCAGGTAGGCCTCGATCACCTGCGGGTCCTCCTGGACCTCGGCCGGCTTGCCGTCGGCGATCTCGCGGCCGAAGTCGAGCACGACGACGTGGTCGGAGATGCGCATGACCATCCCCATCGCGTGCTCGACGAGCAGGATCGTCAGCTCGTACTCGTCGCGCAGCTCAAGGAGCAGGTCGGCGAGCGTCTCGACCTCGCCGTGGCTGAGGCCGCCCGCGGGCTCGTCGAGCAGCAGCAGCCTCGGCCCGGTGCAGAGCCCGCGCGCGAGCTCGACGCGCTTGAGCGTTCCGTAGGGCAGTCCGACGGCGGGCCGGTCGGCGACGTCGGACAGGTCGAGCCGCGCCAGCGTCTCGTCGGCCTGCTCGTGGAGCGCGCGCTCGGAGCGGCGGGTGCCGGGGAGGCCGAGCCCGGCCGCGACGAACGAGCCGCGGGAGGCGTGCTGCGCGCCGAGCATCACGTTCTGGCGCACGGTCAGCGAGTGGGCGAGGCCGAGGTTCTGGAACGTGCGCGCGATGCCGAGCGGGGCGATCTCGTGCGGGGCGCGGGCCAGCAGATCGTCGTCCTCGAACGAGATCGACCCCTCGTTCGGATCGACCAGCCGGCTGATGCAGTTGAACAGCGTGGTCTTGCCCGCGCCGTTCGGGCCGATCAGCCCGCAGATCTCCCCGGGCGCAACCTCGAACGTGGGACCGTCGAGGGCGACGACGCCCCCGAAGCGCACCACGACATCCTTGACGGACAGCATGCTCCCCCTCTCCCGGCGGGGAGGCTACATCAGTACGGGGGGAAGTCCCCCCACCAGCCGCCGAGCGCGCGGAACGCGGTCCAGAACGCGCGCTTGGAGTCCTCGTCGTCGAGCGCGCCGTCGATGTCCGGCACCACGAGCGCGTCGATCGACGGCGTGAGCACCTGCACCTCGCCGGGGCGGTCGTCGACGGTCTTGGCGAGCGGCAGCTGGAGGTCGTTGAGCGTGGCGAGCGCGTCGTCGCCCATGACGACGACGATCTTCGGCTGCACGATCGCGATCTCCTCGACCAGGCGCGCGAGGCACTCCGGCGCGGCCAGCGAGGTGTCGGCCACCGGGCACTTCACGCACAGCGTCCCGTAGACGGCGAGCGGGTCGATGTCGAGCCGCCGCAGCGACTTCATCAGCGCCGAGCCGGCGCGGCCGTAGAAGGCGACGCCCTCCTCGATCTCCGACGGCGCGGGCGCGTACTTGAGCAGGAAGATGTCGGCCTGCGGGTGGCCGGAGCCGAGCACCGGCATCAGGTTGCCGCGCGGGCAGCTCGCGCAGCCCTGCAGGTCGCGGGTGAACTCGTTGAGCTCGCGGATCGCTCGCTCCAGGTACTTCTCGCGGATCTCGTCATCGGTGGCCGGCATTCCGCCCAGGGGATTGGCGGCCGCGCCGCCTTCTCCTTGCCCCTGCATCATTGGTTGCGCGCGACCCGCTTCACGCGCCGCTGGCGGGACGCCCGCCGGGCCGCCGGCGGGGTCGCCTTGGTCTGCAGGAACTTCAGCGCCTGGACGTAGAGCAGCGACTGCGGCTTGCGAACGATGTCGGCGGCGCGGAGCGACTCGAGGAACTCCTCGGGGCCGTCGAAGTCGCGCATGCGGATGCGGACGGAGCCCAGGCCCTGCGGCACGTGCGCGTCGGAGCCGGCCCCACCCACGATGCGGTACTTCGCCGCGAAGCGCACCGCCTCCTCGTTGAACGCGCTGATCGCCACGCGCGCGTTGAAGACCTCGAGCGCGTCGATGTCCTCCACCACCGCGAGCAGGTGCTCATAGTCGGGCACCGAGTGCATCCGGTCGAACGGGTGCGGCACGTAGACGAGCCCGCCCTGGGCCTTGATGGCGGCGATCGTCTCGTCGAGCGTCATGCCGCGCGGGATCTTCTCCTCGATGAAGAGGCCGATCACCTCGCCCTGGTCGGCGGTCTTGACCTCTTCGGCCACGATCACCTTGACCCCGAACTCCGCCGCCTTGGCGCGCGCCTCGTGGGCGCCGGAGATCTCGTTGTGGTCGGTGATCGCGATCGCCCCCAGCCCGGCGTCGCGGGCGGTGGCGAGCAGCACGTCGACCGGCGTCGCGCAGTCGCTCGAGTGGTCGGTGTGCATGTGCAGGTCGACGTCGATCAGCCGCCGGCCGGCGAGCCGCGCGGCCACCTTCGCGTTCCCCTCGGCGGGATGGCGGCGGGCCGCGACCTCGGCGTAGAGCGCCTCGAAGCCCTGTGCCACGCGAGCCCAGTCGAAGTCGTCGTGGGCCCGCTGGGCGCTGGCCCGCAGGCCGGACAGCAGCCCGTCGTCGCGGATCAGGCGCTCGAGCTGGGCCGCGAGCGTGTCGACGTCGCCGGCCTCGAACAGCAGCCCGAGGTCGTCGTCGCGGCAGATCACCTCGGCGTAGGAGCCGAGGTGGGAGGCGACGGGGACGGCGCCGGCGCCGAGGGCGCGCACGATCAGCCCCGGCGACGGCGCGACGCCGTGCGAGGCGGCGACCACCACGTCGGCGGAGGCCAGCACCGCGTCCTCGCTCGTGTCGGTCTCGGACAGCACGTGGACGCGGTCGAGCAGCCGCGAGCGCACGGTCGGGGCGGCGCCGCTGGGGACGAACACCGTCGCCTCCCAGTCGAGCTCAGTCGGCAGCCGCCGCAGCGCGCGCAGGAACAGCCGCAGCGCCGCGCGCTCCTCCTGGTCGACGAAGGCGATCCGCAGCGGGCCTTCGTGCGCCGGCCGTGTGAGCGGGGTCGCGCCGGGGCGCAGCACGACGTACTCGGCCGGGAAGACCCGCTGCATCACCTCGCGCGTGGCCTCGAAGGAGGCGCTGCGCGCGTCGAGCCGGCCGAAGAACAGCTCGACGAAGCGGCGCGCGACCTGCGTGGAGAGCACACGCTCGGCGGGCGCGTGGAAGGTGCCGACGTTGAGCGAGCGCGAGTGGCGCAGCGCGACCGAGGAGGCGCTGGGCGCGAACGGCTCGTGAACATGGACGAACTCGGGCGGCGCGACGGTCAGCGCCTCCTCGATCGTGCGGGAGATGTCGAGCGGCGGGGCCGGCATCGCGCCGCGGCGGGCGCCGGCCAGCGGCAGCAGCTCGCCGACGCCGAGGACGCGTACGGCGCCGTCGGCGTCGAACAGCTCGCCGCTGCGGATGCGGCGCCGCGACTCGCGCACGAGGTCGGGATCGTGCGACGGGGCGAGCACGACCACGCGGTGGCCGGCCTCGGCCTGTTCGGCGGCCAGCGCGCGGACGAACGCGTTGACCTCGTGCTCGTCCTCCCAGGGATACGGCGTGACCTGGGCGATGGTCAGGGGCTCCGGCACGGCGGCAAGCGTAGCCCAGGATGGACGAATGGTCGGGATTTCCAGCCCTTGCTCACGCTTGTTTCACTCATAGTCCGGAAACCCTGAGTGTTGAGCACCTCCCGGCAATCGCCCCTCCCTCGCCGGGTCCCCCAACGGAAGGTTTCCTACATGTCCCCCTCCTCAGGCTGCCGCCGCACGGCGGCCGCGCTCCTCTGCGCGCTCGGCGCCGGCCTGGCCACGGCCGGGTCCGCGCACGCGGCCGCCGCCGACCAGACGTGGAACTGCCGCGCCAGCGCCGCCTACGTCGCCATCCCGGCGCAGGACCGCACCGAGCCGGTCGTCGCCAACGGCAGCTCGCGCACCTCCGTCGAGAGCCCCGACCGCGGCCGCTGCGCCGACGACGAGGGCCAGCCCGTCGGGCCCGGCAACGAGCTCGGCGTCGAGGGCCCTGTCGCCCAGACCGCGGTCACTCCTGACGCCGGCCTCGCCGTCGACCAGTCCGTGAGCGCGACGTCCTCGGTCGTCGACTTCGCCCCCGGCCAGGCCGGCAACAACCTCGTCGTGCGCGGCGCGCGCGCCACAGCGTCCGCCACCTGCACCCCCAACGGCCCGAGCCTCAGCGGCTCGAGCGTCGTGCCCGTCGTCACCCTCGGCGGTCGGACGCTCAACGTCACGCCGCTGGAGCAGGTCGTCGAGCGGCTCCCGACCGGCCAGATCGTCCGCATCCGCTTCAACGAGCAGACGCGCAACGGCAACACGCTCACCCAGCGGGCCGTGCACCTCGACGTGCAGGATCCGGCGGGCCGCATCGTCAAGGACGTCGTGGTCGCCGAGGCCAGGGTGTCCGGTGGCAGCGAGGTCTGCGACCGCGCCGCCCAGGAGGCCACCGCGAACGGCGGTGACGGGTCGGGCGGCAACGGGAGCGGCGGCGAGCCGTGCATCCGCGGCGCCGAGTACCTGGCGAGCCGGAACCTGTGCGTGATCACGCGCGAGCGCGACGGCAACCTCGCCAACGGCCGCGAGATCGTCGCCGTCGTCGGCAAGCCGTTCGAGGGGCCCAGCGGCGGCCGCGTCGCGCTGCCGGGCGAGGCGCCGAAGTCCGCGCAGAAGAGCACCTGCCTGAAGCGCAAGGGCGTGAAGTTCCTCGTGCTCGGCTCGCGGAAGGCCGACAGCATCACCGGCTCCAACCGCGCCGACGTCATCTTCGCGTTCGGCGGCAACGACAAGATCAGCGGCGGCCGCGGAAACGACTGCATCGTCGGCGGCAAGGGCGCCGACCGCCTCGCGGGCGCCCAGGGCAAGGACACCCTGGTCGGCGGCAGGGGCGGCGACAACCTGAACGGCGGCTCCGAGGCCGACAGGCTGATGGGCGGCGGCGGCAAGGACTCGATCAACGCCGCCTACGGCAGGGACAAGGTCAACTCCGGCAAGGGCAACGACGCCATCAACGTCGCCACCGCCGGCCCCGCGGCGCGCGTCCGCTGCGGCCGCGGCAAGGACGTCGTCCGCTTCAACACCAACGAGCGGCGCCGCGTGAAGGGCTGCGAGCGCCGCTACTCGATCCGGTAGCCCCGACCCGGGCGGGCTCCTTCGTCAGTGGGTGACGGAGGAGCCCGTCTCGGCCACCCGCTTGGCGACCTTCTGGGCGGCCTTGGCGGCCTTCTGCGAGCGCGCGTACTCGGCGATGAAGTCCTCCGTCGCCTGCCGCGCGAGGTGGTCGGGCCGCTGGTTGTGCGGCGACTTCATGAGGTAGGAGCTGGGGCCGTCGAGCTGGCCGGCGAGGCCGTGGTTGAGGCCGAGCTTGCAGCAGCGCACGGCGTCGATGACGATGCCGGCGGAGTTCGGCGAGTCCCAGACCTCCATCTTGAGCTCGACGCTGAGCGGCACGTCGCCGAACGCCTGGCCCTCGACGCGGATGTGCGCCCACTTGCGGTCCTCGAGCCACGGCACGTAGTCCGACGGGCCGACGTGGACGTCGGTGGCCGGCAGCTCGTGGTCCATGATCGAGGTGACGGCGTTGGTCTTGGAGATCTTCTTGGACTCCAGCCGCTCGCGCTCGAGCATGTTGTAGAAGTCCATGTTGCCGCCGACGTTGAGCTGCGACGTGCGCAGGATCTTCACGCCGCGGTCCGCGAACAGGCGCGCCAGCGTGCGGTGCATGATCGTCGCGCCGACCTGCGACTTGATGTCGTCGCCGATGATCGGGAGCCCCGCCTTCTTGAAGCGGTTGTTCCAGTACTCCTCGCGCGCGATGAACACCGGGATGCAGTTCACGAACGCGCAGCCGGCCTCGATGATCTGCTCGACGTACCACTTGGTCGCCTGCTCGGAGCCGACCGGCAGGTAGGAGACGACGACGTCGGTCTTGGTGTCCTTGAGGATCTGGGCGATGTCGACGGTCGAGCCCTCGGCCTTGGTGATCTTCTCCTTCAGGTACTTGCCGAGGCCGTCGTGGGTCATCCCGCGCTGGACGGTGATGCCGGTCTTCGGCAGCTTGCCGTCGCCGAGCTTCAGCGTGTTGTTCTGGCCGGCGAAGATCGCCTCGGAGAGGTCCTTGCCGACCTTCTCGGCATCGATGTCGAAGGCGGCCGAGAACTCGATGTCGCGCACGTGGTAGCCGCCGAGGTCGACGTGCATGAGCCCCGGGACCGGTTCCGACGGATCCGCGTCCTTGTAGTAGTGGACGCCCTGCACGAACGACGACGCGCAGTTGCCGACGCCGATGATCGCGACCCGGACCTTGCCCTCCTGGTATCGCCCATCCTCACGCGCCGCCGGGCCGTGCCCGTTGGAACCGTTCTTGCTCACGAAGTCACCTCGAAGTCGGAATCCGGTGCGGGCCCGATCTTCAGCTGACCCCGGACATGCCAGATGCGCTGCATGACGGTGATGACTGAGAGGCCCGCTAGGACGTACACCGCGGGCTCCAGAAGTTCCACGTCGATCAGGCCGGCGCCCTTGGCGAGGACGAGGCCGGCCGACAGGATCACCACGCGCACGGCGCGGTCGGCGATGCCCACCTTGCACTCGACGCCGAGCGCCTCGGCGCGGGCGCGCGTGTAGGAGACCATCAGCGAGGCGAGCACGGCGATCACGACCGCGCTGACCGCGAGGTCGTCCCCGGCGACGGAGAACTGGTAGGCGACCGCGGTCAGCACGACGCCTTCCTCGATGCGGTCGAGCGTCGAGTCGAGGAAGGCGCCGAACGGCGTGCCCTTCCCCGACATGCGCGAGTACCGGCCGTCGAGCGTGTCGCAGATCGAGCCGACGATGAAGGCGAGCCCGCCCAGCAGGTAGTAGTCCTGCCACACCAGCACCGCGGCGACGACGCACAGCGCGAAGCCGGTGAGCGAGATCGCGTTCGGCGTCAGCCGCGACTCGATGAGCCGGGAGCGCATCAGCGCCTGGTAGTCGCGTGTCGTGCTCATCGTCTGACGGCGAAGGCTAGTCGCCTCCGCGGGCGCACTCAGCGCCGCGAGGCGAGATCGGCCGTGAAGACCGCGCGCCGCACCCCGGCCATGCTGCCCTTGCGCTTGCCGACGCCGATGCGGCGCCCGGCCGGCGACAGCAGCACGGCGCGGTGGCCCGGCGAGGCCATCCACATGCGCACGACCTTGCGGGCGCTGCCGCCCCTGCCCCACACCGCGGCGACGTTCTCGCCCACCCAGTCGGCGCCCGTGTAGCGGCGCACGCGCGTCGCCATCGGCGTGCCGTCACTGGACGAGTGGCCGAGCACGTCGGTCCGCAGGATGTCGCCGGTGTGATCGTTGGCCGCGCGCGCGAGCGTGCGACTGGCCCGCAGCCGCTTGAGCCCGTGACGGGCGCGGATGCGGTTGACGAGCTTGACGACCTTGCGCTCGGTTCGATCGAGCGCAGCGGACCTGGCGTCGGCACCGTCCGGCTGCCAGGCCAGCACGACGCAGCAGCAGATGACGGCACCGCAAACGAGCAGCGCTGTACGCATTCGGAGACCTCCGATGGTTCACCCCTTCGGTGCGACCCCGGATCCCCGCCTGGTTCCGAGCCTGGCCGCACCCCCCTTGTCGGCGCGGCACACTAGCGACTCGAACCGCGCCGCGACGTTTCGCAATTCTCCGCCCATAGGCTCACTCCTGTGAGCCCCAAGGTCGCCACCGTCCCGCGCTCCGCCTGGACGCCGCCGCAGCCGCGCCGCGTGCGCGCCCTGCGCGACCGCCTGCGGCTCGTGTATGGCCGGCCGGTCGCGCCGCCGCACGGGCGCGGGCTCGAGGAGCTGATCCTCACCGTGCTCTCGCAGTCGACCAACGACCGCAACCGCGACGTCGCCTACGTGCGGCTGGTCGCCCGCTTCCCGGCCTGGGAGGCGGTGCGCGACGCGCCGCTCGAGGAGGTCGAGGCGGCGATCCAGCCGGGCGGGCTGCACCGCCAGAAGTCCGTGCGGATCCAGGAGATCCTGCGCGCCCTGCCGGACCCGCCGGACCTGAGCTTCCTCGGCGAGCTGCCGGTGGCCGAGGCGCGCGACTACCTGACCGCGCTGCCCGGCGTGGGGCGCAAGACGGCCGCCTGCGTGCTGCTGTTCGCGTTCGGGCTGCCCGACATCCCGGTCGACACCCACGTCTCTCGCGTCGGCACGCGGCTCGGCCTGTTCCGCCCCGGCGCGCCGTTCGAGGAGCTGCACGACGAGATGCTGCGGCTCACCCCGGCCGGGCAGGAGGTCGAGCTGCACATCAACCTGCTCCGCCACGGGCGCCGCACCTGCCACTCCCAGCGCCCGGCGTGCGGCGCGTGCGCGCTCTTGCGCTCCTGCCCGTACGGCAGGAACATCGCTGCGTGACCGAGCACGCGCACGCCGAGCCGCAGGCCGAGCCCGCCGCGCCGGCCGCCGCCGAGCGTGCGCCCGCCGCCTCGCTCGCCGGCCTCGTCACCCGCCTCCAGCGGACGGCGGGGAACCGCGCGGTGGTCCGGATGCTGGCCCGCGAGGCCGAGGCGCTCGACGCGAAGGACATGGAGGCGCTCCAGGCCTACAGCACGGTCCACCAGCTCGCGGTGGCGGGCGCCGACGCCGCGACCTCCGCGCCGGCGAAGCGCGCGGCGATCGTCAAGCTCGCGCTCTCGCAGGTCGGCAAGGTCCGCGACGAGGACCGCGGCGACGGCAAGAAGAAGGGCGCCGAGCGGCTCAAGGAGTTCTACCGAGTGGCCTGCCCGTCCTACAACCCGAGCTACGACCTCGGTATCGAGACCCCGCACATGTGGGCCGGCCAGCAGCACAAGGGCGACCCGAAGCAGGGCCTGCCGTGGTCGTGGTGCGCGATCTTCGGCGTCTGGGCGATCCACCAGATCACCGGCATCGGCTCGTTCGCCGGCACGCCGATCGGCCTCGGGCCCGTCCACTACCTGTCGAAGTTCAAGCCCGACGAGCGCGCCGCCGCGATCCAGCCCGGCGACCTGATCTGCCGCAAGGAGGAGTACGAGATCAAGGGGCAGGAGAAGCCGAACCCGTTCGAGCCGATGAACCACCAGTGCCTCGTCGCCTCGGTCGACGACGCCGACCCGGCCGACCCCAAGGTCACGACGATCAACGGCAACGGCAACTTCCAGGAGATCCACGTCCGCACGGAGCCGCTGTCGCGCTACTGGGGCTTCTACAACTCGCTCTCGGAGACCGACGTGGCCGCCTACGAGAAGCGGATCCGCAAGGACTACGGGTGGGCTGTGAAGCTTCGTGAGAAGGCCGGGCTGCCGGGCATCTGAAGCCGCTACAATCTCAGCGAGCGCGACTAAGATTTTGTGCAGTCCAACGAGCTGAGGAGCACCCACAATATGGCCAAGACCATCGGTATCGATCTCGGCACGACGAACTCGTGTATGGCCGTCCTGGAGGGCGGCGAGCCGACCGTCATCGAGAACGCCGAGGGTGGCCGCACCACGCCGTCCGTCGTTGCCTTCACCCAGTCGGGTGAGCGGCTCGTCGGCACGGTGGCCAAGCGCCAGGCGGTCACGAACCCCACCAACACCGTCTTCTCGATCAAGCGCTTCATGGGCCGCAAGGAGGCCGAGGTGCGCGAGGAGGAGTCGATCGTCCCGTACACCGTCGTCTCCGGCTCCGGTGGCGACGCGCGGGTGAAGGCCGGCGACAAGGAGTACTCGCCGCCGGAGATCTCCGCGATGATCCTGCAGAAGCTGAAGGCCGACGCCGAGGCCTATCTCGGTGACACGGTCGACGCGGCGGTGATCACCGTCCCCGCGTACTTCAACGACGACCAGCGCCAGGCCACCAAGGACGCCGGCCGCATCGCCGGTCTCGACGTCAAGCGCATCATCAACGAGCCGACCGCCGCGTCGCTCGCCTACGGCCTGGACAAGGAGTCCGACCAGACGATCCTCGTCTTCGACCTCGGCGGCGGCACGTTCGACGTGTCGGTGCTCGAGATCGGCGACGGCGTCTTCGAGGTCAAGTCGACCGCGGGTGACAACCACCTCGGCGGCGACAACTTCGACAAGGCGATCGTCGACTTCCTCGCGGCCGAGTTCAAGCGCGACCAGGCGATCGACCTGACCGCCGACAAGATGGCCCTCCAGCGCCTCTACGAGGCGGCCGAGAAGGCCAAGATCGAGCTGTCCTCCGCCCAGGAGACGCAGATCAACCTGCCGTTCATCACGGCCGACGCCTCCGGGCCGAAGCACCTCGACCTGCGCCTCACGCGGGCCAAGCTCAACGAGCTGAGCTCCGCGCTGATCGAGCGTGTCGTCGGCCCGGTGCGCCAGGCCATGGACGACGCCAAGGACAAGGGTGTCGCCAACATCGACCACATCGTGCTCGTGGGCGGCATGACCCGCATGCCCGCGATCCAGGACAAGGTCAAGGAGCTCACCGGCAAGGAGCCGCACCGCGGCGTCAACCCGGATGAGGTCGTGGCCGTCGGCGCCGCCATCCAGGCGGGCGTGCTGGCCGGCGACGTCAAGGACGTGCTGCTGCTCGACGTCACCCCGCTCACCCTCGGCATCGAGACCAAGGGCGGCGTGATGACGAAGCTGATCGAGCGCAACACGACCATCCCGACCCGCAAGTCGGAGGTCTTCTCGACCGCCGAGGACAACCAGCCGAGCGTGGAGATCCACGTCCTGCAGGGCGAGCGCGAGATGGCGACCTACAACAAGTCGCTGGGCAAGTTCCAGCTCACGGGCATCCCGCCCGCGCCGCGCGGCATCCCGCAGATCGAGGTCGGCTTCGACATCGACGCCAACGGCATCGTCAACGTGACGGCCAAGGACCTCGGCACCGGCAAGGAGCAGAAGATCGAGATCAAGTCCGGCTCCGGGCTCTCCGACGAGGAGATCAAGCGCATGGTCGGCGACGCCGAGGCGCACGCCGAGGACGACAAGCGCCTGCGCGAGCTCGCCGAGGCCCGCAACGCCGCGGAGAACGCCGCCTACCAGGCCGAGCGCCAGCTCAAGGAGCTGGGCGACCAGGTGGACGACGCCTCCAAGACGGAGATCGAGGCGGCGATCAAGGACGTCCGCGAGTCGCTGACCTCCGAGGACACCGCCGACATCCAGGCCCGCACCGAGCGCCTCCAGACCGCGTTCCACAAGGTCTCCGAGGCCATGTACGAGCGCGCCCAGGCGCAGCAGGAGGCCGCGTCGCCGAACGGCTCGCCCGACGGTGAGCCGGCCGCCGCGGACGCCGAGGAGGAGGTCGTCGACGCCGAGGTCGTGGACGACCAGCAGCGATGACCGACGAGACGCGCAACGAGCAGGTGGAGACCTCCGGCCCGGGTGCCATGCCCGGGTCGGAGGAGCCCTCCGCCGACGCGCAGGCCGCTGCGGCCGAGCAGCCCCTGCCCGAGCCTGCGCCCGACGAGGCGGAGGCACCCGAGCAGGACGAGGCGGCCAGGTACCTGGCGCTCGCCCAGCGGACGCAGGCGGACTTCGAGAACTTTCGCAAGCGCGCCACGCGCGAGAACGCAGCGGCGGCCGACCGCGGGATGGCCAGGCTCGCGAAGGAGCTGCTGCCCGCGCTCGACCACCTCGAGCTCGCGCTGCGGTCGGCCGAGGAGCACGGCGGCGGTGAGTTTGCCAAGGGCATCCGCCAGATCCAGGACGAGCTGGTGGGCGCGCTCGGGCGCGTCGGCATCCAGGCCTACTCGCCCAAGGGCGAGCCGTTCGACCCGGCCGAGCACGAGGCGATGGCCTCGCAGCCGGTCGAGGGGGCGGCGTCCGGCACGGTGACCGAGGTCTACCAGGCCGGCTACCGCATCAACGGCGCTGTGCTGCGGCCCGCGCGGGTCGTGGTCGCCGCGTAGGAGGCCTCCAGTGGCCAACGGCACCGACTACTACAAGGTCCTGGGCGTCGACAGGAAGGCGTCCCAGGAGGACGTCAAGAAGGCGTACCGCAAGCTCGCGCGCCAGTACCACCCGGACACCAACAAGGAGCCCGGGGCGGAGGACCGCTTCAAGCAGATCTCCGAGGCCTACGACACGCTGGGCGACCCGGAGAAGCGCAAGAAGTACGACCGCGGCGGCTCGGTCTTCGGCGGGGCCAACCCGTTCGGGGGCGGCGCCGGCGGCGGGGCGACGAGCGCGGACTTCGGCTCGTTCTCGGACATCTTCTCGAACATCTTCAACACCACGGGCGGCCGTGGCGGGACGCGCACGCGCCCGCAGGCGGAGAAGGGGCGCGACCTCGAGACGACCGTCTCGCTGTCCTTCGACCAGGCGGTCGAGGGCGCCCAGGTGCCGGTGTCGGTCGCCACGCACGCGGCGTGCAAGACGTGCCGCGGCACGGGCGCCGAGCCGGGCACGAGCCCGATCGTCTGCCCGGTCTGCAACGGCCGCGGCGTCGAGTCCGAGGGCCAGGGCCTGTTCTCGATCACGCGCCCGTGCGGGCGCTGCGGCGGCTCGGGCACGGTCATCGAGCACCCCTGCCACACCTGCCAGGGCCAGGGCCGCACGCGCGAGCTCAAGAAGTACAAGGTCAACATCCCCGCGGGCGTCAAGGACGGCTCGCGGATCCGGCTCGCCGGCAAGGGCGAGGCCGGCCTGCGCGGCGGCACGCCTGGCGACCTCTACGTGCTCACGCGCGTCGAGGAGTCGCCGGTCTTCCGGCGCAAGGGCGACAACTTCGAGGTCGAGGTGCCGATCACGGTCACCGAGGCGATCC
>CAVSQM010000002.1:0-148844 GCA_963730115.1 uncultured Solirubrobacteraceae bacterium | reverse complement strand
CAGCTCCGCCGCCATCTCCTCGAAGACGGCGACGTACTTGTCGACGCTCTCGTCGGTGTGCGTGACCGACAGCGTCCACTCCTCCTCGCGCCCCGGCGTCATGAAGATGCCGCGGTTCATGTTGAAGAGCCACGCGAGCTCGGCGAGGTCGGCGTCCTGGTTGGCCTTGAACGTCTCGTAGTCGACGATCTTCTGCGGCGAGAACGTCACGCAGCCCTTCGAGCCGACGCCGACGCCGTAGCCCGGCAGGTTGTGCTTCTCGATCACGCCCTCGCAGCCGCCCAGGATGCGGCCGTTGAGGTGCTCGAGGTGCTCGTAGGCGTCCGGGGTCATGACCTCGAGCAGGTTCGCCCGCGCCGCCGCCATGCCGAGCGGGTTGCCGTTGTAGGTGCCGACCTGGAAGACGCTGCCGTCCTCCACCACCGACATGACCTCCTCGGAGCCGCCGATCGCGCCCGAGGGCAGGCCGCCGCCGAGCGCCTTCGCCAGCGTGACCATGTCCGGCAGCACGCCGAACTTCTCCGTCGCGCCGCCCGGCGCGATGCACAGGCCGGTCTTGACCTCGTCGAAGATGAGGACGATCCCGTGGCGCTGCGTGATCTCACGCACCTCCTCGAGATAGCCCGGCTCGGGGAGCACGACCCCGAGGTTCATCATCGCCGCCTCCATGATCACGCAGGCGGGCTTGCGACCCTCGGCGTCGAGCGCCTTGATGCGGTGCTCCATCGCCTCGGCATCGTTGAACGGCACCGCGATCGTGAGGTCGACGACGGCCTGCGGGATGCCGGCGCCGTAGGGCAGCGACTCCAGGTTGAGCCGGTCGCCGATCTTGTCGTACTCGACGCCGATCGAGACCATCACGCCGTCGTGGTGGCCGTGGTAGGAGCCGAAGATCTTCATGATCGTGTCGCGCTTCGTGTACGCGCGGGCGATCCGGATCGCGTCCATCGTCGACTCGGAGCCGGAGTTCGTGTAGCGCCAGCGCGGGAGCTTCCAGCGCTTGGAGAGCTCCTCACCGACGATGATCGCGTCCTCCGTCGGGGCGGCGAAGTGCGTGCCGAGCGCGTAGCGCTCGCTGATGGCCGCGCCGATCGCCGGGTGGGCGTGGCCCTGGACCATCGAGCCGAAGCCGTTGTGGAAGTCGTAGAACTCGTTCCCGTCGACGTCCCAGACATGCGGGCCGTTGCCGCGCTCGAGGTAGATCGGCCAGGGATCGCGCAGCTGGTACGACGACGCGACGCCGCCGGACAGCGAGTGCTGGGCGCGCTTGTACATCTCGCCCGAGCCGGACGTGCGCTCGTTCAGGACGCGCTCTTCGCGCTCGGTCAGCTCCTTGATGCGCTGACGGTCGATGGGGACAGGGGGGCTCAGAGCCATGGGTTCTCCTCGTTCTTTGCGGCGCTGAGGCTATCCGAGAGCCGCGAATCGCGCCGGAGCCGTTGCTACGCTGGCAGCCCTGATCGGGCCCTCTTGGTGAAGGCAACAACGCCCCCCGACATCGACGAACGCGACGGGCCGCGAGATGAGTGCGGGGTGTTCGGCGTATTCGCTCCCGGCCACGACGTCGCCCGCCTCTCGTATTTCGCGCTCTACGCGCTCCAGCACCGCGGGCAGGAGTCCGCGGGCATCGCGACCGCGCAGGGCGGCCACATCATGGCCATGCGCGACAAGGGCCTCGTCAACCAGGTGTTCGACGAGCAGAAGCTGCGCGCGCTGCAGGGCGACATGGCGCTCGGGCACGTGCGCTACTCGACCACGGGGGCCAACTCGTGGGAGAACTCGCAGCCCGTCTGGCGCGCCGACAAGCGCGAGGTCGCGCTCGGCCACAACGGCAACCTCGTCAACGCGGTCGAGCTGCACACGGAGCTGCGCGATCGCGGCGTGACCTTCCGCTCGACCTCCGACTCGGAGATCATCGCCGCGCTGCTCTCGACGCACGAGGCGCCGACGATCGAGGACGCGGTGGAGGACGTGCTGCCGCGGCTCGAGGGCGCGTTCTCGACCGTGGTGATGACCGCCGACCGCGTCGTCGCGTTCCGCGATCCCGCGGGGCTGCGGCCGCTGGCGCTCGGCCTGCTCGGCGACCGCTACTGCGTCGCGAGCGAGTCGTGCGCGTTCGACATCATCGGCGCGCGCTACCTGCGCGAGGTGCAGCCGGGCGAGATGGTGTCGCTGACCGAGCGCGGGCTCGAGACGCGCCAGGTCGTCCAGGGCGACCGCTACGCGTTCTGCGTCTTCGAGCACATCTACTTCGCGCGGCCCGACTCGCGGCTCGAGGGCCGGGTCGTGCAGACGTCGCGCAGCCGGATGGGCGAGATCCTCGCGGCCGAGGCGCCGGTCGAGGCCGACGTCGTCATCCCGGTGCCCGACTCCGGCAACGCCGCCGCCCGCGGCTACGCCCGCGCGACGGGGCTGCCGCAGGACGACGGACTGATCAAGAACCGCTACGTCGCGCGCACGTTCATCCAGCCGGGGCAGGAGCTGCGCAAGCACGGCCTGCGGCTGAAGTTCAACCCGCTGCCGGAGGTGGTGGCGGGCCAGCGCCTGGTGGTCGTCGACGACTCGATCGTGCGCGGCAACACCACCCGCCAGATCGTGCAGATGCTGCGCGATGCCGGCGCCGCGGAGGTGCACATGCGCATCTCCGCGCCGCCGATCCGCCATCCCTGCCACTACGGGATCGACATGTCGACGCGCGAGGAGATGATCGCCCACGAGCGCACGGAGGCGGAGATCGCCGCCGAGCTCGGGGCCGACTCGCTCGCCTACCTGTCGCTCGAGGGCGTCTACGCCGCGATCGAGGGCGACCGCGGCACGCACTGCGACGCCTGCTTCTCGGGCGACTACCCGCTCGAGAACACGGGGTCGGGCCAGGCGAAGGACGCGTTCGAGAGCGCGCTCCCGCTCGTCTGAGCTGTAGCTAGCGCCCCTGGTGCCTGATCTGGCGCGGGCTGTGGCCGCCGCGCGGGGCCTGCGCGTTGCGCTGGTCGAGCGTGTGCTTCGAGCTCGCCTGCTCGAGCTTCTGCCGCAGTGCCGGGGGGATGGGCGTCTTGGGCTGCTTGCTCTTCTTCGACATGGCGATTGAAGCTACGGGGCGTCCTGCGCCTCGTCAAGCCGCTTCCGCGCCTCGGGCTTCGAGATCCAGTGGCCCGTGTCGACGAAGTGCTGGGTGCGGGCGGTGTTGAGGATCACGTCGCCTTCGGTCGGCGTGGCCGAGTCGCGGTGCCACTGCACCGACTCGGCGAGCAGCGGCAGCAGCGCCTCGCGCGGGATCTCCGCGATCAGCTCGCCGGCCGGCGGGCCATGGACGGGGATCCCGTGCTCGCGCAGGATCGAGCGGTCGATGGCGAACCAGAAGCCCTCGATGTCGCCCGGCTCGAGGTCGGCGCGGAAGTCCATGCGCGCACCGGTGTTGAGGTTGAGCTCGAAGCCGGGCTCGCCGCCGCCCGAGCGCGCGGTCGCGAGCGGGTAGACCACGAGCTCGAGCCCTCTCGCGGGGCAGGGCAGCGCCTCGTGCCGGAGCGCCTCGACGAGCGCGCGCTTCGTGGCCTCGTCCAGCGGCTCGGCCACCACGGCGGTCACGTCGATGTCGCTCCGGCCGTGCTCGTAGCCGCCGAGCGCGTACGAGCCGCCGGCGTAGACCGCGAGCAGGTCCTCGCCGAGGATCTCGCGCATCCGCCGTGCCAGCTCCGCGAGGTAGTCGTCGAGCTCCACTGCAACAACTCTCCCACGCCCTGCAACAGCGCTCTGCGCGAAGTGCAGGGGTTCTGATCCGGCGGCCCTCGGCGCCGCAGAACCCGCCGGAGCCGGGGGTAATGTCCGGCGGCCCATGGAAGCTGCCTCGACCCTCGCCCTGCCCGGTCTCGGGCCCCCGCCGCCGGAGCCGGTCGCCCGCGCGCGCGAGCCGCACGGGGCGCTGCAGGAGCTGTTCGGGTTCCCCGGCTTCCGCCCCGGGCAGGAGGATGCGGTCGGCGCCGCCCTCGCGGACCGCGACGTGCTCGTGGTCATGCCCACCGGCTCGGGCAAGTCGCTCTGCTACCAGCTGCCCGCGCTCATGCGGACCGACCTCACGCTGGTGGTGTCGCCGCTCGTCTCGCTGATGCAGGACCAGGTCGAGGCGCTCGAGCGCGTCGCGCCCGGGCGGGTCGCGCTCGTCAACGCGCAGCAGGATGCGGCGCGCAACCGCCGCGCGATCGAGCACGCCGTGGCCGGCCACGTGCGGCTGCTCTACGTCGCGCCCGAGCGGTTCTCCTCGCCGGGCTTCGTCGAGCGCCTGCGCGGCGCCGACATCGGCCTCTTCGTCGTCGACGAGGCGCACTGCGTCTCCCAGTGGGGCCACGACTTCCGCCCCGACTACTTCCGGCTCGCCGACGCCGCCCGCTGGCTGGGCGCCAAGTCGATCGTGGCGTCGACGGCGACCGCCACGCCGCAGGTGGCGGCCGACATCGTCACGCGGCTCGGGCTCCGCGAGCCGGTGCGGGTGGCGACCGGGTTCGACCGCCCGAACCTGTCCTTCGCGGTCGTCCCGTGCGCGACCAAGGAGGCCGGCCATCGCGGGATCGCCACCGTGCTGGCCGAGCCCGGGGCGCTCCCCGCCATCGTCTACGCGGGCACGCGCAACGAGTGCGACAAGCTCGCCGTGCGGCTGGGCCGCGAGCTGGGCGTGCGCGTCGAGACCTACCACGCGGGGCTCGCGCGCGACGTGCGCGCCGAGGCGCAGCGCCGCTTCATGGCGGGCGAGTCGCCGGTGGTGGTCGCGACCAACGCGTTCGGCATGGGCGTCGACAAGGCCGACGTGCGGACGGTCTGCCACGAGAGCGTGCCGGGCTCGCTCGAGGCCTATTACCAGGAGGCCGGCCGTGCCGGGCGCGACGGCAAGCCCGCCCGCTGCCTGCTCTTCGCCTCGTCGCGCGACAAGGGCCTGCACGTGTTCTTCATCGAGCGCTCGACGGTCGACGAGTCGGCGATCGCCACCGTCGCCAAGCGGCTGCTCGGGCGTGCCGAGGACGGGCGCTTCGCGGTCGGCATGCAGGAGCTGCGCGCGGTCACCGGCGGCGCGGAGGACGACGCGGTGCGCGCGATCGTCGGCCACCTCGCCCGTGCGGGCGTCATCCAGCCGTCGCCGTCGCCGCCCGACCTCGTGATCGGCCGCGTCACCGGCGAGTGGGACGGTCGCGCGCTCGCGATCTGCCGCACGTCGGCGCGCGAGGGGACGAAGGCGCGCTGGCGCCAGTACCGCTCGGTCTGGGCGTGGGTCGAGGGCTCGAGCTGCCGCCGGCTCGGGATCCTGCGCCACTTCGGCGACCTCTCGGAGCCGCTGGCCGACGGTCCGTGCTGCGATGTCTGCGACCCGTCGCTCGCGCCCGCGCCGCCGCAGGCGCCCGCGCGCCGCCCGGGCCGCCCCGCGCAGCTCGCCCAACGGCCCGCAGGTGACGTCGACGGGCTCGACGACGCGATCCTCGACGTCGTCGCCGCGGCCGAGCCCGGTGTCGGCCGCACGCGCGCGGTCGAGGTCCTGCGCGGCGGCCGCTCGAAGGTGATCGCCAAGTACAGCTACGACGGGCTGCCGGGCTACGGCACCTACGGCCACCTCCGGGCCGACGCGGTGCTCGAGCGTGTCGACGCGCTGCTGCAGGCGGGCACGCTGCGCTCCACCGGCGGGCGGTTCCCGAAGCTCGAAGTCGCGTGAGGGTCGGCGTCCTCGCCTCGGGGGCGGGCACGAACCTGCAGGCCATCCTCGACACCGTGCACGGCCGCGAGGGGGTGGAGGTCGTGGCGGTCGGCTCGGACAAGCCGGAGGCGCAGGCGCTGGAGCGTGCGCGCGGCGCCGGGGTGGCGACGTCGGTCTTCCCCCGCGCGGACTTCGACGATCGCCCGGCGCGCGACGGCGCGATGGCGGCCTGGCTGGTCGAGCAGGGTGTCGGCCTCGTCGTCCTCGCCGGCTACATGCAGCTCCTGAGCGCGAACTTCCTCGGCCGCTTCCCCCAGCGCGTCATCAACGTCCACCCGGCGCTGCTCCCCGCGTTCACCGGGATCGGCGCGATCGAGCAGGCGCTCGCCTACGGCGTGAAGGTGTTCGGCGTCACCGTCCACTTCGTCGACGAGGGGGTCGACACCGGGCCGATCATCCTCCAGCGCGCGGTCGACCTCCCGGCCGCCACGGAGGCCGCCGCGGTGCGCGACGCGCTGCGGCCGATCGAGCATGAGCTGCTGTGCGAGGCGGTGCGGCTGATCGCGCGCGACGCGGTCCGGATCGACCCGGCCAACCCGCGCCGCGTGCTGATCGCGTCGTGACTATCGTCCGCCGCCGATGACGCAGCCAGGCGAGGTTCGGATCCGCCGCGCGGTGCTCTCCGTGTCCGACAAGACGGGCATCGTCGACTTCGCCAGGGGCCTCTCCGACCTCGGCGTCGAGATCGTCTCCACCGGCGGGACCGCCCAGGCGCTCGAGGCGGCCGGGCTCGAGGTCCGCGCGATCGACGACTTCACCGGCTTCCCCGAGATCATGAGCGGGCGGGTCAAGACGCTGCATCCGAAGCTCTACGCCGGCCTGCTCGCCCGCCGCGACGACCCCGCCCACATGGTCGCCGCCGAGGAGAACGAGATCGAGTTCGTCGACCTCGTGTGCGTGAACCTCTACCCGTTCGAGGAGACGGCCGCCCGCCGCGGGGTCGACGAGGCCGAGGTGATCGAGAACATCGACATCGGTGGCCCGACGATGATCCGCGCCGCGGCGAAGAACTTCCTGTTCTCCGCGGTCGTCGTCGAGCCCGAGTCCTACGACGCGATCCTGCAGGAGCTGCGCGACTCGGACGGCCACCTCTCGCTCGCCACGCGCAAGAGCCTCGCGGTCGAGGCGTTCGGCGCCACCGCCCGCTACGACTCGGCGATCGCGCGCTGGTTCGGGGAGATGCTCGACGACTTCCCGCCGGTGATCATGGGCGCCTACGAGAAGGTCACCGACCTGGCCTACGGGGAGAACCCGCACCAGCGCGCCGCCTACTACCAGCAGGTCGGCGCGCGCATGCACGTGCTCTCGATGGTGCGCCAGCTCGGCGGGCGCGAGCTGTCGTTCAACAACGTGCTCGACCTCAACTCCGCGCGGCTGCTCGTGCAGGAGTTCGAGCTCCCGGCCTGCGCGATCATCAAGCACAACAACCCGTGCGGCTGCGCGGCCGCCGGTTCGGCCGTCGAGGCGTATCAGCGGGCGTTCGCGTGCGACCCGCTGTCGGCGTTCGGCGGCGTGGTGACGGTGAACCGCACGGTCGACGAGGAGTTCGCGCAGGAGCTCGTCAAGCAGTTCTGCGAGGTCATCTTCGCCCCGCGCTTCACCGAGGGCGCGCTCGAGATCCTGTCGTCGAAGCCGAACATGCGGATCCTCGAGGACAACGAGCGCCGCCACCTCAACGTCGCCGAGCGCGACCTCAAGCGGGTGATGGGCGGCCTGCTCGTGCAGGACCGGGACATGGATCTCGAGGACCGCTCGGCGATGGAGGTCGTCACCGAGCGCAAGCCGAACGAGCGCGAGTGGGGCGAGATGCTGTTCGCCTGGAAGGTCTGCAAGCACGTGCGCTCGAACGCGATCGTGCTGTCCAAGGACCTCTCGACGATCGGCATCGGCGCCGGGCAGATGAGCCGCGTCGACTCGGTGCGGCTGGCGATCGACAAGGCCCGCGAGGCGGGCACCGACCTCAGCAGCTCAGCGGTGGCGAGCGACGCGTTCTTCCCGTTCTCCGACGGGCCGCAGCTCGCGGTCGACGCGGGCGCGACGTGCATCATCCAGCCGGGCGGGTCGAAGCGCGATCCGGAGGTCGTCGAGGCCGCCGACCAGGCCGGCATCTCGATGGTCTTCACGCACCGCCGGCACTTCAAGCACTAGGCGTCGGCGCCGTACAGCGTGCGCGTCCAGATGTTGCAGATCGTGTCGACGACGACCTCGGGCTCGGCGGTGGGATCGCGCCCGAGCACGGTCGTGAGATAGCGCTGGTTCATGATCGACAGCGCCCGCGCGGTCTCGCGCGCGTTGCAGGGCAGCATGTCCCCGCGCTCGACCTCGCGCTCGATGTGGCCCGCGATGGTGTCGATGAAGTACTCGAGCGAGCCGCGGTACGCCGCCTCGACCTCCGGGTCGTCGGCCGCCGCGTCGGCGAGCGCCTGCAGCACGGCGCCATGCTGCTCGAACACGGCCACCACGCCGGCCGTCGCCTCCCGGATCACGTCGCGCCCGGAGCCCTCGGCCTTGAGCCAGATGTCGGCCATCTGCAAGCTCTCCGAGGAGAGCCGCTCGACGACCTTGAGCACCAGGTGATGGCGGTCGCGGAAGTAGACGTAGAACGACGGACGCGACAGATCGGTCCGCCGCATCACCTCGTCGACGGTCAGCTCACGGAAGGGGCGCTCACGGAGCAGCTCCTCGGCCGCGTCGATGATCTCCTGTTCCGCGACCTCGGGGCTGCGCCGTCTCCTTCGGCCACCCGTCGCCGCTGAGCTCCTCCCAGGGCCCATATTGCTCAGGCAGCTTAGACGTCTCGTCCAACTCCCGCGCCGGCACCCATACACTGCCGCGTGCAGGGCCGTTAGCTCAATTGGCAGAGCAAGGGACTTCAACGAAGGAGCGCTAGTCGAGAGATCGCTAGTTCGTCGGCGGCTATTTGCTGGGACCCCCTGAGAGCCCCGGGGTACCGACTCGGTGAAAACCCCCGGGGATTGGGCGATCAGCAGGCAACCCCGCCTCGGCGGGAGAGCCCTCAGAGGCCATACGCCGCCCACCCGACCGGGTCGAGCCGAGGGTGAAGAGATGGTCCAGACCGCAACGTCGGCGCCGCGCGCCGGAGGCCGGTGAAAGCCGGTGCGGCAGGTTAATCCCGTGGTTCTGGGTTCGAGTCCCAGGCGGCCCATACACTGGCGTGACCGCAAGCCCCCATGGTCTAGCGGTTAGGACGCCGCCCTTTCAAGGCGGAGATCGCGGGTTCGAGTCCCGCTGGGGGTACTGATACGTCGCCCCTGCCGGGGGCGATGGGATGTCGCCACACTCGATCTCGCCGTGGCAGTTCGCGCACACGAGCACGCACTTGCGCGCCTCGGAGCGGTAGGTGGCCAGTGACTTGCCCGTGCCCATCGCGAGCTTGAAGGCCTTGGTCGCGGGGTCGACGTGGTGGAAATGCAGGTTGTATGCGCAGCGGTCGTAGCCACAGACGGCACACCTACCGCCGGCCTCCTCGATGAGCAGGGCGCGCACTCGACGGTGGCGATCTGTCACCGCCTCGCCGACGCAGCGCTTGCAGCGGTAACGATGGCGCCCGGATCCGCGGCTGTAGCGGTGGAACACCGTCAAGCCGTGGTGCGGGCAGACGCGCTCGATCGCGTGCTCGTTCGGAGCGGGCGGACGGCCCGCGCGAGGAACCAACGGCGGGAGCGTCGATCGCTTGGACACGAACACATGTTCGCATCAGAAGCGGACAGTGCTCAGTACACGCCTGCCGTCATCCCGCCGTCGACGAGCAGCGTTATGCCGGTGATGTAGCTCGCCTGCTCGGAGCACAGGAATGCGGCGGCGGCGCCCATGTCGGCGGGCTCGCCGAGGCGGCCGGCGGGGATCGTCTCGCGCGCCTGTTCCTCGGCGGCCTCGCGGGAGCCGGCGGTGTCGATCATGCGATCGGTGGCGATGCGGCCTGGGAGGAGGGTGTTGATGGTGATCCCGTCGCCCGCGTACTGCTTGGCGAGGATCTTGAAGCCGACGATCAGGCCCGGGCGGTGGGCGTTCGAGAGCTGGAGCACGGTCATCGGCTCGTGGACGGCGCTGGAGGAGACCGCGACGACCCGGCCCCAGCCGCGCTCGCGCATCTGCGGCAGCAGCCGCTGCAGGATCGTCATCGGCGAGACCACGAGCGTGCGGTGCGCGGCCTCCCACTCCTCACGCGAGAAGGCGAGCGGGTCCGGGTTCGGCGGCGGGCCGCCGGTGTTGGGGATGTAGATGTCGATCGGGCCGAGCGCGGACTCGACGTCGTCGAGGAGGCCTGGGATCGCGTCCAGGTCATCGGAGTCGAACACGAAGCCCTGGCCGCCGATCTGCTCGGCGGCCGCGTCGACCGCCTCCTTCGTGCGCGACGCGACGGCGACCCGCGCGCCCTCGGCCGCGAGCGCGGTCGCGATCCCGAGGCCGATGCCCTTCGAGCCGCCGGTGACGAGCGCGACCTTCCCGTCGAGGCCGAGGTCCATCAGGCCACCGCCACCCGTCCGCGGTCCCCGGCCAGCCAGCCGCACCAGGCGGCGAACAGCCCGACCGCGAGCGGCACCCCGGCCCAGTGCACGCCGAGCAGGACGGTGATCAGCGACGGGATGCCGGCGACCGCCGCGCCCGCCAGCACGGGCAGCGGGCGCAGGTGCAGCACCGCGGCGGTGAGGAGGGCGCACAGCGCCCACACGCCCGGCCCGGCCGCCCAGCCGTAATCCTCGAAGAACGACGTCGGGAGCGCGGCGCCGAGCATCACGCCGCTCACCGCCACCGCCAGCCCTTGGATCAGGGCCGCCCGCCATGCCACGGAGCCGTTCATCCAGGCGAATGATGCCAGCGCGGGCGTCACCGCTACCCGCCGCCGCGGAAGTCGGCCGTCCGCCAGGTCCGCTCGCGCAGCCGCCGCTTCACCTCGCGGATGTAGCCGCGCGCCGGCTCGTTCCACCAGCGGCCGGAGAACCACGCGCCGACCGAGCCCCACAGGTCGCCGCGGCGGTAGCGCTTGCCACTGCCTCGCGCAGAGCGCTCGTCACCGCTTCGCTCGTCCCCCGACACCGTGTTCAGCCACCGCTGCTTGCCGTCGTAGTAGGAGCGCAGGATCCCGCCGTAGTAGTCGGCGTTCAGCGCGGCGTCGCCGCGGAACTGCTCGCACACCGGCTCCGTGCAGTGGAACGGCCGCCGCACCTGGAAGAGCCCGAACGAGTCGCCGTTGTCGCCGACGGTGCTCATCCGCCACCACGACTCGACCGTCGCCACCGCCCGCAGCAGGTCCGGCTTGAAGCCCCACTTGCGCGCCGCCCACTGGATCACCTCGTCGGTCGTGCCGGTGAAGCGCCCCGTCACGTAGCGCGCGTAGGGCATCTCCGACTGCGCGCGGAACGCCCGCAGCTGCGCGGCGGTCGGCGTACGCCGCAGCGCGTCGCGGTTGGCCGGGCGCGGCTCGAAGCGCGAGCGCTTCACGAGCTTCGCCGCCCGCTTGTCGGACAGCGGCTGCTTCGCGTGCGGCCGCGTCACGAGGCTGTCCGCGCGCGCCGGCGCGGCGGTCGCCGCGCACAGAACGGCGACGAGGAGAAGCAACAGGCCCGCCCGCATGCGCGGAGATGATGGCACTAGCCTCTTCACCGCCGGGGCGGTTAGCTCAGCTGGTCAGAGCGCCTGCCTTACAAGCAGGAGGTCGCTGGTTCGAGCCCAGCACCGCCCATCGATCGACCGGCGCCGCCCCTTGCCCGCGCAGCCCCGAGCCTGGTATGGATCGGTCGTGCACGCAACGGCGTCGCCCGCGACGGATCGCGCCGAGCCGGCGGCCGAGCCCGCGGCGCCGCAGCTCTCCACCGCCCCGACGGTCACGGGTCTGCTCGCGCTGCAGCGGACGATCGGCAACCGCGCCGTCGGGCAGCTCCTCGCCCGGCAGGCGGTCGAGGCGCCGGAGGCGCCGCCCGAGGCGTCGAGTGTCCGGCCGGAGCTGCGCCAGGGGGCGAAGGACGCCAACTACGGCTACACACAGCACCGCGGGCACCCCGACGAGCCGACCCGGATCAGCGATCCCACCGGCGGCGGCGACGTCGAGCTGTTGCAGCTCAAGCTCAACTGGCACCTCAGCGCGATGCGGCGGCTCGGCTTGATCGTCGACGGCGACTTCGGCGGGGCGACGGCGCGCGCGGTGATCGCCTTCAAGCGCTTCCACAACATCCGGCCGGCCAACGCGGTCGTCGACGCCGCCACCTGGACCGCGCTCGACGAGGCGCCGCAGGTCGTCGCGCCGCGCGGCCGGATCGCCGCCGGCCCGCGCCCGGAGTACGACCGCATCACCGAGGACGGGCTGCTGCAGATCACGCTCGCCGTCGGCTTCGACGAGCATGGGCTCACCCCCGCCGAGCATCACGAGCTCGAGCGCGGCCTCACCGAGGTGCGCGGCTTCACCCTCGACCCGGCCCGGGCCGCCGAGCTGCACGAGGAGGCTGGGCGCCCGCCGCCGGCCGAGGGCGGCCAGCTGTTCGTCAAGGAGAACGTCGCCACCTCGCTCGGCAGCCCTGTCCACTGCGTGCTGCGGCTGATCGGGCCGGCTGCGCCGGGTGAGGAGGGGACCGCGAGCGCGGCCGCGGCGGCGCTCGCCCTCGACGAGAGCGAGATCTTCGAGTACGGCGGGCACGCCCGCTACGGCACCGGCCCCGACTTCGACCGCAACTACACGATCCGCGTGCACTGGGACCAGGTCCCGGGGCACCAGCGCGGGGACCACACCGGCGACCAGGACATGACGTCCGACGAGTTCATGCGCGCCTTCAGGGTCGGCGACAACCGCCGCGGCATCGCGACCTTCGAGCGCATGCGCGAGGCGGGCCAGCTGACCTTCATCGCGCATCCGGAGGGCAATCTCGGCATCAACCCCGCGCCGGTGACCCATCCCGACACGCTCGGCAACCACCTGATCGGCCTCGCGACCGCGGGCCAGCCGCTACGGCTCTCACCCGCGGTCAGCGACGACCACTACCGCCTGTGGCTGTTCAACGGCTGCGTGACCCGCGAGTACATGAACGCGCTGCGGTCGTCGGGCAACACCCAGACGAGCACGCGCCAGCTCGACGTCACCACGAACGTCGTCCCGCCCTACGTGATCACGCTCGCCGAGGGCATGCTCGCCTACCTCGACGGCGTGCTCGCCCAGGAGGGCGCCCGCGCGCTCGTCGACCGGATGGAGAACGCGCACCCGATGGCCGACGACCGCTACGGCAGCGACGGCTTCCAGGACAACGGCCCGGGCCTGCGGCCGGCGCCCTAGCCGTCGCGCAGCACCGACAGCTGCGCCCGGCGGCGCTTCAGCGCGGCGACCTGGTCGTCGCTCACCCAGGTCCCGGAGAGGTTGAGCCACTGCAGGTTGTGCAGCGCTTCGAGCGGAGCGAGATCACGCACCGGCGTGCGCGCGAGGTTGAGGCCCTGGAGCTGGTCCAGCCCGCCGAGCGGCGCGACGTCCTCGACCCGCGTCCCCTGCAGCTGCAGCTCGAGCAGCCCGGCGAGCTCGCTCAGCGGGCCCACGTCGACCACGGGGCACTCGGCCAGGCCGAGCTCCTCGAGCGCGCGGAGCCCGGCCACGGGCGTCAGGTCCGACACCGCCGTCCCCGCCAGCGAGAGCGCGCGCAGCGCGCGCAGCTCCGCCACCCCGGCGAGCTCGCTGACCCGCGTGTGGTCGATCCGCAGCAGCTCGAGCCCGGCCAGCTCCCCCACGCCGCGCAGGTCCTCCACCGGCGCCCCGATGGCGCGCAGCTCGCGCAGACGCCGCGCACCCTCGAGCCCTGCCAGCGACGCCACCTGCGTGCCCGTCAGGTCGAGCCGCTCGGCCTCGCGCAGCAGCGGCAGCTCCGCGAGCGGGGAGAGGTCGCGCACGGGCGCGTCGCGGAGGTTGAGCGCCCGCAGCCGCTCCAGCCCGCGCAGCGGCGCGAGATCGGCCACCGCGGTGCCCGAGATGTCGAGCTCGGCGAGCGCGTCGAGCTCTTCCAGCGGCGACAGGTCGGCGACCGGCGCCTGGTTGAGCTTCAGCCACTCCAGCCGCCGCAGGCCGGCCAGCGGGGCCAGGTCGGTGACGCGGGTGAGCGACAGGTCGAGCCGCCGCAGCCCGCTCAGGCCCGCGAGCGGCGCGAGGTCCGCGACCTTCGTGCGCGGCAGCTCGAGTACCTCGAGCCGCTTCAGAGCGGCGAGCGGCTCGAGGTCGCGCACGTAGTGCTCGACGTGCATGTGCGGGTTCGTGGCCGACAGCCGCAGCTCGCGCAGCCCGCTGAGCGCGCGCAGCGGCTCGAGGTCCTCGATCTCCTCGTTGACGCAGTCGAGGACCTCGGTGTCCTCGGGCCACTCCTGGTCGCAGAAGCGCACGGGGGTCAGAACCCCTTGCGGTAGTGCTTGACGAGCCAGTCCATGAGCTTGCGGTCGTCGGCCGCGTTGCCGAGCAGCGCCCCGTAGTCGTTGATCGCCCCGTCGATCAGCGCCTTGACCGCGACCTTCTTGTTCTTCGTCGCCGGCACGCTCTGCGCCTTGAGCTTGCCCTGGATGCGGCGGGTCCCGTGCGCGACGCCCTCCGACAGCACCGCGTCGAGCGTCGTCACCGTGCTCGGCGCCGGCACCTGCTGGTGGATCGTCAGCTGCTCCATCTTCGAGACCTCGAGCAGCGATGCCTTGTGGCTCTCGAAGTGCTTCCCGGCCGGGTCGTTGATGATCGCCTTCGCCGTCTCGCGGACGAACTGGTGCGCGTCGACGGCCGCGTCCCACGCCTTGCGCAGGTACTCGCTCGCCACGCGCCGCACCTCGTCCTCGAACGTCACCTTGCCGCCCGTCGCCTTGACGCCGGGCGTGAAGGTCGTGGTCGCGAACGCGCTGACCCCGAGGCTGCGCGCCGGCAGCTCCTCGTAGTGGGCCGCGTTGCACACCTTCTTCGCGTCGGGCATCGCCTCGAAGCCAGGGCTCTTGTAGTACCCGAGGTCGTCGACGTCGGGATGGGCGAGATGGGCCGCCTCGTGGATCAGCGTGATGATCGACTGCTTGAGGTCCTTGACCTCCGCCACGTCGCCGGTCAGGTGGATGTGCTGGATGTCGTGCCGCGCCCAGCCGCCGAGCCCGACCTCCGTGTCGTCGCGGTTGTAGTCGGTGTCGATGGCCTTGTCGGAGTTGGCGATCGCCGCCTTCAGCGCCGCCTTCGCCTGGCCGTAGCGGGTCTTGGCGAGCGCGGCCTGGGTGCCGAAGACCTGCTTCAGCCCGGCGTCGTCCTTCATCGCCTTGTCGATCTCGTCGCCGGCCAGCCGCGCCGCGTCCTCGAGCTTCGTCTTGTCCGCCGGCTTGAGCTGCGTCTCGGCGTCGAGCACGGACGTGTAGACGTCGCCCTTGTCCGTCCCGAGCACCCCGGCCCACGCCGTCTCGTCGAACTTGCCGCCGCCGGGGAACAGCTTCGACATCACGTGGTCGGCGCCGGTCCGCAGCCCGAAGTCGGCGTCCATGCGCTTGAGAGCGCGCCGCACCGACTCCTCGACGACGGACTGCGGGATCACGCCGCCGGAGTACAAGCGCTTGAGCTCGTCGGGCTTGGGGACGCGGAAGCGCACGCCCGGCGCCGTCGGGCTGCCGGGGCGCGCCTCGCGCTCGCTCCGCAGCCTCGCGGCCGCCTCGGCGATCGTCACGACGGCCGCGTTGCCGGCCGCCCGCTGCAGCCGCAGCACCGCGGTGGGCGACAGCCGCCCGAAGGCGCTGCGCACGCTCCCGCTGCCGGCCGGGGCAGGGTCGCGCTCCGCGATCGTCGTGGTCTCCGCCGCAGGCTCGGCTGCGGTCCGCTCGCCCTCCACGGAGCGACCTTACCCCGAGCATCCCAAGATGGTTGATTCCACGACCCCCGCGCCCGTCTGCACGCGCCCCGCGGCGCAGGATCAGCACCCGCCGAAGGCGTCCGTGGCGCTGCCACTGTCCACCTTCGGCGGGCACTGCCCTGCATCCACGGTGCACGCACATCCGGGCACAGCGGCCGCGCAATCAACCATCTAGTGTGGCCCGGCGTGATCGAGCTCAGCGGCACCGGACTCGCGCCGGACGACGTGGTCGCGGTCGCGCGCGACCGCGCCGAGGTCCGGCTGACCTCCGAAGCTCGCGAGGCGATGGCGAGGAGCGCGGCCGTCGTCGATGGCCTCGCGGACCGCACCGAGCCCGCCTACGGCGTCTCGACCGGCTTCGGCTCGCTCGCCAACGTGACGATTCCCGTCGAGCGCCGTGAGGAGCTGCAGGGTGCGCTGGTGCGCTCGCACGCCGCGGGCATGGGCCCGCCTGTCGAGCCGGAGGTGGTGCGGGCGATGATGCTGCTGCGGGCGCGCACGCTCGCGATGGGCTGCTCCGGCGCGCGCCCCGAGGTGGCCGAGACCATCCTCGCGCTCCTCAACGCCGGCGTCACGCCGCGCGTGCCCGAGTTCGGGTCGCTGGGCGCGAGCGGCGACCTCGCGCCGCTCGCCCACTGCGCGCTGGTGCTGATCGGCGAGGGCGAGGTGATCGAGGGCGACCCCTCCGGGATCGAGCCGCTGACGCTCGGGCCGAAGGAAGGGCTCGCGCTGATCAACGGGACCGACGGGATGCTCGGCATGCTCATCCTCGCCCTCCACGACTTCGCCAACCTGCTGCGCGTCGCCGACGTCACCGCGGCGATGTCGGTCGAGGCGCTGCTCGGGACCGACCGCGCGTTCGCCGAGGATCTCGTCGCGCTGCGGCCGCAGCCCGGCCAGGCGGCGAGCGCGGAGAACCTGCGCAAGGTGCTGGCCGGCTCCCCGATCGTGGCCAGCCACCGCTACGGCGACGACCGCGTGCAGGACGCGTACTCGCTGCGCTGCGCGCCGCAGGTCAACGGCGCCGCGCGAGACACGCTCGCCCATGCGGAGCGCGTGGCGCTCGCGGAGCTGGCGAGCGCGATCGACAACCCGATGGTGCTGCCGGACGGCCGCGTCGAGTCGTGCGGCAACTTCCACGGCGCGCCGCTCGGCTTCGCGCTCGACTTCCTCGCCATCGCGGTCGCCGAGGTCGGCGGGATCGCCGAGCGCCGCACCGACCGCCTGCTCGACGTCGCCCGCTCGCACGGCCTGCCGCCGTTCCTCACCGAGGAGCCGGGCGTCAACTCCGGGCTGATGATCGCTCAGTACACGCAGGCGTCGCTGGTGGCCGAGAACCGGCGGCTGGCGAGCCCGGCGAGCGTCGGGTCGCTGCCGACGAGCGCGATGCAGGAGGATCACGTGTCGATGGGCTGGTCCGCCGCCCGCAAGCTCCGCACCGCCCTGCGCAACCTCGCGCGCATCCTCGCCGTCGAGTTGGCCTGCGCCTCGCACGGGCTCGACCTGCGCGCGCCGCTGCGGCCGGGCGCGGGCGGCGCCGCCGCGCTGGCCGCGGTGCGGGAGCGGATCGGCGGGCCCGGCGCGGACCGCCACCTGGCACCGGACCTCGCCGCGGCCGAGGAGCTGGTGGCGAACGGCGGCGTCCTGGACGCGGTCGAGGCCGCGGTGGGGGCGATGGCATGAGCGCCCGCGAGGTCCGCGCGCCGCACGGCACCGAGCTGTCCTGCAAGGGCTGGCCGCAGGAGGCCGTGCTGCGGATGCTGATGAACAACCTCGACCCCGACGTGGCGGAGGATCCCGACCAGCTCGTCGTCTACGGGGGCACGGGCCGCGCCGCGCGCTCGTGGGAGGCGTTCGACGCGATCGTGCGCGCGCTGCGCTCGCTCGAGGCCGACGAGACGCTGCTCGTGCAGTCCGGCAAGCCGGTCGGGGTGATGCGGACGCACGAGTGGGCGCCGCGGGTGCTGATCGCCAACTCCAACCTCGTGCCCGAGTGGGCGACGTGGGAGGAGTTCCGCCGGCTCGAGGACCTCGGGCTGACGATGTACGGGCAGATGACCGCGGGGTCGTGGATCTACATCGGCACGCAGGGCATCGTCCAGGGCACCTACGAGTGCTTCGCGGAGATCGCGCGCCGGCAGCACGGGGGCTCGCTGGCGGGCACGATCACACTGACCGCCGGCCTCGGCGGGATGGGCGGGGCGCAGCCGCTGGCGGTGACGATGAACGGCGGCGTGGCGCTATGCGTCGAGATCGACGCGCACCGGATCCAGCGCCGGCTCGAGACGCGCTACCTCGACGAGCAGGCGACCGGCCTCGACGACGCGATCGCGCGCTGCCTGGCGGCGAAGTCCGACGGCCGCGCGCTCAGCGTCGGGCTGCTCGGCAACGCCGCCGAGGTGCTGCCGCAGCTGCTGAAGGCGGGCTTCGGCGCGGACATCGTGACCGACCAGACGAGTGCACACGACCCGCTCGGCGGCTACGTCCCCGACCGCCTGTCGACGGAGGAGGCGGAGCGGATGCGGCGCGATGACCCCGACGAGTACGTCCGGCGCTCGCGCGCCGCGATGGCCGCCCATTGCGCGGCCATGGTCGGCTTCCAGGACCGCGGCGCCGAGGTGTTCGACTACGGCAACTCGCTGCGCGCGGAGGCCAAGCTCGGCGGCTTCGAGCGCGCCTTCGACTACCCCGGCTTCGTGCCCGCCTACGTGCGGCCGCTGTTCTGCGAGGGGAAGGGTCCGTTCCGCTGGGTCGCGCTGTCCGGCGATCCGGCCGACATCGCCGCCACGGACCGCGCGGTGCTGGACGAGTTCCCCGACGACGACCGGTTGCGGCGCTGGATCGAGGAGGCGAGGGCGAAGATCGCGTTCCAGGGACTGCCGGCGCGGATCTGCTGGCTCGGCTATGGCGAGCGGCGGCGGCTGGGGCTGCGGTTCAACGCGATGGTGGCGTCCGGTGAGCTCTCCGCGCCGATCGTGATCGGTCGCGACCACCTCGACTCCGGCTCGGTCGCCTCGCCCTACCGCGAGACCGAGGGCATGGCCGACGAGTCCGACGCGATCGCCGACTGGCCGCTGCTCAACGCGCTCGTCAACACGTCGTCGGGCGCGTCGTGGGTGTCGATCCACCACGGCGGCGGGGTCGGCATCGGCCGCTCGATCCATGCGGGCATGGTGTGCGTGGCAGACGGGTCCGAGCTCGCCGCGCAGAAGCTCGACCGCGTGCTGACCGCGGATCCCGGCATGGGCGTGATCCGCCACGTCGACGCGGGTTACGACCGCGCGGCGGAGGTCGCGGAGGAGCGCGGCGTCCGGATCCCGATGCGGGAATGAGCGTCCTCGAGATCGCCACCGTCGGCGACCCGGTGCTGCGGGAGCGGGCGCGCGAGGTCTCGGCGGAGGAGCTGCCCTCGCCCGAGGTGCAGCGCCTGATCGACGACATGATCGAGACCAAGCGGGCCGCGAACGGCGCCGGGATCGCGGCGAACCAGGTGGGCGAGACGCGGCGGATCGCGATCGTCGAGGTCGAGCCGGACAACCCGCGCTACCCGTACAAGCCGGCGGTGCCGTTGACGGTGATCGTCAACCCGGTGCTCGAGCCGGTCGGCGAGGAGCAGGTCGAGATCGTCGAGGGCTGCCTGTCGGTGCCCGGCCTGCGCGGGGCGGTGCCGCGCTGGGCGTCGGTGCGCGTCCGCTACCTCGACCGCGACGGCGCGCCGCACGAGGTGGTCCGCCGCGGGTTGACCGCCGGCACGTTCCAGCACGAGGTCGACCACCTCGACGGGGTCCTGTTCCTCGACCGCGTGCAGGACCCGACGACGTTCGCGACCTGGGAGCACGCGCAGGGCGCGTTCGACGCGCGGGCGCGCGAGATCGTGGAGCGGCTGGGCGAATGAGCGGCTCCGCGGGCCGGGCCCCTTCGGCGGGCGCTGCGGCCCGCCTCTGGTGCGAGCTCGCGTGGCTCGGCGGCGAGGCGGCGGAGTCCGATGTCCTCATCGAGGTCGACGGCGACCGCATCACCGCGGTCACGCCGGGGGTTGCCCCGGCGGACGACGCCTATCGCCTCGCGGGTCTCACGCTGCCCGGCCTCGCCAACGCCCACTCGCACGCCTTCCAGCGCGCGCTGCGCGGCCGCACCCACGCGGGCGAGGGGTCGTTCTGGACGTGGCGGGAGCAGATGTACGAGCTGGCGGGCGCGCTCGATCCCGACTCCTGCTTCGCGCTCTCGCGCGCGGCGTTCGGCGAGATGGCGCTGGCCGGGATCACGTGCGTCGGCGAGTTCCACTATCTCCACCACGCGCCCGACGGCACGCCTTACGACGATTCGAACGCGATGGGCCGCGCGGTGCTCGCCGCCGCCCGCGCCGCCGGCCTGCGCGTCACGCTGCTCGACGCCTGCTACCTCCACGGCGGCATCGCGCGCTTCCGCGACCGCGACGCCGCCGCGTGGGTCGAGCGGGTCGATGCGCTCGCCGAGCGCGGCCCGGTGCGGGTCGGCGCCGCCATCCACAGCGTGCGCGCAGTCGACCCGGACGCGGCGCGGGTGGTCGCGGAATGGGCGGCCGGCCGTCCGCTGCACGCGCACGTCTCCGAGCAGCCGAAGGAGAACGAGGACACGCTCGCCGCGCACGGGCGCACCCCGACCGCGCTGCTCGCCGACGCCGGCGCGCTCGGCGCGAGCTTCACCGCGATCCACGCCACCCACCTGACCGACGACGACGTCGCGCTGCTCGGCGGCGCCGGCGCCACGATCTGCCTGTGCCCGACCACCGAGCGCGACCTCGCCGACGGCATCGGCCCGGCCCGCCGGCTCGCCGACGCCGGCGCCGCCCTCGCCACGGGCTCCGACTCGCACGCGGTGATCGACCCGTTCGAGGAGGCGCGCGCGATCGAGCTCGACGAGCGCCTCGCCACCGGCGTCCGCGGCGCCCACCGCGCCCCCGACCTCCTGCGCGCCGCGACCGCCGGCGGCTACGCCGCGCTCGGCTGGCCCGAGGGCGGCCGGCTCGAGCCGGGAGCGCTCGCCGACCTCACGACGCTCTCGCTCGACTCCGTGCGGCTCGCGGGCACGACGCCGGAGCACGCCGCCGCCTCGGCCGTCTACGCGGCCACCGCGGCCGACGTCCGCGACGTGATGGTCGGGGGCGAGTGGATCGTCAGGGACGGGCGGCACGCGGCGTTCGACGTGCCGGCGGCGCTGCGCGAGGCGCTCCGGTGAGCGCGCTCGTCGTCGACAACATCGGCCTGCTCGTCACCAACGACGAGGCGCTCGGCGAGGGCCCGCTCGGGCTCGTCCGGGACGCTGCGGTGGTCGTCGACGACGGCCGGGTGGTCGCCGTCGAGCGCGCGGGCGCGATCGCCGACGAGCGGATCGACGCGGACGGGCGCTGCGTGATCCCGGGGTTCGTCGACTCGCACACGCACCTCGTGTTCGCCGGCGATCGCGGGGACGAGTTCGCCGCGCGGATGGCCGGCGCGCCGTACGCGGCGGGTGGCATCCGCGTCACCACCGAGGCGACCCGCGCCGCCTCCGCCGAGGAACTGGCGCAGCTCGCCGCGAAGCGCAGGGACGAGGCGCTGCGGGCGGGCATCACCCACCTCGAGATCAAGTCCGGCTACGGGCTCGACGTCGACACCGAGCGCCGCTCTTGCGAGGTCGCGGCGCGGTTCACCGACGACGTCACCTTCCTCGGCGCGCACGTCGTCCCGGCGGGCACCGACGCCGACGACTACGTCGCGCTGGTGACCGGCGAGATGCTCGACGCCTGCGCACCGCTCGCCCGCTGGATCGACGTCTTCTGCGAGGACGGCGCGTTCGATGCCGACCAGTCGCGGGCGGTGCTCGAGGCCGGCCGCGCCGCCGGCCTCGGCCTGCGCGTGCACGGCAACCAGCTCGGCCCTGGCCCCGGCGTGCAGCTCGCCGTCGAGCTCGGCGCCGCGTCGGTCGACCACTGCACCTACCTCACCGACGCCGACGTCGACGCCCTCGCGAGCGGCGACACCGTCGCCACCTTCCTGCCCGCCACCGACTTCTCGACCCGCCAGCCCTACCCCGACGCCCGCCGCGTGATCGACGCCGGCGCGATCGTCGCCATCGCCACGAACTGCAACCCCGGCTCGAGCTACACGACGTCGATGGCGTTCTGCCTCGCGCTCGCGGTCCGCGACATGCGCATGACCACCGAGGAGGCGCTGCTGGCGGCGACGAAGGGCGGCGCGCGGGCGCTCCGCCGCACCGACGTCGGCCACCTCGCCCCGGGCGCCCGCGCCGACCTCGCGATCCTCGACGCCCCGTCGTACTCCCACCTGGTCTACCGCCCGGGCGTGCCGCTGGTGGCGACCACGCTGGTGGCCGGGGAGCGGCTGGCAAGATGACCGGCATGCCCTGGATCCAGCCACTCGAGGAGGTTGCGGCGCCCGAGGAGTCGCGTGCGACCGCCGACGCGCACGCCGCCACCGGCGGGCGCATGACCAACATGAAATGGACCCTCGCGCACGCGCCGGCCGCGCTCGACGCGCTGCTCGAGTGGTATCCGCTCCACGACCAGGTCGTGCCGTTCCTTGGCGAGCGCCGCACGAACCTGTTCTGCCACGCGATCAGCGTGCAGCGGGATTGCCTGATCTGCTCGACGTTCTTCCGCCGCCTGCTGATCGACGACGGCGAGGACCCGGACGCGCTCGCGCTCGACGACCTCGACCGGCTGATCGTCGACCTCGGCCGCGTGCTCGCCACCGACCCGCACACGCTCGAGGTCGAGCTGCGCACCCGTCTCGACGAGCACTTCGACCACGCCCAGATCGTCCTGATGACGGCGTTCGGGGCGATCATGGTCGCCACCAACATCGTCAACGACGCGCTCGGCGTGCCGCTCGACAGCTACCTCGAGCCCTACCGCGAAGCGACCGCGTGAGCGCGCGCCCGGTCGCCTTCATCACCGGCGCCGCCCACGGGCAGGGCCGCGCGGTGGCGCTCGCGCTCGCCGAGCACGGCTACGACGTCGCGGCGCTCGACGTCGCCGCGCCGCTCGACTACCCCGGCTACGGGATGGGCACCCCGGAGGAGCTCACCTCGCTCCAGGCCGAGATCGCGACGGACTGCCTCCCGCTCGTCGCCGACGTCCGCGACGACGCCGCGGTGAAGGCCGCGGTCGAGGCGTCGATCGAGCGCTTCGGCCGCATCGACCTGCTGTTCAACAACGCCGGCATCTGCGCCTACGGGCTCGCCCACGAGCTCACCGAGCCGGAGTGGGACGCGATGATCGACATCAACCTCAAGGGCGCGTGGATCGTCGGCCGCCACGTGATCCCGCACATGATCGAGGCGAAGGGCGGCTCGATCATCAACAACTCGAGCATCGCCGGCCTGCGCGGGATGGCCCGGCTCTCCCACTACGCGGCGAGCAAGTGGGGCCTCACCGGGCTGTCGAAGTCGTGGGCGATCGAGCTCGCGCCACACGGCATCCGCGTCAACTCGATCCACCCGACCGGCGTCGACACGCCGCTCAACGACGGCCTCGCCGCGATGGAGGGCATGACGACGACGGAGATCGCCGAGCGCTCGGCGGGCAACCTCCTGCCCGTGCCGTGGGTCGAGACGTCGGACGTCGCCGCCGCGGTGCTCTACCTGGCGGGCGAGAGCGCCCGCTACGTCACCGGCACGACGCTGGTGATCGACGCGGGCCTGCTCACGCGCTGACCTCGACCGGGTGGCGGGCGACCGCCCAGAACATGTAGCCGTCGGCGTTGAACGGCACGCGGTCGGGCTGACGGCGGCCGGCGGCGTCGGTCGCGCGCGCGAGCAGCTCGGTGCGCCCGCGGCGGCGCGGGGTCCACGGCAGGGTCCAGCGCGCCCAGCCGGAGGGCCGGTTGGGGCCGTGCAGGTGCGCGCGGTGCCAGCTCGCGCCGCCGTCGGTGCTGACGTCGACGCGCCGGATCGGCCCGCGCGGCGACCACGAGCGGCCGTGCAGCGTGCGCCGGCGCCCGAGCGGGACGGAGCCGCCCCACGGCAGCTCGAACGCGCTCTTCGTCACCTGCTCGGAGAACGACTTCGGGTACCACTTGGTGTTCCACGGCGACCACAGGCGGCAGGTGGAGACCTCGATGCTGCCCACCCACTTCACGCTCGCGATGCCGATCCAGCCCGGCACCACGAGCCGGACCGGGTAGCCGTGGTCGGGCGGCAGCTCCTCGCCGTCCATCTCGTAGGCGAGCAGGACGTCGTCGAGCGCCTTGCCGACCGGCAGCGGGCGGCGCACGCGCCCGTGGTCGATGCCGTCGGCGACGTAGGGGTCGTCGAGGCCGGTCGGCATGACGTCGACCGCGTCGGCGCGCATGCCCGCGCGTTCGAGCACCTCGGCGAGCGGCACGCCGCGCCAGCGGGTGACGCCGATCGCGCCCAGGCCCCAGGCCGTGCCCGGCACCTGCATGTTCTGCTGCTCGGGGAACAGCGAGCGGCCGTTGCCCGCGCACTCGATGGCGACGGTGCGCTCCACGGACGGCAGCGCGGTCAGCTCGTCGTAGGAGAAGCGCACCGGCCCGTTCTGGAGCCCGCGGCCGAAGACCTCAAGCCGGTAGGTCAGCGGGTCGATGCGAGGAGTGGACGTGTGGTTGCGGACGAAGAAACGCTCGGTGGGGACGTGGTATCCCTGGCCACGCATGGCCTCCCAGCGCATCTCCGCGCTCCTGTCCTTCTGGGCGAACCAGTCGGGCGGCAGCGGCTTGACGATCCCCTTCTTGAGTCCGACCTCGACGAGCATGGTCCCCAAGTCTAGCTTGTCTACCAATCTAGTAGGAAAAGACCTGTGATCAGGATCTTCGGCGACCACGAGGAGCGAACCGTGGCGCAGCTGCAGCGCTGCGTCGACGCCGCCGAGGGCAGTGAGGGCGTGCTCTGCGCGGACGGCCACGTCGGCTACTCGCAGCCGATCGGCGGCGTCGTCGCCTACCGCGAGCACCTCAGCCCGTCGGGCGTCGGCTACGACATCGGGTGCGGCAACAAGGCGGTGCTCACGAGCGTCTCGCTCGGCGACGTGCAGCCCGACCTGCCGCGGATCATGGACGAGATCTTCACGCGCATCAGCTTCGGCGTCGGCCGCAACGACGGTCGCGCCGGCGACCACTCGGTGATCGACGAGATCCGCGACGCCGCCTTCGAGCCCCAGCGCGCGCTGCGCGACCTCGCCGCCAAGCAGCTCGGCACCGTCGGCGCCGGCAACCACTACGTGGACCTGTTCGCCGACGAGCAGGAGCGCGTGTGGATCGGCGTGCACTTCGGCTCGCGCGGGTTCGGGCACAAGACGGCGTCCGGCTTCCTCGCGCTCGCCCAGGGGCTGCCGTTCGACGCGCGCGCGTCGGAGGGTGAGATGGACTCGCCACCGGTCCTCCTCGCCGCCGAGTCGGAGCTCGGCGCCGGCTACGCCGAGGCGATGAAGCTCGCGGGCCGCTACGCCTACGCGGGCCGCGACGTCGTCTGCGAGGAGGTGTGCCGGATCCTCGGCGCCGAGGCGCTCGACGAGGTCCACAACCACCACAACTACGCCTGGCGCGAGGAGCACGGCGGCGAGCCCGCCTGGGTCGTCCGCAAGGGCGCGACGCCGGCCTTCCCGGGCCAGCGCGGCTTCGTCGGCGCGACGATGGGCGAGCCGGCGGTCATCCTCGAGGGCGTCGAGTCCGACACCGCCCGCGACGCGCTCTACTCGACCGTCCACGGCGCCGGCCGGGCGATGTCGCGCACCCAGGCCGCCGGTCGCCGCCGCCCGAAGTGGACCTGCACGCGCTGCGACTGGGTGCAGCCGCCGAAGACGCCGAAGCCCGACGTCTGCCCGCACTGCGGTGGGCCGGTGAAGAAGCGCTGGGTCCAGGTCTCCGAGGGCGCGATCGACTTCCCGAGCGTCCAGGCCGAGCTTGCCGCCAAGGGCATCGAGCTCCGCGGCGGCGCGGCCGACGAGGCCCCCGCCGCCTACAAGCGCCTCGACGACGTGCTCGCCCACCACGAGGGCACCGTGCGCGTGCTCCACACGCTGCGCCCGATCGGCGTCGCGATGGCGGGCGCCGACACCTTCGATCCCTACAAGGACTAGCGGAGGACCTCGAGGGGCGACGTCTCGCGCTCGCCGCCCGGCAGCAGCAGCTCCGCGCGCCCCTCGCGCAGCGCCACCGCGTCGGCGTCCGAGCCGAGCGCGACGCCCGCGATGTAGGCGGCGCCCAGCCGGTGCACGTCGACGACGTGCCCGACGCGGGCCAGCGAGCGGGTCTCCTCGCTCACGTCGCCGTCACCCGCGCGCAGGATGATCCGGAGGTCGTCGCTCAGCGATCGCGCGGTCATCGCCGCCTCGATGTTGGCGAGGTCCACGTTGGTCACGGCGGCGAACGCGCGCGCCTGGTTCAGCGAGAGCCGGCGCAGCACCTCGGGGTTCGCGCCGCGCCCGATCACCACCGGGATCCGCATGCGCCGGGCGAGCCCGACCGTCTCCGAGTCCTCGTCGGCGTCGACCGCGACGACCAGCACGCCGCACTCGCGCAGCAGCATGCACAGCCGCAGCCCGACCTGCCCGAGCCCGATGACGATCACGTGGTCGTAGCGCGGCACCGCGCGCTTGCCGATCAGGCCGGTCAGCCGCGAGTCGACGAGGCGGTTGATCAGCCCGCCGGTGAAGCAGGCGGCCGACAGCAGCGTGATGATCACCGACGCCGCGATCGCGACCTTGAACCACTTCGGCCCGTCGTCGACCTCGGTGTTCGGGCCCACCGTCGCCAGCGACTTCGCCGAGCCGTAGATGCGCGTCGGCGAACGACTGGTCGAGCACGATCATCGCGCCGAACAGCTCGAAGCACAGCATCGACCACCAGCCCCGCGAAGCCGTAGAACAGCAGCGCCGCGCTGCGGTCGTAGGGGTTGAGCACCGCGGCGCTGAGGCTGCGCAGCCGGTGCGCCTGGCGCGGCGGCAGCTCGACCTCCCGCAGCTCGTCGTCCAGCCCCACCGTGCGCTCGCCGTCGCGCAGCACGCCGAGCAGGTCCTCGGCGATGCACGGCCCGGCCAGCGACGGCGCGACGATGTCGGCGAGCGACGTGACCGTGCAGTTCGGGATCTCCCGCTCGATCTCCTCGGTCAGCCCCGGGTCGAAGATCGTCACCAACAGCGGCACGTCCTCGTCGAGGTGGCGCACCAGCAGCGCGATCCGCAGCGGGAAGGCGTCGTCGCGCGTGGTCACGCAGACCACGTCCGGCTTCGCCTCCACCGCCTCGCGCAGCGACTCGTCGTCGGCCCGCTCGAGCCAGGTCAGCTCGGCGCCCGCGGCGTCCAGCGCGGCGCAGACCTCCTCGGCGAGGTCGCCACCACCCACAAGCAGCACGCGCCGGCGCTCGGCCACGCGCGGCACCCTACTCAGGTCAGCAGGACTTCGAGCCGTACGCCGTGCAGGTGACCTGCAGGTCGTTGTACGAGGTGAAGGTCACCTTGTCGCCGCCGTTGTTGAGGATCTGGCGCGTCATGCCCCAGTACTTGTCGGTCTCCGTGTCCTCGGACGGATCGCCACCGGTGTGGACGCGGATCGTCTGGCCGGGCTGGAGGATCGTGCCCTGGGCGAACGCGTAGGAGTACGGCGAGGTCTTCAGCAGGTACGGCTCGAGGTCGAGCGCCTCGCCGCCGGTGTTCGTGACCGTGATGTACTCGTCCTTGCGCGGCTGCGTCCCGAGCGCGATCTTGCCCTGCGCCGGCGCGGTGCAGTAGACCCGGCACGGATACATCATCCACGCGCGGACGTCGCCCTGGGGGTCGAACAGGTAGGCGCCGTCGCCGATCCCGCGGTCGTCGCGGATGATGTTCTCGAACACCGGCGCGCGCAGGTTCCAGAAGAACTCGGTGCCGAAGTTCTCGCCCTGGCCCGCGTAGACGGTGACGGAGCCGTTGGCCGGGATCACGGAGCCCGGCGGGAACGTGAAGCGGCGCAGGCCCGAGTCGCGCACGTACCAGCCGTCGAGCGGCAGCGGGTTGACCGGGTCGTAGTTGCGGATCTTCACGTACTCGCCGTTGACGTCGGAGCCGTCGTTGCCGTCGGCGTCCCACTGGGCGAACAGCCCGAGCGGCTGGCCCTCGTTCGGCCCCACGCCGCAGTAGTTGGGGGAGAAGAGGCCCCGGCGGGCGATCGCGGCCCTCTGGCTGAGGATGCTGTAGCGGACGTTGGCGGCGTCCTCGATCTGGCCGGGCCACCACAGCGCGTGGCCCTCGCTGACGAGGATGCGCCCGACGTCGCGCCAGCGCCCGTTCCGGCGCACCGCCACCGAGCGCAGCCGGCGCCCGCGCGAGCGGCTCTCCGGGTACAGCGACGCGACCCGGATGCGGTTCTTGGACTTCTTGACGAGCTGCTCGAGCCGGTTGGTGGCGTCGACCGCGTGGCAGTCCCCGGCGCGCTGCGAGGCGCGGTAGGAGGTCTGCTCCATCGCCTGCGCGCCGATGATGCGGACGCGCAGCAGGCCACCGAGGCCGTCGCGCGGCACGTCGGCGTCGAGCGTGTCGCCGTCGTCGACGTAGCGCACCTTCCCCTTCCAGACCTTGCACTGCGCGCCGTTCGGATAGTCGGGCAGGCAGGGGCCACTCGCGGCCTCGGCGGCGGAGGCGGGGAGCACGAGGGCGCACGCGACGGCGAGCGCCAGGACGAGGCGGACGGCAGACATCGGCGTTCACAACAGCTAGCAGGCCGCAGGGTTGCGGCCTGCAACTACCGATGCGCCATCGGCTGCCCGGCGGGCGAGATGGCGTCGGGGTCGGTGACCTCGGCGCCCGGGGGCGGCTCGACGTCGCCGTAGAGCAGCGGGTCGTCGGTCTCGCGCATCCACGTCTCCAGCCGCTCGCTCAGCTCCGCGCGCACCTCCGCGTAGCCCGGGTCGTCGGCCACGTTGGCGGCCTCGGCGGGGTCGAAGAGCAGGTCGTGGAGCTCCTCGCGCGGCAGCTCGCGCTCGCCCCAGCCGTGGGCGATCAGGAGGTCCTTGGTCGGCCCGTCGTCGACGTTCGGCAGCACCGGCGTCCGCCGCTCGCCGAAGCGGCGGATGTACTTGTGGCGCTGCGTGCGGATCGCGCGCTGCGGCTCGTAGGCGGCGTGGAACGTGAGCTCGGCGAAGATGGCGTCGTTGACCTCGTCGGCCTCGCGCCGCACGAGCGGCAGCAGCGAGCGGCCCTGCAGCCACTCCGGTCGCGGGATGCCGGCGCTCTCGCACAGCGTCGGGAAGAGGTCGATCTGCGAGACGAGCGCCTCGCTCACCTTGCCGCCGTGGAAGCCGCCGGGCCCGCGCACGATCAGCATCACGCCGAGGCCGCGGTCGGTCAGGGTCGCCTTGGCGCCCGGGAACGCCAGCCCGTGGTCGGTGGTGAGGATGACGATCGTGTCGTCGGCGAGGTCGTGCTCGTCGAGCGCGTTGAGCACGGCGCCGACGCCGTGGTCGAGCGAGCGCGCGCTCGCCTTGTAGGACGCCATGTCGCGCCGCGTCGCGGCGGTGTCGGGCAGGTTGGCGGGCGGGAGCGAGTAGAGCGAGTCGCGCACCGAGGTCGGCTCGAAGTACTCGCGGTGGGTCTCGAAGAACCCGATCGAGAGGAAGAACGGCTCGGAGCGTCGCTCGGCGATCAGCTGCAGCGCCGCCGGCGCCACCTCGTCGACGTGGTGGTTGTCGATGTCGACGACGTGGTCGTAGCCGAGGATGCCCGGCTCGCGCGACAGGTGCTGCTCGCCGACCAGCGCGGTCCAGTAGCCGGCGTCGCGCAGCGTGCGGACGATGTGGTGGTCGTAGTCGTGGAGCTCGAAGCCGCGGTGGGCGAGCCCGATCATCCCGTTGGAGTGCGCCCACTGGCCCGTCAGCAGGCAGGCGCGCGAGCCCGAGCAGGTCGGCGCGGCGCTGAACGCGTGCCGGAACAGCAGCCCCTGGTCGGCGAGCCGCTGGATGTTCGGCGTCGGCACCGGATGCCCGTACGGCTGGACGTAGCGACCGGTGTCGTGCGAGTGGAGATACACGATGTTGGGCTTCACGGGTACATTGTCCTCTAATCCGATGGGAAAGGTTACGAAGTCACTCGTCGTGTGCGCCACGCCCCGCAGCGGGAGCACCCTGCTGTGCGCGCTGCTGGAGGGCACCGGGATCGCCGGCCGGCCGCAGGAGTTCTTCGAGCAACTCTCGCATTCGGGGCTCCCGCGCCAGCCGCGAGAGTACTTCGAAGGGGTCGACGACGAGGCGATCCTCGCCCTGCTCGCCCCCACCGACCCGGGCGAGCCCGACCGCAGCGACCCGCGCCCGCGGGCGCTGGAGGAGGGCACCACGCCGAACGGCGTGTTCGCCGCGAAGCTGATGTGGACGCACCTGCTCGACCTCGCCGAGCGGCTCGGCCGCCCCGCCGACGCCGACATCCTCGGCGCGCCCGACCCCCACTACGTCCACGTCCGCCGCGGCGACAAGGTCGCCCAGGCCGTCTCGCTGTGGCGCGCGGTCCAGACCCGCGAGTGGCGCGCCGGCACGGTCATGGAGCGCGGCCACGCCGTCTACCACGGCGGCGCGATCGCCCACCTGGCCGCGCAGCTGGAAGCGCAGGACGAGGCCTGGCGCGACTGGTTCGCCGACCACGGCATCGAGCCGCTCACCATCCGCTACGAGGACCTCGCCGCGGACACCACGGGCGTCACGTCGGCGGTGCTCGACCACCTCGGCGTCGGCCCGGCCGCGATCCCGGAGCCGCCGTTGCGGCGCCAGGGCGACGACCGCTCCGCCCGCTGGGCCGAGCGCGCACGGGGGGAGGTGGCGGCGTGAGCGTCTCCGAGCTCGACCGGCTCGAGGCCGAGTCGATCCACGTCATGCGCGAGGTCGCCGCCGAGCTCGAGCGGCCCGTCCTCATGTTCTCCGGCGGCAAGGACTCGATCGTCCTGCTGCGCCTGGCCGAGAAGGCGTTCCGACCCGGCGCGCTGCCGTTCCCGATCCTCCACGTCGACACCGGCCACAACTTCCCCGAGGTGCTGGAGTTCCGCGACCGCCTCGTCGAGCAGCTCGGCGAGCGCCTGATCGTCGCCTCGGTGCAGGAGGCGATCGACGCCGGCCGCGTCAAGGAGGAGGGCCCGTCGCGCAACCGCCTGCAGACCGCGGTGCTGCTCGAGGCGATCGAGGACCACCGCTTCGACGCCGCGTTCGGCGGCGCCCGCCGCGACGAGGAGCGCGCGCGGGCCAAGGAGCGCGTGTTCTCGTTCCGCGACGAGTTCGGCCAGTGGGATCCGCGCGCCCAGCGCCCCGAGGTCTGGAACCTGTTCAACGGCCGCGTGCGCGGCGGCGAGCACGTGCGCGTCTTCCCGCTCTCGAGCTGGACCGAGCTCGACGTCTGGCACTACATCCAGCGCGAGGAGCTCGAGCTGCCGTCGATCTACCTCGCCCACGACCGGCGCGTGTTCGAGCGCGACGGGATGCTGCTGGCCGAGTCGGAGTGGCTCGAGCCGGGCACGGGCGAGGACGTCTTCGAGGAGACGGTCCGCTACCGCACCGTCGGCGACATGACGGTGACCGGCGCGGTGCGCTCCGAGGCGACCGAGCTCGAGGACGTGATCGCCGAGATCGCCACCACCACCGTCTCGGAGCGCGGCGAGACCCGCGCCGACGACCGCGTGTCCTCCGCCGCCATGGAGGACCGCAAGCGCGAGGGCTACTTCTGATGGACCTGCTGCGCCTCGCCACCGCCGGCTCGGTCGACGACGGCAAGTCGACGCTGATCGGCCGCCTGCTGCTCGACGCCAAGCTGATCCTCGAGGACCAGCTCGAGGCGATGCACCACCGCAACGGCGACGGGCCCGACCTCGCCTCCGTCACCGACGGCCTGCGCGCGGAGCGCGAGCAGGGCATCACCATCGACGTCGCCTACCGCTTCTTCCAGACCGACAAGCGCTCGTTCATCATCGCCGACACCCCGGGCCACGAGCGCTATACGCGCAACATGGTCTCCGGCGCCTCGACCGCCGAGCTCGGGCTGATCCTGATCGACGCCCGCAACGGGATCGTCGACCAGTCGCGCCGCCACACCTGCCTGTCGGCGCTGCTCGGCATCCAGCACCTGGTCGCCTGCGTGAACAAGATGGACCTCGTCGACTGGGACGAGGGCCGCTTCCGCGCGATCGAGGCCGAGTTCCGCGAGCTCGCGAAGCGCCTGGAGGTGCCCGACGCGACCGTGATCCCGATCGCCGCGCTCCACGGCGACAACGTCGTCGAACGCTCAGAGGCCGCGCCGTGGTACGACGGCCCGCCGCTGCTCGAGCACCTGGAGACCGTCGAGGTGCGCCCCGACCCCACCCGCGACGCGCTGCGGCTCCCCGTGCAGTGGACGATCCGCCCGCGCGGCGGCCGCGACGACGAGCGCGTCTACGCCGGCCAGCTCGCGGGCGGCGCGCTGGCGCCCGGCGACGAGGTGATGGTCATGCCCTCCGGGACGCGCAGCACGGTGAAGGAGGTCCGCACCCACGACGGCCCGCTCGACCCCGCGGTCTCGCCGCTCTCGGTCTCGGTCCGGCTCGCCGACGACCTCGACGTCGGCCGCGGCGACCTCATCTGCTCGCCCGACGTCGCGCCGGTCGCCGCGCGCGAGCTCGATGCCACCGTCGCCTGGCTGGGTGACGCCGAGCTGCGGCCGGGCGCCCGCTACGCGCTCAAGCACACGACGCGCACCGTGCGCGCGACGGTCCAGGCCGTGCACGCCCGGCTCGACATGACCACGCTCGACGAGCGGCCCGCCCCGGCGCGGCTCGAGCTCAACGACATCGGGCGCGTGACGCTCCGCACCAGCGCCCCGGTGCTCGCCGACCGCTACGGCGACAACCGCATCACCGGTGCGTTCATCCTCATCGACGAGCACACCAACGACACGGTCGGCGCCGGCATGATCGAGGAGGCGCGGGAGCGCCGGCCGCCCGCGGCCGGGCGGCGCGACGTCACCTGGCACCACTCCGAGCTCGACCGCGAGGAGCGCTGGCAGGCGCTCGAGACCGGCGGTGCGACCGTCTGGCTGACCGGCCTCCCGGCCTCGGGCAAGTCGACGATCGCGGCCGAGCTCGAGCGCCGGCTGGTGGAGAGCGGGCGCCCCGCGTACCTGCTCGACGGCGACAACGTCCGCCACGGGCTGTCGGACGACCTCGGCTTCGAGGCCGGCGACCGCAGCGAGCACATCCGCCGCGTCGCCCACGTCGCGCGGCTGCTCGCCGACGCCGGCGTCGTCGCGGTCGTCTCGCTCGTGTCGCCGACGAAGGCCGACCGGCAGCTCGCGCGCGACCTGCACGACGCCGCCGGGCTCGACTTCCACGAGGTGTTCGTCTCGACGCCGGTCGAGGAGTGCGAGCGCCGCGACCCGAAGGGGCTCTACGCGAAGGCGCGGGCGGGGAAGCTGCCGGGCTTCACCGGCGTGGACGCGCCCTACGAGTCGCCGGAGGCGGCGGAGTTCGAGTTCGACACGTCCGCAGAGGGCGGCGAGGACGCGGTCGGGCGCATCCTCGGCGCGCTCGCCGTGTGACGCATCGCACGCAGGAGTGGTGCCGCGGGCCCGCGCGACGGGCATCATCCAGTTCATGGTGGAGCCCCCCGCCACGCGCGAGCTCGCGCTGAAGCTCCAGTGGCGCTCGACGCTGGCCGGCTGCTTCGTCAACGCGCTGTCCGCGACGATGCTCGCGGTCTACATGACGGTCGTGTTCCCGCCGGACCCCGAGGACACGATCATGTCGCGGGGCTACTCGCTCGCCGTCCTCGGTCTCTACGTGCTGATCGGCGGCATCAGCTTCTACCGCAACGCGCAGCCCCAGTTCCGGCGCATGCGGCGCTGGATGGCGGAAGGGCGCCCGCCGACCTCCGACGAGCGCCGCGCGGTGATGCGGCTCCCGGTGCTGTTCGCGCGCATGACGCTCGTGCGCTGGCTGCTCGCCGTGCCGCTGTTCGCGCTGCCGGACCTGCCCGCCTCGCCCCAGTTCGCGCTCGAGGAGGGGGTCACGATCCTGCTCGCCGGGCTCTCGACGAGCGCCGCTGTCTACCTGACCAGCGAGTGGCTCCTCCGCCCGGCGTTCGCGCTCGCCCTCGACCACGCGGCGCCGCCCGAGGCGCGCTCGCTCGGCATCGCGCCGCGGCTGCTGCTCGCGTGGGTGCTGTGCTCCGGCGTGCCGATCCTCATGGTCGCGCTGATCCCGGTCGGCCGCGACGTGACCGACCCCGACGAGCTGATCGCGCCGATCTGGTTCGCGGCCGGCGCCGCGCTGCTCGCCGGCTTCATCGCCACCAAGCTCGCCACGCAGTCCGTCGCCCGCCCGGTGCGGGAGCTGCGACGCGCCATCGACGCGGTCTCGCGCGGCGACCTCGACGTCGCCGTGCCGGTCGACGACGGCTCCGAGGTCGGTCGCCTGCAGGCCGGCTTCAACGGCATGGTCGCCGGGCTGCGCGAGCGCGAGCAGCTGCGCGACCTCTTCGGCCGCCAGGTCGGCGCCGACGTGGCGCACGAGGCGCTGCAGCGCGGGATCGCGCTCGGCGGCGAGACGCGCGAGGTGTCGGTGCTGTTCGTCGACGTCATCGGCTCCACGGAGCTCGCCCACCGTGAGAGTCCGGAGCGGGTCGTCGCGCTGCTCAACGAGTTCTTCCAGGTCGTCGTCGACGAGGTCCACGCGTGCGGCGGCATGGTCAACAAGTTCGAGGGCGACGCGGCGCTGTGCGTGTTCGGCGCACCCGTCCCGCAACGCGACCACGCCGCGCGGGCGCTCGCGTGTGCGCGCAAGCTGCGCGAGCGGATCGACGCGCTCGACGCCGCCATCGGCGTCAGCTGCGGCACCGTGGTGGCCGGCAACGTCGGCGCCGAGGCGCGCTTCGAGTACACGGTCATCGGCGACCCGGTCAACGAGGCCGCGCGCCTCACCGAGCTGGCCAAGCAGCACGACGAGCGGCTGCTGGCGAGCGGCGACACTGTCGACGCCGCCGGCGGTGACGAGGCGCTCCGCTGGACGCCCGACGGCGAGGTCACGCTGCGCGGCCGCGAGTGCCCGACGCGGATCGCGGTCCCGGCGCCTAGCCGACAGGTCGTCCGGTCGAGCGCACCCGCGGGTCGAGCATGACGAGCGCGACGTCCGCCAGCGCGCTGACGAGCACGATCAGCAGCGCCGTCCACAGCGCGAGCGCTTGCACCATCGGGATGTCGATGTGGCCGAGTGGTTCATGGGGTACCAGCGATGACTCCGCCTGGCCGAATGCGCGCCTCGACAGGCCGAGGAAGCCGGGGATGAAGAACACGAACTCGACCAGCACCATGTTGGTCACGAACGTGGGAACCCACCCGCCGACCAGCGAGGCCACCGGGACGTAGCTCCCGCGTGCCGCGTGCCGGCGCATCACCGCTCGCTGCGGCAGCCCCTTGGCGGCCGCGGTGCGCACGTAGTCGGTGTCGATCTCCTCGCAGGATCGCCGCCCGCGCGAGCCGCATCACGATCGCGCCGAACGGCGCGGCGACCAGGATCCACGGCACGAGCATCGCCTCGAAGAACCGCCACGGGTTCTCGAGCGGCGCCGCGTAGTCCTGCGGATGGAAGAAGACCGGCGAGGGCAGCAGGCCGAAGGTCGGCTCGAACAACAGCAGCAGGCCGAAGCCGAACAGGTACACCGGCATCGAGTAGAGGATCAGCGCGAGCGTCTCGATCGCGCGCGCGGCGAGCGTGCGCGGGCGGGTCGCGCAGAACGCCGCGGCGGCGAGGCCGGCCGTGACGCCGAGCACGAGACCGCCGAGCAGCAGGTAGACGTCGGTGAGCCACGTGCGCCCCCACAGCACCGTGATCGCCGGGCAGCCGGGGTACGAGCAGCTGACGCCGAAGTCGAGGTGGAAGAACACCCGCTCGAGCCCGCGCGGGACGTCGAACATGGCGTAGACGATCACCGCCACCGCGACGAGCGCGACGGCCGCGAACGACAGGCGCCGAGCGAGGAAGGCGAGCAAGATCGCATTGTGCCCGATACCTTCGGCGCATCGGTGAGCACCTGCACGGGGTCGGGAGCGAGGTCGGGCGACTGCGGACGGTCGTCCTGCACCGCCCTGGGCCCGAGCTGGCGCGGCTGACCCCGCGCAACAACGACGACCTGCTCTTCGACGGCGTGCCGTGGCTCGAGCGCGCGCAGGAGGAGCACGACCGGTTCGCCGACACGCTGCGCGCGCACGACGTCGAGGTGCTCTACCTGCACGAGCTGCTCGCCGAGGTGCTCGACGTCCTCGAGGCGCGCGACCAGCTGCTCGAGAGCGCGCTGCGACCCGATCTGATCGGCCCGGCGCTCGCGCCGGCGCTGCGCGAGTTCCTCGTGGCCGTTGCCGTCGGCCGAGCTCGCGCTCGTGCTGATGGCGGGGATGGCCCGCGACGAGCTGCCGGTCCAGCCGGGCGGGCTCGTCGAGCACATGGTCGAGCCCCAGTCCTTCGTCATCCGCCCGCTGCCGAACCTGCTGTTCACGCGCGACTCCGCGGTCTGGCTCGAGCACGGCGTCGCGGTCACGCAGCTCGCGATGCCGGCGCGGCGGCGCGAGAGCGCGATCACCGGCGCGATCTACCGCCACCACCCGCGCTTCGCGGGCACCGAGCTCCTCTACGGCGGCAGCCAGCAGGACCAGGCCTGGCTCGAGGGCGGCGACGTGCTCGTGCTGGCGCCCGGCGTGCTGGCCATCGGCGTCGGGCAGCGCACGAGCCCGGCGGGCGTCGAGGCCTTCGCCCAGCGGCTGTTCGTGGCCGGCGAGGCGCGTGCGGTGCTGGCCGTCCCGATCTCCCAGGACCGCGCGACGATGCATCTCGACACCGTCTGCACGATGGTCGACCGCGACGCGGTCGTCATGTACCCGCCGCTCGCCGACGCGCTCGAGGCGTACCTGGTCGAGCCGGGCGGCGTCGGCGACCGCGAGCCGTTCCTCGGCGCGGCGGCGCGCGCGATGGGGATCGGCGAGCTGCGCGTGATCGACACCGGCCTCGACCCGGTGACCGCCGAGCGCGAGCAGTGGGACGACGGCAACAACACGCTGGCGCTCGCGCCCGGTCTCGTCGTCGCCTACGAGCGCAACACGGAGACCAACGCGCGGCTGGCGGAGGAGGGCATCGAGGTCGTGCTGATCGCGGGCTCGGAGCTCGGCACCGGCCGTGGCGGCCCGCGCTGCATGTCCTGCCCGGTCCTGCGCGAGGCGGCCTAGCCGAACTCCTCGTCGGCCAGCTTCATCGCCGCGTTCGCGGTCGGGATCCCCGCGTAGAGGCCGGCGTGGATGATGACCTCGCGGATCTCCTCGGGCGTGACGCCGTTGCGGATCGCGGCGCGCAGATGCATCGGCAGCTCGTTCTCGGCCCGCAAGGCGGTCAGCAGCGCGATCGTCAGGCACGAGCGCGTGCGGCGGTCGAGCCCCGGCCGCGCCCACACCTCGCCCCACGCCACCCGCGTCAGGTAGTCCTGGAACGGCTTCGCGTACTCGGACGCGCTGCCGAGCGTGCGGTCCACGTGCTCGTCGCCCAGCACCTCGCGGCGCGTGCGCTCGCCCTCCTCCATCAGCCCTCCCGGTCGTAGAAGTCCAGCGCGCGGTCGACGAGCTCGCCGGCCGCGCCGAGGTAGCCGCTCGGGTCGAGCAGCTCGGCGGCGCGCGCCTCGCCGACCAGCGACGCGAGCGCGGCGGGGAAGTCGTCCGCGTCCAGCGCCCGCTCCAGCTCCTCCGCGCCGACCTCGCCCTTCACCCGCTCGGCGAGCAGGCGGCCGCCGGTGGCGTCGAGGTTCGCCCGCATCCGCTCGGGGTCGGCCTCGAGTCCCTCGAGCGACTCGCGCAGCCACGCAACCGCGGAGCCGGTGGAGCGCAGGAGCTCCGACAGCGGCCGCCACTCGGCGTGCCATGGCCCGGCCGCGCGCTCGTGCTCGTGGGCCATCGCGCCGAGCAGCGTGGCCGCCAGCCCGGGCGCCTGCTGCGCGCACGCCAGCGCACAGATCGACGCGACCGGGTTGCGCTTGTGCGGCATCGCCGACGAGCCGCCGCCCTTGGCCTCGCGCACCTCCGCGACCTCGGTCTGCGAGAGCAGGATCACGTCGCGCGCCGCCTTCGCGACCGCGCCGGACGTCACCGCCAGCGCGCTCGCCAGCTCGCCGATGCGCCCGCGCAGCGTGTGCCACGGCAGCACCGGCTCGGGCAGGCCGAGCGCCTCCGCATAGGCCTCGGCCACGCGCGGGCCGGCCTCACCCAGGGACGCGAGCGTGCCCGCCGCGCCGCCGAGCTGCGCCGCCAGGCGCTCCACGCGCACCTCGTTGAGCCATCTCCGCGCGTCCTCGAGCCCGGCCATCCAGCCCGCCGCCTTGAGCCCGAAGGTCGTCGGCACCGCCTGCTGGAGCAGCGTGCGGCCCGCCAGCGGCGTGTCGCGGTGGGCGCGCGCGAGCTCCCCCGCCGCCTCGCGCGCGGCGAGCAGGTCGTCGAGCAGCGGGTCGAGCGCGCGCGCCGCCACCAGCATCGCGGCGGTGTCGAGGATGTCCTGGCTCGTCGCGCCGCGGTGCACGTGCGCGGCCGCCGGGCCCTCCACGGCGGCGGTCAGCGCCGCCTTCAGCGGCACCACCGGGTTGCCGGAGCCGGCCGCGTCGGCGGCGATCTGCGCCGCGTCGAAGCGCTCGGCCACGCACGCGGCCGCGATCGCCTCGGCCTCCTCGTCGCCGATCACCCCGGCGCTCGCCAGCGCCCGCGCGAGGCCTGCCTCGGCGTCGAGCATCGCCTGCAGCCAGCCCTGCTCGGACACGGCCGCGGCTGCCTCGCCGCGCGCGGCGATCGCCTCGAACACGGCTACTTCGGCTTGTCGCTCGCCGGCTGCCGCTTCGCCACCGGCGGCCGCTCGTCGGCGACGAAGCGCGTGGCGATCGTCAGCAGCAGGTGCACGACGCCGATCACGATGAAGAACGCCGCCGCCGTGCTGTCGTCGGAGAAGCCGAGGATGAACGGCGAGGCGATCAGGAAGATGGCCAGCAGGTAGTCGAGGATCACGTGCGCCTGCACGGGGATCGAGTGGATCAGCCCGGTGCGCCAGTGGGTCGACGCGGCGATGATCAGGATCACCACGCCGACGATGACCGAGAGCGCGACCGCCGCGTCCTCTTCGAACGAGAACAGGAACGGCGCAGCGATGAACAGGATCGCCGCCAGGTACTCGACGATCCCGTGCACGAAGGCCGGGATCGGTCCCTGCTTGAACACGGTCCGGAAGCTACCCGAAGAACACGGTCGCAGTCTCAAACAGGCGCGGATCGAGCAGCTTCGGCTCGGCGAGCGCCTCGCTGAGCGGGACGAGCTCGATCTCCGTTCCGCGCAGCGCGACCATCTTCCCGAAGCTGCCCTGGTCGGCGGCGTCGATCGCCGCCACCCCGAAGCGCGTCCCGAGCACGCGGTCGTAGGCGAGCGGCGTGCCGCCGCGCTGCACGTGGCCGAGGATCGTCATCCGCGACTCGAAGCCGGTGCGCTCCTCGATCTCGCGCTCGAGGTGCACGGCGATGCCGCCGAGGCGCACGTGGCCGAAGGCGTCCGTCCCGCCCCCGAACTCGGACTTGACCTCGCCATCCTTCGGCGTCGCCCCCTCGGCCACCACGACGATCGAGAACGAATGCCCGCTCTCGTGGCGGTGGCGGACCCGCTCACAGACCTCCTCGATGTCGAACGGCCGCTCGGGCACGAGGATCACGTCGGCCCCGCCCGCCATCCCGGAGTAGCAGGCGATCCAGCCCGCGGTGCGCCCCATCACCTCGACGACGATCACGCGGTTGTGCGACTCCGCCGTGGTGTGCAGGCGGTCGATGGCGTCGGTGGCGATCTGCACCGCGGTCTGGAAGCCGAACGTGAAGTCGGTGCCGGCGAGGTCGTTGTCGATCGTCTTCGGCACGCCGACCACGTCGATGCCGTCGTCGGAGAGCTTCCCGGCGACGCCGAGCGTGTCCTCGCCGCCGATCGGGATCAGGCCGTCGAGGTTGTGCCGCTCCATCGACGCCTTCACGCGCTCGAGCCCGTTCTCCTCCTTGTAGGGGTTCGTGCGCGAGGTGCCGAGGATCGTCCCGCCGCGGTGGAGGATCCCGCGCGTCGCGTCCGCGGTCAGCTCCGCGCCGTCGCCGGCCAGCGCGCCCGCCCAGCCGTAGCGATAGCCGAAGAAGTCGTGCCCGAGCTGGTTGCCCCGCCGCACGATCGCGCGGATCACCGCGTTGAGCCCCGGGCAGTCGCCCCCGCCGGTCAGCACCCCGAAGCGCGCCATCTCAGGTCCCCCCTCCGCATTCCTTGAAGCCGATCTTGTTGGAGAGCCGGCGGTACTCCTCCTGGGCCTCCTGGGCCTCGGTACCGAGCTCCTGGATCTTCGCCGTGTCGCCCGCGCCGGCCGCCTTGCCGATCTGCTCGGTCAGGTCGCGCTGCTTCTTCAGGCTGGCGACGAAGGCGTCGAAGTCCTTCTCGAGGTCGTCCGGCGGCTCGAGCTCCTCCATGTCCTTGATCGCCGGGTCGGAGATCTCGACGGTCTTCTCGGCCAGCGCCTGGAGATCCTTGGCGTTGACCGGCTCCGGCTCCTTCGCCACCTGGTCGTTGACCTGCTTGCAGATCTTGTCGCCCTCGGCGACGAGCTCGCCCTTGGAGAGCCCCCCGCCGCACGCGGCGAGGGGCAGGATGATCAGGACGGCGACCGCCGCACGCGCGCGCATGCGGCGGGAGAGTACCTACGGCCGGCGCCTACGCCTTGGCCGGCTCCGGCGACCGTTCGTGGGCGATCTGCGGGATCCAGTTGAGCTTGCGCGGCAGGTACCAGTTCCAGTCGCCGAGCAGCTTCATCGTGGCGGGCAGGAGGACGGCGCGGACGATCGTCGCGTCGATGAGGATCGCGGCTGCGAGGCCGACGCCCATCTGCTTGAACTCCATCGAGCTCAGCGTCGCGAAGATCGAGAACACCGCGACCATCACGATCGCCGCGGACGTGACCACGCCGGCGGTCTGCTTGATGCCGTGCGCGACCGCGCGGTCGGTGCTCATCCCGGAGTCGACCGCCTCGCGGATGCGGCTGAGGATGAACACGTGGTAGTCCATCGACAGGCCGAACAGGATCACGAACAGGAACAGCGGCAGCCATGACGTGATCCCGCCGAGCGAGTGGAAGTCGAGCAGCGACTCGCCGTGCCCGTCCTGGAAGACGAGCGTGAGGATGCCGTAGCTCGCGCCGACCGACAGCAGGTTGAGCACGATCGCCTTGATCGGCACCACGATCGACCGGAACGTCACCAGCAGCAGGATGAAGGCGAGCCCGAGGACGAACGCGAACACGATCGGCAGGCGCGCCTGCATCACGTCGTTGAAGTCCTTCGAGCCGGCGGTCATGCCCGTCACGTTGACCTCGACGCCGTCGACGTTCCCGATCGTGGCCGGGATGAGGTCGTCGCGCAGCTTGGCGAGCGCAGCCTCCGACTTCTCGTCGGTGCCGTCGCCGGCCAGCGGGATGTCGACGATCTCGAGGTCGCTGCCCGGGTTGACGGTGGTGTTGATCGGCTGGCCGAAGCCCTCCGTCTCGCCGGCCTGCTGCTGCAGCTTGGCGATGCCGGCCTGGACCTCGGGCGCGGTCACGTCGTCGGCCTGGACGACCACCGACGCGGGGAGCGGGCCGCCGGGGAACTTCTCCTGGATGCGGTCGTAGGTCTGCATGATCGGCAGGCTGCGCGGGAGGCCCGCGACGCCGGGGTTGATCGTGTGCATGCCGAGCGCGGGGAGCGCGAGCGCGAGCATCAGGCCGCCGGCGAGCACGACGGAGACCACCGGGCGCTTGAGCACGCGGTCGAGGATGGCTCCCCACACGCGCGACTCGCCATGGTTGCGGTGGCGCAGGCGGCCGAGGTAGGGCACGCGGCCCTTCTCGGTCCAGCCCTTCTGGCCCAGCCACGAGAGCATCGCCGGGCAGCACGGTGATCGAGCCGAGCACGGCGACCGCGACGACGAGGATCGTGCCGATGCCGAACGAGAGGAAGACGGGGGAGCCGGCGAGGAACATGCCGGCCATGGCCACGATGACCGTGATGCCGGAGATCAGCACCGCGCGGCCGGAGGTCGCCGCGGCAGCCTCGAGCGCGGCCTCGGGGCCCTTGCCGGCGTCGCGCTCCTCCATCTCGCGCCGCAGGTAGAACATGACGTAGTCGACGCCGACGGCGAGGCCGACGAGCAGCACGACGGAGGCGATCGCCTCGTCGAGCGGGACGATCTGGGAGACGGGGCCGAGCAGGCCGATCGTGCCCATCACGGCGGTCAGTGCCAGCAGCAGCGGCAGGCCGGCGGCCACCAGTGAGCCGAAGGCGAGGATGAGGATCACGAGCGTGATCGGGAGCGAGAGGACCTCGGCCTTCTTGAAGTCCTTGTCGAAGGCGGCCGACAGCGCCTTGTTGGCGCTCGCGTCGCCGAACTGCTCGATGCGCAGATCGGGATGCGCCTCCTGGGCGGCCTTGGTGGCGGCAAGAGTGGCGCCGACGCGGTCCTTGGCCACGTCGTCCTCGCCGGCGAGCTTGAAGGTCACGAGCGCGGCGGTCTCGTCCTTGGAGAGCTGGCCCTCGTTGCCCTTCGCGTAGGGGGACTCGACCTCCTTGACGTGCGGCGTCGCCTTCAGCTGCTTGACGACGTCGTCGACGGCGGCGGTGAACTCGCCGTCGCGGACCGTGAGCTTCTGGCCGCTGCGGGCCTCGACGAGCACCTGCTCGCCGGACTCCTTCGGGAAGCCGGCGTCGGCGATCGCCTGGTCGGCGGTGCGCGATTCGCCGTTGCCCATGTCCTCGTCCGCCAGCGTGTTCTGACCGACGGCACCACCGGCGAAGGTGGCGAGGACGACGAAGAGGATCCATCCGAGGATGGCGCGCTTGCGGTGCTGGGCGCTCCAGCGACCGGCGCGGGCGGCGAGGTTCTGTTTCGGCATGACACGCAAGGTGCCAGCGCTGCGGTGGCCCGACCACGCGGCAGGCCACCGTCCATCGGTTCGGTTTTCCTCAGCCCCGGCGCGCGGCCCTTCTGCCGCACGTCGGGGCCTCGTGCGGATTACTTAGAGCACGAGGATGAGGATGATGATGATGAGTAGTAGCGCTCCGAGACCGATGTACATGGCGCATTACTACCCCGGGGCGACGAGTTCTTGAACCCGTCGCCCCGGTATTCATGCGTACCTAGCCCTCCTGCTTGTCCTCCGCCGGGTTCTCCTCGACGTCTTCCTCGCGGGAGTCGAGCTGGTTCGGGACGCCGCGCTGCACGACCTCGCACGACCCGTTCGGGTTCTGCGCGGTCGCGTCCTCGATCACGTCCTTGAAGTCGAGGTACGCGGTGTCGATCCCGTTGCCGCAGTTGACCGTGTCCTGCTCGCCGTCGCGGACGCGGAGGGCGTCGTTGCCGTCCTCACCGCGGAGCGTGTCGCCGAGCACGTCGTTCGGGCCGTGGACGTCCTTGCGCGCGAGCGCGAACAGGATGTCGTTGCCGGGCCCGCCCGTCGTCGTGTCCTGGCCGCGGTTGGCGAGGATCCGGTCGTCGCCCGGGCCGCCGTTCTGCACGTCCGGGCCGACGCCGCCGGACATGACGTCGTTGCCGGCGTTGCCGGCCGCGTCGTCCTGACCCGGGCCGCCGTGGATGCGGTCGGGGCCGTCGCCGCCGCGCAGCGTGTCGTTCCCGCGGCCGCCGAACAGGCGGTCGGGGCTGACCAGGTCGCCGACCAGCGGGACGTCGCCGATGAGCGTGTCGTCGCCGCGGTTGCCGTGGAGGCGGTCCGGGCCGGCGCGACCCTCGAGCCGGTCGTCGCCGAGGTTGCCGAACAGGCGGTCCGCGCCCAGCTCGCCGACGACCACGTCGGCGCCGCGCTGGCCGCGGACGACGTCGTCGCCGCTCCCGGCGTTCACGGCGTCGTTGCCGCGACCGCCGAAGACGCGATCGTTGCCGTCGGCGCCGGTGACGGTGTCGTTGCCGCGGTTGCCGAAGACCCGGTCATCGCCGGCCCCGGCGGCGACGGAGTCCGCGCCGGCGCGGGCGAACGACGAGGTCGTTGCCGGCACGAGCGTTGATCGAATCGGCCTTCATCGACCCTCGGATGCGGTCGTTGCCTGGCGTCCCGACGATGTTGAGCGCGAGGGCAGTCGCGCTGAAGATCGTGAGGCCCAGCAGCGCGCTCGCTAGAACCGCTGCGAGCGACTTGGCAGAATGGGGCACAGCCCCACCTCCTGACTGATCGGTTGACGCCTCCGGAAACACCGCGTCGAGCGCGCAGTTGCGCCCCTCGCAGCGGTTTCGGTTTCGGCAGGTGGTGGGGCGCTTTCACGTGCTTTACTAAGCACGCCTGAGGGGGCGTAGCTCAGTCGGTTAGAGCGCCGGCCTGTCACGCCGGAGGTCGCGGGTTCGAGTCCCGTCGCTCCCGCTCCCTCGCCTCTCCTGTTCGATCGACCAGTTCCAGGGTCGACGCGCCTGACTAGGGTCGGCATTCGTTCGCGACGTCGGTCAGGGAGGACTACGAATGTCGAGCTTCAGCCTGCGGTGTGCCACGAGGCTGCTGCTCGCCGCCGTGGTGCTCCTGCTCCTGCACGCCCCATCGGCACGCGCCGAGTCGGGCCCGTGGGCGCTGTTCGACGGCACCACCGCGATCGCCGACCCCGATGCCGGCGACTCGGGCAACGTCGAGCTGGGCGCACGCTTCAGCGTCGACACGCCGGCCTCCGGCGCCTACTGGCTGACCAAGGTGCGCTACTACCGCGCGCCCAACCGGCCGATCAACACCAACCGCGTGAACGTCTACGACTCGAGCGGGCGGATGCTCACGCGCGGCAGCCTCGACGTCGCGGCCGGGGCGAGCGGGGTCGTCGACGTGCCGCTCGCCGAGCCGCTGCGGCTGACCCCCGGCAAGACCTACACCGTCAGCTACTCCGCGCCGACCGGCCACTACGCGCTCGACCGCGGGGCGTTCGCAGCGGCGCGCACCGTCGGTCCCGTGCGCTTCCCCGCGGACGCGGGCGTCTACCAGTACGGCGGCGGCTTCCCCGGTGACAGCTGGAACTCGTCGGGCTACTACGTCAGCCCGGTCGTTTCGCTGGACACCGGCGCCAGCAGCCCGGCGGAGCCGCCCAGCACCGGCCCGTGGGCGCTGTTCGACGGATCGACGTCGATCGCCGACCCCGCGGCCGCCGACGCGGCCAGGGTGGAGCTCGGCGTCCGCTTCAGCGTCGCGCAGCCGGCGACGGGCGCCTACACGGCGCGCGCCGTGCGCTTCTACCGCGCGCCACTGCACCCGATGGTTGAGAACCGCGTCTGGGTCTACGACGAGGCGGGCACCATCGTCGCGCGCGGCGAGGCGATCGGGGAGGGTGGCCCGAGCGGTGTCGTCGACGTGCTCCTGAACGCGCCGCTCAGGCTGACGCCCGGGCACACCTACACCGCGAGCTACCTGGCGACCGACGGGCACTACGCCGTCAATCGTGGCGCCTTCGCCGCCGGCCGCACGGTGGGCCCGCTGCGGTTCCCCGCCGATGCCGGCGTCTACCAGTACGGAGGCGGCTTCCCGACCGCGACCTGGGGGTCGTCGAGCTACTACGTCAGCCCGCTGGTCGGGCTTGACACGTAGTCAAGGGTCACTCAAATGACTACATAGCTGTGTTGGTGTCAACACGCGGTACGTTCGTCGTTCAGGAGCGTTGAGTAATCGGAATGGAATCGCACGGGGAGATCACCCGGCTTCGCGAACGGATCTCGGAGCTGGAGCGTGAGAAAGCGGAGGTGGAGCAGTTTGCCGCCCTCGCTGCGCACGAGCTGCTGACGCCGGTCGTGATGATGGATGCCTACGCGGCGACCGTCTGCGAGCGCCTCGACCAAGACGGGCGCCATGCAGATTCGGTGCGCGAGCTCGACCTGCTGCGCCGTGGCTGCATGCAGTCGCGCCTGCTCGTCGAGAGCCTGCTCCACCACGCCGCCTTCCACGACCGCCGGCTGAAGCCGCGCCCGGTCGAGCTCGGCGGCGTCGTCGCCGACTGCCTCGGTCTGCTGCGGCCCGAGATCCTGGCGCGCCGAGCGCTGGTTCACGTCGCGCCGCTCCCCGCCGTCATGGCCGAGCCGCCGCTGATCTCCGCGGTGTTCATGAACCTGCTCGTCAACGCGCTCAAGTACGGGCCGCGCCACTCGGCGACCGTGCGCGTCGGCGCGGACCGCGAGCCCGAGGCATGGCGGTTCGGAATCGAGAGCGCGGGCAAGACCATCCCGCCCGCGGACCGCGGGCGCATCTTCGAGCCGCACCGGCGCGGCCGCAACGAGCGGCGCGCGCGCGGGAGCGGGCTCGGGCTCGCGATCTGCAGGGAGATCGTCGAGCGCCACGGCGGCGAGATCGGGGTCGCGCCGGGCGAGGCCGGCGGCAACCGCTTCTCGTTCACGCTGCCGGCGTAGATCTCACCGGGGAGGCCGGAGATCCGCGGCGGCGGCGGAGCTCGCGCACCGTGAGCACGATCCCGATCAGGATCGGGAGCCAGTACTTCTTCGCCTCGAGGATCGCCCGCACCCAGCCGGGCAGCTCCGGCAGGTCGATCGACGGCAGCGGGATGTCCGGCCACGGGATCTCCGGCAGGTCGATCGAGGGGAGCGGGATGTCGGGCCACGGGATAGCGGGGAGCAGGTTGATCAGCAGGGCGAGGCCGATCAGCGCGGCGGCTGCCTTCCCGGTGCCCTTCGCGACGTGCCGGAGCGCGTAGAGCCGCGGGTGGCGGCGCGCAAAGCGCGCGCTGCGGGACTCGGCCGGCGCCGGTGACGTCATGCTCGGACAGTACCATACGACTGTATGACACCGGCCGCGGTCGACCACGACGTGCGCCGCGACCGGCTCAGCGCGGTGCTGCTCGAGGTGGTCGCGGAGGGCGGGCTCGAGGCGGCGAGCATCCGCGCCATCGCGGCGCGCGCCGGCGTGGCCATCGGGACGGTCCAGCACTACTTCCCGACCAAGGACGCGATGCTGCGCCACGCCTACCGCCGCGTCGGCGAGGACCTCGGGGCGCGCGCGGAGGAGCGCGCCGACGCGGCCGCGACGCCGAAGGAGGCGCTGCGCGAGGTGCTGCTGGAGCTGCTCCCGCTCGACGCCCGCCGCGCGGCGGCGGTGCGGATCAGCATGGCGTTCGCGGCCCGCGCGCTGCACGCGCCCGCGCTCGCCGCCGAGCTGCGCGACGACCTGGCCGAGCTGCACGAGGCGATCACCGCGCTCTTCGAGCTGGGCGGCGCGCGTCACGCCGAGCGCGAGGCGCGGCTGGCGGTGGCCGTCGTCGGCGGCCTCTCCGAGCCGCTGCTGTTCGGCGGCGGCGCGTTCACGCCCGAGGATGCGGTCGCGGCGCTCGACGCGCAGCTCGACCGCGCGCTGCCGGCTAGCTGATCGTCCCGGTCGCGACGAGGATCAGCACGAGCGCGCCGAGCCCGACGCGGTAGACGACGAAGATCGCCGTCGAGTGGTTGCCGAGCCAGCGCAGCAGGAAGGCGATCGACGCGTAGCCGACCACGAACGCGCACAGCGTCGCGATCGCGGTGGGGACCGCGGCGGCGTGCTCGCCGCTGCCGATGTCGCGCAGCTCGAACAGGCCGGAGAGCACGACGGCGGGGACCGAGAGCAGGAACGAGTAGCGGGCGGCGGCGGTGCGCTCGAGGCCGAGGAAGAGGCCGGCGGTCAGCGTCGCGCCCGAGCGCGACACGCCGGGCACGAGCGCGCAGGCCTGGGCGAACCCGATGATGATGCCGTCGCGCAGGTTCAGTGTGTCGAGCGTGCGCGTGTGCGACGCGACCTTCTCCGCCATCGCCAGCAGCAGGCCGAGCGTGATCAGCGTGCAGCCGATCAGCGTCAGGTTGCGGGCGCCGTTCTCGATCTGGTCGGAGAAGACGAAGCCGAAGATCCCGATCGGGATCGTGCCGAGGATGATGTAGAGCCCCATGCGGAAGTCCTGCGTGCGGCGCGCCTCGCGGTCGCGCAACCCCGCCAGGAAGCCGACCGTGATCCGCCACAGGTCGTGGCGGAAGTAGAGGAGGACCGCCGCCATCGTCCCGAGCTGCGTCACCGCCGTGAAGGCGGCGCCCGGGTCCTCCCAGCCCGCGAAGGCGGGGACGATGCGGAGGTGCGCCGTGCTCGAGACCGGGAGGAACTCGGTGAGGCCCTGCACGATCCCGAGGACGATCGCCTCGAGCGCGCTCACCTCGCGGTCCAGCCCATGTCCATCGTCACGGGGGCGCCGGTGAACGGCCGGCCGCCGGGGCCGAGCAGGAACGCGACCACCTCGGCCACCTCCTCGGGCTCGATCAGCCGCTTGACGGCGTGCGGCGCGAGGATGACGTCCTCGAGCACCGTCTCCTCGGAGACGCCGTGGCGCTTGGCCTGGTCGGCGAGCTGACCCTCGACCAGCGGCGTGCGCACGAAGCCGGGGCAGACCGCGGTGGCGAGGATGCCCTGCTCGGCGCCCTCGAGCGCGAGCGTGCGCACGAGGCCGAGCACGCCGTGCTTGGCGCTCACGTAGCCCGCCTTGTAGGGCGAGGCGGCGAGCGCGTGCGCGGAGGCGATCGCCACGTAGCGCCCGTCGCCGCTCTTCGCCAGGTGCTCCCAGGCGTAGCGGGCGAGCAGGAAGGGGCTCGTGAGCAGCAGCGCGATCAGGCCGTCCCAGCGGTCCTCGGGGAACTCGCCGATCGGCGCCACGTGCTGGAAGCCGGCGTTGGGGATCACGGCGTCGAGCCGGCCGAACGCCTCGAGCGCGGCGTCGACCGCCCCGCGGTTGCCCTCGCGGGTGGTCAGGTCGGCGGCGTACGGCACGCCGGGACCGTCGTCGGCGGGCTTGAGGTCGACCGCGAGGACGCCGTAGCCGTCGGCGACGAGTCGTTCGGCGATGGCGCGGCCGATCCCTCCGGCCGCCCCGGTCACGATGGCGGAGCGTTCAGACATGGCCGCGTTGTCTAGCACGAACGGTGATTAACTCCGGCGATGGGCGTCACCGAACGCGAGCGCCTCGCGCCAGAGGTCTTCCGCCTCCCCGTGGAGAAGATCCGCGAGGGTTACTACTCCGACGTCTACTTCAACTACGCGAAGGCGACGCTCGAGCTCGAGCAGCGCCGGCCGCGGGTGCTGATGCAGGTCTTCCAGCGCAAGGAGTCGATCCTGGGCGGGATCGACGAGGCGGTCGCCGTGCTGCACCAGTGCGCCGGCCACCGCCGCCCCGACGGCTCGTGGGCGGACGGCTGGGACGGGCATCGAGGTCAACGCGCTGCACGAGGGCGACGAGATCGCGCCGTGGGAGACGGTGATGACGATCGAGGGCGACTACTCGCTGTTCGCCCACCTCGAGACCGTCTATCTCGGCTGCATGGCGCGCCGCACCCTGGTCATGCGCAACGTCCGCGAGGTCGTCGACGCGGCGGCCGGCAAGCCGATCCTGTACTTCCCGGCCCGCCACGACCACTGGCTCGTGCAGACCGGCGACGGCTGGGCGGCGCACGTGGCGGGCGCGATCGGCGTCTCGACCGACGCGCAGGCGTCGTGGTGGGGCGGCCGCGGCGTCGGCACCGTCCCGCACGCGCTGATCGCGGCCTTCAACGGCGACACCGTGGCGGCGGCGCGCGCGTTCACGCGCCACTTCGGCCACCAGATGCAGGTCACGGTGCTCGTCGACTTCGAGAACGACTCGGTGAAGACGACGCTCGAGGTCGCGGAGGCGCTCGGCCCCGACCTGTGGGGCGTGCGCCTCGACACCTCCGACTCGCTGGCCGACCTCGAGCTGCAGCGGCGCCACGGCCCGACCGCGGCCAAGGGCGTCGACGCCGAGCTCGTCCACCTCGTGCGCGACGCGCTCGACCAGGCCGGCCACACCGGCGTGCGGATCGTCGCCTCGGGCGGCTTCAACGCCGACCGCATCCGCGCCTTCGAGGCCGCGCGCGTCCCGGTCGACGCCTACGGCGTCGGCTCGGCCCTGATCCGCGGCTCCAACGACTTCACCGCCGACGTCGTGCTGGTCGACGGCCGCCCGTGCGCGAAGGTCGGCCGCGAGTACCGCCCGAACGCCCGCCTCAGCCCTGTGCGCTGATCAGCGGCACGAATCTCACTCGCTCGTGCTCGGAGCGCTCGAGGCCGTGGGCGCCACGGCGGAGGAGGATGAGGCGCTGGTCGCTGGTGTTGACCGGGCCGACGAGCCGCCCGCCGTCGGCGAGCTCGTCGGTGAGCGCGCGCGGCACGACGCCCATCGCCGCCGCGACGTTGACGGCGTCGTAAGGGGCGCGCTCGGGATAGCCGGCGGCGCCGTCGCCGACCACGAGCGTCACGTTCTCGATCCCCGCCGCGGCCAGGTTCTCGCCCGCCTCCGCCGACAGCTCCGCGTGGCGCTCGATGCTCCACACGTGGTCGGCGAGCTGCGCCAGCACCGCGGCGTGGTAGCCCGAGCCGGTGCCGACGTCGAGCACCCGCTCGCCGCCGCCGAGCGCCAGCAGCTCGCACATGCGCGCCACGACGAGCGGCTGCGAGATCGTCTGGCCCGCGCCGATCGGCAGCGCGACGTTGTCCCACGCCTCCTCGGCCAGGTCGTCGGGCACGAAGCGGTCGCGCGGGACCGCCCGCAGCGCGGCCAGCACGCGCTCGTCGGAGACGTACGGCCGCAACCGCTCGAGCAGCCGCTCGCGCGGGTCGTCCTTCCCGGCTGGCCTACGCCACGGTCGCACCCGCCGCCGCCAGCTCGTCGAGGGCGCGCTGCGAGTCGCCCGGCTGGACGTCGACGCCGCGGACGCCCGCGCTGTCGACCGTCACCGCGAAGCCCTCGCGGAGGGCGTCGAGCGCGGTGTTCTTGACGCAGTAGTCCGTCGCCAGGCCGACCACGGTCACAGTGTCCACGCCGCGGGCGCGCAACGTCTCGGCGAGCGACGTCGCGTCGAACGCCGAGTAGCCCTCGGTGCCCGGGTCCTGGCCCTTGTCGACGATCGCGTGGAGCGGCTCGGTGTCGAGCGCCGGGTGCAGCTCAGCGCCGTCGGTGCCCTGGACGCAGTGCATCGGCCAGATCCCGCCCTGGTCGGTGAAGGAGCCGTGGTCGGGCGGATGCCAGTCGCGCGTCGCGACGACGAGCTCGTAGTCGCCCGAGGCCGCGAGCGCGTTGATGTGCTCCGCCACCTCCTCGCCCGCCGGCACGGACAGGGCGCCGTCGGGGTGGGCGAAGTCGTGCTGGTAGTCGACGATGATCAGCGCGGCGGCCATCTGCGCATCAATAGCGCAGCAGCGCGGCGATGCCGCCGTGAGGGCCGAGGTGCTCTCCGTGGTGGCGGAAGACCATGACCGCCGCGCCCGACTCGAGCGCCTTCTCGATCGCTCCGCCGGCCTCGACGCCGGGGGCGAGCAGCAGCGTCTCGACACGCCCCTCCTCGAGCACGCCCATCACCTCGTCGAGCCCGGCGGCGGCGCGGCCGCCGGCGCCGATGCCCTGGCGCATGCGCTCGAGCGCCTCCTCCTCGCGCCCGGCCTCGAGCTCGGCCACCTTCTCCGCCGTGGCGCGGCGGACCTCGTCGGGCGAGGCGTTCTCGACGTCGAGCCGGATCTGGCCCGCGAGGCGCTCCTTCAGGTACGGGTGGAGGTGGCGCTCGAGGTCGCCGACCGTCTCCTGCGGCGCGCCGATCAGCAGGCGCTCGAAGCGGCGCTCCTGCAGGTTGTCGAACGTGACCTGCGCGACGCGGGCGAGGTGGTCGCGCACGTCCTCCTCGACCGAGCGCTCGTAGCGCGGGTACGACCAGCCGCCCTGGCGGTGCTGGGAGTGGACGTTGTCCTCCACGCGGTCGGTCTCCTCCAGCGCGTCGGGCGCGCCGATGAACAGCCGCGCGTTGCGGCGGTTGGCCAGCAGCACGCACCAGCGCTCGCCGCCCTGGGTCAGCAGCAGTGGCTCCACGTACGGTGTCCGGTCGACGACGACCTTCGCGGGCAGCGGGTGCGGCGCGCGCACCGTCTCGAGCAGCCCGGCGAGGCTGCAGGCGAAGACGGCGACGCCGCGCGTGCCGTCCTCGGCGATGCCGGGCTGGGAGAGGGTCTCGCGGACGGTCTCGACGTCGGCCCGGAGCGCCTTGCGCTCGTCGTGGCTGAGGTCGCCGAGCGCCTCGACGTGGTGGCGCGCGTCGGTGATCAGCGAGGTGATCTGCGTCGCGCGGGCGGAGGGAGTACCGAACTCGGCCGGGTCGAGGTCCATGTAGACGCTGAGGACGCGGCCCTCCTCGGGCTGGATCTCGGCGAGCCGGCGAAGGCGGGTCGGGGAGAGGGTTTCGGCCATACGAATGGCCTACCCGACCCCCTCCCTGCGAATCACTGTTTGACGCGGAACGCGCCGCGCATGAACGGGTGCACGCGGCAGAAGTAGGTGTAGGTGCCCGGGCCGAGGTCGGTCGGCGTCGACCACGTGTCGCGGTTGGCCGCGGCGGTGAAGCCCTCGGGGCCGAAGCCGAGCTCGCCGGAGTCGAAGTCGGCCGCGCCGTCGGCGAGCGGATAGGCGATGCCCGTGGTGCGGTTGCAGGGCGCCTTACAGGCGGTGATCGTGTGGTAGATCGTCCGCGCCGCGTCGCGGTTGAGGAAGGTCAGGCTCTGCCCGGGCGCGATCTCGGGCGGGCGCGAGTCGGCGCCGCCGCGCAGCAGGTCGCCCTGGCCGTAGAGGAAGTCGGTGATCGCGAGCGGGTCGCCGCTCGCCGCCACGCCCGTCATCGTGCGCGGGTCCTTGAGCCCGCCGCGCTTGCCGCCGTGGTTGCGGTTCTCGCGCAGGCGGCCGTGGGTGAGGACGCCGCGGCGCTCGAGCTTGCCCGAGAACGGGTCGACGCCGCCCGGCGCGCCGGGCGCGAAGGACACGGGCATGATCCCCATCGACTCGTACCACGAGGCGCGCTTGGAGTCATAGGTGGCGGAGACGCTGAGCACGTCGCCGCGCTTGACCGCCACGCGCCAGTTCGGCCGCGTCGCCGTCATCGCCACGTCCCACGACACCGCGCCGGCGGGCTCCCAGTACTTCGCCCGCGAGCGGAACAGGTTGACGGTGCGCCCGTCGCGCGTGAGCGAGAGGTCGGTGTAGAGGCCGCCGGGGTGCAGGTGGCCGGCCGTGCCGACCAGCACGCCGTCGCGCTGGATCAGCGTCTGGTTGCGCGGGGCGCCGGCTCCGTAGGCGCCCGGGACGTCGTTCGGGTAGGTGAAGCGCCCCTTCTCGCCCGTGCCGCGCTTGACGTCGAACACCGGATACGCCTTGCCGCCCTCGACGTCGAGCCAGCGCGTGTTGACGCGGCGGATGTTCCTCGCTGCCGGCGACGTGTCGGGGATGAAGTCGAGCGTGTAGGTGATGTACACCCGGTCCCGGTTCGGCAAGAGGTTGTGGATCATGTGGTTGAGCACCCACGGGTCATCCGGCTCGTGGCGCCAGCCGAAGCCCTTCGGCAGCCGCACGTTCGTCTTCTCCTCGCCGGCCGCGAACGTCGGGCGCCCGTTGATGAGCCACACCGCGTGGTGCAGGTGCAGCACGTCGACGCGCGGGATCACGCCGTTGGCGCGCTCGAGGTCCGGGCGGAAGCCGACGATCCAGCCGGGCACCTTCGGCCTCGGCACGCGCTCGCCGTCGAGCGAGATCGTGTTCTGGCCCGGCTTGATGATCACCGGGCCGTACTTGAACTTCAGGTGCTGCACGCGCGGCGCCGCAGAGGCGCTCGCCGGCACCAGCAGAAGAAGCATGAGAGGGAGGACAGCCGCGATCCGTGCGTGCATCGGCGGAAGACTGTAGTGCGTGCGGCGTGGTGTACGTTGCCGTTCGGATGAGGAGGGTATGGACGCTGCTGGTCGTGCTGGGCGCCTTCGCGGCGTTCGCGAGCAACGCGGCGGCCCACCCGGAGCGCACCACCGAGTTCCCCGATCCGGCCAAGGGATCGGTGCCGAGGTACGGCGGCCACAACGAGACGCCGCTGATCGTCTGCAAGGCGAACTCGGAGGTGCGGATCAAGGCGATCTTCCGCGGCGAGTCCCAGGCCCGCAAGCTGCGCACGCGCATGCGGCAGCTCGACAAGTGCCGCTTCCGCCACATCCAGGCGGCGGTCGACAAGGCCAGGAGCAACGACCGCATCCAGATCCTGCCCGGCACCTACCGCGAGGAGCCGAGCCGCAAGGTCCCGGTCGACCAGGCGAAGTGCAAGTCGATGTTCGAGGTCCCCGACGACGGCGACGCGCCGGTGGCGACCTTCGAGCACCAGTTCAAGTGCCCGAACGCGCGCAACCTGGTCGCGATCATCGGCGACTCGCTCTCCGACCCCGACAGGGAGTGCGACCGCAAGTGCAACCTCCTGATGGAGGGGCTCGGGCGCCGGCCCGGCCACGTGAAGATCGTCGGCGACCGGCTCAAGAAGGACGTCATCCGCGCCGACCGCGCCGACGGCTTCTACCTCCGCAACGTGTGGGTCGAGCAGGGAGCGTTCAACGACGTCGACGTGGTCGAGACCAACGGCTTCAAGCTGCGCCAGCTCGTCACGCCCTACGGGCAGAACTACGGCGTGCTCACCTTCGCCTCCGACAACGGGCTCTACGAGCACATCGAGGCGTTCGGCAACGGCGACTCCGGCATCTACCCCGGCTCCGGCCCCGAGGGCCACTGCAAGCGCTACGGGATCGAGATCCGCTACGTCAACTCGCACCACAACGTGCTCGGCTACTCGGGCACGGCGGGCAACGGCACGTTCACCCGCAACTCGAGGTTCCACCACAACAACGCCGGCATCTCCGACGACTCGTTCGCGTCCGGCCACCCGGGCATGCCGCAGGACTGCTCGAAGTGGGACACCAACGCGGTCTACTCGAACAACGAGAACTACTTCACCAACGACCGCGACGCCTATTGCAAGAGCACCCCGTTCGAGAAGCGCCGCAAGACGATCGTCTGCCCGCAGTTCCAGGTCCCGGTCGGCTCCGGCTTCATCCTCTACGGGGTCAACGACAACGTGCTCTCGAACAACAACATCTACGACAACTGGCGCTCGGGCGTGCGCCTGTTCTGGGTGCCGGCCTCGGTCCGCGGCGAGAACGACCCGGCCAAGCAGCTCGACACCTCCAACGGCAACAAGTTCCTCAGGAACCAGATGGGCTACGACGACGGCCGTCGCCGGCCCAACGGCGTCGACTTCTTCTGGGACGAGAACGGCATCGGCAACTGCTGGGCCGACAACCGGGCGCCGGGCGGGCGCATCACGAGCGATCCCGCCTCGCTGCCGGAGTGTCCGCAGGGCTCCCTGCTGACCGGCAACCTGACCAAGCTCGCCCTCGAGGCGCCGTGCGCGTCGTGGGATCCGCGCGACAACCCCGACCCGCCCGGCTGCACCTGGTTCACCACCCCGGCGAGGCCGCCGCAATGAGGTGGGGGCTGGCGGCGATCCTCGTGCTCGCGGCCGGCGTCGGCGCCCTGCTCCTGCTCGGCGACCGCGACGGGGGCGCCACCCAGGCCGCCACCGATACCGCGCGGCTGGAGTGGAAGGCGAAGCCGAGCCTGATCCTCGTCCCCGAGCTGCCGCGCGACCGCATCCTCACAGGGCGGCTGCGCAACGCCTCGCTGCGCGCGGTCGACCTCGACACCGATCGGGTCCAGATCCTCGACGCCGACGGCAAGCCGGTGCGCCACACCGCACTGTTCTCGCAGGGCTTCTCGCACGGCCTCTACCCGTGGTCGATGAACGTGAAGGGCTCGAAGTTCGAGCGCCGCCGGCTGGGCCAGATCGCCACCATCAAGCCGGGGCAGGACGTGCCGCTCACGCTCTCCTGGCGGGTGGCGCCGGGCGGCTCGGAGCCGGTCCGCGTGCGCTTCGACGGCGGGTCGCTGGAGCTGCCTCGCTGAGGCCTGGCCTGCGACACTGCAGGCATGGCTGACAACTCCTTCGACGCCCGCGCGGACCTCGAGGTCGGGGGCGAGACATTTGAGATCTACCGGCTCGACGCGCTGCAGTCGAAGTTCGACGTCGCGCGCCTCCCCTTCTCGCTGAAGGTGCTGCTCGAGAACCTGCTCCGCAACGAGGACGGGGTGTCGGTCAGCAAGGAGGACATCGAGGCGCTCGCGAGCTGGGACGCGAAGGCCGATCCGTCCGAGGAGATCGCGTTCACGCCCGCGCGCGTCGTGATGCAGGACTTCACCGGCGTGCCGGCCGTCGTCGACCTCGCCGCCATGCGCGACGCGATGGCCGACAACGGCGGCGACCCGTCGAAGATCAACCCGCTCGTGCCCGCCGAGCTGGTCATCGACCACTCGGTGCAGGTCGACGCCTTCGGGACCCGCGACGCGTTCCGCATCAACGCCGAGCGCGAGTTCGAGCGCAACGAGGAGCGCTACGCGTTCCTGCGCTGGGGCCAGGACGGGTTCGACAACTTCGCCGTCGTGCCGCCGGACACCGGCATCGTCCACCAGGTCAACCTCGAGTACCTCGCGCGCGTCGTGTTCACCTCCGACGAGACGGCCCACGAGGGCGCGAAGCAGGCCTACCCCGACACGCTCGTCGGGACCGACTCGCACACGACGATGATCAACGGCCTCGGCGTGCTCGGCTGGGGCGTCGGCGGCATCGAGGCCGAGGCGGCGATGCTCGGCCAGCCGATGTCGATGCTGATCCCGCAGGTGCTCGGCTTCAAGCTCGGCGGGGAGCTGCCCGAGGGTGCGACCGCGACCGACCTGGTGCTGACGGTGACCCAGATGCTGCGCGAGCGCGGCGTGGTCGGCATGTTCGTCGAGTTCTTCGGGCCGGGCGTGAGCGCGCTGCCGCTGGCCGACCGGGCGACGATCGGCAACATGTCGCCGGAGTTCGGCTCGACCTGCGCGATCTTCCCGATCGACGAGGAGACCCTGCGCTACCTCGAGTTCTCCGGCCGCCCGAAGGAGCGGCTCGAGCTCGTCGAGGCCTACGCCAAGGAGCAGGGCCTGTGGCACGACGCCGACTCCGAGGAGCCCACCTACTCCGACACGATCGAGCTCGACCTCTCTCAGGTCGTGCCGTCGCTCGCCGGGCCGAAGCGCCCGCAGGACCGCGTGTCTCTGACCGAGTCCAAGGCGGCGTTCCGGCTCGCGCTCGAGGACCTCTTGCCCGACGACGTCGAAGACCCCAAGGAGGGCGGGCCCGACCAGGACGAAGAGAGCGCCGACTCCTTCCCGTCCTCGGATCCCCCGTCATCCGGAGAGCCGGCCAACCACGACGGCGCGCGCGACCGGTCACCTTCGCCGTCGGACGGCGGCACCGGCGGCCTGCAGGTCTCCGAGCGCACCGAGGTGACGGTGCCGGTCACGCTCGAGGACGGCACGGAGACCGAGCTCGACCACGGGCACGTCGTGATCGCCGCCATCACCTCGTGTACCAACACCTCGAACCCGTCGGTCATGCTCGGCTCCGGGCTGCTCGCCCGCAACGCGGTGCAGAAGGGCCTGAAGTCCAAGCCGTGGGTGAAGACCTCGCTCGCGCCGGGCTCGAAGGTGGTCACGGAGTACCTCGACCGCGCGGGCCTCACCGACGACCTCGAGGCGCTCGGCTTCCACCTCGTCGGCTACGGCTGCACCACCTGCATCGGGAACTCCGGGCCGCTGCCGGAGGAGATCTCCGACGTCGTCCAGGCCGAGGACCTCGCGGTCGTCTCGGTGCTCTCGGGCAACCGCAACTTCGAGGGCCGCATCAACCCCGACGTGAAGATGAACTACCTCGCGTCGCCGCCGCTGTGCGTGGCCTACGCGATCGCCGGGACGATGGACATCGACCTGCTCGACGAGCCGCTGGGCCAGGACGAGGACGGCAACGACGTCTTCCTCAAGGACATCTGGCCGAGCGAGCAGGAGATCGCCGAGACGGTCGAGGAGGCCGTGCAGAGCGACATGTTCCGCAAGTCCTACGGCGAGGTCTTCGACGGCGACGAGCACTGGAACTCGCTCGACGTGCCGACCGGCGACCGCTTCGAGTGGGACGACGACTCGACCTACGTGCGACTGCCGCCGTACTTCGAGGACTTCCCCGAGGATCCGGAGGACGTCACCGACATCGAGGGCGCTCGCGTGCTGGCCAAGCTCGGGGACTCGGTGACCACCGACCACATCTCGCCCGCGGGCAACATCAAGGAGAGCTCGCCGGCCGGCGAGTACCTCAAGGAGCACGGCGTCGAGCGCAAGGACTTCAACTCCTACGGCGCGCGCCGCGGCAACCACGAGGTGATGGTGCGCGGGACGTTCGCCAACATCCGGCTGCGCAACCAGCTCGCGCCCGGCACCGAGGGCGGCGTCACGAAGCTCCAGCCGGACGGCGAGGAGATGACGATCTACGAGGCGGCGATGAAGTACGCCGAGGACGAGACGCCGCTGGTCGTGCTCGCGGGCAAGGAGTACGGCTCCGGCTCGTCGCGCGACTGGGCGGCCAAGGGCACCAAGCTGCTGGGCGTGCGCGCGGTGATCGCCGAGTCGTTCGAGCGCATCCATCGCTCGAACCTCGTCGGGATGGGCGTGCTGCCGCTGCAGTTCCCCGAGGGCGAGGACGCGGAGTCGCTCGGGCTGTCCGGCGAGGAGGAGTACTCGATCACCGGGCTCGAGGACGGGTCGGCCAAGGAGGTGACCGTGCGCGCGGACGACACGGAGTTCAAGGCGCGGGTGCGGATCGACACCCCGAAGGAGGTCGAGTACTACCGGCACGGCGGGATCCTGCCCTTCGTGCTGCGCCAGCTGATGGCGGACGACGAGTGAGCGTCCCCGACGTCCTCCACCGCCTGCTGACCGCGGCGGGCCCGTCCGGCTACGAGCAGGCGCCCGCGGCGGTGTTCCGCGAGGCGTGCGCGTCGTTCGCGGACGTGGCCTCCGACAGCGTCGGCTCGACCGTCGCGCGGGTGCGCGGCTCGGGCGACGGGCCGGTGCTGGCGATCGCCGGCCACATCGACGAGATCGGGCTGATCGTCCACCACATCGACGACGACGGCTACCTGTGGTTCACGGCGGTCGGCGGCTGGGACACGGTCGTGCTCGTCGGCCAGCGGCTCGACGTGATCACGCGCGACGGCGTCGTCCCGGGCGTGGTCGGCAAGCGGCCGATCCACCTGCTCGACGGCGAGGAGCGCAAGAAGGCGCCCGAGCTCAAGCACCTGCACATCGACATCGGGGCGAAGGACGGCGACGACGCCCGCTCGGTGGTGCGCATCGGCGACGTCGCCGTCGTCGCCGGTGAGCCGGTCGAGTATCCGAACGGGCGGCTGGTCTCGCGGTCGCTGGACAACCGGCTCGGGTGCTACGTCGCCTACGAGGCGGCGCGGCAGGTGGCGAAGGCGGGCGACGCGGCCGCCGACGTGTGCGCGCTGGCGGTGACGCAGGAGGAGATCACCTTCGCGGGGGCGCGGACGACCGCGTTCTCGCTGGAGCCCGACCTCGTGATCGTGGTCGACGTGACCTTCGCGACGGATCAGCCGGACCTGAACGAGAAGGAGCTGGGGCGACACCGGTTCGGGAGCGGCCCGGTGATCCAGCGCGGGTCGACGCTCGACCCGGTGATCTTCGAGCTGCTGCACGAGGCGGCGGAGGCCGAGGAGATCCCCTTCACCGTGACGGCGTCGGCGCGCTCGACGGGGACGGACGCGGACGCGATCCACGCCGCGCGCGCGGGCATCCCGACCGCGGTCGTCTCGATCCCGCTGCGCTACATGCACTCGCCGGTCGAGATGGTGCAGATGGACGACGTGGAGAACACGGCGCGGCTGCTCTCGGCGTTCGCTCGGCGGCTCGAGGCCGGCGTGTCGTTCCAGCGGTGACCCGACCGCTCCTGCTGCTCTGGGACATCGACGGGACGCTGCTGCAGCGCGCCTCGACCGAGCACGCCGACGCGATGCGGCAGGCGCTGGTGCGGGTGCACGGCTCGCTCTCGTTCGACGGGCGCCGCGTCGAGGCGGCGGGGCGCACGGACTCCGCGATCGCGCGCGACCTCCTGGCGGCCGCCGGGCTCGAATCGGGCGCGATCGACGAGCGCGCGGACGACGTCATCACCGCGGCGTGCGCGCTCTACGACGAGCTCGCCCCCGCCGACCTCTCGCCCCACGTCGCGCCGGGCATCGCCGAGGCCCTGCCCCGGCTGGCTTCGCGCCCCGACGCCTTCCGCTTCTCCCTCGTCACCGGCAACTTCGAGCGGATCGCGCGCCTCAAGCTCGCGCGGGCGGGGATCGGCGACTGGTTCCCCGAGGGCCAGGGCGCGTTCGGCTCCGACTCGGAGAACCGCGACGAGCTGCCCCCGATCGCCCGCGCGCGGGCGGGCGACTGGCCGCGCGAGCGGGCCGTGGTGATCGGCGACACGCCGCGCGACATCGCGTGCGCGCGGGCCGACGGGCTGCGCGTGATCGCGGTGGCGACGGGCCCGTTCAGCGTCGAGGAGCTGGCGGACGCGGACGCGGTGGTGGACGGCGCGGACGCGGTGGTGCCGGTGCTCGAGGACTGGGTCTAGCGTCCGCGGCAGTTTCGGCGGAGGTCAACTGCCGGCTGGGTAGGGGTGGGTTCGGCCGGAATCGGTGGGGTTGTCCTGCCCTGGGGTCGAATGGCGACCCCTAAGCAGGACGACGGCGCCGCGGCGGCGCTGCCGCGAACGCCCGAGCTATCGCGGCACGCTGAGCACCGTCGCGCTCGTGACACCGCTCCGCTTCCGGAGCCGCGTCACGTACGCGGCGGTCGGCCCGAGGGCGGTCGTCCACAACGTGTCGACGACGCCCGCGGGCGGGCGTGGCGCGAGCCGCGGCGGCTTGCCGCCCTTGTAGCCCGCCGAGTGGCGGTGGCGGCCCTTCTCGTGGGTCGCGTCGCGGCGGGCGGTCGGGGTGGTGCGATAGAGCGCCTGGTCGCGGCTGACGCTGCGGCGGACGAGCGGGCCCAGCCGGAGCTCCTGCAGCGTGGAGGTCGAGCGGACGTAGACGATGCGGCGCCCGTCGAACGACGGGTTGCTGAGCAGCGCGCGCCGCTCGCTGCGTACCGTGCTCTCGCGGTTGACCGCGAGGTCGAAGAGCCGGATCGACGAGCCGGCCCTGCTCGCGCGGTGGAAGACGAGCGCCGAGCCGACGATCGAGGGCCGGCCGAGTTGCTCGCCCGGCGCTGCGGCCGCGACCGTGCGCGGCGCGACGCCGGCGTTGCGCGGCTGGACGACGAGCTGGGCCTGCCCGACGAGCCACACGACCCACTGGTCGCTGAACGCGAACGGGCCCGCCCCGGGGGCGGTGTAGGCGGCGACGGGCGCGAGCGAGTCCGGCCGCGCGAGCACGATCTGGCTCTCCGGCGTGCGCCAGCCGACCAGCCCGGCGCCGACCGCGGGGTCGCGGCCGGGGAGGCCGACGGTCCCGTTCGGGCCGCGGAGGTAGCCGGCGCCGGCGGGTCCGGGCCGCTGGAAGGCGAAGTACGCGCCTTCGGTACCCGGGCCAGAGGCGTTGGGATGCCGCGACCGAGGCCGCCTGGGCCGGCGCCACCGCGGTCATCGCGACCGCGCAGGCGGCGAGGGCGACCGCGTCGGCCACGCGCAGGCCGCGGAGGATCGCCGGCCGCTCGGCCATGGCCGCGTGCGCGGCGTTGCCGCGGTCCGTCTCCGCCACCGGGGCGAGCGCGATCACCGGCAGCGCGCGGCCGGCGCCGAACGCGAGGCCGAGGACCGCGCCGAGCGCCGGATCCCCGAGCGCGACGCTGACCGCGGCGAGCGCCCAGACCGCGAAGGTGAGGATGAACGTCGTGAAGCCGAGGCCGAGCAGCACGCCGTAGAGCCCCGCGGCCAGCGGCACCGGCAGCACGCGCCGCCACGACTCCGGCACCTGCCGCCGCACCTGGGGGACGATCCGCAGGCCGCGCGCCTCGCCGATCGCCGCCGCCACCGCGACGACGGCCGCCACCGCCACGGCGCCGGTCCCGCCCGCGCCGAGCCGCTCCCCGAGCAGGGCGAGGCCGCCGAACGTGACCACGCCGCCGACCAGCGCGCCGACGGTGAACGTCGCGCAGGCGGTCAGCGTCGTCCGCAGCCGCCCGGCGTAGCCGGCGGGCGCGAGCGTCTCGACCATCGAGAACCCGCACGGCGACCACGCGCCGGTGATGCCCGCCGCCAAGGCGGCCGCCGCCAAGACCGTCGTCACCACGGCACCGCCCCCCGGAGGCCCTCTGCGTCGGTCAACATGGGACCTTCGTCTGGAAGTACATGACGCAGAAGACGCGGCGGCCCTTGTAGCAGTAGCCGGTCAGCGACTTGTCGCCGTTGATGCGCTTCTTCGAGTGCGAGCAGCAGTCGACGAGCTTGCGCACGTGCCCGCCGCAGCAGCGGTACCAGGCGCCGTCGACCTTCGTGTTGAAGCCGTACTGCTCCTCGACCGCCTGGCAGACCGGCGTCCGCGACGCGGCGGGCAGCGGCACGCCGTCGGCGTCGGTCAGCCGGGTGCCGTCCTCGTCGACCGGGTCGCCGGCGAGGTCGATGAGGCGGCCGAGGTCGTCGACGCGATGGCCGTCCTTCGCGCGCAGCGGGCGGCCGCGGGAGTCGACGCGCGGCAGCCCGGTCGGGTGCGGGCAGGAGTCGGTCGTGTAGATGTGGCCGCAGAAGTGGTAGGCCTCGGCCTCGCCGGGCTTGATCAGCGAGGTCGCCGTCTTGGCGCCCGTGACCGCCATCAGCGTGCCGCTGACCTTGGCGAGGAAGCCGCGCCGGGACTCGCTCATGCGCGGCGCCGCTCCGCCGTCGCGAGCACCGACTCGAGCTGGCCGGGCGTGTTGAACGTGCCCTTCGCGAGGACCGTTCCGTGCTCGTCGAGCGCGACCGCGAACGGCGACCCGGGGATGCCGGCGGCGGCCCAGGCGTGGGCGTCGCGGACCTCGTCGAACGTCCTGAGCCGCACGAGCGGGTCGCGGCCGAGCGCCTCGATGGCCGGCTCGAGCGCGCGGCACATGCCGCACCCCTCGGAGGTGAACACGGCGAGCCCGAGCCGCCCCGGCTCGACCTCCATCAGCTCGCTGCGGCCGCCCAGCTCCGGGCCCTCCTCCGGGATCTCGAGCGCGCCGCGCGGGTCGATCTCCGCGCGCAGCGCGCCCAGCTCGCGCGCGAGCGCCAGCACCGCGACGGCGAGCGCGGCGATGCCGAGCAGCGCGGCGACGAGCCCGATGGCGAGCCAGCCCTCCGTGCTCGGCTCCTCGCGGTCGAGCAACGGCAGCACCGCGAACGCCGCCGCGAGGGCGGCGGCGCGGCCCAGCGAGGCGCGGCCGATCCGCCCGCGCGCGCCGAAGCACGCACATGGCGCGCCCGCGCGCCCCGAGACGAGCGCCGCGGCCTGCGCGACGGTGAAGCAGGCGAACAGCGCGGCGCCCGCCCAGGCGGCCGCCTCGACCCCGACGACCACCCCGGCGGCGAGCACGAGCTCGACGACGATCAACCCGCCCCAGACCGCGCGGGCAGCGGCTTCGCCGTGGATCCCGTAGGTGCCGAGCGCGGCGCGCGTGCGCGGCCCGTCGGCGAGCTTGAGCAGTGCGGAGCCGGCGAGCACGGCGCCGAGCAGCAGCGCGAGGACCACGGGGAGCATGCGGCGGCGAAGGTAGCAGCCGCTCCTGAGCGATCCGCCCGGTTCTCGCGCTAGACCGCGGCGGTCCAGTAGCCGTCGCCGCCGACCGGCAGGAACGTCGCGACGCGCGCGAGCTCCACGCGGACGTCGGCGATCTCGCGGTCGCAGACGGCGGCGACCTCGGCCGTCGCGATCGGCATCCCGGCCCACCTCAGGACCTGCTCGACCGAGTCCGGATCCGGCTCGCGCGTCAGCTCGGGCGCGAGGTTGGCGAGCGCCGCCTCGTAGGCCTCGACGGGGCGGTAGCCGGGGAGGTCGACCCGGTTCGCGGTCGGCCAGTCGGCCGGCGGGTCGGTGACGCGGATGAGCTCGTACGACGGGCAGGTGTACCGGCGCTCCTCGGGTGGGCCGCCGAGCTTGTAGTCCTGCGCGCGCGAGGCGGGCGACGGGCTGCGCGAGGCGTCCATGTCGGCGCGCAGCGTCGGCTCAACCTCGGGATCGGTGACCCACGCGCGGATCTCCTCGGGCTCGATCAGCGCCTCGGTGCACGCGCGCTCGATCACCTCGGGGTCGTCGATCGAGAGCCCGGAGAAGGCGAGCACCCGCAGGCGCCGCAGCAGCGCGGCCTCGCGGTCCGGCGCGCGCAGCCGGGTGGCGACGATGGCCTGGCACGCGGGCAGCGACGCGCTCTGCTCGACCGGCCGCCAGTCGATCGGCATGCCGTACCGGAGCTGGAGCTGTCGGCGGCCCTCCGAGACGCGCTCGGGCGGGAGTTCGTCTCCGGGCCGCTCCTCGCGCAGCACGACCATGTGCAGCTCCCATTCGATCTGGGCGCCGTAGAGCCACAGCAGCCGCAGCCGCTGGCGCTCGGCGGAGAACGCGAACGGGCAGCCGGGGTCCGTGTAGTGCCGGATCAGCACCGGCGCCCCGCCGTCCATGCTCACGAGCGGACGAGCTTCTTGTAGGAGATCCGGTGCGGCCGGTCGGCCTCCGCGCCGAGCCGCGCCCGCCGGTTCTCCTCGTACTCCTCGAAGTTCCCCTCGAACCAGGTGACCTGGGAGTCGCCCTCGAACGCGAGCACGTGCGTCGCCACGCGGTCGAGGAACCAGCGATCGTGGGAGATGATCACCGCGCACCCCGGGAACGCCAGCAGCGCCTCCTCGAGCGCGCGCAGCGTGTCGACATCGAGGTCGTTCGTCGGCTCGTCGAGCAGCAGCACGTTGCCGCCGCGCCGCAGCAGCTTCGCCAGGTGCACGCGGTTGCGCTCACCGCCGGACAGCGCGCCGACCTTGCGCTGCTGGTCCGAGCCCTTGAAGTTGAAGCCCGCCACGTAGGCGCGCGAGTTGACCTCGCGGTCGCCGACCTTGATGTGCTCGTAGCCGTCCGAGATCTCCTCCCAGACGGTCTTCTCGGCGGCGAGCGCGTCGCGGCTCTGGTCGACGTAGGCCAGGTCGACCGTCTCGCCCAGCGTCAGGGCGCCCGAGTCGGCGGGCTCCTCGCCCACGATCATCCGGAACAGCGTCGTCTTGCCCGCGCCGTTCGCCCCGATGATCCCGACGATGCCGGCCGGCGGCAGCGTGAACGACAGCCCGTCGATCAGCAGCCGGTCGCCGAAGCCCTTGCGCACGCTGTCGGCGTCGATCACCTTGCCGCCGAGCCGCGGCCCGGGCGGGATGTGGATCTGGACCTGATCGAGCTTGATGTTGCGGTCCTCGGCCAGCAGCCGCTCGTAGTTGTTCAGCCGCGCCTTCGACTTCTTGCGCCGGCCCTTCGGGTTCTCGCGCACCCACTCGAGCTCGGACTCGATCGTGCGCTTGCGCGCCTTGTCGGTCTTCGCCTCCTGCGCGAGCCGCGCCTGCTTCTGCTCCAGCCAGCTCGAGTAGTTGCCCTGGAACGGGATCCCGTGCCCGCGGTCGAGCTCGAGGATCCAGCCCGCGACGTTGTCGAGGAAGTAGCGATCGTGGGTGACCGCGACGACGGTGCCCTTGTAGTCCTCGAGGTGGCGCTCGAGCCAGCCGACCGACTCGGCGTCGAGGTGGTTGGTCGGCTCGTCGAGCAGCAGCAGGTCGGGCGCGCTCAGCAGCAGCCGGCACAGGGCCACGCGGCGGCGCTCGCCGCCGGACAATCTCGTTACGTCCGCGTCGGCAGGGGGTAGTCGCAACGCGTCCATGGCAGTGTCGAGCTGCGTGTCCAGGTTCCAGGCGTCGGCGGCGTCGATGCGCTCCTGGATGCGGGCGAACTCGTCGGCGGTCTCCTCCGAGTAGTTGGCGGCGAGCTCGTTGAAGCGGTCGAGCAGCGCGCGCGTCTCCGCGACGCCGTCCTCCACGTTCCCGCGCACGTCCTTGCTCTCGTCCAGCTGGGGCTCCTGCTCGAGCAGGCCGACGGTGGCGCCCGGCGCGAGCTGCGCCTCGCCGCGGAACTCGGTGTCGCGCCCGGCCATGATCCGCAGCAGGGTCGACTTGCCGGAGCCGTTGAGGCCCAGGACGCCGATCTTCGCGCCCGGCATGAAGGACAGCGAAATGTCCTTAAGCACCTGCTTGTCGGGCGGATGCGTCCGGGACAGCTTGTACATCGTGAATACGTATTGACTGGACATTCGGCGGTTGAGGATAGGCGCTCGGTGACCGACATTCCCTCTATGGCCCCGCTCATCGGCGTCACGACCTCCGAGGTCCGGCGTGGTGACCTTGCGACGCTGCGCCGCCACGGCGAGCCGCCCCAGCACGAGATGGCGCTCGGCCTGACCTACATGCGCGCGGTCGAGCTCGCGGGCGGCGTGCCGGTCGTGCTGCCGCCGCTGGCCGACGGGCTGCCGACGCTGCTCTCCCGCCTCGACGGCATCTGCCTGTCCGGTGGCCCTGACCTCGACCCCGCCGCCTACGGCGCCCGCGCGCACGAGCAGCTCGGCCCGACCGAGCCCGCGCTCGACCGCTTCGAGCTCGATCTCGCGCGCGCCGCCGACGCCGCCGGCATGCCGATGCTCGGCATCTGCCGCGGCGCCCAGGCCCTCAACGTGGCCCGCGGCGGGTCGCTGCACCAGCACGTCGAAAACCACCGCCAGACCGAGCTGGCCACGCAGCCGGTGCACGCCGTGCGCATCGCGCCGCGGTCGCTCGCCGCGCGCATCCTGCAGACGCGGGCGACGCAGGTCAACTCGTTCCACCATCAGGCCTGCGACGTGCTCGGCGACGGGCTCGTCGCCACCGCGTGGGCGCCCGACGGCACGGTCGAGGCGGTCGAGGACCGCCGCCATCCGTTCCTGCTCGGCGTGCAGTGGCACGCCGAGACGCTGGTCGACACCCCGGCGCAGCTCGCGCTGTTCCGGGCGCTGGTCACCGCCGCGAGCGCCCGCATGGTGCCCGGTACGCTGGCTGCGTGACCGGAATCGTCGAGCAGATCGCCATCAGCGCCGACCGCGCCGCGCTCCCGTCGCCGGTCCCGCAGGCGCGTGCCGAGCCCGGCCGCGGCATCGAGGGCGAGTACCACTGGTCGGAGCAGCCCGAGCCCGGCCAGAGCATCACGCTGATCGCCGCCGAGGCGCTCACCGGCCTGCGCGAGGACACCGGCATCGAGCTGTCCCACGAGGCGTCGCGCCGCAACGTGCTCACGCGCGGCGTCGACCTCAACGCGCTCGTCGGCCGGCGCTTCCGCGTCGGCGAGGTCGAGTGCGAGGGCGTCGAGCTGTGCGAGCCCTGCAACACGCTGGCGAAGCTGACCGAACGCGGGGTGCTGCGCGGCCTCGTCCACCGCGGTGGCCTGCGCGCCGACATCCTCACGGGTGGCGTGATCGCGGTGGGCGACCCGGTGGCCGCGTAGTGGCGCTCGCGCTGAGCGTCCGCGGCGCGGTCAAGCGCTACGGCGAGATCACCGCCGTCGACCATTTCGACCTCGAGGTGCCCGAGGGCACCTGCGTCGGGCTGCTGGGCCCGAACGGCGCCGGCAAGTCCACGACGATGCGGCTGCTCACCGCGCAGGCGATCGCCGACGAGGGCGACATCGAGGTGCTCGGCCACACGCTGCCGGGCGACTCGAAGGCGGCGCGCGCCGAGATGGGCGTGGTGCCGCAGCTCGACAACCTCGACACCACGCTGACCGTCGAGGAGAACCTGCGCGTGTTCGCGCACCTCTACCGGATCCCGCGCGGCGAGCGGCAGGCGGCGATCGAGCGCGCGCTCGCGATGTCGCGGCTCGGCGACCGGCGCGACACGCGCGCCGACAAGCTCTCCGGCGGCATGCGGCGGCGGCTGCTGATCTCGCGCGCGCTCGTGCACCAGCCGCGGCTCGTGCTGCTCGACGAGCCGACCGTCGGGCTCGACCCGCAGGTGCGCCAGGAGCTGTGGGCGCTGATCGACGCGCTGCGCGCCGAGGGCGTCTCGATCCTGATGTCGACCCACTACATCGAGGAGGCCCAGCGCCTCGCCGACACGGTGACGATCATGGCCGAGGGCAAGGCGGTCGCGAGCGGCCCGCCGGCGCAGCTCGTCGCCGAGCACGTCGGCCGCGACGCGATCGAGGTCTACGGGCCGCCGTCCAAGCTGGCCGAGACCGAGGCTGAGGCTCGCGCCGCCGGCTTCAGCACGCGCCGCACCGGCACCTCGGTGAGCGTGCTCGGCGTCGAGCGCGCCAACGGCGACATGCCGGAGGGCGAGCACCGCCCCGCCAACCTCGAGGACCTGTTCGTGCTGCTGACGGGAGAGGAAGCCGAGTGAGCGCCACGTCCCCGCCCGCCCCGCGCACGCGCTCGATCGGCCGGCTCGAGCGCCCCGCCCTGATGGGCGTGCTCGTGCGCGAGGTCATCAACTTCTCGTCGTTCTGGAAGTCGAGCGTCTTCTCCTCGACCGTCGAGCCGACGATCTACCTGCTCGCGTTCGGCTTCGGCTTCGGCTCGCTCGTCACGACGGTCGCGGGGCTCGACTACGTCCAGTTCGTCGGCACCGGGACGGTCGGCACCGCGGTGCTGTTCTCGTCCGTCTTCGCGGCGATGTTCGGGTCGTTCGTGAAGTACCAGTTCCAGCGCACCTACGACGCGATCCTCGCCGCGCCGGTCGACACCGAGGAGCTCGTGACCGCCGAGGCGCTCTGGATCGCCGCGCGCGCCGGCGTGTTCGGCTGCGCGCCGCTGCTCGTGGCGATGGTGTTCGGGCTCTCCCCGAGCTGGGGGATGCTGCTCGTCCCGTTCATCGGCGCGCTCACCGGCTACGGCTGGGCCTGCTTCGGGATCATCATCGCCGCGGTCCTGAACTCGATCGACCACTTCTCGTACATCACGAGCATGGTGATCACGCCGGTCTTCCTGACCGCGGGCACGTTCTTCCCGATCTCCGGGCTGCCCGAGTGGGCGCAGGTGCTCGCCCAGTTCAACCCGCTCTACCACTGCGTGCAGCTCGTGCGCCACGCCTGCTTCGGCTTCGAGGGCTGGATCGACGTCTACCACGTGGGGTGCTTGACGGTGTTCGCGCTCGTCACCTGGCGCCTGGCCATCCACTTCATGCAGAAGAAGCTCGTCGACTAGAACCGCTCGCGCCCGTCTGCGTAGTACGGGCATGAAGCGATCCACTCTGCTCGCCGCCTTCACGGTGGCTGGAGCCACACTCGTCGGATCGATCGCCGAGGGCGATCGCAAGGGGAAGGGCGGCGGCGACCATCGCCCGCTCGGGGACGACACGGCGTGGACGACCGTCCACAAGAACGCGCTCGGCCTCGAGGGGCTGACCGCCGACCGCCGCGGCAACCTCTACTCGCCGACGCGCAACTCCGCGGGCGGCGACTGCCCGGTCGTGCGGGTGCCGGCCAGCGGCGGCGCTGCCGAGACGGTCGGCACGATCCCTACGCCGTGCAACCCGGCGGGCCTGGCCCTCGACCGGCGCGGTGACCTCTATGTCGGCGACGGCGGCGAGATCCTCCGCCTGCGCCCGAGCGCGTCGAACCCGCCGGTGGCCACGTTGTTCGCGACCGGGGTGCCCGGCTCCAACGGGCTCGCGTTCGACGAGCGGGGCGGACTCTGGGTGTCGGACGGCGGGACCGGTCAAGGCCGCGTCTGGCGGGTCGGGAGCAACGGCGTCCCGGAGGAGATGTTCCGCGTGCAGCCGATGGTCAGCGAGGCCCTGCCCGGCGGCGTCGGGCGCGACCCGCGCTCCGCGCCTCCGGCGACCGTGAACATCACGCCGACGGGCCGCGCGGCCTCGAACATGGAGGGCTCGCAGCACATCGTCGCCAACGGCCTCGCCTTCGACCGCGACGGCTCGCTGTTCGTCGGCGACACCGCGCGCGGCGCGATCTGGCGGGTCGAGATCGGGCGAGGTGGGCAGCTGCGCAGCGACGTCGGCTGCGACACCACGTTCACCGCCAACACGCTGTGCCTGAGCAACGTGTTCGTGCAGCATCCGGCGCTCGAGGGCACCGACGGGATCGCGCTCGACCGCGAGGGGAACGTGATCTCGGCGGTCAACGAGCGCAACGCGGTGGTGGTGGCGACGCAGCGCTCCGGCGTCGTCGAGCTGTTCCGCAATCCCGTCTCGCCGGCGAACCTCCGCAACGAGGGCCCGCTGGAGTTCCCGACGAGCCCGGTGCTGGTCGGCCGGAAGCTGTGTGTCGCCAACTCCGATGGATCGCGGCGCGACAACTTCCCGAGCACGGGCGGCGAGGTCGGGCCCGGCAAGCCGGAGGCGGCGAAGCTCGCCTGCCTCGACCACCGGATGCCGGTCGAAGGACTGCCGCTGCCGGTCCGCTAGTCGAAGTCCGCGGGCAGGTCGGGCCGCGCCGCGTGAGCGAGCGCGAGCTCGACCTGGTCCCGCGTCGTGCGGCCGGTCGACAGCGGCGGCAGGTCGTCGAGGCCGAACCAGCCGACGCCGTCGACCTCGTGGTCGGGCTCGCCATGGGGCTCGCCGGTCTCCTCGCAGAGGAAGAACAGCTTGAAGATGTGGTGGCTGTGCGGCGGGAAGTTGTGGGCGTCGCGGTCGTGCACGGCGATCAGCTTGGTCGCCCGCACCGGGATGCCGGACTCCTCGCGGAACTCGCGCTCGGCCGACGCGCTCGGCGGCTCGCCGATGTCGGCCCAGCCGCCCGGGAGCGTCCAGCCGCCGTCGGACACCTCGCGCACGAGCAGCACCCTGCCGTCGCGCACGAGCGCGCCCCGCACGTCGACCTTGGGGGTCGGGTGGCCGGCGCCGTGGGTGTCGAGCCCCGAGCCCTGGCCGGCGACCTCGGCGGCGAGCCGGGCGACCTCCTCGTAGCGGGCGACGTCGTGGTGGTCGGTCGCGTAGGCGAGCCCGGTCTCGGAGACCAGCTGCAAGCGCCGAACCCAGTCGATCCAGGGGTCCATTTGCCGCTACCGTAGATGGTTGTGCCCCAGTTCCTGGACATCGAGCAGTCTGTCCTGCTCCTCGAGCTGGAGCCGCCGTTCGACAAGCGCGCCGTCCAGCTCGCGCGGCGGCGGATGGCGAAGCGCTGGCACCCCGACATCGCGCCGCCCGGGCGCCAGCACGAGCACGAGCGGCACCTCAAGGCGATCAACGAGGCGGCCGACCAGCTCGAGCGGCTGGCCGAGGACTCGCGCGGCGGCAAGGTCAGCCGCAACGCGGTCAAGGTCTCCGCCGCCGCGGCGCGCAAGGCCCGCGCCGAGGAGGGGCAGCGCGCCTACGAGGCCGAGCAGCGCGCCCGCGCGCAGGCCGCCGACCGAGAGAAGCACGACCCGTTCGCCTCGCGCGTGCCCGACCACTCGGTCGTCCACCGCTACGCGCGCTGCCTGTCCTATCCCGAGTGGGGCGTGGGGTCGGTCAACGGCATCTACTTCACCGGCGACGGCGACGACATCCAGCAGTGGGCGCGCGTCTCCTTCCAGGTCGGCGTCCGCACGGTGCCGGCCGGCTCGCTGCAGTTCGTCGACTTCTCGAAGCCCGACCCGGGCGCCGAGCGCGTCGAGCGCTTCATGACCGCGGCGAAGCACGCGCTGGCCGAGGGCGACTTCTCGCTCGCGGCGCAGCGGCTCGTCTACGCGCGCGACGCCGAGCCGGGGAACCCGGCCGTGCTCCGCCTGCTCGCGCTCGCGTTCTGGCAGGCGGGCAACCTCGCCGCCGCCGGGCGCGCGGTCCGCGACTGGGCGCGCGCCGAGCCGGAGCGCCCGGCGCCGCACCGCTACGCGGCCCGCATCTACGAGGACCAGGGCGCGCTGTCGATGGCGATCGACGCCGCCGTGCGCGAGACCGAGCGCGCGCCGGGCGACGGCGGCGCGTTCGAGCGCCTCGGGCGCCTGCGGCTGCGGACGTTCGACCGCGAGGGCGCGCGCGCCGCCTACGAGCAGGCACGCGCGATCGAGCCGAGCGAGCAGGGCCTGCTCGACCTCGCGCTCGTCTGCAACCTGATCGGCGACTCCGGCGCCGAGGTCAGCGCCTGCGAGCAGGCCACCCAGGTCGCGCCCGAGTCGGCCGCCGCGTGGTCGCGGCTCGCGCACGCACTCGCGCGCACCGACCGCACGACCGACTGCCTCGCCGCCTGCGACAAGGCGCTGGCGCTGCTCGACGACCCGGAGGTCCGCAACCTGCGCGAGCAGGTCGTCGCCGCGTCGCCGCGGGCGATTGAGGCGGCCGCTTAGACGAGCCCGCCGAAGCGGCGGGTCAGGTACAGGTCGAGGTCCGGTCCGTCGGGGTTGCCGATGACGTCCTCGATCCACGCGCGGCGCTCGAACTCGACGATCGCCAGCTCGTACACGCAGCCGGCGGGCGTCCACTCGACCGGCTCGAGGGTGTCGATCTCCGGGCCCACGAACGAGCGCTGGTGCAGCTCGTTGGTCCCCTGCCACCAGTAGACGAGCGCGATCGGGAAGGCGGCGTCGTGGGCGATCCCGAACGCGGCGCCGTAGCCCTCGGCCGGGAGGCTCGCCTCCGCCCGCTCGCGAGTCGCGGCGAGCAGCTCCGGCCGCACGCCCTTCTCCGGGTCGGCGAGCCCGTAGAGCTTGAAGCGCCAGTCGCCGTAGCGCTCGTCGGAGACGAACTCCGCGAGCCGCGGCGCGTAGCTGCGGGTGAGGTCGGCGGCGAGCTCCGGCACGGCTCCAGCGTACTCCGGGCCACGTGCTCCAGTGGACGTTTGCTGGACGACCCTCAAGCGCGGGCGCCGATCCTCCGATGTAGCGGGCAATGCGTTTGAGCGCTCCAGGACCCCGTACGCGTGTGGCAGACCACGCGCCCGCATCGCCGCGCGGCCGCCGGCCGTGGGTCGAGCACTGGCTCGACACCTGCGGCGACCTCCAGCGGCTCAAGGCGTCGCACCCGATGATGGACGCGGTCATCGACGAGATCGACGGCCGCATGATCCGGATCGGCGACCACTGGCTCGCCGACTTCGCGTCGTGCAACTACCTCGGCTTCGATCTCGACCGCGAGATCATCGACGCGATCCCCGCGTATCTCGACACCTGGGGCACGCATCCGAGCTGGTCGCGACTGCTCGGCAGCCCGGTGATCTACGAGCAGATCGAAGAGCGGCTCACCGCGATGCTCGGCAGCGAGGACTCGCTCGTCCTGCCGACGATCACGCACATCCACATGTCGGTGATCCCGCTGCTCGCGGCGTCGGGCACGATCTTCCTGGACTCACGCGCGCACAAGACGATCTACGACGGCTGCCAGGTCGCCCGCGCCCGCGGCGCGGCGGTGAAGCGCTTCCGCTTCGAGGATCCCGACCACCTCGACCAGCTGCTGCGCGCCGAGCGCGACCCGACGCGGCTCGTGTGCATGGACGGGGTCAACAGCATGACCGGCAACGCGCCGGACATCCGCCAGTTCGCGGCCGTCGCGCGCAAGCACGGGGCGCTGCTGTACGTCGACGACGCCCACGGCTTCGGCGTCATCGGCGAGCGTCGCCCGGACGAGACGTCCCCGTACGGCGCCACCGGCAACAGCGTGGTCCGCCACTGCGACGAGACCTACGACGACATCGTGCTCGTGGCGGGGTTCTCCAAGGCCTACTCGTCGCTGCTGGCCTTCATCGCCTGCCCCACCGAGGTGAAGGACCTGCTCAAGGTGGCCGCCGCGCCCTACCTGTACTCGGGCCCCTCGCCCGTCGCCTCGCTCGCCAGCGTGCTGGTCGGCTTCGACGTCAACGAGCGCCGCGGCGACGAGCTGCGCGGCGTGCTCCACGCGCGGACCGCGCGGGTGCTCGACTGCCTGCACCGGCTCGGCGTGCACACCCCGAACCAGTCGGGCTTCCCGATCGTCGAGATCCCGCTGCGCGATCACGCGCGCATCGATGCCGTCGGGCGCTTCCTGTTCGAGCGCGGCGTGTACGTGACGCTCGCGGCGTACCCGCTCGTACCGCGGGACGAGGTCGGTTTCCGCGTCCAGCTGACCGCGGCCAACACCGATGCCGAGATCGACATGCTGATCGGCGCGCTCGAGGAGCTCGCCGACGCCGGCGAGCTGCGCGCCGCCGATGACGTCAGCTTCGTCGCCACCGTCGGCGGAGCCTGAGATGGCGATCTGGGCACGACTCCGGGCGGTACCGCTGTGGCAGGCCTACCTCGCCGTCGGCGTGCTGGTCACCGCGCTCTACGTGTGGGTGCCCCCGTTCGCGGGCAGCGGCCCGGTCTTCAACCTGCTCGGGCTCTCTCCGCTGGTCGCGATCGTCATCGGCGTCAGGCGTTACGGCCGCGCATCGGCGGCGCCCTGGCGCTGGTTCGCGCTCGGCTTCCTGCTGTTCTGGCTCGGCGATCTCTACACCTACAGCTACCCGCGGCTGACCGGCACCGAGGTGCCGTTCCCGTCGCTCGGCGACGCGTTCTACGTGATCGTCTACCCCGCCCTGATGATGGGCCTGCTGATCCTCGTCCGGCGGCGCAACCCGGAGCGCGACCGGGCCGGGGCGATCGACTCGCTGATCATCACGCTCGGCCTCGCGCTGATCTCCTGGATCGCGCTGATCCAGCCGTCGCTCCATGACGAGGAGCTCTCGACGGTGGCGAAGCTGGTCTCGATCGCCTACCCGATCGGCGACATCCTGCTGCTCGCGGCGGCGATCCGCCTCGCCGTCGACTCGGGCACGCGCCGGCCGGCGTTCTACCTGCTCGTCTCGAGCATCGTGGCCCTGCTCGCCACCGACTTCGCCTACGGCCTGGTCACGCTCGCGGGCGCGTACGACGGCCAGGTGTGGCTCGACGTCGGCTGGATCAGCTTCTACCTGCTCTGGGGTGCAGCGGCGCTCCACCCGTCGATGGCGGATCTCGAGGAGGCCGCTCCGGACCGCGACACGCGCCTCACGCCGCTGCGGCTGGTGACGCTCACGTGCGCCTCGCTGATCGCGCCGGTCATGGCCCTGCTGCAGGTCATCGAGCGGGGTGACGACCGGTTCGTGGTCAACGTGGCCGCGATCATCCTCTTCGCGCTCGTCGTGACGCGCATGACGGGTCTGGTGCGCCAGCAGGAGCGCTCGGTCGCGCGCGAGCGGGTCCTCAGCTCCGCCGGCGCCGATCTCGTCGCCGCCACCAGTCGCGCGGAGATCTGCGACGCGGCGCTCGCCGCCGCGCGAGCGCTCGCCGGCGACGACGTTGCCGCCCGGCTCTGCCTGGCAGAAGCCGACCGCGTCGTCGTCGCCGACGCCGGGCTCGGTGCGGCGTGGCCCGTCACGGACCCCGCCGCCGCCGCGCTGCTCGCTCCCGTCGGCACGCCCGGGACACCGCGCCGCCTGTCGGCGAGCACGCTCGAGGAGCTGCGCGTCCCTCCGACCTCGGCGTCCACGCTCCTGCTCGCGCTCTCGGTCCGCGGCGAGACGCACGGCCTGCTCGTGATCGCGAGCGAGACGAAGATCCCCCGGCCGCTGCAGAGCAGCCTCGCCGCGCTGGCGACGGAGGTCTCGCTCGCGCTCGAGAGCGCGGCCCTGACCGAGGAGGTCCACCGGCGCACGAGCGAGGCGCGCTTCGGCTCGCTCGTCCAGCACGCCAGCGACCTCATCACGGTCCTCGACGCGACGGGGATGGTCGTCTATCAGAGCCCGTCGATCGAGCGGGTCCTCGGCTACACGCCGGAGGAGCTCATCGGCACCCGCTTCGAGCGGCTCCTGCAGCCCGGCGAGGAGGGCCGCCTGCCACATGTCCTGGCCGATCCCGCGACGCACGCCGCCGGCACGGAGGCGCTGGTGTGCAGCCTCCGCCACAAGGACGGCGAGGTCCGCCAGTTCGAGGTGCTCTACACGGATCTGCTCGATGACGAGAACGTCCACGGGGTCGTGCTCAACAGCCGCGACGTGAGCGAGCGCAAGGCGTTCGAGGAGCAGCTCGCACACCAGGCCTTCCACGATCCGGTCACCAACCTCGCCAACCGCGCGCTCTTCGTCGAGCGGGTGCGGCACGCGCTGCCGCGGGCACGGCGCGAGGGCGGACGGCTCGCCGTGATCTTCATGGATCTCGACGACTTCAAGACGATCAACGACAGCCTCGGCCATGCCGCGGGCGACGCGGTGCTGCTGGAGATCGCGAAGCGCCTGGACGCCAGCATCCGCCCGAGCGACACCGCCGCCCGCTTCGGCGGAGACGAGTTCGCGATCCTGCTCGAGGACGTCGGCAGCGCACAGCACGCCGCGGACACCGCCGAGCGGATCCTCGAAGCCCTCGGCGCGCCGCTGCGGCTGGAGGGCAAGGAGCTGTTCGTCGGCTGCAGCCTCGGCATCTCGATCGCGGAGGGCGACACCTCGGCGGGCGCCGACGAGCTGATCCGGAACGCCGACGCGGCGATGTACATCGCGAAGCGCGACGGCAAGGGCGGCTACCGCCTGTTCGAGCCGGCCATGCACGAGGGCGTGCTCGAGCGCCTGGAGCTGCGCGCCGACCTCCAGCGCGCGATGACGGCCGGGCAGCTCGAGCTGTACTACCAGCCGCTCGTGCACCTCTCGGACGGCGGCGCGAGCGGTGTCGAGGCGCTCCTGCGCTGGCATCACCCCGAGCGCGGCATGCTCGGGCCGGACACCTTCATCCCGCTGGCCGAGGAGATGGGCCTGATCGTGCCGATCGGGCGCTGGGTGCTCCGCGAGGCCTGTCGCCAGGCGCGCCAGATGCAGACGATGCTGCCCGCCGACCCGCCGCTCTCGATGAGCGTCAACCTGTCGGTCAAGCAGCTCCAGCACTCCGACATCGCCTCCGACGTGCGCGATGCCCTCGCGGAGTCGGGACTCGCCGCGGGCTCGCTCACGCTCGAGATCACCGAGACGGTGCTGATGACCGATACGGACATCGCGGTCCAGCGGCTCGGGGAGCTCAAGCAGCTCGGCGTGCGTCTCGCGATGGACGACTTCGGCACGGGCTACTCCTCGCTGAGCTACCTGAGCCGCTTCCCGGTCGACATCCTGAAGATGGATCGCTCCTTCCTCCGCGACGGCGCGTCGCCGACCGCTTCGGCCCTCGCCTCCGCCGTCATCGCGCTGGGCGAGACGCTGCAGCTCGAGGTCGTGGCCGAGGGGATCGAGTTCCCGGAGCAGTGGCTCGGGCTGCGCGAGCTCGGATGCGGCTCGGGCCAGGGCTTCCTCTTCGCCCAGCCGATGGACGCCGACGCCACGCTCGAGTACCTGCGCACCGACGCCGAGCAGCCGCAGGCCGTCCAGGCTGATGCACCATAACTACGAGGGGCTGGACCGCAGCGGTGGCTTCAGCCGGGTGCGCCTCCTCGCGCCGCTGCGGCTGAAGAACTTCCGGCTGCTGTGGAGCGGGATGTGCGTCTCGCTGCTGGGAGACGGGGTCTTCATCGTGGCGCTGGCGTGGCAGGTCTACGAGCTCTCCAACACGCCGACCGCGCTCGCCGTCGTCGGCATCGCCATGACCGTGCCGACGCTCGCGTTCCTGCTGCTGGGCGGTGTCATGAGCGACCGGCTGGACCGCCGCCGGCTGATGCTCGCCGCGGACGTGACGCGAGGGCTGGCGGTCGGGTTGATCGCCGTCCTGTCCATCACCGGCGCGCTCGAGCTCTGGCACATGCTCCTGCTGGTCGCCGTCTTCGGCGCGGGCACGGCGTTCTTCGGCCCGGCGTTCGACGCGATCGTGCCCGACGTCCTGCCGGCTTCGCTGCTCCCGCAGGCCAACTCGCTCGACCAGTTCATCCGGCCGGTCGCCCTGCGGCTCGCCGGCCCGGCGCTCGGCGGCTTCCTGATCGAGGGGGTCGGGGTCGGCTGGGCGTTCGCGCTCAACTCGGCGACGTTCGCCATCTCGGCCGCCGCGCTGCTGGCCATGGCCGCCCCCGCTCGGACGAACCACGGCGAGCACGGCTCGGTCGGCGGCGACATCCGCGACGGGTTCGCCTACATCCGCAAGCACGTGTGGCTGTGGGGGACGTTCGCCAGCGCCGCGGTCGCCTACCTGGTGTTCATGGGCCCGGCGGAGGTGCTGCTGCCGTTCCTGGTCAAGAACGACCTGCACGGGAGCGCCGCCGACCTCGGATTGGTGTTCGCCGCCGGCGGCATCGGCTCGGTCGGCTGCGCCGCGCTGATGGGCCAGCGCGGGCTGCCACGGCGCGACATCACGTTCATGTACGCAGCGTGGACGCTCGCGACCCTGGCGGTCGCCGGCTACGGCCTCGCCACCGCCGTCTGGCAGCTCATGCTCGCCAGCATCGCCTTCAACGCGCTGGAGACGGCCGGCACCATCGTGTGGGCCACCGCCAAGCAGCGTCACGTCCCGCCCCAGCTGCTCGGGCGGGTCTCGAGCCTGGACTGGCTGATCTCGATCGGCCTGCTACCGCTGTCGTTCGCGCTGACCGGGCCGGTGAGCTCGGTGCTCGGCGTGCAAGGGACGCTGATCGCCGGCGGCGTGGTCGGCGGCCTGGTGACGTTCGCCGCGCTGCTGCTGCCCGGGATGCGGGCCATCGAAGGCAAGCAAGACGAGCGCCCGCCCGCGCGCGCCGCGACGGCGAGCGCCGCCGCGACGGGCTGACCCTCACCGCCTGCGGGTGCCGGCGATCACGTAGAGCGTGTCGCCCTCGGCCGCCGACGCCAGCAGGTCGGGCTTGCGGTCGCGGTTGACGTCGCCGATCCCGACCGCGTCGAAGCCGAGGTTCTCCTCGGGGGTGGTCGACGTGATCGTGCGCAGCTTGCGCCCGCTCCGCCCCGAGAAGATCTCGATCTTCCCGGCGTTCGTGCCGCCGTCGCTGTTCGTGTAGGAGCCGATCGAGAGGTCGTTGACGCCGTCGAAGTTGACGTCGCCGGCGCCGCGGCCGGGGCCGAGTCCGTCCCCGGCCGCGCCGGTCCAGGAGCGCAGCAGCGTGCCGTCGCGGCCGGAGTACACGCCCGCGTAGCCGCTGCCCGCCCCGTTGTCTCCGGCGTTGTAGTCGGCGCCGTAGACGTCTGGCACGCCGTCGTGGTCGAGGTCGCCCACGCCGGCGACGAAGAAGGTGCCGAAGGCCGACGGCACGGCCGAGGGCGGCAGCGGGTAGAGCAGGCTGCCGTCGCGCCCGGAGAAGACATACGCCGCCCCGCCGCCGCCGACGATCAGGTCGGGGTGGCGGTCGCGGTTGACGTCCTCGGTCATGCCGGCGCCGTAGCCGAAGGTGAAGTTCGGGTCCGGCGGCGGGATCTTGTAGAGCAGCTCGAACGTGCGGCCCGAGAAGACGTACGCGAGGCCGCCGCCGGGAGTGGAGGGCGCGCCGACGACGAGGTCGCGGCGGCCGTCGCGGTTGACGTCGGCGCTGGTGACCGCGGCGCCGAAGCCGTCGCCGGTCACCTCGCCGGCGAACGTGTGCAGCAGCCGGCCGGTGCGACCCGAGTAGAGGTAGGCATGACCCTCGGTGTCGCTGGCCTGGCGCGGCGCGCCGCTGAGGATGTCGTGCTTGCCGTCGCGGTCGGCGTCACCGGCGTCGGTGACCGAGAAGCCGTTCTGGTCGCCACGGCTTCCCCTCGAAGCGGTGGATGGTCCGGCCCGTGCGCCCGGACTGCACCCAGGCCCAGCCGGGGTCGTTCGACCCGAAGGCGCCCGGCTCGCCGGCGAGCACCTCGTCGGCGCCGTCGCGGTCGAGGTCCTCGAGCGGCGCGACGCCCCACGCGTAGTAGCGGTCCGCATCGCCCGTGTGCTGCCAGAGGACCTTCACCCGTTCCTTGAAGCCGGCGTCCGCGGTCGCGGAGATCGCGAGGGCCAGCAGGGCCGCGAGGGCCGATGCGCGCTTGATCATGCGGCGGTTCTACGACCCGCCGACCGGCCCCGCTTCCATGAGATTGCGCAGTTGCGAGGGCGGGGCGCCGAAGGCAGCGCGGAAGCGGTCGGTGAAGTGCGAGGCGCTGCAGTAGCCGAGGTCGGCGGCGATCCGCGACAGCGACTCCTCGCCGAGGCGGTCGACCGCCGCTCGCAGCCGGAGGTCGTGGAGGTACTCGGTGAGCGTGCGGCCGGTGCGCTCGCGGAACACGCGCGTGAGATGGAACGGCGAGACGTGCAGCGCTGTGGCGAGATCGGTGAGCGACAGCGGCTCGGTCAGGCGCTCGAGCAGGAGGTCCTTGGCGGCCTCGACGAGCTCGGTCCGCTCGCGCCGGGTGGCGCTGCGGCGTCCGGAGGTCATGGCCGCACGGCAGGTCGCGCGGGCGACCAGCTCGGCAGCGGTCTCCTCGACGAAGAGCGCGTCGTCGAGGTGGTTGGCGAGCTTGCGGGCGAGCAGGAACGAGCGGGCATCGGACTTTCCGAGCGGTGCGGTGGGGACGTCGAGGTCGCGCGGGGCGATGAACAGGCAGACGTCGCCGCGGGCATCTCGCAGCGTGCGCTCGTAGGTCTCGTACGGGCGGTAGAAGACCACGTCGTTGGGGGTCGCCGTGAGGTGCACGCCCGCGCGCACGAGGCCGACCGCGGTGCCGGGGAACACGACATGCGGGCGCTCGCCGATGTTGTCGTTCGTCCGGTCCCAGAGCGCGTCGCCGGGCGGGCAGCGGAAGATCCCGACGCGCAGTGCGGGCGTGCTGTAGACGCTCACGATGCGATGCTACGCGGGGGCGGGCTCCAGCCGCAGGGGCGAGCACCGCGTGTCACGATCCCTCCAGGTGTCTCGTCAGCTGGTCATGGACACCAAGATCGTCATCACCGGAGCCACTGGCGTCGTCGGCCGGCGCGCCGTTCGCGAGCTCGTGGGCGCAGGCAACCACGTCGCCGGCGTCGTGCGGTCGGCCGGCGGCCGGCGGCTCGTCGAGTCCCTCGGCGCGCAGGCCATCGAAGCCGACGTGTTCGACGCGGGCTCCCTCACCAACGCGTTTCACGGCGCCGACGCGGTCGTGAACCTCCTCACCCACATCCCCAGCGCGGATCGCATGGCGACGCCCGGCGCGTGGGACGAGAACGACCGGCTGCGCCGCGAGGCGTCCGCCGCGATTGCGCGGGCGGCTGAGGCCGCCGGCGCGAACCGCCTCGTGCAGGAGTCGCTCGCGTTCGTGTACGCCGACGGTGGCGACGCGTGGCTGAGCGAGGACGCGCCGCTCGCGGCGGGCGCCGCGACCGCGACCGCGCTCGACGCCGAGGCAAACGCCGCCGCGCTGTTCGGAGGCGACGCCGTGGTCCTGCGCTTCGGCCTCTTCATCGGGCCGGACAGCGACCTGACACGCTCGGACATCGAGAACGCCCGCGCGGGCCTCTCGCCGAGCCTCGGCCGGCGCGACGCGTATCGGCCGACCGTCTGGCTCGACGACGCCGCCGCGGCGGTCGCCGCCGCGCTCCGCGTGCCGCCGGGCGTCTACAACGTCGTCGACACGGACCCGCCGACGCGGGCCGAGATCGACACGGCGCTCGCGGCCGTGGTCGGCCGCGGGAGGCTCCGGCCGCCGCTGGAGGAAGTACCGCCCGGCCTCGAGCCGGTGGCACGCTCGCAGCGCGTCTCGAGCGCTCGGCTGCGGGCGGCGAGCGGTTGGATGCCGCGGGTCCGCGGGGGCACCGACGGATGGCAGCTGATCCAGGAATGGCCGGCAGCCGCGTGACGCCCACCGAGCGCTTCGCGCAAGCGCGGCCGCGGCTGCTCCGCCTCGCCTACAGCCAGCTCGGCGACATGGGCGAGGCGGAGGACGTCGTCCAGGAGGCCTGGCTGCGGCTCGAACGCACGGGCGCGGCTGCGATCGACGACCTCGACGCCTGGCTGACCACGGTGGTGGGCCGGCTCGCGCTCGACACGCTGCGCTCGGCCCGGGTGCGGCGCGAGGCCTACGTCGGCCCGTGGTTGCCGGAGCCGATGGTCTCCGGCGCCGCGGCCGACCCGGCCGATCGCGTCACGCTCGACGAGTCGGTCAGCTACGCGCTGCTCGTGCTGCTCGAGCAGCTGACGCCGCCGGAGCGGACGGCATTCGTGCTCCATGACGTCTTCGACATGCCGTTCGGCGAGGTGGCCGAGGTCGTCGGGCGCACGCCCGAGGCCGTGCGGCAGCTCGCTTCGCGCGCGCGGCGCCACGTCAAGGAGGAGGGTCCGCGCTTCGACGCCGCGCCGGACGAGCACGAACGCGCGGTGCGCGCCTTCGCCGACGCGGTCGTCGAGGGTGACCTCGATCGCCTCGCGTCCGTGCTGGACCCGGATGTCGTGTGGACCGCGGACGGAGGTGGTCGTGCGGTCGCCGCGCTCAAGCCGATCCGCGGCGCGGCTCGCGTCGCGCGCGGGTGGATCGCCCTGCGTCGCAAGCCCGCGTTCGAGCCGGCACCGCGGCTGGTCGACATCAACGGCCGGCTCGGGCTCATGATCAGCGGCACCGACGGCCACCTCGCGCTGCTCTCGTTCGCGGTCGAGCGTGGCCGCGTCAGCCGCATCGACGTCGTGCGCAACCCGGACAAGCTGCGCCGTGTCCGTCGGAGCGTCTAACGTCGCCTCCTTCATGCGCCTGATCGTCGCTCGCTGCGAGGTGAACTACACCGGCCGCCTGACCGCCCACCTGCCGGAGGCGCTGCGCCTGCTGATGGTCAAGTCCGACGGCTCGGTGCTCGTGCACGCCGACGCGGGCGGCTACAAGCCGCTGAACTGGATGACGCCGCCGACGGTCATCGAGGAGTCGGACGAGCTGATCGTCGTGCGCAAGCTCAAGGCCGAGGATCGGCTGGAGATCCGGATCGCCGAGGTGATCTCCGACTCCACGCACGACATGGAGCTCGACCCGGGGCTGGAGAAGGACGGGGTCGAGGCGCACCTCCAGGAGGCGCTGGCGGCCGCGCCGGGGTGGTGCGGCGAGGGCTTCCGGCTCGTGCGGCGGGAGTGGCCGACCGACATCGGGCCGGTCGACCTCATGTGCCGCGACGACGACGACGGCTGGATCGCGGTCGAGATCAAGCGGATCGGGACGATCGACGCGGTCGAGCAGCTCTCGCGCTACCTGGAGCGGATCCGGCTCGACCCCGCGCTGGGCTCGTGCCGGGGCGTGCTCGCCGCCACCGTGGTCAAGCCGCAGGCGCGGGTGCTGGCCGAGGCGCGCGGGATCGCCTGGGTCGAGGTCGACCTCGCGGTGCTGCGCGGCGAGCGCGAGCCGGCGCTGACGTTGTTCGGCTGACAGGGGCGGAATAAAGCGCCTGGGCCGGCGTTCCCAGGAGCATGACGTCGGATCCACCCCGAGTTGTCGGCCGCTACGAGATCGTGCGCGAGCTCGGTCGCGGCGGCATGGCGACCGTCCACCTCGCCCGCCAGCCCGCGCTCGACCGCGAGGTCGCGCTGAAGGAGCTCCACCCCGCCCACGCCGCGGACGCCGCCTTCGCGTGCCGCTTCCTGAACGAGTCGCGCGTCGCGGGCGCGCTCAGCCACCCGAGCGTGGTGTCGGTGATCGAGTACTTCGAGCACGAGGGCGCTCCGTTCATCGTGATGGAGTACCTCGAGCGCGGCTCGCTGCGGCCGCTGGTCGGGCGGCTGACGCTCGCCCACGTGGCGGGCGTGCTCGAGAGCGTGCTCGCCGGGCTCGCCGAGGCGGCCGGCGCAGGGGATCGTCCACCGCGACCTGAAGCCCGAGAACGTGCTGCTGACCGCCGAGGGTCACGCGAAGGTCGCCGACTTCGGGATCGCCAAGGCGCTCGGCCAGGTCCAGATGACCGAGCTCCGCACCGCGACCGGGTCGGTCGTCGGCACGCCGGCCTACATGGCGCCCGAGCAGGTTGTCGGCGGCGAGGTGACGCCGTCCGCCGACCTCTACGCCGTCGGCCTGATCGCCTACGAGCTGCTGACCGGGCGGCACCCCTACCACGGCGTCGACGCCCCGATGGCGCTGATGCTCCGCCACGTCAACGACGACCCGCCGCCGCTCGGCCTCGTGCGCGAGGACCTCGCGCCGGGCGTCGTCGCCTGGGTCCACGCGATGCTGGCCAAGGATCCCGCCGCCCGCCCCGCCTCGGCCGCCCACGCCTGGGACTGGCTCGAGGGCGTCGTGTCCGACGAGCTCGGCGCCCGCTGGCGCCGCGCGGCGACCCTGCCCGAGGCCGGCGAGGCCGTCGGCTACGTGTCCACCGTGACGACCGCCGTCCCCACCCCGGCGCCGAAGTTCTCCTCCGCCGTGCTGCCGGTGATGGCGCCTGCGGTCGCGGACCTCCCGACGCTCCCGACCGCAGCCCTCGCGCCCGAGCCGCCCTCGGAGCCCGAGCCTTCCTCCCCCCAACCCCGCCGCCCCGTCCGCCGGCTCTCCCTCCTCGCCGGTCTGGCCGCGACCCTGGTCATCGCGGCCGGGGCGGCGGGGCTCTCCCTTGCCTCCGGCGACGAGCCGCCCGCCGCGGCGCCGCCGAAGCCGCAGGGCCCGTCGCTCGCCGAGCGGGTGCGGGACGTCGTCACGCCGGCCCTGAAGGTGAACCGGCGGGTGACCGCGGAGCTGACCGCGCTCGCGCCGGGATCGGACCCCGACGACGCGCTCGACCGCGTCCAGGCGGCGCTCCCCACGACGCGGGATGCGCTCGAGGAGGCCGACGTGCCCGCCGCCCGCAAGGCGCTGCGCGCGCAGGTCACCTACCTCGACATCGTGCGCGACGCCCTGCAGCTCGACACCGACGACGGGCAGCTCGACCGTCTCGGCGGCGCGTCCGCGCGGCTGGTCTCGCGGCTCGACCGCATCGAGTCGATCGTGCCGCGGGCGTCGGACTCGGTCGGCGGCGCGCGGAAGCTCAAGGCCTGGACGCTCGCCGAGCTCGCCCCGGCGCCGACGCCCACCGCCCCGGTCGCCGCCGCCGGCGCCGCTCCCGTCGCCCCGACCTCGAACACGCCCGCGGCGAGCCCTCAGCCGGCCGCGCCCACCCCGGCGCCCACGCCGGCGGTCGAGCCGCCGGCGCCGACGGCCGAGCCCCCGTCGGTCGCCACGCCGGTCGCCGCGCCGCGCTTCCAGCCCCGCCGCGCGCGGCTGCAGGAGCGCCTCGAGCTGAGGCGCTCCCGCCGCCCGGCGGTCAGGCTCCCTGGGGCGTAGCCTCGGGCTCGGGCAGCAGCCGCTCGATCCAGCGCGGCAGCCACCAGTTGCGGTCGCCGAGCAGCTGCATCACGGCGGGCACGAGCACCATCCGCACGATCGTGGCGTCGATCAGGATCGCCGCGGCCATGCCGATGCCGATCAGCTTGAGGAACACCTCGGGGCTGAGCGCGAAGGCGCCGAACACCGCGACCATGATCAGCGCGGCAGCCGTGATCACGCGCGCGGTCCGCGCCAGGCCCTCCGTGACCGCCCGCGCGGTGCTGCGCCCGGCCAGGAACTCCTCGCGCACCCGGCTCAGCAGGAACACCTCGTAGTCCATCGAGAGCCCGAACAGGATCGCGAACATGATCACCGGGATGAACGGCGGGACCGGCGTCGGCGTGTCGATCCCGACCAGCTGGCCGGCCCAGCCGCCCTCGGCGAGGTAGGCCACGACGCCGTACGCGGCGCCGATCGACAGCAGGTTCATCGCGCCCGCCTTGAGCGCCACCGTCACCGAGCGGAACGTCACCGTGAGCAGCAGGATCGACAGGATCACGACGCCGCCGATGAACAGCGGCAGGCGGTTCGCGGTCACGTCGGCCTGATCGACGAACGAGGCGGTCGTCCCGCCCACGCTGACGGGCACGCCCGCCGCCGGCAGCACGTTCGCTCGCAGATCCCGGATCAGGTCCGCGGTCTGCGGTGACTGCGGCGAGCTGGTCGGCACGACGGTCAGCACGGCGGCGTCGCCGTCCGGGTTGACGGTCGGCCCGGAGACGGCCGCGACCCCGGGCTCGTCGCGCAGCTCACCCGCGAGGGCCGTGAGGCGCGCCTGGTCGCCGCTGTCGCGCAGGTCCGCGGCCAGCAGCAGCGGCCCGTTGGCGCCCGCGCCGAAGCCCTGCTCGACGAGGTCGTAGGCATGTCGCGTCGTGGTCGCCGCGCGGTCGTTGCCGGCGTCCGGGAAGCCGAGCCGCAGCCCCAGGAACGGGGTGGCGAGCACGAGCAGGACCGCCACGGCGGCGAGCGCCGCCGTCCACGGCCGGCGCTGCACGGCGCGGCTCCAGCGCGCCGCGGGCGTGTGCTCCGGATCGCGCGGCGGCCGCGCCGCGCCGGGGATGCGCAGCCGGTCGATCTTGCGCCCGGCGAAGCCGAGCAGCGCGGGCAGCAGCGTGACCGAGGCGGCCATCGTCACGAGCACCGCGAGGCTGGCCGAGAGCGCCACGCCCTGCAGGTAGCTGAGACCCATCAGGAACAGCCCGAGCAGCGAGATCACGACGGTGGTTCCCGCCACGAGCACGGAGTGCCCGGCCGTGCTGATCGCCTCGACGACCGCCTCGCGCGGCTCGCGTCCGGCGGCGAGCGCGGCACGGTGCCGCGTCACGATCAGCAGCGCGTAGTCGATGCCGACGCCGAGGCCGATCATGCTCGCGACCGCCGTCGACCAGTCGGGCACGTCCATCACGGCGGCCAGCAGCCCGACGCCCGCCGAGGAGATGCCGAGGCCGAAGAGCGCGGTGGCGATCGGCAGCCCGGCCGCCACGAGCGTCCCGAACGTCAGCACGAGCACGAGCGCGGCGATCGTGAGGCCGACGGCCTCCGAGGACAGCTCGCTCTCCTGCGCGGAGGCGATCACCTGGCCGCCCATCTCGACGCGGAGGCCGTCGCGGCTCGCGCCCTCGGCGAGCGAGATGAGGCTGGTGCCGGTGGTGTGGGGGACGCTGTCGGGCTTCTCGGTCAGCGACAGCCGCGTGACGGCGATCGTCCCGTCGCGCGACACCTCCGCCGGCGCGGCCTCGCCGATGCCGTCCAGCTTCGTCGCGGCCGTGACGAGCGAGTCGGTGCGGTCCTTGACGCTCTCGACGCCCGCGGGCGCCCGCCAGACGACGTCGACGGTCTCCGACGAGCGGCCGGGGAAGCGATCGCCGAGCAGCTCGCCCGCGCGCTGCGACTCCGAGCCGGGCGTGGCGTAGTCGGCGGAGAACTCGCCGGCCAGCGTCGCGGAGGCGGCGAAGGCGGCGACGAGGCCGACCACCCAGGCGAGCAGGACGAGCCGACGGCGCCGGAAGGCGGTGTCGGCCAGGCGGGCCAGTCGTGAGGGGCGGGGAGTGGGGGGCACGTTTACCTCGCAAACGTTGCGTCGGAAACTCTTGACGCGGCAAGGCTGGCAGGTAAGGGTTGATCTGTCAACCGTTGCGGCTACAATTCTTCACGACATGGGCATCCCCCAGAAGAAGCCGTTCATGGCGTGGTACGCGATGGTCCAGGCCAACACCCGCCTGCTCGAGCGCACGAACGCGGAGCTCGAGGCCGAGGCCGGGCTCCCCCTGTCGTGGTTCGAGGTGCTCGCGCAGCTGTCGTGGGCGCCCGAGTCCTGCAGCCGGATGGGCGAGCTCGCCGACGACCTGCTGCTGTCCCGCGGCGGCGTCACCCGCCTGATCGCCCGCATGGAGGACGCCGGGCTTGTGAAGCGCGAGGTCCCCGCCAACGACCGCCGCGCCACCTTCGCCCACATCACCGACAAGGGCCGCGCGGCGTTCGAGCGCGCGCTCCCGATCCACGTCGCCAACGTCGAGAAGTACTTCCGTCAGCACCTGGACGAGGAGGAGCTCGAGGTGCTCACCCGCGCGATGGCGAAGATCCTGCGCGGGCTCGACGCCGACGTCCCCTGGCTGATCGAGGACCTCGAAGGCGCCTCGCAGTAGGCTCCCGCCCCTCATGGCAGACGAGGCGGTGCTCACCGAGGCGGACGACGGCGTCCTGCTGATCACGCTCAACCGGCCCGACCAGCGCAACGCGGTCAACTCCGCGATCGCCAACGGCGTCGCGGCCGCGCTCGACCGGCTCGACGACGACGACGACCTCCGGGTCGGCATCCTCACCGGCGCCGGCAAGGGCTTCTCCTCCGGCATGGACCTCAAGGCGTTCGTGGCCGGCGAGAGCATGTTCGTCGAGCACCGCGGCTTCGCCGGCATCGTCCAGGGCCCGCCGCGCAAGCCGATCATCGCGGCGGTCGAGGGCTTCGCCGTCGCCGGCGGCTTCGAGGTCGCGCTCGCCTGCGACCTGATCGTCGCCGCCAAGGGCGCGCGCCTCGGCATCCCCGAGGTCAAGCGCTCGCTGGTCGCCGCGGGCGGCGCGCTGCTGCGCCTGCCGAGCCGCATCCCCTACCACGTGGCGATGGAGATGGCCCTGACCGGCGATCCGATCAGCGCCGAGCGCGCGGCCGACTACGGCCTCGTCAACCGCCTCACCGAGCCCGGCGAGGCGGTCGCCGGCGCGCGCGAGCTCGCCGCCCAGATCACCCCCAACGGCCCGCTCGCGCTCGTCGCGTCGAAGCGCATCTTCCGCGAGGCGCCGGGCTGGAGCCCGGACGACGAGTGGAAGCAGCAGGCCGAGATCACCGGCCCGGTCTTCGGCTCCGACGACGCCCGCGAGGGCGCTACGGCGTTCGCGGAGAAGCGCGACCCGGTCTGGAAGGGCCGCTAGCCCTCTCCCCACAACGTGGCGAGGACGCGGCGGCCGGACGGGCGGTCGCGGTGCTCGCAGAGGTAGATCCCCTGCCACGTGCCGAGCGCGAGCCGGCCGTCCGCCACCGGGAGCGACAGCGACGGGCCGAGCACGGAGGCCTTGATGTGCGCCGGCATGTCGTCGGGGCCCTCGTCGACGTGGGTCCAGTACGGCGCGTCCTCGGGCACGGCCTCGTTGAAGTAGGACTCGAAGTCCCGCCGCACGTCCGGCGACGCGTTCTCGTTGAGCGTCAGCGACGCCGACGTGTGCTGCATGAACAGGTGCAGCAGGCCGACCCGCAGCTCGCCGAGCTCGGGCAGCTCGCCGACGACCTCGCGCGTCACGAGATGGAAGCCGCGCCCGGGCGGGCGCAGCGAGATCTCCCGCTGGAGCCACATCGGCTCCAGAGGCTACTTCGCCGCCTCGTCCTCCGGCAGGGCGGTCGAGAGCGCGGACTGGGCGGCGTCGACCGCCGTCTCCAGCCGTCGCAGCAGCGCCTTCGCCGACCCGATGTCGCCCGTCTCCGCGACCGCCTGCAGCTCGGCGGAGATCGCCTCGGTGCGCGTCGCGCCGAGCTGCCCGCTCGAGCCCTTCAGCGCGTGGGCGGCGCGCGCCACCGCCGGCGCGTCGCGCTCGCGCAGCGCGTCGGCGACCTGCTTGAGGCCGCGGTTGGCGTCCTCGCGGAACAGCCCGGCCAGGTTCTTCATCAGCTCGGAGTCGCGCCCGCCCGAGGTCTCCTTGGTGAGCTTGTCGAGCACGCCCAGGTCGAGGTCGGACTTCTCCTCCACCGGCCGCCAGCGCTCGATCGCCTCGCCCAGCGCGTCGCCCGTCACCGGCTTGGCGAGGTAGTCGTCCATGCCGGCGTCGAAGCACGCCTCGCGCACGCTGTCGACCGTGTCGGAGGTCATCGCGATGATCGCCACGCGGGCGCCGCCGCCGTCCTCGCTCGCGCGGATCGCGCGCGTCGCCTCGTAGCCGTCCATGATCGGCATGTGGCAGTCCATGAGGATGACCGCGAACGCCGCGGCCGTCACCGCCGCGACCGCCTCCTCGCCGTTCTTCGCCACGTCGACCCGGTAGCCGCGCTTGCGCAGCATCTCGGCGGCCACCATGCGGTTGACCGCGTTGTCGTCGACGACGAGCACGGGGATCTCGGGCGGGGCGGCCGCCGGGGCCGCGTCGGGCTCCGGCTCGGGCGCCTCGGCGGCGACCCCGAGGTCGATCGTGAACCAGAACGTGCTGCCGCGCCCCGGCTCGCCGTGCGCGCCGATCGTGCCGCCCATGAGCTCGACGAGCTCGCGGCAGATGCTGAGCCCGAGGCCGGTGCCGCCGTGGGTCGCGGGTGGTCGACGAGTCGGCCTGCGAGAACGGCTCGAACAGCCGCTCCGCCTGCTCGGCGTCGATGCCGATCCCGGTGTCGGTGACCTCGAAGCGCACGCAGCGCCCGCGGGCGCTGGGCTCGCCCTCGGTCACGCGCACGGTGATCTCGCCCAGCGAGGTGAACTTGACCGCGTTGGAGACCAGGTTCGTCAGCACCTGCTGGAGCCGGAAGCGGTCGCCGACCACCTGCAGCCGCGCGCGCCGCTCGACGAACGCGCGCAGGTCGAGGCCCTTGCCGCGCGCGTTCTCGGCCAGCAGCTCGACGGCGTCGTCGACGGCGTCCGACAGCGAGAACTCGGCCTCCTCCAGCTCGAGCTTGCCGGCCTCGATCTTCGACAGGTCGAGGATGTCGTTGATGATCGTCAGCAGCTGCTCGCCGGAGGTGTGCACCATCGACGCGTAGCCGCGCTGCTCGTCGGACAGCTCGGTGCCGAGCAGCAGCTCGGCCATCCCGATCACGCCGTGCATCGGGGTGCGCAGCTCGTGGCTCATGTTGGCGAGGAACTGCGACTTCAGCGCGGTCGCCTCGAGCGCCTCGTCGCGCGCCGCGGCCAGCGCGAGCGTCGCGCGCTGGCGCTGGATGAAGAGCCCGATCGGCATCCCGATGGTGGCCAGCAGCTCGCGCAGCTGCTCGTCGGGCTCCTCGAGCTCGCGGCAGTAGAACTCCATCGCGCCGAGGCTGTCCTCGCCGCTGACGATCGGCAGGCAGACCGCGCCCGACAGCCCGGCCGCGGCGATCGCGATCGCGCGCTCGGAGGCGGCGCCCGCCATCAGCGCCTCGGTCCACACCGGGTCGCCGGAGTGCGAGACGCGCACCGGCAGGTCCTCGAGCGCGAGCGGCGTGGAGTCGGCCGGCAGCTCACCCTCGAAGGAGCGGTGGCGCCAGGCCGCGGCGGGCTGCAGCTCGCCGCTCTCGTCGTCGGCCAGCCACAGCGTCCCGACCTCCCAGCCGAGGTTGCCGCCGAGCGCCTCGAGCAGCAGCGGCGCCGCCTGCTCGACGGTCGCCGCCTGGGCGAGCACGCGCGTGACGTCGTGGCGGGCGCGCAGCAGCTGCTGGCCGCGCGTCTCCTCCGTGATGTCCTGGAACTGCACGAAGAACTCGGTCGGCCAGCCGCCGGCGTCGGTCAGCGCCGTGGCGTTGACGAGCACCCAGCGCGGCTCCCCGTCGCCCGACAGCAGCCGGCCCTGCGTCTGGTGGGTGCGGATCTCGCCCGTGAGCATGCGCTCGAACAGGCGCTTGCGCGCGGCCCACTCGTCGGGGTGGATGGTCTCGGCCAGCGTCATCCGCAGGAGCTGCGCCTCGCTGCGGCCGGTGAGCTCGCACAGCGCGGCGTTGACCTGGGTGAAGCGCCCGTCGGTGCCGATCATCGCCATCCCGGTCGGGGCGTCCACGAAGGCCAGCGCGGCCGCGGTGTCGCCGCGCTCGGCCACGATGCCGCAGATCGCGTACGGCTCTCCCGCCTGGTCGAGGAGGGGGAACGTGACGGCGTCCTCGTCGCTCACGCCCTCGGCCGCGGCGTTGGCGAACAGCAGGTTGCCCTCGAGGTCCTTGCGTGTAGATCGCGACCGGGCTGCTCTCCAGCAGCCCGTGCAGGCGGTCGTTCGCGCGCTGGAGGTCGCGGCGCCCCTCGACGTCGGCGCGCAGCTCGATCTCCGTCATCACCGACTGCGCGAGTGCCTCGAGCACGGCGAGCTCGTCGGGCTTCCAGGCGCGCGGCTTGGCGTCGGCGACGCACAGCGTCCCGAGCACGTGACCGCCCGGCAGCGCGAGCGGGAGGCCGGCGTAGGCGAGCACCTTGCCGGACTTGACGCTCGCGAGCCCCGAGGTGGGCTCGTGCTCGCGGGCGTCGCCGATCGACGAGCGGCTCGCCGGCGGCCACCACATGGCGGCAGAACGTGTCCTTGACCGGGGCGCGCGGGCCCTTGGCGAGGTCGGCCGGCCCGACGCGGCTGAGCGTGTGCAGGTGGGTGCCGTCGAGCAGCGTCACCATCGCCATCGGCGCCTTGACGAACGTGGCCGCGAGGTTCGCGAGCCGGTCGAACGCCTCGACCTTCTGGCCGCCGATCAGCCCGGTGCCGCGAAGGGCCGCCACACGGACGGGATCGGCCAGCGGGTTGCTCTCGCGCGCGCGGGGCATACCGGACCCATCGGCAGCGTCCCGCGGCGGGTTGAGGTCAGGGCAGGCGTGCAACCCGCATGTCGACCCGCTCGCCGCGGAACGGCACGCCCTCGGCCTCGAGCAGGCGCCGCTGGCGCTCGCCCTTGGCAAGCGATCCGTCGGCCCGGACGATCCGGTGCCAGGGCACGCTCGGGTCGTCGCAGACCGACAGCACGGAGCCGGCGAAGCGCGGCGCGCCGGGGGAGACGTCGCCGTAGGCGCGCACGAAGCCCGGCGGGGTGTCGCGGATCCGGCGCAGGACGGCCTGCTCGCGCTCGCTCATCCGGGTATCGTCGCGCGCCGTGCGGCACGGCACGTACTCGATCGTCGCCTTCGACCCCGAGACGGGCGAGCACGGCGCGGCCGTGCACTCGCACTGGTTCTCCGTCGGCTCGCTCTGCATCTGGGCCCGGCCGGGGCTCGGCGCGGTGGCGACGCAGTCCGTGGTCGAGCCCGCCCACGGCCCGCACGGGCTCGACCGCCTGGCGGCGGGCGACGACGCGTCGACGGCCCTGCAGGCGCTCCTCGGGCCCGACGAGCTGGCGGCGGTGCGGCAGGTCGGCATCGTCGACGCCGCCGGGCGGGTCGCCGTCCACACCGGCGCCGACTGCATCCCGTGCGCCGGCGATGCGGTCGGCGAGCACGTCTCCGCGCAGGCCAACATGATGGCCCGCGACACGGTGCCGGCGGCGATGGTGGCGGGCTTCGAGACCGCCGACGGGCGACCTCGCCGAGCGGCTGCTCGCGGCCCTCGACGCCGCCGAGGCCGAGGGCGGCGACGTGCGCGGCCGCCAGTCCGCGGCGATCGTGGTGGTGCCGCCGCAGGGCGAGGCGTGGCAGGCGCGCTTCGATCTGCGGGTCGAGGACCACCGCGACCCGGTCGTCGAGCTGCGGCGGCTGGTGGCGCTCGCCCGCGCCTACGAGCTCGCCGGCGAGGCCGACGAGCTGATGGCCTCCGACCGCGCCGCCGAGGCCGGGCAGCTGTACCAGCGCGCGGCCGAGCTGGCGCCCGAGTCGGACGAGCTGCTGTTCTGGGCCGGATTGGCCCAGGTCCACGCCGGCGACGCCGAGGCCGGGCTGGCCGCGGTGCGCCGGGCGATCGAGCTGCACCCTGGCTGGCGCGACCTGCTCGAGCGGCTCTCGCCGGACTTCGCCCCCGCGGGGGAGCGCGTCCGGCGAGAGCTGGCTCGCTAGCTCAGCAGATCACCTGCAGGTGGAACGCGGTCGGGCTGTCGGCGTCGACGCGGACGTTGGCCGGGTTCCCGCCCGCCTGGACGGCGAGCGTCTGGCCGCTGGTGGCGCCGTTCGGCGTCGCGGTGTAGGTGCACTGCGACACGTCGCGGCCGAACGTGACCCGGTAGGTGTCCGGGCCGACCTCGATCGCGGAGGCGGTCGCGCCGCGGCCGCCCGCCAGCGCCCCGTTCGCGCCCACGCGCGCGGTCAGGAAGTCGCCGGCGTTCGCGAAGTCGGCCGCTTCCTTGCCGTCGACCTTGTCGGCGTTCAGGCCCGTGGCGGTGCCGGTGGCGTTGGTGGTGAACGGTGCGCCGCTGACGTCGCCGACCTGGATCCGGCCGGCCTCCTTGCCGGCGGTCTGGAACTCGAACGCGCGGCCGGTCTTGAGGTTGTTGGAGCGGATGCACGGCTCACGGCCGGTGTCGGAGCGGCAGCCGTAGATGGCGCCGCCGCCGTCGCCGTTGCGCTTGTTCGACTGGCGCGTGCCGTACGAGCCGTTCGAGGCGATGATCTCCGTCTCGGAGTTCAGCGCGCGCGAGGCGTTCGGGCTCGGATTGCGCTTGCCGAGCAGCAGCGAGCGGCCCTCGCCGAAGCCGACGGCGACCGACGGGATCCCGATCGCCAGCGCCAGAGCGCCGACGAGGATGTAGCGGAGTGTCCTCCCGGACATAGGTAGGTGCCTCCCAGGTGGGTGGTTACGTCCTCCCTTGCGACACTACGGAGGGCCGAGGGTTGCGCTTGGGCGCGGTGTTGCAGCGCGACCGAACGTCAACGGCGGCTGGGTAGGAGCGGGTGCGACACCGCCGCGGCAGCCACGAATGTCGTCTCGACCGCGATATAGCCGCCATCGAGGTGACACTCGTGCCGCGAACGGCCGAACCCCAGCCCTACCCAGCCGATGTTGACGTTCGCTCGACGGCTCAGCGCTCGCCCGGCGCCTTGGCCGGGTTGACCGACACCGGGATCGAGAGATCCAGCGCCGTGCGGATGATCCGCGTCTGCTCCTGCGTGTGGGCGGCCGGGTAGCCCTCGCCCGGCGAGGCGCGCTCGGGCCGGCCGATGTAGCCGAACTCGAGCGCGGAGGGCAGCATCTGCAGCATCCGCGGCGACATGTGCGCGCGGGCGCCCATGTTGCGCGGCTCCTCCTGGACCCAGGCGACCTCGCGCAGGTTCGGGTAGCGCGCGATCTCCTCCTCGATCTGGCTCTGCGGGAACGGGTAGAGGAGCTCGACGCGGGAGATCGCGACGCCCTCGTTGTTCTCGCGCGTGGCGTGGCCCTTGAGGTCGTAGAAGATCTTGCCCGAGCACAGCACGAGGCGGGTGACCTTCTCCTCGTCGATCCGCGGCTCGCTCAGCACCGGGAAGAAGCGCGACTCGGACAGGTGCTCGATCCGCGAGGTCGCCTGCGGCAGCCGCAGCAGCGACTTCGGGGTCATGATGATCAGCGGGCGCTGCTTGGCCACGCGCGCCTGGCGGCGGAGGAGGTGGAAGTACTGCGCCGGCGTCGTCAGGTTCGCCACGCGCATGTTGCCCTCGGCGGCGAGCGTGAGGAAGCGCTCGAGCCGCGCCGAGGAGTGCTCCGGCCCGGAGCCCTCGTAGCCGTGCGGGAGCAGCAGCGTCAGGCGCGTCGTCTGGCCCCACTTGGCGAGCGCCGAGATGATGAACTGGTCGACGATCACCTGGGCCGAGTTGATGAAGTCGCCGAACTGGGCCTCCCAGAGGACGAGCGTCTCCGGCGCCTCCATCGAGTAGCCGTACTCGAAGCCGAGGCACGCGACCTCGCTCAGCGGCGAGTTGTGCAGCTCCATCGGGGCGAGCGCGCCCGGCAGCTGCTGGATCGGCGAGACGCGCTGGCCGGTCTTGACGTCGTGCAGGACGAGGTGGCGCTGGGAGAACGTGCCGCGCTCGGAGTCCTGGCCGGTGAGGCGCACCGGCGTGCCCTCGCTCAGCAGCGACGCGAACGCGAGCGCCTCGGCGTGCGCCCAGTCGATGCCGCCGTCGGGGCCGACCGTCTCGCGCCGGCGCTCGAGCTGCTTGAGCAGCTTCGGGTGGACGTTGAAGCCCTCGGGGAACCGCAGCAGGTCGTCGTTGAGCGCGACGAGGCGCTCCGCCGACACCGCGGTCTTGACCTCCGGCGACGGCGAGCGGTCGAGCTGGTAGCCGCCGGTGGGCTGCTCGGCCTGCGCGTGCGAGAGCTCCTCCTTGAGCTCCCGGTGGCGCTCGGCCATGCCGTCCCAGATCTCCTTCTGGATCTCGTCGGTCTCGTCCTGCGAGAGCACGCCGCGGTCGACGAGCTGCTGGGCGAAGATCTCGCGGACCGGCGTCTTCTCCTTGATCTTCGTCGCCATCTCGGGCTGCGTGTAGGCGGGCTCGTCGGCCTCGTTGTGGCCGAAGCGCCGGTAGCCGATCAGGTCGATCAGGATGTCGTGGCCGAACTCCTGGCGGAAGGCGAAGCCGAGGCGCACGGCGGCGACGCAGGCGGCCACGTCGTCGGCATTGACGTGGATGATCGGGACGTCGAAGCCCTTTGCGAGGTCGGAGGCCCACCGGGTCGAGCGCGCCTCCTCCGGATCGGTGGTGAAGCCGACCTGGTTGTTCTGGATCAGGTGCAGCGTGCCGCCGACCTGGTAGCCGTCGAGCGCCTGCAGGTTGAGCGTCTCCGCCACCACGCCCTGGGCGGGGAATGCGGCGTCGCCGTGGAGGATGATCGGGATCGCCGCGTTGTTGTCGATGTGGGCGTGCGGGCCCTGGCGCGAGGTCTGCACCGCGCGGGTCGCGCCCTCGACGACCGGCGAGACGTACTCGAGGTGGCTGGGGTTCGACTCCAGGCGCACGATCACCGACGAGTCGTTGGGCAGCTGGTAGGTGCCCTGGGCGCCGTGGTGGTACTTGACGTCGCCGGTGCCGCCCTGCGGGATCGTGGTCACGGCCTCGATCGAGGACGCGCCCTCGAACTCGCGCCAGATCGTCTCGTAGGCGCGGCCGAGGTTGTGGGCGAGCACGTTGAGGCGGCCGCGGTGGGCCATGCCGATCACGACTTCGCGGGCGCCGTTGGCGGCCGAGAGCTGGATCATCTCGTCGAGCATCGGGACCGTCATGTCGAGACCCTCGATCGAGAACTGCTTCTGGCCCAGGTAGGCCTTGTGCATGAAGCGCTCGAGCGAGTCGACCATCGTCAGGCGGCGCAGCAGCGCGGTCGCCTCGTCGTTGGTGAGCGGCTTGCGGAAGGTGCCGGTCTCGATCTTCTCGCGCAGCCAGGTGCGCTGGCGGTGCGAGGAGATGTGCTCGATCTCGTAGGCGATCGTGCCGCAGTAGGTCTCGCGCAGGTGCGGGAGCGCGTCGGCGAGCGTGGCGCCCGGGACCCCGACGCGGAGGATCCGCGCGGGGATCTGGGCCATCACCTCGGGCGTGAGGCCGAGCGGCTCGGGATCGAGCGCGGGGTCGCCCTCGGGCTCGGAGTCGAGCGGGTCGAGCTTGGCCGCGAGGTGGCCGTGCATGCGGTGCGCCTTGATCAGCGAGACCGCGGCCTGGACGGCCTGCAGCAGTGCCTCGTCGGGCGGGCCGGCCGGCTCGGCCGCCTTGCCGTCGCGCTCGACGGCCGCGGTCGCGGCCGGCGCGGGCGTCTGCGGCGCGTCGCCCAGCTCGGCCTGGAGATCCTGGAAGACGGCCTCGTAGAAGCCGTGCTCGCCCTGCAGGTAGGCCTCGACGACCTGGAGGAACTGGCCGGACTCGGCGCCTTGGATGACGCGATGGTCGTACGTCGACGTCATCGTCATCACCTTCTCGGCGCCGATCATCGAGCCGATCGAGCCGAGCCCGGGCGGGTAGCCGATCGAGCCGGTGGCGACGATCGTGCCCTGCCCGGTCATCAGCCGCGGAACGGAGGCGATGGTTCCGATCCCGCCGGGGTTGGTGAGCGAGAGGTTGGCGCCTTGGAGGTCGTCGGCGGTCAGCTTGTTCTCGCGCGCGCGGGCGATCAGGTCGTTGAAGGCGGCCAGGAACTCGGAGAACGTCTTGCGCCCGGCGTCGCGGATGACCGGGACCATCAGCGTGCGGCCGCCGTCCTTGCGCTCGACGTCGACCGCGATGCCGAGGTTGACGGCGTCGTCGTCGACGCGGTGGGGCTTGCCGTCGACGTCGGCGAAGTGGTGGGCCATCACCGGCATCTGCTCGGTGGCGGCGCGCGCGATCGCGTAGGCGATCAGGTGGGTGAAGGACACCTTGTGGCCGGCGTTCTTGAGCTCCTTGCGCCGCCCGTCGAGCGTGGTGACGGTGAGGGTGCGGAACGAGGTGGCGGTCGGGATCGACCGCGACTCGTCCATGTAGCGGGCGAGCATCGCCGACGCGCCCTTGATGAGCGTGGCGTTCTCCTGCGGCGCGGCAGCCGGGGCCTTGCCGTTGCCGCCGTTGAGGACGTCGGCCTTCATGATGCGCCCGCCGGGGCCGCTGCCGTGCACGCTCGAGAGGTCGATGCCCTCGGCCTGGGCCACCCGGCGCGCGACCGGCGAGACGCGGATGCCGTCGGGGAGCACTTCCTCCGCCTGCTCCTCGGGCTCGGCGGGCTTGGCCGGCGCCTCGGGGGCAGCGGCGGCAGGCTTCGCGCCGTTGCCACCCGACTTCATGCGCCCGATGACCTGGCCGACGGTCACGGTGTCGCCCGGCTGCGCGAGGATCTCCTCCATCACGCCGGACGCGGGCGCGGGAACCTCCGCGTCGACCTTGTCGGTGGAGATCTCGACGATCGTCTCGTCGGCCTCGACGGCGTCACCCGGCTGCTTGGCCCATTCGAGGATCACGCCCTCGGAGACGGACTCGCCCATCGCCGGCATCGTGATCTCGACCGCTTCGCCTTCCGCATCCGCTTCCTCGGCCTCGGCCTCGGCCGGAGGCGCTTCGGCGGCAGGCGCCGCGCCGTTCGTGGCGATTTCAGCGAGCACCGCGCCGACGTGGACGGTGTCGCCCTCGGCGGCGTGCAGCTTCACCACGGTGCCCGACGCGGGCGCAGGGACTTCGGCGTCGACCTTGTCGGTCGAGATCTCGACCAGCGTCTCGTCTTCGGAGACCTGATCGCCCTCCTGCTTGCGCCACTCCAGCACGGTGCCCTCGGAAACCGAGTCGCCCATTGCGGGCATGACGACCTCTACCGTGGTCTCAACTGCCATTCAGGTTCCTCAGGATACCTTTTCGACGGCGTGTCTGGGGGGCCTACTGTGGTCACGAATCTTGCGTTCCTCCAGGTAGAACCCGATGCTCCCTGCAAATGGTCCTACCCCGCCGACCACCGCGACCATCACACCCAGCCAGACGGGGATGATCCGGCGGCGGACCGCGGCCAGGCAAAGCAGCGACATCACGATCCACCCGATCCCGTGGACCCAGCCCAGGACGGACACGATCGCCTCGCGGTCGGTGACCGCGGCCCACAGCAGCACGGCGTAGACGACCGACAGCGTGTAGGACGCGTACCGCAGGACGTCGCGGCGCAGGAGGAAGCTCATGCCAGGATCGACGCCATCCGCCGCAGGGCCGGGTCGGCCTCCTCCGGCCACGCCTCGGGATCGGCGGGCCACCAGGCATGCGCGTCGTGCTCGTCGTCGGCCGCGACCTCCGCGCCGGCCGGCAGCCAGGCGAGCCCGACCAGCATCGCGAGCCGGTTGGGCAGCGACACGAGCGCCTCGACCGAGAGCCGCTCCGGGGTGACGGACCATTCCTCCTCGAGCTCGCGTCCGAGCGTCTCCACCGGGTCCTCGCCGACCTCCACCGCGCCGCCGGCGCCGAGCGCCCAGCGACCGGCCCAGGTGGCGACCCACGGCGCGCGCCGCCCCGCCAGCCAGCGCCCGGCGGCGTCGCGCGTGACGCAGAGGGCGGCGAGCGAGGCGCAGGCGTCCTCGCGCACGAGGCGCAGCGACCAGCGCATCGGCTGCAGCTCGAGCTCGAGCCGGCCGTCGGCGGTCCCGTAGCCGGCCAGCCGGGCGGCGAGGCCGTCGTGGGCGGGCGAGCCGCGGTCCACGAGCTCGGCGATGGCCTCGTCGGCGGCCTCGATGCGGGCGGGCGGCGGCTCGTAGGCGTCCTCGCGCCAGCGCGATGCCACCTGATCGGTTTCCCAGGGGCCGCGGGCGAGGATGCCGGGTGGGTAGGACACTGGGCCAATGACTGTAGAGCGCCGTCGGAAACATTGGGGGTGGGGTTACGAGGACGAGCCGCCCGTCCCCGCGGCCGGGCTTGCCGAGCATCTCGGCTTCGGCTCGGAGCCCGAGGCGCCGGTGCCGCTGGACGCGGTCGAGCTGCCGCCGCCGCGCCTCGAGACGCCCTACGCGAGCGACACGTGGTCGCGAGCCGCGCACGCTTCCGGCCGGTCGTACCTCGACGTGGTCCGCGGGCTGCGCGGCGAGTTCCCGCATCCGCCGGACGGCGTGGCGTCCCCGACCTCCGAGGACGAGTTGCGCACGGTGCTCGACTGGTGCCGCTCGCGGGACGTCGCGGTCGTGCCGGTGGGCGGGGCGACGAGCGTGGTCGGCGGCATCGATGCCGTGCCCGGCTCGGGGCAGTCCGGCGTGGTCGCGGTCAACCTGCGGGCGCTCGACCGCGTGGTCGAGGTCGACCCGGTGTCGCGGGCGGCGCGCATCCAGGCCGGCGCGACCGGGCCGCGGCTCGAGACGCAGCTGGCCGAGCACGGGCTGTCGTTGCGCTTCTACCCCCAGTCGTTCGAGCTCTCCACGCTCGGCGGCTGGATCGCCACCCGCGCCGGCGGCCACTTCGCGAGCGGGCCGACGCACGTCGACGACCTCGTCGAGTCGGTGCGGGCGCTGACCGTGGCCGGCGAGGTGTGGGAGTCGCGGCGGCTGCCGGGCTCCGGCGCCGGGCCGTCGCCCGACCGGCTGCTGCTCGGCTCCGAGGGGACGCTCGCGGTGATCACCGAGGCGTGGATGCGGGTGATCCCGAGGCCCGAGCGGCGGCGGTCGGCGAGCGTGACGTTCCCGACGTTCGCCGCCGGCGCCGAAGCGGTGCGCACGATCCTCCAGGCGGGCCTGCGCCCCGCGAACTGCCGGCTGCTGGAGCCGGAGGAGGCGCGCATCACGCTGGCCGGCGACGGCTCGTCGGCGCTCCTCGTGCTCGGCTTCGAGGAGGTCGTCGAGCCGGCCGAGCGCGCCTTCGCGCTCTGCCGCGCATGTGGCGGCGACGTGGCCGAAGGCCACGGAGGCGGATCGGGCGCGTGGCGCGAGGCCTTCCTCCGCGCGCCGTACCTGCGCGACACGCTCGTGGCGATCGGCGTCATCTCGGAGACGTTCGAGACCGCGATCACCTGGGAGCGGCTCATCCCGTTCGTCGAGGCGGTCAAGGGCGCGGTCCGCGAGGCGCTCGGGCCGGAGGGCAACGTGACCTGCCGCCTCACGCACGCCTATCCCGACGGCGCGGCGCCGTACTTCACCGTGCTGGCGCCGGTGGCGCGGGGCGAGGAGGAGGAGCGCTGGAGCGCGATCAAGGCGGTGGCGGCGGACGCCATCCTCGCCGGCGGCGGGACGATCACCCACCACCACGCGGTCGGGCGCGACCACCGCCCCTGGTACGACCGCCAGCGCCCCGAGCCGTTCGCCGCGGCGCTGCGAGCCGCGAAGGCCGCCCTCGATCCACGCGGGCTGCTGAACCCCGGGGTACTCTTCGACGCGGGATGAGCAGCAGCGCCAGCGCCAAGAACATGGAGGCGGTCTGCAAGGCCAGGGAGGTCCACGACAAGACCTGCCCCTGGGGCGGCACGGCGACCGAGGTCCACCTGGCCTTCTTCGACATCGAGCGCATGGGCTGGGAGGAGGGCGACGTCATCTGCGGCCTCACGGTCGTCGGTGACTCGACGGTGGCGACCGGGATGATGCGCGTCACCTGCGACGCCGAGGGCGACGGCGGCGGGCCCTCCGAGGAGGAAGAGGTCGAGATCGTCGACGCCGTCTCCGACCGCGAGCTCGTCCCCGCCACCACCGACCGATGAGGATCGTCCGCCTCCGCTCCGACGGGGGCGAGCTGGAAGCCGCGTTCGCGCCCGAGGCGGGGCTGGTGGGGTGCTCGCTCACCCACCGCGGGGACGAGCTGCTGGGGCAGCGCAAGGGGCTCGAGGAGTACGCGCGCAGCGGCTCGACGTTCGGGATCCCGTTCCTGCACCCGTGGGCGAACCGGCTCGCCGGCTTCTCCTACGCGGTCGGCGGTCACGAGGTCTCGCTCGACCGCGACTCCGACCTGCTGCGGCTGGAGGAGCACGAGCTGCCGATCCACGGCCTGCGGCCGAGCGCGCTGCAGTGGGAGGCTGAGGCGGACGGCGGCCGGATGCGGGCGACGGCGGCGTTCGACGGCGCGCGGGTCGAGGCGTTCCCCTATCCGCACGCGCTGGCGGTCGACGCGACGCTGGCCGACGACGGGCTGACGATCGAGACGACGGTGACGCCGACCAGCGCGACGCCCGTTCCGATCGCCTTCGGCTACCACCCGTACCTGCGCGTGCCGGGCGCGCCGCGCGCCGAGTGGGAGGTCGACATGCCGGTCGACTGCCGGCTGCTGCTCGACGAGAACATGATCCCGACCGGCGAGGAGGAGATGCCGGCGTTCCGGACCGGCCGGCTCGGCGACCGCTCGCTCGACGACGGCTACGAGCTGCCCCAGCATCCGCGCCCGTTCACGGTGTCGGCGGCCGGTCGCACGCTCGGCGTCGAGTTCGTGGAGGGCTACACGTACGCGCAGGCGTTCGCGCCCGCGGGGCACGACCTGATCTGCTTCGAGCCGATGACCGCGCCCGCCAACGCGCTGATCTCACACGACGGCCTGCGGCTCGCGGCGCCCGGCGAGCCGTTCCACGCCACGTTCCGGATCACCGTCGATGGCTGACCGCGACGTCGAGAAGCGCGCGGCGGCCGAGGCGGCCGCGATGCTGGTGCGCGACGGGGACAAGGTCGGGTTGGGGACGGGGACGACGGTGGCGCCGATGCTGCCGGCGCTGGCGGCGCGCGGGCTCGACATCCGCTGCGTGGCGACCTCGGTGGCGACCGAGGTGGCGGCGCGGGCGCTCGGCCTGGAGGTCGAGCCGTTCGAGCAGCTCGACCGGCTCGACATCGCGGTCGACGGCGCCGACCAGATCGACCCCGACGGCTGGCTGGTCAAGGGCGGCGGTGGCGCGCACACGCGCGAGAAGGTCGTGGCGGCGGCGGCCGACCGGTTCGTGGTGATCGCGTCGGGCGACAAGGTGGTCGAGCGCATCACGGCGCCGATCCCGCTCGAGTTGCTGTCGTTCGGGTTGCCGGCCACGCTGCGGTTGCTGGGCGCCGTCGAGCTGCGCCACGTGCCGATCTCGCCCGACGGCGGCGCGATCGCCGACTACCTCGGGCAGGTCGACGACCCCGCAACGACGGCGGCCCACCTCTCCACGGTGCCCGGCGTGATCGACCACGGCCTGTTCGGGCCCGAGCTCGTCAGCGACATCCTGATCGCGCGCGGCGAGGAGATCGAGCACCGCGAGCTGCCCAGGGAATAGCCGGCCGGCGGGCGTCGTTTGTGCGAGGGCATGCGCGTCCTCTTCACCTCCACGCCCGGCTCCGGCCATCTCGGCCCGCTCTTCCCCTTCGCGCACGCCTTGCGGCGCGCGGGCCACGAGGTGCTGGTGGCCGCCCCGTACTCCGCCCAGGCTCGCGTCGAACGCGCCGGGCTCCCCTACCTCAGCTTCGCCGACCCGCTCGACGCCGACATGGCCCCGCACTGGGAGCGGGTCCGCCGGGTCGGGCCCGACGAGGCGAACGACATCGTGATCGGCGAGGTCTTCGTCGGCGTCCGCGCCACGGCGGCGCTGCCCGGCATCGAGCTCGCGATCGACGCCTGGCGCCCGCACGTGGTGGTGCGCGAGTCGTGCGAGTTCGCGGGCGCGATCGCGGCCGAGGCGCGCGGCATCCCGCACGCGCGCGTCGGGGCGTTCCTCGCCTCGACCGAGGACTACGTGATCCGCACCGCGGCGCCGGTGCTCGAGGAGCTGCGCGCGTGGGCCGGGCTCGAGCCCGACCCCGAGGGTCGCAAGCTCGACGAGGCGCCCTACCTGACGCTGACCCCGCCGTCGTTCGAGCCGCCGGGCGTGACGGTCGCCTCGCGCACGTTGCGCTACCACGACGCGCCGCCGCGCCCGCACTCGGTCCAGGATCCCGGCGAGCCGCCGCTCGTCTACGTGACCTTCGGGTCCGTCGCCCCGACGAGCGGCTTCTACCCCGGGCTCTACCGCGCGGTCATCGACGCGCTCGCCGGCCTCCGCCTGCGGCTCGTGATGACGGTCGGCGACGCCGCGGACCCGGCCGAGCTCGGGCCGCTGCCGGAGAACGTCCGCGTCGAGCGCTGGATCCCGCAGGCCGAGGTGCTGGCCCAGGCCGCCGCGATGGTCGGCCACGGCGGCTACGGCACCACGCTGGGCGCGCTGCTGGCCGGCGTCCCCCAGGTCGTCGTGCCGCTCTTCGCCGACCAGCCCTGGAACGCGCAGCGGATCGCCGACCTCGGCGCCGGGCTGCAGGCGGACCACGAGCGCCCGGACACGATCCGCGATGCGGTTCAGCGCGTGCTCGGCGACGGCTCCTACCGCGCCACTGCGGGCGCCGTCGCACGCGAGGCGTTCACGCTGCCGCCGATCGAGTCGGTCGAGTCCGCGCTGCGCGAGCTGGTCCACGCGGCCCGCGAGCGCCGCGCCGCGTAGGCCGGGTCAGGGACGCAGGATGCCCTCGCGCGCGAGCTCCGCGTCGGCCAGCACGCGGTCCGCCGCGTGCGGGGCTCCCAGGGCGCGCAGCCGGCGGTAGGGCAGGCGCGCGACCGCCCTCAGCGCGAGCATCCGCTCGAGGTCCGGGTCGCCGGAGTGGTCGCGCAGCAGCCGGCGCAGCGCGCGCGTCTCGCGGCCGCGGTAGTAGCGCAGCGGCCCGTAGACGATGAGGAGCGGCAGCGTCGGGACGAGGAAGACCGCGAGCCCGAGCAGGATCGCCGCCCGGTGGACGTAGTCCGCGCTCTCGCGCGCCTGCGCCTGGGCGCCCTCGCCGGCCTCGACGATCTCCTCGCCCGGCGCGCGGAACACGGGCCCGACCACCGGCACGTCGACGTCGCGGATCGACTCGCCGGTGCGCACGATCGCCGCGCCCGCGCCCTCGGCCGAGCGCGTGACCTCGCTCACCTGATCGAGCGCATGCCCCGCCGTCCAGCCGGCGGCTGCCCACAGGATCACCCAGGTGATCACGAGAGCATCGGCGAACATGCGGCGGCTGGCGCGGAGAGGTGTCATGGTCTGCATCGTGACCGAGACCGCGATCTTTGCCGCCGGCTGCTTCTGGGGTGTCGAGGCGGAGTTCCGCCGCGCCGACGGCGTGCTCGCCACCCGCGTCGGCTACATCGGGGGCCGCACCGAGCACCCGACGTACCGCCAGGTCTGCGGTCACCGCACCGGCCACGCCGAGGCGGTCGAGGTCACCTTCGACCCCGACCAGGTCAGCTACGAGGAGCTGCTCGAGCGCTTCTGGGCGTCCCACGACCCGACCACCCGGAACCGCCAGGGGCCGGACATCGGGAGCCAGTACCGCTCCGCGATCTTCACCACCACGCCAGAACAGGAGCGGGAAGCCGCGGCCTCCCGCGACGAGCAGCAGGGCAAGCTCGAACAGAACGGCGGCCGCGGCCTGTTCAAGCACCGCCGCCGCATCGTGACCCAGATCGAGCCCGCCGCCACCTTCTGGGAGGCCGAGGACTATCACCAGCAGTACCTCGAGAAGCGCGGCCAGGCCAGTTGCAACGTCGCGCTGCGCCACTGACAATCGCCCGATGCGGCTGGGCCGGGGCACCCGGGAACTCCAGGCAGGCGACCTCTTCGGCGAGTACCGCGTCCAGGAGCGGCTCGGCGAGGGCGCCATGGGCACCGTCTACCGCGCGATTCGCGACCTCGAGGACACGCCGGTCGCGCTGAAGCTCGTCCGGTCCGAGTTCGCCACCGACGGCCTCTACCGCCAGCGCTTCCTGCACGAGGCGCGCGCCGCCTCCGAGGTCAGCCACCCGCACCTCGTCAACGTCGTCGACGCGGGCGAGGTCGACGGCCGCCAGTTCCTGGCCATGCGCCTGGTCTCCGGCCGCCCGCTCGACCAGCTCGTCAAGGCCGGCGAGCTGCTCGCGCCCGACACCGCCGCCACGCTCGCCACCCAGATCGGCGACGCGCTCGACGCCCTGCACGCCAAGGGCGTCGTCCACCGTGACGTCAAGGCCGCGAACATCCTGTTCCAGGACGACGGCTCCGCCGCCCTCACCGACTTCGGCCTCGCCAAGGGCACGGGCTACGAGGGACTGACCGCGGTCGGCCAGATCGTCGGCACCATCGAGTACCTCGCGCCAGAGCGCATCGTCGGCCAGGAGGCCGCGCCCGCCAGCGACCTCTACGCGCTCGGCTGTGTCATCTACGAGAGCCTGGTCGGCAGGACGCCGTTCGCGGGCAAGGGCCCGATGGGCACGGCGTTCGGCCACCTCGAGGAGCAGCCCCCCGACCCGCGGGCCGCGCGCGCCGAGATCACGCCCGCGTACGGTGCCGCGATGCTCGCCGCGCTCGTCAAGGATCCGGCCGACCGCCCCGCAACTGCCCGCGAGTACGGGCAGGGGCTGTTGCAGGCGCTCGGCAACAGCGGATAGGTTCGCGCCGAGATGGCCAGACGGCGGACGTTCACGGGGCCGCTGGAGACCCCCGCCCATTCGGGCGCCCCGCGCGTCGTGGTCCTCGGCGGCGGCTACGTCGCCATCAACGTCTGCAAGGCATTGGCCGAGACGGTCGGCGACCGCGAGCTCGACCTCACCGTCGTGTCCGGCGACAACTTCCAGACCTTCCACGGCTTCGTCGGCGAGATGATCACCGGCCGGCTCTCGCCCAGCCACATCCTGTCGCCGGTACGGCGCATGTTCGCGCCCGCCCGCGTGCGCGTGGGCGAGATCGAGAAGCTCGACCTCGCCGGCCGCCGCGCGGTCGTCTCGCGCCAGCTCGACGGCCACCGCACGGAGATCTCCTGGGACCACGTGGTGATCGCGCTCGGCACCGAGGACCGCACCGACGCCTACCCCGGCCTCGCAGGAGCACGCGTTCAAGCTGCGCCAGTACCGCGACTGCTTCGCGCTCAAGAACCACATCCTCGCGATGTTCGAGCAGGCCGAGTTCGAGACCGAAGAGGCCGAGCGCCGCCGCCTCCTCACCTTCTTCGTCGCCGGCGGCGGCTACGCCGGCACCGAGGTGGTCGGCGAGCTGGCCGACTTCGCCCGCCGCCTGACCCGGCGCGAGTACCCGCGCGTGAACTACGAGGAATGCCGGTTCATCCTCGTCCACCCCGGCCCGACGATCCTGCCCGAGCTCTACGGCAATCACCCGAAGCTCGTCGAGTACGGCGAGGCGCACATGCGCGAGCTCGGCGTCGAGGTGCGGACGAGCACCCGCGTCGAGTTCGCCACCCCCAACGAGGTCACGCTCTCGAACGGCGAGCGCATCCCCACGCGCACGATCGTCTCGACCGTCGGGACGCGCCCGAACCCGCTGGTCGCCCAGCTCGACCTGCCCAAGGACGAGCGCGGCCGCATCCGCACCGGCCGCACCGGCCGCGTCGAGGGCCACGACGCGGTGTGGGCGGGCGGCGACTGCTCCGCCTTCCCGATGCCACGCGGCGGCGACAGCCCGTCGGTCGCGCTCTACGCCTACAAGCACGGCACGCACATCGGCAAGAACCTGCGCCGCACGCTGGTCGAGGGCAAGCGGCCGAAGCCGTTCCGCTTCCCCGGCCTCGGCCAGGGCGCATCGATCGGCCGCCGCACCGCCGTCGCCGAGCTCTACGGCGTCGAGATCACCGGCCTGCTCGCATGGGTGATCTGGCGCGTGCTGCTGACCTACTACTTCCCGAGCTGGGACCGCCGGCTGCACCTGATCGCCGACTGGGTGATCTGGCCGCTGGTGGGGCGCGACGTGGTGGCGATGCGCGTCGGCGAGGGCGGCGAGTACGAGGTCCGCCACAACGTCTACCAGCCGGGCGAGATCATCGTCACCGAGCAGCGCGCCGGCCGCTACATCCACATCATCGTCGACGGCGAGGTGGAGATCCTCCACAGCGCCCGCGGCCAGGAGGTCGTGCTGACGACGCTCGGCGCCGGCGACCACTTCGGCCAGCGCTGGCTCGAGAGCATGGAGACCGAGAGCGCGCGCGCGAAGTCGCTCGTGCGCACGCTCGCGGTCCGCCGCGACCAGGCCCCGCAGCTGCAGGAGGTCCTGCGCTCGACCGGGCCGCTCGTCGCGCAGTCCGGCCACTTCCCGGTGCTCAGCGACCCGAGGACCGAGGGCGGCGGATGACCGCGCTGGCCGGCGTGACGACCGGCCGCATCTCGCGCTTCGTCGTCATCGGCGTGTGGCTCGTGCTGCTCGGCGTGTTCGCGCCGCTGAGCGCGAAGCTCAACTCCCAGAAGGTCGACACCAGCACCAGCCTGCTGCCGGAGGACTCGGAGGCGGGCCGCGTGGCCGAGACGCTGGCCGAGCGCTTCGCGGGCGGCGACCGGCCCACGACCGTGCTGCTCTACCAGCGCGAGGGCGGCCTGACGCCGGAGGACCAGCGGCTGATCGCCGAGAACGCCGAGGAGGCGTCGGAGATCCCGCTCGCCGGCACCGCGCTGCCGGCCTTCGTCGACGGCAAGCCCGCGCCCCAGCAGGTCACGCGCGACGGCGCCACCGCGTTCACCGTCGTCCCGCTCGCGCCCGGCAAGTCCGAGCAGGTCGCCGAGTCGATCGAGGAGCTGCGCGCGCTCGCCGACGACATCCCGGGCCTGCGGTTCCACGTGACGGGCGCCTCGGCGCTGCTCAACGACATCAACAGCGCGGTCGAGTCGGCCGACATCGTGCTGCTGCTGGTGACCGTGCTGCTGGTGCTCGGGCTCCTGCTGGCGATCTACCGCTCGCCGATCCTCGCGCTGATCCCGCTGTTCGTGGTCGTGGTCAGCTACGTCGTCGCCTCGGGGATCGTCTACCTGCTGGCCAAGGACGGGCTGAAGGTCGACTCCACCTCGACGTCGCTGCTGCTGATCCTGATGTTCGGCGCCGGCACCGACTACTGCCTGCTGCTCGTCGCCCGCTACAAGGAGGACCTCCAGCGGATCGAGGACCCGACCGAGGCGCTGCGCCACGCGATCCCGCGCGCCGCGCCGGCGATCGTGGCCAGCGGCCTGACCGTCGCGGCGGCGCTGATGACGCTCGTCGCCTCCGAGCTCGACACCAACCAGACGCTCGGGCCGGTGACCGCGATCGGCGTGGCGGTCGTGCTGGTGTCGAGCATCACGCTGCTGCCGGCGATCATGGGGCTGCTCGGCCGCAAGGGCTTCTGGCCGAGCGGGAAGCAGGTCGCGCTCGACCCCGAGGCGAGCCGCACCGAGTACGAGCTGCCGGAGGGCCGCTGGCTGCGCTTCGGCCGCTGGGTGCTCGCGCGGCCGTGGACGGCGCTGATCGGCGGCGTCACCGGCCTCGTGATCTGCTCGCTGGGGCTGTTCGCGTGGTCGCCCGACCCGACGCCGGTCAAGGAGTTCCGCACCAGCCCGGACTCCAAGCAGGGCTACGACGTGTTCGCCAAGGCGTTCCCGCCCGGCGCGGTCTCGCCGAGCACCGTGCTCGTGGCGCGCCCCGGCGGCACGGCGTCCGACGCCGACGTGGCGGCGGTGATCAAGCGGCTGCAGGCGGTCGACGGCGTGTTCGCCGTCTTCCCCGCGCCGGAGCCGCGCTCGGCCGACAAGCGGATCGCGCGGCTCGCGCTGGTGCTCGACGAGGACCCGTTGCAGCCGCGGCGCGCTCGACCGCATCGAGCCGCTGCGCGAGGCGGCCGACGACATCGGCGGCGGGCTGGCGGTGCAGATCGGCGACGGCGCCGCGCGCTTCCACGACCAGGGCGTGGCCTCCGAGCGCGACCTGCTGGTGATCGCGCCGCTCGTGCTCGGGGTGATCCTGATCGTCCTGATCGTGCTGCTGCGCGCGCTCGTCGCGCCGCTCTACCTGCTCGCCACCGTCGTGCTCTCCTACCTCGGCACGCTCGGGCTGTCGCTGGTCGCCTTCGACGTGATCTTCGGCCGCGACGGCGTCGACACGCTGCTGCCGATCCTCGCCTTCATCTTCCTCGTCGCGCTCGGGGTCGACTACAACATCTTCCTCATGAGCCGCGTCCGCGAGGAGGCGGCGCTGCGCGGCACGCAGGAGGGGATCCTGCGCGGGATCGTCTCGACCGGCCCGGTGATCACGAGCGCCGGCCTGATCCTCGCCGGCACGTTCATCGTGCTCACCACGCTGCCGGTGTGGCTGCTGTTCGAGCTCGGCTTCACGGTCGCCGTCGGCGTGCTCATAGACACCTTCGTCGTCCGCACCGCGGTGGTGCCCGCCATCACCTCGCTGCTCGGCGACCGCGCCTGGTGGCCGTCGAAGCCGGACGCGGGCGGCGTCGTGCCGGCCGGCAGCTCGCCGACGATCGAGGTGCCGGCGCTGCTGGGAGCCCAGCGCAAGGGCGTCGAGATCCTGCCCGCCGGGCTCGGGGCCGCCGGCGAGCTGGTGGCGCGGGCCAACAGCGACGCCGAGCGCGTGCAGCTCGAGCCGCTCGCCGACAACTCATGGCTCGCCCGCTGGGAGGGTCGCGAGACGGGTGGGATCCGCGTGCTCACGGTCGGCGAGCACGCCGAGCTCGAGCGCCAGAACCTGGCGGTGCGCGACCTCGCCGGCGCGACCGGCGACCGCCTCCCGCACCTCGGCCTCTATCGCGGCGACGACTCCGTCTCGCTGCTGCGCCAGCGCGTGACCGGCCGCGAGCCGGTGATGACGCTCGCCGCGCGGCTGGCCGAGGACGCCCACCGGCCTGAGCAGGCGGCGGCGACCGTCGACGCGCTGCTGCGGCTCAAGCTCGCGCGCTGGCACTTCGAGCTCGCGCGGCCGGCCGAGGCGGTCGAGCTGCCGCTCTCCACGCTCACCGGCATCGAGGCCGCCGACCCGAACTGGGACGCGGTCGAGCGCGAGCTCGGCCGCGCCGCGCTCGAGGGCGCGGTCGCCGAGGAGGGCGTCGCGCTCGCCGACCTCGAGCGCGCGGTCGCCAAGCTGGCCGACCACGTCGAGCGCGCGCTGCTCGGCCCGGTGCACGGTGCGCTCGACGGCCGCAGCGTGCTCGTCGACTCGGGCGGCCGCATGGAGCTGACGAACTTCGCGCACGCCGGCATCCGCTGGCGCGCGCTCGACTTCCTCTCGCTCGAGCGGGCGCTCAAGTTCGACCTCACGATCCAGCAGGTCGACGACGGCAGCCTGATGCGGATGGAGCAGGCGCTCGAGACGCACGGGCCCGACGACCGGCCGCGCGCGCTCGCCCTCGCCCTCGGCCCGCTGCCGCACGGGCGCCGGCTCGCCACCGGCGCGGCCTGCGTGGCCGCCGTACGCAAGGCCGCCATCGAGTCCGGCGCGGTCTCGGACGCCGCGCAGTACCGGCGCGGGCTCGCGCTGATGACCGCGGGCCTGCTCGGCGCGCCAGGCGAGCGCAACCTCGCCTACGTCGTGCGCTCGCTCGCGCACCACGTCCGGCTGGCCGAGCCGGGCTACCGCGGCGACCAGGAAGCGATCAGCTCGCCCGCCTGATCGAGCGCCGCCTTGGCGGCCTCGCGGCCCTTCGCGCGCGCCGTGTCGAGCTTCTGCCACTCGAGCATCCGCACGCCGTCGATCTGCGGCGCGATCACGAGGTCGGCGTGGCGCTGGCCGGCATCGGCGGTGTCGACGCTGGCGAGCGCGAGCGTGCGCATCAGCGTCTCGCCGACCCGCGGCAGCGGCTCCTCGCTGCCGGTCAGCAGGCGCCGGAACGGGCGCCGCAGCGGCTCGAGCCGCGGCCGCACCGGCGGGGCGACCGCGCCGCCGCGGTGCGAGACGTCGACCGCGATCACCGGGCCCTCGGCGGTGGCCGCCATCGCCGCCACCGGCAGGTTGTCCATCACCCCGCCGTCGATCAGCAGCCGCCCGTCGGCGGCCGCCACCGGCGGGTAGACGCCGGGGATCGCCAGGCTCGCGTAGACCGCCTGCGCGGCCGGGCCGGTGCGGAACACGACGAGCTCGCGCGCGAACAGGTCGGCGGCGACGCAGAAGAAGCGGTGCGGCAGCTCCTCGATCCGGCGCGCGCCGAACACGTCGCCGAGCAGCTTGCGCGTGCGCGCGCCGCGGATCAGCCCGTAGGCCGGCAGCGTGTAGTCGCGGCTCGGGTTCTGCTGGACGAAGCAGCGCACGAAGATGTCGTGCAGCTCGTCGGCCGAGGCGCCCATGGCCGAGATGCCGGCCACGATCGCGCCCATGCTCGCGCCCGCGTAGCGGTCGATCGGGACGCCCGCCGCGTGCAGCTCGTCGAGCACGCCGAGGTGGGCGAAGGCGCGCGCGCCGCCGCCGGACAGCACGAGCCCGATCGAGCGCCCGGCGAGCCGCCGCGCGGTCGCCTCCAGCGCGCGCTCCAGCCCGTCGTGCGGCACGACCTGCACCTCGCGCGGCTGCAGCGCCTCGATCACGCCCGGGGCCAGCTCGCCGGCGGTGGCCACCAGCTCGCAGCCCTTCAGCGCGCCGCGCTGCTCGAGCCACCCGATGGTGGGCGCGCCGTGGGTGACGGCGACGATGGCGTCGGCCTCGCGCAGGCAGAAGTCGGTCCACGCCTCGCCCGGCGCGGTGGCGGCGCCGACCAGCAGCACGCGGTCGTGGGCGTGCTCCGCGCGGTCGAGCACGAGCGGGAAGTCGCGCACCGCGCGGTCGGCGTCGTAGCCGATGCGCGCGACGCTGCCGTGGCGGGCGAGCTCGCGCTCGAGCGTGTCGGCGATCTCGGGCGCCCACGCGGCGTCGTGGATGCCGACCACCGCGATCACGTCCGGCGCGGTCGGCTTCGGCGCCGACGAGGTGGAGGCGGCGAGCTGCGCGCCGATGTTGCGGGTCAGCCCGAGCGCGAAGTCGGGCGAGCTGCGCAGCAGCGCCTCGAAGTCGTCGCGGCCGAGGGTGACCAGCCACGTGTCCCGCACCGCGCGCACCGACGCGGTGCGCCGCCCCTCCTGGAGCAGCGCCAGCTCGCCGAGCACGTCGCCGCGCTTGAGCGTGCGGATCATGGTCTCGGGCGGCCCCTCGTCAACCACCTCGAGCCGCCCCATGGCGATCACGTAGGCGGCGTCGGCCGGGTCGCCCTCGCGGAACAGCCACTCGCCGGCGCGGACGCCGAGGCTGCGCGTCTGCGCGGCGAGCCGCTCGAGCAGGTCGCCCTCGAGCCCGGCGAGCAGCGGGACCGCCGCGAGCGGATCGGTGCGGCCCGTGTCCGGCATCAGGGGGTGGTGGGGTGTGCCACCCGTTTCAGGTTCAGCAGGTTCTTGTAGCCGACGTTGTCGGTCGTCGAGTTGCCGCCGAACGTCCCGCAGCCGAGCGTGAACGACGGCTGCAGCCCGGTCACCACGCCGCAGAAGCCGAGCGTGGCGGGCACGTTGACGAGGATCCGGCCGGCGGGGATCGCGGTCGCGAAGCGCGCCTCGCGCTCGGCGTCGGAGGTGTGGATGACGGCGGTGTGACCGGCGCCCTCGTAGCTGAGCAGCCGCTGGCAGAGCGCGATCGCCTCGTCGTCGCCGTCGACGCTGAACAGCGAGCACACCGGCGCCAGGCGCTCCTTGCCGAGCGCCTCCTCGGGCACGTCCTCGGTGACCGGGAAGACGAGGATCGTCGCGCCCTCCTTGGACTCCAGCCCGGCGAGCTCCGCGAACGTGGCGGCCGAGCGGCCGACGAACTGGAGGTGCAGGTGCCCGTGGTCGTCGAACGCGCGCTCGACCACCTGGGCGGTCTCCTCCGGGGTCAGCACCGCCGCGCCCGCCGCCTCCAGCGCCTCGACGAAGCGGTCGCGCAGCGAGGCGTCGACCACGATGTGCTGCTCGGAGCCGCAGATCAGGCCGTTGTCGAACGACTTCGAGATCACGACCGCCTGCGCGGCCGCCACCGGGTCGGCGTCGGCCGACACCCACGCCGGCGCGTTGCCCGCGCCGACGCCGATCGCCGGCGTGCCGGACGAGTAGGCGGCCTTGACCATGCCCGGGCCGCCGGTGGCGAGCACGAGCGAGACGCCGTCGTGGCGCATGAACTTCGCGGTCCGCCGCCGGCTGGTCCGCCCGCGGACCCACTGGACGAGGCCCTCGGGGGCGCCGTGGCGCTCGAGCGCCTCGACGACGATCTGGCCGGTCTTGTCGCCCACGCCCTGGGCCATCCGGTGCGTGCTGAGGATGATCGCGTTGCGGCCCTTGAGCGCGATCAGCGTCTTGTTGGCGATCGTCGGGACCGGGTTGGTCACCGGCACGAGCGCGAAGATCACGCCGACGGGGCTGGCGATCTCGCGGATCCGGCGCTGCTCGTCGACGTTGACGGTGCCGCTCGCGACCTCTCCGAGCAGCGTCTCGAGCACCGACATCGAGCCGAACTGGATCTTCGCCGCCTTGTGGTCGGCGTTGCCGAGCGTCGTCTCGGCGACGGTGTCGGCCGCCAGCTCCGCCGCGCGGTCGTTGATCGAGGTCGCGATGTCCTCGAGCAGCGCGTCGACCCGGTCCTCGGGCCACGACTCGAACTCGCGCTGCGCCTGCACCGCGGCGGCGACCATCTCGTCGACCACCGGGTCGGGCGCGTTGTCGGCCAGCGACTCCGCCACGCGCGCCGAGGCATCGCGCAGGCGGTTGGCGGTGTAGCGCGCCATCGCGCGCAGCACGGCGACGCCCTCCTCGGGCTGCTCCTTGTAGAGCGTCCGCAGGTCGGAGGCCGCGACGCGCACGAGCTCGACGTCGGTGGTGGCGACCGCGCTCGACCAGTGCGGCGCGCCGCCGAGCAGCGCCTCCTCGCCGAGGAAGTCACCGGGCACGAGCACCTCGAGCACCGGGTCGGTGTCGACGTCGGGCGTCGGCGCCTCGATCGCCACCTCGCCCTCGTCGATGATGTAGAAGGCGTCGGCCATCGAGCCCTGCTCGAAGATGCGCTCGCCGGCCTTGAAGCTCACGGGCTCGCGGATCTTGTGGATGGCCGAGAGGAGCTCGACCCCGAACGCGTCGAGGACGGTGGATTGCGTGTTGGGGGCTGCCATGGCGCGACTCTAACCGCGCCCCCGCCTACGCGCTGACGTTGAGCTCGCGCCCGAACGCGCGCTCGAACAGCTCGCTCTGGCGCTGGGCCGCCCAGCAGGCGATCGTCACGTCGTCCTCGGCGTCGAGGCGCAGCTCGACGTGGCCGTCGTCGACCCCGACGTGGGCGTCGTGGACCGACTGGTCGCGCGAGCGCTCGAGCTGCTCGCCGACCCGGACGAGCGCGGAGCAGCGGACCAGCGCGGCCTCGTCGCCGTCGCGGGCGAGCGGGCCCGCGACGCCGAGCGACGGGCTGCCCTTGCGGTGGTAGCGGGCGACCTGGCCGATCAGCGCGGTCTCGCGCGTCGTGTAGCCCGGGAGGCCGGCGTTGAGGATCAGGTAGCGCGAGTGCTTGTGGTGGTCGTCGTAGTCGACCGCGGTGCCGATGTCGTGGAGCATCGACGCTGCCCACAGCAGCTCGCGCTCGCGCGGGTCGCAGGGATGCGCGCCCGCCTCGCCGAGCGCGTCCCACATGCCGAGCGCGAGGCGCGCGACGTGCTCCGCGTGGGCGAAGTCGGTGCTGTAGGTGGCGGCGAGGTTGAGCACGCTGTCGCGCCGCACGTCCTCGAACAGCGGCGGGTCGCGACCCTCGAGCAGCGTCGAGTAGAAGACGCCCTCGCGCAGGCCGGCCTCCGTCACCTCGAGCGCGTCGAAATCGCCCAGCTCCATCACCGACTGGATCGTCACTGCGCCGGCGAGGATCAGATCGCCGCGCTCGGGCTTGATGCCGGGGACCGCGCCGCGCTCGGCGGGCGTCATCTCGGCGAAGTCGTCGACGAGGCCGTCGAGCGCCTTGCGGGTCAGCAGGAAGCCCTGGACGCCGAACGAGGGCAGGTCGGCGGCCAGCTCCGCCGCCGCCGCGAGGTTGCGGACGGTGCCGCCGATCCCGGCCAGGCGCCCGCCGTCGGCGCCCGCGTCGGGGAGCCAGCCGGCCGTCGCGAGCGCATCGGCGAGGTGGGCGCGCAGCGCCTTGAGCTGCTTGCGCTTGGTCGTGTCTCCGGGCAGGAAGCGCTCGGTCATGCGGACGGCGCCGAGCGGCCACGAGCGCATGTCGGTGGCCTGGCGCGCCTTGACGTGGCTGAGCTGCATCGAGCCGCCGCCGAGGTCGAGCGCGACGCCGTCGGCCAGCGTCGTCGAGTTGACTGCGGCGAGGTAGCCGTAGCGCGCCTCGTCCTCCGGGCTCAGCACCTCGACGGTGAGCCCCGAGCGTCCGCGCGCGGACTCGAGAAAGTCCCGCTGGTTCGTCGCATCGCGGATCGCCGAGGTCGCGACCGGGCGGACGTCGTCGATCCCGGTGGCGCGGCAGAAGTGGGCGAACAGCTCGATCGTCTCGAGCGCGCGCTCCATGGGCCCCGGTTGGAGCTCTCCCGCGGCATCGAGGCCCTCGCCGACGCGGACCGCCTCGTAGATCTCGTCGGTGCGGCGCCACCAGCCGTGGCCGCCGTGCTCGCCCCAGGTGAAGACGACCAGCCGGAACGAGTTCGAGCCGAGGTCGATCACCGCCAGTCGCCGGTCGTCCACGCCCCGAAACCTAGCCGCTGCGCTGGCGACCGCCGGGGCGATGCGGGATCAGCCGACGCCGCACCGCCGACACGAGCATGCCACGCACGAACGGGAGCGGGTCCTGCCATGCCAGCCCGCACATCGCCCGGCATCCGCGTGCCCACCGCAGCCATGCAAGCGGTGAGGTTCCCTCCGCGTACGCCGCTCGCAGGTCCGGGAGCGGGTCGCACCACATGACCGGCTGAGGCACGGACGCGGCGGGTGGACGCTGACGCCCTGTGAGATCGGCGTACACGAGCGCGGGGAGGTTGACGCCGGCCACCGCGCCGGGGTAGTGCCAGAGATTGAACCTCGGGTTGACTTCGAGGAGATGGAGCCGGCCGTGCTCGTCGCGCTTGAAGTCCAGCTTGGCGACCCCGCGCAGGCCGAGCCGGGCGAGGACCTCGCGCCCCAGCCCGGCGACGTCGGGCAGGAACGTGATCTCGACGGCCGTGCTGTGCCCGTAGCGCGGCGGCAGGGTGCGGATCTTGCGGCCGGTGAACTCCCCGGCGATCGCGCCCGACGCGTCGACGTAGGCGTGGAAGCTCTCGATGCCGCGCTCCGGTCCGCGGATGAGCTCCTGGGCCAGGATCGCCGACCCGAGCTCGACGAGCCGGCGCCAGAGCGCGACGAAGGCCTCGCGTCCCGGCACGTAGAGCGCCTTGGCGCCGCCCGCGAGGCGCCTCCAGCCCGGCGTCCGCACGAGGGGCTTGATCACGAGCGGGAAGGGCACGTCCAGGACGGGCGGCGGCTGACCTGGGCCCGGATCGAGGCACTGAGCGCGGGGAACCGGCAGCTCGTGACGAGCGGCCAGGGCCTGGAAGCGGCCCTTGTCCACGAGCTGCTCGACCAGATCGGCGTCGGCCAGGGTGAACCGGAACCCGTCGCCAAGCCGGTCGCGGTGTCGCGAGACCAGGCGCAGCGACGCGTCGGTCTGTGGGAAGAGGACCGGCGCCTCCGGCCGCGAGCCCGCGAACGCCAGCAGCGCCTCGACCGTCGCATCCTGGCGCTCCCAGGGATCGGCCCACGGCAGCGACACCCGGACGTGGCGCGAGAAGCGGGCGGGATCGGTGGCCGAGCCGAGGAAGGCGGCGGAGATGCCAGCGATGCCGAGCGCCCGGACCAGGTCGATGTCGCCCATGACGAGAGCCAACGGGTCCCCGCTGCGCCGCGAAGTCGTCACCGGGAGCGGAGGCTCGACTGCACGCGGCGAACGCCGCGCTTGGCCATGCCGACGGCGTCCTCCCGACGCGACCGCGGGAGATGGCAGGACGTCGCGGGCAGGCCGCGCTCGCGCAGGGCCTGCCGGCAGCGGGCCACGTCGTAGGAGAGCGCGTGGAAGGTCGCCTCCCGCGCCGCGAGGTCGAGCACCATGACGCGAGCACGGACATCCCGGCTGCGGGATTGTCCGACCGCTCCGGGATTGAGCACCACCGACTCGCCCGGCGGCAGCGTCACCGTGCCCGTCCGTCGTCGCAACAGCGAGCCACCGCGCCGGCCGATGGCCATGGGGCGATGCGTGTGTCCCAGGATGAGGATCTCCGCCGTAGGTGCAACCCGCTCGAGGTCGTCGAGGCACGCGAGCGCCTGTGCCTGCGTCAGCACGTACTCCTCGGGATCGGTCACCGAGCCGTGATGCAGCGCCACGCCCTGCACCGTCGCGCCGGTCGGCAGGTTCTCCAGCAGCGTTCGCACGTCGTCGTCGAGCACCCGGCGCGTCCAGCGGAGGCTGGCCTGGGCCAGCGGGATGCAGTTCTCGTCGCTCAGCCGCCCGAGCGCGATGAGGTCGTGGTTGCCGGCCACGCAGCGCGCGGGGAGATCGGCCAGCCGCCGGACGCACTCATTGGGCTGCGGCCCGTACCCGACCAGGTCGCCCGCGCACAGGTAGCCGTCCAGATCCTGGGTGGAGAGGAACGCAAGGGCAGCATCGAGCGCGTCGAGGTTGGCGTGCACGTCTGCGATGACCCCAAAGCGCATCGCCTATAGGCGAACGATCACGCGTGGGGTGAAGATCTTCGTCGCACCGTTGCTGCCGACGACGACGACCCTCAGGATGAAGGTCACGCGCTTGCGTCCCCGGCGCTGGTACCTCTGGCGCCCCTTCTTGCTCAGCGCGACCTTGACGACGTGCGTCCCGGCCTTGCGCGTGACGCGCGTGGTGCCGACCACGCGCTTGCTCTTCCGCAGCTGCGCCTTGATGACGGACCTGCGCGCAATGCGGATCGTCGCGCTGGCGAACCGGCGACCGCCACGGACACGCAGCAGTGCGGGGGCCTTGCTCCGGGAGCTGGGCGAGGTTCCGGGCGCCGTCGGCGAGAAGCCGGTCGCGCCGCCCGCGGCTCCGCCGCTCCCGGACCCGGACGTCTTGCGGTTGGTGAACGCGCAGAAGTGGTCCTGGCCGACGCCGTGGGTGATCGTCACCCGCCCGTTCGCGATGTCGTACGCGAAGGCGTCAGGTCCCGAAGTGGACGCGCATTGGATGTCGGCGACCTGCCAGCCCGCGGGTGGCAGCGCCTGGAAGGTGTAGGAGGGTCCGTACACGTTGGGGTCGGGGCCGAAGCTCGTCGTCTCGCCGTCGCCCAGCGTGAAGTCGGGGATCAGCGGCTCGGGCCCGCCCGCGAACATCCGATAGGTGATCCTCGTCGGGTCGCCGGCAGGGTTGTTGTAGCTCTGGACCTCAAGCGTCGCGCTCGCCTGTGGCGCCATCGCCCCCATGAACGCCACGACCAAGGTCGCGAGCAGCACGATCCTGCGCCGGCGGCGAGGTCTGGGGTCAGCGAGAAGCGTGGGGCAGGCCATCGGCGCGTGCCTTTCGGATTGCGGACGGGACACGCCAGAATCTAAAGTCTCGACGCGGTTGGGTACTGAACGAACGGCCAGGATGATTGCGAGGCGCCTCAGCGCCGCTCGATCAGCTCGACCCGGTAGCCGTCGGGGTCGCGCACGAAGCAGATCCGCGAGCCGCCCTCGTGCACCCGGTATGGGGGCTTCTCGGGCTCGATGCCCTGCCCGCCGAGCTGCTCGAGCGTCGTGTCGAGGTCGTCGACGGTGAGCGCGATGTGGTTGTAGCCGGTGCCGAGCTCGTAGGAGTCGACGCCGTGGTTGTAGGTCAGCTCGAGGCGGTCGCCGTCCCCGGGCAGCCCCATGAAGACGTTGATCGCCTCTTCGCGGATCGGCATCCGGCGCCGCTCCTCGAAGCCGAGCGCCTCGTAGAAGGCGACGGAGCGGTCGATCTCGCCGATGCGGTAGCAGGTGTGAATGAGCTCCATGCGTGAGCAGGCTACTCAGCGCGGGAGGCAGACCACGCGGCGGCGCAGTTGCTCGACCACGTCGCCCGGCAGGTCCATGGTCATGCCGAGGTCTTCGACCGACGAGAAGCCGCCCACGCCGTCGCGCACGGCGACGATCCGACGAGCGGTGTCGGCGTCGATGCCCGGCAGGTCGGCGATATCCTCGACCGGCGCGTGGTTGATGTCGACGACGCCGCCCTCGTCGAAGCCGCCCGCGCGGCCGAGCAGGGCGGCGCGGGCGAGCTCCGGGTTGTTCTGGGCGAGCTCGCGCGCGTAGGCGCGGCGCTCCTCGGCGGTCCGCGCCGCCAGCAGCGCCGGGTCGTCGATGATCGTCAGCCGGCGGATGTAGTCCTTGCGGATCATCAGCGCGTGGACAAACCCGCCGCCCCATACAAGGAGCATCGTCAGGTAGCCGATGTCGTCCTCGGGCCCGTCGATGTTCTCGTCGGCGGAGGTGACGACGATGGCGGCCGCGATCACCACGAGGTAGGCGGCGCCCGCCGCCACCCAGGCGCGCTTCTTGGCCCGGAAGCCCGCGTAGGCGAACCCCAGCCACGTGAACCAGCCGAAGGGAAAGAGCGTGGCGATCACCCAGCGGCCGCGCGGCATCGGCGCGTAGTGTCCCACCCATGATCCTCGAGCGTTCCATGAGCGACGGCTGGCTCTCGAACACCTACCTGGTGGCGGCGGGGCCCGGGAGCGACGCCTTCTTCGTCGACGCGGGCGGTCCCGTCGACCCGCTGATCGCCAAGGCCGACGAGCACGATCTCAACGTCACCCACGTCCTGCTCACCCACCACCACGGCGACCACGTCTCCGACCTCGACGCGCTCAAGCAGCGCTGGCCCGAGGCGGAGGTGCTGATCCACCCCGGCGAGCGCGACGCGGTGCCGGGCGCGACCGGCGACCTGCTGCCCGACCAGGAGCTCGACATCGGTGGGCTGAGCGTCAAGGCGCTGCACACGCCCGGCCACACCAACGGGATGCTCTCGCTGCTGGTGGGCGGCACCGACGTCTTCACCGGCGACACGCTGTTCAAGGGCTCGGTCGGCGGCGTCCGTGCGCCCGGCTCGACGGGCTACGACGACCTCAAGCACTCGATCATGGAGGTCCTCCTCGCGCTGCCGCCGGAGACCACCATCCGCCCCGGCCACACCGATCCCACCACGGTCGGCGAGGAGCTGGAGAGCAACGGCTTCGTCCGGATCTGGCGCGGCGAGGACGGCGAGGACGGCCGCGAGGTCACCGCGATGGGCGAAACGGCGACGCTCGTGCTGCTCGGCGACGACTACGACGGCGGGCACAAGGCGTGGGTGCGCTGGCCCGACGGACGGGACGACATCGTGCCCGGTTCGCAGGTCTCGCTAGCGTAAGAGGGGATGAGCCGCGAGAAGTCCGGCGGCATATCGGTCACCACGATCCTCATCGCCAGTGCGTCTGCAGCGACGGCGGCAATTGTCGTCCCGCTGATCTGGTCCGGCGGAGGCGTGGTGGCAGCCGCCATCACACCAGTCATCGTCACTCTCGTCTCCGAGAGCCTCAAGCACCCCGTCGAAAAGGTCGCCGACCCCGGGGTCTGGCGCCGCACGCCCCAGGGCACCGCGGTGCGGCAGCCCACGGGCCGGGACTTCGACCCGCTCGACCCCGAGGAGGAGCGGATCGAGGTCGACCCCGACCGCACCGACGATCCGTTCGGCCTGCGGGAGCCGGAGCGCGGCAGCGGGTTCTTCACCCGCAAGAAGGTCACCATCGCGCTGCTGACCGGCGCGATCGCGTTCGGCATCGCCGCCGTCGTGGTGACGGCCGGCGAGCTGACGTTCGGCGACAAGACCAGGCCGTCGCAGACGCGCTTCTGGGGCGGGAGCTCGACCGCCACGCCGACGCCGACGGCCACGCCGACGCCGACCGCGACGGAGGAGGGCGAGGAGGAGGAGACCCCGACGCCGACGCCGACGCCCAGCGAGACCGCCACGCCGACGCCGAGCGCCCAGGCGGCGCCGGGCGCCACGACGACGCCCGCACCGAACGCCGCACCCAACGCCGCGCCTCCCGCTGAGGCCACGCCGACTCCGTAACGTCGCCGAAGGCGAGGAGCTTGCGACTCGCCTGGCAGGCGAAACCGTAATCTGACCGGGCATGGCCAAGGACCGGATCCCGACCTCACGCATCTCTCGCACGGCTCGGGTGACCGGCCTCGCCGCGGGCCAGGCCGCGCGCCAGCTCGGCACCGCGACCACCAACCTCGCCCGCACCGAGGAGGGCAGGGAGAAGGCGCTCGAGCGCCGCCACATCGAGTCCGCCGAGCAGATCGTCGCCGCGCTGGGGACGATGAAGGGCGCCGCGATGAAGCTCGGCCAGGTGATGTCGTTCCTCGACGTCGGCCTGGTGCCGGAGGAATACCGCGAGGAGTTCCAGCGCAAGCTCGGCGAGCTGCGCGACGCGGCGCCCAAGGTGCGCTTCGCCGACATGCGCAAGGTGATCGAGTCGGAGCTCGGCGAGAAGCTGGGCGACGCGTTCGCGGAGTTCGACGAGACGCCGATCGCCGCCGCGTCGATCGGCCAGGTCTACCGCGCGCGGCTGGACGACGGGCGCGACGTCGCGGTCAAGGTCCAGTACCCGGGCGTCGCCCAGGCGGTGCGGGCCGACATGCAGAACCTGGGGATGATCCTGCGGCTGATGAAGCGGATCGCGCCCGGGCTCGACGTCAAGGCGACCGCCGAGGAGGTCCGCAGCCGCATCGGCGACGAGCTCGACTACGAGCTCGAGGCGCAGAACCAGCGCTCGCTGGCGCGCATCTTCCGCGGCCACCCGTTCATCGTCGTCCCCGACGTGGTGACGTCGCTGACGCGCGAGAAGGTGATCGTGAGCGAGTTCGTCTCCGGCCTCGGGTTCGACGCCATCAAGCAGCTCGACCAGGCCACGCGCGACCGCGTCGGCGAGATCGTCTTCCGCTTCTTCTTCGGCTGCATGTACCGCCATCACCAGTTCTCGGGCGACCCGCACCCCGGCAACTTCCTGCTGATGGACGACGGCAAGGTCGCGTTCCTCGACTTCGGGCTGTTCAAGGTGATGTCGAAGGACCTGCTCGAGATCGAGCTCGCCTGCCAGCGCGCCGGCCACGAGCAGGACGGCGCCGAGCTGAAGCGGATCTGGTCCGAGACCGGCTTCCTGAAGCACCCGGAGAACTTCCGCGAGGACAAGCTGCTCGCGCAGTTCCTCGACGCGACGTGGTGGTACGTGCTCGACGAGGACATCGAGCTGACGCCCGAGATCGCCACCCAGGTGATGATCGAGATGTCCGACCCGCGCTCCTCGCACTTCGGGCAGATGCGCCACGAGACCCTGCCGGCCGACCACCTGTTCGGCCGTCGCGTCGAGATGCTCACGCTCGCCGTGCTCTCGCAGCTGCGCGCGCACGCCAACTTCCACCGGATCGCGCGCGAGTGGATCTACGACGACGACCCGGTGACCGAGCTCGGCCGCGAGGAGGCCGGGTTCTACGCCCGCGCGCGGCCATGAGCCGCGAGTTCTGGGAGGACTTCTACGGTGGTGACCGGGCGCGCTGGAGCGGCAAGCCCAACGCGGCGCTGGTCGAGGAGGTCGGCGACCTGCCGCCGGGCACCGCGCTCGACCTCGGCTGCGGCCAGGGCGGCGACGCGATCTGGCTGGCGTCCCAGGGCTGGACGGTGACCGGCGCGGACATCTCCCAGACCGCGCTCGACGCTGCCGCGCGCGCCGCCGACGCAGCCGGCGTGACCGTCAGCTGGGAGCGCCACGACCTCGCCGAGTCGATGCCCGCCGGCCCCTTCGAGCTCGTGACGACGAGCTTCCTCCACTCCCCCGAGGAGCACCACCCGTGGGGCGCCATCCTGCGTGCGGCGGCCACCACCGTCGCCCCCGGCGGGACGCTGCTCGTCGTCGGCCACGCGCCCTCGCCGGAGCATCACCACGCGGAGGACCTGCCGACCGCGGACGAGGTGGTCGCCGAGCTCGCGCTCCCCGAGGACGGATGGGAGCTGACCGTCTGCGAGCTGCGCGAGCGGCAGCACGCGTTCCGCGGCGAGGCGCCGAAGACGCGCGTCGACAGCGTGGTCCGCTTCAGACGTCGGTGATCTGCAGCAGGCTCGTCGTCCCCGGCCGGCCGGAGGGGAGCCCGGCGGTGATGCCGATGCGCTCGCCGGGCTTCACCCAGCCGAGCTCGACGACGCGCGCCGCGGCGGCGCGGACGAGGTCCTCGGTGACCTCGTAGCGGCGCATCGAGGCCGCCTGCACGCCCCACATCAGCCCGCAGCGGCGGACGGTCTCGCGCCCGGGGGAGAGCGCGTAGATCGGCGCGGTCGGGCGGTGGGCGGAGATCAGCCGTGCCGAGCGGCCCGAGAGCGTCGGGCAGACGAGCGCGGCGAGGCCGAGCTCGTAGGCGGCGCGGCAGGCGGTGTAGGCGATCGTGTAGGCGGGGTCGCGGCGATCGCGGCGCACGCGCCGCTCCTGCCATTCGCGGTAGGGCGCCGACGGCTCGGTCCGCTCGGCGATCTTGGCCATCATCTCGATCGCGCCGACCGGGTAGGCGCCGACCGCGCTCTCCTGGGAGAGCATCACGGCGTCGGTGCCGTCGAGGATCGCGTTGGCGACGTCGGCCACCTCGGCGCGCGTGGGGCGCGAGGAGGCGACCATCGAGTCGAGCATCTGCGTGGCGGTGATCGAGGGCCGGGCGAGCGCGCCGGCCAGCGCGATCACCTGCTTCTGCACCATCGGCACCTCCTCGATCCGCATCTCGATGCCGAGGTCGCCGCGCGCCACCATCACGCAGTCGGCGGCGCGCACGATCTCCTCCGCGCGCTGCACCGCCTGCGGCTTCTCGATCTTGGCGATCAGCGGCAGCCGCGTGTGGGCGCGGACGAACTCGACGTCCTCGGCACGGCGCACGAACGACAGCGCCACGAGGTCGACGCCGATCTTCTCGCCGGTGCGCAGGTGCTCGAGGTCCTCCTCCGGCACGGCGGGCAGCGTCGCCGCCTCGCCGGGGATGTTGAGGCCCTGGCGCGAGGCGACCGCGCCGCCGATCTCTACCACGGTGTCGATCTCGCCGTCGGCGGGGCGCGTTGCCGTCACGCGCAGCCGCACGGTGCCGTCGGCGAGGTACATCACCTCGTCGGGCCCGACCGCCGCGGCGAGCCCGTCCCACGAGATGAACATCCGATGGCGGTCGCCGTCGCCCCCGCCGTCCCCGTCGCCGCACACGAACGTCAGGTCTTCGCCGGGCGTGAGCTCGACGACGTCGTCGCGGAGCTTGCCGATGCGCAGCTTCGGGCCCGGCAGGTCCTGGAGGATCGCCACCGCGCGGCCTGCGCGGCCGGCCGCGTTGCGCACGCGCTCGGCGACCTCGGCGTGCTCCTCCGCACTGCCGTGGGAGAAGTTCAGGCGCGCGACGTCCATCCCGGCGGCGACCATCTTCACCAGGACCTCGGGGTCGCGGGAGGCCGGGCCGATGGTCGCGACGATCTTCGTCCTGCGCACGCGCAGGCTTTTAGCAGGCGGAGCGACGACGGACGCGGCTCAGCGTCGCCGAAGCGGAACGCGCTTGGCGATCTTCCGCCGCTTCCCCGCGGCGTCGCGGCCGGCGAACTCCATCCGCACCCGGATCCGGCGGGCGGAGCCCAGGCGCTTGCGGCGCAGCTCGACCACCACCGTGCGCGTCCGGCGGGCGGGGATCGAGGCGCGCTTCGAGCCCAGCAGCAGCGAGCGCTTGCCCTGCCGCAGCCGGCGCAGCGTGAGCGTGCCGCGGCAGCGGGCGGCCTGCACGCAGCGGACGCGCACGCGGACCTTGCCGCGGCGCGCCGTGAGCTTCGAGGGCAGCGTGACGAACCTCGGCTCGCCGGCGGCGGGCGGCTGCGCGCCGCCGGCCCCGCCACCGGACCCGGGCGCGACCTCGTAGCGGGCGAGCACGAGTCGCGCGGTGCCGCCGTCGCACTGCATGCCGCTGCCCGACGCGCAGGCGATGCCGGCCGCCACGAGCTTGCCGTCGGCCTGGCGGGCGAGCGCGGTCGCGCGCGCGACCGCGACGCCGGGGAAGCGCGTGAGCACGACCCCGCCGCCGAAGCCCGCGTCCAGCGCGCCGTCGCCGCCGAAGCGCGCGAGCGCGAACGCATAGCTGGAGCCCGTGCTGGCGTGCCCGGCAGCCACCGCGCGCCCCTCCGGGTCGAGCAGCACGTCGGTCGCGACGGTGCCGTTGAGGACGCGCGCGGTGGCGAGGCCGTCGCCGTCCCACGAGCGGTCGAGCACGCCCTCCGGGCTCAGGCGTGCGATCGCCATCGCCGGGTTGCCCACGGTTTCGGTGGCGACGCCCGCGGCGAGCACGCGCCCGTCGGGCAGGGCCGCGGCGGCGTTGGCGTAGGAGTAGGAGGCGCCGACGGGGCGGATCCAGGGCGCGCTCGTCCCGCCGGTGGCGCCGACGGGCGTGCCGCTGAGGCGCAGGCTCTCGACCGCGGAGTTCGAGCCCGAGGCGCCGACCGCGACCACGCGCCCGTCCGGGAGCCGCGCGCCGGCGGCGCCGTAGGCGTAGAGGGCGGAGGTCGGCACGACGACGCCGCCGCCGCTGCCGAAGCCCGGGTCGGGCACGCCGCGGCGGTCGTAGCGGGCGAGCGCGAAGCGGTCGCGGCCGCCGGACGCCGCCTGGCCGACCGCGACGACCTGGTCGCCCGGGCCGGGCACGAGGTCGGAGATCGCGTCGAAGCCGCTGCCAACTCGCGTGATCACGCGGCCGCCGGAGCCGAACGTCGTGTCGAGCGCGCCGTCGGGCTTGTAGCCGACGAGCGCGAACGAGCCGGGATCGCTCATGTCGGCGCTCGCCACCCCGGCGGCGAGGATCGAGCCGTCCGCGCGCACGGCGACGTCGAACGCCTGCGAGCGCCCCGCGCCGACCGGGGTGGTGACCATGCCGCCCATCCCGAAGTCGGTGTCGAGCCCGCCGTCGGGCGTGTAGCGGAGGAGCCGGAACGAGGAGTCCCCGTTCGGGCCGCAGGTTCCGCTGTCGCAGGAATAACCCGCGACGACGATTCGTCCGTCAGGTTGGATGGCCAGCGCACGCGCCACGAATGTGTCCGGACTCGTCAGCGTGGAGACCCTGCCGTCGCCGGAGAAGGTGACGTCGAGGTCGCCCGGCGAGGCCGCGGCAGGCGGAGCACAGACCGTCAGCGCGGCCAGCGCTGCCGCAAGGAGGCGCACCCTGACGTCCATGTCCTTGGCGACATTACCCTGGGAGGACTGGCCATGCGCGTCCTCTTGACCACTCGGGGGAGTTCCGGGCACGTGACGCCGCTCGCGCCGTTCGGCCACGCGCTGGTGCGCGCCGGGCACGAGGTCCTGGTCGCCGCGCAGTGGCGGTTCCAGGAGAACGTCGAGCGCACCGGATTGCCGTTCGCGCCGACCGGCGCGCCGCGCGACGAGGAGTGGATGGCGCTGCTGCCCGAGTTCATCGACTTGCGCCTCGACGATGGGCACGAGCGGATGGTGGGCGAGTTCTTCGGCGTGCTCGACCTGCGCTCGATGCTGCCGCGGCTGCGGGAGATCGCCGACGACTGGCGGCCGGACCTGATCGTGCGCGAGAGCTGGGAGTACGGCTCGACGATCGTGGCCGAGGAGCGCGGCATCCCGATCGCCCGCGTCGGCCTCGGGGTGGCGGGCGTCGAGTCGTTCAGCGACCGCGCCGCCGCCCCCGCCGTCGACCGCGCCCGCGTCGAGGCGGGGCTCCCCGCCGACCCGGCCGGCGAGCGCATGCGCGCGACGCCCTACTTCAGCGCCATGCCGGCCGCGCTCGAGGACCCGGCGGTGCCGCTGCCGCCGCGGACGCTGCGCTTCCGGACCTCCGAGGTGCCGGCGCCTGCGCCGCCGGACGAGGATCCGCTGGTGTACGTGAGCTTCGGCTCGGTGACGGCCAGCGCGCACATGCCGTACTACCCGGCGCTCTACCGCGCGGCGATCGACGCGCTCGCGCCGCTGCCGGTGCGGTTGCTGGTGACGGTCGGCGAGGACCGCGATCACGGCGAGCTCGGCCCGCTGCCGCCGAACGTGGAAGTGCAGCGCTGGGTGCCGCAGGACGAGGTGCTGGCCCACGCGGCCGCGGTCGTCACCCACGGCGGCCACGGCTCGATCCTCGGCGCGCTCGCCCACGGCGTCCCGCTCGCGGTGCTGCCGCTGTTCTCGGTCGACCAGTGGTTCAACGCCGAGGCGATCGAGCGCGCGGGCGCCGGCGTCGCCCTCGGCAGCGACCGCCACACCCGCCGCGCGATCGAGCCGCCGAGCGAGGCGACGCTCGCCGGGCTCCGGCCCGCGGTCGAGCGCCTGCTGGCCGAAGACGGGCTGCGGACTGCAGCCCGGAGCGTTGCCGCGGAGATGCGAGCGCTGCCTTCCGTCGACGCCGCGCCGGCGGCGTTCGAAGAGATCGCCGGCCGCAAGGCCGCGGCCTCACGCGGCGCTAGGTGAACCGCCCGTCCTCGAGGATCGCCTCGCCGTCCGCCGTCAGCCGGCCGCCCTGGCGGAGGTCGCAGATCATGTCCCAGTGCACGGCTGACGAGTTGGTGCCGCCGGTCTCCGGGTAGGAGTCGCCGACCGCGAGGTGGACGGTCCCGCCGATCTTCTCGTCGAGCAGGATCATCCCCACGGGGCGGTCGATGCCGAAGTTCGTGCCGATGCCGATCTCGCCGAGCCGCGACGCGCCCTCGTCGGTGGCGAGCGTCTCGCGCAGGTACTCCTGGCCGCGCTCCGCGCGGGCGTCGACGACGCGGCCGCCCTCGAAGCGCAGCTCGATCCCCTCGACCGCCACCCCGCGCGGGCTCGACGGGATCGTGTAGCGGATCGTCCCCTCGGCGGAGTCCTCGTGCGGGCCGGTGAAGACCTCGCCGGAGGGCATGTTGCGCTTGCCGTTCGAGTTCACCCACACGCGGCCCTCGACGTTCAGCCGCAGGTCGGTGCCCTCGGCCTCGATGCGCAGCTCGCGCGCGCTCGAGAGCCGCTCGATCAGGCGCGCCTGCCGGTCGCTGAGCTCGCCCCACGCCGCGACCGGGTCGTCGCGGTCGAGGAACAGCGCGCGCTCCACCAGGGCGGCGTACGCGAGGGTGCCGAGCCCCGCCTGCTGCGCGCCGGACGCGGTCGGCCACACGGTGCCGCACCAGCGGCGCGCCAGGCTGATGTCGCGGATGCCCGCCCGCGCCCGCGCCGCCCGCGCGAGCCGCGCCGGATCGACGCCGGCCAGCTCGCTCGTGTTGTGGGGCGCCAGGATCGTCAGGAAGCAGTCCGACCCCTCGGCGTCGGCGAGCTCGGCGGGCGCGTGGGCGTCGAGGTGAGCGTCGCGCGCCGCGGCCCAGTGGTTCTCGGTCTGGCCGGGCAGCAGCGGCCGCAGCACCGGCCACGCGTCGCGCTCGAGCACCGCGCGCTGCACGGCCAGCAGGAGCGGCGCCGCCTCCGTGGTCGAGCGCACCAGCACCTGCTGCCCCGCCTGCACGTCCAGGCAGTAGCCGACCAACAGCTGGGCGAAGCGGTCCGGGTCAGGCGTCATCGACGATCGCCGCCGCGCGGCACCAGCCGGCGGACGCGCCGGCCACCTTCACGGGCAGGCAGGAGACGGTGAAGCCGGTGGCGGCGGGCAGAGCGCCGAGGTTGTGGAGCTTCTCGATCTGGCAGTACTCGCGATCGATGCCGGCGCGGTGGGCCTCCCACAGGATCGAGGCGTCGCGCTCGCGCTCGTACTCCGCGCGCAGGGCCATGAACGGGCGGTCGAGGCCCCAGGCGTCGGTGCCGATCACCTTCACGCCGCGCTCGAGCAGCCACGTGGTCGACTCCCGCGTCAGCCCCGACCCGGCGTTGAAGTAGTCGCCCGTGTCCCACTTCTCCTCGGCGCCGGTCCACAGCAGCACGATGTCGTAGGGCTGCAGCTCGTACTCCCCCAGCGCGGCCTCCAGGTGCGAGATCTCGATCCGCTCGCCCCACGGCACCTCGCGCACGTCGAGCCGCACGCCCGGCCGCAGGAACCAGTCGAGCGGCAGCTCGTCGATCGTCCGCGCCCGCTCGCCGCCGCTCGTCGGGAAGTAGTGCCACGGCGCGTCGACGTGCGTGCCCGCGTGGGTGATCAGCGTGACGGTCTCCGACGCCCAGCCCTGGCCGTCGGGGAGGTCGGACACCTCGCAGCCGAAGATCTGCGCGATCAGCGGCGCGGTCTTCTCGTGGTCGTCGTAGTCGATGGTCGGCGGCAGCGGCTCGGCGGGGCTCGGGCCGGTCGGGACGGACAGGTCGATGATGGTCATGGCGCGTCGATCTCCGGGAAGTTCGCCTCGAGATGCCGGCGCAGCACGTCGCGGATCCACGCGCGCTCGTCGCGCCCCGCGAAGCGGAACCGCGCCAGCAGCTCCTTCTGGCGCTCGATCGGCTCGGCGCCGGCGATCTCCCAGCGCACGGCGAGCCGCTCGAACAGGAACTCGACCGCCCGCTGCCACGCGTCCTCGCGGTCGAGCCCGCCCGCGCGCACCTTCGCGTACTCCACCCGCGTGGAGGGCGACATCGCCCCCCGCAGCACGAGCACGTTGCCCTCGGCGTCCGCGTAGGGCGTCTCCGGAGCGGCGAGCTGCTCCGCGCCGCGGCGGCGGCTGCGCCGGCCCATGGCTAGGTCTCCGCGGCGGCCCGCTCGAGCTGGGCGCGGACGTCGCCGGTGACCGGGTCGGCGTGGCCGGGCCACGCGACGGCCGGTTCGAGGGCCGCGACCTTGCGGATCGAGGCGCGCGCCTGCTCGGTGTCGTGGTTGAAGCCCGCCGACGGCACACGGGGCGGGCCGTGCCGGCCGGTGCCGATGTCGAGCGTGTAGAAGCAGTCGGCGGTCAGCACGATCCGGTCGGACTCGCGCCACAGCGCGATCTGGCCCGGCGAGTGGCCCGGGATGTGGACGACGCGGAAGCCGGACACGTCGTCGCCCTCCTCGACCGTGTCGGAGATCGGGACCGGCCCGCCGTCCCAGATCGGCAGCAGCCGCGGCAGCGTCCAGCGCGCCGGCACGCTGACCTTCGAGAAGTCGAAGTAGTGCTCGCCGCCGTCGCCCTCGGCGTCGACGCGGTCCGCGGGATGGCAGAGCACCGGCACCTGCAGCCCCGGCGCGGCGCCGCGGTGGTCGGGGTGCGCGTGGCCGAGCACGATCCGGTTGAGGCCGCCGAGCGACGCGGCGGCGGCGGACAGGCCGGCCACCATCGCCTTGATGCCGGCCTCGAACATCGTCACCCCGCCCTGCGCGTCCTCGATCAGGTAGACGTTCATCGCCTTCAGCGGGAAGCCGCCGCGGACGAGCCACACACCCTCGGCGACCCGCTCCGGCTCGGCGCAGACCGCGCGCCGCTTGAGCTTCGCCTGGCCGTTGAAGGCGCGGGTCATGCGCTGCTCGGAGCTCGAGCCGGACGCCGGCAGCAACCCGATCTGGCGGGCGAACTCGGTGCCGTCGGTGTAGGCGTGCTCGCGCACGATCTGGCCGTCGCGCAGCGTGAAGAGGTCGAGCCCGGCGAGGTCGAGGCGCGAGAACGTCGGCTCGATGCCCTGGTACGAGCTCGGCCCTGCGAACGTGCCGCGCCCGGCCCAGTGCACGGCCACCTGGTCGTCGTCGGCGACCAGGTCCTGCACCTCGAAGCGGAAGTCGGGCATGCTGCCGAAGAACTCCGCCCAGTAGGCGCGCACGCCGCTCGGCCCCGCCGCCTCGAGCCCGCCGACGAGGTGGCAGACCCCGTCCGGCGCCCAGGCGGCGGCGATGGCGTCGAGATCCTGGCGCGCCAGCGCCTCGAAGTAGGCGGCCATGACGGTCTTCGGCGAGGTGCTCTGAGCGCTCGCGGCCATGCCCGGACAGTACCGTCCCGCCCCATGCGCAAGCCGACCCGACCGCGGGAGGTGGGGCGCGGCGAGCGCGTGCTCCCCGGCCTCTGGCGCCTGCGGCTGCCGCTGCCGTGGCCGGGCGTCCCGCACTGCAACGCCTGGGCGATCGCGGCCGGCGACGGCGTCGTGCTCGTCGACACCGGCACGTACGAGCCGGGCTCGATGGGGCACCTCGAGCGCGCGCTCGACCAGGTCGGGCTGAAGGTCGAGCACATCCGGCTCGTGGTCATCACCCACGCCCACGCCGACCACTGCGGCCAGGCGCACCCGATCGCCGACCGCGCCGGCTGCGAGGTCTGGGCGCACCCCAACCTCGCGCACTTCAACGCGTACGCCGACGACGCCGAGGCGGCGTACCGGCGCCGCGTCGAGATCGCCCGCCAGAGCGGCGTGCCGCGCGACCCGCCGCACTCCGGCCGCCCGCTCGCCGCCGGCCCGCTCAAGCCCGCCCGCGACCTGCTGCCCGGCCTCGACATCGAGACCGACCTCGGCACCTGGTCGGTGCACGAGACGCCCGGCCACGCTCCCTCCCACGTGGTGCTGTTCCAGCGCGAGCGGCGGGTCCTGCTGTCCGGCGACCACCTGCTGGGCCGCGTCTCGCTCTACTTCGACTACGGCTACACGCCCGACCCGGTGGGCGAGTTCCTCACCTCGCTCGAGACCGCCGATCTGCTCGGCGCGCGGCTCGCGCTGTCCGGCCACGGGCGCCCGTTCGCCGACGTCACCGAGCACGTCGAGGCCAACCGCAAGCTCGTGCAGCAGCGGCTCGACGCCGTGCTCGCCGGTCTCCAAGCAGGCTCGGCGACCGCCTACGAGCTCGCGCCCGCCGTCTACGGCGAGGCGTTCACGCCCGAGGTGGCGGGCTGGCTGCTGAGCAAGCTGCTCTGCTTCTTGACCCATCTCGAGGCCCTCGGCCGGGTCGAGCGCCTGCAGGGAGAGCCCGAGCGCTGGGCTACGCTCTAGCGCGATGCGGATCGACGAGCGGATCGCCGCGGGCACCGAGCCCGCCTTCTCCTTCGAGTTCTTCCCGCCCAAGACCGAGGACGGCAAGCGCAACCTCGAGGACGCGCTGTCGGCGCTCGCGGAGCTCGACCCGACCTTCGTGTCGGTCACCTACGGCGCCGGCGGGACCCCGGCCCAGAAGCACCAGACGATCGACATCGTCTCCCACCTCAAGCGCGACTTCGGGCTCGAGGCGATGGCCCACTTCACCTGCGTCGGCGCCACCACCGAGGAGCTGCGCTCGACGCTCGACCTGATGCGCGACCGCGGCGTCGAGAACGTGCTCGCGCTGCGCGGCGACCCGCCCCAGGGCCAGGACGAGTGGACCGCGACCGCGGGCGGCCTGCGCTACTCGCGCGAGCTGATCGAGCTGATCCGCGACGACTACGACTTCGCGATCGGCGCCGCCTGCTTCCCCGAGGTCCACATCCACGCCACCGACGCCGAGTCCGACCTGCGCTACACGAAGGAGAAGGTCGACGCCGGCGCGCAGTTCCTGATCACGCAGCTGTTCTACGACAACCGCTGCTACTACGAGTTCGTCGAGCGCGCCCGCGACATCGGCATCGAGGTGCCGATCATCCCCGGCATCATGCCGATCACCAACGCGGGCCAGATCCGCAAGATCACCTCGATGTGCGGCTCCGACATCCCGGCGCAGCTGCACGCCGAGCTCGAGCTGCGCGCCGACGACCCGGCCGCCGCGACCGACTTCGGCGTCGCCTACGCGACCCTGCAGTGCGCCGACCTGCTCGCCAACGGCGCGCCCGGCATCCACTTCTACACGCTCAACCGCTCGCCCGCGACGCGCGCCATCCTCAGCGCGCTGCGGACGCTCAGCCCCTGGACGGGTCAGCCGGGCTTCTCGATGTCGAGCGCGTGAGCGACGCGCGGACGCCCGTCGACCTCCCAGGCCACGTCGACCTGGTCGTTCTTCCGGTAGGTGCCGACGCCCCACGCGCCGAGGAACCAGCGCCCGAGGCCGAGCTTGCCCTCCTTCTCGAGCGAGCGGTTGAACACGAGGACGCCGCCGCGCACTTCATAGTCGCTCCCCACGTGCTGCCGGACGCCGTTGACGTACACCTGGTAGGGCTCGCGAACGCCCCTGGGAAGGGGGACTCGTGACTGATCCATCGGAGCCAATGATGGACTACACGATCCGCCGCTCGCCACGCGCCCGCCGCGTGCGGGTGAGCGTCCACGGCAGCGGCGAGGTCGAGGTCGTGCTCCCCCGCCGCGCCCCCGAGCGGGCCGCCGCGCAGGCGGTGCGCGAGCTCGAGGGCTGGATCGAGCGCCGCCGCCGCACGCTCGCCAGCGCCGCCGCCGAGGTCGCGCGGCCCGAGGGCACCGTGCCCTACCTCGGCGGCGACCTGCGGCTCGTGCCGCAGCCGGGCCGCGAGCGCGTCCACCGCCGCGGCGACGACCTGCTGGTCCCGAAGCGCGACGCCTCCGCCGCGATCGAGCGCTGGTACCGCCGCCAGGCCCGCGCCGAGATCGGCCCGCGGCTCGACGCCGCCACCGCGCGCGCCGGCAGCACCTACGACGGGCTCACCATCCGCGGCCAGAAGACGCGCTGGGCGTCGTGCTCGAGCCGCGGCCACATGTCGTTCAACTGGCGCCTGCTGCTCGCGCCCGAGGCGGTGCTGGACTACGTGATCGAGCACGAGGTCTGCCACCTCGAGCTGATGGACCACTCGCCGCGCTTCTGGGCGCTGCTCGAGTCGCGCGTCCCCGACTGGCGTGAGCACGCGCGCTGGCTGCGCCGCTACGGCGCGACGCTGCGCCTGTAGACCAGCTCGAAGTCGTGCTGCCAGGCGCCGTCGCGGAACCACTCCCAGGCACCGCGGATGGTGTCGCCCTCGAACCGGCCGTGGAAGCGCTGCTCGCCGTCGCGCTCGAGCGTCCAGGCATCGTCGTCGAGCGTCATGGCATAGCGCCGCGCGACGCCGCGCGAGTCGAAGTAGTGCTGGACGAAGCCATCGCCCTCCGCGCCGATCAGGCACAAACCCTCCGGCGGACCCTCGGCGTCGGCCTTTGAGCGCTGGAGCAAGAAGGCGCCGTCAAGATCCCACTCGAACGTCGTGCGGCCCGTGCCGGACAGGCCGTCGGGGAACGTCACCTCCATCAGCCACTCGCCGACGAGTCGGTCCAGGCTCACGCCGCCCGCGCCTTCAGCTCCGCGTACCACTCCGCCAGCTTCGGCAGCATGTCGGGCACGGCCGGCTCGACCTCGGCCAGTCGCGTCTTGTCGAGCCACATCGTCTCGACGATCAGCGCCGGCGTGACGTCGTGGTCAGGGCGGTGGACGATCTCGACGGCGTCGCCTGCCTGCAGCTCCCCCTCCTCGACGATCGCGAAGTAGGCGCCGGGGCGGCCGGCGTGCAGGAAGGCCTTCAGGAAGCCGCGGACGCCGATCCGCGCCTCGAGCTTGAAGCAGGGGAGGCGCGGGCCGGTGATCCGCAGCTCGACCGTGCCGATCCGCCAGCGTTCGCCGATGCGGGCGCCGGAGACGTCGATGCCCTCCAGCGTCAGGTTCTCGCCGAACGTTCCCGCCGGCAGCTCGCGGCCGAGCTCGGCGGCCCAGTACGCGGTGTCCTCGCTCGCGTAGGCGTAGACCGCCTGGTCGGGGCCGCCGTGGACGGAGCGATCGGCCTGGTCGTCGCCGGCGAGGTTGACGCCGCGGACGGCCACCGGCCCCTCGACCGGCGCCTTGACGATCGCCGACTCGACCACCCGCCTGCCGGTGGAGAGCGGCGCCGGCCGGCCGACGTTGACGGAGAGCACCCGCGGGTTCATCGCCGATAAGCACGGTAGCGGCGGGTCATCCCGAGCGCACCGCGTGCGCGGCGCACGCCCTTGACCGCCGCCCGCCGCGCGGGCTCGAACGGCAGTGCCCGCACCACCGCGATCCCCACGCGCCGCACGCCCCGCGGGCGCGTGATCTGCGCGTACTCGCTGCGCCGCAGCACCATCAGGTTGCGCGGGTCGTAGGGCTCGTCGTACGGACCGCCGTCGCCGCCCTTGCGCAGCTCGAGCGCCGGGAAGCGCTCGATCCGCGCCTCCAGCTCGGCGCCACCCAGCAGCGCGCCGCCGTTCGCGGAGGCGGGCGCCAGCGCGTCCGGGTCGTCGAGCCCGTAGCCGAGGAACTCGGCGAGCGGCCCGACCCGCTCCTCGAGCCACTGCCGGTGCTCGGCCAGCATCTTCGTCGTCCACTTCGCCACGCGCGTCTCGTCGATCGGGTCGTCGACCACGCTGCGGCCCTCGACCGTGCGCTTGCCCCCGCGCTGCGCCTGCACCGTGTGGTGCTCGAGCACGGACGGCGACCACGGCTCGCCGAGCCACTCGAGCAGCTCGCGCAGCACGGGCTCCGGCCGCCGCACGAGGTCCTCGTAGCGGACGAGCACGAAGCGGTCCGGGCGCGCGGCGGCCTGGCTCACGATCTCGCGCACCGGCTGCGCCCACTGCCACGTCGCGCGCGCGAGGCGCGACGAGAAGCGGCTCATGTTCGACGCGATCGTCCCGTAGGGGTGGCGCACCACGCCGACGAACTGGGCGTCGGGGAAGAGCCGCGCCATGTCCTCGATGTGCCAGGTGTGCAGCGGCGTCTTCTCGCCCCAGCGGCGCTTGCCGTGCTGCTCGCAGTAGCGCATGAAGACACGGTCGTAGAAGTCGCGGGCGAGCGCGTCGAACTCGTCGCCGTCCCAGCCGAGCCGTGCGGTCCAGTCGCGCCCGGCGTGCTTGAACGGGGTGAAGCGCAGCGCCTGGTAGCCGCGCATGAAGCCGGTCTCCGGCGGGATCCCGATGTGCTCGTGGCTGTCGAGCACGAGCCGCATCAGCGTCGTGCCCGAGCCCATCGGGCCGACGATGAAGATGGGGCCGCCGCTCACGCCTCCAGCGTACGGCGCAGCGCCGAGTAGGGGCTCTCTCCCGGCTCCTGCGGGACCAGTCGCCGCCGCAGCCGCCCGGTCCACGCCTCGACCGAGCCGTCGCCGCGCACGTCGAGCCCGGCGCGCACCCGATCACGACCCCGCCCGCCCCCGACCAGCTCGAGCCGGTGCGCGACCTGCTGGAGCGGCTCGAACGTCTTGTAGCGGAGGTCGACCGGCTTGCTCGACGGCCCGTCGGCGAGCGCGCGCGCCCGCGCCTCGATCAGCTCGAGCGCCGCGCCGAGTGAACCGGCCGCAAGCCGGTCGACTCGGGGTCCGGATCGGACGACAACTCGGTACTCCACCCGGGGGATCCTGACTTGCCGGGGCGCATCGCGTGGGCCGCCGCCTTGGCCTGGGCCATCAGCACGGCGGCGTCGTCGGCGTCGGCGGGGAAGGACGCGTAGCCGATCACCGGCTCGACGCGCATCTCGTCGCCGGCGGCCAGCAGCGGCTCCTCGAGCGCCTCGGTCAGGCGGCCGGTCACGCGGTCGATGACGTCGGCGGGCGCGTAGCGGAGGTCGGCGAGCAGCACGCCGAGCTCGGACGCGCCGGTGCGGGCGAGCACGTCGGTGGCGCGCAGCACGTCGGTCACCCGCATCGCGAGCGGGGCGAGCAGGTCGGGGCCGGCCAGCAACCGCAGGTGCATGACGATCACGCCGGCGCCGGAGCGGCGGGCGCGGGCGAGCGCGAGCTCGGTGTGCTCCTCGAGCAGCGCGGCGGTCGGGAGGCCGGTCAGCGGGTCGCGCAGCGAGGTCGCGCTCTCGCGCACGAGCGCGCGGGCGAGCTGGCCGCCGGCGGTGGCGAGCATCGTCTCGGTCTCGGGATCGTGCTCGCGGACGTCGCGGGCGAACAGCTCCAGCACGCCCGAGACCTCCTCGCCCTGCCCGAGCGGGACGGCGACGGCGGCGCGCAGGCGCGCGTGGCGGGCGGCGCCGGCGCGCGGCTCCTGGGCGTCGGCGCGCACGTTGGCGACCCACGACGGGCGCTGGAAGGCGAAGACGCGGCCAGGCAGGCCGCGGCCGGGGGCGAGCCGCAGGCGGCTCGACCCCTGGGCGAAGGCGTTGACGGCGGGGCCGGCGTCGGGCGCGACCCACGAGGCGCCGCAGCGCAGCGTCGGCCCGTCGCCCTCCGGCAGCCAGATCGCGCCGCAGGCGAAGCCGAGCGTCTCGCCGAGCGCGCCGAGGACGCCCTGCATCATGCTCTCCGGCCCCGAGCCGTTGGCGAGGTGGTCGGTGATCGCCTGCTGGGCGAGCAGCAGCCGGTGCGCGCGCCCCTCGGCGCGGCGCGTGCGCGCGTCGCTCAGCTCGCGCTGGAGCGTCTCCGCGACCTCGGCCGGCCCGGCCGCGACCGCGATGCCGGCCTCGAGGCCCCGGACCACCGCGGCGAGGTCGCCGCGCCGGACCGAGCGGGTGATGGCGATGAAGGGGAGATGGGGGTCGGCGAGCCGCACGAGCGCGAGCGCCTTGCGCGCGGGCACCGCGGCGTCGCCCTCGCCGCCGAACAGCACGGCTTCCCAGCCGCGGTCGAGCAGCGCGGCCTCGAGGCCGTCGCCGCCGGTGGTGCGCCGGGCGTGCACGGACCAGCCCGCCGCCTCGAGCGCGTCCGCGATCTCGATCGCGTCGGGCTCGGGCACGTCGGCGAGCAGGACTCTGAGTGAGCGCTTCGGCTCCATACGACGTTCATCGGCTTTTCAGCGCGTTTGCTTCAGTGCCTGGACGCGTCTTTTAGGGCGTCCGTCAGCTGGGGAGCCGGCACGGGGTCGCCGAAGTAGCGGCCCTGGGCGAGCCGGCAGCCCTGCGCAGCCAGGAACAGTGCCTGCACGCGCGTCTCCACGCCCTCGGCGACGGTGTCCATCCCGAGCGCGTCGGCGAGGGCGATCACTGCATCGACAATTGCACCGGCTTCCGGGTCTTCCGGGATCTCGCGCATGAACGAGCGGTCGATCTTCAGCGTGTGGACCGGCAGCTGCCGCAACCGGGACAGCGACGACCAGCCGGCGCCGAAGTCGTCGATGGCCAACCGCAGACCGCCCTCGTCGAGCTCGCGCAGGATCGGCCCGATCCGCTCCGGCTCGCGCAGCGTGGCCGACTCGGTCAGCTCCATCGTCAGCCACGCGGGGTCGATGTGGAGCTCCTCGAGCCGCGCCGCCAGCTCGAGGCCGAAGTCGGGGCGGTGCAGCTGGCGCGGCGACACGTTGAAGCTCACGTGCGGCTCGAGGCCCTGCTCGCGCCACTCGAGCATCTGCTGCGCGATCGCGCCGATCACCCAGTCGCCGATCGGCTCGAGCAGGCTCATCTCCTCGGCGGCGGGGATGAACTCGTCGGGGAAGACGAGCCCGCGGTCGGGGTCGTTCCAGCGCAGCAGCGCCTCCATCGAGGCGAGCCGGCCGGTCTGCAGCTCGACGATCGGCTGGTAGTAGAGGACGAGCTCGTCGCCGGCGATCGCGCGCCGCAGCCGCGCCGGCAGCGAGAGCCGCTCGAGCGGGTCGTGCGCGACCTGGGCGTAGACGGTCGACGCCGCGCGCCCGCGGCCCTTGCTCTGGTACATCGCCATGTCGGCGTGCTGGAGCAGCTCGACCGGCGCCTGCGCGTCCTCGGGGTAGAGCGAGATGCCGATGCTGGCGTGGACGTGGAAGACCGCGCCGCCGACCCGGAACGGCTCGGCCAGCCTTGCTGAGACCTCGTCGGCGGCGTCGCGGGCGGCCGCCTCGGCGTCGCCCTCGAGCTCCGGCAGCAGGAGCAGGAACTCGTCGCCGCCGAGCCGCGCCAGCATGCCCGCGCCGCCCTCGACACCGCGCAGGCGGCCGGCGATCCGCCGCAGCAGCCGGTCGCCGGCGCCGTGGCCGAACGAGTCGTTGACGAGCTTGAAGTTGTCGAGGTCGACGAGCAGCAGCGCGACCGCGCGCCCGGAGCGCCCGCAGCGGTTGACGCAGCGGCGCAGCTCGGCCTCGAGCTGGGCGCGGTTCGGCAGGCCGGTCAGCGGGTCGTAGTAGGCGAGGCGGGAGATCTCCTGCTCGGCGCGCAGGCGCTCGGTGATGTCCTCACCCGAGGCGAGGATGCCGACCACCTCGCCGGCCGCGCCGCGCAGCAGCGTGTTGCGCCAGGCGATCGTGCGGCGCTCGCCGGTGCGGGTGACGACGTCGCCCTGGTGATAGGTGAAGCGCTCCCCGTCGCAGAGGACGCGCTGGAAGTTCTCGCGCCGGGCCTGGCGGTCGTCCTCGGGGACGACGGTGTCGTACCAGTCCCGGCCGATCAGCTCGCAGTCCTCATAGCCGAGCAGCTCGCGGCCGTGGCGGTTGAGCAGCTCGACGGTCTGGTCGGTGCGCAGGACGAGCAGGATCGTGCCGGCGACGTCGAGGTAGTGCTGGGCGCGCGCCTCGGCCAGCTTGCGCTCGGTGATGTCGACCATCACCCCCTCGGAGTGCGAGGCGCGGCCGTCCTCGTCGCGGACGATCGTGTCGCGCTCCCAGATCCACTTGACCGAGCCGTCGGCGGCGATCATCCGGTACTGGCGGTCGAACGGGATCTCGTGCTGGAAGGTGCGCATCTCCTCCATCAGCACGACCTCGCGATCGTCCGGATGCAGACGTTCTGCCCACAGCTCCGGCTCGGCCACCCAGCGCTCGGCGGGGAAGCCGAGGACCTCCTCGATCTGCGGCGAGACGTACGCGAACGGCGACCCAGGCTCCCACCGGGCCACATATGACACCGCCGGCACCTGCTCCACCAGGCTTCGGTAGCGGTGATCGGAGAGTCCGAGCTCCTCCCGCGTACGCACCGCCGGTGAGCCTAACCGGAAGTTGGGCTATGCCGCCAGTTCCACGACGACCTCGCGGAGCCCGCCGACGATCTCGTCGCGCTCGAGCGTGCGCGTGAAGTGGGCGATCAGGCGGCGGACGGCGACGTTCTCTCCCGCCATGGTGGCCGAGAAACGCCGGATTCCGGCAGACCGGGCCGCGATCGCCAGCTCGCGGGCGAGCAGCGAGCCGAGCCCGCGGCCCTGCAACGGATCTCCCACCACGATCGCGAACTCGGCGGTGTCGGAGTTCGGGAAGCGCACGCAGCGGGCGACCGCGACGATCGAGTCGGGGTCGCCGGCGAGGAACGCGACGAGCGCGATGTGGTCGCGGCCGTCGATCTCGGTCAGGTAGCGGAGCTCGCTCGAGGTCAGGCGCGGCTTGGCGGCGAGGAAGCGCCGGTACAGCGTCTCCTCGCTGAGACGCGCGACGGCGAGCGAGAGCCGGGCCTTGTCGCCCGGCTCGATGGGGCGGATCAGGATCTGTGTGCCATCGGGGAGCGTGTGCACGGTTTCAAATTACAACCGATGCACACCCTCCCTTGTGACATGCCGCACTCAGCGGCGGTCCATCGGCACGTAGTCGCGCTCGCGCTCGCCGGTGTAGATCTGGCGCGGGCGCGCGATCTTCTGCTCGCCGTCGTCGATCATCTCCAGCCACTGGGCGATCCAGCCGCTGGTGCGCGGGATGGCGAAGAGCACCGGGAACATGTCGACCGGCATCCCCAGCGCCTCGTAGATCAGGCCCGAGTAGAAGTCGACGTTCGGGTACAGCTTGCGCTCGACGAAGTAGTCGTCCTCGAGCGCGATCTTCTCCAGCTCGAGCGCGATCTCGAGCAGCGGGTTGACGCCGGTGACCTCGAAGACGTCGTCGGCGGCGGTCTTGATGATCTTGGCGCGCGGGTCGTAGTTCTTGTAGACCCGGTGGCCGAAGCCCATCAGCTTCTCGTCGCCGTTCTTCACGCCCTCGATGAAGTCCGGGATGTTCTCCTTCGTCTCGATCCGCTTGAGCATCCGCAGCACGGCCTCGTTGGCGCCGCCGTGCAGCGGGCCGTAGAGGGCGGCGACGCCGGCGGCGACCGCGGAGTACGGGTCGACCTGCGAGGAGCCGACCGAGCGGACCGCCGAGGTCGAGCAGTTCTGCTCGTGGTCGGCGTGGAGGATGAAGAGGATGTCGAGCGCGCGCTCCAGGCGAGGATCGGGCTCGTACTTGAGCTCGGTCATCTTGTAGAGCATCGACAGGAAGTTGCCGGGATAGCGCAGGTCGTTGTCCGGATAGACGTACGGCTGCCCCATGTTGTGGCGGTAGGAGAACGCCGCCAGCGTCGGCATCTTCGCCACCAGGCGGATGATCTGCAGGTAGCGGATCGCCGGGTCCTTGATCTGGTTGGCGTCCGGATAGAACGTCGAGAGGGCGCCGGTGGAGGCGAGCAGCATCCCCATCGGGTGCGCGTCGTAGCGGAAGCCCTGCATGAAGTTCTTGACGTTCTCGTGCACGAACGTGTGGATCGTCACCTCGTGCACCCACTCGTCGAGCTGGGCCTGGGTCGGCAGCTCGCCGTGGATCAGCAGGTAGGCGACCTCGAGGTAGGTGGACTGCTCCGCCAGCTGCTCGATCGGATAGCCGCGGTACTCGAGGATGCCCTTGTCGCCGTCGATGAAGGTGATCGCCGAACGGCACGACGCGGTGTTCGTGTACGCCGGGTCATAGGTCATGAGCCCGAAGTCATCCTCGGAGACCTTGATGTCGCGCAGCGCCATGGCGCGCACGGTGCCGTCCTCGACGGGGACCTCGTAGGTCTCGCCGGTCCGGTTGTCGGTGATGGTCAGCGTGTCGCTGGCAGTCGCGACGCCACCGCCGTTCGTGGTCTCTTCCTCAGTTCCCATGAACCTATTATGCGCTCAGCGGCCGAGCAGGGCGCGCCACGTGAGCTCCTCGCTCCCCAGCCGCGTCGCCTCGCCGTGGACGAGGACCGCGATCAGGCCTGCAGCGACGCCGAGGGCGAGCCGGTTCGCGTACGAGTCGGCGAGCGCCGGCGTGGACTCGAGGGGGAGTGCAGCAGGGATGCTCGCGGCTTCCAAGGTGCGGCGGGTTTACCCCACACCTCCGCGACATGAACCTCGGTTCAGGAGGTGATGATGGCGCTGGCCATGGCCAGCAGCACGAGCCCGGCGCTGATGCCGAGCACGCCGTTGCGCGCGCTCTTCGTCGGCGGGAACGTCTCGTGCGCCTTGATGCCGATCGCGGACACCACGAGCGCCCAGACCGCGAGCAGCCCGCCGCAGACGTAGAAGAGCGTCTTCGACGACTCGTGACCGGCCTCCTCGGCGGCGAACGTGATCAGCGCGGTGAGCACGGCGCGGAAACCTACCGGACCGTGGGCCGGCCTTCATACCGCGACTCGGTCGCGGCCACCTGGCCCTGGTAGTGGGAGCCGAGGCCCTCGGAGCCGTACGGGCGCTCCGCGGGCGCGTCGAGCGTCATGAACGAGAGCTGGGCGATCGGGAGCCCGGGGTAGAGCTTGATCGGCACGCGCGTGAGGTTGTTGAGCTCGAGCGTCAGCGTGCCCTTCCAGCCGGGGTCGCAGAAGCCCGCCGTGGCGTGGACGATGAGGCCGAGGCGACCGAGACTGGACTTCCCCTCGATGCGCGCGACGATGTCGACCGGCAGCTCGACCCACTCGAGCGTGCGGCCGAGCACGAACTCGCCGGGATGGATGACGAACGGGTCGCCCGCCTCGACGGTGACCTCCTCGGTCAGGTTGACCGGCGGCTCGCGCAGGTCGATCGCGGTGATGCGGTGGTTGTGGAAGACGCGGAACGAGTCGCCGAGGCAGAGGTCGACCGACGCCGGCTGCACCCGTGCGGGGTCCCACGGGTCGATCGTGATCTCGCCGGCCGCGATCAGGCGCCGGATCGTGCCGTCGGACAGGACGGAGTGCGGGGCCGCGTCAGCCACGAGCGCAAGTCTGCCATGGCAAGCTGTCGCCATGGCCGATGACGACGACTGGGTCGGGGAGCCGCCGGAGGGCCGCCACTCGCGCGACCGCGCCGACCCGGCGTTCTGGCGCAATCAGTGGCAGGCGATCGTGGCGACGAGCATCCTCGGGGTGCTGATCATCGTCGTCGTGATCATCGCGCTGCTGGCTTAGCGCTTGATCTGGCGCCCGCGGGCGCGGACGGTGCGCACACGCGGCGGCGAGGGCGGCTCGGGCGCTCCGTGCGGGTCGCGGCGCGGCGGCTTCGGCCCGCGGCGCGGGATCGGGTGGGGGCGCTTCTTCGTCCCGCCGTCGTCGCGCTCGTCCTCGGTGGGGTCGGGCTCCTGCTTGACCGCCCACCAGACCAGCCAGATCGCCGCCACGATCGGGAGCTTCAGCGCGACGAAGAGGTAGAGCATCGTCCACTCCATCGGCGCGGATGCTACTCCGGTTCGGAGGGGTCTGCGCGCCGGGAGTTGATCCGCTGACCAGGGGTCGTGCGTCAGGGAGGGGGGACAGGGCACAACGACCTAGGGAGGCACCCTGTGCCGAACGATCTGATCACCCTCGAAGCCGTCGACGTCGACGGCGCAATCCGGGAGACCGCCGACGCGGTCGGCGCCACTCGCTCCGACTTCCTCAAGCGGGGCGGCATCGCGGGCGCGGGCTTCCTCGCCAGCGGCGTCCTGTTCTCCGGCCTGGTCTCGCCCGCCGAGGCGGCGATCTCGACGAAGAACCGCTCGAAGAAGAACGACATCAAGATCCTCAACTACGCGCTGACCCTCGAGTACCTCGAGGCCGCGTTCTACCAGGGGGCCGTCGACAACGGCTCGATCAACGCCGACCGGCAGCTGGCGATCTTCGCCGACACGGTGCGCCGGCACGAGCTCTCGCACGTCAAGACGCTGCGCGGCGTGCTCGGCTCGAAGGCGGTCAAGCGGCCGTCGTTCGACTTCGGCGACACGATCAGCAACGCGACGAAGTTCCGCGGGACCGCGCAGATCCTCGAGGACACCGGCGTCGCGGCGTACGCCGGCCAGGGCCCGAACCTGCTCCAGCGCCCGCTGGTCCGGGCGGCGCTCGGCATCCACTCCGTGGAGGCCCGCCACGCGGCGTGGATCCGCTTCATCAACTCGAGCGGCGGCCTGGAGGGCGGCGAAAAGGCCTCGCCGGCGCCGAACATCATCGACTCGCCGAAGTCGGAGAAGACCGTGCTGAAGGCCGTCACCGCGACGGGCTTCATCAAGGGCTGAGCGTCAGCGCAGCGCGACGGGCGCGTCGTCGAAGTGAGAGCTGCGGTGCAGCTCGGCGACGCGCCCGGCGATCTCGTCGCCGGTCAGCGTCAGCATGCGCTCGGGGCCGAACGCCTCGACGTTGAAGGACGCGCACGCGGTGCCGTAGGCCATCGCCCGGCGCAGGAGGCCGTCCTCGATCTCCTCGTCGGGGTGGGCGGCCACGTAGCCCATGAAGCCGCCGGCGAACGAGTCGCCCGCGCCGGTCGGCTCGACGACGTCGGGCGTCGGGTAGGCGGGCAGGGCGAAGTAGCTGTCGCGTGTGAACAGCGCGGAGCCGTACTCGCCCTGCTTGGCCACCACGACGCTCGGGCCGAGGTCGAGCACCGTGCGCGCCGCGCGCACGAGGTTCGGCTCGTCGGTGAGCTGCTTGAGCTCGCCGTCGTTGAGGATCACGCCGTCGACGACGCTGATCGTGCGCAGCAGCGAGTCGCGCGCGATGTCGATCCACAGGTTCATCGAGTCCATCGCCACGAAGCGCGCCTGCGTGCACTGCTCGCGCACCTCGCGCTGGAGGTCGGGCTGGATGTTGGCGAGGAAGACGACGTCGGCGGCCGCGGAGGCCTCGCTCAGCGACGGCTGGAAGTGCTCGAAGACGTTGAGGTCGGTCTGGAGCGTGTGGCGGATGTTGACGTCGCGCTCGTAGCGGCCCGCCCAGAAGAAGGTCTTGCCGCCCTCGACGTGCTCGATGTCGTCGGTGATCACGCCGCGCGAGTGCAGCGCCTCGTACTCCGCGTGCCCGAAGTCGTCGCCGACCGGCCCGACCACGCGCGTGTCGGCGAAGAACGAGGAGGCGAGCGAGAAGTGCACCGCCGAGCCGCCGAGCAGCCGGTCGCGCTTGCCGGTCTCGGTCTCGACGGCGTCGAACGCAATGGATCCGACGACGGTCAGCGACATTGAGGGCGAGGACGGTAGCGTGCCGCTCATGCGCGCGGTCGTGATCTCCGACTTCGGCGGCCCCGAGGTCATGCAGCTGGTCGAGGACCACCCCACCCCCGAGCCCGGCGACGGCCAGGTGCTGATCAGGGTCCACCGGGCCGGCATCAACTTCGCCGACACGCACGCGCGGGAGAACTCGTACCTGGCCAGCTACGAGCTGCCGCTGATCCCGGGCACCGAGGTGGCGGGCGAGGTCGACGGGAAGCGCGTGGTCGCGCTGACCGGGACCGGCGGCTACGCCGAGTACGCGGTCGCGCCCGAGCAGTCGGTGTTCCCGGTGCCCGACGGCGTCTCCGACGCCGCGGCGCTGGCGCTCGTCGTCCAGGGCCTGAGCGCCTGGCACCTCCTGAAGACCTCCGCGAAGCTGGCCGAGGGCGAGAGCGTGGTCGTCCACGCCGCCGCCGGCGGCGTCGGCTCGCTCGCCGTCCAGCTCGCCAAGCGCTACGGCGCCGGCCGCGTGATCGCGACGGCGTCGAGCGAGGCGAAGCGCGCGCTGGCGCTCGAGCTGGGCGCCGACGCGGCCGTCGACCCCAACGAGGAGGACCTCAACACCGCGCTGCGCGAGGCCAACGGCGGCGCCAAGGTCGACGTCGTGCTCGAGATGGCGGGCGGGCGCGTGTTCGACCAGTCGATGCGCGCGCTGGCGCCGTTCGGCCGCTGCGTCACCTACGGCCTCGCCTCGCGCGAGCCGAACCAGGTGAGCAACGGCGGCCTCATGCGCCGCAGCCAGGCCGTCGTCGGCTTCTGGCTCATGCACTGCTTCGGCCGGCCGGGGATGGTGGCCGAGCCGCTCCAGGAGCTGTTCGGGCTCGTCGCCTCCGGCGAACTGCGCGTGGTCGAGGGCGAGGTCTACGGGCTGAGCGAGGCGCGCCGCGCGCACGAGGAGATGCAGGCGCGGCGCACGAGCGGGAAGCTGCTGCTCGACCCCGCTCGGTGAGCGTTCGCGGCGGCGCCGCCGAACGTCAACGGCCGGCTGGGTAAGGAAGGGTTCGACCGCCCGCGCGGCACGAATGTCAGCTCGACCACCTCATGGGTGGTTGAGACGACACTCGTGGGCGCCGCGGCACCTCACACCCATTCCTACCCAGCCGCAGTTGACGTTCGCCCGCTCACTGCGGCGGTTCGCGCCCTCCGCCCACCGGGTAGCGCCCTGGTCGTGCCGACCGTTCCTGTCCCCCGCGGCCCGCTCTCCGGCGCCCTGCTCGACGCGCTCAGCCGCGACCCGCACCGCATCAGCGCGGTCGACGTGCCGAGGCCTGTCGACCCGCTCGCCGACGAGGACCTCCAGCTCGCGCTCTACCTCTGCTACGAGCTGCACTACCGCGGCCTGCCGGGTGTCGCCGACGAGTGGGAGTGGGAGCCCTCGCTGCTCGCGCTGCGGCGTCGCCTCGAGGCGCGCTTCGAGGCCGGCCTGATCGAGGCGATCGGCACGCCGGGCCTCAGCGTCCCGCCCGAGGAGATGGACCTCGCGCTGCGGGCGATCGAGGCGGCCGACGAGGCGCCCTCGCTCTCCAAGCACCTCGAGCGCGAGGGCACGCGCGCGCAGCTCCTCGAGTTCGTCGTCCACCGCTCGGCCTACCAGCTGAAGGAGGCCGACCCGCACTCGTGGGCGCTGCCGCGGCTCAGCGGCCCGCCGAAGGCCGCCATGGTCGAGATCCAGGCCGACGAGTACGGCGGCGGCCGCGCCGATCGCATCCACGCGCAGCTGTTCGCCAAGACGATGGAGCGGCTCGGGCTCGACCCCGCCTACGGCGCCTACCTCGACCACATCCCCGGCTTCACGCTGGCCACCGTCAACCTGATGTCGCTGCTGGGGCTGCACCGCCGCTGGCGCGGCGCGATCGTCGGCCACCTGGCGCTGTTCGAGATGACCTCGAGCGTGCCCAACCGCCGCTACGGCGCCGCCCTGCGCCGTCTCGGCGCAGACGACGACACCGTCGACTTCTTCGACGAGCACGTGACCGCCGACGCCGTCCACGAGTCGATCGCCGCCGTCGACCTGGCCGGCGGCCTCGCCCGCCAGGACCCGACCCTCACGCCCGACATCCTGTGGGGCGCCCAGGCGCTCGTCGAGCTCGACGGCCGCTGGGCCCGCCGCCTGCTCGAGGCCTGGGAGGACGGCCGCTCCTCGCTGCTCGCCCCGCTCGAGGACGCCGCCGCGCTAGCGCTCCGCTGAGCCGGGCTCGCGCCCGTCCTCGGGCGCGCTCGGCGCCCGGAAGCGCACGACCTTGTGCGAGCCGTCGCAGAACGGCCGCAGCCGCGACTTGCCGCAGCGGCACAGCGCCACGGTCCCCTCGCGGCCGGGATCGATCTCGTTGCCGTCCTGGTCGAGCAGGCGGAACGGTCCGCGCACGAGCAACGGGCCGTCGCGGTACGGGGTGATCGTGGGCTCGTCCATCCACCGAGGCTTCCCTGCGGCGCCGCCGCGCATGCCCCGCGCCTTCTAGGATCGAGGGACGAATGACCCCCTTTGACACGCTCGGACTCGCCGAGCCCATTCTCGCCGCACTCCACGACGTCGGCTACGAGAATCCCAGCCCCATCCAGGAGCAGGCCATCCCCGAGCTCCTGACCGGCCGCGACGTGATCGGCCAAGCCCAGACCGGGACCGGCAAGACCGCCGCCTTCGGCCTCCCGATGATCCAGTTCGTCGATCCCGAGGACGACGAGGTCCAGGCGCTCGTCCTGACCCCGACCCGCGAGCTCTGCATCCAGGTCACCCAGGCGCTGCGCGCCTACGGCGCCCGCAAGGGCATCCAGCCCGTCGCCGTCTTCGGCGGCGCCCCGATCCGCACCCAGCAGGCGCAGCTCAAGGAGGGCGGCCAGATCGTGGTCGGCACCGTCGGCCGCGTGCTCGACCTCATCAGCAGACATTCCCTGCTGCTGCACTCGTGCAGGTACGTAGTCCTCGACGAGGCCGACGAGATGCTCGACCTCGGCTTCCTCGAGGACGTCGAGAAGATCCTCTCGCTGTGCCCGGGTGGCCGCCAGACCGCGCTGTTCAGCGCGACGATGCCGCCCGAGATCCGCGCGCTCGCCGACCGCCACCTCTACGACCCCGTGACGGTCAAGGTCAAGGCGGCGACGCTGACCATCGACACCGTCGAGCAGTTCTACGTCGAGGTCGGCGCGCGCGAGAAGAACGACATGCTCGCCAGGGTGCTCGAGGCCGAGAAGCCCGACCAGGCGATCGTCTTCGTGCGCACGAAGATCCGCTGCGACCAGCTCTATCGCACGCTGCGCGACCGCGGGATGAACGTCAAGGCCCTGCACGGCGACATGTCCCAGGGCTCGCGCGACGGCGTGATGCTGTCGTTCAAGAGCGGCCGCCTCCCGATCCTCGTCGCCACCGACGTCGCCGCCCGCGGGCTCGACATCGCCTCGGTCACCCACATCGTCAACTTCGACGTGCCGACCTCGCCCGACGTCTACGTCCACCGCATCGGGCGCACCGGCCGCGTCGGCCGCTCGGGCCGGGCGATCATGTTCGTCGAGCCGCGCCAGAAGCGCGATCTGGCGGCGATCGAGAAGAACGCCAACACGCAGATCGCGCCGTGGACCGAGGGCGCGCACGTCGCTCCCGCCCGCGCGGTCGAGCGCCCGCGCCGGCACTCCAAGCCGCACGACCCCGAGCGCGCCGCCGCCAACGGCGACGGGGCCTACACCAAGCTGATCGCCTCCGGCGGCCGCGCCGCCGGTCTGGCCGAGGCCGACATCATCCACGCCGTCGCGGCCGGAGCCGGCCTCGACGGCGAGGCGATCCGGAACGTCCGGCTGCTCGAGCGGTTCGCGCTGCTCGAGGTGCCGGCCAGCGAAGCCGAGCGCGTCGCCGGCGCCGTCGACGGCACCGACGTCCGCGGCCACACCCTGAGACTCGAACCCGCGAGGAGCTGATCTCCCTGTCCCAGATCACGATGACCACCAACCGCGGCGACATCGTCTTCGAGCTGTTCGACGACGAGGCGCCCAAGACCGTGGAGAACTTCAAGAAGCTCGCCGCCGACGGGTTCTACGACGGCCTCAGCTTCCACCGCATCATCAAGGACTTCATGATCCAGGGCGGCTGCCCGCAGGGCACCGGCACCGGCGGTCCCGGCTACGAGTTCGAGGACGAGATCAACGAGCACAAGGTCGTCCGCGGCGCGCTGGCGATGGCCAACGCCGGCCCCAACACCAACGGCTCGCAGTTCTTCATCGTCACCGTCGACGCCGCCCCGTGGCTCGACGGCAAGCACACCGTGTTCGGCGAGGTGACGTCCGGCATGGACATCGTCGACGAGCTCGAGGGCCTGCCGACCGACGGGCGCGACCGCCCGCGCGAGGACGCCAAGATCGAG
>CAVSQM010000001.1:0-412249 GCA_963730115.1 uncultured Solirubrobacteraceae bacterium | reverse complement strand
AGACGATGGTGCTGGGCACCGCGACCGCCGGTAACCCGCGTGACGTCGACTTCCTCCCGCTGACGGTGGATGTCGAGGAGCGCATGTATTCCGCGGGCAAGATCCCCGGCTCCTTCTTCAAGCGCGAGGGCCGCTCCGGTGAGAAGGGCACGCTCGTCGCCCGCATGATCGACCGCCCCCTGCGCCCGCTCTTCCCCAAGGGCTGGCACCGCGAGACCCAGCTGGTCTCGATCCCGCTGTCGATCGACCATGTCGTGCCCTACGACATCCTCGCCATGAACGGCGCCTCCGCGGCGCTGATGGTCTCCAACATCCCGTTCCCGCAGCCGGTCGGCGCGGTCCGGATCGGCAAGGTCGACGGCAACTTCGTCGTCAACCCGAACGAGGAGGACCTCCTCACCGCCGACCTCGACCTCGTGGTCTCCGGCACCGACGAGGCCATCCTGATGGTCGAGGCGGGCGCCAACGAGATCCCCGAGGCCGAGATCCTCGACGCGCTCGACATCGCGCACTCGGAGATCAAGAAGCTCGTCGCCGCCATGCGCGAGCTCGGCGACAAGGCCGGCAAGAGCCCGAAGCTCGAGGTCGAGGTCCCGCAGGTCGACGCCGACCTGCTCGAGCAGATCAAGGGCTCGCACGGGCAGAAGCTCGACGAGGCGACCTCGGTCGAGGACAAGCTCGCCCGCCAGGACGCCACGAAGGCCGTCGAGCAGGAGGTGCTCGCGCAGTACTCCGGGCCGGAGGACGCGCCCGAGTACGGCGACTTCCGCGGCAAGGCGCAGCTCGCGTTCGACAAGCTCGAGAAGTCGATCATCCGCGAGCGCATCGCCGTCCAGAAGAAGCGCCCGGACGGCCGCGGCACGGACGAGATCCGCGCCATCACGATCGAGGCCGGCCTGCTGCCGCGCACGCACGGCTCCGCGCTGTTCACGCGCGGCCAGACGCAGGCGCTGTCCGTCGCCGCCCTCGGCACCACGCGTGAGGAGATGCGGCTCGACACGCTCGGGCTGGAGACCTCCAAGCGCTACTTCCACCACTACAACTTCCCGCCCTTCTCGGTCGGGGAGGCCGGCTTCATGCGCGGGCCGAAGCGCCGCGACATCGGCCACGGCGCGCTCGCCGAGCGGGCGCTCGTCCCGATGCTGCCGACGCAGGAGGACTTCCCGTACACGATTCGCGTCGTGTCGGACATCCTCGAGTCCAACGGCTCGTCGTCGATGGCCTCGGTGTGCGGCTCCTCGCTGTCGCTGATGGACGCCGGCGTGCCGCTGAAGAACCCGGTGGCCGGCATCGCCATGGGCCTGATCAAGGAGGGCGACGACTACGTCGTGCTGTCCGACATCGCCGGCGTGGAGGACCACCTCGGCGACATGGACTTCAAGGTCGCCGGCACGGAGAACGGGATCACCGCGCTCCAGATGGACATCAAGATCACCGGCGTCACCTTCGACATCCTGCGCGACGCGCTCACGCAGGCCAAGGAGGGGCGGACGTTCATCCTCGGCAAGATGGCCGAGGTCATCGACACGCCGCGCTCCGAGCTGTCGAGGTACGCGCCGCGCATCTCGACGATCCAGATCGACCCGGACAAGATCGGCCTGCTGATCGGCAAGGGCGGCGAGACGATCCGCGGCCTCTCCGAGGAGTTCGAGGCGCAGATCGACGTCAACGACGAGGGCCAGGTCCTCGTCTACGCCCAGACCGGCGAGCAGGGCGACGCCCTGATCGACCGCATCCGCTCGATGACCAAGGAGGTCGAGGTCGGCGACGAGTTCGCCGGCAAGGTCGTCAAGACGACCACCTTCGGCGCCTTCGTCGAGCTGGCCAAGGGCACCGACGGCCTCCTGCACATCTCGAACGTCTCGCCCGGCCAGCGGGTCGACACGGTCGAGGACGTCCTCAACAAGGGCGACGAGATCCAGGTGCGCGTGGTCGAGGTCGACCGCGAGCGCGGCCGGATCGGCCTGCGCCTCTCCGAGGACCCGGAGATCGCCGGCAAGTCCGTCGAGGAGCTGGCGGGCGTCGGCTCCGGCGGCGGCGGCGGGAGCCGCAACGGCGGCGACCGCGGACCGCGGCGTGACGGCCGCGGCGGCGGCGACCGCGGAGGCCGGGGCGGGCGCGACCGCGACCGTGGCGGCCGCGGCGCGGCGGCGAGCGCCGCCCGCGCAGCGATCGCGACCCGGACCGCAACTAAGAGACGCCCCACCCACCCCTTGCCCGAGCATCGCCTGACCGAGCTCGACTCGGGGCTGCGGATCGTCACGGAGGTCATGCCTTCGGTGCGGTCCGCGGCCCTCGGGTTCTTCGTGGGCGCCGGCTCGCGGGGTGAGACCGAGGCCGAGGCCGGCCTGTCGCACTTCCTCGAGCACATGCTGTTCCGCGGCACGCCGCGCTACGGCTCGACGGAGATCGACCAGCTGTTCGACGGCATGGGCGCCGAGCTCAACGCCGGCACGGACAAGGAGGGCACCACCGTCTACGCGCGGATGCTCGACCAGCACCTGCCGGTGGCGTTCGACGTGATGGCCGACATGGTGTGGCGGCCCGCGTTTCGCGACGTCGACCCCGAGCGCCAGGTGGTGCTCGAGGAGATCGCCATGTACGAGGACGACCCGCAGGACATCGTCTTCGACGTGCTCGGCCGCGCGGTCTACGGCGAGCATCCGCTCGGGCGCCCGATCATCGGCCGCGCCCCGGTCATCCGGGACACGCCGGTCGAGGAGATCGCCGCCTTCCACGCGCGCCGCTACGTGCCCGGCTCGATCGTGATCGCGGCGGCCGGCTCGGTCGACCACGACCAGATCGTCGAGCTGGCGTCGGGCACGCTCGAGGTGCGGGCGGGGCTCGAGGCCGCGCCGCCGCTGCTGCCGGCGCCCGACCTGCCGCGCTCGACGCTGCAGTTCCAGCGCAAGGACACCGAGCAGGTCCACGTCTGCCTCGGTGCGCTCGGCCTGCCGCGCAGCGACGACCGCCGCTACGCGCTGCGCGTGCTGGACTCGATCTTCGGCGGGCTTTCCTCGTCGCGGCTGTTCCAGGCCGTGCGCGAGGAGCGCGGGCTCGCCTACTCGGTCTACTCGTTCACCGCGCAGTTCATCGACACGGGCGAGATCGGCCTGTACGTCGGCACGCGGCCGGACAACCTGCAAGCGGCGATGGAGATCGTCGCCGCCGAGCTCGACCGGCTGCGGAGCGAGGGCGTGACCGAGGCCGAGCTGAAGCGGGCGCGCGAGAACGTCAAGGCCCGGATCGTGCTGGGGCTCGAGTCGGCGGGGGCGCGGATGAGCCGGCTGGGCGCCTCGACGCTCTACGGGCTGCCGCTGCTCGAGATCGACGAGATCATGGCCCGCATCGACGCCGTGACGCTGGACGACCTGCGTGCGCTGGTCGACGAGCTGTGGGTGCCGGAGGGGCTCTCGGCGGCCGGTATCGGCCCCGACGAGGCGGCCTTCACCGACGCCGTCGCGGGCGTGTGCCCGGCCGCGGAGCCGCTCGCGGCGTGACGCGGGTCGCCGTCGCCGGCGCCGCGGGGCGCATGGGCCAGGCGGTGTGCGCCGCCGTCGAGGGCGCCGACGATCTCTCGCTGACCGGCCGCGCCGATCCGGCGCTGGGCGTGGAGCTCGCCGAGGTGTTGGGCGAGGCGGACGTGGTCGTGGATTTCACGCAGCCGGACCAGGCGCTCGCCAACGCACGGGAGGTCCTCGACGCGGGCGTGCATCTCGTGATCGGCACGACCGGCTTCGACTTCGCCGAGTTGCGGGCCCTTGCCGAGGGCGCCTCCGCGAACGTCTTCGTCGCCCCCAACTTCGCCATCGGCGCGGTGCTGATGATGCGCTTCGCGACCGAGGCCTCCAAGCACATGGACGGCGCCGAGATCATCGAGTACCACCACGCGGCCAAGCTCGACAAGCCGTCGGGCACCGCGGCGCGGACCGCCGAGCTGATGGAGGGCGACGTGCCCGTCCACTCGGTGCGGCTGCCCGGGATCGTCGCCGACCAGGACGTCATCCTGGGCGGCGCGGCGCAGACGCTGACCATCCGCCACGTCACCACCGACCGCACGAGCTTCATGCCCGGCGTCCTGCTCGCGGTGCGGCGGGTGGCGGACCTGCCCGAGTCGCCCGTCGTCGGGCTCGAGCGCCTGCTGTGGCCGGAGGACTGAGCCTCCGCGACGCGTGGGAGGCGCGCGCCGAGGCCTGGATCGCCTGGGCGCGCGCGGAAGGGCATGACCACTTCTTCTGGCGCCACAGCCGCCCTGCGCTGCTCGCGGTGGTGCCCGAGCCGGGGCGGCTGACGCTCGACCTGGCCAGCGGCGAGGGGCGGATGGCGCGGGCGCTGCGCGACGCGGGGCACAGCGTGCTCGCGGTCGAGAGCTCGCCGACGCTCGTGCGGGCAGCGCGCAAGGCCGACCCACGGATGGAGGTGCTGCGCGCCGATCTCGCCCGGATGCCGCTGGGGGACGGGATCGCCGACCTCGCGGTGTGCTCGATGGCGCTGATGGACCTCGACGACCTCGAGGGCTCGCTGCGCGAGATCGCGCGGGTGCTCGCACCCGGCGGCCGGCTGTGCGCGTCGATCACCCACCCGGCGCGGTCCGAGGAGCTCGCCGCGCACTACTTCGCCTCGGAGCGGTTCGACGAGTCGATGACGCGGGGCGGGCTGGAGATGACGTTCTCCTCCTACCACCGGCCGCTCGAGGCCTACACGGGGGCGCTCGCGGCGGCGGGCTTCGTGATCGAGCGGCTGGAGGAGCCCGTGCCGGCGCGCGAGTACGTCTCGGACCATCCCGAGGCGGCAGCGTGGCGCGAGGTGCCGACCCTGCTCGTCCTGCGCGCCCGCCGCGAGTCGTGAACGCGCCGCTGGTCGCTGTCACCGACCACGCGGTCGAGCGCTACCGCCAGCGGGTGCGCGGCGGCCTCGACGTGAAGCCCGAGATCGCCGGCCGGGTGTCGCGCGCGTGGGCCGCCGGGCGGGTGAGCGAGGAGCCGCCGCCGGGCGCGGCCGCGCAGCGCGGCTCGGTCTACGTGCGCGACAGCGACGTGACCTTCGTGTGCCTGTGGGACCGGCCGCGCGGCGAGCTGCTGGTCGTCACGCTGTGGGAGGAGGGAGAAGCGCCGCAGGTGCCGCGGCGCTACACCGACGCCTTGAAGGACCGCCGCCGGTCGGGTTGAATCGGGAGCGGAGGCGACTTAGAGAGGATCCGCGATGGGCTTCATGGACAAGGCCAAGAAGATGGCCGAGCAGGCGCAGGCCAAGCTCGACGAGGCGCAGAAGCAGTTCAACGCGTCACAGCCCGGCCATCAGGCCGGCGGCCCCGCCGTCGAGTACGACAAGCACGGCCGGCCCGTCCAGCCCGCGCCGGTCGTCCCCGACGCCGCCGCGCCCGCTCCGCCGGAGCCTCCGGCCGCGACGCCGGGGGTTCCGCCGACCGAGCCGCCCGAGCCGCCCGCGCCCGAATCGGGCCCGACGCCGGACCCGGCCGCCCCGGCTCCGCCCGGCACCGCTCCCACGGCGCCGCCTGCGATGCCCGGTCCGGCTCCGACCGAGGACCGCAACCGCCCCAGCAACGAGCCGCCGAAGCTCTCCAGCGGGGATCCGCTGGCGGGCTGACCCTGCGATCATGCGCTTCATGCGCCCCTACAAAGGCCTGCTGACCGCAGTCGTCACGCCGTTCCGCCCGGACGGCGCGGTCAACGAGGAGGCGGCCGTCAACATCGGCCGCCACCTGCTCCAGCACGGATCGGACGGTCTCGTGATCGCCGGCACCACCGGCGAGGCGGCGACGATGACCGACGAGGAGCAGGTCGAGCTCGTCCGCCTGCTGGTCGGCGAGCTCGGTGACGAGGGCGCGATGGTGGTCGGCGCAGGGTCCAACGACACGCGCCACGCGATCCACCTGACGGAGGCCGTGATCGAGGCCGGGGCGCAGGCGGTGCTGAGCGTCACGCCCTACTACAACAAGCCGAACCGGCGCGGGGTCGTCGCGCACTTCCGGGAGGTCGCGCGCGCGGCCGCCGGCACGCCGGTGATCCTCTACAACATCCCGGGCCGCACGGCGGTCAACATGCCGCCCGATCTCCTGGCGGAGCTCGCCCAGATCGACGGCATCGAGGCGGTCAAGCAGGCCAACTCGGCCGAGCTGCAGCCGATCGACGGGCTCGCGGTGCTGGCCGGCAACGACGACATCCTGGCCGAGAACCTCGACCAGGGCGGCGCCGGCGGCATCTGCGTCGCCTCGCACATCGTCGGGCCGGAGATGAAGCGCATGTTCGACGAGCCCGAGGCGCGGGCGGAGATCGACGCGTCGCTGCGCGACGTCTACTCGACGCTCTTCCTCACCGCCAGCCCGACGTGCACCAAGGCGGCTCTCAACCTCCTCGGCCTGGACGCCGGGGTGTGCCGCCTGCCGATGGTCGACGCCGACGAGGACGAGCTCGCGGAGGTCAGGTCGATGCTGGAGCGGCACGGGCTGCTCCAGCGGGCCGCCACGGCGTGAGCGGGGTGTTACGCGTCCTCCCGCTGGGGGGCGTCGGCGAGATCGGGAAGAACATGACGGTCGTCGAGTACGACGGCACGATCGTCGTCGTCGACTGCGGCCTGCGCTTCCCGACGGCGGAGATGATGGGCATCGACCTCGTGCTGCCGGACTTCACGTACCTGCGCGACCACGTGGAGGACATCGCGGCGATCGTGATCACGCACGGGCACGAGGACCACGTCGGCGCGCTGCCGTGGGTGCTGCGGGACCTGGGGGAGACCTCGGTGCCGGTGATCTACGGCGGGCAGCTCACCGTGGCGATGGCGCGCTCCAAGCTCGACGAGCACCGGCTGCGCGAGGCGAACCTCGAGGTCCTGCCGACCGGCCAGAAGGTTCAGGCGGGCCCGTTCGAGATCGAGCTCGTGCACCTGACGCACTCGATCCCCGACATGGTCGGGGTGATCCTGCGCTGCGAGCTCGGGACCGTGCTGTTCACCGGCGACTACAAGTTCGACCAGACGCCGGTGGGGGGCGCGCCGGCGGACGTGTCGCGGCTCGCCGAGCTCGGGCGCGACGGCGTACTGCTGCTGTGCGGCGACTCGACGAACGCGGACCGGCCGGGGACGTCGGTCAGCGAGAGCGTGGTCGGCCCGAACCTCGAGCGCGTGTTCGCGCGCTGCCAGGGTCGGATCGTGACCACCTCGTTCGCCTCCAACATCCACCGTGTCCAGCAGGTCATCGACGCCGCGGTGGCGCTGGGGCGCAAGGTCTGCCTGGTCGGGCGGTCGATGCGCAAGAACGTCAACATCGGCCGGACGCTCGGGCACATCGTGGTGCCGGAGGGGACGCTGATCCCGCCGCGAGAGCTCGACAACTGGCCCGACGACCGCGTGGTCATCATCTCGACGGGGTCGCAGGGGGAGCCGTTGAGCGCGTTGCGCCGGATGGCGTACCGCGACCATCCGCAGATCGAGCTCCACGAGGGCGACACGGTCGTCTTCTCCGCCACCCCGATCCCGGGCAACGAGCGGGCGGTCAACGAGACGATCGACAGGCTCTACCAGATCGGGTGCGAGGTCATCACGTCGCGCGACGAGCAGATCCACGCCTCCGGTCACGGCTACGAGGAAGAGCTCAAGCTGATGCTCAACCTGACCCGGCCGCGGTACGTGATGCCGGTCCACGGCGACTACAAGCGGCTGCGCATCCACTCGCAGCTCGCGCAGGCGGTGGGGGTGCCGGCCGAGAACGTGTTCCAGGGCGAGAACGGCCGGCCGCTGGAGATCACCGCGACGGGCGCGGAGTGGGGCGAGCGCGAGACGGCGGGGATGATCTTCGTCGACGGCGTCGACATCGGCGACGTGGCGGACGTCGCGCTGCGCGACCGCCGCATGCTCAGCGCGGACGGGATCTTCATCATCGTCGCGACGGTGTCGGAGCAGGACGGCTCGTCGGTGGTGGCTCCGGAGGTCCTGGCGCGCGGCGTGCCCTTCCTCGACGGGAACGCCGACTTCGTCGACGACCTCCGAGAGGCGGTCGAGGACTCCCTGGACCGAGCGGCGTCCGAGCGGATCACGGAGATCGACGTGCTCGAGTCGATGCTCCACGACGACCTCGCGAGCTTCATCTACGACAAGCTGAAGCGGCGGCCGATGGTGCTGCCGGTCGTGGTGGAGGTCTAGGGGCGAGACTCGACGCGCGCTCGCCTACGGGTGGGCGATGCCGGACCATCTCGCTGCATGGCTTGTCGGCGTGGTCGCCGGATGCCTGGCGACCGTCGCAGTCGCGATCGCCACCCGTGTGCGACTGCTGCCCGAGGTGGTCGACATCTCGCTGGTGCCGACGTTGGCCGGCGTCGGCGGCCTCGTCATGGCCGGCTACGGCGCCATCCGGAAGTACCCACCCGCGCGGGTCGCACAGCTCACGCTGCTCGGCACGCTTTTCGGCGGCATGCTCGCCGTCCTGGTCCTCGCGTTCTTCCTGCTCCGGGAGGTACTCTCCTGATGATGTTCACGCGAGCCATGTGGCGCTTCCTGGCCCCGTTTCTCGTCGTAAGTTTCGCCGTGGCCGGTGTGACAGGCGTCGCCTACTCCGACGGCGCGCCCGTGTGGGCCGTGTACCTCGGCGGCTTCGTCGCGCTGCTGATCGTGCTCGTACCCGGAGCGGTCTGGGAAGACCGCCACCACTAGCTCAGAACGCGTAGAACTCGACCCGATAGCCGTCGGGGTCGAGGACTTGGACGCGCGCTGGGCCGTGCTCTGCGAATTCGGTCTCGGTGACGCCGGCGGCTTCGAACCGCTCACGGGCCGCGAGCACGTCCTCCGCAGAGCCGAGCCGGAACCCGAAGTGGTTGGTGCGAGGCAGATGAGCGGCAGGCGGCTCGCCCTCCCAGAGCGCGAGCAGCGAGCCATGGCCGTCGCCGAGGATCAGCAGGTGCTCGTCGTCGTGGACGCGCTCGGTGAGGCCGAAGTGGTCGCCGTAGAAGCGGGCGGACCGCTCGCGGTCGGCGACGGTCAGGGCGACGTGGTCGAGCGGCACGACGCTCAGCGATCGCCGGTGTCGAGCGAGAGGTCGCGCGTTTCCGCGACGGGTGGAGGTGCGGCGGGACCTCCTCGGCGTCGTCTTGTCGCCGTGACGGGTGGCCCAGCCGCAGACCGCGGAGTGCGACCAGTGCGACGAGCACGAGCACGAGCGTGCCGATGCCGGCCACGGCGTACGCGGTGCGCGGCGACCATGCGGCCGTGAGGATGCCGCCGATCAGATAGCCGACGCCGGGCATCGCCGCCAGCGCTGACTCCAGCAGCCCCACGACGCGCGCCTGATAGTCGTTGGGCGTCGCCTCCTGGAGCGCGGTCATCACCGACACCCACTGGATGCCGTTGCCGGTTCCGCCCAGCACCGACAGCAGACACGCCACGAACAAGCTCTGCGCCCCGGCCATGCCGAGATAGGCGAGACCGATGGCAGCCGTGGAGAGAAGGATCAGCCCGGCGGCGGAGTGGTTCCGCACGGAGACGAAGAGGATGCTGCCGAAGACGATCCCGGCGCCCCACGAGGCGAGCAGGATGCCGAAACCCGCACTCGTCGTGCCGAGGCTCTCCTTCGCATAGATCACCTCGATGGGGATGATCAGCGTGAAGAGGATGAGCGCCAGGGACTGGCCGCCGAGCAGCAGTCGCACGCGTGGGTCGCGGCGGGCGAAGGCGAGGCCGCTGCGGAGGCGCTCGAGCGTCGGCTGCGCCTCGCCCTGGGGCTTGGGTAGCTCTCGCGCCAGTGCCAGGGCAATCGCGATCGCCACGAACGAGGCCGCGTCGGCGAGGAGTGCCACAGCCAGGCCGAACTCCGAGATCAGCAGGCCGCCCAGTGCCGACCCTCCGACGACCGCGATCGCGAAGCCGACGTTGAGCATCGCGTTGCCCTCGCGCAACAGGTGGACGGGCTGGAGGATGCTCGCGATCGCCCCCCGCGTCAGCGCGCGCGCCGTCACCGCGATCGCCCCGTCCACGAGCGCCAACGCGAGCACGATCGCCAGCGCGAACTCCGTGTCCGCGATCCACGCGAGCGCAACGAAGACGAGCGCTTCGAGCGTGTAGAGCCCAGGCAGGGTGCGGCGAACGGCCGCCTGATCGAGGCGCGCCGTCAGGAACGGGGCGATCAGCGCGGGGAGGAACTTTCCGGCCAGAAAGAGCGCTGCCGTCGGCGCCACGTCGCCGGTGCGGTCATACACGAGAACGGCCAGCGCAACGATGCCCACGCTGTCGCCGATCTCGTTGACCGTGTACGACGCGAGCAGCCTTCCGAACGGCTTGACTGCCAGTGGCCGCCTGCGCTCCATCACGCCCCCGCACCTTACCCAGCGGGAGTCCAGCGGACGTATCCGCCGGATTTGGACGGATGTTGGACGCCAGTTGGCCCCGAAAGGCCCGTTTTGCCTAAAGAGCGGTCTAAGCCGAACCGATGAGGAACGAAGCCGTGACAGGACGTCGAGCGCTTATCTCAGGTCTTCACCTGCTTCTGCTGGTCCTCGCCGGGCTGGTGGCTCTGTCGACCACCGAGGCGAGAGACTGGACGCCGGTCGAGCTCGTCCTCCTGCTGCTCGTCCTGGCCATCGGCAGCGACGTCCTGACGATTGAGTTCCGGGGGATCCGCATCTCCGGCTCGTTCCTGGCCCTCGTCCTGGCCATGGCGCTGCTCGGTCCCGCACCCGCCGCCGTCATCGGCGTGGTGGCCACCGCGATCGACGCGGTCTTCTACCGCCGCCCCTGGCACCGCAACCTGATGAATCTCGCCGTCTGGGCCTGGTTCCCCATCATCGGCGCGCTGATCATCGAGGCGTGGGCTGGGGAGGCTGCGCCGGGCACTGAGAACGCCCTTGGCTTCGCAGGGCTCGTCGGCGCTGTGTTCATGATCACCAACTTCCTCAACTTCGTGTTGGTGGCGGGCTCACTGCAGCTGTCGCGCGAGGTCTCGTTCCGCGAGAGCCTCACTTCAGTCTTCATCACGGTGCTGCCGTCCCAGTTCGCGACCGCGCTGCTGACCGCGGGCATCGCCTTCAGCTATCAGCGGCTCGGTGTTGGCGCCGTCGGCCTCGCCGCCGTCGTGCTCTTCGTCTTCCAGTACCTGCTCAAGGCCGGCGTCGAGGCCTACGACCGCGGTGAGCAGCTCGCAGCAGCGCACCAAGGAGCTCGCGTCGCTGCAGTTCGGCCTCATCAACACGGTGATGCAGACGCTCTCGATGCGAGACGCGATGACGGCGCGCCACTCCGCCGCCGTCGCCCGCTACGCCCGCGAGCTCGCCCGCCTCCTTGGCCTCTCCGAGCACGAGCAGGAGCTCATCCACACCGCGGGCCTCTTCCACGACATCGGCAAGTTCATCTTCCCGGACTCGATCCTGGTCGCCGACCGCAAGCTGACCGACGAGGAGTGGGAGATCGTGAAGCTCCATCCGGAGCAGGGCGCGAAGCTCGTTCGCCGGATCGAGGGCTACGGTCCCGTGGCCGACATCGTCCTCAGCCACCACGAGCGCATCGACGGCCGCGGCTATCCATACGGCCTCGACGGCGACAGCATCCCGCTCGGCTCGCGCATCCTGGCGGCTGCCGACACGTATGACGTGATGACGGCGCGCGACTCCTACCGCGATCCCGTCAGCTCCGAGGAGGCACTCAATGAGCTCCGCCGGGTCGCCGGCACGCAGTTGGACCCGATCGTCGTTGACAAGTTCGTCGAGATGATCGAGCAGTACGGCGTCGCGTTCCGGCATACGGATGAGGCGGACTTTGAGCGCGAGCTGGCGTTCGAAGCGCGTGTCAATGACTACGCTCGACCCAAGGCCATCGCTGCGTGAGCTTGGACGGATATCCGGTCTAGCGGCTAGGCGCTCGTGCCGTTAACGAGAACGAGCGCCCTGCAAGGCGCTCGTTCAGAAGTTTGGTCAGGTGTCCGTACCTGGTGATCAGCTAGCCGCGGTAGCCCATTGAATTACCCCCTCGTCGCCCCCTGCCTGGGTGCTGCAACACCCGGCTTGGCGGTAGTACTTGCTCTCGACTGCGAGCACTGTAGAGGGGCTATACCCGATCACTGAATCGGACATCCGTCCAGAAGTGCTTAGCCCCCGGTTTAGAAGCCGGGGGCTTCTTTTTGGCGCATCGGCCCCACGAGCCAAGAATCGCCAAACGACCCGTTTCCGGGCGACGTCCCGAGATGCGTCCAGAATCGTCCGTTCACGGCCGCCGCGGACGCACCAAATGGGTCCTGCGGGTGGCGCGTCGCCGCTAATCGGTCGTCGTCGCAGCCGGCTCTTCGACCGGAAAGCGCACCACGAACCGGGCGCCGCGCCCGTCGAGCGGGTCCTCGAGCGTCACCGTGCCGTGGTGCGACTCCGCCACCGCCCGCACGATCGCCAGCCCGAGCCCTGACGACCCCGACCGGTCGCCGGCCCCGCGGAAGAAGCGCTCGAACACCTTGTCGTGCAGATCCGGCGGGATCCCCGGCCCGTCGTCCTCGACGGAGAAGACGACCTGGCCGTTGATCCGCTCGACCGAAGCCTCGACCGCCGTTCCCGGGTCCGTATGGCGCAGCGCGTTCTCCATCAGGTTCAGCGCCAGCCGGTGCAGCTCGTCGCGCGCGCCCGAGATCGTGGCGCCGTAGGGCGCCGAGACCGTGATCGGGTGCCCCTCGGACACCGGCTCGAGCTCGCCCGCCGCCTCGGTGACCACCCGCGCCACGTCGACCGGCTCGTGCCGCGCGATCCGGCCCGCGTCCGCCCGCGCCAGCAGCAGCAGGTCCGCCACCAGCCGGCGCATCCGCCGCGAGGAGCGCAACGCAGATGAAGCCGCCTCGCGCTGTTCGCCCTCCAACACCTCCTCGAGCAGCTCCAGGTTCGCCAGGACCGAGGTCAGCGGCGTCCGCAGCTCGTGCGAGGCGTCCGCGACGAACTCGCGCTGCCGCGCCAGGGTCGCCTCCGTCTCGCCCCGCGCCTGGTCGAGCGCGTGGAGCATGCCGTCCAGGGTCCGCGCCAGCTCCGCGACCTCGTCCTCGGCCTCAGGATGCGGGATCCGCCGCGAGGGGTCGCGGGTGCGCTCGATCGTGCGCGCCGTTTCGGTCAGCTCCGCGATCGGCGACATCGCGCGCCGTGCGGTCGCGACGCCCGCCAGCAGCGCCAGCGCCGTGCCGCCCAGCACGCCGAGCCCGAGGAAGAAGCGCACGCGGTTCGCGGTCGCCTCCACATCCGACAGCCGCCGCGCGTACTGCACGAAGCCCACGCCACCTACCGGCTCCACCCGCACCGGGCGCGACTCGACCTTGTAGCCCGCGAAGTCCAGGGTCGGCGCCAGCGGCGGCGACAGATACGGGGCGTTGGGGGAGGAGCGGATGACCTCGTTGTCCTCCGTCACCACCCGCACGACGGCACGCTGCGCGCCCGCATAGGCTCCCAGGTTCGGCCCCCGGTACCGCAGCGCCGTCTTGCCGTTGCGCTCCACCAGCCGCAGCTCGGTCTGCTTCGCCAGCTGGTCGGCGGCCTCCGCGACCTGCTGGTTGAAGTCGGACTGGATCCGCCGCGTCGTGAGCACACCCACGATCACGGCGAAGCCGCACAGGATCACCAGGGTCAGCGCCGCAGAGCCGCCGGCGAGCCGCCAGCGGATCGGGAGGCGCTTATACGCGGAGGACGTACCCTGCGCCGCGGACCGTATGAAGGAGCCTGGGCTCGCCACCGGCTTCGAGCTTTCTGCGGAGGTTCGAGACGAACACCTCGATCGTGTTCGTGATCGAGAACGGGTCGTAGCCCCAGACCTCGTCCAGCAGCCGCTGGCGCGAGATCACCAGCCGCTCGTTGCGCATCAGGTACTCGAGCAGCTCGAACTCGCGCTGCGTCAGGTCGATCGAGCGATCGCCGCGAATCACCTCGTGGGTGTCGGGGTTCAGCGTCAGGTCGGCCACGCGCAGCGGCGCCATCCCACGCGGCGGCCGCCGCCGCAACAGCGCGCGCATCCGCGCCAGCAGCTCCTGGCGCTCGAACGGCTTGACGAGGTAGTCGTCGGCGCCGACGTCGAGGCCCTCCACGCGCGAGTCCAGCGCGTCGCGCGCGGTGAGCATCAGGATCGGCGTGTCGTCCTCGTCGCGGCGCAGCTGCCGCGCCACCTCGATGCCGTCCATCCCGGGCAGGCCGAGGTCGAGCACGATCAGGTCGGGGAGGAAGGCCTGGGTGTCGTCGAGCGCCTGGGCGCCGTCACCGGTGAGCTTCACGTCGTAGCCCTCCATCCGCAGCGAGCGCTGCAGAACCTGGGCGATCTCCTGGTCGTCCTCGACCACGAGTATGCGAACCGGCCGCTCAGAGGCTTCCATCCCGTTGATAGTAGGCCCGCAGAGCCTGCATAGAGGGAACTTTTAGCCAGGCGTGAGGAGGCAGGGGGCCGCGGCCCGGCGTCGAAGGGGGTTCGGCCTGAGATGCCGCCCGCCCGTCGCCGCCCCAAGCCCAAGCCCGCTCCCACGAAGAAGCCGCGCGCGCGGCGGACCCGGCCATCGTGGAAGCAGGGCCTGCCGACGCTCGAGCAGCGCCATTTCGACGTCATCGGCCTCGCGATGGTGGCGACCGCGATCTTCTTCGCCTTCGTCGTCTACCTCGACTGGGACGGCGGCCAGGCAGGCGACGCCGCCGTCGACGGGCTCCGGATCCTGATCGGCGCCGTCCACTACCTCGTGCCGGTCGCGCTGATGGCGGCCGGGGCGATCCTCGTGCTGCGGCCGGTCCTGCCCGCCGTGCGGCCGTTCCGGACCGGCGCCATCTGCCTCTTCCTCGGCATCACGCTGGCGTTCGCGGCCGGCACGCTCGGGCTTGGGCCGGGCGGGGACGGCGGCACCAAGATCGTCTGGGACGCCGAGTGGGTCAAGCCGCGCGGCGGCCTCGCGGGGGAGGGGCTCTACTACGTCACCTCGACCTTCCTCGGCACGCTCGGCGCGCACACGATCGCGATCTTCCTGCTCGCTGCCGCGGCTCTGCTGCTCACGGGCGCCTCGGTCGCCGGCGTCATCAAGGCCACCACCGACTCGTTCGCCACGACCACGCGCGAGGTCAAGACCGCCGTGCAGAAGCGCCGGCCCGCGACCGAGGAGCTGTCCGCGCTCGAGGAGGGCCCGCCGCCGCGCGTCACCGCCGTCGCGCGCACGCTGCCCGAGCCGGAGGACGCGCTGCCCGACATCCTCGGCGACGCCGAGGACCTCACGATCGAGGACGAGACGGTCCCGGAGCTCGAGATGCTCGCCGAGGACCCCGAGGAGGACGAGCCGGGCGTCGCCCGCACCACGCCCGACCCCGAGGACCTCACGCCCCAGGGCCGCTATCGCGCCACCGTCACCGACAGCCCCGACTTCGAGTGGTTGCTGCCCGACACCGGCTTCCTCAAGCGCTCGACCGGCGACGCCAGCAAGCCCGACACCGCCGGCCAGGAGAAGGTCGCCGCCCAGCTGACCGAGGCGCTCGGCCACTTCGGCATCGAGGCGAAGATCATCGGGATGGTCGCGGGCCCGCACATCACGCGCTACGAGCTGCGCCTCGCGCCCGGCATCAAGGTCGCCAAGGTCGCCCAGCTCAAGGACGACCTCGCCTACGCGCTGGCCGCCTCCGACATCCGCATCCTCGCCCCGATCCCCGGCAAGCAGGCGGTCGGCGTCGAGGTCCCGAACGCGCGCCGCCGCATCGTCCACCTCGGCGACGTGCTGCAGGAGACCCCCGCCGGGTGGTCGCCGCTCACGGTCTGGCTGGGCAAGGACGTCGCCGGCCGCGCGATCGGCGCCGACCTCGCCAAGATGCCGCACCTGCTCGTCGCCGGCACCACGGGCGCCGGCAAGTCCGGCTGCGTCAACGCGATGCTCGCCTCCGTGCTCACCCGCGCGACCCCGCACGAGCTGCGGCTCGTGCTCGTCGACCCCAAGCAGGTCGAGCTCAACCACTACGACTCGATCCCGCACCTGCTCACGCCGGTGATCACCAGCCCGCGCAAGGCTGCCACCGCGCTGCAGAACCTGGTGCGCGAGATGGAGCAGCGCTACTCGTACATGTCGCTCGCGCGCACGCGGTCGCTGATCGAGCTCAACAAGGTCCGCGCCGGGCGCGGCGAGCAGGCGCTGCCGTACATCCTGTGCGTGATCGACGAGCTCGCCGACCTGATGATGGTCGCGCCCGCCGACGTCGAGGACTCGATCATCCGCCTCGCCCAGAAGGCGCGCGCGGTCGGCATCCACCTCGTGCTCGCCACGCAGTCGCCCCGGGTCGACGTCATCACCGGCATGATCAAGGCCAACGTCCCGAGCCGGATCGCGTTCTCGGTCTCGTCGCAGACCGACTCGCGCGTGATCCTCGACCAGAACGGCGCCGAGTCGCTGCTGGGGCAGGGCGACATGCTCTTCTCGCCGGTCGGGACGTCGCGGCTGCAGCGGATCCAGGGCGCCTACGTCGACGAGGGCGAGATCGAGAAGCTGACGACCGCCTGGCGCAAGCAGGGCGAGCCCGAGTTCCAGGAGGAACTGCTCGAGGAGGTCGAGGAGGAGGCGGTCGACACGAGCGCCGACCCCGACTTCGACCCCGACGAGGATCCGCTCCTCGGCGACGCGATCCGGCTCGTGGCCGAGATGCAGACCGCGTCGACGTCGATGCTCCAGCGCCGCCTGCGCCTCGGCTACACGCGCGCCGGCCGCCTGATCGACATGCTCGAGCGGCGCGGCGTGATCTCCGGCTACGAGGGCTCGAAGCCCCGTCAGGTCCTGGTCTCCGAGGCCGATCTCCCGCGCGTGCTGGCCGCCCTCGAGGAGCGCGCGGGTAGCACCGTGCAAGCCTCGGGCGAGGACAACGACTGACGTAGCCTTCCCCGGAGACATGCCGGAGATCGGCCAGACGCTGCGCGAGACGCGCATGCGCAACAGGATCGACATCACCGAGGTCGAGGCGGGCACCAAGATCCGTGCGAAGTACCTCCGTGCGCTCGAGAACGAGGAATGGGACCTGCTGCCCGGGCCCACCTTCGTCAAGACGTTCCTGCGCTCGTACGCCGACTACCTCGGGCTCGACTCGCGGCAGCTGGTGGAGGAGTACAAGCAGCGCTTCGAGCGGCCGTCGACGATGGAGCTCACGCCGTTCTCGCCGCGCGCGGGCGCCCGTGGGGGCCGCCGCGAGCGCCGCCGGCGGGCGATCCTCGGCCCCGGGCTGGTGGTCGTGTTCGTGCTCGTGCTCGTCCTCGGGGCGCTGTACGCGCTCGGCAGCTGGGGGGAGGAGGACCCGGGCGGCGAGCGCGAGGCCAACACGGTCGAGACGCCGACCCCCACGCCGAAGTCGAAGTCGAAGCGCAAGAAGAAGCGCGCCGAGCCGACGCGTGTCACCCTCCAGATCGTGCCCACCGGCCTGGTCAGCGTCTGCCTCGTCGACGCCAACGGACGCGCGCTGATCGACAACCGGGCGCTCGCGCCGGGCGATGCCACGCGCCGCTACCGCGGCAAGCGCTTCCGCGTCTCGTTCGGCAACGGCCAGGCGCGGATGCGGACGGGCGGTCGCACCATCGACGTGCCGGACCGCTCCACGCCGGTCGGCTACGAGGTCCGGCCCGGCAGACGGCCGCGCGAGCTGTCCGAGGCGCGCAGGCCAACTTGCACGTGAGGGCGGGCATCCTCATCACCGGCACGGAGGTGCTGTCGGGGATCATCTCCGACCGCAACGGGCCGTGGCTGTCGGAGCGCCTGCGCGAGCAGGGGGTCGAGGTGGCCGAGATCGTCGTGGTCGCCGACCGCCGCGACGACATGCTCGAGGCGCTGCGCTTCATGGCCGGGCTCGACCTCGTGGTCACGAGCGGCGGCCTCGGGCCGACCGCGGACGACCTGACCGCCGAGGTGGTGGCCGAGTTCGCCGGCCGCCCGCTGGCGCTGGACAGCGCGCTGGAGGAGCGGATCTGGGCGATCCTCGAGCGGCTCCGCAGCCGCTGGCGCAACCTCGACGAGACCGCCATGCGCGCCTCCAACCGCAAGCAGGCGATGGTGCCGGACGGCGCGACGGTGCTCGAGCCGGTCGGCACCGCGCCCGGGCTGGTCGTGCCAGGCCCGCCGGTCGTGCTCGTGCTCCCGGGCCCGCCGCGCGAGCTGCAGCCCATGTGGGCGACGGCTTTGCAGACCGACCCGATGCGCGAGCTGCTCGCCCAGGCGGGGACGTTCGAGCAGCGGATCATGCGCCTGTTCGGGATCCCGGAGTCGGAGATCGCCCGCTCGCTGCGGGAGATCGAGGCCGACGGCGTGCCGATCGACCAGCTCGAGATCACCACCTGCCTGCGCCGCGGGGAGATCGAGATCGCGACGGTGTTCGAGCCGCCGGCTGCCGAGGTCTACGAGGCGTTCGAGGCCGCGATCCGTGAGCGCCACGCCGACACGCTGTTCTCCGAGGACGGCTCGACGATCGACGACCAGGTCATCGCGCTGATGGCGGGGCGCACCGTGGCGGTCGCGGAATCCTGCACCGGCGGGCTGATGAGCGCGCGGCTGACCGATCGGGGCGGCTCGTCGGAGTACATGATGGGCGGCCTGGTCGTGTACTCGAACGCGGCCAAGACCGCGCTCGCGGGCGTGCCGGCCGAGCTGATCGAGGCGCACGGCGCGGTCTCCCCGGAGGTGGCGGTGGCGCTGGCCGACGGCGCGATCGATCGCTTCGGCGCCGAGGTCGGGATCGGCATCACCGGCATCGCGGGCCCGGGCGGGGGCACCGAGGAGAAGCCGGTCGGGACCGTCTGCCTGAGCGTGGCGCTGGCCGGCGGCGAGCGCTGGGACCGCAGCGTGCTGCTCCCCGGCGACCGCCTGACGATCCGCGAGCGCACCACCACCGTGGTGATGCACGGCCTGCGCCGGCTGCTCCGTGAAGCTGCGGCTGTTCATCGCGCTTGATCTGCCGTCCCCCGCGCGGGCGGCGCTGGCGGCCTTCCGGGCCGCCGCGGCCGACCCGGCGGTGTGGCGGCCGCTGCCCGACGAGGCGCTGCACCTGACGCTCGCGTTCCTCGGCCATCGTCCGGAGGCGGACGTTCCGAAGGTGGTGGACGTATTGCGGTCCGCGCCGATGCACGCGCCGCGGCTCGTGCTCGGCTCCGCCCTGGCGCTGCCGCCGAAGCGCCCGCGGGTGCTCACGGCGGAGGTCGAGGATCCGAACGGCTCACTGCGGGCGCTCCAGCGGGCGGTGAGCGATGGGCTCGCGGCGCGCCGCCTCTACACGCCCGAGGCGCGGCCGTACCGGCCGCACGCCACCGTCGCCCGTCTGCGGCCGGACGTCAAGGCCGGGCGCGCGGAGCTGCCGGACCCCGAGCCGCTCGCGTTCCGCGGCGAGGCGCTGACCCTCTATCGGTCGCAGTTGCGGCGCGAGGGCGCGCGCTACGAGCCCCTCGCCAGCTTCCCGCTCTCGCACTAGTGTCGCCCGCGTGAACCGTGGCGCGCGCTGGGCGGCGACGATCGGCGCGGTGGCGCTGATGCTCCTCGTCGCGCCGGGGCCGGCGGAGGCGCGCCTGCGCTGGTCGGCGTGCGGTGACGTCGAGGCCGAGTGCGCGCGCGTGCGGGTGCCGTTGGACCGCAGCGGGGCGGTCCCCGGCTCGGTGCCGCTGCGGCTGGCGCGCTACGGCGAGCCGAGCCGTAAGCCGGTGCTGCTGTACCTGTCGGGCGGCCCCGGCGGCGCCGGCGTGCGCGAGTTCGCAGACGTGCTGTTCGAGGTCGAGCCGCTGGCGCGCAGCTACCGGCTCTTCTCGTTCGACCAGCGCGGCACCGGCGCCTCCGGGCTGATCCGCTGCCGCGCGCTGGAGCGCGACGCGCGGCTGCGCTCCACGCGCGCGGGGGAGCGGTGCGCGCTCGCCCTCGGCTCGCGGCGAGCCTTCTACGGCACCGACCACTCCGTCGAGGACGTCGAGGCGCTGCGGATCGCGCTCGGCGCCGACAAGCTGACGCTGTTCGGCATCTCCTACGGCACGAAGCTCGCGCTCGCGTACGCACGCGCGCACCCGGACCGCGTGGAGCGGATGGCGCTGGATTCCGTCCTGGACCCCGACGACGCCGACGCGTTCGGGCTCGAGCCCTACCGGGCGATGGGGCCGTCGCTGGCCGCGCTGTGCCCGCGCCGCTGTCGCGGCGTGAGCGCCGACCCGGGGGCCGACCTCGCGCAGCTGGCGGCGCAGCTGCGGGCGGCGCCGATGCGCGGGCTCGTCTACGGCATGCGCGGGCGCAAGCGGCCGGCGCTCCTGACCGCGCTCGGGCTGAGCGACCTGATGTTCGACGCCGACTACAACCCGCCGATCCGGGCCGGGATCCCGGCGGCGGTGCGGGCGGCGCTCGACCACCGCGACCCGGCGCCGCTGCTGCGGCTGGCAGCGGGCGCCGAAGGGCTGTCCTCGCTCCCCGGCCCGCGCACGTTCTCGGCGGCGCGCTACGCCGCGGTGTGCGAGGAGACGCCGCTGCCGTGGCCGCGCGGGGCGCCGTTCGGCTCGCGCGAGGGGCTCGCGCGGGCGGAGGCGGACCGGCTGGGCCCGGCCGCGTTCCTCCCGTTCAGCTACGCGGAGGCGCGGGCGGACGAGATCGACCTGTGCCTGCGCTGGGGCGAGGCCTCACCCGCGCCCGCGGCCGGCCGCCCGTACCCGGCGGTGCCGACGCTCGTGCTGCAGGGCGGCGAGGACCTGCGGACGCCGCCGGAGGGGTCGGCGCGGGTGGCGGCGGCGCTGCCGGGCGCGCAGCGGGTCGTGCTGGCGGGCGTCGGGCATGCGGTGACGGGCGGCGACCCGACGCGGTGCGGGGTGCGGCGGCTGTTCGCGTTCCTGCGCGGGCGGCCGGCGTCGGCGCCGTGCAAGCGCGTGGCGACGCAGGTGCCGGCGACCGGCGTGCCGCCGGCGTCGCTGGCGGCCGTGGCGCCGGCGCGGGGCGTGCCGGGAGTTCGGGGTCGCGCGGTCGCGGCGCTGGACCTCACGCTGGACGACCTCACCTTCGCCCTGTCGCCCGCGCTCGGCTCGCCGCTGGCGGGGCCGGGGCTGCGCGGCGGGACGTTCCGGCTGCGCCGCGGCGGGATCGAGCTGCGCCGGCTGCGGGCGGTGCACGGCGTGCGGGTCAGCGGCGTGCTGCCGCGGCGCGGGAGCGCCGTGCTGCGGCTGTCGGGCGCGCGGGCGGCGAGCGGGCAGGTGCGGATCTCGCCGCGCGGGGTGGTGCGCGGGCGGCTGGGCGGCCGGCGCGTGCGCGGCCGCTTGCGGGCAGGCCCGCCCCGGCCGGTGGCGAGCGGTGCGCGGATGGTCGCGAAGTCGGCACGGTTCCGGCACAGAGCGGCCTTTTCTTCTGTCCGACCGCAGTCGTAGCTTGCTTCCTCCACCGCCCTCCGACCCGGCGGTGCCACGCAAGCTTTGACGAGGAGCACGCCCACATGAGCAACCACGCCACGGACACCGCGGGCGCCAAGGCCCGCGATGCCGCCCTGCAGGGCGCGCTGACCCAGATCGAGCGCCAGTTCGGCAAGGGCACGCTGATGCGGATGGGCGACGAAGGCGCGCAGGTCAAGGTCAACGCGATCCCTTCTGGGGCGCTGTCGCTCGACCTCGCGCTTGGCATCGGCGGCATGCCGCGCGGCCGCATCGTGGAGGTCTACGGGCCGGAGTCGTCGGGCAAGACGACGCTCATCTACCACGTGCTGGCCGAGGCCCAGAAGCTCGGTGGCGTGTGCGCGTTCATCGACGCCGAGCACGCGATGGACCCGCTGTACGCCCAGAACATCGGGGTCGACATCGACGAGCTGCTCGTCTCGCAGCCCGACTACGGCGAGCAGGCGCTGGAGATCGCCGACATGCTCGTCCGCTCCGGCGCGGTCGACGTGGTGGCGGTCGACTCCGTGGCGGCGCTGACCCCGCGGGCGGAGCTCGAGGGCCAGATGGGCGACCAGACGGTCGGCTTGCAGGCGCGCATGATGTCCCAGGCCATGCGCAAGCTGGCCGGCAACCTCAACCGTACGCAGACCCTCTGCGTGTTCGTCAACCAGATCCGCGAGAAGGTCGGCGTCATGTTCGGCTCGCCGGAGACCCAGCCGGGCGGCCGGGCGCTGAAGTTCTACTCGTCCCAGCGGCTCGACATCCGCCGCATCGAGACGCTGAAGGACGGCACCGAGGCGGTCGGCAACCGGGTGCGCGTGAAGGTGGTCAAGAACAAGGTCGCGGCCCCGTTCCGCCAGGCGGAGTTCGACATCGAGTTCGGCAAGGGCATCTCGACCTCGGGCTGCATCCTCGACCTCGGGATCGAGCACAACGTCGTCGCCAAGTCCGGCTCCTTCTTCTCCTACGGCTCCGAGCGGCTCGGCCAGGGGCGCAACAACGCCAAGGCGTTCCTCGACGAGCACCAGGAGATCGCGAAGGAGATCGAGGGCAAGGTCTACGAGGCGCTCGGCATCGGCCAGGACCTCGTCCAGCCGATCGACCGCGACGATGACGCCGAGGTCCCGCCGGTCGCCGCGATCGAGGCGGCGTAGCGCGCGCTGGTGGCGGTGCCGTTGACGTTCGACCGCGCCACCGAACCGGTCCATGAAGCCGCCGCTGAGGCGGATCCCGCCGAGCGCGCCCGCGGGCTCGCCTGGAAGGCGCTCAACCGGCGGGACCGGACGGTCGACGAGATCGGGGGGATGCTGCTGGGCAAGCGCGTCGAGCCGGCGGTGGCCGACCAGGTCGTCTGCGAGCTGATCGAGCTCGGCTACCTCGACGACGCCCGCTACGCCGAGCGCTTCGCCGACGACCGCCGGCGCCTCGACGCCTGGGGCTCGGAGCGGATCGCCCGGCGGCTGCGCGAGCTCGGGGTCGACCGCGAGCACATCGACGCCGCCCTCGCCGCCCAGGACCCGGAGGAGGAGATGGCGGCCGCGCTCGAGCTCCTTCGCCGCCGCTGCCCCGCTCCGCCCGCCACCCGCGCCGAGCGCGACCGCGCGCTCGGCATCCTCGTCCGCCGCGGCTACTCCCATGGCTCGCCCTCGACGCCCTGCGCCGGCACGCCGGGGTGGAGGCAGAGCCCGACGACTTCTGACGCGCGACCCGCCCCGGCCCGCCCGCCCCGGCGACCCGTGAGGCGCCCCCGCCCGCTCGCCGGCCCCACCGGAGTCTCACCCTCAATGCCGCCTTTGACGTTCATCGGCGCCCCCGACGCCCGATCGAGCATCATCCCCGCCGTGGAGAACGACGCCGCCCTCATCGCGCTGGTCGAGGAGCTCGACTACGGCCGAGCTCGACGAGCGGCGTCGGCAGCTCGGCGCGAGCTGGCGGCGCGCGGCGGTGTCGAGGCCGCGCCCCGCCTGGCCCGCCGGAGGACCCCAAGGCCCGGCTCGCGGCCGCCCGGATCATGCACCTGCTGCCCGACGAGCGACACCTGCCCGCGCTCGTGCCGCTCGTCGAGGACCCCGAGCCCGACGTCGCGAGCGCCGCGTGGCGCGCGCTGCGAGGCCAACGCCGCACGCCGGAGTGGCGCGCGCCGTCGACAAGATCGCGCGCGAGGGGCCCGGAACGGCGGGCCGACGCGCAGAATTGGTTGACCGAAAACTAGCCGTTCATCTGCCCGCTTGGCCGTAGCGGGACCTCGCGCGCGCGCATAGGATCGGCTCACATGGCGTCGCGGACGACCGAGACGGCAACTGACGCCACGTCCCAGGACGCCGCGCCGGCTGCCCCCGCGGCCGGAGCGCCGCTCGGCGGGCCGGCGATGAGCCCCACCGTCCTCCTGCCTCCAGCGCAGCATCGGCAACGCCGCGGTCAGCCGGCTGGTGCAGGGCCGCGTCACGATGACCAGCGATGGCGAGGACCTCGCCGCCGCGCCGGTCACCGGCACCGACGCCTGGACCGACGCCGAGGTCCGCACGATCCAGAGCGAGCTCGCGCGGATCAACCTCTACAACTTCACCATCGACGGCGACGCGGGCAACCGCACCGAAGTCAGCCTGAGCGAGGCGTTCGGCGACGACCGCTGGCGCACATGGCCGCCACCGAGGTCACCGAGACGCTCCACGCCGCCGAGAAGCCGTGGGCCCAGAAGGGCCGCACGCTCCGCTACTCCGAGCTGTTCCGCGACGGCGTGCTCGACGTCACCTTCGGCGTCGGCTACTTCGAGGGCGCAACGCGCACGCCGAGGAGACGCGCATGATCGTCAAGGCGGTCATCGACGCGGTCGAGCAGCGCGGCTACACCGAGGACCCCGCGAGGCCGCCGAGCTGCTCGAGGCCGCCGGCCGCCCGCTCGCCGACTCCAACCGGCCGCTTCTTCGTCAAGGAGAACGCGTTCACCTACGGTCCGCCGGCGGGCACCGCCGCTCGATCCACTCGATCATCCGACTCGTGTTGAACGACATCGCGGGCGGCGGCGCCAAGACGGCCGCCGCCTTCCGCGAGGGGATGACCGCCGGCGACGCTGTCTGGTACTCGGGCCACGGCCGCTACGGCACCGGCCCGGACTTCGACCGCAACTTCATCCAGTTCCGCCTCTGCAACCCCGCCGGCGACCTCGAGCAGACGCTCGACGACTACGACGCGCTCGAGCACGTCCTCGCCGGGCGGCAAGGACCCGTGGCCGACGTTCGAGCAGCGCGTCGCCGACGGCACGCTCGAGGTCGACCTCTCCAACGCCGGCAACGTCCGGATCGTCGACCACGCCCACAGCAGCGAGTTCGGCGCCAAGCTCATCAACTGGGCGCTCAAGAAGACCGGCACGCGGGTCGAGACCGGCGACCAGGGTCAATTCGGCGAGGACGCGGCCAAGAGCCCCCAGCGCTACCGCGTGATCGCGTTCTACGGCTGCTCGACCAACTCCTACGACAAGGAGCTGCGCGCCACCGAGGGCTACAGCACGAAGTAGGCCGACATCCTCGTCACCAACCGCGTCACCCGCGGCGGCGCCGACGTCGTCGCCTTCATGTCGTTCCTCGACGGCTTCGTCAACCAGACGTCCGCCGAGAAGATGCTCGGCTGCGTCAATACCGCGATGCGCGAGCACGAGCACCGCTACGCCGGCGACCCCTGGCAGTTCACCGGCACCCGCGACAACCCCGGCAAGTGAGCACGCGCGAGCACGCACCCGCGACCGAGGCCGAACCCGCGGCCGAGGTCAAGGTGGACGCGCGAGCCGACCCCACCGGCATCCTCGCCCTGCAGCGCACGATCGGCAACGCGGCCGTGTCGCGCCTGCTCCAGCGCCGGGTCACCGAGACGACCGAGGGCGCGCCCGCCGCCACCGGCTCGGACGCCTGGACGAAGAACGAGATCCGCGCCATCCAGCGCGAGCTGCGGCGCCTGCGGCTCTACAACCTCACCATCGACGGCGTGCTCGGCCGCGGCATCCGACCAGGGCCTCGTCGAGGCCTTCGGCGGCGACGAGTGGCGCACGCTGGACGGCCGCCGACGGTGCTACGAGCGGCTGCGCGTCGCGGAGCGGCCCAAGTCGCCGGCGGGCGGCGGCCACGCGACTTCCGCTACGGCCGAGCTGTTCAAGGACGGCCTGCTCGACCTCACGTTCGGCATACGGCTTCATCGAGGACGCTCGCGCGGCCCGAGTGGACCGAGCACGCCCTGGAGCATCGAGCACCGCGCTCATCGCGCGCGGCTACACCGAGGACGCGGCCGCGCCGCCGACGCTGTACGCCGCGCGGGCCGCCCGCTCGCCGAGCCCGGCTTCGGCGCGCTTCTTCGTCAAGCGCGAACGCGCTCACCTATCCGCCGCCCGCCGGCGAGCCGCGCCCGATCCACGCCATCGTCCGCTTCATCTATGAACGCGGCGCGGCGAACACGGCGCCGAGGCGCCGCGACGCGTTCCGAGCAGGGCATGACCGCGGGCGACGCGGCCTACTACTCCGGCCACGGCCGCTACGGCACCGGCCCGGACTTCGACCGCAACTTCGGCGAGTTCCGAGCTGCTCGACGCCGACGGCAACGTCGAGCACGAGCTCGACGACTACAAGGTCGCTCGCGCCATCTGCTCGCCCGCGAGACGCGGCGGCCGTCCGTGGCAGGCGTTTCCTGGCGCGCCACGAGCGCGGGCCGCTCCGGTCGACCTTCTCCAACGCCGGCAACCTGCGCATGAACGCCGCAGCCCGCATCAGCCGCGAGTTCGGCGCGCAAGCTGATCCAGTGGGCGCTCGACCAGAGCGGCACGCCGCCGCAGACCGGCGCCGGCGGCGAGCTCGCCGAGGGCGCCGCCGACAACCCGCACGCCGCTACCGCGTGCTCGTGTTCGACGGCTGCTCGACGAACTCCTACGACACCGCGCTGCGCAACACGGAGGGCTTCGGCACGCGCGAGGCGGACGTGCTCGTCACCAACCGCACCACATCCGGGGGCGCCGAGGTCCCGGCCTTCCTCGCGTTCCTCGACGGCATCGCCGGCCAGGCGTCGGCGGAGCGGATGCTCGGCGACATGAACGCCACGATGCGCGCGGGCGAGGCGCGGTACACCACCGACCCGTGGCGCTTCACCGGCACCGGCGACAACCCGCGCCGCTGACAGAACGTACCCGCGAGTTTGCGCGGCACGCCCTCCAGTACTACGATCCGGTGCAGCGACAGACCCGGCCCGTGGGCCGCGGAAACACCAGCAAACAGACACTTTCCGCGAGTAGATCAAGCAGAATCACGTGACGGCCGACCACGATCAGACCCGAGGCGCCAGCGCCTCTACGCATCCCTTCGACCAAGACGCACCTAGCCGCCATCTGACATGGCGGCCACAACGGCCGCCTCACTGCAGGTTTCCCTCGCTCGGTGCCCTCGAGCCTGGTCTGGCGCACCCAGAACAGACGGACAGAGCAGAGGAAACCCAACATGGAGATCGTGATCGCAGCCGTGGTGCTGGCGGCGGGCCTGGTGGCAGGGGCCTCGCTGCTCGCGCGCCGCGCGCCGGCGCTGGCGAGCTCGCGAGGCGACGAAAGGGGCGCCCGGGCCGCGACCACGGCCGATCGGCCCGCGAGCGGCACCGTGACCGACATCGACCTCAAGGAGCGCCGCACGGAGGTGGTGCGGCTCGAGGAGCGCCTGCTGTCCCACGAGGCCGCGCTGGACGCGAAGCGGGCCGAGATCGTCGCCCGCGAGCAGACCGTCGAGAAGTGCGGCGGAGATCGACGACCTGCGCGACCGGCACGTCCGCGAGCTCGAGCGCGCCGCCGGCCTCAGCGCCTCCCAGGCCAAGCAGGTGCTGCTGCAAGCCGCTCGAGGACGAGATCCGCCACGACTGCGCGCGCGTCGTGCGCACGATCGAGGAGGAGACGAAGCGCGACGCCGAGCGCCGCGTCCGCTCGATCCTCTCGGTCGCGATGCAGCGCCTCGCCGGCCACGCCGCGGAGACGACGCGTGTCGGTCGTGCAGCGCCCTCCGACGACATGAAGGGCCGCATCATCGGCCGCGAGGGTCGCAACATCCGCGCGCTCGAGACGCTCACCGGCGTCGACTTCATCATCGACGACACGCCGAACGCCGTCGTCCTCAGCGGCTTCGACGGCGTCCGCCGCGAGGTCGCGCGGATGACGCTCGAGAAGCTCCTGCAGGACGGGCGCATCCACCCGGCGCGGATCGAGGAGACCTACTACCAGTCGAAGTCCGAGCTCGAGGACACATGGTCGCGGCGGGGGAGCAGGCCGCCTTCGACGCCAACGTCCAGGGCCTCGACCCCGAGCTGACGAAGTACATGGGCCGCCTGAAGTTCCGCACGTCCTACGGGCAGAACGTCCTCGCCCACTGTGTCGAGTGCGCGCAGCTCGCGACGATCATGGCCCACGAGCTCGGCGCGAGCTCGAAGACCGCCGCGCGCGCGGCGTTCCTGCACGACATCGGCAAGGCGGTGTCGCACGAGATCGAGGGTCCGCACGCGCTCGTCGGTGGCGACCTCGCCCGCCGCCACGGCGAGTCCGAGGCCGTGGCGCACGCGATGGAGGCCCACCACAACGAGGTCGAGCCGCAGACCGTCGAGGCCGTGATCGTCCAGTCCGCCGACGCGCTCTCGGGCGCGCGGCCGGGCGCGCGCGGCGAGTCGCTGGAGTCGTACGTCACGCGCCTGCGCGAGCTCGAGCAGCTCGCCGCCCGCCACAAGGGCGTCGACAAGGTCTACGCGATGCAGGCCGGCCGCGAGGTCCGCGTCGATGGTCGCGCCGGACTCGCTCGACGACGACGGCGCCGCGCTGCTCGCCCGCGAGGTCGCCCGCGAGATCGAGCAGGAGCTCGAGTACCCGGGGATCAAGGTCACGGTGATCCGCGAGTCGCGGGCGGTCGACTACGCGAAGTGACAGCTACCCTGCGGGCAGGCATGAAGCGTCTATCCACGTCACCACCTTCGGGTGCCAGATGAACGAGCACGACTCCGAGCGGATGAAGGGCATGCTCGAGTCGCTCGGGTACGCCGAGGCCGCGCGCAGGACGACGCGAACCTGATCCTCTTCAACACCTGCTCGATCCGCGAGAAGGCCGACGAGCGCTTCATCGCGCACCTGCACAACGCCAAGGCCCACAAGCGCGCGCGACGACGTCGTGATCGGCGTCGGCGGCTGCTGGGCGCAGTCGGTCAAGGAGGACGTCTTCCGCCAGTTCCCGTTCGTCGACGTCGCGTTCGGCCCGGGGCAGGTCCACAAGCTCGCCGAGTTCCTGCACTCCGACTCGCTGAGCGCGCAGGGCTACTTCGAGTTCGAGGGCTTCACCGGCCACCTGCCCGCCCGCCGCGAGCGCGACGTTCCAGGGCTGGGTCCAGATCTCCGCCGGCTGCAACATGGCCTGCTCGTACTGCATCGTGCCGTCCACGCGCGGGCGCGAGGTCTCACGGCCGCTGGACGAGCTCGTCGCCGAGGTCGCAGCGGCCTCGCCGCCGACGGCGTCCGCGAGGTCACGCTGCTCGGCCAGAACGTCAACTCCTGCGGACGCTCGCTGCGCCCGCGGCACTCCTTCGCCGAGCTGCTGCACGCGCTCGACGCGATCGAGGGCATCGACCGCCTCCGCTACACGTCGCCGCACCCGTCGGACATGAAGGAGGACGTCGTCCGCGCGCACGCCGAGCTCGCGCCCGTCTGCGAGCACATCCACCTGCCGCTGCAGTCGGGCTCCTCGCGCGTGCTCAAGGCGATGCGCCGCACCTACGACCGAGGCGCTTCCTCGACCGCGTCGCGCTGATCCGCGAGCACGTCCCCGACTGCGCGATCACGACCGACATCATCGTCGGCTTCCCGGGGGAGACCGAGGCCGACTTCGCGCAGACGCTGGAGGTCTGCGAGCAGGTCGGCTTCGACGGCGCGTTCACGTTCGTCTACTCGCCGCGGCGCGACACCGAGGCGGCGCTGTTCACCGAGGGCCTCGTGCCGCACGAGGTCAAGGTCGAGCGCATGGAGCGGCTCGTCGCGGTCGTCCAGCGCCGCGCGACCGAGCGCGCGCAGCGCTTCGTCGGGCGCACGCTGGAGGTCCTGGTCGAGGGCACCTCGCGCCACGACGCGTCGCGCCTGCGCGGGCGCACGCGCCACAACAAGGTCGTGAACTTCGACGGCGTCGCCGCGCCCGGCGAGCTCGTCGACGTCGAGATCACCGGCGCGACGTCGCAGACGCTGCCGGGCGAGCCGCCGCTCGCTGCTGCTCGGCCGCCTCGTAGCGGGCGATCATCACGCCCGTCGTCGTCGGCATCGACTCCGCCAGCCGGAACCGCGAGAGCGCGCCCTCATCGGGAACAGGCGCTTGCCCCCTGCCCAGCACCAGCGGGTGGATGGTCAGCAGGAGCGCGTCGATCAGCCCGGGGGGGAAGAGCGCGTGGATCAGCTCCGCGCTGCCCAGGATCACGATGTTGCCGTCGGCGCGCGCCTTGAGCTCGCGGACGGTCTCGACCGCGTCGCCGGCGAGCAGCTCCGAGTTGACCCACTCGACGGGCCGGTCGGAGCGCGACACGACGTACTTCGCGCTGCGCTCGAGCACCTGCCGGACCGGGTTGTCCTCCGGCTGCTGGGACCAGGCGCCCTTCATCTTCTCGTAGGTCCAGCGACCGAACAGCAGCGCGCCGCCGCCGCGGCCCATGCGGGCGCCCATGTACTCGCCCTGGACGTCGTCGAGGTACGGCGGCCCAGCCGCCGTGCTCGAAGCCGCCGCGGCGGTCCTCGTCCGGGTCGGCCGGCGCCTGCATGACGCCGTCGAGCGTGACGTGGTTGACGACCTCGATCGTGCTCATGCCGGCACCACGCGGCTGACCGAGAACGACGCGCCCTGCGGGTCGGCGAGTACCGCGGTGCGGCCGACCGCCGTCCTCCGCGGCTTCGAGCACGGCGCCGCCGAGCCGCTCGGCGCGCCCCGCAGTGGCGTCAACGTCGTCGACCCAGAAGCCGACGTTCCACAGCGGCGTCTCGCCCGGCAGGCCGACGGCGACGAGGTCGCGCGGCACCGGCTGCGACGGCTCGCCGCCGACGAAGCCCGGCAGCCGCAACAGCGTGACCGCGGTGAACCTGTCGGTCTCCCAGCCGAAGACGCCGTTGTAAAAGGCGTTGCTCTCGACGTCGGGCGTCGAAAGCGCGCTCATCGCCCACGCGCCCGGCTGGTTGACGACCTGGGCGCCGCGATGGGCGCCGGGCTCGAAGACGGTGAAGACGGCGCCGGCGGGGTCCGCGAGGACGGCGGTGCGGCCAACGCCGGGGAGGTCGACGGGGCGGGACGAGCTGCCGCCGGCGCGGTCGCGCGGTCGGCGGTCTCGCCGCGCTCTCGACCCAGATCGTTCGTACGCCACGCGGCGTCGTCGCCCGGGACGAAGCCCGCGACGTCGCGGCCGCGGAGCGTGCAGACGAGGTGGTCGCCGCGGGCTCGTGTCTCCCAGGCCCGGAGAGCTCGGCGTAGAAGCAGGCGGCTGCGGCGGCGTCGGGTGGGCGCCCGCGATCCACGAGGGGACGCCGTGCTCGTAGCCGTCGCGTTCGACTCATGTCAGCTCCTTGGTAGGCCATAAATTGGCGAAACCTACATAGAGTTGGTAGAACCTACTACACTTCGCGCATGGCGACAATGCGGACCTACGGAGACCGCTGCGGCGTGGCGCGCGCGCTGGACGTGATCGGCGAGCGCTGGGCGCTGCTGGTGGTGCGCGAGCTGGTGCTGGGGCCGAAGCGCTTCAGCGACCTGCGTGCGCGGGCTGCCGAAGGTGGCGCCCGACGTGCTCTCCCAGCGGCTGCGCGAGCTGTCGACGCGGGGGTCGTGCGGCGCGGCAAGCTGCCGCCGCCGAGCGGCGCGCAGGTCTACGAGCTCACCGAGTGGGGGCAGGAGCTCGAGCCGCTGGTCGTCGGCCTCGGGCGCTGGGGGAGCCGGGCGCCGTTCCCGGGCGGCGAGGCCGACCTCGGCGTCGACGCGTTCGTGATCGCGCTGAAGACGCTGTTCGTGCCGGCCGGCTTCGCGGGCGTGGTCGACCTGCGGCTCGGCGAGGACCGCTTCACTTTGACCGTGCGGGGCGGGAGGTTCTCTGCGCAGCGCGGGAGCGCCGAGGACCCGGACCTCACGATCCTGGCCGACCCCGGGCCCTTGGCGGCCGCGCTGTGGCACGACGGGCCGCTCGACGACATCGAGCTGCTCGGCGACGTCGCGCTGTTCGATCGCTTCCGCGCGGCGTTCCCGCCGCCGGTGCCCGTGGGTTAGAGCGCGGGCTCGGGCTCGCCGGTCAGCTCGAGCGAGAGCGCCCACAGGCGGGCGCGCGCGTCCGGGTCGTTCGCCTGCGGGTCGGGCGCGGTCTCCTGCTGCCGGTCGTAGAAGCGCCCGGTCACGCCCTCGAGCGCGGGGTCGACCGCGAGCCGCACGGTCGCCTCGACGCCCGCCTCGAGCGTGTCCACCGACCGCCCGATCTCCTCGAGCACCATCTTCGTCGGCATGTAGGTGCTCGGGTGGAGGCTCGTGACCGTGACCTCGTTCGGATCGAGCCGGGTGGCGAGCTCGAAGCCCGCGGTGATCTGGGCGAGCTTGCTCTGCCCGTAGGCGCGCGTGCCGCTGTAGCCGCGCTCGAGCTGCGGGTCGTCGAAGTCCATCGGCGCCTGGCCGAGCGACGCGACGTGGACGACGCGCGCGGGCGCGCTGCGGCGCAGGAGCGGGAGGAGGCGCAGCGTGAGCAGGAAGCCGGCGAGGTGGTTGACGGCGAGCCGCAGCTCGAGCCCGTCCTTGCTCTCCTGCCGCGTCGTGCCGTCGGGGCGGCCGGAGCCGATGCCGGCGTTGTTGATGAGGACGTCCAGCGCGTCCGTGCTCTCCTCGACCTGCTCGGCCAGCCCGCGCACCTCCTCCAGCGACGCGAGGTCGGCCTGGAACGTGGGCGCGCCGCCGAGCTCCTCGCTCAGCGCATCGAGCTTCTCGCGGCTGCGGCCATGGAGGAGCACGCGTCGCGCCGCGGGCATGGAGGTCGCGCGGCCACACCGCGGCCGAGGCCGTCGGTGGCGCCGGTGACGAGGACGGTGGGCATGCCCCGCAGGCTAGCCGTCGCCGCCGTATGCGAACATACGTTCGTGCGCTGGAACGGGCAGGAGGTCGAGCAGGACGGGCAGGGGCGGCTGCCGGGCTACTCCGAGGCCGTCGTGCGCCACTTCGACGCCCCGGAGGCCCTCGACACCCGCTTCTACGAGGTCCACGCCAAGTCCGCGCTCAACGCCGTGCCGAAGGCCTCGCGCATGCCGTTCCGGTGGACGATCAACCCGTATCGAGGATGCTCGCATGCTTGCGCCTACTGCGGATGGGGCGACACGGCCGTGCTGATGGCCGACGGCCGTACCCGGGAGCTGCGCCACATCCGGCCGGGCGACTCGATCTACGGCACCGCCATGATCGGCCGCTATCGGCGCTATGTCGTGACCGAGGTGCTCGATCACTGGATGGTCCGCAAGCCCGCCTATCGGATCACGCTGGAGAACGGCACCGAGCTGGTGACGAGCGGCGACCATCGACTGCTCAGCAACCGCGGATGGAAGTACGTGACCGGCGCCGAGCAGGGCCCGTTGCAGCGGCCTCACGTCACCGTCAACAACAAGTTGGTCGGCACGGGCGCGTTCGCGGAGCCTCCACGAGAGACCGTCGACTACAAGCGCGGCTACCTGTGCGGGATGATCCGCGGCGACGGGACGCTGGGCACCCGCACGTACACGCGTCCCAACGGGCGGAGCTGGGAGCACAACCAGTTCCGGCTCGCCCTGGTCGACTTCGAGGCGCTGTCCCGGGCGCACCGCTACCTCGCCGACCTGAGCGTGCAGACGACGCAGTTCCAGTTCGCGGCCGCGGCCGGCACGCATCGCGAGGTGCAGGCGATTCGCACGCAGTCGCGTGGCAACGTGGGCGCGATCCGGGAGATCATCGCCTGGCCTGCCCGGGCCCCGCTCGACTGGCACAAGGGGTTCCTGGCCGGCATCTTCGACGCCGAGGGCTCGTTCGGCGGCGGGATCGTCCGGATCTGCAACACCGACCCGGCGATCATCGACTGGACGACGTTCGCCTGCCGGAAGCTCGGTCTGCCGTTCGTGGTCGAAGCTCAGCGGGCGAGGGCAAGTGGAACGTCCGGATCCGCGGCGGGCTCGAGCAGCAGCTCCGGTTCCACCACCTGACCGATCCGGCGATCACGCGCAAGCGCTCGATCGAGGGTCGCGCCGTGAAATCCCAGAGCCGGTTGAAGGTGGTCTCGATCGAGCCGCTGGGGATGGAGCTGCCGCTCTACGACATCACCACCGGCACCGGCGACTTCGTCGCCGACGGCGTCGTGCACCACAACTGCTTCGCGCGCCCCACGCACGAGTACCTGGACCTCGAACGCGGGCCGGGACTTCGAGAAGGAGATCGTGGTCAAGGTCAACGTGCCCGAGGTGCTGCGGGCCGAGCTGGCGCGGCCGTCGTGGAAGGGCGAGCACGTCGCGCTGGGGACGAACACCGACCCGTACCAGTGGGTCGAGGGGCGCTACAAGCTCATGCGCGGGATCTGGGAGGCGATGCGCGACTTCGCGAACCCGTGCTCGATCCTCACGAAGTCGCCGCTGCTGCTGCGCGACACGGACCTGCTGCTGCAGATCGCCGAGCGCGACGACGGTGAGCGCGTGCCTCTCGAGTCCCGACGCTGGACGAGAAGGCGTGGCGGGCGACGGAGCCGCACACGCCGCACCCGCGCGCGCGGCTGGAGGCGGTGGCGGAGCTCAACCGGATCGGCATCCCGACCGGGATCCTGATCGCGCCGCTGATGCCCGGGATCAACGACGGGCCGGGGCAGGTGGAGCGGATCGTCGCGCTGGCCGAGGAGGCGGGGGCGACGTCGATCGGCGGCCAGGCGCTGTTCCTGCGCGGCGCGACGCGCGACGTGTTCTTCGACTGGCTGCGCGCGAAGCGGCCCGGACCTGCGTCGAGCGCTACGAGCGGCTGTACCGCCGCGGCGCGTACCTGCCCGAGAGCGCGAGCCGGGAGCTCGTCGCGCGGCTGCCGGCGCGGCGGCGCCGCGGGCGGGCGGTGGAGCCGCGCGTTCGACCGGCCGCCGCCGGCGCTCGCGCCGCCGAAGCGGCCGGAGCCGGCGCGGCAGACGACGCTGTTCTGACCGCGCGGGCCGTCGCCGCACGCGGCGCGGCGCGCCTCGCTCGTGAGCCTCGGTCACACGCGCCGCTCGGGATGAAACCCTGGCGGCCGGGCCAGTGTTGGCTCTTGGACATGCTCCGCGCACGCCAGCGACCCCGTTTCGACCCCAAGGCGCCCGCCGCAGCGGGCCCGCTCGATCACGCTGCACACGCTGCAGCGCGCCCGCCGCGCGCGGCGTGAGCTGCTGCTGATCGTCCCGCTGACCGCGGCGACGATCGCTCGCCTACGTCTACCGCGAGGAGCTCTTCGGCGTCGACACGCCGGCCCGCGTGGCCGCCGCCGTCGTGCTCGTGGTCCTCGGCTGGGCGCTCGCGCGCGACCTCGGCCGCTGGGCCGAGCCGTGGCTGTTCCGCCGCGTCGACGCCGGCACGGCGGGCACCGTCGAGCTTCCTCATCCGGCTCTCGTTCCTGGCCATCGCGGCGCTCGCGGCGCTGCGGATCGCGGGCCTCGACCCGCGCACGCTGGCCGTCGGCGGCGCCATCACCGCCGTCGTCTTCGGTCTCGCCGCGCAGCAGACGCTCGGCAACCTGATCGCCGGCATGGTGCTGATCTCCGCGCGGCCGTTCCGGATCGGCGACCGCGTGCGCCTGCAGGGCGGCGGCCTCGCCGGCCAGATCGAGGGCACGGTCGCCTCGCTCGGCCTGCTCTACGTCGACCTTCGCCCAGGGCGAGGACTCGATCATGGTCCCCAACAACGTCGTGCTCACCTCCGCGGTCGTGCCGCTGCGCGAGCCCGCCGGCGATCGACCTGCGCGCGCGCCTGCGCCCCGACGTCAAGCCCTCCGAGGTCCAGGAGCTGCTGCACGCGCGGCGTCCGCACCCGGTCCGCGCCGAGCCGCACATCTCGCTCGAGGAGATCGACTCCGACGAGGTCGTCGTCCGCATCGCCGCCACGCCCGAGTCCGAGGAGCGACGGCCCGCGGCTCGCCGACGAGGTGCTCGTCCGCGATCGCCTCGGTCACCCGCGAGGGCGACACGCGACGAGCGCGCGGCCGCCCGCAGCCGCGCGACGACGATCCGGCGCGCATGGAGGACCGCAACGACGGCGGCGGCGCCGCCGAGCACATGGCCGAGCGCTAGCGCTTGTCGCGCTGGCCCTCGGCCAGCGCGTCGGCGATCGCCAGCGCGCCGAGCCGGCGCTGCACGCGCGCCGCGAGCTCCGGCGCGAGCCCGGCGACCGCGGTGCCGAGCCGCAGCGCCAGCGGCGCGACGTCGATCTCGGACGCGGTTGCGCTCGATCGCCTTGAGCACCGCCGCGGCGACGTCCTCCGGCGTCTTCGTCGCCACGTAGCCGCGGCAGCTTCGCGCCCGACTCGTGGAACATCCCGGCGTCGCTGATGAAGCCGGGGAAGACGGTCGAGACGCCGACGCCGCGTGCCGCGCAGGTCCTCGCGCAGCCCGAGCGCGAAGCCGCGCAGGCCGAACTTCGTCGCGGAGTAGATCGAGCCGCGCGGCGCTCGCCGCCTTGCCCGACAGCGAGGAGACGAAGACGAGGTGGCCGTGGCCGCGCGCGACCATCCCCGCCGACAGCGCCCGCGCGAGCACGATCGGCGCGCGCAGGTTGACGGCCAGCGCGCGGTCGATCTCCTCGACGCTGAACGAGGCCACGGTCGCCCGCGGCGGGCAGCGCGGCGTTGGCGACGAGCACGTCGACGTTGCCGAGCCTCCGTCGAGCAGCCGCTCGACCCTCGGCGCGTCGGCGAGGTCGCACGACGACGGCGCGGCCGCCGACCTCCGCCGCCAGCGGCTCGAGCACGTCGGCCCGCCGGCCCGGTCAGCACGAGCCGCGCGCCCTCGGCCGCGAGCGCGCGCGCGATCGCCTGGCCGAGGCCGCCGGTCGCGCCGGTGAGCAGGACGCTCCGCCCGTCGAGGTTCACCGCGCGAAGACCGCCACCGTGGCCGTGAAGCTGTGCAGGAAGTACTCGCCGCCGACCGGCCCGATCTCGCCCGCGGCGAAGAAGCCCGCCGCCGGCGCGCCGCCGAGCTCGGAGGCCACCGCCTCGGCGTCGTGGCCGGGCACGCCGAACATGCCCGAGCCGCGCCCGTTGCAGGCGAACACGAGCGCGCCCGCGGGCTGGCCGGCCGCCCAGCGCCTCCATCCGCACCGACAGCGCCTGGTGCAGGTCGCGGTCCGCGCTCGTCGCGTCGCGCGCGTGCAGGCGCACGACCTGGCCGGGCCGCACCTCGGTGCCGACCGCGACCTCGCCGGTCTCCGGGTCGGCGCCGACGAGCCCGCGCACGAGGAAGTCGCCCTGCACGTAGTCCGGCTTGTTGTTGTCGACCACGATGCCCATCAGCAGCCCGCCGTCGACGCAGATCGCGGTCGTCGTCGGAGAGCCCCTCGATCGCCTCGCGCAGCTTGGCCAGCGCCGGCTTGCCGGCCAGCTCGCCGATGATGTGGCCGTCGGCCGCGGTGATGGTCAGCTCCGGCCCGATCGGCGCCGCGCCCTGCGAGACGCACGGGAGGATCTCGACGCCGTCGAGGCGCACGCCGACCGCGCCGCCGTCGACGACCTCCTCGCCGTAGAACAGCGCCGGGCCGTCGTCGGTCGTCCGCGCCGAGGCCATCCCGCCGAGCAGCGGCAGCAGCGGCGTCGCCTCGCTGAGGAAGCGCAGGACGGCGTCGGTCGGGAACGAGAACGGGTCGGCGAGCAGGATCGCGCCGGCGGCGCCGTCGAGGTCGGGCAGCCCGGACAGCGCGCCCGAGCCCTCCTCGAGCTCCTCGACGGTGGCGTGGAACGGCAGCACCTCGCCGTCGTCGCCGAGCGAGGCCGCCCACACCGAGACCGCGGTGCCGTCCTCGACCTCGCGCGCGTCGGAGATCACGCCGCCCGCCCCGCAGCCGACGAGCGTCATCGGCGCGAGCATCTCGTGGATCGCCGCGAGCGTCGTCTCCGGGCGCCGCGAGGTGGGCGCCGGAGGCGAACAGGACGGCGAGGTCGCAGGGGCGGCCGTCGAGGCCGCGCGCGGCGGCGGAGGCCGCCTCCAGCGCGCCCGCGCGTGCGTCGGGCGTCGTCGAGAGGCCGGTGGCGATGTGCACGCTCACCCGTCTGACGATACTCCGGGCCGTGCGCGTGATCGCCATCTTCGGGCCGACCGGCGTGGGCAAGACCGAGGTCGCGATCGCGCTCGCCGACCGGCTGCGCGCCGACGGCGAGGACCCGGTCGCCATCTCCGCCGACGCCATGCAGGTCTACGACGGGCTGCCAGATCCTCTCGGGCGCCGCGACGCCGAGCAGCAGCGCCGGCTCGAGCACCGCCTCCTCGGCGTTCGTCCCCGTCGGCGAGCCGTTCAGCGCCGGCGCGTACGCCGGCCGCGCCCACGCGGAGATCGACGCCGCGCTCGCCGCCGGCCGGCGGCCGCTCGTGGTCGGCGGCACGGGCCTCTACCTGCGCGCCGCGCTCGCCGAGCTCGACCTGCGCCCGCCGGTGCCCGGGCGGGCGAAGTGGCAGGCGCGGCTGGACCGCGAGGGGGCGGAGGCGCTGCACGCGGAGCTGGCGAGCCGCGCGCCGGACGTCGCCGGCACCGATCGCGCCCAAGGACGGCAAGCGGCTCGTGCGCACGCTCGAGCTGCTCGAGGCCGGCGAGGAGCCGCCGGCCGGCGGCGCCGACTCGCAGCTGTGGACCACCGACACGCGCCACCCGACGCTGCTCGCGGGCCTCGTGATGGACCGCGACGCGCTGCGCGACCGCATCGACGCCCGCGTCGACGCGCATGGTCGCCGCCGGTGCCGATGACGAGGTCAGGCAGGCCGACGCCTCGCCCACCGCGCGCAAGGCGCTCGGCTTCGAGGAGCTGCTGGCGGGCGACGTCGAGGCGATGAAGACCCGCACCCGCCGCTACGCCAAGCGCCAGCTCACCTGGATGCGCAAGCTGCCCGGCGTCCGCACGCTCGACGTCACCGGCCGCGACCCGGCAGGACGTGGCGGCCGAGCTGCACGGCATGATCGAGCCATGAAGTTCGAGAAGTGGCAGGCGCTCGGCAACGACTACCTCATCGTCGAGGCGGCCGGCGTCGACCCCGACGAGGTGCGCGCCCTGTGCGACCGCCACCTCGGCGTCGGCGCCGACGGCGTGCTCGCGCTCGCGCCCGCCGACGAGCCCGGCTACGTCGCGCGCCTGCGGATCTACAACCCCGACGGCTCGGAGGCCGAGCTGTCGGGCAACGGCGCCCGCCAGGCGCTCCTCTACCTGCGCGAGCACGAGTGGACGACGTCCGACACCTACTCGATCCAGACCGTGGCCGGCGAGATCCGCACCACCATCACCGGCGAGCGGACGTGCCGCGTCGACATGGGCCGGGCGATCGTGCGCTTCGACGGGGAGGTCGCCGGCCAGCGCTTCACGCACCTCACGATCGGCAACCCGCAGACGCCGATCCGCGTCGCCTCGGTCGCGGAGCTCCAGCAGCTCGACCTCGCCACCCTCGGCCCGCTGATCGAGCACCACGAGGCGTTCCCGAACCGCACCAACGTGTCGTTCTGGACCGAGCTGGCGCCCGACCGCATCCGCGCGCGCATCTTCGAGCGCGGGGTGGGGGAGACGATGTCGTCCGGCACCGGCGCGAGCGGCGCCGCGGTCGCCCACGTCCTGCGCGGCGGCGACTCGCCCGTCACCGTGGTGCTCGACGGCGGCGAGCTCGAGGTCGACATCGACGAGTCGCTGCACGTCGACCTGACGGGGTGGGCGGTCCCCGTCTTCCGCGGTGAGCTAGTTTGACCCGCCGATGACCGAGGCCTGGGGCAGAGGACTGGCGACGCTGACCGCCGACGGGCGCGTCCTCGACGTGCTCTTCCCCGACCCGCAGCTGGGACCGGCCGACGGATCCCCGGGGACGACGACCGGCGAGGTCAAGCACGAGGACGCGCTGCGCGGCGTGCAGGAGGTCGAGGTCGTCACCGTGCTCGACGACCTCGAGTCGGCGCCGACCGACGCCTACGACGCCTATCTGCGCCTCCACCTGCTCTCGCACCGCCTCGTCAAGCCGCACGGCCTCTCGCTCGAGGGGATCTTCGGCGTGCTGCCCAACGTCGCGTGGACGAGCCACGGGCCGGTCGACCCCGCCGCGCTGTCCGAGGTGCGGATGCGCTTCCGCGGCGCCGGCGAGCCGCTCGTGGTCCACGGCGTCGACAAGTTCCCGCGCATGACCGACTACGTCGCGCCGTCCGGCGTGCGGATCGCCGACGCCTCGCGCGTGCGGCTCGGCGCCCACCTCGCGGAGGGCACGACGGTCATGCACGAGGGGTTCGTGAACTTCAACGCCGGCACGCTCGGCGCCTCGATGGTCGAGGGCCGGATCAGCGCGGGCGTGGTGGTCGGCGACGGCTCCGACATCGGCGGCGGCAGCTCGATCATGGGCACGCTGTCCGGCGGCGGCACGGCGGTGATCTCGATCGGCGAGCGCTGCCTGCTGGGCGCGAACGCCGGGCTGGGCATCTCGCTCGGCGACGACTGCATCGTCGAGGCCGGCCTCTACGTCACCGCCGGCACGCGCGTGACGCTGCCCGACGGCGAGGTCGTCAAGGCGCTCGACCTGTCCGGCGCCGACGGCCTGCTGTTCCGCCGCAACTCGCAGAGTGGCGCGGTCGAGGCGATGCCGCGCTCAGGCGCCTGGGCCGGGCTCAACGCCGCCCTGCACGCCAACGACTGATCTCAGTAGGTCGGCGGCGCGCTCGCACTCGGCGAGCGTCGGCACCAGCGCGAGCCGCAGGAAGCCCTCGCCGGCGGGCCCGAAGAACGAGCCGGGGGCGACCACGACACCGCGCTCGAGCAGCTCGGCGGCCAGCGCGTCGGCGCGCTCGCCGGCGCCGAGCCAGAGGAAGAACGTCGCGTCGCCGCCCGCGTGGTAGATGCCCGCCGCCTCGAACACCGGCAGCAGCACGTCGCGCTTGGCGCGGTAGAGCGCTCGCACGTCCTCCACGTGCGCGTCGTCGTCCCAGGCCGCGGCCGCCGCGTGCTGGATGAACTCCGGCGGGGCGACGCCGACGTTGGGCCGGTAGCGCTTGAGGGCGGCGATCACCTCGGGGTCGCCGGCCACGAAGCCGCTGCGGTAGCCGGGCATCGACGAGCGCTTCGACAGCGTGTTGAACGCGATCACGTTGGTGCGGTCGGCGACCTGCAGCGCCGAGACGGGCGGCACCGCGCCGAAGTAGATCTCCGAGTAGGCCTCGTCGGAGGCGACCACGACGTCGTGCTCGCGCGCGATCGCGGCCGCCTGCTCGTAGAGCTCGAGCGGGGCGGAGGCCGCCGTCGGGTTGTTCGGGTAGTTGAGCCAGAGGATCGCCGTGCGCTCCCAGGTGGCGGCGTCGACGGCGCCGAGGTCGGGGAGGAAGCCGCGCTCCGGCGCCAGCTCGAGCTCGAGCACCTGCTTGCCCGCGAACGCCGCGCCGCGCTCGGCCACGGGGTAGCCGGGCGTGGTCACGGCTACGAAGTCGCCGCCGACGACCTGGGCGAGGTGGAAGATCGCCTCCTTGGAGCCGAGCGTCGGGAGGACCTCGGTGGCCGGGTCGAGCTGCGGGCCGAAGCGCCGCGCGACCCAGCCCGCCACCGCCTCGCGCAGCTCCGGCAGGCCCTCGGCGAGCGGGTAGGTCGACTTCGGCGTCAGCGACGCGGCCAGGCGCTCGCGGATGAAGGGCGGCGTGTCCTCACGCGGCTCGCCGATGCCGAAGTCGACGATCGGGATGCCGCGGGCAGCGAGCTCGCGCTTCGCCTCGGTGAGGCGCACGAAGGGATACGTCTTGAGGCCGCTGAGGATGGGCGACGGCTTCATGCGAGCACCTCGGCGGCGAACCGCTCAAGCACGCGGTAGCTGCGCACGAGCGCCGCGACGGAGATCGACTCATCGCGCGTGTGCGCCTGCGGCGGGTCGCCGGGCCCGAAGTTGACCGCGGCCAGCCCCGACTGGCCGAACTCCGCCACCGGCGTCCACGCCTGCTTCGGCGCCACCTCCAGTCCGCCCGCGGCGATCAGCGCGTCCACCAGCGGCCCGCGCGCCACGGGCCCCGACGGCGCGTTGGCGTCGATCCGCAGCTCGCCGTGGCCGTCGCACAGCTCCGCCAGCCGTGCCTCGGCCGCCTCCGGCGTGCGGCCGGGCGCGTAGCGGTAGTTCACGTGCGCGGTCGCCTCGCCGGGGATCACGTTCATGGCGATCCCGCCCGCGATCTTGGTGACGGACGCCACCTCGACGAACTCGAGCCCGTCGAACGCGTGCGGCTCCGGATCGTGCGCGGCCAGCGCGGTCACGCCCGCCGCCGCGCGCGTGATCGCGTTGTCGGCGAACCAGGGCCGCGCCGAGTGGCCGGAGACGCCGTGGAACGTCCACGTCGCGTTGATGTTGCCGAGGCAGCCGGCGTGGATGGCGTTGTCGGTCGGCTCCATCATCACCACCAGCTCGGGCGCCAGCGGGTGGCGCGCGAGCAGCGGCGTCAGCGCGCTCTCGTCGAACGGGAGCTCCTCGCGGCCGAAGAGCAGCGCCCCGAACGGCGCCCCGTCGCGGACCAGCTCGATCATCACCGCCAGCGCGCCCTTCATGTCGCTCGCGCCCAGCCCGATCACGCGCCCGCCCTCCCGCCGGCCCGGCCGGTTGCCCTGGGCGGGAACGGTGTCGAGATGCCCGCCGAGCAGCACCCGCGCACCTTCGGGCCCGGCCAGCACGCCGGTGTCCCCGAGGTCGCGCGCGCCCGGGAGCAGCTCGAGCACATGGGCCGCGAGCCGCGCCTCGTCGCGAGACTCCGAGGGAAGGTCGATCAGCTCCAGCGTGCGGGCCGCGAGGCGCTCGCCGAGGTCACTGTCGCTGAGTGGCATGAGCGGGCACCATACGCGCATGCGCTTCTGCGGCCCGCAGGCTACTCGCGACCGAGTCACCATCAGCTGATGAGGTTCTGCGGCCCGCAGACTCCTCGCGACCGAGTCACCATCAGCTGATGAGGTTCTGCGGCCCGCAGACTCCTCGCGACCGAGTCACCATCAGCTGATGAGGTTCTGCGGCCCGCAGACTCCTCGCGACCGAGTCACCATCAGCTGATGAGGTTCTGCGGCATCGACGTGTCTGCGCGCCCGGACAACCAGCAGCTCTGCACCCTGCACGAGCGCCGGGGCGCGGAGGGCGTCGAGCTCGTGGCGACGTTCTACGCGCCCGGCACGGTCGAGGACGTCGCGCGCACGATCCAGGGCTTCGGGCGCGGCGAGGCCGTGGTGGGGATCGACGCGCCGTCGGGGCGGCGGCTCGGCCTGCTCGGCCCGGAGGCGCCCGCGCGCGCCACGCTCGGCCTGCCGGACGGCCGCTACGAGCGCATGCGGGTGTGCGACGCCGTCCTGTTCCGCCGCGGCCTGCCGCTCTACCCGGTGCCGGCCGCCGACGAGCCGGCGCCGGAGTGGATGACGGTCGGGTTCGGCCTGTTCGAGGCGCTCGAGCCGCTCGGCCGCTACGCGCCGGAGAGCGCCAACGGCGCCTTCGAAGGCACCGTCGGGTCGTCACCGATGCGCGCCGGGCGCGTGTTCGAGACCTACCCGGACGCGATCTTCTGCGCGCTGCTCGGCCACCGCCCGCCGCCCAAGCGCACCCCAGGGGGCGGCCAGCAGCGGATCGCGGCGCTCAAGCTCAAGGGCGTCGCCGACGACGACGGCGGCCTGTGGCACCGCACGCTCGACGAGATCGACGCCTGCGCCGCGGCCTATGCGGCGTACGCGCTGAGCGTCGGGCTCGGCACGTGGGTCGGCGATCCCGCGGAGGGCGTGATGGTCATCCCGACCGCCCACCTGTTGCCGCGCTACTCGAAGCTGCCCGCGCCCGCCCGGTCCGAGCTGGCCTGATGGCGGCCTACAATGGGTGTGGATGGCAAGTAGCGACAACGGCGTCCAGGGCCGCGCGCGACAGCGCGCGTACTGCATCGGCGCCTCGCCCACGGGCGACGATCTCTCGGAGCTGAAGGAGCTTCTGCGCACGGCCGGCGTGGCCGTGGTGGGGGAGGTCGTCCAGCATCGCGAGAAGCCGCACCCGAACCTCTACCTCGGCTCGGGCAAGGTCGACGAGCTCAAGCCCCTGCTCAAGGCGGCGGACGCGAACCTCGTCGCGGTCGACGACGAGCTGACCCCGCGGCAGGAGCGCAACCTCGAGGAGGCGCTCGGGATGCCGGTCATCGACCGCACCGCGGTGATCCTCGACATCTTCGCCGGGCACGCCCACACGGCCGACGGCAAGCTCCAGGTCGAGCTCGCGCAGCTCGAATACAACATGGCCCGCATGCGCGGCCTGTGGACGCACCTCGAGCGTCTCGGCGCCGGCCGCGGCGTGGGCGGCATCGGCACCCGGGGCCCGGGCGAGTCGCAGATCGAGACCGACCGCCGGCTCGCGCGCGACCGCATCTCGGCCCTGCGGCGGCGGCTCGAGCACGTGAAGTCGACGCGAGCGGTAATGCGCGCCGAGCGCGAGCGCGCGCACCTGCCCAACGTCGCGCTCGCCGGCTACACGAACGCCGGCAAGTCGACGCTGCTCAACAAGCTCACCGGCGCCGAGGTCGGAGTCCGCGACCGCCTGTTCCACACGCTCGACCCGACGACGCGCACGCTGCGGCTCGAGGGCCGGACCTACCTGGTCACCGACACCGTCGGCTTCATCCGCAAGCTGCCCCACCAGCTCGTCAACGCGTTCGCGGCGACCCTCGAGGAGACGAAGCTCGCCGACCTGATCCTCCACGTGGTCGACGCCCACGCGCCCGAGGAGGAGCTCGTGGAGATGGCGCGCGCGGTCGAGGACGTGCTCGAGGAGATCGGCGCGGGCGACTCGCCGCGGCTGCTGGTGCTCAACAAGGCCGACCTGCTGACCGAGGAGCGCCGACACGAGCTGGCCTTCCGCCACCCCGAGGGCTTCCTCGTGTCGGCCGTCACCGGCGAGGGGATGGACGAGCTCGGCGCCGCGATCGCCGAGTCGTTCGAGCGCCAGCTGCGCGACGTCGAGCTGCTCGTCCCGTTCTCGGAGGGCCAGACGCTGTCCGAGCTCCACGACATGGCCGGAGACCTCGAGCGCGAGGACACCGCCGAGGGCGTCCGCGTCAGCGTACGCCTGCCCGCCGTGGTGGCCGAGCGCTTCGACCGCTACGCGAACGGCGACGGCGACGCGGCGAGGCGTAGGCCAGGCGTTCGCGGCAGCGCCGCCGAACGTCAACGGCGGGCATCGAGGGGACGGGTCAAACGCCCGCGGCGCCCACGAGTGTCGTCTCGACCACCCATCAGGTGGTTGAGGTGACATTCGTGCCGCTTCCGGCCGAAACCCACCCCCACCCAGCCAGCCGTTGACGTTCGGCGGCGCTGCCGCGAACGCCGGGCCCGCGCTCAGCGGCCCGAGGAGCCGAAGCCGCCCGTCCCGCGCCCGTCGGCGGACTCCGGCAGCGCCTCGACGACGCGCGCGGCCGGGGCCGAGAACGGCACCAGCAGGAGCTGCGCGATCCGGTCGCCCGGCTCGCCCTGGTAGGGCTCGTCGCCGAGGTTGACGAGCACGACGCGGATCTCGCCGCGGTAGCTCGGGTCGATGAGGCCGGGGCCGTTGACCACGCTGATCCCGTAGCGGGCGGCGAGGCCGGAGCGGGGGACCACGAGGCCGGCGTGCCCGTCGGGCAGTGCGACGGCGACGCCGGTCGGCACCACGGCCCGCCGGCCGGGCGCGAGCGCGAAGCTCTCGACGCAACGCAGGTCGAAGCCCGCGTCACCCGCGCGGGTGCGCGCAGGCGGCACGGCGGCGGGGTGCAGCAGCTGGACTTGGAGCTCGTCGGCTCACGAGGACATGGCGCGCCTACCGGCGCGCTCAGCGCGGCTGTCCGGCTGGAGGTCCAGTCCCCGCCACACGGTAGAGCCACACCGGCGGGTCCACGGGGTCGCCGTGCTCGTCGAACGGCCCGGCGATCCGGATCGCCGTCAGCAGCGTCGTGCGGTCGCGGGCGCCGGCGGCCACGGCGTCGGAGATGAGCGCCGCTGCGCGGGTTGCCGCGCTCACCCCGGTCGTGTCCTCCTCGGGCGTGAACGGCAGCAGCAGCGACAGGTCCGGGATCGCCGGGGCGCCGCCCTGGACGCCGTCGAAGGCGATCACCGGCAGCCCGAGCCCCGCGGCGCGCGCCACCTCGGGCGAGCCCGCCAGCCCGCAGAGCACAACGAGGTCGGCGGTGGCCGGGTCGGTCACCCGCGGCAGCCCCACGTGGTCGAGCTGGCCGTCGAGCTGGATGCCGTACTCGTGGTCGCCCGCGACCACGAACGCCTGCTGCTCGGCCGCGCGCACGTCTTCGGCCAGCCGCGCCGCGACCTCGGTGTCGCGCGCGACCATCCGCAGCAGCGTGCCGCGGTGGCGAGCCGGGTCCTCGCAGCCGGGCTCGTCGGAGCGTGTGACCGCGGCCGCCGTCGCCACCGGCGCGAGCAGCGGGAGCCCGACCGGCGCGGTCGCCTCGACCGCTTCGGCCACCGCCCGCGAGCGGAACGGCCCGATCAGCGCCAGCGCCTCGGGGTCGCTCGCCGCCAGCTCGGCCGCGCGCAGGTCGCCGGCGCCGACGTGCGAGACATGCTCGACGCCGACGAGCGCGGCGTCGACCGCCGCCGTCAGCGCTTCCGGCAGGACCGAGTGGACGCGCACTACTCGGTGTAGCCGAACTGCTGCAGGTAGGCGCGGGCGACCTCGGCGGGCTTCTCCTTGTCGAGGTCGACCCGCGAGTTGAGCTCCTGCATGACCTTCGTCGAGAGGTCCTGCTGCACCTGGGCGACGATCTTCGGCAGGTCCGGGCCCGCCTCGGCGGCCGCCTTGTCGTTGACCACCAGCGTGACGTTGTAGGGCGGGAAGAGGTGCTTGTCGTCCTCGAGCACGAGCAGGTCGTCGGCGGCGATCTGGCCGTCGGTGGAGAACACGATCGAGACGTCGGCCTTGCCGCCGGTCAGCACCGAATGGCGGTCGGGGAGGTCGGTCGGCAGGTACCGGCCGAAGTCCAGCCCGTAGGTCTGCTCCAGCCCGAGCTTGCAGTCGAGTCGCCGCCGGCACTCCGGCGACCCTGAGAGCGTCAGCGAGTCGGCGTGGCGCTTGAGATCCGAGATCGTCTGCACGCCGAGCTCGGCGGCCCGCGCCTGCGTCATCCCGACCGCGTTGGAGTTCGTGAACGGCGTCGGCGGGAGCGCCGTCAGCCCGTTCTTGGCGAAGCCCGCCTTGGCTGCCTCCCACGCCGCCTGCTCGTCGCGGGGGATCTTGTCCGGCGGCACGTCGAAGAACGTGGTCAGCGCCGTGCCCGTGTACTCGGGGTAGGCGTCGATCTTGCCCTCCTTGACGCCCTTGAAGGCGATCAGCTCGGACCCGTAGTCGAGTCGCTTGCGGACCTTGTAGCCGCCTGCCTTGAACGCCTGCGCGTAGATCTCGCCGAGGATGAACTCCTCGGTGAAGTTCTTGGAGCCGATCGTCAGCGTCTTCGAGGCGTTCGCCTCGTTGCGCTGGATCAGCTTCGCGGTCGCCGGATCGGGCGACGCGGTCTTGTCCGCGGACGCGGGCTCGTCGTCACCGCTCCCGCCACAACCGGCGAGCAGCAACAGGCACAGGACCAGGTATGCGGCGGCGCGGCGCAGCATCGGCGCGATTATCCCCCGCCCGCCAGACGGCGGGCGAGGGATTTTGCTCTGGAACCTTCGGTCTACTTGACGAAGCCGGCCTGCTGGAGGTAGGCCTTGGCCGCCTCCTCGGGCTTCTGCTTGTCGATGTCGACGCGGGCGTTGAGCTCCTGCATGACCTCGTCGGTCATCTGCTTCTGGACGTCCTCGATCAGCTTCTGGCCGTCGGGCCCGAGCTTCTCGGCCGCCTCGTTGCGGACGTTGAACGAGACGTTGTAGGGCGGGAAGAACTTCTTGTCGTCGTCGAGGACCACGTACTCGCCGCTGGCCAGGTCGCCGTCGGTCGTGAAGATGAACGCGACGTCGGCGTCACCGCTCTTGAGCACCTGATACTTCTGCTCGGAGGTCACGAACTTGCCGAACTTCATGTCGTAGGTGTCCTCGACGCCGAGCAGGCAGTCCTGGCGCTGCTTGCACTCCGGGAAGCCGGTGATGGACGAGCTTGCTCGCCTCGGGCTTGAGGTCGGAGATGACCTTCGGGTTGCCGGCCTTCGCCGCTCCCTCCTTGGTCATGCCGAGGCGGTAGGTGTTCTCGAACGGCGTCGGCGCGAAGGCGGTGATGTCCTCCTTGGCGAAGCCCGCCTTGGTGTCCTCGTACGCCTTCTGGGCGTCGCGCGGGACGTCGGCGGTCTTGACGCCGAAGAACGAGGTCAGCGCGGTGCCGGTGTACTCGGGGTAGGCGTCGATCGTGCCGTTCTGCAGCGCCTTGTGGGCGATCAGCTCGGAGCCGAGGTTGAGCTGCTTCTTGACCGTGAAGCCGGCCGCCTCGAGCGCCTGCGAGTAGATCTCGCCGAGCACGAACTGCTCGGTGAAGTTCTTCGAGCCGACCGTGATCGTCTGGCCCTCGGCGCCCTCGATGGGCTGGATCTCGTTGCCGGAGGCCTCCTGGCTCGACTCGGAGCTCGAGCCGGAGCCGGACGATTCCTCGTCGTCGCCGCAGGCGGCGAAGCCGACGCTGAAGGCCAGCACGACGAGCAGGGCGAAGAGTGAATGGATGCGTCTCACGTTGTCTCGATGCTCCTCTTGGGGGACGGGAAGGCGAAGCGGCGGCGTGAGCTGCCGCGATCGGTTGCGGCGAGCTTGATGCCCTTCGGTGTGATCGCGCGCGTGAGCGCGACGAAGGCGGCGTCGGCGACGATTGTGAGCAGCGCGACGACGATGCACGCCGCGAGCTGGCCGGCCGTGCCGTAGACGTTCGGGCTGATGATCGGGCGGCCGAGCGTGTCGACGTTGGCCAGCGGGGCGATCGTGGCGGTGGCGATGACCGACACGAGCGAGATGCGGATGCCGGCCATGATCGTCGGCAGGGCGAGCGGAAGCTCGACCTGGAGCGCGACCTGGCGCCCCGTGAGGCCGTTGCCACGCGCCGCGTCGACGGTCTCGGGGTCGACACCGCGCATGCCCACGTACGTGTTGGTGAGGATCGGAGGGATCGCCAGCAGCACGAGCGCCAGGCACACATTGAGGAAGCCGACGCCGAGGAACGCGATGAAGAAGACGACCAGCCCGAGCGACGGGACCGCGCGGCCGATGTTCGACGTGCTCGTGGCGAAGAACTGGTAGCGGCCGATGTGGCCGAGCCAGATGCCGAGCGGCGTGGCGATCACGACGGCGATGAACACGGCGGCGAACGAGAGCTTCAGGTGCATCCAGGTCAGCTCCCACATCTCGCCGAGGCCGCCGACGCGGACCGTGCCGGCCTGCGACTCGCGCTCCTGGAAGATGAACTGGATCGCGTCCCCGAAGGGACCGAGGGCCGCGAGGGTCATCCGCGCACCGCCCGCTCCCACGGGGTCATCGCGCGCTGGATGGCGAGCACGATCAGCTCGAGCGCCGTCGCGAGCAGGATCATCAGGATCGACGCGGTCACGACGTTCCCGCGGAACGTCGGGTCGGCGAAGATCTCAGCCCCGAGGCCGCCCGCACCGGCGAAGAACGCGAAGCCGGCGATGCCGACGGTCGACGACGCAGCGATCCGCAGCCCCGCGAAGATCGTGGGCAGAGCCATCGGCAGCTCGACCTTGAAGAGGATCTGCCGTCGGGTCAGCCCCATGCCCTCCGCCGCGTCGACCATGTCTTGGGGCACCTCCTGGAGCCCCGTGGTCGTGTTGCGGTAGATCAGCACCAGGGTGTAGGCGGTCAGCACGACCACGGCGGTCGAGAACCCGCGGCCCGTGACGTTGAGCAGAATCAGGTAGAACGCGATCGACGGGATCGTGAAGAGGATGCTCACGAACGCCAGGAACGGCCCGTTGAGGTACGTGTAGCGGTGGGCGACCAGGGCCAGGCCGGTCGCGACCACGAGGCCGATGAGCAGCGGCACGATGCTGAGCAGCACGTGCTCCCACAACGGAGTCATGTAGTCGCCGATGTTGTCCGCGATCCACCCGGGGCAGAGCTCGTTGTTGCCCGGGCACTTCTGCGCTGCGCCCTCGCGGTTGCCGAAGAAGTCCTCGTTGAGCTGGGCGAAGACCGGGAGATAGGGGGCGAGCGCGACGCTCAGGAGGACCTCGCCTCCTCGGCCGCGAGCTCGTGCTCGGCCAGCTCCGACGCGGTGGGAACGTTCTCGGCCTTCTGGCTCAGCGCGTGCGCGAGCACCTCGATCGACAGCACGCCCTGGACGCGCCCGTCGAGGTCCACCACCGGCCCGTACTGGGTGTCGGAGGAGAGCAGGTCGGAGAGCGCGTCGCGCAGGATGTCGTCGAGCTCGACCACGGGGTCGGCCGGCGAGCGCAGCTCCTCGCGCACGCGCTCGCCCTGCAGCCCGCGCTCGGACAGCCAGCCCTTGGGGCGGCCCTCGTCGTCGACCAGCAGCGGGATGTCGAGGTCGGCGTCCTCGAGCTTCTTGCGCGCCTCGCCGACGTCCTCGCCCGCCCGCACGATCGCGGCCTTCCAGAGGTCGATGTCGCGCACGCGCTGGAGCGCGAGCCGCTTGAGCGCGCGGTCGGAGCCGACGAAGTCCTCGACGAACGGCTCGGCGGGGTACATGAGCAGCTCGGCCGGAGGCGCGAACTGCGCGAGCTTGCCGCCCTCCTTGAGGATCGCGATCTTGTCGCCCATCTTGATCGCCTCGTCGATGTCGTGGGTGACGAAGACGATCGTCTTGCGGATCTCGGCCTGCAGGCGCAGGAACTCGTTCTGGAGCCGCTCGCGGTTGATCGGGTCGATGGCGCCGAACGGCTCGTCCATCAGCATCAGCGGCGGGTCGGCGGCGAGTGCGCGGGCGACGCCCACGCGCTGGCGCTGGCCGCCGGAGAGCTGCGAGGGGTAGCGGTCGCGGTAGTCGCCGGTCAGCCCGATCAGCTCCAGCAGCTCCTCGATGCGGGCGCGGGTCCGCTGCTTGTCCCAGCCCAGCAGCTCGGGCACGGTGGCGATGTTGTCGCCGATCGTCTTGTGCGGGAACAGGCCGATCTGCTGGATCACGTAGCCGATCTCCCGCCGCAGCTGGGCGGGCGGCTTCGACCTGACGCTCTCGCCGCCGACGAGGATGTCGCCGTCGCTGATCTCGATCATGCGGTTGACCATCCGCATCGCCGTGGTCTTGCCGCAGCCCGACGGCCCGACGAGGACGCAGATCTCGCCGGCCGGCACCTCGAGCGACAGCGCTTCGACGGCGGCGTTCTCGGCGCCGGGATAGCGCTTGGTCGCTTCCCGGAACTCGAGGGAGGCGGCCTCCGCGCTGGCGGACGGCCCCTCGGGCTGGGCGGTGGTGGAATTCATCGCGGCGGGGCCTCCTGGGACCGAAGGTGCGGGAACCCTACAACTTCATAAGGCGGCCGCCCGTCGGGCGCCGGCATGCGCCGCGTCCTCGAGCGCGTCGTCCAAACCCGGAAGCTCGCCCGGGCCGCGGCCCAGCGCGGTGGCGGTCAGCCAGTCGGCGAACCAGGCGTTCTTGGGGAGTAACGGACCGTGGAGATAGGTGCCGAGCACGGTGCCGTGGGCGCCGCCGCGCACGCCCTCCCGGCCGTCGCTCCCGTTGTTGCCGTGACCCTTGAGCACGCGCCCCAGCGGCGTTGCGCCCGGCTCCGAGGTGGGTGCGCCCGCCGTGATTCTCGAAGCCTGCAAGCACCTGCGGGCCGGCGCCGAGGTCGACCTCGATGGCCACGTTGCCGATCAGCCGCGGGCCGGGGTCGCGGACGGTTTCCAGGTCGACCAGCCCGACGCCGGGCAACCGCTCGCCGCCGAGCTCGTAGGCGTGCCCCAGCAGCTGGTAGCCGCCGCAGACGGCGAAGATGACGCGTCCGCGATCGGCCGCGGCGTGCAGGGCGTCGCGTTTGACGGTGGCGAGATCCTGCGCACACAGCTGCTGGTCACGGTCCTGACCACCGCCGAGGTAGAACAGGTCGTGCGCGTCGGGGTCGATCGCGTCGCCGAGGCCGGCGCCCGCCAGCTCGAAGCCGATCCCACGCCACTCGCAGCGGCGCTCGAGCAGCAGCAGGTTGCCCCGGTCGGCGTAGATGTTCATCAGGTCCGGGTACAGCGCGCAGACCCGCAGGACGCCCTCAGCCACGCAGCATCACCACCGTCGAGCCGAGGTGGGCCTCGGTCTCCTCGATGAAGTGGGGCGCCTCGGGCGTGAGCCCGGCGGCGCGGCCCTCGGCCTCGAGATCGGGGGCGCTGAGCGTGCTCAAGGTGACCGCGTCGTCCTCGCTCGAGGTCGTGCCGTCCGGCGCGGTCAGGACGCGAACGCGCTCGAGCACGACGCGGTCGCCGTGGCGGCGGATCGCGACCGGGAAGGAGCGGTAGCGCCAGCCCTCGCGCTCGCCGGTGTCCGGCGGCAGCGGGTGCGCGCTGTCGGCCTCGAACGGCTCGAGCTCCTCGGCCAGGGCCAGCGCGACGAGCCCGCCCGCGGCGAGGTGCTCGCGGGCCGAGCTGAGGAAGGCGGTGCGCGCGGCGCGGCCGGGCAGCAGCTGGATCGTCTGCATGGGGACGAGGATCAGCCCGAACGGGGCGCCCTCGAGCTCGAAGCCGGCGGCGTCGGCGAGCTCCGTGCGGACCTCGAGGTCCTCCTGCTCCGCGCGCGCCCGCAGCTCCGCCAGCAGGTCGGGGTCGAGGTCGAGCGCGGTGACGTCATGGCCGGCGCGCGCGAGGTCGAGCGCCACGCGGCCCGCCCCGGCGCCGACGTCGAGCACCGGGCCCGCCTCGGCCTCGGCCAGGTCGCGCCACAGCGCCAGGTCGGCGGCATAGCCGCCGCACTCGACGTCGTGCCACACGATCGCGCTCATCGCCGGCGCCTCCAGGCCGCGGCGGCGCCCGCGAGCGTCCCGGCGGCGGCCGCGGTTCGCGCCCACACGCGCAGGCTCGCGGCGGGCGAGCGCCGGTGCAGGCGCAGCAGCCCGCCGCGGGTCGAGCCGGCCCGCAGCGCCACCACGTCGCCGCCCTCGCCGCGCTCGAACACGACGGGCACCGACCAGCCGTCGACGCGCGCCTCGAGCCGCAGCGGGTTCTCGGGGTCGATCGCGTGCAGCTCGATGCCCTTGCGCAGCTGTGTCACGGGGGAGGGGGAGCGGGCGACAAGCTTGCCCTTGCGCACCGCGACCTGCACCTCGCCGCCGAGCAGCGGCCACCAGCGGAGGTTGGTGTTGAGCCCTTGCGGGAGCTTGTAGAGGCCGGTCAGCTCCGGCCACGCGTGCGCGTGCTGGGGCACGGCCGGCGGCTCAACCGCGTCGCCGAGCAGCCGCTCCAGCACGCGCTCGGCGAGCACGTGCGGCGCGAAGGCGGTGTTGGTGTTGGTGAAGGCGACGACGCCGGTGCCGGACCCGGGGGCGAACGCGAGGGCGGACACGAAGCCGCTCCAGCCGCCGTCGTGACCGGCGACGCGGTGGCCGCCGACGCGCCCGAGGAAGAACGAGAGCCCCATCGAGGGCATCGCCGGGTCGGGCTCGCCCTGGGGCTCCAGCATGCTCGCGAGCGACTCGGGCCGCAGGAGCGGCGCCCCGTCGCCCGCGAGCGCGGCGACGTAGCGCGCCATGTCCTCGGTCGTCGAGAAGCAGGAGCCCGCCGGGCCGACGGCGATCTCGTAGTCGCGCACCGGCTTAAACCCCTTGCGCGCCGCGCCGTAGCCGACCGCCAGGCGCTCGCGCACGCGCGGCGTCCGCTCGAAGTCAGAGCGCTCCATGCCGAGCGGCGCGAAGATCCGCTCGCGCATGACCTGCGGGAACGGGCGCCCGCGCAGGTCCTCGACGATCAGGCCGAGCAGCGCGAACCCGTGGTTCGCGTAGGCCCACTTCGTCCCCGGCGGCACGCGGGTCCGCAGCGGGCGCGCGTAGTACTCGCCCAGCGGCGGCGCCTCCTTGGTGGCCAGCCCGAGCACGGGCCGGGTGAGGTCGGACGGCCGCCGCAGCTCGCCGAGCCCGCTGGTGTGGGTCAGCAGGTGCCGCACGGTGACCGGCGCCGGCGCGTCGATCCGCGCCCGGGTGCCGAGGTCGTCGACGGCGGCGTCGAGGTCGAGCACGCCCTCCTCGACGAGCTGCATCACGGCGACGGCGGTCATCGTCTTCGAGATCGAGCCGATGCGGAAGACGGTGTCGCGCTCCACCGAGCGCCCCTCGGCCCCGTCGGCCATGCCCAGGCCGGTGAAGTGCTCGAGCTCGCCGTCGCGCACCACGCCGACCGCCAGCCCGGCGAGCGTGTGCTCGTTGAACGTCTCGATCGCGAGCTCGTCGATCATCGCCAGTACTCCCTGGCCGCCCCGCGGTCCGAGAGCAGCCCGCGCAGCTCGAGCAGCGCGGTGTAGGTGGGGAGGGCATAGAGGGCGCCGGAGCCGCCTGCCAGCGCGTGGTCGAGCCCGTCGGCGAGGCTCTCGACGACGCTGAGCCGCTCGACCGGCACGCCGGCGTACTTCATCCGCAGCGCGAGCTCGGCGGCGCGAGTGCCCGAGCAGGTCATGCGCTTGACGTGCGGGGCGAGCGTCTCCCAGTCGGCGTCCCACACCCACGAGACGTCGCGGCCGTCGGCGATGCGGTCGTTGAGGATCCCGAACAGGTCGAGCTCGCCGCCCTCGAGCGCCAGCGTGCGCAGGACCTCGTTGGCGCCGGCCGGGTTCTTGACGAGCAGAATCGAGGTGGCGCGGCCGTCGAGCTCGAGCGTCTCGGCGCGGCCGAAGGCGGGCGCGACGGCGCCGAGGCCGGCGGCGATGGTCGGCAGCTCGACGCCGAGCGACAGGCACAGCGCCGCCGCGCCGAGCGCGTTGTAGACGTTGTAGAGCCCGGGCAGCGGGAGCTCGACGCGGGTCGAGCCCTGGGGCGCGCGCAGCGTGAAGGCGGCCGAGCGGATGCCGCGCAGCTGCACCGACTCGGCGGCCACGGCGGGCTCGGGGCGGCGGTTGCCGCAGTTCGGGCAGTGGTAGCGGCCGAGGTGGCCCATGTAGGCGGCCTCGTAGACGTAGGCGTGGCCGCAGCGGCGGCAGTGCTTGGAGTCGGAGGCGTGCTGGAGCTCGTGGTGGGCGACGCCGTCGTCCTCGACGCCGAAGTACCACGGCTCGGCTCCCTCCGCTCTCCCCAGGTCGGCGACCAGCGGGTCGTCGGCGTTGAGCACGAGCTGGGTGGTGGCCGCGCGCTCGGCGGCCACGGCGGCCCAGCGGTCGGCGATCGTGTCGAGCTCGCCGTAGCGGTCGAGCTGGTCGCGGAACAGGTTGGCCAACAGCATCGCCCGCGGGTTGAGCTCCGCCACCACGTCGCCGAGCCAGAACTCGTCGACCTCGAACAGCCCGAAGTCGCCGTCGAGCTCGCGGCCGCCGCGGCGCGAAGCGTCGGCCAGCGCCGAGGCGACGCCGCCCGCCATGTTCGCGCCCGCGCGGTTGTGCACGAGCCGGCGGCCGGTGCGCTCGAGGATCGCCGCCACCATCGCCGCGGTCGTCGTCTTGCCGTTCGTGGCCGAGACGACGACGCTGCCGTGCTCGAGCCGCCCGGCCAGCATCCCGATCGCGTGCGGCTCGAGCCGCGTGAGCAGCTTGCCGGGCAGCGAGGTGCCGCCGCCGCGCCCGGCGCGGCGGGCCAGCGCGCCGACGGCCTTGGCCGCCGCCACCTTGGGGGCGAGCAGGCTCACGGGACGAGCACCCGGAGCGCGCCGGGCTGCACGCGCACAGTCGCCGGGAGATCGGCGACCGGGTCCCCGTCGGCCTGCACGTTGAACGGGCGGTCGGCGTGGAAGGCGATCTCCTTCCCGCGCATGAGCTCGACGCCCGGCTCGCGGATGTGCGCGCCGGTGAACACCTTGGGCAGCGAGCCGAGGTACTTGTGCTTGGGGATGTCGCCGATCGTCACGACGTCCAGCATGCCGTCGTCGAGCCGGGCGTCCGGGGCGAGCGCCATGCCGCCGCCGAACACGCCGGAGTTGCAGACCGCCACCGAGTAGCCGGTGAACGCGTGCGGCTCGCCGTCGACGACGACCTGCCAGTGCGCGGGCCGCCACGCCCGCAGCGCCCGCAGCGTGGCGTAGACATAGACGAGCTGGCCGAGCTTCGCGCGGAAGCGGGTCGAGTTGGCGAGGTCGCCCGCGTCGGAGTCGAGGCCCGAGGAGGCGATGCCGAGGTAGGCGCGGCCGTTGATGTCGGCCACGTCGAGCTGCTGCTCGCGGCCGAGCGCGAGCACGTCGCAGGCCGCCACGGGGTCGGAGCCGAGGCCGAGCTTGCGCGCGAAGTCGTTGCCGCGGCCACCCGGCAACACCGCCAGCACGCCGTCGGTGTGGCGCAGCTCGCCGGCCAGCGCGCCGAGCAGGCCGTCGCCGCCCATCGCCGCGGCCACCTCGCCGCGCTCCACCGTCTCGCGGCCGAGCTCGCGGGCATGCTCGATCGAGTGCGTCCGCTCGACGCGGAACGCGATCCCGTGCCCCCGCAGCGCCGTTTCCACCTTCGGGAGCAGGCGCGCCGTCCGGCCACCGCCGGCGCTCGGGTTGGCGATCAGGCAGACGGGCTTCTCGATCACGGCAGCCGTCCCGCCAGGAGCAGACAGCGCGGGATGCGGCGGCGGCGCGCGTACTCCGCCTCGTCGCCACCGAAGCGCTCGTGGCGCGGCTCGCACTCGCGCAGCGCGGTCAGCTCGAAGCCCGCGCCGCGCAGCGCCGCCAGGTGGTCCTCGATCGTCCGGTGGTGCCAGATCACGGTGTCGCCGAGCCAGCGGCGCTCGCGCGGCCCGCGGTCGAAGTACCCGTCGACCACCCAGTCGGTCATCAAGGCATCCGGGTCCTCGCGGGGGTCGTTGGAGGTCATGACCGGGTGGACGGTGCTGAACACGATCCGACCGGCGGGGGTCAGCGCCGCGCGAGCCGCGGCGAGCACGGCGCCGAGATCCTCCACGTAATGCAGCGCGAGCCGCGAGACGACGAGGTCGAACGCGCCGGGCGCTGCGCTCCATTCCGCGATGTCGCCGCGCACCACCTCGCCGGACGTGCCGCGCAGCGTCGCTTCGGCGATGGCGACCATGCGCTCGGAGCTGTCGATGCCGAGGTAGCCGGCGGCGCCCGCCTCGAGCAGCATGCGGCCGATAGCTGCATCGCCGCAGCCGAGGTCGACGACGCGCAGGCCGAGCGGGTCGCCGATCTCCTCGAGCAGAGCGGGCTCCTCCATGACGAGCCGGAGGTCGGAGCCGCCCGCGGTGGCATCGCGGTAGCGCTCCAGGACGCCGGGACGGTCGTAGAACTCGATCACAGCGCCAGCCCTTCCTCGCGCAGCCAGGCGGCGACCCCGGCCGGGTCGGAAGTCACGACGTAGGCATCGATCACGGCGCCATCCGTGTTGATGGTGATGGAGAGGCCGGACTCGATCTGGCGGACCTTGGAGATCTGAGCGACCGGGCGGCCCGCGCCCATGCGCGGCTTGACGCGGCCGGTGGCCACGCGGTGCACGTCCTCGTGGGCCGCGAGGCGGTCGAGCAGCCGCCGGTAGCCCTTCTTGGACGAGTGCTTGTGGTGCGTCTGGTGGCGGCGCCGCCTCACGTGAGCAGCAGCGCCGAGAGCGAGTCGGCGACGTGGGTGGGGGCGGGGCGGGCGCCGTCGATCTGGCTGCGCTCGGTGGCGCCGGTGAGCACGAGCGCGGAGTCGTGCCCGGCGCGCTTGGCGCCCAGCACGTCGGCGTCGAGGCGGTCGCCGATGGCGAGGATCTTGCCCTCGCCGAGGCGGTCGCGCGCGGCCGTATACATGGCGGGCTCCGGCTTGCCGACGATCGCGTCCGCCTTGCGGGCCGCGGCGGTCTCGACCGCGGCGAGGACGGCTCCGGAGCCCGGCCACGGGCCGTCGGGCATCGGGAACGTGCGGTCGCGGCTGAGCCCGATCAGCTCGGCGCCGCGCGCCAGGGCCTGGACCGCGGTGCGCAGCTCGCGGTAGTCGAAGCGCTCGTGGTCGGCGACCACCACGACGTCGGCGCGGGTGGCGAACTCGGTCTGGTTGACGATCCGGTAGCCGGCCTCCGCGACGTGGTCGACGATCGCCTGGGAGCCGATCACGAAGGCGGCGCCGCCGGCGGGGCGCTCGGCGAGCATGAACTGCAGCGCCGCGCCGGCCGTCATCACCTCGTCGAGCGAGGCCTGGAAGCCGAGCCGCCAGAGCTTGCGCACGATCTCCTCCGGGCTGCTGCCGACGTCGTTGGTGAGGAAGACGATCCCCTTGCCGGCCTCGCGCAGGGCGGTGACCGCCGGCGCGGCGCGATCGGTGGGGCCGTCGCCGACGTACAGGCAGCCGTCCAGATCCAGCAGGAAGTGCTGATAGCGGCGGGCGATGGCGGAGAGCGGCACGCGGCGGTCATTATCATCGGCGCGCATGTCCAGGCTCCCCCTGCCGGTCGCGCTGCTGCTCGCGTGCACGCTCTTCCTCGCCGCCTGCGGTGGTGGCGGCGACGACGAGAAGGCCGCGACGCCCGACGCGACCGAGGCGCCCGCCGGGACGGCCGAGGGCGGTTGCGAGACGGTGCCGGCGGCCGAGCCGAAGGACGTCGAGATCGACAAGCCGACGGCCGAGCTCGACCCGGACAAGACCTACGTCGCGAGGGTGCTGACCAACTGCGGCGAGTTCGACATCACGCTCGACGCGAAGCGCGCCCCGAAGACCGGCGGCTCGTTCAAGACGCTGGTCGATGAGGGCTTCTACGACGGCCTGCCCTTCCACCGCATCGCCGCCGGCTTCGTGATCCAGGGCGGCGACCCCAAGGGCGACGGCACTGGCGGCCCCGGCTACTCGGTGACCGAGGCCCCGCCCGACGACCTGATCTACGAGAAGGGCGTCGTGGCGATGGCCAAGACGGGGACCGAGCCGGCCGGCACGTCCGGCAGCCAGTTCTTCGTCGTCACCGGCGAGGAACTCGATCTGCCGCCCGACTACGCGCTGCTCGGCAAGGTGACCAAGGGCCAGGAAGTCGTCGACAAGATCGGCGTCGTCGAGGCCGATCAGGACGAGCGTCCGGTGGACCCGGTCGTGATCCGCCAGATCCGGATCACGGAATCCTGAGCGCGACCAACGCGCCCAGCAGGCAGACGCCGCCCGCGGCCAGCATCGCGGCGGCGAAGCCCGGGCCGTCGACGAGCTGACCGCCGAGCGCGGCGCCGGCGGCCGTGCCCGCGACGAGTCCCATGACCATGACGCCGAACGCCTCGGTCACCGTGCCGCGCGGCGCGACGACGTCGAGCAGGTGGGAGCCGATGACGGTGGCGGGCGCGAGCAGGAGCCCGCCGACCGCCAGGCCGGCGCCCAGCGCGCCCGGCGAGCCCGCGAGCGCGAGCGCCGACCACGCGGCCGCCAGCCCGCCGAGCACGGCCACGAGGCGGAGACGGAGCGTCCCGGGCCACGTGCGGGCGCCGTAGACGAGCCCGCCGACGAGGCTGCCGGCCGACAGGCACGCGAGCAGCAGCCCGCCGGTCTCGGCCGCGCCGCGCTCGGCCATGAAGGCGGGGACGGCGACCTGCAGCACGCCGATCGCCGTCCCGAACGCGGCCATCGCGACCGTCAGCACCCGCATGGCCGACCACTCCAGCGGGCCGAGCCAGCCGATCGCGTGGCGCTCCCCGCGCCACCGGCGCGAGGCGCCGGTGAGGCTGAACGCCACCGCCGCGCCGCAGGCGAACGCCGCGCCGGTCAGCACCGCGGCGGCCGGCGAGGCAACGACCACGACGCCCGCGACGATCACCGGCGCGCTGATCACCGCCACCTCGAACACGATCGCGACGAGCGCGTAGGCGGCCTGCCGCGCCTGCTCGTCGGCGACGAGCGAGCCCCACAGCGAGCGCATCGCGCCCGGCAGCTGCGGCAGGCAGGAGCCGGCGACGCCGGCCAGCACGGCCAGCACGCCGGTGGGCGCGCCGGACTCGGCCGCCAGCACGAGCGCGATGAGGCCGAGCCCGTGGACGACCGCCGCCACTCGCAGCACCGACCCTTGCCCGAGCCGGTCCATGAGGCGGCCCTGGACGACCGCGCCGAACGCGTTGACGAACCCGAACGCGCCGGCGACGAGGCCGGCGGCCGCGAACGAGCCCGCCGACTCGCGGGCCAGCAGCACGATCGCGAGCCCGTACATGCCGATCGGCAGCGAGCCCAGTGCCGACAGGAAGACCGGCGCCCGGACGCCCGGGAGCCGCAGCAGCGCGCCGTAGCGGCTCAGGCCCTCCAGGGCGCGCCCTCGAGCGTGAGCAGCGCGCGCTTGCGGTCCGGACCTCCGCCGTAGTTGCCGAGCTTGTGGGAGGCCGGCAGCACGCGGTGGCAGGGTACGACGATCGGCACCGGGTTCGTTGCGCAGGCCGTCCCGGCCGCGCGCACGGCGCGCGGGTTGCCGGCCTCGCGGGCGAGCTCGCCGTAGGTGATCACCTCGCCCCTGTGCACCTCGCGGTGCAGCGCCTCCAGCACGGAGCGGCGGAACGGGCCACGCGCGAGCGTCAGGTCGACCGGCAGGCCGAGCGTGTCGTCGTCGCCCTCCAGATAGGCGGAGAGCGCGTCGCGGGTGGCGGCGAGCTCGCGGTCGGAGCGCACGATCCGCGGGCCGACCCCGGCCGCCACGCCGGCGAGCGTGACGTCCTCGGGCTCGCCCTCGAAGGCGATCCGCACCACGCCGCGCTCGCCCTGGACCACGAGCAGCGGGCCGATCGGGGTGTCGAGCGTCGTGTAGACGGCGTCGGCGAGGCCCTCCTGCACGGCGGCGGAGGCCAGGCGGTCGAGGAACGTCTCGGTCAGGGGGGTCATGCGGTGACTCTCTCTCGCAGGGTTCGGACGGCGGTGGAGACGCGCTGGCGGGCCGCCTCCGGCGTGGTGCCGAGGGCGGTGGCGATGCGGTCGTAGTCGAGGTCCTCGACGAAGCGCAGCCGCAGCGCGTCGCGGGCGGTGGGGGCGAGCGGCGCGATCAGCGACTCGAACGCGCCGTCGTCGTACTCGGCCTCGACGGCGGGCGCGGGCGGCTCCTCGGTCGGCACCTCGCGCCGGCGGCGGCGGTGCAGGTCGAGCGCGGTGGTGGTCGTCACGCGGTACAGCCACGCGCGCAGGTGGTCGCCGTGGCGCAGCTTCGGGTAGGCGCGGAGCGCGCGCAGCAGCGCGTCCTGGAGCACGTCCTCGGCGTTGTCGTCGTCGGTCATGCGGCGCGCGTGCGCCAGCAGCTCGTCGCCGTGAGCCTCGACGAGCGACCAGAACGGGGGTAGCGCGACCGCGCTCATGCCCCTACAACGTGCCACGCGGGCGCGCTGTGAGGGCTCATGCCATGTAGTAGAGGAGCTCGCCGTCCTCGCCGACGCGCTGCATGCCGGCGCGCTCCATCACCCGCTGGGAGGCGACGTTGGTGCGCGTGGTGTCGGCCGTCACGGCGACCAGGCCGTCCTGCCCGCGCGCCCACTGCAGCAGCGCCTTCAGCGCCTCGGTGGCGTAGCCGTGGCCGCGCGCGGACTCGGCCAGCCCGTAGCCGACCCGCACCGAGCCGGTCTCGTCCGGCGGGCCGAGGAATCCGGCGGCGCCGATCACCGCGCCGTCGCTGCGGCGGATGATCTCGTACGTCCCGTACTCGCCGAGGTCGCGGCCATGCTGCGCCGCGGTCATCACGAAGCCGGCCGCCACCAGCGCGCCGTCGTCGGGGTAGCCGGGGGCCCACGGGCGGTCGCCGCCGCCGCGGCCGTCGACGAGCGCGACCGCTTCTTCCACCCCGAGTTGCACCATCAGCAGCCTGCGCGTGACGATGTGGTTGGCCACCCGCCGACACTACCCAGAAAGCAGGCCAGATTTGAAGGGCTTGACGCGCAGTCAGCGACGCGGCGCCGCCGCCGCGCTCGGCCTGCTCGCCGTCGTGCTCGGCGTCGTCGTGCTGGCGCTGACGCCGGACGCGGACAATCTCCCCGAGGGCGGCCGCGCGGTCGCGTACATCGGGGTGGCACTTGCCTGGGGGTTCGTGGCGGCGGGCGCGTTCGCGTGGCTACGGCGACCGGACAACCGGACCGGGCCGCTGATGATCGCCGTCGGCGTCACGGTCGTCACCGCGGGCCTGCAGTTCTCCGACGCGCCGCTCCCGTTCGTGCTCGGCGCGCTGGTCGACACGCTGATCGTCGCGCTGCTCGTGCACCTGCTGCTGGCCTTCCCGAGCGGCCGGCTGGAGGGCGCGGCCGCGCGCGCGGTGGTCGCGGTCGGCTACGTCACGGCCACGGTCCTACACGCCCCGCAGGTGCTGCTGGGCGACGAGCACGGGATCGCGGAGGCGCCGGACGTGGTGAGCGCGTTCGAGGTGCTCGAGCTGATCGCCGAGCTGGTGGTGATCGTCGCCACGATCGTGCTGCTGGCGCAGCGGCGGCGCGCGGCGAGCCGGGTGGAGCGGCGCGGGCTCGACCCGGTGCTGCTGCTCGGCGCGGTCATCGTGGCGCTCGGTGGTGTCTCGATCGCGGCCGACAGCAGGGCGGCGCAGCTCGCGTTCCTGGGTGCGTTCGCGCTGCTGCCCGCCGCCTTCGTGCTCGGCCTGGCGCGCAGCCGCTTCTTCCGCACCGCCGCCGTCGGGCGCCTGATCCAGGGGCTGACCGCCGACCCGGGTCCGGCCGGGGTGCGGGACGCCCTGCGGACGGCGCTGGGCGACCCGACGCTCGCGGTCGCGTACTGGCTGCCGGATGACGAGCGCTACGTCGACGGGGACGGTGCCGCGCTCGCGCTGCCGCCGGCCGGGGACGGGCGCGCGGTGACCGAGGTCGGCCACGGCGAGCGGCGGGTCGGCGCGCTCATCCACAGCGCCGAGCTCCGCGACGAGCCGGAGCTGCTGCGCGAGGCGGCGAGCACCGTGGCGCTCGCGATCGAGAACGGACGACTGGAGGTCGAGCTGCGCGCGCGGCTCGAGGCGCTGCGGGCCTCCCGGGCGCGGATCGTCGAGACGGGCGACGCCGAGCGCCGGCGGTTGACGCGCGACCTCCACGACGGCGCGCAGCAGCGGCTCGTCTCGCTCAAGATCGACCTGCAGCTCGCGCGCGAGCGGGTCGAGGAGCCGGCGGCGCGCGAGCTGCTCGACCGGGCGGTGGCCAACGCGGACGCGGCCGTCGAGGAGCTGCGCGAGCTGGCGGCCGGCATCCACCCGGCGGTGCTCGCCTCGCGCGGGCTCGACGCCGCGGTCGAGACGCTCGCCACCCGCGCCCCGCTGCCGGTCGAGTTCGAGACGCAACTCGGAACGCGGCTGCCGAGCGCGGTCGAGACCGCCGCCTACTTCGTCGTGTCCGAGGCGCTCACCAACGTCGCCAAGTACGCCGGTGCGAGCCACGCGCGCGTCGACGTCCGCGACACGGGGGAGGAGCTCGTCGTCGAGGTGCGCGACGACGGCGCCGGCGGCGCCGCGCTGGACGGCGGCAGTGGCCTGCGCGGGCTCGCCGACCGCGTGGGCGCGCTCGACGGCACGCTCGCAGTCGAGAGCCCGGCCGGCGCGGGCACGCTGGTGCGCGCCCGGATCCCGCTGCGCTCAGCGGCGGAGGAAGGCGAGGACGGCTAGCACCCGCCGGTGGTCGCTCGCCGCGTCGGGCAGGTCGAGCTTGGAGAAGATCGCGGTCACGTGCTTCTCGACCGCCGCGCTGGTCACGACCAGCTCCTCGGCGATCCCGCGGTTGGTCCGCCCCTCGGCCATCAGCTCGAGCACCTGGCGCTCGCGCGGGGTCAGCGCGTCGAGCGGGTCGTCGCGGCGGCGGCGGCCCATCAGGTGCGAGACGACGGTGGGATCGAGCACGACGCCGCCGGCCGCCACGCGGCGGACCGCCTCGGCGAACGCCGCGAAGTCGGCGACGCGGTCCTTGAGCAGGTAGCCGACCCTCGTCGGCTCGTCGCCCACGAGGTCGACCGCGTAGCGCTCCTCGGCGAACTGGGAGAGCACGAGCACGCCGATCTCCGGCCGCGTGGCGCGGATCTCCAGCGCCGCCAGCAGGCCGTCGTCCTCGTTGCCGGGCGGCATCTGGACGTCGACGATCGCGAGGTCCGGCTTGTGGGCGCCGACCTTGCGCAGCAGGTCGGGCGCGTCGCCGGCCTCGGCGACGACCTCGAAGCCCGCGTCCTCGAGCAGCCGCACCATGCCCTCGCGCAGCAGCGCCTGGTCCTCCGCGATGACGATCCTGACGGTCACGGCGGCCCCAGCAGCTCCACCAGCGCGGGCGAGGTGAGGTCGGCCTTGGGCAGGAAGCCGCGGGCGCCCGAGCGCTCGACGGCGCTCGCCGAGCGCGGCCGGGTCGAGCGTCGAGACGAGCACCACCGCGGGGCCGCCGTCGCCGCTCAGCCGACCGGCGACCGCGATGCCATCGGTGTCGGGGAGGCTGATGTCGAGCAGCACCGCGTCGGGCCGCAGCGCCTCGACGGCGGCGAGCGCCTCGCCGCCGTCGGCGACCGCGCCGACGACCCGGTACCCGCGCGCCTCGAGCAGCGCGCGGGCGGTGGCGCGGAACGGCGCCGAGTCGTCGACCACGAGGACGGATCGCGCCATGCGGTCCATTCTCACTCCTTCACCCGCATCGCCGCCAGGGGCGAGACGCGGATCGCCTTGCGGGCGGTGACCGCCGCGGCGGCGAGGCCGAGCAGCGCCGCCCCGGCCGTGAGCCCGGCGACGAGCGTCGCCGACACGCTGAGCTCGATGCCGCGGACGCCTTCCGGCACGCCCATCACCGAGACGGCGGCCACGGCGGCGCCCGCGACCAGGCCGACGAGCACCACGGGGGCGAACTCGAGCGCGACCATGCGGATCGCCTGCCACCGGGTCCCGCCCAGCAGGCGGATGGTGGCCAGCTCGCCGCGGCGCTCGGCCGTGGCCATCGCGGCGGTGTTGAGCAGCGACAGCGCGGCGAACACGATCGAGAGGCCGATGACCACCCACACGCCCCAGGCGCCGCTCTGGCCGAGCGTCCGCACGGTGCCGAGGTACTCGCCGCGGGTCAGGACCTGCGTGCCGGGCGTCGCCTCGGGCCGGTCGCCGGCCACGAACACGGCCGTGTCGGCGGGCGATGCGGCGTGGCGCTGCGCAAGCGCGCGGTCCATCACCACGTGGCCGAGGCCGGCGTCGTGCTCGTAGATGGCGGCGACCCGCAGCGATGCGGCCGTGGTGTCTTCCAGCCGGGCGGGCAGGACGTCACCGATGTGCACGTCGCCCTCCTCCGCGACCGTCTCGCTGATCGCCACGGCGGTCCCGCGGACGTCGCGGATGTCGCCGGCGCGGACACCGAGATCGAGCACGCGGCCGGTGTCACCGAGCCCGGCGGCCGACCACGGCGCGTCCCAGCCGGTCAGGCCGTCGCCGAGCAGGAACACCTGCGTCGGGACCAGGCCCGCGCCGCCGAGCCGCTCGGCGGTGCCCGCGGGGAGCGGCGCGCCCGTCACCACGTGGTCGGCGGTCACGCGCTCGGCGGTCACGGCCTCCGTGTCGTGGCGCGAGCTGGTGGCCAGCACGCCCTGCGTGCCGACGAGCATGGCGATCAGCAGGATCGGCGTCGCCAGCGCGGCGCTGCGCCAGCGGTTGGCGGCCAGCCCCGTGCTCGCCAGGAGCCCGGGCGCGCCCAGCGCCCGCAGCGGGAGCGCGAGCGCGGCGGCCGGCAGCCCGAGCAGCCAGCGCCCGAGCAGCGCGACGCCGGCGGCCAGCGAGATGCCGGCGAGGATCGAGAACGCCGACGCCTGCTCGCCCTGGAACAGGACCGCGATGGCGGCGCCGCCGCCGAGCGCGATCACGCCGGACAGCGTGCGCACGACGCCCGGGCGGCCATGCTCGACGGCGACCTCGCGCAGCGCCTCGGCCGGCCGCACCTTGCCGGCGCGGCGCGCGGCCGCGACGACCGCGAGCTGGGCGATGCCGACGCCCATGCCGAGCGCGGCGACCAGCGGGATCCACGAGTGGCCGGGCGCGAAGCCCGCGGGCACGTCGCCATGGCCGGCCAGCAGGTCGACCAGCGCGTTGGCGAGCGGGCGGCCGGCCAGCAGCCCGAGCGCGCTGGCCGCGAGCGAGACGAACAGCGCCTCGGTCGCGATCAGGCGGCGGACCTGGCGCGGCGTGGCGCCGAGCGCGCGCAGCACGGCGGTCTCCCGCCGTCGCTGGGCGATCACGAGCGCGAACGTGCCGGCGACCACGAACAGCGCCACCATGCCGGCGATGCCGCCCATGGTGCCGAAGATCGCGATCAGCGACGCGCGGTCGCTCGCGCGCGGGTCGCCGGCGTCGGCGTCGGCCGCGTGGGCGCGGTCGAGCACCTCGAGGCCGGGGCGCTCGAGCCCGGCGAGCGACGCGCCCGGCTTCGCGATGATGCCGATCGCGTTGATCCTTCCGGGGGCCCCGGAGAGGCGGTCGGCGGTGCCGGCGGTGAAGAACACGGCGGCCTGGCCGCGGTCCTGGTTCGCGGTGCCACGCGCGAGGCCGGAGACCCGGTAGGTCCCCTCGCCGCCCGGCGCCGTGATGTGGACGGTGGCGCCGACGCGGGCGCGGAGCCGCGCGTCGAGGACGACATCGCGCGGGCTAGAGGGCGCGCGCCCGGCGGTCAGCCGGTAGGGCGTGAGCGCCGCGCTGGCCCAGCCGTGGCCCTGCACCCGGTCGACGCCGCCCGCGCGCAGCGGGCCGCCGACCGGGAACGACACGTCGCCCACCGCCGCGGCCACGCCGCGCACCTTCGCGACGCGGCCGACCTCGGCCGCAGGCAGGCGGGGGGCGGGGATGACGTCGACCTTCTCGGGGTCGACGCGGCCGACCGTCACGGTCGGATCGGCGCGCACCACCGCGTCGGCCGCGGCCAGCCGGCCGGGACCGGGAGCGCTGAGCGCGCCCGCCATCAGCAGGCCGGTGCCGTAGGCGAGCATGACGGCGAGGAAGATCGCCACGAACGCGCCGGCCAGGGAGCCGCGGCGGGCGCGCAGGGTCTGCCAGGAGATCCGCAGCATCTCAGGCCCCCAGCCCGGTCAGGCGCTCGGCGACCTGCTCGGCCGTCGGCGCGGCGAGCTCGCCGGCCAGGCGGCCGTCGGCCATGAACACGACGCGGTCGGCCCACGCGGCGGCGGACGGGTCGTGGGTGACCATCACCAGCGTGCCGCCGCCCTCGTCGGTCGTCCGCCGCAGCAGCTCGAGGACCGAGCGGCCGGAGCGGCTGTCGAGGGCGCCGGTCGGCTCGTCGGCGAAGATCACGTCCGGCTCGCCGACGAGCGCGCGGGCGATCGCCACGCGCTGCTGCTGGCCGCCCGACAGCTGCGCCGGGCGGTGGCGGACGCGGTCGCCGAGGCCGACGCGCCCGAGCGCGTCGCGCACCACCGAGCGCGGCAGCCGCTTGCCGGCCAGGCGCGACGGCAGCGCGACGTTCTGCTCCGCGGTCAGCGCGCCGAGCAGGTTGAACGACTGGAAGACGAAGCCGATGCGCTCGCGCCGCAGCCCGGCGAGGGCGCGCTCGCCGAGCGCGGTCAGCTCATGGCCGCCGAGGCGGACGCGGCCGCTGGTGGGCCGGTCGAGGCCCGCGGCGCTCTGGAGCAGGGTGGACTTGCCGGAGCCCGAGGGCCCCATGATGGCGGTGAAGGTGCCGCGGTCGAGCGAGAGCGTGACGCCGTCGAGGGCGCTGACCGCGCCCTCGCCGCGCCCGAAGACGCGGACGATGTCGGTCAGCTCGACCATGCCGGTGGATGTCGTGTCGGAGTGCATGACACGACGATCCCGGCCGGGCGCCTCCGAATCCCGGGGGCGCTGGGGAGAGTGGGGGTGCGGCTGGCTCTACCGGCGGCCGGTAGTTGCAGCCTGCGCACGCTGCTCGGCCTGCTTCTGGCGCGCCCGCTTCTGGCGTCTCCGCCCGACGAAGAACAGCACGCCGAGCGCGACGCAGACGAGCAGGAAGCCCCAGAAGATCGACACGCCGGCGCCGATGCCGCCGAACGGCAGCGAGACGAGCTGGATGATGCCCCAGCCCAGCGCCAGCAGCGCGATGACGAGGAAGATGATCAGGAGGATCCCGCGGATCCGCAGCCAGATCGGCGCGCCCGGGGGCGGCGCGACGAGGCCCATGAAGCGCAGTGCCAGCAGCTGGCGGTTGGTGGGCGGGGTCTGGCCGAGCTTCTCGGCCGCGACCTTGAGGTCGCCCGCGCGGCGCTCGGCGAGCGCCAGCGAGGCCTCGGCCATGCGGCGCAGCTGCAGCCGCTCCTGCGGGCGCGCGGCCGCGATCGCGGCACGGAAATGCTCGCGCGAGCGCTTCGCGTCCATGCGCTCGGCGGCGCGCGCGCCGAGGATCGCCTGGGCGGCCGCGCGGAACTTGGTCTCGGCCTCGAGCTCCTCGTCCGAGCGGCCCTCGAGCTTCTGCATCGCGGAGAGCGCTGACTTGCTCTCCATCCGGATCTGGCGCTGCTTGGGCGGCATGTGATCGATTCTACGTCCGCCGCCGCATGCCGGTCGGCTCGAGCTTCGGATCGAGCGGGCTCGGCTCGAGGCCGTGGAGGAACTCGGTCCAGTCGTAGCCCGACGGAGCGATGTCGTTGACGCCCGACGGATGGAAGAGCGAGGCGAGCGCCTGGATCTGCCCGCGCCCGACACCGAGCTCGATCTGGCCGCCGCCGTACATCTCGATGCCCTGGGCGTCGCAGTAGTCGTAGCCGGCGAACAGCCCCTCGACCGAGCCGAAGCGCGACGGCTTGACGTTGACCGTCCTGGGCGGGAACGCGAGCGCCTCGATGTCCGCGACCGAGTGGATCGGCGCGTCCCACGTGATGCGGTCGCGGTGCGGCTCGAGCGCGGCGTCGGCCTCCGGCACGCTGAGGTCCGGATCCTCGAGCCACGCGTTCGGGAACGCCTCGGCGATGCGGCGGTAGAACGCGGGGTCGGTGTCGACGTCGACCGCCGTGCCCTTGTACGCGCCCTTGAAGTCGATCGAGGCGATCGCGCCGGTCTCCACGAGCTGCTCGATCAGCTCGTCGGACCAGTCCGGTGTGCCGTCGAGCTTGAAGCGCAGCCACGGGTAGACCTCGAGCCGGTCGGCGACGGGCTTGAAGCTGGGCGGGCTGCCGAGCCGCATCGAGACGACGAACTCGACCGGGCGCGGCTCGCGCTCGAGCGCGTCGGCGAGCGAGCGGCCGGCCTGGCGCAGCGCGAGGTCGAGCGCGGCGCTCTCGATGCCCCAGCGGCGGTAGAGGCGGTAGGCGCTCTGCTGCGGCTCGCCGGCGGGGAAGAGGTCGAGCGTGCCGACGTGCTGGGCGAAGTCGTGGAACGTCCACTCGCCCGCGAGCGGGAGCTCCGGTCCGCGCTCCTGCTGAACCCCGTGCTCCTCGGGGTCGTAGGTGACGTCCTCGCCGAGGCCCTCCTCGCCGCCGCCGCGCAGGTGGAACGTGGTGGTGCGGCGGGTGAACTGCGGGGCGACCGCGCGCTCGCGGCCCTCGAGCGCGTAGTCCTCGATGGTGAGCGGTAGATCGGCGACGCGTGTGTAGCTGGTCACGACGGGAGCCGACATTAGTGTCTGTGAACGAGCGATGACCGCCGCGCTGCGCTTCTTCGTGCTGATCGAGGTACTGGGGCTGGCGGCCATGCCGCTGGCGGCGGTCGTGTTCGCGCGCCTGCCGGGTCGCGGCGTCGCGTTCGCCAAACCGCTGGGCCTGCTGCTCACCACGTGGCTCGTGTGGGTGCTCGGCTCGCTGCACCTCGTGCCGCAGGGGACGGCGACGTGGATCGGCGCGGTGCTCCTGCTGGCGGCGGGCGGCGGCGTGGCCTGGTGGCGCTGGCGGCCGGAGCTGCCGCGGCAGGCGCTGCTGTGGTCGGAAGGGCTGGCACTCGGCGCGTTCGCGCTCATGGCGCTGCTCGTCGCCTACTCGCCGGACGTGTGGCAGACCGAGAAGCCGATGGACATAGCGTTCATCAACGCCGCCGGCGACGCGCGGCACTTCCCGCCCGAGGACCCGTGGATGGCGGGGGAGGACCTCAACTACTACTACCTCGGGCACCTGATGGCGGCCGGACTCGTGCGGCTGTCGGGCGTGGCGCCGGACGTCGGCTACAACCTCGCGGTCGCCGGCTTCTTCGCGCTCTCGGTGGTGGCCGCGTTCGGGCTCGCGTACGCGATCGGCGACCGGCTGGCGACAGGGCTGTGGGGCGTCGCGCTGTGCATCGTGGCGGGCACGATCGGCTCGGGTGTGGAGCTGTTCTCGGAGGGCGGGCCGCTGCGCTCCTACGACTGGTTCGGGGCATCGCGCGTGATCGAGGGGACGATCAACGAGTTCCCCGCGTTCTCGTTCACGCTCGCCGACCTGCACGGGCACGTGATGGCGATCCCGTTCTCGCTGCTGGCGCTGGCCTTCGGGCTCCAGGTCGCGCTGACCGGCCCGGCGCCACCGCCGCGCGGCCCGGCCGCGCTCGAGCTCGTGTTCGCGGCGATCAGCGTCGGGACGCTGTACGCGATCAACGCCTGGTCGTTCCCCGTCATCGCCGGGCTCGTGGCGCTCGGCGCCCTGGTGCGGATCCGGCTCGCGCAGACCGTGCGCGAGCGCGTGCGCACGCTGATCTGGACCGTGGTGATGCTCCTGCTCGGCGTGCTGGCGGTGCTGCCGTTCCTGCTCGACCTACGACACGGCGGCCGACGGCTTCGGCACGGTCTCCGACCGCGAGTCGTTCGGCGCCTTCGCCCGCCACAACGGCGCGATCTACGGGCTGCTCGTCTACCTCGTGCTCACCGCCTACCTCGTCTCGCTCATCCGTTCGCGCCATCCGTGGCGGATCGCGGGCTGGACGCTCGCCACCGCGCTGTTCGTCGGCTCGCTGCTCGCCGTGGCCGACCTCGTCTGGGTCGGTGTGCTGGCCGGGCTCGTGGGCGTGGCGGCCTTCACGGCGTTCTTCAGCCGCGCGCCAGCGGTCGAGCGCTTCACCTGGCTGCTGATCGGCGGCGGGCTCCTGTGCCTGCTCATCCCCGAGCTGATCTACGTCAAGGACTCGTTCGCGGGCGGCGACCTCTATCGCATGAACACGGTCTTCAAGCTCGGCTACCAGGCGTGGCTGCTGCTGGCGATCGGGTGCGCGGTCGGGATCGTGTGGAGCTGGGGCTGGATCGGCCGCCGCGGGCGGCTCGTGCGCATCGCGTGGGCGGTGCCGCTCGTCGCGCTGCTCGCGCTCGCCGCCGTCTACCCGGTGGCAGGGACCTACGCGCGCAAGGACGGCTTCGCGGACGCGCCGACGCTCGGCGGGCTGGGCTGGCTGGAGGAGTCGGCGCCCGGCGACCCGGCGGCGATCGAGTGGCTGAACGAGAACGCTCCGAAGGGCTCGGTCGTGCTCGAGGCGGTGGGCGACGACTACTCCGCGTTCGGCCACGGCCGGATCTCGAGCTTCACGGGCCTGCCGACGGTGATGGGCTGGACCGGGCACGAGGTGCAGTGGGGGCACGACCCGGGCTCGCGGCGGGAGGACGTCGAGGCGATCTACCGCGCCGCCGACGAGGCGAGCATCCAGCCGCTGCTCGACCGCTACGACGTCCGCTACGTCGTCGTCGGCCCGCTCGAGCGCACGAGCTACGGCGACGCGGGCGTGGCGAAGTGGGACCGGCTCGGCCGCCGCGTGTTCGACCGCGACGGCACCACGATCTGGGAGCTGCGGTGATCAGCTGCGGGTGTAGATCCACTCCGGCAGGCCGCCGGTCGGGTTCCACGGCCGGCGCTTCGTGAACCAGCGCCACCAGTTCCCCGGTGACTGCTTGTCGTACTCGCGCACCCACCAGACGCGGAACGGGAACTCGCGGCCCGTGTAGCCGGCGAGCTGCGGCTCGAGCCGGGCGCGGCTGCCCTCGGTGAGGATCAGCACGTCGGAGTCCGGCGGCGCGTCGACCATGCTCATGTCGAGGTAGCCGACGTTGAGGTCGCGGAAGTACCAGGCGTAGGGGAACGTCGCGCCGTCGGCGGAGTCGACGGTGATCGAGAGGTCCGGGTTCTTCTCCGCCATCGCCGCGACCTGGTCGGCCACCTTCTTGACCTCCTCGGAGGACTGGGTGCTGACCAGGAACTCGCGCGGGTCGGCGCGGTGCTGGGCGTTGGCCAGGAACGACGCGTACGGCACGTACAGCCCGATCACCACGGCGGCCGCGATCCCCACGCGGCCGAGCGTCGTCCGGCGGCTCTCCCACAGCCACTGCACCCCGAGGCCGGCCAGCAGGATCAGCGGCAGCAGCGGGTGCAGCACCAGCCACGAGAACTTCTCGCCCGCCCACGAGTAGATGCCGAGCGACAGCGCGAACGCCCACACCAGGAAGGCCCGCAGCACGGTCGGCTGCCGGAACGCGAGCACGGCGCCGAGCAGCCCGAGCAGCAGCACCGGCCACTCGGTCGAGAACAGCACGACGAGGTAGAAGTAGGGCTTCTCCCCGCCACGGCCGACCTCGTGCTGCCCGAGCCAGTAGGCGAGCGAGTCGTAGAGGCCGTCGATCAGCCCGCCCGGGTTGGTGAGGAAGACCGTGAACATGAGCGTGAACACGGCGGCGAAGGCGGCCAGCGCCCACACCCACGCCTCCCAGCCGACCGACGTGACCCGCGCCCAGGTGTCGCCGCGGCCGCCCCGCTCGCGCCAGAACAGCAGCACGAAGAACGTGAAGGCGACGAAGCCGGTGATGTACATCGTCTCCTTGGTCGCGAAGCCGAGCGCGATCAGCGCCCCGATCGCCGCCGGCTGCCAGCGCCTGCGGCGCGTCGAGGAAGCGGAACACCACCACCAGCAGCGCGAAGCTGATCGCCGCGAAGTAGATGTCCTCGCGGGCGAAGCGCGAGAAGTAGAGGTAGGACGGCCCGAACGCCAGCACCACCGCCGCCGTGAACGCCGCCACGCGCCCGAGCTGCTTGCGCAGCAGGTACGGCATGAACACCATCGAGGTGCCCATCAGCGCCGGGGCGAGCCGCGCGGTGAAGTCGCTGTCCCCGAACAGCGCGTACATCGCGGCCGTCAGGTAGAAGCGCAGCGGCCCGTGCAGCAGCGGGTTGTAGGCGTAGTCGCCCTTCGTCCACAGGACCCAGGAGAAGTAGGCGTCCTGGCTCTCGTCGTGGTGGAACGGCCGGTCGCCGAGGTCGATCAGCCGCAGCGCGAGCGCCACGGCGACGAGCACGAGATAGGCGATCAGCTCGCCGCTCGGCCGCCTCACGCGCGCGCCGCCCGCAGACGCCCGATCCCGCCGTAGCGTGCGGCCAGCAGCACGAAGCCGACCGCGGTGATCGGCACCAGCAGCGCGAAGCGCAGCATCAGCAGGTAGGAGACGGCGGTCGCGCCGCTGCCCCCGATCGCCTTGATGCCGATCGCCGTGGCTGCATCCTGCGTTCCTGCGTAGCCGGGGCCCGACGGGATCAGCGCGAACACGCTGGCCAGCGCCACCAGGTAGAGGCCCTCGAGGAAGCTCATCCCGAAGCCGACCGACAGCCCGACCGCGATCCACGCGCAGGCCTCGATGACCCAGATCCCGAACGTCATGCCGACCAGCAGCGCGCCGTGGCGGCTCAGCAGCCGCGCGGTCGAGGACAGCATCGGCGCCACGAAGTCGTGCACGCGATGGTTGCGCCGCACCAGCACGATCGCCACGACGACGGCGACGATCAGCACCGCGGTGGAGAGCGCGATCCACTCGACCGAGTCCGCGCCGACCTCGCCGAGGATCGCGTAGCCGACGACGAGGAACAGCACGAGGATCACGCCGACGTCGAGCAGCCGCTCGGCCACGATCGTGCCGAGCACGGTGCGCTTGGTCGCCTCGGCCCGCGGCGCCATCAGCACGACGCGCGCGGCGTCACCGGCCCGCGCGGGGAGCACGTTGTTGACCGCGTAGCCGACCGTGGTCAGCGAGTAGGAGTCGGCGCGGTGGGGCTGCGCGCCGTCGTCGACCAGCAGCCGGTGCCAGCGCTCCGAGCGCACCAGCGTGTTGATCCCGTAGAGCGCGATCGCGCCGATCAGCGCCGCGACCTCGCCCGGCGTGTCCGGGAGATGCGGCGGCGGCTGGCGCAGCGCCCACCAGATCACGGCCGCCAGCGCGACGACGGAGATGACGATGCCCAGCACGGAGCCAAGCCCGCGAAGCGGGCGTGCGTCGGGGGAGGCGGCCGTCATGACTCGTCAAGTGTGGCGAGGTGGCCGGAGACGTCCCACGTCCACAGCTCGACCACGTGCCCGTCCGGGTCGGTGGCGTACGCCGCCCGCCCGTGCGTCGTTCCGAAGACGTGCTCCGGCATCGGCTCGCCCGCCGCGCGCAGCCGCGCCACGACCGCGTCGTAGTCGGCCTCCGAGATGTGCATCGCGAAGTGCACGTGCACCCCGCCGCGCCCGCCCTCGAGCCCGATCTGCGGCTGCCACAGCCCGATCCGCGTGCGGTCGCCCGCCATCAGCCAGATCACGTCCCGCTCCGGCCAGCGCTGGACCACCGGGAGCCCGAGCAGGCCGGCGTAGAACGCCTCGGAGCGCTCGAGGTCCTGGACCTCGAGCACGAGCTCTGAGACACCCGTCACAGGCAGTCGCGGCGGCATCTTCACGAGTGTAAGTTGCGGCGGTGTCGTCCTTGACGGGTCCGGACCCGATCAGCACCAACCCGCTCAAGCGCGTCGCCTTCGAGCTGCAGACCGAGCGGCGGGCCCGCGGCGGCTACCCGCCCGGCGACAACGCGCCGAGCCTCCGCCGCACGCACCGCATGATCGTCGACCCGCTGGGGCTGCTGCTCGAGGCCTACGAGCGCCACGGCCCGGTCTTCTCGCTGCGGATCCTCAACGCCCGCAACGTCTTCATGCTCGGGCCGGAGGCGAACCACTTCATGCTCGTCTCCCACGCCGACCACTTCCGCTGGCGCGACGGCGGCTTCGGCGACCTGATCCCGCTGCTCGGCGACGGGATGCTCACGATCGACGGCGACTTCCACAAGCAGTCGCGGCGGATCGTGCTCCCGGCCTTCCACCACGAGCGGGTCAGGAACGCGATCGGCGTGATGGAGGAGGAGACCGAGCGCGCGCTGAGCACCTGGGAGGACGGGCTCGAGCTCGACCTCTACGCGTGGGCGCGCGAGCTCGCGCTGCGGGTGGCGATGCGCGCGCTGTTCGGCTTCGACGCCGACTCGCGCGAGCCGGCGCGCGAGTTCGAGCGCGCACTCGGCTTCTACGGCCGCGAGTACTGGCTGCAGGTGCTGCGCGGGCCCGGCACGCCGTGGGCGGCGCTGACCGACGCGCGCTCCAGGCTCGACCGCCTGATCTACGCCGAGATCGCGCATCGCCGGCGCACGGGCCAGCGCGGCGACGACGTGCTCTCGCTGCTGCTCGACGCCCCGCTCAGCGACCGCCACATCCGCGACCACGTGATGACGCTGCTGTTCGCCGGCCACGACACGACGACGGCGACGATCGCGTTCCTGTTCTACGAGCTCGCCCGCCATCCCGACATGGCCGACGCGGCCGCCGCCGACCCGCAGTACCTCGACCAGGCGCTCGACGAGACCCTGCGCCTCTACCCGCCGGCCTGGATCGGGCCGCGCCGCGCCGACAAGGACTACGAGTTCGCCGGCCACCGGATCGCCGCCGGCGCGCCGGTCAACTACTCCTCCTGGGCGTCGCACCGGCTGCCCGACGTGTGGGAGGAGCCGCACGCCTTCCGCCCCGAGCGCTTCGCTCCCGAGGCGCGCAAGCAGATCCCCAAGGGCGCCTACGTCCCGTTCGGCGGCGGCTCGCGGATCTGCCTCGGGATGCGCTTCGGCCAGGCCGAGATCCGCGCCATCGCGACCGCGGTGCTCGAGCGCTTCCGCGTCGAGTTGCCGCCCGGCTTCGAACTGAGAATCCGCCAGACGCCGACGCTGGGGCCGAAAGGCGGCCTCCCGGTCAGGATTCGGGTGGCGCGCGCAGTGCACGACGAATAGGTTTCTCGGCGAGGAGTCGTAACCGAGGGCGAGGAGGAACCCTGATGGCAGGCCGTGTCCCGATAACGGTGACCGTGAACGGGCAGCTGCACGCTGGTGAGGTCGAGCCGCGCCAGCTGCTCGTGCATTTCCTACGCGACACGCTGGGGTTGACGGGCACCCACGTCGGTTGCGACACGTCCAACTGCGGGGCCTGCACGGTCCATCTGGACGGCGACGCGGTCAAGAGCTGCACCGTCCTGGCGGTCCAGGCGGACGGCGCTGACGTCACCACGATCGAGGGCATGGGCAGCGAGGGCGACCTGCACCCGCTGCAGGAGGCGTTCTGGGAGCACCACGGCCTCCAGTGCGGCTACTGCACGCCCGGCATGATCATGGCCGGCTCCGACCTGATCGCCAAGAACCCGAGCCCGACCGAGGCGGAGGTCCGCGAGGCGCTCGCCGGCAACCTCTGCCGCTGCACGGGCTACCACAACATCGTCAAGGCCGTCTTGTCCGCCGCGGGCCAGGAGGTGAAGCTGTGAGCATCACCGAGGGCGCAACCAACGGCAAGTGGGTCGGCCAGTCGCTGAGGCGCAAGGAAGACCCGCGGATGATCACCGGCCGCGGGCGCTACGTCGACGACATGGTCGTCGCCGGCATGCTCTACATGGCCGTCGTGCGCTCACCCGAGGCGCACGCGAAGGTCGTCTCGATCGACGCCTCCGGCGCCAAGGAGCTGCCCGGCGTCTACGGCGTCTGGTCGGCCGACGACCTCGATCTCGCGGGCCCGATCCCGATGGTGTGGGTGCCGCCGGGGGTCGAGGTCAAGGCGCCCGAGCACTGGCCGCTGGCCAAGGACGAGGTCAACTACGTCGGCCAGGCGGTCGCGATCGTCATCGGCGACAGCAAGTACGGCGTCGTCGACGCCGCCGAGCAGGTGCTCGTCGAGTACGAGCCGCTGCCGGTCGTCGTCGATCCCGAGAAGGCGCTCGAGGAAGGCGCCGCGCTCGTCCACGAGGACATCGGCACCAACGCCGTCCACGAGTGGACGATCGGCGGCGGCGACATGGACGCGGCCTGGAACGAGGCCGAGGTCATCGTCGAGCGGCGGATCGTCAACCACCGCTCGGCCGGCACGCCGATCGAGCCGCGCTCGCTGATCGCCGACTGGCGGATGGGCCAGCTGACGCTGCACATCACGAGCCAGAACCCGCACCTGATCCGCCTCTTCATGGCCGGCGAGTTCGGCATGTCCGAGGACCACATCCGCGTGATCGCGCCGGACGTGGGCGGCGGCTTCGGCGTGAAGATCATGCACTACGCCGAGGAGATCCTCGCGGCGTGGGCGTCGAAGCAGCTCAGCCGCCCGGTCAAGTGGACGGAGACGCGCTCGGAGCACATGACCTCGACCGTCCACGGCCGCGACCAGATCGACTACGTGAAGATCGGCGCCAAGCGCGACGGCACGATCACGGGGCTCGACTGCACGGCGATCTGCGACTTCGGCGCGTACCACACGATCCTCACGCCGTTCATCCCGTCGTTCACCGGGTTCGTGATCAGCGGTTGCTACAAGATCCCGAACCTCAACTTCACGGCCAAGGGCGTCTTCACCAACAAGATGTCGACCGACGCCACGCGCGGCGCCGGGCGGCCGGAGGCGACGCACCTGATCGAGATGATGATCGAGCAGCTCGCGGCCGAGCTGGGCATGGATTCGCTCGAGCTGCGGCGGAAGAACTTCATCCCCAAGGAGGACTTCCCGGCCGAGGTGGCGATCGGCATCGTCTACGACTCCGGCGACTACCACGGCTCGCTCGACAAGCTCCTGACCATGGTCGACCTCGACGCGTTCCGCGAAGAGCAGGAGCAGCTGCGCGGTGAGGGCAAGTACCGCGGCATCGGCTTCTCCACCTGGATGGAGATCTGCGGCCTCGCGCCGTCGCGCGTGGTCGGCCCGAGCGGCGTCGGCATCCAGTCGGGCTTCTACGAGTCCTCGGTGGTGCGCGTGCACGCGTCGGGGTCGGTGACCGCCTACACGGGCGCCGCGCCGCACGGCCAGGGCCTCGACACGTCGTTCGCCCAGATCGTCGCCGACAAGCTGGGCATCACGCCCGACCAGGTCGACGTGGTCCACGGCGACACCGGCTCGGGCCCGTTCGGCCTCGGCACCTACGGCTCGCGCTCGCTGGCCGTGGGCGGCGAGTCGATCGCGCGCTCGACGGTCAAGGTGGTCGACAAGGCCCAGCGGATCGCCGCGCACCTGCTCGAGGCGGCGCCCGAGGACATGGAGCTCCAGGACGGCAAGTTCGCGGTCAAGGGCTCGCCGGACAAGGGCATGACGCTGGCGGAGATCGCCGGCGCCGCCTACGTCCCCGAGAACCTGCCCGAGGGCATGGAGCCGGGGCTCGAGGAGACGACGTTCTACGACCCGGAGAACTTCGTGTTCCCGTTCGGCGCGCACGCGTGCATCGTCGAGGTGGACGCGGAGACCGGGAAGGTCGACATCGTGCGCTACGTGTGCGTCGACGACTGCGGCCCGGCGATCAACCCGAAGCTGATCGAAGGTCAGATCCACGGCGGCATCACGCACGCCATCGGCCAGGCGCTCTACGAGCGCATCCACTACGACGACGAGGGCCAGCTCGTGACCGGCACGTTCGTCGACTACGCGCTGCCCAGCGCCGCCGACGTCCCGAGCTTCGAGACCGACCGTACGGAGACCCCGTCGCCGGTCAACTCGCTCGGCGTCAAGGGCGTGGGGGAGGCCGGCACGATCGCGGCCAGCCCGGCGATCGCCAACGCGGTGATCGACGCGCTGCGCCCGCTCGGCGTCGACTTCATCGACATGCCGCTGAGCCCGCAGAACGTGTGGGCGACGATCCAGGAGGCCAAGGGCCGCGACGTGCCGCAGGACCCGGGCAAGCAGGGCGGATCGTGGGACGAGCACGGGAGCGGCAGCGCCGGCTCCGGACCGACCGCGCCGAGTGAGGGAGGTGGGCTGTGATCCCCGCCGAGTTCGACTACGTCGCGCCCGACACGCTCGACGAGGCGCTGTCCGCGCTGTCCGGCGGTGGCGAGGACGCCAAGCTGATCGCCGGCGGGCATTCGCTGCTGCCGCTGATGAAGCTGCGGCTGGCGGCCCCGACGCTGCTGGTCGACCTCCGCAAGGTCCCCGGGCTGAGCGGGATCGAGCGCAACGGCGGGGTGAAGATCGGCGCGATGACCACCCACACGGCGATCGCGAACGACGAGAGCCTCGGCCTGATCGCCGCGGTCTCGAGCACGATCGCCGACCCGCAGGTCCGCAACCGCGGCACGCTCGGGGGCTCGCTCGCGCACGGCGATCCGGCCTCCGACCAGCCCGCGATCCTGCTCGCCTACGAGGGCTCCGTGACGGTTCGCGGCGCCTCCGGCGAGCGGACGATCGCGGCCGCCGACCTGTTCCAGGACTACCTCACGACCGCGGTCGGCGACGACGAGGTGCTGACGTCGGTCAACTACCCGGCGCTCGACGGCTACGGGTTCGGCTACCAGAAGTTCAACCGCCGCGCAGGAGGACTGGGCGATGGTCGCCGTCTCGGCGCTGGTCAAGAAGGGCAGCGACGGCTCCTGCGAGGACGTGCGGATCGGGCTCACGCACATGAGCAACGTGCCGCTGCGGGCGACCGCCGCCGAGGAGGCGCTGCGCGGCGGCGCGCTCGACGCATCGGCGATCGCCGCCGCCGCGGAGATGGCCGCCGAGGGCACGAACCCGCCGAGCGACCTCAACGCCTCGCAGGAGTACAAGCGCCACCTCGCGCGGGTGCTGTGCCGGCGGGCGCTCGAGGAGGCGGCGGCGTAGCTGAGGCGCTCGCCACTCCGGCCGACGTCACGCGGACCCTGGCCGGCGAGGGCTACCTCGCCGACCGGGGCCTGGCGACGGCCGTCTACCTGGCCGCCGAGCTCGAGCAGCCGCTGCTGCTGGAGGGCGAGGCGGGCGTGGGCAAGACCGAGGTCGCGCGGGCGCTGGCCGGCGCGACCGGCGCGCGCCTGATCCGGCTCCAGTGCCACGAGGGCATCGACCTCCACCACGCGGTCTACGACTGGGACTACGGGCGCCAGCTGCTCGCCATCCGGGCGGCGGAGGCCGGCGCCGAGGCGCGCGAGCTGTTCGGGCGCGAGTTCCTGCTCCGGCGGCCACTGCTGGAGGCGCTGGAGGAGGAGGGCCCGAGCGTGCTGCTGATCGACGAGGTCGATCGCGCCGACGACGAGTTCGAGGCGTTCCTGCTCGAGTTCCTGTCCGACTTCGCGATCTCGATCCCGGAGATCGGGACGGTGGAGGCGCGGCGGCGGCCGCTGGTCGTGCTGACCTCCAACCGCACGCGCGAGCTGCACGACGCGCTCAAACGCCGCTGCCTCTACCACTGGATCGACTACCCCGACTCTGAGCGCGAGGCGGAGATCGTCCGCGCGCGGCTGCCCGGCGTGCCCGACGCGGTGGCGCTGCGGGTGTGCGAGGCGGTGGCGCGGCTGCGCGGCGAGGAGCTCTACAAGCTGCCGGGGGTGGGGGAGACGATCACCTGGGCGCGAGCGTTGCTGGCGCTGGGTCCGGACGAGCCGCTCGACGAGACGTTGGGCGTGGCCCTGAAGGTGCGGGAGGACATCGACCGGGTCCGTGCGGCGGGAGTCCTGCGGGGTGCGTGACGCCGCGCTGCTGTCCGCCGGCGTCTCGGCGTCGCTGTCGCAGCTCGCCGCCCTGATGCGCGCGGGCGGGGCGCACGTCGGCGTCGGCGACCTCCTCGCCGCCCACCGCGCGCTGGCCGCCGTCGACGCCGCCGAGCGCGACGAGGCGTTCTACGCCCTGCGCGCGGCGCTGTGCTCCTCGCACGCCGACATGGCGGTCTTCGCGGAGGCGTTCGCGGTCGCGTTCTCCACGCCGCAGGACGAGCTCGAGGACCCGCTGGCGGAGCTCGGCCACATCGAGCGCGCGGCGCTCCCGCGCCTGGGCATCCCCGCCGAGACGCCCACGACGGCCGAGGTCGACGCCGTGCCGACGCCGGCCGCGTACAGCGAGGAGGAGCTGCTGCGCGAGAAGGACTTCGCGCTCTACACGGACTCCGAGCGCGCGGTCGCGCGGCGCCTGCTGGTGCGGCTCGCCCAGCGCGCCCCGCAGCGCCTCTCGCGCCGCACGGTGCCGTCCCGGCGCCGCCGCGAGGTCCATGACCTGCGCGCCACGATCCGGCTCTCGCTGCGCCACGGCGGCGAGTTCGTCGAGCGCCGCTACCGCGCTCCGGCCGTGCGGCCGCGCCGGCTGGTGCTCGTGTGCGATGTTTCCGGCTCCATGGCGCCCTACGCGCGGATGCTGCTGATGTACATGCAGGCCTCGGTGGCGGCGCGCGCCCGCGTCGAGGCGTTCGTGTTCGGCACCCGGCTGACGCGCGTCACCCGCGAGCTCGCCGGCCGCGACCCCGACCGTGCGCTGCGGCGCGCCGCCGAGGCGGTCTCGGACTGGTCGGGCGGCACCCGCATCGGCGAGGCGCTCGCGACCCTCAACCGCGTGCACGGTCGCCGCATCGGCCGCGGCTCGGTCGTGGTGATCCTGTCCGACGGCTGGGACCGCGGCGACCCCGACGAGCTGACCGCGGAGATGGCCCGCCTGCGCCGCTGCGCCCACCGTGTCGTGTGGCTGAACCCGCTGGCCGCCGACCCGCGCTACGAGCCGCTCACCCGCGGCATGCAGGCGGCGCTCCCGCACGTCGACCACCTGATCCCGGGCAACTCGCTGGCGTCGCTGGAGGCGCTCGCCGAGCTGATGGAGGAGGGCGTCCCCGCATGACCCGCCCGCCGCGCGCCGCCGAGACCGAGCCGGAGATCGGCGGGATCGTCCTCGCCGCCGGGGAGGGCAAGCGCTTCGGTGGCGTCAAGCAGGTCGCCATGCTCGACGGCCGCCCGCTGCTCGAGCACGCGCTGCGGGCGATGCTCGCGGTGCCGTCGATCTCGCCGGTGGTGGTCGTGCTCGGCGCCCACGCCGACGAGGTCCGCGCCGCGGTCGACCTGTCGGAGGCAGACGTCGTCGTCTGCGAGCGCTGGGCCGACGGGCAGTCGGCGTCGCTGCAGGCGGGCGTCGCCGCGCTCGGCGAGGTCGAGGCGGCGGTCATCACGCTCGGCGACCAGCCCTTCATCACCCCCGAGGTGATCGCCGGCGTGCTCGACCACCGCGGCCGCCACCTCGCCGTGCGCGCCACCTACGACGGCGCGCCCGGCCACCCGGTGCTGCTCGAGCGGCGGCTGCTCGACCACGTCGGCGAGCTCGAGGGCGACAGCGGCGCCCGCGGCCTGCTCGAGGGCGACCACGTCTATCCATGGGAGGTCGGGCGGTTGAGCGACCCGACGGACATCGACACGCCCGAGCGGCTCCAGGAGGTCCAGTCATGAAGCTCGAGCAGTCCTTCGAGGTGGCGGCGCCCATCGACCAGGTGTGGACGGCGCTCAACGACCTCGAGCGCGTCGCGCCCTGTCTGCCCGGCGCGGCCATCACCGACCACGACGAGGACGGGACGTACCACGGCACGTTCCAGGTCAAGCTCGGCCCGACCACCGCGTCCTACCGCGGCACGATCCAGATCGAGAGCGCCGACGAGGCGACCCACACCGCGACCCTGAAGGCGCGGGGGACGGACAAGCGCGGCCAGGGCGGCGCGAGCGCCACGATCGTCAACACGCTGTCCGAGCACGACGGCGGCACGCGCGTCGCGGCCGTCACCGACTTCACCATCACCGGCCGGCTCGCGCGCTTCGGCCGCGGCGGCATGATCGAGGACATCTCCAACCGCATGATGCGGGACTTCGCGACCTGCCTCTCCTCGCGCCTGGCCGACGCCCCGGCGGCGCCGAGCGGGGAGGAGATCGCCAAGGGCGAGGCGCCGCCCGAGGCCGCGGGGGCGGCCGCCCCGGTGGAGGGCGCCGACTCGGAGACGCCCGGCAAACCCACCCCGCCGTCGCCCCCTCCGGCGCAGCCTGCGGCGGCCAAGCCGGTGGGCGGGATCGGTCTGTTCTTCTCCGTCCTGTGGGAGCGGATCAGGCGCCGCTTCGGGCGGTCTTCGCCTCCTCGCTGAATGGAGCAGCGCCTCTCCCTCGTCACCCTCGGGGTCGCCGACGTGACGACCGCGCGGGCGTTCTACGAGGCGCTGGGCTGGACCTGCGACACCGACCCGGCGCTCGACGTCGCCTTCTTCCAGCTCGGCGGCATGGTGCTCGCGGTCTGGGACCGCGGGCAGCTGGCCGAGGACTCGGCGGTGGTCGACCGTGGCGGCTTCGGCGGCGTCACGCTCGCCTACAACGTGCGCTCGCCCGAGGAGGTCGACGCGGTGCTCGCCGAGGCCGAGGCGGCCGGCGCGACGATCGGCCGCGCGGGCGCGAGCACGTTCTGGGGCGGCTACTCGGGCGTGTTCATCGACCCCGACGGCCATCCGTGGGAGGTCGCCCACAACCCGCACTGGACGGTCGCGGACGACGGCTCGGTGCGGATCTAGGCGCTGCCGACCGGCGGCGACAGCTGCACCCAGATGAGGAACACCGCGCTGACCGCGATCGAGGCGAGCGTGAACTTGATGGCGCGCTCCCGCCGCTCCATGAACAGGAACACGACGGCGGCGATCGCGAGCAGGAAGCCGATCGACATCACGGCGTTCTGCGCGTCCCATTGCCATGCGTCGTCGTAGTTCGTCCACGGATGGCCGGCCTCGAAGGTGCGGAAGGTGCCGAAGCACTCCTGGTCGCAGCGGACGCCGTCGCGGCGCTGCTCGTTGAGCAGGAGCAGCAGCGCGACGAACGCCCAGGCCCCGATGAGGCGCCCGATCCAGCGGCGCGGGTTCTTGGCGTCGCGCTCGCGGAAGTCGGAGTCGCGCCAGCTAGGCGAAGCGGACGGCATCGACCATGGCTCCGGCGGGCAGCGGTCCCGAGCCGTGCGGAGCGATGGCGAAGCCGTCGCTCTGCCCGAGCGCGCCGGTGAGGTGCGAGCCCTGGTTGCGGGTCGGGGTCGCCTCGAGCACGCCGTCGGCGCCCGTGGCGAGCCGCGAGGTCAGGAACGTGGTGCGGCCGTCGGACGGGCCGGCGGCCTCGGTCAGCCGCGCGGGCTCGGTGCGCATCGCGACGTCGCGCTCGCCGTGCAGGCGGCGCAGGGACGGCTCGATGAAGGCGAGGAAGCCGACGATGCTCGAGAGCGGGTTGCCCGGCAGACCGAACACGAGCGTCCCACCCCGGCGCCCGAACCACAAGGGCTTGCCGGGCTTGACGCGAACGCGCCAGAACAGCTCCTCGACTCCGCAGGCCTCGAACGCGGGCTTGACGTGGTCGTGCGGGCCGACCGACACGCCGCCGGACACCACGAGCACGTCGCCGCTCAGGCCCGCCTCGACCGCGGCGCGGGTCGACTCGAAGTCGTCGGCGATCACGCCGTGGTCGATCACCTCGGCGCCGGCGCGCTCGGCCAGCAGCCGCACCATCAGCCCGTTCGACTCGTGGATCTTGCCCGGCTCGGGCGGCGCGCCGAGCGGCAGCAGCTCCGAGCCGGTGACGAGCAGGTGCATGCGCGCGCGGCGGTGCACGGCGAGCTCCCCGACCCCGGCGGCGGCGAGCGAGGAGACGCGGGCAAGCGTGACGAGCTCCCCGGCGGGCACGATCAGGTCGCCGGCGTGGACGTCCTCGCCGCGCACGCGGATGTGGGTGCCCTCGGCGACCGCCTCGGTGGCGCGCACGCTGCCGCCGTTGAGCTCCGCGAGCTCGGACTGCAGGACGGCGTCGGCACCGGGTGGGATCGGCGCGCCGGTGGTGATGCCGAGCGCGGTGCCGGGCTCGAGCGGGCGGTCGCCCGCCTCGCCCGCTGCGATCTCGCCCGCGAGCGTCAGCGACCCGCCGCCGGTGTCGGCGGCGCGCACCGCGTAGCCGTCCATCGCCGAGCGGTCGAACGGCGGCAGGTCGACGGCACTGCGCCCGTCCTCGGCGGCGACCCGCCCGGCCGCGTCGGCCAGCGAGCACGCGCTCGGGCTCGAGCGGCGCGGCGGCCGCGAGGACGAGCTCGGTCGCCTCGGGGAGGTCCTTCACCCGCCGATGCGCGACATCGAGCGCGCCGGCTGGATGAAGCCCTCGTCGCCGATGTGGTGCTTGAGCTCCTTGCGCCAGACCGCGTCGCGGATGATCTGCTCGAGCTCGGCGTCGCTCGCGCCGGCGCGCATCGGCTCGCGCAGGTCGGTCTCGTTGAGCGAGAACAGGCAGGTACGCAGCATGCCCTCGGCGGTCAGGCGGATGCGGTTGCAGTCGCCGCAGAACGGCTCGGAGACGGGGGAGATGAAGCCGATCTCGCCCTGCCCGTCGGCGAAGCGCCAGCGGCGCGCGGTGCCGTGGCGGTCGCGGCCGACCTGCTCGAGCGGGTGGACCTCGTGGATCAGCCGCCGGATCTCCTCGTTCGGGAGCACCTTGTCGGCGCTCCACGAGTGGTCGGCGTCGAGCGGCATGAACTCGATGAAGCGCACCACGTAGGGCGTGCGGCGGGCGAAGTCGGCGAAGCGCACGACCTCGTCCTCGGTGAAGTCCTTGAGCGCGACGACGTTGACCTTGATCGGGCGCAGCTCAGGGTGCGCCTCGGCGGCCTCGAGCCCTTCGAGCACCTGGGCGAGCGAGTCGCGCCGGGTGAGCTGGAAGAAGCGGTCGGGCGCCAGCGAGTCGAGCGAGACGTTGAGGCGCTTGAGCCCGGCGCGCACGAGGTCGTCGACCTGGCGGGCGAGCAGGTAGCCGTTGGTGGTCAGCGAGAGGTCGTGGACGTCCTCGAGGCCCGACAGCATCTCCACGAGCCGCCACAGCTCCTTGCGGACGAGCGGCTCGCCGCCGGTCAGCCGCACGTCGTGGACGCCCATCGCGCCGAGCAGCTGCACCAGCCGCGCGATCTCCTCGTAGGAGAGCAGCGAGTCGCGGTTGAGCCACGGCAGGCCCTCCGCCGGCATGCAGTACTGGCAGCGGAAGTTGCAGCGGTCGGTGACCGAGATGCGCACGTCCCCGATGGGGCGTCCGTGTCCGTCGACGAGCGGTTTCATGCTCGGTGGAAGTCCGCCTTCCCGCCGGTCTTGTCGAGCAGCTCGACGCGCTCGACGGTGACGCCCGGCTCGATCCCCTTGACCATGTCGTAGATCGTCAGGGCGCCGACCGAGCACGCCACCATGGCTTCCATCTCGACGCCGGTGCGGTCCTTGGTGCGGGTCTCGACCACGATCGTCACGCGGCCGTCAGCAGGGTCGACGGCGATCTGCGGGTCGACGTGGGAGAGCGGCAGCTGGTGGCAGAGCGGGATCAGCTCGTCGGTGCGCTTGGCGGCCTGGATGGCGGCGATGCGCGCGACGGCGACCACGTCGCCCTTGGGGTTGTCGCCGCTGGCCACGCGCGAGGCAGCCTCGGGCGACATTCGCACGACGGCGCGGGCACGGGCCCAGCGCTCGGTCGGCTCCTTATCGCCGACGTCGACCATGCGGGCCTGCCCGGAGGCATCGAGGTGGGTGAGGGCGGGTCCCTCCATCCCTCCTGAGTCTAGGGTGTCCGTGTGGTCGTGACCGTACGTCTGTTCGCCGGCCTGCGCGAGCGCGCGGGTTCGGACCGCGTGCAGGTCGAGCTGCCCGAGGGCGCGCGCGTCGCCGACCTGCTGGCCGCGATGGAGGTCGCGCCGCGCTCGTGCGTGGTGGCGATCAACCGCGAGTACGCGGACGAGGCGTCGGTCGTGACCGCCGACGACGAGGTCGCGCTCGTGCCGCCGGTGTCGGGCGGCGCGAACGTCGTCCGCCGCGTGCGGGTGACCGGCGACCCGCTCGACCTCGCGGCACTCGCCGCCGCCGTGCGCGATCCCGCCGCCGGCGCCGTCGTGCTGTTCGAGGGCGTCACGCGCGAGGTGCCCGAGCTCGACTACGAGGCCTACGTGGAGATGGCCGCCGAGAAGCTGCGGGCGATCGGGGAGGAGGTCGCGGCGGCCTACGGATGCTCCGCGGTGGCGCTGGAGCACCGGGTCGGCACCGTGCCGCTGAGCGAGCCGAGCGTGATCGTGGCCGCCTCGGCGCCGCACCGCGGCGAGGCGTTCAACGCCGCCCGCGCGCTGATCGACCGCGTGAAGGCCGAGGCGCCGATCTGGAAGGTCGAGGTCGATGCGGACGGCGCGCGCACTCGCGTGAAGGGCACGTTGCCGTCGTGAAGCCCCTCTTCGGCGTCTTCCCGGTCCCGCTGGCTTCCGAGCAGGACGCGGTGATCGAGCAGGTGCTGCTGGCGGACCGGCTCGGCCTCGACCTCGTCGGCATCCAGGATCACCCGTACCAGCGCCGTCACCTCGACGCCTGGACGCTGATCTCCTACCTCGCCGGGCGCACCGAGCGCTTGAGCTTCTTCCCCGACGTCGCCAACCTGCCGCTGCGCCACCCGGGCGTGCTCGCGAAGTCCGCGGCCACCCTCGACAGGCTGAGCGGCGGCCGGGTCGAGCTCGGGCTCGGCACGGGCGCGTTCTGGGAGGGCATCGGCGCCTGGGGCGGGCCGGTGCGGACAGGGCCGGAGTCGGTCGACGCGCTGATCGAGGCGATCGAGATCATCCGCCGCGTCTGGGCCGGCGAGCGCGGGATCACCGTCGAGGGCGAGCACTACGAGATGCGGGGCGGCCACGGCGGGCCGGATCCGGCGCACGACATCGGCATCTGGCTCGGCGCCTACGGGCCGCGGATGGTCCGGACCGTCGGGCGGCTGGCCGACGGCTGGGTGCCCTCGCTGCCGCGGCTGCCGCTCGAGGATGTGCCGGCGAAACAGGACGCGATCGACGAGGCGGCGCGCAAGGCGGGGCGCGACCCGGCGGCGATCCGGCGCGTGGCGAACCTCAACGGCGTGATCGGCGACGGCGACGGCTGGCTGCGCGGCCCGGCCGAGCACTGGGTCGAGGAGATCACCAAGCTCGCGCGCGACCTGCGCTTCGACGGCTTCGTCGCCTGGTTCGACCACGAGGACCAGCTCGGGCAGACCGAGCTGTTCGCGACCGAGGTTGCCCCGCGGGTGCGCGAGGCGCTCGGCGGGTAGGCAAGCCGCATGCCCAACACCGAACAACTCGGGATCGCCGGCCTCGCGGGCTGGCGCGAGACGGTCGCCGACCGCGTCGCCCCGCCGATCGCCGGCAAGGCTCCCGCCTCCGAGGACCAGATCCGCGCCATCGTCGGCGCGGCGTTCTTCCTGCTCTCGCTGTACTACGTCATCACCAGCATCGCCCGGATGGCGAAGGCCGCGCGCGACTAGCTGGGCTACGGTTGGCGCGAGGCCGACCGTGACCAGCGAGCCGGAGACGCGCTACGTCAAGAGCGGGGACGCGCACATCGCCTACCAGGTGGTGGGCGAGGGTCCGGCCGACCTGATCGTCGTCCGCGGCTACATCTCCCATCTCGACGTGGCCTGGGAGTCGCCGGCGCTCGCGTCGTTCTACCGGCGCCTGGCGTCGTTCTCGCGGCTGATCCTGTTCGACAAGCGCGGGACGGGGCTGTCCGACCGGGTGCCCGAGGACCGCCTGCCGACGCTCGAGCAGCGGATGGACGACCTGCGCGCGGTGATGCAGGCGGTCGGCTCCGAGCGTGCGGCGCTGTTCGGCGCGTCCGAGGGAGGCCCGATGTGCCTCCTGTTCGCGGCCACCTACCCCGAGCGAACGCTGGGACTGCTGCTGTGGGGCTGCTTCGCCCGCTACGACTGGCGACGCAGCTTCATCGGGCGCTACTGGGGCGGCGAGACGGTGGACGCCGCGCTCGATCGGCTGGAGCGCGAGTGGGGTGACGGCGGCGACCTCGCCGCGATGGCCCCGTCGGTGGCCGGGGACGACGCCGCCCGCCGCGCGTGGGGGCGGGCGCAGCGGCTGGCGGCAACGCCCACCGCGGCGCGCGCGCTGCTGCGGATGATGCTCGACATCGATGTCCGGCCGCTGTTGCCGGCGATCCGTGTGCCCGTCGCGATCCTCCATCGGGTCGACGAGGTCGCGGTCGACGTCTCGCATTCCCGCTACATGGCCGAGCACATCCCCGGAGCGCGCTACGTCGAGCTGCCGGGCGTCGACCATCTCCCGTGGATCGGCGACGTCGAGCCGATCGTGGCCGAGGCCCAGGAGCTCGTGACGGGCACGCGGCCGGATCCCGAGCCCGACCGGGTGGTAGCCACGGTGCTGTTCGTCGATGCGCCGAGCGACCGCCTCGCTGAGCTGGCGCGCAGCCAGATCGCCCGCTTCCGCGGCCACGCGCTGGCCGCCCGCGGCGATGGCGTCGGCGCGAGCTTCGACGGGCCGGCCCGCGCCATCCGCTGCGCCGAGGCGATCGTCGCGGAGAGCGAGGCGACCGGGATCCGCTGTCGGGCCGCCCTGCATACGGGTGAGTGCGAGTCGCTCGACGGGGAGCTCCGCGGCGTCGCGGTGGACATGGCCGCCGAGATCCTCGCTCGCGCCGCGCCGGGAGAGGTCCTGGTCTCGCGGACGGTCGTGGACCTGGTCGCCGGGGCGAGGATCGGCTTCGCCGACCGCGGCACCCACACGCTCGCGACGGTGGGCGGTGCGTGGCAACTGCTGGCCGCGTCCGCCGGCGATGTGCCGGCGCCACCCGCAGCAGGCGAGCCCGCGATGCAGTTCCGGCGCGAGGGGGACTACTGGACGATCGCGTTCGGCGGGACCGTTGTCCGCATGCGCGACGCCAAGGGCCTCGGCTACCTCGCGCGCCTCCTCCGCCATCCCCACCGCGAGTTCCACGTGCTCGACCTGCTGGGCGGTGACGCGCCGCGGGGAGCCGGCACTCGACCGGAGGGTGTCGCGGCAGGGCCGCGGGACGCCGGGGTCGTGCTCGACGAGCCCGCCAAGCACGCGTACCGGGGGAGGATCGCCGAGCTGGAGGCCGAGATCGACGAGGCGCGCCGCTGGCACGACCTCGAGCGCGTCGCGCGCGCCGAGGCCGAGCTCGACGCGGTCACCCGTGAGCTCGCCGCCGCTCTGGGCCTGGGCGGGCGGGACCGGCGCGCGGCCTCGGACAGCGAGCGCGCGCGTGCCAGCGTGACGAAGGCGGTCCGCGGCGCGCTGCGGCGGCTCGAGACTCAGCACCCGGAGCTCGGCCGCCACCTCGGCGTCGCGGTGCGCACCGGCACGTTCTGCAGCTACGACCCCGACCCGAGGTTGCCCGTCACCTGGAACGCCTGACGTCACCGCCGTGAACCCGGATGTCACGCCCTTCGGATGCAGCCGACCCGAGGGAGCAGACGATGGCGACACAGGCGCAACCCCGCGACGCGATGCAGTTCATCAACGAGCAGAGCGCCGCGACGCTCGAGCGGTTCATCGAGCGACTGGAGTTCCGCGGCACCGATGCGGCGTTCGCGGGGTACCGCGATGCCTACCTCGAGCTGATCGACCTCCCGCGCGCGGCGTTCGTCCTGGACCTCGGCTGCGGGACCGGCGTCGTCGCGCGGGCGCTCGCCGCGCGCGAGGGGTTCGCCGGGAGGGTCACGGGTGTCGATCAGAGCCCCGCGTTCATCGCCGCCGCGCACCGGCTCGCCGCTGACGAGGGCGTGGCCGACCGCGTCGAGTTCGCCGTCGGTGACGCTCACGAGCTGGACCTCGCGGACGCGGGCTTCGACGCCGTCGTCGCTCACACGCTCGTCAGCCACGTCCGCGATCCGCGCGCGGTGCTCGCGCAGGCCGCGCGGGTCACCCGCCCGGCCGGGTCCGTCGCCGTCTTCGACGGCGACTACGCCTCGCTCACCTTCGGCAGCGCGGATCCGCGGCTCGGCGAGGCGATGGAGCTCGCGCTGCAGGCGACGATCATGAGCTCGCCGCGGGTCATGCGCGAGCTCCCGCGCCTGCTGCCGGAGGCCGGGCTGCGGCTCGCGGCGACGCAGGCCCATGTCTACGCGGAGGCAGGGTCGGGCCGCTTCCTGCTCGGCCTGGCCGAGACTTATGCGCCGCTCGTCGCCGCGACCGGCGCGCTGCCCGCCGCCGACGTCGAAGCGTGGCTCGCCGACCAGCGCCACGCCTCCCAGGACGGCACGTTCTTCGCGGCCTGCAACTACTACGCCTACGTCGCGACCCGCTCAGCATGACGCGACGGACCAGGGTGCCCTGGGGCGTGCTCGCCGCGATCGACCTCCACGGCTGCGACCGGGCCCGGCTCGCCGATCCCGACGCCATCCGACGCTTCGTGCCGACCCTCATCGATGCGATCGGCATGCGCGCGCACGGCGCGCTCGCGCTCGACCGCTTCGGCGACGGCGAGCTCGAGGGGTGGTCGGCGATGCAGTTCATCGAGACCAGCTCGATCACCGTGCACGCCGACGAGATCCTCGGACGCTGCTTCGTCGACGTCTTCTCCTGCCGGGCATTCGACGCGGACGCCGCGGCCGCGATCGCCGTCGAGCACTTCGGCGGCACGGCCGCCGTGACGGTGCTGCAACGGTGACCGAGGCCGCCCCGGTGCTCGGCGTGCTCGCCGGCCTGGTCGGCATCGCCGACACGATCCCCTACGTCGGCGACACCCTCCGCGGCACGACGCGGCCGCACCGCGGGACCTGGCTGATCTGGAGCGTGCTCGCGATCGTCGTGTGCCTGTCGCAGCGGGCCGACGGCGCCTCGTGGAGCCTTCTCATGGTGGGGACCCAGGCCGTCCTCACCAGCCTGATCTTCGCCCTCGCGATCGGGCGCGGCGAAGGCGGCGTGAGCGCCGGCGACGCGGTCATGATCGCGATCGCCGGCGGCGGTGTGATCGGGTGGATCGTCGCCGAGGAGCCGATCGTCGCCACCGGCTGCGTCGTCGCCGCCGACCTGATCGGGGCGACGATGATGATCCCGAAGACCTACCGCGATCCGTACTCCGAGACGCTGGCGACGTTCGCCCTCGCGAGCCTCAGCGGCACGCTCGCGGCGGGCGCGGTCGGCGCGCTGGATCTCTCGCTGCTCCTTTACCCGCTCTACTTCGGTCTGGTGAACGGCGCGATCGCGATCTTCATCCATCACCGGCGCGTCGTCGGGCTCAGGCGAACGTGAACGCGTAGCCCGCGACGCCGGGCGCGAAGCGCAGCCGCAGGCGGTGCTGCCCGGTCTTGTCGAGCTCCACGAGCCGGTAGAGCCGCTGGCCGCGCACGGTCACGCGGCCGCGTCGCACGTCGGCCCCGGCGTCCTCGGCCCGGATCGGGCCGGCCGTCGAGCTCGACCTCGACCTGCCCTGGCTTCCCGCCGCGTGAGCTGAGCACGAGGTAGACGCCCTTGCCGACCACGTTGGCCTCGAGGCTCGCGCCGCGCACCGCCTCGGCCGACTCGGAGTCGACCTTCCACGTGCCGTCGAGGGCGAAGCGGCTCGGCCGCAGCGAGGGCGGCGCGGTGTAGGTGCGCGTGCCGTCGCGGAGCTTGGGCTGCCAGCCGTCGGCGCGCGCGGAGCCGAGGTAGGTCTCGGGCGTCGCCTGGCGGCCGACGGTCTCGGTGGCGCCGACCTTCGCGTCGCCGCCCAGCCGCTCCGCGCCGGCCTCCTCGAGCAGGCTGCGGATCGCCGCCTCGGTCTCGTCGTCGTCGCCCTCGCCGAAGTGGACGTAGCGCACGCGGCCCTTCGCGTCGATCAGGTACTTCGCGGGCCAGTAGCGGTTGCCCCACGCGTTCCAGGTCTGGTACCCGTTGTCCTGGGCGACGGGGTAGCGCAGCCGGCTCTGGGCGATCGCGTCGCGGACGTTGCCGGCGTCGCGCTCGAAGGTGAACTCGGGCGTGTGGACGCCGACGATGGTCAGCCCGCGCTCCCGGTAGGCGGCGTCCCACGCGCGCAGGTACGGGAACGTGCGGATGCAGTTGATGCAGGTGTAGGTCCAGAAGTCGACGAGCACGACGCGACCGCGCAGGCCGGCCAGGGTCAGCGGCCGGCTGTTGAACCAGCGGTCGTTGCCGGTGAAGTCCGGCGCCCGGCCGAGCACCGGGAGCGTCTCGCCCTTCGAGGCGGCGTGGGCGGACGGGGCGAACCGCCCCTCGCCGCGCAGCTCCGCGAGCCGCTTCTCGACCGCGTCGGAGCGCTCGAGCGAGCCGGTCGGGTTGACCACGACCGACGGGAAGTGGTCGGCCAGCGCGGTCTGGAAGCGCACATCGGCGTCGGTGGCGACGGCGAACGCGGTCAGCAGCATCACCACGCCCAGCGCGCGCTGCAGCAGCGGGCCGCGCGCGTGGTCGAGCAGCCGCCGCCCGCCCAGCATCAGCGCGAGCAGCACGACCGCCGACCCGGCGGAGTAGGCGATCGCGATCGCCACGCTCGTGCCGGACGCGGCGCCGACCGAGATCACCGCGGCGAGGATCGGCCCCGCGCACGGGGCGTAGACGAGCCCGAGCGCCGCGCCGACGCCGAGCCCGGACCAGAACCCGTCGCCGCCCGAGCGCGGGCCGAAGCGGGCGAGCCGCGACAGCGGCGCTTCGAGCCGGTCGAGCAGCCGCGGCGCCAGCAACGTCACGCCGAAGCCGGCCAGCACGACGACCGCGATCGAGCGCAGCGCCCCGTCGCCGAGCCCGACGCCGTCGACCACCGAGGCGAACCCCGCCACCGTGATCGCGAACGTCGTCGCCAGCCCGAGCACGATCGCCAGCGGCCGCCGCCGCCCACCGGTCGCGCCCGCCGACAGCAGCGCGGGGAGGACGGGGAGCACGCACGGCGAGATCGCGGTGCCGGCGCCGGCGACGAACGCGAAGAGGAGGAGCAGCGTCACGGACCGACCATACGCACGACCCCTTACGGAGTCATCACACCTGAGTCCAGTCCTCGCGCGTCGAGCGCGCCCGCGCTACGCCCGGCGTAGCCCTCACGAGTCGGGCGGCAGCCGGACGTGCAGGTGGTCGTCGTGGTTGGGCCACGGCTTGACCACGCCGGCCGGCCCCCGCAGCCCGGTATGCGGGCCGACGAGCACGACCGCGGCCCCGGCCGCGACGAAGCGGTCGACCAGCTCCTGCGCCCGCTCGAGGTCGACCTGCGCCACCCGTCGCGGCGCGCGCTCGCGGCCGTCGCGGCGCGGCATGTAGACGTCGGCGTCCAGCCCGTTCTGGTGCGTGCTGTGGCCGATCCCGCCGAAGCGCACGCCGAAGTCGCCGCCGTGCGGGCGGCTGAGGTCGCCGACGACGAGCCGCGGCGCGGACGGGTGGGCGCTCGCGAAGTCCGTCGCGACGCGCAGGACCATGCGGACGAGCCGGTCCGTGCCGTGGCGGCGCCACGGCCGGTTGGGCGAGCGGTGCCGGATCGGGTCCCAGGTCACGAAGTGCGGGCCGCTGGCCGGGAGGCGGACGCCGCGCACGAGCCGTCCGGCGTAGGGAAGCCCGAGCGCGCGCGAGTTGCGCCAGGCGATGCGCGCCGGAGGGCGAGGGCGCGGCGCAGGGGTCGGTGCGGCATCGGGCCCCTCTTCGGTCAGCGCCGGGGGCGAAGCGGTCGGCGGTGGGGTGGGGCGCGATTCGTCGGCGCCGAGCCGCAGGTCCGCGCCCTGGCCGGCGACGACCGCGGCGGTCCCGGCGGCGACCAGCAGCAGCGCGATCACGGCGAGCGCTCGCATCGGCCAAGTGTGGCGATCCGCCATCGCCTCCCTAGTACGGCGCGGGACGGGCCCGAGGTCCGACGGTTGTCCACTCCCCGCGGGATTCCGGGCGAACGGCGCGCCTGCGGCCGACAAGACAGCCATGGCACGGATGCTCATCAGCCCTCGGCTGCTCCCCCTCGCCACGGTCGCCGTGGCCCTCGTCATCTCCACCTCGGCGGCCGCATCGTCGCCCTCGTGCACGGTCCGCGGCAGCGACCGCAGCGAGACCCTGACCGGCACGTCCGGCCGCGACGTCATCTGCGGCAAGGGCGGCAACGACAAGCTCCGCGGCCTCGGCGGCGACGACGTCCTCCTGGGCGGCGACGGCCACGACGTCCTCGAGGGCGGCACGGGCAACGACAGCCTCCAGGGCGAGAAGGGCAACGACCTCGCCGACGGCGGCGTGGGCAACGACACCGTCGGCGGCGGCGAGGGCACGGACGTGCTCGCCGGCTCGTCGGGCAAGGACACGCTCGACGGCGGCTCCGGTGCGGACGCGCTCGCGGCCGGCGCGGACGACGATGCGGTGAAGGCCCTCGACGGCCGGCGCGACCTGCTGATCAGCTGCGGCAGCGGCAAGGACAGCGTGACCGCGGACAGCAGCGACCCGAAGCACCGCGACTGCGAGAGCAGCGGCACGACGCCTCCGCCGGCTCCCCCCAAGGCGGACCTCTCGGTGACGCTGACCGACAACGTCGACCCGGTGGTCCACGGTGACGCGGTCGAGTACCGCGTCCGCATCGACAACGCCGGCCCGAACACGGCCACGGGCGTGACGGTCGCCACGACCGTCCCGGCCGACGCCACCGTGGCGGCCGCGAGCGGCTGCAGCCAGGCGGCCGCCGTGGTCACCTGCGCGGTCGGCGACCTCGCGCTCGGGCGCGTCGGCCACGCGCGTGCTGACCGTCACCCACGGCTCGACCGGCGCGAAGACGGTCACCAGCGTGGTCGACTCGCCCGTCGCGGACCCCGACGCCTCCGACGACTCCGCGAGCCAGACCACCACGGTCGAGGCGAAGCCCGCCCCCCAGGGCGCCGACCTCTCCGTCTCGGTCTCGGCCGCGCCCAGCGCCACGTCGTTCGTCAGCGTCCCCTACACGGTCACCGTCAGCAACGCCGGCCCCGTGGCCGCCGAGGCCGTCTCGCTGGAGCTGGAGGTCGACCCGGCGTGGTCCGCCATCACCCGCCCGACCGGCTGCCCGCAGACGATGTTCCCGGCGACGAAGGTCACCTGCAGCCTCGGCACGCTCGCCGCGGGCGCGAGCGCCACCCGCGTGATGGGCGTCAGCTGGGGCGAGGCCGGCAACCGCACGGTGAAGGCCACCGTGGCGGGCAGCGGCCCGGTCGACCCCGTCGCCGCCAACAACACGGAGACGGAGACCACGACGGTCTCCGACTAGTCCGGTCGGAGCACGGCCGCACCCGCGAGCTCGCCGGTCCGCAACCGCTGCAGCGCGTCCTCCGCTTCATCGAGGGGGAAGGGCGTGACGGTGGTGCGGACCGGCACTCGCGGCGCCAGCGCCAGGAACTCCTCGGCGTCGGCGCGCGTGAGGTTCGCCACCGAGCGCAGGACGCGCTCCTCCCACAGGTCGCGGTAGGGGAAGGAGGGGATGTCGCTCATGTGGATCCCCGCGCACACCACGGTCCCGCCGGGCGCCACGGCCCGCAGCGCGGCCGGCACGAGCTCGCCGACCGGCGCGAAGATCAGCGCCGCGTCCAGCGGCTCCGGCCCGGGCGCCATCGAATCGCCGGCCCACTCCGCGCCCAGCGACCGCGCGAGCTCCTGAGCCGCAGCGTCCGACGCGCGGGTGAACGCGAACACGCGCCGCCCCTCGGCCACCGCCACCTGGCAGATGATGTGCGCGGCGGCGCCAAAGCCGTAGAGGCCCAGCCGCTGCCCGTCGCCGGCCAGCCGCAGCGCGCGGTGGCCGATCAGCCCGCCGCACAGCAGCGGCGCGAGCTGCAGCGGATCGGCGTCGGCCGGCAGGTCGAAGCAGAAGCGCTCGTCGGCGACGGCGAGCTCCGCGTAGCCGCCGTCGATGTCGCGGCCGGTGAAGCGCGCTCGCACGCACAGGTTCTCGCGGCCGGAGCGGCAATACGAGCACTCGCCGCACGTCCAGCCCAGCCACGGCACCCCGACCCGCCGCCCGTCGTCGGTGAGCCCCACGATCTGATGGCCGGGCACGAGCGGCAGGTGGCCCGCGTCGACCTCGCCGTCGCGCAGATGCAGGTCGGTCCGGCAGACGCCGCACGCCTCGACGCGCAGCCGCAACTGCCCCGGCCCCGCCACGGGCTCCTCGACCTCGGCGATCCGCAGCGGCCGCCCCGGCTGGTCGAGGAGCGCCGCTTTCACGTGAACAGCGTGAGCACTCCGGCGAGCACGAACGCGCCCGCCCACACGGCGTCCAGGTTGATCCACGACTTGCGCAGCACCTGCACGCCGACGTGGTCATAGACGAGCAGCGCCACCACGCCCATGACTGCAAGCATCGCGCCCACGTGCAGCGTGATCGCCAGCACGCCGCCCGGGATGCTGAGCCCGCCCGACTCCGCCAGCGCGAGCGCGTGGTTCGAGGACGCCTCCGCGTCGCTCACGGCGCCCGCCCCGATCAGCACCGGCGCCACCATCAGCCCGGCGCCGTGCGCGGTCGACATCAGGAACGACCACCAGGTCAGCTCGCGCCGGTTGACCGTCATCCGCACCCAGCGAAAGTGCGCGCGCGGCTTGACGAAGCGGAACACGCCGAACGTGATCAGCGCGATCCCCGCCGCCAGGTGCAGCGCCGAACCGTCGGCCAGCAGCCCCAGCCCGAGCACGAGCGCCGCCACCAGCAGGATCGACGCCTCGTGCCCGATCGCGATCGCGGGCAGCGCCCGCACCACCGCCTTGCGGTCGCGCTCCTGCATGCCGAGCGCGACCGCGAACAGCCAGCCCATGGCCGGGTTGAGCCCGTGATAGGCGCCGAGCAGCGCCATCAGGATCCAGGGCCAGAGCTGGTCCATCGTGCTAGTCGGGGAAGCAGTACGAGTCGCTCGAGGCGTCGCCGCCCGCCAGCCGCACCTGGTGCGGCCGCTCGCCGCTGTACTCGACGAACAGGTCGGGGTCGAGCGTCAGCGAGCCGTCGTCGCCGGCGTCGAGCTTGACCAGCCAGCCGTCGATCCCCTCGGGGTAGAACTGGGCGTCCCACGCCGCGTAGAGCGAGTTGGTCAGGTAGACGCGCTTGCCGTCGCGCGACAGCTCGACCATCTGCGGGCCGCCGTTGAGCGGGCCGGCGGCCGGGTGCGGCGCGCGCTCGACGATGCCGCCCAGGCGCACGGAGCCCGTCTCGCGCGGGTTGCGCGGGTCGGACACGTCGTAGCGCTTGAGCTCGCCGGTGCCCCAGCAGGAGACGACCAGCGACTGGTCGTCGACCGACAGCGCGATGTCGGTGACCAGCGGCGGCACGGCGCCGAACGGCTGCAACGCGGGCGGGAGCTGCTCGGTCTCGGCCGGCTCCGGCGGGATCGTGATGACCTTCTCGGCCTTGAACGTGCCGTCCTCGTTGCGCTCCCAGAGCCAGATCGAGGCGGTCAGGTCCGCGGTCGAGGCGACCACGCCCACGAACCCGTACGCCTTGCGCGGGTCGTGCGCCGGCCGCAGCTCGAGCACCATCTGGTGCTCGGCGCCGAGGTCGATCTCCTGGACGTGCGTGCGCTTCTCGAGGTCCCAGATGTGGAGCTTGTGGCCGTACTGGTTGCTCAGCAGCAGGTCGGGCTGGAGGCCGTTCTCGACCATGTTCGGCGTGCCCCACTCGGAGGTGATGACCGTGCCCTGGTTGAGGTGCCACCAGAAGTCGTAGGCCAGCTCCTGCGGCCCGCGGTCCTGCTCCCAGGCGCCCTTGACGCTGAAGTTCTCGTGGTCGAGCAGGAAGATGCCGCCAGGGCCGTCGCCCTCGGGGTTGCCGAGCGCCGAGACGTAGATGCCGTCGGGGCCGCAGTGGATCGTGTGCGGGCGCGAGTAGCCGGTCTTGGACGCGATCTCGTCGGCCTCGATGACCTTCGAGAGCGTCGGGTTGTGGGGGTCGTCCTTGACGTCGACGATGTGGATCCGCGACGAGCGCAGCCCGGGGACCAGCAGGTAGCGGCGCTCGATGTGGGGATGCGCCGCCCACGGGCAGAGCGCCGACGAGCAGGCGTTCCAGCCGAAGTGGTGGAGCTCGTCGCCGACGTTCGGCATGTCGAGACGGCCGACGAGCTGGCCGTAGGTGGGGGAGCCGTCCTCGAGGTCGAGGACGGTCAGCGCGTCGGGTGCGCGGTCACCGTTCGTGCCGGTGTTGAGCGCTACGACGTACGCGTGGGTCTCCGCGGGCGCATTGGCTGCGTCCGACGGCGAGGCGTAGAAGGTCGGGTCTGGGGTGAGGCGGGCCATGTTCGAAACCTGTCAAACCTGGTCGGTTTGGTCAACTTTGCCGGGCTGAGATCGCCGAGATGGTCACGCCGGCGCCGCGGCCAGGGTCCCGCGTCCGGCAGGGGAGGGCCATCCGGACCGTCGTCGGGGCCGCGCCCGCCACCACCGCCGCCCTCGTCGTCATCGTCGTCGCGCAGCTTGAAGAACCACACCAGCCACACGATGAGCGCGCCGATGTCGAAGACGCGCAACCCGACCATGAAGATCCAGCCCGTCAAGGTCACTGGACCCTGGACTTTACCCCTGACGGGCAGTTCGTTGAAGCCCGGATGAACCTTCTGCGCGGGTCGCTCCGAACTGGCGGACATCCCGCTCCCCGTCCAGGAGGTCTCCTCGTGAGCCGTCTCCGCCTTGCGCTCGCCGTGAGCGCTGTCCTCTCCCTCGCCGCCGTCGGTGCGGCATCCGCCACCGACCGGCACCACTCAGGCCAGCGCGTGGAGGCGCGCATGCTGTGGGCCACCACCGACCAGAACCAGCTGATCCGCTTCAACGCGCGCAATCCGGAGCGCCTCCGCGACGTGCGGGCGATCACCGGCCTGCCCGCCGGCGTGTCGCTGACCGGCATCGACTTCCGGCCCGCGACCGGCGACCTCTACGGCGTCGGCAGCGACTCGGTCGTCTACCGCGTCAACCCGCGCACCGGGATCGCCGTCGCCGAGGGCCCGGCGTTCACGCCCGCCCTGCGCGGCCAGTGGTTCGGCGTCGACTTCAACCCGGTACCGGACAAGATCCGGGTCGTCTCCGACGCGCGCCAGAACCTCCGCCTCAACGTCGACGAGGGCACGGTGCTGATGCCCGACAAGGACCTCAATCCCGGCGCGCCCCGGATCGTCGGCGCCGCCTATCTGAACTCGACGTTCAGCGCGACGCGCCCGACCGCCACCACGCTCTACGTCATCGACTCGGCGAGCGACATGGTCCTCAAGCAGGATCCGCCCAACGACGGCACGCTGAAGGACGGCCGCCGGCTCGGGATCGACGTCCAGGACCAGGCCGGCTTCGACATCGCCGGCGCGAAGAACACCGGCTACCTCGGCACGCGCGGCCGCCTCTACACAGTCGACCCGAACACGGGCGCGACGCGCCAGCTCGGGCGCATCGGCGGCAGCCGCCGGCTCGTCGTCACCGGCCTCGCGGCCTGGCAGGACGCCTAGACGCCGCGCGGAACCCCCGCCGAGCGGTGATCCGCTCGGCGGGGCCCGGCGCATTCCGGTGTGCCCGCCCATGCTCCGCCAGCTCGCCAGCCCCGCGCTCGCCGACGTCGACGCCGAGGAGGCCGACCTCCTCGCTCGTGCCGCCGCCGGTGACCATGAGCCGACGCTGCGCGCCCTCTACCGCCGCTACGAGACGCGGCTGTACGGCTTCGGGTTGCGGATCCTGGGCGACCGCGGCCTCGCGGAGGAGCTCGTGCAGGAGTCCTTCGTCCGCCTCTGGCAGTCGGCTCCGCGCTTCGACCCGGAGCGCGGCACCGTCCGCGCGCTCCTGTTCACGATCGCCCGCCGGGTGGCGGCCGACCTGCGCCGCCGCCCGTCGTCGCGCCAGTTCGCTCGCGAAGCCGACGAGGCCGGGGTCGAGGCGCGCGCCGACGAGGTGTTGCTGTCGGTCACCGTGCGCGAGGCGATGATGTCCCTGTCGCCGGCGCATCGCGAGGTGCTCGTGCTTGCCTACGACCACGACCTGCGGCTGACCGACATCGCCGCCCGCCTGGAGCTGCCGCTCGGCACCGTCAAGACGCGCTGCTTCTACGCGCTGCGGGCGCTGCGCCAGGCCCTCGGCGAACGGGGGTACGAATGACCGAGCACACCGACCTCGCGGCCTGGGTGATGGGCGAGCTCGACGACGCCGAGGCGCGCCGCTTCGAGGCGCACCTGCTCGGCTGCGAGCGCTGCCGGGCCGACGCCGCCGAGCTGGAAGGGCTGCCGCAGCTGCTCGAGCGCGCGGCGCCGCCGTTCGACGTCCCGCCCGAGCTGGAGGCGCGCGTGCTCGGCGCGCTGCACGACGGCGACCGCCGGCCTCGGCCCCGCGCGCGCCGCCGGCCGCGGTTCGCGATGGCCGGAGCGACCGCCGTCGCCGCCGCGGCCGTGCTCGCCATCGCGGTGCTGGGCGGCGGCCGAGCCCGCCGGCGAGCGCCTGGATCTCCGCAGCACCACGGGCGAGACGGTCGACGTCACCGCCACGGTCCGCGTCACGCCGGTCGGCCGCGAGGTCCGGCTCGACATGCGCCGGCTCCGCGACCCGCGCCCGGATGGCCTCTACGAGCTGTGGTTCGTCGCGCCGGGCGACACGCGGCGCCGCCCGGACCGCGTGTCGGCCGGGACGTTCCATCCCGACGAGGCCGGCCGCGGCACGGCGCGCCTGGTCGCCGCGGCCGACCCGAAGCGCTTCCCGGAGCTGTCGGTCACGCTGGAGCCGGCCGACGGCAACCCGCGCAGGACGGGTCCCGAGGTCCTGCGGCCCTAGTTCAGGGCGACGCGCAGCGTCTGGGTCGAGACGCCGACGCGGCCGCGCTCGTCGGACAGCACGCTCGTGCACAGCCCGGCCCCCGTCGGGCCGAGCCGCGTGGTCGCGTCCATCGCCATCCACTCGCCCTCCGGAGGCCGCTCCAGGTGGATGCCGAGCTCGACGTTGATGAACATCCAGGTCTTCCAGTCGAGCACGTGCGAGATGCCGCTGGCGGCGTCGGCCATCACGAGCAGGCGCTCGAGCGGCGAGGGCTCCTCGCCGCGCACGAGCGGCTGCCTGAGGCGCGTCCAGCACGCCGCGGGGCCGGGCGCGTCGAAGTCGCCGTGGATGAAGCTCCACTCGAGCGCGGCGTGGTAGGCGACCGGCTCGGTCCAGAACTTCGGCAGCGAGATGCCGCCGGTGCCGGGCGGGGGAGGAGGCGCGTCGGGCCGGCCGAGGCCGTCGGGCAGCTCGAGCGGCTCGCTGCGCAGGCGCCACGCGTTGAGGCGCATCAGCTCCGTGTCGCTCTCGGCGTCCAGCAGCGTCGCCTCGATCTGCTCGACGTTGCGGCCGGGCCGCAGCGTGCGGGTGGTCATGCGATGCGGCGCGAGCGGAATGGGCCGGAGGATGTCGTACGCGAGTCGTCCGGTCTGGCCGGGCTCGACGACGCCGGCGAGCTCGACCGCGCGGGCCAGCAGCGCGGCGGGCGGGCCGGCGTGCTGGAAGCGCGGATCCCAGGGCCCGCGGGTGAGGCCGGTGGGGACGAAGAGATCGTTTTCCTGCTGGTACAGGCAGTCGGGGAGGTCCACGGCCGGCGAAGGCTAGACGGATAGTCCGGATAGTTGCGCGCACACGCGGGTACAGGGCGGGAGTCCGATACATCGAGGTCACCCATTTCTCGGACCCCGGCTGCCCGTGGGCGTACTCGGCGTCGCCGGCGCACGCCGTGCTGCGCTGGCGCTACGGCGACCAGCTGCGCTGGCGGCTGGTCACGATCGGGCTGACCGAGCAGGCCGACCAGTACGTCAAGCGCGGCTACACGCCCGCGGGCTCCGCGCGCGGCTACCTGCGCTTCCGCCGGCGGGGGATGCCGTTCGCGACCCAGCCACGCGCCCGCGTGAGCGCCACCGGCCTCGCGTGCCGGGCGATCGTCGCGACGCGCCTGCAGGCGCCCGACCTCGAGCACGCCGCGTTCCGTGCGCTGCAGTTCGCATGGTTCACGACCCCGCTGGTGCTCGACGACCCCGACGACCTGGCGGTCGCGCTGGATCGCGTCGACGGGCTCGACATCCCTGCCGTCGTGGCCGCGCTCGAGAGCCCGCGAGGTGGAGGGCGCCTACCAGGCCGACCGCGCGGAGGCGCGCACCGCCGAGGGCTCGGCGACCTGGGCGCAGGGCAAGGCGGCCCAGACCGACGGGCCGATCCGCTACACGGCGCCGTCGCTGATCTTCGCGCGCGACGAGCGGCGGCTGGAGGCGGGCGGCTTCCAGCCCGTCGAGGCCTACGACGTGCTGATCGCGAACCTCGACCCGGCGTTGGAGCGGACGCCGCCTCCGGAGAACCCGCTCGACGCGCTGCTCGCCTTCCCGTACGGGCTGACGACCTACGAGGTGGCGGCGATCATGACGCCCAACAACGGCTTCCCCGACCCCGCGGCGGTCGAGGGCGCGCTGATCGACCACGTGGCCGACGGCGAGGTCATCCGCGAGCCGATGGGGGACGGCGCGCTGTGGCGGGCCGGGCCGTATCCGCCGCATCGCCGAAGCGATCAGGATCGAACGGCGACAGGTCGATCGCAGGCGTTTCGCCACTGATCGCGGCGGCGATCAGCTCGCCGCTGATCGGCCCGAGCCCGATCCCGGCGCCCTCGTGCCCGGTGGCGACCCAGATGCCGGTGCGCGAGCGGCCGAGCGCGGGCAGCCCGTCGGGCAGCCACGGGCGCAGGCCGGCCCACGCGGCCTGCGGCGCCAGCCCGGCCACGCCCGGCATCAGCGCCGTCGCCGCGTCGATGAGCCGCGCGCTGACGGCGGGGTCGACGCTCGTGTCGAACCCCTTGCGCTCGCGGCTCGAGCCGACGAGCACGTGGCCGTCGTGCGTGGTCTCGATCACGGTCGAGACCTGCAGCGCGGGGTCGGACGCGGCGACCGCCGCCAGGTAGCCGCCGTCGACCACCTTGTGGCGGACGTCGAGCCGCCCGGCGAGCCGCACGAGCTGGCCCTTGCGCGGCTCGAGCGGGAGGTGGAGCCCGGCCGTGCGCGCGAGCGCGGCGCTCCAGGGGCCGGCGGCGAGCACGACCTCGTCGGCGCCGATGAGCCCGAGGGCATCGACCCGCACCCCTTCGCCGGCCACCAGGCCCTCGGCCCGCGTGTGCGTCCGCACGCACACGCCGGGCTCCTCGGCCATCGCCCGGGCGATCGCCCGCGGGTCGCACTGGAGGTCGCCGGGCACCCAGGTCGCGCCGAGCAGCTCGCCCAGGCCCGGCTCCAGCGCGCGCGCCTGCGCCGGGCCGAGCAGCTCGCACTCCACGCCCGCCGCGCGCAGCTGCTCGATCCGCGCCGGCTCGGCCGCCAGGCCGGCCTCGGTGCGGTGCACGATCAGCGCGCCCTTGCGGCGGATCCGCGCGCGCTCGCCGTAGGCGGCCTCGATCTCGTCGTAGGCCGCGCGGCCGAGCACCGCCAGCTCGAGCTCCGGCCCGCCCACCTTGTCGGCGCACAGCACGTTGCCCTCGCCGAGGCCGGTCGTGCCGCCCGAGACCTCGCCCGCGTCGATCAGCTCGACCTCCGCGCCGCGGCGGGCGAGCGCGCGGGCGGTCGCGGCGCCGACGATGCCGGCGCCGACCACGGCGACCTTCAAAGCGAGAAGCCCGCCGGGAACGGGTCGGACGGGTCGAGCATGTACTGGCCCATCCCCGTGATCCACGCGCGGCCGGTGATCTCGGGGATCACCGCCGGCCGGCCGCCGACCTCGGTCTCGCCGACGAGCCGCCCGGTGAACCGCGTCCCGATCAGCGACTCGTGCACGAAGTCGGTGTTCAGCGCCAGCGCCCCGCGGGCGTGGAGCTGGGCCATCCGCGCGCTCGTGCCCGTGCCGCAGGGCGAGCGGTCGAGCCAGCCGGGGTGGATCGAGACGGCGGCGCGGGCGTCGGCGCCGTCTCGGCCGGGCTCGCTGAAGAGCACGTGGCGCACGCCGGCGATCCGCTCGTCGGCGGGGTGGACCGGGCGATCCTGGTCCTCGATCGCGGTCATCACGCGCGCGCCCGCCTCGATCAGCTCGCCCGACGCCTCCGGGTCGACCTCGACGCCCGCCGTCGCCGCGTCCACGATCGCGTAGAAGTTGCCGCCGAACGCCAGGTCGTAGACCAGCGGGCCGTCGTCGAGCTCGACGATCGCGTCGCGCCGCTCGAGGAACGCCGGCACGTTGCGCAGCGTCACCGCGGTCGCCGCACCGTCGCGCACCGCCACGCGCACCTCGACCAGCCCTGCGGGCGTGTCGAGCCGGATCAGCGTCTCGGGCTCGGTCACCGCCACCATCCCCGTCTCCACCAGCACCGTCGCCACCCCGATCGTCCCGTGCCCGCACATCGGCAGGCACCCGGAGACCTCGATGAACAGCACGCCCCAGTCGGCGTCCTCGCGCGTCGGCGGCTGCAGGATCGCCCCCGACATCGCGCCGTGCCCGCGCGGCTCGCGCATCAGCAGCCGCCGCAGGTCGTCGAGCTCGGCCTCGAAGTGCGTCTTGCGCTCGAGCATCGAGCTGCCCGGGAGCGGGCCGACCCCGCCGGTGACGACGCGGGTCGGCATGCCCTCCGTGTGCGAGTCGACGGCGGCGAAGACGCGCGCCGCCCTCAAGCGGCGACCTCCTGGCCGCGCAGCGCGCCGAGTGCCGCCTCGAGCAGCGCGCGCTCCGGCTCGGTGAGCTCCATCCGCGGCGGCCGGCACGGCCCGCCCACGCGGCCGACGGCGTCCTGCGCGGCCTTGAAGTACTGGACGAGCTTGGGCGTCATGTCGAGCCGGGCGAGCGGCAGCAGGCGCGCGTTGAGCTCCCGCGCCGCGTCGAGCTCGCCGTCGATCACGTGCCGCTGCAGCGCGACGCACTCCTCCGGCGCCACGTTCGCGACGCCCGAGATCCAGCCGGTCGCGCCCGCGGAGAAGCCCTCGAGCGGCCAGTCGTCGCCGCCCACCAGCACCTCCAGCGGCCCGCCGACCAGCGCGGCGATCCGCCGCGCGTCGCCCGAGCACTCCTTGACCGCCACGACGGTGTCGACCTCCTCGGCCAGCTGCAGCAGGAAGCCGGGCAGCAGGTCGGTGCCCCCGCTGGCGACGGGGTTGTTGTAGACCATCAGCGGCAGCTCGGTGGCGGACGCGATGGTGGCGAAGAAGGCGGTGACCTCGCGCTCGTCGCCGCCGTAGAGCAGCGGCGGCAGGCACATCAGCGCGCCCGCGCCGGCGGCCTCGGCGTCGCGCGCGTAGGCGATTGCGGCCTGCGCGCTCTGGGCGGAGACACCGGCGGTGACGGTGGCGCGGCCGCCGGCGGCGTCGACGAGCGCCTCGATGACGGCGCGGCGCTCGGCGGCGCTGAGGCTCCCGGCCTCGCCCATCGTGCCGTTGCCGACGAGGCCGGTCAGCCCGGCGTCGAGCAGCGCGCGGGCGTTGCCCTTCAGCGCATCGAGGTCGACCTCGCCGCGGGCGTCGAACGGCGTGGTGATGGCGGGGATGACTCCGGGGAATCGCATGCGTTCGCAGTATCGCGCGCTTGAATGTCGAGCGTGAGCCTCGCCCTCGTCAGCGGCGCGAACCGCGGGATCGGCCTCGAGGTCGCGCGCGAGCTGGCGCGCGACGGGCATCGCGTGCTGGCCGGCACGCGCTCGCTCGACGCCATGGGGGACACGGCCGGGCTTGACATAACGCCGGTGCAGCTCGACGTCACCGACCCCGAGTCGATCGCCCGGCTCCCGCTCGACGACTCGCTCGAGGTGCTCGTCAACAACGCCGGCGTCTACCCGGCCGGCCGCGCCTCGCGGATCGACTTCGACGTCGCGGAGGAGACGTGGCAGATCAACGCGCTCGGCGCGTGGCGGCTCGCGGTGGCGGCGATCCCGCTCGATGGGCGCGGGGTCGAGGATCGTCAACGTCTCATCCGGGGCAGGATCGCTCGAGACGATGGACGCGTCGATGCCGGCGTACAACGTGAGCAAGGCGGCGATGAACGCGATCACGCGCGTGCTCGCCGCCGACCTGCGCGGCGAGGGGATCCTCGTCAACTCCGTCTGCCCGGGCTGGGTGCGGACCGACATGGGCGGCGCCGGCGCGACGCGGTCGGTCGAGGAGGGCGCCGCGAGCGTGCTGTGGGCGGCTCGGCTCGCGCCGGACGGGCCGACCGGCGGCTTCTTCCGCGACGGCAACCCGGTGCCCTGGTGAGCTCGACGATGGACGATCCGTACGCGGTGCTGGGCGTCGAGCCGGGCGCGCGGCCGGACGAGCTCGCGGCCGCCTACCGCTCGCAGGCGAAGCGCTGGCACCCGGACCGCAACGGCGACGTCGAGTCGGAGCGGCGGATGGCGCAGGTCAACGCCGCCTACGACCTGCTGCGGGCGGGCGGGGGCGCCGTGGCGCCGAGCGCGCGGCCCTCGAAGTCGGCGCCCGCGGGCCGCGGGGCGTGGCTGAGCGCGGCGGTGCGGCGGGCGCTGGGGCGCGAGCTGCTGGAGGCGCTCGAGCCGGGCGAGGACGTCAAGTGGGTCACGCCGACCGCGACGTGGGCGAGCGCCCGGGCGCTGCTCGTGGTGACCGACCGGCGGCTGCTGTGGCTGCTCGACGACGCCGTCGCCGCGCGCGTGCAGTGGCTGCGGCTCTCGCGCATCGCCTCGATCCGCTCGCAGCTGCGGAGGCCGCGGCGACGGGTGGCGATCCTGCGGGTCGAGAGCGACGACGGGCGCAAGGTGGCGTTCGCCGAGCTGCGGCCGCCGACGGCCGACGCGATCGTGCGCCACGTCACGCGGGCGGCGGCATGAACGCGGGCGCACGCGATCGGCGCGGTCTCGCGGTGCTCGCCACCGGGCACCTGTGGGCGGACTTCCTGCAGGGCGCGGTGCCGGCGCTGCTGCCGTTCCTGATCGCCGAGCGCGGCTACTCCTACGCCGCGGCAGGCGCGCTGGTGCTCGCGTCGAGCGTCGGGTCGTCGATGATCCAGCCGCTGTTCGGCCTGGTGTCCGACCGCCTGGGGCTGCCGTGGCTGATGCCGGCCGGGCTGGCGCTCGGCGGCGCGGGCCTCGCATGCGTCGGTCTGGTCGAGAGCTATCCGGCCACGGTGGCCGCGGTGGCGGTCAGCGGACTGGGCGTCGCGGCCTTCCACCCGGAGGGCGCGCGCTATGCGAACTACGTGTCGCGCGGGGAGCGCGGGCGCGGGATGAGCATCTTCTCGCTCGGCGGCAACGCGGGCTTCGCTCTCGGACCGTTGCTGGTGACGCCGGCCGTGCTGATCTTCGGGCTGCCCGGGACGCTGCTCGTGGTGATCCCGCTGTGGCTCGGCGCGGGGCTGCTGGCCGTGGAGCTGCGGCGGCTGCAGTCGTTCGCGCCGGAGGGAGGGCCGCGGTCGGCGAACGGGAGCGGCCAGCCCGACATGGTCGGCCCGTTCGCCCGCCTCTCGAGCGTGGTCGGGTTGCGCTCGGTCGTGTTCTTCGGCCTGCAGGCGTTCATCCCGATCTACTTCGCGCGCGAGCTGGACACGAGCGAGGCGGCCGGCAACGCCGCGCTCAGCGTGATGCTGGTGGCGGGCGCGGTCGGCACCTACGTCGGCGGCAGGCTGGTCGACCGGCTCGGGCGGCGCGTGATCGTGGTCGGCTCGATGGCGGCGCTCGGGCCGCTGCTGCTCCTGTTCATGCTCGCCCCGCGCTGGCCCGCGACGCTGCTCCTCATCGGGATCGGCTTCGTCGTGATCGCGAACTTCTCGATCACCGTGGTGATGGGCCAGGAGTACATGCCCAACCGCCTCGGCCTCGCGTCGGGGATCACGGTCGGCGCGGCGATCGGGGTCGGCGGCCTGGCCGCGGCGGCCCTCGGCGCGCTGGCGGACGAGACGAGCCTCGTCACGGCGATGTGGACGATCGCGCTCGTGCCCTGGCTCGCGCTGATGATCGCGTGGACGCTGCCGCCGACCCAGCACGACCTGGAGCTGCAGGCCGAGAAACACGAAAGCCCCGCAACCGCGGGGCCCTCCGTGCCGGTCATGGATCACCACTAACTACTTCGTCCCAGGACTTTTGTGTCTTGCCTGGGCGGCGTGACACTCCCGGCCGCCTGGACAGGCCGCCGGCCGCGAGGACCGGCGCGTTGCCACGGCTGGAGCCTCTGTTCGGGCTCCGAGGCCGAGTGGGCGATCCGCCGTGCCTGAAACCCTAGCGAGCATGCGCGGGATCAATCTGGGCGGGGCCTTCGACCGCCGCGACGGGCGCCGGGGGTGGGATGTGCAGCCGGCGCATCTCGACGCGATCGCCGGCGCGGGCTTCGACAGCGTGCGGCTGCCGGTGCGCTGGTGGGACGAGGGCGCGGGCCTGCTCCCGGACGTCGTCGCGCTCGTCGAGGCCTGCTGGGCCCGCGGGCTGTCCGTCATGGTGACGATGCACCACGCGGACGAGGTCATGGAGGATCCCGTCGCGTCGGCGCCGCATCTGCTCGAGCTGTGGAGCGAGATCACCGCCGCGTTCGTCGGCTCCGACGGGTCGCTTGCGTTCGAGCTGCTCAACGAGCCGCGCGCGCCGCTGACCGCGGAAGACTGGAACGCGCTGCTCCCGGCGGTCCTGGGCGCCGTGCGCGAGGTCGACGCCGAGCGCCTCGTGGTGGTGGGCGGGGCCGAAGCGAGCACCGTCGCCGGGCTGCGAGCGCTCGAGCTGCCGCCGGACGAGCACCTGCTCGCGACCGTGCACTACTACGAGCCGTTCCGCTTCACACACCAGGGCGCGAGCTGGGAGCCGGGCTCCGACGGCTGGCTCGGGACGCGCTGGGGCACGCCGGCCGACCATGCCGCCGTCACCGCGGACCTCGAGAGCGCCGCGGCGTGGGCGCGTGAGCGAGGTATCGCGTTGTACGTCAGCGAGTTCGGCACGATCGCTCACGCGGACCATGATTCGCGAGTGCGCTGGACCGCTTGGGTCCGGCGCGAGCTCGAGCGACTCGGCGTGCCGTGGGCGTACTGGGACTTCGGAACCGACTTCGGCGCCTACGACCTGGCGCGAGGGGCGTGGCGCGACGACCTGCTCGCCTCCCTCGTCTGCGTCGACTATCGTGCTCTCTAACGTGCATTATGGCTACCGTCAATCAGCGTTCCGCCGGACCAGAAGCGTACGATTTGCAGGTGAATCGACGCCTGAGCCCGACGAGAGGACACTTCATCGCCGGCTTCATCGATGGCGAAGCGCACTTCGCCATCGCTGAGGCGAACGGCGGTCAGTCGTTCAGGTGCTTCATGTCGCTCAACTGCGAGACGACGACGTCGAGCTCCTCGAGTGGGTCGAGGCACGAACCGGAGTCGGCCAGCTCTCAGGCCGGTCCCGGCACGGCGGACGTCGAAGCCGCAGGTCCAGTGGCGTCGTTCGCACCCAGGACGGACTGCCGCACGCTCGCCGAATTTCTCTCCGAGTTCGAGCTGCGGGGTCGCAAGCGCCGGGAGCTCGAGATCTGGGCTCGCGCCGTCGAAGTCTGGACCTCCGGCTTGACGAACCGCGCGGTGTTGGCTCGTCGTCTTCGTGAGCAACTGCTCGACGCACGGCGCTTCCGGCCTTCCGGAGACCGACGACGCCGCGGCTCCGGCGCCGCCTCCAGGCGCAATTGAGGGCTATCTCCACGGATTGTTGTGCGCGGAAGGATCCTTCGCCGTGCGACCGAGCCAAGACCGGCCTGTCGGTCCACATGCGCCAGGACGAACGTCCGCTGCTCGAGATGCTCGCGGCAAGCGGTTGGCGTCGGACGCGTGCAGAACTACCGCGCTTACCCACCGAGCCAGCCGTCCGCGTCCTGGCACGTCTCGCGGCTCGAGGACGTGATCGAGCTCGCGGCCTTGCTCGATCCACGGCGTCTGCAGGGCCGCAAGGCCGTCGAGCTCGGAGATCTGGCTCCGCGCGGTCGCGAGCGCCACGCTAACGCGCGGCCAGCTGGTCGGCCGTCCGCAGTTGGAGCAACTTGATCTCCGACTTCCGTGCGGCCCGCGAGTACCGACCCGGGCGGGCGCCGACGGCGACCGCACGGCAACGAGGATGCGAAAACCTCGCGACACTGAACATCCTGCGGCGATGGGCCGGCTCGCGAGCCGGGTCCCTGAGCTGCGGCCGGTACGCGCCGCGCGGACAGCCCGGCTGGCCGACCCGGAACACGATTGCACGCGATTCGGATCCTGGGACGCGGCCCTCATCGCGCCGGCTGGCGACTCGAGCCGCGTCCTCCGCCGGTCGCGGGAGGCGCGTGCTCGGTCGGCGGTGCCGCTCGTCGCGAGGCTCACACCGAGGCCCAGCGCGAGCGCGTGCTCGCGACGCTGCGGTACGGCGTCGGCGCTCCACGGCAGCCTGCCGACGGCGATGCAGTTCTTCCGCTGGCGGCTCGTCGACGCGCCTGCCACGCCGACGCAGGCGACCGTCTACCGGCTGTTTCCCGGCGGCTGGAACGCCGTGCTCGAGGCGTTCGGCGATCCCGATCCGCGCGTTATGTCACCTGCTCCCCGCTGACCGCTCGGGTCAGGGCCTCGAGTGCCGTGACGCCCGCCGGCATCCGGCACCAGTTCCACGGCAGCTCATCGCCCGCGACGTTGCGCGGGTTGGCGGTGGCCCAGTACGCGGCGGCCGCGCGCGCGGGCTCGCCTTCCCGCAGCGAGACGACGACTGGGTCGTAGTCGAGCGCCGCGACCATGCGGAGCAGTCGAGCTCGGTGACCGGGCCCGGCCCGAGGGCGCCGATCGCGCCGTCGAGCGGCGCCTGGATCCCGTGGTAGCTCGGCAGGACGAAGCCCGCGTCGGCGCCCGTCGCACTCCGGAACGCCGACGCCAGCCAGTCCGGCAGGTAGCGCTCCGCGCCCGTCCGCGCGAGCCACTGGTCGGGGAGTGAGCCGACGACGCGTGCCTCGGCGGCCCGCACGGCCTCGATGGCCGGGCTGGAACGCTCAGGCTCGACCGGCGGGACGCGCCGGATGCCCTGGATCAGCGGCTCGTGGCCTGGCTCGTCCGGCAGGTCGATCACCGCCACCGACGCGGCCCACAGGTTCGGCTCGGCGAACGGCGTGCCGGCGAGCGTTCCGCTCCAGGCCGCGAAGTTGTGACCGCCGAGGATGACGTCGACCTCGCCGGCCCACTCCCCGCACGATGCCCTCGAGCCGCGTCGAGCGCGTCGCCACACCGCGACCCGACGGCCACCACTCGACGCCGTCGTGGAGCAACGCGACGACCCAGCGCGCGCCGCCGCGCCGCAGTTCCCGCGCCAGCGCGCCCACGTCCGCCGGAACCGGCGGCGGCGCGCCGCCGCTGAGCTCGTCGACGCGCGGGTGCGTGAGCCCGATGACACCGAGCGGCCCGGCTGCGGTCTCGAACAGCACGCTCGGCCACAGGCCGGCATCGACGTTGGCGGCCAGCAGCGGGAACGACAGTCGCTCAACGGCGGCGTGCAACGCGCCCACGCCGTCGTCGAAGTCGTGGTTGCCGGCCGTCGCGGCGGCGATCGGAAGGTCGGCGACGTCGGCCCACGGCCGCTCTCCTAGCAGCGGGTACGACCGATGCCCGACCACCAAGTCGCCGAGCTCGAGCCACACGGTCGGGCGCTTCTCGCACGACCGCTCGAGCAGCTCGACCACGCCCGCGATCGTCCCCGAGCGCCCGTAGCTCGTCCGCAACGGCCACGTCGCGGCGCCGAGATCGGACGTGACGAGCAGCCTCAGCGTCACCGACCGGGCGACCACCCCAGCCGCCGTTGCGTCGCGCGCGGCAACTTCTCGACGACGAGGTCGTAGGAGTCCTCGAGCATGTCGATGACCATCTGATCCGGCAGCGAGCCGTCGCAGAGGACGGTGTTCCAGTGGCGCTTGTTGAGGTGGTAGCCCGGCCGGACGGCGCCCGGATGGTCGCGGCGGAGCTGCTCGGCGAGCGGAGGCTCGCACTTCAAGGAGATCTCCAGGGGCGAGCGGTCGAGCGCGCTCAGGGCAAACACCTTCCCCGACACCTTGAACACCGTCGTGACCGGCCCGAACGGCATCTCCTCGGTCACGCCCTGGCGCGCGAGGCACCACTCACGCAGAGCCGCGGCGTCGATCACGTCGCCGCGAGCCAGCCGTCGATCAGCCGCCGCGCGATCGCCAGCGGCGGCGGCAACCGGAGCGAACCTCGCTCGGCAGCGGCGTCCTCGAGCTCGGCCCGCGTGAACCAGCGCGCGTCGTCGAGCTCGCCGTCCGCGGCGACCGGCTCGCCGGCAACGTATGAAGCCTCGAACCCGAGCATCAGCGAGCTCGGGAACGGCCACGGCTGCGAGGAGACATAACGCGCGCCGGTCACCTCCACTCCGGACTCCTCGAACACCTCGCGCGCCACCGCGTCCTCCAGCGCCTCGCCCGGCTCGACGAACCCCGCCAGCGCCGAGTAGCGCCCCGGCGGCCACGACGGCTGGCGCCCCAGCAGCACGCGGTCCTGCTCCGCGTCGACCACCAGCATGATCACCACCGGATCGGTGCGCGGATGGTGCTCGGCGCCGCACGCCACGCACACCCGCAGGAGCCCCGCCTCGCGCACCTCCGAGCGAGCCCCGCAGACGCTGCAGAACCCGTGCCGCCGGTGCCAGTTCAACAGCGCCGCCGCGTAGGCGAGCAGCCCGCCCTCGTCCTGCGCCAGCTCGGCGGCGATCTCGCGGACGCCCACCAGGTCGTCACGCCCCGTGCCGTCAGCGACGAACAGCGCGGTGCCGTCCTGGACACCCAGCAGCAGCGGCTCAACCAGTCCGTCCAACGGCACGCGCGCCAGCCGCGGGCCGTCCGTCAACACCGCATCCGCCGAGGCGACGACCGCGCGCGACGCCGGATCCTCCAGCTGCGCAGCCACCCACGACGGCTCCCGCCGCCGCATCGTCACGCGATCCAAGCGAGCGCCGGCGAACGTGTTGGGTGCGGCCATAGGCACAGCACGGTAGCTAGGCTCCCGCCGCATGCCGACCTGGGCCCCCGAACCCCCGATCCCGCTCCCGAACGGCAGCGTCATCCACGTCCCAGGCCGCGGGGAGATGTTCGTCCGCGACACCGGCGGCGAGGGCCCGCCGGTCCTGCTCCTACATGGCTGGATGTTCAGCGCCGACCTCAACTGGTACACGACCTACGACGCGCTGAGCGAGGCCGGCTACCGCGTGCTCGCCGTCGACCACCGGGGCCACGGCCGCGGGATCCGCAGCGCGGAGCCGTTCAGCCTCAAGGACTGCGCCGACGATGCCGACGCCCTGCTCGCCCAGCTCAAGGTCCAGCCGGTGATGGCGGTGGGCTACAGCATGGGCGGCCCGATCGCGTCGCTGCTCGCCCGCCACCACCCGCAGCTCGTCGCGGGCCTCGTGCTCGGGGCGACGAGCATGAACTGGAGCGGCCGCCGCATGAAGACGTTCTGGCGCGCGATGGCGGCGCTGCGGCTCGCGCTCGGCCTCGCGCCCGAGCGGCTGTGGCAGCGCGGCCTGGAGGCCGGAGGCTTCCCGGAGTCTCCGACCACGACGTGGGTCGCCGCGGAGCTCTCGCGCGGCAGCTCGATCGACATCGCCGAGGCCGGCCGCGAGCTCGGCCGCTACGACTCGACGAGCTGGATCGCCGGCCTCGACACCCCGGCCGCCGTGATCGTCACCACCGAGGACACCGCCGTCCCGCCCGCCAAGCAGCGCGCGCTCGCCGCCGCCATGCAGGCGCCCGTGTACGAGGTCCACGGCAACCACGGCGCGGTGATCGTCAAGGCCGACGAGTTCAACGCCCAGCTGCTCGCCGCGCTCGACGGCGTCCGCGACCCCCGCGCCGCCGCCGCCCGCTGATGGAGGGCCTGACGCGCGGGGACGACGGTGTCGTCCGCTGCTCCTGGGGCGACTCCACGCCGGATTACCGCGTCTACCACGACGAGGAATGGGGCCGCCCGGTCGGCGACGACGTCCGCCTGTTCGAGAAGCTCTGCCTCGAGGGCTTCCAGTCCGGCCTGTCGTGGCTGACGATCCTGCGCAAGCGCGAGAACTTCCGCGCCGCCTTCGCCGGCTTCGACTTCCACGCGGTCGCCCGCTACGACACCCGCGACGTCGAGCGCCTGCTCGAGGACGCCGGGATCATCCGCCACCGCGGCAAGATCGAGGCGACGATCAACAACGCGCAGCGCGCGGTCGAGCTGACCGGCGCCGAAGGCTCGCTCGCCCGCTTCGTCTGGAGTTATGACGACCCGAAGACGCTCGCCAAGGACCTGAAGAAGCGAGGCTGGCGCTTCGTCGGCCCCACCACCGTCTACGCGTTCATGCAGGCGATGGGCCTGGTCAACGACCACCTCGAGGGCTGCGACGCCCGCGAGCCGTGCGAGCGCGAGCGGGCGGCCTTCGAGCTCAGTCGATGACGGTGGCGACGCGGATGTTGTTGACGCGGAGCTTGGAGTCGATGCGGAACTCGGTGATCGGCCGCGACGGCGTGAACGAGCCGAGCCAGCAGATGCGGATCTTCTTCGGCTGACGGAACGTCCGGCACTTCTCGCCCTTGAGCTTCGCCCGCAGCTGCTTGCGCGTCGTGCCCTTGCCGACGCCCTCCTTCGTGCGCTCCTCGGCCTTGGTGGTGCGGATCGAGCTCAGCACGAGGCACTGGCCGGGCCCGCGGCGGAAGTCGAGCTTGAGCCCGCGCGCGTTGTACCGGTAGGTCGACACGAAGCCGAACACGTCCTCCTTGCCGAACGTGCTGTCCGGTGGCCCGAGGACCTGGATCACGCGCTCCTGGCACTCGCCGAGCTCGACGCCGGCCATGCCCTTGCCGGGCACGATGACGGCGCTCGCGGGGACGGCCAGGACGAGCAGGAACAAAGTGGTGAGGAGAAGCAGACGGGTCGGCATGGCGCGGAAGCTTAGGGCGCGACGAGCAGCTCGGGGCCTTCTACGCCGGCCTTGTTGACCGCCGGGTTGGCGGGCGCGACCGACGTCCGCTCCGACGCGATCGGGCCGAGCAGCTCGAGGTCGCCGCCCTGCATCCACGCCGCCTCCTCGTCCGGGCCGGCGAGCACGACCGGCATGCGGTCGTGGACGGGCGCCGAGATCTCGTTGGCGGTGGTCGTGAGGATGGTCGCGGACGGCACCCACTCGCCGTCGATCTTCGCCACGTCGCACAGGCCGGCGAACGCGAACAGCGCCCCGCCGTCGATCGTGTAGCGGAACGGCACGCGCGGCTCGCCCTTCTTCTCCGGCTTGAGCCACTCGTACCAGCCGTCGGCGATCACGATGCAGCGCCGCTCCGGCCGCTCCAGCAGCCGCGCGAACACCTTCTTGCTCGCCACGCTCTCGGCGCGCGCGTTGATCATCAGCGGCCCGTCGCCGACCGACTTCGAGTACGAGGGCACGAGCCCCCAGCGCACCGCCCGCGGCCCCTTGTGGGTGACGACGAGGATGTCCTCCGTCGGACACACGTTGAAGCGCCCGAGCGTGGCGGGCTCGATCTCCGGCTCGACCTGGAAGCGCTCGCCGACCAACCGCGGCCCGACCGTCGTGAGTGTGTAGCGCCCGCACATGGCGGGTCCCAGGCTAGAAGGAGGGCAGGCGGCCGGCGACCGGCGGGATCGGGTCCTCGGGCACGAGCCGCCCGTCGGCCATCGTGAAGCGCACCTTGACGGTGCCGCCCGTGGGCTTCGCGGCCTTGTCGCCGGGCGAGAACAGCGTGTAGGCGAGCGTGATCACGCTCCCGCGCTGGCGGACCACGCGGACGCGCAGGCTCGGCTCAGCGGCGTCGGTGCCGAGATAGTCGCCGCGGGCGAAGAAGAACGCGCGGCGGCCGCGGATGCCGCTCGACTCCGTCGGGCGGCCGACGAGCACGCGGAGGCTCGCGCGCGGCTTGTAGGCGGCGAGGCTGACCGGCACGTAGCCCTGGCTGCGGAGCTGCTTGACCGCGGCGGTGCGCGAGGCGCGCTGCGCCGGCGTGAGCTTGCGGCCGGCCGGGCGCGCGGGCGTCTTGGCCTGCTTGGGCGCCGGCGTGGGGTTCGGCGCCGCGAACGTCTGGGGCGGATCCGTCCCGTTGTCCTCGGTCACCATGAGGAACGCGGTCACCCCGACCGCGAGCAGCGCGGCGGTGGCCAGCAGCCCCAGGAGCCGCGCGAAGCCCTTGGCGACGCGGCCGCGCGGGCGCTTCGGCGGGCGCGGGGCGACGTAGTGCGCGGGGCGCCGCGGCGGGCCGTGCGCGTCGATCCCGCGAGCGCGACCGTTCGTGCGGCGGCGCTCCTCGCCGGCCTGATGCTCCTCGCGGTCCCTCGCCTTCTCGCGCATCGACCGAGCGATGCTCTCCGACCGCTACCTCCCCGTCAACTAGAAGAAGGTCTCGTAGAGCAGGAAGGCGTTGAGGCCGATGATCAGCGCCGCCACGACCGAGGCGATCGCGGTGGTGAACGGGTGGTTGACCAGCGTGCCCATGAGGTCCGCGCGGCGGGTGAGGAAGATCATCGGCACGAGCGCGAACGGGATGCCGAAGCTCAGCACCACCTGCGAGAGCACGAGCACGTCGGTCGTGTTGACCCCGCTCGCGAGCACGATCAGCGCGGGCGTCATGGTGATCGCGCGGCGCAGGAACAGCGAGATGCGGAAGTTGATGAAGCCCTGCATCACGACCTGGCCGGCGTAGGTGCCGACGCTCGAGCTCGACAGGCCCGAGGCGAGCAGCGCGACCGCGAAGGCGAGCGCGGCGCCGCCGCCGAGCAGCGTCTCCAGCCCCGCGTGGGCGCCCTCGATCGAGTCGATCTCCGTGCGACCGCTGTCGTGGAAGAGCTGGGCGGCGACCACCAGCATCGTCAGGTTGATCACGCCCGCGAGGCCCATGGCGATCATCACGTCGACGCGCTGGAAGCGCATCAGCTCGCGCCGCTCGCCGTTGTCCTCCGCCTTGATCCGGCCCTGCGTGAGCGCGGAGTGCAGGTAGACGACGTGCGGCATCACCGTCGCGCCGAGGATGCCGACCGCGATCAGGACCGAGTCGGTGCCGTCGAAGGCCGGCACCAGGCCGCTGACGAACGCCGGCGCGTCGACCCCGACCTGCAGGAGGTCGTAGGCGAACCCGAGCAGCACGATCCCGAGCAGGCCGGCGATCGCGAGCTCGAAGCGCCGGTAGCCGCGCGTCTGCAGCGCGAGAATCCCGAACGCGACGACCGCGGTCATGAGACCGGCGGTGAAGGGCGGGACGCCGAACAGCAGGTTGAGCGCGATCGCCGCGCCGACGAACTCGGCCAGGTCGGTCGCGATGGCGATGATCTCCGCCTGCACCCACAAGCCCCAGGTCACGCGCCGCGGGAGCGCGTCGCGGCACAGCTCGGGGAGGCTGCGGCCGGTGGCGACGCCGACCTTGGCCGACAGGTACTGCACGAGCATCGCCATCAGGTTCGCGGCGATGATCACCCAGACGAGCAGGTAGCCGTACTTGGCGCCGCCGGCGATGTTGGTGGCGAAGTTGCCGGGGTCGATGTAGGCGACGGCGGCGACGAAGGCGGGGCCGAGCAGGGCGAGGCGGCCGCGGATCGGCCCCTTGGCGCGGATCCGGCGCAGCGCGCTGACGTGCGGCGGGGCGCCGACCGGCGGGACGATCGGGGTCTCGGTCGCGGCGACGGCGGCGGGCGGCGGCGGGCTCACGCGGACCCCTCCTCCACGCGCATCGCGTCGGCGAGGCGGCCGCCGATGACGTGCGTCTCGCCGCCGAACGCCGCGAACAGCGGGCCGCCGAACGGCTGCTTGTCGACGATCTCGAAGCACGCGCCGGGGGCGATCCGGCGCTCCGCGAGGTAGCGGAGCATCGCGGGGTCGGTGTCGGAGATGCGCACGAACGTGCCGCGGGCGCCGGGCTCGAGGTCGGAGAGCCGCTGCGTGGGCTGCTCGGCGAGCTCGAGGTCGGCGGTCGGGATCGGGTCGCCGTGCGGGTCGTGCGTCGGGTGGCCGAGCTTGGCGGCGATCAGCGCCTCGAGCTCCTCGGACAGGACGTGCTCGAGCACCTCGGCCTCGTCGTGGACGCGATCCCACGGCACGCCGAGGTCCTGCGCCAGGTAGAGCTCGAGCAGCCGGTGGTGGCGGATGACCTCGAGCGCGAGCTGCTTCCCCGCCTCCGTGAGCTGGACGCCCTTGTAGGGCTCGTGCGCGACGAGCCCGAGCTCGCACAGCTTGCGCACCATGCCTGAGGCGCTCGCGGGCGTGACGCCCATGCGGTCGGCGAGCGCGGTCGTGGTGACCGGAGCCCTCGGCCTCGAGGGCGTAGATCGCCTTCGCGTAGTCCTCGACGGCGGAGGAGACGGCTGAGTCACGCACGGCCACGACTCAGATTATGGCACGCCTAAATCCTAAGTTGCAAATCTGGCGACAATTGGCGCAGCCACGGCACACAAGGCGACGCTCGCGCCCGCCGCGAGGTCGGCGTAGTAGGAGAGCGCGAGACCGCCGGCGCCGGCGAGCGCAGCAAGGCCGGCGGCGATCACGAGCGCCGCGCTGAGGCGGCGCGTGAGGCGGAGCGCCGCGGCCGCCGGCGCGACGAGCAGCGCCACCAGCAGCAGGCTCCCCAGACCGGGCGCGGCGGCCACCGTGCCGGCGGCGAGCAGCACGAGCAGCGCGGTCTCCCAGCGCGCCGGGCGCGCTCCGAGCGAAGGCGCGGCGTCGCGGTCGAAGGCGGCGAGCGAGAGCGGGCGGTGGGACCAGGCGAGGGCGGCGGCCACCGCGAGCGCGAGCGCGCCGGCAGCCAGCAGGTCGGCGCTGTCGAGGCCGAGCAGGTCGCCGAACAGCAGCTCCTCCAGCCGCGGCGGCGCCTCGGGGCTGAGCGCGAGCAACGCGCCCAGGCCGAACAGCGTCGAGACCGCGACCGCGACGCCGAGGTCCGTGCCGATCCGCTGGTCGCGAGCCACGAGCGCGATCGCCGCGGCCGCGACGAGCGCACCGCCGGCGGCGCCGAGGATCAGCGGCGCGCCGGCGAGCGCGGCGATCACGAGCCCCGGCAGCAGCCCGTGGCTCATCGACTCGGCCGCGTAGGCCTGGCGGTGCAGCAGGACCCACACGCCGAGCGGGCCGAGCGCCGGCGCGAGGATCAGGACCTCCAGCAGGGCGCGGCGGGTGATCGGGTCGGAGAGCATCAGTGGTCGTGGTGCTCGACCGCAACCGCGGTCCTGCCGTCGGGCAGCACCACGAGCTCGCCGCCGTAGGTCGCCTGCAGCACCTCGGGGCTCAGGCAGGCGGGGTCGCCGAACGCGATCTGGCGGCCGTTCACGCACAGGACGCGCTGCCAGGCGCGGGCCTGGCGGACGTCGTGGGTGGCGACCAGGAGCGCCCTCCCCTCCCCTCGCAGCGCCTCGAACAGCGCCTCGATGCTCGCCGTGCTCGCAGCGTCGACGCCCGACAGCGGCTCGTCGAGCAGCAGCACCGGCGCGTCCTGCACCAGCGCGCGGGCGATCAGCACGCGCTGGCGCTGGCCGCCGGAGAGCGCGCCGAACCGCTCGCCGCGCCTGGTCCTCGAGGCCGACGCGGGCGAGCGCCTCCAGCCCCGGCCCGCGGTCGAGGCGGCGGTAGAACGGCGTCCGGCCGTAGGCGCCCATGAGCGCGACGTCGAGCGCCGAGACCGGGAAGTCGAGCCGTGCCCGCTCGGTCTGCGGCACGTAGGCCGGCCGGCCGGCGAGCTCGACCGTCCCCCGCCGGTGCGGCAGCTCCCCGAGCAGCGCGCGGAAGAGCGTGCTCTTGCCGCCGCCGTTGGGCCCGAGGACGGCCACCACCTCGCCCGGCTCGGCCGCGAAGCTGACACCGGTGAGGGCATCGGTCCCCGGGCGGTAGCCGCCGGCGAGGTCGTGGGTCCGGACGAGGGCGGTCACGCCCGGCCTCGCGTCGCGGCTGCCACGCCGGCGAAGACGGCGCCGCCGACCACGGCCATCGCCGGGCCCGGCGACGACGTTGACGCTGTCGGCCAGCAGCAGCGCGCCGACCCCCTCGGCGGCGGCGAGGGCGCCGGTCCCGAGCTGGAGCGTGCGCAGGTCGTGCGCGAGCAGCCGGACGGTGGCCGCCGGCACCACGAGCACGACGCTGACGAGCAGGGCGCCGACCGCGGCGAGCGCGACGATCACCGCCGCGGCCACCGCGCCGAGCAGGATCCGCTCCGGCCACGCCACCGCGACGCCCAGCGCACGCACGCCGTCGGGATCGAAGGCGCGCGCGAGCCAGGCCCTCCGCAACGCGGCGCCCGCAACCAGCGCGGCCGCCGCCGTGAGCGCGGTGAGCGCCAGATCGGTGTCGCTGAGCCCGATCAGCGTGCCGAACAGCAGCCGGTCGACGCCCGCGCCGGACTCGTAGACGTCGGAGGCCAGCAGCGCGCCGAGCGCGAGCGCGCCGACGAGGAGGATGCCCGTCGCGGCGTCCTCGTCGTCGCCGCGCGCGAGCCGCTCGCGGGCGCCCGCGAAGCCGAGCGCCGCGCCGAGCGCGGCCAGCTGCGGCGCGATCCCCCACGGCACCGCGACCACCAGCCCGGGGAACGCCGCCGTGCCCACCGAGTGCGTGAAGAACGCCAGCCGCCGCAGCACGATCCAGGCCCCGAGCGCGCCCGCCAGCACCGCGAGCAGCAGGATCTCAACCAAAGCCCGCTGCATGTACGGCGCCGAGAACGCCTCGAACATCTACGCCGAGCTCCCGGGGCAGCGGGCCGCGTCGCCGCCGAGCGCGTCCACGATCGTCCGCGTGTTCGCCTCCAGCGAGCCGACGTAGGTCGCGCCCGACGACCCCTTCGGCCCCAGCGCGTCCGCCCACAGCGGCGCCGACACCTTCGCGCCGGACTCGCGCGCGATCGCCTCCTCGACGTCGGCGTTCACCGAGCTCTCCGCGAACACCGCCGGCACCTGCTCGCGCCGGATCGTCCGCACCAGCTCGGCGGTCTCGCCCGCCGAGGCCTGCCCGCGCGTGGAGCGCGACGGGATCACGGTGGCGATCACCTCGAGCCCGTAGCGCTTCGCGTAGGCGCCGAGCGCGTCGTGTGTGGTCACCAGCTTGCGCTGCCCCGCGGGGATGGTGGCGACGCACGCCGCGATCCCGCGGTCGAGGGCGCGCAGCCGCTGCACGTAGCGGCGCGCGTTGGCCTCGTACGCGCTGCGGCCGTCCGGGTCGACCTCGGTCAGCCCGTCGCGCAGCTTCGCGACCGCGGCGATCGCCGCCCGCGGGTCCTGCCACCAATGCGGCTCGTCGCGCGTGTCCTCGCCGAGCGTGACCACCCGCGCGTTGGAGCCCGCGCTGGCCTGCGCCTCCTCGAGCCACTCGTCGACCTCGCCGCCGGAGCGCAGCACGAGCTTCGCCCCCGCCAGCCGCTTGACGTCGCGGGCGCGCGGCTCGTAGCCGTGCGGGTCGGCGTTCGCGGTGAGGATCCCCGCCACCTCGGCGCGGTCGCCGGCGACGTTGCGCGCGAGGTCGGCGACCTGCGTCGTGGTCGCGACCACCGTCGCGTCGTCATCGTCGTCATCGCCGCCGCAGCCGGCCAGGACCGCGAGAACGAGCAGGAGGAGGGCAGAGAGGCGCTTCATGGCGGCGCACCACGATACTGAAACTGATTCTCATTTGCAGGTGGTCGCTAGGCTGTATGCGTCATGGACCGCACCGATTGGCAGGCCCACGCGCAGCGCGAGCTGACCCGCTCGGGGCACCGCGCGGGCGGTGCCCGCGAGGAGGTCCTCGACCTGCTCGCCGGCCAGCAGTGCTGCCTCAGCGCCCAGGCGATCCACGACAAGCTCCGCGCCGAGCAGCGCGCCGTCGGCCTCGCCAGCGTCTACCGCGCGGTCGACGTCCTCGCGCGGCTCGGCCTCGTCCGCCGCGTCGACGTCGACGGCACCGCCTGCTACGAGCCCGCCGACCCATCCGGCGATCACCACCACCACGCGATCTGCGACCGCTGCGGCCGCCTCGACGCCTTCGAGGACGCGCAGCTCGAGCAGCTGATCGACGGGCTGGCGGAGCGCCTCGGCTACGCCGTCGAGGCCCACGACATCGTGCTGCGCGGCGCCTGCCCCGACTGCGCGCCGCGCGCTGTCTGACGTTCGTCCAGCGGTGCAGGATCGCGTTCGGCGGGCATTGAACGGTCCTTTTCGCGCTATGTCGTGTTCCGAGTCAACGTGATCCACCGCCGTCTCAACCGCAGGGAGGCCCTCGGCCTTGGCGCCGCCGCTGTCGCCGGCGGGGTGCTCCGGCCCCGCTCCGCGCTCGCTGCGGGCACCTCGCTGTTCGAGCTCGCGATCCACGAGGACGGCGCCCGTGCCGCGGGCGGCTGGCGCACGACCGACGTCCTCCACGCGCCCCGGCGCTTCGACCTGATGGGGCTGCGCTGGAAGCGCGGCGGGAAGCTCGAGGCGCAGGTCCGCGCCCGCACCCGCGGCGGCTCGTGGTCGCCGTGGCTCCCGCTCCACGCGTCCGGCGACCACGCCCCCGACGGCGGCCACGCCCCCGCCGGCACCGAGCCCGCCTACACCGGCTCCGCCGACGTCTTCCAGCTCCGGCTCCGCGGCTCCGCCCAGGGTCTGAAGGCCCGCTTCGTCCGCGCCCAGCCGGTCGCCCGCACCGCCCGCCACGTCACCGGCCGCGCCCGCCGCAGGACGCGCGCCCGCGCCAGGGTCCGCGCTCGCAGCTCCCAGGTCGCGCCGCTGATCATCTCCCGCAGCGAGTGGGGCGGCGACTCGGTCCCGCCGCGCTCGGCGCCGCTCTACGGCGAGGTGGAGGCCGCGTTCGTCCACCACACGGTGAGCTCGAACGCCTACGGGCCGGAGGAGTCGGCGGGCATCGTGCTCGGCATCGCCCGCTACCACCGCGACTCCAACGGCTGGAACGACATCGGTTACAACTTCCTCGTCGACCAGTACGGCCAGGTGTTCGAGGGCCGCGCGGGCGGCGTCGACCAGGCGGTGGTCGGCGCGCAGGCGCAGGGCTACAACTCCGTCTCGACGGGGATCGCGACGATCGGGACGTTCACCTCGGTGGGCTATCCGGAGGCGGGCATGGAGTCGCTCGCGCGCCTGATCGGGTGGAAGCTCACGCTGCACGGCGTCCCGACCCAGGGCCAGGTCGTGGTCACCTCGGCCGGCGGTTCGGTCAACCGCTACCCGGCGGGCACGCCGGTGACGCTCGAGCGCATCTGCGGCCACCGCGACGGTGACTCGACCGCGTGCCCCGGCAACGCGCTCTACGCCCAGCTGCCCGACCTGCGCGCCCGCGCCGCGCGCTACTCCGGCCCGCTCGCCGGGATCACCGTGCGCGCCGCCAGCCGCCGCGTCCGGACGCGGCCGGTGCAGCTGTCGGGCGAGCTGCGCTTCCCGGACGGCTCCTCGCCCGCCGGCGCGCCGCTGCAGATCCAGTTCGCGGAGCCGGGCACGCCGTTCGCGCACGTCGCCGACGCCGTCTGCGGGCCCGACGGCCGCTGGGCCGCCACGGTGCCGCTGGCCAAGAGCGGCTCGCTGCGCGCCGCCTACCTCGGCGACGGCGTGCGCCCGCCGCTGGCCTCCTCCCCGATCACGATCCGCGTGCTGCCGGTGCTGCGGATGCAGCTGTCGAAGCGGCGCCTGGGCGCGGGCCGCAACGTCGCCGTCTCCGGCACCGTCTCGCCGAAGCCGAGGAATGGCCGCGTGGAGGTCCGCCTCGAGCGCCGGGTCGGCCGCCGCTGGCGGCGCGTCCAGCGCAAGCGCATCAACGTGCGCGGCGGGCGCTATCTGACGAAGCTCCGCATGCGCACCCGCGGCCTCTACCGCGTCTCGGTGATCACCCCCGGCGCCACCCAGCGGCGCCTCCTGCGCGTCCGCTAGCGGTCGCGCAGCCGGATCACGAGCCGCAGCCCGCTCCAGGTCTCGTCGATCGCGCAGACCTTGTTGTCGACGAGCGTGTTGGCGAGCGCGAGCTCGCGCACGACGTCCTCGGTGAGGTCGGTCTCGACCTTCGAGGCCCGCTTCGGCCACGCGATCCACAGCCCGGCGGCCGGATCCATGCGCTCGCGCAGCTTCGGCATCCGGCGCGCCAGCTCGGCCCGCCGCGTGTGGAACGCGACGATGACGTCGGCCACGCCGGTCGCACGGGTGCGCACCGTCACCCCCTCGACGTCGAGCGCGAACCCGTCCGGCGCGCCGAGCAGCAGCACGCGATGCCCGGGCTTGATGCCGAGCTTCTTGGGCAGCGGGGTTCCCGAGTATCCGGTGATTGCGAGACCCTACGCGGCATGCGCGACGAGCTCGTCGACCTGATCTCCCGGCTGGTCGCCGTCGACTCGGTCAACCCGGCGCTCGTGCCGGGCGGCGCCGGCGAGCCGGAGATCGCGCGCTTCGTGGCCTCCTGGGCGGAGCAGCACGGCCTCGCCGCCGACTGGCTGGAGGCGACGCCGGGCCGCCCGAGCGTCGTGGTGCGCAAGCGCGACGCGCCCGACGGCAAGACGCTGATGCTGTGCGCGCACCTCGACACGGTCGGCGTCGAGGGCATGGCCGACCCGCACACGCCGCGGCTCGAGGGCGACCGGCTGCACGGCCGCGGCGCCTACGACATGAAGTCGGGCCTCGCGTCCGCGCTGCTCGCCTGCCGCGACGCGCCGGGCGACGTGATCGTCGCCGCCGTGGCCGACGAGGAGCACGCCAGCCTCGGCGTCCAGGAGGTGCTCGCCTCCCACACCGCCGACGCCGCGATCGTCACCGAGCCGACCGAGCTCGAGCTGATCGTCGCCCACAAGGGCTTCGTGTGGCTCGAGATCGAGGTCGAGGGCCGGGCGGCGCACGGCTCGCGCCACGAGGAGGGCGTCGACGCCATCGTCAAGGCCGGCCCGATCCTCACCGCGATCGGCGAGCTCGACGCGACGCTCGCCGCGCGCAGCCATCCGCTGCTCGGCCGCGGCTCCGTGCACGCCTCATTGATCGAGGGCGGCGCCGAGATGTCGAGCTACCCCGCGCGCTGCACGATCGGGCTCGAGCGGCGCACGCTGCCCGGCGAGACGCAGGCCGACGTCGAGGCGGAGCTGCGGCCGCTGATCAGGGACGCCGGGCTGCGCACCCTGCTCGTCCGGGAGCCGTTCGCCGTCGACCCGCAGCAGGCGATCGTGCAGGCGGTGCGCGAGGCGGCCCCGGCCCCGCCGGAGCTCGCCGGAGCGCCCTACTGGGCCGACGCCGCCTTCATCGCCGCCGCCGGCATCCCGACCGTCATGTACGGCGCGAGCGGCACCGGCGCCCACGCCGTCGAGGAGTGGGTGAGCGTCGCCGACAGCGTCACCGTCACCGAGACGCTGATCGCCGCGGCCCGCCGGTTCTGCACTTAGCCGCAAGGAACGCGGCGCCCGAGCGTCTCAGCGAGTGCTGTGGCTCGGAAAGCTCCCGCGAATCGGACTATTCTCTGACGGTGCATCCCCCGGAGGCACAGGACCCTGGCACGACGTTCGCACGGCTCGGCCTGTCCGACGTCCGGACCGTCTACCAGCCCGTCTTCGATCTGCGCGACGGCAGCGTCGTCGGCTACGAGGCGCTCGTCCGCGGCGAGTCCGGCACCGACCTCGAGTCGCCGGCCCAGCTGTTCGAGGCCGCCCGCACCGCCGACCTGGTCGCCGAGTTCGACGCCGCCTGCCGCGAGGCCGCCGTGCGCGGCTTCCACGTCAACGGCTCCGGGCCGTTCGCGCTCTTCCTCAACGCCGCCGAGACGCTCGGCCACAGCTCCGAGCAGATCCCCGCCAGCAAGCAGACCGTGGTGATCGAGATCACCGAGCAGGCGCTGGTCGCCAACCCCGACGAGCTGCTGCACGCGCTCACCCGCTTCCGCACGCAGGGCTGGGGCGTCGCGATCGACGACGTCGGCGCCGACTCGCGCTCGCTCGCGCTGATGCCGCTGCTCTACCCCGACGTGATCAAGCTCGACCTGCGCCGCCTGCAGGAGCGCGACCCGGCCGACATCGCGCGGATCGTCGGCGCGGTCGGGGCCGAGTCGGAGCGCCGCCAGGCGCTCGTGCTGGCCGAGGGCATCGACTCCGAGGAGCAGCTCGCCGCCGCCCGCGCGTTCGGCGCCCAGCTCGGCCAGGGCTTCCTGCTCGGCGAGCCCGCGCCGCTGCCCGGCGCGCTCCCCGAGCCCGGCCGCAAGCTCCGGCTGACCGACTCCGGCGGCGACCTCGCCGGGGACCCGCCGTTCCGCCGCGTCACGAACTGGAAGCGGCCCGCGACCGGCTCACGCGAGCTCGCCGAGGCCACCGCCGGGCTGATCATCCGCCAGGCGCTCACCGCCGGGGAGACCGCCGTCGTGCTCGCCGCCTTCCCGGACGAGCATCACCTGCAGCCCGCGCAGGCCGCCGAGCTGCGCGAGCTCGCCGAGACCGTCGCCTTCGTGGGCGCCCTGTGCGCGCCGCCCGAGCTCGCCGAGGCCGGCGTCCGCACCGGCCAGCTCGCCGACGACGACCCGCTGCGCGGCACGTGGACGGTGACCGCACTCGGCCCCGGCCTCGCCGCCTGCTTCGTCGCGTGCGAGAGCGCGGACGGCACGTTCCAGCTCGCCACCTCCTACGACCACGATCTGGTCGTGGAGTCGGCGCTGCTGATCATGGCCCGGCTGCGCCCGCTCGCTCCGCCAGCCGGCTGATCACCTTCGAGAGCTGCCCGCCCTGCCAGGCGAGCGGCGACGCGCCCTCTTCCTCGGACACCAGCTCGGCGCCGGGGATCGACTCCGCGTAGCGCTCGCCGGTCGCGTACGGGTGGCCGGGGTCGGCCTCGTCGCGGCTCGGGACGACGACCGTCGGCGCCTCGATCGCCTCGAGGTCGGACCACGCCTCGAACACGCGCGAGCGCGGCACCGCGCGCAGCGCGTCGGCGACCGCCTCGGGGTGCTCGTGGGCGGCGAGGCGCTGGCGCAGCACCCTGTCGACCGTGTCCTTCCACTGCTCGGGCACCTGCGGGTCGCCGTAGGCCTCGACGAAGCCGTCGACGCCGCCGTTGCGCAGGCCCTCGGACAGCGCGTCCCAGCGCTCCAGGCCCGCCTCGCGGTCCTCCTCCGGGTCGAAGGCGGGCGTGGCGACCACGAGGCCGGCGACGCGCTCGGGGCTGTCGAGTGCGAGCCGGACCGCGGTGTGGGCGCCCATCGAGGCGCCGGCCAGGACCGCGCGGTCGATGCCGCGGTCGTTCAGCACGGCGCGCAGATCCTCGACGAGGTCGTCGTAGTCGTAGGCGTGCGGGTCGGGCGCGGGACCCGAGGCGCCGTGCCCGCGCGCGTCGTAGGCGACCACGCGGTGCCCGGAGCGCTCGAGCGCGCGCGAGCCCATGACGACATAGCGGCGGGTCGCGGTCAGCCCGTGCAGCAGCACGACGGGGATCCCCTCCCCTGCCTCCTCGCCCGCGAGGGTCGCTCCGCTCGACACGACGGTGAACTCGGCCATCGGGGAGTTCTACCCTCAAGGCATGATCCGCGACGTCACCGAGGCAACCTTCCAGCAGGACGTCGTCGACCGCTCGCACGAGGTGCCCGTCGTCGTCGACTTCTGGGCCGCGTGGTGCGGCCCGTGCCGCCAGCTCACACCGGTGCTCGAGGAGGAGGTCCGCAAGCGCGAGCCGGCGCTCGACCTCGCCAAGCTCGACACCGACGCCAATCAGCAGATCGCCGCCGCCTTCCGCATCCAGGGCATCCCCGCCGTCAAGGCGTTCAAGGACGGCAAGCTCGTCGACGAGTTCATCGGCGCCCAGCCGCCGCCGCAGGTGCGCAAGTTCCTCGACGGGCTGCTGCCCAGCGAGGCCGACGCGCTCGTCCAGGAGGGCGACGAGGACTCGCTGCGCCGTGCGCTCGAGCTCGAGCCGGCGCGCGGCGACGCCGCCGTCGCGCTGGCGCAGCTGCTGCGCGAGCGGGGCGAACGGGACGCTGCCCTGGCCGTGCTGGGCAACGCCACCGGCTCCTACGCCGCCGAGGGCCTCGCGGCCCGGATCCGGCTCGAGGACGACCCTGAGCTGGCCGACGCGTTCGCCGCACTCGATGCGGGCGAGCAGCAGCGCGGGCTCGACGCCCTGATCGCCGCCATCGCGGCGACCGGCGACGACGACCGCCGCGACGAGCTCCGGCGCGCGGTCGTCGGCGTGCTCGACGAGCTGGGCGCCGAGCATCCGCTGGCGCGCGAGTCCCGGCGCAAGCTGGCGTCGGCCCTGTACTGACGCCGATGGACGACCGCCCGTCACGCCCCTGGCTGCTGGCGCTCGTCCTCGTCCTGATCACCGCTGTCGTGGCGGTCGCGCTGCTCACCAGCCAGCTGTCGGGCACCGACGCCGCCAACGTGGGCGACAGCGGCGAGGGCGACCCGCCGACCCCGACGGCCGAGCCGGCGGGCGACGGCGAGCGGGCCGAGGCCGGCGACCGCCGGCCGACCTGCAAGGCGACCCGCAGCAACCCCGGCGGCACCAACAACTACATCCCGGACGCCCCGGGCGCCGAGTCGCTGGGCGACGGCTTCATCATCACCGGGCTCGTGCGCTCGGCGAAGGACTGCGAGCCGCTCGAGGACGTCCGGATCCAGGTCTGGCTCGCCACGGAGACCGGCGGCGAGCAGGACAACCGCGCCAGCGTCCGCACCGACGCCGACGGCCGCTACCGGATCGAGACCGACCCGACCGTGCCGCAGTTCGGCGAGCCCAACATCCACGTGGGCTACGACGACGGCGAGTACCGCGAGGTGTTCATCCGCCGCGTGGTCGACCTCGACGACAAGCGGGCGGTGGTCGACCTCAACCTGCGGCGGTGAGCCGCGCGCTCCTGGCGGCCGCGGCCGCCCTGCTCGCGCTCCCGCTCGTCATCGCGCTCACCGACGGGCACCTCTCCGGCCAGCCGACCGCGCTCGTGATCTCGACCGCGGCTGCCGCGCTGGCGGTCTCCGCGCTCGTGCTGCAGCCGCTGCTGGCCGGCGGCGGGCGCCTGCGCTGGCATCGCGTGCTCGGCGCCGTCGCGCTCGGGCTCGTGCTCGTCCACCTCGGCGGGCTGTTCGTCGTCGGCGCCGAGGACACGCTGTTCGCGCTCTCGCTCGACGGCCCGACCCGCGGGCGGATGGCGACGCTGGCGACGATCGCGCTGATCGCCGTCGTGACGCTCGGCGTGCTGCGCGCGCGGCTGCCGATGGCGGGCGTGACGTGGCGGATCCTGCACGCCTTCCTTGCCGTGCTCGTCATCCTGCTCGGCTTCGGACACGCGCTGCTGACCGACGGCGCGCTCGACGGCTTCGGGACCGTCGTGCTCGGCTCGTTCGCCGCCGTGGCGCTGCTCGGCGTCGGCGGCGCCTTCGCGGCTAGGCAGCGCCGGGCTTCGCGGCAGCGCGCTCGTAGTTCATCCGCAGCATCGCGATGACGTCGCGGACGTCGTCGTCGCTCTCGATCCGGCGCGAGGCCCAGCCCTTCTTGTCCGGGAAGACCGGGTGGTAGTCGATGCGGCCGGCGTCGTAGAGCTCCTGCCACACGGCCTTGGGGAAGCCGACGTGGAAGACGTAGTCGCCGTGGAGGTGGCCGAGCTGCTTGCGCCCGACCGTGAAGCCGTACTCGCCGCGGCTGCCCCAGCCGGCCTCGGCGCCGGGCCACGAGGTGACCTCGTCGGTGATGATCTGGCTGGCGGTGCGGGTCTCGGTGGTCATGCGAAGCATGATCCTCCGCGAGCGGTCCCAGCCGCCAGTGGCAATTGGTCCTAGGTCTAGAGGGCGAGGGACATCTGCGGCGTCGCCTCGTCCGCCGCGCCCTCCTCGAAGGCCGCCACGCGCACGCCGAGCAGCCGCAGCGGCCGCGGCGGCGCGTACTCGTCGAGCAGTGCGCAGGCGACCTCGCCGACCACCGCGGGGTCGTTGGTGGCCACCGGGATCGTGCGGGCGCGGGTGACGGTCGTGAAGTCGTCGAGCCGGACCTTGATGGCGATCGTCCGCCCGCGCCGCTCGTGCTTGGCCAGGCCCTCGCACAGCTGGCCGGTCAGGCGCCGCAGCACCGTGACCTGCTCGGCACGGTCGGCGATGTCCTCGTTGAACGTCGTCTCGCGCGACTCCGACACCGCGATCCGCTCGCTGGAGACGGGCGAGTCGTCCTCGAAGCGCGCGCGCTCCAGCAGATACGGGCCCATGCGGCCGCCGAAGCGCTCGCTCAGCGTCTCCGGGAGCGTCGCCGCGAGCCGGGCGATGGTGGCGATGCCGAGCTGCTCGAGCCGCTCCGCCGTCTTGGGCCCGATGCCGGGCAGCAGCCGCGGCGGCGCGTCGGCGAAGCGCTCGCACGCCTGCTCGCGGGTCAGCACGACGAAGCCCTGCGGCTTCTCCGCGTCGGAGGCGACCTTGGCCACCAGCCGGTTCGGGCCGATGCCGACCGACGCCGTCAGCCCGGTGTCGGCCTTGATCTCCGACACGAGCCGGCGCATGGCGGCGCGCGGGGTGACGAGGCCGGTGAGCTCGAGGTAGGCCTCGTCGAGGCCCATGACCTCGACGGTCTCGACCTGGGCGCGCACGCGGTCCATCACGCGCTTCGACATGGCCCGGTAGGCCTCGAAGTCGGGCGGGATGAAGATCGCCTCCGGGCACAGCCGCCGCGCGCGGGCGGCGGGGATGGCGGAGAAGACGCCGTACTTGCGGGCCTCGTACGACGCGGTGGTGACCACCGCGCGCGGGCCCGGAGCCGGCCACCACGACGGGCCTGCCCCGCAGCTCGGGGCGGCGCATCAGCTCCACCGACACGTAGAACGCGTCCATGTCGAGATGCGCCACACACCGCTGCATGCGAGGCAGGCTACGCCGCGGTCCGGACTCTGAGCCCGAACCGGGACGTCGACGGGTTGAGGGGACCGCCGCCGATTCCCGGTCCGGACTCCTACTTGGTGGTCTGGATCGAGCCGTGGCCCTTGAACTTCAGGCGCTGCGCGGTCGCCTCGGTGAGGTCGTACTCGCGCCCGCCCACGTAGGGGCCGCGGTCGATCACCCGCACGCGGACCATGCGCCCGCGGTGGCGGAGCGTGACCTTCGAGCCGCACGGGAGCGACTTGTGCGCGACGCCGAGATCGCCGGCGTCGAGCGTGCCGCCGCAGCCGAGGTGCCCGCCGTACAGGCCTGGGCCGTACCACGACGCGTAGGCCGAGCGGTAGACGTTCAGCCGCCCGATCCCGCGCGCGCCGGCCGGGCCGCTCGCGACCTTGACGCGCGCACGCGCGCTCAGCGGGCGCTCCAGACGATCGCGGAGCACATAGGCGCCACGGGCGTCGGTGCGATCCCGGTCGAGCGTGATCCAGCGGCCGCTGCGGCGGATCTGCAGCGCGACGGTCGAGCCGGCGGGCTGGATCCGGCCGCGCACGACGGCGCGCCGGCCCGCCTGCACGTTCATGCGGCGGTCGGACACGGCGACCTTCGACGCCGTGGCGGTGGGTGTGCCCTGGGTATCAGTGGACTGCGCAGAAGCGGGCACGGCCGCTGCGCAGGCATACGCTAAGCAAAGCGCGCCGCCGGTCAGGGCAGCACGCCAATCGAGCTTGGGCCTCACAACGAGGTCCTCCTTCGGTTGTCTGACTACGCCCGACCAGGCGCCTGTGAGGGACGGCACGCGGCAACTCCGGCCACGGCACGCAAGACGGTCCCCCACCCGGCCGGGCATCGTGCCCTGCCGGCTCGGCGGTCGAACGGCTGTTCGAGTCTAGCGAAGTCGGTCTAGGCGGCTTCGAGCGCCAATGCAGGGCATTCCTGCCGCAAACGCGCGAGGCCGAGGCGCAGCCGGCTCTTCGCGGTCCCGAGCGGGACCCGCTCACGGTCGGCGATCTCGCCCGCCGTCAGCCCGCCCCAGTAGGCGAGCACGAGCGCGTCGCGCTGCGCCTCGGGGAGCGTCCGCAGGGCCTCGAGCACCGTTTCACGGGTCGCGTCCTGCTCCGCCAGCGTGGCGGGCGACTCCTCCGCCGCCGGCGCGCTCGTCTCGACGACCAGCTTGAAGCGATCCGACGCGCGGCCGGCCGCCTGGCCTTCGCGCCACACGTCCAGCGCGCGGGAGCGGGCCATCAGGCGCAGGTAGGTCGCGAGCTCGCCGCGGCGGGCGTCGAACGCCTCCGGGCGCCGCCAGACGCGCATGAACACGTCCTGCACCACGTCCTGCGCCTGCGCCGGGTTGCCGAGGATGCGCAGCGCGGCGGCGTAGACGCCGCGCTCGTGCTGCTCGAAGGCGCGGGCGAAGGTGGCGGGGTCGCTGAGGTCCATGTGTGCCGACAACTATACACACGTTGTTGAAGGTTCAAACATCGCACTGTTGAAGGGTCGGATCCGCGACAATCCCGGCCGCGATGACGAACCCCGACCGCCTCACCGGCCTCGACACCTCCTTCCTCGCGCTCGAGGACGCCGGCGCGCACATGCACGTCGGCTCCTGCCTGCTCTTCGAGGGCTCGGCGCCGGGCTACAACGACTTCGTCGCCCAGCTCGAGTCGCGCCTGCACCTCGTGCCGCGCTACCGCCAGAAGCTCGCGTTCCCGCCGCTGACCCAGGCGCGGCCGGTGTGGGTCGACGATCCGCATTTCAACCCCGGCTACCACGTCCGGCACACGGCCATTCCCGAGCCGGCCAGCCTCGAGCAGCTGCGCAACGTGGCGGGCCGCGTGCTCGCCCAGCGGCTCGACCGCACGAAGCCGCTGTGGGAGATCTGGCTCATCGACAAGGTCGAGGGCGGGCGTTTCGCGATGATCACCAAGACGCACCACTGCCTCGTCGACGGCGTGTCCGGCGTCGACATCGCCACCGTGCTGTTCGACGTCGAGGCGGAGCCCGCGTCACCACCCAAGCCACCGCCGCCGTGGTTCCCGAAGCCGGAGCCCTCCCAGGCGACGCTGATGGCCGACGCGATGGCCGAGCGGGTCAGCGTCCCGGTCGACGCCGTCCGGTACGCGGCCGACGCGCTCGTCCATCCCGAGAAGGCGGCCGGCGCCGTCGGCAAGGCCGCGTTCGGGCTCGGCGCGATGCTGCGCGCGGGCCTCCAGGGCGCGCCGCCGAGCCCCTACAACGTGCAGATCGGGCCGCACCGGCGGTTCGCGTGGGCGGACGGCGACCTGCGGCAGTTCAAGGCGATCAAGGACGCGCTCGGCGGCACGGTCAACGACGTCGTGCTCACGGTGGTCACCGGCGCGCTGCGCACGCACATGCAGGCGAACGGGAACGCCGTCGACGGCGTCGAGCTGAAGGCGATGGTGCCGGTGTCGGTGCGCGCCGAGGCGGAGCGCGGGGCGCTCGGCAACCGCGTGACGTCGATGTTCGCGCCGCTGCCGGTCTACGCCGACGACCCGGTGGAGCGGTTCGCGATCGTCCACGAGGCGATGCAGGGGCTCAAGGAGTCCGGCCAGGCGGTCGGCGCCGAGATGCTGACCCAGCTGACCGGGTTCGCGCCGCCGACGGTGCTCGCGCAGGCATCGCGGCTGCAGTCGTCGCAGCGCGCGTTCAACGTGGTCGTGACGAACGTGCCGGGCCCGCAGTTCCCGCTCTACATGCTCGGCCGCCGGCTCCAGCGGATCTATCCGCAGGTGCCGCTGGTGAACAACACCGCGCTCGGCATCGCGATCATGTCCTACGACGGGACGCTGAACTTCGGGCTCCTGGGCGACTACGACGCGCTGCCCGACCTCGACGACCTCGCGGCGGCGCTGCGCGACGCGATCGCCGAGCTGGCGGTGGTGGCCGGCATCGCGCAGGCAACTCGCGTCAACGCCTAGTGCGGCGGGTCCTCGCCGGGCTGCTGATCGTGGTGCTGTCGCTGGCGGCGGTGATCGGCGTCGTGCTCGTGCTGCAGTCGCGCGACGACGCCGAAGTCGGGAGCGCGGGCGGGCCGGGCGAGCAGGTCGAGGCGCGCTGCCCGGAGGAGCGGACCGGAATCACGCGCGACTCGCGACCCCTGAGCGAGGACCAGATCCGGCAGGCGACGGCGCAGGGCAACGTCGTGCTGCGCTACTCGGGCTCGCGACCGCCGGCGGCGTTGCGCGAGCTGCAGGACGAGCTGACGGGGCCGTTCGACGCGGAGATCGCCGCCGCGGGGCAGGCGGTGATCCTGGCCGGGGGCGGCCAGACGGTGGAGGCCCTGGCGTGGGGCCGGCGGCTGCGCGCGCGAACGCCGGATGACCCGGCGCTGCGCACGTTCGCGGAAGCCTGGCTCGGCCAGGGCGCGCCCGAGCCCTGCGACTAGTCCTTGCGCGCCTTCGCGCGGTTGTTGGCCGCCTTGCCGGCCGACACGGCCGCCTTGCCCGCGGCCTTCGCGGCGGTGACGATCGCCTCTGCGGCCTCGCCGGCCGCCTTCTTCGCCTCGCCGACGTGGTCCTGCGCCGCGTTCTGCTGGCGCGTCGCTGCGGCCTTCTGACCCGCGGCCTGACGGTCTGCCTTGGTCTGCTGTGCCATGTGAAGCTCCCCTCGGATTCGGTCCCTTGGACCGCCTCTTACCCCGCAGGCGCGTCGCGCACCGCGACCGTCATGCGGACGAGCGCGCACACGCGCCCCTCGTCGTCGGTGATGTCGACCTCCCACACCCACGTGGTGCGGCCGCCGTGGCGGCGGCGGGCGGTGGCGTGGATCGTGCCACGCACGATCGGGCGCAGGAAGCTCGTCTGGTTCGAGAGCCCCTGCGCGCGCTTGCCCTCGGCGCCGAGCGCCTTCGTGGTGGCGAACGAGGTCAGGCTCTCGGCGATCGACGCGTAGACGCCGCCGTGGACGAGCCCGGCCGGCTGGAGGACCTTGTCCTCGATCCTGACCTGCGCCGTCGCCTCCTCCTCGCCGAGGGAGAGGATCTCGAGGCCGTAGAGCGCGTCGAAGCCGCCGATCTGCAGGGGGAAGTGCGCCTTAGACAAGCGCGGCACACTACCCTCACATGCCCTCGATGCCGCTCGACACCCTTGCACCGGACCAGCGCGCCGTGGTCCAGCTCGTGTTGCAGCGCGGGCGCTCGTATGCGCAGATCGCAGAGCTCCTGAAGATCTCCGAGGACGCCGTGCGCGCCCGCGCCCACGCCGGCCTCACCGCGCTCGCCGGCGACGTCGAGCTGCCCGCCGACAAGGTCGCGAACGTCTCCGACTTCCTGCTCGGCCAGCAGGAGGGCGAGACCCGCCAGACGACGCGGCAGCTGCTGCGGGACGACGACGCCGCCTACGCGTGGGCGACGACCGTGCGCGCGAGCCTCGAGGACGTCGGCCCGGTCCCGGACCTGCCCGCGGGCGGCGAGCCCGAGGCCGCAGACTCGTCCCCGGCGGCGGTGGCCGCCGCCTCCGGGCTGGGCGAGCCCGCGAAACCGCGCCCCCGCCCGCGGCCGCGCACGCGCCCCGTCGGCGCCACCGAGCCCGAGGGGGCCGCGGCGGCGTCCTCGTCGCGGCTCGGCGGCGCGCTGCTCATCGGCGGTGGCGTCATCGCCGTCGTGGTCGTCGTGCTGTTCCTGTTCGTGTTCGGCGGCGACGACGGCGACGACGACCCGAAGTCGGCCTCCGCCACGGCCACCGCCACGCCGAGCGCCAGCGCCACCCCGCAGGCCGTCGGGACGATCAACCTCAGCGGCGCCAACGGCTCCAAGGGCCGCGGCGTGATGACGCTCTACACCTCGCAGGGCCAGCTCGCGTTCACGCTCGAGGGGACGGGCGTGCCCGCCAACAAGCGCAACGAGGCCTACGCGGTCTGGTTCACCTCGCCCAGCGGCGCCTCGCAGCGGCTCGGCTTCGCCCAGCCGGTCGGCGAGAACGGGCAGCTCGGCACCACCGGGCCGCGCGCCGAGGATCTCGACAAGTTCCCGCGCTGGCTCGCCCGCTACAAGAACGTCGTGGTCTCCCGCGAGCGCGACGGCAAGGCGAAGGAGCCCGGCCCGGTCGTGCTCCGCGGCAGCCTTCCGAGCGCCTAGACCAGCAGCTTGCCGGGGTTCATGATCCCGGCGGGGTCGCACCGCTCCTTGAGCACCCGCAGCAGGTCGTGGCCCAGCGGCCCGGTCTCGGCTCCCAGCCAGGGCGCGTGGTCGGCCCCGACCGCGTGGTGGTGGGTGATCGTGCCCCGCGCCTCCACGATCGCGTCCATCGCCGCCGCCTTCGCTCGCCGCCACTGCCCGGCCGGGTCGTCACGGTCCTGCGCCGCGAAGGCCGTGAAGTAGAGCGAGGCGCCGACCGGATAGACGTGCGAGGCGTGGCAGAGCACGAGCGGCGCCGCCAGGGCGCCCTCGAGCGCGCGCGTGACCGCCGCGCGCAGCGCCGCCAGGTTCGACCACGTCGTCGCCGTCTCCAGCGTCTCCACCATCACGCCGCGGTCGAGCAGGTCGTCACGCAGGTGCGGGCCGGCGTAGCGGGTCGCCGCCCAGGCCTGGCCCGGCCCCTGCCCGAGCGGCCACGCGCCGGCGCTGCGCAGCGCCCGCCTCGTGACGTTGCGCCGCACCCCGACCGACTCCTCCGTCCCCTCCCAGCCGCAGACGAGCACGCAGCGGCCGCGCAACGCCACCCCCATCGCGCGCGCCTTCGCGCCGCTCCCGGCCAGCGCGAACGACATCCGCGTCTCGGCCTCGTCCGACAGCCGCGCGATGTCGGGCGCGATCTCCGCCTGCGCCACGGCGCGCAGCGCCTCGTAGCCGTGCTCGAAGGAACGGAACGCGAAGCCCTCGTAGCGCTGCACCGCCGGCAGCGGATGCACCCGCAGCCCGACGCTGGTGATCGCGCCCAGGACGCCCTCGGAGCCCATCACGAGCTCCTTCACCGCGGGCCCTGCCGCGGTGGCCGGCACCGCGAGGTTCTGCAGCGCCCCCGCCGGCGTCGCGCAGCGCAGCGCCACGACGTTCTCCTCGATCCGCCCGTGGCCGGTGGAGGACTGCCCGGCCGAGCGGGTAGCGACGCAGCCGCCGACCGTCGCCCACTCGTAGCTCTGTGGCGTGTGGCCGAGAGTGAAGCCGCGCTGCGCGAGGGCGTGGTCCGCCTCGGGCAGCCGCGTGCCGCCGCGCAGCCACGCCAGCTGCGAGCGCTCGTCGAACGACTCGATGCCCTCGAGCCGCCCCAGGTCGAGGGAGATCAGCGCGTCGTAGCGGCCGCGCAGCGGCTCGAGCCCGCCGACGACGCTCGTCCCGCCCCCGAACGGCACCACGGCCACGCCCTCCTCGCTGCAGGCGTAGAGGACCGCCTGGACCGCCTCGGCCGACTCCGGCGCGACGACGGCGTCGGGAGCGTCCTCGCACTCGCCGGCGCGCTGCGCCAAGAGGTCGAGGTAGGACTTGCCGCGGCAATGCCCCACCCGCGCGGCCGCGTCATCTCGCACGTCGGCGATGCCCTCGAGCCGCGCCCGCACGCCGTCCGTCAGCGCCGAGTCGCGCAGACGCACATCATCCAGCGACACCGGCCGCGACACCACCGACCCGTCGACCCCGAGCTCGGAGCGCAGGAACCCCGCCGCGTGGTCGGGCAGCGACGGCCCTGCCCCCGGCTCGCCCCAGCCCCAGAACACGCACTCGCGCCGGCTCACGCGCCCTCCTCCACCAGCCCGGCGAGCCCGGCCAGCGCCTCGTCGGCTTGCCGCTTGGCCGCCTTGCGCAGCATCACGCCGCCGAAGCGCGCCCATCCGCGCGGCTTCTGCCGCGTTTCGAGCGCCACCTCGGTACCCCCGGAGCCCGGCGCGAGGTCGACCTCGAACACCACCTCGCGGAACAGCCGCTCGAACGGCGTCCCCGGCAGCTCCTGCGACCAGATCCGCCGCTCGCCGCCCTTCGACAGCTCGACGCGGTAGTCGGCCTTGATCGAGCGCCCCTTGTCGGTCATCAGCACCGACGTCCAGCCGCCCGAGCTCACGCCCTCCACGCGCTCCGTCTTCGGCCACCAGCGCGGCAGGTGGTAGGGGTCGCGAACGATCCGCCAGACGTCGTCGACCGGCGCGGCGACCGTGCGCGAGCGGCGGACGACCACCTAGTCCCCGTCGTAGGCGATCAGCGCGTGGACGTCGTAGCCCTCGAGCCGCCGCCGGCCCTCGAGGAACTCGAGCTCGACCAGGAAGGCGAAGCCCGCCACGTGGCCGCCCAGGCCCTCGACGAGCTCGGCCAGCGCCGCCGCCGTGCCGCCGGTGGCCAGCAGGTCGTCGTGGATCAGCACGCGCGCGCCGTCGGCCAGCGCGTCGGCGTGCATCTCGAGGGCGTCGACGCCGTACTCGAGGATGTACTCGGCCGACACCGTCTCCGACGGCAGCTTGCCGGGCTTGCGGGCCGGCACGAAGCCGGCGTCGAGCTCGAGCGCCAGCGCGGCGCCGAGGATGAAGCCGCGCGCCTCAGCCGCCACCACGAAGTCGACCTCGCGCGGCTGCGCCCAGGCGGCCAGCTCGCGCACCGCGTGCCGGACCGCCCCGTGGTCGAGCAGCAGCGGCGTGATGTCCTTGAACAGGATCCCCGCGGTCGGGAAGTCGGGGATGTCGCGGATCAGCGCCCGCAGGTCGGGGTCGGTCACTTGGCGATGCGGCGCATGTCCCGCACGAGCAGCAGGTGCTTGAGGTGCGAGGCGACCGCCGCCAGGTTCTCCAGCGCCTCGACCGCCTCCTTGCGCCGCTCGGGATTGCGGGAGCGCAGCGCCGGGGCGAGGATCTGCTGGAGCAGGCCGGACTCGCGCTCGGCCGAGGTCTTGAAGACGCGCAGGTTGCGCCCCGCCACGCCGTAGCGCGACAGCTCGGTGACCGCGCGGATGATCTCGCGCTCGGTCTCGTCGTAGTAGCGCGTCGTCCCGCGCATCTCGCCGGCCACGATCCCGAAGTCCTCGAGCTCGGCCACCAGCCGCCGCTCGGCTCCGGTCTCCTCGACCACGTCCTCGAGCGAGTACAGCGCGCCCTTGTCGCGCAGCGAGAACGTCAGCCGCCGCAGCGCCGCGCCCGGCCGGGCGTCGGAGCCCGCCTGGGGCGAGGCGACCTGCTCGGCGCCCTCGGTGCTGCGACCCGCCGCCAGCTCCTGGCGGATCACCCGCAACGGCAGGAACTCATCGCGCTGCAGCCGCAGGATCGTGCGCAGGCGCGAGACGTCGGTCTGCGAGTAGAGCCGGTACCCGCCGGGCGTCCGCCGCGGCGTCAGGAGCTTCTGGTCCTCGAGGTAGCGGATCTTGGAGATCGAGATGTCCGGGAACTCCTGCGACAGCGCCTTGCAGACCGCTCCGATCGTGAGCGACTTCTGGCGCTGGACGGGCTCCGGCTGGGCTTCTGCCCCGTCGGCCGTGACCGGCTCGGAAGTGGTGTCCGGCTCGCTCACCGGGCAAAGAAGGTGAGCTTGAACTTGCCGATCTGCAGCTCGTCGCCGTCGGCGAGCCGGTGCGAGTCGACGCGCTGGCGGTTCACGTACGTCCCGTTCAGCGAGCCGGAGTCGTCGAGGTACCAGTCGCCGCCGCGGCGCACGAGCGTGGCGTGCTCGCGCGAGACGGTGACGTCGTCGAGGAAGACGTCGGTCTCCGGCGAGCGCCCGATGGTCATCTTCTCGCCGCTCATCGGGAACGACTGGCCGACGCGGCCGCCGCCCGAGCGCACGACGAGGGCTCCGCTCTCGGCCGCGACGTCGCCGACGTCGACGGGCTTCAGCTCGCCCGTCTGGTCGTCGATCATGTAGGTCGCGGTCGTCACGTCTTCGTCCGGCTGCTCAACGGCACCCTGGAACGCACCGCACTTGGGGCAGTAGTTCGCGCCTTCTGCGACGACGAAGCCGCACTCGGGGCAATGGCGCGCCACGCTGGGCTCCCCCTGCCGGGGATCCCCTAGACGTCGTCGTCGCTGGCGGCCCGGCCGGCCAGGATGTCCGTCAGCCGCTGGACATCGGCGCCCGAGATGACCTCCTCGCCGCCTTCATGCTTCTTGCGCAGCCGGTTGACCAGCTCTGCCCGCAGGATGTCGATCTTGCCGTGCAGGATGCGGCGCCGGTAGGACACCTCCTGCTCCTCGTCCGTGAGCTGCTGGATCAGGTCCTTCAGCTCCTGGTCCGAGAGCGACCCCAGATCGGGGAAGGTGTCCATCATCAGAGCGTTCCTCTCGTCGCTTCGGCTACCACGCGACTCACTCTAGCGGTTCAAGCTGAGCTTGAGGGTCCCTGTTCGCGGGTCAGCCGGATCGCCTCCCGGAGGTAGAGGACGGTCGCTCCCAGCACGAGCACGAGGCCGAGGTAGAGGCACGCCTCGGCCGGCCAGCCGACCCCTGCCATGGCCAGGAACAGCGCGGTCATGATGGGCCACACACCGGCGCGGCCCCACCAGTTGACCTTGACGTCGAGGCCGCGGTTGAGCCCCCAGCGGACGAGGCCCATCACGAACACCTCGCGCGCGACGAGCACGGCGAGCGCCCAGTGCGGGAGCAGCTCGAAATGCCAGCACACGATCACGCCGGAGATGACCAGCAGGCGGTCGACGAGCGGGTCCAGCAGCGCGCCGAACCGCGAGTACTGGCCGGTGAGACGGGCCGTGATGCCGTCGAGGTAGTCCGACCACCCGATGACGGCGAAGATGATCAGCGCCGCCAGGTCGGTCCCGTCCTCGGACTGGAAGGCGAGCACGAGGAAGACCGGGAGCAGCGCGAGCCGGACGAAGCCGATCGCGTTGGGGAGCGTCCACACCCGCCACGGCTGGCCGGCCAGCGTCTCGGGCGGTGGGGGCCCTGAGCGGTCGAGACCGGACAGGCGCCGGAAGGTCAGGCGCGCCTTCTCGGCCGCCTCCTGCATCTGCTCGCGGGCACGGTCCGTGCCGCTGGGGGTCAGGCCAGGGTCCGCCACAGCTCTGCCGCCGCCTCCGCGGCGCCCTCCAGCGGCAGCGTCCGGGCCTCCTGGCCGCGCCGCACCTGGGCCTCGAGCTCTCCGGAGGCGAGCGAGCGCTTGCCCGCGGTCAGGCGCAGCGGGCAGCCGAGCAGCTCGGCGTCCGCGAACTTGCCCCCCGGCCCGATGTCCTCGCGATCGTCGTAGATGACGTCGAGCCCGGCCTCCCGCAGCTCGCCGTACAGGCGCTCGGCGAGCTCGCGCTCCTCGGTGCCGGCCTTGCCGAGGCCCACGAGGTGCACGTCGAACGGCGCGATCGCGCGCGGCCACGAGATGCCCTGCTCGTCGGCGAACTGCTCGACCGCGGCCGCGCAGATGCGGGCCGGGCCGATGCCGTAGGAGCCCATCCAGATCAGCTGCTCGGCGCCGGACTCGTCGAGGTAGGTGGCGCCCAGCGGCTCGGAGAAGCGCGTGCCGAGCTTGAAGATGTTGCCGACCTCGATGGCCGGCTCGATGCGGATCGGGTGGCCGCCGACCGTGTCGCCCTCGACCACCCTGCGGACGTCGGCGCGCTTGAACGGGAAGTCGCGGCCCGGCTCGACGCCCTGCAGGTGGGTGCTGTCGCGGTTGGCACCGGCGACGTACGGGCCCGGCGCGACGGCGTCGTCGAGCAGCACGGGCACGTCGGCGCCCACCGGGCCCATCGAGCCGGCGGGCCCGATGCGCTGGGCGAACTCGTCCTCGCGGGCGGCGCGGAACGGGGCCCCGAGCGCGTTGGCCAGCTTGATCTCGTTGACCTGGTGATCGCCGCGCAGCACCACGAGCACGAGCCCGCGGTCCTCCACCATCACCGGGTAGCTCTTGAGCAGCGCGCCCTCCGGGAGGTGCACCGCGCGGGCGACCTCGGCGATCGTGGTCAGGCCCGGTGTCGGGACCTCCTCCGGCGCGTCGCGCGGCTCGGGCAGCTCGACGGGCGCCGGCTCGGCGCTCGCCACCTCGACGTTGGCGGCGTAGCCGGGCGCGAGCGCGACGTCGTTCTCGCCCGCCGGGCACGGCGCCATGTACTCGTGGGCGCCGAAGCCGCCCATCATCCCGACGTCCGACTCGACCCGGTACCACTCGAGCCCGACGCGGTCGAAGATGCGGTCGTAGGCGCCGCGGAAGTGCTCGTAGTGCTCGTCCAGCCCCGCGCGGTCGCGGTCGAAGGTGTAGGCGTCCTTCATGATGAACTCGCGCGTCCGCAGCACGCCGGCGCGCGGCCGCGGCTCGTCGCGCTCCTTGGTCTGGAAGTGGTAGGCCGAGAACGGCAGCTGGCGATAGGAGCGCACGATCGAGGAGACGTGGAAGGTGATGACCTCTTCGGCGGTCATCGCGAGCACCATCTCGGCGCCCCTGCGGTCCTGGAGCTTGAACACCTCATCGATGGAATAACGCCCGGAGCGCTGCCACAGATCAGCCGGATTCAGAACCGGCATCAGCATCTCCTGGCAGCCGATGCCGTCCATCTCCTCGCGCACGATCTGGGCGACGTTCTCGTGCGCCCGCCAGCCGGCGGGCATGAACGTCCACAGGCCGGCGCCGAGCTGGCGCACGAGGCCCGCGCGGACCATCAGCTTGTGGGAGAGGGCCTCGGCGTCGGCCGGGGCCTGCTTCTCGGTGGGCAGCAGGTAGCGGGTGAGACGAGTCACTGTCCCGGGAAAGCTATCTTGCAGACCCGTCCTGATTGCGAAGGAGGAGCTCCCAATGGCCTACGAAGTCCCGCCGCTGCCCTATGACTACGACGCCCTCGAGCCCCATATCGACGAGGCGACGATGAAGGTGCACCACGACAAGCACCACCAGGCCTACGTGGACAAGGCCAACGGCGCCCTCGAGGGCACCGACTGGGACGGCAAGCCGATCGAGGAAGTCCTGCAGAACCTCGACTCGCTGCCCTCCGACAAGCAGGGCCCGGTCCGCAACAACGGCGGCGGCCACTACAACCACTCGCTGTTCTGGGAGTCGATGAGCCCCGACGGCGGCGGCGAGCCCTCCGGCGCGCTGGGCGACGCCATCAACTCGGCGTTCGGCTCGTTCGACGACTTCAAGACGAAGCTCAAGGAGACCGGTGTCGGCCAGTTCGGCTCCGGCTGGGCGTGGCTCGTGCACGACGGCTCCGGCGTGGCGATCGTCGGCACGCCGAACCAGGACACGCCGCTGTCCGACGGCAAGACGCCGCTCGTGGGCGTCGACGTGTGGGAGCACGCCTACTACCTCAAGTACCAGAACAAGCGCCCCGACTACATCGACGCGTGGTTCAACACCATCGACTGGGGCAAGGTCTCCGAGCGCTACGACGCCGTCGCCTGAGGGCGGCCGCGTTCGCGGCGTTCCTGCTGTGCCTGGCCGCCGCGGCTCCCGCGGCGGCTTCGCGCACTCAGGAATCGATCTTCGAGGATGAGCACGCGCTGCTCGACCGCGGGCCGGCTGCGGCGGCGCTCGCGCTGGACGAGATCGACGCGCTGGGCGCCGACACCGTGCGCTCGGTGGTGGTGTGGTCGCGGCTGGCGCCGCGGGCGCCGGCCGGGAGCGATCCACGGGCCTATCCGCCGTCGGCGTGGGATCCCTATGACGACCTCGTGCGCGGGACGCGGCTGCGCGGGCTCGGGCTCCTGCTGTCGCCGACGACGCCCGGGCCGCGTTGGGCCTCGCGCTGCCGGCCGCGGCGGCCGGCCTGCAAGCCCTCACCGCGCGCCTACCGGGCGTTCGTGACGGCGCTCGGGCTGCGCTACTCGGGCGCCTACCGGGACGAGAACCAGGGCGGCGGGGTGCTGCCCCGGGTGCGGCGCTGGTCGCTGCTCAACGAGCCCAACCAGCCGGCGTGGCTGACGCCGCAGTACGAGCGGCGGCGCGGGCGGCGGGTGGCTGCGTCGCCGGTGCTCTACCGGGCGCTGGCGCGGGCCGGCATCGCGGGGCTGCGGGCGAGCGGGCACGGGCGCGACCAGGTGCTGCTCGGCGAGACCTCGCCGATCGGGCGCACGTGGGGGTCGCTGGCGCGGCGGCCGATGCCGCCGGCGGAGTTCCTGCGGACGCTGTTCTGCCTCGGCCCGCACGGCAAGCCGCTGCGGGGCTCTGCGGCCCGCCGGGCGGCCTGCGCCGGCCGCTTCGGGCGACTCGCGGTCGCGGGCTTCGCCCACCATCCGTACCCGCGCGGCGGCTCGCGGCCTCCCGCCTCACCGCCTTCGGCACGCGGCGAGATCACGATCTCCTCCCCGCGGCGCCTCACGCGGATCCTGGACGCGGCGGCGCGGGCTCGTCGGATCCCGCGGCGGCTGCCGGTCCACTACACCGAGTTCGGCTTTCAGACCAACCCGCCGGATCGGATCTTCGGCGTGCGCCCGGCGCTGCAGGCCGCCTACCTGAACCAGTCGGACTGGATGGCCTGGCGCGACCCGCGGGTCCGCTCGGTGGCGCAGTACAAGCTCGTCGACGACGTGTCGCCGGCGAGCTTCCAGAGCGGGCTGCGGTTCGCGGACGGACGGGCGAAGCCGGGCTACGCGGCGTACCGGCTCCCGATCTGGGTGACGCGGCGGCAGATCTACGGCCAGCTGCGGCCGGCGCCGCGACGGCACGCGCCAGGTCGTGCGCATCCAGGTGCGGCGGCGCGGCGGCGCGTTCAGGACGGTGAAGACCGTGACGGTGCGCTCGCGCCGCGGCCACTTCGTGACGCGCCTGCCGAGGCGAGCGGGCGCGTGGCGGCTGGCCTGGGGCTCGCTGGTGTCGCGCGAGGCGCGCCCGTGAGCGACTTCCGCGACTTCTACACCGAGGGGTACTCGCTCGAAGATCCGGAGGAGGCCGCGCGGATGGGCCGCTGGCGGGCGCTCGGCGCGCGCTCGAAGGCCGATCACGTCGTGACGTTGACCGCCCGCGCGGGGCTTCGCCCGGCGTCGGTGGTGGAGATCGGGTGCGGCGACGGGGCGCTGCTCGCCGAGCTCGCCGCGCGCGGCGTCTCCCCCGTGCTCGACGGCTTCGAGCTCTCGCCGCCGGCGGCCGAGATCGCGCGCGAGCGTGGCGTCGCCCGGCGTGTGGAGGTCTTCGACGGTCTCGACGTCCCCGCGGAGGACGGCGCCTACGACCTCGCGATCCTCTCGCACGTCCTCGAGCACGTCCCGGAGCCGATGACGCTGCTGCGGGAGGCGGCGCGGCTGGCGCCCGCGGTGCTGCTCGAGGTGCCGCTGGAGGACAACCGCTCGGCCCGGCGTGAGGAGAAGCGCGCCGAGGCCGCCCGGATCGGGCACATCCAGTTCTTCGACCGGGCGGCGGTCCAGGCGCTGGTCCGGGTTGCCGGGCTGTCGATCACGGCCGAGCTGTCCGATCCCCTCCCCTACGCGCACCACGCCTTCTTCGCCGAGACGCGCGGAGAGCGGGCCGCCGCGGCCATGAAGGCGGCCGTGCGGCGGACCGCGTGGCGAGTCCTGCCACGGGCCGCCGAGCGGGTCTTCACCGTCCACTACGCGGCGATAACGTCCCGCCCGTGATCGTCCGCGAGCTCGGCCCCAGCGAGACCCACCGCGCCGCTCGCACCCTGCTTCAGCTGCGCGGGCACCACGCCAGCGCGGAGGCGCTCGTAGAGCGGATCGAGCGCCTGCGTCCGGGCGGCTACCGGCTCGCCGGCGCGTTCGAGGACGGCGCCGAGGACGCCGCCGCGGTGGCGGGCTTCCGCATCAACGAGATGCTCGCCTGGGGCCATCACCTCTACGTCGACGACCTCGTCACCGCCGAGGGCCACCGCGGCCGCGGCCTCGCCGACGCCCTGTTCGAGTGGCTGCAGGACGAGGCGCGGCGCCACGGCTGCACGGCGTTCCATCTCGACTCGGGCGTCGGCGAGGATCGCCAGGACGCGCATCGGTTCTACTTCCGGCACGGGCTCAGGATCGGCGCGTACCACTTCCAGCGCGAGCTCTAGGCGGGCACCGGAACCACCTCGCCCGCGACGCGCTCGGCGCGCGGCTTGCCGGGCACGAGCAGCGCGGAGACCGCGCCGGCGGCCAGGACCGCCGCGCCGACCCACAGCGCCGGGCCGAGGCCGTCGACGAACGCCTGGCCGGACTCGTAGCCGCCGGTCGCGCTGAACACCGCCGCCAGCACCGCGACGCCGAGGACGCCGCCGAGCTCGCGGATCGCGTTGTTGGCGCCCGAAGCCTGGCCCGCCTCGCTCGGCTTGACCGCGCCGAGGATCGCGTTGGCGACCGGGGAGAACACCAGCGCCATGCCGGTGCCGCCGAGCACGAAGGCCGGGACGAGCTCGATGTAGGCGACGTCGACCGACGTGATCGCGGCGAGCCAGACGATGGCGACCGCCTGCAGCCCGAGCCCGGCGGCCATCAGCGGCCGCGAGCCGATGCGGTCCGACAGCGCGCCCGCGATCGGCGCCACGAGCATCGGCATGCCGGTCCACGGCAGCGTGCGCAGGCCGGCCTCGAGCGGCCCGTAGCCCCACACGGTCTGGAAGAACTGCGCGAGCAGGAAGATCGAGCCGAAGATCCCGAACGACATCGCCAGCGAGACGCCGGAGGTGGCGGCGAAGGCGCGCGAGCGGAAGAACCGCAGCGGCAGCATCGGCGCCGGGCTGCGGCGCTCCCACAGCCCGAACGCGACCAGCAGCGCGGCGCCGGCGAGGTAGGAGGCGACGATCGTGGTGCTCCCCCACCCGAGCGAGTTGCCCTGCACGGTGGCGTAGACGATGCCGACGAGCCCCGCGGTCGCCAGCGCGACGCCCGGCAGGTCGAGCCGGCCCGCGGGCCCGTAGCTCTCGGCCAGGCCGCGGCGGGCGAGCGGCAGGAGCAGCAGCCCGACGGGCACGTTGACCCAGAAGATCCACTGCCACGAGATGGTCTCGATGATCGCGCCGCCGACCAGCGGCCCGGTGGCGACGGCGAGCCCGCCGATGCCCGACCAGATACCGAGCGCCAGCCCGCGCTTCTCAGCCGGGAACGCCTCGCTCAGCAGCGTGAGCGTCAGCGGCGCCACGATCGCCCCGCCGAGCCCCTGCAGCGCCCGCGCGGCGATCAGCGCGTCGGTCGTCGGGGCCAGCGCGGCGAGCGCCGACGCGAAAGTGAAGAGCGCGATGCCGCCCAGGAACATCCTGCGCCGGCCGAAGCGGTCGCCGAGCGCCGCCCCCGTGAGCAGGAAGACCGCGAACGCGAGCGTGTACGCATTGACCGTCCACTCGAGGTCCTCGAGCGTCGCGCCGAGGTCGGCGCGGATGCTCGGGCAGCGCCGTCGTGACGACGAGGTTGTCGAGCGTGACCATGAAGATCGCCACGGAGGCGATGAGGAGGGTGACGATGGAGCGGCGTGGCATGCGGGAGGAGCCTCCAAAGCGATGTGAGTGACCACTAACTACATCGGTATGTAAGCAGTCACTCACAACCCTGTCAAGCCACGAATGTCACCTCGATGGGCTGGTGGCGCCGTCGAGACGACTTTCGTGGATGCGACGGGCGGTTTCGGCGGGTCGATCGACCACGTCGGCCCACCGGAGGCGCAGGATCTCGAGACCGCGGGCTCGCAGCGCCTCGTCCTTGCGCGCGTCGCGATCGCGCGCCCCGGCGGTGCTGTGGAACGCCACGCTGTCGGTCTCGACGACGAGACCCCATTCCGGCCAATAGAAGTCGGGCATCCACTCGTCGATGCGGACGTTGACGTGTGGCCGCGGGAGGCCGTGGGCCGCGCACATCCGCAGGAACCGGAGCTCGAGCACCGAGAGGACGTCAGCCGGGTCGACGGCGCCGACCAGCACCTTCCGCAGCTTCCCGTTTCCCCGCTGCCGCGGCCGCGCGATGACCTCTGCCGCGATGGCCGCCGGCGGGATGTGGAGGTGGACCTGGGCCTGCTCGAAGGCTCGGAACACCGCATTGAGGGGAGCGACCGCACCGTAGTCGAGCAGCGTGCGGATCGGGGTCGTGACCGGGATCCCGCGGTGGATCGTCACATGCTCGTCCGGCAGCCTTTGGCGGTGGACGACGATCCCGTCGCGCTTCACGTGCCCCGCCTGCGTGGGGACCGTCACCTCGATGATCGCCGTTCCCCGCACCAGCGCCCACAGCGCAGCCGCGGACGTGTAGCTCAGGACCGCGCCGGCACCGAGCGCGAGTACTGCTGCGTGCCATACGGACTCGCGCGCGGCGGGCACGTGGCCGAGCGCGAACACCCCGGTATGCCGCCGGATCAGCCAGCCGGCTTCGCAGCGCCACACGATCTCGTCACGGGACAACCCCGCATCGACCAGCTGTCGATGCGTGACGTTGCCGTTCTGCCGCGCCGCGAGCCCGGCAATCGCACGAGAGTCGTCTCGATGGGCCACGAGCCCATCGAGGTGACTTTCGTGGGCTTTTCGCCCCCCTAGGCTCGCGTGAAGCGGCGGCCCGCGGTGGGCGAGTCGGCCTCGCTGAGGAGCGCCTCGTCCATCGCGTCGGCGTCGGCGCGCTGCTTCTCGGCCTCGAGCTTCGCGAGGCGCTCGGGCGTGAGCTCGCCGGCGTTCTCCTCCTCGATCCGCTGCAGCCACTCGGCGCCGGCGGCCTGCTCGTCGGCGTCGACCTCGATCTTCTTCGTGTGCGTGTACTTGTCGATCTCCTTGAACAGCTCGTCGACGAGCTGCTCCTGCGGCACCTTCTTGAGCGCCTTGCCGCGCGAGAAGATCAGGCCTTCGTTCTTGGCGCCGGTGATGCCGAAGTCGGCGTGCGACGCCTCGCCGATCCCGTTCACCGCGCAGCCGAGCACGGCGACCTCGACCGGGTCCGCGTAGGCCTCGAGCCGGCGCTCGATGTCGGCCACCACCGTGTCCATGTCGAACTGCAGGCGGCCGCAGGTCGGGCAGGCGATCAGCACCGGGCCGCGCTCGCGCAGCTTCAGCGCCTTGAGGATCTCCCAGCCGACCTTGACCTCCTCCTCGGCGTGGAACGTGCTCAAGGAGATGCGGATCGTGTCGCCGATCCCGTCGGCGAGCAGCGTGCCGAGGCCGACCGCTGACTTCAGCGAGCCCGACCACTTCGTCCCCGCCTCGGTGATCCCGAGGTGCAGCGGGTACGGGATGCGCTCGCTCAGGAGCCGGTTGGCCGCGATCGTGTTGGGCACGTTCGTCGACTTGATCGAGACCTTGAAGTCGGTGAAGTCGAGCCGCTCCATCAGCGCCACGAACTCGGTGCCGGCCGTCACCAGCGCCTCGACCGCGTTCTCGCGCTCGAGCGCGTGCAGATGCTTGGGCAGCGAGCCCGAGTTGACCCCGATCCGCATCGGCGTGCCCGCCGCGCGCGCCCGGTCGGCCACCTCGGCCACCTTGTCAGGGCCGCCGATGTTGCCCGGGTTGAGGCGGATGCAGTGCGCGCCCGCGTCGATCGCCTTCAGCGCCAGCGTGTGGTTGAAGTGGATGTCGGCGATGATCGGGATCGGGGACTCGACCACGATCGTCTTCAGCGCCTCGATGTCCTTGTCCCGCGGCACGGCGACGCGCACGATGTCGGCCCCCGCGTCGGCCACCTTGCGGATCTGGTCCATGGTGGCGGTGAGGTTCGCCGTCTCGGTCTTCGTCATCGTCTGGACGACGACCGGGGCGCCCCCGCCGATCTGAACCCCGCCCACGTTCACGTGTCGCTGGGAAGCCATACGGCTTTCCAGTCTAGAAGCGGCGGGGCGTGCGGACGGTGAAGCGCGCGTTGGCCGCCGAATGCCCGTCGACGAGCAGGCGCAGGCGGTAGCGGCCCGGCGCGAGGCGGCCGAGCGCCATGCGGACAGCGCCGGCGCGCGCGACGCGCGAACGGAGCCGGTAGACCGTTCGCTTTCCGCCCCTGCGCCGTTCCAGCCGACCCGAGAGCCGGGCCGGGGCGCTGACCCGCAGCTCGACGCGATAGCGGCCGCGCCGCTTGACCACGCGCACGCCGGACAGCCGGGCCGCCGCGGGAGTCACGGTTGCTGCGCGCGAGGCCGGCGTCGGTGTCCGGGTCGGCGTCGGTGTCGGCGCCGCGGGCGCATCGACCCGCACCCGCGCGGTCGCCGGCGCGGAGGTCAGCCCGCGCGCATCGACGGCCACGTACGCGAACGAGTCCTCTCCCGCGAAGCCCGGATCCGGCGTGTAGGTCGCCGCCGCATGCAGCCCGTCGACCCCCGGCGCCAGCGCCACCGTCCCGTGCGCCGGCTCCCCGACGACCCGGAACGCCAGCGGGCCCGACGCCGAGCCCCACACGTAACACGACTGCGACGACCCCGGCGTGCAGCCCCCGCTCTTCCGCGCCGGCACCTCGGGCGCGACGACCGAGCCCGACAGCACGAGCGACGTCCCGCCGGCCACGTCCGCCACCCGCACGCCGGGGATCTGCCGCGACTCCGTCGTCTGGTTGTTGGCCGTGTTGCTCTCGAGGATGCAGCGCAGCGGGTTCGCCTCCGCCTTCACCGTCATCGGTCCCGGCGCCACCCCGGTGATGTCGACCCACTGCCGCTCCTGCTGGGCGTAGTAGATGTCCCCGCCACCCGGCGAGAGCCCCATCCGCACCGCCGCCTGGTCCGGGTTGTAGAACCCGCACCACGTCTCGCCCCCGGGCCCCTGGACGTCGTAGTCGAACAGCTTGTCGGGGTTCGGATAGAGCGAGTCGAGCAGGCAGAAGCCGACCTTGTCCGACACCCGCTCGGCCCCGGCCGCCGGCTGGAGCGAGTACCTGGCCGCCGAGGAGAAGTGGAAGTGCTTGTGGGTCCGCTCGATGGCGTAGGAGAACGTGGAGCCGAAGCCGGAGCGGTTCCGCACTTCGGGCCCCGAGGGCGTCACGTCCGGCCGCGGCTTGACGGACGGCACCCCGCCCGGCCAGACCGCCTGCTGCACGCCCCCGTCCGGCCCGCGGAACAGGTCGAGCGTCCCGCCCTGGTTGGCGATGACGGTGTTGAAGCGGTAGAGCAGCTTGCCGGGCAGCTCGAAGGCGTCGACGAACACCGGCGCCGCCTCCCCGGAGGTCGGTTGGCCGGGCAGGCGGATGACGAGGTCAGGCTCGTCGGGGAGCGCGTGCGCGGGCCCTGCGCTCGCCGCCAGCGCCGCGAGGGCGAGGAAGATGACCGTCGTCCGCCGCATCGTCGCTACTTGCGGTACATCGCCTCGATCTCGGCGGTGTACTTCTCTCCGATCGGCTTGCGCTTGAGCTTCATCGTCGGGGTCAGCTCGTCGCCGCCGGGCGCCCAGTCGCCGCGCACGATCGTGAACTTCTTGATCTGCTCGACGCGCGACAGCTTCGCGTTGGCGGCGTCGACGCCCTCCTGCACCGCGGCGATCATCCCCTCGTCGCCGGCGAGGTCCTCGAGCGAGGCGCCCTCGCGGCCGTTGCGGGCCGCCCAGGCGGGTGCGAAGTCGGCGTCGAGGACGATCAGCGCCGTGTTGTACGGCCGCCCGTCGCCGATCGTGCAGGCCTGGCCGATCAGCGACGAGGCGCCCTTCAGGTTCGACTCGATGTTCGACGGCGACATGTTCTTGCCGGCCGCCGAGATGATCAGCTCCTTCTTGCGGTCGACGATCCGCAGGTAGCCCTCCTCGTCGAACTCGCCGATGTCGCCGGTGTGCAGCCAGCCGTCGGCGTCGAGCGCCTCCGCGGTGCGCTCGGGCAGGTTGCGGTAGCCGGTCATGACGACCGCCGAGCGCATCAGCACCTCGCCGTCCTCGCCGAGCTTGATGTCGACGCCGGGCGCGGGCGGCCCGACGGTCCCGATGCGGACCTTGCCGGGCGGGTTGCAGCACCCGGAGCCGCAGGTCTCCGACATCCCCCACAGCTCGGCCAGCTCGATCCCGATGGCGTGGAAGAACACGAGCACGTCGCGCGGCGTGGGCGCGGCGCCGACGTTGACGGCCTCGACCTCGTCGAGGCCGAGCATCGTGCGCAGGCCGGAGAACATCTTCGCGTCGGCCTCGGCCACCGCGGCGGCGAGCTCCTCCGGCACCGGCCGGCCGGCCTGCTCGAGCTCGACCTTCTGGATCGCGGCCGCCAAGGCCCGCTCGGCCGGCTCGCGCTGCTCGTCGGGCTGGCCGGCGAGCATCGCCTCGAGCCCGGACTTGAGCTTCTCCCAGATCCGCGGCACGGCGAAGAACCACGTCGGCTTGACCAGCGGCAGGTAGGAGACGACCTCGCGCGGGTTGTCGCAGCAGGTGATCGTCATCGCGTAGACGATCGGCAGGTAGTGATGCGCGGCGCGCTCCGCGATGTGCGCCGACGGCAGCCACGAGATGACCTTCGCCCCGTCGGGGAACTGGATCATCGCCTCGATGCTCTCGACCGCCGCCAGCAGGTTGCGGTGCACGAGCTGGACGCCCTTGGGCGGCCCGGTGGTGCCCGACGTGTAGATGAGCGTCAGCAGGTCCTCGGGCTCGACGGCGCGCCAGGCGCTCTCGACGTCGAAGCCGGGGTTGGAGCCCTCGACGTCCGCCCACGCCAGCGTGCCCTCGCCGCGCGCGCCCTCGAGCACGATCACGGTCTCGAGCTCCGGCAGCACGGGCAGGAACGCCTCCTCGACGATCGCCACCGTGGAGCCGGCGTCGCCGATCACGTAGGCGGCCTGCTCGGGAGCCGAGGTGAGGTAGATCGAGTACGGCACGGCGCCGAGGCTCATGACCGCCAGGTCGGCGAGGTGGAACTCGGGGCGGTTGGCGAGCATCAGCGCGACGGTGTCGCCGCGCTTGACGCCGAGCTTGGCGAGCCCGCCGGCCAGGGCGTCGACGCGGTCGCGCAGCTCGCCCCACGTGATCGAGATCTCGTCGTCCTTGGTGCGGACCGCGACACGGTCCGGGAAGTCCTCCGCGGTGATACGGAAGGCCTCGGCGATGGAGCGCGCCTGCAGCGCGCGGCGGGAGACAGGGGCTGCAGTGGTGGCCATGCGGCCGACCCTACCTGACGCCGAATCCCTCGCCCGTCAGTCGTCCGATGTCGTTCGTGAAGCCGATGAAGAACAGCATGATCACGAGCGCGAAGCCCACGAAGCCCGCCCGCTCCATCACGCTGAACGGGATCGCCCGCCCGCGCACCTTCTCGGCCAGCGCCCAGAAGATGTGCCCGCCGTCAAGCGGCAGGAACGGGAACAGGTTGATGACGCCGAGCGACAGCGAGATGATGGCGAGCAGGAACAGCGCTTCCGTCGGCCCGACCTCGATGCTCTGGCGCGTGACCTCGTAGGAGCCGACCACGCCGGAGATCTGCTCGCGCTTCTCGGGCTTGAAGATCTGGGCGATCGTGCTGACCGTCGCGGTCGTGAAGCTCCACATCGCGCGGCCGCTGAGGGCCGCCGCGGTGAGCGGCCCGACCGGCGGAGCCTCGGTCGTGGCGAACGCGAACCCGAGCAGCGGCCGCTCGACCTCGGCGTTGTACTCCGGGCTCGCCTGCACGGTCACGCGCGCGTCACCGCGCTGGACGACCAGCACCGCCGGCTCGGCGGCCTGGCAGCCGTCCTCCTGCTCGCCCGCGCACGTGTGCGAGGCGATCTGCTCCCGCAGCGCGTCCGGGTCGCCGGACTTGCCGTCGACCGCGAGGATACGGTCACCCTTCTGGAGCACGCCGGCCGCCGGCGTCTCCTTCGTGACGGTCTCGATCCGGTTCGTCGGCTTGACCTCGCGCGGGTCGCCGAGCGTCGCCCAGTAGAGCCCGGCCAGGATCACGAACGCGAGCACGATGTTGACCATCGGCCCGGCGAGGATGACCACGATCCGCTTCCAGACCGGCTGGCGGTAGTAGGCGCGGTGCTCGACCCCCGGCGGGAGCTCCTCCGCCGGGTTCATGCCGGTGATCTTCACGAAGCCGCCGAGCGGCAGCCAGCCGACCCCGTACTCGGTCTCGCCGCGCTGCCAGCGCAGCTTGGTGCGGCCGAAGAAGAGCGAGAAGCGCTCGACGCGCATCCCGACCGCCTTGGCGGCCGTGAAGTGGCCGAGCTCGTGGAGGATGATCAGGAGCGCGAAGCCCGCGAAGGCGAGGATCCAGCTCACCGGGCGACGGCCTCCTCGGCCACCAGCTCGCCGGCGATCCGGCGCGCCTCGGCGTCGGCGTCGTAGAGCGAGTCGAACGAGTGCACGGTGCGCGCCGGGAGGCGCTCGAGCGTGCCCTCGATGACCGCCGGGATGCCCATGAAGCCGAGCCGCTCGCCCATGAAGGCGTGGACGGCGACCTCGTTGGCGGCGTTGAGGACGCACGGCGCGGTGCCGCCGGCGCGGGCGGCGGCGAAGGCCAGCGCGAGCGCCGGGAAGGCCTCGAGGTCGGGCGGCTCGAACGTGAGCGAGCCGACCTGGGCGAGGTCGAGCGCGGGCACCGGCACGTCGACGCGCTCGGGGTGGTGCAGCGCGTAGGCGATCGGCACGCGCATGTCCGGGTGGCCGAGGTGCGCGAGCGAGGCGCCGTCGCACAGCTGCACGAGCCCGTGGATGATCGACTGCGGGTGCACGACGACGTCGATGCGGTCGTAGGGCGTGCCGAACAGGTGGTGCGCCTCGATCACCTCGAGGCCCTTGTTCATCAGCGTCGCCGAGTCGATGGTGATCTTGCCGCCCATCGCCCACGTCGGGTGCTGGAGCGCGTCCTCGACGCTCACGTCCTCGAGCTCGCCGCGCGAGCGGCCGCGGAACGGGCCGCCGCTGGCCGTGATCACGAGCTTGTCGACCGCGCCGGCGGGCTCGCCCGCGATCAGCTGGTGGAGCGCGGAGTGCTCGGAGTCGACCGGGATGAGCTGCGCGCCGGTGGCCTCGGCGAGCGGCATCACGAGGTCGCCGCCGACGACGAGCGACTCCTTGTTGGCGAGCGCGACGTCGATCCCCTCGGTCAGCGCCACCACGGTCGGGCCGAGCCCGGCCGAGCCGACGATCGCGTTGAGCACGAGGTCGGCGCCGGACTCCGCCACGAGCTTGACGAGGCCCTCGGGCCCGGCCAGCACCTCGCCCTGCGTCCACACCTCGGCGGCGCGGGCGGCGGCGTCGGCGTCCCCGAGCGCGATCCGGCTCACTCCGTGCTCGGTCGCGAGCTCGACGAGCCGCTCGTGGGAGCGCTCCGCGGACAGGCCGATCAACTCGAACTCATCGCCTGCGCGGCCGACGACGTCGAGCGCTTGGAGCCCGATCGAGCCGGTGGCTCCGAGGATCAGCAGGCGTTTCATCCTGCGGGCCATGATGGCAGCCGCCGGGTAACCCTCCGCTAAGTCCGCGGCACTATGAGGGTATGGACGCCGAGCTCGTGATCGCCGCCCGCAACGGCGACCGCGCGGCCTTCGCGGCGCTCGCCGAGCGGCATCGAGCGGCGCTGCTGAGCGCCTGCCGCGGGTCGGCGGATGCGGCGCAGGAGGCGCTGCTGATTGCGCTGCGCGGCCTGGGCGGGCTGCGCGACGACGAGGCGTTCGGGCCGTGGCTGTGCGGGATCGGGCGCAACCTGTGGCGGGCCGAGCGGCGCACGCCGGCGCCGCTCCCCGCCCATGAAGGGATCTACGAGACGCCCGACATCCCGTTGCGGCACGCCGTCCTCACTGCCGTCGCCGCGCTGCCGCCCGGCCAGCGCGACGCCGTCGCCCTCTTCTACCTCGCCGACCTCTCGCACGCCGAGATCGCGGCGCGCCTCGGGATCTCCGTGGGCGCCGTCAAGACCCGCCTGCACAAGGCCCGTGCCGCGCTGCAGGCCCGCCTCGCCGACCTCCGAAGGGAGCCCCACGCCATGCCCACGACCGTCCCGATGCGCGTCGCCGACGTCCGCGACGGCGGAGACCTGCACGTCGTCCTGCTCGAGGAGCACGGCGGCGCCCGACGCCTGCCGATCTGGATCGGCGCACCCGAGGCGACCACGCTCGCCGCGCGCCTGCACGACGTCGAGGGCCCTCGGCCGGGCACCTACCGGTTCGCCGCCGACCTGCTCACCGCCGCCGGCTCGGGCCTCGAGGAGGTCCGCATCGTGCGGCTCGCGGACACCATCTTCTACGCCGAGGCGCGGCTCCGCGGCGGCAGCGTCGTCGACGCGCGGCCCAGCGACGCCCTCAACCTCGCGCTCGCCACGGGCGCGCCGATCCTCGTCGACGAGGCCGTGCTCGCGCAGGCGGCGGAGGGGGAGCGCGAGATCGCCGAGGAGCTCGAGCGCGCGCTGGCCTCCGAGCGCGACGCGCGCGCCATCGCGGACGAAGCACGCGAGCGCTTCGCCGCGCTGCCCTACGGGCCGGACGACGTGGCGGAGCGGTAGAGCGCGCGGCCGAACCACAGGCCCACGATCACCACCCCCATGACACCCGTGTAGATCCACACGCGGGCGCCGTCGAACAACAGGTCGGTGATCAACAGGAACGCCGCGCCGATGGCGAGCGCGAGGAAGCCGAGCCCGACGATCATCAGCCGGTTGCTCGACTCGATCAGCCATTCCCGATCGCCCTGGTGGAAGCGCAGGCGGTGCGCGGCCGACGGGGCGATCAAGCAGCCGGTCGACAGCGCGGTGGCGACGAGCGTGCCGTAGAACGTGTCGCGCTGGAACGCCGTCAGGTCCGTGAAGCGCTGGGTGAACGGGACGGTCAGCAGGAACGCGAACAGGATCTGCACGCCCGGCAGCGCGATCCGCAGCTCGTTGAGCAGCTCGAGCATCTGGCGATCGCGCCGCTCCTCCTCGTTCAGCTCGTCATCGCGATCCATACCTGGTACCCCGCGATCAGGGAGAACAGCGCCGCGTCGAGGCGATCGAGCGCGCCGCCGTGGACGCCGAACAGGCCTCCCGTGTCCTTGGTACCCACGTCGCGCTTGATCAGCGACTCGAAGAGGTCGCCGATCGGCGCGGCGAACGCCACCGCGAGCCCGAGCAGCAGCCCCTCGGTGCCGGTGATCCAGTTGCCCTCGTAGGTGCGGCTGGCGTACCAGACCGACCCCGTCGCCACGAGCACGCCGATCCCCAGCCCCTCCCACGTCTTGTTCGGCGATACCCGCGGTGCCAGCCGGCGGGTGCCGAACGCGCGCCCGCCGAGGTACGCGCCGGTGTCGCCCAGGAACGTGCCGAGCAGGACCATGAACACGAGCGCGCCGCCGTGGTCGAGCCCGCGCAGCAGCACCGCGTGGGCGAGCCCGAGGCCGATCCAGTACACGCCGAACGTGGTCGCGGCCATGCTGAGCGAGATCCGCTCCCGGATCGGGCTGGCGAGCGTGAGGGCGAACAGCACCGGCAGGAAGGCGACCATCGCCAGCAGCACGTCGTTCGCGTCCCCGAACGCCGCCGCGGCCACCATCCCCGCGATGCCGAGGAAGCCGGCGATCCGCACCGGCCGCAGCCGCTCGAGCATCGTGAACAGCTCGCTGATGCAGACGAGGCCGAGCGCGAACGCCCCGAGCGCGAACGTCAGGTCGCCGAAGTAGATGATCGCGATCGCGAACGCGATCGCCGGGATCGCGACGATGATCCGGCTCGGTAGGTCGGAGGCCCCGCGGCGCGGCGGCCGGCGCGGAGGGCGGCGGCTCGCCATCAGCGGCCCCCGAAGCGGCGCTTGCGGGCGTCGAACTCGGCGAGCGCGAACTCGAGGTCGGCGCGCGAGAAGTCGGGCCACAGCACCTCGGTGAAGTGCAGCTCCGAGTAGGCCGACTGCCACATCAGGTAGTTCGAGAGCCGCTGCTCGCCGCTCGTGCGGATGATCAGGTCCGGGTCGTGCATCTCGGGCGCGTAGAGGTGGGCGCGGAACTCCTCCTCGGTGGTGCCCTCGAACGTCCGCGCCGCGTCGATGATCTCCGCCCGGCCGCCGTAGTTGAAGGCGACGTAGAGCGTGATGGTGTCGTTCGCCGCCGTCGTGTCCTCCGCCCAGCGCATCTGCTCGAGCAGCGTCTCCGACACGCCTTCGCGGCGGCCGAGGAAGCGCATGCGCACGCCCTCCTCGTCGAGCTCCGGGGTCTCCCCCAGGATCCGCTCCGAGAACATCGCCATCAGACCCGCGACCTCCGCCGGGGAGCGCGACCAGTTCTCGGTCGAGAACGAGTAGACGGTCAGCTCCTGGATCCCGAGGTCGACCGCGTCGCGCAGCCGGGCCTTGACCGTGTCGGCGCCCGCCCGGTGCCCGTCGGCCACCGGCAGGCCACGCTGGCTCGCCCAGCGCCCGTTTCCGTCGGTGATGATCGCGACGTAGGAGGCGCCCCGGGGTGTCACACCTCGAGGATCTCTTCTTCCTTGCCCTTCAGGATCGCCTCGAGCTCGGAGACCTTCTGGTCGGTGAGCTTCTGCAGCGCGTCCTCGGCGCGGTGCTCGTCGTCCGAGCCGGCCTCGCCGGCGTCGCGCAGCTCGCGGAGGTCGTGCATCACGTCGCGGCGGATGTTGCGGATCGCGACGCGGCCCTCCTCGGCGATCCCGCGCACGACCTTGACGAGCTGCTTGCGGCGCTCCTCGGTCAGCTCGGGCACCTGCATGCGGATCATCGACCCGTCGTTGTTGGGCGTCAGGCCGATGTCGGACTCGAGGATCGCCTTCTCGATCGCCTTGATCGAGCTCTTGTCGTAGGGCTGGACGGTGAGCAGCCGCGCCTCGGGCGCGCTGAGCGTCGCCAGCTGCTTGAGCGGTGTTTGCGCGCCGTAGTAGTCGACGTTGATGCGGTCGAGCAGCGCGGTCGAGGCGCGGCCCGTCCGGATCGAGCCGAACTTGCCGCGCGTCGCCTCCACGGACTTGTCCATGTGCTCGCGTGCGTCTTGCAGGAGGTCGTCGATGAGGCTCATGTCTTCACCAGCGTTCCGACTCGCTCGCCGGAAATTATCCGATCGATGTTGCCCTCCGTGTTCATGTCGAAGACGACGATCGGCATGTGGTTGTCCATGCACAGCGACAGCGCGGTCGAGTCCATCACCTTGAGGCCGCGCTCGAGCGCCTCGCGAGCGGTCAGCTCGGGCAGGAACTCGGCACCGCCGTCCTGCTTCGGATCGGCGCTGTAGACGCCCTCGACGCCGTTCTTGGCCATCAGCAGGATCTCGGCGTCGATCTCGTGCGCGCGCAGCGCCGCGGCCGTGTCGGTCGTGAAGAACGGGTTGCCGGTGCCGGCCGCGAAGATCACGATCCGGTTCTTCTCCAGGTGGCGGATCGCGCGGCGGCGGATGTAGGGCTCGGCCACCTCGGCGACGGTGATCGCCGACTGCACGCGCGTGTGGACGCCCTCGTGCTCGAGCGCGTCCTGCAGCGTCAGCGCATTGAGGACGGTCGCGAGCATGCCCATGTAGTCCGCTGTCGCGCGCTCCATGCCGGCGGCGGCGCCCTGGAGGCCGCGGTAGATGTTGCCGGCGCCGACCACGACCGCGATCTCGACCCCGCGGTCGTGGACCTCGCGGATCTCGCGCGCGATCGCCTGCACGCGCTCGAGGTCGGTGCCGTAGGGGAGGTCGCCCATGAGCGCCTCCCCCGACAGCTTCAGCAGGATCCGCTTGAACGCGGGTGTGCTCACTGCTCTCCGACCACGAACTTCGAGAAGCGCCGGATGACGACGTTCTCACCGGTCGTGCCCGAGAGCTCTGCGCGGATCTGCTCGATCGTCTTGCCGTCGTGCTTGTCGCCGTTGACGTGCTCCTGGTGGAGGAGGACGACCTCCTCCATCCACTTGCGCAGCTTGCCCTCGGCGATCTTGGCCCGCACGTTCTCGGGCTTGTCGGCGGCCTGCTGCTCGAACACGCGCAGCTCGGCCTGCTTGGCGTCCTCGGGGATCTCCGCCTCGGAGACGTACTGGACCTGCGGCGAGGCGGCGATGTGCAGCGCGACGTCGCGCGCGAACGCGATGAAGTCGTCGTTGCGGGCGACGAAGTCGGTGTTGCAGTCGACCTCGACGAGCACGCCGGTCTTGCCGTTGGTGTGGATGTACGCCTGGACCGTGCCCTCGGTCGCCTCGCGGCCGCCCATCTTGAGCGCCTTGTCGCCGAGGCGGACGCGCAGCAGCTCGACCGCGGCGTCGATGTCGCCGCCGGTCTCGGTCAGCGCCGCCTTGCAATCCATCATGCCGGCGCCCGTCCTGTCGCGCAGCTCCTTGACCTGCGACGCGGTGATCGTGGGGGTACTCATGCCTTCTCGGTCTCCTCGGTCTTCTTCTCGTCGGCAGCCTTGGCGGCCTTCTTGGCGCGCGGCTTGCGCGCGGGCTTCTTCGGCTTCTCGGTCGCCTCGGCGGGCGGCGGGGTGGCCTCGGCCTGCGAGGACGCGGCCGGAGCGGCCTCCTCGGTCGCGGCCTGGGCGGCGGCCTCGGCCTCGGCGTCGGCGGTGCCCTCGGGCTTCGGCGCGTCCTTCGCGGCCTCGGCGACCGCGGCGTCGGCGGCGGCCTTGTCGCCGGCCGAGGTATCCGCGGCCGGAGCGGTCTCCGCAGCCGGCGCCGCGTCGGCGGCGGGAGCGGCCTCCGCGGGCGCGGCCGGAGCCGCCTCCGCGGCCGGCGCGGCCTCGGCGGCAGGCGCGGCCGGAGCCGCCTCCGCGGCCGGCGCGGGCTCGGCGGCAGGCGCAGCCGGAGCCGCCTCAGCGGCGGGCGCAGCCGGGGCCGCCTCAGCGGCAGGCGCGGCCGGAGCGGCCTCCGCCGCCGGGGCAGCCTGCGCGGCCTCGGCGGCCGCCGCGGCGTCGCGCTCGGCCTGGCGCGCGGCGGCCTCCTCGGCCTCCTTGCGCTGGCGCTCCTCCTCCTCGCGGGCGGCGCGCTCCTCGGCCTCCTTGCGGGCCTGCTCCTCGGCCTCCTTGCGGGCGCGCTCCTCCTCGGCCCGGAACGTCGAGAAGCCCTCGGAGACGACGTCGCCGATCGCCTGCGTGATGATCGCGCAGGACTTGATCGCGTCGTCGTTGCCCGGGATCACGTAGTCGATGCCGTCCGGGTCGCAGTTGGTGTCGACCAGGCCGATGATCGGGATCCGCAGGCGCTTGGCCTCCTGGACCGCGATGACCTCGGTCTTGAGGTCGACCACGAACATCGCGTCCGGCGGGCGCTGCATGTCCTTCACGCCGCCGAGGTTGGCCTGGAGCTTCGCGAGGTCGGCCTGGGCGGCCATGCGCTCACGCGTCGGGAGCAGCTCGAGCTGGCCCTCCGTCTGGTAGCGCTCGAGGTCGTGCAGGCGCTTGATGCGCAGCGAGATGGTCTGGAAGTTCGTCAGCAGGCCGCCGAGCCAGCGGTGGTTGACGAACGGCATGCCGGCCTTCTCCGCGACCTCCTTGATGGAGTCACGGGCCTGCTTCTTGGTGCCCACGAACAGCACGGTCCCGCCGCGGTGGGCGACCTCCGAGCTGAACTGCTGTGCCTGCTCGAGCAGCGCCTGCGTCTTGAGCAGGTCGATGATGTAGATGCCCCCGCGCTCGCCGTGGATGAAACGGCGCATCTTGGGGTTCCAGCGGCGTGTCTGGTGCCCGAAATGAACTCCGGACTCCAGCAGCTCCTTGATGCCGACGTCGGCCATGGAGTCTCCCTTTGGATTCGATTGGGTACGGCGCCGGGCGGTGTCGGGGTGTGGGCGGACCCGGCGCCATTCGCCGGGCAGGGCCGCCGTCCCCGAGCTCCTCTAGGCGGATCGCCCGGGTAGAGGTTCGGAAATTGCACGGACCAGTTTACGCAAGTTCGATTTCGCCCCTGCGTTTGGAGGTGTGCGGGCCGGCCCTCCCTTCCCCTACCTCCGGTGGTCCGGTCCGTGCAATTCCGCGAGTGGGGCGGCCAGGATGGCCGCCCCACACCGCGTTAAAGGACGCGGGCGAGGTCCTCGGGGAGCGGCGAGCGCACGTCGACGCGCTCGCCGGTGACGGGGTGGTCGAACGCGAGCCGCTCGGCGTGCAGGAACTGCCGCGGGAGCCCGAGCGCGCCCGCGTGGCCGTACTCGGGGTCGCCCGCCACCGGGTGGCCGATCGCCTTCAGGTGGGCGCGGATCTGGTGCGTGCGGCCGGTCTCGAGCCGGACGCGCAGCAGCGTGTAGCGCCCGCCGGGGAGCACCCGCTCGGTGGCGAAGTGCGTCACCGCGGGCCGGCCGTCGGCGGTGTCGGGCGACATGCGGGTGCGCACGCGGCGGTCGCGGCCCAGCGGCGCCTCGATCGTGCCGGTGCGGGCGCTCGGGCGGCCCTCGACCAGCGCGAGGTACTCGCGCTCGATCCTGCGCGCCTTGAGCGCCGCCTGGAGCTCCGCGAGCACGGCCTCGGAGCGCGCGACCACCAGCAGCCCGCTGGTGTCCCGGTCGAGCCGGTGGACGATCCCGCGGCGGCCTTCGGGCCCACCCGCCGCGCCGTGGGCCTCGAGCGCCTGGGCGAGCGTGCCCGCGGCGTGGCCGCGCGCCGGGTGCACGACGACGCCGGCCGGCTTGTCGACGACCAGCAGGTGCTCGTCCTCCCACACGATCGCGAACTGCGCCTCCGGCACCTCCGCCACATCGGGCGTCGCCTCGGCCTCGACCTCGATCGCCTCGCCGCCCCGCAGCGCGTGGCGCTTCGCCTTCTCCTCGCCGTCGACCCGCACCAGCCCACCGTCGATGAGGCGCTGCGCCGCCGTGCGCGAGCCGGCGTGCTCGGCGAGGAAGACATCGAGCCGCTCGCCGGCGGCCTCGGCGGGGACGTCAATCCGGGTCGGCACGGCGCGGCGGCCCTTCGAGGACGTAGAGCAGGCTGAGCACGCCGAAGGTGATGCTGATGTCGGCGATGTTGAAGGCGGGCCAGGCGGGGAGGTCGATGAAGTCGGTGACGTAGCCGCGGTCGAGGCGGTCGATCAGGTTCCCCGCCGCGCCCCCGAGCAACAGCCCGGTCGGCAGCCACACGAGCGGGCGGCGGCTGTGGGTGGCGAAGAAGATCAGCAGCGCCGACACCGCCGCGATGCCGATCACGATCAGCACCGTCCCGCCGTCGGTGAACAGCCCGAAGGCGACGCCGCGATTGCGCACGTGGACGAGCTCGATGCCGGGGAAGACGCCGTCGCGGCTCCCGAAGTCGACGTTGTTCCGGACCAGCGTCTTGGTGGCCTGGTCGGCCGCCACGACCAGGCCGGCCAGCACGGCGGCCCGCAGGGCGGACCTCCCGGAGATCACTAGCCCGCGACGAGGTTGACGATGATCCCGCCGCCGATCTGCAGCACGATGATCGCCACCATCGGGGTGAGGTCGAGCGGCCCGATCTGCAGTGGCAGGCGCCTGAACAGGCGCAGGAAGGGGTCGGAGACGTCGCGCAGGAAGTCCATCGCGCCGTTGACGAAGCGGTTGTAGGGCATCCGCACGCCGAGCGAGAACACCAGCGACAGCACCACCCAGGCCACGATGCAGATCGTGTAGACGAGGATCAGCGCGGCGAGGAAGTCGGCGACGTCCTGGCGGCTCATGCGGGCCCCAGCACGTCGTCCATGGCGGCCGAGAACGCCGCCCGCAGCCCGCCCCGCTCGAGCGCCGCGAGCCCGCGCGCGGTCGTCCCGCCCGGCGACGTCACCTCGCGCCGCAGCCGCAGCGTGTCGTGCTGGCGGGCGCGCAGCAGCTCGGCGCTGCCCGCCATCGTCTCGGTCACCAGCGTCTGCGCGATCGGCCCCGGGATGCCGCGCCGGATCGCGGCCTCGACCCACGCCTCGGCCACCAGCGCCCAGTAGGCGGGGCCGACGCCCGAGCAGGCCGCCGACGCGTCGATGATCCCCTCCGGCACGCGCACGACGACGCCGACGCGGCCGAACAGCTCCTCCACCTGGCCGCCCAGCGGCTCCTCGGCGGGCTCCGCGAGCAGCGTCACGCCCTTGCCGACCTCGGCCGGCGTGTTGGGCTGGACCCGCACCACCGGCGTGTCGGGATACGCGGCCCGCAGCTCCTCGAGCGTCGTGCGCGCGAGCAGCGAGACGACCCCCTTCGCCGCCGGGGCGGCCTCGCGCGCCACGACCGCGAGCTGTGCCGGCTTGTGGGCGAGGATGAGCACGTCGGCGCGCTCGGCCAGCACGGCGTTCGACTCGACCGCCTCGCCGCCCAGCTCCTCGGCCAGCGCGGCCGCCTTGCCGGAGCCGGAGTCGGTGGCGAGCACGGGATCACCCCAGCCGCGGGCGAGCGCCGCCGCCATGTTCCCCGCTCCGATGAGGCCGATCTGCATGGGCATGCAATGTACGAGGCGACGACCCCGAACTGCTCCTGGCGCGGCTCGGCAACGTCCGCGGTGAGCGGGGTGAAGGTCAACGGCGGGCTGAGTAAGGGTAGGTTCGAGTGGCCGCGGCGGCAGCTGTCCTGGTTAGGGGTCGCTATGCGACCCCAGGGCAGGACAACCCCCCGATCCCGACCGGATCCCACCCCCACCCAGCCAGCCGTTGACCGCCGGCGCTAGCCGGGCAGGTCCTGCACCGCCCGGTAGCCCTCGTTGATGGCCGAGTGGGTGTAGGCGAACGCGGCCGAGTCGCTGTTGGCGATCGACACGTTCTTCACCGGCCTGCGGCCCCGCACCTGCGGCTGGTTGGCCCACGGGCCGTAGAGCGACGGATCCCACACCGACGTCAGCTCGTGCGCGTAGCCGTAGTTCCAGCGGTTGATCATGATCGAGTGCATGTCGCGCTGGGGCTCGAAGTCCCCGCCCGACTTGTTCACGCTGCGGTCGAGCACGTCGATCAGCGCCCGCTCGAGGTCGCGGAAGCTCATCTGCAGCAGCCGCTTGCGCCCGCCCTCGTAGGCGGCGAGCTGCGGCGTCGCGTCGTGGTCCGTGGGGACGACGGTGAAGTTGAGCATCGCCGGCTGGTCGGGCGTGTTCGGTGTCGGGCCGTAGACGGAGCCGAAGCTCACCCCGGCCTGCAGGCTCGTGGTGTCCCAGAACAGGCTGTTGCCGCGCGGCGAGACGCTCGTGATCTTCGCGTCCGCGAACGCCCGCCAGTTGGTGAGCGCCGCCCGGCCGTAGATCAGCGGCGTCTTGCGGGCGTAGCAGAGGTCCCTGACCTGGCTGCGCGGCAGGTCGTCGAGGACGTGGGCGGTGACGCGGTTCCAGCACGCCATCACGACGTGGTTGGCGCGCACGCGGCGGCCGTGGCGCTCGCCGTCGATCAGGTAGTCGACCTCCGCGAGCCGCTTGCGGCGGTCCCCGTGACGGTGCTTGGATTCGCCCGGCTTGACGCGGAACACGAGGCTGTTGAGCCGGATCCGCACGGTGTTGCCGCGCTTGTCGAGCTGCGAGTAGTCGGTGACCGCGTTGACGACGTTCTCCATGTTCGGCGGCGCGCCGCCGACGTCGGAGACCGCGCCCGGGATCAGGCGGCCGACGAGCAGCCGCAGCAGGGACGAGTTGCCGTCCGGCCACGTCGGCGACGGCGAGTCCTCCGCGCCCTCCTGCAGGCCCATCTGCGGCGTGCGCCCGATGCCGGGGAACGGCGTGAAGGCCAGGCCTTCGCCCCCGACGAGGCCGTCGAAGCCGGGGCTCCCGAGTGCCCACATGTCGGCGGCCGAGACGGCTTGGGCGCCCGCGCCGAGCAGGCCGTGGCCGTTGCGCTGGTACTGGCGGATCGCCTGCTCCGGGACCCCGATGTAGTCCATGTAGTAGCGCTTCTGCGTGAGCCGGGAGAGGATCGCCTTCGTCTCCGCGTCGGTCTTCGGGCCGTGCTTGAGCGCGATCCAGTCCTGGGCATCCTCCTGGATCCGCTCGATGCCCGCCCGCGCCTCCGGCGACCACGGCGTGGTCGCGAGCCAGTCGTGCCAGCTCACCGCGTTCGTCTTGTTGGGGATCAGCGTGTCGGCGCCCCAGTCCTTGGCCGGGAAGAGCGCCATCGCGCGCAGCCCGTAGCTGGATGGGATGGGCGGGTTGCTCGCCTCCGGGAAGTCGAACGCGTCGACGCCGAGGTACTCGAGCATGTCGACGGACGGCTGGCCGTAGGAGCCCGGGATGTCCTGGAGCCCGCCGGTCGTCTGGTTCCAGCTCGTGACCGTGTCGAGGTTGACCGTGCCGCCGTTCTTGAGGAACGTCGTCGGGCCGACGTGGAACTCGTTGCGGGCCGAGTGGCCGCCGAAGTCCGGCAGCGGGTCGAGCAGCAGGATCCGCGCGTCCTCGCCGAAGCGGTCGCGGTAGTACTTGGCGGCCGCGAGCCCGCTGGCGCCGGCGCCGACGATCACGCAGTCGTAGGTCTCGTCGCTGTCGCGGATGTGGCGGACGTGGATGCCCGGGCCGCCGCGCGTCGAGTGCACGTCGCGCTGGTTCGGCGGCCCGTCGATCCGCATGATGTCGCGGACGAACTCGTCGCTCTGGCCCTTGAGCCCGGTCTCGGTCGGCGGGTAGTAGCCCGGCGGCAGCGGGCGCGGACCGTGTCCCCGCGACGACGCGAGCGCCTCGGCGCCGCTCAGGTGCGGGGCGGCCGCTGCGGCGGCGAGCCCGGCTGCCGTGATCGCCACGCCGTCGAGGAAGTCACGGCGGGTGATCCCGTCGCCCTTGTCGCCGAACTCGGTCATGTGGCCCCTTCCTCCGTGGTGACGTCGCGTCAACCCTCTCCGGAGGAGCCCTGCCGAGTCAACTCATGACTGGTTGAAGAATCCCTTCTCGATCAGCCGCGCACGCTCCTCGGCCGAGACCTCGACGTTGCGCGGCGTGAGCAGGAACACCTTGTCGGCGATCCGCTGCATGCCGCCGTCGAGCGCGTACGTGAGCCCCGAGGCGAAGTCGATCAGGCGCTTGGAGAGGTCGGCCTCCGAGCCCTGGAGGTTGATGATCACCGGGATCTGGTCCTTGAACTTGTCCGCCACGTCCTGGGCGTCGTTGAAGGACTTGGGGATCACCAGGTGGACGCGCGAGCTCTCGCGGCGGCCACCGTTCGTGCCGGCCTCCTCGACCGAGCGCAGCCGCGTGGTGCGGCGCTCGGCGGGCGAGTCGTCGGCGAAGATGTCGTCGATCTCGTCGCGGCGGCGGCGCGTCGAGAGGCGGCGGACGTTGGGCCGCTCGCGGTAGCGCTCCTCGAGGTCGCGCTCCGGCTCGCGGGGGTCGACTTCCTCTTCCTCGTACGCGTCGCGGTCCTCGGCGAGGCCGAAGTAGACGAGCGTGCGGTGCATCGTGTCGCGTAGCGCCATGGCGTCGATCCGATTCGCGCTTCTGCGCGATTCCCCTGCATTATGCCCCGTAAAGGCGGGCTCCCACGCGTACGAGGGTCGCGCCCTCCTCGACGGCGACCGCGAAATCCTGCGATGTGCCCATCGACAACCGGGTCAGGTCGTGGGCGTCGGCGAGCTCCCTGAGCGCCGCGAAGTGGCGCCGGTTGTCCTCGGGATCCTCCGCGAACGGGGGCATGGTCATGAGGCCGCTGACGCGCACGGGAGCGCTCTCGAGGAAGGCCGGGAGCTCGTCGGGGGCGATCCCCGCCTTGCCCTCGTCGCCCGCGACATTGACCTCGACGAGGATCTCGGTCTCGGGCGTGCCGTGCTTCTCGAGCTGCCGCAGCGCGGACTCCGAGGCGACCGAGTGGATGAGCTCGACGTACGGGAGGATCTGCTTGACCTTGCGGCTCTGGAGCTGGCCGATGAAGTGCCAGCGGAACCCGGGATGCGCCTCGGCCTTGGCCTCGAGCTCTTGCGCGCGGTTCTCGCCCAGCAGGGTCAGCCCGGCCTCCTCGAGCACGTTGAGCTCCTCGAGCGCGACGTACTTGACCGCGGCGAGCAGCTCGATCTCCGCCGGGTCGCGACCGGCGCGCTTCGCGGCCTCGGCGATCTCCGCCTCGACGCGCTCGCGGCCGTTGCGGACGGTCTCGACCTCGAGGCCGGTGATCAGGCCCGCCACACGACCCCCGCCTGCCGCCCGGTGACGCCGTTGTCGCGCCGGTGCGAGAAGAACAGCCCCGGGTCGGCGCACATCGTGCACAGCTCGACGTCGTGGACCTCCTCGACCCCCGCTGCGTGCAACTGCGTGCGCGCCACCTTGGCCAGGTCGAGGTTCTTGGCGCCCACCCGCGCGTCGTAGCCCTCGAAGGCCTCATGGACCTCCTCGCCGACCTCGTAGCAGCAGCCGCGCGCCGACGGGCCGAGCGCGGCGGTGACCTCGCCTCGCGCTCCGAGCTCGCGGAGGGCGCTCGCGCCCTCGGCCACGATCCCGGCGGCGAGCCCGCGCCAGCCGCCGTGCAGCGCCGCCACGGCGCCGTCGGCCACGAGCATGACCGGCAGGCAGTCGGCGACGAAGACGAGCGCCGGCGCGTCGTCCAGCGCGGTCGCCTGCCCGTCCTCCTCGGCGTGCGGGCGCCCCGGGCCGGGCGGCTCGGTCGCGCGGCGGACCGTCGCCTCGTGGACCTGGCGGCCGTAGAGGAAGCGCTCGCGCGGCGCGCCGACCGTGGCGGCCAGCCGCGCGCGGTTCTCGTCGACGTTCTCGCCGGGGTCGTCGGTCAGCCGCCCGAGGTTCAGCGAGGCGAACGGCCCCTCGGAGACACCGCCGCGGCGCGTGGAGAACAGCACCTCGCCGCCGCGCAGCGAAGCGCCGATGTGCTCGTCGCGCCAGGTGTAGGGGGCGGGCAGGTCCACGCCCTCATGATGATGATCCCGCCCGCCCCGCGAGCGCCGCCGCCAGCTGCGCGTCGCGGCCCTCCGCCCGACCGTCGAGCATCGCCGCGGTGGCGGCGTCGAGCGCGCGGCCGATCGCGGGCCCTTCGAGGCCGGCCGCCAGCAGGTCGTCGCCGGTGATCTCGAGCCGCCGGTGGCGGAGGTCCTCGAGCCAGCGCCGCGCCGCGTCCGGCGCGCTCAGCGCGCCCGCCAGCGCCACCGTCTCGGGCGTCTCCCGCCGCAGCAGCGTCCACAGCGCCGACGCCTCCTCGGTGCCGCCGAGCACCGGCGCCAGCGCCCGCGCGCGGGTCGCCGCGGCGACCACGACGTCGCGCTCGCGCGCCGGGTACTCGAACGCGTCGAGCCGCGCCGCCAGCGCCGGCGCGGAGGCGTCGAGCTGGCAGGCGGCGAGGGCGACGAGGTCGGGCCGGCCGTCGTCGGGCGTCAGGCGCTGGGCGCGCTCGACGAGGTCCGGATCGACCGCGAAGGCGGACAGCAGCTCGGGCCCGAGGCGGAACGCCTCCAGCCCGCACACCGCGCCGGGCATCGGCTCGCCCATCAGCAGCCGCAGCTCGGCGCCCAGCCGGGCCGGTGTCACGGTCGCGAGCGCTCCGCCCTCGACGGCGGCGAACGCCCATTCCCGCGTGTCCTCCTCCATCCGGAAGCGCAGCCGCGACGCGTAGCGGATCAGCCGCAGCAGCCGCGTCGGGTCGTCGAGGAACGAGCGCTCGTGCAGCACGCGCAGCCGGTGCGCCGCGAGGTCCTCGAGCCCGCCCGGCACCGCCTTGAGCTCGCCGTCGGCGAGCCGGACCGCGATCGCGTTGACCGAGAAGTCGCGGCGCGCGAGGTCCTCCTCGATCGGCGCGCCGAGCTCGACGACCGGGAGCGCACCCGGCCGCTCATAGCGCTCGCGGCGGGCGGCGGCGAGGTTCACCCGCCCGTTGGCGGTCGCGGTGCCGAAGCGCTCGTGCAGCAGCGGTGCCTCGGACAGCCGCCGCGCGGCCTCCGCCGCGTCGCCCTCGACCACGAGATCGAGGTCGCGCGGGTCGAACCCGAGCAGCGCGTCGCGCACCGCGCCGCCCACCACCCAGACGCCGGGAACGTCCGCCAGCGCGTCGAAGACCGCCTCCGCCTCCGGTACGTCGCGCAGCCGTTCCAGCAGGTCGTCGGTCATGTCCCAGCTACCATCGCAGCCAATGTCGTCGCCGGATAGTCCCCGGTCCCGGCGGCGGATCGTCATCTGGGTCGGGCTCGCGGCGGTGCTGCTGCTGGCCGCCGGCGCAGGCGCCTACGTGCTCCTCTCCGGCGGTGACGTGTCCAACCCCGACGTCGAGTTCCGCGCCGAGCCGACCGAGACGCCCGCACCGACGCCCGCCAAGCAGGGCGCGGACGACTTCACCTGGCCGCTGTACGGCTACACGCCGACGCGCCGCCAGTACCTCGCGGCCTCGAAATCGGTGCGGCCGCCGTACAAGCGACGCTGGTCCTGGAACGCCGACTCGCTGCTCGAGTTCACGCCCGCGATCGCCGAGGGCAAGCTCTTCATCATCAAGAACAACGGCGCCGTCTACGCGATCAACAAGCGCAACGGGAAGGTCCGCTGGCGCCGCGACCTCGGCAAGCTGGCCGCCTCCGCGCCCGCCTACGCCGACGGCCGCATCTACGTGACGATCCTCGCCCGCAACGGCTCGAAGAACGGGCTGGTGGCGGCATTGCGTGCCAAGGACGGCGCGCGCCTGTGGACCAAGCCGCTGCCGAGCCGCACCGAGTCCTCGCCGCTGGTCGACGGTGGGCGCGTGTACTTCGGCTCCGAGGACGGCACGGTCTACGCGCTGCGGGCGCGGGACGGCGGCGTCGTGTGGCGCTACAAGGCCTCAGGAGCGGTCAAGGGCGGCGTCGCCCTGGCCGAGGGGCGGCTGTTCTTCGGCGACTACGGCGGGCGCGTGCACGCGATCCGCCAGAGCAGCGGCAAGCGGATCTGGAGCGCGACCACGAACGGCGCGCGCTTCGGCACGAGCTCGGGCCAGTTCTACGCCACGCCCGCGCTCGCCTACGGCCGCGTCTACATCGGCAACACCGACTCCAACGTCTACTCGTTCTCCGCGTCGTCGGGAAAGCTCGCCTGGCGCACGGGCACCGAGGGCTACGTCTACGCCTCCGCCGCGGTCGCGCAGGTGCCGGGCGGCAAGCCGACCGTCTACCTCGGCTCCTACGACGGCCGCTTCTACGCGCTCGACGCCAAGAGCGGCAAGGTCCGCTGGCGCCACAAGGCGCCGGGCCGCATCTCCGGCGCCGCGACCATCGTCGGCGACATCGTCTACTTCGGCGACCTGCAGTCGCGCACGACGACCGGGCTGAACGCGCGCAGCGGCCGCAAGGTGTTCAAGTTCGGCCGCGGCGGCTTCAACCCCGTCGTCAGCGACGGCCGCAACCTCTACGTGGTCGGCTACGCGTCGCTGTCGCAGCTCAGGCCGAAGGCACCCGCACGCTGACGCCCGCCGCCGCGAGGTGGTGCTTGAGCTCGGCCACCGAGTACTGGCCGTAGTGGACGATCGAGGCGAGCAGCACCGCGTCGGCGCCCGCGTCGAAGCCGTCGACCAGGTCCTGCGGCTCGCCCGCGCCGCCGGACGCGATCACCGGCACCTCGACCGCCTCGGAGATCGTGCGCACGAGGTCGGTGTCGTAGCCGTCCTTGGTGCCGTCGCGGTCCATCGAGGTCAGCAGGATCTCCCCCGCGCCGCGGGAGACGCCCTCGCACGCCCAGCCCAGCGCGTCGAGGCCGGTCGGCGTGCGGCCGCCGGCCACGTAGACCTCCCAGGCCTTATCCGCTCTCTTCGCGTCGATCGCGAGCACGACGCACTGGGCGCCGAACACGTTCGCGAGCTCGTCGATCAGCTCCGGCCGCTGGACGGCCGCCGAGTTGACGGAGACCTTGTCGGCGCCGGCGTCGAGCACGCCCTGGGCGTCGCCGGCGGAGCGGATGCCGCCGCCGATGGTGAACGGGATGAAGACCTCGTCCGCGGCGCGGCGGGCGAGCTCGACCACCGTGTCGCGCTTGTCGGAGGTCGCCGTGATGTCCAGGAACACGAGCTCGTCGGCGCCCTCGGCGTCGTAGAACGACGCCAGCTCGACGGGATCGCCCGCGTCACGGATGTCGAGGAAGCGGGTCCCCTTCACGACGCGCCCGGCGTCGACGTCCATGCAGGGGATCACGCGCTTGTAGTGCACGCGCCCGAGAGTATTGAGCGCCGCCCGCCCACATCGTGGCGAGCCCGATGATGAGGAAGAAGTCGGCGGGCGACCAGACCGCGCCGCGCTGGGGCACGGGCATCGGGATGAAGTCCGTGACCCGGCCGAAGACCGCCAGCTCGCCCAGGTTGCCGAGCGCGCCGCCGACCACCACGCCGGCGCCGATGGCGAGCATCGGCGTGCGGGCGACCACGACCAGCCCGGCGCCGATGATCACGCAGATCGGGATCACGTTCTGCGAGCGGTCGGTGTTGAAGACGATCTGGTCGGGGCGCAGGTCGATCAGCGCCCACGTCTTCAGGCTCCAATCGATCACCGCCACGATCACCGCGAACGCGGCGATGTGGAGCAGGCGGACGGGCAGCGACAGTGTCGACATCGGCTGCGCAGCATGGCGGCGCGCACGGCCGGCCGTCAATTGGTCATCGGTCCAGCTTGAGCCGCCCGATCACCGGCGGTGGCGGGCGGTGCGCGGGCGGCTGTGACTCTCGCGCGGCGCGGCGTCGAGCGCCGCCTGGCCCTCGGCGATCGTGAAGCGCCCCTCGTAGAGCGCCTTGCCGACGATCACGCCGGCCAGGTTGACCTGCCGCAGGCCCGCCAGCCCGCTCAGGTGCTCCAGCGAGCCGATCCCGCCGCTGTAGAGAAAGCGCCCGCGCACGGCCTCGGCGACCGCGCGGACGTCGTCGAGGTCCGGGCCCTCGAGCCTGCCGTCGCGGTCGACGTCGGTGTAGACGAAGGAGGAGACGCCGCGGTCGCCGAGGCGGCGGATGGCGTCGCCGGCCGGCATCTGCGTGGTCTGCGTCCAGCCCGCGGTCGAGATGTGGCCGCCGCGGACGTCGACCGAGACGAGCACGCGCGCGCCGAACGCCTCGACCACCGAGTCGAGGAAGTCGACGTCGCGGAACGCGGCGGTGCCGATGATCACGCGCTCGGCGCCGGCGCGGAGCGCCTCGCGGACCGCGGGGAGCGAGCGCAGCCCGCCGCCGTACTGCACCGGCACGCCGGTCTCGCTGACGATCCGGCGCAGGTGCTCGATCGAGCGCGGCTCACCGGAGCGGGCGCCGTCGAGGTCGACGACGTGGAGGAAGCGCGCGCCGGCGTCGACCCACGACCTCGCGGCCGCCAGCGGGTCGTCGTGGTAGACGGTCTGGTCCTCGAAGCGGCCCTCGACGAGGCGGACGGCCTTGCCGTCGAGGATGTCGATCGCGGGATAGAGGATCACGAGACGAAGTTCTTCAGCAGCTGCAGGCCGTCGCGCGAGGACTTCTCGGGATGGAACTGGACGCCGGCGACGTTGTCGCGCTGCACGATCGAGGCGAAGCGCTCGCCGTACTCGCCGCGGCCGACCACGTCGCCCGGGTCGTCGGCCCGGCACACGAACGAATGCACGTGGTAGAAGGCCGCGCGCTCGCCGAGGCCCTCGGTCAGGGTCGACTCCCGCTCGAGCGTGACCTCGTTCCAGCCGATGTGCGGGAGCTTCGGCGCATCCAGCGGCGTGACGTCGCCGGGCAGCAGGCCGAGGCCCTGGGCGCCCTCGTGCTCGGCAGAGGCCTCGAACAGCAGCTGCATGCCGAGGCAGATGCCGAGGACGGGCGTGCCGTCCTCCGCGCGCGCCCTGATCACCTTGTCCAGGCCCGCCGCGCCGAGCCGCCGCATCGCCTCGGGGAAGGCGCCGACACCGGGGACGACGACCGCGTCGGCCGCGCGGATCTCGTCGTGGTCGGAGGTGCGCCGGACGTCCGCGCCGACGTGCTCGAGCGCCTTCTCGACGGAGCGGCGGTTGCCCATCCCGTAGTCGACGAGCGCGACGGTGCTCACGTCAGCGTGCCCTTGGTCGACGGGATCCCGGTCTCCGTGGGATCGACCGCGACCGCGACCCGCAGCGCGCGGGCGAAGGCCTTGAAGCAGGCCTCGATCATGTGGTGGGCGTTGGTGCCCGCCTGGAGCTCGAGATGCAGGGTGAGCCGCGCCGCGCTGGCGACGGCGCGGAAGAACTCCTCGGCCGCCTCGTGCTCGAAGCCGGCGATGTCGCCGGGCGGCAGGACGAGCCCGCCGTACGCGCAGTAGGGGCGGCCGGAGACGTCGATCGCGCACGCGGCGCGGGCCTCGTCCATGGGGATCACGGCGTGGCCGTAACGGGCGATGCCCTTGCGGTCGCCGAGCGCGCGGTCGAGCGCCTGCCCGAAGACGATCCCGGTGTCCTCGACCGTGTGGTGCGAGCCGGTCTGGAGATCGCCGGTGACCTTGGCGGTGAGGTCGAGGCGGCCGTGGCGGGCCAGCAGGTCGAGCATGTGGTCGAGGAAGCCGACGCCGGTGTCGCGCGTGCCGGCGCCGGAGCCGTCGAGGCCGAGGCTGAGGGCGACGTCGGTCTCGCCCGTCTTGCGGGTGATGTCGGCGGTGCGGCTCATCGGGCGGGATTCTCCCGTCTCGCCTCCATCGACGCGGCGTGGGCCTCGAAGCCCTCGGCCCGGGCGATGGCGGCTCCGGGGGCGGCCAGTGTGGCCGCCGCGCCGGACGGGATGCGGACCTCCGCCATGCGGCGGCGGAAGTGGCGGACGTTGAGGCCGGACGCGAAGCGAGCCGCCCCGTCGGTGGGGAGCGTGTGGTTGGAGCCCGCGACGTAGTCGCCGAACGCGGTGCCGGCGTGGGCGCCGACGAACAGGCAGCCGGCGGTCCTGACGCGCGGCGCCAGCTGCTCGGCGGCGGCGCCCATGAGCTGCAGGTGCTCGGGGGCGAGCGCCTCGGCGAAGGCGAGCGCGGCATCGAGGTCCGCGGCATGCACCCCGATCCCGTCGGCCGGGAGCAACGCCTCGTCGTCGCTCACCGCCACCACGAGCGAGTCGGGGCCGTGCTCGGCCTGCGCCGCGAGGTCGGCGGCGGCCCAGTCCGGGCGCTCGGTGAGGATCACGCACAGGTCGCTCGGCCCGGCGAAGCCGTCGATCCCGACCAGCCCGCTCAGCTGGCGCTTGGCCTCCTGCACGTAGAGGTTGCCGGGCCCGACGATGACGTCGACGCGCCGGATCGACTCCGTCCCGTGCGCCAGCGCCGCGATCGCCTGCGCGCCGCCCATCGCGTAGACCTCGTCCGCCCCGCACAGCGCCGCCGCGGCGAGGATCACCGGGTGGTGGGGCGCCGCGACGACGACCTCGTCCACCCCGGCCGCCCGGGCCGTCACCGCGCCCATCAGCACCGAGGACGGGTACGGAGCCCGCCCCCCGGGCGCGTAGACGGCCGCTCGCCGGACCGGGACGTCCCGGAGCCGCACCGTCTGGCCCTGGTCGAGCGTGACCTCCGCCTCCGGGTCGAGCCCTGCCGAGGCCACCGCGGAGATGTTGGCCGCCGCCAGCTTCAGCGCCCGGCGGACGTCGGGGTCGAGTGCCTCGAGCGCCGCCGCGAGCTGGGCCGGCGGGACCCGGAACGACCCCCCGGATGCCCCACCGAACGGAGCGCCGTCGGTCGCGCCACCGCCGGTTGCCCCGGCGCCGAACCGCCGCTCGTACTCCGTCAGCGCGGCGTTGCCGCGCAGGCGCACGTCCTCGACGATCGCGGCCACGTCGTCGGCGACCGCAGCGGCGGCGGGGACGGTCGCGCGCACCTCCGCCGCCACCGCGGCGGCGCTCTCGACGGTGCAGCTACGCCGCATCGCGGATCCGCGCGAGCAGCTCGTCGATCTCGGCCGCCTTCAGCTTGTGCGCGACCGGGTTCGCGATCAGGCGGGCGGTCGAGGCCCACAGCTCCTCGCGCACGATCAGCCCGTTCTCGCGCAGGGTCGTGCCGGTGGCGGTGAGGTCGACGATGCCCTCGACGAGCCCGGTCAGCGGCGCGAGCTCGACCGAGCCCTTGACCTCGACGATCTCCGCCTGGCGCCCGGTCCGCTCGAAGTAGGCGGCGGCGATGCGCGGGTACTTCGTCGCGATGCGCATGACCCCGAGCCGGCGCAGCGCCTCGGCGGCGGGGTCGTCGCCCTCGACGGTCGCGAAGACCATCACGCAGCGGCCGTAGCCGAGGTCGGCCAGCTCGTAGACCTCGCGCTCGACCTGCTCGGCGAGCACGTCCTTGCCGGTGATGCCGAGGTCGGCGGCGCCCGCCTCCACGTAGGTCGGGACGTCGGACGGCCGCATCGTGACGATCCCGACCTCGCCGAACAGCAGCCGCCGGTCGTTGGCGCGCACGACGCCGGTGTCGACGCCGAGGCCGTCGAGCAGGTCCAGCGTCTCCCGCATCAGCGCCCCGCGGGGCACCGCGATGGTCAGCCCGTTCAGGCCCATCGTTCGCCGCGCTCCCCTTCCCCCACCAGCGCAATGTGGAGGCGTTCGACGTTCAGGGCCCAGCCCGCCGCCGGCAGATCCCGCCCGAACCGCCCGAGCAGGTCGTCGTAGCGCCCGCCGCCGCCCAGCGGCACGCCCAGCGCGCCGTCGTAGACCTCGAAGATCGCTCCCGTGTAGTAGCCGAGCGAGCGCGACAGCCCGAGGTCGAAGATCACGCGCTCGGCCGCCCGCGGGGTCAGCCCGGCGTGCAGCGCGCGCAGCCGCCCGACGACCTCCGCCGCCGGCCCGGCGACGTCGAGGATCGAGGCGTCGCCGCGCAGCTGCGGCGTCAGCAGCAGCGCCGACGCCTCCGCCTCCCCCAGCCGCAGTCCCTCGATCTCGCGCTCGAGCCCCACGAAGTCGCGGGTGACGAGCTCGTGCAGCACCGCCCGCCGCGCGCCCTCCGGCACGCCCACGGCATCGAGCAGCGCCGGGTACAGCGACGCGTCCCCGAGCCCGATCCGGTAGCCGTCGAGCCCGATCGCGTCCAGGACCGCGCACAGCAGCTCCAGCGCCTCGACCGTCCCCTCCGGCCCCGGCGCGCCGACCAGCTCGATGCCCGCCTGGAGCATCTCGCGCGCCTGCCCGCGCGACGGCCGCACCGAGCGATAGGCGTGGGCGAAGTAGCAGAACCGCAGTGGCGGCGCCGAGGACGCGTAGCGCGTCGCCACCACCCGCGCGATCGGGATCGTCATGTCCGAGCGGAGCACGAGCACGTTGCCCTGCTCGTCGAACAGCCGGTACGCCGGCTCGGCGGCCGCCGCGTCCCCGCGCGCCAGCGTCGACTCGTACTCGAGCGCCGGCGTCGCGACCTCGCCGTAGCCGCGCGCATCGAACACCCCGCGCACCGTCTCGGTGATCGCACGGATCTCGCGCATCTCGTCCGGCAGGACGTCGCGGGTCCCCGAGGGGATCGGGTCGATCATGGCCCGAAGGCTAGGTGGCGACGCGCTCGATGCGCGCGCCGAGGTCCCGCAGCCGCTCGTCGATCCGCTCGTAGCCGCGGTCGATCTCGCGCACGTTGTGGATCTCGCTCTCGCCCTGGGCGCACAGCGCGGCGATCAGGATCGCCATGCCGGCGCGGATGTCGGGCGAGGAGAGGCGCGCGCCGCGCAGCCGCCGCGGGCCGATGACGATCGCCCGGTGCGGGTCGCAGATCGTGATCTCGGCGCCCATCGAGATCAGCTTGTCCACGAAGAACAGGCGGTTCTCGAACATCTTCTCGAAGATCAGGACCGAGCCCTCGGACTGCGTGGCCAGCGCCACGGCGATCGAGGTGAGGTCGGCCGGGAACGCGGGCCACGGCCCGTCCTCGACCTTGGACTGGTAGTCGCCGGCGTCGCGCGCCACCACGAGCTTCTGCCCGCCGGGCACGACGATGTCCGAGCCCTCCCAGTGCGACTGCAGGCCGAGCCGCCCGAACACCAGGCAGATCATCCGCATGTCCTCGGGCACGCAGTGCTTGATCCGCAGCTCGCCTCCGGTCACGCCGGCCAGCGCCATGAACGAGGCGATCTCGATGTGGTCGGGCGAGACGGAGTGCTCGCAGCCGCCGAGCTCGCTCATCCCGTGCACGTACATGACGTTCGAGCCGATCCCCTCGATCGCCGCGCCCATCTTGTTGAGCATCCGCGCGAGGTCCTGGACGTGCGGCTCCGAGGCGGCGTTGCGGATCACCGTCGTGCCCTGGGTGAGCGCCGCGGCCATCAGCGCGTTCTCGGTGCCCATCACGGACGGCTCGTCCATGAAGAAGTCGGTGGAGCGCAGGCCGCCGTTCGGCGCGCGCATGCTGATGTGGCGGTCGTGCTCGACCTCGGCGCCCAGCGCGCGGAACGCGTCCAGGTGGGGATCGAGGCGGCGGCGGCCGATCACGTCGCCGCCCGGCGGCGGCATCATGGCGCTCCCGAAGCGCGCCAGCAGCGGCCCGGCGACGAGGAACGAGGCGCGGATCCGCTCGGCGAGGTCGGGGTCGACGTCGGTCGAGGGGATGTCGGCGGCCTGCAGGGCCACCTTGTTGTCGCCCAGCCACTCGACGGACACGCCGAGGTCGTCCAGCAGCGCGAGCATCGCCTCGGTGTCGCGAATGCGCGGCACGTTCGCGATCTCGACCCGCTCCTCGGTGAGGAGGCTGGCGGCGAGCAGCGGCAGGGCCGCGTTCTTGTTTCCGGCGGCCACGATGGTGCCCGACAGGGGCACGCCGCCCTCGATGACGAGCTTCTCCATGGTCGAGCGGCGGGCTAGGGTAACACCCATGTCGCAGCCTCTTTCGCGCGATCAGGCGTGGTCCCTCTTCTGCGAGTGGACGGAGTCGCCGTCGCTGCGCAAGCACGTGCTCGCCGTCGAGGCCGCGATGCGCGCCTACGCGCCGCGCTTCGGCGGCGACGAGGAGGAGTGGGGCCTCGTCGGGATGCTCCACGACCTCGACTACGAGCGCTATCCGTCGCTCGAGGACGGGCACCCGCGCTACGCGCTGAAAGAGCTCGAGAAGCAGGGCTTTTCCGAGGAGTTCGTGCGCGCCGTCGCCTCCCACGCCGACTTCCTCGAGGTCTCGCGCGACTCCGACATGGAGAAGGCGCTCTACGCCGTCGACGAGCTCTCCGGGTTCGTCATGGCCTGTGCCTACGTCCGCCCCACCGGCATCCACGGCCTGACGCCGAAGTCGGTCAAGAAGAAGCTGAAGACGCCGGCCTTCGCCGCCGCGGTGAGCCGCGACGAGCTGCGCGAGGGCGCCGAGGCGCTCGGCGTCGAGTTCGACGAGCACCTGACGATCGTCATCGCGGCGCTCGAGGCGCACGCGGACGAGCTCGAGCTGCACGGCGCCGAAGCCGCGTGATCCTCTACGAGCACCCGTCGTCAGGCAACTGCCTGAAGGCCCGCGTGATGCTGGATCAGGTCGGCGCGTCGTACGAGCGCGTCGAGCTCGACCTGTTCGCGGGCGAGACGCGCACGCCCGAGCACTTCGCCCGCAACCCCGACGGCCGCATCCCCGTGCTCGAGCTCGACTCCGGGGAGTACCTCGCCGAGTCCGGCGCGATCCTGCTCTACCTGGCCGAGGGCACCGAGTACCTGCCCGCCGATCCGGTCGCAGCGCGCGCGGGTGCACGCGTGGATGTTCTTCGAGCAGAACCAGGTCGAGGCCAACCTCGGCGTCGCGCGCTTCCTCGCGCTCAGCGGGCGCGCGGAGAGCGTGCCCGAGGTGTTCGCCGACCGGCAGCGGCGCGGCCGCGACGCGCTGGCCACGCTCGACCGTGGTCTGGCCGGCCGCGAGTTCGTGTGCGGCGACCTACTCCGTCGCCGACCTCGCGCTCTACGGCTACGTCCACGCTGCCGACGACGCGGGTGTCCCGCTGGCGGAGCACCCCGCCGTGGCCGCCTGGGTCGCAGCGCGTGGCGGCCCTCCCCGGGTTCGAGGAGCCGCTGGCCCCGATGCCCGCGCACGCGCGCGACCGGACCCTCTAGGCTCCGCCGCCCATGGCCGACGACCTCAAGATCATCGTCCTCGAAGGCGACGAGACCGGGCAGGAGCTGCTCGAGCAGGCGGTGCGCGTGCTCGACTCGGAGGTGCTTGGCCTGAAGGCCGAGCTCGTCAACTACGACCTGTCGCTCGACAACCGGCGGGAGACCGACAACGAGGTGGTGAGCGAGGCCGCCGCGGCGATGCGCGAGGCCGGCTTCGGGCTCAAGGCGGCGACCGTGACGCCGGAGGGCAAGGACGACGTCGGCTCCCCCAACCGCATCCTGCGCGAGGAGGTCGACGGCAAGGTGATCATCCGCACCGGGCGGCGGATCCCGGGCGTGGTCGGGCCGGTCTCGGGTGTGCACTTCCCGATCTCGGTCGTGCGGATGGCGGTCGAGGACGCCTACGGCGCCAAGCAGTGGCGCGAGGGCACCGAGGGCGCGGACGACGAGGTCGCGTACCGGACCGAGAAGATCACGCGCTCGACGTGCCGGGCGGTCGCCGAGTACGCGTTCCGGACGGCGGAGCGGACGGAGGCGGTCGTCTACGGCGGGCCGAAGTGGACGGTCTCCCCCGTCTACGAGGGGATGCTGAAGGAGGAGCTCGACGCGGCCGCGTCGCGGCATTCGGACGTCGAGTACCGGCCGGTGCTGATCGACGCGACCTACGCGGGGTTGATCTCGGGCGCCGCCGAGACGCCGCTGGTGATCCCGGCGCTCAACCGCGACGGCGACTGCCTCTCGGACCTGGTGCTGCCCATGTTCGGCTCGATCGCCGGCGCCGAGTCGGTGCTGCTGGCGTTCGGCGACGATCACGAGATCGACGTCGCGATGGCCGAGGCGCCGCACGGCACGGCGCCGTCGCTCCTGGGCAAGGACCTCGCCAACCCGATGGCGATGATCCTCGCCTGCGCGGCGCTGCTGAGCTACGCGCACGCTCGCGGTGTCCGCGGCGCCGAACGGGCTTCGCGCGCGGTCTACGAGGGCGTGCTCGAGACGATCGCGGGCGGGGTGAAGACCATCGACCTGGGCGGCCACGCGACGACCTCCGAGTTCACGGACGCGGTCATCGACAAGGTCCGCACCAAGATCGACATCTGGGCCTCGCTCGGCTCCTAGACCGGCTCGTGCTCCTTGGGGATGTCGCGCGAGTGGCCGACCGGGAGGCCGCCGGCGCGGCGTGAGTCCTCGCTGAGGTGCTCGCTTGCGGCGGCGCGCGTAGAAGAGGCGCTGGACGTAGCAGCGTCGCGACGCCGGCGAACAGGATCGTCGCGAGGTTGAGCGCGAGCTGGGCGAGCGAGCCGGCGAGGCGTCGCCGTCGCGGTAGGCCGCCGCGAGCGCCATCGCCGACGCCGCGGGGATCGTCGTGACCGAGATCAGCACGCCGATCAGCGCTCCCGACTTCGCGGTCGTCAGCGCTGAGCATCCCCGCGACGCCGGCGCACAGCGCGACGAAGAACGCGAAGAAGTCGGGGTGCGAGATCGACGTGGGCGAACGTCGACTCGTCGAACGAGAATCCGTCCGGCGCGATCCCGGTCGCCCTTGAAGGCCAGCGCGGCGAGCGTAGGTGATCGCTGATCGCGGCCAGGAACCCGACCGCGAGCGCGACGAAGCCGAACGGAGCCGCGAGCTTGCGCTGGCCCTCGACGAGCGCGACGCAGAAGCCGGCGATCGGCCCGAACTCGGGGCCGACCACCATCGCGCCCACGATCAGGATCGGAGAGTCGAGCAGCAGCCCGACCGCCGCGAGCAGCGTCGCGAGGACGATGAACGTGAGGTAGGAGGCGCTGAGCTTGGCCTCCTCGGACGTGCGGAACTCGACCTGCTCCCAGATCACCGCGTCCGACGGCGCGCCCTTGGCGGCCTTCTCGGCCTGCTCGGCGCGCTTGGAGAGCGCGGTGTCGATCGACTCCAGCGTGATCGAACCCTCCTCCTCGAGCCGGAGCTCCTTGAGGTCGGAAATGATCACGCTCGCGTCCTCGCGGGCGACGTCGGCCAGGATCACGTCGCCCTCGGGCTCCTTGGCGGCGCCCTCGAGGAAGATGACGTTGCAGCACCGAGTCGGAGCGGCCTTCAGCAGCTCGAGCGTGTCGTCGGAGCGGTCGCGCGGGGCGACGATCCGCAGGTGGTACATGGCGGCCAGGCTACCCGTCGCGAGCGCGCGGCTAGCCGAGCGCCTCTCTCAGCCGATCCGGGATCGGCGTCTTCGTGAACGTCTTCAGGTCGATGAACACGTGCGCGAGCGCGCCCTCGACGAGCAGCGTGCCGTCGCGGTGGATGGCGACGTCGGTCACCATCGAGGTGGTGCCGAGCTTCGTGACCTCGATGGTGAGGTCGAGCTCGTCGTCGAAGCGCGCGGGCGCCTTGTAGCGGGCGGTCGCCTCGACGACCTGGAGGTCGATCCCGTCCTCCATCATGCCCGCGTAGCCGCCGGCCGCCTCGCGCCACAGCTCGGTCAGGGCGATGTCGAAGTAGGCGAAGTAGTGGGCGTTGAAGACGACGCCCTGGGGGTCGCACTCGCCGTAGCGGACGCGGAGCCGGTGGGTGTGTCGGCGGCCGATGCGGCGACCCTACAGACACCACTTTCCGGTCGGCCGCTCCCTGCCTGGGATCGCCGCGGGTGCCTGCAAGAACCCTTGCAAATCGCCCCTTCCGTCCGACCGCCTCCGTAGCTTCACGAACACATGTTCCCCCCGACGATCGTCAGTCGACAGCCCAAACGCTCGCTTCGCGAGCTGGTGCGGGGCGCCGTGGATTCGGCGCTCGAGTTCGCCACGCTGGGTGAGGCAAACGCGCCCCAGGCAACCCCGTTGCCCAGGGCCGCCGCCCCCACGTCCGAGCACCCGCACCGCCGACGTCTCGATCGTCACCAGCGCACGCGCCGACCGGGAGCGGTCAGCCAGCGTGCCCAGGTCTGCCGCACGCCGCTCCCCCGGCGTCAGCGGATCTGATCGATCCGCCCCCCGGTGCCCGGTCTGGGAGGACGGGCGCGCCGGGAGGGCGGCTAGCGGAGAGCTCCATGCATGAGGGCCGCCCCCGGGCGGCCCTCGCGCTTGGGGGTGGCGCCGAGCCTGCTGTGCGCTGCGCCGGCCGCCGACCTGGCGGTCGGGCCGCGCCGGCGGCCCGTTGACGACCTGGCGGTCGGGCCGCGGCGGCGGCCAACAACGGCGACCTCCGGACCGGCGAACGGCGGCTGGGTAGAGGTCGGGTCCGGGCGGGGCGGGTGAGCGGTGCGATTTCGTTCCGCTCGAGCCCTAGCGGGACGTCAGGGCAACGTTAGGTGCCCCACAGGGCACGTAACGTTCCGTTGTACCTGGCCAGAGGGTCGAGAGGAACGAAATTGCACGACGTTCCCCGCCGCACCCACCCGAACCCACCCCTACCCAGCCGCCGTTGACGTACGCCGAGCCCGCCGGCGACGACCCGACAAGCGCGCGAGCGCCGCGAGCGCCACGACCGCCGTCTTAACGACGACGAGCCGCCCTCTCGGACGGCTCGTGGTGCCTAGAAGAACCGGCGGCGACCTACTCTCCCGGGCCCGCGAAGGCCAAGTACCATCGGCGCTGTGGGGCTTAACTGCTCTGTTCGGAATGGGAAGAGGTGTTTCCCCCACGCCAAAGCCACCGGAAATTGTTCGAGACCGGTCTCCCCGGGCCCTCAAAACCACACAGCATGCCAACACCACGGGTATCAAAAATATCCGTCAAGCCCTCGACCCATTAGTACCGGTCTCCTACGTGTGTTGCCACACTTCCAGATCCGGCCTATCAACCTGGTGGTCTACCAGGGGTCTTACTCCCTCAAGGGGATGGGAGAACTCATCTCGAGGACGGCTTCCCGCTTAGATGCCTTCAGCGGTTATCCGTTCCGGACGTAGCTAACCTGCGATGCCCTTGGCAGGACAACAGATACACCAGAGGTCCGTTCGTCCCGGTCCTCTCGTACTAGGGACGAATCCTCTCAATTCTCCAACGCCCACGGAAGATAGGGACCGAACTGTCTCACGACGTTCTGAACCCAGCTCGCGTGCCGCTTTAATGGGCGAACAGCCCAACCCTTGGGACCTACTTCAGCCCCAGGATGCGACGAGCCGACATCGAGGTGCCAAACCGAGTCGTCGATGTGGACTCTTGGACTCGATAAGCCTGTTATCCCCGGAGTACCTTTTATCCGTTGAGCGACGGCACTTCCACTTGCTACCGCCGGATCACTAAGACCTGCTTTCGCACCTGCTCGAACCGTCGTTCTCGCAGTCAAGCTCCCTTACTGCCTTTACACTCTACGCACGATTTCCAACCGTGCTGAGGGAACCTTTGTGCGCCTCCGTTACATTTTAGGAGGCGACCGCCCCAGTCAAACTACCCGCCTGGCACTGTTCACCGCCCCGATTCAGGGAACGGTGTTAGAAGCCCAATACGTCAAGGGTGGTATCTCAAGGTTGGCTCCACAGCAGCCGCAGCCACTGCTTCCTAGCCTCCCACCTATCCTGAGCGAGACGCACCGAACTCCAATACCAGGTTGTAGTAAAGGTTCACGGGGTCTTTCCGTCTTTCCGCGGGTACTCGGCATCTTCACCGAGACTGCAATTTCACCGAGCCCATCGTTGAGACAGCGTTCAACTCGTTACGCCATTCGTGCAGGTCGGAACTTACCCGACAAGGAATTTCGCTACCTTAGGACGGTTATAGTTACCGCCGCCGTTTACCGGGGCTTAGTTTCAATGCTTCGGGTCAAGCCCTAACATCTCCACGTAACCTTCCGGCACCGGGCAGGCGTCAGCCCCTATACGTCGTCTTGCGACTTAGCAGAGACCTGTGTTTTTGGTAAACAGTCGGTTGAACCTATTCACTGCGGCCCTCTCGGGCTCCACCGGCAAGCGGTTTCACCCTACTGGGGCGCTCCTTATCCCGAAGTTACGGAGCGATTTTGCCGAGTTCCTTAACGATGGTTATCTCGATCACCTTAGTATTCTCTACTTGCCCACCTGTGTCGGTTTTGGTACGGGCACGCGCAATCTCCCTAGAGGCTTTTCTCGGAGGCTTGGCGTCAGGAACTCGCCGGCTTATAGCCAGCTGGCATCGCACCTCAGGTTATGCGGCTTCGGATTTTCCAGAAGCCACCCCTACATGCTTACCCCAGGACGACCATCGCCTGGGCTTCCTTAGCCTTCCTCGTCCCCCCATCGGTCAATTGACTGCGACGTGGTACAGGAATATCAACCTGTTGGCCATCGACTACGCCTTTCGGCCTCGCCTTAGGTCCCGACTAACCCTGAGCAGACGAACTTTACTCAGGAATCCTTGGGCAATCGGTGGACAGGATTCTCACCTGTCTTTCGTTACTCATGCCGGCATTCTCACTTCCCAACCCTCCACGGCTGGCTTCCGCCGCCGCTTCACTGGAGATGGGAACGCTCTCCTACCGCGTGATCCGTGAAGATCACACCCGCAGCTTCGGTGACTAGCTTGAGCCCCGTTACATTATCCGCGCCCGAACACTTGACCAGTGAGCTGTTACGCACTCTTTCAAGGATGGCTGCCTCTAAGCCAACCTCCTGGTTGTCTGTGCACTCGGACATCGTTTGCCACTTAGCTAGTACTTAGGGACCTTAGCTGGCGGTCTGGGCTGTTTCCCTTTTGACGCTGAAGTTTATCCCCCAGCAACTGACTCCCGGAGTAACCGGAACGGTCTTCGGAGTTTGCCTGAAGTCGGTAACCTGGTAGGGCCCCTAGTCCAAACAGTGCTCTACGGCCGCAACGGAATTTATCCGAGGCTATACCTAAATATATTTCGGAGAGAACCAGATATCTCTGAGCTTGATTAGCCTTTCACTCCGACCCACAGGTCATCCGCCCAGTTTTCAACCTAGGTCGGTTCGGTCCTCCACGGGGTCTTACCCCCGCTTCAACCTGCCCATGGGTAGCTCGCTCAGTTTCGGGTCTACCGCCTACGACTAAATCGCCCATTTCGGACTCGCTTTCGCTACGGCTCCGCTCATCGCTTAACCTTGCCGCAGACGAGTAACTCGCCGGCTCGTTATGCAAAAAGCACGCGGTCACATCACGAAGATGCTCCCACCGCTTGTAGGCACGCGGTTTCAGGTACTATTTCACTCCCCTTCAGGGGTACTTTTCACCTTTCCCTCACGGTACTAGTCCGCTATCGGTCACCAGGGAGTACTTAGCCTTGGAGGGTGGTCCCCCCAGATTCAGTCCGCGTTTCACGGGAGCGGACCTACTCAGGAACGCCATCGGGAGGCCATGAAGTTTCGTCTACGGGACGGTTGCCCTCTGTGGTGCGCGGTTCCACGCGCTTCGACTACCTCATGACTTGGTAACTCCCGCCGGGACAGCTACATCCCGGGCCGGCGCCCTACAACCCCTCGTGCGCAACGCGTAGCCGCTTACACGCACGTGGTTTGGGCTGGATCCCCTTTCGCTCGCCACTACTCGGGGAGTCTCGGTTGATTTCCTTTCCTCCGGGTACTGAGATGTTTCAGTTCCCCGGCTTGTCTCCGTCATGCCTATGTATTCAGCATGCGGTAACGCCGCATTACCAGCGCTGGGTTTCCCCATTCGGGCATCCGCGGATCACGGGCTATTCAGCGCCTCCCCGCGGCTTATCGCAGCCGTTCACGCCCTTCTTCGACTCCTGGTGCCTAGGCATCCACCGTGTGCCCTTCCTATCTTGACGGTGATCAGGCCTCCAATGGAGGCCCGGTGATACCCGTTGCCCCTGTCCCTAGAGACAGGAGCGGCGCCCACGCATGGCGTGGACGCTGATGTTGGCATTGCTGTGCAGTTTTCAAGGTCCGAGGAGAAGGCGCCGGCCGGACTGGCCGCCGGTCTCTCAAAACTCAACAGCATGCAGGCGCCCCGCAAGCGGCGCGCCCTGTCCAAGCTCGGTCGACGTTCTAGGAGCCGGCACCGCCTCGAGATCCGCGGTATGCGGACCTGGCGAACCGACCGCTCCAATCCTGGAGCTCCCTAGAAAGGAGGTGATCCAGCCGCACCTTCCGGTACGGCTACCTTGTTACGACTTCACCCCAGTCACGAGCCCCACCTTCGACTGCTCCCTCCCCTGCGGGTTAGGCCACAGGCTTCGGGTGTTGCTTGCTTCCGTGGTGTGACGGGCGGTGTGTACAAGACCCGGGAACGTATTCACCGCGGCAATGCTGATCCGCGATTACTAGCAACTCCACCTTCATGCAGGCGGGTTTCAGCCTGCAATCCGAACCGAGACGCGCTTTGAGGGATTCGCTCCACCTCGCGGTATCGCAGCCCTCTGTACGCGCCAATGTAGCACGTGTGTAGCCCTGGACATAAGGGGCATGATGACTTGACGTCATCCCCACCTTCCTCCGGTTTGTCACCGGCAGTCTCACATGAGTCCCCAACTAAATGCTGGCAACATGCGACGGGGGTTGCGCTCGTTGCGGGACTTAACCCAACATCTCACGACACGAGCTGACGACAGCCATGCACCACCTGTGATCCTGCCCCGAAGGGAAGCCGTGTTTCCACGGCGGTCAGGAACATGTCAAGCCCAGGTAAGGTTCTTCGCGTTGCGTCGAATTAAACCACATGCTCCGCTGCTTGTGCGGGTCCCCGTCAATTCCTTTGAGTTTTAGCCTTGCGGCCGTACTCCCCAGGCGGGGCACTTAATGCGTTAGCTTCGGCACGGAGGGAGTCGACACCCCCCACACCTAGTGCCCATCGTTTACAGCGTGGACTACCAGGGTATCTAATCCTGTTTGCTCCCCACGCTTTCGCGTCTCAGCGTCAGTTACGTCCCAGCGAGCTGCCTTCGCAATAGGTGTTCCTCCTGATATCTGCGCATTTCACCGCTACACCAGGAATTCCACTCGCCTCTTCCGCACTCTAGCCCGACAGTATCCACCGGCATTCGAGGGTTGAGCCCCCGACTTTCACAGCGGACTTACCGGACCGCCTACACGCTCTTTACGCCCAATGATTCCGGACAACGCTAGCCCCCTACGTATTACCGCGGCTGCTGGCACGTAGTTAGCCGGGGCTTCTTCTGAAGGTACCGTCACTCCACCGAGCTATTAACCCGTTGAGCTTCGTCCCAACTGAAAGGAGTTTACAATCCGAAGACCGTCTTCCTCCACGCGGCGTTGCTGCGTCACGCTTTCGCGCATTGCGCAAGATTCCCCACTGCTGCCTCCCGTAGGAGTCTGGGCCGTGTCTCAGTCCCAGTGTGGCTGATCGTCCTCTCAGACCAGCTACCCATCGTTGCCTTGGTGAGCCGTTACCTCACCAACAAGCTAATGGGCCGCGGGCCCGTCCCGATGCGAAGGCCGAAGCTATCTTTACTCGGAGACCTCATGGTCTTCGAGCACATTTGGTATTAGCCCGAGTTTCCCCGGGTTGTCCCAATCATCGGGGTGGGTTACCCACGTGTTACTCACCCGTTCGCGGCTCTGCCCCGGGGCAAGCCCCGGTTCGTCGCTCCACTTGCATGTGTTAAGCACGCCGCCAGCGTTCGTCCTGAGCCAGGATCAAACTCTCCGTGAAGAACTGCTCACGTAGAGCTGTCAAAGCGCCACACGAGGGGCTGCTCGTACACATGGAGCGAGCCCGGGCGCGATGACGGGGTACTGCTTGTACTTCTGATTCTCAGGCCGCCGCGCGACCGAAGCCGGCGGCGGGTCGAACCTGGACGTACACAGACGATCGGCCGAAGCCGGCCGTCAGGTACGCATGCTGTTGAGTTTTCAAAGACCGTCGCGCCTTGCGTGGGAGGTGATTCCTCTCCCGAAGCGCTTCCCGGGCAGCCCGTGGGCTCCCAGAGCGGGCAGCGGAGTATAGCGCGCCCTGCACGGTCCCGTAAGGGGCCCGAAGGGCGGCTGAGTTCCGCAGCAGCGCGGAATGTAGCAGCCTCAGGACGCGATCTGGACGTGGACCGAGCGTTCCCGCGGCCGGTCGTCGAAATCGATCAGCACGACCTGCTGCCACGTGCCGAGCACCAGGCGCCCGTGCACGAGCGGGATCGAGAGCGACGGACCGACCAGGGAGGCGCGCAGATGCGAGTGCGCGTTGTCGTCGTGGTTGCGCGTGTTGTGCGCGTAGTCGCCGCCCTCCGGCCGCGTCCGCGGCACCAGCCGCTCGAGTGCCTCCTGCAGGTCCTGCACCCCGCCCGGCTCGTACTCCATCGTCGTGATGCCGGCCGTCGACCCGGTCACGAACACCGTGACCACGCCGTCGGCGACGCCCGAGGACCGCAGGGCGCCCTCCAGCCCGGCGGTGAGGTCGATGATCTGGCCCTCGCCCTCCGTCTGCAGCCGCAGCAGCGCCGTGTGGACGGCCATCAGTCCGCGACGAGGCGCAGGAACCGGCGCTTGCCCATCTGCAGCACACGGCCGGCGAGCGCCTCGGCCGGCAGGTCGAGCTCGGTCACCGGCTCGCCGTCGAGCCGCACGCCGCCCTGGGCGATGGTGCGCCGCGCCTCGGAGCGCGAGACGCCGAAGTGGGAGCCCAGCAGCTCCGGCAGGTGCACGACGCCGCCGTTCAGCCGCGCGGTCGGGATGTCGTCGGGGATCTCGCGCGCGACGTGCACGCGATCGAAGTGGGCCTCCGCCGCTGCCGCGGCCTCCGCCCCGTGGTAGCGGGTCACGATGGCGCGCGCGAGGGCGCGCTTCTGGTCGCGCGGGGACAGCTCGGCGTCCGGCTGCGTGCCGAGCAGCAGGTCGTACCAGCTCGGCATCGCCGCGTCCGGGATCGACAGCGTCTTGCCGAACATCTCCTCCGGCGGCTCGGTGACCCCGACGTGGTTGCCGACCGACTTCGACATCTTCTCGACGCCGTCGGTGCCGACCAGCAGCGGCACGGTGAGCACCACCTGCTGCGGCTTGCCGTAGGCGGACTGGATCGCGCGGCCCATCAGCAGGTTGAAGGTCTGGTCGGTGCCGCCGAGCTCGACGTCGGCGTCGACCGCCACCGAGTCGTAGCCCTGGAGCACCGGATAGAGCAGCTCGAGCAGCGAGATCGGCTGGTGGGCGGCGAAGCGCTTGGCGAAGTCGTCGCGCTCGAGCAGCTGCGCGACCGTCACGTGGCGGACGAGCCCGAACAGGTCCTCCATGCTCATGTCGAGCCACTCGGAGTTGTGGCGCAGCTCGAGCCGCTCGTCGGTCCGCAGCACCTTGCCGGCCTGCTCCACGTACGTGCGCGCGTTCGCGTCGATCTCCTCGCCCGAGAGCACCGGCCGCGTCACCGAGCGGCCGCTGGGATCCCCCACGCGGGCGGTGTAGTCGCCGATGATCAACACGACGGTGTGGCCGGCGTCCTGGAACTCGCGCAGCTTCTGGAGCACCACGGTGTGGCCGAGGTGGACGTCGGCTGCGGTCGGGTCGAGCCCGAGCTTGACGCGCAGCGAGCGGCCCTCCGCGAGCCGGCGCTCCAGCGCGCCCGCGGGCAGGCAGTCGACTGCATTCCGGGCCACGTATGCGGCGGATTCGGCCATCCGGCCCAATGCTAGAGTGGCCGCCCGGCCGCAGGCGAGCGCGTGAGAGGGGGAACTCGCGGCCCTGTCGCCCCTCTCATGGACTCCGAGCGCACCTCAAACTCGGCCGCTGTCGACGAAGACAGCGAGTCGCGCGTAATCCCGCTGCGCCCCGAGTACGCCAACGGCGACGAGCCGCCCGGCGTCTCGCTGCGCATCCGCAAGCTGCGCGTTTTCGCGCTGCTGGCGGGCCTGGGCCTGCTCGCGGCCGTCTCGACCGTGTTCGGGATGATGATGGCGGTCGCGTCCGACCTGCCTGAGCTCGAAGAGCCGTCGGCCCGCAACTCGGTGATCGTCGACCGCCGCGGCGAGCGGCTCGGCCGGCTGACCGGCAACCAGCGCCGGATCCTGGTCACCGAGAACCAGATCTCGCCGGTCATGAAGCACGCGATCATCGCGATCGAGGACAAGCGCTTCTACACCAACGCCGGCGTCGACATCCAGGGCATCGGCCGCGCGCTCTACCAGGACGTCCTGGCCCAGAAGGCCGTGCAGGGCGGCTCGACGATCCCGCAGCAGTTCGTCAAGAACGCGCTCGCCGCCCAGGATCGCCGGACGCTGTTCGTGAAGCTGCGCGAGGCCGCCATGGCCTACCACCTGACGCGCAAGTGGTCGAAGCAGAAGATCCTGCGCAACTACCTCAACTCGATCTACTTCGGCAACGGCGCCTACGGCATCGAGTCGGCGGCGCAGACCTACTTCGGCAGCCAGCACGTCGGCTGCGAGAGCAACCGCGCGCGCCCGTGCGCTGCGCAGCTCGAGCCGCACGAGGCGGCGCTGATCGCCGGCGTCGTCTCCTCGCCGAGCATGTACGACCCGATCGCCCACCCGGTGGCCGCCAAGCAGCGGCGCGACCTCGTGCTCCAGCGGATGCTCGAGCAGAAGCTGATCGCCCAGGAGCAGTACGACGCCGCGGTCGCCGAGGCGATCCCCTCGCGCAACGACATCGAGCCGCCGCGCGAGGAGACGAAGTACCCCTACTTCACGTCCTGGATCAAGCAGCAGGTGGTCGACAAGCTCGGCGGCGGCCAGACCGGCGCGCGCCAGGCCTTCGAGGGCGGCCTGACGATCGAGACGACGATCGACGGCCGCTTCCAGAAGGCCGCCGACGACGCCATCCGCGCCTGGTTGCCGTGGCAGGGCGGCCCGCGCGCGTCGCTGGTGGCGATCGAGAACAAGACCGGCGAGGTCCGCGCGATGGTCGGCGGCGACGACTACAACACGACGCCGTTCAACCTCGCCACCCAGGGCCAGCGCCAGCCGGGCTCGGCGTTCAAGCCGTTCGTGCTCGCCGAGGCGCTCAAGCAGGGCATCTCGCCCACGTCGGTGTGGTCGTCGCGCAAGAAGGTCTTCGACGTCCCCGGCTCGAGCGAGAAGTTCACGGTCGAGAACTACAGCGACGCGTACGCCGGCATCACCACGCTCGCCAACGCGACGACGACCTCCGACAACTCGGTGTTCGCCGAGGTCGGCATCAAGACCGGCACCAAGCGGGTCGCCAAGCTCGCGCGCCGGATGGGCATCCGCACGCCGGTCTCGAACAACTGGGCGATGACGCTCGGCGGGCTGAAGCAGGGCGTGACCCCGCTCGACATGGCGCACGCCTACGAGACGTTCGCGCGCAAGGGCAAGCTGACCTACGGCTCGATGAGCCCCGGCCGGCTCGGCCCGGACCGCCCGGTGCCAGGCCCGGTCGGGATCCGCGAGATCTCGCGCAAGCACGACGGCAAGGTCCAGGCGGTCCGGCTGCCCAACGGCGACAAGGCCAGGAACCGCGTGAAGACGCGGCAGGTGCTCGACGCGGGGATCGCCACCACGGTCGGGACGATCCTCCAGGGCGTGGTCAAGAACGGGACGGCGAAGCGCGCCCAGCTCGACCCGCGGATCCCGGTGGCGGGCAAGACCGGCACGACCGAGAACTACGGCGACGCCTGGTTCGTGGGCTGGACGCCGGAGTACACCGTCGCGGTGTGGGTCGGATACCCCAAGAAGTTCCAGCCGATGAAGACGGAGTTCCAGGGCGAGCCGGTGGCCGGCGGCACGTACCCGGCGGGGATCTGGAAGACGTTCATGGAGTCCGTGATCAAGATCGACCCGCCGGCGGAGCTCGAGGAGAAGGACGACGACGAGGTCGAGGGCGTCATCCCGGGCGCGACCGCCGCCCCGGGCGGCACCGCGTCGCCGGCACCGGCCGCGCCGGCACCCGAGCAGACCGCACCGGAGACGGGCGGCGGCGAGCCGGAGCAGCAGGCGCCCGCGCAACCCGAGGAGCCGGCGCCCGAGCAGCCCTCCGACATCCCCGCCGCGGAGCAGCCGCCCACGGCGCCGGAGGGCGGAGGCGGCGAGACGACGCCGCCGTCGGGCGGGGCCGCCCCGCCCGCGCCTGGCACGGGCTAAGGCATCGGCCGGGGCGCGAGCGTGTGCCGGAGTTCCTTCGGCCACGGCCGGCTCACCGAGCGCGAGCCCGCCGCGCAGAACCGCCACGGCAGCTCGGCCGCCTTCGTGATCCCGATGCGCGGGCCGGTCAGCAGCTCGGGCTGCTCCCAGCCCGGCCGCGGCGGCTCGATCGCGATCGGCCCGCCGAGCAGGTCGGAGCCGTTGAGCTCGAGCTCGATGTCGAGCGCCTGCGTGAGCTTGCCCGGGCCGGAGCAGAGGTCTTCCGGCCGCTCGAGGCCCCGCCGCTCGCGCATGCGCTCCAGGCCCTCCAGCGGCTCGAGCGCCCGGATCAGCACCGCGGCGCCGACGCCCTCGTCCTCGCAGACCGCGTTGAACAGGGCGTGGATGCCGTAGGAGCGGTAGACGTAGGCGCGCGCCGGCGGGCCGAAGAGGATGTGCGTGCGGCCGGTGAGCCCGACGTGCGCGTGGCAGGCGGGCTCGGACTCGTGGTAGGCCTCGGTCTCGACGATCACGCCGGCCGTCTCGCCGTGCCGCAGCACGCAGCCGACGAGGTCCCGCGCCACCTCGACGACGCCGCGCGCGTAGTACTCGCGGTTCACTTCCCGAGCTCGGCCCGCGCCCGCTCGAGCTGCTCGCGCACCCGCGGCAGCGCGGTCCCGCCCTCGCTGACCTTCGACTCGAGCCACGCGCGCTGGGAGAGCAGCGCGTAGAACTCGTCATCGAGCTCGGGCGAGTGCTGCGCGAGCTCTTCCCGCGACAGGTCGGACAGCGACTTGCCCGCCGCCAGCGTGTCGCGCACCAGCCCGGCGACGATCCCGTGCGACTGGCGGAACGGCACGCCGCGCCGGACCAGCAGGTCCGCCACGTCGGTCGCCGCGATCAGCTCGTCGGCGGCCGCCGCGGCCAGCCGCTCGCGGTCGAACGCGATCCCGCTCAGCATCCCGGTCGCCGCCGCGAGCGCCAGCTCGAGCGTGTCGACGGCGTCGAACAGGTGCTCCTTGTCCTCCTGCAGGTCCTTGTTGTAGGTCAGCGGGAGCCCGTGCATGACGCCGTGGAGGCCGGTCAGGTGGGCGACGACGCGCGGCGCCTTCGCGCGCAGCAGCTCGGCGGCGTCGGGGTTCTTCTTCTGCGGCATGATCGACGAGCCCGAGGCCCACGCGTCGGCGACCTCGCAGAAGCCGAACTCGTCGCTCGACCACAGCACGAGCTCGGCGCCGAGCCGCGAGAGATGGGTCGCGCAGGTGGCCGCCGCGGCCAGGTAGTCGAGCACGAAGTCGCGGTTCGAGACCGCGTCGATCGAGTTCGGCGCCACCCGCTCGAAGCCGAGCTGCTCGGCCAGCAGCCCGCGGTCGGTGTCGAAGTTCACGCCCGCCAGCGCGCCCGCGCCGAGCGGCAGCTCCTCGGTCGCCTCGCGCACGAACGCGAAGCGCCGGGCGTCGCGCCCCAACATCCAGAAGTAGGCGAGCAGATGGTGCGAGAGATAGACCGGCTGCGCGCGCTGCAGGTGCGTGTAGCCCGGCATCGCCCAGTCGAGGTGGCGCTCGGCGAGCTCGACGAGCGTCTCGCGCAGCGCGCGGATGCCCGCCAGCGCCGCCTCCGCGTGGGCGCGCGTGAACAGGACGAGGTCGGTGGCGACCTGGTCGTTGCGCGAGCGCGCCGTGTGGAGCTTGCCGCCGACCGGTCCGACGAGGTCGGTCAGCCGCCGCTCGACCGCCATGTGGATGTCGACGTCGTCGGGCGCGAACGGGAACGTCCCGCCCTCGAGCTCGGCGGCGACCTGGTCGAGCCCGCTCAGCAGCGCATCGCGCTCGTCCTCGCCGATGATCCCCGCCGCCGCGAGCATCGTCGCGTGCGCGCGCGACTGCGCGACGTCGTGCGGCCCCAGCCGGCGGTCGTAGCCGATCGAGGAGTCGAGCTGGCGGAAGACGGGGTCGTTCGGCTCGGAGAAGCGCGACATGGGTCGAGCATCATGGCGACACGGTCAGCTCCGTGCGCTCGCGCTCCTGCAGCACGCGCCGCAGCAGCTTGCCGGTCATCGTGCGCGGGATCTCGTCGACCGGCTCGATCGCCGCGAGCTTCTTGTAGGGCGCGACGCGCTCCTCGACGTAGTCGTAGAGCTGGCTCGCGTCGAACGGGCCGCTGACCACCACCCACGCCTTGGGCCGCTCGCCGGTGCGCTCGTCGGGGATGCCGGCCACGCACGCGTCGGCGATCGCCGGGTGGCTGACCAGCACGGCCTCGAGCTCGGCGGGCGCGACCTGGAAGCCGCTGACCTTGATCAGCTCCTTGAGGCGGCCGGTGAGCGTCACGTAGCCGTCCGCGTCGATCTCGCCGAGGTCGCCGGTGTGCAGCCAGCCGTCGGCGTCGATCGACGCCGCGGTGGCCTCGGGGTTGTCGCGGTAGCCCGAGAAGACCGCCGGGCTGCGGATCCACAGCTCGCCGTCGACGACCTGCGCCTCGATGCCGGGGGCGAGCTGGCCGCAGGTGCCGACGCGGAGGCGTTCCGGCTCGGCGAAGTCCGGACAGGCCACGAGCGGGCCGGCCTCGGTGATCCCGAGCCCCGAGGCGACGATGCAGTCCAGCCGCGCGGCGGCTGCGCGCTCGAGCGCGGGGTCGAGCGGCGCGCCGCCGCTGCCGAGCAGCGTCAGCGCCGAGAGGTCGTAGCCGTCGACGACCGGGTGACGCGCGAAGGCGGCCACGAGCGGCGGCGCCACCAGCGCCTGGTCGACACGCTGGTCTTGCATCGCCTGCAGCATCTGCTCGAGCTCGAAGCGCGCGAGCGTGACCACGGCCCCGCCGGCGTCGAGCCCGCGGTGGAGCACGCACTGCATGCCCATGCTGTGGAAGAAGGGCGCGAGCCCCAGCTGCCGGCCGCCCTCGGGCGCCGGGAACGGGACCCGCATCTGGACGATGTTCGCCACCAGCGCGCGGTGCGTCAGCTCGACGAGCTTCGGCAGGCCGGTGGTGCCGCTCGAGGGCAGCAGGAGCGCGACCTCGTCCGGGTCCGTGCGCTCGGCGGGCGCTTCGCCCGGCCCGCCGGCCAGCAGCTCGCCGAGCTCGAGCACGTCCATCCCGCCCGCGTCGGCGGCCGCCGCGCGGGCGGTCTCGGCGAGCGGGCCGACGCTGACGACGAAGCGCGGCCGCGCCTTCCGCAGATGGTCGGCCAGCTCGTGCGCGGTGTAGAGCGGGCTCGCGCAGGTGACCACGCCGCCGGCGCGCAGCCCGGCGTGCAGCGCGATCGGGAACTCGGGGAGGTTCGGCAGGTGCAGGGCGAGCACGTCGCCGCGGCCGAAGCCGCGTGCGACCAGCCCGCCGGCGGCGCGCTCCACCCCGGCGGCGAGCGCGCCGTACGTGACCGTGCGGCCGCTGGGACCGTCGATCAGCGCGGGTTGATCCGCAAGCCGCTCCGCGTGGCGGAGCACGTACGACGTGAGGTCGGTGTCCGGGATCTCCGGTGCCGGCCAAGGACTCTGGACGACCATCTACGCGACCTCCTGAAGTTCGGTGCGTATCGTTCGGTTGGAACGATGCCGACACTACGCTACGATTCGTACCATGTCAACCGAACTGCGCGCGGGTCCGGTCTCCTATCTCGTCCTCGGGATCGTCGCACTGCGCGGCCCGTCGACGTCCTACGACCTCAAGCGGTTCGTGCAGCTGACGGTCGGCCACTTCTGGCCCTTCCCCCACACCCAGCTCTACGCCGAACCCGCCCGGCTCGCCGAAGCAGGGCTGCTCGAGGAGACGCGCGAGGAGACCGGCCGGCGCCGGCGCTACTACTCGATCACCGACGAGGGCCGCGCGCTGCTCGAGGAGTGGCTCGGCGAGCCCGCCACGACGCCGATGGAGTACCGCGACCTCGGGCTGTTGAAGCTGTTCTTCTCCGAGCTCACCGGCGCTGAGCAGGTGCACGAGCTTGCCGTCCAGCAGGCCGAGGCGCAGCGGCGGCAGCTCGAGGAGTACGAGGGCCTGCTCGCGCGCTTCGGCGATCGCCCGGAGCTCGAACGGCGGCTGCTGTCGCTCGAGCTCGGCACGCGCCTGGCGCGGGCCTCGCAGGAGTTCTGGGAGGAGCTGGCCGCGGAGCGCCCGGTCAGCCCAGCACGCGGCTGAGCGCCTCGGCGACCCGCGCGATCTGGCCTTCGGCCAGCTCGGGGAAGAACGGCAGCGCGACCGAGCGGGCGGCGACGTCCTCGGCGACCGGGAACTCGCCGGGCCGGTGCCCGAAGCGCTCGCGGTAGAACGACATCAGATGGATGGCGGGCAGGTAGGGCTTGCTCTGCACGCCGAGCTCGCGCAGCGCGCGGATCGTCTCGTCGCGGTCGACTCCGTGCGGGAGCTGAACCACGAACACGAACCAGCCGCGGCGGTCGCCGCCCGCGTCCTCGCACGGCAGCTCGAGCCCGCGCTCGGCGACGAGGCCCGCGAGCGCCTCGCGATAGCGGTCGGCGACGCGCGCGCGGGCGGCCAGCATGTCGTCGAGCCGCTCGAGCTGGGCGAGCCCGATCGCGCACGCGAGGTCGGAGAGGCGGTAGTTGAAGCCGAGCCGGTCGTGGTCGAGCCAGCCCATGTCGGGCGCGCGGCCCTGGTTGCGCTCGGAGTCGATCTGCTCCTTGTGGGCCGCGGAGCCGAGCGTGAGCATCCCGCCCTCGCCCGTGGTGAGCTGCTTGTTGGCGTAGAAGCCGAACGCCGCGGGATGGCCGCGGCCGCCGACCGCGGTGCCGTCGGCGTGGACGGCGCCGAGCGCCTCGCAGGCGTCCTCGACGATCGGGAGGCCATGTGCCTCGAACGCGGGGACGTCCGCCGGGTACCCGAAGATGTGGACCGGAAGCAGAGCGGTCGTGCGGCCGGTGATCGCCGCGGCAGCGGCCTGCGGGTCGAGGTTGAGCGTCCGCGGGTCGATGTCGGCGAACACCGGCCGCGCCCGCTCGTAGACGATCACGTTGGCGCTCGCCACGAAGGAGAGCGGCGAGGTCACCACCTCGTCGCCGTCGGAGACGCCGACCGCGCGCAGCGCGAGGTGCAGCCCGGCGGTGCCGGACGAGACCGCGGAGGCGTGCGGCGTGCCGATGCGCTCCGCGAAGGCCGCCTCGAAGGCGGGCACGCGCGGGCCGAGCGAGAGCTGGCCGGAGCGCAGGACCTCGACCACCGCGGCCTCCTCGGCCTCGCCGAGGACCGGCCGGGCGAGCGGGACCTCGTCCGTGGCCGCGCCGGGAGAGTCGCGCTCGCGGGATCCGCCGCGCGCTCACGCGGGCCGCCGCTCCGCGCTCCCGCGGCGGTGCCCCTCGCGGCCCGGCAGCATGCCGGCCTCGAGCGAGTCGACGAGCGCGTCCCAGCTCGCCTCGATCACGTTCTCGTGGACGCCGATCGCGCCCCACGTGTCGACGCCGTCGGAGGCGTCGAGCAGCACGCGGGTCACCGCGCCGGTCGCCTTCCACTCGTCGAGGATGCGGACCTTGTAGTTGACGAGCTTGATGTCGCGGAGGTGCGGATAGGTCTCGGAGATCGCCTCGCGCAGCGCCGTGTCCAGGGCGTTGACCGGGCCGTTGCCCTCGGCGGTGCGGACGTAGCGCTCGCCGTCGACCCAGATCTTGATCGTCGCCTCGGTCTGGACCTTGCCGTCCTCGCGCTTCTCGGCCATCACGCGCCACGACTCGAGCTGGAAGAGCGGCTGGTACTCGCCGGTCTCGCGCCGGATCAGGAGGTCGAACGAGCCGTCGGCGGCCTCGAACTGGAAGCCGCGGTGCTCGAGCTCCTTGACGCGCTCGACCACCCGGGAGGCGGCGGCGTCGTCGATCTGGGCGCCGGTCTGCTCGGCGCGCGACAGCACCGTCCCGCGGCCGGACAGCTCGGAGATCAGCACCTCGCGCGAGTTGCCGACCGCGGCGGGGTCGATGTGCTCGAACGTCGCGGGGTCGGCGTTGACGCCGGCGACGTGCAGCCCGCCCTTGTGCGCGAACGCGTTCTTGCCCACGTATGGCTGGTCGTGGTCCGGCACGAAGTTCAACAGCTCGTCGAGGAAGTGCGCGGCCTCGGTCAGCCCGGTCAGCGAGGGCAGGCAGTCGTGACCCATCTTCAGCTGCAGGTTGGGCACGATCGTGACGAGGTTGGCGTTGCCGCAGCGCTCGCCGTAGCCGTTCATCGTGCCCTGCACCATGGTGGCGCCCGCGCGCACGCCGGCCAGCGAGTTGGCGACGCCGACGCCCGCGTCGTCGTGGCAGTGGATGCCGACCTCGCACCCCACCTCGGCCACCACCGCCGCGGTGGCCGCCTCGATCGCGTCGGGCAGCGTCGCGCCGTTGGTGTCGCACAGCGTCACGTAGGCGGCGCCCGCCCCCGCCGCGGCCTGCACGCAGCGCAGGGCGTACTCGCGGTCGTCGCCCCAGCCGTCGAAGAAGTGCTCGGCGTCGTAGACCACCGTCTTGCCCTCCCCCACCAGGAAGGCGACGGACTCCTCGATCATGCGCAGGTTCTCGTCGCGGTCGACGCGCACGACCTTCTCGAGGTGCAGCGCCCAGGTCTTGCCGACCAGCGTGCAGACCGGCGCGAACGACTCCGCCAGCCCGCGCAGCGCCGGGTCGGCGTCGGCGGCGGTGTCGCGCCGCCGCGTCGTCCCGAACGCCGCCACCTGGCCGCGCAGGCCGGCCGTCTCGAGCCGCGCGAACAGCTCGGCCTCCTTGGGGTTCGAGGCCGGGAAGCCCGCCTCGATCATGGGGACGCCGAGGTCGTCGAGGAGGTGCGCGACGCGCAGCTTCTCCTCGACGGACAGCGACATCCCCTCCCCCTGCATCCCGTCGCGGAGGGTGCAGTCGTAGATGAGCAGCGAGCTCACGGAGCGGGCGCGGGCACGGGCACCACGTCGTTCCAGTCGGCGTAGCGCTCCGCGCGCCCGTGCAGCGCGTCCTCGAAGACCCGCTGGACCGCGCGCGTGATCTCGCCCGGCTTGCCGTCGCCGACCGGCCGGTCGTCGACCTCGCGCACCGGCGTCAGCTCGGCGGCCGTGCCGGTCATGAAGATCTCGTCGGCGAGGTAGAGCTCGTCGCGGGCGACCTGGCGCTCCTGCAGCTCGAAGCCGAGGTCGCGGGCGATCTGGATCGCCGCGGCGCGGTTGATGCCGCCGAGCACGCCCGACAGGTAGGTCGGCGTGGCGATGATCCCGTCCTTGACGAAGAACAGGTTCTCGCCGGTGCCCTCGCACACGTAGCCGTGCGTGTCGAGCAGGATCGCCTCCTCGTAGCCGGCCTTGTCGGCCTCGATCTTGGCGAGCACGGAGTTGAGGTACTGGCCGGTCGCCTTGGCGGCCGGGATGACGACGTCGTTGGGCAGCCGCCGCCACGACGAGACGCGGGCGCGCACGCCGTGCTGCTTGCCCTCGTCGCCGAGGTAGGAGCCCCACTCCCAGACCGCGATCGAGACGTCGACCGGGCAGTCGAGCGGGTACAGGCCCATCGGGCCGGCGCCGCGGTAGACGAGCGGGCGGATGTAGCAGGACTTCAGCCCGCTGCGCTGGATCGTCTCGTGCGTGGCCGCGCGGATCTCCTCGCGGCTGTAGGGGATGTCCATGAAGTACATCCCGGCCGAGCGGAACAGCCGCTCGATGTGGTCCTGGTGGCGGAAGATCGCCGTCCCGCGCGGGGTCTCGTAGGCGCGGACGCCCTCGAAGACGCCGGTCCCGTAGTGGAGCGCGTGCGTGAGTACGTGCACCTTCGCGTCCTCGTACGGCACGAACTCGCCGTTCATCCAGATGAGGCCGCTTTGGTTCACGAGAGCTCCTTCAGGACCGCCTCGGTGGCCTCGGCGGTCGTCGCGTTTCCACCCAGGTCCGCGGTTCGCAGTCCGCGCTCGAGGGCCGTGTCGACTGCCGATTCTAGGGCAGATGCGGCGTCCTCCCGTGCAAAACCGTGGCGCAGCATGAGCGCCGCCGAGAGGATCATCGCCAGCGGGTTGGCCTTGCCGGTGCCCGCGATGTCGGGGGCCGAGCCGTGGACGGGCTCGAACAGGCCAGGGCCATCGCCGCCGAGCGAGGCGCTCGGCAGCATCCCGAGCGAGCCGGTGAGCATCGCGGCCTCGTCGCTGAGGATGTCGCCGAACATGTTCTCGGTGAGGATCACGTCGAAGTGCCGCGGCGCGACGACGAGCTTCATCGCGCACGAGTCGACGAGCTGGTGCTCGAGCTCGACGTTGGGGAACTCCTCGCTGTGGACGCGGGCGACGACCTCGCGCCACAGCCGGCTCGTCTCGAGCACGTTCATCTTGTCGACGCTCGTGACGCGGGTGCGGGCGGCCTGGAAGGCGGTGCGGGTGATCCGCTCGATCTCCTCCGTCGAGTACTCGCACAGGTCCGAGGCGTGGTCCGAGGTGCGGGTCTTCTCGCCGAAGTAGATCCCGCCGGTCAGCTCGCGCACGACGAGCATGTCGGTGCCCTCGATCAGCTCGCGCTTGAGCGGGCTGGCGTCGAGCAGCGCCACGCTCGGGCGGACGGGCCGCAGGTTCGCGTAGAGGCCCATGCCCTTGCGCAGGCCGAGCAGCCCTTGCTCCGGTCGCGGCGCGTCCGGGTCGGTCGAGTCCCACTTCGGCCCGCCGACGGCGGCGAGCAGCACGGCGTCGGCGGCCTGGCAGGCGGCGAGCGTCTCGTCGGTCAGGGCGGTGCCGTGGGCGTCGATCGAGGCGCCGCCGAATGGGTGCTCGTCGTAGGAGAGGTCGTCCGCGACGGCGTGCAGGACGGTCAGCGCGGACTCGAGGACCTCGGGGCCGATCCCGTCGCCGGGCAGGGTGACGATGCTGGGCATCGCGGCAGCCTACGTGAGGTCGGCGCGGCCCACGATCCCGCTCTCCAGCGCCCGCCGCGCGAGTTCCGCGCGCTTCTGGTTCTGCGCCATCGCCTCGACCCCGAACGCGTCGAACAGCGCGCGCAGGTGCGTCTTCACCGTCTCGGGGCTGATCACGAGCGCTTCGGCGATCTGCCGCGTGGAGGCCGGTGCGGCGTAGCTCGAGGCCGCGAGCGGGCGGCAGACCTCGATCAGGACGCGGCGCTGGGCGGCGGTCAGCGTCGGCGCCGCGTCCTCGTCGGCGGGGAGGGTCTGGACCGAGTCCCCCCGGTCGGCGCGCGGAAGACGATCAGGGTCTGTCCGACGCGCAGGACGTCGCCGTCGCGCAGCCGGCGGCGGCCGCTGACCCGCACGCCGTTGACGAACGAGCCGTTGCGGGACCCGCCGTCGTCGATGACGCTCCACTCGGCGTGGTGCTGCTCGAGCAGCGCGTGGACGCGCGACGCTTCACCGTCCCACGGCAACGCGACGTCGCACGCCGCACCGCGGCCCAGCGTGAGCCGCTCACGGTCGGCGGGCAGCTCGACGATGCGCTGCGCGCCGCTGTCGTCGACGTGCAGGAGGAACGGGCGCCCGAGGCGCTCGGCTTCGACGCGGGCCTTGAGCTCCACGGGCGAGACGCGATGCAGCGCACCGGGCAGCTCCATCGCACCGCACTCTAGATCGCCGCGAACGGTGTGAGGAAGATCACCGTGTTCGGCGATGGGCGCGGAGCGCGTTCCGACGGATCGTCATGCCATCCACCAACTGACGATCCAGGAGGTCGCAGTGCATTCCATCCTCAAGCGCAGGCCGTCGAAGGCGATGGCCGTCGCGTTCCTCGCGCTGTTCCTCGCCGTGTCCGGCACGGCGTCGGCGGCGAAGCTCATCACGGGCAAGAACATCGCCCGCAGCACGATCACCGGCAAGCACGTGAAGGACTACTCGCTGTCGGCGCGGGACTTCCGCGGCTCGCTGGCCGGGCCGGCCGGCCCCGCGGGTGCCGAGGGCCAGCGCGGCCTCACCGGCGCGAAGGGCGAGCGCGGCCCGCAGGGCGACCGTGGCGAGAAGGGCGAGACCGGCAAGGACGGGGCGGCCGCGGCTCAGGGCCTCCCCGGCAAGGACGGCGCGCCCGGTAAGGATGGCCTGAACGGCAAGGACGGGAAGGACGGCCTCAACGGCGCGCAGGGCGAGCGTGGCCTCCAGGGCGAGCGTGGCCTCCAGGGCGAGCAGGGCGAGAAGGGCAACCCGGGCGAACGCGGCCCCGCCGGCTTCAACGGCGTGACCCGCGTCCAGCAGTCGTTCGTCGTGCCTCCGTTCTCGCAAGGCACGAACGGCGTCGCGTCCTGCGGCAGCGGGCGCGTGGTGGGCGGCGGCTACAGCGTGGCCGAGCCGCTTGCGGCCTGGACGCAGACGTACTCGACGTACCCGGACACGGACTCCAGCTGGAAGGTGCGCCTCGGCAACTCCGGCCAGAGCTTCTCCCTGCCGGTGACCGTCTACGCGCTCTGCGTGGCGGGCTGACGCATCGCCCTCCCCGCCGCCGGCGCCCTCGCGCGCCGGCGGCGGTGCCATCCACCAGCCGACCAGGAGCCGACATGTCCCCCACCGTCCTCTGCGCCGTCGTCGCGGTATCGCGGCGTTCGGCGCAGCCGGTGCGCTCGCCGGGCAGCGCGACGAGCCGCCGCCGGTCCGCCCCACCATGGCCGAGGCGATCATGACCGCGCGCGACGCTCCCGTGATCCGGGCGCTCGCGCTCCACGGCGCGCCGCCGGCGCTCGCGAAGCCGGCGCCGGCCCGGAGGTCGAAGCGGCGCCGCACCGTCGATGCCTCGCCGGCGCCCGACCAAGCCGCTCCGAGCCCTGCGCCGTCGGCGGCGCCCTCGGCGCCGCGCCCCCAGCCCGACCGCGGCCGCCCGCAGCAGGAGGCGCCGCGGCGTGACGATCCGCCGGCCGAACAGGCCGAGCCCCCTGCATCCGTGCAGCCGACCCCCACCCCGGTCGTCCGCGCCCCCGAGCCCGAGGTGGGCGAGGAGGCCGAGGAAGGCACTGGCGAGGAGGTGGCGCCGGAGTGATACTCGCGCTTCCGCATCCAGCAAGAGGGAGGTCGCGATGAGCGTCGCCGGTCCGGGAGTTCGACACGTTGGTACCCCCGTGGGACGACCAGCAGCTCCTCGAGGAGTCCGACGTCATCGAGCGGATGGACGCGGTCGTCGAGAGCGCGAAGGCCGCCGGCTGCAAGGACGCCGCCCGCCTCGCCGTGATCGCGATCGGCAACTACGTGTGGGAGTCGCAGGAATGGCCGGAGTTCATCGCGCGTGCGAACAGCGCGCTCGACGAGCTCGAGGACAAGCTCTCCCGCCGCTGGGGATGAGGTGGCGGGTGCCGTGATCGACGCCCTCGGCGGCTCCGTCGCCGCCGAGGAGCTGAAGGGCGACTACGCGGCCGCGGAGGCGGCGGCGGTCGCGGCCCTCGACGCGGCACGCGCGGGAGCCGACCCGCAGGCTCGGGCCGACGCGGCGATCTGGGCGGCGATCGTCGCCGCGCTGCGGTTCGAGCCGACGACCGCCGACGCGCGGCTCGCCGAGGCGCTCGCGGCCCTCCCCGACCACCCGCTCGGCCCCGCGCTCCGCCACGTGGCACGCGCGGCGCGCCGGCGGCTCCCGGACGGGCACGCCCGCCCGACGGAGGCGGCGGACTTCTGGACGGCGGCGACCAACGGCGAGCCGCTGGTGGCCGAGCTCTACGAGCTCACCCTCCTGCCCGCCCAGCGCACCACCCTGCAGTTCGGGCTCGGCACCCCCAACCAGCAGGCGATCCTGGACCTCGGCATCCAGTTCCTCGAGCCGATCTGGGACAGCCGGCCGCACGCCCGCCTCGCTGCCGCCGAGCTGTACCGGGACGCGGGCGCGACCGAGCTCGCGCTGCAGCACCTCGACGCCGCCGCCGCGGCCTACTCCGCCGCCGGCGACGGCGCCGGCGTCGCGGGCTGCGAGCTCGCCCGCGGCGCCTGGGCCGCGGTGCCGGCCGGCAGCCCGGTCACGCTCGGGCTCGCGCTGGCGGAGAACCCCGGCACCAGCACCAGCGAGCTGCACTTCGCCATCGACCGTCTGCTCGCCCCGCTGCCGGACGCCGACGCGAGCGCGCCCGCCTACGAGCGGGCGGAGGCCGGCTTCCGCGCCGCGGGCGCGCCGCGCGGGGTCGCCACCGTCGAGCTCCACCGCGCCGCGGTCGCGGCGCTGCACGACGATCCGGCCGCCGCGCTCGCCGCCGCAGAGCGCGCGCAGTCGGCGTTCCTCGCCGCCGGCGACCTCGCCGCGGCCAACCTCGCCGCCGCGCATGCGGTGCTCGCCGACGTCCAGGCCGGTCGCTGGCCCGAGCGTCGGGAAGCAGCGGCCCGGATCGGTACCTGGGGCCGCGAGACGGGGGCCGTCGCCTGGGCGCTCGGGATCGGCATGCTGTTCAGCCAGGCCGGCTGGCGCTGGCTGCGCCGCGGTGCCGACTGCGACCGCGCGCTCGCCTGCCACCGGCTCGCCGACGCCGTGTTCACCGCGCTCGGCGCGCCCGCGTTCGCGCAGCAGACGCTCGCCGACCGCGCGCTCGCGCACGACGCCGGCGGCGACTGGGAGGCGGCGCTGGTCGCGAGCGACGCCGCGCTGCGCATGATGCCGGAGGTCCAGGCGCAGCACCCGGAGTGGGCGGAGGAGCTGGGGTTCCGGGAGGGCGACCTGGCGAACCTCGCCCGCGCGCTCGCGTACGGCGCGCAGGACGCGGCGCTGCTCGAGCGACTCCGCCCCGCGCTCGAGCGCTTCCACGCGCGCTGGGAGGGCGTGGCGCGCGGCGACGGACTGGACGGCCTGCAAGCGGACATGCGGGACGCGCTGATGCGCGAAGCCGCCGGCATGGCTCGCAACCTGGCGAGCGACCTCGATTGGGACCGCGCGTTCGCCCCCCTGTTCGGCGCGCTCGCCGTGCGCGAGTTGAACCCGCTCCAGTACAAGGCGCGGCTGCGGCTCGCGCTCGACGCCGCGGCGGGTGTGCCGGATGAACGGCGCGGCCGGCTCGAGGCGCTGCTCCTGCTCACCACCGGCGACCGCGCCGCGGCGCTGACGGCGTTCCGCGATCGCCCGCCGCCCGCGCGCGTGCCGCCCGACTTCCGCGAGCTGGTGGAGCTGGCGGTGCTCGAGACGCAGCTCGGCGACTGGCAGGCGACGCGCGAGCGCTTCGACGCGATCGAGCAGCTCGCCGGCCGCCCCGACTGGTGGACGACCGAGTCGCGCGCGTGGCGGATGGCCGGCGACCTCGCCCGCACCGCCGAGGGCCTCGGCGAGCACGAGCGCGCGAGCGTGCTCTACGACGCCGCGCTGACCGCGATCGAGGCCCAGCGCGCGCGGCTCGCCCGCGGGGACGACCGCGGCGCGTTCGGCGACGCCCAGGCGGAGGCGTCGCTGTTCGGCGACGCCGCCCGCGCCGCGCTGGCCGCACCCGGCGGCACCGGGCCGGAGGCGGCGGCCGCCGCGTTCGCGCTCGCGGAGCGCGGCCGTGCGCGCGGGCTGCTCGCGCGCATGGCGGGCAGCGCCGCGCTGGCCCCGGTCTCCGGCGCGCAGAGCGCGGACCTGCTCGCCTGGCGCGAGCTGGCAGGACGGGTCGAGGTGCTCACCTGGCTGGCCTCGCGCGCGGGGGGCGAGCCGCCGCCCGAGCTCGCGGCCGCCGAGGCCGCGCTCGCCGCGCACGAGGCGCGGCTCGCGGCGGACAACCCGCGCTGGCTCGAGGCGGTGTCGCCGACGGTGGCGACGCTCGGCGCCGGCGAGGTGGCCGACGCGCTGCCCGACGGCACGCTGCTGCTCGAGTCTCTGCTGGTGCGCGGCGGCCTGCTGTCGTTCTCGCTCACCCGCGACGGCCCCGTGACCGCGAAGCTCACGCGCACGGACGAGCTCGCCCTCGACGAGCTCCAGCGCAAGTTCTGGACCGCGTGCCAGGGTCAGAGCCCGCTGTGGGAGCGCTTCGCCCAGGCGCTGGGCGAGCTGCTGCTGGCGCCGTTCGACGCCGAGATCGCCGCCAGCAGCCACGTCGTCCTCGTGCCCCACCGGTGGGGCCACATCGCGCCCGGGCCGGCGCTGTGGTGGCGCGGCGCGCCGCTCGCCGCCGCCAGGACCGTCACCGTGCTGCCCTCCGCCAGCGCGCTGCGCTTCCTCCCGGCGGCTGCGCCGACGCGCCTCGCCCCGCTGCTCGCGGTCGGCGACCCCGCGAACATGTCGCGGCGCAGACCGGGCGAGGCCACCGCGAGCGGCGGCTTCGGAGCGCTGCCGTGGTCCGGTGCGCAGGCCGCCGAGGCCGCCGCGCTGTTCGGCGCCGACCCTGCCCTGCTCGGGGCGGCGGCCCGCGAGCAGGCCGTGCGCGACCGGCTCGCGGACGCGCGGCTCGTGCACTTCGCCACCCACGGCGTGCTCGACAAGGCGCCGCTGTTGTCGTGCATCGTGCTCGCCGAGGGCGACACGCTCGACGTCTGGGAGCTGCTCGGCCTCTCGCTCGACGCCGACCTCGTGACGCTCAGCGCCTGCGACAGCGCCGGCACGCCGGTCTCGCCCGGCGACGAGCTGGTGGGGCTGGCCTGGCTGACCCTCGCGGCCGGCGCGCGCGCCGTGGTCGCGAGCCTGTGGAAGGTCGGCGAGCTCTCGACCGCGCTGGTGATGCGGGCGTTCTACGGCGGCCTGCGCGACGGCCTGCCGCCGCGCGAGGCGCTGACGACGGCGCAGCGGCACGTGCGCGGGCTCACGCGCGAGACCGCGCTGCCCGAGATCGAGGCGCTGCGCGACGCCGCGGTCGCGGCTGGCCGTGACCGCCCGCCGGCGCCCACCGACGTCCCGGCGGACTTCTCACACCCCTATCACTGGGCGGGCTTCGTGCTGATCGGGCTCTGAAGCCCGAGCCGCCGCGCGAGCGCCTCGCCCTCCTCGATGAGCGAGGCGGGAGCGACGCCGGGGAGCGCCGCCGCGTAGTCGCGGATCGTGATCGCGAGCCACGGGCGGGCACCCCAGCGGCGGTGCAGCTCCAGCGCGTGCTCGAAGTGCGCCGCGGCGCCCTCGTGGTCGCCCAGCGCCGCCGCGAGGCGGCCGAGTGGCCGCGCCGCAGCGCCCCAGGCCGCCCAGCTGCGATCGGTCAGGACGTTGCGCGCCGCGTGCGGCTCCAGCCGCTCGCGGAGCTCGCCCGCAGACCGGAGCTCGCCGACCGCCGCGCTCACATCGGCGAGCAACGTCAGCGTGCACGGTAGGTCCGGATCGGGCGGCAGCGCCGCCGGGCCGCGGGGCGCGCACTCCTCGCTCGCGGCCCGCGCCGCGTCCGCGTTGCCGGCCACCCACTCCCCCACCGCCAGGAGGGCGCGCCACACCGGCATGCCCGGATAGCGCGCGGCGAAGTCGCGCAGCCCGTCGAGCGGCACGTCGTCGGGCCGACCCGCGATGCGGGCGAGCAGCAGCTGCTGCACGACCCATTCCTGCTCGGGGTCTTCCTCGTGCTCGCGGTTGTCGCCGACCGCCTCCGCGGCGAGCTGCCGGCCGGCGTCGAGGCGGCCGTCGAAGATCGCGCGCGTCGCCGCCATGACCTGGCCGTACCAGCGGTAGTAGCGGCGGCCGAGCTCCCCCGCCAGCCGGTCGTAGGCGGCCAGCTCGCGATCGGCGCCGGCGACGTCGCCGTCCGCGAAGCGGTCGACGTGCAGCACGATCCGGGCCCACAGCGCAGCCTCGCGGTCGCCGCCGGACGCGGCAAGCTCGACCACCTCGGCGGCGTCCGCCTCCCGGCGCTCGCTGCTCTCGGGCCGCCAGTGGACGAGCGGCGAGAGCGCCAGCATGCGGGCGAGCGCCGCGCGGTCGCCGACCGCTCGCGCCATCGCGATCGCCTCGTCGAGCAGCGCCTCGCGGCGTGGCTGCTCGGTCGCCGGATCGAGCCGCACGGCGAGCCGGCCGACCACCTGCGCCAGCACGACGCTGTGGCCGGGCGGGAGCAGCGCGCGGGCCTCCTCGAGCAGCGCCAGCGCCTCCGCGTCGACGACTCCGTAGTGCTGGAACTCCGCGTAGCCGAGCGCCGCGAGCGCGAACGCGCCGGCGTCGCCGAGCCGGCGTGCGAGCGCGGCCGCCTCGGCGTAGCGGCGCTGGGAGGCTTCCAACCGCCCGGCGTCGCCGCTGGTCGCCGCCGCGTCGAGCAGGAGCGCCAGGCGCTCCTCCGCGGTGCCCAGCTCGCCGAGCTCGAGCGCCTCGAGGGCCCGGTCGAGGTGCAGCGCCGCCTCGGCGAACGCGAGCACGCCGGCGGCCTCCCGCGCCGCCTCTTGCGACCACCGGAGCGCGGGCGACGCGTCGAGCCCGCCGCGCGCCGCCATCACCGCGTGGTGCGCGATCTCGGCGATCGGATGGTCGGGCTGCCGCTCCAGCCGCGCTTCGAGGATCTCGACCAGGCGCGCGTGCCGTGCGGCGCGATCGGCGCCGGGCTGGGCGTCGTAGAAGACGTCGCGCGTGAGCGCATGGGAGAACCGGTGGCGGGTCGCGCTCGCGGGTGCCAGGAGGCCGGCGCTCACCGCCGGCTCGAGCACGAGCAGCAGCTCACTCCGATCGAGCTCCGCCGCCCGCGCCACGACCGACGGGGAGAACTCGGTGCCGGCGATGGCGGCCAGGCCGAGGACCTCGCGCGTGGACTCGGGCAGCGCCGCCGCGCGGTCCGCGATGACCGTCCGCAGTCCGCTCGGCACCTCCGGGGCGGCTCCGGCGCGCACGAGCTCGGACACGAACAACGGGTTGCCGCCGGTGCGCTCGAACAGCGACGCCGCGAGCTGCGGAGGAACCGCCTGGCCGCCCACCGTCTCGGCGAGACGGCCGACGGCTTCTGCATCCAGCCCGTCGAGCTCGAGGCTGCTGAACGACGCGGCTGCCGCCAGCCGCCCGAGCGCTTCCTGGAGCGCAGCGCCCTCGCCGGGCGGCCGATGGGTCACCACGATCAGCACCGGCGCGCCGCGCATGGCACGGACGAGATGCCCGAGCAGCCCGAGCGACGACGGGTCGGCCCAGTGCACGTCCTCGAGCAGGATCAGCAACGGCCGCTGCACCGCGAGGCCGGCCAGGCAGCTCGACACGCCGTCCCACAGCGCGAACCGGGCTTCGTCCGTGCCGCCCTCCGAGGTCGCCGGCGCGGACAGCAGCCCGGTCAGGTCTCCGCGGCCCGTCTCCGCTCCGAGCTCGCGCAGGACGCGCCGCCACGGCCAGTAGGCCGGAGCCCCCTCGTCCGGCTCGCAGGCGCCCCAGGCCGTGAGCCAGCCGTGGGCGCCGGCGTGCGCGGCCAGCTCCTCCGCGCACCGCGTCTTGCCGATGCCCGGCTCGCCCGCCAGCGCGACGACGCGCAGCCGCTTGCCGGCCGCCTCTTCGCATGCGCTGAGCAGCGCCCCCATCGCCGCCTCGCGGCCCACGAAGCCACGCCGGGCGACGACCGGCGACGCGTGCCCGGCGAGCTCGTCGCGCGCCGCGGCCGCGGACGGCGGCCGATCGTGTGGATCCTTCGCCAGCAGCCGGAGCAGCACGCCGTCGAGCGCCGCCACCGTCGGCTCGTGCGCCGACGGCGGCGCCGGCGCCGTGTGGAGGTGCTCGGCGATCAGGTCCTCGGTGCCGGCGGCGGAGAAGGGCGGCCGCCCGCACGCGAGCTCGTAGAGCGTCGCCCCGAGCGCATAGAGGTCGCTCGCGGGCGCGGCCGGCTCGCCGCGTGCCTGCTCGGGCGCGAGGTAGGCGGGCGTGCCCGTCACGCCGCCCGACCCCTCGGCGCCGACCGCGGCGGCGACCCCGAAATCGCCGAGCACGGCGTGGCCCGCCGGATCGAGCCACACGTTGGCCGGCTTGACGTCGCGGTGCACGATCCCGTGCGCGTGGGCGTGGGCGAGCGCGTCGGCGATCTCGGCCCCGAGGCGCGCGACGTCCTCCACCGGCAGCCGCCGCCCGGGCGCCGAGCCGGCGCGCTCGGCGAGCGAGCCGCCCTCGAGTACGCGCAGCACGGCGTAGGCGACACCGTCGTGCTCACCGGCATCGTGCACCGTGACCACGTGCGGGTGCTCGCCGAGCCGGCCGGTGACCCGCAACTCCCGGCGCACGCGCTCGGACGCGCCGCCCCCGGGCAGCAGCGCGAGCGCGACGTCGCGGTCGAGTCGCTCGTCGTGCGCGAGATAGACGGTCTTCGAAGCGCCTCGGCCGAGCGGGCGCAGGACGCGGTAGCGGTCCGCGAAGAGGCCACGGGCCGCCGGCGTCCCGCTCTCGAGCGTCTCGTCCAGAGGAGGATCTGCGCGGCTCAGGGCGGGCGAGTTTACCGGCGTTTGCCCGCAGTGAACCGACGCGTTACCGGCGCCCGCGAACGTCCTCCCCGTCCAGCAACGCACCACCCACAGGAGGGGCCCCGTGCTCTCGTTCCGCCGCATCGCCGTCACCACCACCGCCGTCGCCGCGCTCGCCGCGCCGACCGCCGCCCAGGCTCGCCCGGACGTCGCGCCGGCCACGCAGCCGACCATCGACAAGGTCTCGCCCGACGCCCGCTACGGGGTGCCGGACGCGACACCACGCCGACCATCGTCCCCGTGTCCCGCACCGAGGTCGTCGAGGCCGACGACGGCTTCGCCTGGGGCGACGCCCTCCTCGGCGGCGGCGCCGTGCTGCTCCTCACCGCCGTCCTCGGCGGCAGCGCCGTCGCGATCCGGCCGCGTCACTCGGCCGCCCACTGACCAACGAAAAACTTCGGGCGGGTCATCGGAATATGACCCGTCCGGAGGCGTTGAACGCATTAGAGACACCATGACCCTCCCGACTGTCACCGAGATCATCCGCCGCCCCGAGGCCGTCACGCGCGACACGTTCGTCGCCGACCTCGGCCCGCGCCGCCCGCGCGCGTAGGGCCCGGCGGGTCCCACGCCCGCGTAGGCCCTCCGCGCGGCCCAAGTTGAGGCCGCGGCCTCTTGCCCGCCTCCGCGCGCCCCGCGAGCCTGCCGGGCATGCCCCGCCTCCGCTCGCAAGCCGGTCAGGTCGCCGCCGAGTACCTCGGTGTCCTGCTGCTCGTCGCGGTGATCGTCGGGGCGCTGATCGCGACCCAGCTCCACACCCACATCGCCGTCGAGGTCGAGCGCGCGATCTGCAAGATCACCTCCTCCGAGTGCGGCGAGCCGGGCATCCCGGGCGACGAGCGCGAGGCCGGCGAGGAGCCCGGCGATCCCAACCGCTCCGTCCACGACGACGAGTGCAAGAACGACCTCCCCGGACGGCTCGTGCGCGGCGAGGGCGACGACGCCTCCGGCGACCCCGAGGCCGACGCGGTCTACGACAACCTCGGCCAGGTCTTCGACTACTACGCGGACACGTTCGGGCGCGACTCCTACGACGACGCCGGCGCCGAGCTGATCGCCTCGATCAACTTCTGCGAGAACCCCGGCACGCCGACCCGCAACGCGTATTGGGACGGGACCCAGATGAAGTTCGGCGAGGGCTACGGCTCCGCGCTCGACATCACCGCCCACGAGCTCACCCACGCGGTCACCAACCTCACCGCCGACCTCGAGTACCAGTGCCAGTCGGGCGCGCTCAACGAGTCGATGTCGGACATCTTCGCCTCCAACGTCGACACGAACGACTGGGAGATCGGCGAGGACCTGCCCGGCGGGCCGATCCGCGACATGGCCGACCCCGCCAACGGCGACCCGCCGCAGCCCGCCCACGTCGACGACTTCCGCGAGATGCCCAACGACAGCAACCCGTTCAACGACCACGGCGGCGTCCACTACAACAGCGGCATCCCCAACCACGCCTACTACCTCATGGTCCGCTCGATCGGCCGCAAGGCGGCGGAGCAGATCGTCTACCGCGCGCTGACCGAGAAGCTCGAGTCGGACTCCGGCTTCGAGGACTTCCGGACCGCATCGCTCGAGGTCGCCCGCGAGCTGTGGGGCGAGGACAGCCCCGAGTACCAGGGCACCAACGAGTCCTTCGCGGCCGTCGGCCTCGACGGGACGTGGGAAGCTCCGGAGGTGGAGGGATGCTGATGCGGGTGACCATCCTGGCCGGGCTGGCGCTGGTCCTGCTGACCGGCTGCGGCTCCGAGGAGGGCGGCTCGGGCGGCGGCGGCTCCGGCGGCGGCGACGACCCGGTGACGCTCTCCGGCCCGGTCACCTACGAGCGCGGCGGCGGCATCGCCGGCCGGCGCGACCGCCTCGTCGTGCAGCCCGACGGCAGCGCCACGCTGACCGTCCAGGACAAGCCCAAGGACGTCACGCTCACCGACAAGGAGCTCAACACGCTGGCGGGCGACCTGGCGGCGGCGGATCTCGGCTCGCTGCCGCCGGACTCGACCACCGACCCGCCGGTGCCGGACACCTTCGGCTATCGCGTGAGCTACGGCGGCGACCAGGTCACCACCGACGACCCGGGCATGCCCGAGCAGCTGCGCGGCCTCGTCGCGCGGCTCGGCGGGCTCGTCGACCGCTACGGCAAGTAGCCGAGCTCGAGCCAGCCGGCCAGCAGCTCGAGCTCCTCGCGCAGCGCCGCCTCCGTCTCCGGCGGCGCGCCGTCCTCCAGGTGGATCGCGTGCGCGCGCAGCTGCCCGGCCTGGCGGTCGGCCTTGAGGTCGACCCGCGCCACCAGCCGGTCGCCGAGCAGGAACGGGAGCACGTAGTAGCCGTAGACGCGCTTGGGCTGCGGGACGTAGATCTCGAGCCGGAAGCGGAAGCCGAACAGCCGCTCCACCCTCCCCCGCTCCCACAGCAGGTTGTCGAACGGGCCGAGCAGCGCGCGGGCGTCGACGCTGCGCGGGATCCGCGCAGTGCTGTGCAGGTAGGCGGGCACGCCCCAACCCTCGACCTCGACCGGCAGCAGCTCGCCGGCCTCGACCAGCTCCTCGATCCGCGGGCGCATGGTGTCGGCCGGCAGCCGGAAGTAGTCGCGCAGCTCCGGCAGCGCGGCGACGCCGAGCGAGCGGGCGGCGATCGCGACCAGCTCGCGCTGGGCGTCGACCTCGTCCGGGGTCGGCGCGTCGAGCACCGCCTTCGGGAGCACGCGCTCGGGCAGGTCGTAGAGGCGCTCGAAGTTGCGCCGCCGTGCGCTCGTGACCTCGCCGCCCCAGAACAGCATCTCGATCGCGCGCTTGGAGTCCGACCAGTCCCACCACGGGCCCGACTTCTTCGGCCGTTGCCCGTCGAGGTCGCGGGCGGCGAGCGGGCCGCGCTCGCGGATCTGGTCGAGCACGTCGGCCAGCAGGTGCGGCTTCTCCTTCGCGATCCGCCGCATCCCGCCCCACGCCTCGTCGTGCGCGCGCTCCATCCGCCACCGCAGCAGCGGCTGCAGCTCGACGTCGATCAGGCTCGCCTCGTGGCCCCAGTACTCGAACAGGCGTCGCGGCGCGTAGTGGGCGGCGCGGTCGAGCGCCTCGCGGTCGTAGGCGCCGAGCCGGGCGAAACCCGGCAGGTAGTGCGCGCGCGAGAGCACGTTGACCGAGTCGATCTGGATCAGCCCGACGCGGTCGAACAGCCGCCGGATCGCCCGCCCGTCGTGCCGGCGCGGCTCGGCGAAGCCCTGCGCGGCGAGGGCGGTGCGCCGCGCCTCGGCTGCTGAGAGGCGGACGCGCGGCACTCGCTAGAGACTAAGCGTGCTGGGGGTCGGCGGGGCGCGCCGCTCCCGCTCGGCCTCGTAGCCCGAGATCTCGTCGTCGTGCTGGAGCGCGATGCCGATGTCGTCGAGGCCCGCGAGCAGGCGCCGGCGCGTCTCCGCGTGCAGCTCGAACGGGACGGCGCGGCCGTCGAAGCGCACCTCGAGCGCCTCGAGGTCGACCTCCGCCTCGCCGGCCGCCATCAGCGCCTTCACCTCGTCCTCGGGCAGCACGACCGGCAGCAGGCCGATCTTCGTGCAGTTGCTGAAGAAGATGTCGGCGAACGAGGCGGCGACGACGGCCTTGAAGCCGTAGTCCTCGAGCGCCCACGGGGCGTGCTCGCGGCTCGAGCCGCAGCCGAAGTTCGGGCCGGTGGCGAGGATCGGGTTGGCCGGCAGGTCCCAGCCGTCCTCGTTCTTCCAGTCGTAGAACAGGAACTCGCCGAAGCCGGTGCGCTCCACCCGCTTCAGGAACTGCTTGGGGATGATCTGGTCGGTGTCGACGTCCGAGCGGTCGAGCACGGACACCTTGCCGGAGACGGTGCGTACCGGTTCCATCAGTTCTCCCACTCCCTGATATCGACGAAGCGGCCCTCGATGGCCGCGGCGGCGGCCATCTGCGGCGACACGAGGTGCGTGCGCCCGCCGCGGCCCTGGCGGCCCTCGAAGTTGCGGTTCGAGGTCGAGGCGCAGCGCTCGCCGGGCTGGAGGATGTCGGGGTTCATGCCCAGGCACATCGAGCAGCCGGCCGTGCGCCAGTCGAAGCCGGCGGCGCGGAACACCTCGTCGAGCCCCTCGGCCTCCGCCTGCGCGGCGACGGGCTGGGAGCCGGGCACGACCATGGCGTGGACGTCGCCGGCCACCTTGCGGCCCTCGACCACGGCCGCGGCGGCGCGCAGGTCGCCGATGCGCGAGTTCGTGCACGAGCCGATGAACACGCGGTCGAGGCGGATCTCCTGCATCGGCGTCCCGGCCTCGAGGCCCATGTAGCGCAGCGCGCGCTCGTCGCCGTCGGACTTGGGCTCGGGCACCTGCTCGGTGACCGGGACGACCATCGCGGGCGTCGTGCCCCAGGTGACGAGCGGCGAGAGCGCGCCGGCGTCGACGGTGATCTCGCGGTCGAAGCTCGCGCCGTCGTCGGTGCGCAGCTCGCGCCAGGCGGCGACGGCGGCGTCGAGGTCCTCCGGCGCGCCGGGGCGGCCGTCGATCCACTCGAACGTCGTGTCGTCGGGCGCGATCATGCCGGCGCGCCCGCCGCCCTCGATCGTCATGTTGCAGATGGTCATGCGGCCCTCCATCGAGAGCGCCTCGATCGCCGGGCCGGCGTACTCGACGACGTGGCCGGCGGCGCCGTTGGTGCCCATCTGGCCGATCGTGCCGAGGATCAGGTCCTTGGCGGTGACGCCGAATCCGGGCTCGCCCTCGTAGAGGATGCGCATCGACTTCGGCTTGCCCTGGGCGAGGCACTGGGTGGCGAGCACGTGCTCGACCTCGCTGGTGCCGATGCCGAACGCGAGCGCACCGAAGGCGCCATGGGTGGCGGTGTGGGAGTCGCCGCACACGATCGTCATCCCGGGCTGGGTGACGCCGAGCTCGGGCCCGATCACGTGCACGATGCCCTGGCGGTCGGAGCCCATCGAGTAGAGCGTGATGCCGAACTCCTCGCAGTTGCGCTCGAGCGTCTCGACCTGCACGCGCGAGAGCTCGTCGCGGATGCGGGCAGCCACCGGCGTGCCGTCGGTGGGCACGTTGTGGTCGGCGGTGGCGAGCGTGCGGTCGGGGCGGCGGACCTGGCGGCCGGCGAGCCGGAGGCCGTCGAACGCCTGCGGGCTCGTGACCTCGTGGACGAGGTGGAGGTCGATGTAGAGCAGGCCTTCGGAGACCTCGTGCTGCTCCCAGATGTGATCGAAGAGCGTCTTGGGCGTCATGAGCGGCGCAGGCCTGCCGACACGACGGCGAGCAGGACCGCTACCTCCTCTCCTGGGTTCTCGAAATGGTGGGGAAGATCGGCGTCGAACGTCACGCAGTCGCCGGCGGCGAGCGCGTGGCGGGCGCCGTCGCAGACGAACGTGAGCGTGCCCTGCTGGACGAGGCTGGTCTCGCGCGCGCCCGCCTCGTGCATCGGCGGGTCGCCGGGGCCGCCGGTGCGCGCGCCGGGCTGGAGCGTGTGGCAGGAGACCTCGGCGCGCTGGCCGGGCAGCGGCGGGGTGAGGACATCCCAGCGGTGGCCGTCGGCGCCGCCGCCGCGGCGGTCCTCAGGGCGCACGACGGTGACGGTGCCGCCCTCGTCGAGGCGCAGGAGCTGGGAGAGCCGGAGATCGAGGCCGGCGGCGATGCGGTTGGCGACGGTCAGCGTCGGGCTCGTCTCGCCGCGCTCGACCTGGGACAGCATCGGCGCGCTGACGCCGGAGCGCTCGGCGAGGTCGCGCAGGCTCAGGTCCATGCCCTCGCGGAGCGCGCGGACCCGGGAGCCGACGTGGGTGGCGACCTCCATACAAGCGTACGTTATCGCATACACCCACCCCTGGCAACCGCGTCCGGCGCATTCGCGTTCGCGGGCGCCCCGTACCCTGGAACGGGTGCCGGAGCCCCTCCTCAACCGCCCCGACGTCCTCGTCCTCGCCGCCGGCGGCACGCTCGGCGAGGCGTGGATGCGCGGCCTGCTCGACGGCGCCGGCGCCGCGACCGGCATCGACTTCCGCGAGTGCGAGTACTTCGTCGGCACCTCGGCCGGCTCGATCGTCGCGGCGTTCCTGGCCGCGGGCCGACAGCCGGACTCGGGCGCGGAGGCGCGCGCGGCGCGGGACTGGGGGGCGGCGGTGCAGGAGCAGGGCTCGCGCACCGGGCTGCGCGCCACCTTGGGCGAGCTCGGCCTCAGCGCCGCGACCCCGTTCGCGCCGCTCGCCCTCGCCACCACCGCGCCCGGCGGCGCCGTCGCCCGGGCCGCGGCGCTCGCCGCCGTGCCGAAGCCCACGCGCTCGATGCCCGGGCTCGGGCGGCTGGTCGCGGAGTCGGGCGCCGAGTTCGACGGGCGGCTGCGGATCGCCGCGGTCGACCGCAAGTCCGGCAAGCGCGTGATGTTCGGCGCGCCCGGCGCTCCCCCGGCCACGGTCGCGCAGGCGGTGCTCGCCTCGTGCGCGATCCCGTGGGTGTTCGCGCCGGTCGAGATCGACGGGCGCGAGTACGTCGACGGCGGGGTGTGGAGCCCGAGCAACCTCGACGCGACCCCCGCCCGGCGCGGCATCGAGGTCCTCTGCCTCAACCCGACCGCGGCGGTGCGGCCGCTGAGCTCGGTCGCCAACGCCGCGGCGCTGGCCGAGTCGCTCGCGCTCAAGGCGCGCGGCGCGCGGGTGCGGACGCTGCGCCCCGACCGCGACGCGGCCGAGGCGATGGGCAGCAACCTGATGGACCGCCGGCGCGCCGCCGAGGCGCTCGCGGCCGGCTATGCGCAGGGCCGCGCGCTGGGGGAATAGCCCGCGCTCCAGTGCCGTCTGGGTCCCCATGGACCTTGATGCGCTCGAAACGAGCTTCGACCTCGTCGCTCCGCACGGCGACGAGCTGATGGACGTCTTCTACCGCCGCCTGTTCGCCAGCGCCCCCGCCGTCGAGCCGCTGTTCGCCGGCACCGACATGGCGCGCCAGAAGGAGATGCTGCTCGGCGCGCTCGTGCTGCTGCGCAGGTCGCTGCGCAACCTCGACGCGATCGTGCCGGCACTGCGCGAGCTCGGCGCACGCCACGCCGGCTACGGCGCCGAGGCGTCGCACTACCCGGTGGTCGGCGCCGTGCTGATCGCGGCGATGGCGGAGGTCGCCGGCGCCGACTGGCTGCCGGAGTACGAGGACGCCTGGGCCGAGGCGTACTCGGTGGTGGCCGGCGCGATGCTCGACGGCGCGGCCGACGCCGAGCTCAGGTCGGCGGCCTGATCGCCGTCAGCAGCTGGCCGTCGTCCTCGTTGGCGACCATCACACGCGCGAACCCGGCCCGCTCCGCCAGCGCGGCCAGCTCGGCGTCCTCGTAGAAGCACGCGAGCGAGGCGATCGGCTCGGGCGCCGCCGGCGTGCCGCGCAGGGCGGGCGCGCTGGTGTAGACGGCGAGCCGCCCGCCGGGCTCCAGCACCCGCCGGCACTCCCGCAGCGCGGCGACGGGGTCGGGCAGGAACATCAGCACGATCGACATCGCCGCGGCGCTGAAGGCGGCGTCCGGGAACGGCAGCGCCTCGGCGCTGCCGAGCACGACCTCCGCCCCCGGCGCGCGCAGGCGGGCGAGCGCGACCATGTCCTCGCTGTGGTCGAGGCCGGTCGCGACCGCGCCGGTCGCCAGCGCGTCCCGCAGCAGCAGCCCGCCGCCGCAGCCGAGCTCGAGCAGCCGGTCGCCGGGGCCGAGCGCCAGCGCGTCGAGGATCGCCCGGCGCGCGAAGTCGTGGACGTCCTCGGCGCCGTAGACCTCGCGGGCGCGGTCGCCGCCCGGGCGTCGCGCGACGCGGTCGGTCAGCCAGTCCTCGAGCGCCGCGGCGGGAAGGCCGCTGGCCTCCCACGCCGCCTCGTCCTCCTCATCGAGCCCGAGCTGCCGGAACATGACCGCTACGGGGTCGGGCTCAGCTCCTTCTCGGCCGCCTCCACCGCGGCCACCTCGGCGGCCGCCAGCACGCGCCGCTCGGCGTTCGAGAGCGCGCGCACGTAGGCGAGCGCGGCGGCCTCGATGATGTCGGTCGAGACGCCCTGGCCGGCCGCGGACTGGCCGGCGAGCTCGAGCACGACGCTCGCCTCGCCGAGCGCGTCCTGGCCGCCCGTCACCGAGTCGATGCGGAACTCGCGCAGCCGCGCCTCGCGCTTGGTGGCGGCGTTGATGGCGCGGAAGATGGCGTCGACCGGGCCGTCGCCGGTGAAGTCGCCGCGGACGACCTCGTCGTCCGGCGTGCGCAGCTCGACCACCGCGTGCGGCGGGCGCCGCGTCGAGGCCTCGACGTCGAACCACTCGAGCGTGTACGCGCGCATGTCGTCGCGGAGCTCGTCGGTGACGAGCGCCTCGAGGTCCATCGCCGTGACCTGCTTCTTCTTGTCCGCGATCTCCTTGAAGCGCTTGAACGCGGTGTTCAGCGTCTGGCCGGAGACCTCGTAGCCCAGCTCCTCCAGCGCGCTCTTCAGCGCGTGGCGGCCGGAGTGCTTGCCGAGCACCAGCGAGTTCGCCTCCAGCCCGACCGTGGTGGCGTCCATGATCTCGTAGGTCGAGCGCTCCTTGAGCACGCCGTCCTGGTGGATGCCGGACTCGTGGGCGAACGCGTTGCGGCCCACGATCGCCTTGTTCGGCTGCACCGGGTAGCCGGTGAGGCGCGAGATGAGGCGGCTCGTGCGCGCGATCTCGCGCGTGTTGACGCCGCTGCGCAGGCCGACGTCGGCGGCCCGCGTGTGCAGCAGCATCACGATCTCCTCGAGCGAGGCGTTGCCGGCCCGCTCGCCGATCCCGTTGATCGCGCACTCGACCTGCCGCGCGCCCGCCTGCAGGCCGGCGAACGAGTTGGCCACCGCCAGCCCGAGGTCGTCGTGGCAGTGGACGGAGAGCACGACGCTCGCGCAGGTCCGGCACCAGGTCGTAGAGGCGGGTGAGGAACAGCTTGTACTCGTCGGGCATCGTGTAGCCGACGGTGTCGGGGATGTTGATCGTCGTCGCGCCCTCGTCGATCGCGATCTGCAGCACCTCGGCGGTGTACTCGACGTCCGCGCGGGTCGCGTCCATCGGCGAGAACTCGACGTCGTCGACCAGCGAGCGGGCGTGCGCGACGGCGGCGCGGGCCTGGCCCTTGACGTCCTCGCGCGTCGAGGCCAGCTGGTGCTCGATGTGGATGTCGGACGTCGAGACGAACGTGTGGATCCGAGGTCGCTCGGCGTCGCGTACCGCCCCGTAGGCGGCGTCGATGTCGCCGACATGAACGCGCGCGAGGCCCGCGATCACCGGCCCCTCGACCTGGCGGGCGATCGCCTGCACGGCCTCGAAGTCGCCGGGCGAGGCGATCGGGAAGCCGGCCTCGATCACGTCCACGCCCAGGCGCGCGAGCTGCTGCGCGATCTCGAGCTTCTCGCTGGTGTTCAGCGAGATCCCCGGGCTCTGCTCCCCGTCCCGCAGGGTGGTGTCGAAGATGATTACGCGGTCGTCGTTCATGTCACTCCTCTTGTTGGCTGCTCACTCCTCTTCTGGCTGGGTTTGCGGCATCGCGGCCGCCACGCGCTATTCCCCCCGAGGGGGGAGGAGAAGAAGAGAGAGGTGCAGCCGGAGCGACATGCGCGACGAACCGTAGCGGAGCCGACCGTGCGGTACTAGTCCGCCGCGGCTTCCCAGCTGTCGAACTCGCCGCTGTGGCGGGCGGCGAGCTCCTCGAAGCGGTGGCGGAAGCCGGTGATGTTGTCGCGGTCGACGCGGAGCTCGCGCGTGGCGCGCAGCGACCACTGCTCCTCCTCGCCGGCGGCCTCGAACCCCGCGACCTCGTAGCCGAGCTCGGTCAGCTCCTCCTCGGCGGCGTTCGCCGACTCCTCGTCGGGGAACAGCAGGTCGATGCGGATCTCGCGCGGCTCCGAGAGGTCCTCGCCGTGCTCCTCGAGCGTCTCGAGGATCTCCAGGTCGTGCTCGTCCGGGGTCTCCCCCTCCTCTGCGAGGATCTCGAACTCGGCTTCCTCGTCGGCCATGGCGCGCACTGTAGACACGAATCACGGCGAGAGAGGCGCGCCCAGATGCACGACGTAGCCGTCAGGGTCCGCCACCGACGCCACGCGCTCGCCCCACGGCTGGTCGGCCGGCGCCGCGATGACGCCGGCGCCCGCCTCGGTCAGCTCCGCGAACAGCGCGTCGACGTCGTCGGTATACGCCCAGATCGCGGTCGAGGCGGGATCGACGGACTCCTTGGTGCTCGCCAGCCCGAGGCTGCCTCCCTCGACGCCCAGGTGGGCGAAGCCCTCGAACTCGTAGGTCAGCTCGAAGCCGAGGCGGTCGCGGTAGAAGGCGACGGACCGCTCGAGGTCGGCCACGAGCAGGATCGGGAACGGGTCGCGGACGCGGCCCACTAGGCCACCGAGCGCAGGCGCCGCCGCGGCTTGCCGCGCAGCTCGCGGACCACCGCCTGCAGCAGCGCCTCGGACTCGTCGCGGCGGCCGTCGGTGACCGCGTCGACGATCCCGCGCTTGCGGGCGATCAGCTCGATCATCGTCTCGTCGATCGTCTCGGCGGCCAGCAGGTACCAGGCGGTGACCGCGTCCTCCTGGCCGATGCGGTGGCAGCGGTCCTCGGCCTGGTCGTGGATCGCCGGCGTCCACTCGAGGTCGAGGAAGGCGACGTTCGAGGCGCGCGTCAGCGTGATCCCCTGGGCGCCGACACGCGTCGAGCACACGATCAGCTGCGGCCCGTCCGGCTCCTGGAACGCGCGCACCGCGTCCTCGCGGGCCTGGGCGGAGTCGCGGCCGAGCAGGTGCGCGGCGTCGGGGAAGCGCTCGAGCACGAGGTCCTGGACCTCGCGGTGGCCGCAGAACACGACGAGCGGCTCGTCGCTGACGAGGAAGTCGTCGATCCAGGCGAGCGCGGGCGCGAGCTTGCCGCGGGCGGCGAGTCGCTTCAACGCGTTGAGCTGGGCGAGCCGCTCGGCGCGCAGCGCGGCGGCGACCCGGCGGTCGAGCTCGGAGAGGTCGAGCGGCTGCTCGCGCAGCCACGCGATCACGTCCTGCTCGGCGAGCCGGTACTCGCGCTCGTTCTCGAGCGCCACCGGCACGACGACCTGGCGCTTGCGCGGGAGCTGCGGGAGCACGTCGGCCTTCAGGCGCCGCACGAAGCAGCTGCGCCGCAGGTGCCAGTGGATGCGCTCCTCCGCCCCGACGCCCTGGAAGCGGCGCGAGAAGCGCGCTCCGGAGCCGAACTCCTCGAGCCGCCCGAGCACCCGCAGCTGGGCGATCAGCTCGTCGGGATGGTTCATCACCGGCGTGCCGGTGAGCGCGAGCCGCAGCGCGCCCTCGGGCAGGCCCTCGGCCAGCCGTCGCACCGCCTTCGTGCGCTTGGCGCGCGGGTTCTTGACGTAGTGCGACTCGTCGAGCACGAGCGCCTGCGGGCGCGCCAGCGACAGCCGCGCCCGGTGGGCGTGCACGATGTCGTAGTTGAGGATCGTGATGTCGGCGAGCTTCGGGGTAGCGCCGGTGCCGGAGACCACCGTCAGCGAGCGCTCCGGCAGCCAGCGCTCGGTCTCGCGCTGCCAGTTGAGCTTCAGCGAGGCCGGGCAGATCACCACCGCCGGGTAGGCGCCGTCGGCCTCGAGCGCGGCCAGCGCCTGCACCGTCTTGCCGAGCCCCTGCTCGTCGGCGAGGAACGTGCGCCTCGCCTTCAGCGCGTAGGCGACGCCCGCCCGCTGGAACGGCCGCAGCTCGCCGCCGAGCTCGGCCTCGACGTCGAGCGCGGGCCCGTCGTGCGCACGCGAGCGCCGAACGTCGACGATCGCCGCGTCGTGCTGCGCCCGCAGGCGCTCCAGCACGTCCGCCGCGTTGGCCCCGACCTCGACCCCGAACGTCCGCAGGTAGTGCTCGAGCGGCTCGAGCAGGTACGGGTCGACCGGGAGCGAGCGGCCGTGCGCCTCGCAGGCGGGCAGGGCGAGGAAGGCGGGGATCGTCTCCGGGTCCCAGTTGACGTCGAGCTTGAGCCGCGGCTCCCCCACGCTCTCGATCAGCGACAGCGTGGCCGGCGCCGGCTCGAGCCCGACCCGCAGCCGCTGGGCGCAGCGCAGCCCGCGCTCGTCGAAGCGCGCACCCTTCATCTCGCTCAGCTCGTCGGCCACCTCGGCGGTGAACGGCAGCCACAGCCGCCCGCCGCGCTCGTCGGCGACCGCGGCCAGCTCGTCGGGCAGCTCGCCGGAGATCGTCTCGAGCACGAAGCGCCCGCCGCCGAGCAGCTTGCCGGCGCCCACGCGCCCGACCCACCCGGTGACCGCCTCGGCCAGCCAGGCATGGACGTCGGGGTGGACCTCCAGCCAGCTGTGGCGCTCGATCACGCCCTTGACGTAGGGCGCCGTGCCGTCGGCCTGCAGCGCCCACCACTCCTTGCGGTCCCAGTCGAAGCGGCGGCCGGGGATGCTGCGCACGGCGTCGACGACCTCGCGCACGTAGGGGAACGAGAAGACCACGGACTCGTGGCCGTGGCGGTCGCGGCGGAGCTCGACGTTGTGGACGGGATCCGCTTCGCGCACCACACGGAGGCTAGACGCCGATCCGTACGCTCCGCGGCCGATGGGCCTGCGCCGCTACCGCGAGCTGCTCCGCGTCCCCGGCCTGCGGCCGCTGATGCTCGCCGTCTCCCTCGGCCGTCTGCCGTACGGGATGAACATCCTCGCCGAGATCCTGCTGCTGCGCGCTGCGGGCTTCGACTACGCGGTGGTCGGGGTCGTCACCGCCGCGTCGGGGCTGAGCGTGGGCCTCGCCGCCCCGGTCATGGGCCGGGTGATCGACCGCGTCGGGCAGACGAAGGTGCTGCTCACCGCCGCGGTCTACACGGCAATCAGCGGCACCGCGTTCGTGGTCGCGGTGCTGGAGGGCGCCGGCGCGACGCCGGTGACGATCCTCGCGTTCCTGATGGGGCTGATCGTGCCGCCGGTCTCCCCGTCGCTGCGCGCGCTGCTGCCGACCATCGTCGGCCGCGAGCGGCTCGACACCGCCTTCGCGCTCGACGCGCTCCTGCTCGAGCTCGTGTTCATCACCGGCCCGCTGCTCGCCGCGGGCCTCGCGACCGCGATCTCGCCCGAGGTGGCGTTCCTGACCGGCGTCGCGCTCCAGGCGGCGGGCGGGCTCGGGGTCGCCGCCTCGCCCCACTCGCGGGCCTGGCGGCCGGCGCCGCGCGAGCCCGGCGACGCGGCGCAAGGGCGCGCTCTCGACCGCGGGGATCCGCGTGCTCGTGCTCACCCTCGGGCTGACCGCGGTCTCGCTCGGGGTGCTCGAGATCACGATCGCCGCCTTCGCCGAGGAGCACGCCACGCGCGACGACGCCGGCTGGCTGTTCACGCTGTGGAGCGTGGGGTCGCTCGCCGGCGGCCTCTGGTACGGCGCCCGGGAGTGGCGCGCGCCGCCGCACGTCCGCTTCCTGCTCGTCACCGGCCTGCTGACCGCCGGCCTGGCGCCGCTGCCGCTGGCCGGCTCGATGCCGGTGTTCGCCGTGCTGGTGATCGTGGCGGGGCTCGGCCTCGCGCCGTCGACGGCGGCCGCCTACTCGCTGATCGGCGACCTCGCCCCGGCCGGAGCCGTCACGGAGGCCTACTCGTGGCAGATCGTCGGCTACGTCGCCGGCAGCGCGGTGGGCGCCTGGCTCGCCGGCGTGATCGTCGAGCACGTGAGCGTCGGCGCCGCGCTCGCGTGCGCGCCGCTGGCCGCCGCGCTCGGCCTGCTCGTCGCGCTGGCGGGCCGGCGCGCGATCACGGCGTGAGCACGACCTTCCCGACGTTGCGCCGCTCGGCGATGATGCGGTGCGCGTCGGCGCGCGGTCGAACGGCACCGCCTCGGCGACCACCGGCTGGATCGTCCCGTCCTCCATCAGCTCGATCAGCGGGTCGATCCAGGGCCGCAGCGTGCCCGCGTGCTCCCACAGCCGCAGCATGTTGAGCCCGATCACCGCCTTCGACGCGCCCATCTGCTTGATCAGGTTGAAGCGCGGCATCGACAGCGCAGCCCGCGCGGCGGTCACCACATTGCGCTTCTCGCCGCTCATGACCGCCGAGGCGCCGAACGCGATCAGCGCCCGCCCGGGTTGAGCAGGTCGTAGGAGCGCGGAACGAGCGGCCGCCGACCGCGTCCATGATCAGGTCGAACCTGGGCAGGCCGCGCTGCCGATAGCCACCGCCACCGCTCCCTGGGCGCGCATCGCCTCGTGCTTGCCCGGCGAGGCGGCGCCGTAGACCTCCGCGCCGAAGCGCTGGCCAGCTGGATCGCCGCGATGCCGACCCCGCCCGCGGCCGCCTGCAGCAGCACGCGCTCGCCGGCCTGCAGCCCGCCGTAGCGCACCAGCCCGGCCCAGGCGGTCGCGTAGTTGACCGGGATCGCCGCGCCCTGCTCGAACGACAGCCGCTCGGGCAGCGGCACGATGTCGTCCTCGCCCACCACGACGCGCGACTGGTAGCCGCCGAAGCGAGTCCCGGCCAGCACGCGCTCGCCGGTGTCCGCGCGGTGCCCGCCACCTCGTAGCCGACGACCGCCGGCAGGTCCGGCGCGTCGGGGTAGAGCCCGACCCGCGCCATCGTGTCGGCGAAGTTGACGCCGCACGCGCGCACGTCGATCGCCACCTCGCCCGGCCCCGGCTCGGGATCCGGCGCTCCTCGACCTGCAGGACCTCGGGAGGTCCCGCCTTCGTGATGACGACCGCTCTCAGGCGCGGACTACTAACACAGGCCGCTCCGACAGGTGGAGCAGCTTGTGCGCGGTGGAGCCGATCAGCGCGCCCTTGAGCGGCTTCTCGCCGTAGGAGCCGACCACGATCATCTGGGCGTCGAGCTGCTCCGCGAGCTCGACCAGCGCCGTGCTCGGACGGCCGTTGATGAGCTCGCCGCGCGCCGCGACGCCGCTCTTCTCGGCCTCGGCCTGCGCCTCGGCCAGGTGCGCCTCGCCGACGTCGCGCAGCGCGGCCAGCATGTCGCCGACGTCGCCGCCCGCCGGATTGGTCCAGTACGCGAACGCGAACACGACGCGGTCGTCGAGCCGCCCGGCCAGGCGCAGCGCCTCGTTCGCCGCCGCCCGCGCGCCCGGCGTGCCGTCGAAGCCGACGACGATCTCGCCGGCCATCAGGCGACGCCCGCGGTCTCCACGGGCCGGGCCGGCGGCGGCTCGTCGAGCGAGTCGGGATCGGCGACCTCGGGCTTGCGCTGGAAGAACTCACGGTGCCCGGCGGCGTACCACCACAGCATCAGCACGACGCCGAACAGCATCAGGCCGAGCCCGATCACCAGCGGCGGGCCGACGCCGAGCCAGGAGTCGCCCGACTCGGAGTTCGCGGGCTTGGAGAGGTCGATGATCGACTTGATCAGCACCCAGGTGAGGATCGCCCCGCCGAGCACCGGCGCCACCCCGACGAAGAGGAAGTTCTTGGCGCTCTTGAACAGCTCGCGGCGGTAGTAGATGGCACACGCGAAGCCGGTGATCCCGTAGTAGAAGGCGATCATCAGGCCCAGGGCGGCGATCGAGTCGTAGAGGATGTTCTCGCTGACGATCGTCAGGCCGACGTACCAGACGACCGAGAACACGCCCATGAGGATCGTCGAGACGTGCGGGGTGAGGTAGCGCGGGTGGATGAGGCCGAGGCTCTCGGGCATCGCTCCCGCGCGCGCCATCGACAGCGAGGTACGTGCGGTCGGCAGGATCGTCGTCTGCGTCGACGCCGCGGCGGAGGTGAGCACCGCGATGATCACGATCTTGTCGAAGCTGCCGAGCACGTCGCCGGCCAGCAGCCCGAGGGCGTCACCCGACTCGTCGTTCTCGATCGTGCTCGTGCCCGCGAAGGCGATCGCGGCCGTGGCCACGAGCACGTAGATGCCGACGAGGATCACCGTGCTGGCGATCGCCGCCTTGCCGGGCGTCGACCCGGAGTCGGTCGTCTCCTCGTTGACGCAGACCGTGCTGTCCCAGCCCCAATAGATGAACACCGCCACGAGCAGGCCGGCCACCAACCCGTCGGTGGAGTTGATCGCGAACGGGGAGAACCAGCTCAGCTCGGGCTTGAGGCTTCCGTCGAGCGCGTCGCCCGAGTAGACCTTGTAGAGCGCGACGATGGCGAACAGCGCCAGCGTGATGATCTCGGCGCCCAGCAGTCCGACCTGCGTGCGCGCCGACAGCTCGATGCCGATCACGCAGATCGCCGTCATCACCGCGATCCACAGCACGCCGACGAGCGTGACCGCGAAGACCGAGTCCGCCGCCGCGTCCCAGCCGACGAGCAGGAAGCCGTAGAGCCCGGCGATCTGCGCCAGGTTCGCCATCACGATGATGTCGGCGACGACGATCGCCCAGCCGCCGATCCAGCCGGCCCACGGGCCCATCGCGCGCGTCACCCAGGAGAACGTCGTGCCGCAGTCCGGGTCGGCGCGGTTCATGTAGTAGTACGACGCCGCGATGAACAGCATCGGGACGAAGGCGAGGATCAGCACCGCCGGCGCCTGCAGGCCGACGGCCGCCACCACGAGCGTGAGCACCGCGGCCAGCGAATAGCCCGGGGCCGTCGAGGCGACGCCGATCACCACGCTCGAGACGAACCCGAGCGCGTCCTTCTTCAACCCCTTGTCAACCACCCCCCCAGAGGCCATCCGCGGCGAACCTATCCGACCGGGGAGTCCGTTGTCCAGGATGGACTACGGGACTGTGCGTTCTGTAAGGTGCGAGCCGGGGTGAGCGACGGACCGGACATCCGGCTCGAACAGGTGACCAAGCGTTTCGGCGAGATGACGGCCGTGGACGCTCTCGACCTGGAGATGCCGCGCGGCGCGTTCTACGCGCTGCTCGGGCCCTCGGGCTGCGGCAAGACCACCACGCTGCGCATGATCGGCGGCTTCGAGGAGCCGACCGAGGGCCGCGTCTTCCTCGGCGGCGACGAGGTCACGGAGCTGCCGCCCTACAAGCGCGACGTCAACACGGTCTTCCAGTCCTACGCGCTGTTCCCGCACCTGAGCGTCGAGAAGAACGTCTCGTTCGGACTCGAGCGGCAGAAGGTCGGCAAGGACGAGGTCCGCACGCGCACAGCCGAGGCGCTCGACCTCGTGCAGCTCGGCAGGTTCGGCAAGCGCAAGCCCGCGCAGCTCTCCGGCGGCCAGGCGCAGCGCGTGGCACTCGCCCGCGCGCTGGTGAACCGGCCGCGGGCGCTGCTGCTCGACGAGCCGCTCGGCGCGCTCGACCTACGCCTGCGCAAGCAGCTGCAGATCGAGCTCAAGCGGATCCAGCAGGACATCGGGATCACGTTCGTGCACGTCACGCACGACCAGGAAGAGGCGATGTCGATGGCCGACACGATCGCCGTCATGCACGACGGCAAGATCGAGCAGGCCGGCTCGGCCTCCGACCTCTACGAGCGGCCCCGCACCGAGTTCGTGGCGAACTTCCTCGGGGTTTCCAACCTGATCGACGGCAAGCTCGGCCGCACCGACGGTGACCTGGCCAGCGTCGAAACGCACGACGGAGCGCGCCTCCAGGTCCCCTCCGACCGGGTCGGCCCGCACGGCACCGACGCGATCCGCGTCGGCGTGCGTCCCGAGAAGATCACGTTAAGCCCCGCCAATGGTGGCGGCCACGGGGACCGCAACGCCCTCCGCGGCACTATCGTCGTCGCCGCCTTCCTCGGCACCTCGATCCAGTACGTGATCAAGGCGCCGGGCGGTGAGGAGCTGACCGTCTTCGCCCAGAACCTCGACGGCTCGGAGCCGGAATCGTTCGGTCCCGGTCGCGAGGTCGACCTGACCTGGAACCCACACCACACCTTCGTCGTCGCCAAGGAGCAGAGCGCCAGTGAGTAGCGACCCACGGATTGAGCGAGCCCTCGAGGATTTCTTCGAAAGCGAGCGCCTGTCGCGGCGGAGGTTCATCGGCCGGGCCGGCAGCTCCGGGCTCGCGCTGACCGGCTTTGCCGCCGTGATCGCCGCGTGCGGCGGCGTCGAGGGCGAGGCTGAGAAGGCCTCCGACGACAAGGACGAGGCCGCGGCGGCCAACCACCCGAAGACCGAGATCGGCAACTGGACGTTCGCCAACTGGCCGCTCTACATCGACAAGAAGATCCTCAAGGACTTCAACCAGCAGTACGGCGGCAAGGTCAAGTACGTCGAGGAGATCAACGACAACTTCGAGTTCTTCGGGAAGGTCCGCCAGCAGCTGCAGAACAAGCAGCCGATCGGCCGCGACATCGTCGTCCCGACGGACTACATGGCCGCGCGCTGGGTGCGCCTCGGCTACGCGGAGCCGATCGACAAGAAGAACGTCCCGAACTTCGCCAACCTCGTCGACAACCTCAAGACGATCAACTACGACCCCAAGCGCGAGTACACGCTGCCATGGCAGTCGGGCGCGACGGGCATCGGTTACAACATCAAGAAGACCGGGGGCGAGCTCAAGAACGTCGCGGACCTCTTCGACCCGAAGTTCAAGGGCAAGGTCACGATGCTGCAGGAGCCCTACGACTCCGCCTCGACGGTGCTGCTGGGCGACGGCATCGACCCCTCGAAGGCCACGCTCGACCAGATGCTGGGCGCGATCGAGAAGATCGACAAGGCCAACCAGGAGGGTCAGTTCCGCCGCTTCACCGGCAACGACTACACGCAGCCGCTGGCCAAGGGCGACATCGACGTCGCGCTCGCCTACTCCGGCGACATGGTGCAGCTGCAGTCCGACAACCCGGACCTGCGCTTCTCCTACTTCGAGGAGGGCAACGTCCTCTTCACCGACAACATGATGATGCCGGCCAAGGTCGAGCATCCGTACGCGGCCGAGACGATGATGAACTACGTCTACGAGCCCGAGGTGGCGGCGACGATCGCGGCGTACGTCAACTACCTCTCGCCGGTGAAGGGCGTGAAGGAGATCCTCGAGAAGAAGGATCCGAAGCTCGCGAACAACCCGCTGATCTTCCCGCCCGAGGAGGTCGCCGCGAAGCTGCACCCGTACCCGGCGCTCTCTCCGAAGGATGAGCAGACGATGCAGGAGGCGATGGCGAAGGTCACGGGCGCGTAGGCCATGTTGCGGCTGTCGCTGCGCAGACGACGGCAGCTGCTCCCCTGGATCTTCCTCGGGCCGGGCCTGCTCTGGCTGATCATCTTCTTCGCGATCCCGCTGGTCAACCAGCTGAACGTGTCGCTGCAGTCCGGCGACCCCGAGACCGGCTACGCGTTCACCTGGGCGTTCAGCACCTACACGGACGCGATCCAGGAGTACGACCAGCACTTCCTGCGCTCGATCGGCTACTCGGCGACGGCGACGATCCTGTGCCTGATCATCGGCTTCCCGCTCGCCTACTTCACGGCGTTCAAGGCCGGGCGCTGGAAGAACGTGATCCTGCTGCTGATCATCCTGCCGTTCTTCGTCTCCTACGTGCTGCGGACGGTGGCCTGGCAGCTGATCCTGTCGGACTCGGGCTGGGTCGTGGAGCGCCTGCGCGACGTCGGCCTGGTCAGCGAGGACGGGCGGCTGCTGGCTTCACGGACGGCGGTGATCGCGGGCATCACCTACAACTTCCTGCCGTTCATGATCCTGCCGCTCTACGTGTCGCTGGAGAAGATCGACCGGCGGCTGATCGAGGCGGCCACCGACCTCTACGCGAGCCGCACCACGGCGTTCCGCAGGGTGACGGTGCCGCTCGCGCTGCCGGGCATCTTCGCCGGCTCGCTGCTGACGTTCATCCCGGCCTGCGGCGACTTCATCAACGCCGCGCTGCTCGGCACGCCGAAGCAGTACATGATCGGCAACGTGATCCAGTCGAAGTTCATCACGATCCTCGACTACCCGACCGCGGCGGCGCTGTCGTTCATCCTCATGAGCTTCATCCTGGTCGGGGTCTTCCTCTACGCGCGCGTCCTCGGCACGAAGAACCTCACCGAGGCGGCGTTCTAGGTGCGCTCGACCGGCGACAAGATCCGCTCGTGGGGGCTGGCGCTGTGGTCGGGGCTCGCGCTGCTCTACCTGTTCATCCCGATCTTCATCGTCGTCGCCTTCTCGTTCAACGACAACCAGGGGCGGTTCAACTTCACCTGGCAGGGCTTCACGCTCGATCACTGGGCCGACCCGTTCGCGAACCCCGACCTGGCGGTGGCGCTGAAGAACTCGGTGCTGATCGCGCTCGTCTCGACGCTGATCGCGACGGCGCTGGGCACCTTCATGGCGCTCGCGCTCGTGCGCTACGGCTTCCGCGGCCGCAGCTTCGTCGACATGCTCGTGTTCCTCCCGCTGGCGACGCCGGAGGTCGTGCTCGGCGCCTCGCTGCTCGCGCTGTTCCTGACCGCGGCGTTCAACACGGGCTTCATCACGATCGTGATCGCCCACGTGATGTTCACCGTCTCCTACGTGGTGGTGACCGTGAAGGCGCGGCTGGAGGGCATGGACCGCCACATCGAGGAGGCGGCCATGGACCTCGGGGCGACCGAGTGGACGACGTTCCGCAAGATCACGCTGCCGATGATCGCGCCGGGGGTGGCGGCGGCCGCGCTGCTGGCCGCTGCGATCTCGTTCGACGACTACGTGATCACGAGCTTCAACGCCGGCCAGACGCAGACGTTCCCGCTCTTCATCTTCGGCGCGACGCGCCAGGGCGTGCCGCCCGAGGTCAACGTGCTCGCCACGTCGTTCCTCGTCATCGTGCTGATCCTGATGGGGCTCAACGTGCTGCTCCAACGCAGGCTGGCCGCTCGCTCGCTGCGCCGCGAGACGGTGGACGAGGTCGCAGAGACGCCGCTGGCGCCCGTCCGTGCCTGAGCGCACCGGTCTGGTCTTCGACGAGCGCTGCTTCGGGCACCGCAACCCGCCGAGCGGCCCGCCGTGGATGCGCGTGCCGCCGTTCGAGCGGCCCGAGCGGCTCGCGGAGACGTTCCGGGCGCTCGAGGGCTCGGGCGTCCTGCACCACGTCGAGCGGCTCGGAGCGCGGCCCGCGCCGCGGGCGGCGCTCGAGCTCGTGCACGACGCCAGCCACGTCGAGCGCGTGCTGGCCGAGCCGCGCCAGCTCGTCGAGCTCGACCACGAGGCGTGGATCGGCCCCGGCACGCGCACGGCGGCGCTGCTGGCGGTGGGCGGGCTGCTCGAGGCGGTGGCGGCGGTGGTGGCGGGCGACCTGCGCAACGCGTTCGTCATCGCGCGGCCGCCGGGGCACCACGCCGAGGCAGGGCGGCCGATGGGCTTCTGCCTGCTCAACGCGACCGCGGTGGCGGCGCGCTGGGCGCAGCTCGCCCGCGGGGCGGCGCGGGTGGCGATCCTCGACTGGGACGTCCACCACGGCAACGGCACCGAGGCGATCTTCCGCGACGATGCCACGGTGCTGACCATCTCGCTGCACCAGGACCGCCTCTACCCCGACGACACCGGCGACGTCGACGCGCCCGGCGAGTCGCTGATCAACGTGCCGCTCCCGGTGGGCACCGGTGACGCGGGCTACGCGCTGGCCTTCGACCGCGTGGTCGAGCCCGCCATCCGCGCGTTCGCGCCCGACCTGCTGCTGATCGGCGCCGGCCAGGACGCCGCGGCCAGCGACCCGCTCGGGCGCATGGCGGTCACGGTCCCCGGCTTCCGCGAGATGACCGACCGCGCGGTGATGCTCGCCGACGAGTGCTGCGGCGGGCGCGTCGTCGCGTTCCTGGAGGGCGGCTACTCGCTGCGCCACCTGCCGGCCGCCAACCTGGCGATCCTCGAAGGGCTGGCCGGGCTGCGGTCGACGTTCCCCGTCGACCCGGTCGGCTGCGACGTCCCGCACGGGCTGCGCGACGTCGAGCGCGATGCCGTAGAGGCCGCCGCGCTTTAGTGGAGGCCCACTGATGGTTCACGACGCGCATGGCTGGTGGATGGTCGAGGCGGGCGGGATCCCGCCGGCGCAGCCTGCGCTGGCGGACGACGTCGACGCCGACGTGCTGGTGGTGGGCGGCGGCTACACCGGCATGTGGACGGCATGGCACGTGCTCGAGCGCGAGCCGAACGCGCGCGTGGTCGTGCTCGAGGCCGCCGTCTGCGGCACCGGGCCGAGCGGGCGCAACGGCGGCTTCCTCTCCTCGCTGTGGCTGAGCCGGCCGCTGATGGCCGAGCAGTACGGGGAGCGGCGGGCGCGCGAGCTGGCCGCAGCGTCGGCGGACACGGTCGACCAGGTGGTGGCCTGGTGCCGCGAGCAGCAGGTCGACGCGTGGGTGCGCGAGGCGCCGCACCTCGTCGTCTCGTGCGCTCCGGCCCAGGACGGCGCGGCCGTCGCGGCGGTCGACGGCGAGAACGTGGTGGCGCTGTCGCCGGAGGAGACGCGCGCGGTCTGCGACTCGCCGGTGTTCCGCGCCGGGGTGGCGACCCGCTCCGGCGCGATCGTGCAGCCGGCGCGGCTGGCCTTCGGGCTGCGCGAGCGGCTGCTCGGCCGCGGCGTGCGGATCTTCGAGGGCTCGCGGGTGCAGGCGCTGCACGTCGACCGCGGCGGCAGCGTGGTCGCCGAGACGGCCGGAGGCAGCGTGCGGGCGGGCGCCGCCGCGGTGACGATCAACGCCGCCTCGGGCCAGATCCGGCGGCTGCGCAACCGGCTCACGGTCTCCTCCAGCCACATCGTGCTGACCGAGCCGGTGCCCGACGTGATCGAGCAGCTCGGCTGGACCGGCGGCGAGGCGATCACCGACGGGCGCGCGCTGCTGCACTACTTCCGCACCACCAACGACGGCCGCATCCTGCTCGGCTGGGGCGGCGGGCGGATGGAGGTCGGCGCGCGCACGCACGGGCGCGCGGAGGTCGACGCCGCCGTGGTCGACGAGACGCACCGGGCGCTGCTGCGGATCTTCCCGATGCTCGAGGGCCGCCGGATCGAGCACGCCTGGGGCGGCCCGATCGACGTCTCCCCGACCCACCTGCCCGCCATCGTCACGCTGCGCGGCGGGCACGCCTGGGCGGCGTTCGGCTACACCGGCAACGGCGTCGGGCCGTCGCACCTCGCCGGCCGCTCGCTGGCGGCGCTCGCGCTCGGCCGCAGCGAGGACGCGGCGCACTGGGCGTGGGTCGACCCGCCGCCGAAGATCGTGCCGCCCGAGCCGCTGCGCGTGGCCGGCGCGACGACGATCCGGGCGGCGATCGCGCGCAAGGAGGCGGCCGAGGAGGCCCAGCGGCCGGTCGATCCGATCACGAAGGGGCTGTCGGCGATCCCTGCGCTGATCGGACTGCACATCGTGCGCTGATCTGCCGATAAGCCCTCAATGCTCAAGAAGGGGCACGCGCCGCGCGGCATGCTCGCGCTTCTCGCCGCCTGGGCGGTCGGCGTCCCCGCCGTGCTGCACGCGTTCGGCGGCCAGGAGGTGCAGATCGCGTCGTGGATCCACTTCACGCTCGTCGCGACCGGCGCGCTGGTGGCGGCCGTCGCCTCGATCGGGCTGACGATCGCGGGCGTGCGCGCCGACGACGGCCGCACCGTGCTGCTCGGCGCGGCGTTCTCGACCATGACCGCGCTGCTCGCCATCCACGGCCTCGCCACGCCGGGGATCATCGTCGGCATGAACGGCGTGATCGCGCTCGCGGGCGCGGCCTCGCTGCCGGCCGGCGGCGCGGTGCTGGCGCTGACCGCGCTGCCGCGGATGCGCCGCCCGCTGCGGATGAAGCCGGTGCTGACGCTCCAGATCGGGCTCGCCGCCGCGATCCTGCTGCTGGGCGGGATCGGCCTGACCTTCCCCTCCGCCGTCCCGAGCGTCCCCGAGGCCGGCAGCGCGCCGGCGCTCGTCCTGCTCGTGCTCGGCGTCGTCTTCTACGGGCTGCTCGCGCTGCGCGCGATCCGCACCTACACGCTGACCCGCCGCACCACCGACCTGCTCGTGTTCGTCGGCTGCGTGTGGCTCGGCTGGGCGCTCGTGCCGCAGCTCGTGATGGGCTACGGCACGCTCGCCTTCTACTTCGGCCACGGGATGGAGCTGCTGGGCGTCGTCCTGGTCGGCATCCCGGCGGTGCTCGACCTGCGCCAGGGCCGCGCCTCGCGCCCGCTGGTCGGCGACCTCACCGCCACCGAGCTGGTCGGCGCCGAGGAGGCCTACCTCGGCCCGCGCGTGCGCGCCCTGATGATCGACCTCGCCGAGAAGGACCGCTCGACCGAGGAGCACACCCGCCGCGTGGCGACGCTCGCGTGTGCGGTCGGCGAGGAGCTGCGGTTGCCGCCCGCGACGCTGCGCCATCTCGCGATCGGCGGGCTGCTGCACGACATGGGCAAGCTGCGGGTGCCGGAGGACATCCTCTGCAAGCCGGGCTCGCTGACGCCCGAGGAGTTCGACGCGATCAAGCGCCACCCGCAGGACGGCGCGCGGCTGCTGGGCGACCTCGGCGGCTTCGACCCCGAGGTGCTGTCGCTGGTGCTCGACCATCACGAGCGGCTCGACGGCGGCGGCTATCCGCGTGGCCTGAGAGGCGACTGCCTGGGGATCGCGACGCGGGTGCTGACCGTGTGCGACGTCTACGACGCGCTCGTCTCGCACCGCGTGTACCGCCCGGCGTGGAGCCAGGAGCGGGCGCTGGGGCTGCTGCGCCAGGAGAGCGGGAGCGCGTTCGATCCGGCGTGCGTCGCCGCGCTCGAGCGCGTGCTGGAGCGGACACTGGACGACCCGGGGTGGGTTGCGACGTTCGCCGACGCCGCTTCCGTTCCGCAGCGCGCTACGCGCTGAGCGCCATCCGCAGCGCGAGGCCGAGCACGAGCGCGTTGCCGACGAGCGCGGTGTAGAGGCGCGCGCGGTCGGGCAGGCGGTGGTGCAGCGCCGCCCCGGCGCCCGCGAGGGTCAGCTGCCAGCTCAGGCTGGCAACGCCGACGGCGGCCACGAACACGAGCTTGTCCGGGGCAGGCGCGCCGGCCACGGCGGGAAGCCCCGCGATCAGGGCGGCGAAGTACAGGACGGTCGTCGGGTTGACCGCGGTCAGCGCGAGGAAGCGCGCGAACAGGCGACCGGCAGGCGCTCCGCCGACGGCAGGCGCTCCTCCGCCGTCCTCACGCGCCGCCTTCGCGCGCCGCCGCGCCGCCCGCAGCCCGACGACGGCCACCGCGGCGAGCACGCCGGCGGCGATCAGCTTGAGCGCGTGCTCGTGCGGCTCCAGCAGGTGCGCCGCGGCGGTCCCGGCGACGGCCGCCACCGCCGCGTACAGGAGGTCGGCGGTCGCGACCGCCGCGGCGGCCGGCGCGGCGTGGCGGAAGCCCGCGCGCATGCCGAGGTCGACGAGCAGCACGCCGATGGCGCCGAGCGGGACGGCGACGCCCCAGCCGGCCACCAGGCCCGAGATCAGCGCGTCGAACATGCCGTCTTCCTAGCGACCTCGCCGCGCTTCCTCCAGCACGATCCGGCCAGGGCTGCGACAATCGCGGCATGGACCGTCTCGACCGTGAGATCCTCGGTGAGCTCGTGCGCGACGCGCGGCTCTCCTACCGCGACCTCGGCGCACGCGTCGGGCTGAGCGCCAACGCCGCCGCCGACCGCGTGCGGCGGCTGCGCCGGGAGGGCGTCATCACCGGCTTCACGGCCACCGTCGACCCGGGCGCCGCGGGCCGCCGGCTGCACGCGCTGATCGAGGTCAACATGGGTCCCGAGCACACGAACGACTCGTTCGAGGCGGAGGTCTCCAAGCTCGAGGCGGTGATCGACGCCGACCACGTGACCGGGCGCTTCGACTACCAGCTGCGGGTCGCGTGCCACGACACGGCCGAGCTCGACCGGCTGCTGCGACAGCTCAAGACGCGGATGGGCGTCGCGGAGACCGAGACGCGCGTGGTGCTGCGCAGCGCGATCGCCCGCGGCGCGCCCTAGCGCTCCGGCTGCAGACCGACCGCGGCGCCGAGCCTATACCGTGGAGGAATGAGCACGGGACCGCGCAGCGTCAAGATTGGTGAGAACGAGCGCGGAGGGTGGTCGTCAGAGCGCCCGCGCCGCCCCGGCGAGCCCGAGCGGCCACCCCGCCAGGCGGACGTCGGCGTCCGCGGCCGGGTCCTCAGCCCGAGCGATCGCATCCGCTACGCGCCAGGCTCGCTCGTGATCGTGCTGTCCGCCGACGAAGCGACGCGCGAGGCGTTCTGCGCCCGTGTGCTCGAGGACACGAACGTGCTGCTCTCGATGGCGCGCCTGCGCCGCCTGCTGGCAGGCCGGGTGGCCGACGAGCAGATCGACGAGAAGGCCCGTGCGCTGCTCGACGCCACCGCGACGAAGCGGCTGTCGGCCGGCCAGACCGTGGTGATCGCCCTCGCCGGGTTCGACGCCGCCGAGCGCGAGCGCTACGTGCGGCTGGCGCACTCCAACCGCCGCCCCCGCCACCTCGTGTTCGTCGAGGTCGGCAAGGACAAGGTGCCCGACGCGGAGCGCGCGACGGTCGACGCCTTCCGCACGTCGCTCGAGGCCGGTGAGCTCGGCCAGGAGGGATTCGTGACCTCGTTGCGGCTCGGCGGCCGGACGGTCGAGGAGCTCAAGCGGATCGTGTTCGCTCCGCCGCCGGCGGACGACTAGCCACCGCGTTCGTTTCCTGACGCCCCGCTCCCCGGCTCCCGTTTCCCGCGGGCGCCGCCGGGGATTGGATTTCTTGTCGTGAAGCGGCTTGCGATCACGCTCGCCGTCGCGCTCGCCGTCGCCGGCTGTGGCGATTCGGGGCTGACCGAGGGAGGCGAGGGCGGGGACGTGACGGTCACCAACCACCCGGCGCTGCTGTTCTCGCCGCCGTGGATCGCTGCCCAGGACCAGGGGTTGTTCGACAAGAACGGCGTGCGCGTGAAGCAGATCGTCGGCTCCGAGGGCGGCGGCACCACGGTCCGCAACGTCGTCAGCGGCGGCCTGCCGCTCGGCGAGGTCGCCACCACCGCGGCGGTCACCGCGTTCGAGGCGGGCGCCGACATCCGGATCGTCGGCGGCGGCGTCGCGTCGAGCAAGGACGTGCTGTGGGTGACGCGCCCCGGCTCGAAGCTCGACTCGATCGAGGACCTGAGCGGCAAGGAGGTCGGCTACACGAGCCCCGGCTCGGTGACGCAGGGGCTGCTGGCGCTGTCGCTCGAGCGCTCCGGGGTCGGCGTCGACAACGTCAAGACGCGCTCGATGGGCGGGCTCACCGAGGGGCTGACCGCGCTCAAGAACGGCGACATCGATGCCGCGGCGATCCTCGAGCCGGTGTTCTCCGAGCAAGCGGCGGAGGAGAAGTGGAAGCCCGTCTTCCAGGCCTCCGACTACGTGCCCGAGTTCCTCTCCACGGTGATCATCACCGGACCTGGCGTGCTCGACCGCGACCGCAAGCTCGTCGAGCGCACGATCAAGGCGCGCGCCGAGGGCCTCGAGTTCCTCAAGTCCGACCCCGAGACGGTCGCGAAGGCGTGGGCCAAGGAGGCGGAGATCAAGCCGGCCAGCGCCATGAAGGCGCTCAAGACGGTCGATCCCGACAAGCACTGGGTGGTCGGCCTCGCGAGCCCCGAGGCGCTCGAGACCGTGGCCGAGGAGATGCGCCTGATCGACCTCCTGCCGGGCGGGCAGAAGATCGACTGGGACGAGCTCGTCGTGCAGGACTTCATACCGGCGGACCAGCGGATCACGCTGCCAGGAGGGTGACGCGTTGCTGCTCACGATCGAGAACCTGAGCAAGGCCTACGAGACGCCGCGCGGCGACGTCGACGCGGTGCACGACGTCTCGCTGTCGGTCGACGAGGGCGAGTTCGTCTCGATCGTCGGGCCCAGCGGCTGCGGCAAGAGCACGCTGATGGAGATCGTCGGCGGGCTGATCGAGCCGTCGTCGGGCGAGGTGCGGATCGGCGGCAACCTCGTCGACGGCACCGATCCCTCGATCGGGATCGTGTTCCAGCAGGAGTCGGCGTTCCCCTGGCGCACGGTGACCGAGAACGTCGAGTTCGGGCTCGAGATGACCGGCGTCGCCAAGGAGGAGCGGTCGCGCAGCGCGGGCGAGATGATCGAGCTCGTCGGGCTCGGCGGCTTCGAGGACCGTCACCCCGCCGAGCTGTCCGGCGGCATGCGCCAGCGCGTGGCGATCGCGCGCACCCTCGTGCTGGAGCCGGCGATCATCCTCATGGACGAGCCGTTCGGCGCGCTGGACGAGCAGACCCGCCTGATCCTCGGCGAGGAGCTGCTGCGGATCCGCGAGGCGACGAACGCCACGATCCTGTTCATCACCCACTCGTTCGACGAGGCGCTGCTGCTGAGCGACCGCATCGTCGTGATGACCGCGCGGCCCGGCCAGGTCAAGAAGATCGTCGAGAACCCGCTGCCGCGCCCGCGCGACTCGACGATCGTCAGCGACCCGGAGTTCGGGCGCCTCAGCGGAGAGCTGTGGGAGAGCCTGCGCGAGGAGTCGATGCAGGCGCTGGCGGGTGAGCGCCGGTGAAGCAGGAGACGCGGGTCCGGCTCGTCCGCTGGGGCCTGATCCTGCTCGCGCTGGTCGCGCTCGAGGTCATCCCGCGGCTCGGGCTCGTCAACCCGATCGCGCTCGTCCCGCTGAGCGAGATGGTGTGGCAGCTGTGGCTGCTGGTCTCCGACGGCATCCTCGGCGAGCACATCGCGCGCACGCTCACCTCGATCGTCGTGGCGGGCTTCCTCGCCGTGGTGACCGGGCTGCCGCTCGGGGTGGCCCTGTGGCGGCTCGAGCGCACGCGCAAGGTGCTGCAGCCGTACCTGACCACCTACTACGCGATCCCGATCTTCGCCTTCTACCCGCTGTTCATCGCGATCTTCGGGCTCGGCGGGGCGCCGGTGATCATCATCGCCTGGGCCTGGGCGGTCGTGGCGATCATCCTCAACACCGTCATCGGCCTCGACTCCGTGCCCGAGGTGATGGTCAAGGTGGGGCGCAGCCTGCGGCTGTCGCCGTGGCGGCTGTTCACGCGCGTCTACTTCCCCGCCGCGACGCCGTACATCTTCACGGGCTTCAAGCTCGCCGCCAGCTACACCGTGATCGGGGTCGTGGCGAGCGAGTTCATCCAGGCGGAGTCGGGCGTCGGCTGGTTCGTGGGCTTCAGCTACAACAACTTCGCGATCCAGAACATGTACGCGGCGATCCTGCTGATCCTCGCGTTCGCGGTCGTCGTCAACTCGCTGCTGCTGCGGCTCGAGCGCCGGTTCTACGGCAGGCAGGCGTAGGCATGGCGACCACCGCAGCCACCGCCGCCCGCACCGCCCCTCGCCGCCGCTCGCGCGACCCCGTGCTGGCCGGCCAGATGCTGCTGCCGCTCGTGCTGCTCGCGATCTGGCAGGTCGTCGGCATGCTCGCCGGCGACTTCTACGTCGCGACGCCGGTCCAGGCCGCCGACGCGCTGGGCGACGGCATCTCCGGCGGCTGGCTCTTCGACAGCCTCGGCGCCACGCTCGCCGCCACCGCGCTCGGCTTCGCGATCGCGGCCGTGGCCGGGCTGTGGATCGGCGTGACGCTCGGGCTCGTGCGCTTCTGGGGCAACGTGTTCGAGCCGATCACGCTGTCGGTCTACTCGATCCCGAAGGTCACGCTGTTCCCGATCTTCCTGACCGTGTTCGGGTTCGGCCTCTACTCGAAGATCGCGTTCGGGATGTTCCACGGCATCTTCCCGATCATCATCATCGCGATGAACGCCACGCGCGGGGTGAACCCCGTGCACCTCAAGGTCGCGCGCTCGCTGCGCCTGTCGCGGCTCGACACGTTCCGCCAGGTGATCTTCCCGTCGATCTTCCCGGCGCTGCTGACCGGGCCTGCGGCTCGGCTTCAGCCTCGTGCTGCTCGGCGTCGTGCTGGGCGAGATGTTCGCCTCGCGGGCCGGCTTCGGCTACGAGCTGGTCGAGGCGATCACGCTGCACGACATGCCGCGGATGTACGGGATCGTCGCGGTGCTCGTGATCATCGCGTTCGCGGTCAACGCGCTGTTCCTGCGCTGGGAGCGCGCCGCGGAGCGGCGTGCGACCGGTGCGGTGCGCTAACCGGGCGCGGTCGTCGCCGACTCGAGCAGGGCGTCGAACGCGGGCTGCTGCGCCTTCAGCGCGGACGCCGGCTCGATGTACTGCTCGACCACGAGCTCCTTGCCGTCGGGCTGCTCGAGCACGAAGAAGCGGCCGAGGGACTTGGAGCCGTAGACGATCGGCTCGACCTTGCCGACGAACATCACGACGCACTCGCCCTCCACCTTCCCGCAGTCCTTGTAGCGCCGGGGCTGGCTCGACTTCACGCGGACGTCGATCGCGACGCCCTTCAGGCCGAGCGCCTCGACCGGCTTCGGCTTCGTCGCCTTCAGGTGCGGATGGTCGGTCAGCCAGGCGGCGAAGTCGTCGGGGCCGGCGACCGCGTCGCCGGGCGTCACCCCGCCCTGCTCCGGATCGAACACCTGGGTCATGTGGTGGAACGCCAGCGCCGAGGCGTCGACCGGGTCCTGCGGTGTCGGCTCGATCTCGACGTGGTCCGGGCTGTCGGCGCCGGCCGCGATCCATTCGCCCTCGGGCAGCGTGAGCGTGATGTTGGGCTTGAACTGCTGGGTCGTGTACGTGGTGCCGACCTCGAGGTCTGCCCGGTCGATCGTGGGGAACGGCGTCACGCTGGGCTTCGCGGCCTGCTCGGCGGCGGGCTCGTCGTCGCTCCCGCACGAGGCGAGCACCGCCAGGACGACGCAGCAGGGCGAGCGCTCGACGCATCGCTCGATCAGAGCCAGATTGCCCGGCGCTGGCAGGAGCTAGAGCGAGACCGCGCGGCCCGCGACGAAGCCGTCGCTCGCCACGATCTCGTCGACGACCGCCTGGGGCACCGGGTTGTCCGCGGTGACGGCCATCACGGCGACGTTGTCGCGATGGCCGTCCTCGCCCGGGGGCTCGCGGCCGACGGCGGCCTGGGAGATGTTGATCCCGTGCTCGCCGAACAGCGTGCCGACGCGGCCGACCATGCCGGGCAGGTCGGAGTAGCGGAACAGCGCGAAGTGGTCGTCGTCGAGCTGGAGGTTGAAGCGCTGGCCCCACGCCTCGAGCAGGTGCGGGCGGTGGCGCTGGCCGAGCGTGGTGCCGACCACGCGGCTGCCGCCGACCGTGATGCGGACGAGGTCGGTGAAGTCGCGGGCGACGATCTCCTTTGTCTCCGCGACCTCGATCCCGCGCTCCTCCGCCAGCGACGGCGCGTTGACGAGGTTGACCTCCTCCTCCGTGTGGCCGTGGAGCACGCCCTGCAGCGTCGCGAGCGTGAGCAGGCGCGTGTCGCGGCCCGCGAGGTGGCCGAGGTACTCGCACTCGACGCGCTCGATGCCGCTCCCCTCGGCGAGGGCGGTGGCGAGGCGGCCGAGCCGCTGCACGAGCGGCAGGTACGGGCCGAGCACCTCCATGTCCTCGGCGGACACGGCGGGGATGTTGACCGCGGTGGAGACGACGCCGCCCGTCAGCGCGGCGACGACCTGCTCGGCGGTCTGGACGCCGGCGCGATCCTGGGCCTCGGTGGTCGAGGCGCCCAGGTGCGGCGTCACGACGACGTTCTCGTAGCCCTCGAACAGCGGGTAGTCGGTGATCGGCTCGGCCGGGAAGACGTCGAGCGCCGCGCCGGCGACCTTGCCGGAGTCGAGCGCGTCCTTCAGCGCCTCGTCGACGAGCAGCTCGCCGCGGGCGCAGTTGATCACGCGCACGCCGTCCTTCATCTGCGCGAACGCCTCGGCGTCGAGCCAGCCGCGCGTCTCCGGCGTCTTGGGGAGGTGGATGGTGATGAAGTCGGACTCGCGGTAGACGTCGGCGCTGGTGTCGGCCTTGTCGACGCCGAGCTCGCGGAAGCGCTCGGACGAGACGAACGGGTCGAAGGCGAGCACGCGCATGCCGAAGCCCTGGGCGCGGGCGGCGACGAGCTGGCCGATGCGGCCGAAGCCGAGGATCCCGAGGGTCTTCTCGTACACCTCGACGCCGCCGAACTTCGAGCGCTCCCACTTGCCGGCGGTCAGCGACGCGTGCGCCTGCGGGATGTTGCGCGCCAGCGACAGCATCAGCGCCACGGTGTGCTCCGCGGCGGCGACGATGTTCGACTGCGGCGCGTTGGCGACGATGATGCCGCGCTTGGTGGCCGCCTCGACGTCGACGTTGTCGACCCCGATACCGGCCCGCCCGATCACCTTGAGGTTGTCGGCGCGGCCGATCAGGTCGGCGGTCAGCTTCGTCGCCGAGCGGATGAGGATCCCGTGGTAGCCCCCGATGCGCTCGGCGAGCTCCTCGTCGCTCCAGTCGACCCCGACGTCGACGGCGAAGCGCTCGCGCAGCATGTTCACGCCGGAGTCGGCGATCTTCTCCTTGACCAGGACCTTGTACTGCTGCTCGAGCACTACGCGGGTGCTGCGACGCCGGCCTCGACGAACACGCGCTGCGCGGCGCCGACCCCGGCGCCGTGCTCGACCTCGGAGCCGAGCTGGGCGAGCGCCATCTCGAGCCCGGACAGCGACGTCAGGATGTCGAACGCGCCGAAGTAGCCGCAGTGGGCGATCCGGAGGATCCGGCCCTTGAGCTGCTCCTGGCCGCCGTTGGCGGTGATCCCGAGCTTGCGCAGGGCGCCGGGCACCTTGTTGCCGTCGATCGACTCCGGCAGTTCGACCGCGGTGACGACCGTGCTGCGCTCGTCGGCGTCGCCGTAGATCTCGAGCCCGATCGCCTGGGCGCCGGCGCGGGTGGCGCGGGCCAGCAGCTCGTGGCGGGCGAAGACGTTCTCCAGGCCCTCCTCGAGGATCATGTCGAGCGCGAGGTCGAGGCCGGTGAACAGCGACACGGCGGGTGTGAAGGCGGAGTTGCTCTTGCGCTGGGCCTTGAGGTTCTTGGTCCAGTCGAAGTAGTAGCGGCCCCCGGGGTTGTCGGCGGCGTAGGCGGCCGCCTTGTCCGAGACCGACGCGAACGCGAGACCGGGCGGGCACATGAGCGCCTTCTGGGAGCCGGCGACGACGACGTCGATCCCCCATTCGTCCTGGCGCAGCTCGGCGGCGCCGAGGCCGGAGACGGCGTCGACGGCGAGGATCACGTCGTGGCGCTTGCAGACCTCGGCGATCGCCTGGACGTCGTGGACGATGCCGGTGCTGGTCTCGGAGAGGGTGGCGAAGGCGACGTCGATCGCGCCGTTCTCGGTCAGCAGGCGGTCGAACTCCGCGGGGTCGAGACGCTCGCCCCAGCCGGGCTCGTAGCGCACGAGATCGCCGCCGTAGGCCTCGGCGAGCTCGATCCAGCGCTCCCCGAACTTGCCGGCCGCGGCCGTCAGCACGGGCTTGCCGGGGCGGACGAGGTTGGCGGCGGCCGACTCCATCGCGCCGGAGCCGCTGGCCGCGAAGACGAGCACGTCGTTCTCGGTCTGGAAGACCCGTGGCAGCTTGCCCAGCACCCGCTCGTAGAGCTCGACGAAGGCGGGAGCGCGGTGGTAGAGCATCGGCGCGGCCATCGCCTGCGAGACGGCCGGAGGCACGGGCGTGGGCCCGGCGGTCATCAGGTACTGCTTCACGAACGGGTTCGGGGTCACGGTCGTTGAGGTTAGCTACGAGGAGCGACGCTGCCGCTCGAGCTCTTCCTCGAGGTTCCGCTGCAGCTCCTCGGGCGTGACGCCGGCGGCGATCAGGAGCAGCCACGCGACCGCGGCGGCGACGCTGAGCGCGATCGCGACGACGCTCAGGACGTGGCCGGTCTTGCGCTGGCCGGGGTTCTGATCGGGGGCGGAGCGGGCGGCGCAGACCCAGCCGGCGACGCCGAGCGGGAGGCTGAAGAAGAAGCTCAGCCCGAGCGAGAGCACGAGCAGGCCCATGCTCGTGACGGCGCAGACGATGGCGGTGACCGCGAGCCCGTTGGTGCCCTGCTGCGCCCGCTCGTGGACGAAGCTGGGCAGCGGCTGCTGCTCGGCCAGCGGGGGCCGGTAGGTCGGGGCGGGGCGCTCGGGCGCCTTGGGCGGAAGCCAGCCTCCGGGGAGCTCGGGGTCAGCCATCACTTCGATTGTGGCAAGCGGGACCTCTGGCGCTCCCACGCTCGTAGGAGGAGCATGCTGCCGATGGCGGTCCCAACCCTCACCCAACCTCAACGGGGTCAGACCCCCTTGAGGATGGTCGAGGGTTCTGAGGCGGCTCTCGTGCGAGCCGCTCAGGCGGGCTCGGCGGAGGCGTTCGAGGGGCTGTTCGCGCTGCACTGGCCGCGCGCGTACCGGGCGGCGTGGCTGGTCGTGCACGACGCGGCCGCCGCCGAGGACATCGCGCAGGAGGCGTTCATCGCCGCGCTGCAGGCGCTCGACCGCTTCGACCGCCGGCGGCCGTTCGGGCCGTGGCTGACGCGGATCGTCGTCAACCGCGCGATCGACCATGCGCGATCGCGGCGGCTGCGCGCGGTCCCGACGCCCGGCGTCGCCGCCACCGCGCCGCCGCCGCCCGAGGGCTGGTCGGACGAGCTCGTGCGCGCGCTGTCCCAGCTGCCGGTCGACCAGCGCGCCGCCGTCGTCATGCGCCACGCGCTCGGCTACACGCCGGGCGAGATCGCGCGGGCGCTCGGGCTGCCGCGCGGGACGGTCAACTCCCGCCTCCGCCGCGGCCTCGACCACCTGGGGAGGCTGCTCGATGAGCGTTGAGGACCGGCTCCGGCAGGCGGTCGCGCCCGACGAGGACGGCGCGCGCGAGCGCGCGCTGCTGCGGCTGCAAGACGAGTTCGCGAGGCGGGAGCCCGTGGCACCGCGCCGCACTCGCGCACCCTGGGCCGTTGCCGCAGTGCTGTGCGTCCTCGCGGCGGCCCTCTCCCCTCCCGGCGAGGCGGTCGCGGACTGGGTCCGGACGGCCGTCGGGCTGCGGCCGGAGCTGCCCACCGACCGGGCGCCGCGCGCGGACCGGCTGCCGTCCGGCGGGCGGCTGCTCGTGTCCTCCAGCGGCATCACGTGGATCGTCGACGCGAACGGGAAGCGGCGACGGCTCGGGGCGTGGTCGGCCGCGTCGTGGTCGCCCCACGGCAAGTTCGTGATCGCCTGGAAGGGGCGGCGGCTGGCCGCTCTCGACCTGCGCGGCAACGTCCGCTGGTCGCTGACCGCGCCGCGCCCGATCTCGCAGGCGCTGTGGTCGCCGAGCGGCTTCCGCGTCGCCTACCGCACCGGCGGCGACCTGCGCGTCGTCGCGGGCGACGGCACCGGTGACCGGCTGCTCGACGCCGGCACGTTCCGCCCCGCCGCCTGGCGCCCTGGTGCGCGGCACGTGCTCGCGTCCCTGTCCGGCGCCCACGTCGACGTGGTCGACGTCGACACGCGGCAGCGACTCGCCCGTATCACCCTCCCCCACGTGCCGAGCCAGATCGCCTGGTCCGCCGACGGCACGCGCCTGCTGGTCAACCTCCACCGCTCGATCGCGGTCTACGACGCCCGCGGGCGCCGCACGGCGCGGATGTGGATGCCCGGCCGCCAGACCGTCACGACGTTCGCCCCCGCCCGCGGCGGCTCGCTGGTGGCGGTCGCGCGGCGCGAGCGCACCTCCAGCGAGGTGGCGCTGATGCGGCCCGGCGGCCCCGACCGCGTGCTGTTCCGCGCCGACGGGCGCTTCACCCGCCTGCGCTTCTCCCCCAGCGGGCGCTGGCTGCTCGTCGCCTGGCCGCTCGCCGACCAGTGGGTCTACCTGCGGCCGGGCGCGGAGGGCGCACGGCAGATGCTCGCCGCACCGCGCGTGTCGCGGAGGTTCGGCACCCGCGGGTTCCCGCAGGTCAGCGGCTGGTGCTGCCCGCCCTAGAAGTCGGTCTCGATCCAGTCCATCATCGAGCGCAGCTGCTTGCCCTCGCGCTCGACCTGGTGGTCGGCCTCCTCGGCCCGCATGCGCTGGAAGTTCTCCTGGCCCGCACGGTTCTCCGCGATCCACTCGCGGGCGAACTCCCCGGACTGGATCTCGCCGAGGATGTCCTTCATCGCCTGCCGCGTCTCCGTCCCGATGATGCGCTTGCCGCGGGTGTAGTCGCCGTACTCGGCGGTGTTGGAGACCGAGAAGCGCATGCCCGACAGGCCCTTCTCGTACATCAGGTCGACGATCAGCTTCAGCTCGTGCAGGCACTCGAAGTAGGCGAGCTTCGGGTCGTAGCCGGCCTCCACGAGCGTCTCGTAGCCCGCCTTGACGAGCTCGGACACGCCGCCGCACAGCACGGCCTGCTCGCCGAACAGGTCGGTCTCCGTCTCGTCCTTGAAGGTCGTCTCGATCACGCCCGCGCGCGTGCCGCCGATCCCCTTCGCGTAGGCCAGCGTCAGCGGCTTCGCGTTGCCGGTCGCGTCCTGCTGGATGGCGATCAGGCACGGCACGCCGCGCGCCTCCACGTACTGGCGCCGCACCAGGTGCCCCGGGCCCTTCGGCGCCACGAGGCCGACGTCGACCTCGGCCGGCGGATCGATCTCACCGAAGTGGATCGAGAAGCCGTGCCCGAACAGCAGCAGGTTGCCGGGCGCGATGCCGTCCGCGATCTCCTCGCGGTAGACCTGCCCGTGCTTCTCGTCGGGCAGCAGCACCATCACGATGTCGCCGCGCGACGCGGCGTCGGCGATGCCGGTCACGTCGAGCCCGGCGCCGCGCGCCTTCTCGACGGAGGCGGAACCCTCGCGGAGGCCGACCACGACGTCGACCCCGGAGTCCTTGAGGTTCAGCGAATGGGCATGACCCTGCGAGCCGTAGCCGAGGATCGCGACGGTCTTGCCGTCGAGGAGGGAGAGGTCTGCGTCATCGTCGTAGTACACGGCGGGCCAGGCTACAGAAGCTTCTTCGGCGCGCGCAGCCGCCACGCATCCTCGACCAGCTCGGCCAGCTGCTCACGGCCGATCCGGTCGAGGCGGACGAGCACGTACGCGTACCCGTCGTAGTGCGGCGTGGTGAAGAACAGCTCGGGGTCGGAGCGCAGGAGCGCCTCCTTGTCCTCGAGGTCGAGCACCTGGATCACGAGCGTCTCGCCGTCCTCCTTCATGCGGCAGAACGACTTCCCCCGCACCTTCAGCGCCGGGGTGCGGAACCAGGTGCTCTCCTCGGTCTCCGGGAGCGCGGTCCCGATCGCTACGACGTCGTCCCAGCTCGCCACGGCGCCGAGGCTACCTGCAGCTCGGCGAACCCGGCGACGATGATGGCCTGCAGGACGGTCCAGACGACGCCGGCCGTGGTCGGGTCGTGCCAGCCCGCGATCGCGAACGCGAGGCTCGCGAGCACCCACAGGACGTTGCCGGCGATCACGGCCGCCACCGCAGGGCTCGAGGGCCGGCGGCTGACGAGCCAGACGGCGAACGCGTAGACGACGAAGAACGCGCCGAGCGCGCGCAGGAAGTCGACCGGGAGGCCGAGCAGGTCGCCGATCGGGTCGGCGGCGACGAGGTAGGCGACGCCGTTGGCGCCGGAGATGACCGCGTCGAGCAGCAGCGCGAAGCGGATGGTGATGCGGCCCGGGGCCGCTGGAGCGGTGAGCGTGGTGTCGGTCATGGCCGCCACGGTGACGGGCTCCGTGCAGCAGATCCATTACCCGCCGGGTAATGCCCGCGCGGCACCCACTCGCGTACGCTCGCCCCATGTCCGCCACCGCCGCCCCCTTCGGCACCCTGCTGCGCGACTGGCGCCAGCGCCGCCGGCTCAGCCAGCTCGACCTCGCGCTCGAGGCGGGCGTCTCCACCCGCCACCTGAGCTTCGTCGAGACCGGCCGCGCCAAGCCGAGCGCCGAGATGGTGCTCCACCTCGCCGACGAGCTCGAGGTCCCGCTGCGCGAGCGCAACCGGCTGCTGCTCGCCGCCGGCTACGCCCCGGTCTACGAGGAGCGCGCGCTCGACGAGCCCGAGATGCAGCCGGTCCACGACGCGATCCAGCTCGTGCTCGACGGCCACGACCCCTACCCGGCGATCACGGTCGACCGTGGCTGGGCGCTCGTCGCGCACAACAAGGCCGCGGGTCTGCTGATGGCCGGGCTGCCCGAGGACCTGCTCGCGCCGCCCGCGAACGTGATGCGGGCCAGCCTCCATCCCGACGGGCTCGCGCCGCGGATCGCCAACCTCGGCCAGTGGAAGGCGCACCTGATGCGCCGGCTGGCCCGCGAAGCCACCGTCACCGGCGATCCGGCCCTGCGCACGCTCTATGACGAGCTCGACGCCTATCCCGCGCCCGAGCACCACGACGACCCGGGCGCGGCCGGCGACGTCGTCGTTCCCATGCGGCTGCTGATCCCGGGCGGCGAGCTGCGCTTCTTCAGCACGGTCACCACGTTCGGCACGCCGGTCGACATCACCGTCGAGGAGCTGTCGATCGAGTCATTTTTCCCCGCCGACGCCGCAACCGCGGAGTACCTGCGCCGCGCGGTCCGCTAGGCCGCCGCGGCGGCGACCCAGGTCCGCGCGGGCAGCACGACCGAGCCGTCCTCCTGCACGAACGGGATCGCCCGCTCGCGGATCGCGGCGATCGCGTCGTCGCGCTCGGCCGCGGGCAGGCCGTCGAGCGCGGCGCGGAAGCGCGAGGCGAGGTCGCGGGTGGCGGCGATCCAGGCGTCGACCGACGGGTGGATGATCACGAAGTCGACGGTGTCGACCTCGAGCTCGGTGAACCCGGCGGCCTCGACGTGCTCCTCGATCGTGCCGGCGCGCGCCCAGGCGAACTGGCCGGGCTCGTCCGGGTCCGGCCGCTCGAGGTGGCCGCGCTCGACGAGCTCCGAGCCGGGGATCGACGCCCACGGGTTCTCGCTCGGCGACGTCCAGGCCGCGAGCGCCACGCGGGCGTCCGGCTTGAGCACCCGGCGTGTCTCGCGCAGCGCGGCCTCGCCGTCGGCCATCAGCATGTAGCCCCAGCGGCACAGCACGCCGTCGAGCGACGCCGCGGGCTGGTCGATGCCCTCGGCGTCGATCTGGCGGAAGCGCGCGTTGGTGATCCCGAGCCGCTCCGCCCGCTTCTGCGCGGCGGTGAGCATCTCGGGTGAGAAGTCGGAGCAGATCAGCGTGCCGCCGGGGACGATCTGCTCGGCGGCGAGGAAGCCGACCTCGCCGGTGCCGGCCGCGAGCTCGAGCACGTCGTGGCCCGGCTGCAGCGCGAGCGCGTCGATCATCCACACGCTGACGGGCATCGTGATGCGCGCGAGGTCCTCGGCGCGCGCGGACCAGCCCGTGGCCTGCTCGCCCCAGCGGGCGCGGCTCTCCTTGCGGTAGGCGTCGGCGTCGGTCACGTGAGCTCCCGGCGCAGCAGCTTGCCAGAGGCGGTGCGCGGGAGCCGGGTGACGAGCTCGAAGCGCTTCGGGACCTTGAAGCCGGCGAGCCGGCTCGACACGTGCTCGTGCAGCTCGGCGGCGCTCGGCGCGATCTCCCCGTCCGCCACCACCAGCGCCGTCACCGACTCGCCCCACTCCGGATGCGGGCGGGCGAACACGGCCGCCTCCGCCACCTGCGGATGCTCCTCCAGGACCGCCTCGACCTCGGCCGGCGCGACGTTCTCGCCGCCGCTGACGATCGTGTCGGACTTGCGGCCGATCACGGTCAGGCGGCCCTGCTCGTCGAGGCGGCCGAGGTCGCCGGTGCGCAGCGCGTCCCACTCCCCCACCACGGTCGGGCCGGAGATGAGGATCTCGCCGTCCTTGGCGACGGTCAGCCCGGTGCCGGGGAGCGCGCGGCCCGCGGTCTCGAGGTCGCCGGGCTCGGCGAGCGTGACGGTGCTGCACGCCTCGGTGAGCCCGTAGGTCTGGGAGACGGGGAAGCCGGCGTCGGCGGCGCGGCGCATCAGCGCCGGCGGGACGGGCCCGCCGCCCAGCAGCACGCGGCGCAGGCGCGGGCCGGGGCGGCCGCCGGCGTCGAGGATGCGGGCGAGCATGGTCGGGACGAGCGAGGCGAGCGTGATGTCGCCCTCCCGCAGCTGCCTGGCGGTGCGGTCGGCGTCGAACGGCTCGAGCACCACCGTGCCGGCCGCCGCGGCGGCGCGCACGAGGATCATCAGCCCGCCGACGTGGGAGAGCGGCATCGGGCACAGCCAGCGCTCGTCGCGCTCGGCGCCGAGCACGGCGCCGGACGCGCGGATGTGCGCGGCGAGGTTGCCGAACGTCAGCTCGACCGCACGCGGGGCGCGGGTGGTGCCGGAGGTGTGGACGACGAGCGCGATCTCGCCCTCGTCGGGCTCGCGGACGCTGAACGGAGCGCCGCCGTCCTCGGGGAGCGGGGTGTTCACGAGCACCTCGACGGCGCCGGTGAGCTGCTTGCGCTCGCGCTCGCCGAGGCGCGGGTCGATCGGCATGGCGGGCGCGCGCAGCAGCAGGCAGGCGTGCAGGGCGACGACGAAGTCGCGTCCCGGAGGCAGCGTGAGCGCCACGCGGTCGCCCGGCCCGGCGCCGCGCAGCACGAGCCGTCCGGCGGCGCGGGTGGCGGCCATCAGCAGCTCGCGATAGGTGAGGCGCCCCTCGGGCGTCTCCAGCGCGACCGCTTCGGGACGGCGCGCGGTCGCGCGCGCAAGCCAGGGATCGATTTCCACGATCCAGAGGCTAATGTCATCGCGGTGCCGGTCGAATGGACGCCCGCGGGCGAGTACGAGGACATCCGCTACGAGGTGGCCGAGGGGATCGCCAAGATCACCATCGACCGCCCGGAGGTCCGCAACGCGTTCCGCCCCGAGACGCTGATCGAGATCTCGGACGCGCTGGAGCGCGCCCGCGAGGACTCGCAGGTCGGCGTGATCGTGCTGACCGGCGAGGGCGACAAGGCGTTCTGCTCGGGCGGCGACCAGCGCGTGCGCGGCGACACGGGCTACGTGGCCGGCGGCGCGTCGGTCGGGCGCTTCCACGTCACCGACCTGCACGTGCAGATCCGGCGGCTGCCGAAGCCGGTCGTCGCGATGGTGGCCGGCTACGCGATCGGCGGCGGCCACGTGCTCCACCTCGTGTGCGACCTGACGATCGCCGCCGACAACGCGCGCTTCGGCCAGACCGGGCCGCGGGTCGGCTCGTTCGACGGCGGCTACGGGGCGTCGCTGCTGTCGTCGCTGGTCGGGCCGAAGAAGGCGAAGGAGTTCTGGATGCTGTGCCGCCAGTACGACGCCCAGCAGGCGCTCGAGATGGGGCTCGTCAACACGGTCGTGCCGCTGGAGCAGCTCGAGGAGGAGACCGTCCAGTGGTGCCGCGAGATGCTCGCGCTGTCGCCGTTCGCGCTGCGGCTGGTGAAGGCGAGCTTCCACGCGCACGAGGACGGCTACGCGGGCATCCAGCAGCTCGCCCACGACGCCAACCTCCTGTTCTACGCGTCCGACGAGGCGAAGGCGGGGCGCGAGGCCTACAAGGAGAAGCGCACCCCCGACTTCTCCTCCTTCCCGCGCCGGCCGTGAGCCGGGTGGGTGGGGACAGTCTCACCGCCGAGCGCCCGAGCGCCGTGCGGATCTGGGCGATGGCCGCCCGTCCGCGGACGCTGCCGGCCGCGGTCGCGCCGGTGCTGGTCGGCACGGCGCTGGCGGCGACCGAGGGGACGTTCAAGGTCCTGACCTTCATCGCCGCGCTGCTCGGCGCCCTGTTCATCCAGGTCGGGACGAACCTGTCGAACGACTACTCCGACGCGCGGCGCGGCGCCGACACCGAGGACCGGCTCGGGCCGGTGCGGGTGACGGCGGGCGGGCTCGTGCCGCCGAAGCAGGTGCTGGTGGCGACCTACGTGGCCTTCGGGCTGGCGGTGCTGGCGGGCTCGTACCTGATCGCGACGGCGGGCTGGGAGCTGCTGCTGGTCGGCGCGGCCTCGATCCTGGCCGGCGTCCTCTACACCGGCGGGCCGCGGCCGTACGGCTACGAGGGCCTCGGCGAGGTGTTCGTGTTCCTGTTCTTCGGCGTCGTGGCCGTGGCCGGCTCGTACTTCGCGCAGGTCGAGGCGCTGGAGTGGGAGGCGCTCGTCCTGGCCGTGCCGGTGGGGCTGCTGGCCTCGGCGATCCTCGTGGTCAACAACGTGCGCGACCTCGAGACCGACCGGCGCGCGGGCAAGCGCACGCTGGCGGTGCGGCTCGGGCGCGAGCGCACGCGGGTCCTCTACGTGGCGATGGTGGCGGGCGCGTTCGTCACCGCGCAGCTCCCGTGGCTGCTGGGCTCGCTGTCGCCGTGGCTGCTGCTCGCGCTGCTGGCGGTGCCGCTCGCGGTGCCGGTGGTGCGGGTGGTGCGGACGCGCTCCGACGGCCCGGCCCTGAACGGCGCGCTGGCCGGCACGGGGCAGCTGCAACTGGCCTTCTGCCTGCTGCTGTCGGCGGGCATCCTGGCGAGCTGATGCGGCTCGACGTGCAGCCCTTCGCGCTCCGCCTGCGCGAGCCTCTGCACGCCGCCTGGGGCACGCTCTCCGAACGGGTCCTCCTCCGCGTCCGGCTGGACGCCGAGGATGGGCTCGTCGGCCTCGGCGAAGCGGCGCCGCTGGAGCCCTACGACGGCGTCCCGCTCGCGGCGGTCCAGGCGGCGCTCGACGCCTACGGGGTGCTCGCGCAGGAGGTCCCGGAGGAGCGGCTGCTCGAGGCGTGCGCGGCCGAGCGCGACCTGCCGCAGGCGCTCGCCGCCGTCGACCTCGCGCTGTGGGACCTGGCCGGGAAGCGCGCAGGGCGGCCGGTGGCGCAGCTGATCTCGGTCGAGGCGGCGCGCTCGATCCCGGTCAACGCGACCGTCGGGGCCGAGGACCGCGCGGGCGCCGCCGCGGCCGCGGCCGCCGCCGCGCAGGCCGACTTCGACACGGTCAAGGTCAAGGTCGGCGTCGGCGACGACGCGGGCCGGCTCGCGGCGGTGCGCGCCGCGGTGGGCGGCCGCGTGGCGATCCGGATCGACGCCAACGGGGCGTGGGACATCGACCAGGCGGTCGCGTCGCTGCGTGCGCTCGCCCCGGTGGGGATCGAGCTCGCCGAGGAGCCGGTCCACGGCGTGGAGGCGCTGCGCGCGGTGCGGGCGGAGGTCGACGTGCCGCTGGCGATGGACGAGACGGCGGCCGAGGAGGGCGCCGCCGGCTCCGGCGCCACCGATGCGGTGTGCCTCAAGATCGCTCGCTGCGGCGGGATCACCGGCGTGCTGCGCGATGCCGCGGAGGCGCGCATCGGCGGGTCGGCGGTCTACCTGGCGTCGAGCTACGACGGCCCGGCGGGGATCGCGGCGGCAGTCCATGCCGCGGCCGGCCTGACCGCGGGCGGCCCTCTCCCCGCGCACGGCCTCGCCACGCTGGCCGCGTTCGAGGACGCCGGCGACCGCCTGCACGCGGTCCGGGGCGCGATCCGGGTGCCGCGCGAGCCGGGGCTGGGGGTCGCGTGAACGAGCCGATCACCACCTGGTACCTCGAGATGACGTCGCCGGGCGATCTCCGCCCGGCGCGGGCGGTCGACGGCTTCGCGGCGCGCCTCCTCACCGACCCCGATCCCGCGCTCAGCCGCCGCATGTACGACCGGGTCGGCGAGCCGTACCAGTGGACCGACAGGCTCGGCTGGGGGCTCGCGCGCTGGGGCGCCCACCTCGGTCAACCCGGCGTCCGGACCTGGATCGGCTCCCTCGACGACGAGGACGTCGGCTACGCGGAGCTCGTGCGCGTGGGCGGCGACGTCGAGATCGCCTCGTTCGGCCTCCTGCCGGGCTACGCCGGCCGTGGGCTCGGCGGCGCGCTGCTCGCCGCGGTCACCCGGGCGGCGTGGGACGGCGGCGCCGAGCGCGTCTGGCTGCACACGTGCTCGCTCGACTCGCCCGCCGCGCTGCCCGCCTACGAGGCGCGCGGCTTCCGCCGCTACGACGAGCGGGTCGGCCGGTGACCTGGGTCGTCGACGCCTCCAACGTCATCGGCTCCCGCCCCGACGGCTGGTGGCGCGACCGCGCCGGTGCCACGCGGCGGCTGGTGGCGAAGCTCGACGCCTTCGCGCAGACGACCGGCGATCCGGTGATCGTCGTCCTCGACGGCGGCGAGCCGCCGGCCGCCGAGCGCGTCGAGGTCGTCGTCGCCTCCCGCAGCGGCCGCGACGCCGCCGACGACGAGATCGTCGCCCTCCTGCAGGACCGCGGCGCCGACGGCGCGCGCGTCGTCACCTCCGACGCCGCGCTCGCCCGCCGGGTGCAGGCGCTCGGCGCGGAGGTCGAGGGCGCCGGCGGCTTCCGCCGCCGGCTTGACGACCTCAGCCGGGAGGGTTGAAGCGGACGACCCGGAAGTCGCTGAGCGGGCGGTAGCCGATGCGCTGGTAGACCTTGTTCGGCGCCGGGTCGTCGAGGTCGGTGAACAGCACGACGCGCTCGGCCTCGCGCGCGAGCGCGTCGGCGGAGGCGGCCGCGGTGATCGCGCCGCCGTAGCGGCGGCCGCGCTGCTCGGGCGGGGTGTAGACGCAGACCACGCGTGCCACGCCGGCGGCCGCCCGCGTGCGCATCGCCATCGCGACGGGCTCGCCGCCCCCGTCCTGCCACAGCCACAGCAGCCCGTCGGCGATCTGGGCGCGGGTGCGCGACTCCGGCTGGCGCTCGGGCAGCCCGAGCTCCTCGCAAAAGGCGTCCGCCCAGCGCATCGCGAGGTCGAGGTCGGCGTCCGTCGCGGGGCGGGCGCCGCCCGGCGGCGGCGGGTCGGGCGGCTCGAGGTCGCCGAGCGCGAACAGCCGCATCTGGAGCCAGACGCTCGTCTGCAGGTCGGTGCCGGCGGTCCACGCCGCCGCGAAGCGGTCGACGGTCTCGACGTCTCCGTTGGCGCCCGGCACCTCGGCGCCGTGCTCGCGCAGCGCGGTCGCCAGCCGCTCGGGCTCGGGGACGACGGAGAGCAGGAGGTCGTACGGCGGCGTCCAGCTGACGGCGCCGCGTACCTCGCCGTCCTCCTCCAGCCAGCCGAAGAACATCGGCGCGTCCCCGAAGCGGTGGCCCGCGCGGAGGGTGTCGATGACCGTGAGGCCGACCGAGGAGCGCTCCGGGTTCGCGGTCAGCAGCGGCAGGACGCGCTGGGCATAGGGCTCGACGTCCTCGCTGAAGCGCCAGGGCACCCCGCGCAGGCTACGGATCCCACAGGAGCAGGCAACCGCCGTCGCGGCGCCGCTCGGCCTCCAGCGCCGCGGCGCGCGCCCACGGCGTGTGCTCGATGTTGTCGCGCTGCAGCGAGAGCGCCCGCAGCGCCGCCCGCTCGGAGCGGGCCGCACGGCGCTCCGGCGGCGGCAGCCGCCACTCCGCGAGCCAGGTCGCCGCGGCGCGCCCACGCCGCGCGGTGCGGGTGGTCCGGAGCATCCGGGCCAAGGTACCTCCGGTTCGCTCGTGCGCCAACGGTTCAGGGCACCGCCAGGTGCGCGGCGACCGCGGCGGGAGCCTCGAGGTGGACCGCGTGGCCGGCACCGGGGACGACGACCGCCGGGAAGCCCATCCGCTCGGCGATCCCGCGGAACTTCGCGTCCCGCTCGCCGACGACCAGCGTGACCGGCATGGCCAGCTCCCCCAGCCGCTCCCACAACGGCGGCATGACCCCGGTTCCGAGCCCGCGCAGCTGTGCCGCGTGCGCGGCGGCGCTACGGCGGAGGCGGTCGGCGTGGGCGGCGGCGGCGACCTCGGGCGGCTGGCCGGCGAACAGCGGCTGCGCCGCCCACTCGCGCGCGAACGCCTCGGCGCCGATCGCCTCGATCCGGGCCGCCAGCGCCTCGTCGGCCGCCCGGCGCGCCGCGCGCTCGCCATCGTCCGCCAGCCCTGGGCTCGCCGACACCAGCACGAGCCGCTCCACCCGCTCCGGGATCCGCAGCGCGAGCGCCAGCGCGAGCCGCCCGCCCATCGAGTAGCCGGCCAGCGTGAAGCGCTCCGGCGCGAGCGCCGACAGGCGGTCGAGCTCGGCCTCCCACGGCCCGGCGCCCAGGTCGGGAGCCAGGGCGCGGTAGCGTCCCGCGAGCTCGCGCACCACCCCGTCCCAGCTCGCGCCGGTCTGCGTGAAGCCGTGGAGGAGGACGAGGTCGGCGGGCACGAGACCGCAGACGATGCCAGCCACCGACACGTACCTCGGCCTGCGCGCCTTCGTCGACGAGCTGGCGCGCTGCGGCCTGCGCGAGGCGTGCACCTCGCCGGGCTCGCGCTCGACGCCGCTCGTCCTGTCGCTGGCGCGCGAGCCGCGGATCCGCGCCACCTCGCACGTCGACGAGCGCTGCGGCGGCTTCTTCGCGCTCGGGATCGCCAAGGCGACCGGGCGGCCCGCCGCGCTCGCCTGCACGTCCGGCACCGCCGCCGCCAACTACGCGCCCGCGGTGATCGAAGCCCACGAGGCGCGCGTGCCGCTGCTCGTCCTCACCGCCGACCGCCCGCCGGAGCTGCGCGACCTCGGCGCCGGCCAGACGATCGACCAGGTCAAGCTCTACGGCAGCGCGGCCAAGTGGTACCTCGAGGTCGACGACCACTCCGCGACGCCCGAGCGCATGCGCTGGCTGCGCCAGCTCGCCTGCCGCGCGTACTGGACCGCGCTCGACGGGCGCCCCGGGCCCGTCCACCTCAACTTCGCGCTGCGCGAGCCGCTCGTGCTCGACGCGCCGCTCCCCGCCGAGGAGCCCGGCGGCGGCGGGCGCGCCGGCGGGCGGCCGTGGATCACGCGCCCGCGCACGGAGCTCGCACCCGCGCCGGCGCTGCTCGACGGCCTGCGCGCCGCCGTCGACGCGCACCCGCGCGCGGTGATCGTCGCCGGCCGCAGCGAGCGCGACCCGGGGCTGGGCGAGGCGCTGGCCGCCGTCGCCGATGCGCTCGCGCTGCCGCTGCTCGCCGACCCGCTGTCGGGCGCCCGCCGCGGCCCGGCGGCGGTCGCGCACTACGACGCGCTGCTGCGCGAGCCGGAGTGGGCGGCCGCTCACGCGCCCGATCTCGTCCTGCGCCTCGGCGACCTCCCCACCTCCAAGCCACTGCGCCAGTGGCTGCACGGGCTCGACGGCGCGCTCCAGATCGCCTTCGACGCCGAGAACGCGTGGCAGGATCCCGCGGGAGCCGTCGCGACGATCGTGAGCGCCGACCCGCGGCTGCTGGCCCCGGAGAAGCCGCGCAAGGACCGCAAGTGGCTGGAGGCGTGGATCCGAGCGGACCGCAGGGCGGCCGCGGACATCGCGAGCGTGGTGGGGGCGGAGGGGCTGTCGGAGCCGCGCGTCGCCGCCGAGCTCGGCGTCCGTCTGCCGCCCGACGCCACGCTCGTCGTCGCGTCCTCCATGCCCGTGCGCGACGTGGAGTCGTTCTTCCCCGTCCGTGACAGCCCGCCGCGGGTGCTCTCGAACCGCGGCGCCAACGGGATCGACGGCACGGTCTCGACCGCGTTCGGCGTGGCGGCGACCGGCGCGCCGACCGTCCTGCTCATCGGCGACGTCGCGCTCGCGCACGACATCGGCGGCCTGCTCGCCGCCCGCCGCCTGCAGCTCGACCTCACCATCGTGCTGCTCAACAACGACGGCGGCGGCATCTTCCACTTCCTCCCCGTGGCCACGGAGGGCGAGGACTTCGAGGAGCACGTCGCCACCCCCCACGGGCTCGACTTCGCGCACGCCGCCGCGCTCTACGGCCTGCCCTACCAGCGGGTCGAGACCCCCGAGGCGTTCCGCGCCGCGCTCGACCGCGCCGGCATCATCGAGGTCCGCACCGACCGCGAGGCCAACCGCGACCTCCACGCGCGCGTCGCGCAAGCCGTCGTGCAGTCCGTCCGCGGCGGGACCTAGCGTCCCGAAGCGTGCAACAGAGCCTGATCGAAGACACCCCCGCAGCACCCGCACCGACACCGCGGACGACCTCGAAGGGCATCGCGCCCGGCGACATCGTCCAGGTCGACAAGAAGGGCCGCCGCTTCCACGCGCTGGTCACCGAGCTCGACCAGCAGGACTCGGGCCGCTTCGAGCTCTGCCTGCGCCCGCTCGACTCGCGGATCTCCTACCGCACGGCGACCGTCCGCGAGGTGGTCGACGTGTGGCGGAAGGCGCGCCGAAGCGCCTGATCGCGCCAAGGTCACAAGGACGCCCCTCCGATTCCGTAGGGTTTTGAGGCCCGTGTCCGTCCCCGTCGCCACCGAGCTCACCGAAGCGCTCGCCGAGGCCCGCCGCCGGACGCTCGAGATGGTGGCGCCGTTCTCCGACGAGCAGGTCGAGAGCGCGCACTCGCCGCTGATGAGCCCGCTCGCGTGGGATCTCGCGCACATCGCCGCCTACGAGGACCTGTGGCTCGTGCACCGCCACGGCGGCGAGCCGCTGCTGCACCCCGAGCTGGCCGCCATGTACGACGCGTTCGAGACCCCGCGGGCGGTGCGCGGCGACCTGCCGCTGCTCAACCGGGCCGAGGCGCTCTGCTACCTCGCCGACGTCCGCGACCGCGCGCTCGCGATCCTCGACCGCCAGGGCCCGTCGGAGATCCACGAGATGGTGCTGCAGCACGAGCAGCAGCACAACGAGACGATGCTGCAGGCGATCGAGCTCGCGCGCCTCCCCACCGCGCCCGGGCTCGCGCCCGCGCCCCGCGCCGAGACGGCCCGCCAGAGCACCGGCCTCGAGACCGTGCACATTCCCGCCGGCCGCTTCGAGCTCGGCGCGCCTGACCACCGCTTCTCCTACGACAACGAGCGCCCGCGCCATGCCGTCGACCTCCCGGGCTACCGGATCGGCCGCACCGCGATCACCAACGCGACCTTCCTCACCTTCGTGGAGGGCGGCGGCTACCAGCGCCGCGAGTGGTGGTCCGACGAGGGCTGGGCGTGGAAGGAGGAGTACGACATCACCCACCCCCAAGCCTGGGCCGCCGGCTCGGACGGATGGCGGCAGTGGCGCATCGACGGCGACGCGCCGCTGCACCCCGCAGAGCCGGTGGTCCACATCTCCTGGTTCGAGGCCGACGCCTTCGCCAGGGCCCACGGAGCACGGCTCCCGACCGAGGCCGAGTGGGAGAAGGCGGCGACCTGGACCCAGAAGCGGTTCACGAGAAGTCCCAACCTCGACCAGACCGGCCTCGGGCCCCACCCGGTCGCCGACGGTCCGCCGGGCATCCCGCTCGGCATGCTGGGAGACACCTGGGAGTGGACGGCGACCGAGTTCGACGGCTACCCCGGCTTCGTCGCCCACCCCTACCGCGAGTACTCGGAGGTCTTCTTCGGCAAGGGCTACTACGTCCTCCGCGGCGGCTCGTGGGCGACCCGCGCGCGCGTCGCCACCCCCAGCTTCCGCAACTGGGACCTCCCCCAGCGGCGACAGATCTTCTCCGGCGTGAGGCTCGCGTGGGACGCCTGAGCGCCGTCGCCACCGCCCGCCGCAGCACGCTCGCCGACGACGCGCTCGACGGCCTGACCCGCCCCGCCAAGGAGCTGCCGCCCAAGCACTTCTACGACGCCCGCGGATCGGAGCTGTTCGACCGCATCTGCGAGCTGCCCGAGTACTACCCGACCCGCGCCGAGCGGGCGATCCTCGAGGCGCACGCGGACCAGATCGTCGCGACCACGGGCGTCAGCGAGCTCGTCGAGCTCGGCTCCGGCACCGCGGCGAAGACGCGCGTGCTGCTCGACGCCATGGCCCGCGCCGGCACGCTGTGGCGCTACGTGCCGTTCGACGTCGACGGCGGCATGGTCCGCGACACCGCCGCGGCGCTGAGCGCCGACTATCCAGGGCTCGAGGTGCACGGCGTGACCGGCGACTTCGAGCACGACCTCGGCGAGATCCCGCCGCCCGAGCCCGGCCATCCGCGCGTCGTGGCCTTCCTCGGCGGCACGATCGGCAACTTCACCCCCGGGTCGCGCCGGCGCTTCCTGCGCGAGCTGGCCGCGCGTCTCGACGACCGCAGCTTCCTCCTCCTCGGCACCGACCTGGTCAAGGACCCGGCGGTGCTCGAGGCCGCCTACGACGACAGCCAGGGCGTCACCGCCGAGTTCAACCTCAACATGCTGCGCGTGCTCAACCGCGAGCTCGACGCCGACTTCGACCTCGACCAGTTCGAGCACGTCGCGTTCTTCGACGAGCAGCGCGAATGGATCGAGATGCGGCTGCGCGCCCGCCGCGCCCACTCCGTGCGCGTGGCGGCGATCGACCTCGACCTCGAGTTCGGCCGCGGCGAGGAGCTGCGGACCGAGATCTCCGCCAAGTTCACGCGCGAGCGCGTGCGGGCCGACCTCGGCGCCGCCGGGCTCGAGCTCGTGCGATGGCTGACGGATCCCGAGGGGCTGTTCGCCCTCTCGCTCGCGTGCCGCGAGTAGGGTCGGCGCATGGCCACAGTCCGTGCCGGCCACGCCGCGCTCAGGCGGGGAGCCTGGTCCGAGGCCCGCGCGAGCTTCGAGGCGGCGCTCTCCGAGGAGGAGACGGCCGAGGCCCTCGAGGGCCTGAGCTGGGCGCTGTGGTGGCTCGACGAGGTCGACGGGTGCTTCGCGGCGCGCGAGGCCGCCTACCGGCGCTACCGCGCCGACGGCGACCTGCGCGGCGCGGCCCGGCTCGCGCTCTGGCTGAGCGACGACTACAGCGAGTTCCGCCGCCAGGATGCGGTCTCGGACGGCTGGTTCCAGCGCGCCGCGCGGCTGCTCGCGGAGCTGCCGCCCGCGCCCGAGCACGGCTGGATGGCCGCCTTCGAGGCGCACGGCGCGCTCGCCGGCGGCGACTACGAAGCAGCGCTGCAGCTGGCCGGCGAGGCGCGCGAGCTGGGGCGCGAGCTCGGCGTCGTCGACGTCGAGATGTTCGCGCTCGCCACCGAGGGCGTGGTGCTCGTCGCCCGCGGCGACGTCGATGACGGCATGCGCTGCCTCGACGAGGCGGCCGCCGCCGCGCTGGGCGGCGAGTTCGAGGACCTGCGCGCGGCCGGCTGGACGTGCTGCCTGCTGATCGGCGCCTGCGAGAGCGTGCGCGACTTCGGCCGCGCGGCGCAGTGGTGCGCGGAGGCCGAGGCGTTCGGCCGCCGGCTCGACATCCGCTTCGTCAGCGGCATCTGCCGCGCCCACTACGGCGTGGTGCTGTGCTGGCGCGGCGACTGGGAGGCCGCCGAGCGCGAGCTCACCGGCGCGGTCGACGAGCTGACCGAGAAGCGCCCGGGCTGGCGCACGGGCGCGCTGGTCCGGCTGGGCGAGCTGCGGCGGCGCCAGGGACGGACCGCGGAGGCGCTCGACCTGTTCGCCGCAGCCGAGCACGACCCGCTCGCCCGACTCGGCCGCGCCGAGGCGGCGCTCGACCGCGGCGACGCCGCCGGCGCCCGCCACGAGGCCGAGCGGATGCTCCCCACGGCTCGGCCGATCGCGCGGGCGGGCGCGCTCGAGGTGCTGGTGCGCGCGTGCGCCGCCGACGACGACGCTGAGGCCACCGCCACCCACGCCGGCGCGCTCCGCGCGATCGCCGACGCGCTGCCGACCGCGCCGCTGCTGGCCGCCGCGAGCTACGGCGAGGGCCTGGCGGCCGCCGCGGCGGGCAACCACGCGACGGCGCTCGCCCGCTTCGACGCCGCGGTCGAGGGCTACGCGGGGTGCGAGGCGCCGCTCGAGACCGCCCGCGCGCGGCTCGGCGTGGCCGAGGCGCTGGCCGGGCTCGGCCGTGCCGAGGCCGCGCGGCGCGAGGCGGCCGCGGCCGTCGAGGCCCTGGCCGCGATCGGCGCCGAGGGCGAGACCGCGCGCGCCCAGGCGGTCGCGAGACGGCTCGGCGCCACGCCGCGCGGCGAGCTGAGCGCGCGCGAGGTCGAGGTCCTGCGGCTCGTCGCCGAGGGCATGGGCGACCGCCAGATCGCCGGCGAGCTGACGCTCAGCGAGCACACCGTGCACCGCCACGTGGCGAACATCCACACGAAGCTCCGCTGCTCGTCGCGCGCGGCCGCCGTCGCGCTCGCGCACCGCCGCGGTCTGCTCTGACTGGCCGATTCAGGCCATCTGCGCCGGTGGCGCAAGATGGCCCCGCCGGGCGAAGGCGGCGGCCGCGGGAGCGGCGACGCTCGCACCCATGATCGATGCTCTGACGGATCTCAAGCAGGCCCAGCGCGCGATGTGGGCGGCCGGCGACTACGCGGCGTTCGCGCCGCTCGTGGCCGAGGTCGCCGAGCGGCTCGTGGAGCGCGTCGGGGTGCGGCCCGGCGACCGCGTGCTCGACGTCGCCTGCGGCACCGGCAACGTCGCCATCCCCGCCGCCCGCGCGGGCGCGCTGGTCACCGCGGTCGACCTGACGCCCGAGCACTTCCCCGCCGCGCGGGCGCGCGCCGCCGCCGAGGACGTCGCGATCGGGTGGATCGAGGGCGACGTCGAGGCGCTGCCGTTCGAGGATGACTCGTTCGACGTCGTGCTCTCCTCGTTCGGCGCGATCTTCGCGCCGCGCCACGCGGTGGCGGCCGCGGAGCTCGCGCGCGTGCTGGCGCCCGGCGGGCGGCTCGGCATCACCGCGTTCACGCCCACCGGCGCGGGCGGCGACTTCTTCCGCATGGTCGATTCCCATATCCCGCCGCCGCCGTTCGTCGACGACCCGCTCGACTGGGGCGACCCCGGGCACGTGCGCGGCCTGTTCGACGGGCTGCCCGTCGTGTGCGAGCGCGCGTCCTACGCCGAGCGCTATCGCTCCTTCGAGGACGCCATGCGGATCTACACGACGGTGTTCGGGCCGACCGTGATGCTGCACGAGCTGCTCGAGCCGGAGGGTCGCTGGGACGCGCTCGCCGCCGACCTCGAGGCGCTGTTCATCCGCTACGCCATCCCCAACGGCGACGGCGTCGAGATCCCCTATGACTACCTCGTCACGCTCAGCCCGACAGCACCGGCAGCAGCGCCCCGAGCTTGACCTCGGTCTCGGCCAGCTCGGCCGCGGGATCGGAGTCGCGCACGACGCCGACGCCGGCGTAGAGCCGCGCCTCGGTCCCGCGCAGCAGCGCGCAGCGCAGGGCGACGCAGAACTCGCCGTCCTCGTTGGCGTCGGTCCAGCCGACGGGCCCGGCGTACCAGCCGCGGTCGAGCCCTTCGAGCGCGGGGATCAGCGGCGCGGCGACCGCGAACGGCTCGCCACCAACCGCCGGCGTCGGGTGCAGATGCCCGGCGAGCTCGACGACGCTGATCGGCTGCGTGAGCTGCGCGCGGATCGGCGTCGCGAGGTGCTGGATGTTGGCCACCTTGATAACGGTCGGCTCGTTCGGGGCGGCGACCCAGACCGCGTGCGGTCGCAGCGCGCGGCCGATCCGGTGGGCGACGATCGCCTGCTCCTCGCGGTCCTTGGCCGAGCCGAGCAGCTGCTCGCCGAGGTGGTCGTCGACCGCCGGGTCGGCGGAGCGGCGGATCGAGCCGGCCAGCGCGACCGACTGGGCGCGCATGCCCTCGCGGCGCACGAGCAGCTCGGGCGAGGCGGCGACGAACGCGCTCTCGCCGCGGCCCGCGCAGAACACGAAGCAGGAGCCGAAGGCCGCGCGCAGCACGCCGAACACGGCGGCCGCGTCGTGCGGGGTCGGCGCGTGGACGGCGACCTCGCGCGCCAGCACGACCTTCTCGAGCGCCCCGGCGCGGATCCGCTCGACCGCGCGGGCGACCGCCTCGACGTAGTGCTCGGGCGGCGCGACGCTCGCGATCCGGAAGCGCCCGGCCGGCGACGGGTCGAGCAGCGGGAGCTCGTGGTCGCGCAGCGCCGCGACGCGCGCCGCCATCCGCTCTGCCAACTGCTCGGGGACGTCGTCGGGCGCGGCGAGCCCTGCCACGGTGAGCGCGACGTCACCGTTGCGGCGCGCGAGCGCGACCTCCGGCACCACCAGCGCGCCGGCGCCGAAGCCGGCCCAGTGCGGCGCCGCGCCGCCGTCGGGCGCGAACGCGAAGCCGCCGACCGCGACGAGCCCGGAGCCGGGCGGGCCGGGGTCCTCACCCGCCACCGCGCCGCCGGCCAGCTCGCGCCACGCGGCGGCGACCGCCTCGAAGCGCCCGGGGCCGTCGGCCGCCAGCGTCTTGAGCGCACCGAGCGCCGCCACCACGGCACCGCCGCGCGCCGGCTGCTCGTAACAGAACCAGTCCTCGCCGGCCTCCCGGGAGGCGAACACGACCGCGCTCGGATCGACCGCCGGGTCGAGCCGCACGGTCAGCCCCACCAGCACCTCACCACCTTCGCGGCGCGCCCGCCGCACGGCGCGGGCACAACGCGCGGCCAGCTCGGCGCGCTGCTCGAAGCGCAGCGCGAACGGCCCACGGGTGCCGGTGAGGTGGAGGGTCATCCTCCGCAAGCGTACGAATCAGGCGCGCGGACTGCGGTGCGAAGGGTCACAGACATGCACCCATGGGTGTCTACCGGCGCCCTGGAGCGCCCGGGATGCTCGGCCCCATGACTCCTCCCCGCATCCTCATCGCCCTCCTCGCGGCCGTCGCCGTGACCCTCGCCGGTGCATCGCCCGCCGCGGCCCGCCCCGGTGACAAGAAAGCCGCGACGAAGCTCTTGCGCGGCACCGTCTGGACCACCTTCGAGAGCGGCAACGTCACCGGCGCCACGCTCGACCGATTCCTGACGCTGTGCCGCGACAAACGCTACGTGTACGTCACGCGCTTCATCGCGCCGATCATCGAGAGCGGCTCGCCCGACATCCCCGTCGAGCCGGAGACGCGCGTCAACGGCACCTGGCGGGTGCAGCGCGCGAAGCTGTCACGCAACCGCCGCTTCGGCACCATCCACGTCCGCTACACGACCGAGACCGGCGAGACCGGCACCGTCGTGTTCTCGGCGTCCGGCCGCGGCGCGACGCTCGGCGGCGTGCCCGCCCAGGTCGAACGCACGAACACATGCTGAGAGCCGCCGTCATCCTCGGCCTGCTCACGGCCGCGCTCGGCGCCCCCGCCGCCTCGGCGGCGGTGGGCGACGTCGAGCAGGTGAGCGTCGGGTCGAACGGCGCCCAGGGCGACGGCGACTCGACCGCGCCGTCGATCTCGCACAGCGGCCGCGTCGTCGCGTTCCAGTCGGCGGCGAGCACGCTGGTCGGCGGCGACGGCAACGGCGGCCTCGACGTGTTCGTCCGCCGCCGCGCGTCGGCGAGCACCGAGCGCGTGAGCGGCGGCTCGAACGTCAGCGCCGGCTCGACGCAACCCGGCCGTCTCCGCCGACGGCAGCACGGTCGCGTTCGAGTCGTTCGCGCCCGAGCTCGGCGGCGGCGGCCTCGGCGACATCTTCCTGCGCCGCGGCGGCGGCTCGATCGTGCGCGTGACCGCGGAGACCGGCAACGGCGACAACGTCGGCGGGCGCGCTCCCTCGGTGTCCGGCGATGGCACGACGGTCGTCTTCGCGTCGGTCGGCCGGGACCTGATCCCGGACGACGACGGCCTCCCCGACGTTCTCTCCTGGCGCGGCGGGTCGATCCGGCGCGTCAGCGAGGGCTTCGGCGGCGCGGAGGCGAACAGCTTCTCCGACCAGCCGGCGCTCTCCAGCGACGGCCGCTTCGCGGCCTACCGCTCCCAGGCGACCAACCTGACCTCCGGCAGCGACACCGTCGCCACCGATGACGTGTTCGTCACCGCGCTCTCCGGCGGCACCGAGCGCGTGAGCCTGGGGCTCGGCGGCGCCCAGCCGAACGGGCACTCGGGGGACCCGGCGATCTCGGGCAACGGCGACATCGTGGCGTTCAGCTCTGAAGCCTCGAACCTCGTGGCCGGCGACGGCAACGGCCGTCAGGACATCTTCGTCTACGACCGCAACGCCAACCGCACCGAGCGCGTCAGCGTCGCCAGCGACGGCGCGGAGGGCACGAGCTTCTCGATCCAGCCGTCGATCTCCGCCGACGGACGCTTCGTCGCCTTCGCGTCGGGCGACTCGAACCTGACGCCCGGCGACACCGACAACGTCACCGACATCTTCGTCCACGATCGCAGCACCGGCGTGACCAGGCGCGTCAGCGAGCGCACGGACCATCGGTTCGGCGCCGGCACCGACTCGCTCGCTCCCGCGCTCTCCGGCGACGGCTGCTTCGTGACGTTCGAGACGCTCGCCGGCGGCGGCCTCGTCCCGGCCGACCTCAACGGCGAGGCCGATGTGTACGTGGTGGATCTCGGCTGCGGCGGCGGCAGCCCGGGCGGCGGCGTCCCTGTCGGCCCGAGTGGCCCGGTTGACCCGATCGGCCCGCAGACGCCGGCCGACCCGATCGCCCAGCCGCGCGTCCCGGTCGCGTCACCCGTGCGCGGCACGGTCCGCGTGCGGTCCCCGGGCCGGCGGCGCTTCACGGCGCTCCGCGGCCCCCGCGAGATCCTCGACGGCTCCGAGATCGACACCCGCCGCGGCGTGCTGCGGCTGGTCGTCGGCTCCTCGACCGCGCTCGTCTCGAAGGGCCGCGCGGTCGTGCGCGGCACCACGCTCAAGCTCACCGGCCGGACGCTGGTCGTGCGTGCGCTCGAGGGCCGCTTCCGCACCCGCACGCAGCGGAGCGCGACCAGCGGGCAGCGGAGCACGTGGCGCACGACGGATCGCCGCCGCGCCACCGTCGTCGCCGTCCTCCGCGGCACAGCCGCCGTCCGCGACCTCGCGAAGCGCCGGAGCGTGCGGCTGGACCGCGGCGAGCGCTACCGCGTGCGCTCGAGCCAGCCGCGCACCGCGCCCCAGTAGGCGTCGGGCGCCTCGGCGAACGGGAAGTGCCCGACGCCGTCGAGGATCACCAGCTCGCCCTGCGGCGCGGTCGCGGCGATCCGGCGCGCCGCCGCGGGCGGCGTGCCGGGGTCGTGCTCCCCGGCGACGGCGAGCACGGGGATCTCGCTGGTGGCGAGCGCGGTCAGCGCGTGCAGCTCGCCCATCTCGCCGGCGTGCAGCATCGCCTGGTGCCGGAAGACGACGTCGGCGAAGGCCTCCCGCACCGCGTCCGCGCCCTCGGGCGCGAAGAACGGCAGCTGGCCGAGCCAGGCCTCGCGCGCCTCCTCATCGCTGGTGACGCGCTCCTCGAGCTCGAAGGCGGCCTCGACCTCCGGGGGCAGGTTCTCGTAGGCGGCCTCGGGGTCGCCGGCGCCCGGCGCCGGCTCCTCTTCGGCGTCCGTGCAGGAGGCGATCAGCCGCGATGCGCTGCCCGGGAAGTCGATCAGGTGCTGCATCGACACGAACCCGCCGAACGAGTGGCCGAGCAATGTCCAGTCCTCGAGCCCGCGCTCGCGCACCAGCTCCTCCAGGGCGCGGGCGTGCGCGGCGAGCGTCCACTCCTCGGGATCCGGCGAGCGCCCGTTGCCCGGCAGGTCGACGAGCAGCAGGCGGTGATCGGTCGCGAGCGCCTCGGCGCTCGGGAGGAAGATCGAGCCGTCGAGGCCCGGCCCGGCGTGCAGGAGCACGACCGGCGGGCCGTCGCCGAGCTCGCGGACGTGAAGCGTCAGGTCTCCCCGCGCCCGCGTGAGATCGCGATCTCGCCGGTGCGGGCCATCTCGACCAGGCCGAACGGGCGCACCATGCGCTCGAACGCCTCGACCTTCTCCCACGTGCCGGTGATCTCGATGATCACCGAGCGCCGGGTGACGTCGATGATCTTGCCGCGGAAGATCTCGACCACCTGCATGACCTCGCCGCGCGCTGCGCCGTCGGCGCTCACCTTGAACAGCGCGAGCTCGCGGGCCACCGTGTCGGCGGGCTCGAGGTCGCGGATCTTGATCACGTTGACCAGCTTGTGCAGCTGCTTGGTGACCTGGTCGATCGGGTGCATCGCCCCGTCGAGGGTCAGCGTGATGCGCGACAGCCGCTCGTCGTCGGTCGGCCCGACCGCGAGCGTGTCGATGTTGAAGCCGCGGCGCGCGAACAGGCCCGCGATGCGGGTCAGCACGCCGGGCTTGTTCTCGACCAGGATCGAGAGGATGTGCTTGCGGCCGGTGCGGACGCCGGAGGAGGCCTCGAGCTCCTCGAGCGTCAGCAGCTCCTTGGTGCCGGGCTCGCCCACGCGCATCACCCGACCATGTCGCGCGCGGCGGCGCCGGGCGCGATCATCGGGTACGTGTTCTCCTCGCGGGTGACGCGGACGTCGACCACGACGGGGCCGGGCGTCTCGATCGCCTTGCGCATGTCCTCCACCAGCGTCTTCTTCTCGGTCAGGCGCATGCCGGTGCCGCCGTAGGCCTCGGCCAGCTTGACGAAATCGGGCCAGGAGCCCATGTCGACGTGCGAGTAGCGGCGGTCCCAGAACAGCTCCTGCCACTGCCGGACCATGCCCAGGTAGCCGTTGTTCATGATGAACACCTTCACGGGGATGCCGTTCTCGGTGCAGGTCGCGAGCTCCTGCGAGTTCATCTGGATCGAGGCGTCGCCGGTGATCAGGCAGGTCGGGATGTCGGGCTGCGCGACCGCGGCGCCCATCGCCGCCGGGAGCCCGAAGCCCATCGTGCCCAGCCCGCCGGAGTTGATCCAGCGGCGCGGCTTGGCGAAGTGGAAGTACTGCGCGCTCCACATCTGGTGCTGGCCGACGTCGGAGGCGAGGATGCACTCGCCGCCGGTCGCCTCGTAGAGGGCCTGGACCATGTACTGCGGCTTGATCTCGGTCTCCGAGTCGTCGTAGCGCAGCGGGTGCTGCTGGCGCCAGCCCTCGATCCGCTCCCACCAGGCGGAGAGCCGCTCCGGGTCGGCCTTGGCCGAGCGGTACTCGGCGGTCAGGCGCGGGATGATGTTCTTGGCGTCGCCGACGATCGGGATGTGCGCCGGGATGTTCTTGGAGATCTCGGCCGGATCGACGTCGATGTGCACGAACTTCGCCCGCGGGGCGAACTCGGAGAGCTTGCCGGTGATGCGGTCGTCGAAGCGCGCGCCGATGGCGACGATCAGGTCCGCCTCGTCCATCGCGTAGTTGGCCGCCCGGGTGCCGTGCATCCCGAGCATCCCGAGCCACTGCTGGTGAGGTGCCGGGAAGGCGCCGAGGCCCATCAGCGTGCAGGTGACCGGCAGCTTGTCGGAGAGCGCGAACTCGGTCAGCTCGGGCGCCGCGTTGGCGTTGATGACGCCGCCGCCGACGTAGAGCACCGGCCGGCGCGCGTTGGCGAGCGCCTTGGCGGCGAGCCGGATCTGCTTCTGGTTGCCCTCGGTGGTCGGCTGGTAGCCGGGCAGGCGCACGTCGCCGACCGGCTGGTAGTCGATCTCCGCCCGCGTCAGGTCGGTCGGCATGTCGATCAGCACCGGCCCTGGTCGCCCGGTGCGGGCGATGTGGAACGCCTCGTGGACCGCCCGCGGGATCTCCGTCGGGTGCTGGATCATGAAGCTGTGCTTGACGATCGGCATGGTGATGCCGAACGTGTCCGCCTCCTGGAAGCCGTCGGTGCCGAGCAGGTCGGTGCGGACCTGGCCGGTGAAGGCGACCATCGGGACGGAGTCCATCATCGCGTCCGTCAGCGGGGTGACGATGTTCGTGGCGCCGGGCCCGGAGGTGGCGAAGACGACGCCGACGCGGCCGGAGGCCTTGGCGTAGCCCTCGGCGGCGTGGCCGCCGCCGGCCTCGTGCCGTACGAGTACGTGACGGATGCCTGACTCGACGAAGGCGTCGTACGTCGGGAGGTTGGCTCCCCCGGGGTAGCCGAAGACGACGTCCACGCCCTCGGCCCGCAGGCACTCCATCACTGCATCGACAGCTCGCATCATGAGCGCGAGTCTAGCTTCGAGGCGCGGCCGCTTCAGGCGGGAGGACGACCTCCGGCCACTCGAGCTCGGTCCCGCAGCGCATGCACAGCGCGTCGTGGGCCTTGACCACCTTGCCGCAGCCCGGGCACTGGCGGCGCAGCTCGTCCTTGTCCGAGCGGTAGAGCACGAGCGCGAGCAGCCCGACCACCGGCAGGATCGCCGAGATCAGGAACCACAGGACCATCGACGTGCCCTTGATCCGCGCCACGACGGCGCCGGCGATGCCGAACCACACGCAGATCAGGAGGTAGATCACTCTCCCGATCGTACCTCCGGGCCCGAGGCGGTCAGTCGTGCGAGCGCTTCAGGTGCGCGAAGCGCTCGGAGCGCGGGACCTCGCGGCCTTCGAGGCGGAGCTGGGCGAGGCGGAAGCGGCGGACGCCGGGGCTGACCGGCCGGTCACGGGGGGAGGATGCCGCGGGCACGAGCACGAGGCGGCGGGCAGTCGAGGTCGTCATGGTCAACATCATCGGTCCAATCAGGCGCCGTCGCCATGGACCGTTGACCCTATTTTCACGAGTGTGGACTCGACACCCTGGATAACCGGACCGCGGCGTCCAGGCCCGGCCGCGCACGCGGCGGCAGCCGGCGGCGCAGCCGCCAGGGCGCGCCGCTGAAGGCGAGGTTCGCGACGGTCGCGAAGCCCTCCTCGTCGGTGCGCAGCGCCAGCAGCAGGTGGGCGATGCGGTCGGCCGACGGCAGGTCCGGCTCGGGCACCTGCACGCACCAGCAGAACAGCCGGCGGCCGCCGGGCGCGACGAGCACCGCGCCCGCCTCGCCGACGAGCCACACCCCGTGCGCGCCGCGCTCGGTCACCAGGCCGGTCTCGGCGTGCAGCGCCCGCGCATCGTGGCCGACGAGGTCGCCGAGCAGCCCCAGCGCCACGCGCTCGGGCGCCTCCCCCGCCCGCGGCTTCGGCCGCACGACGTTGGCCCCGCGACGGGCGTACAGCTCCGGGATCGCCCAGGCGTGCGCCAGCAGCGCGAGGCCGACCGGGAACGACAGCGGCTCGAGCGCCGCGAGCAGCCCCGCGGTGCCGATGAACGGGACCGTATGCGCGGTCGTGGTCAGCGTCCACGTGCGCCCGCGCGAGCGCAGCCGCGCCGCTGAGACGCGAGGCCGCCAGTGGACAGCGGCGGTCTCGGGCAGCGGCGGTCGAGCGGCCGCAGCGGCGGCCGGCGGCCCTCCGGAGAGGGCGGCTTCGCTCACCCGCCCGCGATCGGGCGACGGAGGATCACGAGCTCGGCGTCGGCCGGCAGCTCCGAGACCTGCCGCGCCTGCCCCTCACCCTCGGTGACCATCGCGTAGTAGCCGGCATCGAGCTCCCGCCGGAGCTCCGCGGCCGCCCGCTCGACCGCCTCAGCGTCGGTCGCGGACCACTCGGCGAGCGTCGAATGCCCGGTGGAATCCATGCGAATGAGTCGTGCCATGGCGCTCCGTCCTTCGGGTCTGTCGGGTCAGACCATGGTACGCGCCGGGGCCAGTCAGACGCCGAGCTGCTCGCGCAGCAGTCGATTGACCTCGCCGCCGTCGGCGCGGCCCTTGGTCTCCCGCATCACGGGCCCGACCAGCGCGCCGATCGCCTTCGGGTTGCCGCCGCGCACGCGCTCGGCGACGTCCGGGTTCTCCTCGATCACGCGGGCCACGATCGCGGCGAGCTCGCCGTCGTCGCCCATCGCGCCGAGTCCCTCCGCCTCGATGACGGCCTCGGGGTCGCCGCCCGCCTCGACCAGCCGGTCGAGCACCTGGCGCGCGGCGCCGCGGGTGACGGTGCCGGCGTGCACCAGCCCGGCGAGCTTGGCCACCGCCTGCGGCGAGACGTTGGAGGCCGCCGGGTCGGCCTCGGCCTCGAGCCGCCCCACCAGCTCGTCTTTGACCCAGGAGGCGATCACCGGGCCCTCGACGCCCTCGCCCGCGGCGGTGGCGGCGGTCTCGAAGTAGTCGCCCAGCTCGGGCCGGGTCGCGAACAGCCGCGCGGTGTCCTCCGCCAGCCCCCAGTCGCGCTCGTAGCGGGCGGCGCGCTCGGCCGGCAGCTCGGGGAGCGCGGCGCGCGCGGCGTCGAGCATCTCCTCGGTCGGCACCAGCGGCACGAGGTCGGGCTCCGGGAAGTAGCGGTAGTCGTGCGCCTCCTCCTTGGAGCGCAGCGGGCTGAGGCTGCCGCTGCGCGGGTCGAAGTGCAGCGTCTCTTGGCTCACCTTCTCGCCCGCCTCGAGCAGCCCGGTCTGGCGCTCGATCTCCGCGTTGATGCCCTGCATCAGAAACCGGAACGAGTTCATGTTCTTGAGCTCGGTCTTGGTCCCCAGCTCCTCCGAGCCCTTCGGGCGGATGGAGACGTTGGCGTCGCAGCGCAGCGAGCCCTCCTCCATGTTCACGTCGGAGACGCCGAGCTGGCGCAGCGTCACGCGCAGCAGTGTCAGCCACTCGCGCGCCTGCTCGGCGGAGCGGAGGTCGGGCTCGGTGACGATCTCCGCGAGCGGGGTGCCGCAGCGGTTGAAGTCGACGACGCTCGCCGAGGAGCCGTGGATGCGGCCCGACTCGCCGAGGTGGGTGAGCTTCGCGGCGTCCTCCTCCAGGTGGATGCGGTGCAGCCGCACGTCGCCCACGTGGCCGCCCAGGCAGAGCGGGATGTCGTACTGGGAGATTTGGTACGCCTTCGGATTGTCGGGATAGAAGTAGTTCTTCCGATGAAAGATCGACCGCGGGGCGATCTCGCAGTCGAATGCGAGGCCCATGACCAGCCCGTAGTGCACGGCCTGCGCGTTGAGCACCGGCAGCGCGCCCGGCAGCCCGAGGCAGACCGGGCAGGTGCGCGTGTTGGGCTCCTCGCCGAACGACAGCGCGCACGAGCAGAACATCTTCGTCGCGGTGTCGAGCTGGACGTGGATCTCGAGGCCGATGACGGGCTCGTAGTCGCTCATGTGCGCGCCTTCGAGCCGTCGAAGCCGATCGCCTTCTCGAGTGCGTGGGCCGCGTCGAGGATGCGGTTCTCGCTGAACGCCGGGCCGGCGATCTGGAAGCCCGTGGGCAGCCCGTCGGTGAGCCCGTTGGGAATCGAGATGGCGGGCAGGCCGGCGAGCGAGATCGGCACCGTGCAGTAGTCGTTGAGGTACATCGCCCACGGGTCGTCGGTCTTGGCGCCGAGCTCGAACGCGGCGCCCGGGCTGGTCGGCGAGACCATGAAGTCGCAGGCGCCCCAGGCGGCGTCGAAGTCCTCGGCGATCTTGGTCCGCACCTTCTGGGCGCGCCCGTAATAGGCGTCGTAGTAGCCGGAGGACAGCGCGTAGGTGCCGAGCATGATGCGGCGCTTGACCTCGGGCCCGAAGCCCTCGGCGCGCGTGCGGGTGTACATCGTCAGCAGGTCTTCGGAGGGCTCGCGGAAGCCGTAGCGGACGCCGTCGTAGCGGGCGAGGTTGGCCGACGCCTCGGCGGGCGCGATCAGGTAGTAGGCGGCCAGCGCGTGCGGGGCGTGCGGGAGCGTGATGTCGACGATCTCGGCGCCGAGGTCCCTGGCGATCGCGAGCGTCTCCTGGAACGTGGCGAGCACGCCCTCGTCGATGCCCTCGCCGGACAGCTCGGCCGGGACGCCGAGCCGGAGCCCGCGCAGCTCGGCGGCGCTCGGCAGCCCGACCGGCTCGGGGAAGGCGAGCGAGGTCGAGTCGCATGGGTCGTCGCCGACCATGGCGCCGAACAGCAGCGCGGCGTCGGTCACGTCGCGCGTGAACGGGCCGGCCTGGTCGAGCGAGGACGCGAAGGCGATCATCCCGTAGCGGCTGACGGCGCCGTAGGTCGGCTTGAGCCCGACGATCCCGCACAGCGCGGCGGGCTGGCGGATCGAGCCGCCGGTGTCGGTGCCGATCGCCCACGGCGCCGCGCCGGCCGCCACCGCGGCCGCCGAGCCGCCGGAGCTGCCGCCCGGGACCCGCGAGCGGTCCCACGGGTTGAGCACCGGCCCGTAGGCGCAGTTCTCGGTCGACGAGCCCATCGCGAACTCGTCCTGATGCGTCTTGGCCAGCAGCGGCGCGCCGGCGTTGACGAGCCGCTCGACCGCGGTGGCCGTGTACGGCGGGCGGTAGCCCTCGAGGATCTTCGAGCCGGCCTGGCTGGGGATGCCCTCGGTGCAGAACAGGTCCTTGACCGCGAGCGGGACGCCGCCGAGCGGCGCGTTGCGGTCGACCTCGGGCGGGCTCACCTCGCCGGAGACCCACGAGAACGCGTTGAGGTCGTCGGCGAGCGCGCGCTCGCGGTACGCGGTCCACAGCTCGCCGGGATCGACGGCGCCGGTGCGCACGCCCTCGGCGGCCTGGTACGCGGTCAGGTCGAGCAGGTCCCTCATGCGGGCGCGGCGCCCGGGCTGGGGACGCGGAACCCGTCGGGCGCCGGGTCGGGCGCGCTCGCCAGTGCGACCTCGCGCGGCAGCGAGGGGCGCGGCTCGTCGGCGCGCAACGCGTTCTCCACCGCGACGACGTGGGAGGTCGGCGGCACGTCCTCGAGGTCGCCGAGCTCGCCGATCTTCTCGATGTGGTCGAGGACGCCGGAGAGCTCCCCGGCCATCGTCTCGAGCTCCTCCTCGCTCAGCTCGAGGCGAGCGAGGCGGGCGACGTGGAGGACCTGGTCACGGCTCAGCATGCGGCCGTGGAGTCTAGGTCAGGCGCGCGGCTCGGCCTCGGGCGGCGGAGCGGGATCGCGCGGGCCCTCCGCGGGCGGCGCGGGGTGCACGTCGGTCTCGACCGGCGCGTCGGGCCACTGCTCGTCGCGCATCGAGAGCCAGCCGCCGGCGGTGATCGCCAGCACGCACAGGAAGCCGAGGAAGGCGGGGATCTGGACCTCGATGAACTCGTTCGGGCCGGGCTGGTTGAGGATGCGGTAGAAGACGAGCAGCGTCGCGAACGCGCCGACCGCCGTGGTGATCACGCTCGCCGCCACCGGCAGCGCCGGGCTGCGGTGGCTCGCGGTCACGACCGCGAGGCCGATGCCCGCGAGCCCGGTCAGCGCGAGCAGGATGTCGGTGATCCCGAACGCCTGCCAGGCGTTGAAGCCGACGGAGATCTCGATGTCGCGGCCGGCGACCTCGGTGGTGCCGCCCGCCGCGTACCAGTCGAGGAACATGACGACCAGCAGCGCAACGCCGCCCGCGGCGGCGATCAGCTCACCCGCGCGCAGCCGCGTCAGCTCCACCCCGCCCCCACCGGCTCCTGCGCGGCCGCCTGGGCCGCGAGCAGCGTGTTGCGCAGCAGCATCGCGATCGTCATCGGGCCGACCCCGCCGGGGACCGGCGTGATCAGGCCCGCGCGCTCGGCGGCCGCCTCGTAGTCGACGTCGCCCACCGGGCTGCCGACGTCGATCACCGTGGCGCCGGGCTTCACCCAGTCGCCCTGGACCAGCCCCGGGCGCCCGACGGCGGCGACGAGCACGTCGGCGCGGCGGCACACCTCGGCGAGGTCGCGCGTGCGCGAGTGGCAGACGGTGACGGTGGCGTTGGCGGCGAGCAGCAGCGCGGAGATCGGCCGGCCGACGAGGTCGGAGCGACCGACCACGACCGCCTCCGCCCCCTCGAGCGCCACGTCGTGGCGCCGCAGCAGCTCCATGATCCCCGAGGGCGTGCAGGGCCGCAGCCCGGGCCGGCCCTGGGCGAGCAGCCCGGCGGACACCGGCGTCAGGCCGTCGACGTCCTTGCCCGGCGGGATCATCGCCGCGAGGCCGGAGCCGTCGACCTGCGGCGGCGTCGGCAGCTGGAGCAGAATTCCCGACACGCGAGGGTCGGCGGCGAGGTCCTTGAGGATCGCGTCGACCTCCTCGTGCGTGGCGTCGTGCGGCAGCCGGTGGTCGAAGCCCTGGATGCCCACCTCCGCCGACGCCTTCTGCTTGCTGCCGACGTAGAGGGCCGAGGCGGGGTCGTCGCCGACCAGGACGGTCGCGAGCCCGGGCGGCTCGTGGCCCTGCTCGACCCACGCGGCGACGTCGCGCTTGACCTGAGCGCGCACGTCCTGCGCGATCGCCTTGCCGTCGATCCGCTCCGCCGCCATGGCCGGGGAGGCTAGACGGTGCTCCGGCCGATCCGGGCGCCGGCGCGCGCGAGCGACTCGACCATCTCCAGCGTCGCCTGCGTGGGCCGGCCGCGCGCCGTGAGCGCGACGACGCTGCGGCGCGGCGAGTCGCGCAGCGGGACCACGGCGACGTTGCGGTCGCGCGCGGTGTCGTCCTTGGTGAGCGACGGCACCAGGCTGACCGCCAGCCCGGCAGACACCATGCCACGGGTGGCGAGCGGGTCGTCGCTCTCGAACGCGATCTTCGGCTCGAAGCCCGCCTCGCGGCAGAGGTCGCGGATCAGACCGGGCGAGCTCGACGACGGACCCTGGACCCAGGGGTCGTCCCGCAGCCCGGCGAGGTCGAGCTCGGCCTCGCCCGCGAGCGGGTGCCGGCGCGGGAGGAGCGCGTACATGGGCTCGTCGACCAGCACGCGCTCGTCGACGTCCTGCGGCGGCGCGCTGACCTCGCGGCGGAACCCCACCGCGATGTCGACGTCGCCGCGGCGAAGGGCGGCGAGCGACGCCGGAGGGCCAGCCTCGCGGATCGTGACGTCGGCGTCGGGAAGCTGCCGGCGGAGGTCGGCGACCGCGAGCGGGACGAGCCGGTTCAGCGCCGACGAGTTGCCGGCGAGGCGGACCCGGAGCTGCTCTCGCTCGATCAGGTCGCCGACCTGGAGCTCGGCGAGCGCGAGCCGGTCGAGCGCCGCGCGGGCGTGCTCGACGAGCAATGCGCCCGCCGCGGTCAGCTCCGCCCCGCTGCGCGAGCGCGTGACGAGCGGAGCGCCGACCTCGGCCTCGAGCGCGGCCAAGTGCTGGGAGACCGCGGGCTGGGTGAAGTCGAGCGCTGCGGCCGCGCCGGTCAGCGAGCCGTGGTCGGCGATCGCGCACAGCGAGCGCAGGCGGCGGAGGTCGTACATAAGCTGAGCTTATCGTTAGTGCGGCAACTCTGCTTGAACTTATGCCTGAGGACGACCATGGTGAACCGCATGCACACACCCATTCACATGCATCTCGCCGTCAACGCCACCCGCCGCTACGTCGCGCAGGGCGGGCCGAAGCCCCGGACCAGGACGACCAAGCGCCGGGAGGGCTGACCGCCGAGATCAGCTCTCGGCCAGCACCGCGCTGGCGCGCGGACGCGCCAGCGCGGCGAACGTCGCCGCGCAGGCCCCCGCGAGCAGCAGGTAGGGCAGCGCGTCGCCGTAGGTCTCGCCGAGCCGCGCGCCGCCCGCCGAGCCGATCGTCTGCCCGCTCGACCACGCGAGGTTGATCAGCGCGACCGCGTAGCCCTGGTCGAGGCCGAAGTCGTCGGCGCCGTCGGACAGCATCGCCATCGAGGGCGTCCACAGGATGCCGATGCTCGGCCCGGTCACCACCACGACGAGCGAGAGCAGCACGGTCGCCGCGGGCCAGGGCAGGAGCAGCATCGCCAGGCCCGACGCGCCGAGCCCCACGAGGCACGGCAGGATGCGGCCGTGGCGGTCCGAGAGGCGGCCGAAGTACGGGCTCATCGTCGCCTCGAGCGCGCCCGCCGCCACGAACGTCACGCCGATCACGACGGCGCCCGCCCCCAGCTCGTCGAGCCGCAGGGGGACGAGCACGTCGAGCGTGCCGAACATCAGCCCGACGAGGATCACGATCCACATCCCGGTGGCGATCCGCGGCTCGCGCAGGGCGGCGAACACCGTGCGCATCGGCGTGCGCGGCGGCGGCTGCGTCGAGGGCGTGAGCACCGCCCACACCAGCAGCCCGCCGGAGGCGACGCCGACCGCGGTGAACACGAGCTCGGTCCCGAGGCCGGCCGCGGCGGCGCCCAGCACCGGCCCGAGCAGCGCGCCGACGATGGCGGCCGCCATCGCGCTGCCGATCAGCTCGCCGCGGCGCTCGCGCGGGGCGGCGCCGACGAGCCAGCCGAGCGCTCCCGCCCACGACGCCGCGGAGCCGAGGCCCTGGACGAAGCGGGCGGTGTCGAGCACGAGGATGCTCTCGGCGAAGGCGAACGCGATCGAGGAGCCGATCAGCAGCCCGAGGCCGACGAAGACGGTCGGGCGCACGCCGAGCCGCGATGCGAGCCAGCCGCCCGGGAGCGAGCCGAGCAGCGTCCCCGCCGGATAGGCCGCGGCGAGGATCCCGGCGCCGGTCTTGCTGAGCCCGAACTCGTCGACGTACTCCGGCAGCAGCGGGACGATCGCCGCGAAGAACATCGCGTCGACGAAGACGATCGCTGAGGCGAGGGCGAGGAGGCGGCGCACGCCGCCGAATCTACGCGGCCCGGCGGTGGCGGCGCTGGACGCGCGTGGAGAGCACGCGCCCGGCGACCAGGAGCGCGATGAACGCGCCGACCGCGACGAGCACGCCGGGATCGGTGAACGACAGCGAGTCGAGCCGGTGGCCGAGGTAGACGACGGCGGCGCACAGCGGGATCGAGCCGACGAACGTCGTCCACGTGAAGCGCCACAGCGGCACGTGGGCGGCGCCCGCGACGTAGCCCACGAAGCTGTAGGGGACGATCGGGATCAGGCGCGCGGCGAGCAGCGCGGTCACGCCGCCGCGCTCGATCACGACCTCGCCCTGCGCGAGCCGCTCCTCGCCCGCGAGCCGCTTGAGCGCGGGTCGCGCGGCGCCGCGGCCGATCGCGTAGGTGGCGAGCGCGGACAGCGTCCAGCCGACCAGCACGAGCGGGAGCGCGAGCCAGAAGCCGTAGACGAAGCCGGCGGCCGCGTTGACGAGCTCGGACGGGAACGGCACGACGGCGTGGACGAGCATCAGGCCGCAGAGGACGAGCGCCCCGGCGGCGCCGAGGTCGCGCAGCTCGGTCCGGAGCTCGCCGGCGTCGCCGCTGACCACGTTCTCGACGCCCTCGCGCAGCGGCGGGACGAGCGCGACGAGCGCGCCGAGGGCCAGGAGGCCGAGCAGGGTGAGCGTGATGCCGCGCCGTTCCACCCCCGCAGCGTAGGGATGGAACCTCAGAGGAATGTCAACGTTTCTTGATCGGCGCGTAGTCGGCCATCAGCTTGCGCTCGCTGCCGTCGCCGGCGAAGCGCACCACGACGATGCCGCCCGGCTCGGTCGCGGTGACCACGCCCTCGCCGAACGCGGCGTGGACGACGTCGTCGCCGAGGCGGAAGACGGCGCCGGCGGCGTCGGGCGCCACCTCGGCGGTGGCGGCCGCCGCGTTCGACCACGAGGCGACGCGGCCGGGCGACCAGCCGGCGCCGACCGCGGCCTTGTCCTCGAGGTCGGTCAGCTCGCGCGGGATCTCGTCGATGAAGCGCGAGCGCATGCCGAACGAGTTGGCCCCGAACGAGGTGCGCCGGCGCGCGAAGGTGAGGGTGAGGTCGCGCATCGCCCGCGTCAGCCCGACATAGGCGAGCCGCCGCTCCTCCTCGATCTCGCCCTCGTCGATCGCGCGCGAGTGCGGGAAGATGCCGTCCTCCATCCCGATCATGAACACGATCGGGAACTCGAGGCCCTTGGCGTTGTGGAGCGTCATCAGCGTCACGAGCCCCTCCTCGTCGCGCAGCGAGTCGACGTCGGCGATCAGCGCGATCTGCTGCAGGAACTCGCCGACCGACGACTCCTCGGCCATCGCGTCGTACTCGCGGGCGACGCGCACGAGCTCCTCGAGGTTCTCGATCCGGCCCTGCGCCTCGATCGTCCGCTCGGCCTGCAGCGCGTCGAAGTAGCCGGTCTCGCGCAGCAGCTCGTCCAGCAGGTCGCCGACCGGCGTCGCGCCCTCCATCCGCTCGCGCAGGCGCACCATCGTCGACATGAACCGCCCGAGCGCCTTCTGCGCCGCGCTGCCGAGCCCCGGCACCCGGTCGGGCTGCTCGGCGGCGTCCCACACCGGGAGGCCCATCGTGTCGGCGTGGGAGAGCACGCGGCTGAGCGAGGTCTGCCCGAGCCCGCGCTTCGGGCGAGTTCGCGACGCGCGTGAACGCGCCGGCGTCCTGCGGGTTGGCGAGGAACGTCAGGTAGGCCACCGCGTCCCGGATCTCCGCCCGCTCGTAGAACTTCGTGCCGCCGATGACCTGGTAGCCGATCTGCGCGCGCACGAGCATGTCCTCCAGCACCCGCGACTGCGCGTTGGTCCGGTAGAAGACGGCGATCTCCTCGCGGCTGACGCCCTCGTCGACCATCCGCTCGATCTCGGCGGCGACGTAGCGCGCCTCGGCGTGCTCGTCGCTCAGCTCCCGGACCTTGATCGGGTCGCCCTCACCGATCTCGGTCCACAGCGCCTTCGTCATCCGCCCCCGGTTGTTCGACACGACCCCGTTGGCGGCGGAGAGGATGGTCTGCGTCGAGCGGTAGTTCTGCTCGAGCTTGACGACGTGGGCGTCGACGAAGTCGTCCTGAAAATTGAGGATGTTCTTCACGTCCGCGCCTCTAAAGGCGTAGATGCTGTTGTGGGTCACGAGCCCGCCGGCGACGAAGTTGTGCGTGTGCTCGACATTGAGGTCGTAGACCGGCCGGTCGAGTGGGATCTCCGCGACGCTCTCGACGACGTCGTAGCCGCCGTCCTCGGTGAACATGACCATGCCGCGGCGCACGTTCTGGGCGGGGGTGAACGGGAGTGCGCGGGCGCCCAGCCGCGCCATCGGCCGGACCGTCGCGGGAGTCGCGCCCTGGATTCGCTCGACGACCGCCATCGCCTCGCCGAAGTCCTTGAAGCAAGATTCGTAGCGCCAGCTCGCGGAACCCGCCTTGGCGGGCCGGACGGAGAGCCCGGCGTCTTCGAGCGCCGACCGCACCTCGGGGTCGCGTCCGCCGACGGCCACCAGGTGCATCGGCGTGCGCCCACGCCGGTCGCCGCAGAGGGTTACCGTGACGTTGCGGCGCCTGCCCTCGAACCCGCGCGGGACGTGGTGCGGATGCTCGAACGACAGTCCGTAGCTGCGGAGCAGCTCACGCCCGCCCTGCTCGGTGTCCAAGCTCGAGAACAGGCGGTCGATCCGGCTCTGGTCGCCGACGACGCTGTTCGGGCTCTTGGCGCTCGGCCGGGCGGTGAACGGGAGCGTCGGTATCCCGAACATCAGCGAGAGCTGGGCTTCCTGGAGCCGCGCCTCCGGCTCGACGTCATGCGTCGAGATCACCCAGGCGGCGTCGGCGTGCTCTTGCATCGCGCGCAGGGCGACGCCACTGACCGGGAACTTCGTCTCCGCCTGGTGGATCTTGCTCGTTCCCACCCGGAAGCCCTTGCCGCGGCGATACATGAGGTAGGTCAGGTGCATGGCCGGCGTGTGACCACGCTTGAAGCCTGCGAAGTGGACGTGCTCCGGGGTCGAGACGACGCGCCGGCCGCCGCGCGTGGTGATCTCGGTTCCCCACCGCTGCTCGGAGACGAACCTGTCGGTCACGCGCGCGGGCCGGAAGTCGCCGCTCCCGTAGCACGAGAGCACCTCGTCGCCGACCTGCACGTCCTCGATCGGCTTGATCGATCCGTCCCCCATCGTGATCGGGGTGCCCTCGACCAGGCACTGGTCGTCGTCCCCGACGACCGCGAGGTTGCGGTGCTCTGACGCCAGCAGCTGGAGCCAGCGGTACTGGGCGTGGTTGGTGTCCTGGTACTCGTCGACGAGGATCCAGCGGAACGCCTGCGAGTAGCGGTCGCGGACCTCCTGGAAGAGCTCGAGCAGGTTGACCGAGCGGACGAGCAGGTCGTCGAAGTCCATCGCGTTCATGCGGTGGAGCTCGCGCTCGTACTGCTCGTAGACGTCGGCGACCGTCTGCTCGAAGTAGGAGCCGACGAGCTGGCGGTAGTCCTCGGACGAGCGGAGCTTGTTCTTCGCGTCCGAGATCTGGGACTGCATCGCGCGCGGCGTGAAGCGCTTGGCGTCGATGTCGAGGTCGTCGAGGCAGCGCTTGATCAGGCGCCGCTGGTCGGCGGCGTCGTAGATCGTGAACTGGCGCGTGTAGCCGAGCCGGTGGGCGTCGGCGCGCAGCATCCGCGCGCAGGCGGAGTGGAACGTCATCACCCACATGGCGCGGGTGGCGCGGCCGACCAGCAGCTCGACCCGCTCGCGCATCTCCTGCGCCGCCTTGTTGGTGAACGTGATCGCGAGGATCTCGTCCGCGCGTGCCTGCTTGGTGCGCATCAGGTAGGCGATGCGGTGCGTGAGCACGCGCGTCTTGCCCGACCCGGCGCCCGCGAGGATCAGCAGCGGCCCCTCGCCGTGCACGACGGCGTCGCGCTGGGGCGGGTTGAGGCCCGCCAGCAGCTCGTCGATCCGGGGGTCCTGCGCGGCTTCGGGCATGGCCGATCCACGGTACCGAGCGGGGCGGTCGAGGTAGAGTCGATCGCCGGCCGCATCGCCCGCTTGCCCAGGGAGGAGCCGGACATCGTCGTGGTCGGGGCCGGGATCATCGGCCTCGCGGTCGCCCGCGAGCTGCTGGCGCGGCAGCCCGACCGCACCGTCACCGTGCTCGAGCGCGAGCCGGTCACCGGCTTCCACCAGACCGGCCACAACTCCGGCGTCGTGCACGCCGGGATCTACTACGCGCCCGGCTCGCTGAAGGCGCGCCTGTGCACCGAGGGCGCCCCGGAGCTGCTCGAGTACTGCGCGGAGCGGGGCATCCCCGCGCGCCAGGACGGCAAGCTGATCGTGGCCCTCGACGCGAGCGAGGTCCCGCGGCTCGACGAGCTCGAGCGCCGCGGCCGCGCCAACGGCGTGCCCGGGCTGAAGCGCCTGCGCGCCGAGGAGATCGCCGAGATCGAGCCGCACGCCCGCGGCGTCGACGCGCTGCACTCCCCCGCCACCGCCGTCGTCGACTTCCAGGCCGTCGCGCAGGCGTTCGCGCGCGACGTCGAGGCCGCCGGCGGCGAGGTGGTCACGAGCTGTGCGGTCGACACCGCCGACGTCAGCGCCAACCGCATCCGCATCCGCCACGCGCGAGGCGAGAGCCGGGCGCGCTTCGCGGTGTTCTGCGCCGGCGGCTGGTCGGACCGGCTCGCCGTGGCGGCGGGCGGCGACCCGGACCCGCGCATCGTCCCCTTCCGCGGCGCCTGGCTGCGCCTGCGGCCCGAGCGCCGCGACCTCGTGCGCGCGCTCGTCTACCCCGTGCCCGACCCCGCGCTGCCGTTCCTCGGCGTCCACTTCACCCGCGGCACCGACGACGAGGTGCTGATCGGCCCGACCGCGCTGCTGGCCGGCGCGCGCGACGCCTACGACCTGCGCCGCCTCTCCGCCGCCGACCTGCGCGACACCCTCGCCTGGGCCGGCACCTACCGCATGGTCCGCCGCTGGTGGCGGACCGGCCTGAGCGAGCTGCGCCACGCCGTGAGCCGCAAGGCGCTCGTCACCGACGGCGCCCGCTACATCCCGGAGCTCACGCCCGACGACGTGCTCCCCGGCCCCGCCGGCGTCCGCGCCCAGGCCCTCGGCCGCGACGGTAGCCTCGTCGACGACTTCGTCGTGTCGGAGACCGAGCGCGCGCTCCATGTCCGCAACGCCCCCTCCCCCGCCGCCACCTCATCGCTCGCGCTCGCGCGGCTGATCGCGGACCAGGTCCCATGAAGGTCCTCGTCACCGGCCACGACGGCTACATCGGCACCGTCCTGACCCCGCTGCTCGCCGCCGCCGGCCACGAGCCGGTCGGGCTCGACGCCTCGCTGTTCGCCAACCACGCGTTCGGCGAGATCCCGGACGTCCGCGCCCGCGAGGCCGACATCCGCGACGTCACCGCCGACGACCTCGCCGGCTTCGACGCCGTCATGCACCTCGCCGCGCTCTCCAACGACCCGCTCGGCAACCTCGCGCCCGAGGTCACCTACGCCGTCAACCACCACGCAAGCGTCGCGCTGGCCCGGGCCGCCCGCGAGGCCGGCGTCCCCCGCTTCATCTACAGCTCGAGCTGCAGCACCTACGGCGCCGGCGACACCGGCGCGCCGCTCGACGAGACCGCGGCGTTCAACCCCGTGACGCCCTACGGCGAGTCGAAGGTGCTCGCGGAGCGCGACATCGCGACCCTCGCCACCGACGGCTTCAGCCCCGTCTTCCTCCGCAACGCCACCGCCTACGGCGTCTCGCCCCGCATGCGCGGCGACATCGTGGTCAACAACCTCGTCGCCTACGCCCACGCCACCGGCGAGGTGCGGATGCAGTCCGACGGCACGCCGTGGCGCCCGCTCGCCCACGTCGAGGACATCGCCCGCGCCTTCGTCGCCGCGGCCGAGGCGCCACGAGAGGCCATCCACAACGAGGCGTTCAACATCGGCCGCGACGAGGACAACCACCAGATCCGCGACCTCGCCCGCATGGTCGAACAGGCCACGGGCGCCGCGGTCACCCTCGCCCCCGGCGCGAGCCCCGACACGCGCTCCTACCGCGTGAGCTTCGCCAAGTCGTCCACGCTCTTCACGCCCCGCTGGACGGTGCGAGCGGGCATCGACCAGATCCGGGACGCGTACGCGGCGCAGCAGCTGACGCTCGACCAGTTCCTCTCCCCCCGCTTCCAGCGCCTCCCGCGCCTCCAGGAGCTGATCGAGGCCGGCGAGCTCGACGCCGAGCTGCGGCGGCGCGTCCCCGCATGAGCAGCCGCGACACGCCGCTCGAGCGGATGCCGGTCGTGATCCTGGCCGGCGGCCTCGGCACCCGCATGCGCGAGGAGACCGAGCGCGTCCCGAAGCCGCTGGTCGGCATCGGCGAGCGCCCGATCCTGTGGCACATCATGAAGCTGTTCGGCCACCACGGGGCCACGCGCTTCGTGCTCTGCCTCGGCTTCAAGAGCTGGCAGATCAAGGAGTACTTCCTCCGCTACCGCGAGCAGATCGCCGACCTCACCGTGCGGCTCGGCGACCCCGGCCCGCCGGCCTTCCACTCGGGCGGCGAGGAGGACTGGGAGGTCACGCTCGCCGAGACCGGGCTGCACACCGGCACCGGCGGGCGGCTGGCCCGCGTCAAGCAGTACGTCGACACCGACACGTTCATCCTCACCTACGGCGACGGCCTCGGCAGCGTCGACGTCGCCGCGCTCGTCGACTTCCACCGCGCCCACGGCCGCATCGGCACGGTCACCGGCGTGCACCCGACCTCGCGCTACGGCGAGATGCGGGTCGACGGCGACGCGGTCATCGACTTCGACGAGAAGCCCACCACCGCCGAGGGGTTCGTCTCCGGCGGCTTCTTCGTCTTCCAGCGCGAGTTCTTCGACTACCTCGACGACGACGCCTTCGAGCGCGCGCCGCTCCGCAACCTCGCCCGCGACGGCGAGCTCGCCGTCTTCCCCCACACCGGCTTCTGGATGGGGATGGACACCTACCGCGAGTTCACCGAGCTCAACCGGCTGTGGGCCGAGGGCGACGCGCCCTGGAAGGTCTGGGACGACTAGAGCTCGATCTCGAGCCCGTCGTAGGCGAGCTCGGCGCCCGGGAACTCCTCGCGGGCCTCCTCCAGCAGCGCCTCGTGGCCGCCGAGCGGGCTGAGGTGGATGAGCACGAGCCGCTCGACCCCCGCCTCCCGCGCCACCGCCCCGGCGTCGCGGCCGGACGAGTGGATCTCCGCCTCCCGCCGCGAGTGGTGCGCGAGCCACACCTCGTGCATGAGCACCTTCGAGCCCGCCGCGAGCTCGGCGTTGCCCGCGTCGTAGGGCGTGTCGGTGCAGTAGGTGAGCGCGTCGTCGAAGCGGAAGGCCAGCGTCGGCGTCGAGTGGCCCTCCTGACGCCGCGCCGTGAGCGTGAACGGGCCGATCTGCTGCTCGCCCAGCGCCAGCTCGCGCACCTCGCTCGCGACCAGGCCGAAGTCGGCGTCGTAGAACGGCGGCGCGCAGAGCCGCCGCAGGACCTCCTCGCTCGAGTCGCCGGTCAGCGCGTCCGCCGGGCCCCACACCCGCGGAGGGAACCCGCCGGCGCCCCGCAGCCCCGGCGCGTAGCCGAACCCGACCACGTGGTCGAGGTGGAAGTGGGTCAGCACGAGGTCGAGCGACCGCACCCCGTCGAGCAGCGAGGGGTCCGACACGAGGCGCTCGATCCCGGTGCCGGCATCGATCAGCACGGCGGCGTCGCCCTCGCGCAGCAGGGCCGAGCAGGTGGCGTGCGTGCCGGTCGGTATCCAGCCTCCGGCGCCGAGGATCCTCACCGTGGCGATGGCGGGATCGTCGCATAGAGTGACCGGATGCCGCGAGCGACGCCCGACCCTGCGTTCTGGGCCGGGCGGCGCGTCTTCGTCACCGGCCACACCGGGTTCAAGGGCCGCTGGCTGACGCTGTGGCTGGAGACGCTCGGCGCCGAGGTGACCGGCTTCGCCCGCCGCGACGGAGGCGACGTGACCGACGCCGCAGCCGTGCGTGCCGCCGTCGCCGACGCGCGCCCCGAGGTCGTCTTCCACCTCGCCGCGCTGGCCACCGTCCAGCTCGGCTACGAGGACCCGGCGGCCGTCTACGCGATCAACGTCGTCGGCACCGCCAACGTCCTGCAGGCGGTGCGCGAGGCGGGCAGCGTCCGCGCCGTGGTCGGCGTGACGTCGGACAAGTGCTACCTCGACCAGGGCCTCGAGCGGCCCTATCGCGAGGACGACCGGCTCGGCGGCTACGACCCGTACTCGAGCTCCAAGGCCGCGCAGGAGCTGGTGATCGCCGCCTTCCGCGACTCGATCGGGCTTCCCGTGGCGAGCGCGCGCGCCGGCAACGTGATCGGCGGCGGCGACGGCACCCGCGGCCGCCTGCTGCCCGACCTCGTCCGCGCCGCGCGGGCCGGCGAGCCGATGGAGATCCGCGCGCCGGACGCCCGCCGGCCGTGGCAGCACGTGCTGAACCCGCTCGAGGGCTACCTGCTGCTGGCCGAGCGGCTGTTCGACGACCCCGCCTTCGCCACCGCGTTCAACTTCGGCCCGGACGAGCAGCCGCGCAGCGTGGCCTGGATCGCCGAGCGGGTGCGAGACGCCTGGCCGGGCGGGCTCGACCTGCGCTTCGCCGAGGACCCGCCGCGACATGAGGCGGCGATCCCCAGCGTCGACTCGACCCGCGCGCGGGAGCGGCTGGGCTGGCGCCCGCCATGGGATCTCGCCGATGCGATCGACGCCACGATCGAGTGGGAGCTCGCCGACGGCGCCGGCCGCGACATCTCGCTCGAGCAGATCGAGCTCCACGGCGCGATGGCCCTAGAGGACGTGGCCTGACCGCGCTGCCCGACGAGGTCCGTTCGGCGTGCGCCCGGGTCGCCGGGCGCGCCGAGCACGTGCGCATCGTCGAGGCGGCGATCGAGCACTACGCGCGCACGCTGCCGCCCGAGCCCCCGCCGGCGCCCGACCTCGAGGGCGGCTCGCTGGAGCAGCGCGCCGCGTTCTCGCTCACGCTCAACGCGATCAACTTCGGCTCCGGCTGGTTCCCCACCCTGCGCAAGCCGTCGGGGCTGTCGGGCTTCCGCACGATCGAGGCCGGCCTGCGCGCCCGCGGGCCGTGGACGGCCCCCGAGCTGGCGGCGCTCGAGACGCCCGAGGTGGCGGCGACGTTCGGGCAGGACCCCGCGCACGAGCTGATGGCGCTCTTCACCCGCGCGCTGCGCGAGCTCGGCGAGCGGCTCGCGGTCGAGTACTTCGGCCGCTTCCTCGGCCTCGTCAACGCCGCCGAGGGCTCGGCCGAGCGGCTCGCCGAGACGCTCGCGACCTGGCCGACGTGGCGCGACGTCTCCGCCTACGACGGGCAGCCGGTGCCGTTCTTCAAGCGCGCGCAGATCGCCGCCGCCGACCTCCACCTGGCCGGCATCGCGCCGGCCGAGGACATCGGGCGGCTGACGCTGTTCGCCGACAACCTCGTGCCGCACGTCCTGCGGCTCGACGGCGTGCTCGAGTTCGACGAGCGGCTCGTGGGCCGGATCGACGCCGGCTTCCTGCTCGAGCACGGCTCGCCCGAGGAGGTCGAGATCCGCGCCTGCGCGCTGCACGCGGTCGAGCTGCTGGTCGAGGCGCGCGGCGACACCAACGCCACGGTCGTCGACAACATCCTCTGGAATCGCGGCGCGCTGCCCCGGTACAAGGCCCGCCCGCGTCACCGGGCGCGGACGACCGCGTACTGAACCCCTCCGCGCGGTAGAACATGAGCGCAAGCGGTTCATGAAGACTCGAGTCCCCGCAGCCGCCTGGCTGATCCTGCTGGTCGCCCTGCTGCTGCGGGTCGGCTACGTCGCGGTCACGCCCGACTACACGTTCGTCCACGACGCGAGCGACTACGACCGCGGCGCGATGTCGATCGCGCGGGGCGAGGGCTTCCCCGACTCGCGGCGACCCGGCCGCGCGTCCGCGTTCCGGCCGCCCGCCTACTCACTGCTGCTCGCCGGCTCGTACAAGCTCGCGGGCGTCGAGCACGCGAAGGTCGCGCAGCGGGTGGTGCCCGCACGCATCCTCGGGATCATCATCTCGACGCTGATCGTGGCCATGATCGGGGTGGTCGCCGCCCAGCTCTGGGGGCGCAAGGTGGCGCTCCTGGCGATGGGCGGCGCTGCGGTGTACATACCGCTGATCCTCGTCGGCGGCGCGGCGATGTCCGAGCCGCTGTTCGCGCTGTTCATGCTCGGCGCGCTGGCCGCCGCCCTGCAGCACCGCCGCTCCACCCACCGCTGGCGCTGGGTGCTCGCCACCGGCGTGCTCGCCGGCCTGACCATCCTCACGCGCGCCAACGCGATGGTGCTGCTGCTGCCGCTGGCGCTCGCCGTGTGGACCGTGCGGCCGCGCTTCTCACCGCGCGCGCTCGCCGTGCCCGCGCTGCTCGTGGTGGTCGCCGTCGTCACCGTCTCGCCCTGGACGATCCGCAACGCGATCGTCCTCGACCGCTTCATCCCCGTCAGCACGCAGCTGGGCTCGGCGCTCGCCGGGACCTACAACGACCAGGCGCGGCTGGACGAGGAGAACCCCGCCTCCTGGCGCTCGCTCCGGCACATCCCGGAGTACCAGGATCTGTACGGGCGGCTGGGCGAGATCCCGGAGCCCACGGTCGAGGACGAGCTGCGGGCGCGCTCGAAGGCGTACATCCGCGAGCACCCGACGTACGTGGCGATGGTCGCGTGGTGGACCACCCGGCGCATGTTCGAGCTCGGCGGCCTCGACTGGTCGCGCCACACCGCCTCGACGATCAGCGTCACGCCGGGCTGGGCCAACGCGGGGGTGGTGTGCTTCTGGGTCTTCGCGCTGCTGGCGCTCGCCGGCGCGTTCACCCGCCAGGCGAGGCGGACGCCGTTCTTCGTCTGGCTGTTCCCGATCCTGCTCTACCTGAGCGTGGTCTTCCTCGTCGTCGAGACGCCGCGCTACCGGACCGGGATCGACCCGTTCATCGTCATGCTGGCGGCGCTGGCGCTACGACGAGGACTTCAAGCGTTCGAGGACCGTGCACGCCCTCGACTCGGTCCAGCTCGATATCGGACGTCGCAGAAGGCCCAGACACCAGCGTGATCGGCCGCCCGGCGCGGGCGGCCTCGGCGAGGTGGTCGACGGCGTCGGGCACGCTCGCGACGATCTGCTCCTCGCCGACCACGCAGACGTGCAGGTCGGGCACGAGCGTCAGCGCTCGGCGGCCCGAGCGCTCGCCGCCGTCGAGCACGATCGTGCCGGTCTCGGTGATGCCGAGCGCGCAGCCGGTGATCACGCCGTCGAGGGCGTCGAGCTCGCGCGGGCCGAGCGGCGGGTCGTCGGCGACGAGCTCGACGCCGACCTCCAGCGTGCCGGCCACCCGCGTCGCGCCGTGCGCGGCGAGGACCTCGGCCACGACCCGGTCGACGTCGCCGGCCGCCACGCGGTGCACGGTCGCCTTGTAATCCGCCACCCGCTCGCAGAACAGGTCGACGTCGGCGGCGGCCACGCCCGGCCCGTGGTAGTCCCGCTGCACGTCCGGGACCGCCGGCGCGTCGCCGAGGGCGGACCGGACCCGGCCGAGGACCTCATCCCTGGCGTTCACGTCGCCACCATTCGCGGAACGTCTCCTTGGGGATCTCAGGCAGCTCCCGCATCGTGCTCCAGCCGGGCACCGGCAGCCGCCCGAGCGGCCCACGGCCGAGCTTCGAGAGCTTCTGCGCCCCCTCGTAGCGCTGCTGCGACGAGAACACCTTGCCGACCACGTCCATCGCCAGCTTCTCCGGGTCGGTGCGCCGCTTCTGCTCGCGCACGACCCGCCCGCGCAGGTGGATCAGCACGCTCGGGATGTCGATCTTGACCGGGCATGCCTCGTAGCACGCGCCGCACAGCGACGACGCCCACGGGAGCGTCGGCGCCTGGTCGAGCCCGCGCAGCTGCGGCGTGAGGATCGCGCCGATCGGGCCGGGATAGACGGACTCGTAGGCCTCGCCGCCGGCGCGCGAGTAGACCGGGCACACGTTCAGGCACGCCGAGCAGCGGATGCAGTGCAGCGCCTGCCGACCGACCTCGTCGGCGAGCGTCTGGGTGCGCCCGTTGTCGAGCAGGACGAGATGGAACTCCTGTGGGCCGTCACCTTCGCGCACGCCTGTCCACAGCGACGTGTACGGGTTCATGCGCTCCGCGGTGCTCGACCTCGGCAGCAGCTGCAGGAAGACCTCGAGGTCGCGCCACTCGGGCAGCAGCTTCTCGATCCCCATCACGGTCACGAGCACGTCGGGCAGCGTCGTGCACATGCGCCCGTTGCCCTCGGACTCGACGACCGCCACCGTGCCGGTCTCGGCGATCCCGAAGTTCGCGCCCGACACCGCGACCTTGACCGACAGGAACTTGTCGCGTAGGTGGCGCCGGGCCGCCTCGGCGATCCCGGTCGCCTCCCACCCGAGATCCTCGCCCTGCGCGATCGTGCGCTCGAACAGACGCTTGATCTCCGCGCGGTTCTTGTGGATGGCGGGCACGAGGATGTGCGACGAGCGCTCGCCGGCGAGCTGGATGATCAGCTCCGCCAGGTCGGTCTCGATCGCCTCGATGCCCTCCGCCTTCAGCGCCTTGTTGAGCTCGATCTCGTCGGTGGCGATCGACTTGACCTTGATCAGCTCGCGCGCGCCGTGGCCTTTCGCGATGCCGGCGACGATCGCGTTGGCCTCGGCGCCGTCGCGCGCCCAGTGCACCTGACCGCCCGCGCGCTGCACCGACGCCTCGAGCCGCTCGAGCTGCTCGGGCAGCGTCGCCATCGTGTGCGCCTTGATCGCCGAGCCGGCCGCCCTCAGCGCCTCCCAGTCGTCGAGCTCGGCGATCGCGCGGAGCCGCTTCTCCCGGATCGTCGTCGTCGCCTTGCCCAGGTTCCGCCGCAGCTGGGCGTCGGCCAGGGTCTTGCGGGCGGCGGAGGGGAAGCTCATTCCTGCGCCGCCAGGATCTCGGCGAGATGCACCGTCCGCACGCCGGTCCGCTGCTTCCGCAGCGCGCCGCCGATGTGCATCAGGCACGAGTTGTCGGCCGACGTGCAGACCTCCGCTCGGGTGTCGAGCACGTGCCGCAGCTTGTCGGAGAGCATCGCCATCGAGGTGTCGGCGTTCTTGACCGCGAAGGTCCCGCCGAACCCGCAGCACTCCCGCGCGTCCTCGATCTCCACCAGGTCGATGCCCTGGACCGCGCGCAGCAGCCGCAGCGGCCGGTCGCCGACGTGCAGCAGCCGCAGCGAGTGGCACGTCGGGTGGTACGCCACCCGGTGCGGGTAGGAGGCGCCGACGTCCTCCACCTCGAGCCGGTCGACGAGGAACTCGGTCAGCTCGAGCACGTTGTCCGCCCCGTGCTCGCGCAGGAACGCCGTGCACGACGCGCTCGGCGAGACCACCGTCTCGAAGTCGGCGAACACGCGCGAGAACCGCTCCGCCAGCGCGTCGCCCTGCGCCGCGTAGCCGGAGTTGCCGTGCATCTGGCCGCAGCACGTCTGGGCCTCGGGGAACTCGACCTCGACCCCCAGCCGCTCCAGCAGCTCGACGACCGCGCGCCCCGTCCCGGGGAACAGCGTGTCGTTGAAGCAGGTGACGAACAGCGCGACCCGCACGTGGCCGGGAGCGTAGTCGAGCGACCCCCGGGGTAGGGGCGTTCGCGGAGACCCATCGGGGAGGAGATGGCATGTACGAGCAGGTGTTTGACCCGGTAAGCGACTCGCTCGGGCTCAGCTCGATCTTTGCGGCGCTGCCGCTGATAACCCTCTTCGTGCTGCTCGGCGCGTTCCGCGTGAAGGCGTGGATGGCAGGCCTGGCCTCGCTCGGCGTCGCCCTGATCGTCGCGCTGCTGGTCTACGACGTGCCCCTCGGGCAGTCGCTGAACATGGGCCTCGAGGGCGCGGCCTTCGGCCTGTTCCCGATCATGTGGATCGTCATCAACGCGGTCTGGATCTACAACATGACGGTGCGGACCGGCCACTTCGCCGTGCTCCGCCGGTCGTTCGCCACGATCTCGGACGACCAGCGCATCCAGGCCATCATCATCGCGTTCTCGTTCGGCGCGCTGATCGAGGGCCTCGCCGGCTTCGGCACGCCGGTGGCGATCACCTCGGTGATGCTGCTCGCGCTCGGCTTCTCGCCGATGAAGGCCGCGGCGCTGTCGCTGATCGGCAACACCGCCCCGGTGGCGTTCGGCTCGATCGCGACGCCGATCATCACGCTCGGCGCACAGACCGAGCTGCCGGTCGAGGACCTCGGCGCCATGGTCGGCCGCCAGACACCGTTCCTGGCGCTGATCGTGCCGCTCATCCTCGTCGGCGTCGTCGACGGCTCGCGCGGCGTGCGCCAGACCTGGCCGGCGGCGCTGGTCGCGGGCATCTCCTTCGCGATCGCCCAGTTCGTGTGCTCGAACTACATCTCGGTCGAGCTGACCGACCTGATCGCGGCGCTCGTCTCCACCGCCGTGCTCGTCGGCTTCCTGCGCGTGTGGCGGCCGAGCGAGCCGCTGCTCGTCGAGCCGCAGGGCGGCGCGCAGCCGGCGATCGCCGGCGCGGCGACCGAGGACCCGGCGCTCGAGCGCAGCGTCCGCCTGCGCGACCAGGAGACGGACTCGACGCGCGAGAAGTGGGAGGCGTTCGCGCCCTACATCATCATCGTCGTCGTCTTCGCGATCGCGAAGCTCGTCGACCCGGTCGAGCAGTTCCTGTTCGAGGTCTCCGGCGGCACCGGCTTCGGCACCGACGAGAAGACGCCCAACGGCTTCGCCTGGCCGGGCCTCGACGTCTCCACGCCCGAGGGTGAGGCGCCGTCGGCCGCGACCTTCCAGTTCTCGTTCTGGGACACGCCGGGCACGGTGGTGCTGATCTGCGGCCTGCTCACCATCGCCGCGCTGCGGATCAACCTCAAGGACGCGCTGAAGACCTACGGCGAGACGCTCGACCAGCTCAAGTTCGCGATCATCACCGTGATGGCGGTCCTCGGGCTCGCCTACGTCATGAACCTCACGGGCATGACCACGACGCTCGGGCGCTGGGTCGCGGGGTCGGGCAGCTTCTTCGCGTTCCTGTCGTCGCTGGTCGGCTGGCTCGGCGTCGCGATCACCGGCTCCGACACCTCCTCCAACGCGCTGTTCGGCGCGCTCCAGGTCGAGGCGGCGAAGGAGGCCGGGCTGAACGAGACGCTGCTCGCGTCCGCCAACTCGTCCGGCGGCGTGCTCGGGAAGATGATCTCGCCCCAGAACCTCGCGATCTGCGCCGCCGCGGTCGGGCTGGCCGGTAAGGAGGGCGACATCTTCAGGCGCGTACTGTTGTGGTCGATCGGCCTCGCGCTTGTCATGTGCGTCATCGTGTACCTGCAGTCCACCGCGATACTCGACTGGATGGTCGTGAAGTGAGCGTCGCCCAAGCCGCACCCGAGTCGTCCGAGCGGGATCTCAGTCCGCTCGTGGCCGAGCTCCGCTCGGCCGTCGGGGACAAGTGGGTCTACACCCAGGCCCACCAGCTGCGGACCTACGAGTCGGACGGGCTGCTCCAGTACAAGGGCATCCCCGCCGCGGCGGTGCTCCCAGGCACCGCCGAGGAGGTCCAGGCGGTCGTGCGCGCGTGCGCGGCCGCCGGCGTCCCGTTCGTGGCGCGCGGCGCGGGCTCCGGCCTGTCGGGCGGCGCGCTGCCGATCAGCGACGGGATCCTGATCGTGCTGTCGCGCATGAAGCGCGTGCTCGACGTCGACCTCGAGAACCAGCGCGTGTGCGTCGAGCCGGGCGTCACCAACATCGAGGTCACCGCGGCGGTGGCGCCGGAGTTCTTCTACCCGCCCGACCCGTCGAGCCAGATCGTCTGCTCGATCGGCGGCAACCTGGCCGAGAACTCCGGCGGCGCGCACTGCTTCAAGTACGGCTTCACCACCAACTACGTCTGCGGGCTCGAGCTCGTCATGCCCGACGGCGAGCTGATCCAGGTCGGCGGCAAGGAGCTCGACGCGCCCGGCTACGACCTGATCGGCGCGTTCGTCGGCTCCGAGGGCACGCTCGGGATCGCCACCAAGGCGTGGCTGCGCGTCGTGCCGGCGCCGGAGACGACGAAGACGCTCGTCGCCTTCTTCGACTCCACCAGCGACGCCGGCCGCGTCGTGTCCGAGATCGTGGCCGCGGGCATCGTGCCGGGCGCGATCGAGATGATGGACAAGCTCGCGATCGAGGCGGCCGAGTTGATGGCGCACGCCGGCTACCCGGTCGGCCGCGCGGCGGCGCTGCTGGTCGAGCTCGACGGCGCCGAGCGCGAGTGCGAGGCACGCTTCGACGAGGTCGTCGGAATCTGCGAGTCGTGCGGCTCCGACGACGTGCGCGTGGCGAAGGACGAGGCCGAGCGCGCGCTGTTCTGGAAGTCGCGCAAGGCCGCCTTCCCGGCCATGGGCCGGATCGCCCCCAACTACTTCGTGCAGGACGGCGTGATCCCGCGCACCAAGCTGCCCGAGGTACTCGCGCGGCTCGACGAGCTGGCGGAGGAGTACGGCATGCAGGTCGCCAACGTCTTCCACGCCGGCGACGGCAACCTGCACCCGCTGGTCTGTTACGACGGCCGCAAGGAGGGCGAGGCCGAGCGCGCCGAGGAGCTGTCCGGCCGCATCCTCGACGTCTGCCTCGAGGCCGGCGGCTCGATCACCGGCGAGCACGGCGTCGGCGTCGACAAGAAGAAGCACATGCCGAAGATGTTCGACGAGCCCGACCTCGCGACGTTCCAGCGCCTGCGGTGCGCGTTCGACCCCGAGGGGCTCGCCAACCCGACGAAGGTGATGCCGACGCCGCGGCTGTGCGGCGAGGTGCCGGGCCCGTACCGGGTCCATCCGCTGGAAGCTGCCGGGCTCGCCGAGAGGTTCTGAGCTTGGCGACGGCGGAAGTCACCACCGAGCGGCCCGGCTCGCCGGAGGAGGCCGCTGAGCTGCTCAAGTCGCTCGGCGAGGCCGGGCGCGCCGTGCGGCCGGTGGGCGGGCGCACCAAGCAGCACTGGGGCGGCGTCGGCGAGCCGGTGGCGGTCGAGCTCGAGCTGGGCGGCATGGCGCAGATCCTCGAGCACAACGAGGGCGACCTGACCGCGGTGCTGCAGGCGGGCGTGCCGCTGGCCGAGGCGCAGGCGGCGTTTGCCGAGAAGGGCCAGATGTTCGCCGTCGACCCGCCGCTGGGTGACACCAACGCAGCCACCATCGGCGGGGTCATCGCCACCGCCGACTCCGGGCCGCTGCGCCACCGCTACGGCGGCGTGCGCGACCTCGTGCTCGGGATCAACATCGCGCTGTCCGACGGCACGCTGGCGAAGGCGGGCAGCAAGGTGATCAAGAACGTGGCCGGCTATGACCTCGGCAAGCTGTTCACCGGCTCGTACGGGACGCTGGGCCTGATCCTCTCGGTCACGATCCGTCTGCACCCGAAGCCGGCCGCCACCGCCACCGCGATCGGCGCGAGCGACGACGCCGACACCCTGGCGAAAGCCGCCGCCGCGCTCGCCGCGCTGCCGCTCGAGGCCGACTCGCTCGACGCCGCTTGGCGCCAGGGGTCCGGCCGCCTGCTGGCGCGCTTCGGCGGCGCGAGCGCCGGCGGCCAGGCCGAGCTGGCCACGCAGCGGATGCGCGAGGCGGGGCTCGACGCGGTGCAGACGATCGAGGAGGACGAGGAGCTGTGGGACGCGCTCCGCGCCGGGCAGCGCGGGGCCGACGGCGGCGCGTCGCTGAAGGTCTCCGGCCGCCTCTCAGACCTCGCCCCGGCCATGCGCGCCGCGGAGGCGGCGGGCGGCTCGCTCGTCTCGCGCGCCGCGCACGGGCTGTCGTGGATCGCGCTCGACGCCGGCGACCTCGCCCGCCGCGCGACCGAGGTGCGGGAAGCGCTCGACCCGCGGCCCGTCGTGCTGCTCGACGGCCCCAGCGGCCTGCGGGGCGACTTCGACCCCTGGGGCCCGGTCGGCCCGGGCTCGCTGGCGGTCATGCGCCGCCTCAAGGAGCGCTTCGACACGCATCGCATCTTCCGTCCCGGCGCCTACGTGGGAGGCATTTGATGGACCTGGTCCAGGCAGCCTGGGACGAGCACCGCCCACCCGACCCCGAGCTGATCAAGGACTGCGTGCACTGCGGCTTCTGCCTGCCGACGTGCCCGAGCTACCTGACCTTCGAGGAGGAGATGGACTCGCCGCGCGGCCGCATCGTGCTGATGCGTGTCGGGCACGAGGACGACTCGATCTCCGACGAGATGGTCACCCACTTCGACCGCTGCCTCGGCTGCATGGCCTGCGTGACCGCCTGCCCGTCGGGCGTGCAGTACGACAAGCTGATCGAGCAGACGCGGCCGCAGCTCGAGCGCCACTACGACCGGCCGCTGTGGCAGCGCGCGTACCGGCGCGGGATCTTCGAGCTGTTCACGCACCCGGGGCGGCTGCGCGCGCTCGTGCCCGTGCTGGCGCTGCAGCAGAAGTCGGGCATCAACGACGCGCTCGCGAAGCTGCCGATCCCGCGACTGAAGTCGCTGCTCGGGCTCGCTCCTTCCGTGGCGGTGAGCGCCGCCGTCCGGCAGCTGCCGGAGGTGACACCGGCGCGCGGCGAGTCGCGCGGGCGGATCGCGGTCATGCAGGGCTGCATCAACCGGGTGTTCTTCGGCGATGTCAACGCCGCCACCGTGCGCGTGTTCGCCGCCGAGGGCTACGAGGTCCACGCGCCGCGCACGCCGCGCTGCTGCGGCTCGCTGATGATGCACGCAGGGCTCGAGGAGGAGGCGCTCGAGCTGGCGCGCGAGACGATCACGGCCTACGAGGACTTCGACGCGATCGCCGTCAACGTCGCCGGCTGCGGCTCGGGCATGAAGGACTACGCGCACCTGCTGGCCGACGACCCCGAGTGGGACGAGCGCGCCGCGGCATTCAGCGAGAAGGTCAAGGACGTGTCCGAGCTCCTCGCCGACGTGGAGCCGCGCGTCGTGCGCCATCCCTTGGCGCTCAAGGTCGCCTACCACGACGCCTGCCACCTCGCCCACGCTCAGGGCGTCCGCGAGCCGCCACGGGAGCTGCTGCGCTCGATCCCCGACCTCGAGCTGGTCGAGCCCGACGAATGGCAGATCTGCTGCGGCTCGGCCGGGATCTACAACCTCGTGCAGCCCGAGGCGGCGGCGCAGCTGGGGCAGCGCAAGGCCGACAACCTCGCCGCCACCGAGCCGGACGCGATCGCCGCGGGCAACCCGGGGTGCGCACTGCAGATCGCTGGGTACATGGATCGTGAGGTCCCGATCTATCACCCGATGACGCTGCTGGACGCGTCGCAGCGCAACCTGCGACCCGAGGAGGTCCGATGAGCACCGCTTCCCGAATCGACACCGCCCCCGCCCCATCGAGCGACGAGCGCGCGAACGACATCCTGTCCGCCGACGCGCTCGACTTCATCGCCGAGCTGCACGGCCGTTTCGAGCCGCGGCGTCAGGAGCTGCTGGCCGCGCGCCGCGAGCGCGATGCTGAGCTCCAGAAGGGCGGCACGCTCGACTTCCTCGAGGAGACGAAGGAGGTCCGCGAGGGCGACTGGACGGTGCCGGAGCCGTTCGAGGACTACAACGACCGCCGCGTCGAGATCACCGGCCCGACCGACCGCAAGCTCGTCATCAACGCGCTGAACTCGGGCGCCAAGGGCTTCATGGCCGACCTCGAGGACTCGACCGCGCCGACCTGGGAGAACGTCGTCGTCGGCCACGTGAACCTGATCGACGCGATCGACCGCACGATCACCTACGACGCGTCCGACGGCAAGCACTACGAGCTCAACGACGAGACCGCGACGCTGCTGCTGCGCCCGCGCGGCTGGCACCTCAACGACAAGCACGTGAAGGTCGAGGGCACCGAGGTGTCGGGCGGGCTGCTCGACTTCGGGCTCTACTTCTTCCACAACGCCCAGCGGCTGCTCGACGCCGGCTCGCACCCCTACTTCTACTTCCCGAAGACGGAGCACCACCTCGAGGCGCGGCTGTGGAACGACGTGCTGACGTTCTCCGAGGACGCGATGGGCGTGCCGCACGGCTCGGCGCGCGCGACGGTGCTGATCGAGACGCTCCCGGCCGCGTTCCAGATGGACGAGATCCTGTATGAGCTCCGCGACCACTCCTACGGGCTCAACGCCGGCCGCTGGGACTACATCTTCTCGATGATCAAGTGCTTCCGGGACCGCGAGGACTTCGTGCTGCCGGACCGCAACGACGTGAAGATGACCGTGCCGTTCATGAAGGCCTACACGGAGCTGCTGGTCAAGACCTGCCACCGCCGCGGCGCGTTCGCGATGGGCGGCATGGCGGCGCTGATCCCGTCGCGCAAGGACGAAGAGGCGAACAAGCGCGCCACCGACGCGGTGAAGGAGGACAAGGAGCGCGAGGCCAAGGCCGGCTTCGACGGCACCTGGGTCGCGCACCCGGACGTGGTCGACGTCGCGCTCGAGGCGTTCAACGAGGTGCTCGGCGACAAGCCGAACCAGCTCGACAAGCAGCGCGACGACGTCGACGTGAAGGCGGAGCAGCTGCTCGACGCCGGCGCGACCCCGGGCGACATCACCGAGGAGGGCCTGCGCAACGACGTCGCCGTCGGCTTCCAGTACATCTCGTTCTGGCTCGGCGGCCGCGGCGCCGCGGGGATCAACAACATGATGGAGGACGCCGCGACGGCGGAGATCTCACGCTCGCAGATCTGGCAATGGGTCAAGCACGGGAAGTTCTCGCGCGAGAAGGTGCTCGAGGTGCTCGACGAGGAGACCCAGAAGATCCACGACGAGGTCGGCGACGAGACGTGGGAGAAGGGCCGCCCGGACGAGACGCGCGAGATCTTCGAGAGCGTCTCGCTGTCGGACGACTTCCCGGACTTCCTGACGATCCCGGCCTACAAGTACCTGGACTAGGCGAGCAGGGCCTTCAGGGCGGCGAGGTCCGCCTCGAGCTTCTTCTCGAGGTGCGGCTGGATGATCGGGATCAGCACCCGGCCCTTCAGCCCGCCGCCCTTCGCCTCGACGGACTGGGTGAGGCGCGTGCCCGCGCCTGACGGCTCGAGCTCGTAGGTGAAGACGATGTCGACGCCGCGGACCTCGGTGCGGCTCTCGGCGCCGCGCGGCGGGTCGTAGGCGGTGATCTCGAGCTCCCCGTCGATGCGCTGGCCGGAGACCTCGAGCGCCTCGCGGAAGCGCGAGCCGCGGCCGAGCGGGCCGGAGTCGAGCCGCTCGTAGCGCTCGAGCCCGGTGGTCCACTGCGGGACCTTGTCGTCGTCGAAGAGGTAGGGGAAGACCTCTTCGGGCGGCTTGGCGAGGTCGGTCGAGCGCGCGGTCTGGGCCATGGGCGGCGAGAGTAGCCCGAAGGCGGCTCCGACGAGGTCACCCCCTAGCCGGGGAGGCATTCGGTGTCGTTCTCCGAGCGTGCCGGACACCCGCAGCTGAGCTCCGGGTGGCCGGCGACGGCGCTGTCAGACGTGGTTGGACGACTGGATGTCGTAGGTGTGCTTGGGCTTGCCCTTGCCACGCTTGCCCTTGCCGCGCTTGGCTTTCTTGGACGCATGCCCGTCCTGGGTCGAGACCTTCGCGCTGGAGTGCGTGGCGCCCGAGCGAACGGACGTGATCAAGATGTCCTCCATCGTCACCTTCAAGCCGGAGGGCGGCTGGGAGCTGACCGGCGCCTTCACGCTCGCTGTGGGTTGCTGACGCCCCAGCTATAGGCATGGCTGGGCGGTGCGGCCGCCGTGAGGAGTCCTGCCGTGATCGCGAGCGCCGCGACGGAGCGCTTGATGTTGATGGTGTACATGGTGCTTCCTTCCTGGGGGTGGTTGGTGTCGCGGGGTGTGACCCCAGACCCGCCGCGCAGGTTGGAAGGATGCGATCAGGTTGCTTTGCGCCGGCTCAGAAGTCGCCGCCGCCGAAGTCCCCTCCGCCGCCGAAGTCGCCGCCCCCGAAGCCGCCGCTCCCGAAGTCTCCGCCGCCGAAGTCGCCGAAGCCGCCGCCGCTGTTGCCCGGGTCGCCGGCGGACCAGCCGCCTCCGTCGCCCCACATGCCGCCGCCGAGCATCGAGCCGAGGAAGATGCCGGGCAGCAGGCCGCCGCCGAAGAAGCCGCCCATGTAGGGCGCGTACGCGGGGCCGGCGTTCCAGTACGGCACGTTGCGGCCGCCGACGGTGACCTCGCGCGGGTCGGGATCCTCGCCGCGCTCGACTCGCTGGGCGTCGGCCTCGCAGGCCGGCACCTCGCGCGGCTCGCCCCACGGGGGCGACCACATGACATCGCGCGACGACGGGCCGTGGCGGGGGTCGAAGAAGCACGGCGGGGTGCGCTCGGGCGGCTCGTTGCCCTCGAGGCGCGCGCGGGCGGAGGCCATCGCGTAGCGGCCCTCCTCGGCGGCCGCGCCGACCGGCTCGAGGTCCTGCGCCGTGCGCGCGCGGTCGACGGCCGCGCTCGCCCGCTCGTAGGCGCCGAGCGCCGTCTCGTAGTCGGCCTTCGCCTCCTCGGGCGCGCTGGGCATCTGGATGTCGAGGTCGAGCGCGCGGATCTCCTCGCCGAGCGCGACGACGTCGGCGCGAACCTGGTCGTGGACCTCCTCGAACTGCGCGCGGCGCTCCTTCTGCTGACGGCGGCTGCGCGAGATCGCCAGCGCGCCGCCGCCCAGGGCGAAGACGCCCAGCAGGATCGGGAACAGGCCGATGCCGCCGCCGTCGCCTCCCCCACCCCCGCTGCTGCCCTCGCCCGCCTTGACCTCGCCGATGCGGTCGGTGAAATCGAGCAGGATCGCCGACAGCCCGTCCTCGCGGTTTGCCTTGAGCGCCTCGTTCATCGCCGCGGCGGTCTCGCCCTCCGGCGCGACGCCCTCGGTGCTGCCGGCGCGGATCGAGCGCCCGGCGACCAGCACGTAGGTGCCCGCCCGGCCCACGTTGCGCCCCAGCTCCGTGAGCGCCTCGCCGATCGAGCCGCCGGCCTCGTTGACCACGCTGCGCGGCATGACCGCCACGTACATCGGCCCGGCGTCGGCATCGGTGATGCGCGTGCGCAGCTCCTCGGCGTCACTGTCCGACAGCTGCGCCTCGGCGTCGGGGTCGACGTAGACCGGGTCGCTCTTGAGCGCCTCCCCGGCGGCGTCGAGGTCGCTCTGGGCGAGCGCGGGAGCGGCGAGCGCCAGGACGAGGACCGCGACGAGGAGCGCGAGGCGGCGCACTCAGCCTCCGGCGGGGTTCGGCCCGCGCACGGGCCGCAGCGGCAGCACGTCGCCGCGCGGCTCGGCGGGCTCGCCGCGCACCGCGTCGAGCTCGCGCTCGAGGTCGGCGATCCGCTTCGAGAGCGACTTCAGCGCATCGGCGATCGGGTCGGGCAGGTGGACCCAGTCGGCGTCAGGGCCTTCCGGCTTGCGTCCGTCGACCCGCACCGGGTGGCCGGGGTTGCCGACCACGGTCGAGTTCGGCGGCACGTCGTGGACGACGACGGCGTTGGCGCCGATCTTCGCGCCGTGGCCGACGCGGATCGGCCCGAGCAGCTTCGCGCCGGAGCCGATCGTCACGTTGTCCTCGACCGTCGGGTGGCGCTTGCCCGTCGCGAAGCCGGTGCCGCCGAGGGTGACGCCCTGGTAGAGCGTCACGTTCTCGCCGATCTCGGCCGTCTCGCCGATCACCACGCCCATCCCGTGGTCGATGAACAGGCCGTCGCCGACGTCCGCGCGCGGGTGGATCTCGATCCCGGTCACGGTGCGCGCCACCGCAGCCATCGTCCGCGGCACGACCGGCACGCCCGCCTCGTTGAGCGCGTGCGCGACGCGATGCGCCAGCAGCGCGTGCACGCCGGGCCAGGTGGCGAGGATCTCGAGCGGCGAGACGCCGCGGGCGGCCGGGTCGCGCTCGTGGGCGGCGGCGATGTCGCGGCGCAGCTCGCCGAAGACGCGGGCCGCGGTCCGGATGCCGATCATGCTCTACAGCGTGGCACAGTCCGGGCAGCTGCTCCGGCGGGTCGTCGTCACGCGCAGGAACGTGTGGTCGTGCAGGTCGACCTGGAGGAACGCGTCGAGCAGCGCGCCCTCGAGGCCCGCCAGCAGCTTCAGCGCCTCGAGCGCCTGCAGCGAGCCGATCACGCCGGCGGCCGGCCCGAGCACCCCGGCCTCGGCGCAGCTCGGCGCCGACGGCGGCGGCTCGGGGAACGCGCAGCGGTAGCAGGCGCTCTCCCCCGGCCGGATCGCCATCACGAGCCCGGCCAAGCCCAGCACACCGCCCTCGACGAGCGGGACCCGCGCCGCGCAGCACGCCGCGTTGACCTCGTAGCGGGTCTCGAACGAGTCCGAGCAGTCGACGACGAGGTCGACGCCCTCGAGCATCGCGGGGTTGAAGCGGGCCTGGTAGGGCTCGGCGAGCACCGCCGGGTTGAGGATGCCCAGCTTCGCGGCCGCGCTGTGCGCCTTCGGCGTGCCGACGTCGGGCGTGAAGTGCAGCGGCTGGCGGTGGAGGTTCGAGACCTCGACGTCGTCCGAGTCGACGATCCCGATCCGCCCGACGCCCGCACCGGCCAGGTACGCCGCGACCGGGGAGCCGAGGGCACCGGCCCCGACGACGAGCACGCTCGCCTCGCGCAGGGCGAGCTGGGCCGCCTCCGACCACTCGGGCAGCACGAGCTGGCGCGAGTAGCGGTCGACCCCCTCATCGCTGAGTTTGGGCGGTTCCGCGGGCGGCGGGGGCGGCCCGGCCACCTCGGCGGCCGAGCGGACGAGCCCGCGGAAGAACGCGCGCCGGTCGTCGCTCATCGCCGCACGATCCTCACGCTCGTCCCCTCCACGGTCACCTCGTGGCCGGCCTCGGCGGCCGAGCGCGGCACGTTCTCCAGCGCCTCGCCGGGGTTCACGGCCACCACCAGCTCCTCCCCCGGCGCCAGCCGCTCGAGCGCCAGCTTCGTCCGCACCCAGGTCAGCGGGCAGGTGACGTCGGTGACGTCGAGCGCGTGCGTCACCGCAGCGCCAGCACGAGCTCGCGGATCGCGCCCGGGTAGCGGTAGCTGATCCCGCCGTGCTTGCCCTCGAACAGCTCCAGCGTGTGCTCCACGCCGAGCTTGTCGAGCTCCTCGCCGAACGCCTGGGCGCCGAGGTCGAGGAACCACTCGTCGCCCTTGCCGGCATCGAGGTAGACCCGCCGCATCGAGCGCAGCGCGTCGGCGTGGCGCGGCGCCATCCGCACCGGGTCCCAGTGCAGCCACTGCTCCCAGACGTCGTCGATCAGCCGCCCCGTCGCGATCTCGAACGGCAACAGCGCCTTGCCCGGCCGCTCCGGGTCGGGCGAGTAGGCCGCCGCGTAGCCGATGACGTCGAAGTTCTCGAAGCGCTCCATGTCGAGCCGCCCGCTCGCCACCAGCTCGTCCCAGAACGTCTCCAGCGAGCCGTCGAAGTCGTCGCGCAGCTTGCGCGCGAGCTGCGGGAAGTTCGGCAGGTAGCAGCACTCGAACAGCGCGTCCCCGGCGTGCGAGGCCAGCGCGCCGAACACGTCGGGCCGCAGCATCGGCACCACCATCGCGCCGTAGCCGCCCGACGACTTGCCGCTCAGCCCGCGGTGCTCCGGCCCTGGCAGCGTCGGGTAGCGCGAGTCCACGAACGGCACGACCTCGTCGCACAGGTAGTCGAGATACTGGCCCGTGCCCGACGAGTTGAGGAACTGCGAGCCGCCGTAGGACGTCCAGGCGTCGACGAACACGAGCGTCGCCGGCGGGCAGTCGCCGCTCGCGAACAGGTCGTCGACCCGCTCGAGCATCGTCAGCTCGAACGGGAAGCGGTTCGCCCACATGTCGACCTGGCCGAGGAAGCCCATGATCACGTAGACGGTGGGGACCTCGTCGTCGCCCGCGCCGGGCGCGCGGTAGACCCACAGCGGCCGCGTCGCCGGGTCGCCGAGCGGGTTGCCGGCGAGGCGCTCCGACTCCACCACCAGCCGGTCGAGCGTGCCGCGGAGCGGGCGCTCCCACGGCGGGCCCGGCGAGCCGGTGGCCTCGCGCAGCGCCATCAGCGCGCGGCTTCGGCCGGCTCCGGGGCGAAGAACGGGGTCGAGACGTAGCGCTCGCCGGAGTCCGGCAGCACCACCGCGATGCGCGCGCCCGCCGACTCCTCGCGCTGCGCGACCTGCACCGCGCCCGCCAGGGCGGCGCCGCAGGAGATGCCGGCGAGGATGCCCTCGCGGCGCGCGACGAGCCGCGCCGTCTCGAGCGCCTCCTCGTCGTCGATCGGCAGCACCTCGTCGAGCAGATCGGTGTCGAGCACCGGCGGGAGGAAGCCCGCGCCGATGCCCTGGATCTTGTGCGGCCCGGGGCGCCCGCCGGAGATCACCGGCGACGCGGCCGGCTCGACGCCGATCACCTTGATCGACGGGTCCCGCTCCTTCAGGAACCGACCCGCGCCGGTGATCGTCCCGCCGGTGCCGACCCCGGCCACGAGCACGTCGATCTTCCCCTCCAGCGCCTCCCACAGCTCCGGCCCGGTGCCGCGGTAGTGCGCGTCGGGGTTGGCGGGGTTGGAGAACTGGTCGGGGAGCCAGTAGTCGTCGTCGCGGGCGAGCGCCTGCGCGGCGGCGACGGCCTCGTTCATGCCGCCCAGCGACTCCGTGATGTGGAACTGGGCGCCGTAGAGCCGCAGCAGCCCCTCGCGCTCGCGGCTCATGCCCTGCGGGAGCGTGAGGATGAGGTCGTAGCCCTTGGCCGCGCACACGAACGCGAGCGCGATGCCGGTGTTGCCGCTCGTCGCCTCGACGATCGTGGTGCGACCGGGCTCGATCCGGCCCTCGGCCTCGGCGGCCTCGATCATCGCGACGCCGATGCGGTCCTTGACCGAGCCGCCCGGGTTGAACATCTCGAGCTTGGCGAAGATCGCCGCCGGCGAGTCCGGCAGCAGCCTGGTCAGCTGCACCATCGGTGTGCGGCCGACCCAGTCAGCAATGTTGATCGGGATCGCGGCCATTCCTGCGAACAGGGTAATGGCCGACCGGATCAGCGGATGTGGTGTGCGACCTGCGGCTGGGGCGTGCGCTCGTGGCCGTCGGAGACGGCGGCCGGGAGGATGAGCAGCGTGACGCCCACCGCCAGCAGGAGACGGCGGAGGTTGCGGGACATGCGAGATGACCTTCCGTGGTTGCCTGGATGCTTCCCTCTTGGCATCGGCCTGCGGCGTGAGGCATCGACCCGGGTCGGACGGACGTACGATGCGGCGATGCCCCGCGCCCGGCTCGTCGGCATCAACCACGTGGCGCTCGAGGTCGGCGATCTGGACGCCGCGCTCGAGCTCTACGGGCGGCTGTTCGACTTCGAGCTGCGCGGCCGCGTGCGCGGGATGGCGTTCCTCGACCTCGGCGACCAGTTCCTCGCCGTCGCCGAGGGGCGGCGGCAGGGGCCGGATGACGGCCGCCACTTCGGGCTCGTGGTCGACGACCGCGAGGCGGTGCGCGCCGCGCTCGCGGCGGCGGGCATCAAGCCCCACCGCGGCGGCGGCCTGCGCTTCGCCGACCCGTGGGGCAACGAGTTCGAGATCGTCGAGTACGGCGACGTCCAGTTCACGAAGGCCGAGCCGGTGCTGCGCGGGATGGGGCTGTCGCTGCCGAAGACCGAGAAGGCTCGCTCAGAGCTGGCTGACAAGGGCCTGCTCTAGTCGCGCGCCATCGCCTCGAGCCCGCGGATCAGCAGCTCGAGCGCGAACTCGAAGCGCTCGTCGGCATCGCCGGCAGTGAGCTCGTCGGCGAGCGCGACGAAGCTCGGGAACTCGTCGGGCGGCAGCGAGCGGAAGTAGTCCGCCAGCTGCTCGACGCTCGCGCCCTCCTCGCCCAGCGGCGACGTGCGCATGCTCTCCTCGAACGCGAAGCCGCCCACGTAGAGCGCGAACATGTCGGCCGCCAGCGCGATCACGCGCGGCGGCAGGTCGGCCGCCCTGAGCAACGCGAGGTTGCGCTCGAGCACCGGCATCGACTGCGGCCCGACCGGGATGCGGCCGAGCGAGATCTGCGCGGCGTCGCGGTGGCGCTGGAGCAGGCGGCGGTTCTCGCGCGCCACGTCCTTGAGCTGCTCCTGCCAGTTGTCGGGGTCGGGCTCGGGCACGCGGGCCTCCCCCACGATGCGGTCGAGCAGCAGCCCGAGCAGCTCTTCCTTGTCGCGCACGTGCCAGTACAGCGAGGCCGCGCCGACCCCGAGCTCGAGCGCGAGCCGGCGCATGCTCAGGCCCGGCCAGGCCGTCGCGGTCGAGGAGCGCCAGCGCCGCCTCGACGATCGCGTCACGCGTCAGCGGCTGCCGCCCGGCGGGACGTGCGCCCTCATGTCTCCGCCAGGGGGGTTCCGGTGCTCCGGCCATTGACTCGAACACTGTACTGCGCTAGAACAGTGTTCGAGATGAATCAAACAGTGTTCGATCCACATAACGCCATCGAGGCCAAGGGCCTCGTCAAGACCTATCCGGGCGACGTGCGCGCGCTCGACGGCCTCGACCTCGAGGTCGAGGCGGGCACCGTGTTCGGCCTGCTCGGCCCCAACGGCGCGGGCAAGAGCACCACCGTCCGCATCCTCACCACCCTCTCCCGCCCCGACGCCGGCAGCGCCAGCGTGGCGGGCCTCGACGTGCTGGCCGAGCCGGTGCGCGTGCGGCACGCGATCGGCGTGGTCGGCCAGAAGCACGGCGTCGACCCCGACGCGACCGGCCGCGAGAACCTCGTGATCCAGGGCGAGTTCTACGGCCTCAGCGGCGGCGAGCTGCGGCGGCGCGTCGGCGAGTCGCTCGACCGCTTCGGCCTCACCGACGCCGGCGGACGGCAGGTCAAGACCTACTCGGGCGGCATGCAGCGGCGACTCGACGTCGCGATGGGGCTCATCCACCGCCCGCAGGTGCTGTTCCTCGACGAGCCGACCACGGGCCTCGACCCCGAGGCGCGCGCCCAGATGTGGGCGGAGATCGAACGGCTCGCCCGCGAGGAGGGCATGACGATCCTGCTCACCACGCACTACCTCGAGGAGGCCGACCGCCTCGCCTCGCAGCTCGCGATCGTCGACCGCGGGCGGATCGTCGCCCGCGGCACGCCGGACGCGCTCAAGAGCGAGCTGCGCGGCGACACGATCCACGTCGAGCTGGCCGACGGCGACGGGGCCGCGGCCGCCGCCGCGCTGGAGCGGGTGCCGGCGGCGCGCGAGGTCGCGCTCGACGGCCGCACGCTGCGGGCCCGCGCGGACGACGGCGGCGCCGCGGTGCCGGCCGTGCTCGCCGCGCTCGAGGCGAACGGCGTGCGGGCCGCGGCGGTGACCTTGGCGCGGCCGTCGCTCGACGACGTGTATCTCCGCTACGCAGGCCGGACCTGGGAGGAGGCGGCATGACCGCGCTGCGCCAGACCTGGCAGGTCGCCCTCCGCTACCTGCGCGTGATCGCCCGCCAGCCCGCGTTCCTGTTCATCGCGCTCGTGCAGCCGATCATCTGGCTGCTGCTGTTCGGCGCGCTGTTCAAGGCCGTGACCGAGATCCCCGGCTTCACGGGCGGCTCCTACATCGACTTCCTCACGCCCGGCGTGGTCGTGATGCTCGCGGTCTCGAGCGCCGGCTGGACCGGGATGGGCTTCATCGAGGACATCAACAGCGGCGTCATGGACCGGATGCTGGCCTCGCCGGTGTGGCGCGGCGCGCTCAACCTCGGCAGCGTCGTCCAGGCCGTGATCCAGATCCTCATCCAGACCTTGCTGATCGTGCTGCTCGCGCTCGCCCTGGGCGCCCACTACGAGAACGGCGTCGGCGGCGTGCTGATCCTGATGCTGGTGGCGGCGCTGCTGGGCGCGGCGTTCGCCTCCCTGTCGAACGGGCTCGGCGTGATCACGCGCCAGCGCGAGTCGCTGATCGGCGCGGTCACGCTCGTGCTGCTGCCGCTCACGTTCCTCTCCACGGCGCTGATGCAGCAGAGCCTGGCGCCGGACTGGATCGGCACGGTGGCGAAGTTCAACCCGGTCAACTGGGCGGTCGAGGCCGGCCGCTCGGCCGCGATGGAGCAGATCGACTGGGGCCTGGTCGCCGGGCGGATCGGGCTGCTGTTCGCGCTCGTCGTGCTCGCCTCGGTGTTCGCGACACGCGCGTTCGGCAGCTACCAGCGGTCGCTCTAGACTCGCCGAATGGCCCGCCGGCTGATCGTCGTCGTCATCGCCCTCGCCGCGCTCACGGGCGCGGCGAGCGCCGAGGCGAAGCAGCTCACGCGCTACGAGATCGGCGGCGGCATCGCCGGGCGCTACGACCGCCTCGTGATCCAGACCGACGGCAAGGCGTCGCAGACCGGCGACAGCGCCCAGCGCGAGTTCACGGTGTCCTCGAAGCAGCTCCGCGCGCTCAAGCGCGAGCTCAAGGCGGCGAAGTTCAGCACCCTGAAGCGCCAGTACAAGCCGAAGTTCCAGGTCTTCGACGGCACGATCCAGGCGATCCGCTACCGCGGCAAGACGGTCTCGATCTACACGGGCGCGGAGAACATCCCGAAGCGCCTCTCGAAGGTCGTCCGCCGCATCTCGCGGCTCGTGCGCCTCTAGGCGGCCGGCTCGGCCGCCACTTGGTCCTCGACGCCGACCACGCGCGCCGTGGGCGCGCCGGCCGTGCGCTTCCGCTCGCGGATCTCCAGCCTCCGCGACAGCCGCGAGAGCAGCAGGTTGACGATGATGAACAGGACGCCGATGAAGATGAACACCTGCAGGACCGGCGCCTGCACCCCGCCGAAGAAGTTGAACGAGGTCAGGATCCGCCCGTGCCGCACGACCTCCTGGATGGCGATGATGCTCACCAGCGTCGTGTCCTTGTTGAGGGTGATGAGCTGGGAGACCGTCGCGGGCACCATCCGCCGCAGGCCCTGGGGCAGGATCACGAAGCGCAGCGACTGCCGGTAGGTCATCCCCAGCGCGGCCGCGGCCTCGGACTGCCCGCGGTCGAGCGACAGGATGCCCGCGCGCATGATCTCGGCCAGCACGGCCGAGTTGTAGAGCACCAGCCCCAGCAGGGCGGCGAGCACGCGGCCCGACTGCAGCGCCTCGGGGAACCACGCGGGCACGATGTCCTCGTAGGCCTCCCGCCACGGGGCCGGCAGCCCCAGGAAGAGGTAGAGGATCAGGAAGATCAGCGGCAGGTTGCGGAAGACGTCGATCCACGCGCCGGCGACGACCGCCAGCGGCTTGAACGTCGACAGGCGCGCCAGCGCGAGCAGCAGCCCGAAGATCAGCGAGAACACCATCGCGATGACGGCGATCTCGAGGTTGACCAGGAAGCCCTCGAGGATGAACCGGGCGTTGTTGCCCGTGACAAGCCACTCCCAGTTGTCTGGGTCGAACAGGTAGCTCATCGCCGGATCGCGTACTTCGACTCGAGGACCCGGATCAGCAGCGTCACGGCCCCGGTGAGCAACAGGTAGCCGACCGCGGCCCAGAAGAACGCCTCGTTGGTGTCAAACGTCCGCGACTGGATCAGGCGCGCCGTCTTGAGCAGGTCCGGCAGCGCGAGCAGCGACACGCCGATGATCGCCGAGTTCTTGATCATCGCGATGATCAACGAGCCCAGAGGCGAGATGACGGTCCGGAACGCCTGTGGCAGCACGATCCGGCGCATCGCCTCGGGGTACGTGAAGCCGAGCGACAGCGCCGCCTCGATCTGCCCGCGGCTGACCGAGAATACGCCGGAGCGGAGCACCTCGGCGACGTACGCGCTCGTGTAGATGCCGAGGCTCGCGGCGCCCGCCACCCAGGCGCTGACTGGCACGCCGGCCCGCCGCAGCCCGGCGAACGAGATGAACAGCAGGACGAGCAGCGGGATGTTGCGGAAGACCTCGACGTAGATCCCGCCGAGTCGCTGAAGCGACGGGTTGGGCGCGACCCGCAGCGCCGCCACGAGGGTGCCGGCGCCGATGGCGATCGCGAACGCGATCGCCACCAAGCGCACCGTCACCCACATCCCAGCGGCGAGATCCCCCAGGTTCTCGCTGAGGAGCTCGGTGTAGGAGCTCAGCTCGTTGCCTCCAGCGCCTCCTGGAGCGTCATCGTCGGCGGGTCCTGTGGCTCGTCCGTGTACTGGCTGACCCACTTCTCGTGGGTCTTCTTCCAGCGCCCGTCGGACTTGAACTCCGCGATCGTGCCGTCGACGAACTCCTTGAACGCGGTGTCGCCGTCCTTGATGCCGGCGCCGTACGGCTCCGTCGTCAGCTCATCCCCGACGAGCTTCAGCGAGTCGTCCTGGATGATCATGCCGGTGAGGATCACGTCGTCGGTGGAGACGGCGTCGACCGCGCCGTTCTGGATCAGCTCGAGGCACTCCGAGTAGGAGTCGACGAGCTTGCGCTCCGCGTCGGGCGCCTGCTTCTTGAGGTTCTCCTCGTACGTCGAGCCGAGCGCGGTGCAGACGCTGGTGCCCTTCTTCAGGTCGTCGACCCCGCCCACCTGCGAGTCCTGTGGGACGAGCACGCGGCCGCGCGCCACGTAGTACGGCTCCGAGAAGTCGATCTCCTGATCGCGTTCCTTGTTGATCGTCATCGTCGACAGGATCAGGTCGGCGGTGCCGTTCTGCAGGAACGGGATCCGGTTGTCGGAGATCGCCTCGATGAACTTGGGCTTGACGCCGAGCTTGTCGGCGATCGCCTTGCCGATGTCGACGTCGAACCCCTCGATGTCGCCGCTCTGCGGGTTCTTGAAGCCGAACGGCGGGACGTCGTACTTCACGCCGATGACGATCTCGCCCTTCTCCTGGATCTTGCCCATCGTCGTGTCCGCGGGGAACTTCTCAGCCTGCTGGGCGGTCTCCCCGCCGCCGCTGGCCTCCTCGTCGTCGTCGCCACAACCGGCGACGGCGAACAACGCCGCGAGCGCTGTCATGACGAGCAGCCATCGCAGTAACTTGACCATCGGTCCCTCCTCGCTAGTGATGGATGATCTTGTCGACGAACTCGCGCGCGCGATCGCTCCGCGCAGCCGAGAAGAACTCGGCGGGCGGGGCCTGCTCGACGATCCGGCCGTCGTCGATGAACACGATCCGGTCGCACACCTCGCGGGCAAAGCCCATCTCGTGCGTCACCACCGCCATCGTCATCCCGTCGCGCGCCAAATCGCGCATGACGTCGAGAACCTCGCGGATCATCTCCGGGTCCAGCGCCGAGGTCGGCTCGTCGAACAGCATCAGCTTCGGGTCCATCGCGAGCGCGCGGGCGATCGCGACGCGCTGCTGCTGGCCGCCGGAGAGATCGGCGGGATGGGCGTCCGCCTTCTCGGCGATCCCGACCCGCTCGAGCAGCGCACGCCCGCGCTGCATCGCCTCCGCCTTCGCGACGCCCTTGACCTCGACCGGCGCGATCGTGACGTTCTGGAGCACGGTCTTGTGCGGAAACAGGTTGAACTGCTGGAACACCATCCCGATCTCCTGCCGGATCCGCGAGAGCCCCTTGCCGGAGCGGTCGAGCGGGCGGCCGTCGAAGCGGATCTCGCCGCTGTCGATCGGCTCGAGCCCGTTGATGCAGCGCAGCATCGTGCTCTTGCCCGAGCCTGACGGCCCGGCGATCACGATCACCTCACCGCGACCGATGGTGAGGTCCACCTCGTCGAGCACCAGGTTGTCGCCGAAGCTCTTGCGTACTCGCTCCAGCTCCACGAGTTGCGGCGCTTGCCCCTCGTCCGCCATGCCTCCTCGGAGGCTACAGAGGCGTCGGCAGCTGGTCGCTCTCAGATGTAGTACATCGTCGCGCCGGCGTCGCGGTTCTCCCGCTCGACGACGTCGGTGATGGTGCTCGCGCCGAGCACGGCCCTCGCGGCCTCGGCGGCCTCGGCGAAGATCGACTCGCTGCCCGCACCGAGCTTGCCGTCGAGCAGCTCGACGATCTCGAGCACGGTGATCTCGGAGGGCTCGCGCGCGAACGAGTAGCCGCCCTTCACCCCGCGCTGGCTGCGCAGGACGCCCGCGCGGCGCAGGACCGCGAAGAGCTGCTCGAGGAACTGGACGGGGATGTCGCGGCGCCGCGCCAGCTCGCCGATGGGGACCGGGCCGTCCCCGCCGGCGCGGGCCAGCTCGGCCAGGGCGCGCAGCGCGTACGGCGACTTGCTCGTGATCGACAGCATGCGCCCTCGATCGTAACCGGCCCTCCTGCCAGCATCACCCGGATGCTCCGGTTCGTCCCGCCGCTGGTCCTGATGGGCCTGATCTTCTTCTTCAGCGCCCAGCCCGACCTGAACTCGGGCCTCGGGGTGTGGGACACGATCGGGCGCAAGCTCATCCATGCCGCCACCTACGGCACCCTCTGGTTCCTCTGGTGGCGCGCCACGGGGTACCGGAATCCGCTCGCCGCCGCCGTCATCACGCTCGTCTACGCGGCGAGCGACGAGTGGCACCAGACGTTCACCGAGGGCCGCCACGGCACGCCCGTCGACGTCGTCATCGACGCGACCGGCGTGCTGATCGCCTACGGCCTGGCTACGCGAGGAAGTCGCGCAGCACGGAGACCACGAGCCGGTGGTCCTCCTCCTGCGGCAGCCCGGAGACCGTGACCGTCCCCACGACGCCGACGCCGCGCACGATCACCGGGAACGCGCCCCCGTGGGCGGCGTACTCGCGCTCGTCGAGGAGGAACTGCTCGTTGAACCGGCCCTCGGAGGACACGCCCATGTAGAACGACGAGTGCCCGAACCGCCGCACGACGCGGTTCTTGCGCTCGATCCAGGCGTCGTTGTCGGCGGCGGAACCCTCGAGGGCGGCATGGAACAGCCGCTGCTCGCCGCGCGAGATGTCGATCGCCACCGGCAACCCGGCAGCCGCCTCGACGAGCGCGCGCCCGAGCGCCCACGCGTCGTCGTTCGTGAAGGAGCCGAACTGCAGCTCCTCTTCCTGCGCGAGGAGCTCGTCGCTAGAGCCAGCCACGCTCGGTGGCGTGGAGGACGGCCTGGGCGCGGTCGACCGCGCCGAGCTTGCCGTAGATGTTGTGGAGGTGCGTCCGCACCGTGCTGGTGCTGAGCGAGAGCTCGTGGGCGATCTGCTTGTAGACGAAGCCCTTGGCCAGCCGCTTGAGGACCTCGAGCTCGCGGTTCGACAGCGGGCACGGCTCGACCGAGCGCGGGCGCTCCGAGGTCGGGTAGGGCAGGTCGTAGAGGACCGAGCGCAGCTCGGAGGGGCCGAAGCCGACCGCCCGGGCGGAGCGCAGCAGCTCGACGCTCGAGACCGGCAGGCCCTGGGAGTAGTGGGCGAGCATGTCGGCCAGGCGCACGAAGGCGGCGTCGCCGGCGGCGTCGTCGGAGTGATGGCGCTCGATCGCCGACGCGATCGACTTGGGCAGGTTCCAGCGCCGGGTCAGCACGCCGCCGACCAGCGCGTGGTCGACGCCGAGCTCGCGGCGCTCGTAGTGCAGGCGCTCCTCGGGCGTGCGGGCCGGGCCGTGGACCTGCTTGGGGTAGCCCGGGTAGGCGTGCATGAGCACGAGCTTGCCGACGTCGTGGAGCAGCGCGGTGACCAGCAGGCGGTCGCGGTGCGGGTAGCCGGCCTGGGCGGCGAGGCGGTCGGCCGCGCGCTGGACGGACACGGCGTGGAGGCGGAAGCGCTCGGGCGCCGCGTCCCACGTCTTGCCGCGCTCGAAGAACTCGAAGGTCTCGGCCGAGGCCGCGAGCTGCTGCACCGCCTCCGGCGAGAGCACCTCGACCGCGGTGACGACGTTGTCGACCTGGCCGCGCTTCGGCCCCTCGATGCTGTTGGCGAGCCGCAGGACGGCGATCACGAGCGCGACGTCGGACTCGATCGCCGCGACGACCTCGCTCACCGAGGGGCGCTCCTCGGCGATCAGGGCCAGCAGCCGGTTGCGCGACTCCGCCAGCGCGGGGAAGAGCTCGAGCGCCTCGAAGGCAGCGGTCAGCCGCTTGCCGTGGCCCTCGTTGTGCGGGCGGCCGACCACGCTGGCCGGGGTCACCGGCCGCGGGCGGGGTCGGGGGGTCGCGCGCAGCGCGGAGAGTGCGGGGGGCGTCATCTTCGGGAGGTCGTCAGTCAGGTCTGGCGGGTCAGGGGCAGGAGGCATCTACAGCCAACCTTCAGCGGGTATCGGCAGCGGTGGACATACGGTTGAGCGTGTCGTCGATCCGGCGCAGCGATTCGTCCCGCCCGAGCAGGCGCAACGTCTCGAAGATTCCGGGTGAGACGGTGGTTCCCGCGAGCGCAACGCGGATCGGCTGGTAGACCTGCCCGGGCTTCGCCTCGGTGCGCTCGAGCACGCCTTGCAGCGCTTCCTCGATGGCAGGCTCGCTCCACTCCTCGAGCCCTGAGAGCGCCTCGCGGGCCGCCTCGAGCCGCTGAAGCGCCTCCGGCTTGCCCAGCACCTTCTCGCGCGCCTTGGCGTCGTCGGCGGGCCCGTCGAAGAAAAAGCCGGCCAGCGGCCAGAAATCGGACAGCGTGGAGATCTTCTCCTGCGAGATCTCGACCGCGCCGCGCAGGCCTTCGCGCCCGGTCAGCTCCTCCAGCCGCTGCGTGAGGTCGTCGACGGCGAGCTCGCGCACGTAGCGGCCGTTCATGTGCCGCAGCTTCTGCTCGTCGAAGACCGCCGGCGACTTCGAGACCCGCTCGAGCGAGAACGCCTGGATCAGGTCGTCGGTGGTGAAGAACTCCTGCGACTCCTCGGTGCCCCAGCCCAGCAGCGCGGTGTAGTTGCGGACCGCCTCGGGGAGGTACCCGCGCTCGCGCAGCTCCTGCACCGAGGCGGCGCCGTGGCGCTTGGAGAGCTTCTTGCCGTCGGGCCCGTGGAGCAGGGGGACGTGCGCGTAGAGCGGCGCCTCCTCCCCCATCGCCTGCAGGATCAGCATCTGCTTCGGGGTGTTCGAGTAGTGATCGGCGCCGCGGACGACGTGGGTGATGCCCATGTCGAAGTCGTCGACGACGACCGCGAGGTGGTAGATCGGCGTGCCGTCGGCGCGCGCGATCACGAGATCGTCCTGGAGCGCGTTCTCGAACGCCGACTCGCCGCGGATGATGTCCTTGACGACGGTCGTGCCCTCGTCGGGCACGCGGAGCCGCACGGCCCCCTCCCCCTCGTCCTCGCCGCGGAAGCCGCGGTTGCCGTGCTCCTGCTTCCAGGCGTCGATCTCGTCGCGGTTCGCGGTCGAGCGGTACGCGCGCCCGCCGTCGATCAGCCGCTGCACGACCTCGGCGTGGCGCTCCTGGCGCTGGGACTGGAAGACCGGCTCGTCGTCGTGGTCGAGCCCGAGCCACCGCAGCGAGTCGAAGATCTGCTCGACGTTCTCGGGCGTCGAGCGCTCGCGGTCGGTGTCCTCGATCCGGAGCAGGAACGTGCCGCCGTGGCGGCGAGCCACGAGCCAGTTGTACAGTGCCGTCCGCGCACCCCCGATGTGCAGGGCGCCCGTCGGCGAGGGAGCGAATCGCACGCGCATCTGGACACAGTTTGCCACGAGGTGCGGGCGTCCAGATTCCATGCTCATCGGTGCACACGTCTCCCCGGCCGGCGGCCCCGCGAATGCGGTGCAGCGCGGCGTGGAGCGCGGCTGCCGCTCGATCCAGTTCTTCAACCAGAGCCCGCGGGCCTGGAAGCCGCGTGTGTACTCGGATGAGGAGGTGGCCGGGTTTCACGAGGCGATCGACGCTTCCGACGTCGATGCGACGCTCATCCACGCCGTCTACCTGCTCAATTGCGCCTCCGAGGACAAGGAGATCCGCGGCAAGTCGCTGACCGCGCTGACCGCCGCGCTGCGGGCCGGTGACGCCCTCGGCGCGGTCGGCGTCGTGCTGCATCCCGGCTCCGCTCTGAAGGACGGCGGGCCGGTCGGCGAGGCGATCACCCGCGCGGCGGAGACGATCGCCGAGGCGCTCGAGGAGTCGGAGAACTGCTCGCTGCACCTCGAGGACACCGCGGGCGCGGGCGGGACGCTCGGGCGCTCGTTCGAGGAGCTGGCGAGCCTGATCGAGCAGGCGGGCGGCGGCAAGCGCCTTGCGGTCTGCCTCGACTCGTGCCATCTCTACGCGTCCGGCTACGACATCGCCGGCGCCGACGGGATGAGCGCGGTCATCGACGAGTTCGACGCCGTCGTCGGGCTCGACCGGCTGGCGTCGCTGCACTTCAACGACTCGGCCACCCCGCTCGGCTCCAACGTCGACCGCCACGCGCCGCCGGGCGAGGGCAGCCTCGGCCGCGAGGGCTGCGCGGCGTTCCTCTCGGAGCCGCGGTTCGAGGGGATGCCGGTGATCCTCGAGGGCCCGGGGCTGGAGGGCAAGGGGATCGTCCCGGAGGACATCGCGTTCGCGGGCGACCTGCGCGACGAGGGCATCGCCGCCCGCAAGGGCTAGCGCTTCAGCGTCACCTTGGCGGTGCGCGAGGCGGCGTTGCCGGCCGCGTCGGTCGCCACCGCGCGCAGGGTGAGCTTCACCGACTTCGCGCGCTTGAGCCGCTGCTTGGCCTTGCCGGTGAGCCTGACCTTCAGCTTGGCGGTGCCGGCGACGCTGCGGGTGAGGGTGCCGACGACCGTCGGCTTCCTGCCGAGCTTGAGCTGGCGGGCGCGGAGGCGAGAGCGAGTAGGGCGACCAGCAGCGCGAGTGCGCCCAGCGTCCAGCCCCGTTTGTCCTTGCACACCAGCATGGTCGAGTCCTCCTGCCACGGATGGCCTCGACAACCCGCGCCAGAACTTGAAAAGCAGGGCTGTGCGCCGGACGTCCGGCTAGTCTGCGGCGGGGATGGCGTTCTGCGACCAGTGCGGAAACAAGCTGGACGACCGCGCACGCTTCTGCCCGAACTGCGGCGCGCCCCGCACGGCCACGGAGGCACCGCCCGAACCCGCCCCGCCACCCGCGCCGGAGCCCCCGCCGCCGCCTCCGCCCGAACCCGAGCCGGAGCCGGAGCCCGAACCGGCGCCTCCGCCGCCGCCTCTACCGCCGCCGCCACCTCCGGAGGCGGCCGACGAGGTCCGATCTGAGCCCGCCGGCGAACCCCGATCTGAGCCCGCAGACGAACCCCGATCTGAGCCCGCAGACGAACCCCGATCTGAGCCCGATCCGGACTCCTCGCGGTCCCGCTCCGGCGGCGCGCAGGCGGAGCTCGTCGGGCAGCTCGGGGCGCTCGGGCAGACGCCGGCGGCCGTCGCCGCCGGGGTCATCGGCGTCGGCACGTTTGCCGTTGTCTTCGTCGCCGGCTTCGTCCTCGCCGCGCTGCCGGACGCCTCGCTGATCGGCTTCCTCGGCGCGGATGCCGGCTACGTGCAGGAGGCGTTCCGGCAGATGGTGCAGCTCGTGCTCGCGGGGTTCGAGAACGACGCGCTGTTCGACGCCTTCCGCAACACGAGCCGGGTGGCGCCCGGGCTGTTCGCGCTCGTGCCGGTCCTGACGTCGCTGTACCTCGCGCGGGCGCAGCTCGGACGGCTCCAGACCACCGGCCTCGGCTTCCGGCTCGCCGTCGCCGCCGCCGGGGCGTTCCTGTTCGCGCTGCTGATGATCATCCCCGCGCTCCTCACCGGCGACCTCAGCGCGTCGGTCGGCCAGACGTTCGGCTACGGGCTCCTGTGGGCGCTCGTCGGCGGGCTCGCCGGCACGCTGCTGGCGGCGCCCCCCACCGTCGAGGGCGAGAAGGTCCCCCCGCGCGGCCGCGCGATCGGCCGCGCCGCGCTGACCGCGCTGAAGCCGCTCGGGCTCGCGCTGCTGGTCACCACCGTGCTCGGCACCGCGCTGTGGATCGTCAACGTCGCCACCGACGGCGACACGCGCGGGAGCCGCTCGCTGCCGATCGCGCTCGTCGACACCGCGCTGTACGCGGTCGACCATGGCGTCCACACCTTCGAGCTCGGCACGCTGGCCGCGTTCGAGCGCCGCTCGCTGCAGCCCGAGGTGCTCGCCCTCCCGCTCCCGGCCGAGGACCCGCAGGAGATCATCGGCGTGAGCAGCGAGACGTTCCGCCTTTTCGCCTACCGCGACGGCACCAGCGCCGTCGTCTTCCTGCTGATGCTCGTGGTCCTGATCGGCATCCCGCTCACCGCCGCGCTGTACGCCGGCTTCCTCGTCGCCCGCGAGCGCGAGGCCACCTCGCCGCTGCTCGGCGCCGCCTGGGGCGCGCTCGTCGGGCCCGTCTGGGCGATCGTGCTCGCCCTCCTCAACGGGCTGCTGCAGGACACGCTGTTCGGCCACGCCCAGGGCGAGAGCGTGTTCGGGATCGTGCTCGTGTTCGGCGCGCTGATCGGGGCGGCAGGTGGCTTCCTCGCTGCCCGCGCCACGGCTACGCCGTCCGCAGCCGCCTGACCCCGAACCCCACGAGCCCGCCGAGCGCGAGGCCGAGCACGATCGCCATCCCGAGCTCGCCCGAGCCGCCGTCGTCGCTGCCGCCCTCGAGCCCTGCCGTCCCGCCGGACTCGACCGTCGCCGCGGGCTCCGCCGTCTCGGTGGGCGTCGGCTCGGGGATCACCTCGCCCGTCACCTGGAGGTCGATCAGCGAGTCGAACTGGTCGGCCCCGCCGTTGCTCCCGAAGTCGTCCGCGGCCAGCGAGATGTAGTAGGTCCCCGGCTCGGAGTAGACGGCGTCGCTGCTCGCGTTGTCCTCCTCCGCCACCGGCTCGCCCTCGACGCGCAACGACACGCTGCGGTCGGTCTCGCCGAACGCCTCGGTCTGCTCGCCGCTGGAGATGTCCTTCTGGCGCAGCGGGCCGTACAGCGCGAGCTTGATGAAGTAGCTGCCGTTCGGGCGCCCGGAGACCGTCGCGCCCGCCTTGAGCTGCTGGCCCGGCTTGAGCGCGACCGCATAGAACAGCTGCTCGCCGCCCCGCAGCGTGTCCTTGTAGCGCCCGGGGGCCAGGACCGGCGCGTCGTTGAACGAGCCGCCGCCCGCGATCGGCGACTGCGCCGAGGCCGCCGGCGCCGCCACCAGCAGCATCAAGACCGCGACCAGGAGCCTCACGCCGGGCGCCTCCGCCCCACCCCGGCCAGCGCGCCGCCGGCCACCACGCCGAGCGCGATCCCGCCGATCCCGCCCGCGAGCAGCACGATGTCGCTCGGCCCGCCGTCGTCGCCGCCGGAGGACCCGGAGGCCGGCTCCGGGTCCGACGCCGGCTTCGACGCCCCGATGACCTTCCCGGTCACGCGCACCGCGAGCTCGACCGGGTACGGGCCGCTCTGGCCCTGATTCGGGTCGGCCTCGAGCTTGTAGAAGTAGCGCCCGACCGGCGGCTCGCGCAGGTCGTCCTCGCCGATGTCGTCCGTCACGATCGCGGTGAGGACGTCGTCGCTGTTGGTCGACGCGTCGCTGTCGGCGAACTCGAGGCTCTCGTTCTGCAGCTCGGTCTTGAAGATCGACGGCACGCCCGCGTCCGAGTTCGGCAGCGTGGCGCTGATCGCGATCGACTGGCCCGCGCCGACCCGGAACGAGTACCAGGCGGGCTCGTTGGCGGGGATCGTCGTCACATACTGCCCCGGCCCGTAGAGCTTCGCCGACGACGGCGCCGGCACGCCCACGAGCTCCTTGCCCTGCGTCACGTACGGCCGCAGCGCCCGCGCGGCCAGCGAGCGCAGCTGCCCGCCGAGCTCCTCCGCGTCCTCGGCGTCGACGTAGCGGCCACCGCCTGCGTCCGCGATGCACTGCAGCTGCTTCCGCACGTTCGGCCGGACCTGGAAGCCGACCGCCTGGATCTTCAGCGCCACGCCGCCCTGCGCCAGCTGCCGGGCCACCCCGCACGGCGCCGGCGGCGCGCAGTTGTCGCCGCCGTCGGAGACGAGCACGACGGTCTTCTGCTTCGCGCTCCCGAGGTCCTCCGCCGCGGCCTGCAGCGAGCGCCCGATCGGCGTGAAGCCGCGCGGCTGGAGCGCGTCGATGGCCGCCTTCAGCCCTGGCCGGTCGAGCGGTGCCACCGGCGCGACGAGCTTCGTGTCGGCGCAGCCCGCCGCCTTGCCGGTGCCGGAGACCTCGGAGCCGTAGACCCGCAGCCCGACCTTGGCGTCGTCGGGCAGCTCGTCGACCAGCGTGTTGAGCGCCTCCTTGGCCGCATCGATCTTCGGCCGGCCCGTGCCGTCATCGGCCTTCATCGACTTCGACGCGTCGACCACGAGGATGACCGCCGCGTCCTTGTCCGGGGCGGGCTGGCTCTGGGCAGCCGCCGATGCGGGTGCGAGCAGCAGTGCGAGCATCCCCAGGGCTCCCGCGGCAAGACGGCACCGGCGCATCCGCCGCCGAGGGTAGCGGAGGCACCTGTCACCACGGCGACGTTCAGGCGATCGCGGGCGCCTCCGGAAGCCCGTCCAGCGCGGCCTGCAGCTCCTCCTCGCTGAACTCCGGATCCTCGAGCTCACCGGCGAGATACGCGTCGTAGGCGGCCAGATCGAAGTTGCCGTGGCCGCAGAGGCCGAACAGGATCGTCCGCTCCTCGCCGGCCTCGCGGGCCGCCTCGGCCTCCTCGATCACCGCGCGGATCGCGTGCGCGGGCTCGGGCGCCGGGATGATCCCCTCCGAGCGCGCGAACCGCACCGCGGCCTCGAAGGTCTCGTTCTGCTTGTAGGCGCGCGCCTCGATCCGCCCCGCCTTCACGAGCCCGCAGACCATCGGCGCGTCGCCGTGGTAGCGCAGGCCGCCGGCGTGCACGGGCGGCGGCACGAAGCTGTGGCCGAGCGTGTACATCGGCATCAGCGGCGTCATCCCCACCGTGTCGCCGTAGTCGTAGCCGTAGACGCCGCGGGTCAGCGTCGGGCAGGCGGCGGGCTCGGCGGCGACGATCCGCGCCGTGCTCCCCTCGCGCAGGAACGGGAACACGAGCCCGGCGAAGTTCGAGCCGCCGCCGACGCAGCCGATGATCACGTCCGGCACCGCGTCGGCCAGCTCGAGCTGGGCGATCGCCTCCTGGCCGATCACCGTCTGGTGCAGCATCACGTGGTTGAGCACGGAGCCGAGCGAGTAGTTGCACTCCGGGTCCTGGGCGGCGACCTCGACGGCCTCGGAGATCGCGATCCCGAGCGAGCCGGTCGGGTGCTCGGCCTGCGAGCGGCCCGCCCCGGTGAGGTCGGAGGGCGAGCGGTGCACCGTGGCGCCCCAGGTCTGCATCATCGAGCGCCGGTACGGCTTCTGGTCGTAGCTCGAGCCGACCATGAAGACCTCGCACTCGAGCCCGAACAGCGTGCAGGCGAACGCGAGCGCCGAGCCCCACTGGCCGGCGCCGGTCTCGGTCGAGAGCTTCTTGACCCCGGCCTGGGCGTTCTCGTAGGCCTGTGGGACGGCGGTGTTCGGCTTGTGCGAGCCGGCCGGCGAGACGCCTTCGTACTTGTAGAAGATGCGCGCGGGCGTATCGAGCGCCTGCTCGAGCCGGTGCGCGCGGAACAGCGGCGTCGGCCGCCACAGCCGGTAGGCGTCGCGCACGGCGTCCGGGATCGGGATCACGGGGTCCATCGAGACCTCTTGGCCGATCAACGCCATGGGGAAGATCGGCGTCAGGTCGTCAGGACCGGCGGGCTCGCCGGTCTGCGGGCTCAGCGGCGGCAGCGGCGGGCCGGGCAGGTCGGGCAGCAGGTTGACCCAGTGGGTCGGGATGGCGTCTTCGCCCAGCAGGAACTTGGTCGGCGGCATGGCGCCGACTCTAAGCGAGGGCGAGTGGCCTTGCTGGAGCGAGCAGGCGGTCGAGCTCCGCCTTCAAGGAGGCGTTGCGCGCCGCGACCCGGTAGCTCTGCCCGAAGCGCAGGCGGCGGGGGCCGTCGGGGGTGTGGACCTCGAGCACGACCTCGCAGTCGCCCGGGTAGTCCTCGCACAGGCGCTTGAGGTCCTCGATCACCGTGACGGGGAGGCGCTCGCCGTCGACCACGAGCCGCAGCGGCTTCGGCGGCTCGGCGGCCTTGACGGCCTGCTCGCGGGCCTTCTCGATCTCCGCGTCCGACGGGTCGAAGCGCTCGACGTCCTGCACGATCACGGTGACCTTGCCGGCCTCCTTGTGGTCGACGCGGCCCTTGACGAGCACGATCTCGTCGAGCTGCAGCGCGGCCTCGGCGGTCGCCAGCGTCTTCTCGAACACCATCAGCTCGACCGCGCCCTCGAGGTCGTCGACGGTGGCGAACATCAGCATCGAGCCCGAGCGCGCGCGGATCTTCTTGGCCGCGGTGATCATGCCGCCGATCCTGATCCACTCGCCGTCCTTGCGGTCCATCACCTCGGCGCAGGCGCAGTCGGCCTTGGCCCGCAGCGCCTCGCGGACGCGCTTGAGCGGATGGTCGGAGATGAAGAGGCCGATCGACTCCTTCTCCATCGCCAGCAGGTCGGGACGCTCGAACTCGTGCGTCGGGATCGGCGGGTGCGACGGCGCCGCGAACGGCGAGGCGCCGCCGTCCATCGGGCCGAGGTCGAAGATCGAGCCCTGGCCGATCTGGGCGTCGAGCTGCGTCTTCGAGCCGGCGGCCTGGGCGGCGTCGAGCACCTCGAGCATGCCGCGGCGGGTGGCGCCGGTGGAGCCGAACGCGCCGCACTTGATCAGCGCCTCGATCGCGCGCTTGTTGACCGTGCGGCAGTCGACGCGCTCGCAGAAGTCCCACAGGCTCGTGAACGGGCCGCCCTCCTCGCGGGCGCGCTTCATCGCCTCGACGGCGGCGTAGCCGACGCCCTTCACGGCGTCGAGCCCGAAGCGGATGTTGCCCTCCACGACCATGAACTCGTGGTCGGAGTCGTTGACGTCCGGCGGCAGGATCTCGATCCCCATCTCCTCGCAGCGGGCGACGAAGAACGGGACCTTGTCCTTGGTGCTCATGACGCTGGAGATCAGCGCCGCCATGTACTCGGCGGGGTAGTTGGCCTTCAGCCACGCCGTGCGGTAGGCGATCAGCCCGTAGCAGGCGGCGTGGGAGCGGTTGAAGGAGTAGTCGGCGGAGCGCTCGTTGATCGTCCACAGCTGCTCGATCACGCTCTCCGACGTGCCGGAGGCGCGGCAGCCGGCCACGAACTCCGGCTTGAGCTGGGCCATCGCCTCACGGTTCTTCTTGCCGATCGCCTTGCGCAGGTCGTCCGCGCGCGGGCCGGAGAAGCCGGCGATCGCCTTGGCGATCTGCATCGACTGCTCCTGGTAGAGGATCACGCCCTTCGTGGCCTCGGTGATCGGGCGCAGGCGGTCGTCGATGTAGCCGATGCTGTCGGGGTTGCGCTTGCCGCGGGCGTAGGTGGGGATCTGGTCCATGGCGCCCGGGCGGTAGAGCGCGTTGAGCGCCACGAGGTCCTCGAACTCGTCCGGCTGGACCTTCTTGAGCGCCTCGCGCATGCCCTCGGACTCGAACTGGAACACGCCCACCGAGTCGCCCCGGGCCATCATCGCGTAGGTCTTCTCGTCGTCGAGCGGCAGCTGGGCCATGTCGAGACGCTGGCCGGTCGAGCGCTCGATGATCGTCAGCGCGTCCTCGATCACGTCGAGGTTGCGGAGGCCGAGGAAGTCCATCTTCAGCAGGCCGATCTCCTCGATCGGCTTCATCGAGTACTGGGTGACGGTGCGGTAGATCTTCGCGCCGTCCTCCCCCACGCCGGCGTCGGCGAGCTGGAGCGGGACGATGTCGGTCAGCGGGCGGTCGGAGATGACGACCGCGGCGGCGTGGATGCTCGCGTTGCGGACGATGCCCTCGAGGCCCTGGGCGACGTCGACGATCTGCTTGGCGGTCGGGTCCTTCGCGACCTCGGCGCCGAGCTCCGCGCCCGGCTGCAGGCAGTCCTCGAAGCTCGGCGGGCGGCCCATGATCGGGTCGGGGATGAGCTTGGCGAGGCGGTCGCCGACGCCGTAGTCGTGGCCGAGGACGCGGGCGGCGTCGCGTGTGGCGGCGCGCGGGAACATGCGGCCGAAGGTGATGATCTGGGCGACGCGCTCGTCGCCGTACTTCTCGGTCACGTAGCGGATCACGCGCTCGCGGCCGCGGACGGAGAAGTCGATGTCGATGTCCGGCATCGACACGCGCTCGGCGTTCAGGAAGCGCTCGAACAGGAGGTCGTAGCGGAGCGGATCGACGTCCGTGATCTCGAGGCAGTACGAGACGATGCTGCCTGCCGCGCTGCCACGGCCGGGGCCGACCGCGATGCCGTTGGACTTCGCGTAGGCGACGAAGTCGTGGACGATCAGGAAGTAGGCGTTGAAGCCCATGTTGCCGATGACCTGGAGCTCCATGTCCGCCCGCTCCTGGGCGTCGGCGGGGATCGGGTCGCCGTAGCGCTTGCGGAGGCCGGTCTGGACGAGGTTCCGGAGGTAGGCCTCCTCGGTGAGGCCGTCGGGGCAGTCGAAGCGCGGGATCAGCTGCTGCTTGAGCGAGATCGTCGTGTCGCAGCGCTCGGCGATCTCGAGCGTGGACGCGATCGCCTCGGGCATGTCCTTGAAGGACTCCGCCATCTCCTCCGAGCTCTTCAAATAGAACTCGTTGGTCTCGAACGACATCTTCGGCTGCGCGAGCGTCGACTTCGTCTGCACGCACAGCAGGGCGGCGTGGTGGTGGTAGTCCTCCTTGCGGAGGTAGTGGACGTCGGCGGTCGCGACGAGCGGGCGGTTGAGCTCGGCGGCGAACTTCGCGATCTGCTCGTTGACCTGCTCCTGCTCGGCGATGCCGTTGCGCTGGACCTCGAAGTAGACGTCCTCCGGGCCGAAGACCTGGACGAGCTGGTCGAGGTGCTCGCGGGCCTGCTTGGTGCGGCCCTCGACGATGCGCCGGCTGGAGCGGGAGGCGAGGCAGCCGGTGAGCGCGATGATGCCCTCGGCGTGGCGCTCGAGCAGGTGCAGGTCGACGCCGGGCTTGCCGCGATAGAGACCCTCGGAGAAGCCGGCGCTGGAGAGCTTGGTGAGGTTCTTGAAGCCCTCGTCGGTGGCCGCGAGGAGCGTCAGGTGGTTGCGCTCGATCTTGCCCTCGCGGACGGTGCGGTCGTCGACGAAGTAGGCCTCGAGGCCGAGGATCGGCTTGATGTCGTGCTTCTTGCAGGCCTTGTAGAGCTCGACGCTGCCGTTCATCACGCCGTGGTCGGTGAGGCCGAGCGCGGGCTGGCCGAAGGCGGCCGCGCGGGCGGCGAGGCCGTCGATGTTGGCGGCGCCGTCGAGGAGCGAGTACTCGGAGTGGACGTGCAGGTGCGCGCAGGCGTGGGTGCTCACGGAGCGCTCCAGACTAGGTGTCGCGTCGGACGCGTCGAAGGGGTCGCACTCGACCTCGCCGCTCCCTCCGGGAAACGGGTGGTCAGGCGCCCTGGGCGCGGTCGATCCACGCCTTCAGGGTGGCCACGGCCTGGCGGTCGCCGCGCACTGTCGGGCGGTGCCCGCGCGGGGCCGGCTCGCCGCGGAGCAGGTAGCCGAACCCCTCTGTGGTGAGGGCGATGGTGGCGTCGGCGGGGTCCTCGGGCGGGGTGGTCGTGACGCGGATGCCCTGACCGTTACCGACCACGAGGTACCAGGTCTCGTCTTCGACGGATTGGGCGACGGTGAAGTGGTGGTCGCGCGACCACGCCGCCTGGATGACGTAGGGGAACGTGCGGAAGACGAGCCCGGGCTCGAGGCGGGCGCCGGCGCGGGCCGCCTCGGCGAGCGAGAGGGTGGCCTTGGGGATGGCCTTCAGGGGCTTCGAGCGGCGCTTGCGGCCGGTGACCTTGATCGGGCCGCGGAAGCGCCCGATGCGGTGCGGGACGCCGGCGATCAGCTCGGCGAGCGTCAGCGCCTCGGCCCACAGGTGGAACTCGGCCTCGCGGCGCCCGCGGGGATGCTCGATCGGCTTGACGTACGCGCGACCCCCGGCCACGGTGACCGCGAACGTCCCGACCTCCGCGATCGTCAGGTCGTAGTCGACCGCTCCCTCCACGATCACCGCCTGGACGGGAAGCAGCCCGGCGATCAGCTTCCCGGCCGCCTGCGGGTCGTCGTGCGCGAGCTTCACGAGCGCGCCGCGGAGCGGCGGGTACTGGCGCTGCGAGCGGCCGGTGGCGTGCGCCCTCGCGGGGGCGGACGGAGCCGACACGATCGCCCGCCGCTCCCGCTCGGGAGGCGTCGCGGCGGGGACCTCGGGCTCGACCAGGGCCTCCTCCGCCGGGGCGGTCTCCGGCTCGGCGACGACCTCGTCGGCCGGCGCGGCCCCGGCTCGGCAACGACCTCGTCGGCCGGCGCGACCTCCGGCTCGGCAACGACCTCGTCGGCCGGCGCGACCGCCGGCTCGGCAACGACCTCGTCGGCCGGCGCGACCTCCGGCTCGACCACGGGCGCCTCGGTCGCGGGCGCCTCGGCGGTGCCGTTCGCGGCCCGCTCGCGGAGCGCGGACGCGGCCGCGTCGAGGTCGGCGACCACGCGGCTCGACTCCTCGCCGGGCGCGCGGGTGGCGGCTGCGGCCTCCGCCTGCTCGCGGGCGCGGCGCTGGAGCTCGACCTCGTCGGCCAGGCCCGCCGCGCGGCGGTCGAGCTCGGCGACGCGGTCGAGCAGACCGCCTTCGGCGGCGCCGGCCTCGGTGAGCCGGGCGCGGAGCGCCGCGAGCTCGCGCTGGTCGGCCTCGCGGGCGGCGCGTTCGGCGTCGAGGTCGGCGCGGAGCGCCGCGACGATGGCGCGGTCCGCCTCGCGCGCGGCCTCCATCTCGGCGCGGAGCTGGGCAGCGAGATCGTCGCGGGCCTCGACGTCCGCTCGCAGCGCCTCGAGCTGCTCGCGGACGTCGGCGAGCGCGGCGCGTTCGGTGGCGAGGTCGTCGCGGAGGGCGGCGAGCGCCGACTGATCCGCCTGGCGCGCCGCCCGCTCGCGCGTGAGCTCCTCTTGGAGCGCCTCGAGCTGCGCGGGGTCGGACGCGCGCTCGAGCGCCTCGCGGGCGGCGTTCAGCTCGGTGTGCAACGAGGCGAGCGCCGCCGTCTCGGCGTCGAGCGCGTCGCTGAGCGCGCTGCGCGCCGCCCGCTCGCGGTCGAGCTCGTCCTCCAGGGTCCCCCGCGCGACCCGCTCCGCGCGAAGGTCCGCGGCGGCACTCGAGGCCTCGCTGCGCGCGGTCTCCGCCTCGGCGCCGGCCGCCGCCCGGGCCGCCCGCTCGGTTTCGAGGGCCGCACGGAGGTCCGTCAGCTGGGCGTCCGCGGAAGCACGCGCGTCGGCGAGCTCGGCTTCCGCGGCGTCGACCCGCTCGGCCGCCGCAGCCTCTGCCGCGCGCGCCTGCTCGTCCGCCGCCGTGCGCGCCTCGGCGAGCGCGGCCTCCGCGGCGCGGGCCTGCTCGTCGGCCGCCGTGCGCGCCTCGGCGAGCGCGGCCTCCGCGGCGCGGGCCTGCTCGTCCGCCGCCGTGCGGGCCTCGGCGAGAGCGGCCGCGGCGGCCCGGGCCTCGTCGGCCGCCGCGGCGCGGGTGTCGGCGAGCTCGGCGCGTGCCGAGGTCAGCTCCGCTCGGACGTCTTCGAGCTCGGCCCGCGCGGTGCCCAGCTGGGCCTCGTGGTCGGCCAGCTCCGCTCGCGCGTGGTCGAGCTGTGCCGTGGTCTCCGAGGTTCGCTCGGCGAACCCCCGGCGGGCGTCGTCGAGGTCGGCCGCGGCGGCGACCGCCTGCTCGCGGGCTCGGCCCGCCTCGGCCTCCAGCGCCGACGCTCGCTCGCGGGCGGCGGCCAGCTCGGCCTCCTGGGCGGCACGCTCGGCGCGCAGCGGCGCGGTCCCGACCTCCTGTGCCTCGAGCACGCGCAACCTCACGGCGTCGCTCGTGCGCGCGATCTCGGCCGTCTGCATGCGCAGCTGCAGGTCGCGTGCGCCGCGCCGCGCGGTCGCCGCCGCGGACAACGCGTCCGCCAGCGCCGCCCGCTGGTGCTCCTCGCGCGGCGACCGGCGCTCCAGCTCGGCGGCTCGCGACGCCAGCGCGTCGCGCTCACCCACCAGCGCCTCCACCCGCTCCTCGAGCTCCGCCCCGCGCCGCTCCAGTGCATCCAAGGCCCGCAGCGCCTCCGACGCCACCCGCGCCTGCGCCTGCTCGGCCGCCTCGGCCCGCCGCGCGCGGCGCTCCGCCAGCACGGAGCGGTCGATCAGCTCGCCGCCCGGCTCCTCGTCGGCAACCGGCTCGACGACTGGAGCAGCCCGCTCATCCAGCCCCGCCGGCACCGGCAACGCCGAGCGCTCGCCGCTCTCCCACTCCAGCCACACGCCCGAGCGCGCGATCGCCTCCGGGACCAGATAGGCGCCGCGCCACACGCTCCCGTTGCCCGCGCGCCCGCTCGGCGCGTCCGGCAGCGACTCGTAGCGCGAGACCCCGCCGCCCACCGACGCACACAGCACCGGTAGGCCCTCGGGGCGCGCCACACCCGGCGACCACCGCCCGCGCACGCGCACGAGGCCGCTCTCGCCGCCCGAAGGGAGCCACTCGACCGCCTCGAACGCGAGGCCGTCGAGGATCGAAGCAGGCGTCGACTCGGTCACCGCGACGCCATGGTCGCGGGCGGACCGGACGAACCGCCGCTAGTCCGAGTCGCGCTTGGCCAGCACGAGGCCGACCACCAGGCCGGCGCCGACCACCGCGCCGGCGAGCACCGGGGCGGGGACGTAGGTCGGCCCGTACTTCTTGCGCAGCACGACCTTCAAGCCGTTCCAGACCAGGATCCCGAGAACTTTGTAGAACATGTCCCGTCCTTACCCCTCGCCGCCGTCTCGCACGCGCTGGGCCATCCGCGACTGCAGCGACCAGATCTCGATGAAGCCCGGCGACGCCTGCTGCGAGAACAGGCCGCCCGACTCGGCGAAGGTCGCGAGCTGCGCGTCGTAGACGGCGTTCGGCGACTCACGCGTGACCACGCGCGCGTGCCCCTTGAACAGCTTCAGCCCGATCTTGCCCGTCACCCGCTCGTTGACGTGGTTGACGTACGCCTCGATGTCGGTCCGCAGCGGCTCCCACCACAGGCCCGCGTAGACGAGATACGCCCACTGCTGATCGAGCCGCGGCTTGAACTGGTTCTGGTGGATGGTCCCCACCAGCCGCTCGAGCTCGCGGTGCGCCGGCAGCAGGATCGCCGCCGCGGGCACCTCGTAGATGTCGCGCACCTTCAGCCCGACGATCCGGTCCTCGATGTGGTCGACGATCCCCACGCCGTGCCGGCAGCCGATCTCCGCCGCGCGGTCGATCAGGTCGGCCAGACCGAGCCGCTCGCCGTCCAGCGCCACCGGCACGCCGCCCTCGAACTCGATCTCCACCACCTGCGGCTCGTCCGGCGCGAGCTCCGGCCGCGTGACGAGCTGGAACACATCGTCGTCCGGCGCATGCGAGAGGTCCTCGATCCACTTGCCCTCCGACGAGCGCCCCCACAGGTTGTCGTCGATCGAGTACGGCGCGCTCTCCGTGCCGCCCTTGACCGGGATCCCGTGCTTGCGCGCGTACGCGATCTCCTCGTCGCGCCCCATCTGCCACGACCGCACCGGCGCGATCACCTTGAGCTCCGGGGCGAGCGTCGCCACCGTGCCCTCGATCCGCACCTGGTCGTTGCCCTTGCCGGTGCAGCCGTGCGCGATCGTGTCGCAGCCGGACTTGCGCGCGTACTCGACCGCCAGCTTGGCGATCAGCGGGCGGCCCAGCGCGGTGAAGAGCGGGTAGCCGTCGCCGTAGTCGGCGTTCGCCTTGATCGCCGGCAGCACGTACTCGGTCGCGAACTCGTCGCGCGCGTCGACCACGTGCGCCTCGATCGCACCGAGCCGCAGCGCCTTGCCCTTGACGACCTCGTAGTCCTCGCCCGGCTGGCCCAGGTTGACCGTCAGGGCCACGACCTCGGCCTCGTACTCGTCCTGGATCCACTTGAGCATCACGCTCGTGTCGAGGCCGCCCGAGTAGAGCAGCAGCACCCGCCCGACCTCGCCGGGCTGCGCCAGGTACGAGGCGACCCGCGTCGAGTCGGGGTCGGCGACGCGGTGGACCTCGGTGCGGATGGGCTCGCGCGGCTCGGACATCGAGCGCGACAGCCTACGAGCTAGGAGGCCTTCACCGCTGTGAAGCAGAGCTGCATGACCGCGAAGTAGAACTCGCCGCGCGTGTCGAGCGCCCGCTGTGCCTCGAGCCAGGCCGCGGCCTCTTCCTCGCTGACGCCCGCCCGGCCGCCGACGAACGTCGCGATGAACGGCACGATCGCGCCGCCATAGGTCTCGGGATCGAACGCGACCGTGGCGAGCGGGTGCGCCTCGGCCCGCACGTCCGCGAACCCCACCGCCCGCAGCGACGGCGCCAGCGTGCGCGGCAGCGAGCTGTGCGTGAGATGCTCGTCCCACGCCGTCCGCACGCGCCGGGTGAGCTCGTCGCCCTGCATCGAGAAGGTCGCCCAGTCGATGTCCCACACGAGCACCCGCCCGCCGGGCTTGAGTGCCCGGTGGAGCTCCGCGAGCCCGGCCCGCGTGTCGGCGACGTACTCCAGCACCTGCACGCAGAGCGCGGCGTCGAAGTCCGCGTCGGCCACCCCGAGCGCGGTCACGTCCGCGGCCCGCAGCTCGACGTTGCCGAGCTCGGCACAGCGCCGGCCCGCCAGCGCGAGCATCGCCTGGCTGCCGTCGACGCCGACCACCGAGCCGGACGGGCCGACCTCCTCGGCCAGCTCCGCGCAGTAGAACCCGGGCCCGCAGCCGACGTCGAGCACGCGCTCGCCCGGGCGCGCGCCGAACCTCTCGCGGACAGTCCTGCGGCGCTCCTGCGCCTCGCGGATCCGGTAGACGCTCTCGACCTGTCGAGCCGCGTCCTCGTCGAAGACCAGCTGGCTCATGACGGCAGATGGATCGTCTCCGATCCTGCCGCCGCCTTCAAGTAGCCTGCGGCGAATGCTGGACAAGGTCCTCGAGGGAGGCGGGGAGCCGGCGCTCTCCGTCGGCGACCGCGGGCTGAGCTACGGCGAGCTGCGCGAGGCCGCGGCCGCGGTGGCGAAGCAGTTCGGCGGCGCCGAGCGCGTCGCCGTGTGGGCGGAGTCGACGCTCGAGACGTGCGTCGCCGCCGTGGCGTGCGTCGTCACCGGCACGCCGCTCGTGCCCGTCAACCCCAAGCTCGGGCGCGGCGAGCTCGAGCACGTGCTCGGCGACTCGTCGCCCGACGTGATGATCGGCGGGCCCGACGGCGTCGCCGTCGACCTCGACGCGCGCGAGAGCGAGTTGCCGGACAGCACCGCCGGCGACGAGGATCCGGCGCTGATCATCTACACGTCCGGCACCACCGGGCGTCCCAAGGGCGCGATGCTGCCGCGCCGCGCGCTCGCCTCCAACCTCGACGGGCTGGCCGACGCCTGGGAGTGGACGGGCGAGGACGTCCTCACCCACGGGCTGCCGCTGTTCCACGTCCACGGCCTCGCGCTCGGCCTGTTCGGCCCGCTGCGCCGCGGCGGCGAGCTGCGCCACCTCGGCCGCTTCGAGCCCGCCGCCGCCGCGGCCGCGCTCAGCGACGGGGCGACGATGATGTTCGGCGTCCCGACCATGTACCACCGGCTCGGCCGCGAGGCGGAGTCCGACAGCTCGATCGGCGACGGCCTCAAGCGGGCGCGCCTGCTCGTCTCCGGCTCCGCCCCCCTCCCCGCCCCCGAGTTCACCCGCATCGAGACGCTGTGCGGCCAGCAGATCGTCGAGCGCTACGGCCTCACCGAGACGCTGATGAACACCGCGGTGCGCGCCGACTCCCAGCGCAAGCCCGGCTACGTCGGCGTGCCGGTGCCGGGCGTCGAGGTGCGGCTCGTCGACGACGACGGCAACGAGTTCGAGGCCTCCGACGACGAGACGATCGGCGAGGTCACCGTCCGCGGCCCCAACCTGTTCACCGGCTACCTGAACCGCCAGGACGCCACCGACGAGGCGATGCGCGACGGCTGGTTCTTCACCGGCGACCTCGCCACCGTCGGCGAGGACGGCTACTGGCGGATCGTCGGCCGCCGCTCGACCGACCTGATCAAGACCGGCGGCTACAAGGTCGGCGCCGGCGAGATCGAGGTCGCGCTGCTCGACCACCCGGGCGTCAAGGAGGCCGCGGTCACCGGCGAGGAGGACCCGGACCTCGGCGAGAAGATCATCGCCTGGGTCGTCGCCGAGGACGAGCCGCCGGACGAGAAGACGCTGATCGACCACGTCGCGGGCGAGCTCGCGCCGCACAAGCGCCCGCGCGAGGTCCGCTTCCTGGACGAGCTGCCCCGCAACGCGATGGGCAAGGTCCAGAAGAAGAAGCTCGGCGACTAGCGCGCCGCCGCGGCGATCTCCGCCAGCACCGCGTCCATCGTTCGCATGATCGCCACGGTCTCGTCGAGCGGCATCTCCGGGCTCTCGAGCAGCCCCTCGGAGAGGCAGCGGGCGACCTCGTCGGCCTCGTGGCGCAGCCCGCCCTCGGCCGGCGGGTCGAACATCCGCTCCGGCTCGCCGCCGCGCTTGATCACCGTGAACGACGTCGGCTGGTAGAAGCTCTCGTCGATCTCGATCCGGCCCTCGGTGCCGATGATCGCCGCGCGTGTCGTCCCCACCGCCCGCAGCGTGCTGTTCAGCACCGCGTGGGCGCCGCTGTCGTAGCCGAGCAGGATCGAGGTCTGCCCGTCGACGCCCGTGAACGCCGGGTCCGAGAGCACGACCACGCGCGACGGCGACCCCAGCACCATCGACGCGAACGACACCGGGTAGATGCCGAGGTCGAGCTGCGCGCCCCCGCCCAGCCCGGGCGCGAAGAGGCGGAACTCGGGGTCCTCCTCGAACCACTGCGCGTGATCGGCGTGCACGGTGACGATGTCGCCGAGCACGCCCTCGGCGAGCAGCCGCCGGATCTCCCGGATGTGCGGCAGGAAGCGCGCCCACATCGCCTCCATCGCGAACAGCCCGCGCTCGCGCGCGGTCGCCACGATCTCCTCCGCCTCGGCCGCGTTCATCGTGAACGGCTTCTCGACCAGCACGGGCTTGCCGGCCCGCAGCGCGAGCATCGCGTCCGGGTGGTGCATCGGGTGCGGGGTCGAGACGTACACGACGTCGACCTCGGGGTCCTCGACGAGCGCCTCGTACGAGTCGTGCCGCCGCGACACCCCGAAGCGCTCGCCGAACGCATCGGCCGTCTCCTGCCGGCGGGAGCCCACCGCCGCCACCGTCCCCGAGTCGGTGTGCTCGAGGTCGGCGGCGAAGGTCTGGGCGATCCCGCCCGTCCCGATGATGCCCCAGCGGATCACAGCCAGCCCGGGACCACGAAGATCATCCAGGCGATCGGCGGGGTGACCAGGACCATGCTCATGCCCCATTGCATCAGGCGCTTGAACACGCGTTCGCGGTGCTCCTCCGGCGTGTTGGCGACCGTCAACGCGCCGCTCGTGGAGAACGGGCTCGAGTCGACCACCGACGAGGAGATCGAGAGCGCGATGATCAGGCCGACAGCGCCGACCGCGCCGGTCTCCAGGAACGGCACCGCGAGCGGGATCAGCGCGCCGAGGATGCCGGTGGTGGAGGCGAACGCCGACACCACGGCGCCGACGTAGCAGATCAGCAGCGCCGCCAGCAGCGCCGAGTTGATGGTGGCGACCTGCTCGCCCATCCAGTCGATCGTCCCGATCTCCTCGAGCAGCCCGACGTACATGACGATGCCGCAGATCAGCAGCACGGTCGACCACGCGACCTTCTCGACCGCTCCCTTTCTCGCCTTCGGCGAGATCAGCATGATGACGGCCGCGACGGTGAAGGCGACGAACCCGACGTCGACGTCGAACGCAAGCGCCACGATGATCAGCGTGACGATGCCGGTCAGCGTCAGGATCTTGTCCCGGTCGAGCTCCGGCACGGGCTCGGCATCAGCCGTCGTGGTGGCGCCGCCGGCGATCGGCTTCGGCCCGCTGCCGGCCTTCTCGCGCTCCTGGACGTCGCGCTCGAAGCGCCCGCTCGCCTCGCCGTCGTCGGTGTCGCCCGGCTCGAGCCGGTGACCGAGCAGATTGCGGCCGCCGAACAGGAAGAACACGACGAAGCACAGCAGGAAGTTGAAGATGAACGAGCTGGCGAACAGCAGCATCGCGTTCTCGGCCAGGTCCTCGCGCTCGACGACGCCGTTGACGATCGAGCCGAACACGCTGATCGGCGAGAAGCCGCCCGCCGTCGCGCCGTTGATCACGAACAGCCCCATCAGCACCGGATTGATGCCGTACTGGACCGCGAAGCCGAGCGCGATCGGCGCGACGATCGCGACGGCGCCCGGGACGACCGCGCCCGACGCGGTCAGCACCGCGGTGACGAGGAAGAAGACCCAGGGGATCGCGATCGTGCGCCCTTTCACCGCTTTCACCGCGGCGTGGATCAGCCAGTCGACCGTCCCGTTGTTGGACGCGATCCCGAACAGCAGCGTGACCCCGACGAGGATGATGAAGAGATCACCCGGGAAGCCGGCGAAGATGTCGTCCTCCGACACCCCCAACGCCGTGCCGAGGCCGAACGCGGCCACGACCCCGAGGATCCCCATGTTGATCCCCATCGTGGTGGCGATCAGGAACACCGCCACCAGTACGAGGATTGAGATCAACTCTTCGGACATGCCACTCCTCCCCTGTCGCTACGCGGCCTGCGCCGCCCTCACCAGCTCCACCGGGTGCCAGGCGCGCTGCCCCACCCCGTGGTTGATCTGCTGACGGCACGACACCCCGGTCGCTGAGACCAGGCTCCCGGGCGCCGCCTCCCGCAGCGCCGGGAACAGCCGTGACTCGCCGATCTGCATCGAGAGTTCGTAGTGCTCCGTTTCGAACCCGAAGGAACCCGCCATTCCGCAGCAGCCCGCGTCGAGCTCCGTCACCTGGGCTCCCGGGATGCGCTCGAGCAGCGCCACGGTGGCGGCCGTGCCGGCCAGCGCCTTCTGGTGGCAGTGGCCGTGGAACACGATCGGGCGGTTGCTCACCGCGGCGTTCGGATCGAGCCTGAGCGAGCCGTCGTCGATCGCCTCGACGAGCAGCTCCTCGACGAGGCGCGTCTGCTTGGCGATCGTCTCGGCCCGCGGGTCGTCGACCAGCGCGGGGTGCTCCTCGCGCAGCGTCAGCAGGCAGGAGGGCTCGCAGCCGACGATCGGGACGCCGCGCTCGGCCTCGGGCGCGAGCCGGTCGACCATCGCCTCGGCCATCGACTGCGCCTGGTCGAGCAGCCCCTTGGAGATGCTCGAGCGCCCGCAGCAGCCCGCGCTCTCGAGCCGCACGTTCCAGCCCGCCGCCTCCAGCAGCTCGATCGCGGCCTTGCCGATCGCGGGCTCGGTGAACGTGGTGAACGAGTCGGCGAGGAAGATGACGTCCCCCCGCGCGCCCTGCCGCGGCGTGCGCCGCTTGTCCCACCGCAGCAGCGTCTCGCGCGCGAAGCGCGGCAGCGGGCGGCGGCGGTCGATGCCCGTCACGCGTTCCATCAGCCCGCGCGGGATCGGCAGGTTCGACAGCGGCGCGGTGGCGGCGCCGATCCGGTTGAGCCGCCTGATCGCCCCGAACAGCCGCGAGCGGAGCGGGATCCCGTGCTCGGCCTGGTAGTGCGAGAGGAACTCGGACTTCATCGTCGCCATGTCCACGCTCAGCGGGCACTCGCTCTTGCACGCCTTGCACTCGAGGCAGAGGTCGAGGATCTCGTGGAGCCGCTCGTCGCCGAGCGCCTTGCGCGGGTCCGGCTCCGAGAGCGCCTTGACGAGCGCGTTGGCGCGGCCACGGGTGGCGTGCTCCTCCTCGCGGGTGGCCATGTAGGACGGGCACATCACGCCCTGGCCGGTCTTGCGGCAGGCGCCGATGCGCTGGCAGCGGTCGGCGGCGTCGCGCATGCTGCCGCCGAAGTCGAAGTGGGTCTGGAGCGGCAGCGCGGGCGGCAGCGCCGGGTCGCGGAGGCTCTTCGTGAGCGGTGGCGCGTCGACCATGACGCCCGGGTTGAAGCGCCCCTCGGGGTCGAACAGCGCCTTGACCTCGCGGAACGCCTCGTAGAGCTCGTCGCCGAACACGCGCGGGTTGAACGGGCTGCGGACGCGGCCGTCGCCGTGCTCCGACGAGTTGACGCCGTCGAACTCCGCCACCAGCGCGGCGATCTCGTCGGCGACGGCGGCCATCGTCTCGACGCCCCGCGGCGCCGTCAGGTCGACGAACGGGCGGATGTGCAGGCAGCCGACGCTGCAGTGGCCGTAGAAGCCGGCGCTCAGCCCGTGGCGGTCGAGGATGGCGCGGAACGCCTTGACGTAGTCGCCGAGGCGCGCAGGCGCCACCGCGGTGTCCTCGACGAAGGCGGCGGGCCGCCTGGCGCCCTCGCTGGCCGCCATCAGCAGGCCGAGGCCGGCCTTGCGGACCTTGGTCAGCGCGTCCTGCTCGGCGGCGGTCTCGGCGCGCAGGAAGTGGTAGCCGTGGCCGTGCTCGCCCCACGCCGCCTGCAGCTCGTCGAGCTGGGCGCCGGCCCCGTCGGGCGTGTCGGCGAAGAAGGTGACGAACAGCAGCGCACCGGGCTCGCCCTCGATCGTGCTCGCCATCTGCGCGAACTCGTGCTTCGAGCGCGACAGCTCGAGGATCGTCGCGTCGATCATCTCGATCGCCGCGGCCTCGAGGTCGAGCGCGTCCTGGGTGGCGGCGATCGCCTCGTCGACGCTGTCGAAGTGACCGACCGCGAACTGGCGCGCCTTCGGCAGCTCGATCAGGTTGACCGTCGCCTCGGTGATGGCGACGAGCGTGCCCTCGCTGCCGGTGACGAGCTTGGCGAGGTCGAAGTGGCGGGCGAGCGAGTCGAGCCGGTAGCCGCCGGACTGGCGCCAGTGGTGCGGGTAGTCCTCGGCGATGGCGCGCTCGTACCTGCGGAGGATCTCCGGCAGGCCGCGGTAGATGGCGCCTTCGAGCGTGTCCGCCTCGGCGCGCCGGACCCGCTCGGCTTCCTCGACCGGGCCGAGGGTGGCGGTCGAGCCGTCGGACAGCACCACCTGCAGCTCGAGGACGTGGTCGATCGTCGTGCCGTAGACGATCGAGTGGCTGCCCGAGGAGTTGTTGCCGATCATGCCGCCGAGCGTCGCCCGATTGGAGGTCGAGGTGTCCGGCCCGAAGCCGAGGCCGTGGGGCTTGACCGCGCGGTTGAGGGCGTCCTGCACGACGCCGGGGCCGACGCGGGCCGTGCGGTTCTCCACGTCGATCGCGTGGATCTCGTCCATGTGGCGCGAGGTGTCGAGCACGATGCCCCTGCCGCCGGCGGTCTGCCCGGCGAGGCTCGTGCCGGCGCCGCGCGTGACGACCGGCACGCCGCGCTCGGCGGCGGCCCTGATCGCGGCGGCGACGTCGGCGGCGTCGCGCGGGAACGCCACCGAGAGCGGCGGGCTGGCGTACATGCTCGCGTCGGCGGCGTAGAGATGACGTGTATAGGCGTCAGCGCGCTCGTCATGAATCGCCATGTCGATCTGATCCCTACCCTGCTCGGGGGATGAGCCATCGCAGCGGAAGGCACTTCCTTCAGATTCCGGGGCCGACGAACGTGCCCGATCGCGTCCTGCGCGCGATCGACGCGCCGACGATCGACCACCGCGGGCCGGACTTCGCGCAGCTCGGGCTCGAGGTGCTCGAGGGCCTCAAGCACGTGTTCAAGACGAGCGGGCCGGTGGTCGTCTACCCCGCCTCCGGCACCGGCGCGTGGGAGGCGGCGCTGGTCAACACGCTGTCGCCCGGCGACCGCGTGCTGGCCTTCGAGACCGGGCACTTCGCGACGCTGTGGCGCGCGATGGCCGAGCGCCTGGGCCTCGAGGTGCGCTGGGTCGAGGGCGACTGGCGGCACGGCGTCGACCCGGACGCGGTGCGGGCGGAGCTCGACGCCGACCCGTCGATCGCCGCGGTCATGGTCGTCCACAACGAGACCTCGACCGGGGTGACGAGCCGCGTGGCGGAGATCCGCGAGGCGATCGACGCCTCCGCCGGCGACCCGCTGTTCCTCGTCGACGTCATCTCGTCGCTCGGTTCGGTCGACTACCGGCACGAGGAGTGGGGCGTCGACGTGACCGTCGGCGGCTCGCAGAAGGGCCTGATGCTGCCGGCCGGGCTGAGCTTCAACGCGGTGTCGCCGCGCGCGGTGGCGGCCTCGGAGTCGGCGGGGATGGCCCGCTCCTACTGGGACTGGGCGCCGATCCTCGAGGCCAACGAGGCGGGCTTCTGGCCGTACACCTCGGCCACGAACCTCCTGTACGGGCTGCGCGAGGCGCTGGCGATGCTGCAGGAGGAAGGGCTGGCCAACGTCTTCGCCCGGCACTCGCGGCACGCGGCGGCGACGCGGGCGGCGGTCGAGGCATGGGGCCTCGAGGTGCTCGCCCTGGATCCGCGCGAGCAGTCGCCGGTGCTGACCGGCGTGGTGACGCCGGACGGCGTCGACGCCGACGAGGTGCGCGGGGTCATCCTCGAGCGGTTCGACATGTCGCTGGGCGCCGGGCTCGGGAAGCTCAAGAGCCGGATCTTCCGCATCGGCCACCTCGGCGACTTCAACGACCTGATGCTGGCGGGAACGCTGTGCGGGGTCGAGATGGGGCTGCGCCTGGCCGGCGTGGCGATCGAACCCGGCGTGCCCGCCGCGCTCGCGTCGCTGGAAGCTGAGCCCGTCACCGCGTGACCGCGCTCTCCGACGTCCGCGTCCTCGAGCTGACGCAGGTGATGGCCGGGCCGTTCTGCGGCCAGGTGCTCGCCGACATGGGCGCGGACGTGATCAAGGTCGAGCCGCCGGGCGGCGACTCGACGCGGCGCTCGCTGGGGTTCCGGATGGGCGGCGACGACACGGCGGCGTTCCTGGCGGTGAACCGGAACAAGCGGTCGTTGACGCTCGACCTCAAGCAGGACGAGCACCGGGCCGCGTTCGTGCGGCTCGCGCGCGAGGCCGACGTCGTGCTCGAGAACAACCGGCCGGGCGTCGCGAAGCGGCTGGGCGTCGACTACGAGACGCTGGCCGAGGCCAACCCGCGGCTCGTCTACGCCTCGATCTCGGGCTTCGGCCAGACCGGCCCCTACTCGCAGCGGCCGGGCTACGACCTGATCGCGCAGGGGCTGTCGGGCGTCATGAGCGTCACCGGCGAACCGGACGGCAACCCGGTGAAATCCGGGATCCCGATCGGGGACCTCTCAGCGGGGCTGTTCTGCGCGGTGGCGATCCTGTCGGCGCTGCACGCGCGCGAGCGGACGGGCCGCGGGCAGTACATCGACACGTCGCTGTTCGAGGGCGCGCTGGCGCTGTCGATCTGGGAGACCGCCGAGCTGTGGGCGACCGGGCGGGTGCCGGGCAAGCTCGGCTCCGCGCACCGGCTGACCGCGCCGTACCAGGCGCTGAGGACCGCCGACGGCTACATCACGGTGGGCGGCAACACGCAGCCGCTGTTCGAGCGCCTGTGCACCGCCGTCGAGGCCCCGCAGCTCGCCGAAGACCCGCGGTTCGCGACGAACGACGACCGGATGGCCAACGTCTCCGAGCTGGTGGAGGAGCTCGAGGCGGCGCTCGCCTCCCGCACGACCGACGAGTGGGTGGCGGCGCTCGTCGACGGCGGCGTGCCGTGCGGGCCGATCCACGACTACGCGGAGGTGTTCGCCGACGAGCACACGCGGGCGCGCGAGATGGAGGTCACGGTCGAGCACCCCGTCGAGGGCACGATCCGCGGCCTCGGGATCCCGGTGAAGCTGTCCGACACGCCCGGCTCGGTCCGCCGCCCGGCGCCGCTGCTCGGGCAGCACACGGAGGAGATCCTCCGCGAGGCGGGCTTCTCGGCCGAGGAGATCAGCGCGCTCTCATGAGCGATCAGGTCCTCACGGAGCAGCGCGGCCCGGCCCTGTGGGTCACGTTCAACCGCCCCGAGGCCCACAACGCGATGACCTTCGCGATGTACGAGGACCTCTTCGCCGCCTGCGAGCAGGCCGACGCCGACGACGAGATCCGCGCCCTGGTCCTGCGCGGCGCGGGCGCGAAGGCGTTCGTGGCCGGCACCGACATCCGCCAGTTCGCCGACTTCGACGCGTCCGGCGAGGACGGGCTCGAGTACGAGGCGACGATCGACCGCATCGTCGGCCGGCTGGAGGCGGTCGGCAAGCCCACGGTCGCGCTCGTCGACGGCTACGCGATGGGCTCCGGCCTCGCGCTGTCGGCCGCCTGCGACCTCCGTATCTGCACCCCGGCCGCTCGCTTCGGCCTCCCGATCGCGCGCACGGTCGGCAACTGCCTGTCGATGGAGAACTACGCGCGGCTCGCCGGCCTCCTCGGCCCGGCGCGGCTCAAGGACATCGTCTTCACCGCCCGCACGATCGAGCCCGAGGAGGCGCTGGCCACCGGGCTGGCGACCGAGGTCGTCGAGCCCGACGCGATCGAGGCGCGCGTCGAGGCGCTGTGCGACCTGCTCGCCTCCCACGCCCCGGTGACGCTGTACGCGACCAAGGAGGCGCTGCGGCGCATCCGCACGGCCACCACCCCGGACGGCGACGACCTCATCCGCGAGGCCTACGGCTCCGAGGGCTTCCGCGCGAACGTCGCGAGGTTCCTGCAGAAGGGATGAGCGAGCAGGACGACGATTTCTCGGCCGCCGCGCGCACGCGGATCGACGCGCGCAGCCGCGAGCGGGAGCGGCAGGCCGCGCGGCGCGACAAGCGGGAGCGCATCCTGCTGTGGCTGTTCGCCCCGCTCCTCCTCCCCGCCGCCGGCGCCGCCGCGGCCGCCTACGTGATCGAGGCGAAGCCGTCTCCGGAGAACGTGCTCTTCGTCGCCGCGTTCGCCGTCCCGGCGGCGCTGACCATCTGGCTCGCGCGCCGCCGCGGCTGGTTCGAACGCGTCGCGTGGCCGCTCGTGACGCTCGCGGCCGAGGTGGCGCTGCTGTTCTGGGTCGGGTTCGTCGCGCTCGGGTACGGTCCCGACTGATGATCACCGGCGTCCACGCGATCCTCTTCACCCGCGACGCCGAGGGCGTGCGCGAGTTCCTCCGCGACGTGCTCGAGCTGCAGTCGGTCGACGCCGGCGGTGGCTGGCTGATCTTCGGCCTCCCGCCGGCCGAGCTCGCGGCCCACCCGGGCGAGGAGGACGCGACGCAGCTCTACCTGATGTGTGACGACATCGAGGCGACGACGGCCGAGCTGCAGGCGAAGGGCGTCGAGCTGACCCGGCCGGTGAACGACGAGGGCTGGGGCCTCGTGACGGCGATCGCGCTGCCCGGCGGCGGTGAGCTCGGCCTCTACGAGCCGCGCCACCCCGTGCCGCCGCGCGGCTAGCCCACGATCCGCAGCGTCTCCTCGCCGGCCACGACCTCGTCGCCCGGGTGCAGCTGGCGGCCGCGGCGGCTCTCCGCCTCGCCGTTGACCAGCACGCCGTGCTCGGCCAGGTAGGCGGCGGCCTCGCCGCCCGCGTCGACCACGCCCGCGAGCTTGAGCAGCTGGCCGAGCCGGATCATCTCGCCGCGGATGGCGATCTCGCGCTCCATAGTGGTCAGCCTATGGTCCCGACGCTCACGACCGATCGCCTGACCCTCCGCGGCTGGCGCGAGGACGACGCCGAGCCGTACGCCGCGATCACCGCCGACCCCGAGGTCATGCGTTTCATGGGCGGCACGCTCGACCCGGCGCAGGCGTGGCGGGAGATCGCGCTGTACCTCGGGCACTTCGAGCTGCGCGGCTACGGGCTGTGGGCGGTCGAGCGCGACGGCGAGCTGATCGGCCGCGTCGGGCTCTGGCGCCCGGAGGGCTGGCCCGGGCTCGAGGTCGGCTGGCTGCTCGGCCGACCCGCCTGGGGCCACGGCTACGCCACCGAGGCGGCGCGGGCCGCGGTCGAGTTCGCCTGGAGCGAGCTCGGCGCCGAGCAGCTGATCTCGCTGATCGCGCCGGACAACGTCGCCTCGCAGCGCGTCGCCGAGCGGCTCGGCATGCGGCGGCTGCGCGACTACTCGCTCCGAGGCGAGCGCCACCTCACCTACGGGCTCGACCGAGCGGAATAGACCGGCCAGGCGGGCGTCCTACTCGGGCAACCCCGAGAAGGAGACGTGATGCCCGCACCCCGAACCCGAACCGTGCGCCGCCTGCTCGCCGCCACCGCGCTCGCGGTCGGCGCGATCGCCGCGACGACCGCCCCGGCCAGCGCGGCCACCACCGCGACGTTCGCGGCCGGCACGCTCTCCGTGTTCGGAGACAACCAGGCCAACTCGATCGTCGTCAGCCGCAACGCGGCGGGCCAGCTGCTCGTCAACGGCGGCGCGGTCAACGTCGCCGGCGGCACGCCGACCGTCGCCAACGTCAACGTGATCCAGGCGTTCGGGCTGCTCGGCAACGACGAGATCAGGATCGACGAGGCCAACGGTGCGCTGCCGCGGGCGAACTTCTACGGCGGCAGCGACAACGACACGGTCACCGGCGGCTCCGGCGGCGATTTCCTCTTCGGCCAGGCCGGCAACGACACGCTGCTCGGCAAGGGTGGCTTCGACCAGATGTTCGGCGGCTCCGAGAACGACACGCTCACCGGCGGCGACGCCGACGACCAGGTCTTCGGCGAGGAAGGTGAGGACCGCATGGTCTGGAGCCCAGGTGACGACACCGACCTCAACGAGGGCGGGGCGGGCATCGACACCGTCGAGGTCAACGGCGGCAACGGCGCCGAGCAGTTCACCGCGACGGCCAACGGCGTGCGCCTGCGGTTCGACCGCGTCACCCCGGCGCCGTTCTCGATCGACATCGGGACGTCCGAGAACCTCAGGCTCAACGCCAACGGCGGCGACGACAGCTTCTCGGCGGCCACGAGCTCGGCAACGCCGGTCAAGATCACCGCCGACGGCGGCACCGGCAACGACACGCTCCGGGGGAGCAGCGGTGCGGAGGTGTTCCTCGGCGGCGACGGCAGCGACTTCGTGGACGGGAACTCGGGCGACGACGTCGCCTTCCTCGGCGCCGGCGACGACACGTTCCAGTGGGATCCCGGGGACGACAGCGACGTCGTCGAGGGCCAGGACGGCAGCGACCGGCTGGCGTTCAACGCCAGCAACGCCAACGAGATCATGGAGGCATCCGCCAACGGTGGGCGCGTGCGGTTCACCCGCAACGTCGCGTCCATCGTCATGGACCTCGACGACGTCGAGACGATCGCCCCGAGGATCCTGGGCGGCGCGGACACCCTCGTCGTGGGCGACCTGTCCGGGACCGACGTCACCGACGTGCTCCCCGACCTCGGCGGCGAGGACGCTCAGCCCGACACGGTCACCGTCACCGGCACCAACGGCGACGACGTCGCGCTCGTCACGGGCACCGCGAACGCGAGCGTGACCGGCCTGGCGGCACGCGTCACGGTGACCGGCGGCGTCGCCGGCAGCGATCGGCTCGTGGTCAACGCGCTGTCCGGCGACGACGTGGTCGAAGCGTCCGGCCTGGGCGCCGCGGTGCTGGGCCTCACGGCCAGGGGCGGCGACGGCAACGATGTCCTCGTCGGCGGCGCCGGCGACGACACGCTGCTCGGCGAGGCCGGCGACGACGTCCTGATCGGCGGCGCCGGCACCGACGTCATCGACGGCGGGGACGGCGACGACATCGAGATCCAGAGCGCCGGCGCGGACACCGTCACCTCGGCGACCGCCGCCGACGCCGAGTGGCTGGCGGCCCATGCCCACCCGGCCAGGGGCGGCGGGATCGTGCTCGAGGTGGGCGGCAAGCAGCACCAGCTGCCCCGCATCGACCTCGGCCGGCTCGCCGTCAGGTGAGGAGCGCGCCGAGGCGACGGACCGCCTCGGCGATCTCCGCCTCCTCGACCACCAGCGGCGGCAGGAAGCGCAGCGTGCCCGGGCCGGTGGCGTTGATCACCAGCGCCTGCTCGAGCAGCGCACGGCGGGCGAGCTCCGGGGCGTCGGCGTCGACCTCGGCCGCGACCATCAGGCCGCGGCCGCGGACCGACGTCACGCCCGGCAGCGCCCGCACCCCCTCGGCCAGCACGGCGCCCAGCTCGTCGACGCGCTCGAGCAGCGCCGGGTCGTCGAGCACGTCGAACGCCGCGTTCGCGGCCGCCGACACGAGCGGGTTGCCGGCGAACGTCGAGCCGTGGTCCCCGGGGGCGAAGACGTCGCCCAGCTCGGGCGTCGTGACCAGCGCGCCGATCGGCAGCCCGCCCCCCAGCCCCTTCGCCACCGTCATGACGTCCGGCCGCACCCCGTAGCGCTCGTACGCCCACAACGTGCCCGTCCGGCCCATCCCGGTCTGGACCTCGTCGACGATCAGCAGCGCCCCGTGCTCGTCGCAGGCCGCCCGGATCTCGGCCACCAGCGCGGGATCCAGCGGGTGCACGCCCGACTCGCCCTGGATCAGCTCCAGCACCACGCCCGCGACGTCCGGGCCGACCGCCTCCGGCGCCGCCGCCGGCAGCACGGCCTCGAAGCCCGGCACCAACGGCGCGAACGGCGCCTGCTTGGTCTCCTGCGGCGTCGCCGACAGCGCTCCGTAGGTGCGCCCGTGGAAGCCCCCGTGCAGCACCACGAAGCGCCCGCCCGAGCGCCGCTTGCGCGCGAGCTTGAGCGCCGCCTCGTTGGCCTCCGCCCCCGAGTTGCAGAAGTACACCTTGCCGCCGAGCGACCGCGCCGCCAGCCGCTCGGCCAGCCGCACCATCGGCTCGGTGTAGAACAGGTTCGAGACGTGCAGCAGCCGCGCGGCCTGCTCCTGCACCGCGGCCACCACCCGCGGGTGGCAGTGGCCGGCGTTGCAGACCCCGATCCCGCTCAGGAAGTCGAGGTACTCGCGCCCGCCGGCGTCCCACAGCCGCACGCCCTCCCCGCGCGCGAACTCGACGTCGTAGCGCGCGTAGTTGGGGATCAGCGCATCGGTGATCACCGGGCGGGCCGGACCTTCGTGCCGATGCCCGCGTCGGTGAACAGCTCGAGCAGCAGCGAGTGCGGCACCCGCCCGTCGATGATGTGCGCGTAGGTGACGCCGCCGTGGATGGCGTCGAGGCACGCGCGGAGCTTCGGCCGCATCCCGCCCGCCACACCGGCCATCGCCGCCTCGACCTCGTCGGCGGCGCACTCGCTGATGACCGAGGACGGATCCGAGGCATCGCGCAGCCACCCGGGCACGTCGGTCAGGAACATCACCTTGTACGCGCCCAGCGCCCGCGCGACCGCGCCCGCGGCCTCGTCGGCGTTGATGTTGTGGGAGTTGCCCGCCCGGTCGGCGCCCACCGAGGCGATGACCGGGATGTAGTCGGCCGCGATGTGCTCGATCACGCCGACGTCGACGCGCTCGATCCGCCCCACATAGCCGATGTCCTCGCCCTCGGGCCCGCCCATGGTGGCGGCGCGGAACAGCAGCCCGTCGTCGCCGCACAGCCCGACCGCCGGCTGCCCGTGGCGGTTGAGGCGCAGGACGATGTCCTTGTTGACCTTGCCGACCAGCACCATCTTCGCGATCTCGACGGTGTCGGCGTTGGACACGCGCAGCCCGCCGACGAACTCGACCGGCATGTCCAGCCGCTTCATGTACTGCGTGATGTCGGGCCCGCCGCCGTGCACGACGATCGGGTTGAGGCCCACGTACTTCAGGAGCACGACGTCGCGGGCGAACTCCTCGCGCAGGTCCGGGTCGGTCATCGCCGCCCCGCCGTACTTGATCACCACCGTCTTGCCGTGGAACTCCCGGATGTAGGGCAGCGCCTCGAGGAGGGTCCCGACATCTCTCATGTCGTGTACTCCGCGTTGATCGTCACGTAGTCGTGCGAGAGGTCGGAGAAGAAGACCTCGGTCTCGACCCCCTCGCCCGGCAGCCCGACCGTGTACTCGACCTCGTCGCGCGCCACCGCCGCCTGCAGCGCCGGCAGGTCGAACGGCACCGCGGCGCCGCGCCCGCAGACCTGGACGTCCTCGATCCAGATGTCGACGTCGAGCGGCGCGGTGTCCGTCAGCACGCCGCCGACCGCTTGCGCGATGCGGCCCCAGTTGGGGTCGCCGCCGTGCAGCGCGGCCTTGACCAGCGGGGAGTTGGCGACCGCGCGCGCCGCCGCGTCGACGGTCGCCTGGTGGCCGCCGTTGACCACCACGCGCCCGACCCGCTTGGCGCCCTCGCCGTCGCGCACGATCAGCAGCGCGAGCTGTCGCAGCACGGCGTCCAGCGCCTCGCCGAAGCGCAGCTCGTCGTCGGACTCCGGCGCCACGCGCACCCCGCTCGCGCCCGAGGCCATCAGGATCACGGTGTCGTTGGTGGAGAGCTGGCCGTCGACCGAGATGCGGTCGAACGAGCGCTTCACGCACACGCCGAGCAGCAGATCGGCGGTCTCGGGGGCGAGCGCCGCGTCGGTCTGCACGAAGCACAGCATCGTCGCGAAGTTGGGCGAGATCATCCCCGCGCCCTTGGCCTGCGCCGTGATGCGGATGGTCCCGCTCGGCAGGTTCACGTCGACCGTCGCGGTCTTGGGGAACAGGTCGGTGGTGCGGATCGCCTCGCCGAACGCGTCGCCGCCGTCGGCCGACAGCTCGCCGCGGGCCGCCAGGATCCCCTTGGTGATCGGCTCATCCGGGAGCTGGACGCCGATCACGCCGGTCGAGGCGACGGCGACGACCTCCGGATCCAGGCCGGCCGCCATCGCGGCGGCTCCCTGCATGCGGGCGGCGTTGTCGACGCCGCGCCGGCCGGTGGCCGCGTTGGCGTTGCCGGCGTTGGCGACCACCGCGCGCAGCGAGTCGAGCCGGCAGCGCTCCTGGCACAGGATCACCGGCGCGGCGAGCACGCCCGAGCGGGTGAAGCGCGCGGCGCTGACGGTGCCGACGGTGTCGGAGACGAGCAGCCCGAGGTCCACCCCGCCGCTCGGCTTGAGCCCGCAGGCGACGCCGGAGGCGCGGAACCCCTGCGGTAGCCCGCCCGGCGCGTCGACCGCGTGGTCGGGCAGAGAGACCCAACGGGAGCCTCCGGTCATATCAACCCCTCCGATTCGTCGCGCCCGAACATCAGGTTGAGGTTCTGCACCGCCTGCGACGCCGCGCCCTTCCACAGGTTGTCGATCGCGGCGAACACGAGCACGCGGCCGGTGCGGTCGTCGCGGTGCACGGAGATGCGGCAGTAGTTCGTGTCGCGCACCTCGATCACGCCGGGCGGGCCCGTCGCGACCTCGACCCACGGCTCGCCGTCGTAGGCCTCGCGATACAGGTCGGCGAGCTCCGCCTCCTCGAGCGAGGCGCCCGAGACGTAGCAGGACACGAGCTCGCCCTGCGCGAGCGGGACGAGGTGCGGCGTGAAGGTGACGGGCAGCGTGGCGCCGAGCGCCGCCAGCTCCTGCTCGATCTCCGGCGTGTGGCGGTGCCGCTCGACCTTGTAGGGCGTCATGTTCTCGTCGGCGGAGATGTAGTGCGTGGTCTGTGACGGCGACCGCCCGGCGCCGCTGACGCCCGACTTCGCGTCGATCACCACGTCGCCGATCGCCCCCGCCCGCGCCAGCGGCGCGAGCCCGAGCAGCGCCGCGGTCGGATAGCAGCCCGGGTTGGCGACGAGGTCGGCGCCCCGCACCGCGTCGCGGTAGAGCTCGGGCAGCCCGTAGACGCCGGAGCCGAACAGCTCGGGCGCGCCGTGCGGCCCGTACCAGTCCTCGTAGGTGTCGCGATCCCGCAGCCGGAAGTCGGCCGACAGGTCGACGACCTTGACGCCCCGCTCGCGCAGCGCCGCCACGGCCGGGGCGGACACCTGGTGCGGCCAGCACACCAGCGCCGCGTCGACCTCGCCCTGCACGTCCGGGTCCCAGTCCTCGAGCACGAGCGGCACGCGCGTGCGCGGGTGGACCCGGTCGAGCGCGGCCCCCGCCTCGGAGCGCGCGGTGACGTGCGTGAGCTCGAAGAACGGGTGGCGCCAGAGCAGCGTCGCCGCGATCGCGCCCGCGTAGCCGGACCCCCCGAGAACCGCGACCTCAGCCACGCAGCCGCGCTCCGAGCTGGTCGGCGAGCGCGGCGACGATCTTCTCGCGCCGCTGCGCGGCCTCCTCGTCGGTCAGCGTGCGGTCGGGCGCGCGGAACTCGAGCCGCAGGGCCAGCGACGCCGACCCCTCCCCCACCTGCTCGCCGCGGTAGACGTCGAACACCTCGGCCCGCCGCAGCAGCGCGCCGCCGGCCTTGCGCACGACCGCAACGACCTGCGCGGCGGAGACGCCGTCGGGCACGACGATCGCCATGTCCTGGCGCACGGCCGGGAACGAGGTCAGGTCCTCGTAATCGGGCACGAGCACCGCGTGCTCGGCGAGGACGCCGAAGTCGAGCTCGAAGCCCGCTGCCTGCTCGACGTCCCAGCGCCCCGCCACCGCGGGATGCAGCTCCCCGAGCCAGCCGGCCGGCTCGCCGCCGACCAGCACGCGCGCGGAGCGGCCGGGGTGCAGGAACGGCTCACGCGCCGGCTCGACCTCCCACGGCACCCGCAGGGCCGCCAGCACCGCGGCGAGCACGCCCTTGGCGGAGAAGAAGTCCGCGCGCGGCGGCGTCGGCTCGCGCCACGTCGGCGGGCGGAGGTTGCCGGTCAACAGCGCGGCCAGGTGCTGGCGCTCGGTGGGCAGCCGGTCGAGCCCCGGCACCGCCGGCGGCCCCGCCCCGTTGCCCCCGCCGTCCTCGCGCGCGAGGTAGATGGCCCCGTACTGCCACAACCTGACGTCCTCGTGCCCCCGGGCGCGATTCCGCTCCGCGTTGTCGAGCAGCGGCCCGAGCAGCGACGTGCGCAGCACCGACTGGTCCTCCGACATCGGATTGGCGAGCTCCACCACCCGCGCGCGCGGGTCGTCCGGCGGGATCGACAGCTTCTGCACCAGCCCCGGCGCGGCGAAGCTCCAGCCGAGGATCTCGGAGACGCCCGCGCCGGTCAGCGCGTCCTCGGCCCGCCGCCGCAGCCGCTGCTCCGGCTCGAGCCGGCCGCTGACCCCGTTGCGCGACGGCAGCGTGGTCGGGAGCTTCTCGTAGCCCCAGATCCGCCCGACCTCCTCGACCAGGTCGGCCTCGCGGGTGACGTCGAGGCGCCGCCAGTGGGGCACGGTCACGTCGAGCCCGTCGTCCGCCTCCGCCACCCCGAAGCCCAGCCGCTCGAGGATCCGGGCCTGCTCGTCGCGCGGGATGTCGACGCCCAGCAGCGCGCCCACGCGCGCCTCGCGCAGCCGCAGCACCGCCGCCTCGGGCCCCGGGCCGCCGACGTCGATCGTGCCGCCCACCACCCGCGCCCCGCACAGATCGACCATCAGCTGCGCGGCCAGCGCCTGGCCCTCGAGGCAGAGCTCAGGCGAGAGCCCCTTCTCGAACCGCCCCGACGCCTCCGTCCGCAGCGTGAGCCGCGACGACGTGCGCTGGATGTTCGGCCCGTTCCAGTTCGCCGCCTCCATCAGCACCCGCGTGGTCGCGTCGTTGACCTCCGAGCGCGCGCCGCCCATCACGCCCGCAATCGAGGTCGGCCCGGCGGCGTCCTCGATCAGCAGCATGCCGGAGTCCAGGCGCCGCTCGACGTCGTCGAGCGTGGTCAGCGTCTCGCCGTCGCGGGCCCGCCGGACCACGAGCGAGCCGCCCTCGACCAGGTCGGCGTCGAAGGCGTGCATCGGCTGCCCGCCCAGCAGCATCACGTAGTTGGTGATGTCGACGACGTTGGAGATCGGCCGCTGCCCGGCCGCCATCAGCCGCGCCTTCAGCCACGGCGGCGACTCGCCGAGCGTGACGTCCTCGTAGAGCACGGCGGTGAAGCGGGGGCACAGCTCGGCGTCCTCGACCCGGATCGAGAAGCCGGGGATCTCGTCGCCCGCCGGCAGCTCGGCCCCCGGCAGCGCCCGGAGATCCGCGCCTGTCGCGGCGTGGACCTCGCGCGCGACCCCGTAGACGCTCAGGCAGTCGGGCCGGTTCGGCGTGATCTCGAGCTCGAGCACGTCGGAGGAGAGCGGCAGCACCTCCTCGAGCGGCGTCCCCGGCACGAGGTCGTCGTCGAGCACCATGATCCCCTCGTGCAGGGTCCCGATGCCGACCTCGTCCTCGGCCAGGATCATCCCGTCGGACTCGACACCCCGCAGCTTTGCCTTCTTCAGCCGCACGCCGCCCGGCATCACCGCGCCCGGCCGCGCCACCGCCACGGTCTGGCCCTCGGCCACGTTCGGCGCGCCGCAGACGATCTGCGCGGTGTCGCCCTCGCCCAGCGCGACCATGCAGACCGACAGCCGGTCCGCGTCGGGATGGCGCTCGGCGGACAGCACGCGCCCGACGACGAAGTACTCCAAGGCGGTCACGCCGTGCGTGAACACCCGCTCGACGTAGGTGCCGGTCATCGTCAGCCGCTCCTCGAGCGCGCCGACGTCGAGGCCGGGGTCGCAGGAGTCGTGCAGCCAGAGCGTCGGAAGGAGCATGGTCAGCCGAACTGCTCCAGGAAGCGCAGGTCGTTGTCGTAGAGCAGCCGGATGTCCGGCACGCCGTACTTGAGCATCGCGATCCGCTCGATCCCCATGCCCCAGGCGAAGCCCTGGTGGCGCTCGGGGTCGTAGCCGTGCTCGCGGACGTACTCGAACACGTTCGGGTCGACCTCGCCGGCGCCGAGCAGCTCGATCCAGCCCTCGCCCTTGCAGAGGTGGCAGCGCGAGCCGTCGCGCAGGAAGCCGCCCGTGCAGTTGAAGCAGTCGACGTCGAGCTCGACGCTCGGCTCGGTGAACGGGAAGAAGTGCGGCCGGAAGCGGACCTGCCGGTCGTCGCCGAAGATCCCCTGCGCGAACGCGAGCAGCGTGCCCTTGAGGTCCGCCAGGGTGATGTCCTCGTCGACCGCGAGACCCTCGACCTGGTGGAACTGCGGGGTGTGGGTGGCGTCGTTGTCGCGCCGGTAGCAGGCGCCGGGGATGACGATGTACAGCGGCGGCGGGTGCTCGATCATCGAGCGCACCTGCATCGGCGAGGTGTGGGTGCGCAGGACGATGTCGTCGTCGACGTAGAACGTGTCCGACCACAGCCGCGCCGGGTGCGTCTCGTCGTGGTTGAGCCCGTCGAAGTTGTAGGAGACCGTCTCGACCTCCGGCCCCTCGACGACGCGGAAGCCGAGCCCGACGAAGATGTCCTCGAGCTCGCGTCGCGTCTGGGTCAGCAGGTGCAGCCGCCCGACCGGCTGGGCGGGCGAGCCCGGGAGCGTGACGTCGACGACGTCGGCGGCCAGCTTGGCGTCGAGCTCGGCGCGGTCGACCTCGGCGCGGCGAGCCGACAGCAGGCCCTCGATCGCCCCGCGCGCCTGGTTGGCGGCCTTGCCGACCTTGCCCCGCTCCTCCGGCGGCAGCTCGGCCACCCCGCGCAGCAGCTGCGGCAGCTCGGCCTTGCGCCCGAGGTACTCGATACGGATGCGCTCCAGCTCCTCCGAGGAGGCGGCGCGCTCGACCGCATTCGCGGCCGCGTCCTGGATCTGCTGGATGCGGTCGATCATCGGGAGACCTCGTACATTGCCACCGTCGCGGCCATGGCCGCGTTCAGCGACTCGGAGTGGATCGGGATGTGGCAGACCTCGTCGCACTCGGCGAGCACTGCGTCGGGCAGCCCCTCGCGCTCCGCGCCGACCACCAGCGTGACCTCCCGCTCCCCGAGCTCGGCCAGCGGCCGGCCCGCCCCGGCGGCCAGCGCCACCCGCCGCCCGGGCAGCTCGTCGACGCCGCGCACGCGCGCGACGGGCACCGAGAAGATCGCGCCCATCGAGGCCCGCACCGCCTTCGGCCCGTAGGGATCCGCGGTGCCCGGCCCGAGCACGACGCTCGACGGCGCCGAAGGCCAGCGCCGAGCGGATCACCGTGCCGACGTTGCCGGGGTCGTTGACCCCCCAGAGCGCCACGCACAGCGGCCCGGCGGGCGTTTGCGCCCAGCGCTGTGGGTAGACCGCCAGCGCGCGCGTGCCGGAGCCCAGCTGCGACACGCGCGCGAGCAGCGGCACGGCCACCTCCTCGCCTGTCGAGCCCGGAGCCGGCGGCCACGAGCCGCAGCGACGCCGCCCAGCCGGCGGCCTCGGCGGCCTCGATCAGGTCCTCGCCCTCGGCCACGAACTCGCCCAGCTTGTCGCGCCACTTGCGTCCCGCGAGCTTGCGGACCTGGGTGAGGCTCTCGTTGTGGGGGCTGGTGATCACGGTCGGGGTACAAAAAAGGCGCCCGTCCTGTCGGAGGGGCGCCCGGGGCTTCGGTGTCTTCGGCGGTCAGGCCGACGACGCCTCGCGGGCGCTCTCGGCAAAGCGTCGGAAGGTCTCGGCGTCGCGCACGGCGATGTCGGCGAGGATCTTGCGATCGACCTCGATGCCGGCCAGCTTGAGGCCGTGCATGAAGGTCGAGTAGGTCATGCCCTCCTGGCGCGCCGCGGCGTTGATGCGGGCGATCCAGAGGCGGCGGAAGTCGCGCTTGCGGTTGCGGCGGTCGCGGTAGGCGTAGGAATCCGCCTTCATCAGCGCTTCCTTGGCCCGCTTGTAGGAGGAGTGCGCCTCCCCGCGGTAGCCCTTGGCGCGATCGAGCGTCGCGCGGCGCTTCTTGCGCGCGTGGACGGAGCGCTTGACGCGGGTCATCGGCCGTTGCCCCCGAGCAGCTTGTTGACCGTCTTGGTGTCCGCCTTGGAGATCTCCCGATCCTTGCGGAACCCGCGCTTACGCTTCGGCGACTTCTTCTCGAGGATGTGGCTCGAGTTCGCGTGACGCGCCCGGAGCTTGCCCGTGGCGGTCTTCTTGAAGCGCTTCTTCGCGCCGGAGTGGGACTTCATCTTCGGCATGGCGACGGCGCAGTATAGATGGCTCCCCCGGTGCCCAATCCCGACGGCCTCGGTCGGCCTTTGTTAGGTTGGCCTACTTAGGTCCGCCTAACCTGTGAACGAGGAGATCCGCCCGTGCGCCTTGCCCTGCTCTTCCTGACCTGCGCCGCGCTCGCGCTCGCCGCGTGCGGCGGGGACGACGACAGCTCCTCCGAGAGCTCCGAGGGCACGCCTGCCGCGACCGAGGCCGCCGCCACCGACCTCGCCGCCATCAAGACCTACCTCCTCGACCACACGCAGCGGCTGCAGGGAGACGTCGCGGATCTGCGCGAGAACGCGCAGGAGTACCACGATCTCGCGGAGCAGAGCGGCTTCGACACGAAGAAGATGCTCGCGGACAACCGCGAGGAGGTCGAGGAGATCCTGGCCGACTCCAAGGAGACCTTCAAGGAGGCCAACCCGGCCTACGAGGAGATGGAGGGCGTGGTCGCCGGCGTGCCCGAGCTCGCCGACTACGACGTGATCATCGACGCGGGCAGCGACGCCTCCGATCCCGAGAGCGCGGTGCCGTTCTCGATCAAGACCGAGGACGGCAAGACCTACAAGCAGCCCGGCAACCTGTTCTTCCTCACCGAGAGCGCGCTCTACGGCACCGAGCCGAAGTGGTCGACCAAGGCCGACGTCGACGGCGACGGCAAGGTCGAGTTCGGCGAGTCGCTCCCCGATCCGCGCTTCTACCTCGCCGCGACCGAGGAGTTCGACAAGCAGGCCAAGGACCTCGACGCGTCCAGCAAGAAGTGGGAGCCGAACGAGCAGGACGCGCTGACCGCGCTGGTCGTGATGACCCCGACGATGTCGGAGTACTTCGAGGCGTGGAAGAACTCGCGCTTCATCGCCGGCGACAAGGCGACCGAGAAGTCGTTCGTGGCCTCCTCGCGCCTGCAGGACATCGCCGACATCCTCGGCGGCCTCAAGCTGATCTACGCCAACGTCGAGGCCAAGATCGCCGAGGCCAACCCCGAGCAGGCGAAGCAGACCGGCCAGGCGCTGACCGACCTCGAGGCCTACGTCGCGCGCATCCGTGACCAGGAGGCCGACGGCAAGCAGTTCACCGCCGAGGAGGCCGACACGCTCGGCGGCGAGGCGCAGGACCAGGCCGAGGCGATCGCGGGCCAGATCACCCAGGCCGCCAAGCAGCTCAACATCGAGCTCGAGACCTAGGCGCTGGATGCGGGTCGGCTGGGCCATCGTCTGCGTGGCCGCGGCGCTGCATCGCCGCGGCTCCCGGCGCAGGCCGCCGACCCGGCCACGCCGTGGGAGGGCGCCGAGCGCATCCAGCGCGCGCTGTTCTCCGCCCAGGAGGAGCTGATCGTCGGCTCGCCGGCGCGCGCCGAGCAGGCCGTGCGGCGGGCGCGCGCGGCGTATCGCGGGGCGCTGCGGCGCTCGCTGCGGGCCGAGGCGCCGGAGGCCGACCGCTCGCTGCGGCGGGCGTTCGCGGTCGCCGAGCGGGCAGCGCGGCGCGGTGACCGCCGGGCGCTGGCCGCCGCCCGCGGCGAGGCGCGGGCCGCGACCTACGGCGGCGCCTACACGGTCACGCTGAACACCGCGGGCCGCGGTGACGCCGCGGCCACGCGCTCGTGGCTGCTGCTGCGCGACTTCCGCACCGCCACGCGCTTCACGCGGCCAGGCGCCGACGCCACGGCGGCGGTCGAGCGGCTCGCCGACGGCAAGCTGGCGCCGCGCGCCGCACGGCTGGCGGTCGCCAAGGACCTGCTCGACGCCTACCAGGCCCGTCAGCGCGAGCTGCTCAAGGACGCCGACGCCGCGCGCGACAAGGGCTTCGCCTCCGGCGAGGCGGAGGCCGCCGCGCAGGCCGCGGGCTACTGGGACATCCTCGACGACCGCTACGCGCAGGACCGCGGCGCTGCGGCGGAGGGGGCCGCGAGCGAGGCGTTCGCCGCGCTCCGGGATGCCGCCGAGAAGGGCGACAAGCAGGCCGCCGCCAACGCCCGCGCGGAGATCGACCAGGCGCTCGAGGGCTTCACCGCCGCCCCGTTCACCGCCGAGGAGTCGGCGCGCCGCGCCCAGCAGCTGCTGCGCTTCATCGCCCTGGTGCCGGTCGAGTACGACCGCGGCGTCAAGGACGGGCGGGTCACGCTCGACTTCGAGGTCCAGGAGGCGATCGCGTTCGCGACCGCGGGCGACGCCGCCTTCGACGACCTCCGCGACCAGCTCGCCAAGCGCGATGCGGCGGCCACGAACGCGGTCGGCGCGCAGATCGACCAGCTCGCCGCCGTGGTCACCGACGCGGCGCGCGAGAAGACGGGCGTGACGTCGCACGACGACGTCGAGGCGCTCGGCACCAAGATCGAGGACGGGCTCGCGGACGTGATGCCGGCCAAGTGGCAGGAGCCGACCGACGACTCCGACTACGACCTGATCGCGCTGACGCTCGACCGCATGGAGGCCGCCGTCGGCGCCGGCCAGCGCCGCCAGGCCGAGCAGGCGCGGCTCGAGGCGTACGCGTTCTTCGAGTTCGGGCCGGAGCGGCGGCTGAAGTCGATCGACCCGGGGCTGGCGACCGACATCGAGGGCCTGATCTGGTTCGGCGCCCTCGACCAGGACGGGCTCGCCGAGCTGATCTCGAAGGGCGCGTCGCGGCGCGACGTGCACGAGACGCGGCTCGTGCTCGACGACGAGCTCGAGGAGGCGCGCGCGACGCTCGGCGACAGCGCCAGCCGCACCACGGTGGTCACCAACGCGGCGATCATCGTCTTCCGCGAGGGCCTCGAGGCCGTGCTCATCCTCGCCGCCATCACCGCGTCCTTCGTGGGCGTGCGGCGGCGGCTGCGGCGCCCGGTGCTGGTCGGCGCCGCGCTCGGGCTGGTCGCGAGCCTGTTCACCTGGGTGCTCGCGCAGACGCTGCTGGAGTCGCTCTCACAGTACGGCGAGAAGCTCGAGGCGGTGGTCGGGCTGATCGCCATCGGGGTGCTCTTGCTGATCACCAACTGGTTCTTCCACCGCGTCTACTGGAGCGAGTGGATCGGGCGCTTCCACCGCCAGCGGCGCAAGCTGATGGACAACGAGGCACGCGTCGGCTTCTGGTCGGCCCAGGCCGTCGGCCTGCTCGTGCTCGGCCTCACGTCGGTCTACCGCGAGGGCTTCGAGACCGTGCTCTTCCTGCAGTCGCTCGAGCTCAGCGCGGGCGCGACGGCGGTGATCGAGGGCGCGGCGCTCGGCCTGGCGCTGACGCTCGGCGTCGCCGTGCTCACGTTCGTGCTCCAGCGCAAGCTGCCGTACAAGAAGATGCTGATCGCCACCGGCGGCCTGATCGGGCTCGTGCTGGTGGTCATGGTCGGCCAGACCGCGCGCACCATGCAGGGCACCGGCTGGCTGCCGATCACGCCGCTGGACTGGGACATCCCGTCCTCGCTCGGCCTCTGGTTCGGGATCTTCCCGAGCGTGGAGACGATCGCCGCCCAGGTCGCCGCGGTCATCTTCGTGCTCGGCTCCTACGCGCTGGCCACGGAGCTCAAGGTCAAGCGCCCGCAGCGCCGCGCGTCACGCAAGGGCAGCGAGGCTCCGGGGCCGCCCGAGGAGCCCGCCGAGCCGCCGAAGACGCCCGTCGCGAGCTAGCTAGATCTGGTCGGGCTGGATCTCGACGGGGTCCGCCGAGCCCGCGGGCCGTTGCTGCGGTGGGCGCCGCTCGACTTTCTCTTCTTCGACCGCGTCGTGGTTCTCCTCCACGGCGGTCTTCGAGGGCGCGAGCATCATCACCATGTTGCGGCCATCCTGCTGGGGCCGCTGCTCGACCACAGCAAGCTCGCCGAGCTCCTCCGCGAGGCGGTTGAGCAGCTGCTCGCCGCGCTCCGGGTGGGCCATCTCGCGGCCGCGGAACATGATCGTCACCTTGACCTTGTCGCGCCCGTTGAGGAAGCGGATGACGTGGCCCTTCTTGGTGTCGTAGTCGTGCTGCGCGATCTTCGGGCGGAACTTGATCTCCCGCACGTTGATCTGCGTCTGGTGCTTGCGCGCGGCCTTCTGCTTCTGGGCCTGCTCGTACTTGTACTTCGAGTAGTCGAGCACGCGGCAGACGGGAGGCTTGGCCTCAGGCGCCACCTCGACGAGGTCGAGGTCCTTGCTCTGCGCGTAGCGCAGCGCTTCCTGCGTCTTCATGATCCCGACCTGCGCGCCGGTCTCGTCGATCAGCCGCACTTCGGGCACGCGGATGCGCTCGTTGATGCGGGTGGGATCGCGTTCCGGCGGTTGCCGGTCGAACCTGCGAGGGACCGGCACTAGGCGATGACGGTGCGGCGCGGCGTCAAGCTGTGCGCGGCGCTGCTGTGTGGGAACGCTTGATCAACACAGAGAAGTATAGCCCCATTCGCTGCGTGGTCAGGCAGCGTCCTGCAGGAGCCGTTGCACGGCGTCGTCCAGGGGCAGCGTGCCCTGGTCGCCCGCGCCGTGGCGGCGCAGCGCCACCGCGCGCTCCTCCTGCTCGCGATCACCGACCACGAGCATGTACGGGACCTTGCGGAGCTCGGCCTCGCGGATCTTGCGCCCGACCGACTCGGTGCGGTCGTCGACGTCGGCCCGCAGCCCGGCGACGGTCAGCCCCGCGGCGACCTCGCGCGCGTAGTCGTTGTGGCGGTCGGCGAGCGGCAGGACGGACGCCTGGGTCGGCGCGAGCCAGAACGGCAGCTCGCCGCCGGTGTGCTCGAGCAGGATCCCGATGAAGCGCTCGAACGACCCGACGAGCGCGCGATGGATCATCGCCGGCCGGTGCTCGGCGTTGTCCGCGCCGCTGTACGTCAGGTCGAAGCGCTCGGGGAAGGTGTAGTCGAGCTGCACGGTCCCGAGCTGCCACGAGCGGCCGAGCGAGTCGCGCATGTGGGCGTCGATCTTCGGGCCGTAGAAGGCGCCGTCGCCCTCGTTGATGTCGTACTCGTAGCCGCCGCGCTTCAGCGCCGCCTCGAGCGCCGCCTCCGAGTGGTCCCACATCTCGTCGGTGCCGATCCGCTGCTCCGGCCGGGTCGAGAGCTCGAGCCGCATGTCGAAGCCGAACTGGTCGTACCAGGCGAACCCGAACTCGAGGCAGTCCAGCACCTCCTGCTCGATCTGGTCCTCCATGCAGAAGATGTGGGCGTCGTCCTGGATGAAGTGGCGCACGCGCAGGAGGCCGTGCAGCGTGCCGCTCGGCTCGTTGCGGTGCAGGAGGCCCGGCTCGGCGTAGCGGATCGGCAGCTCCCGGTAGGAGTGCTTGCCCATCGCGTAGAACGCGCAGTGGCCGGGGCAGTTCATGGGCTTGATGGCCATCGGCCGGTCCTCGGACTGGGTCACGAACATGTTCTCGCGGTACTTGTCCCAGTGGCCGGAGGTCTCCCACAGCTTCCGGTCGTAGAGCAGCGGGGTCTTGATCTCCTGGTAGCCGCGCTCGATCGACATCGTGCGCGAGCGGGCGACGAGCGCGTTGTAGACCGCGGTGCCGGCGGGCTGCCAGAACGCGCTGCCGGGGCTCAGCTCGGAGAAGCTGAACAGGCCGAGCTCCCGGCCGAGCTTGCGGTGGTCGCGCTGGCGCGCCAGCTCGAGGCGCTCGAGGTGGGCGGCGAGGTCGTCCTTCGAGTGGAAGGCCGTCCCGTAGATGCGGGTCAGCATCGTGTTGTCGGAGTCGCCGCGCCAGTAGGCGCCCGCGACGGACAGCAGCTTGAAGGCCTTGATGCGGTCGGTCGCCGGCGCGTGCGGGCCGCGGCAGAGGTCGGTGAACGGGCCGTTGGTGTAGAGCGAGACGGAGTCGGCGCCGAGGTCCTCGATCAGCTCGACCTTGTAGTCCTGGCCGTCGGCGCGGAAGCGCTCGAGCGCCGCCTCGGCGCTGACGTCCTCGCGCACGAAGGGCTCGGCCGCCTTGACGTGCTCGCGCATCTTCGCCTCGAGCGCCTCGAAGTCGGCGTCGGAGACCGTCACGCCCTCCGGGAACTCGAAGTCGTAGTAGAAGCCGTCCTCGATCGGCGGGCCGATCGAGATCTTGGTGCCGGGATAGAGGTCGAGCACCGCGGCGGCCAGGACGTGCGCGGTGTCGTGGCGGATGAGGTCGAGCGAGTCGTCGTCGCGGTTGGTGACGATCGCGACCTCGTCGCCGTCCTGCAGCGGCCGCGCGAGGTCGCGCACCTCGCCGCCGACCTTGACCGCGAGCGCCGCACGGGCCAGCCCGGGGCCGATCGCGGCCGCCAGATCGGCGCCGCTCGCGCCGTCTTCGAGTTCCTTCTGCGAGCCGTCGGGAAGGATCACGTGCATGGAGCGGGTGATGCTAGACGCCGAGCGGCTGCGAGCGGCGGTCCGCGCGGGCGAGCACACCGGCCCGACCGCCGGCCTCGCCCCCGGCTACACGCAGGCCAACCTGGTCGCGCTGCCGGAGGCGGACGCGTTCGACTTCCTGCGCTTCTGCGTCGCCAACCCGAAGCCGTGCCCGGTGCTCGACGTCACCGACCCCGGCTCGCCCGAGCCGGCCCAGATGGCCCCGGGCGCCGACCTGCGCACGGACGTGCCGCGCTACCGCATCTGGCGCGGCGGCGAGCTCGTCGACGAGCCCACGGACGCGACCGACGCCTGGCGCGACGACTTCGTGGCGTTCCTGATCGGCTGCTCGTTCACGTTCGAGCGCGCGCTCGAGGCCGAGGGGCTGCCGATCCGCCACGTCGAGCAGGGCGTCAACGTCCCGATGTACCGCACGAGCATCGACTGCACCCCGGCCGGCCGCTTCTCCGGCCCGCTGGTGGTGTCGATGCGGCCGATGACCCCGGCGCAGGCGATCCGCGCCACCCAGATCACCTCGCGCTACGGGCCGGTCCACGGCGCCCCGGTCCACGTGGGAGAGCCCTCCGCGATCGGGGTGGGCGACCTCGGCGCGCCGGACTACGGCGACGCCGTGCAGGTCCGCGACGGCGAGCTGCCGGTGTTCTGGGCCTGCGGCGTGACCCCGCAGGCCGTCGCGGTCGCCTCGAAGCCGGAGCTGATGATCACCCACGCGCCCGGGCACATGTTCGTCACCGACGCGCGGGACGAGAGGATGGCGACGCTGTGAGGCGTCCGCGGCAGCGCGGGATGAACGTCAACAGCGGGCTGGGTGCGGGTGGGTTCGAGCCCGGAGGCGGCACGAATGTCACCTCAACCACCTCCTGGGTGGTCGAGACGACACTCGTGGGTTGACGTTCGGACGCTCAGCTCGACGTGAACACCGCCTCGGGCAGCAGCGCGCTGACGATCCACTCGCCCGCGTCGACCACCTCGGAGATCTTCAGGTCCACGCACAGCGAGGCCAGCAGGTAGGCGTCCTCGCGGGACAGCGACGACACCGACGTGATGTGGTCGATCATCGCCCGCACCGCGTTCTGCGCGTTGACGAACAGGTCCGGTCCGACGCCGGTGGTGCCGTACCACGCCCCGTGGTCCACGCGCGAGGTCAGCGAGCCGGGCGCGGTGCGGAACTGCGGCGACGGCAGCTCCCGCCCCTTCTCGACCGTGAAGCGCAGCGACGCGTACATGGGCGCCTCGAGCCCGGTCACGCAGACCTCGCCGTCGCCCTGGCAGCCGTGCGCGTCGCCGGTGGAGAACAGCGCGCCGTCGACCTGCACCGGCAGGTACAGCGTCGTCCCCGCCACCAGCTGGCGCGTGTCCATGTTGCCGCCGAAGCGCCCGGGCGGCATCACCGGCTGCGCGGAGGCGTCGGCCGGGCAGACGCCCATCGTCCCCATGAACGGCGCCAATGGGATGGCGACGTCGTCGCCGAACCGCGCGTAGTCCCCGGAGGAGATGTCGAAGATCTTCAGGTAGGCGTCCGGGAAGTCGTCGGCCAGCAGCCCGAGGCCGGGCAGGATCGCCGTCCACCCCCAGCCGCGCGTGCGCAGGTCGAGGATCTCCACCGCCAGCGTGTCGCCCGGCGAGGCGCCCTCGACCGCGATCGGCCCGGCGAGCGGGTAGACGCGCTCCCAGTCCAGCCCGTCGATGACGCTCGCGTCGGAGTCGGGGCCGATCTGGTTGTCGGAGACGTCGCGGGTCGTGATGACCACGGTGTCGCCGTCGGCGATGGTGATGACCGGCTCGTTGCCGGTGTCCCAGGTGAAGTGGACCTGGTCCTCGGGGAAGTAGTGGGTCGCCATGCGGCGACGCTACACGAGCGCGATCGGCCTGACCGGCGAGCCGGTCCCGCCGCGCAGCTTGAGCGGCAGGCAGGCGAACGCGAACTCGCGTACGCCGTCGCGTGCGAGCTCCTCGAGGTTGAGCGCCTCGATGATGTAGACGCCCTCGCGGACGAGCAGGATCAGGTGCCCGGGCAGCGAGCCGAGCTCGGGATCGACCGCGCCCGGCACGTCCCAGGCCACGTTGTCGGCGCCGACCGCCAGCGGCTTGTGCTCGGCGCACCAGCGCGAGCCGCTCGCGTCGATCCCGCCGGCGGCGAGGAACGCCTCGGGGTCCTCCCACAGCGCCCCGGTTCCCGTGCGCACCAGGATCACGTCGCCCGGCGCGATCTCGAGACCCTCGGCGGCCCGCGCGAGGTCCTCGGCGCCGACCGCGTGGCCGGCGTCGGCGCAGTCGAGCAGGACGCCGCGCGCGAACAGCGGCGGGATCGTGTCGGTGCCCAGCTCGGTGAAGCCCTCGGGCGTCTGCACCTGCGCGTTCACCTCCACCCCGCCGTGCATGCACAGGTTCTCCGCCTGATGGCAGAACGCGTCGATGTGGGTGCCCGAGTGCTCGGCCATCACCAGCAGGGCGGAGGCGCTCGTGCGCGCCTCCCCCAGGCCCGGCTCGTGGCGGCGGTGGAGCTTCAGCAGCGTGCCCGGCTCGTGCGCCGGCCACACGGGAGCACCCGCGTAGCGCGGGTGCTCGAGGTCGTAGATCTTCGCGCCTGCGAGCGCGTCCGCCAGCTCCGTCACTCGACCGGCACGAGCTCCTTGCCGTGCGTCTCCGGGAGGAAGCGCAGAGCGACGATCGCGAGCACGTAGCCGAACACTCCGAAGGCGACCGCGCCACCGAGCCCGATGGCCGCCGCGAGGAAGCCGATGATGCCCGGGAACAGCGCGCCGAATGCGCGGCCGACGTTGTAACAGAAGCCCGCGCCGGTGCCGCGCGCCCGCGTCGGGAACAGCTCCGACAGGTAGGAGCCGAAGCCCGAGAAGCAGCCCGAGGCGAAGAAGCCGAGCGGGAAGCCGATGATCAGCAGCGTCGTGTTCGAGCCGCTCGGGACCAGGAAGTAGGCGACGAGCGAGATCCCTGCCAGCGAGGCGAACAGCGTGAACGTCTTCCGCCGGCCGAGCCGGTCGTGGACCATGCCCGCGCTCAGGTAGCCGAGGAAGGCGCCGGCGATGACCACGAACAGGTAGCCCGCCGAGCCGACCACGGACAGGCTCCGCTCCTCCTTCAGGAACGTCGGGATCCAGGTGAACATCGCGTAGTAGCCGCCCTGGATGCCGGTGGCGAGCACCGACGCGAAGATCGTCGTCTTGGCGAGGTCGGAGCGGAAGATCTGCTTCAGCGGCGTCTCCGTGGCGTTCGCCTCGACCGCCTCGCGGTCGCCCTCCTTCTCCTTCTTCTTCGTCTCCGAGAAGACCTCCGGGTCCTCGACGTTGCGCCGCACGTAGAGGATCAGCAGCGCCGGCAGGATGCCGAGCATCATCAGGATGCGCCAGCCCTGCTCGTCGCTGACCAGCGAGAAGACGATCGTGTAGGCGACGACGGCGAGCGCCCAGCCGACCGCCCACGCGCTCTGGATGATCCCGAGCGCCTTGCCGCGCGCCTCCGGCTTGATCAGCTCGGCGACGAGGATCGCGCCAACGGCCCACTCGCCGCCGAAGCCGATGCCCTGGAAGACGCGGAACACCAGCAGCATCTCGTAGCTCGAGGCGAGGCCGGACAGGAACGTGAAGACCGAGTAGACGCCGACGGTCAGCATCAGCGTGCGCGCGCGGCCGATCTTGTCGCACAGGACGCCGCCGAGGATGCCGCCGATCGCGGAAGCGGAGAGCGTGACGGTGGCGAGCGCGCCGGTTGCGCCCGTGCCGACGCCGAACGTCGTGCCGATCGCCGCCAGCGTGAGCGTCAGGATGATCAGGTCGAACGCGTCGAGCGCGTAGCCCGCGAAGGCGGCCTTGAACGCCTTTTGCCCCTTGCCGCCGAGCTCGCCCCACCAGCCCGCGGAGGTGTCCGGCTCCCGCTGGACCGGCTTGATCGTGTGCTTTCGGTTCGCGGTGCGATCCGATGTATCGAGGCTCATGCCTGGCTCCCCTGTCGGCTGCTCGTCCTCACTCCTCCGATTTGGGTACCCGATTGGCCTCTGAGCTAGCGTGCGCGGCGATGCGCCGCTATCCCCCCGGCGTCCCCTGCTGGGTCGAGACGGCCCAGCCGGATCCCGAGCGCGCCGCCGCGTTCTACGCCGGCCTGTTCGGGTGGGACGTCGACGACGGCGTGGCCCGGCTCGGCGGCGATGACGTCGCCGGGATCTGCGCCGCCGGCGCGGCGCTCGCCGAGTGGGTGACGTACGTGCGCGTCGAGAGCGCGGCCGACTCCGCGGCGACGGCGGCCGCGGCGGGCGGGCACGCATCCGGCGGGCTGTTCGAGGTCGCGGGCGGCGGGCGCGGCGCGGCGCTCAGCGACCCCGCGGGCGGGGCGTTCCGCGTCTGGGAGGCCGGGTCGCACGAGGGCGCGCAGCGGGTCAACGCGCCGGGGACGTGGAACTGGAGCAACCTCGAGACGACCGATCGCGAGGGAGCGCAGGCGTTCTACGGCGCCGTCTTCGGCTGGGAGGCCATGGAGGTCGGCCCTGGCTTCTGGATGTGGCGGCTGCCCGGCTACGGCGACTTCCTCGCCGAGCGCGACCCGGAGCTGCGCGAGCGCCACGCGCAACCCGGCATCCCCGCGGGCTTCTCCGACGCGGTCGGCTGGCTCGTGCCGCTGCTCGACGAGGCCGCCGGGCCGCGCTGGACGGTCACGTTCGCGGTGGACGACGTCGACGCGACGGCGGCGCGGGCGAACGAGCTCGGCGCCACGGTGCCGGTGCCGCCGTTCGACGCCGGTGACGCGCGGATCGCCGTGCTGCGCGACCCGCAGGGCGCCGAGCTGACGGTCAGCCGCTACAGCGCCTGACTATCCTGCGCCGCCGTGTCCTTGGACCAGCTGCGCTCGGAGTTCCCGATCCTCGAGCGCGTCGCGTACCTGAACGCGGGCACGGACGGGCCGGTGCCGCGCGCCGCGCAGGAGGCGGTCGCGCGCGAGGTCGCCGAGGAGGTCGAGGAGGGGCGCGCGTTCACCCACTTCGAGCGCCGCTTCGAGCTGCTCGACGGCCTGCGGACCGGCTATGCGGAGCTGCTCGGCTGCCCGGTCGAGGACATGGCGCTCACCACCGGGACGAGCGAAGGGCTCGGCAAGGTGCTGGCGGGCATGGACATCGGGCCGGGCGACGAGATCGTCACCTCGACCGACGAGCACCCCGGCCTGATCGGACCGCTGATCGCCGCGCGGCAGCGTGGCGTGGAGATCCGGGCGGTGCCGTTCGCGGAGCTCGCGAGCGCGGTCCGGGAGCGCACCACGCTGGTGGCCTGCTCGCACATCAACTGGCGCACCGGCGAGCTGGCGCCCGCCGAGCTCTCCGACGTGGACGTCCCCGTCATCCTCGACGGCGCCCAGGGCGCCGGCGCGGTGCCGGTCGACGTCGTCAAGCTCGGCTGCGCGGTCTACGCGGCGGCGGGCCAGAAGTGGCTGTGCGGCGCCGACGGCACCGGGCTGCTCTACATCGCCCCGGCGTTCCGCGAGCGGGTGCGCGCGATCGCGCCCTCGTACATGACGTTCGAGGACGCCTCGCTCGGCTTCGACTCGGAGCTGAAGCCGGACGCGCGCCGCTACGACACGCCGGCGCTCGCGCGCGAGGTCCTCGCCTTCAGCCTCGCCTCGCTGGACGTGCTGCGGAACGCCGACCTGGCCGCCGTGCTCGCCCACGGCCCCGCATTGGCGGCGGAGCTCGCCGAGCGGCTCGAGGCGCACGGCCGGACCGTCGCGCCGCGCGGCCACACCACGCTCGTGACGTGGGAGGACGACGACCCGGAGGCGATGCGCGACCGGCTGAAGGAGGCCGGCGTCGTGGTTCGCAACCTGCCCGGCACGCCGTACGTGCGCGCCTCGGTCGGCGCGTGGTCGAGCGCCGAGGACCTCGACCGCCTGCTCGCCGAGGTCTAGACCGGGCGTGCCTCGGGGTCGACGCCGAGCGCGGCGCGGCCGCCGTCGACCGGGATGACGGCGCCGTTGACGAAGCTCGCCGCCGGCGACAGCAGGTGGGCGACGACCTCGGCGACCTCGGCGCCATTCCCAGCGCGCCCGAGTGGATGCAGCTTCGCCAGCGCGTCGTCGAGAGCAGGGTCGAAGCGCTCGGTCACGATCGAGCCGAGCGCGACCGCGTTGGTGCGGATGCCGCGCGGGCCGTAGTCGACCGCGAGCGCCCGGGTGAGGCCCTCGATGGCGGCCTTGGCGGTGGCGTACGGGAGGGCGCCGGGGACCGCGCGCTGCGCCTGGTGCGAGGAGACGTTGACGATCGCGCCCGCGGTGCCGTCGGCGAGGAAGCGCCGGACCGCGGCGCCCGCGCCGGCCACCGCGAGCGCGAGGTTCTGCGCGATGAGGTCCACGATCTCGGCCGACGGCCGCTCATGCAGCGCGGCGTCCCGGAACACGGCGGCGTTGTTGACCCAGCCGCTCAGCGTCCCGCGCGCCGCGGCGGCGTCGACCGCGCGGGTCAGGACCGCATCGTCCGCGGCGTCGCCGATGACCGTCGTGATCGCGTCCGCGACCCCGCCGGGGGCGGCCGCCGCCGACAGGTCGGCTTCGACGAGATCGACGACCACGACCGCGCCCTCCGCGACCAGCCGCGCGGCGATCGCGGCGCCCACGCCGCGGGCGCCGCCGGTGACCACGAACGAGCGACTCACCGGCGCAGCGGCACGACCACGTCGATGCCGCTCTGCTCGCGCAGCATCCGCCCCGGGTAGGCCTCGGGCGGCCCGGTGTGCGCGGCCAGCCGCGCGTACTCGTCGTCGCTCAGCGACACCTCCGCCGCCCCGAGCAGGTCCTCGAGCTGCTCGAACGTGCGGGGGCCGATGATCGGCGCCGTCACGCCCTCGGTCGCCAGCAGCCACGCGAGCGCGACCTGCGACACCGTCGCGCCCTTGGCCTCGGCGATCGCCTGCGCCTCGTCGACGGCGCGGAAGTTGCGCTCGATCGCGCGCCGCTCCGGCGCCTCCTCGTAGTCGGCCTCCGCCTCGGCCATGCGCGAGCCCTCCGGCGGCGGCTCGTCGCGCGAGTAGCGGCCGGTGAGGAAGCCGGCGCCGAGCGGCCCCCACGGGAGCACGCCGAGCCCCGCCGCGCGGCAGAACGGCAGCAGCTCGACCTCGATCGAGCGCTCGACGAGCGAGTACTGCGGCTGCAGCGAGACGAACGGCGACCAGCCGTGGCGGTCCTGCAGCGCGACCGCCCACGCGAGCAGCCAGGCGGGGTAGTTCGAGGCGCCGAGCGCGCGCACCTTGCCGGCCTCCACGAGCCCGTCGAGCGCCTCCAGCGTCTCCTCGAGCGGCACGTCCGGATCGGGCGCGTGCACCTGGTAGAGGTCGATGACGTCGACGCCGAGCCGGCGCAGGCTGGCGTCGCACGCCTTGCGGATGCGGTCGGGCGCGAGCCCCTCCCCGCCGGGGTCCGAGACGGAGAAGCGCACCTTGGTGGCGAGCACGACCTCGTCGCGCCGCCTCGCCAGCCACGGCGCGAGCGTCTCCTCCGAGCCGCCGTCGCCGTAGGTGTCGGCGGTGTCGAGGAAGGTGCCGCCCGCGTCGAGGTAGCGGTCGAGCATCCGATGCGACTCGTCGACGGGCGTCTTGTCGCCCATCAGCATCGTGCCGAGGCAGAGGCGCGAGACGGTCAGCGGGCCGAGTGAGGCGGTGTCCATCAGACGCACACTACGACTAGGGTTCGCGCCATGAGCGGCCCTCGATTCGGCCTGACCGGCCTCGCGGTGATGGGCGCCAACCTTGCGCGCAACGTCGCCCACCACGACATCCCGATCGCGGTGCACAACCGCACCGCGTCCAAGACCGAGCAGTTCATGGCCGAGCACGGCTCGGAGGGGCCGATAACCGGCACGGGCACGACCGAGGAGTTCGTCCAGGCGCTCGAGCGCCCGCGGACGATCATGACCATGGTCAAGGCCGGGCCCGCGGTCGACGCGGTGATGGAGGAGCTCGCGCCGCTGCTCGACGAGGGCGACACGATCGTCGACGGCGGCAACTCGCACTTCAAGGACACGCAGCGGCGCGACAAGGCGATGGCGGAGCGCGGGCTGCGCTTCCTCGGCGTCGGCGTCTCCGGCGGCGAGGAGGGCGCGCTCAACGGCCCGAGCATCATGCCGGGCGGCGCGCGCGAGTCCTACGACGAGGTCGAGCACATCTTCACCGTCGATCGCCGCCCAGGTCGACGGCACGCCGTGCTGCACCTACGTCGGCGCCGACGGCGCGGGCCACTACGTGAAGATGGTCCACAACGGCATCGAGTACGCGGACATCCAGCTGATCGCCGAGGCCTACGACCTGCTGCGCCACGGCGTCGGGCTCGAGGTGCCGGAGATCGCGCAGGTGTTCCACGACTGGAACGAGGGCGACCTCGACTCGTTCCTGATCGAGATCACCGCGACCGTGCTCGACAAGGAGGACCCGCAGACCGGCCAGCCGCTCGTCGACGTGATCCTCGACCAGGCCGAGCAGAAGGGCACGGGCCGCTGGACGGCGCAGGACGCGCTCGAGCTCGGCGTCCCGCTGACCGCGATCACCGAGGCGGTCTTCGCCCGCTCGCTGCTCGGCGCTCGGCGACCAGCGCGCGACCGCGTCGCAGCAGCTCGCCGGCCCGAAGCCCGGCGAGGGCGCACGCGTCGACCGCGAGCTCGTCGAGGACGTGCGCAAGGCGCTCTACGCCTCCAAGGTCGTCGCCTACGCGCAGGGCTTCGAGCAGATGACGGCCGCGGCGAAGTCCGAGGGCTGGGAGCTCAACATGGGTGAGCTGGCGACGATCTGGCGCGGCGGCTGCATCATCCGCGCGCGCTTCCTCGACCGCATCCGCGAGGCCTACGACACCGACCCCGAGACGCCCAACCTGCTGCTCGTCGACTACTTCCGCGACGCCGTCGCCGACGCCCAGGACTCATGGCGGCGCGTGATCTCGCACTCGATCGACATCGGCCTCCCGGTGCCGGCGTTCACCTCGTCGCTGGCCTACTACGACGGCTACCGCCGCGAGCGCGGGCCGGCGTCGCTGATCCAGGGCCTGCGCGACCTGTTCGGCGCCCACACCTACCGGCGGGTCGACGGCGAGGGCACCTACCACGTGCGCTGGGGTCAGGACGGTGACGAGGTGAAGACCGGCTAGAAACCCCCCATCCGGGGAGCGCGCCGAGCGGCGCGCGGACCTACGGTCGGGTGATGACCTGGGTCTCGCGGATGGGGAGGTCACTGGGGCTCGCCGCCACGGCCGCCGCCCTGATGCTCGGCGCGGCCGCGTCCCCGGCCGCTGCGGCGCCGTGTGACGTGCCGATCACCAACCCGGTGGCGTGCGAGAACACGAAGGCCGGCAACCCGGCGTCCGAGTGGGACGTCAGCGGGTCGGGCAGCGACGCCATCCAGGGGTTCGCCACCGACATCAGCGTCGACCAGGGCCAGACCGTCTCGTTCAAGGTCGACACGTCGGCCACCGACTACCGCCTCGACATCTACCGGATGGGCTACTACGGCGGCAGCGGCGCCCGCAAGGTCGCGACCGTCCAGCCGCTCGCGGCGCTGCCCCAGTTCCAGCCCGCGTGCACGGGCCAGAGCTCGACCGGGCTCGTCGACTGCGGCAACTGGGGCGTGTCGGCCATCGTGGAGCGTGCCCGGCGACGCCGTCTCGGGCATCTACTTCGCGAAGCTCGTGCGCGAGGACGGGACGGCCGGCGTCGAGCCACATCGTCTTCGTCGTCCGCGACGACGACGGCCGCTCCGACCTGCTGTTCCAGACCTCCGACACGACCTGGCAGGCCTACAACCAGTACGGCGGCAACAGCCTCTACACGGGCTCGCCCGCCGGCCGCGCGTACAAGGTCAGCTACAACCGCCCGGTCACCACGCGCGGCGACGGCGCGCCGAGGACTGGGTGTTCAACGCGGAGTACCCGATGGTGCGCTGGCTCGAGCGCAACGGCTACAACGTCAGCTACTCCACCGGACATCGACACCGACCGCCGCGGCGCCGAGATCCTCGAGCACAAGGCGTTCCTCTCGGTCGGCCACGACGAGTACTGGTCGGGCAACGCAGCGCGCCAACGTCGAGGCGGCGCGCGCCGCCGGCGTCCACCTCGCGTTCTTCAGCGGCAACGAGGTCTTCTGGAAGACGCGCTGGGAGCCGAGCATCGACGGCACCGGCACGCCGTACCGCACGCTCGTCACCTACAAGGAGACGCACGCGAACGCGAAGATCGATCCGCTCCCGGGCGTCTGGACCGGCACCTGGCGCGACCCGCGCTTCAGCCCGCCGGCCGACGGCGGCCGCCCGGAGAACGCGCTGACCGGCACAGATCTTCATCGTCAACGCCGGGGCGACGAGCGCGATCCGCGTGCCGGCCGCCGACGGCAAGATGCGCTTCTGGCGCAACACGCCGATCGCCACGCTGACGGCGGGCGCGACGGCGACGCTGCCGACGGGCACGCTCGGCTACGAGTGGGACGAGGACCTCGACAACGGCGTCGCGGCCCGCCGGGGCTGTTCCAGCTGTCCTCGACGACGGTGCCCAACGCGCCGGTGCTCAGGACTACGGCTCGACCTTCGGGAGCGGGACCGGCGACGCACAACCTGACGCTGTACCGGCGCGCGAGCGGCGCGCTGCGTGTTCGGCGCCGGCACCGTGCAGTGGTCGTGGGGCCTCGACGCCAACCACGACCGCGGCAGCGCCGGCAGCCGACGCGAGCATGCAGCAGGCGACGGTGAACCTGCTGGCCGACATGGGCGTCGCAGCCGGGCACGCTGCAGACCGGCCTCACGGCCGCCACCGCCCAGCTCCGACGCCACCGCGCCGAGCTCGACGATCACCTCGCCCGCGAACGGCAGCTCGATCACGCCCGGGTCGCAGGTCACCGTCGTCCGGCACGGCCGGCGACAGCGGCGGCGTGGTCGGCGGCGTCGAGGTCTCCACCGACGGCGGCACGACCTGGCACCGCGCGAACGGCCGCGGCACCTGGACCTACACGTGGGCGGCCGGCAGCTCGGGCACCTACACGATCCGCAGCCGCGCGGCCGACGACAGCGGCAACATGGAGTCGCCGAGCGCGGGCGTCACCGTCACGGTCGGCTCCGGCAACCAGAGCTGCCCGTGCACGATCTGGCCGAACAACACGACGCCGGCCGTCCCCGCCGAGAACGACAGCAACGCGGTCGAGGTCGGCGTCAAGTTCCGCGCCGACGCCAACGGCCGCATCACCGGCCTGCGCTTCTACAAGGGCTCGCGGCAACACCGGCACGCACGTCGGCCACCTGTGGACCGCGCACCGGGCACGCTGCTGGCGACGGCGACGTTCACCGGCGAGACGCGCGACCGGCTGGCAGCAGGTCAACCTCTCGACGCCGGTCGCGGTCGACCGCCAACACGACCTACGTCGCGTCCTACCACGCCCCCAACGGGCGCTACGCGGTCGACCGCAGGACTACTTCGCGCCGACCGGCGTCGACTCGCCGCCGCTGCACGCGCTCGCGGACGGCGTCGACGGCGGCAACGGCGTCTACGGCTACGGCCCGAGCGGCACCTTCCCGACCAGCGTCTACCGGACCGAGAACTACTGGGTCGACGTCGTCTTCGACACCGGCTCAGGCGGCGGCAGCGACACCACCCCGCCGACCGTCACCTCGACCACGCCGGCGTCCGGCGCAACCGGGATCGGCGTCAACGGCAACGTCACGCGCGACGTTCAACGAGGCGATGGGCGCGACGACGATCACGACGACGAACGTCCAGCTCCGCGAGCCCGGCGGCACCGTCGTCCCGGCGACCGTGACCTACGACGCCGCGAGCCAGACCGCGACCCTCGACCCGGGCGCCGCGCTGGCGAACTCCACCACCTACACGGCCACCGTCCGCGGCGGCGCCAGCGGCGTCAAGGACAGCGCCGGCAACGCGCTGGCCGTCGACCGCACGTGGAGCTTCACGACCGCGGCGCCGTCGAGCTCGGGCTGCCCGTGCAGCATCTGGCCGTCGAGCGCGACGCCGGAGAAGCCGGCCGAGACGGGCGACAACAACGCGCTCGAGGTCGGCGTCAAGTTCCGCGCCGAGACCGACGGCCGCATCACCGGCCTGCGCTTCTACAAGGGCGCCACCAACACCGGCACGCACGTCGGGCACCTGTGGACCCGCACCGGCACGCTGCTCGCCACGGCGACGTTCACGAACGAGTCCGCCACCGGCTGGCAGCAGGTGATCGTTCGGCGAGCCCGTGCCGATCACCGCGAACACGACCTACGTCGCGTCCTACCACGCGCCGCGCGGCAACTACGCGGTGAGCGAGGACTTCTTCGAGCGCGGCGCCGTGGTCAACTCGCCGCTGCGCGCGCTGGGCAACGGCGAGGACGGCGGCAACGGCGTCTACGGCTACGGCCCCAGCGGCACCTTCCCGACCGGCGTCTACCGCACCGAGAACTACTGGGTCGACGTCGTGTACGACAACAGCACCGGCCCGGACACGACCGCGCCGCGGATCGTCGGCGAGCTCCCGCCGGGCGGCAGCCAGGGCGTGCCGCCGGCGAGCAACGTCGTCGTCGGCTTCAGCGAGGCGATGACCGCCTCGACCATCAGCACCTCGACGGTGCAGCTGCGCGACCCCGCGGGCAACCTCGTCCCGGCCGCGGTCTCCTACGACAACTCGAGCCTCAGCGCGACGCTCGACCCGACCGGCGAGCTCGCCGAGTCGACCACCTACACCGCCCGGGTCCAGGGCGGGCACCGGCGGCGTGGCGGACCGTGCCGGCAACGTGCTGGCCGCCGACCGCACGTGGACGTTCACCACCGCGGCCCCGCCCGGCCCGCCGCCCGACGAGGGCGCCGGCGGCCCGATCCTCGTGATCGGCAAGGCATCGAACCCGTTCACGCGCTACTACGCGGAGATCCTCCGCGCCGAGGGCCTCACGCAGTTCACGGTCAAGGACATCAGCACCGTGACCGCGGCGACGCTGGCGAGCTACGACGTGGCGATCCTCGGCGAGATGTCGCTGACCTCCGCGCAGTCCACGATGCTCAACACGTGGGTGACCGGCGGCGGCGACCTCGTCGCCATGCGGCCGGACAAGCAGCTGGCCGGCCTGCTCGGGCTCACCGACGCCGGCACCACGCTCGCCAACGCCTACATGCGGGTCGACACCGCGAACGCGCCCGGGCGCGGCATCGTCGGCGAGACCATGCAGTTCCACGGCGCCGCCGACCGCTACACGCTCAACGGCGCCACCAGCGTCGCCAACCTGTACACGACGGCCGCCGCGGCGACGACGGCGCCGGCGGTGACGATGCGCAGCGTCGGCAGCCAGGGCGGCCGCGCGGCGGCGTTCACCTACGACCTCGCGAAGTCGGTCGTCTACACGCGCCAGGGCAACCCGGCGTGGGCCGGCCAGGAGCGTGACGGCACCTCGCCGATCCGCTCCGACGACCTGTTCTTCGGCAACGCGCCGTTCGACCCGCAGCCCAACTGGGTCGACCTGAGCAAGGTCGCGATCCCGCAGGCCGACGAGCAGCAGCGCCTGCTCGTCAACCTGCTCGGCACGCTGACGGCCGACAAGAAGCCGATCCCGCGCTTCTGGTACCTCCCGCGCGGGCTCAAGGCGGCCGTGATCATGACCGGCGACGACCACGCCAACGGCGCCACCGCGAGCCGCTTCGACCAGTTCAAGGCCGCGAGCGCCGCGGGCTGCTCGGTGGCCCAGTGGGAGTGCATCCGCGGCACCTCCTACGTGTATCCCAACTCGCCGCTCACCAACGCGCAGGCGGTCAGCTACAGCGCCGACGGCTTCGAGGTCAGCGTCCACGTGAGCACGGGCTGCGGCAACTACACGCCCGAGTCGCTCGAGGACGACTTCGCGAGCCAGCTCCTCGACTGGCACGACCGCTACACGGGCCTGACCGACCCGACGACGCAGCGCACCCACTGCATCGCCTTCAGCGACTGGTCGTCGACGCCGAAGACCGAGCTCGCCCACGGCATGCGCCTCGACGCCAACTACTACTACTGGCCGCCCGACTGGGTGCTCGACCGGCCGGGCGTGTTCACGGGCTCGGGCATGCCGATGCGCTTCGCCGACCCGGACGGCTCGCTGATCGACGTCTACCAGTCGACGACGCAGATGACCGACGAATCCGAGCAGACCTACCCGTTCACGGTCAACACGCTGCTCGACCGCGCGCTCGGCTCGACCGGCTACTACGGCGCGTTCAACGCCAACATGCACACGGATCAGTCGAGCTCGCCCGGCGCGGACGCGATCGTCGCCTCGGCGAAGGCGCGCGGCGTGCCGGTCGTCACCGCGCAAGCAGATGCTGACCTGGCTCGACGGCCGCAACGGCTCGACCTTCAACGACATCGCCTGGAGCAACGACCGGCTGAGCTTCCGCGTCGCCGTCGGCTCCGGCGCGACCGCGCTGCGCGGCATGGTCCCGGCCCAGTTCAACGGCAAGGCGCTCCAGAGCGTGACCCGCGACGGCAGCGCCGTGACGATCACGCGCGAGACGATCAAGGGCGTCGAGTACGCGTTCTTCGCCGCGTCGGCCGGCCAGTACGCCGCGAGCTACGCGGCCGACACGACCGCGCCCGCGATCACGAACGTCGACGCCACCGCGGCCACCGACGGCACCGCGACCGTCACCTGGACGACCGACGAGGCCTCAGACTCGCGCGTCGAGTACGGCACCGCCGCCGGCTCGCTGACCCAGACCGCCACCGACGCGAGCGCCGTGACCTCGCACAGCATCCGGCTGACCGGGCTGACGGCAGGGACGACCTACTTCTACCGCGTGCGCTCGGCCGACGGGTCGAACAACGCGACCACCGCGCCGGCCTCGCCGCTGTCGTTCAAGACCTACATCGGCCAGACGCCCGCCACCGCCGTGATCGAGACCGGCACGCTGCGGACGGGCGCGGCGTCCGCCCTGGCCACCAGCAACAACGCCTTCTACGAGGTCAACTCGACCACCGTCAACCCGCGCACGTCGTCGTGGTACGGCAGCTTCACGGGCGTGACGGCCGGGTCGAGCAACCTCAGGATCACCTACGAGGGCCGCAACTCGCGCTCGTGCACGCAGACGCTCGCGGCGTGGCGCTGGAGCGACAGCACCTGGCAGCAGTTCGACTCGCGCGCGGTCACCACCGCCGACGTGACCATCACCGAGGCCACCCCGCCGGGGGCGGCGAGCGGCTACATCAGCGCCACCGGCGAGGTGCGGGTGCGCGTGCGCTGCACGGGGCCGACCGCGAACTTCTACTCGCGCGGCGACTTCATGCGGATCGTCTACCAGCGCCCTTAGCCCGACTTTCGGGGTATAAGCCCCGTCCATGCGCACACTGTCCCTGCCGCTGGCCCTCGCCGCGCTCGCACTCCTCGCCCCCGCCGCGTCCGCGCGCGACCAGGTCGTCAGCTCGTTCGACGGCACCGCGATCGCGACGAGCTTCCTGCCCGCCGCGGGGCTGAAGGCGGGACAGAAGGCGCCGACCGTGCTGATGACGCACGGCTGGGCCGGCACGCGCGAGCGCAACGCGAACGCGGGCTCGAGCCCGGCGACCGGCGGCACCGGGGTCGGGGCGCTGCGCAAGGCCGGCTTCAACGTGCTGACCTGGGACTCGCGCGGGTTCGGCGAGTCCGGCGGCGTCGTCACCGTCGACTACAAGGACAACGAGGGGCGCGACGCGGTGGCGCTGATCGACTGGCTCGCGCAGCAGCCGGAGGCGCAGCTCGACAAGGCCGGCGATCCGCGCGTCGGCATGCACGGCGTGTCGTACGCCGGCGGCATCGAGTGGGTCACCGCCGCGATCGACAAGCGGGTCGACGCGATCGCGCCCGCCATCTCCTGGCATTCGCTGCTGACCGCGCTCTACCGCGAGGACCTCGCCAAGACGGGCTGGGGGTCGCTGCTCTTCACGGCCGGGCAGCCGGCCGCGAACGCGCAGGGCGGCGGACTGGACCCGCACATCGGCACCGCGTTCGCGAGCGGGCTGGCCAGCGGCAAGTTCAGCGCCGAGGACCGCGCGTGGTTCGAGTCGCGGGGGCCCGGTGACGCGCTCGTCGACCGGGTGCGGGTGCCGACCCTGATCCTCCAGGGCACGGCCGACACGCTGTTCACGCTCAGCGAGTCGAAGCGCAACCAGGCGATCCTCAAGCGCAACGGGGTTCCCCACAAGCTGGTCTGGTTCTGCGGCGGCCACGGCACGTGCCTCACCGGCGCGGGCCCGGGCGGGCGACTCGAGCAGCTGACCGTGGCGTGGCTGCGCCGCCATCTGGCCGGGCGGCGCTCGATCGACACCGGCCCGGGCTTCGAGTGGCTCGCCGACGACGCGCAGTGGCGCACCACGCCCGCCTTCCCGCCCCCGGCGGGCAAACCGCTGACCGCGCGCGGGTCGGGCAGCCTCCTGCTCAACCCGGCCGACGCGCTGTCGGGCTCTCCGGTCGCGGCGGCGCCGGCGCCGAACGCCGCGAACGTGCCGATCCCGCCGCCGGGCGCCTCGACGCAGGTGGTCGGCGAGCCGATGGTCGCGCTCAGCTACCGCGGGACGGGCACGGCGGCCGCCACCCACGTGTTCGCCCAGATCGTCGACGAGCGGCGCAACGTCGTGCTCGGCAACCAGGTGACGCCGATCCCGGTCACGCTCGACGGCCGGGCCCACACGGTCACGCGCTCGCTGGAGGGCGTCGCCGCCTCGATCGCCAAGGGCGCCCGCTACCGCTTGCAGGTGATCGGCGGCAGCGGGGTCTACGGGCCGGTGCGCTCCGCCGCCTCGATCCAGCTCTCCTCGATCCGGCTGACGCTGCCGACCGCCACCGGCTTCAGCGCGGGCGCGTCGGGCGGCGTGCTGCCGACCTCGCGGCGCTGCCTCTCGCGCCGCCGCTTCGAGATCCGCGTCAAGCGCGGCCGCGGCAAGGCGCGCCTGCGCTCGGCCAAGGTGTGGGTCGCCGGCAAGCGCGTCAAGGTGCGGCGGCGCGGCGGTCGGCTGCGGGCCGTCGTCGACCTACGCGGGCGCAAGCAGCAGCGCGTGCGGGTGCGGATCGTGGCGCGGACGCGCGGCGGCAAGGTCCTGCGCGATACGCGCATCTACCGGACCTGCGCGCGCAAGCGCGCCAAGCGCTAGCGGCGGAGCAGGTCGCGCACGAGGCGCGCCAAGCGCTCAAGCGGCCCGCGCTCGACCGCGTGGAGCACGATCGTGCCGTCTGCGCGGCGCTCGGGGATCAGCTCGACTCGTGGCATGTGCCCATCTTGATCGGCATTCCTCACGGGAAGATGAAGATTGCTTACCAATCGTGTGCGACGACGTATCGTCGCAGGTCGCGTTGGGTAGCCCGGCAGCGATGGCTGAAACCGCTACCACGTCTCGCTCGGGCAACGGCAAGCCGGAGGCGCCGACCGACCTCTCCAAGCGCACCTGGATCGACACGCTCAAGCGCACGCTGCGCGAGTTCAAGGAAGACGACCTGACGCTGCTCGCCGCGGCGCTGACCTACTACGGGATCCTCTCGCTCTTCCCCGCCCTGCTCGTGCTGCTGGCCATGCTCGGCCTGGCGGGCACGGGCACCGTCGACGCCCTGCTCAAGAACGTCGGCAGCATCGCCCCGAGCGCGACGAACGACGTCATCACCAACGCCGTCCGCAACCTGCAGGCGTCGAGCGGCGCCGCGGGCCTGGCCTTCATCTTCGGCCTCGCGGGCGCGCTGTGGTCGGCGTCGGGCTACGTCGGCGGCTTCATGAAGGCCTCGAACGTCATCTACGAGGTCGAGGAAGGGCGGAAGTTCTGGAAGCTCAAGCCGCTCCAGATCTTCGTGACCGTGATCATCGTGCTGCTGACGACGCTCGTCACCATCGCGGTCGTCGTGTCCGGCCCGATCGCCCAGCGGGTCGGCGACGTCATCGGCGCCGGCGACGCGGCGGTCACCGCCTTCAACATCATCAAGTGGCCGGTGATCGCGCTGATCGTCAGCCAGATCTTCGCGTTCCTCTACTGGGTCGGGCCGAACGTCAAGCAGCCCGGCTACAAGTGGGTCAGCCCCGGCGGCATCCTCGCCGTGGTGCTGTGGATCGCTGCGTCGGCGGCGTTCGCGTTCTACGTCGCCAACTTCGGCTCGTACTCCAAGACCTACGGCTCGTTCGCCGCGGTGATCATCTTCCTCGTGTGGCTCTGGATCACGAACCTGGTGATGCTGCTCGGCGCCGAGTTCAACGCCGAGGTCGAGCGCGGGCGCCAGATCGAGGGCGGCCACGACCCCGAGGTCGAGCCCTTCCTCCCCCACCGCGAGACGCCGAAGGCCTAGCGCAGCCTCGACGTCAGGTTCTTGTCGACCACGGGCCCGATGATCGAGGCGAGCCGCTCCCCGTGGCGCGCCTTCGCGGTCGCCTCGGTCATGCCCTCCTTGTAGTAGTCGCCCATGATCGAGTGGTCGTCGTAGACCTTGCGGCCGGGCACGCTGACGTCCGCGTACTCGTCGAGCAGCCCCATCTGGTGGCTGACCTCGTGGACGTGGGTGTAGTCGGGCGAGTCGAGGTACCAGTTCTGGCGGTTGTCGGCGCCCTTCCCCTTGCGGAGGGTGACCGTCAGGTGCTGGCCGGAGTCGACGAAGTTCACCGATGGGCGGACCAGCCAGTCGCGGTCGGACCAGATCGTGCGGTGCTCGTGGAAGATGAACTTGGAGCCCCACATCAGGCTGAAGCGCGAGCGGACGTTGATCCGGAAGTTGCGCACCTGGTCCTCGGTGATGCCGTCCACGGGATTGAGCTTGACGTTGATCGCCAGCCACATCGTGGGCGGCGTGGCGTCCTCGTCGAACGTCACGTCGAACGACGCGTCCCAGTTGACGTTGTCCGCGCCAGTGGTCTCCTCGCGGACGTGCTTGCTGACCGTCGTCGTGTCCTTGCGCGCGAGCAGCTGCGTGACGACGCGGTTCCCGGCGCTGCGCTGGAGGGCGAGGATGCGCCCGGCCTGCGTGAGCTGGAGTGCCGGGGCGCTCGCCGGCGCGGCGGTCTCGACGACCGCCTCCGCCTGCTCGGCGGCCTCCTTCAACGCGGTTCCCCGTAGGGCAGCGCGCCGCCGGTGACCTCTTCGGTCAGCGTCTGCCAGCGGGTCAGCAGGCGGTCGAGGCGGTCGTCGGCGAAGCGGTCGGCGTGCCAGAGCTGCACCTCGTGGAGCGATTCGTCGTCGGCGCGGAGGGCGAGGCGGACGGGGTCGTCGTCCGGGTCGCGGCCGCCCTCGCGCGGGCGCAGCGCCGCGAGGTCGAGTTCGCCGAGCTCGTCGGCCAGGGCGCGCAGCCGGTCGTCGGCGAGCCGCGCGTGCCAGTCGCGCTCGGCGCCCGATCGCAGCTGCACGACGTCGACCTCGCCCGAGCCGTGGATGGTCAGCGCGACCTCGCCGTTGCGGAAGTGCTCGCGGCCGACCGCGACCTCCAGCGCGCTGGTCCGATCCTCGAGCAGCCGGGGCATCGAGCGACGTTACCCGACGTCGTCGCGCCCCGCTGCGGTCATCCCCTCCTCGCGCGCGAGCCCCTCGCCGATGCGGGTGGCGAGGCCGGGCACGAACGCGATGATCAGCGCCCCCAGCAGGAGCCACCCCGCCACCACCAGCGGGAACACCGTGTACGGGTACACGAGGCTGTCGGCCAGCGTGTTCTGGTAGAGGACGTAGAAGATGATCGCGAGCGCGATCAGCGGGATGACGATCTCGGCCATCGGCACCTTCCGCTCGCCGCGGAAGTAGAGGTAGACGATCGCGCCGATGTTGCAGACGATGTAGCTGACGAGCATCAGCAGCACGCCCATCGTGCCGGGATAGAAGAACGCGTTGACCGCGTCGGTGCCGTTGATCCGGTAGCCGATCAGCGCCACGACCGCGATGCCCAGGATCACCGCGAGCGCGCCGGCGGGGGCGCCGGAGCGGGCCGAGGTGCGGCCGAGACGGCTGTCCCCGAAGCCGTCGCGCGAGATCGCGAACAGGATCCGCGAGGCGGCGGTGGCGGCGCCGAGCGTGGCCGCGAACGCGCTGATGGTGGCGCCGAAGTTGATGAAGTCGGCGAACGCGGCGCCGATGAAGTCGTTGCTGAGGTCGCCGAGCGGCGAGGAGGACTCGCTGAAGCGCTTGATGCCCTCCTCGTCGAGGCCGAAGCCGAGGCTCTGGGCGACCATGCAGACGATGTAGAACGTGCCCGCCACCACCACCGCGGTGAAGATCGCGCGCGGGATGTTGCGGCCGGGATCGTTGGTCTCCTCGCCCAGCGACGCCGCGCCCTCGAAGCCGCCGAAGGACAGGAAGCCGAACACGGCGGCGATCGCCACCGTGCTGAACGGGATGCCGCCGGGCGGCGAGAAGACCTCGAGCGTGAACTCCTGGTCGTTGGGCGCCGAACCGCCGATGACCTTGGCGAAGATCACCGCCATCAGCACGAGGATCAGCGCCACCGAGACGCCCTCGATGCCGAGCAGCGAGCGCGTGGCGACGCGGATGTCGCCGAACGCGAGCAGCGCCACGAACACCATCGCGATCAGGCCGATGATCACCCAGTCGACGCTCCCGGCCCCGAGCCCGTCGAGGAACGCCTCGCCGAACAGCCCGACCTCCGCCGCCGACGCGATCGTGAACAGCGTGTAGGTGCCCATCAGCGCGAAGCCGGCGAAGAAGCCGGCGCGCGGCCCGAGCGTCGCGCCGGCGAGCGCGAACACCGAGCCGGCCGAGTTGAAGTGCCGTGTCAGCCGGACGAAGCCGTACGACACGAACATCACGCCGATCGTCGCGATCAGGAACGCGAGCGGCACCGCCCGCCCGATCAGCCCGGCCACCGCCGTGCCGTTGAGCGCCATGGCGGCGGTCGGCGCCATGATCGCGAGCGACAGCGCGATCGCCTCGAAGAAGCGCAGCTCCCGCCGCAGGCCGGAGGGCTGTCCCTCGCTCGCCATCGGCGGGAAACCTATCCGCTGCGGCGGTCAGCGGATGGTCAGCGGCGTCCCGACGTCCATCAGCCGGCCGAGCCGGACGATGTCGCGGTTGCGCATGCGGATGCAGCCGTGGGATACCCGCCCGGGCAGCAGGCCCGGCTGATCGGTCCCGTGGATGCCCACGAACCCGCCGGCGGGCCAGTCGGTCAGCTGCTCGGAGCGAGCGCTCGTGCCGAAGGCGAGCGGGCCGTAGGTGGGGCTGCGGTAGCGGGTCAACCGGTTGCGGATGTAGAACTGCCCGCGCGGCGTCGGCCAGCGCTCCTGCCCGACGCCGACGTCGGTGCGGAACACCGGCTGCCCGTCACGCAGCAGCGTGGCGGTCAGCTTGCGGCGGTCCACGACGAGACGCGTGCGGACGGTCTGGTACGCGCCGAGCGCCCGCCTCGGCACCCATGCGGTGGTCCCGTTGGGGAGCACCGGCAGCCGCACCCGGACCCAGACGCCCCGGCGCGCATGGCTCGCACGGCCGGTGACGAGCACGACGTTGGCGGTGCCCTCCGGTGTCCGCCGCGCCAGCCGCGCCACGGGACGCGCGTCGTCCTTCGGCCTCGCTCGCGCGGTGGCGCTCTGCAGCACGCTGGTCCAGACCGCGACGCGTGCGCCGTCGCCGAGCCCGATCGGCGGGGGCACGGTCAAGGCCGGCCTCGGCGACGCCGGGAGCGCCGCTCCGCGCGGGCTGGCCTGGCCGTCATCGCCGGCGAGCAGCAGACCCCCGAGCCCCGCGACGGCACACGCTGCCACGACGCCCAGTCCCGCGGCGGCGGCAGCGGTGCGCGGCGTCATCCGGTGAAACGGGGGCGCCGGCGCGAGGTCGTGCGCGGGCGCGGGACGATGAAGTTCGTCGCCCTGACGACGCGCACCACCTCGGACTTCGGCGCGGCGTCGTCGAAGGCGTTGACCGCCGGCTGGACGCCGAACAGGAACCGCATCCAGGCCGCGTGGCGCGCCTCGACCGAGTGGATCGTGACCGCCGCGGCGAGCAGCGGCTTGGCACGCAGGCGCGGAGCCTGGCCCTTGTAGGCCGCGACCGCGAGGTCCTCGAAGGCGACCGCCGTCTTGAGGAACGGCCGCTGGGCCTCGGTCGTGCCGCGGAAGTTGAACGCCGGCTTCTTGATCGCCTTGCGACCCAGCAGGTCCTGGAACGCCTTGACGTGCGCGCGCTCGACCGCCCCGACCCGCTTCGCGGCGTCCTCGGCCTTGCCGCGGAGCGCCTTGGAGCGCTCGGCCTCCGTGTAGAACGACGACTGCATGTACTCGAGCACGAGCGCGAAGTTCAGCACGGCGACGTCGTGGCTGCTCGCGGCCTCGGCGTCGGGAGCGATCGCGAACGCCGCCACCGCGCCGGCGACGGTGCCGCCGATGAAGGTCGCCCGGGAGATCCCGGCGTTCTCGCCTGCTTCACGAAGGGCGCCGTCGGCGTCGAGGTCGTCGAGGAGGAAGTCCATCTCGCTCACCCTGCCTTCCAGCCGAAGTCGGTCAGCTTCTGTCGGGTCTCGTCCTCTTTGACCCCCGGGTCCGTCGCGGCCGTGGCGGGCACGTCACCGACGATGCTGCGGATCCAGGCGGCGTGCCGGCCCTCCACGGACACGATCCGCGCCGCCGCCTTCAGTGACGCCGGGGTGAGGTTGACGGCCTGGCCGTTGTAGGTGGCGACGGCGAGGTCCTCGAGCGTCACCGCCGCGGCCGTGAACGCCTCGGCGTCCTTCGTCTTGTCGCCGAAGTCGAAGCTCCCCGCAGGCTCGGCCGCGGTGCCCAGCGCCTGCTTGAGGAACGCGACGTGCGCCTTCTCGTGCTCCAGGACGATCTCCGCGTAGTTCCTGAGGTCGCGCTGCAGTCCGCCGCGCTTGAGCGCCTCCGCGTAGAACGCCTCCTCGGTGTACTCGAGCGCGAGCGCGAGATTGAGAACGCGCGCGTCCTGCTCCTTGGACGCCGCGGCGGTCAGCTGCGGCAGCCCCCACATCGCGACCCCTCCTCCGACGATCGCGCCGCCGGAGACGATGGCGCGGCGGAACATCTCCGCTCGCGTCGCCTCCTCCTCCGGCACTTGGACCGGCATAGCTGAGCCTCCGTGCTCGGGTGACCAATTCGGCATGCGACCATGCACTATCCGCTGTGCTTGTACTGTGTGGCCCGTTCTTTCGTACAGGATCCGGTACTTCAGGCGCCGAAACGCTTGACGCCGGACTACTCTCGGCCTCGTGGCAAACGACGATCAGCCGACGTTCGAGCTGAAGCGATTCGTCTGGGTGACCCCGGACCGGCTCGCGGTGTCCGGCACGTTCGGCGGCCTCGGCGAGACGCCGGCGGAGGCACCCCCGGTGCTCGTCCTCCACGAGGGCGAGAGCGTGCATCGGCTGCCGGCGATCGCCGACAGCGTCGACGGACCGCCCGAGGACGGCCAGATCTGGCAGGCGGCCTTCGCGTGGCAGGACGCTCCTGTCGCGTTCGACGTGGCCGAGCTGAAGCTGGGTGACGACCTCGTCGTCGAGCTCCCGGAGCCCGGCGCGAAGAACCGTCTCTCACGCCCTCGCGTGCTGGAGGTTCGGACGCCCTCGAAGCACGAGGTGACGGAAGCCACGGACACCACGGAGACCATGGAGACCACGGAGAACACAGAGGCCGTCGCGGTCTCGGTCGGCTCGCAGATCGACCTGCTCGCCGCGCAAGAGGAGCTTCGCGAGGTCCGGATCGAGCTGGAGCAGACCCAGGCGGAGCTCACACGCGCGCGTGACGATCTCCAGGCCGAGCGCGAGCGCCGCGCCGGCGACAGCGAGCGCTTCCGCGACGGGCTGGCGAAGGTCCGGGAGTCCGCGGAGGAGTCGCTGGCCGCCCAGCAGGGCGCCGCGAGGCAGCTGGAAAGCGACCTTCAAGAGGCGCGCGACGCGATCGAGACGAAGGACGCCGACCTGCAGACCGCTCGCGAGCAGCTCGTGGCGACGGAGTCCGAGACGCTCACGCTCCGCGAGCGCGTGGAGCAGCTCGAGGCCGCGGCGGAGGAAACCGAGCGCCTGCGCGCGGAGCTCAAGGAGTCGGCCGACGTGATCGAGCAGACCCGGAACGACGTCGAGCGCCTCCTCGACCGGTTGACCGCCGTCCGCGCGACTTAGAGGGGTGAGCTGTCGCGCTCCCGCTCGCAGCTGCACGCCGCATCACATGGCATGCCGGGCTCGCTGTCGTGCTCTGCCTGTTCGCGTGGGTCGCGCTGCTGCCAGCTCCCTCCGGCGTGGCGCAGGACCGCGGGGGCTCCCCGGAGACGCTGTGGAAGGAGTACCCGCTCGCTCCGACGGCCGAGCCCAGCGCCGAGCCCAGCGCCGAGCCGACGGCCACGGCATCTCCCGCACCGCGGAGCACCGCGGCTGCCGCCGACACCGACGGCGGCGTGCCGGTCGACCCGCTCGTGCTGCTCGCGCTCCTGACGGTGGCAGGGACCATCACGTTCCTCGGGATGCGCCATCGTCGCGAGAGTGAACCTCAGGCTGCCGCCGCGCCTTCGGCACCGGTCGAGGACGTGTCCGTGATGCCCGCGCTCTGGCACGGCAACTCCGGACGCTTCGCCAGGAAGACGAGCGACTCGCGGGCGACCGCGACCGTCGCGTCGGCGCAGGCAGGCGGACGACCGCCGGCGGAGATCGACGCGCCAGCGCCACGGGTCCCCGAGCCAGCGCCGGCGGGCCGTCCGTCGCCGGTGACTCCGCCGGCCACAGGAGCGCCCGCGGGATCGCCGCCCGATCGCCGTCTGGCGTGGACGGCCGAGATCGAATGGCGCGACAGCGGCAACGAGTCGCGCTTCTGCGTCGTGGCCCGCGGCCCCGGCACGGTCATGCTCGCGCAGTCGGAGCCGCAGGAGTGGCCGCCCACCGGACGCACGGCCGTGAACGCGATGAAGGAGGCCGCCGAGCGGCTCGCGACCATGCTCGCGGACGCGGGATGGAAGGAGCTCGAGCCTGGAGAATCCTGGTACTCGAAGCGGTTTGAGTGGGAGCCCGTCGCCGCCGAGTCGCCGGTGCAGCCGGTGCAGCCGGTCGCCGCGCCCGACGCGAAGCCGGAGCGCCCCCGGAGCAGTCGTCCACGCTGGCAGGCGATCGTGCTGCTCTGCGTGCTCGTCGCCCTCGCGCCGATCGCCGTCTACGCCTTGAGCCGCGACGTCGACAACACGCCGCCCGTACGCTCGGCGCCCACCCCGACGGTCACCGCGACCGAGACGCCGGCCGCCCAGCCGACACCGGAGCCGACCCCCTCACAAGGCGCGGACCTGACGGGCCCCCTGGTCGTGGTGCTCGGCCTCGTGGCGCTCATCCTGCTGATGATCCGGACGCAGCGCGCGCGCCGTTGAGCGCCGTGGGCGACTCCGACTCGTGCCGGCTCGGCGCGTCGTAGGCGTAGCGCGAGCAGAGAGCGCGCCGCTCAGCCCGCCGCGCGCCCGAGCCGCAGCACGTTCCACGAGCGTGCGGGGAGGTCGGCGCGCAGCTCGCCGGCCTCGACGCGTGCGCCCTCGGCGACGCGTGGGAGCACCCGATCCGGCTCGGCGGCCGTGTTGGCTGCCTCCGGGTCGTCGTCGGCGAGGACGAGGTGCTCGGCCACCTCAGGCGACCCGAGCCCGGTCATTCGCGCGCGCAGCGCGAGCGGCTGGGCGCCGCGGTTGACCGCGAACAGCGTCAGCGACTGCTCGCCGTCGTGTACGGCGGCGGCCTCGAGCACCGGCACCTCGCTCTCGCCTTCGGTGGCGTAGGTAGGGCCGCTCGGCTCCACGCGCAAAACGGTCCCCCGGCCATGGCGCGCCGCGTGCTGGAACGGGAAGTACGTCGTCTGCCGCCAGGCCGCGCCGCCGTTCTCGGTGCGGATCGGCGCGATCACGTTGACGAGCTGCGCCAGGCAGGCCATGCGGACGCGGTCGGCGTGCCGCAGCAGCGTGATCAGGCAGCACCCGACCACCAGCGCATCGGTGACCGTGTAGGTGTCCTCGATCAGCGGCGGCGCCTCCACGAACGGCTCGCGCTTTCGCTCATACGCCTCCCTCGGCTCCTGGTACCAGACGTTCCACTCGTCGACGCTCAGCGAAACGCGACGGCGGCTGCCCCTGCGCGCGGCGACCGCGTCGGCGGTGGCGGCGACCGCGTCGATCGTGCGGTCGAGGTCGAGCGAGGCGGCGAGGAACGCCTCGCGGCTCTCGAAGCGCGCTGGGTCGTAGTAGGTGTGGAGCGACACGTGGTCGGCGACCTCCCACGCGAGGTCGAGCACCGTGTTCTCCCACGCCCCGAAGGTGGGCATCCGCGAGTGCGAGCTGCCGCACACGACGAGCTCGATCGACGGGTCGACCAGGCGCATGGCCTTGCCCGCCTCGTTGGCGAGCCTCCCGTAGGCGACGGCGTCCTTGTGACCGATCTGCCACGGCCCGTCCATCTCGTTGCCGATGCACCAGACGTGTACGCCGTAGGGGTCGCCGGGCCGCCGGTCGGCCCACTCGCTGCCCGCGGGCGCGTTGCAGTACTCGACGAGCCGGCGCGCCGCGTCGACGCCGCGCGTGCCCATGTTCGCCGCGAGCATCGGCTCGGCCCCTGCGCGCCGGGTCCAGGCGAGGAAGTCGTCCGTCCCGACCTGGTTGGTCTCGATCGAGCGCCACGCCAGGTCGAGCCGCCGCGGCCGCGACTCGCGCGGTCCGATGCCGTCCTCCCAGTCGTAGCCCGAGACGAAGTTGCCCCCGGGGTAGCGGACGATCGTCACCCCGAGGTCGCGCACGAGCTCGCGCACGTCGCCGCGGAAGCCGTCCTCGTCGGCCGTCGGGTGCCCCGGCTCGAAGATGCCGCCGTACACGCAGCGCCCCATGTGCTCGACGAACGATCCGAACACTCGCTCGTCGACCTCGCCGACGGCGAACGCCGGGTCGATGGACATGGTGGCCTCCCGCACCGCCGGGCACCGTAGCAATTTGAGAACGCTCACATCTGAGCGTTTTCAAGCCGTGGCTCCGGGTAGGCGTAGATGGCATGGAGGGGGAGCGCAGGGGCACCCCGGGCCTGAGTAGACGCCAGGTCTTGGTCGGCGGCGCGGTGCTGGGAGCCGCCGCGCTGGGCATCACGAGCACCGGGTCCCCGTTCGCCGGCGGCCGGCAGACCGTGGATTTCTGGCACCTGTTCGGCGGCGGCGACGGCGAGCGCCTCACCGGGATCCTCGCCGACATCGCGTCCGAGCACCCGGACAGCGATGTGCGCGAGCTCATCCTGCCGTGGGGCAACCCCTATTACACGAAGCTCGCGCTGGCGGCGGTCGGCGGCTCGCCGCCGGACGTCGCCGTCGTCCACGCCACCCGGCTGCCGTCCTTCGCCCCGGCGGGGCTGCTCGAGGAGCTCACGCCCGAGCTGCTCTCGCGCCACGGCCTCGAGAGCAATCAATTCCTGGAGGCGCCGTGGAAGAGCGGCCAGTCGGGCGGGCGCCAGTACGCGATCCCGCTCGACACCCACCCGTTCGTCCTCTACTACAACACCGAGCTGGCCGAGAAGGCGGGACTGCTCGAGGGCGGGAAGCTGCCTGCGCTCGACGGCCCCGACGGGCTGCTCGACGCCTGCAAGGCGGTCAAGGAGGAGACCGGGAAGACGGGGCTCGTGTTCGAGACGCGCGGCGTGACGCCGTGGCGGATCTTCCTGACCCTGTACGAGCAGCTCGGCGGCCCGCCCATCATCGAGGAGGGCGGCCGCCGGATCGGCATGGACGATGCGACCGCGATCCGCGCGCTGCAGTGGATGACGGAGCCGCACAAGCGCGGGCTCGGTGGACCCGACGTCGACTACCAGGGCTCGGTGGCGTTCTTCGGCAACGGGACCGCCGCCTTCGCGCTCAACGGCGAATGGGAGGTCACCACCTACCAGGCGATGAAGATGAAGTTCGGCATGCGGACGGTGCCGACGATCTTCGACCGCCCCGCCAACCAGGCCGACGCGCACACGTTCGTGATCCCGCGGAACCCTGGCCGCTCCCCGGAGCGCCTCGACGCGGCGCTTGCGTTCATCTCGCGTCTCGTGCGCAAGGACCTGGACTGGGCGAAGGGCGGCCACGTCCCGGCTTACCGCGAGGTGTTCGAGAGCGCCGAGTACCGCAAGCTCTCGCCCCAGAGCGACTACGCCGAGGCCGCCGAGCGCGTCGTCTTCGATCCGCTCGCCTGGTACAGCGGCAGCGGGTCGAACCTCGAGACGAACGCCGGCTCGGCGTTCAAGCCGGTGATCACCGGCGCCCAGAAGCCGGAGCAGGGCCTGGCCACGTTCCGCGACTACCTCGGGCGCATGAGCAAGAAGGAGCCACCCGTATGACCACCGCGGCAGACCGGATTCCGCGGACCCGGCAGCGGGAGCAGACCGCCCCCCGGCGCAAGTCGCGCGACCCGCGGTCGAGCCGGATCGCGGTCGTCTTCACGGGCCCGTTCTTCGTGCTGTTCGTGCTGTTCCTGTTCTGGCCGGTGCTGTCTGCGCTGCGCACCTCGCTGTTCGACGAATCGCTGGTCGGCGGCTCATCGTGGGCCGGGCTCGGGAACTACAGCGAGCTGCTCAATGACCCGGACTTCTGGGCGTCGATGTGGCACACCGCGCTCTTCACGCTGCTCAGCGTCCCGCCGCTCGTCCTGCTGCCGCTCGCCCTGGCGCTGATGGTGAGCCGGGTTCGCCGGCTGCAGTGGCTGTTCCGGCTCGCGTTCTTCGCGCCGTTCGTGTTGCCGGTCTCGGTCGTGGTGCTCGTGTGGAATTGGCTCTACCAGCCGGGCTTCGGCCTCATCAACTCGTATCTCACGAGCCTCGGATTCGCCGAGGTCAACTGGCTCGGCCAGCCGGGCGTGGCGATGGTCTCGGCGGTCATCGTCACCGTCTGGTGGACGTTCGGATTCAACTTCGTGCTCTACCTCGCCGGCCTGCAGGAGATCCCACGCGAGCTCTACGAGGCGGCCGCCACCGACGGCGCGACGCCCGGGCAGCAGCTCCGCCGCATCACGATCCCGCTGCTCAGCTCGACGTTCGTGCTCGTGACGGTGCTGCAGGCGATCGCCTCGCTCAAGGTCTTCGACCAGATCTACCTGCTGCAGCTCGGCACTCCGGGCCCGGAGAACTCGACGCGGCCGGCCATCCAGTACATCTACGAGGTCGGCTTCACGCAGTACCGGATCGGCTACGCGAGCGCGTTGTCGTTCGTGTTCTTCCTCGCGGTCATCGCCATCACCTTGATCTCGATGCGGCTCATCCGCCGCGCCGGGACGAAGACGGTGGTGACGGAATGACCTCGATCGTCAGCAGCGGCACACCGGGCGGGCTGGTCGAGGGCCCGGGCCGCGGCGGCTGGGTGCGCTCGGTCATCTACGCGGTGCTCGTCGCGCTCGCGCTGATCTGGGTGGTCCCGATCGCCTGGGCCGTGGCGACATCGCTCAAGCCCGACGCCGAGACGACGGTCGCGCCGGTCGAGTGGTTCGGCACCAAGGTGACGCTCGATGCCTATCGCGCAGCGCTCGACCAGGGCAACATCCTCAAGTGGTACTTCAACAGCCTGGTCACCGCGACGGTGATCACCGCCGGCACGATCCTGACCGCGAGCATGGCGGCGTTCGCGTTCTCGCGGATGCGCTTCCGCGGCCGCGACGCGCTCCAGTGGATGGTGCTCGCCGGCCTGATCGTCCCGTTCCAGGCGCTGATCGTGCCGCTGTTCGCGGAGATGGACTCGTTCGGTCTGGCCGACACCTACTGGGGCATCATCCTGCCGCAGCTCGCGTCGCCGATCGCCGTCCTCGTCTTCAAGCGCGGGTTCGACGCGCTGCCGCGCGAGCTCGAGGAGAGCGCGCTCGTCGACGGCGCCTCGATGTGGCGCGTCTACTGGCACATCTGGATGCCGCTGTCACGGGCCACGATCGCGGCGGTCGGCATCTTCACGTTCGTCCACGCGTGGAACAACTTCATCTGGCCGTTCGTGATCACCAGCGCGGGCTCGCTGTTCACGATCCCCGTCGGGCTCGCCACCGTGCAGACCTCCTACGGTGCGCTCTACGCCCAGCAGATGGCGATCGCAATCCTCGGCGCGCTGCCGCTACTGATCGCGTTCGTCCTCTTCCAGCGCCAGATCGTTCAGGGCATCGCGAACACGGGGCTCAAGGGCTGAGTCCGCCTCTGACGGGCTCTCGTCATGGGCGATACTGGGCTCGAACCAGTGACCTCCGCCTTGTCGAGGCGGCGCTCTCCCAGCTGAGCTAATCGCCCTGGGATCCGGCCCGGAGGGTAGCAAGCGGGCGGGGTGGGTACGGAGCCGGGATGACCACGATCGATCCCTCGCTGCGCGCCCTCGAGATTCAGGGCTCCACCGTCCCCAAGCTCGGTTTCGGGACCTGGGAGATCCTCGGCCGCGACTGCGAGGAGGCGGTGACCGACGCCCTCGAGATCGGCTACCGCCACATCGACACGGCGCAGGCGTACGAGAACGAGGCGGAAGTCGGTAAGGCGCTCGCCGCGTCGGACGTGCCGCGCAACGAGCTGTTCCTGACCACGAAGCTGTGGCGTGAGGAGTTCCACCCCGACCGCGTGCGGCCGTCGGCCGAGGGGTCGCTGGAGAAGCTGCAGGTGGACTCGGTCGACCTCCTGCTCCTGCACTGGCCGAACGACGACGTCCCGCTCGACGAGACGCTCGGCGCGCTCGCCGCGCTGCGCGAAGAGGGGCTGGTCAAGCACTTCGGCGTCTCGAACTTCCCCGCCGGGATGCTGCGCGAGGCGCTGCAGATGGCGCCGATCTTCGCCGACCAGGTCGAGTTCCACCCGTTCCTCGGCCAGGACCGCCTGGTCGAGCTCGCGGCCGAGAAGGACTTCATGGTCACCGCCTACTCGCCGCTCGCCCGCGGCAGGGTGCCCGAGGACGAGACGCTGCGCGAGATCGGCGAGGCGCACGGCAAGACCGCCGGCCAGGTCGCGCTGCGCTGGCTGCTCGACAAGCCCAACGTCGCGACGATCCCGAAGGCCTCGAGCCACGAGCGGCGGGTCGAGAACTTCGAGGTCTTCGACTTCGAGCTCAGCGACGACGACCGAGCGCGGATCGAGGCGCTGCCGAAGGACGAGCGCATCATCGAGCCCGGCTGGGCCCCGGATTGGGACGCATGAGCCGGCGTTGTCCTGCCTAGGGGTCGTATAGCGACCCCGGGGCAGGACGGCAGGGAAAGAGGACGCGGAGCTCGCTCAGCATGAGGCGCGGGTCCTCGAGGACGTCGCCGTAGGTGTAGCGGCGGAACTCGTCGCCGCGCGCCCGTGCCTCACGCTCGCGCCGTCGGTCCTGCTCCCAGGCGTGGCGGGAGCGGTGGTAGCGGTATCCGTCGACCTCGATGGTGAGACGGTGCGCTGGCCAGCGGCAGTCCACGCGCCGGCCCCCGATGCGGCGGTTCGTCTGCGGAAGGGGGAACCCCTCGGCCTTGAGGAGGGCGAGGAAGCGGCGCTCGAGCTTGCTCAGGGTGACGCGCACGTCGCCGTGGAGCACCCGACGCAGCTTGGCGGCTCCGGGGCTCGTGGGGCGCCGCGCGAGCACGGCCTCGACGTGTGCAGGGGTCGTGCCGTGGAGCACGCCGGCCTCGTGGCAGGCGCGGGCGAGGGCGTCGAGGCTCAGCACTGCGGCGAGGTCGACGAGCGTGCGCGCGACCGTCGTCACCGCGATGGCGAGGACCACCGTCGCGTCCCGAGGGTCTACGTGTCTACTGCGGCAGGTAACTATGATGCCCTCAATGCGCCGTTCGGTGGGAGCCGCGACCTCCGGCGGCGGAGGCGGGCCACGAACGAGGCCGTGCAGGTGGGCGGCCGCTCGCACGCACAGCAGCGCTCCGTCCCCGCACGCCGCCACGGCGGCGGCATACCGCGCCTCCCGGCTCGGCGCACGGTGACCGACCCGGTAGACGCCCCGATACTCGACGAGCAGTGCGCCCGAGCGCACCCGGCGCTTGATCGCGCCGGGTGCGAGACCGGCCTCGAGCAACTCCCGCCGGGTCACGACGCCGTGGCGCTGCTCCGCCGCCGCGGCGATGATCGCCGCGGTTGTCCTGCCCTGGGGTCGCATAGCGACCCCTAGGCAGGACGGCGCCGGATTCGCCCCCGGGTACCCTCTACCGGTCACGGCGCCGTGGCGGAGTGGCTACGCAGCGGCCTGCAAAGCCGTTTACACCGGTTCGATTCCGGTCGGCGCCTCTACCCGAGGTGACGCTCGAAGAAGGTCGTCACCCGCTGCTCGTACTGCTCGGGGTACTGCTTGAGCGCGGCGGTGTGGCTGGCCTTCGGCAGGTACCAGAGCTGGCTCTGCTCGCCGCCGGCGCGGTCGTAGAGCTCGCCCCACTCCTTCTCCTGCGCGCCGGCAGAGATGACCAGGTGTGGCGCTCGCGTGTCCGCGATGCGGTCGGCGAGCGAGACCTTGGGCTGCGAGCGGCCCTGGATGACCTCGATCGTCTTGAACAGCACCCACATCGGCTGGCGGTCGAGCGACTTGGACGTGTACTCCTTGATGTCCTCGTAGCCGATCGCGGCCGCGCCGTCGGCGACCACGGCGCGCAGGTCGTGGCGGCGGCCGGCGTAGTCGATGGCCGCGTCAGCGCCCGAGGAGAGGCCGAGCGCGCCGATGCGGCCGTCCTCGACGTCGGGCTGCGACTTCACGAACTTCACCGCGGCGTCGGCGTCCTTGTCCCAGCCCCAGGCGTAGGAGTTGACCGTGCCGCCGCTGTGGCCCATGCCGCGCGGGTCGTAGACGAGCACGCCGTAGCCCTGGCGCTCGAGCAGCTTCGCGTGGCGCAGGGCGCCCGTGCGGTTGCTGCCGCCGCCGGACATCACGAGCACCGAGGCGCCGTTGCGCGACGGGCGGTACCAGCCCTCGAGCTCCACGCCGTCCGAGGTGGTGAAGTGGACGGTCTCGTAGGCGGCGTTCGGCTTGTCGCCGAGCGGCTTCTGGAGCGAGTGGATGTCGGTCAGCGCCATGCCGACCGGGCCGAAGACGGTGATCGCGCCCAGCACGAAGCCGACCGGGACGAGTAGGCGGATCGCCCAGCGGCGGACCGGCCCGGCGTCCCCCTCACCGCGGTGGCGGAAGGGAATCCAGGCGGCGAGGCCGACCAGCACGACGCCCGCGGCCAGCGCGATCAGGCCGGTCACGTCGTTGGCCGTCGTCATGTCCTGGACGGTGATGTGGTACGCGTGGCGGCCGCCGTTGAGCATCGCCAGCGCGCCGAACGCGAAGGCGGTCGCCGACCGCAGGCCGGGCCGCATGGTCGGGAAGCGCCAGATGGCCAGCGCCGAGGCGGCGACCGCGATGCCGGCCGCGAGCGCGTGCTGCGTCAGCGGCACGCCCGGCTTGGGAAGCAGGAACGCGTCGTCGAGCGCGTGCAGGAGCGCGAGCAGCGTCGCGACGCTGAACACGAGCGCCTCGGCGGACCGGGCGCGCACGGCGCCGGCCACCCGGGCAGCGAGGGATGAGGTTCGCGGCGGGCGGGCCACGGTCGATGCAGTCAAGGTCGGTCTCCGGTCGGTCGGGGGGTCACGCTGACCGGAGACTGCCGACGGGCGGCGGGCCCCGAAATGGAGCCCGCCGGTGTCCCCCCGTGAACTTGAGTGCGCCGCGAAGGTGCGGCAGGCCGTACTAGTAGCCGACGATCAGGAAGCGCATCTGCACGTCGCCGACCGCGATCGCGTCGCCGTCGCGCAGCCGCGCCTGGGCGACGCGCTCGCCGTTGACGTGCACGCCGTTGAGGCTGCGGTCGTCGAGCAGCATGACCTCGCCGCCACGGCAGGTGATGACCGCGTGCCGGCGCGAGACCGAGCGGTCCTCGAGCACGACGTCGGCGGCAATCCCGCGGCCGAGGTGAAGTGTGCCCTCGCCGACGGCGATCACGACGACCTCGCCGCCGTCCTCGATCGCCAGATAACGGCCGGGAGCCAGCTGCCCCGCCGTAAGAGCGGCGTTGCGGCGCACGCGGTCACTGACGCGCGGGCGCGAGCGTGTGACCTGCGTCGGAGCGTCGGAGATGGGGGGTGCGAGCGTCATGAAAGAAGTGTCGGCAGCGAACCCAAGCGCGAGATAAGTTCTTGACCCCAATTGCGTAGGGTGCGGCGCCATGCGCATCCTCGTGACCGGCTCGCGCGGGAAGGTCGGGTCGGCCACCGTCGACGCGCTGCACCGCGCCGGCCACGACGTCACCGCCTGCGACCGCGCCCTCCCCGTGTTCGAGGCGGCCGGCCCGGACGTCCCACGCTACGTGCAGGCCGACCTCACCGACGCCGGCGACGCGTTCGCGGTCGTCCGCGGCCATGACGCGGTGATCCACGCCGCCGCGCTGCCCGAGCCGTCGCGCAACCCCGCCCACACCGTCTTCCACAACAACCTGATGAGCGTCTTCAACACGCTCGAGGCGGCGATCCGCTTCGGCGTCCCGCGCTACGTCAACGTCTCCTCCGAGACCGTCCCCGGCTTCTTCTTCGCCGAGCGCATGTTCCTGCCCGACTACGCGCCGGTCGACGAGGAGCATCCGATCCGCCCGCAGGATCCCTACGCGACCGCCAAGTACTTCGGCGAGCTGCTGATGGACGCCGCCATGCGCCGCTCCGACATCCGCTGCCTGACCATCCGGCCCAGCTGGGTCCAGTGGGAGGGCAACTACGCCCACGACCTCGGCCCGGCCCTGCGCGACCCGGAAGCCGAGCCCAGCGCCTCGCTGTGGGCCTACATCGACGTCTACGACCTCGCCGACGCGCTCGAGCTCGCCGCCGAGTCGGAGCTCGACACGCACGAGGTCTTCTACATCGCCAGCCCCGACAACCACGCCAACCGCCCGCTCGCCGACATCATCCGCCACCACCACGGCGACGCCATCGAGCTGCGCGAGCCGCTCCCCCGCCCCGACGCCTCCGGCATCAACATCGCCAAGGCCGAGCGCCTCCTGGGCTACACCCCCACGCGCTCGTGGCGGGACTACCTCACGGAGACCGGCGAGCTGCTGAGCGCCGCACAGCAGCGGCTCGACAGCGAGGACACCGGCGTTCAGCGCGGCCGCGCGGTCGCCTGAGCTCGGCCGCCTCTGGGTATCCGCGAACCATGCGGATCCTGGTCGGCGCGGCGGTCTGGCTGGCGCTCGTGGCGACTGCCGCGCACGCCGCCACGCCCGCCACCACCACGTTCCGCGGCGACCCCACGCGAGACAACCGCGTGACCGGCGCGCCCGAGCCCGCCCTCGGCGTCCTGTGGGCGCGCGACTTCGGCGCCGCGGTCTCGTATCCGGTCGTCGCCGGCAACACGGTCTTCGTGAGCGCGCGCAGCGCCGGCAGCGGCTACGGGACGACGGTCGTCGCGCTCGACCTCGCCAGCGGCGCCGTCCTCTGGACCCGCCCGATCGCCGGCACCTACTACTGGTCAGGGCTCGCCTACGACGGCGGCCGCCTGTTCGTGCTCGACTCCGACGGCGACCTGACCGCGCTCGCTCCCGCCGACGGCGCGACGCTCTGGAACCGGAAGCTCCCCGGCCAGTACTCGTTCGACTCTCCGCCCGCCGCGCGCGACGGCCGCGTCTACGCCATCGGCGCGGGCTCCGGCGGCACGGCCTACGGCGTCCGAGCCACCGACGGCGTCGTGCAGTGGAGCCGCGCGCCTGCCGACCGGCGGCGGCAGCCCCGCGGTCGACGCCACCAGCGCCTACGTCAGCCTCGTCTGCGGGCACGCCTACGCCTTCAACCGCGACACCGGGGCGACGCGCTGGGAGCACCACGGCGACTGCACCGGCGGCGGCGACGTCACCCCCGCCGTGCACGGCGGGCTCGTCTACCCGCTGGGCGACAACGGTGCGATCTACGCCGCGGCGAACGGCGCCCAAGTGGGCAGCGCCGACTTCCAGGGCGCGCCGGCGTTCGCCGACGGCACCGCCTATGTCCCGTGGGCCGGCGGCATCCTGGCCGTCGACGCGCGCTCGTGGGTTGGCCGCTGGACGTCATCGATCGGCGGTCTGTCAGCCGAGGCGCCGCTCGTGTCGGCGGGCCACGTCTACGCCGGCTCCGACGAGGGCTACGTCGTGGCGTTGCGGCGCTCCGACGGCGTCGCCGACTGGTGCGCGAGCACCGCGGGCGAGCCGGTGGGGACGGGCACCGGCAACGTCGACCGGCCCGATTCCGGACTCGGCGCCGGCGGCGGGCGCCTGCTCGTGCCGGCCGGGCGCTTCCTCGTCGCCTACGGGCCAGGCGGCGCCGCACCGGCGCAGTGCGGGACCCTGCCTCCGCCCGGGACGGTCAGCCCGGGCGGCGGCTCGCCCGCTCCCGCGGGCAGCGGCTCATCCGTCCCGTCCGGCCCCTCGCTCTCGCTCCTCCCCGCGCGCCGCCAGGTGCTCGCCGGCCGCCGGCTCCGCCTCGGCGGACAGCTGACCGGAGCGCCGGCGATCGCGGGGCAGGCAGTGACGGTCGAGGCCGACGCATGGCCGTTCGACGGCCGCTGGCGCCACCGTGGCGTGGCGGCGACAGGCGCAGACGGCAGCTGGAGCCTCACCGTGCGGCCCGGCCGCAACACCCGCTACCGAGCGCTGGCGGCGGGGCTGACGAGCGCGGAGGCGACCGTCCACGCCGACCTGCTCGCTCGCTTCCGCCGCCGCCCGCTGGGCGGCGGGCGCTTCCGCGAGACGTTCGTCGTCCAGGGCCCGCGTAGCGTGCGCCTGACCGCCAAGCGCGCGCACTTCTACCTGATGCGCAAGGGGACCCGGCGCGCGCGCCGCGCCCGCAGCGTCCCGCTGCGCCGCGTGCGCGCCGGCGTCTACGCCGCCACGGCGACGCTGCGCTTCCTCGGCTCGCGCCGGCGCACGGTCGTGCTCGCGTGCTACCGCGAGCGCACGCCCGACCCGTGGGGCCGCCCGCTGGCGGCCGACCGCCTGTGCGGCGCCCGCCGGCTCACGCTCGCCCAGCCCGCGCGCGCGGCGATCGCGCGCGACGCCACCGCGCGCTTCGTTCAGCGCGGCGGCTGAGCGGCGTCGGCCGCCGCGACCGTCGGCTCACCCGACGCGTGCGGCACCACGTGCGGGTCGACCTGCGCCGCCGCGTAGGCGGCGTCCTGGTCGAGCGTCTCGTCGCGCAGCAGCGCCTCCACCAGCGACTCGAGCTTCTCGCGGTGCTCGGTCAGCAGCGCGGTCACCGCGGCGTGGCTCTCCTCCACGATCCGCTGGACCTCGATGTCGATCAGCCGCTGCGTCTCCGGCGACACCTCCGAGGTGCCGGGGAGCAGCGGCCCGTTCATCTCGGAGGGCAGCACGGCGATCGGCCCGAGCGAGCGGCTCATGCCCCAGCGGCCCACCATGGCGCGGGCGATCCCGGTCAGCTGCTGGATGTCGGACTCCGCGCCGGTGGTGATCGTGCCGTAGACGATCTCCTCCGCCACGCGGCCGCCGAGCGCGACGTTGATCTTGGCGAGCAGGTACGCCTCCTCGTAGTTCGCCTTGTCGAGGTCGGGCGCCGACAGGGTGACGCCGAGCGCCATCCCGCGCGGGATGATCGAGACCTTGCGCACCGGGTCAGCGCCCGGGGTGAGCATGCCGACGATCGCGTGGCCGGCCTCGTGGTACGCGACCCGCTTGCGGTCCTCCTCGGACAGCACGGTGCCGCGCGGCGCTCCGAGCACGATCTTCTCCAGCGCGTCGGTGAAGTCGGCGAACTGCACCTGCTCGTGCTCCCGCCGCGCCGCGGTCAGCGCGGCCTCGTTCGCGAGGTTGGCCAGGTCGGCGCCGACCATGCCGGGCGTCGTGGACGCGAGCCGGTCGAGGTCGACGTCGCCCGCCAGCGGCAGCGAGCGCGTGTGCACCTCGAGGATCCGCCGGCGGCCGTCCTTGTCGGGCGGCGGCACCGCCACGCGGCGGTCGAAGCGGCCCGGGCGCAGCAGCGCGTTGTCGAGGATCTCCGGCCGGTTGGTGGCGCCGAGCACGATCACGGCGACGTCGGACTCGAAGCCGTCCATCTCGGTCAGGATCTGGTTCAGCGTCTGCTCGCGCTCGTCGCTGCCGCCGCCGAAGCCGACGCTCTGCGAGCGCGAGCGCCCGATGGCGTCGAGCTCGTCGATGAAGATGATCGCCGGAGAGGCTTCCTTGGCGGTCTTGAACAGGTCGCGCACACGCGAGGCGCCGATGCCGACGATCGCCTCCACGAACTCCGACGCGGAGATCGAGAAGAACGGCACGCCCGCCTCGCCCGCCACGGCCTTGGCCAGCAGCGTCTTGCCGGTGCCGGGCTGGCCGGAGAGCAGCACGCCGCGCGGGATCCGGCCGCCGAGCTTGTGATAGCGGTCGGGGTTCTTGAGGAAGTCGACGATCTCCGTCAGCTCGGCCTTCGCCTCGTCGATGCCGGCGACGTCGGAGAACGTCACGCGCTGCTCGCCGCTCTCCACCCGGCGCGCCTTCGAGCGCGAGAACGCGCTCAGCCCGCTCATCCCGCCCCCGCCGGCGCGCCGCGCCAGGAACACGAACAGCGCGACGAGCAGGATCACCGGGCCGAAGCCGAGCAGCAGGTTGACCAGCAGGCCGCCGGAGTTGATCGGCTTGGCCTGCACCACGACGTCGTTGCTCTCGAGCAGGTCGGAGAGCTCCTCGGTGTCGGCGAACGTCGGCACCTCGGTCTCGAAGTTCTTGGCCGCCTTGCCCTTGGAGTCGTCGGGCGGCTTGACCGCCTTCTTGAACTCGCCCTCGATCGTCTCGCCCTGCGACGAGATGCGCTCGACGTTGCCGGCCTCCACCTGGGCGCGGAAGGTCGGGTTGTAGGGGATGTCGATCGACGGCTTGCTGCCGGGGCCGAGCAGCGCGCACGCTGGCGTAGTTGAGCGCCAGCAGGACGAGCACGATGACGATGAAGCGCGGGCGCGGCATCGACATGCGGCCACGCGGACGCCCGCCGTTGGGCTGCTCCGGCTCCTTGCCGCTCCCGGTGGGGACGTGCGGGCGACGCTCGTACTCGGCCATATGGGCCGGGATTCTCGCAGGAGCTGACTAACGTTTCATAAGTGACCGCCGCCCGCGCTCGGGCGGCGGGACCTTCATGAGGCCCGGGTCGAAGTCGCGCAACTCGGGCCGCAGCTCGAGGTCCTCGACCGGCGGGAACGCCTCGACCGGCACACGGTCCTTCCACACGACATGGTGCGGCCGGCCGCTGATGATCGTGTTCTCCGACCAGCGGCCCTGGATCTGGCGCGCGAGCCGGATCGCCAGCATGCGATCCGTGCGGGCGCCGCTCCAGCGCTCGTAGCGCTCCCGCAGCACCGGCTCGGCGCGCGAGGCCGCCTTCGCCGCGGCGGTCGCCGCCGCGGCCCGCACGGCCCGGTTGCGCGACAGCGCGCGGGCGGCGTCGACCACGACGCGCGCCCGGCTCACAGCGCCGTCCAGGTCGCCTTCACGCCGCCGCCCTGCGCCATGTTGACCACCTTCGAGTCCTTGCCGAGCGCGACGCGCGTGAGCCCGCCCAGCACGGTGGCCGCGTCGCCGCCGTCGTGGGCGATCAGCGGCCGCAGGTCGATCCGCCGCGGCGAGAGCTCGCCGTCGAACAGCGTCGGGTGGCGCGAGAGCTCGACGAGCTCCTGGGCGATGAAGTCCCCCGGCGCGTCCTCGATGTCGCCGCGCGCGCCCTCGGCGTCCTCGCCGAACAGGACGCCCTCGCCGCCGACGCGGTCGCGGACCTTGACCACCAGGTCCCCGAGCCGACCGAACACGGCCTCGCGCGCCTCCTCGTCGGCGAGGTCGTAGGACTGCGCGGGCGCGATCACCGGCTCCTCGGCGAGGTAGAAGCGGATCATCTCGTCGACGTAGACGTGCGCGAGCTTGTCGTCCGCGATCCCCACGCCGGGCGGGTTGACGACAGTGACGGTGCCGCGCCGGATCGGCTCGAGCAGCTTCTCCGCCAGCGCGCTCGGCGAGCCGTCCTCGTCGCGCAGCAGGTGGTAGTTCGACCGCCGGTAGATGACGTCGACCTGCCGTCGCCGCCCATCGACGTGCGCGTAGACGCGGCCGTCTCGCTGGCGCAGGTCGTCGAGCCCGACCATCGGCACGCCGAGGCGGAAGGCGACGTCGGAGATCTCCCACTGGGCGTCGTTCTCGAAGCCGTCGCCGAGCACCACGATCGACGGGTCGCCGCCGCCGCCGGGCGCGACCGAGCGCAGGATCGCCTTGAAGCGCTCGTCGGACTCGCCGCGCCCAGGGCTGTGATCCGGCAGCGAGCCGTCGAGCAGGTCGGCGACCGCCTCCCAGGCCAGCGGCGCGAAGCCGAGCCCGGTCGGCATCCGCACGTTGTCCTCCAGCACGGCGAACGCGCCGTCGACGCCGCGCACGACGTCGAGCCCCGCGAAGCCGCACCACACCGGCACGTCGACGCCCTGCATGTCCGGCTCGTAGAACGCGCCGTCCTCGATCAGGCGGCCGGGCACGACGCCGGCGTCGACGATCCGCCGCTCGCCGTAGGCGTCGCGCAGGAAGGCGTCGAGCGCGCGCACGCGCTGGGCGAGGCCGCGGTCGAGCGTGTCCCACTCGCCGGGGGTGAAGAAGCGCGGCACGGCGTCGATGACGAACTTGTCCGGGCCGGTCGCGCCGTAGCGGACCTCGCGCTCCTGGACGCGCGCGCGCAGCCGCCGGCCGACGTCGGCGAGATCGCGTTCCTGCAGCGCCTCGAGCGCCGCGCGGTAGTGCGGGCGTGGCTCGCCGGAGTCCTCGTAGGCCTCGTCGTAGTAGTCCGGCTCAGGCAGGATGTGCCTCCGCCAGGCCGAGCTCGTCGACCGCTGCGTCACGCATCTTGTACTTCTGGATCTTTCCCGTGACCGTCATCGGGAACTCGTCGACGAAGACGACGTGCTTCGGCACCTTGTAGTGGGCGATCTTGCCGTCGCAGAAGTCGCGCAGCTCGTCCTCGGTCAGCACCGCCCCCTCGCGCAGGATCACGGAGACCATCACGGCCTCGCCGTAGCGCGGGTCGGGCACGCCGTAGACGGCCGCGTCGGAGATCGCGTCGTGCGTGTAGAGGAACTCCTCGATCTCGCGCGGGTACACGTTCTCGCCGCCGCGGATGATCATGTCCTTCGAGCGGCCGACGATCTTCACGTAGCCCTCGTCGTCCATCGTCGCGAGGTCGCCCGTGTGCATGAAGCGCGCGGCGTCGATCGTCTCGCTCGTGCGCTCCGGGTCCTCCCAGTAGCCGAGCATCACGCTGTAGCCGCGCGTGCACAGCTCGCCCGGCTCGCCGCGCGGGACCATGCGGCCCGACTCCGGGTCGACGATCTTCACCTCGACGTGCGGATGCACGCGCCCGACGGTGCGGACGCGGCGCTCGAGCTCGTCCTCCGCGGTCGTCTGGGTCGATACCGGCGAGGTCTCGGTCATCCCGTAACAGATCGTCACGCCCTCCATGTGCATGCGGTCGATGACCTTGCGCATGACCTGCTCGGGGCACGGCGAGCCGGCCATGATCCCGGTGCGCAGCGACGAGAGATCGTGGTCGTCGAAGCTCGCGTCCTCGAGCTCGGCGATGAACATCGTCGGGACGCCGTAGAGGCTCGTGCAGCGCTGCTCGGCGACCGCCGCGAGCGTGGCGGCGGGCTCGAAGCCCGGCGCCGGGATGACCATGCAAGCGCCGTGGGAGACGCAGCTGAGGTTGCCCATGACCATGCCGAAGCAGTGGTAGAAGGGCACCGGGATGCAGACGCGGTCCGCCTCGGTGTAGTTGCAGAACTCGCCGACGAGGAACCCGTTGTTGAGGATGTTGGAGTGCGACAGCGTGGCGCCCTTGGGCAAGCCCGTGGTGCCGCTCGTGTACTGGATGTTGATCGGCTCGAACGGGTCGAGCTCGGGCCACTCGACGTCGTCCGCCTCGCCGTCGAACAGGCCCTCGCCGATGTAGAGCACGTGCTCGAGGTCCGGCAGCTCGGCGCGGACCTCGTCGATCATCGCCCGGTAGTCGGAGGTCTTGAACCGCGTCGCCGAGACGAGCGCCTTGCAGCCCGACTGCCGCAGCGCGTAGGCGAGCTCGGTCGTGCGGTAGGCCGGGTTGACGTTGACCAGGATCACGCCCAGCTTCGCGGTCGCGAACTGGACGACGACCCACTCGGCGCAGTTGGGCGCCCAGATGCCGACGCGGTCGCCCTTGGCGAGGCCGAGCGCCGCGAGCGCGCGGGCGGCATGGTCGACCCGCTCACCGAGCTCGGCGTAGGTCCAGTGGACGTCCTGATGACGCACGACGAGCGCGTCGCGGTCCGGGTAGGTGGCCACCGCGCGGTCGAAGTTCTCGCCGATCGTCTCCCCCAGCAGCGGGGTGGTCCCGAGTCCTTGCGAGTACGACAGCCCCATCTCCGACCTCCTCAGCGGCCTGCGAGCAACCTCCGGCGAAGCAGCTTCTCAGCCGGGCGCAGTGGCCACAATAGGCCGAGCCGGCCGACGGCGGCCAGCCCCTCGGCGGCGACCGACAGCGGCGAGCGGTCCGCGTCGTCGAACGCGCCGCTGCCGATCAGGTCCAGGTACCACTCCGCGGTGGCCGAGATCGTCTGCGCGAGCGGCCGCGGGCGGTAGCCGAGCTCGCGCTTGGCCTTGGCGGACGTGAACCGCCAGTCCTGCCCCATCAGGCCGAAGGCCTCGGCGGAGATCGCGCCCGGCAGGCCGAGGCGCTCGCGCAGGCGGGCGATCGCGCCGACCTCCGAGGGCACGACGAGCAGCGGGTGGTGGACGCCCGAGGCGTGGGCGACCATGTCGATCAGCTCCGCCCAGGCGCGGTTGTGGCCGCCGAGGATGTAGCGCTCGCCGGGCTTGCCCTTGTCGGCGGCGAGCAGGTGGCCGTCGGCGACGTCCTCGACGTCGACGAAGTTGATGGCGGCGTCGAGCACCGCGGGCAGGCGGCCGCGCAGGTAGTTGCCGACGATCCGGGTCGAGGTCTCCCCCGGCTGCGAGGTGTCGACCGGCACGCCGAGCACGTAGGCGGGGTTGACGACGACGACCTCGACCCCGAGCCGCTCGCCGGCCGCGATCGCCTCGCGCTCGCCGCCGCGCTTGGCGTCGGCGTAGACGAGCCCGAGCCCGTCCTCCGGATACGGGTTGTCCTCGTCGGCGGGGCGGCCGTCGGCGGTGCCGACGGCGGAGATCGTCGAGGTGAGCACGAGCCGCGGCACCTCCTCCATGGCCGCCGCCTCGACGGCGACGAGCGGGCCGCGCTGGTTGAGCTCCCAGACCTTCTCGACCGGCTTCGAGGCGACGTAGCCGGCGACGTGGAAGACCGTGTCGCAGCCCCGCATCGCGCTGCGCATGGCGTCGAGGTCGAGCACCTCGCCCTCGACCGGCTCGACGTCGAGGTCGCCGAGGCGCGGCAGGCGGTCGGGATTGCGGTAGCCGGCGCGCACGTCGTCGCCGCGCTCGACGAGCGCCTTCGTGACGTGGGCGCCGACGAAGCCGGTGGCGCCGGTGACGAGGACGGTCATCGACCGACCCCTACCCGATTACCCTTCGAGCAGTGCCTCGCGTGATCGCCTTCGACGTCAACGAGACCTTGCTCGACCTGCGGGCGCTCGACGGCCTGTTCGGGAGCACCGAGGTGCGCGAGCGCTGGTTCGCGGAGCTGCTGCGGCTGGTGTTCGTGGGGCTCATCACCGGTCGCGACGTCTCGTTCCCGGCCGCGTCCCACCTCGCGCTCGAGATCGTCGGCGGCGGGCCCGACGCCGACGAGCTCACCGCGGCGATGCGGCAGCTGCCGCTGCACCCCGACGTGGCGCCCGCGCTCGACCAGCTGCGCGAGGGCGGGTTGACGCTGTGCGCGCTGACCAACTCGCCCGCCGAGAGCGTGACGGAAGCGCTGCGGCACGCCGGCATCGCCGACCGCTTCGCCGCGATCCTGTCGGCCGAGGAGGCCGGCCGGCTCAAGCCCGCGCCCGAGCCCTATCGCTTCGCCGCCGAGGCGTTCGGGGTCGAGCTGGGCGACGTCACGCTCGTCGCCTGCCACGCGTGGGACTGCTCAGGCGCGCTGGCCGCGGGCTGCAGGGCGGCCTTCGTGCGCCGCCCCGGCATGGTGCCCGCGTTCGTCGGCGGGGTGCCGAGCGTGGTGGGCGACGACCTCGGCGAGGTCGCCGCCCAGCTGCTCGCTCCCTAGCGGACCTTCACCCGGACCGCCTTGCGGCCGGGCACCTTGAGCACGTACGTCCCCTTGAGTCTCGCCGCGGTCACGCGCGGCTCCAGCGTCAGCGTGAGCTTGCGGCCGCGCACGGTCGCGCGCGCCACGAGCTTGCCCTTGCGCGTGGTCAGCCGGCCCTTGCGGGTGGCACGGCCCTTGAACGGGGCCTTCGCGAGCGTGGCGATCTGCACGCGCTTGCCGGCCCGACCTCGCTGCCCCTGAGGACCGGGCGGGCCTGCCGGGCCGGCTGCACCCGCCGGCCCGGCGGCTCCGTCCGCTCCGGCGGGCCCCTGGGTGCCCGGGCCGGTGTCAGGAGCCAGCCCGAGGCGAAGGGTCATCGTGCCGAAGGTGTCAGGCGTGCGCTCAGGGCCCGCGCCCTGGGCGTAGCCCGGGAAGACGTAGTCGGCGGTGGCGATCGACGGGACGATCCCGCTCAGCGTGCGGGTGCCGTCCGCGTGCAACGTCACCGTCGCGTCGGAGAGATCGAGGTCGAACACCGGCTGGCTGCGGTCGTAGGTGGCGCCCGGGGCGCCCGCCTTCACGCCCGAGGCGAACAGCCGGCCGCTGTTGCCGGCGAGCTCGAGCTGCGGATCCTCGACGCTGATCGTGAAGCCGTGCGCGGCGGAGGTGAACGTGAGCGTGCCGGTCAGCTCGACCGTGCCCGTGCCCGTGTACTCGTCGTAGGTGCCGCCGGTGCCGGTGGGGAAGCCGAAGGAGTAGGCCTGGTCGGCGCCGCGCGTGCTGGCGGGCGTGACGGCGGCGCCGGTCGCGCTGTCGTTGGCGGTCGCGCTGCCGTTGGCCAGCGGCGCGCCGCCGGTGACGTAGCCGAGCCAGGTGCGATTCGTGCCCGCGGGAGCGGCGAGCTCGTAAACGTTGAACTGCGTCCACTCGAGCTCCCCCGAGGCGACGGTCGCCGCAGGAGCGGGCGCGGCGAGCGCTCCCGCGACGAGCAGGGACAACGGGAGCGTCCGTGCGATTGCCTTGCGCATGTGTCCTCTCGGGATTAGGGTGCCCTAAGTCAGGGTTCGGCCACCCTAATTAGGCGACCCTAAGAAAGCAAGGAGCGCAAATGATCGTGGTGATGAACGTCGTGCGCGCGGTGGAAGGCCGAGCCGCGGACTTCGAGGAGGCGTTCCTCACGCGCGAGCGCCTGCTCAATCAGGCCGAGGGCTTCCAAGGCTTCGAGCTGCTGCGCCGCGACCGTGATGCCGAGTACGTCGTGCTGACGAAGTGGGACAGCAAGGAGGCGTTCAAGAACTGGGTGCATTCCGACCTCTTCAAGCGCAGCCACAGCCGCGACCGCGCCGAGGGCCAGCTGGCGCACGGCAACGAGCTGCGGGTCTACGAGGTCCTCGACGCCGAGGTGCCCGCGTGAGGCGGGCCGGCCTGGTCGCGCTGCTCGCGCTCCTGGCGCTCGCCCCCGCGGCCGAGGCGGCCCCGAAGCGGGTCGTCGCCCTCAACCCGTTCTCCGCCAACACGGTCGCCGACCTCGGCGTGCGCCCGGTGGCGATCGGCCAGGTGCTGGGCGGCAACGACCGCTGGTCGTCGCGGCTGCGCGGCGTCCGCCGGATCCCGCTCTCGCATCCGAGCGGGCCGAACCTCGAGCAGCTCGCGTTGCTCAACGCGGGGCTCGTGCTCTCCTCCCCCACCTGGCGCCGCGGCCACCGCGCGATGCGGCGGCTGGGGATGAAGGTGGCCGAGACCGAGCCGCGCAGCGTCCACGACACCGGCGCCGCGATCAAGCGGATCGGCGGGCTGATCGGCAAGCAGGCGGCGGCGAACCGGATGGCCGAGCGGATGGCGGCCGACGTCGCGCGCGCGTCGCGCGGGATCCGCAAGCGCCCGCGCGTGCTGGTCATCCTCGGCATCGGCCGCGTGCCCTACGCGTTCCTCGCCAACTCGTGGGGCGGCGACATCGTGCGCCGCGCCGGCGGGCGGCTGCTGACCGACGGGCTGGTGGCCGGCGACGGCTTCGCGCGGATCTCCAACGAGATCGTGGTCAAGCGCAACCCGGACATCATCATCGCCGTCCCGCACGGCTCGCCGAAGGACATCCCGAAGCTCGGCGCGTACCTGCGGACCAACCCGGCGTGGCGCGGCACCAAGGCGTACCGCAACAAGCGGATCTACGTGTCGACCGGCAACTCGCTGCTGCAACCGTGGACCGACGTGGGCCGGACGATCCGCGACGTCCGCCGGCTGTACCTGCGCAACTGAGCCGTGGCGGTCCGCCAGGTCACGGTGATGCTCGTGTCGGCGGCGGCCCTCGTGGCCGCCGCCGCCGCGTCGCTGACGCTCGGCGCGGTCCACGTGCCGCTCAGCGACGTGATCGACGCGCTGACCGGGCAGGCCGACCCGGGTCCATTGCGAGAGATCGTGCTCCAGCTGCGGCTGCCGCGCACGATCAGCGCGCTCGTGGTCGGGGCGGCGCTCGGCGTGGCGGGAGCGCTGCTGCAGGGCGCGCTCGCCAACCCGCTCGCCTCGCCGGACGTGATCGGCGTGACCGGCGGCGCGGCGTTCGGCGCGATCCTCATCCTGCTCGTCTTCCCCGGCTCGATCGCGCTGCTGCCGGTGGGCGCGCTCGTGTTCGGCGTCGCCGCCGCGGGGCTCGTCTTCATGATCGCCTGGTCAGGGCCGCGCGGCGGCGGGATCGGGCGGCTGATCCTGGCCGGGATCGCGATCGCCTCGCTGTTCGGCGCCGCCACGACGTCGCTGATGGTCGCCTTCGCCGACCGCGTGCAGTCGGCGGTGTTCTGGCTCGCGGGCGGGCTGTCGGCGCAGGGCTGGTCGGACATGGAGGTCACGTGGCCGTACTTCGCCGTCGGCTTCCTGCTCGCCGTCGGGCCTGACGCGGCCGCTCGACCGGCTGGCGCTGGGCGACGACGTCGCCGAGTCGCTCGGCGCGCGCCCGCGCACGATCCGGCTCCTGGCGGGCGCCTCGGCGGCGCTGCTGGCGTCGGCGGCGGCGGCGATCGCGGGGCTGCTCGGCTTCCTCGGGCTGGTGATCCCGCACGTCGTGCGGCTGGCGGGCGGCACCGCGGGGCACCGCTTCGTCGTGCCGGCCTCGGCGCTGGCCGCGGCGGCGCTGCTGCTGACCGGCGACACGCTCGCGCGCACGGTGCTGGCCCCGATCGAGCTGCCGGTCGGGCCGCTGATGGTCGTCCTCGGCGTGCCGCTGTTCATCAGGCTGCTGCGGAGCGCGACGTGACGCTCGCTCCTCGACGTCCGCGACGCCACGCGTCACGATCGGCGAGGCGACGATCCTGCGCGACGCCTCGATCGAGCTCTCCGCGGGCGAGCTCGTGGCGGTCGTCGGGCCCAACGGCGCGGGCAAGTCGACGCTCGCCCGCTCGGCCGCCGGCATCCAGAAGCTCACCTCGGGCAGCGTCCGCTGGCTCGGGCAGGACCTGCGGGGGCGCAAGCTCGCCAAGGTGCGCGCGTTCGTGCCCCAGCGCCCGCGGGTGCCCGACGGGATCGTGGTGCGCGAGGCGGTCGAGATCGGGCGCTCGCCGCACATCGGCCCGCTTGCGGCGCGCGACCCGGGCCGACCACGACGCCGTCGACCGCGCGCTCGCGCGCACCGAGGTGACCGCGCTGGCCGACCGCAAGCTGACCACGCTCTCCGGCGGCGAGCTGCAGCGCGTGCAGATCGCCGTCGGGCTCGCGCAGGAGGCGCCCGCGCTGATCGCCGACGAGCCGACCGCGCACCTCGACCTCGGCGCCACCGCCGCCGTCGCCCGCCTGCTGCGCGGGCTGGCCAACGACGGCCTCGCGGTGCTGCTCGTCGTCCACGACCTCGCGCTGGCGGCCGCCGTCGCCGACCGCGTCGTGGTGCTCTCGCGCGGCCGCGCGGTCGCCACCGGGGCGCCCGCCGACGTGCTCGACCCCGACCGGCTGGCCGAGGTCTGGAACGTCGACGCGGCGCTCGAGAGCGCCGACGGCCGCACCGCACTCCACGTCGCCTGGCTGAACTCGAACCTGCAGGAGGTCCCATGACCACCGCCGTGCTGCTCGCCGCGCTCGCCGCCTCGCATGGCAGCGCCACGCTCTCCACCACCGGACCCGCCGCCGACAGCCTGCGCGCCCAGGGGGTGAAGGTGCCGGCCAAGATCACGCTGCCCATCACCGCCGGTAGCGTCAGCCGCACGGCGACGCTCGACCTCGGCAAGCGCGTGGTCCTGCGGCGCGGGAAGCGCAGCGTCACGCTCAGCCGCATCCAGGCCCGGCTCGGCGCGCGCACGACGCTGACCGCGCGGGTGGCCGGCCGCCGCATCGTCGTGCTCCGCGGGCCGGCGGGCAAGCGGCTCAAGCTCGACGCCGGCACCCGCAGCGCCCGCCTCCGCTCCTCGGCCGTGACCCTGGACCGCGGGGCCGCGCGCGTGATCAAGCGGCGGCTCGCCCTCCGCCGTGCGCCGCAGGGGCGCTTCGGGCGCGCGCGGATCACCGCGTCGCTGCAGGGCGCGCCGCCCGCTCGCCCGCTGACGCCCTCGCCCGGCGGCGGCGGCTCCAACCCGGGCGGCGGAGGCGGCGGGACCACCACCCCGCCCGCCACCGACCCCCTCCCCACGCTGGCGCGCCCGGCGGGCGCCGTCGACGCCGTCAGCGCGACCATCACCTGGCACGTCCGCGAGTCGTTCGTCGACTACATCAACGGCGGCGGTGGCACCTCGACCGAGAACGGCGCCACCAGCACCCCGCCCTACGAGTTCCACTACCTGTTCAAGAGCGGCTGGCGCGACGCGGCGAGCGGCAAGGCCGCCGTCTCCTACACGGGCACGGTCAACTTCCGCTATCCGTCGCACGGCATCGACATGCAGGCGGAGAACCCGGAGATCGAGCTCAACGGGGCCGCCTCGCGGGCGATCTTCCGCATGGACGGCCGGCGCGAGGTGCTGATCGACCTCCACCCCGACCAGGCCGCCTCCGTGACCACGAGCCCGGATGGCAAGACGGTCACCTACACCCAGATCCCCGGGACCGTGCCCGAGGAGAGCAGCGACTCGGTGTTCGCCGGGTTCTACCTGCCGGGCGACGACTTCGGCTGGGTGAGCGTGGCCTTCAGCACCGCCTGAGCCGCCCAGTAGCCGCACATGCCGTGGACGCCGCCTCCGGGCGGCGTCGCCGACGAGCAGATGAACAGCCGCGGGTCCGGCGTCGCGTACGGCACCGGACGCACGACCGGGCGCGTGAACAGCTGCCGCAGGTCCATCAGCCCGCCGTTGATGTCGCCGCCGACGTAGTTCGCGTTGTAGGCCTCCATCTCGACCGCGTTCAGCGACGACCGCGCGAGGATCCGCTCGCGGAAGCCGGGGGCGAAGCGCTCGATCTGCCCCTCGATCGCGGCGGTCATGTCCTGCGTCGAGCCCGACGGGACGTGGCAGTACGCCCAGCCGACGTGCTTGCCCTCCGGCGCCCGGCTCGGGTCGCAGAGGCTGGGCTGGGAGACGAGCACGTACGGCCGCTCATGGCCCGGCGACGCCTCGCTGGCCGCGATCTCCTCGAACGTGCCGCCGACGTGCACGGTGCCCGCCCGCGTGCACTCCGGCGCCGTCCACGGGATCGGCCCGTCGAGCGCCCAGTCGAGCTTGAAGACGCCGGGGCCGTAGCGGTAGCGCTCGAGCGCGCGGCGGTAGCGGTCCGGCAGCCGGTGGCCGGCGATCGCGACGATCTGCCGCGGCGTCAAGTTGAAGAGCACGGCGCGCGCGTCGTCGAGCTCCTCGACCCGCTCGACGCGGCGGCCGCACTCGATCTCCACCCCGTGCGAGCGCGCGATCGAGGCGAGCGCGTCGGCGATCGCCTGCGAGCCGCCGCGCGCCACCGGCCAGCCGACGTGGTGCCCGGTGAGGATCAGCACCAGCGCGACCGCCGAGGTCGGCGGCTGGTCGAGCCGCAGCATCGAGTGCGCGGCGTTGCCGGCGATCAGCGCCCGCGCGCGCGGCTGCTTGAAGCGCCCGGCCAGGAGCTTCGCCGAGGGCAGCCCGAGCAGCCCGAACCGCGAAAGGGCGATCGGGTGGCGCGTCGGCCGCAGCGGCCCGAGGATCGACGGCAGCAGCTTCTCCGCGTCCCGCACCAGCGGCGCCACCAGCTTGCGGTAGCGCTCGCCGTCCTCGCCGCCGATCGACGCCACCGTCGTCTCCAGCGAGCGGTCGAACGCGACCGCGGTGCCGTCGTCGAGCGGGTGCGCGAGCGCGAGCTCGGGGTGGACGAGCTCGAGCCCGTGGTCGGCCAGCGGCAGCTCGCGCAGGAACGGCGAGGCGAGCGGGTGCGGATGCACCGCCGAGCAGATGTCGTGCACGAAGCCGGGGAGGGTCAGCTCCGCCGAGCGCGACCCGCCCCCGATCGTGTCCTGCGCCTCCAGCACCCGCACCGAGTGGCCGGCGCGGGCGAGGACGATCGCCGCCGCGAGGCCGTTGGGACCCGCGCCGACGACGATCGCGTCAGGCAAACAAGCGCCTCATCCCGCGCACCGGCGCGCCCAGCATGTACAGCGTGGAGCGGATCGCCGAAGAGTGCCAGACGTTCCGCCACCGGGACCACTGGCGCTTCTTGTCGACGCAGACGACCTGCGTCTCGACGTGCGCCAGCGGCGTCTCGAAGTGCGTCGCCAGCGCCGTCAGCGTCTGCTCCCAGAAGCGGTCCTCCTGCTTGTGCCCGCCCATCGTCAGCCCCATCTCGAAGATCGGGTCGGAGGCGCGCATCAGCACCTGTGCCTGGGCCACGGTCTGGCCGGCCCGCTCGGTCGCGCTGAACGTGATCCAGCCGGCGAACATGTGCCCCTGCGGGGTCATGAGCGTGAACGACTCCTCGTCGGCATAGAGCACCATCACGCCGGTCGAGAGCTTCATCTTGCCCGGCAGCGTCATGCCGATCAGCGCGACCTCGCCCGGCTCGATCCCGGTCAACGGCGCGTAGAAGTTGTTGCCCTCCGGCCAGAACTCGGGGAAGCGCTGCTTCCACGTGGCGATCAGGTCGGTGGCCGACACCTTCTCCTGCGGCAGCCGGACCTGGTAGGTCTTCTGCCACATCTTCCCGAAGCCCTGGATCGGGCCGGCCAGCCGCTTGCCCTCGACGTTGATCGCCACGGCGCCCTCCGGCACCTCGGCGACGTTCAGGTGCGAGACCTTTTTCGCCCAGTTGGTCGCATCGCGGGCCGCGGCCCGCTCGTTCACATCGCTCATGGCGAGCTCCTTCTAAGCGGCGGCAGCCAGCGCGCCGGACTCGTCGTCGTGGATGGAGACCGCCTCGTCGAGGCGGGTCAGCTCGAAGATCTGCGTGTAGTGGTCCGACAGGCCGAACGCGAGGAGCTGCTGCGAATGCCGGTTGGCACGCACGAGCAGCGTCACGAGCAGGCCGATGCCGCCACTGTTCATGTACGCGAGATCGGTGAAGTTGAGGACGATCGCCTTCGCGTCCCCCGCCTCGTCGTACGCCGTCATCAGGACGGCCTCCGAGCCGGCCGTGACGTCGCCCCGGATGTCGACGATCGCCGCCGGACCGCTCCGGCGCACCTCGAACGTGGCTGTGGCCTCAGGCATCCCTGCTCCCTTCCGCGCCGCGCACGGCGCTGTCCTCGTCGGGGTTGATCGCCAGGAAGTCGGCGAGCCGGGTGATCTCGAAGATCTCCCGGTAGTGGGGCGTCAGTCCGTAGGCCCGCACGTCGATCCCGGCCGCGCGGGCGCGGGCCAGGATGCCCACGATCAGCGCGATGCCGGTCGAGTTGATGTAGCCGGCGCCCTCGAAGTTGAGGACGACGGCGTCGGTGGGCTCGGCGGTGGCCTGCTGCCAGGCCGCCTCGAGCGCCGCCTCGGCGCCGCGGTTGACGTCGCCCGCGATGTCGATCACGGCGACTCCGTCGCGCCGGCGCACGGCCGGGATCTCACTCGTCGCCATCGTCATCTCCCTCCAGACGCACGCCGAGCTCGAGGGTGTGGTGCTCCCCGTCGCTCGTCTCGCGCGTCTCGTCGACCATGTTCTCGATCAGGAAGAGGCCCCAGCCGCGAGGGCGCTGCAGGCCCTCGAGCTTGGCCTCGAGGTCCGGCACCTCGCGCTCGGACTCCGGCGGCGCGCCGCCGAGGTCGGTGATCTGGACGCGCACGCGGCCGTCGCCGGTGAGGACGCGGACGTTGACCGGCCGGTCCTCGCGGTAGCCCGAGCCGTGCTCCATCGCGTTCATCGTCGCCTCGCCGACCGCGGTCTTGAGCTTGGCGAGCCGCGCCTCGGTCAGGCCGAGATCCGCGATCGCGGCGCTGACGCGCTCGATCGCGACGCGCTCGTTGCCCTCGGCTGAGGGGACCTCGAACTCCGTGACGAGCACGGCATCGGGCACGGCGCCGTTGAGCATGTGGCCGGCGCCCGGCGAGCGCTGGAGCACGACCATGGTGATGTCGTCCTCCTGCTCGGCGTCGGGGCCGGTGTGGGCGTGCAGGTCGGACAGCACGCGGTCGATCAGCTCGCCGCCGCCGGGGTAGTCGGCCACGCACTGCTTGAGGCGCGGGAAGCCGAACATCTCGCCGTCGGGGTCGTGCGCCTCGACGACGCCGTCGGAGTGCAGGAGCAGCGAGTCGCCGGGCTGGAGCACGGTCTCCTTCTCCTCGTAGGGCATGCCGGGCATCAGCCCGAGCGGCATGCCGCGCGCGCGCAGCTCCTCGGAGCCCTCGGCGGTCTTGACGTACGGCAGGTCGTGGCCGGCGTTGGCGAAGCGGAAGTGGCCGGTCGCCGTGTCGAGCACGCCGTAGAGGCAGGTCACGAACATCTTCTCCGGCATGTCCGGGCACAGGTGCTCGTTGACGCGCTCGAGCGTCTCGCCGGGCTCGACGAGGCGCTGGGCGGACGCGCGCAGCACGCTCCGGGTGGCGGCCATCACGAGCGCGGCGGGGACGCCCTTGTCGGTGACGTCGCCGACCACGAAGCCGACCTTGCCGCCGGGCAGCGGGATGACGTCGTAGAAGTCGCCGCCGACCTCGCGCGCCGGCCGGTAGTAGGCCGCGACCTGCCAGCCCGACAGCTCCGGCAGCTGCTTGGGGAGGAAGTTCTGCTGGATCAGCTTGGCGACCTCGAGCTCCTGCTCGAAGCGCTGGCGCGTGGCGGCCTCGGCCTGCTGCTGGCGGACGAGCTGGCCGACCCGCAGCGCCGGCGCGGCCTGCGCGGCGAGGTTGTCGAGCAGCTTGCGGTCGTCGGAGGAGTACTCCTGCTCCGAGAGCCGCGGCCCGAGGTTGAGCACGCCGATCAGCTCGCCCTGGCTGACGAGCGGGACCGCGAGCTTGATCCCGGCCGCCTTCAGCTCGGCGAGCGCGGGCGAGTCGAGCTCCAGCGCCTCGACGTCGACCGCGCCGCTCGCGCTCTGCAGGTAGGCGAGCAGCGGGTCGTTGGGGGCGATGTCGATCGGGGCCGCCTCGTCCTCCCGCACCTCCGGCGTCGAGGCCGGAGCGCGCTCCTCGTCGGGAGCGCGCCGCAGGCGGCGGCGGAAGGTGCGGGTCAGGCCGGTCATGTCGGAGTCCTTTCTACGGGCCATGCGTCCGGGAATCGTTACGGCGTTCCGTTCGCCTCGAGGAGGTCCTTCAGGTGCCCCATGCTCGAGGCGAGGTCGCGCCATGCGCGCGAACACCGGCTCGGCGAGCTTGAAGAAG